>NZ_SOBH01000009.1 GCF_004365635.1 Litoreibacter halocynthiae | reverse complement strand
CTTCCGTAATGGGGCGGGCCTTTGTCAATAGCTTCGGAAATGTCAAAAACGTCCGGTCAAGAACTTACTCTCCACCGAATTTGAGATACCAATTCATAAGCTTACTTTTTCTTTTTCACTGCAACCGCACTTCAGGTCTGAGGAATACCCCATGCTCGGGCTTCGTTCTTCCGTCCGTAGTCAGCCCGTAGCTGCCACTCTATGCCTGGTCCAAATATGGTCCTGGGTACCCATCTTTCCCGCGTATTCAACGATTGTTGATAACTTGCGGGCCTTCGGCATCTCCAGAAACCGCGTCCCGGCAAGGGACCTCGTTGTTCCTGTTGTCAGGCGCAGCTCATACCTCCGTTTCGAGAAATTCTTGAAGTGCTTCACTCAGGCTGTTGCGCTGGAGCTTTGCGTGTAGCGAAACGGCGTGCTGTCTCTCCACATGCGGTGCAAAATGACTCCAATTCGTCGAGCAAGTGCAACTATGGCCCGTTTCGCTCCGCGCCTGTGCGCCACTTTGAGTGCCCAGGATTGCAGCCAGTTTGGGGCACCGCGGTGCATCAGGATCATCGCCGCTTGATACAAAGCCGTTCGCAGACCGCGATCACCAGCTTTGGTAATTTGCCCGACAATGTCCATTTCTCCAGATTGAGTGCGCCTCGGCGTCAGTCCCGCCCAAGGGCCAACGTCTTTCGATCGCGCGAAGCGGTTCGGATCATCGATCGCGGATCTTACAGTCAGAGCAACAATCGGGCCGACACCCGGCATCGTCATCATCAGCCGACAAACGTCGTCATGTTTTGCCAACCCGGTGATCTTTGTGTCCAGACTTGCCAGCTCGGCCCTCAACTGCTCCCGGGCACGCAGAAGCGACAACGCCGAGGCGGAAAGAATGTCGTTTTGGACAACCAGTTCCCTCACGCGGGCCTCGTACCTGATCCGGGTGACGTGCCCGAGCTTCAAGCCGAAGTTCCTGAGAACACCCCTCATGGAGAGTTCTAAGTTGATGATCGCTTGTTGAACAGACTTTCGCGCAGTCAGCAAAGCGCGTATTTCCTGGGATGAAACGGATTTGCGGTGCACGGGCCTGTACCAACCCATCTGCAGCAATCGAGCAATCCCCTGAGCATCGCGCCTGTCGGTCTTGATCGGCATTGCTTTCAAGGCAGCTTTCACCAACCGCGTTTCCATCAAGACAACCTCAAACCCTGCCTCCTCGATCCCTTTACTCAGCCATTGAGAAAGCGGCCCCGCTTCAAGTCCAATTGCGTCGATCGTATACGGAAGTGAGCCGACCGCATGAACCAGCGCCTCAGGTTCGCTCGCTGCTTGCAATTCTTCAACAATCTTCCCCTGCGGCCCCAGCACACAAATCGCGGTGCTTGCCAGTGAGACGTCCAATCCAATATATACATTCATGTCGTTGCCTTTCTATTCTTAGGAATTGAGGCGCATGGAAACATACGACCTCGCAGACGCGCTGCAGGCGCATCAAGGGCAACGGCACTCCAAATTAAGCTAGCAGACAAGCGAAACGTGTTTGATTCGCGGTAAGCCCCATTACGGCATCTTTCCCTTT
>NZ_SOBH01000008.1 GCF_004365635.1 Litoreibacter halocynthiae | reverse complement strand
GCATTTGCAGCCCGCATTGCTGCCGTTCGCAGAAGGTGCCAAATCGTAGGGAAGGCAAATTCACAGTTCTTGGGCAATCCGATTCTTTGAAATCTCTAGACTTTAACCACTTACTTTTTTCTGCGGGCTAGGTCACAGATGAGAACCGGGGCAGACCATTAATCTCCCGTCCAAACTGCCAGGTAATCGTCTACCTAAATTGGTCCCGCTTAAGATGCTACGGTCCAACCTGGCTTGCCCTAATGGAAACCAATCCTGTTATCATCGCGGTTGCACACACCGGAATCCGACATCTATTGCGCGCCGTGACGCCTCTCCTAGCTTTCCGTTAAGCCCCCCCTCAAATGCAAATTCTCCATTCGCCCAACTTCCGCCTGAAGCGAAGACATCGTCTGCGCCCGCTTGTCGGAATGTCCATTCATGTACTGAGCCCAACAAATTCTCTGGCGCGGAAAAAACCTCGTTAGCCAACGACGGGCCGGTACGGCACATCCGAACAGTCTTGTCGGAGGAAAGATACTCCGGAACGATTGACCCGAATTGTTCAATAAGAACGCGAACATCATGGAATGGTAAGTTGAATGCGCTGCAATTCTGCCGTCCCTCACCGCTTAACATTGCGTCGCGATACATTTCCAAGGCGTCAGGGGCGTATGTTGTGACGACATGGCTTCTCTGCAAACGATTGGGCAATGCGCCGCCCCGCCATTTGCAATAGGTTTGAGCGTCCGTTGGGCTGATTATGGTCACTGGCAGTCGGTCGGCCAAATCAGATTTAAAGTCCTCCACAAGGCTCTGGACTGCATTCTCAACGCTGTCTTCTTCGACTGTGCCGTACCGCGTTGGACCAGCACCGAGGCGCAATGCGTTGTATTGCGACGGCGCAGGCTCAAGCGGGCTTGCCTCACCTGAAAAATTAGGTGGTATCCACGCAGCGCAGACGCCGGCTTCCACACAGGCCAGGTACTCGCCAATGGTGACTTCATGGTGTTGGATTGCAAAAGCTGATTCGTTCGGCTCTGCTCCATCCATCGGGACGTCAATAAATGGGTTCACCGCTTCGTCGGCACGGCATGATGCCATCGTGATCGTCAGAATAAACGCCATGATAACCCATTTATTGATTGGCACGCTCATATCTAGCTTCCCTGCATCTGGTAGACTGCGGTGCAAACACCGTCATTGCGCTGGATCTCTTTGAGCTCGATCTTAACATGCTGCCATAATGTGATCGTCGTGGAGCGGCGGAAATATGCTAAGTACCGAATCCTTGAACCTACTTCTGCCTGGCCATTTGGAACCAGGTCATCCGCAGCGAACCCATTCCAGATGTCGAAGTGCCCGTTTGCATCATCCCACCCACCGACAGTGAAGAAGACTACGCCCTTCTTGCCGACAAAAGGTGTTTGTAGGTTTGTGCCTCTAATCAAAGGCGCATCTGGGAAGTAGTACTGCATGTAAGGCGCAAACTCGTCCAGGCGCACGCCATAGGCGAAAGGTCTTCCGTTCGGCCAATTTGCTCCGCCTCCAGGGCGATAAATCGAAATTGCCAGATCGCCTCTGGTTATTCCAAAACCGCGACCCTCATTTCCATTTTCGGTTTCAAGATCGCGAAACCCCACAAATGGTACGTAGTCAGGGCCTACACTGTTAAAGGCCTCAGATGTTCTTACGACGCATGTATTCGAGAATTCATTCGGAAGTGGTTCATCATCGCCGTCAAGAAGTTCTTCAAGTGTAGGCCCGAAAAGCTGCTGAACTTCTCCGCCAATCTGCGTCACGACATCAAGAGAGCCTTGATTAGGATACCCAGACCAGAGCTTGTCAAAATCTGGCAGTATTTTCAGATCTGGAAATGTCACATAGCCTGAACTGCCGTTCGAAGCGGATCCTTCTTGGATGGGTTCGTCCAA
>NZ_SOBH01000007.1:2500-6188 GCF_004365635.1 Litoreibacter halocynthiae | reverse complement strand
TTAGCGCGACATTACGCGCTTCGGTTGCATCCACAGAGCTTCCATGGCGATAGCCCTAACGCCGAAAGCCACCCTTGGGTGGCTGTTAACGCATTGTGGTAATTGGTTAATTTTGGTTGCGGGAGTAGGATTTGAACCTACGACCTTCAGGTTATGAGCCTGACGAGCTACCGGGCTGCTCCATCCCGCGCCAGAGATTGACCTATGTGCGGTCAATTGTGCGCTGCCTCGAGAACTATTTGTATAGGAGAGGCGCATCATAAGAGAGATACGTTTGTGTTCCTTATTAGGTTTGGCGGTGACCTACTCTCCCACGTCTTAAGACGCAGTACCATCGGCGCGACGGCACTTAACGGCCGAGTTCGGGATGGGATCGGGTGTTTTGCTCGCGCTATGACCACCAAACCAAATAAAGAACACAAACACCGTTCAAAATACTTAGGTATTTTGAACGCGTGGCAAGGTCATGATTGCATGGCAATCGTGACAGCCACCCGGTCGTTATAACCACCTAGGTATTCAAACTATTTCCAGACATCTAACGATGTCTGTAATCCAAGTCACTTACACATATGTGTAGCTTTTGAAGATAGTCCTGTAAAAGTCTGGCTTCTACTGGATCAAATCAAGCCTATCGAACAATTAGTACCAGTCAACTGAACGCGTTGCCGCGCTTACATCTCTGGCCTATCGACGAGGTGGTCTACCTCGGTTCTCAGGGATACCTTGTTTTGAGGGGGGCTTCCCGCTTAGATGCCTTCAGCGGTTATCCTTTCCGAACATAGCTACCCAGCACTGCCATTGGCATGACAACTGGTCCACCAGTGGTTCGTTCACCCCGGTCCTCTCGTACTAGGGGCAACTCCTCTCAAGTATCCTACACCCACGGCAGATAGGGACCGAACTGTCTCACGACGTTCTAAACCCAGCTCACGTACCTCTTTAAACGGCGAACAGCCGTACCCTTGGGACCTGCTCCAGCCCCAGGATGAGATGAGCCGACATCGAGGTGCCAAACGGTGCCGTCGATATGGACTCTTGGGCACCATCAGCCTGTTATCCCCGGCGTACCTTTTATCCGTTGAGCGATGGCCCTTCCACTCGGGACCACCGGATCACTATGACCGACTTTCGTCTCTGCTCGTCTTGTCAGACTCGCAGTCAGGCTGGCTTCTGCCATTGCACTCAACGACCGATTTCCGACCGGTCTGAGCCAACCTTCGCGCGCCTCCGTTACTGTTTAGGAGGCGACCGCCCCAGTCAAACTACCCGCCACACAGGGTCCCGGATCCGGATAACGGACCGCGGTTAGACATCAAGCAGAATAAGGGTGGTATCTCAAAGAAGGCTCCACGAACACTGGCGTGTCCGCTTCAAAGCCTACCACCTATTCTGCACATATTGTGCCTGATGCCAGTGTGAAGCTGTAGTAAAGGTGCACGGGGTCTTTCCGTCTAACCGCGGGAAGCCTGCATCTTGACAGGCAATTCAATTTCGCTGAGTCGATGTTGGAGACAGCGGGGAAGTCGTTACGCCATTCGTGCAGGTCGGAACTTACCCGACAAGGAATTTCGCTACCTTAGGACCGTTATAGTTACGGCCGCCGTTTACCTGGGCTTCAATTCGGAGCTTGCACTCCTCCTTTTAACCTTCAGGCACCGGGCAGGCGTCAGACCCTATACGTCGTCTTACGACTTCGCAGAGCCCTGTGTTTTTAGTAAACAGTCGCCACCCCCTGGTTTGTGCCCCCAGTCAATACTTGCGTAGAAACTGGGCCTCCTTCTCGCGAACTTACGGAGGTATTTTGCCGAGTTCCTTCAACATCGTTCTCTCAAGCGCCTTGGTATTCTCTACCAGTCCACCTGTGTCGGTTTAGGGTACGATCTTATAGAGGGGCTATTTCCAGGAACCTCTAAGCAGCCCATTCAATCCGATAAGGATGAACTACCTTCGAGATCCGTCACCACCTCATGGCCCAGGAATATTAACCTGGTTCCCATCGACTACGCCTTTCGGCCTCGCCTTAGGGGTCGGCTTACCCTGCTCAGATTAGCTTTAAGCAGGAACCCTTGGACTTTCGGCGACAGGGTCTCTCACCCTGTTTGTCGCTACTCATGTCATCATTCTCGCTAGTGATCTCTCCACCGGATGGCTCACGCCCCGGCTTCACAGAAAACACTCGTGTCTGCGCTACCGCTTCGCTACTTGAGCGCGGAGTTGCCTCCTGGCTCTCGTGACGATGCGATAGAAAAGACAGAGTGTTATGTCACACTACGCTCCGCTACCATGCCTTACGGCATCCTAAGCTTCGGCTCATGGCTTGAGCCCCGTTACATCTTCGCCGCAGGACAACTTAAATTAGACCAGTGAGCTGTTACGCTATCTTTAAAGGATGGCTGCTTCTAAGCCAACCTCCTGGTTGTTTTGGTCGTCCCACCTGCTTTCCCACTTAGCCATGAATTAGGGGCCTTAGCTGTAGGTCAGGGTTGTTTCCCTCTTCACGACGGACGTTAGCACCCGCCGTGTGTCTGCCAGATATTACTCCTCGGTATTCGGAGTTTGGTTAGGATCAGTAAGACGGTGAGTCCCCATTACCCATCCAGTGCTCTACCCCCGAGGGTATTCGTCTGACGCTCTACCTAAATAGATTTCGCGGAGAACCAGCTATCTCCGAGTTTGATTGGCCTTTCACCCCTAGGCACAATTCATCCCGACCTTTTTCAACAGGTGTGGGTTCGGACCTCCAGTTAGTGTTACCTAACCTTCATCCTGATCATGCCTAGATCACTCGGTTTCGGGTCTGATCCATCTAACTCATGCGCCCTATTAAGACTCGCTTTCGCTGCGCCTACACCTAACGGCTTAAGCTTGCTAGATAGACCAAGTCGATGACCCATTATACAAAAGGTACGCTGTCACCCCTCAAGGGGGCTCCAACTGTTTGTAGGCGACCGGTTTCAGAAACTGTTTCACTCCCCTTGTCGGGGTGCTTTTCACCTTTCCCTCACGGTACTGGTTCACTATCGGTCAGTAAGGAGTACTTAGCCTTAGAGGGTGGTCCCCCCATGTTCAGACAGGATTTCACGTGTCCCGCCCTACTTAATACGTCCGATCATGCTTCTTATACGGGACTGTCACCCACTATGGTTGGCCATTCCAGACCATTCTAATCACAATCACAGCTCGGCTGGTCCCCGTTCGCTCGCCGCTACTAGGGGAGTATCTGTTGATTTCCTTTCCTCCGGGTACTTAGATGTTTCAGTTCCCCGGGTTTGCCTTTTTAACCCTATGTATTCAGGTTAAAAATACCTGGTTTACCTCATTATTAGCCACCCCGAAGAGTGGTAATAACAAAGTATCAGGTGGGTTGCCCCATTCGGAAATTCGTGGGTCAAAGCCTATTCTCGGCTCACCACGACTTATCGCAGAGTATCACGTCCTTCATCGCCTCTTACTGCCAAGGCATCCACCAATCGCCCTTCTCGCGCTTGATTTGATCCAGAAGAAGACGGACCCGTGCAGGTCTGCTTCCTCCGCGCCCCAAAAGCCCTTTTGTAAGCCTTCAGGGTGAGGCCCTTTTCAGGAACCTCTTAATCAAAAGAGTAAATTTTCCCACCGCAACAGTCTGGTTCAAAGCCTGCTGCGATATATCTTGTAGGTTAGTTTACTTGACTTGGATTGTGTTCGT
>NZ_SOBH01000006.1 GCF_004365635.1 Litoreibacter halocynthiae | reverse complement strand
GAATTGGTATCTCAAATTCGGTGGAGAGTAAGTTCTTGACCGGACGTTTTTGACATTTCCGAAGCTATTGACAAAGGCCCGCCCCATTACGGAAGCGGGCCTTTTGTCATGTGATCCCCGCCCTGG
Source organism: Litoreibacter halocynthiae (assembly GCF_004365635.1). Taxonomy (GTDB): domain Bacteria; phylum Pseudomonadota; class Alphaproteobacteria; order Rhodobacterales; family Rhodobacteraceae; genus Litoreibacter; species Litoreibacter halocynthiae. The sequence goes on along the minus strand of NZ_SOBH01000006.1, from coordinate 51,818 downwards.
GGATTGGTCAGGCCGTTCCGAATGTTCGAACGGCGCAACATCTCAAAAGGACATCACATGACACATGCTCTCAAATCCATCTCGGTCGCCATTGGTGATCTCACGTCGCATCCTGCCAATGTGCGCAGCAATTCCCCTGAAACCTACGAGTCTGAGGCGATCTCCCACCTCACGGCCAGCATCGGTGTCTTGGGCATCATCCAACCGTTGCTTGTGCAAAAGATCGATGGCAAGTTTGGCGTCTTGGCAGGTGGTCGACGTCGCGCTGCCTTGAACGAACTGGTCGCCGACAAATCCGCCAAAGGCTTCACCAAGAAAACCAAGATCGAATGCCGCCTGGTGCCGGAAAACTGCGATGTGACCACGGCCTTGTCGCTGGCAGAAAACATCACACAGGCACCGATGAACGCTATCGACGAGTTCGAGGCCTTTGCGCGTATGATGGAAGTCGATGGGCAATCGCCTGAGACGATTGCCAAGACGTTCGGCACCACAGTCGCAGCCGTCAAAGGCCGTTTGCGCTATGGTCTCATTCATCCCGACATCCGCGCGGCAGCCCGCGCCAAGTCTATCACGCTCGATACGATGAAGGCCTTTGCGGACCATCCAAGCCATGCCGTGCAGCTTGAGGTGTACGAGGCGCTGACCAGCGATGACAGCTACGTGCAGGCTTATACGGTGCGTCAGGCGCTTAAAACCCGCGGTGTGCAGGTGAGCGACGATATCGGGGCCTTCGTGCGCGAGGAATACGAGGCGCAGGGTGGTCCCATCGCTGCCGATCTCCTCGAGGAGCATTCGGTGCTAGAAGACATCGCACTGGTCGAGGCTATCATGGTCGAAAAACTTACCGCGGCCGCCGAAGAGGCACGGGCCCACATGGGATTTGCGTGGGCAGAGGCATTGGTGCGCTACGATTATGCAACAATGGCAGAATATGGTCGCGTCTATCCTGGTCCGGTCGAGCCTGATGCCGCTGGTCAAAAGCGCTTGGATGAGATCACCGAGGAGCTCGAGAAACTGCAACTTGAGATGGAGGACGAGACCCTCGAGACCGATGCCTACAACGCCCTCTACGACCGCGTGGATGCGCTCGAAGAAGAGGCGCGGGATCTGCAGGAGGCCTACAGTGCAGACGATCTTGCGCAGGGTGGTGTCATCGCCTCCTGGTCGAACGGCAAGATTACCCTGCATGTCGGTTTGGTACGGCCAGAGGACAAGCCTGAGGCGACAGCGCAGACAACCAGCGCTGGCGGCACATCAAATGATGCACAAGACCCGACTGGCGATCACATCGTCTATCCCGCCTCCCTGACCCAAGACCTCAAGACCGAACGGGCAATGGCCCTCGGGGCGGCGATGACGCTGCATCCGGAGGCTACGCTTGATCTGACATTGTTCAAACTGGTCACGGACGTGCTTGGCGGCATGAGCACAACTCACGCCGTCAAGGTCGAGGCCCGCAAAGAATATCGCAGCCATGCCAAGATGGACGAGATCGACGGCACCTCACTGGAACAGGTGGCCGAGGCGCATGACGCACTCGATCTGTCCTGGGCGGATGAGGCGAAGTCTCCGGCAGATCAGTTTGCATCGTTCCGTGCCCTTGAGGCGGGCGAGAAGGCCAAACTGGTCGCCTATGCCACGGCTAGCACGACGCAATCGTGTTTTGCCCGCAGCGTTAAGAGCGACAGCCTGATGCACGACTTCGAGATCGAGGTGATGCCTGACATTCGCGCGCATTGGACGCCGAACGCGGCGCTGTTCAACCGGTTCAAAAAGGCATGGCTGCTCAAAATCCTTGGTGAAGAGCTAGGCCTTGCGCAGGAGGCGGTGACACTTGCCTCCATGAGCAAGAAAGAGATCGTCGCCTTTTGCGACAAGCTCTTCGCCGAGCCATTTGCGACCCTCACAGACGCACAACACGCGGCCGTTGCGGCGTGGTGCCCGCCGATGATGCAAACGACCGGTGGTGTCAGCTTGGATGTCGACGCGGCGGAAGTCGCCGCTCAAACCGAGCCCGTTCAAGCAAAAGCTGCCTGATCCATTGAGGCGACCCGCGCTTGGAAACATCAGGCGCGGGTCAGATCCCGACATTCCCTAGAAACACCAAGAAAGACATTCCCATGGCTATTCTCAAATTCTCCGCGTCCGCTGTTGCGGCGCAGATCGCGCATGCGCGCTCCTGTTCGACCTTCCTGCCCAATTGGAACGGGCCATTCGGCTGGCAACCGATGGCCATTCCATTCGCGTCTTCGTGCGCCGCGCCTCGGACTTTCTGATCGGCGGTATTTATGAAGTGCCTTCAGGTCTTGGCGGAACATTCCGAGTGGTCCTGAAGGACGCCTGTGACACCTTCGCCATCGTTCAAAACTGCGGCAACTGTGAGGACTTCGATGCCATGCAGCCGTATCGCGTGCCGCTCGATGTGTTGATGGAGCTTGATGAGCGGAGGGCAGCATAATGGGCTGGTTGTTTTACACCGACCGGCGGGTTCAGAGCTATGCCGATGAGAAGGCTGAGATCAGACGTCTCTGCACCTTCGAGAATGAAACCCGCCGCACCACACTGGTCAAAACCTCCAAAGTCGGCTCGACGTGGTATGCGGCGGCAAAGGTTGAAATCCTTGATGGCACGCCTTTGGAAGACAGGACTTACATGATCGACGATGACGGGTCATTCACCTTCGGTGCAGTGTTCCTGACGCGATACGACGACGGGTGCTGGGGCTATAAGGACATGGAGGAAAGCGCCGGCCCCTGTGAGTCCCGCGCGCCGCTGAGCATCCTCAATCTGCTGTCCGAGTTGAAAGACCCCGACAGCTATGCCCACGCCTGGCGGCAGCGGTGTCGGGACTGGGCCGCGATCCCTGACTACGCAGAGGGCGACAAGATCAAACTCGCCTCCCCTGTGACGCTCAGCGATGGCAGCACCTGCCAGATGGTCACAGCAACCCATTACAGGCGTGGGAGTCAAAAACGGCGCTGCTACCGCATTGCGGAAACCGGCGGCCTTGTGCGGCTTTCAAAGGCGTCACTGGTGGGATCGACGCTCATAAGTCGCGAAATAGCTGAGGGCAGTGCGGTGTTGGCGGAGTTTTTTGCGGCGCGAAGCTCTTAGAGTGGAACTTTCTGCCATCTTGATTGCGTATCTCATTTGAGATACAACAGCAACCAAAGGAGACTCCTATGCCCGCACAAACATCCATGATCCATGTCCGTGTTGATGATCAGCTTAAAGCACAGGCCTCGGATGCGCTCTCGGGCGTCGGCCTGACGCTCTCGGATGCCGTACGCATTCTTTTGACGCGCGTGGCCGCAGAGGGCGGGTTGCCAGCGGGACTGACCGCGGATCCAGACGCCTATGACGCATGGTTCCGTTCCAAAGTGCAGGAAGCATTGGACGACTCAAAGCCGACAACACCGCAGGCTCAGGTAATGCAAGACGCTCAGGCGCTGATTGATAAGAAGCGCCGTGCCTGATCTCGAATGGAAGGCCACGGCCATCGCTGATCTGCTGGCGATTATCGACTACATTTCTGACGACAATCCAGATGCGGCCCAAGCTCTCAAGGACGAAATCGAGGCCAAGACATCACGATTGCCAGAGCACCCCCAGATGCACCGTGTGGGACGTGTTGACGGCACCCGTGAAATGGTTGTGCGTCCAAATTACATCGTGATTTATGCTGACGAACCAAGTTCCATAGTGATCTTGCGGGTGCTGCACGCAGCTCAGCAGTGGCCATAGGTAGGCCTGTTTCAAAGCCATTCAGTTAAAAGCCCTCTCGGCACTCACAAAGTGCAAAGGGGGCTTTTTGTCCTGTGAACCACAAACCGGATCACAAAGGACAGACAACATGGCCCACGCCAACCAGAAGCAAACCATTCAATCCACATCCAATGCGCAGCTCAAATCAGCCCTGTCGTTGATCGCCGCCGAGATCGCGCGCGGTCCTCTGCGCAGCTCCTCTCTCTCAAAGATCATGCGCGACACCTTTGGCGGCAGCGATGCCAGCGGGGCATGGAGTTGGCGCATGGCCTACGACATGATGCAGACCGCTGCTGTTCAAACACTTCTCTTGGATGCGAGCGGGTCAGACCCACTTGGTGCTGCCAAGAACCTCGCTATGCGGCTCCTGACCGAAACCCGCCGCTCTGAGCAACAGATCCGCCTGCAACAGTTCTCGACCCCGCTGCCTTACGCAGCCCTCGCTGTGAGCGCGGCGGCTATCCGCAACGGTGAGACTGTGCTGGAACCCTCTGCGGGAACCGGCTCATTAGCGGGCTTTGCCAAGCGGGCAAGGGCCAAGCTTATGCTCAACGAAGTTGACCCGTTTCGCCAGCGACTGCTCGATGAGGTGTTTGCCGCGCAGGTGAGCGGACATGATGCGGAACATATTGATGATCTGCTGACACCAACAACAGCCCCCAGCGTTGTCGTGATGAACCCGCCGTTTGCATCCTCAGTCGATCGCTCCCGTGACAAGCACATTGCTGCCAAGCATCTCATAGGGGCCGCGAAGCGACTGGCACCCGGCGGAAGACTTGTTGCGATCATGCCGATGGGCTTCAGCCCCGAGCGGGATGCTGCACATTGGGCCCGCGCGGTGAGCCTTCTTACCCCGCGCCTGGCACTCACCATTCCCGGTCCTGTTTATCGCAAGCTTGGCACCAGTGTGGACACGCAATTGATGGTCTTTGATAAGGTCGATGATGACGTCGAGATGAGCCGCACCTCGATCGATGATCTCGACGCGGCGGTCGGTATTGTAGACCAGATTGCCAAGGCGCGTCCGATTGTGGCTTCTGTGACGGCGGCACGCTCATTGAATGTCGGGCGCCCTCTGATGGAACCCGCGCCCCACAAAGCGCGCAAGCCTGCAGTATCAAATCCATCTGGTGACAAAACTCCAAAACACGCAGCAATACCGCTGTCGTTCACCACGCTCGAGACGCCGCGCGAAAACACTCCCATATCCGAGATCTACGCCCGCTATCGCCCGCAGCGGATCGACATTGCGGGCGCACAGGAGCACCCAACGCCGCTCGTTGAAAGCATTGCGATGGCCTCGGTCGCACCCCCTGTGCCGTCCTTGCAGGCCGCCGAGGGGCTGCGCTTGCCGAACCGCCTGATCGCAGAGGGCCATCTCTCTGAGGCCCAGCTGGAAACCATTATCATGGCCAACGATGCCCATGGGCGGGATTTGCCCGGCAAGTTCACCATCGATGAGGATCAGACCAAGATGTTGCGCAGTGATGAGGATGCGGAAGCACGTGCCTACCGCTTGGGGTATTTTCTCGGAGACGGCACCGGCTGCGGCAAGGGCCGTGAGTGCGCGGGCCTGATCTTGGTCAATTGGCTCTCCGGGCGGCGCAAGGCCGTATGGGTGTCGAAATCCGCAACCTTGATTGAGGACGCCGTGCGCGACTGGACCGATCTTGGTGGCTCGCCTGCAGATATCCAGCCTCTCTCGAAATGGAAGCCCGACAAGCACGTCACCATGGGCGACGGTATCTTGTTCGTGACCTACGCCACGCTGCGCTCCGCCGGCAAATGCGGCACCACGCGCTTGAACCAGCTTCTCGACTGGATGGGGGGCGACTTTGACGGCGTGCTCGCCTTTGATGAGGCACACGCAATGCAAAATGCGGCCGGATCGGAGCAGGGCAGGGGGGCAAAGCCGTCCCAGCAGGGTCTTGCGGGTCTGCGCCTGCAACTCGCCACTCCGCGCGCCCGCGTCTTCTATGTCTCGGCGACGGGAGCCACATCGGTCCACAATCTCGCCTATGCGTCCCGGCTCGGGCTTTGGGGCCAAGGACCTGAATATCCCTTCCCGAGCCGCGAGAGCTTTGTCTCAGCGATGGAGGCGGGTGGTGTGGCCGCGATGGAAGTCGTGGCCCGCGATCTCAAAACACTCGGGTTCTACACCGCGCGGGCGCTGAGTTTTGACGGGGTCGAATACGATGTGCTGGAACATGCACTGACGCCTGCCCAAACAGAGATCTACGACGCTTATGCGGGCGCGTTCCGCACGATTCACCATAACTTAGAGGCTGCACTGACCGCGACAGGCGTCAATGATGCCTCGGGAGAGACAAATGCCTCTACCGCAAAAGCCTCCGCCAAGTCGCGGTTCGAGAGCACAAAGCAGCGCTTCTTCAATCATCTGCTGATGGGCATGAAAGCTCCTTCGATTGTCAGCGCCATTCAGCAGGACCTATCTGATGGCTATGCCTGCGTCGTCCAAGTGGTCTCGACGGGCGAAAGCCTCTTGAAGCGCCGATTGGAGGTGATGGACCCCGATGATGAACTGGTCGAAGGCGCGCTCACGCCGCGCGATTACGTACTTGGGTATCTTGAACAGGCTTTTCCGATCCACACCCAAAAGCTGGTAGAGATTGACGGCAATGTCGTTGCAGAGCCGCTGCGGGATGAAACAGAGGCCTTGGTCGTCTCTCGCGAGGCATTGGCCTTACGTGATGAGGCGATGACGGACCTGATGGCGCTGGCCCCGATCCCCGCGGCACTGGATCAAATCCTGTGGGCATTCGGGGAGGATGCGGTCGCAGAGGTGACGGGGCGGTCCATCCGCCCGCTCAAATCGAGCGGCGGCGCACTTTTCATCGAAAAACGCAGCCCGAGCAGTAATTCCTCCGAGACGCAGGCGTTTATGGATGGTGAGAAGGACATCCTGATCTTCTCGGATGCGGGTGGCACGGGGCGATCCTATCACGCGGCAAAAACGGCCAAGAACCAGAAGCGGCGCCGCCATTACCTGCTGGAGCCTGGCTGGCGCGCGGATGCGGCGATCCAAGGGCTTGGGCGTACGCATCGCTCCGCCCAGGTCAGCGCGCCGTTCTTCCGGGTCTGCACCTCGGATGTGCACGGTGAAAAACGCTTTACCTCAACAATCAGCAAACGTCTTGATCAGCTTGGTGCGCTCACCAAAGGCCAACGCGAGACAGGCTCGCAAGGCATGTTCCGTGAAGAGGACAATCTTGAAAGCTCCATCGCGCGCTCCGCACTGCGCGGATACTACGCCGATCTTGCCGCAGGGCGTGCGGAGGCAATCGGCTATGAGGTCTTCACCGATTGGACGGCATTGCGCCTGATCGACAAAGATGGCTTGCTGCTCGAAGAATTGCCGCCTATCCAGCGGTTCCTCAACCGGGTGCTGGCGCTACCGATCCATATGCAGAACGCGCTCTTTGCAGAGTTTATGCAGCGCATCGCGGACCAAACCGAGAGGGCACGGGATGCAGGTACGCTTGATCTTGGGGTGGAAACGCTGCGGGGCGAGACAATCAAACAGGTCTCGGCGGAGGATCTCTGGACCTGCCCGCAATCAGGTGCTGTGACACGTATCATCGGATTGGAGGTGACAGATCCTGTTCATATTGCGCGCGCCGATAGCGCCCTTCGCAATAACTTCGATAAAATCCCGATGGTCAATCCCGCATCAGGGCGGGTTGGGCTCATCTCAAAACGCCCGATGCAGATGTATGACGAAGACATTGTTACGCTGATGCGGAAGGTCGTCCGCCCAACTGGCAAATCCTATCTCGAGGAGGGCAAGTTCGAAGCATCGGCCTGGGAGGCGGTCGAGCAATCAGAGTTTACCCGGCTTTGGGACGATGAGGCCGACAGCTTGCCCAAAACTACCACGACAAAGCTCTACTTGCTCACGGGTCTGTTGCTTCCGATCTGGAAGACCATCCCGACAAGCAACGAGCGTATCTATCGCGTCACGCCCGAGGGCTGCGCCAGCATGATCGGCCGCACGCTCAGCGAGGACGGGGCCGCCGCCCTTCGGGCGCGGTTCATGACAGGAACGCCGGAAACACCGGGTGAAATGCTGACGGCTGCTCTTGGCACGACAGCACCGGTCGATTTGGGGCGTGGCCTGACGCTCACGCGCCGCCGTGTTGCAGGCGATGTGCGCTTGGAGATTGGTGGAGCGGATAAGGGTACGATTGAGGGTCTCAAGGCCCTTGGATGCTTTACCGAAATCATCGCCTTCCAGCTGCGGGTCTTTGTCCCGCACGGGGCAGGAGTTGATACGGCGGCAATCCTCGCCCGCATTGTTGGCGATGGGCATACGCGTATCCGCAGCGCAGCCTGACCCAAGTCGCTGACAGTCATTACAATCCCCCAAACGCATCAACCAAGAACCCGCCCATTCAGTCGGGTGCTTGGCCGGAGTTCGTCAATCTAAGTGGAGATAACCATGAACATCGCAGAAATCCAAACGGCTGTGGACGCAGAGAAGGCTGTTCATTGGTCAAACGAGGGATATGTGATCCGCAAGGATACACTGGGCCAGTATCTCATCGTCTTTGAGCACAACGGCAGTGCCATTGGTCTGACTGACCGTAGTGGAGGCCATCTAAATGGTCAGGAAGAGGAGTTCTTCCTTTCCGATCGTGATGTCTGAAACATCCCAACAGACCATTGGGCAAAGAATGGGTCGCGCTGGTGTTGTGGTGACGAGCGTCCATTTAGCGCTCTGCACCGTCTGAGAGGCCGGGAGAAAGTTGAAAGCAGGCTTTCTGTTTTGTGACTCCATGAGGGGTCGAAAAGCAATCTCGGATGGTCTGGCAAGATGTCGGGCCCCGATAACCCAAGAAGGATAAGACCCATGTTCGCAGGAACCCTTACCAAAACCGCCGACACCGCAGCCGCAGTCTTCACCGGCACAATCCACAACACCAAGTTCGACATCGCGATCCAGTTGGAAACCCGCGCAAAGATGTCGGAGCGCAGCCCGGACTATGACGTCACGGCGGTCAACAAATCTGGCCGCAAGGTGCGTATTGGCACAGCCTGGAACGAGACCGGCAACACCAGCGGTAATCCCTACATCTCGATGCAGCTGGATGTTGGTCTTGGGCCATTCCGCGTCAATGCCGTGCAGACGCAGGAAGCCCGCAATGCTAAGAGCGAAGACTACGAGATCATCCCGCTGGTCTCAAACGGCACGATGAAATCCGGCTCGATCTCGGGCGAGCTAACGGCGATGGATGCTGACAACGCCTTCGCGGGTTACATCGCCAATATGATGTTCGATTTGGACTTCATGCTCATCGAGAACGACTACAAGACCGAGGAAACCCATCCCGACTACCGGATCGAAGTGAGCTCCCCAAAAGGGAAGCCGATCCGTGTGGGTTCGGCCTGGATGGCGAAAAGCACCCGGACTGGTAATGAATACCTTTCGTTGCTGATCAACACGCCTGACGGTGATCTGCGGGTCAATGCCGTGCAGAACGAAGAGCAACGGGGTGGGCAGACGTTCTCGATCATTCCGTTTGTGCAGAGCGATGATCAGCAGCCGGACGCTAGCGGTGGATTGTCGTTGGTTGCTTGATCGGATCGAAACCATCGACTGACAGAACAGGGGAGCCGCGGCAACGCGGTTCCCCTTTTTTGTGTGAGTGTGCTTGAAAGACACCCGTGCCTAGCCCGGTGCTTTGATTGGCACCCGCAACACCATCGCTTGATATGTGCGGCCTTGTCGAACCACCCAAGTTTGCTACAAGGATATACTAACGTAGCATGGTTCTTGAGAGGGCGGATGGCTCGAAAACCGAAAACAGACCGCGTTTGGTTCGAAAACTTTGACCTCGAAGTGGAAATCACTGCGCTGATCACGCGCATTGAGACATGTACCAAGTTTGGGCTGCCAGACAAAAAGCGGGACATGGTGTTTTCTTACGCAGCGACGAAGCTGGGTAAAACGAAAGAGGCCTACGCCAACGCGAAGAGCGAGGGCAAACCGGTCTCTACATCTCGCCGTGACTTTTTAGAAACCATCCAGGATATGATTTTCTTGGCGATCCCGGCCGAGAATGTCGCGTTGATGCCAATAAGCGAATATGTCCTGAACGATCCATCGTATTATCAGGACGCGATGTGTCGCGCGGCATCCCTCACCGAGGACGAGCTCTTTATGGCCCTCTCTCCCATACTCAAAGATATGACGGTGCAGGATGCCCGCGACTTTGTATCGAAGCTTTGGCATGACGGGATCGACGGCAATGCCAGAAAGTATGCGGAAGCACTGAAGCGCCCCGAGCGTGAGCGTGTTCCATTGCGGCTGGATCGAATTGTTTAAGCTGCCGACGTTGTCTGGCCTACAGCGGACCTTCATTAAATCTGCGGCAAATGACTGCTCGGAGCCCATTTTGACCGATGCTGCCTCAAGGACAAACGACTGTTTTGATAGAATTGTGATCAGACGGTTGTCCCAACGCGTTGCACCCGAAACAGAACCAAAGAAGTCGCCGAGCCACGCGGATCAAAAGGCATATGGCCTAAATGACACGGCTTTATCCCCAAAGCCCAAATCCATGGTTGTTGAGCTGGATTGAACTGATTAGTTTAGTTTTTGAACTCGGGAATCAAGCCCAGTCATCTGTTGCGGTATGAAAGGGTCAAAATGAAACGGTTGAAGCTGGTGGTGCAAGGTATTGCGACCGCTTTTGTCTTGGCGTTGCCACATCAAAGCGAAGCGCAGACATCCATTGTGAAAATTGAAACCGTTGAAGCCTCGGGGTCTGGTCTCAGCCGTACTTTCTTCGGCCATGTCGTCGCACGGGAAACCGTGGATTTGGCCTTTCAGGTTTCGGGGCAAATCATTGATTTCCCGGTGGATGAAGGCGCTGATGTGCCCAAAGGCGGTTTGGTTGCCAGCCTTGATCTTGTCCCGTTCGAGCTGGCCCTGGAAGAGGCCCGCCTTAATAGCGATCAGGCCAATCGCACATTGGACCGGTATCGCCAACTGGAAGGCAGCGCCGTGAGCCAGACCACAGTTCAGGACGCCGAAACGCAAGTCGAACTAGCCAGCGTTGCGATGCGCAATGCTGAACGCGCGCTGGAACAAGCCACCTTGCACGCGCCTTTCGAGGCACTGGTCGCTTCACGTCTGGTGCCGAATTTTTCAACCACGAGCGCCGGAATGCCGGTTGTGCGGTTGCATGACATGTCCGATCTGCGGATCGAAATCGAAGTGCCCGAGACCTTGTTTCAACAAGCGGGCCGCGACCCAAACATCGAGATTTACGCCGAGTTTACGGGTAATCCGAACCGGTACCCCCTCGCGGTAAAGGAAGTGAACGCAGAAACGGCTGCGGTCGGCCAAACCTATTCAATCACGCTTGGCATGGCGCCAAAGAATGATTTGACCGTCTGGCCCGGATCGTCAGTCAAGGTCACGGCTAGCTTGTTCGCCGACGATGCCCCGATACTCGTTCCGGCGTCCGCGATTGTCATCGGCAATGACGGTAGCACCAGCGTTATGGTGTTCACTCCGACGGGCGGCATCGAGGGCACAGTCACACATACGCCCGTTGAGATTGCTGCCACCGAGAGTGGTGAGGTCGAAATCCTGTCCGGACTAGAGGTCGGGCAAGAGATTGTCGCCGTTGGCGCATCTACACTTGTCGATGGCCAAGACGTACGCCGTTTCACCGGTTTCGGGGGCTAAGGGCCGATCATGGATGTTGCTCGTTTCTCTATTGTTAATCCGATCTACACTTGGATCGTAATCCTGATGTGTCTGTTGGGTGGCATCTGGGGGTTCTCATCGCTCGGGCGGCTCGAAGACCCTGCGTTTACGATCAAAGTGGCTATTGTTGTCACACAATATCCCGGCGCCTCTGCCGAAGAAGTCGCGACGGAAGTGTCCGAGCCTATTGAATCAGCCATTCAAAAGATGGGTGAGGTCAAGCTGATCGAAACCATGAACCAACCGGGGCTGTCGTGGATCACCGTGGAGATGGAAGATCATTACGACGGCAGCGAGCTGCCAAGTATTTGGACAAAACTTCGCAATCGGGTCAGTGAGGCCGCGTTACCAAGCGGGGCAACCGCGCCCTATGTCAATGACAGTTTCGGCGATGTTTATGGACTCTACTATGCGATCACCGCGCCCGGCTTCAGTGATCGTGAAATCAATAATCTGGCTGATTTCTTACGGCGAGAGGTGCTCTCGGTTGAGGGCGTCGCCGATGCGGTGATTTCCGGCGCACCAAACGAACGCATCTATGTTGAGCCCGATCTGGCGCTGTCCACATCGCTAGGCATTCCGCCTGCCATGATGCAGGCCGCGCTGGCCAACGCCGATGAAATTGTCGAAGGCGGGTCTATTCAGGACGCCGAAGGCCGCACACTTATTCAACGCCCTGACGGGTCTGACAGTGTTTCAGCCATTGCGGCGCTTTCCGTTGGTGTTGGCGGGCAGATCGTGAACCTGTCAGATTTCGCAGATGTTTACCGTGGACGCGAAGACAACCCCGATCTGATTCTCCGCCACAATGGAGTTGAAGCGTTCAGTCTTGGCGTTGCGGGCCTTTCGACAGAAAACATCGTCGAAGTTGGCCATGCCGTCGACGCAAGACTGGAACTGCTAAAACAATCCATCCCCGTCGGTATTACGATCGAACCCATCTACCAACAACACGTCGTCGTCGAGGAAGCCTCGAACTCCTTTCTTGTGAACCTCGCCATGTCGGTAGCCATCGTGATCATTGTGCTCGCCGTTTTCATGGGTTGGCGGGCGGCTGTGGTTGTCGGGGTAACACTATTACTCACCGTCGTCGGCACTTTGTTCTTCATGGCGCTTGGCTCCATTGAAATGGAACGCATCTCGCTTGGCGCGTTGATCATCGCGATGGGGATGCTGGTGGATAACGCCATCGTCGTCGCAGAAGGCATGCAGATCAATATGCAGCGCGGCCAGACATCCCGTGAAGCCTCGACCGAGGCAGCCAGCAAGACGCAAATCCCACTTCTCGGGGCCACGGTCATCGGCATCATGGCCTTTGCCGGGATCGGCCTGAGTCCCGATGCGACGGGCGAATTCCTGTTCTCTTTATTTGCCGTCATTGCCATTTCGCTGATGTTGTCGTGGGTTCTGGCAATCACCGTTACCCCGCTGCTGGGCCACTACTTTTTCCGCCAAGGTGAAAAGGGCGCGAGCGGCGGCTACGATGGTGCCATCTTCCGCGGCTATGCCAGTCTGCTGCGTGCCAGCCTCAAACTGCGCTGGCTGGTTCTTGTCGGACTTATCGGCACGACGGTAGTTTGTTATGCCATGTTTGGCCAAATCAAGCAGCAGTTCTTTCCTGACAGCAACACGCCGCTCTATTTCGTGAACTATAAACTGCCCCAAGGCGCCGGCATCGATCAGACGTCCAGCGACATGCAAACGCTGGAGAATTGGCTGGTTGAACGCGACGACGTGATCGCCGTGACGTCCTATTCCGGTATGGGCGCGTCGCGTTTCATGCTGACTTACGACAGCGAAGACCCTAACCCCAGCTATGGCCACCTGATCGTCCGCGTCACCACGCTGGACGTGATCCAGTCCGAAATGGACGAGCTGGAGGCCTTTGCAGTGGAAGCAGTTCCGCAGGGTGAATTCCGCGTCAAACGTCTGGCATTCGGCCCCGGTGGCGGTGCCCCGATCGAAGTGCGGTTTTCCGGCGCTGATCCGGCGGTCCTGCGTGATCTGGCGGACGAAGCCGTTGAGCGGCTGAGTGCCGCGTCCCCCAACATTATATCCCCCCGTTATGACTGGCGTGAAAAAGAACTGGTGCTGCGCCCGATCTATGCCGGAGACCGTGCTCAGGAGTCCGGCATTTCACGCTCCGACATCACCAGCATCTTGCAGTTCGCCACCGAAGGCACCGCGGCTGGCGTGTTTCGTGAGGGCGACCGCCAAATCCCGATCATTCTGCGCACCGCGCCGGATGCGGGCCTGTCGCTGATGGACCACGTCATCTATTCCGAAAGCAACGATACTTTGGTGCCGATGGCGCAGGCGATCGACGGGTTCAGGTTCGAGCCGCAGGATACGTTGGTATTTCGCCGTGACCGCGCGAATGTCATCACTGTTGGTGCCGATATCCCCCGCAACCTGACGGCAGCCGGAGTTCTGGCCGAAGTGCGCGCCACCATTGAAGATATGTCCATTCCGGATGGGTATACGATGGAATGGGGGGGCGAATACGAAAGCTCAACTGATGCGCAGGCCTCTCTCGGCTCCCAGCTCCCGATGAGCATTATCATTATGGTGCTCATCACCGTTCTTCTGTTCAACGCTCTGCGTCAGCCGCTTATCATCTGGCTATTGGTGCCAATGTCGGTCAACGGGGTTAGCCTTGCACTGTTGGGCACTGGTTTGCCATTCACCTTCACCGCGCTTCTTGGCCTCTTGTCGCTGTCCGGCATGTTGATCAAAAATGGGATCGTGCTGGTCGAAGAGATCGACCTCACACGAAAGGCCGACCCCGACATGCCACTGGAAGACGCCATTGTAACCGCTTCGACATCGCGCTTGCGGCCGGTGTTTCTTGCGGCGGCAACGACGATCCTCGGCATGTTGCCGCTTCTTTGGGATGCTTTTTTCCAGTCCATGGCCGCAACCATTATGGGCGGACTAGCCTTCGCATCCCTGCTGACGATGGTTGCCGCACCGGTGCTGTATTACGTGTTCTTTAAGCGATCAAAGGGGCCCGTAGACAATTCCGCAAAAATGGTTGCGTGAACGGGTCCGGTGGTTCAGAGCAAGCGGGAGTTTGCGTGGTCGGCGGCAGGTTTATGTTTCATTTCATGACCCGGCGGCATGAGCGGTGCCAACGGCGAAAGCCAGCTTTTGCGCACCGAACGGCCGGAAAAGACAAACTTGTAATCATGCAAGGGAGCCATCGTTTTTTTGTGGACTACAGATACGACAGCTGTGGCCTGTTCGCCGAAGGTGTTATTCCGAAAACGGCCATTGGCGTACCTGCAGCGAAAGAGCGCTTTGTCCGCTCTACGGACATACGCACCGAAAGCAGCGAAGGGCCGGTATTTGAGCAACTCAGCACGCTCAAATTCTGGCAGCATGATGGCAAAGCTGCCTTTGACAGCGCTAGTAGTTCACCTGTTCGAAGCCGTAGTTGCCCTCATAGTCACGCCAATCGACGAAGACAGATCGGTGATAGATACCCGGGCAATTCTGGCCCCAACGTTCAAGTCCCACATGGGCCTCGGGCAGGGCAGTTATGGAAGATCGCTGCCATGAGAAATCGCCTTGGGTCCCGTAAGTGCCAAGGGCTATAGTCGCGCTGCGATTGCAGTCACCGTCACGACCAGATTCGTGCTGCCGCGCATAACGAACGTCAAAGACGCGGATGGACCGCACGAAGTTGAACTCAGGTCCGCTGATATCGATGTCCGCGCGGTCCTGAATGAGCCGTAGGGCCCAGTCGGTGGGAACGAGATCGTCGACTGGCAAGGATTGGAGAGGTCGATGGGTGCCGGGCCGGTATAAGACTTCAAAGATGCGGCCAGCGTTGTTTGAAGGCCGATCGCTCTCATAAGAGGCGCCCATGGGACAGCGCCAGATTTGCAGCGGTGGTTCGACTGGCCAAGGTGTAATCCGCCGGATAAATTCGGCGCGGGCTCGGGCGCAAGGGACGGAGGCAGGCCAGCCGCCAGACAGGCACAAGAGGATCGCGCAATCGATCGGGTATGTCTGCGCGCGGGCGGGTACCGGCAGCGAAAAACCGGTCACGGTCAAAGCGACTGCGACCGAGGGGAGGAGCTTCTTGAGTAAATGGCGCATGCTGTGGAGCCTCCTTGATAGGAGTTCAGCATACTTACAATAATATACTATCGCAACGCTAAGTATAAAGTCGCATAATGAAGTTTATGTTAATTATGAAAGTGCTCCTTCAAAAATCCGAGAGTCCATCTTATGTTAAATCTTTAATAAAATCGGCGCTGTTTGAATAGGCAACAAATTTAGAATCAAGTATTCTTCGCACCCACGCCATGGATGATTAGTTCCAGCATTTCATCTGCAATACTCTCTGGGTTAAGCGGCCCTTTCGGATTATACCAGATCGGCATCTGGTTGAAGGCCGAAAAAAGCACATGTGCGAGGCGCTTTGAGTCGCAATCGCGGATAGAACCGTCTTTGATCCCTTCTGCGATAATACTTTCAAGAAAATTCTGACCGTCTATCAGTGTCTGACGCAAATTCTTCTGATTTTCTCCGGTCAGATTGCGCCGCGCTTCGCGCATCAAGGCAGAGCCGAATTCGCTCACAACCATGTTCGCATAGACTCTAAAGAATACGCGGATACGATCAAGCCCGTTACCCTGAACTTCCTGTGCCGATGTGAAGCATAGCTCGACCCGCTCCAGCGAGATGCGGGCGCATTGCATCAGGATATCTTCTTTGTTTTTGGCGTAATAATAAAGCGCGGGCTTGGTGACTGCGAGTGCCGCTGCGATGTCATCCATCGATGTCTGTTTGTATCCGACTGTTGAAAACGAATGCGCGGCCAGATTGAGCATGGCCCGCCGTTTCAGCTTTTGCTGGCCTTTGGCATCTTTGGTTTTTTTGTGCCAATGGATTCTAGTCAAAGCTACTCTTTCAAAACCAACGGGCGGAACCGAAGCACCGCCCGCATTTATCACTGACAGATTAGTAGTCGAGCCCGCGGGCCGCAATAGTCCATTTACCGTCTTCGACTTTTGCCATAATCAGACTTTCGATGCCCTGATGGTCTTCCGGGCCAAAGCTGACCGACTGGCCGCCGATCGGATCAACATAGCTAGTGATCGCTTCGGTTGCGGCCAGAAATCCTTCGGTCGTCAGATCGCGACCAGCAGCTTCGAGCGCCACGGCAATCAGGTCGATGAAAACGTAACCAAGCTGCGCTTGTGGGGCCATCTTTTCACCGTAAATTTCGCTGTAACTCTCCAGGATACGTTTTGCTTCCCCTTCGGAGTCTCCTGCGTTCGCAAAAACAAAAGGCGATACCAGATATAGACCATCCATCGCGCCATCAGCGGCAGTCGCAACTGCATCCATATAGGACACCATTCCAGTCACGAAAGTCGGTTCAAAACCAAGCTTTTTAGATGTTGCAACAACTAGAATTGTATCGCGCACCCCACCCGCCAGAAACACGATATCGCAACCGGCGTTTTTCAATGTGGTTACAGACGAGAGCATATCGGATTCGGTTGCCGAATGCTCCGTTTTGGCCGCGACTTTCATGTCATACTCTGCCAATTGCTGCGTGACGCCAAGCGCCATTGATTCACCAGCTTCATTTGCGAGTTGCGCAATGCAGGGTGTTGAGAAATCACCATTTTCCTTGAAGTATGCAACGCCCGCGCGAAACTGGTCTGTATAGCTGCGAAAAAATGCGTATTTCATCGGATCCAATGGTTCATACATCTCGACCTCGGCCGACATCGGGAACATGTTGGGAATTCCCGCTTCAATTTGTTGCGGCATGATCGCTAGGTTCATCGGTGTGCCAAGCGCGCCAACCATCGCAAAAATCTGGTCGCGGCGCATCAGTTTGTTTGCAACCTGAATCGCGCGGGGCACCTGATATTGCGTGTCCTCGATTATAATCTCAAGCTGGCGACCGTGAATGCCGCCCGCCGCATTGATCTCGTCCACGCGCATGCGCAGGCCATTCGCCTCGGGCACACCCCAGACTGCCAACGGCCCGCTTAGGTCCGTATAGGTGCCAAGCGTGATCATGTCGTCGGTCACGCCCTGCAGCCCCTCGGCCATCGCGCCGGTGGCTGTCATTGCGGTAAACGCAAGTGCTGTTGCTAGTTTCTTCATTGGTCTCTCCCTTTGGTGTTTCAATACATCGTTTCGATCAGGTCTTTGTATTTGCGCTCGATCTCGTTGCGCTTAAGCTTCATCGTCGGAGTCAGCTCGTCGTCTTCGGCTGTCAAAAGTACGTCGATCAGCCGGAATTTCTTTACCTGCTCGACCGGCGCGAAACCGCTGTTCGCCTGTTCCACCTCGCCTTCGATCAAGTCCTGGATTTGGGTGTTTGCGCACAGGGATTTGTAGTTGGAAAACGGGATACGCTTTTCCTGCGCGTATTTTTCAACGTTTTCGTGGTCGATCATGATCAGCACGCTCAGGTATTTGCGCTTGTCCCCGATGATCACCGCATCAGAAATATAGGGCGAGAATTTGAGCTCGTTTTCCAACTGCGAAGGCGTAATGTTCTTGCCGCCTGCGGTGATGATGATGTCCTTCTTGCGGTCCAGAATAGTTAGGTCACCATTGGCATCCATCGTCCCAACATCACCCGTATAGACCCAGCCATCGACCACGGTTTCCGCCGTCTTTTCAGGCTGGTTCAGATAACCCGAAAAATTGCTGGATGAGCGAATGAGGATTTCACCGTCATCGGCCAGTTTCGCTTCGACATTGCGCATTGCCCGGCCGATGGAACCGATCGGTGATCTGCCCGGTATGGTTGCAGTCACAATGCCGGTTTCGGTCTGGCCATATGCCTCTTGTACTGTCACCCCAAGGGCATTGAACCAGCTGAGCAGTCGGGCTGAAATCGGTGCCGCACCCGATACGATCGTATGCGCGCGCGCCAGTCCCAGTTCGACCCTGATATTTCGAAGCACCAGAAAGTCCAGCACCTTATGCCTAAGCCTAAGCATCGTCGGCACAGATTTTCCCGCAGCAATCAATGCCTCCCTGCGTCCAGCCGTTTTCAGGGCTTGGTCATAGGCAAACCGGCCAAATGCGGTGGCATCATTCATCACAAAATTGATACGGGAATAGAATTTTTCCCACACGCGCGGCACCGCAAAGATGAATGTTGGCGCGACTTCCTGAATGTCAGCGGCAAATGTATCGCCGCTTTCCGCGATGTTGATGGTTATGCCGTGACGGATCGGCACGCAGACAGACAGGATCCGTTCGGCCGCGTGACACAGCGGCAGGAACGTCAAAACTTCATCGCCCGGTCCGAGCGGCAATTCGGGGTAATTATCCGATTGCGCTAGAAAGAAGCGGTGCGACATCGCGGCACCTTTGGGAGCACCGGTTGTGCCGGACGTATAGATCAGCGTTGCGATATCTTCGGGATCGCCCGCATCAACGCGGCGCTCAAATTCAACGCTCAGTTCTTCGATTTTAGCGTCCGACAGTGCGAGAAATTCTTCCCAGCCTATGACTTTGTCATGCTGGAAACTGCGCAACCCTTCCATATCAAATACGATAACTTTTTCGAGATGATCAAGCTGGTCCTCCACACCCAGATACTTATCTAGCTGCTCTTCATCCTCAACGAATAGCACCTTCGCTCCGCTATCGTTCAACTGATAGGCAACTTGCTTTTCCTGCAAAGTAGGATATAGCCCGTGAGTCGTGGCCCCGATGCACTGGATGCCAAGGTCGGCAAACACCCACTCCTTGTTGTCTTCACTAATGATCGCGGCCACGTCACCTTCACGGTAGCCCAACGCCATAAGTGAACACCCGACCCTGCGCGCGGATGCGTAATAGTCCAGCCAGCTGAATTCTTTCCAGATGCCGAAATCCTTTTCGCGGATTGCGATTTTGTTGCCGAACTTCTTGCAGTTCTGCCGGAACAGTTTGGAGAACGTGTCACAGCCGTCAATCTGGACCGGCGGCGGCGTCCATCCTGCGGTGGATTGGTCTTGCATTGTGTTCATCGCCACGTCTTTCTTGCTTTCCAGCGGCGGTCGCCGCGCGCACTTTCTGCTTTGATGCCAAGGTAGAATTCGCGAATGTCAGCACTTTTCATGAGAACGTCGCGTTCACCTTCCATAACGATCCGGCCGGTTTCAAGGACGTACCCGAAATCGGCGGCCGGCAGCGCAACACTGGCGTTCTGTTCAACCAGCAACATGGTCACGCCTTCTTCGACGTTGATCCGTTTGATGATCTGGAAAATCTCGGAAATCAGGAGCGGTGACAGGCCCAGCGACGGCTCGTCCAGCAACATCACGCGCGGACGCTGCATAAACGCGCGACCCAAAGCCAACATCTGTTGTTGCCCGCCAGATAGATAGATCGCCTGCTTTTCCAGAAAGGTGCGCAGCACGGGAAACCAGCCCAGCACCTTTTCCAAGTCACGCGCCACTTCATCGCGATCCTTGCGGCAATAGGCACCCATCATCAGGTTGTCCTTGACCGACAAGAGGGAAAACACTTCGCGCCCTTCGGGTGAATGGGCGATGCCGGCGCGCGCGATGACATCTGGGTCAAGCGCGGTGATATCGCGCCCTTCAAATTCCACCTGCCCCTTGAACGGATCAAGCGCGCCGGAGATGGTTTTCAAAATCGTCGTTTTGCCCGCCCCATTGGAGCCCATGACCGTAACGACCGACCCTTCCTTGACCGTCAGGCTGATGCCGCGAATGGCCATCACCCTGCCATACATCGTTTCGACGTTGCTGGCGCGCAGTACCTCGGTCATGCTGCCTGCCCTCCCAGATATGCCGCCTGAACATCGGGATCGCTTTGAACTTCGGATGCGCTGCCGCTTGCAAGAAACCGGCCTTCGTTGATGGCCAGCACCATGTCCGAAACTTTGTTCACCAGTTTCATGTCGTGTTCGATCATAACAACGGTGACACCCAGGACCTCGCGGATATCTTCAATCACAAAAGCAGTATCGTCGGTTTCCTCGCTGGTCAGTCCGCTTGACGGTTCGTCCAGCAACAGGATCTTTGGCTCCGACACCAACGCGCGGGCCATTTCGGTCTTTTTGCGCACGCCATACGGCAAATCCGCAACCCGTGCATGACGGTAGCCTTCGAGATCAAGAAACTCGATTATTTCTTCGGCTTTGCGGCGGTGGGCCAGTTCCTGACGCATCTGCGAACGGGTAAAAAACAGCTCACTCAGAGGCCCGAATTTGCCGTGACGGATGCGCCCGATCAGCAAGTTATCAAGCAATGACGCATGTTCGAACAGTTCGATATTCTGGAACGTCCGCGCAATGCCGTGGTTGATTACCTCATGGGATTTCGCTTTTCGCAGGCTTTTGCCGTTGAACCGGATGTCGCCTTGCGACGGATCGTAAATCCGGCAGATGAGGTTGAACACCGTGCTTTTGCCCGCGCCATTGGGGCCAATGATGGTGAACACCGACCCCGGTTCAACTGAAAAGCTCAAGCCATCCACCGCTTTCAAACCACCAAAGGAAAGCGATACGTTATCTATCTCCAACCCGTTCATCTTAAACGCTCCGTTTTGAGGAATGTCTTCTGACGCTGGAAACTGCGCTTCTTGTACATCGGGAACACGTTGAAATAGTGATGGATCTTGGTCCAGCGTCCATAAAGTCCGTCAGGTTCGAACAGGATGAACCCCAGCAGGATCAGACCGAATGCAAGACTATCGAAACCGCCGGACGTGGCGACTGCACTGGGCAGCACGATCTTGACCCAGCTCAACACGGTTGGCAGCAGCACGATAAAGAACGCCCCAAAAACCGCGCCGTGGATGGTTCCGATCCCGCCGACGACGATCATCAACAGCAGACGGATGGATTCCCCCATTCCGAAGGTTTCCGGCGTGATGTAGAAGAAGGCGTGCGCCAGCAGCCCGCCCGCGAGGCCCGCAAAAACTGCCGAGATGAAGAACGCATATGCCTTGAAGAAGGCCACATTGGTTCCCAACGCCCGCGCCGACACTTCGGAGTCGCGGATCGCAATCATGGCGCGACCCGACCTTGTGCGTGTCAGGTTGCGAACGATCAGGATACAACCCACGAAGATGACAAAATTCAGCAGATAAACTTTCCAGCTTTCGTCGATGGCCAGCCCGAGAATATTGATTTCCGGCACCGAAAGGCCACGATGACCGCCTGTGAAATCGCCCGCACCACCGATGAGCCGTTCGGTCACAATCGCAATCGAAAGCGTGGCAATCGCCAGATACAGCCCGTGCATCTTTCCGCAGATCCGTCCGACGGCCAACCCGACCAGCCCAGCCACCAACGCCGCTATCGGCAGCGACAAAAGCCACGGCACGCTGTAACGGGTCAGCAGGATCGTGTGAGTGTAGGCACCGATTGCGACAAACGCCGCCTGTCCGAAACTCACCTGCCCGGAAAATCCGGTCAGCACCATTAGCCCGAGACCCGCGATAGCATAGATGAATACGAATGAGAGTTCATCCAGAAAATAGCCGTCCAGAAACAGCGGCGCGGCCAGTGCGATCGCGGCAAACAGCAGATACCAGAATGCCTGTCCACGGTCGCGGAAAAGCTGGATGTCCTGAACATAGGATTTGCGAAAAATTACGCGCATGGCTTAGACCTTCTTTGCATAAATTTGGGCCAGCAGGCCTTGCGGACGGATCAACAGCACAAGGAACATGATCAAGTAGGCACCAATTCCTTTGAGGGTCGGGAACATGATATCGAAAAACGGTTCCGTCACACCGATCAGCAAGCAACCGATCACCGCACCGGGGATGGAGCCGAAACCACCGACAATTGCCCCTGCAAATGCCTTGAACCCGATAAAACCCATCTGCGTCGAAACCAACGTCATTGGCCCCAGGAGCAGTCCGGCAATCCCGCCAAAGATCGCGGACATTGCCCAGATCGAGGATGTCAGCCGTTTCACAGGAATACCCATGTAGAACGCTGCTAACTGGTTCAGGGACAACGCCTGCATGGCGACACCCTGCCGAGCGTAACGGAAAAACAGGTACAGCGCGCTGGCGACAACCGCGGTGACAACAATCGACAACACGCTGGCCCAAGAAATGATCACTGGGCCCAGTGTAAGATTGCCATCAACCGGAGCAGGCAACGAATAGTTGCCAAACCCCCAAATTATCCCTGCAACCGCCCTGAGCGCGATACCCAATGCCAGCGTCAGGATAAAGACAGTGAACACCGGCTGGCCCGTCAGGCGCCGCACCACAAGCGCTTCGACGCCGTAGCCGAATGCGCCCATGAAGACCAATGTCAACATCGCACCCAGCCAGTAGGGCATCCCCATCAGCACGATGAACTGATACCCGACAAATGCCCCCAGCATCATGAATTCGCCTTGGGCAAAATTCACCTGCTCAGTCGCCTTATACACAAGCACCAGACCAATCGCGATCAGGCTATAAAGGCACCCTTGTGACAGGCCGACCACAAAAAGCTGCATCGCATCGGCAAAAGACAAGGCAGTCATGCGTTGTTCCCCCAGTGTTCAAGGATTTCATCAAGGCTGATTTCTCCCGCATCTCCGGTCGTCGGTGTGTCGGGTTGTGTTCGCGAGAATCGCGGTGCGGGCGTCGGCATCTCGATGCCACCTACTGTGACAAAGCTGCCCCGGGCGCGATTATGCGCATGATCCGATGCGTCAGCCAGAGAAACCACAGGTGCGAAACACGCGTCGCTGCCTTCCAGAATATCGCACCATTCCTGTTGGGTCGCAGTCAGGAAAATCTCCGTAAGCGCGTCCATCATACTGGCCTGCGCGGTGGGTGCGTATTGATCGGCAAAGCGCGGATCGTCTGTGAGGCCCAGAAGTGCCAGAAGTTCGGCAAAAAATTGCGGTTCGAGACATCCAACGGACACATATTTGCCATCGCCCGTTTCGTAACAACGATACCACGCAACGCCGCCGTTGATAAAATCGCCAGACCGTTTATCAGACCAAGCGCCACATGCGACCAACCCGTGCTGCATGGTCATCAGCAGGTTAACCCCGTCCGTCATGGCCGTATCGACCACCTGCCCCTGCCCCGTGGCGCGCGCATGAGTCAGGGCTGCAAGGATACCAACGTTCAGCATCATCGCGCCGCCGCCCTGATCCGCGATCAGGTTCATCGGTGCAGGTGGCGGGCGGTCCGCATCGCCCAAACCCCAAACCGCACCGGTTATGGCGGCATAATTCATGTCGTGGCCCGCTGCATGTGCCAGCGGCCCTTCCTGTCCCCATCCGGTCAATCGGCCATAGACCAAGGCCGGATTGCGCGCCTGCACCTGTTCCGGACCAAATCCCAGCTTTTCCATTTTGCCCGGCCTGAACCCTTCGATCAGCACCTCGGCACGTTCGATCAACTGCCAGAGCCGGTCGACATCTCTGGCCTTTGTCAGGTCAAGTGTCAGGCTGCGGCGCGAGCGGTTGAACAGATTGTATTTCGCATCAATCGGCAACGGAAATTTCTGACCGGGCCGCGCGATGCGCACCACTTCAGCGCCCAGATCAGCCAGATGCATCGCAGCAAACGGCGCAGGGCCAAGACCTGCCATTTCAACAATGCGTACACCTTTGAGGGGACCTGAGCGTTGCAGCATCGCCCTATCTCGCCTGCAGGCGCGTGGCAGCATCAAGCCGCACGGTTTCGCCGTTCATATATGAATTCTCGATCAGAAAGGCGCAGCAATGAGCGAATTCTTCCATCCGGCCGACACGCTTGGGCGCTTCGACAGAGGCTTCGAGGTTTGCGATCACGTTGTCGGGCAGCGACATGACCATCGGCGTGCCGAACAGGCCGGGTGCAATCGCGTTGACGCGAATGCCCTTGGCACCCAGTTCGCGCGCGGCAGGCAGGTTAAGGCCCATCACCCCCGCCTTTGACGACGAATAAGCCGGCTGGCCGATTTGCCCTTCCATCGCAGCACCAGAGGAGACGTTGACAACAACACCGCGCTCTTCGCCGTTTTCGGGTTCATTCAACAACATCCGCTGAACAGCTTTGCTCATTACGTTGAATGTGCCGACAAGATTGATATCAACCGTGCGGCGGAATGTGTCGAGCGACGCGGCCTTGCCGTCACGGTCGATCACTTTCATCGGGCTGACGACCCCGGCGCAGTTGATGCACCCATGCAGCGCACCGAATTTTGAAACCACGGCGTCAACTGCCGCGTCCACGCCTTCATCGTCGGTCACATCGACGTTGCAGAACATTGCGTTTGAAGCACCCAGTTCCTTGACCAGCGCATCGCCAGCGCCCTGCGACATATCGAAAATACCAATCTTGGCACCGCGTGCTCGCAGATATTTCGCCGTCGCCGCGCCAAGACCCGATGCCCCGCCGGTGACGATGATTGTCTTGCCTTCGATTTCCATGACCGCTCCTATTTGAATGCCTGCACGCCGGTAAGCGTCCGTGCGATCAGCAATTTTTGTATTTCTGTAGTCCCGTCCGGGATCGGCCCGATAATGGCCTCGCGCGCCAGCCGTTCGACGATAAAATCGGTGGTGACACCATTGCCACCGTGGATCTGCACTGCTTGGCGCGTTGCGTTCACTGCGATTTCCGTGCCGTACCATTTGGCCATGGCACATTCCTTGTCGCAGCGTTCGCCGCGGTCGATCATGCCAGCGGCACGGAGGGTCAAAAGCCGCGCAGCATCAATCTCTGTGGCCATTACGGCGATCTTGTCTGCGATGAGCTGGTGACCCGCTATCTGCTTGCCGTGCTGGTTGCGTTCCTGCGCATATCTGATCGACTCTTCCAACGCGCGCCGTGCAAGGGAGATTCCCCACATGGCCATGTGAACGCGCGCCCGTTCAAACACCACAAGCGTTTGCTGCAAGCCGCGGCCGACCTCGCCTATCGTGTTTGCAATCGGCACACGCACGTCATCAAGAAAGATCTGTGCCGTGGATTGTGCGTTCAGACCCATTTTTTTGATGTCGCGGGTTTCATAGCCATGCTCTTTGCGATCCACTAGAATATGGGTCAGGCCCTCATCGGTGGCGCAGGTGCATATCAGGAAATCCGAAAAGCGACCATTGGTGATCCAGGTCTTTTCGCCATTGATCACCCAGTCATCGCCGTCCCGCCGCGCTCGGGTTTTGACAGCGGCCACATCGGACCCGACATTTGGTTCCGATATGCCCATCGACGCGGTAATTTCACCGGCAAGCAACGGACCGATATATTTTTTGCGAATCTCATCAGACCCGAGCTTCAGCAGAATCTCACCTGCCACCACGTTGATCAGAATGGGCAGCGCGATATCTATTGCCGTAACACCAACCTCTTCGAACAGCATCAGGTGGGTGGTCCAATCCAGCCCCATACCGCCCGCTTCTTCGGGATGCGGGGCCGATGTCAGACCGAACTCGGCAAGTCGCGTCATGAAACCCTGAATGACTTCTTTTTCGAACGGCGCATCCTTAACCTTCAGGTATTCCGGTTCGATCTGGTCATCCAGAAACCGGCGCAAGGAATCGCAAGCCATTATCTGCTCTTCGGTTTTGAACATCTTTCGCTCCTAGCGCCCGAGAATAAGGATGGAGGCCACGGCCTCTTCGATACCGATCAAACCGCCGCCATTTTCCGCGATGGCGATCCGCGCACCTTCGACCTGTCTAGGTCCACATTCACCGCGCAGTTGCGATACCAGTTCGTAAACCTGGCCCAACCCAGTCGCGCCAATCGGGTGGCCTTTGCATTCCAGCCCGCCCGACGGGTTCACCGGCACCCGCCCGCCGATGGAGGTGTCACCGCGCTCGGATGCAGCACCCCCTTCGCCAAATGGGAACAGCCCAAGGTTTTCGATCTGGATCAACTCACCCACCGCTGTTGCGTCATGCACTTCGGCAACTGATACGTCTTGGGGACCGATACCGGCGATTTCATATGCCCGCCGTGCCGCAATCGCGGTCAGGTGGTTCTCATAATCCTCCGGCGCGCGGTTTGATCCGGTCTGGATCACGCTGGCGCGCACTTCGATGGCACGATCCCGGCTGATCCCGAACTTTTTCAATCCGGCCTCGGTCATCAGAACCGCAGCGGCACCGCCATCGCTCATCGGGGCGCACATTGGCAGGGTCAAAGGATAAGTGATCGGTGGTGCGCTTAATATTTCGTCAACGGTATAAGGCGCGCGGAATTGCGCCTTTTCATTTTCAACCGAATGCATGTGGTTCTTTGCTGCAATCGCAGCAATCTGTTTTTGGGTCGTGCCGAACGTGCGCATATGCGCCAGCCCGAACGCTCCGTAAATCGCCATAAAGACTGAAAACGGCTTGTCCGAAGTGGTGTCATTCGGCACGTCGATGCCTTTGCCCAGCGCCATCAGTTTTTCGGTATTTTCCTCAACGGTGGACACATCCCACGCGCCATCGAAAAAGCTGAACATCTTAGCTTTGTCACCTGTCCACATTTTTTCGGCCCCAACGGCCAAAGCCACGTCACCCTCGCCTGCTTTGAGAAATTGAGCCGCAAGGTTCAACGCGGTTGACCCGCTGGCACATGCATTTTCGACGTTTACCATCGGGATGCCCTCAAATCCCATCTCGCGCAGGGTGATCTGGCCCGGGATCATCAACTGCGCCTCAAGATGTCGCTGTGTTGTGTTCGCGTAGTAGGCAGCCTGAATGTCATCCTTGCCAATGCCGGCGTCCGCCATCGCGCCATCGACAGCCTCGCAGGTCAGCGACTTTACCGTTGCCCCGTCGAGGCGTCCCATTTTGGTCATCGCGACCCCGGCAATGTAAATTTTTGTCATTTCAATCTCCGCTCATGTGCCGGTGAAAACCGGCTTTCGTTTTTCACCGAATGCGGCAAGTCCTTCGGCCGCATCGTTGGATTTCAGATGTTCGCGCAGCACGGCAAGTTCCTGTTTCAGCGCCTCCACCTGCGTCATTTCGATGGATGCATTGGCTACCCGCTTCATCTGCGACAGGACCAGCGGGCTTTTGGTCGCCAGCAACTGGCTGAACTCGTGCAGCCGCGCTTCAAGCGCGTCATCACCAACCACTTCCTGCACCAGCCCCATGCGCATCAATTCGCGCGCTGGTAGACTTTGGCCCGAAAACAAGAGGTATTTCGCGTTTGCGAGTCCGATCCGGCACGGCAAGACAGCAGCGCCGCCTGCGCCAGGGAACACACCAAAATTCGAATGAGCATCGCCAATTCTGGCGCTCTCGCCCGCAATCAGCACATCGCAACACATCGCGAGTTCCAGCCCGCCCGCAACGGTAATGCCATTCAGCCCGCCGATCACCGGTTTCGGCAAATCACGCAGCGCTTGAAACGTCGCGCCGATAGCGTCAAGAAAATCACCCTTTTGCGTATCGGCATCATCCAGACCAGCGAGGACTTCCTTCAGATTGGCACCGGCGCAAAACGCACGCCCCGCAGCCGTCAGCACAATTGCGCGCACCTGTTTTGCCACAGCGATCTCTCTTATCGCGGCGCGCAGTTCCCCAATGAGGTCGACAGAAAGTGCATTAAGACTGTTGGCCCTGTTCAACGTCAGCCACGCAACCGGACCACGGTATTCGACCAGTACATTCGCTTGAGTCATGCGTGCGTCTTTCTATTTACTTACCAGTAAGTAATCAAAAATATATAATCAAATCAAGAACTAATTTACGTTAGGTTACATAGGCTTGTAGGTTGTCGGTTTCTCCCGTCCGATTTGATCGGAGAATCAGCAATCCGGCGACATCAAGATAGTGCGTTCCCCGATGATGCGCGCGACATGAAAAAATGCCTCGCCGCGCGACACCTTGTGTTCAGGACGAACTTTTTGTGCCCAGATCCAGCGAGCCAGTCTGCATCATGCCGCCACAGACATATCCACCATCAACGACCAGTGTTTCACCGTTCACATATCGCGCATCAGGCGAGCCCAGATAGGCAACTGCCGCCGCGATATCCGCAGGGTCGGCCATGTAACCCGCCGGAATCATCGGCAACAGGCGCGCAACCGTTTCTTCGGTATAGGTGCTTTCGGTGAGCGGAGTTGTAATGGCGCCCGGTGCAATCGCGTTTGCCGTGACGCCATGCGCCGCAACTTCAAGCGCAATCTGGCGTGTCAGCCCCACCAAGGCCGCCTTGGACGTGCCGTAAGCCGTGCGCCCGACCCCTGCGCGGATGCCGCTGACCGACGTGATATTGATGATCCTGCCATATCGCTGACGAACCATTTCACGCGCAGCAAGTTGCGCGCACAACATGCTGCCTGTCAGGTTGATAGCCATAACGCGGTTCCAGTCTTCCAAAGGAAAATCGAGGAACGGATTAATCCCGACGATACCCGCATTGTTCACCAGCACATCCACGCATTTGTCCCAGCGTTCCGTCTCGTCAAATGCCGCATTCACCGATGCCGGATCCGACACATCAAGCTTTTGCCCAAGCGCTGTACCACCTGCCGCTTCGATCTGCTTGACCGTATCGGCTATGCCTGTTTCGGCAATATCAGTGACAACAACCCTCGCGCCCAACTCCGCCAGCCGCAAAGCAATCCCCTGTCCGATGCCAGAACCTGCACCGGTGACAAGTGCCACGCCGAAATCGTCACGATCTCTCATTGGTGGTTTTGTCATGCTGTAATCCTTTCATAAAGTGTAACAACCGCCGCACCGCCCAGCCCAACGTTATGCTGGAGGGCAAGCCGCGCATTATCGACCTGCCGGTTCTCTGCCTTTCCACGCAGTTGGTTGGTCAACTCAAAACACTGTGCCAGCCCCGTAGCACCCAGTGGATGCCCCTTTGACAGCAGACCACCAGACGGGTTCGTGACGTATTTCCCGCCAAAGGTGTTGTCGCCATCATCGACCAACTTTTCGCCATCACCTTCGGCACATAGCCCCAGGGCCTCGTAGGAAATCAATTCGTTCTGCGCGAAACAGTCATGCAATTCGATCACGTCGATATCGTCAGGACCCACGCCCGCCTTTTCATAGACCATGCGCGCGGCATCACGGCTCAGCCTGGCGCCAACCACTTCGATCATGTCGCCGGTTTCAGGGTCCAGCAGTTTATCCGTTGTCATTGCCTGCGCGCGGATTTGTACAGTTGTATCAAGGCCCATTTTTTCAGCGAACCCTTTGGACACCACAAGCGCCGCCGCAGCGCCGCAGGTGGGCGGACAAGCCATTGGCCGTGTCATTACACCGGGCCAGATCACCTGCGCACCCATTACATCCTGCGTGGTCATCTCCTTGCGGAAAACCGAGAGTGGGTTGTTCGCGGCATGGCGGCTAGCCTTGGCCCGAATTTTGGCGAATGTCTCCATCTTCGTACCAAATCGTTCCATATGCGCCTTGCCCGCACCGCCGAAATACCGAAGCGTCATCGGCAGATCGACGTCCCCTATCAGCCGGTCCGTGGCGGCATCAAATTCCGCCAGCGGTGACGGGCGATCGGGAAAGACAACACCCAACGCACCGGGGGCCATCTGTTCAAAACCCACCGCCAGCACACATTCTGCCACACCGCTTTCGACAGCCTGCCGTGCGAGGAAAAGCGCTGTTGAACCGCTCGAACAATTGTTGTTCACGTTGATAATCGGGATGCCCGTCATGCCCACGCGGTAAATCACACGCTGCCCGCTTGTGCTGTCGCCGTAAACATAGCTGGCATAGGCCTGTTGCACGTCTTCGAACGCGATACCGGCGTCATCCAGTGCAAGACGGATCGCCACCTCGCCCATCTCGTCGTAAGGTGCCGATGCGCCCGGTTTTGCAAAAGGGATCATGCCGACACCGGCAATAATGGCAGTCATTTTGGGTCTCCTTTTTTATGGTTTTTCGAATTGTGTATCGGGGTCGGTCAGCATCTGGCGCAACTCTGTCTTAAGTATTTTGCCGTAGCTGCTTTTGGGCAGTTCGAGAACAAAGCAATAGGCCTTGGGTCGCTTGAACCGCGCTATGTTATCCAGACAAAAACGGTCCAGCGCCTGTGCGGTCACGCCCGGCTCTGCCACGACAAACGCGATGACTTCCTCGCCCCATTCGGCCTCCTCGCGGCCAACAACATTAGTTTCGACCACGCCGGAATGACGCAGCAGCACCTCTTCGACCTCGCGCGGATAAATATTTGACCCGCCAGAAATGATCACGTCCTTGGACCGGTCCTTGAGCGTCAGGAAACCGTGGGCGTCCACGCTGCCAATGTCGCCGGTATGGAGCCAGCCGTCCCGCAAGGCTGACGCCGTTGCCGTTTCATTGCCCCAGTATCCCGCCATCACCACATCGCCACTGACGATCACTTCGCCCGCGACATCTGGGGGGCATTGTGTGCCTGTTTCATCCACCACACAGACCGTGACGCCGGTGCGTGGAATGCCGACGGATCCCAGCCAACTATCCGGAATTTCCCAGCTCAATATATGCGGTGGTAGATAGGTGATCGTACATGGTGCCTCGCCTTGTCCGTATCCGATCCAGATGCGGTTGCCCAACAGCGCCATCGCCCGGCGCAGGTCTGCGACATAAATCGGCGCACCGCCGCAGAACAACAGATCAAGGTTTTCGATGGCCGCCGTGTCAAGCGCAGGACAGGCCGTCAGACGCGTCAGCATCGTGGGTGCGACAAAAAAAGATGAATGGGGATATTCATGCAGCAACGTCACGATTTCATGCGGATCGAATCCACCGCTTTGCGGCACAACATTCGCCGCGCCCCGCTGCGCAAACGGTAGCATAAACAGCCCTGCCGCATGAGACAGCGGTGCCGGATGCAGCGCCGCCGACATTTCCGTAACCGGACACATATCGGCCAGAAAACTCGTGGTCATGGTCCAGAGGTTGCGGTGGGTCAGTATCGCCCCTTTCGGGCGGCCCGTCGTGCCGCTGGTATAAAAAATCCATGCCGGATCGGTTTGCGCAGCGTGTGCAGGCTGCAAATCCGCTGACGCTTGTAACGCCGCATTATATTCCGGTCCACCGACCGCAATGACTGCTGAAAACCCTTCGACGTCTTCCGGCCGGTCGGTAAAGGCAAGTGCGGCATCACAGTTAGCATGGATATAGGTCACTTCGTTAGGGTGCAGTTTGGCATTCAACGGAACGGCAACACATCCGGCAGTCCAGATGGCAAACAGGATCTCGATATATTCGGGCCGGTTGCCCATGAAGATCAGAACACGGTCACCTTTTACCAGATTGCGCTGTTTCAGCGCAGCGGCCAAGGCCGCGCTGCGGTCCTGTAATTGGGAGTAGGTGCTGAACGTCGACAACCCCAAGCAGACGGCAGGTCGATCGCAATAGGCGCGCGCGGACTGTGTCAAAATGTACGCGATGTTCATAATTCTGCTCCCTAAATTCTGCGCGCTTGCCCCTGCCAGAACGTATCCCTGATGTCCTTTTTGCGCACTTTCCCAACGGGGCTGCGCGGCAGTTCATCCCAGAAGTCAACCGTTTTGGGGGCCTTTACGCTGCCAAGGTTTTCCTTGCACAATGCAATGATTGCTTCGGGTTCCACCGTTGCATCGGGTTTGAGTTCGATCACCGCCTTGATCGCTTCACCCCATTTTTCGTCAGGCACACCGATCACCGCGCAATCCTGCACGGCAGGATGCGACCAGATCACCTGCTCGACTTCCGAGGGATAAACGTTGAAGCCGCCCGAAATGATCATGTCTTTCTTGCGGTCCACGATATAAAGGTAACCCTCGTCATCCAGATACCCGATGTCGCCGGTATGGTGCCAACCGAACTGGGAAACCTCTGCGGTTGCTTCGGGGTTTTTGTAATACCCCTTCATCACCAGATTTCCGCGCACAACAATTTCACCATGCTCACCACGCGGCATAATGTTACCGTCATCATCCATGATCGCCATCGGTGTCAAAAGTGCGGGCCTGCCGCAACTTGCAAGCCGGTGTTCGCGGGCCGGATCTCCGATAACATTGTGATCCTCTGCCGTCAGCAGCGCGCAGAACATCGGCGATTCTGCTTGTCCGAAACACTGCGCCATGACCGGCCCAAAAATCTTCAGGCATTGGCGCAGCTTGTCAATGGCCATAGGTGCGGCGGCATAAAGAAAGAACCGCAATGACGGAAAGCTACGTTGCGCAACTTCCGGTTGCGACAACAGCATGTAAACGGCGGTCGGCGGCAGGAACAGATGGGTCACTCCCTCGCTTTCAATTGTGTCTAGAACGTTGGCGGCATCAAATCCCGGCAGGATGACGCTGCGCGCACCAGCGGCCATCAACGCAATGGCAAGCACCCCTGACGCGTGGGTCATAGGCGTGATCAGCAAATGCACAGGGTCAGGTCCGGCATCAAAACTGGCATAATAGTTCGCGATTAGCGTGGTCCAGTTCAACTGCGTCAGCATGATCCCCTTGGGCCGCCCCGTTGTCCCACCAGAGGATAAAATTCCGACAAGATCATCAGGGCCAAGCGGCACATCGGGATCGGTTGAAGGGGCCGCGGCCATCCAGTCTTCCAGCCATGGTGCCGCGCCGTCTTGTTTATCCAGACAGATGAATTTTTGTATCTTTGGGCAAAGTTCACGCAATTGTTCCAGCGCCGGTGCAAGATCGCTGTGATAAAACAGAATCTCCACATCATTATGATCCAGGATATACGCGTTTTCTTCTACGCCGTTCTTGGCATTGACGGGAACCCAGATCGTGCCGGCACGAAACAAGCCCAGCATAACTTCAAGGCCGCTCACGCAGTTGGGGCTGTAAACGCCGGCCATCTTGTCGCGTCCGTACCCTTCGGCAGTGATGGCATTGGCGAAACGATATGTGCGTTCCTGAACTTCGCCGTAACTCCGGCCGATTTTAGCATCTTCCAAAGCGATCACGTTAGGGTTGATTGCGACACCCCTGTCGAAGAAATCGATCACACGCATAACGGTTTCCTATCTTGGTTTCCGGGATTTTCCCGCCTTGCCAGTCTGAACTCATACACTGATGAGCTTTTCGATCTCTTCGCGGTTGGCCAGCAAATCTGCTGTCGTGCCGCTCCACTGGACGGTCCCGTTGTCGACAACGTACTGTCGATGGGCCAATTTCATCGGCACGCGCAGGTTCTGTTCAACCAGCAAAAGCGTCATACCTTCTTCGTTGATCCGCCGCATCGAATCGACCAATTCATCAACGATCAGCGGGGCAAGGCCTTCAGTCGGTTCGTCCAGCAGCAACAGTTCCGGATTAGTCAAAAGCGCGCGCGAAATCGCCAGCATTTGCTGTTCGCCGCCCGAAAGCGTGTTTCCCGCCTGTGACGCGCGATCAAGCAGCACCGGAAACATTTCAAAAATCCGGGTTTCGGTCCATGCGCCAGTGCGTCCCATGACGGTTGCGATGCGCAGGTTTTCATGCACTGTCAGATTGTCAAAAATGCGCCTGTCTTCGGGGACATACCCAATGCCCAGACGGCCCAGTTGGTTCGGGAGTCGCGCGGTAACGTCGTCCCCTTTCCAGACTCTGCGCCCTGAAACCGGTTGCTTTAAACCGATGATCGTCTTGAGAATGGTGCTTTTGCCTGCGCCATTGCGCCCGATCAGCGAAACAACTTCGCCCTGTGCGACTTCGATCGACACGCTATGCAACGCCTGCGCCTTGCCATAAGTGACATTGCAGCTTTCCAACGCAAGCAGCTTCATTCCTCTTCTCCCAGATAAGCCGCTCGCACCTCGGCGTTTGCGCGGATTTCTTCAGGGCTGCCAGACGCCAGAATTTGCCCTTGAACCATCACGACCAAAGCACTGGAGACCCGCATTACAACGTCCATGTTGTGTTCGATCAGCAGCACGGTGCGGCCCTTGACGATCCGTTTTATCAGCTCCATCGCAGGCCCGATCTGGTCATGTCCAACACCGGCCAATGGTTCATCGAGCAACAGGACCGATGGGTTGCTCAGCAATGCCAGCCCGACTTCCAATGCGCGTTGATCGCCGTGAGACAAGGTTTCGGCGGGGCGGTGCGCCATCACCGTCAGGCCGATCTCTTCGAGAACGCTTTCGGCCCGTTCCCTGACTGCAGGAAAGCGGCCCGCCGGAAGCCAGAAGGGCTGCAACCTGTACAGATGCGCAAAAGCAGCAAGTTGAAGGTTCTCAAGCACCGACATGCCGGCGAAGATCTTGGTGATCTGGAAACTGCGGCCCAGACCGATGCGGGTCCGTTTATGCACCGACAGGCCCGTTACATCGCGCCCGTCCAGCATCACTTGACCACCGCTTAGCTTGGCATGACCCGAAAGCGCATTCATCAACGTGGTCTTGCCCGCACCGTTAGGTCCGATAATCCCGTAAAGCTGACCCGGCTGGAAGTCGAACGTCACACCGTTGACAGCTTTCAACCCGCTGAAGGAGACCTGAATATCGTTGCAACTCAATGATCCGGCAGTCATTGCATGTCTCCTTCGTCCTGATCACCTTGGAACATTCCGGCAATACCGTTGCGTAGGAAGATGGTGGCAAAAATGAACACCAGACCAAGGATGCCGTACCAATATTGGGTGATTTGGCTCAGTTCTTCTTTCAGTAATTCAAACAAGGCCACGCCAAGAATCGGACCTAGCAATGTGCCTTTGCCGCCCAGCACGGTCATGATCAAAACGTCGCCCGATGTGGACCAATGCAGCATTTGCGGAGAGATGTAGAAGATCAACGATGCCAGCAGGGCTCCTGCAACACCTGCATACGCACCCGAAACGATAAACGCCGATTGGCGCAAGCTATGGACGTTGTATCCGAGTTGCGCGGCGCGCACGTCGTTCGCCTGTACCGCGCGCAATGCCCGCCCGAATGGCGACCCACGCAGCAATGCCATCAGCGCCAGTCCGATCAGGAAAACCGCCACGATAAACCCATAATAGTTGTGGTTGTCGTAGAAATTGATCCCGAACAAGTCAGGCCGCGGCACGCCTGGAATACCGTCCAATCCGCCGGTGATTGCGCGCAGCTTGTTGGACGCAAGGATGTACATCATCTGCGCCAGGGCCAGTGTCAGCAGTGCAAAAAAAAGCCCCGAAACCCGAAGCGCAAAAAGCCCCATCAGGTAAGCCAGCACCGCTCCGACAATCGCCGCTGCAAAAAGGCCCGGTATAAAACCGACGCCATAGCTGAGGGTGAGGATTGTGAGCGCATAACCCCCTGCCCCGAACAACGCCGCATGGCCGAATGACAGCATACCTGTCACCCCGAAGACCAGATCAAAGCCGATTGCGAACAAGGCCCAGATCAGGATCAGGCTGACAAGGTTCACCCATTGCTCATCCTGCACAAAAAACGGAACGATAATCATAACTGCGATAATAATGCCCATCAGGGCCTGACCGATAATCCTGCGTGTCATGCCGAACGCCCCTTTGTGCTAAACAAGCCCGCAGGCCGGAACATCAGCGTTCCGATCAACAGGGCAAAGGTAAGTAGTTCGACCCATTCAGTTGCGTAGGTATATCCGGCCGCCCGCGTCATGCCCAACAGCAACGACGCAAGGATTGCGCCGCGAATGTTCCCAAGCCCGCCGATGATCACCACGACAAAACAGTCGATGATAACGCTGAATCCCATGCCCAGTTCGATCGGCACCAACGGTGCGCTAACCACGCCACCAAGAGCCGCAAGATACGCACCAAGCGCAAAGACGCCGGTGCGAACCCGGTTTACATTTACACCGAGTGTCTGAGCCATTTCCGGATCGGAACTGGCGGCGCGAATAATCATGCCCCATTTGCTACGGTCCAGCAGCAAGAACAGTGCCAGAGAAACCGCTGCACCAAAACCGATTACAAAAAGCCGGTATGACGGTATTTGACTGCCAAACATGGAAATCGGTGCCATGAAGATTTCTGGTGTCGGCACTTGCTTATAGTCAAATCCCCAGATCATCTTTGTCGCGTCGTCGATGACCAGAATGAATCCGAAAGTGAGTAAAAGCTGAAAAATGTGGTCGCGGTCATAGACCTGTTTCAGCGCCAAAATTTCGATCAGCGCACCAACACAGGCGACGATCAGCGGCGCAAACAGCAGTCCCAACCAGAACGATCCGGTCATATGAACAATTTGATACCCGACAAACGCGCCAAGCATATAAAGCGCGCCATGGGCAAAGTTGATCACCCCCAACATGCCAAAAATAAGGGTCAAGCCCGCTGCCAGCAGAAACAGCAGAAAGCTGAGACTCAGCCCGATCACGATAATGGACATATTCAGGGTTCCTCAGTTTCACCCCAAAAAAGCGGGCGACGCATGTCGCGAGGGAACAGCGCCGCCCAGTTCAGGGAGGATCGATTAACAGTCGCTAAACAGGCTATTTGCCGAAAACTCTTCGGTGATTTTCATGGTGAGGTCCGGCAATGGTGCCTCGCCCTTCACAACTTCACCCCAAAGACCGACCTGTTTGGCCTGATGGTCACAAGCGCGCATTTCCTTGCGCCCTTCGACCGAATTTTCATAGACCGATGTTTCAAATGCATCGACCCAGGTTTCCACATCCCAGCTGTCAGTCGCTTCGATGACATCCATCCACCAGCGAAGACCGTCAAATGCCTCGCCCGCGAAGGCCGAAGGGTAGTCACCGTTTGCGTCACGGTAGGCCGTCACGAATTCGGCGTTTGCCGGATTGTCGAGCGAGAAGTGATAACGCACGCCGGAGTTCACGCCCAATGCGGCCTCGCCTGTCGCGGCTGCAAAGATTTCATCCTGAAGCACGGGGCCGAACAGCACTTTGTTCTGACCCATCCCAACCTGACCTGCCTGCTTGCAGAAGGTGACGCCGTCATTGCCCGTTGCCACAACCAGAATACCATCGGCGTCCGAACGCGCCATCTTGTCGATGATGACCGAAAAGTCGCGGTTGCCAAGCGGGGCAAAGTCATTCCCGACGATCTCGACACCGGCGGCTTTTGCTTTTGCGGCAAAGTCGTCAAAGGCGCTGCGCGTGGCCTGATAATCAGCCGTGACCGCGTATACTCTCTTGATCCCGCGTTTCTTTACGAATTCAACACACATGTTCATTTCCATGGCCAACGTGTTGGACGTACGGAATGAGTAACGCGCACCGTCCATCTTGGTAATGCTGTCGTCTGCGGAAATCGTGACCAGATGCGGCACCTTGCGCTGTGTGGACAGGCTTTGCAGTGCCAGAGTCGACGCTGAGCTGACCGCGCCAAACATCAATTGCGTGCCTTCCGCCAACAGCCGGCTTGCTTTTTGTACGGCGGGCTGGGGTTTGGTTTCATCGTCTTCCCAGCTGAAGCGGACTTTTTTGCCCAACAATTCGCCACCCCGCATGGCCACGGCAAGTTCCGCGCCTTTGCGCATGTCATTGCCGATCAAGCCGTATGCGCCCGAGAAAGACAGAATGCCCGCAATGTGATAATCTTCGGGCGTTGCGGCCCGCAGAACCATTGGCGCAGGCAAGGTACTGGCCAAAGTTAGCGCCCCGGCGCTGCGTAGAAAATTCCGACGTTTCATAGTTTTCCTCCCGGTTTCACGCCCCAAGAAGTTTCTCCTGCAAGGCGAATGATGCGCTGCCCGGGATAAATCGTTCCCGGAAAAGCAGAATACTATCAGCAAGTTTGGCGGGTTTTATCATACGTCGGATCAGCAATCGGGCGGTAACAAATCATGGATTTGCAAATGGCGCAAAAGTGCATCTGATCGCGACCGTGTCCCTAACCCTCCCCCATCTCTTGCATCAAGCATCGCAGGGTTAGGACTGGCAGGGAATGTCCGAAAACGCCACAAATTTGACATTTTCTGCCAAATCGATATTATTTACCCATCAGTAGAATTTTGAGGTCATCGTCATGAAGGTGGGCTTGCTCCAAAACCTGCGTCTTCCCAAACATAGCATCCAGTTCATGTGTGACGTGCTGATCGAACACGGCATTGATCCTGACCCATTGCTCAAAGAAGCAGGTTTGCAGCTCAGCCTTCTCTCGGATCCATGGGGCACGCTGGACGGTATTCAGGAACTCACATTCCTGCGTGCCTTTTGCCGGAGTACAGCGCATATTGAAGGTGTCGCTTTTGTCACCGGTCTGCGTTACAGCCTGATCTCGTATGGCCCTATCGGGCTTGCCACGCTAGTTTCAGAGAATGTGACAGCGGGGCTGAGGGTTTTCACGCAAATGCAGGGGCTGGGATACGCACTGCTGGCATATGACATCACAGAGGACGATGAAGGTTTTGCAACAGGGTTTGTTGCCGACGACCAGTATGTACCGCCCGATCTTCTGGATTTTGTTCATGAACGGCTGCTTGGGTCCGGCCCGACCTTCTTCCGGGACCTGCGTCAAGAAAACCTGCCCATCCGTCTGATCGAATGCCCGTTGGACCGCCCGAAAGGCTGGATGAACCTAGAAGCGCGCTGGCAAACCGAAATCGTGTATCGCGCACCGCGCAGTTGCATTCACTTTCATCCTGGAACAGGCGCGCTGAAACTGCCGCTGGCGAATGCCCTTCTTGCGGTAAACTATCGTGTTTTGTGCGAGAATATGCTTGAAACCGGCCCCAAGCATACCGGAACAGCAAATTCGGTTTATCAGGTGTTGATGCAGGTGCGCGGCGTTTTTCCCAATGCGCCGGAAGTGGCCGAAACGCTTCATTTGTCAGAACGCTCTTTACATCGAAAACTTGCCAGTCAGTCGATGAGCTATCGCCAGATTATCGATAGCGTGCGCTTGCGCCGCGCACGGGAGCTTCTTGATACATCCGAGTTACCGCTGGCTGAAGTTGCAGATCGCCTCGGTTTTTCGGAAACTGCCAGCCTGTCGCGATTTTTCCGGCGGGTTTCAGGGGATTCGCCGTCCGCATATCGAAAAACCAGCAAAGGGTTATTCGCCAGTTCACGTTAGGATTAGACGACGAGACGCTAACACGACCATATATCAGAACGGAGTGACGCCATGAACAAGTCCGATGACGAAACGCTCACCTTCAAAGAGATGGTCGGGAAATTCGACGTCACCCCCCGAACCCTGCGGTATTACGAATATCTCGAACTTCTCAAACCCACGCTACAAGGGCGTGAACGAAGTTATGATCGCAAACAGATCGCGCGGTTCAAGCTGATCTTGCGAGGTCGTCGGTTCGGAATGAAGCTTGAAGATATAAGAGTTTGGTTAGAAATATATAAAAACAGGGGCTCAAGAGCGCAGCTTCGCGAATGGGCAAGGATATCAAAAATCCTCGAAAATAAGCTTCGCGCCGAGATAAAAGAAAGAGAGGAAGCTCTGGCAGAATTACGAGAAACCTCAAAGCTCGCCAATGAATTGAATTTCAAAAAGTGATCCCGAAACCCAACGCACCGACCAAATAGATGGCTGGTTGATGCAAACACCCATAATTTGGAAGCGAATGGATGGAGCTAGCTCTAAAACACAATCGACAAAGTGCTGGGACGTAAAATTCGCTTTTACAACATACAGCGGGTCCCTGCGCATTATTTGCCATAAGCGCGCTTATGCGTGTTTCTGCCCACATTCCAGGCAAATACTAAGTTGCAATCCGCCACATTCGAAACCGCCCCAGCCCTGTCACCTCACGAACCAAGTCCTTTTCCTCCATCAAGGCAAGGTTTCGCTGCACGGCTGCGCGGCTGGAACCAATCTGGGACTCAGCCATTGGAGCAGACACAAGGGGCCATTCTGCAAAGAGAGCTCGTAAGGCGGGAGGGGTTTTGCCGGATAGTGGCGCCATTTCAGCCTCTGCCTGAACCGTCCAAGCCTCAGTCTGATCCAGATGCCGCATCGCCGTTAGAACAGCGCTCTCCATCCCCGCCAACCAACGGGCCAATCGTTCGTCCGGAGAACCAGATGCACGCAGCCCCCCTGCTCCACCCATGGCGAGCGGCGCAAATATAGCACCGTTTCCGTTGCTGCTCGCAATCCTGGCCGCCGTGACGGCGGCTTCGATCTGGTCTCCTTGCTGTCCGATGCCCGCCAGACTCCAGAGATGAAAGCCCATACAAGCCCGCGTGATTGGGTGGAGATCGGCTGCGGCTGCCATTACGTCCAGCCATCCGCCAGCGCGATCTTCGAAACGCTCAGTGCTGTCCTCGATGTTCTCGGGATCGCGGCGATCTAGGAAGGCGGCCAAGTCACCTATTGGTCCGGGACCGCCAGTCAGGCGCCGAACAGCCCATCCAACTCTTGCTAGGGCATTTGTGTCATCCTGTACGCCCGAGAGCCGCATCGATACCCAGAGCGCCAGACGATCAGAACTCACCCGATCCCCTGCAAGCCAGCTGAGGTCTGCCGCCTCGATCAGTGCAAGTCTGTGTCGCCAGCCATTCGGGCCACGCAGCAACCGGTCATCCAGCGCACCCAAGCGTCCAGCCACCTTTGCCAGCCGCGCAGCGTGAGCCCCCTCTGCCTTTGCCCAATCGTCGATGACCGCGGTGTCGGGCGGTTCCGCCCGTGGCCCGGGAGGCAAATCATCCGGTTCTTCTTCGAGCGGCCCCGGCAGAAACCAGACGTCGTCTTCGTGAGTCTCCTCATCCCCCTCGATAGTGATGAGGGGATCATCGAAATCATCATGAAAAGTAGATGCTTGCGGCTTCATATGTGCAAAATACTAAAATTATGCGTATTACCCAAGCGGTTTTGTGGCCATTGCCCATGCTCTTTATATAGTATGCGCGCGCGACTGCCGGCGGAACTTCTCAGATCGCGCTCAGCGCAAGGAAACTAAGGGGTTCTGCACCAGCACGACGAGAGAGCACTCTCTTGCATTCGTTTACAAACGGTCGTTTAATAACGGTACCCTAAATTGCAAACGGCCCGTTTTCATGCCCCTGATAGGCTATGCACGCGTATCGACAGAGGATCAGACCCCCCTGCCCCAGTCTGAGGCCCTACAAACCGCAGGATGCGTCGAAATCTTCGAAGAGCACGCCTCAGGCGGCAATCGCGCGCGTCCTGTGCTCGCGCGGGTGCTCGAACGCGTCCAGAGCGGCGATACGCTGGTCGTAGTGCGGATCGACCGACTTGCGCGGTCTCTGTCG
This sequence comes from Litoreibacter halocynthiae, assembly GCF_004365635.1. Taxonomy (GTDB): domain Bacteria; phylum Pseudomonadota; class Alphaproteobacteria; order Rhodobacterales; family Rhodobacteraceae; genus Litoreibacter; species Litoreibacter halocynthiae. The sequence continues at coordinate 10,335 of NZ_SOBH01000006.1, read as the reverse complement.
CACTTACTGGAGGTGATCGAGCGTCTGGAGGCCAAGGGCGCCTTCTTCCGCTCCCTGCAGGACCCCATCGACACTTCATCGCCGCAGGGCAAATTCACGCTGCAAGTTCTGGGCGCTGCGGCCGAGTTTGAGCGCGCTCTGATACGTGAGCGCACAAAGGCCGGGCTTGCCTCTGCGCGCGCCAAAGGGCGCATTGGTGGCAATCCTGGGCTTCGCACCAAAGACCCCGCCGCACTGCGCAAGGTGCGGCTGGCACGACAGGACGGCTACATGGAGCGCCTGAACGAGACCGCGCAGGATTGGGTGCCCCATGTGCGCCGCCTGCGCCCCGATATGGCTTGGGAAGACATCCTGCGGATTATCAATGCCCCCCTGCCCCCAGATCGCCATTGGACACAAAGCCGCCTGCTCCGCGCCGTGAAGGCATATGTACGCGACGGGTTTCTACCCGCCGAGGTCCTAGCCCGAGCTGGACGCCGCGAAACCGACGATCGCCTGCCGGCGATTGTCGCCGCCATCAAAGGCGCGGACCCCGACATCACGCTTCAGGCGATCTGCACCCGGCTGGAAGCGATGCGCGAACGCACGCCTCGTGGCCGAACAAGATGGCAGCCGTCTTCGGTGAAAATGCTGTTGGAGCGGGCGGAACGACTTGGCCTCATGCCGTACGAATCGAGCCAAAATCAGATGTAGCTTCTGACCCGAATCCAAAAAATTTCACCGGGAGAAAACTCCGCAGGAGGCAGAAAGTGCCATTAGTTGCTTGGGGTTAGCTGCTAATGTGCCAACTCAACAGAGTAGCGGCTCGATCTGGTTAGATCTGCATTTAATATATCTATATCAATGACTTGCTGAGTTTTTTACACGACAACACCTATAGGTGTTGTGGATAACTTTCACACTACATTTAGATTCTTCTTGCCGGACTCACTGGATCGTGGCATTCCCATTCTGACGGCAAAACGCGTCAGACACGCTGTACACCGTCAGAATGACTAAGAGCCTCAACAGAGGCCGAGAGTGGGCGGCAGGACATGGATGATCGTAACATTGGATACACGCAAGGCATAGGCTCTTCCGATATCGGAGCATTTGCCGACAATCTGGCTGAGTCTTTGGATCGCCAGATGAAGATCGCTTTCGAACCCGAAGAACGAAAGTCCCTACGTCGCTTCAGTTCCACCGAAGTCGCCGGCCTCCTGCGCGTAAGCACATCTAACCTGCGCAACCGGCACAAGGACGGCAGCTTCCCGGAAGTGCATACAGACAACCGCGGACACCGGTTCTACACAGCCCAAGAGATTGATGAGTTGCGCGATGTTCTTGGACGCACTGGAAAGAACGCAGAAAGCTACCGCCCAGGTCGACGTGATGGCGATCGTCTCCAGGTGATATCCGTCGTCAACTTCAAAGGCGGCTCATCAAAGACTACTGCAACGATTCATCTTGCGCAAAGGTATGCCTTGCGCGGTTACCGCGTGCTGGTCCTAGACCTCGATCCGCAAGCAAGTTTGACCACGTTTTTCGGCTTTCGGCCCGAGCTTGAGTTCGCCGATGGCGGCACAATCTATGATGCTTTGAGATATGAGGACCAAGTTCCTCTCTCGAACGTCATCCAAAAGACCTACTTCCATAAGCTCGACATGGTGCCCGCCGGTTTGATGCTCTCGGAGTACGAAACCGAGACCGCAAACGCTCTCGCCCGTCGCGTACAGCCCATCTTTGCAGAGCGCCTCGCCTTGGCGCTTGAAGAGGTTGAGGCAAACTACGACATCGTCCTGATCGACTGCCCGCCTCAGCTTGGATTTCTAACCCTGACTGCGCTGGCAGCCTCGACGGGGCTTTTGGTTACCGTGGTACCTGGCATGCTTGACATCGCATCTATGAGCCAATTCCTGAAGCTTGCTTCAGAAACGGTCAAGGCCGTGGAGGAAGCCATCGGTCGGCGTGTCACATGGGATTTTGTCAAGTTCCTGATTACCAGATATGAACCGTCGGACGGTCCGCAGACCCAAATGGCAGGCTACCTGAGATCAATTCTGGCAGGTCAGGTCATGACAGAGCCAATGCTGAAGTCTACGGCGATCTCCGACGCGGGGATGACCCAGCAGACCGTCTACGAAGTCGATCCAAGCCAATTCATCAGAAAGACAATTGATCGCGCCCTGACCAGCGTGAATGGCGTTGGCGATGAGCTAGAGCAGACGATCCAAATGGCATGGGGGCGTCGCTGATGGCCCGAAACATCTTCAACCAGCCTCCAAGGAATGAGACGGAGAGCGGAGCCCCCTCCCCTACCCCGCCAAAAGCGGCAAAGCTGCCGGGATCTGTTGGAGGATTGCGCGACTCTTTGCGCGAGATCACAGCAAACTCGATTCGCGATATCGAACCCGATCAGATTGACATGGATGGGCTGCGCGATCGGTTGGTGCTGGAAGATTCCAGTATCGATGAGTTGGCCGAGAGCATTCGCAAGCATGGCCAACAAGTGCCCATCATGGTCCGTCCATCTGCCCAACCGGACAGATACCGCATCATCTACGGCCGCCGCAGGCTTGCGGCGATCCGTAAGGTCGGTGGAACGGTCAAGGCAATTGTTCGAACCTTGGACGATGACGCATCTCTGATCGCTCAAGGCCAGGAGAACAACCTCAGGCTTGATCCGTCTTTTATAGAAAAGTCTCTTTTTATCAAAGAGATGCAAGAATCCGGGTACAAACCCGGTGTCATTCAAGATGCTCTAGGTCTGACCCGGCAAGGCGTATCCAACCACAGGGTCGTCATAGAACAACTGCCAGACGGTCTTGTTCAACTCATCGGGCCAGCACATGGGATCGGACGACGGCAGTGGGGTGATCTAGCTGCCTTGTCGGTGAAGGTAGATTTGGTGGACATCGCCAAAGAGGCGCTCGCCGCCCTGCCCGACGACACTCCTAGTTCCGAAAAGTTCCAAGCGGTCTATTCGGCTTGCTCGAGCAAAGCACGTAGCGACAAGAAGCCGCCCAATCGTGGGCTGACTTCGGTCATCAATGATGAGAACGGCAGTTCATTGGGCACGCTGACAATCGATGAGAAGGCGATCGCGCTCAAGGTCACCAAGAAGGACAATCCAGAATTCGGCCAATGGCTCGAAGAGCACGCGGAAGCTACGCTTTTGCAACTCTTCGTACAGTGGCGGAATGAGAGAGGCTCTGGGTCCTAACCCAGGCCACACAGAGCAACACGAGCAGAGGAGAAAAGCGAAGACCCGAAAGAAAAGAGCCCCCCAAAGTTTCCCCTGGAGAGCCCTCATCATCTGATTAGCATCTTTGATGTAGCAACCTCCAGCATACCGGTCAAGAGTCACCGATTCGGTGGACTGATATTTTTTGCCTTTTTCCGCGAAAATTCGAGGAAAGAGACGGGGAAGTTGTGGGCCGAACGGTCGTCGTGAACAAGCCATGGCATTTACAAAACTTTCGATCGAAGCCGCAGGTGCTGATGCAACCCGCGGCTCATTTCCCGCATCTGAAACCGACGTCTGGACCATCTTCAGAGCCCTGAGAGATGCACGCAGCGTGTTTGGTCTACGTCCTGGCCACATACAGACACTTCAAGCAATGCTCAGTTTTCTGAAACCTGGCCATGGCGAAACGGTTTTTGCGTCTAACAATTCACTTTGCCAGCGCGTTGGCGGAATCGACGAACGGACACTCCGGAGGCACATCAACCGCTTCGTTGAACTCGGATTCATCAAGCGCAATGACAGCTCGAACCGAAAGCGCTACCGCGTTCGCTCATCCGGCGGGGAGTGCATCAGTTATGGATTGTCTCTCACCCCCCTGCTCCAACGTGCGAGCGAGCTTATAGCCATCGCGCAAGAGATGGAGAATAACCGGCGAGATCGGATATTTGTCCGCAAACAGATCCTTACAAAGCTCGCCCATTTGGAAGAGCACGATCCTAGCAACGCATTCATCAACCACGCACGGAAAGCTCTACGCAGGAAGCTGAGCCTCCCCGAATACCACGCTCTGCTCGCCAATACAGATGCAGAATGCCAGAGTTTGTCTACCCCGGATGACCCGCCTGAAACTATGGAATTGCCCGCCAATGACGGACAAACTGTCCGGCATCAATCTAAGTCTGAAGAAGAAAAAAAAGATTTAGATAGCAACATAGGCCTTGAGGCCCTGAAACCAGACTTGCTGACCTCAGTCTGCGATCAGGCGACATCGTTCTCCACAGAGAGACTTAGAAACTGGTTGGACATTGAAAACCATGCTCGAACACTTGCACCCATGATGGGCATTCACCCAGAGACTTTCGAGAAAGCCAAGAATGCTGTAGGAGCTCAGAAAGCGTCATGCGCGATCTTCATCATGCTACAGCTTGGAAAACGCATCAGGGATTTTGGAGCGTATTTTCACAGTATCACCCTGGGTCAAAGGCAAAACCAATTTGATCCATTAGCTTTGATCAAGCGACTGTCCGAAAACAATGAGCGAACTGTCTAATGTCCACCGCGGTGGACTTCGAACGAGAAGCGGCGCTTGTGGCAACCAAAACTGTCCAAACGCACGTAGCGGCGCATGGTGGTTCTTCAGTTTATCTCAGACCAGCAGATGTCCACCGCGGTGGACAAGTGACACACGAGCAAGCCTTGATGAAAATCTGGCCGCCCATGGAAGAAATCGGCGGCCAGGCATTACACCCTAAATGCCTAAAGTTATTGTGGGAGGTCACCGTCTCCAAAGAGGTTTGGAAAGAGCCGCTCTCGATAATCCAACGGAAACGCCAACCGTACTGGCGTCTTCGGCGAGGCGGACGTCATGTATCCGGCGGCGGTCAGTTTACTCAGCGTGTTGCGAGCAGTACGCTCGGACGTCTTGAGCACAATCTGCGCATCGCCTCGTTCCAGTGCCCCATGACGAAGAACCGCCGAGATTAGTTCCGGCGCTCGCTTGTCATCGATGGTATCTGCAACAAGACGACGATACCGTTGGTCTAGTCCGCCGAGATCGAACAATCTTGCTGAGAAGGTGATCTGGTCGAGCGTCACCTTTAGGAACCATTCACTAAACGTCTTCAGTGCCGCTTCTGACAGGTTCCCCCGTCCGTCGCGGTCTCCGCGGCGTGGACTGTCGGCCAGATCCATCATCCGTTTGTACTCGCCCCGATCGGTTAGCCCGCGGGCCAGCCCACGTGATACGGACCAGAGCCCTTGGCCACCAATCCCCGCTGTGAGGGCCATGGCATGAGACATCAGTCTGCTGACACGACCGTTCCCATCCGGGAAAGGGTGGATGTAGTTGAGCCGGTGATGTGCAGAGGCGATCGCGATGATCCGTCCGCTCGAAGACCGCGCCGCAATCTGAAATCGTTTGTCGAAATGGTCCATGAATGCCGCGACGCGCGACGATGAAGGAGGTAGGTGGCGCCCGACCGCAACTTCCCGATCATCATCCTGGCGCATGCGTCCCGGAACGATGGGCTCTTGAGTGCCGTCGGGATGTTCGATGACCCGAAACTCATCCGGCATCTCTTCGTAGAAGCTCTTATGGACCCAAGTCAGGAATTCGACGGATGTGGGGCGGGGCAGGGTGCCCTTGCGATGCATCTCGTCGATGGCCCGTTGAACGATGACGTGCGCTCGGGCCTCAAGGGCGAGGGGACGGGTTTCTTCCTCAAGCTCGGCGCCCGCCAGCGCCCTTTCGATGTCGCGGGGGCGCGTGTTGTGTCCTTCGATCAGGTTGGAGTAGTAGCAGTTCATCACGCGGACGAGATCGGCAAGCTCGGCTGCGCTGTCAGGATGCAACCCTTGTCCCAGCCCGGTGGCTTCCCTCTGGATGTCGACCGAAAGGTCTGCCAGTTCTGTGGGAATATGCTCCTCGAAGAAGCAGGGTTCGATCCTGGCGGGTGTTTCCAGCATTTTTGCCGATCTTCCATGTTTGCAAAGTAATTGAAAAATAAACACATTTCGTACTTTCAAGCAAGGTTTTGCCGATATGCGTTGCCGATCTTGCCTGCCGATCTGGAATTGCTGCATGAAATCAATGGCTTCGGCAGAAGGGCCGGGCTTTTCGGTTTTGTTGTGTGCCCAAAGGGGCCGGAAAAAGAGAAAGTGTCCTTCGGGTTTTGTGACTGACGGATGAGGGCCTTTGGGGTCCCTCAGATGGGTCCGGGCCGGATTCCGGTCTGCTGTTATTGATGAAGGGCATTCCGATGCAAACAGGTGTCTTGTGCGTGTTACGCGCGACCGCCGCCTCGTGGTGGCGGCACAAGGAACTACGCCGAACCGGCCAGACGGGCCAGGCACTGCAGCTCGAGCGTGAGACCGTCCTGCGTGATCTCGGCTATCTGAAGCAGGCGGTGCCATTGCCAAACGCGCACGTGATCTGCGGGGAGGGTGGGACATTCCTCCATCTCGGTTGGACCACCGTTTCGACCTTCGCGCCGATCGAGCGCTTTCCCTTGGCCACTCTTGCGGTCGCACGAGGGACGCCCTTCATCGATATCCGACCCGTCACCGATGTCATTGCCTTCGCGCGACTGCCGCGGGTGGCGCGGGACGGATCGGTCGACCCTGATCCTTGCGGTTCTGGCAGATCCGTCTCGCTGACCGCCTACATCGACATGGTCGAAGCCCTCGGTGCCAGGATCGCCAACGATCCGAGGCCCCTTCAGTCAATCTGATCACCATTCCCTCTCACCAAAACTCGAAAGGAGGCCAGCCATGGCCCGATCCCGCACGACCAAATTCGATGCCTCCGAGGTCATCACAAACGAAATCATCCGCATCATCGAGCGCGGCGTCCTGCCGTGGCGCAAGCCCTGGACCGCAGGCGGCAGCTCACGCCCCCTGCGCGTGGGCGGCGAACCCTACCAGGGGGTGAACAACTTCCTGCTGACGATGCGGACCGTGATGGCGGGCCACAGCTCTCCCTTCTGGATGACTCTGCCTCAGGCCAATGCGTTGGACGCAAAGGTCCGCAAGGGCGAGAAATCCTCTGTCGTCGTCTATTACGGCCAAAGCCGGAAAGACGCGGGCGGCGAGGACGACCGCAGCGATGGCGATGATCGCTCCGAGGAAGCCCGCATCTTCCGCTTCCAGAAATCCTACCGCGTGTTCAATGCCTGCCAGATCGATGGCCTGCCCGACAGCTTCTTCCCAGACCCGGAGCCCGCGCCCGAGCATCCGCCGTCCGAGCCCATCCCGCACATGCAGGCGTTTTTCGATGCCATCGACATCACGACCGTCTTCACGGGCACGGAGGCGTACTATTTGCCCCCCGTGGACAAGGTCTACATGCCATCCATCACGCGGTTCCAGGACCCGCGCAATTTCTACGGGGTCTGGGCGCATGAGCTGGCCCATGCCACGAAGGCCCGGCATCGACTGAACCGTGATTTCGGGCTCTCGAAGTTCGGCAACACCTCTTACGCACGCGAGGAGATCGTCGCGGAATTGACCTCGGTGTTCCTGGGTCAGACGCTCGGCTTCACGGCTCATACGCTCGAGTTGAATGCCGCCTATCTCCACAACTGGTTGCGCGTTCTTCGGTCGGACAAGGGCGCGATCTTCCGGCACGCCGCGGACGCGCAACGTGCCTGCGACTACCTGATCGCCAGATCGGAGACGGGCAGGGCAGGGCGCAGCGCCGAGGCCGCTTGACCTATGCTTTGCCGCAAAGCAGAAAATGGCAGCTGTAAGCCCATTTCAACCGATGCTGCAGGATGCACAAATGTTCGCACATGCGCGCCGGTCAATACCGCTCACCGAGCAATCGATAGCACCAAAAAGGCTCCTCGGCTTCAATGGCTTTATTGAGCTCGGCCGGAGAGAAGCCCGTCGCGCGGCGCACGGCACGTCCCATGTGGGACTGGTCGGAATATCCCGCATCGATTGCGATTTCTGCCAATGGCTGACCTGCTGCATTTCTTGAAATTTCATGGAGCTGTTCGAAGGCCGAAAAGAACGCCAAACTGCGCCGCGTGTGACCGGAGTAACGCATGATCCTGCGTTCAATGCTGCGAACGCTGCGCCCCGACCCCGACAGAGCCGCGCGGGTCGCCAGTGCCTTGGTCCAGTCTGAAATGCGCGCGGCAGGCTGCCAGGTTTTCGGTCGGGCATCACGCCAAGTATTTTCGAGCGTTTCGCAGAACTTGATCCATCCTGCGGTCGCGTCGTCTTCGGTATCAAAGCCCTCCAACGCCTGATCAAAGACGGGTGCTAACGTTGTACAAGCGCTATCCCCCCCGAGGGCAAGCCATGCGTCAGGATAGACCCCGACCGTCAGTGCAACAACATCGCCTTGCGCCCAACTGGACACTGGCACGTCCTGCGGTGGCAGCACCGATTTTTTGGGGAGGATTGGCGCGTCAGCAGCGCCCCGCCAGCTTGTCCTCGCTGGGAGCATGTGAATCGTGCCGTGCTGAACGAGTGTGATCGCAACAAGCGGAGAGGCCGGAAAATGGTTCATCCGGTTCGCGGCCGATAGATCTGCGCCACGCGTGTCCCGAAAAATTCCCGCCATGAGGCAGCCCCCCAAAGCAGGCGGCGGCAGGAACAGTTTTGAGACCGGCGACATGAAAAACTCCTTGTGACGCAATCATTCTATATTTCGCCGCGCCTCCTGAGGCAACGAAGGCCAAAACTGGCAACGAGGATATCAACGTGGTTAAAATCGTCTATTCAGGCCCGCTCGCGCTTCGGCTGCGCAGCCTTGCAAAACTCAGTCAGATCGCAATCGCAACGTCGATACGGCATGCGCTCGGGAGGCGTATGGCCGATGATTGGGATGCCAATATGGAAACCGGAATCCGGTTTGTCCGTCATCAATTCACCGCGGCAATGCGCCATCGCGATATCGCGCAGGGGCGCGAACTGTTCGACAGTCTCCAGACGCAGACAGATGATATCTACGAGGTGACCTCTTCGGCGGCACAGGGGATAAGCGGGCGCTGGTATGACCCAAAACACCGTGAGAGCGAGGCGGTTCTGCTGTATTTCCACGGCGGCGGGTATACGTTCCATGGCGGGGTAAGTGGCCGTTTCGCGCAGATGCTTTCTCACCATACCGGCGCCAGATTGTTTGCGCCTGACTACCGCTTGACACCGGAACACCCTCATCCTGCACAGGCCGAAGACGCTATCGCCGCGTGGAACTTTCTGGCGGCGCAGGTGACTGCAGAAAAGATCGTCGTGATTGGCGACAGCGCAGGGGGGCATATGGCATTGATGCTGCTACAATCGCTCAAGGCTCAGGACAAACCGCAGCCTGCGCTTTGTATCGGGCTTTGCCCATGGACTGATATTGGGGATCGCGGCGCAAGCCTGCAGGGCAACAATCCCACTGATCTGGTTCAAGGCTGGATGGCGCTACAATTCGGCAAATGGCTTGATCCCGATCAGGCGTTTGGGCGCGAAGCTTTGTCTCCGATCTCCCATGACTATAGCGGTCTTGCTCCGCTATATCTGCAAGCCGGAGGGCGCGAGGTCTTGCGGGATATGATCATCGAGTTCGCGCAGGTTCAGAAAGAAAACGGTGCCGACGTGTCGCTCGATCTTTGGCCGGACATGCCGCATGATTTTCAGGCCTACGACAGCATGACGACGTCATCTACAGCCGCGCTGGCCAGGATCAGACACGCGATCGATACTCATATAGCGGCGGGCGGATCGCTTACTGGTCTGCAGGATATTACTATCGTGTAAACTGTTTGGTTCTGGCAAGTTTGGACCGGGCTTTCCGCCGCACGGAAAAGAAAAAGCAGGCTTTGGGAAGGGTGTTTCAACTTCTCAAAGGAGATTCCCATGTCCATGAAGTTTCAACCCCAGCCAGACCTTCCGGATCCGACCGTGATCGCGGCGCAAAACGACGCGTTTCGCAAGCTCGCGTGCCTTGGGGTGCCGCCTGCGCAGCCCATCCAGGGCCGCATGCATGTCACCCGCGCGCTTATGGAGGCCGGTGACGGCTTCATGGCCGAGGCGGTGAAGGCAACCGGTGAGTTTGCCACGTTCGAGCCTGAGAATGACCCAGAAGGCTGGCATGATTTCGGGGCGGTCGAGATCCGGGGCGAGACCGTGTTCTGGAAAATCAATCTCTATGAGGCGGATTCGGACTTCCGCTATGGGGCGGAGACCCCAGACAATCCCGCCACCACCGTCCGCGTGCTCACCATCATGCTGGCGCGCGACTGGTAGGGCAGGGGACACCCCCTCCTGAAACCCCAGGCGATGAAGGCCCACTGACCCCTCAAAGGGAAAGATGCCGTAATGGGGCTTACCGCGAATCAAACACGTTTCGCTTGTCTGCTAGCTTAATTTGGAGTGCCGTTGCCCTTGATGCGCCT
>NZ_SOBH01000005.1 GCF_004365635.1 Litoreibacter halocynthiae | reverse complement strand
GAATTGGTATCTCAAATTCGGTGGAGAGTAAGTTCTTGACCGGACGTTTTTGACATTTCCGAAGCTATTGACAAAGGCCCGCCCCATTACGGAAGTGGGCCTTTTGTCGTGGTGATCCCTGAAGCCGGGGATTGGTCACGCGCGTGAGCGCGCGGGCCACACCTCACCCTCCTGGAAGGATATCCCATGACCACAAGCTTTGCTCCCCTTACCGTCGCTATCGGCGATCTGGTCCCGCATCCCGCCAATGTGCGCAGCAACTCTCCGGAAACTTATGACCCCGAGAACATCGCGCATCTGAAGGCCAGCATCGCCGTTCTGGGTCTCCTGCAGCCGCTCCTGGTCCAGAAGCTTGACGGCAAATATGCTGTCCTCGCCGGCGGACGGCGCCATGCAGCCCTGAAGGAGCTGATCGCCGACAAGGCCACCAAGGGGTTCACCGCGAAAACCAAGATCGACTGCCGCCTCGTGCCGGAAGACTGCGACGTCACCACGGCGCTGTCGCTCGCCGAGAACATCACCCAAGCACCGATGAATGCCATCGACGAGTTCGAGGCCTTCGCCCGGATGATGGAGGTCGACGGCCAGACGCCCGAGACGATCGCAAAGACCTTCGGCACCACGGTGGCGGCCGTGAAAGGCCGGTTGCGCTATGGCCTGATCCACCCCGACATCCGCACAGCGGCCCGGGGCAAGGTGATCACGCTCGACACGATGAAGGCCTTTGCCGAGCATCCAAGCCAGGAGGCACAGCGCGAGGTCTTCGAGGCGCTCACGAAAGACGGCGGCTATCTGCAGGCCTATACCGTCCGTCAGGCCCTCAAATCCCGCGGCGTGCAGGTCAGCGATGATATCGGGGCTTTCGTGCGCGAAGACTACGAGGCGCGTGGCGGTGCCGTCGCAGCTGACCTTCTGGAAGAGCATTCCGTGCTTGAGGATGCGGCGCTGGTCGAAACCATCCTGCTCGAGAAGCTCGGTGCCGCCGCCGAAGAGGCTCGCAGAGAGCTGGGCTTTGCCTGGGCCGATGCGATGGTCCGCTATGATTACGCGACCATGGCCGACTACGGCCGCGTCTATCCCGGCCCGATCGAGCCGGATGAGGCTGCCCAGAAGCGCATCGGTGAGATCACCGCCGAGCTTGAGAAATTGCAGCTCGAGATGGAGGACGAGGGGCTCGAGGACGGTGCCTACAACGCGCTTTACGACCGCGTGGACACGTTGGAAGAGGAAGCCCGCGATCTGCAGGAGGCCTACAGCGCCGAGGACCTCGCGCGGTCTGGGGTGATCGCGTCGTGGCAGGGTGGGCAGATCACGCTCCATGTGGGCCTCGTCCGCCCGGAAGACACCGTCAAAGAGGAGGGCGCGCGCGGCTCCTCCGCCAACCCGACGGGGGAGGGGGCCCCGGACGCCGGCGAAATCACCTATCCGGCCTCGCTGGCAGAGGACCTCAAGACCGAGCGGGCTATGGCCCTTGGCGCCGCGATGGCGCTGCATCCGGAGGCCACGCTCGATCTGACGCTCTTCAAGCTGGTCAGTGACGTTCTGGCCAGCGGCATGAGTGTCACGCAGGCAATCAAGATCGATGCCCGCAAGGAATACCGCAGCCATGCCAAGATGGACGAGATCGACGAGACCTCGCTCGAGCAGGTGGCGGCGGCGCATGATGCGCTTGACCTTTCTTGGCTCGATGACGCCCGCGCGCCCGCCGATCAGTTCGCGGCGTTTCGCGCGCTGGAGGCCGGCGAGAAGGCCAAGCTCGTCGCCTATGCCACGGCCAGCACCACGCAGTCCTGCTTCGCGCGGGACCGACAGCGCGACAGCCTGATGCATGCGTTCGAGATCGAGATCATGCCCGACATTCGCGCGCATTGGACGCCGAATGCGGCGCTCTTCAACCGCTTTAAAAAGGCCTGGCTCCTGAAGATCCTCGGCGAGGATCTGGGTCTGGCCCAGGAGGCGGTGACGCTGGCTTCGTCGAGCAAGAAGGAGATCGTCGCCTTCTGCGACAAGCTCTTCGCCGAACCCTTCGCCACGCTCACCGACGCGCAGCGCGCCGCGGTGGCCACCTGGTGTCCGCCCATGATGCAGACCGCCGGTGTCGCCTGTGATGAGGCGGAACCCACTGCGGACTCCCGGGAGCCTGACAGCGAGGTCGCGCAAGCGGCCTGAGTCCTCACGCGACCCGCGCGAAGCATTTCGCCCGCGCGGGTCGCCCTTCCCACACTCAATCGAAAGACATCCCCATGGCTATTCTCAAGTTCTCTGCCTCCGCTGTTGCGGCACAGATCGCCCATGCGCGCGCCTGCAAAACCTTCCTGCCCAACTGGAACGGGCCCGTGGACAGGCCCGCCCTGATCCTGATCGTCGGCAATGGTGTGCATCTGCGCTCAAACGGCATCGATGGCACGACCACCCGAATCGTCACCACCGAACAGGCCGATCCGTCTTTCGCCTTCGCCGACGGCATGAACCCATTTCGGGACACCGACTGGATGGCGCAGCGCCGCATGGCGTTTCGCGATCTGACCGGCCAGTTCTACACCGACATCCTGGATGACGTGCAGGTTCTCATCGACCGGGGGCGGGGGGCTATCCGGCTGGCCACTGATGGCCACAGCATCCGCGTCTTCGTGCGCCGCGCCTCGGACTATCTCATCGGCGGGACCTACGAGGTGCCCTCGGGCCTCGGCGGCACCTTCCGGGTCATCCTCAAGGATGCCTGCGACACCTTCGCGATCGTGCAGAACTGCGGCAATTGCGAGGATTTCGACGCCATGCAGCCCTACCGCGTGCCGCTCGATGCGCTGATGGAAATCGATGACCGGAGGGCGGCGTGATGGGTTGGCTCTTCTACACCGACGGCCGCGTCCAGACCTACGCGGATGAGAAAGCGGAGATTGCTCGGCTGTGCACCTTCGAGGGCGAAAGGCGCAAGACGGAACTGGTCAAAGCCTGCAAGGTGGGTTCGACTTGGTACGCGGCGGCAAAGGTCACAAATATCGACGGCACCCCTGTCGAAGACACGACCTATGTCACCGATGCGGATGGCTCCATCACTTTCGCCGCCGTATTCCTTACCCGATATGATGACGGCTGCTGGGGCTACAAGGACATGGAGGAAAGCGCGGGACCGGTCGAATCCCGCGCGCCACTGAGCCTATTGGCCATGCTGTCCGAGCTGAAAGACCCAGACAGCTATGCTCATGCCTGGCGCCAGCGCTGCCAGGACTGGGCTGCGATCCCGGACTACGAGGAAGGCGACAAGATCAGGCTCGCCACCCCTGTGACGCTCACCGATGGCAGCACCTGCCAGATTGTCACCGCGACCCACTACAGGCGGGGCCGGCAGAAACGCCGCTGCTACCGCATCGAGGAAACCGGTGGGCTCGTACGCTTGTCGAAGGCCTCGCTTGCGGGCTCGGAGCTGCTCAGCTCCGCGAAAGTCGCGACCAGTCCTGTGCTGGCGGAGTTTCTGGCGGGGCGAGAATAGGTCAGCGCCGGACGGTTCATCGACCTGCCCGGTAACAGCAGATCCTGCGTCTAATCTTGACAATGCAATGCAAATGCATTACCTATCGCGGGCAGCAAAGACCCTTTTCTTCAGGAGACTGCCATGACAGCCCTCGCACAAGATGTCTCGAAACTCACGGATCGGTATCAGACGACCGTGCCGGCGGGTGTGCGCAAACAGCTCAAGCTGGGCAAGGGCGACCAGATTCGTTACTGCACCGAGCCGAGTGGCAGGGTCTATATCGAGCCCGTGCGCAGCGACGAGGAAGATCCCGTGCTCGGAGCCTTTCTCGATTTTGTCGAGGCCGATATCAAGGCGCATCCGGACCGCATTCGGGCGTTCGATGGGGCTTTGCATGACCGTCTTGCAGCACTGGTCGGCGACGTTGACGTCGATCTCGATGCGCCGCTATCGCTCGAGGATGAATGAGCGGCGATAGCGTGCCCGCCCAAGCGCCCCTTGTCGTAAACGGATGGTCGATCTATGCGCATCCGCTCTTTCTGGACCAGCTCGAAGGGCTGACCCTGGAGGTCGAGGCGCGTAAGGCACGCGATCCAAAGACCTGGCGTAAGAAAAACCCCACGAAACGGCTGGCAGCCATCTTCAAGCTGGTCACCGAGGCTATACCGGCAGATCCGGGTGCCGCCGCCTTCCGGCAAGGCGGCACACTCGGCGATCATCGCAAGCACTGGTTCCGGGCGAAATTCTTCCAACAGTATCGGTTGTTCTACCGGTTCAACAGCGATGCGAAGGTCATCGTGGTGGCCTGGGTGAACGACGACAAGACCCTGCGCGCCTATGGCAGCAAGACGGATGCCTATGCGACGTTCAAAGGGATGCTGGAAGATGGCAACCCACCTGACAATTTTGACGCGCTCCTGAAAGAAGCCGCGGCGGCGGACAAGCGGTTCGAAACTTCCCTTGAAGCGGCGCCCGATCGGTAAGTGGCCAGTAGAAGGCTTGCTGTGAACCTTACGGCATTGCCGTTTACGACGCCAGGCTGGGTGATGTAGCATCGACCCATAGTATAGTCGGAGAGAGCGCAATGGACCCAACGGGGAAGGAAGAGCCGCACCTTGGCACCGATGAGCAAGGCGCATCTCGGATGAAATGGAAGCATTCGCAATTTGCTGTGCGCGTTGCAGACATGCCCGATGACCTCGGCAAGCTGCTGGATATGGGGCTCGAGGAGTATGTCCGTGGCCGCTGAAGCGAATTCGTATGACGCGTGGTTTCGCGCGAAGGTGCAGGCCGCGCTGGAGGAGGAATGCACGGGAACATCTCAAGTTCAGGTGATGCAGGCCGCACAGGCATTGATTGATGCGAAACGGGAGGTCGAACCCAAGTCCTGACCAAGCCTTGGAGGTCAGCGCGGTCTGACCCCCGTCACCCTGAAAAGCGAAAGCGGGCTTTTTGTCCTTTGGAACTCAGACCCTGATCCAAAGGAAAATCCCCATGAACAAGCCCAAACCGGCAAACCCGGCTCTCTCGATCTCCCACCCTGACCTCGCCTCTGCCCTCGAGCAGATCGGCGCGGAGGTCGACAACCAGCCCCTGCGCAGTTCAGCGCTCGCGCGTATCATGCGCGAGACGTTCCATGGCAGCGATGCCGGCGGTGCCTGGGACTGGCGCATGGCCTATGACCTGATGCAGGCCGCGGCTGTTCAGGTGCTGCTGCGTGGGGACGGCGCGGCAGGTGACATCGCCGCTGCAAAGCTTCTCGCTTCACGGCTGCTGACAGAGACGCGCCGCTCCGAGTTGCAGATCCGGTTGCAGCAGTTTTCCACGCCGTTGCCTTTTGCGGCGATGGTCGTGCGGGGCGCGGCGATCCGCAAGGGCGAGACCGTGCTGGAGCCCTCGGCTGGTACCGGTGCCCTGGCCGCTTTCGCCGCCCGGGCCGGTGCCACACTTCTGCTCAACGAGATCGACCCCTTTCGCCAGAGCCTCCTGCGCGCGGTTTTCGGCGGCGAGGTGACGGGCCATGACGGCGAGCAAATCGACGATCTGCTGCAGTCGACGGTTCTACCCGACGTCGTGGTGATGAACCCGCCCTTCGCCTCCTCGGTCGATCGTTCCCGCGACAAGCACATCGCTGCAAAACATCTCATCGGGGCTGCAAAGCGTCTCGCGCCCGGCGGGCGGCTGGTGGCGATCATGCCGCCGGGATTCACGCCCGAACGCGATGCCGCGCATTGGTCCCGCGCCTGCGGTCTCCTGACGCCACGCTTGGCGCTGACGATGCCGGGGCAGGTCTACCGCAAGCTCGGCACCTCTGTCGAAACCCATCTGATGGTCTTCGACAAGGTGCAGGAGGACGGCGAAATGATCCGCGCCGCGGTTCAGGATCTGGAGGAAGTCCTTCCTTTCGTTGACGCCGTGGCCGCGACCCGGACCGAGATGCGCCCAGTCCAACGGGCGGCAGCGATCCCTCATACTCGGTCGAGCGTTCCATCATCTGCCCCGCGCAAGGCCGCCGCTGCGCCTGTCGCCCCCTCCAAACCCCGGGCCAAGGCCGTTGTCCCGCTCAGCTTCACAAGCCTTCAGACCCCGCGCGACAACACGCCGGTCTCGGACATCTATGCGCGCTACCGTCCGCAGCGGATCGCGATCGCGGGTGCGCAGGAACATCCCACCCCGCTCGTTGAAAGCATCGCCATGGCCTCTGTTGCCCCGCCCATGCCCTCAAACACGGGTCGTGATGACTTGCGCCTGCCCGCACGGTTGATCGAGGAGGGAGGTCTTTCCGAGGCACAGCTCGAGACCATCATCATGGCGCATGATGCCCATGGGCGTGATCTGCCCGGTCGGTTTACCATCGATGACGACCAGACCAAGCTGACGCGCGCCGATGATGACCCGGATGCACGTGCCTATCGCCTTGGTTATTTCCTCGGCGACGGCACCGGTTGCGGCAAGGGCCGCGAATGCGCGGGGCTCATTCTCGTGAACTGGCTTTCCGGGCGCAGGAAGGCGATCTGGGTCTCCAAATCCGCCACGCTCATCGAGGACGCCATCCGCGACTGGACCGATCTCGGCGGCTCGCCAGCCGACATCCAGCCGCTCTCCAAATGGAAACCGGACCAGCCCGTCCCGATGGGCGACGGCATCCTATTTGTCACCTACGCCACGCTGCGGTCCGCGGGCAAATGCGGCACCACGCGACTGAGCCAGATCCTCGCCTGGATGGGCGAAGACTTTGAAGGCGTGCTGGCCTTTGATGAGGCCCATGCCATGCAGAACGCGGCCGGGTCCGAGCAGGGCAGGGGGGGTCAAACCCTCCCAGCAGGGCCTTGCCGGGCTGCGGTTGCAACTGGCAGCACCCCGCGCTCGCGTCTTCTACATCTCGGCCACGGGCGCCACGAGCGTGCACAACCTCGCCTATGCCGCGCGGCTGGGGCTCTGGGGGCAGGGGCCGGAATACCCCTTCCCAAGACGCGAGAGCTTCGTTTCTGCTATGGAAGCCGGCGGTGTCGCCGCCATGGAGGTGGTCGCGCGTGATCTCAAGACGCTCGGGCTCTACACGGCCCGCGCCCTCAGCTTCGATGGCGTGGAGTATGACGTGCTCGAACACGCGCTCACCCAGGCCCAGATCGAGATCTACGACGCCTATGCGGGTGCGTTTCGGACGATCCACCACAATCTCGAGGCCGCGCTGACAGCGACCGGCGTCAACGACGCCTCGGGAGAGACCAATGCCTCGGCCGCACGCGCCTCGGCCAAGTCCCGCTTCGAGAGCACGAAGCAGCGCTTCTTCAATCATCTGCTGATGGGCATGAAGGCCTTGACCATCATCCGCGCCATCGCGGACGATCTGGCGGCGGGGCACGCTTGCGTCATCCAGGTTGTCTCGACAGGCGAGAGCCTGCTGAAGCGTCGGCTTGAGGCGATGGACCCGGAGGATGAACTCGTCGAGGGTGCCTTGACGCCGCGCGACTATGTTCTGGGCTACCTCGAACAGGCCTTCCCGATCCACGCGCAAAAGCTCGTGGAGATCGACGGCAACATGGTCGCGGAACCCTTGCGGGATGAGGCCGGCGCGCTGGTCGTCTCGCGCGAAGCGCTCGCTTTACGTGACGCGGCCATGATGGAGTTGATGACGCTGGCGCCGATCCCCTCGGCGCTCGATCAGATCCTCTGGGCTTTTGGCGATGAGGCCGTGGCAGAAGTCACGGGGCGGTCCATCCGGCCCCTCAAGGCCGAGGATGGTCATCTCTTCATCGAGAAGCGCAGCGCAAGCAGTAATTCGTCGGAGACCCAAGCCTTCATGGACGGCGAGAAGGATGTCCTGATCTTTTCCGATGCGGGCGGGACGGGCCGGTCCTATCATGCGGCACAAACGGCCAAGAACCAGAAGCGGCGGCGGCACTACCTGCTGGAGCCCGGCTGGCGCGCCGATGCGGCCATCCAGGGGCTGGGCCGCACGCATCGCTCGGCGCAGGTCAGCGCACCCTTCTTCCGGGTCTGCACCTCAGATGTGCATGGCGAGAAGCGCTTCACTTCGACGATTGCCAAGCGCCTCGATCAGCTTGGGGCCCTCACCAAAGGCCAGCGCGAGACCGGCTCGCAAGGCATGTTCCGCGAGGAGGACAATCTGGAAAGCCCGATCGCACGGGCGGCTTTGCGGGGATATTTCGCCGATCTTGCCGCCGGGCGCGCTGAGGCGATGAGCTACGAGAGCTTCACCGACTGGACGGCCCTGCGGCTGATCGACAAGGACGGGGTGCTCCTTGAAGAGCTTCCCCCGATCCAGCGGTTTCTCAACCGGGTGCTTGCCCTTCCTATCCACATGCAGCACGCGCTCTTTGCCGAGTTCATGCGTCGGATCGCTGATCAGACTGAACGGGCGCGCGCGGCAGGCACGCTCGATCTTGGCGTGGAAACCCTGCGCGGCGAAAAGATCGAGCAGGTCTCCACAGAGGATCTCTGGACCTGCCCGAAATCCGGCGCGGTGACGCGGATCATCGGGCTCGAGGTGACGGACCCAGTGTATGTCCTGGGCGCCGAAGAGGCCATATCGCGCAATCCCGACAAGCTGCCGATGGTCAATCGCGCCTCCGGCCGCGCGGCGCTCATCTCGGCGCACCCCATGCAGATGTATGACGAGGACATTGTCACGCTGATGCGCAAGGCGGTGAGGCCAAACGGGTCCAGCTATCTCGAAGAGGCGCGGTTCGAGTCCTCGGCTTGGGAAGACATTGAGCGGCCCGAGTTCACCCAGCTTTGGGACGCAGAGGCTGCGTCCCTGCCAAAAACCACCACGACGAAGCTCTACCTGCTGACCGGGCTGCTGCTGCCGATCTGGAAGGACATTCCGACCACCAATGAACGCATCTACCGGGTCACGCCTGACGGGGCGACGGCGATGATCGGGCGCACGCTGAGCGAGGAAGGGGCGGCAGCGCTGCGCGCCCGCTTCCTCGTCTCCAACCCGCAAACACCGCAGGAGATGCTGACCGCCGCCCTCGGCACCACCGAACCTGTCGATCTGGGCCGGGGACTGACCCTGACCCGTCGCCGGGTCGCAGGCGAGATGCGCCTCGAGCTTGGCGGCGCGGATCGGGGCATGATCGACAGCCTCAAGGCCATGGGGTGTTTCACGGAGATCATCGCCTTCCAGCTGAGGGTGTTCTTGCCGCATGGGGACGGGATCGACACGGGAAGCATTCTGGCCCGGATCGTGGGGCAGGAAGCCGCCAGAGCGGCAGAACAAGCCGCCTGAAAAGTCAAAGCGGGCTTTGGGTCGGGCGGCGTGGATCGGGATTTGGCCGATCTGCGCGTTCCGGGCGGGCGCGGACCAATGCAACGCCCGCCCCCCCAAATTCAGATAAGAGGACACACCCATGACCAATCCCCAGATCGATTATGCCGCAATGGCGGCTCAGTGGCGTGCAGAGCGCGAAACCACCCTGAAGGCATCCCGAGCGGAGCTGCTCGCGCAACTACGAGCGCTTGGCATCAGCGAGGTCACTGCCGAATACGAAGGCTATGGCGACTCCGGCAATGTCGAGGATGTGACGGTGCAGCCTGCAGAGGTCCAACTGTCGGAACCGCTTGCGACAGAGGTGGGCGATTTCGCCTGGTCGCTCGCCTATCACCATCATCCTGGGTTCGAGAACAATGAGGGCGGCTATGGCACCCTGACCTGGGACATAGCACTAGACAGCATCACCCTCGATCACGCGGACCGCTATGTTGAATGCGCGCACTGCTATGACGAGGGGCTTTGATATGGCGCATCCGCTTCATCATGCTGAAAGCTCCGCCCGGAAATTCGGCGGTGTCCCGTCTGATTATCAGGCCGTCCACGACTGGTTTGACGTCTCAAAAGAGCACCTCGCGCTCTTCACGCACAGAGCCCTGCGTCATCATGCTCAAGGCCTGTTCGAGGCCGAACGTGTCTTCGGCTTGACCCTGACCAATAGCGCTGGTCGCGACATCCCCGTGCGCTGGATTGGTGAGCAACATGTCCGCGAAGACTGCCAGGGCCGCATTCCGAGCATGGCGGACTGGCTGCGACGGATCCAGCCCGAGCCATGGATGGCCAATGGCCACATCGACCGGCATTCCGGCGATGAGCCCTGCGGCGACCCAAGGGCAGCCTGGGCATCTGAAGTCGCCGCCGGCAGAACGGTTCTTGGTTTGAAGGATTGGATGGCTGCGCGCGCGACGCAAGCCACGCAAGGTGCCTGACAGCTCTCGGCCGTTGGCCAAACAAATGCTGCATGGAAGCCCGGTTGGACGATCGGGCTTCCTGCGTCGTTTCCCCACCATTCTTCTTGAGGAGGATCGCATGCCACTCGATGAAATCAAAGCCGCGGTTGATGCCGGGCAGACCGTGCATTGGGCCAATACCGGCTACGTTGTCCACAAGGACCGGCTCGGTCAGTACCTCATCACCTATGTGCCGAATGGTAGCTGCATCGGTCTGACCGACCGGGGCGGGCACCGGTTGAACGGGGAAGAAGCGGAGTTCTTCGTCGCGCAATCGAAGGACGCCGCAGAAAATCCGGGCAACCAATCAAGACCAGACGGGCAGGGGAGGGGCGTAGCACCCGGAGGCGCGGGGGCATTCCCACTCGGACGGCAGCTTTGACCCGTGGGAGGGGCTGAAAGGAAAGCAGGCTTTCTGATTTGTGATCCCTCAAGGGGTCGAGAAAGCAATCCCGGATGCGCTGGCAAGAACGTCAGGCACCGGCCAATCCAAAAGGAACCATCCCATGTTCGCAGGAACCCTCACCCGCAATGTCGAGACCGCAGCCGCTCAGTACACCGGCATGATCCACTCGACGCGCTTTGACATCGCCATCCAGTTGGAGGCGCGGGCCAAGATGTCCGAACGCAGCCCGGATTTTGACGTAACGGCAGTCAACAAAACAGGCCGCAAGGTGCGCATCGGCACGGCCTGGAACGAGACCGGCAATACCAGTGGCAACCCCTACATCTCGATGCAGATCGATGTCGGCTTGGGCCCCTTCCGGGTCAACGCGGTGCAGACGAAAGAGGCGCGCGCGGCCCAAAGCGGCGAATTCGAGATCATCCCGCTGGTCTCGAACGGCCTGATGAAATCCGGCTCGATCTCGGGCGAGCTCACCGCCATGGACGCCGACAACGCCTTCACCGGCTACATCGCCAACATGATGTTCGATCTGGAGTTCATGCTTATCGAAAACAGCTACAAGACCGAGGAGACTCACCCCGATTACCGGATCGAGGTCAGCTCGCCTCGGGGCACGCCGATCCGCGTCGGCTCGGCCTGGATGGCCAAAAGCAGCCGCACGGGCAATGACTACCTGTCGCTGCTGATCAACACGCCCGATGGCGACCTGCGCGTCAACGCCGTGCAGAACGAAGAACAGCGCGGTGGGCAGACCTTCTCGATCATCCCGTTCATCGACAGCGGTGAGCAGCCGCAGGATGCAGGCACGGGGCTGTCGTTGGTCGCCTAATCGGCGCGCGAGATAAAACGATACGAACCGAAAGGGGAGCCGTGGGACCACGGTTCCCCTTTTTCCATGTCTGGCGGTACGACGCACACATCTGCTTGCGATCTGCTGAATATGATATACGATAATATATTATTGAGAGGGCGAGGGTAGGCACATGGTGGCGAGACTGGGAAAAGCTCCATGGTTCGAGAGCTTTGATGTAGAAGCAGAGGTTGCAGAGCTTCTTGCTCATATCGAGCGTTGCACCGGATTTGCGCTGCTTGACCGCAAGCGTGATGTCATCATGATCCATGCAAGGGCAAAGCTCGACAGGACAAGGCAGGCATTTCTGGAGGCCAAGGCGGCGGGAAAGCCGGTGTCCACATCGCGGCGTGCGTATCTGACCGAAGTTCAGGACACGATCTTCATGGCGATCCCGGAGGAGAACCTCGCGCGGATGCCGCTGCGCGAGCAGGTTCTCAACGACCCGTCATTTTACGCGGATGCCATGCACCGCGCCGCTGCGATTAGCGAGGATGAGCTTTTCATGGCGCTGTCCTCTTCGCTGAAAGACATGACAGTCCAAGACGCCCGGGCCTTCGCCTCGAAGCTTTGGCACAACACGATCGATGACAATGCGCGCAAATACGCCGAAGCCCTGAAGCGTCCCGAGCGTGAACCGCAGCCCTTTCGTCCGGGAAACACCGTGTAAGATCCGAGCCATTCTCTTGGCTTGAGCCGTACCGAGGTTGGCCGCCTCAAACCCCCTTTCCTGGAGGTGGCATCCTGTGCAGCGCGCGAAAGCCGTTGAAGGTGCTGTGGGGACGTCTACTGTCGCCAACATGATGAACCGGGATCACATGCGCGCCTTCTTTCGTCGCGCCGCGGCGCTTGTCGCCTTTGTCGCACTGCTCTGGGCGGTTCACCTCCTCAATTGGATTATCGGTTACGGCTTGAATCCGGCCTTCGGCCTGATCCCCCGTCACGTAAGCGGATTGGATGGTGTCATCGCCATGCCCCTCCTGCATGGAAGTTTCGCGCACCTTATGGCAAATACGCCGCCGCTCTTGGTGATGGGTGGGCTGTTGGTGGCAACGACCACGAGGGCCCTGCTGCCGGTGAACGCAGTGGTGATCGGCCTCGGCGGCGGACTCGTCTGGCTGTTCGGAAGCTCCGCCATCCATATCGGTGCGTCAGGGTTGGTCTTCGGCTGGTTTGGCTTCCTCGTCGCGCGCGGCTTTGTGGATCGC
Organism: Litoreibacter halocynthiae; assembly: GCF_004365635.1. GTDB lineage: Bacteria > Pseudomonadota > Alphaproteobacteria > Rhodobacterales > Rhodobacteraceae > Litoreibacter > Litoreibacter halocynthiae. The sequence goes on along the minus strand of NZ_SOBH01000005.1, from coordinate 98,922 downwards.
TCATTGATCACGCTGGGCGCGGCACTGGTGGTCGGTGTCCTCTATAGCTCCATTCTCTGGGGCGTTCTTCCGGGCCAATCCGGCGTCTCCTGGGAGGCGCATCTCTTCGGCGCCATCGCGGGCGCGGGCGCTGCGTTCCTAATCCGAACGCATGTACATGCGCCGCGCCTCGGCGGCGTCGATCTGGACTGAAGCCGTACGCCAGACGTGGTCGGCCCTTAGCCGACGTTGAGCACTGGTTTCTAAGACCGCGTTCGCAGCCCGCATTGCAGACATTCTTCTGATAGCCCCTCAATCAGGAGATTGTTGGGTTGCTGGCCTCATACCATTCCCTGATTGTTCTCGTTAGTGTTGACAGCGCAAAGCCCCGGCTCATGCGCACATCAAGTGATGCGAAGTGTTCGGTGAATTTTACAGCGTCTTTTCCCGAAGCTGTAAACTCAAAACGACCGCCGGAATACTCATCATTTGGATCATAGCCAACAACGCGCCACTTGCCGATGATCTCCCCGTCGCGAGTGATGACATCGCCGTGCGACAAGCCCGGGTCGTACCCGCTGTTCATCCACTGATCGTGGCCAACAAAATTAATGGGGTAAGTGTATTCCATGGCGGAAAGGATAGCCTGTCCACCTGTCTGCGCAAGCCGATCCAAGGTGAAATTGGAATGTCAGCCCGATAGGTGCCTTAATCGCCACCCGTTGCGCCGTTGCCCGGCACGCCATGGCACCATATGTTGTAGTAAACCCTAGAGTCGCCGCAGCATGCGTCCAGGCACCCTCTAAACGAGTACAGTGATGTCCCTATCCAATCGTTCACTACCGAAACCCGAAAACTGGCAAGATTTCGAGCACCACACTTGGCTGCTTTTTAGGGCTGAGCTGCAAGACCATGCGACAGAAAAGAATGGACGGCAAGGCCAAGCTCAACACGGCGTCGATGTCTACGGCAGAAGAAATCGCACGCACTGGGTCGGTGTTCAGTGCAAGCAAAAAATGGATGAAGCTGTCACCGAAACTGAATTGCGTGATGAAGTTGAGAAAGCGAAATTGTTCTCACCAAAAATCAAAGAGTACATTCTTGTTACAACGGCTCGTCGCGATGCTGCCATCCAAAAAGCGGCTAGGGAAATCACGGACGAACTTGCAGGTACGGACCATGGGTTCTCTGTTTCTGTTTGGGGATGGGATCAATTCCAAGAGCACGCTTCTCTACATTCCGATGTTTGGGAGCAGATAGACCCTACATACGATCCGTTTTCAAAGAGGGGCCTCGAACAGATCGCCGTAAAGATTGATGAGGTGAAAGACCTTGTTACATCTGCTTTGCCGGATGCGCAGAATGATCTTCGTCCGCCCAGCTTCGACGCTCAGGCGGAAAATGAAAGCTCTCCTCGACATACGAAGATCACGATCTTCGTGGAAATGATAGAAAATGGCAATTTGGAAATAGGCCGCACGGGTCTAGCTGATTTGAAAGAAGCGGATTGGGGGTCTGCCACTTCATCAGAAAAGTATCGAATTCTGATTGGTCTTGCTTCAGCCGCGTTGAAGTTTGGGGACGACAGCGAGGCGCATTCGCTGATAGAGCGCGCCTATGACATTTGCCCGGATCATAGATCGTCAAAGAGGAACCTTGCGACGTCGAAGCTATTGCAGGGCGAGTACGATCAAGCGAGGAAGTTGGCTGGAGAGGCTGTACATGCGCGACCTGATGACGACATCGCTGCAGCCGTGCTCGTTCAAGCTCGAAGTTTCTTTCCAGCCGATGATCTGTTGGCGGGACTTTCGGAGAATGTGCAAGGCAAGTCGGCTGTAAAGGCGGCTTTGTGCCAGGCCTATCGAAATCGCGATGACGCAGCTTGGCTTACGATGGCAGTCGAGGCGTACCAGTCAGACCAATCCGACGATCAGATTCGTTTGAACTGGGCGGAGGCTGTTCTGGAGCTTGAAATTCAGAACAATGCTAAAAGCGCACAAGGTGGCATCAGTGAATTCCCTAGCTTTCAGGACCTGAACTCCGCTGCAGAAGAACTATACCAGGCGTGTGTTTCGAGACGATCACGTTTTTCTTTGGCTACAATCCACAATGCAGGTTTGGCACTGCGCCTTGTTGATCGTAACGACGAGGCCAAACAGGTATTGGAAATGGGGCTCGCCCTTTGCTCTGGGGAGCCATCGATATCGCTTCAGCTAGCCATAATTGCCCATGAGGATCGAGATTTCGGCAGAATCCTTGAGCTTCTCGACGAGGACAGCGAGCACCCTGAGGTCATTTCGCTTAGAACTGAGGCGACGGCTCACATTTTGAGCCCGTCTGACGCGCTAGAAGCAATTGATCGCATCGATGCGACGAACTGGTCCGAAGAACATCGGTTGATGTTGCTTTCGTCTGAGCTGACCTCTCTTTCGAAGATGGGAGATTGGAACACCGCAATCAAGAAATGTAGACAGGGGCTTGTAGAAAACCCGGACTCACTTCGTTTCAAGATTGTGTTGGCGAGAGTTCTTCGGATTAGCGGAGATGTTGAAGCGGCAAATTCTCAACTTGATGAGATTGTAGCCGGCCTTCCCTCGGATGCTACGATGGCTGAACGGGTCGAAATCGCCACTGAATACCGACAGCTTGGCAACCACGACCAAATCGTCGTCTTGCTGGAGGATCAGGTTTCAACACAACACGACAGTGAAGCACTTCGGTTGCTGCTCAGCGCACTGATCTCGGGCCAAAAGCACCGCAGGGCGCTGAATCTATTCAATGTATTCCCGCCTGAACTCTCAAGTGATGAATGGTACCTTCGGGCAAGATCAATTCTTGCGATCAATTCTGGCGCTGCGGATATTGAGAACCACCTTAACGCCTACCTTCGGGTCGAACCCAACGACTTAGAAATGCAAATCTCGAGGCTTGGGCTTTGGCAACTGCAAGGTCGCGAGAGCGAAATTGGAAGGAAACTGCGCACCTTCGAGAAGAAAATTCCTGAAGGTAACCCGCTGGAACGTATGCGCCTCTGTCACCTTGCCGTTCAGTACGGCAACAGAAAGTGGGGTGTGGATACAGCCTATCAGGAGCTAATTTTAAACTGGGATGACCCAGCCATTCATCTTGCTTATCAGGGGCTTATCTTGATGTATGATGATTTGGAGGACGCAATCCCCAAGGCTGCGGAAATACAAGAGAATTGCGTTTTTGAAACTAGGTCCAGTGATGGTGTTCGACGCGCTCGTATTGAAGGGACGAATGCTCACAATTTTGAGGCTGAAAGACACGCGCCGACCAGCGAATTCGCGAAGGCTTGCATTGGTAAAACTGTAGGCGAGAAGTTCGTTATCGCCACTCAGTATGAAAGCATCGAGTTCGAGGTCTTGTGGATCAAGCCGAGAGTTCTCGACCTTCTGCATAAGTCACTAGAGGAATTCAACAAGAGATTCCCGACGAACTCGGGTATGCAGCGAATGACCTTCGACTTCCAGGCCGACAATCCTCTCGTCGACATGGAGCGCATCACGAAAGCGGCACATGACCGCGATCAATCCGTTTTGGACAACTACGCCGCTAACGCACTCCCATTCTGTTTTGTTGCAGAAGCGCTTGGAAAGGACGTAGTTGACGGTTGGGCGGGCCTCCCTGGTGTTGGCATTCAGCCACGTGTTTGTATTGGCAGTCGCGACGAGCGCAACAATGCAATCAAGGAAATCCAGTCCAATGCCGAAAGAGGGTGCGTGCTGGACCCGATCACGGCCGCGCTGGCATCGGACTTCCATCTTTGGGAAACGATTTCGAAAGTTTGCGGCCCAGTTCACGTTACTCAAACAACGTTGGAGGTCTTTGCAAAGCGGGAAATTGAGGCAAAGAACAACATCGACCGACGATCCGGAATAACGTCCTGGCAAGATGGTCGTTTCACGATGATTGAGATAACACCCGAGCAAAACCAAATCGACTTCGAAGTCAAGAAACGTCAACGAGAAGACGTTCTAGCTCACTGTAAAATCGCTACTTCCGTTCCACGGGCCGATCTAGAAGGCCAAGACCTCGAGATATCTGAGGTTTTAGGGTCGTCGGCGAGAGACAGCGTCTTGGCTGCTGAAGGGAATGGTTTCCTGCTGCTATCTGAGGATCAAGGATTGCGACAGTGGGCGTCAGCCGCGCTTGAGGTCGGATCAAGTTGGCTGCAGCCTGTTCTACTGCTTGCCAAAGATCGAGGCTTTGTCTCGATTGAGGACTACACCAAATTCATCGTAGACTGCCTGAACCGCGACTTCACCTACGTGTCAATGGACTCTCAAACTTTGCTAACCCAGGCGAAGGCTGATGGGTTCAGCGGGCAAAGTACTGCGAAGAGGATGTTGGAAGTGGTTGGCGGGAAGAACGCGGACTTGGAAACCAACATTGGTGTCGCTGCCCTGTTCCTTGACTTGGTGTTCCGGGAAACGAAACAAGAGCACCTGCGAAACCGCTACGCAAGTCTGGTTCTAGAGGCATTCTGTGCACCGCGTAGGGGCAAAACGATCGAAGTCATAAAGTTGCTGACCGCGCAGGTCTCCATTCGCGTATTTAACTTGATTGAGCACGCCTTTTGGTGGCTTGTTGGTCGAGAACTTGGAACGCCGAATTTCGATCAACAAGTTGAAGAAGCAAAGAAATCTCAGCTACAGCGGCCGGTGTCTCTTCCTCATGCCATTCGATTTCGTGTGACGGAAAAGATTAGGCTACTCGGTTCGTGCATCCCAAACTGAACCATTTAATTGATATTGGCGTGAACGTCCGCTTTACGACCCACCCAACTCGCGGTGCGCTCTGACCTGCTCCCCTTTGAGTCCGCGTCTTTCAGTTAGCTCTGTTCAGGGTTTGGTCCTCTCTTGACCGTTGGTGATACTCCCACGGGGTGAGCCCGTCGAGGCTCGAGTGTGGGCGGTGTTGATTGTAGTCGGCGCGCCATGCCGCGATCATGCGGCAGGCATGGCGCAGAGACGGGAACAGGTGTTCGTTTAGGCACTCTTCGCGCATCCTTCCATTGAAGCTTTCCACCAGGCCGTTCTGCATGGGCTTTCCTGGTGCGATGTAATGCCAGCCGACCTTTCGGTCCTCCTGCCATTTCAACATCGCGTTCGACGTCAGTTCGGTTCCATTGTCCGAGACCACAAGGCAGGGATAGCCGCGCAGCTCGGCGATCCGGTCCAGCTCACGGGCGACGCGCGCACCGCCAATGGATGTATCCACCACGGCGGCCAGGCATTCCCGGCTAAAGTCATCGATCACATTCAGCACCCTGAACCGGCGTCCGTCTTCCAGCGCGTCCGACATGAAGTCGAGCGACCATCTCTGGTTCGGCCCCTGCGGGATCGCCATGGGCGTCCTGGTGCCTACTGCGCGCTTGCGTCCGCCCCGTTTGCGGACTGTTAAGCCTTCTTCGCGGTAGAGCCGATAGAGCTTCTTCCAGTTCACTTCCCAGCCTTCACGCTTCAGCAAGATATGCAGCCGTCGATAACCGAACCGACGCCGCTCAGAGGCCAGTTCATTCATCCTTGTGCGCAGTTCCGTGTCGGCGGGGCGCTTCGACTTGCGCCGATACACACGCGGATCGATCCCGGCCAGCGCACAGGCACGGCGCTGATTGTAACCCTTGGTCTTCATGGCCCAGTTCACAGCATTCCTCCTCGAACCGGGCCTCAGAAGTTTTTTCCGAGCATCTCTTTCAGCGTCGCCACGTCCATCATTTGCTCGGCCAGCATCTTCTTCAGCTTGGCGTTCTCGGATTCCAGCGTCTTCAGCCGACGGGCGTCTGAAACCTCCAAGCCGCCATACTTGGAACGCCACTTGTAGAAGGTCGCGTCACTGATCCCATGCTTGCGGCACAGCTCCTTTGCACCAAGCCCGGCCTGATGCTCTTTCAAAATGCCAATGATCTGCTCTTCGCTGAAACGGCTTCTCTTCATCGTCTGTCTCCTCAGTTGGAGAACAGGCTAACCTCAAATCGAGGACTTTTCAGGGGAGCAGGTCAGCTCGTGCAGCGAACGGCGGCTCCCCGTCCGATCACGTCGCAAGCTTGGAGAAGTAATCCGTATAGCCTAAAGCGTAGCCCCTGCACATCAACCTTGGCTTATGCCTTGCGGCCTCCCCAGCTCGGCTTCGCGTGTCGCAGGGGAGAACGGCCCTTCGGTCCGTCGCGCATTCGGCCATGCGGCCTCACCGCGGCGCAGCACCCGGCATCCCGGTTTGCCCGCCTCGCGAGCACGTCCCTCCCCGGCCGCTCCGCCGGATTGCGCTCTGGTCTGTTTTGCGGGGCAAAACGATCCCGCCGCTTCATCCGTCTTCCGCGTCCGGTCGGGCCGTTTGCCTGCTCGGGTCGGGCAAACCTACCGTCAAAACACACACACATGAGTGCGGAAGCATATCCTCCGGATGGCCCCCAAATCAGCCCGCGTCAAGGATCGCAAAACTTTTCGGCGAGGGCGGGGCCTTTGGCGCGGGGCGGTCCCATGCGTGAGGGCGCGCCTGTGTCCGGTGCTGCACGCGGAAAACTTTTGCGCCCGGCAAGCCGGCGGCTGCGCCGTCCCTGACCCGGGCAGATTCGGAAACCAGACATTCGGCCATGCCACCACACTCACGTGGTGGTCGAACCCAATATCTGGAGAAAGAACATGGCTTACGACACCGCTAACACCTACGAGACCATCGAGCTTTTCGGGCTGACCGAGAAGGACGCGCAGCTGCCGATCCCCGAGGATCACGTCTTGACCGACCGCATCATCCGCGAAAGCTTCGATGCATTGCTCGGACTGCTGCGCGGGACCGGGCTTGAAGCGGAAATCGAACCGCTGGCGCACGGGCTCGCCACGATCCTGCAGCGCCGCAAGGTGGCGCTTGGCAAGGAGGTCGACCGCACCGCCGACAAGATCGGCGCGCTGGCAAAATCTCACGACGGATCGGAGATCGCCGAGACCGCGCTCGAAGAGGCGCAGGCGCGCTTTGTGCAATTGCGCGAGATTGTCGGCGCCATCGAGGTGATGAGCGAAGCAGCGGCGGAATGCTACGAGGTCGAGACGGGCCACGCCTTCATCCCGGCAGCCGGGTCGCGCGCAAGCGTCCGGGCGCAAGAGACCGGGGCGGTCTTCGAGGCGCGGCAGCTCCTCGAGCAGCACGACCGCGAGACTGCCGAGAAATCCAAAGTCGAGGGGGTGCCCCTGATCGTCTCAGGCGCCACCGACTGGACCGATGTCGATGTGATCTTCAACACGCTCGACAAGGTTCGCGAACGGATCAAGCAGAACCGCAACCAGGAGATATTCCTCTGCCACAAGGGTGGCAAGCACGGGGCGGAGATGATCGCGGCTCGGTGGGCCCGGGCACGCGGGATAGCACAGGCGCGCTTCGATCCGCGCTGGTCCGCGCACGGGCGTGCGGCACCGTTCAAGTGCAACGACGAAATGCTGGACGACAAGTTCGCGGCGACGGGGGTTGTGCTCTTCGGCGGCAACGGGGTCGCGCTGAACCTCGGGCAGAAGGCCGAAGCGAAAGGCTTGACGGTCATGCGGGTTGCGGACCCGGCAAAGAAAACTGCGGAGACGTGAGTTGAGAGGGTCGCCTTCGGGCGGCCCTTTCGTTGTTTCTCATGCGCGTGGCGGGGCCCAAATTGCTTTGCCTAGCATTTTCCTGTTTTGATAGGTATATGTGTGCCAAGCAAAACTTGGAAATGATTGGCATGACTCCACTCAGCAGCATCGCGATGAGCGCCTATACCGATCTGGTACGTCTTTTGAAGGACGACGCTTTGTCCGGTGTCGAAGGCAAGCCGACTCTCAAGGAGCGCGGCGACAAGGCCTATTGGTACGCAGCCCGGCGTGTCGGCACCGAGATGCGCTTCATCTATATCGGCGAGGACAGTGACGAGACGCGTGCACGTATCAACCGGATTGAGGAGCTGCGCGCAACGGCCAAGGATCGGCAGGCGGAACGGTCGCGGCTTGTTCGGCTCTTGCGTGCGGAAGGCATGACGCCCATCGACCGGGCGACCGGTTCCATCCTGTCGGCCATGGCCGCAGCCGGAACCTTCCGTTTGGGTGGCACCATCGTCGGAACCAATGCATTTCGCCTCTATGAAGGCGAGCTTGGTATCCGTCTGCCAATTGGCGGTATGGCCAATACTGGCGACATCGACATCGCGCAGTTCGAGAAGCTCAGCGTTGCGTTGCAGGATCAGGTCGACCCGGGTCTTGCCGAGACGTTCTCAGCGCTCAAATTCGATCCTCTGCCAGCTCTTGACCAAGGTCGGACATGGCGATGGGCCCAGGGTGGCAGCGGCCAGTTGGTCGAGTTTCTCACACCGGCGTTCGGAGATGAGACCATCCGTGATCTGCCAGCATTGGGCGTGAACGCCCAAGGATTGAACTATCTCAATTTCCTGATCGCTGAGCCGATCCACGCGGCGGCTATCTATCGATCCGGCATTCTCGTGCAGGTCCCTCGTCCAGAGCGCTATGCGATCCACAAACTGATCATCGCGGATCGGCGCCGCGATGGGGCAGGGAGCCTGAAATCCGCGAAGGACCGCGAGCAGGCGGCTTTCCTTATCGAAGCGATGGCCGAGGACCGGCCCGATGATCTGGCTCGGGCCTATGCCACCGCAATGGAGGTTGGGCCGCGCTGGCGGGAGCACATCGGCAACTCGCTGAAGCGAATGCCTGATACCAGGGGGATGCTCGACAGCTTGGGCGCGTGATGGCCGTAACGGGGTCGTGCTTGGCGCGGCCCTTTCGTCATGTCTCATGGCGCGTGCGATCGGTCACACTTGATCGGCAGCTCACGGCATCCAGCACCGTCATCCCTCTACCCAGCCCGTCAGAGTGCGGCCCATCCGCATCGGTATGGGCTGGGGATGGTGCGCACCTCGCACATCGTCAGCAGCGCAAAACCGAGGGGTCGAGACATCGCACATGAGGCTGAAGACCTGTACAACCTTCGGGTGGTGTTTCGGAACATAGCTCCCACGCGGTCGGGCTCCGTCCGCACCCTGGCCAGGCTTGGCGGGACGCGGATGGTGGCGTCGGCGTGATAGCAAGGATCATCCGGATCACTCCTTTTTGCTCATAGATGTGGATCGCACGGGGTCGCCCCAATCGTGCCCTGCGCTTCGCTCCGGCAAGCACAAATACGGCTTCCACGGCGGAGCCGCGGACCCTCCGCATTTGCGCTTGCGACCGGGCCTCTTGCCCCCGTGCTGGCAGATCCCCATCGCAACAAGGAGTAACCCAAATGACCAACCACTACGTCGCCACCGTCCCCGTCAAGTTCACCGACACCGATGGCCAGGAGCGCACCCGTTTTCAGCGCGTGGGTGCGATGTTCCGCAACACCCGCAACGGGGACGGCTCGGAGTTCTTCAGCCTCAAGCTCGACTTCCCGGTCGCGGTCTCGGAGCTGGTGATGTTCCCGCCGAGCGCGAAAGATCCCCAGGACTAAATCCTCTGACGAGGATGGGCCGCCCCAGGACGATCTTGGGGCGGCCCGATCCCTGTTCCAGGGATGCAGGTCCCTGCGCGCTCAAAGGACGCACTCCCCCCGGAATGATCATGCCGCGACAGACCGGCCAGTCAGCCTCAAGGGGGCCATCCACAAAAACCTATCGGCCAGGGCCTCCCGGTTTTTGCGGCAGAGATTTGGCGGAGCCAAATCTGGCCCTCCTTGACCCTGCCTTTCCGCCCTGTCGGTGGGGTTTGCGCCCGCCCGCGGTTCCGTCCGAACACATGCGTGTTCGGCCAGACCCTCGGGCGGTGCTGGGGAAGGGGACCCCTAGGACAGGTGGGTCGCCCGGTGGTGAGGGCGGCAGAGCCGCGTCCCTGCGGGCCGCGGCGTGAAGCGGACACCAAGGCTGCCTGAGACTGAGTGCGACGTAAGTATATAGTTGACAGCTAGGTATATTATCGTAGGATAGGGGCAGCCTTGGTGGAAGGTGGCAGGAAATAGGGGGTCTTTCTTCCGCATGTCCCGAACAAAACGCCTGACAGAGATCGAGAAGATGCAGATCGTCCGCGAGGCCGCGGAGGGTGTGTCGACGTCCGAGCTGGCCGAGCGTTTCGAGGTCACATCGCGGGCCGTGCGCTACGTCCTGAAAGCCGATGCCGAGCGCCAGACGGATGCCGCGATCCCGGTCTCCGCGGTCAGTGTGAAGGTGACGGCCGCAGAGCTTGCGGCGCTCGACGAGGTGCTGGCCGCCGCCGGGATCGAGAGCCGTGCCGAGGGGCTCAGGCGGCTCATTCAGGCGGCGGGCGGGGTGTTCGTTCCGGACGCGCAGATGGCGGCCGAGATGGCGCGCTACCGCGCCTCTCTACACGAGGTCGGCAATGGGGTCGGGCAGATCGCCAAGCAGATGACGCGGGCCAACCGGATGGGGCAGGGGGCCGTGGGCGGCACGAGTGCCGAGTTCACCGAATTGCGTCTCGCGCAGATGCGCGGGCTGGCGCGGTTCATTCTGGATTCCGCGGACGAGATCGATCTGCTTCTGCGCCGCCGTCGAGACGCGATGCAGCTGCAGGCCACGGCCGCGCTGAGGGAGTTTGCCCATGCGGCTGAATGATGCCGTCCATGCCGTCACGGGCGAGGTCTTCCGGGATGGCTGGAGCCGCGTTCGGGGCTCGATGCAAGGGCTGCACGTGGCCAAGCAGACCCAGCTTGTGCGCGCGGCAGCAGGGCATCGGCCAGCGGTCTTCAAGGCGATCCGGGGCGGGGGCACGCACACGAAATCGCAGCTCGCAAACCAGCTCGATTACCTCACCACCAAGTCCACCCATATCGTGGACAGTAGCGGGTTCCTGGATGGCAAGACGAAGCTCGAGGCGGGTGACATCAAGGATCTGACCGAGCGCTTTGCCAAGCGGTGGGATGCGGGCTTCAAGCCCAAGCTTGGGCAGACCACCCACATGCTCATGTCCTTCCCCATCGGCACGCGCGGGGAGGATGTGCGCGACATCGCGACGGACGTGGCGGAGCGGTTCTTCCAAACTGATGAGGGGCATTTCGATTACATCATCGCGGTGCATGAGGACCGCGATCACCCCCATGCGCATCTGGTGCTGAACCGCCGCTCGCAGGAAGGCGAGTTCTTCTTTCTGGGGCGCAACCATCGGTTCAACTATGACGACTTCCGCCTCGCCATGGTCGAGGAGGCGGAGAAGTACGGCGTGCGCCTGGAAGCCACGCGCCGGGTGGATCGCGGGGTTGTGCATTACCCAGCCCGCACCAGCGAGGTCTACGCCGCGAAAGAAGAGGGTCGCGCGCCCCGCGAGCGGGAACGTGTGGGGGCCGACTTGACCCGGACGCTGGCCCAGATCGCCAACGCCAGAACTGTCTACCATTCGCTTGCCGCGGAAGCCTCCCAGGAGGCCCGCGAGGATATTGCCGCGGCACTCTTCCGCGCGGGCGAGGTGCTGGCGCATGGCGGGCAGGTGGACCGAACAGGAGATGTGTATATGGCCGAAGATCAAAGTTTCGAGGATCTGAGAAGCCTCTATGCGGAAAAGCTCGCGCGGGTGCAGGGCATGATCGCCGAGAAGTCTGACGCGGAACGTCCCGTGCTGGAAAAACGTCTCATCGAGATCCAGACGCAGGTCCAGCACATGCAGCCGCTTGGTTTGCGATCATCCACGCTGTCAGAGACCCCCTCGGAGGGCGGGATCTATTCCGAAGCCAATATCGACGCCAGCCAGCGCGAGCGACTGGCCGAGCCCGACCTGAGATCGCGCATTGACGTAGCACTACGGGGCACCGGGATCAGCACATCGGAAGTGGTGGCCCGGATCGAGACGGGCGCCTCAAATGCAGCGCTCGAGCATCAATGGATCGCAGATGATCTCGCCAAAGTGGCCGAGGCGCGCGATCTGAACCTCGAACGCCGCGCTGATCTGGAACAGGCGCGCGACATTCTCAACGATGTGCACGTCGAACTTGGCACGCTCTTGGAGCGGGAGAACGTGCTGCGCCGGGATGGCGTCATGGAAGCGGAACCGGACAGCGAGCGGTTCCATTATCACGAGGACGCGGTGCGGGCGATGGAAGGGACAATCCGTCAGGAGATGCGCGCAGAGGGCCTGACAGCGCAGCAGATCGAGGGCCGGGACTGGGAGGTTGTCTCACGGGCGGAGCGCCGGATCGAGACGGAGCAGCGCGCGTATCTCGAGGCACACCCGAACTTGCTCGCACGTCCCGGCGACGTGATCGACCGGTCTGAGCCCTACAGGGAGACCATCACCGATGCGGCCCGCGCCAGCGAGATCACCCGCGAGGTCGACCGCATCATGGAGGGACGCGACCTCCGCATGCCGGTTGCAGATGCTGTCACGGATGAATTCAGGGAGCGCTATCCGGACATGCCGTCCCACCTCGCCCGCGGGCTTGGCGCGACCTATGCGGCCGTCGTCGAGATCCGGGACACGGAGGTCATCAACCAGGTCCGCCGCGAAACCGAGATGCGCGAGGGGCTTGGGGTTGGCACGCGTGACGAACGTCTAGCCACCCGCGATGAAACGGCGCCGCAGACTGACCGTACCGACCGCCTCGCAGACGAGATTGCGCGCGTCCTAGACCATGAGCGGGCGGGGGAGTTGTCCGCGCCCTTCGAGACCGAGGCGGAGCGGGACGCTTTCCGAACCGAGATCGCGCGGGTGCTGGATGACCGTCAACTTGAGCGGCTCACATCCGGTGATGCCGATGCGCTGGACAAGGTTCTCGAGGACCGCCTCAACCGGCTTTATGTCGCCAAGGTCTACCTGCAATCGGATGCAGCGACGGCCAACACGGAGGCCCTGCGCCAGGTGGTCGATGATCTTGCCGACACCGAATACGAAAAACACCGCGCGACAGACGTGGATGGCGAGACCGAGCGGGGACAGGTCCATTGAGCGCCGCCATGGGAAAAGCGCGGATCGCAACAGGGGTCTTGTTGGTAACGCTGGTGACCGCCGCTATGGGCTATACCATCGCCTCGGCGGTGCTGACCTACCAGGATCTCGGGTTTGGGGCCGAGATCGACTTTGCCTATATCGCGCAGAACTACATGGCGATCCTCGATCGCCGCCCGGAGGACGCCCAACTCATCCACCTGATCATCGGCAGCTTCGCCGCCGCCGGCCTCATGCTGAGCCTCGCCCTCTCGGGGTCCGCCCTGACACGCTTTGGCCAGACCCATTGGCAGACTGCGCGCGAGATGAAGGCCAATGGCTTCTTCGGGGCGCCGGGCACCGGGTTCATCCTCGGCAAGCTGGGGACGCCCGGCTCCCGCGCCAATTACATTTGCTCCAAGGTTTTCCCCCATGCGCTGATCGTGGCCCCCACGGGCCGCGGCAAGACCACGGGCTTTGTCATTCCGAACCTGCTGACCTGGCAAGGCTCCGCCGTGACGCTCGATGTGAAGGGCGAGTGTTTCGAGGCCACGGCCCGGCACCGCGCAGCCCAAGGCGACAAGGTCTATCGCTTTGCCCCCACCGATTGGGAGGGCAAGCGCACGCATCGCTACAACCCGCTCCTGCGCATCTTTGAGCTGAAAGATCCCGCGCGCCAGCAGATGGAATTGCAGCTTCTCGCGACGCTCTTCCTGCAGAGCGACAACGACCGGGTGCAGGGCCTCCTCAAAGGCGGGATCGATCTCTTCGTGGCGGCAGGGCTCTTGGCCTTCCAGCGTAAGCGTCCCACCTTAGGCGAGATCTACCGGATCGCGGCCTCGGGCGGGAACAAGCAGAAAGAGTATTTCGCGCGGGGCCATGAGGTCGACAACAGGGCGGCCAAGTTGATCTTCACGCGGCTCGCTTCGACCAACAATGATACGCTAACCTCGTATGTCTCGCTCCTGATGACCTCAGGGCTCGACCAATGGCAGAACCCTGCCATCGATGAGGCGACGGCGGTGTCGGATTTTGATTTCCGGACGATCCGCAAGAAGCCCTTTTCGGTCTATCTCGTGGTCCAACCGCTGATGGTGAAGCCGCTCGCGCCACTGATCCGGCTGTTCTTCTCCGATCTCCTCTCCGCCATGCAGGAAAAGGACCCCGGGCCGGATGAGCCCTGGCCGGTTATGATCATGCTCGATGAATTCAATCGCTTGGGCAAGATGCCCATTGTGGTCGAGAGCATCGAGACCCTGCGCACCTATCGCGGCCATCTGGCCGTAGTTACGCAAACGATCCCCGCCCTCGATGAAATCTACGGCGAGAACACCCGCCGCGCCCTGCAGGGCAACGCGGGCGTGAAGCTCTACCTCACGCCGTCGGATGAAAAAACCGTCGAAGAGCTCAGCAAGGCTGTCGGCAAGACCACGAAAACCGTCATCACGCGCTCTCAGTCCATCGGCAAGAACCCCTTCGAAGGGCGCAGCCAATCTACACGGACTGAAGAGAGCTCTCTGCTGCCCGAAGATGAGGCGCGCCGCTTGCCGCTCGACGAGATCGTCATGGTCATCGACGCCCAGATGCCTGTCCGGGCGAAGCGGATCCAGTATTTTGACGACCGGCTGTTTAAGGCCATCCATGCGGCGCAGACAGGCGAGTTGCCGTTTCCGAAGCCGGGGGGAGGGGGGGAGCAGGGCAATCTGCCGTTGAGTATGCGCGCCATGCCGATGACACCGCCGTCAAGCGGGCCCCGTGATTCTGAAGCTGATGTGGAGCGGGCACGCGAGGCTGTTGAAGGTCGACCGTCTGGCCAACCCGACGTCGTCTCAAAGAAGACCGCGCCCGTCGTTCAAGCTGTCATTGCAGAGGAACAGCGGCAAATGGAGATGGTTTTTGAGGGCCCGGTCGCGGATGCCGAGACAATGGGCGTGGAAGATGAGGCGCAGATGCGTTCCGCCGTCGATGGCTTGGACGACATGGAAGCGATGTTGCGAGAGGATGGAGGTCAAAAGCTAGTTGCTCGATAGGATGGCGGGCGCGTTCAGGATGTTTGCAGCCGCATATTTAGGTCTGACGTGTCGCATTCGCTCAGTGTTCTAAGCACAGTGACAGAATTTTTTCGGCATAGACCTGAGACGCGTGTTCTACCGAGCTCTTCGTCACTAAAAAAACCCACATCAAAAGTCCAATAATTGCGACTCCGCAAAGCAGTGCTCCGAGAACGAACGCAGTCGACCCGATCTCTAGATCATATAAGAAATATGCACTGCCAAGAGCCACCGTGGTGGTGATTGCAATGCCCAATGGTTTCAACCCGAGCAAATTGCGCGCGAACCCATACGCAATGTTCTCATTCAACAAGAGGCTTGCTTCTGTTTGCGGACGTGTGTGCTCAAGCAACCAACGTATTGCTAGCAAGCGGTCATCCTGAGCGTTCTTTGGGTCCTGGGTCTCATCAACCAAACTCGGCAAGATAATTTTGCTATGTTTCTCAATGTATGAGCGACACCTCGTCTTCATGGTCTTGGGTAAACGATCATCGGAAAGGGAAAGCAAAGACGCAGTATGGAGACGTCCAACTCGGCTGCCCAGTTTGCGCTCAACATTTTGACCAGACTTACGCGCCAACCGCGTCAACGCGAACAGGACCCCGCAAGTGATGACAAATGCAGCTATGGCACCCAATTGGGTCCAAACAGCTGGGAACCAAACAAAGACAAAAAGGAGCGCGGGCAACAGCGTCAAAAGCGCCGGATTGAGACGGGCAATCCTATCGTAGCGGTCCATACCGAACATCTTATCCATCTGCATGACCTTCTCGATGAAGATTAGGCATTTTCGTTTCCTCCGAGTTCGGAGGACAAGCCCACCGCCTCTGCGATAAGCTGACGATACCCAGTTGGGGTTCTAATAATCATCAGAACGGGAAACAGCTGTCCAATCGCGAGCTTGGCTGCTGTACTGAAATCAATTGCAGAGGGACCAGTGGACGCAAGGTGATTGTGCCACGTTCCTAGCGCGTAGAGAGTGTTTCCCGAAAATTTGGACAATTGTGCGAGCTGCTCACTCAAACCTTCGGTACCCAGAACAAACTCCGTTTTGGAAAATCTGCTATCGGGCGGAGCTGGAATCGTATCTACGACTTGGAAGACGTTACCGATGGCCGAGAAGCGCCCGACCAAAACACCGCCGGTTTCAGATCCCGGCTTGCGCGCAATTTCAGCGTCAATCTCTGTCGTAACCCGGCGGGCAAGCCGCGTTTCAAGCCCATCCATCTTGGGTCCTTTTACGATGGTATAGGGTTCGACGCTGTGGCTTTCCCAATTCTGGGAAAGCCCATCGGCCTGTAGGTGCCCAATGTTGAATTGCCCACTTTCATCTACATACCTCCCGGAAAGTACGTCGCTTGTTAGCGTCGCGAGCGGAGCCGCCAACATAGAAAGCCGAGCGTCTGAGGCGATCATCGAGAAGCTCGAGCATCCTTGACCAATGATGATCTCGTCTGCGCTTTGGCCGATCACTTTAGATCGGAGAGCGTCGTCGCTACGTAAATGGTGATAGAACTCGGTCATCAGGTCGCTGCTACTGGGGTTGGCGCGCTGGCCTGACACCGAGAAGAAACCAATGTCACTATCACCCATCAGGCTTGCTTCCATCACCCGTGGTGTCTTGCCCTGCGCCCAATCTGTAGAGCTCAGGGTTTCCCGCAGAACCGCAGAGGCGGTAGTGTTCAATATTGCTTTGGATTTTTCGAGCTTCAGCTTTCTGCGAAACTCTTTGGTACGCAGCACAGTGTTGGCATCAATCCGATACCCATCCGTCTCCTGCGCAAGTTTGCTGACGTCATGTGCAAATTCCCCAGCCTTGGAAGAGTAGAACATCGAATCCAAATCAGCAGAATACGGCAAGCAGGAATGTCGCGCGTAGTTGTGCGGTTCCATGGTGTCGTTGTCTATGACCGATATCGGGGCACGGCCTGACCGCGCGAGATGCATCGCAATTTTCGAACCTAAGCTTCCACAACCTAGCATGGACCATGAAAGCCATTGCGAGCTGGGATCACCATGCGAGGTTCTTCTTAAGACATCGATCGAGATCGAATCTCTGTGGCCCGCCAAACGGACAATCGCATTTGATGTCGGCTTGAGATCATCCACAGATTTGAATTCTATCACATATGGGCAGATTTCAAGAGGTGAGGCTTGGCCAATGAGATTGAACGGCCGGCGGGCGATCAATATCACTGTGACTGGCAACGCCTTTTTGATGGTATAGCCGTCGAGCTTCGAACGCAGCCACTTCATCCTCTCTGCCAGCATCTTGCCGCAGCCGTAGAGTTCAGCGCGTTCGTATAACTCCGCAACATTGCCTACTGTCTCTGGGAGATAGCGGTCACAGATGATTGGCTTACCGTTTGGATGCTTGCCGGGCCACACAATCAGTCCAAGGCTATATCCCGTCCATTCGTTGTCACTTTTCGGGACCTGTCCAAGGGATTTAAGTGTCTTTTCATCAATTTTAACCTGCTCATCGCCCTTTATACAGATTCGATAGTAGGGGTCGGACTGACCCATCTGCGCAAAAACCCAAGTACGGTGCCAAGTCCCGCCGGACCTACGTTTGACCACACTGCGGATCTGCGAGGCATCTCCAACAATAAGGTCGTTCAAGTGGTCACGCCGAACAAATTCCCAACCATGTTTTGGATCATTTAGTTTCAGCATCGCTGCTCGATCGAGCCAATCCAGAAGTTGCTGGAGAAGCGCAAGAATACCGCCCCCGGACTGAATTAGCTCACGTGGAGATCCGAAAACGAGGCAGGGTTCGGGCGCTGAACCGGCTGCATTTGGCTGTAAGTGAGGATGGGACCGGTCAAAGTCTTCCCGTAAACTCGGGCGCGGTGCAAACAGAGGGTAGGAGACAGGAAACGATAGTTTGACGGGTTCAACACGCCGTACTCCCGACGGGCTTTCGCCTCGAAACCGAGATGGAAGTTCTGATTTGATTTGCAGAGTCACATCCACCGGACTTTCGTCATCAGCCCGCGACGCAATAGCTATGCCGATTACTTGAGGGTGCCTGTCCAGTGTGCGAATTGCACGGGCAATGGCTACGGGAACGGTTAGAAGATCATCGACGGTTACCATGCAGCTGACTCATGCCAAGTCTGACCCACAACCATGAGCATGTGCCTCGACTCCAAGAGCGGACGATGAAGAGATAGCGGCTGCCATTTTCAGGGAGGCAACTTTTGGACCATGTTCGGTGATTTCCATCTTCAGCGGCTTGTCACCTTTTTCGTCCTCTAAACACCGGAACTCCCCATTGATATCCGCTTCGCTCAGAATGGCTTCATACTCCTCCTTTGCGCGGATACAGGGCGGGTCGTTGTCGTCGTCGACGACACTCTTACTGCTCGCAAGGATTATTGCACCGCCGTTTGCTTGCGAAAGAGCTGATCGGGCATCTTCAGAAACTACCGCATCTTTTCCCTTTTTGGACCAGCTGTCGTGCGACAGTGACCGCCAAGAACAATGATGGGGCGCGATCAATACATCATATGCAAGAACCTCGGGAGTTTCAGAATATTCCGCCCAAATTTTCTCCCAAATCGCCACTTCGGCGTCACCACCAAACAGGTACTGTGCGGCGTTTTCGGTATCATCTTTCGCAAGCGTAAACTGAGTGATGACACTAGAGTTATTCTTGCTGAGTAACTCCTCTTCGTCTTCATCGTCCGTGACCGGCAGCGGAGCCAACAAGACCGCCTTGAAACTGTCATCTGCTACGCCGCAAATCTCGGAAAATTTCTCGCCTGTCTTGATCAGAATTTCAGCCAAATCATCCGTCTTACCGTCCGCATCCTCGCTCAGGATCAAAATTCTGCTTCCGTCTTCTATATCTTTGTCCTGGCGGAACATTTCAACGCGTCGACGCGCTTCGGTCGCCCAAGCCTTTGCGTCAGCGCAAAGCTTGTTGGTACTGCTGGCACGTCTAAAAACAATTGGGGAAGACCACATCTCGCGAATTACGATCTTGTCGTCTTCGGGCGACCAATCCTCAATTTTGCCGAGATGAAAATGGTTCTGCAGTCCAGAGCAGTGATCCATGTCCGGATGCGTCAGCAAGAATGCATCGACAAACAGACGTCCGTCGCTGTCACGGTCAAGCGCTTTGCGAAGCTGTGCTCCAACATCAGGCGCAACCTCATCTTTATCATCAGCAGCGGCAGTAATATTTATGTCCACGAGAATATAACGGCCACTCTGTGTTTTGATTAGGCTCATGTCACCATTGGCGACTTTGAAATGCGAAGTTTCGACGCTCATCAGTACTGCTCCTTAGCTTGAAAACCTGAGTGACGCGCCTCCCACCGAATCGAACAAGTTTATGCTTTGTTCTTACCATAGTTGATCGAGGATAACCTTTCAACAACATGTTGTGTCTCGCAATAGGCATCACCAAAATTTTAGTACTTACAAAGGTCTGTTTTTAGAACCTGCGCCGCCGCGTTGATGGGATGCGCAGATGTCCACTTCGTTTCGGGCCATCACCGCTTGCCAAGGCGTCCCAACCTTGAAAGCTGCGCCAGCATTCGGGCTCCTGTGCCGGTCCCGTCGCTGGGAGGAGCAGCGGTTGGCCCTCCCGCAGTATTGGGTCGGGTAGGCAACGCTTGTACACCGAAGAATTGGCGCGCACGCAAGGCTGCATACTCCGCCCCCGTTGCACCTCCGATGGCGTATCGGTTGTAAACCTGTTGGCTACCTGCAAGCCCTCTGGCGAATGCATAGCTGCCGCCGAACCCGGCCGAGAGAGCTGGCATCATGATGTTGCCGGAGATCGCCCGAACCAGGAAGGGCGTGGCTATGATGAAGCCCTTTGCCATGAGCACCATCATGAAGAAGGGAATGAGCGCGCCGATGTTGGAAGCGCCTTCCGGGTCGCCCAACTCAGCAAGAAGTGCACGCGAGACACCAGTGATGGTCGCGAACACGCCGGCTACGACGATGGGGTACATCGCAAAAGAAATCAGCGCCGAAAGCCAGCGCGCGAAATAGTCCTTGGTCACTTCAAAAAGGGTCAGGAAGATCATGACCGGAGCAATCCCGATCAGAAGCGCGATCATGAGCCGTGACGCAACGACGATGAACGCCGCCAAGCCACCGAGGATCGAGAGCAGCAAAACCCCAAGGGTGTCCAACAGGGCACCGGCCATCCAGTTCAGTTCAGACCCCGCGGCATTCAAATAGTCCCCGAGCGCCGCGATCAGGTCGTCGAACTCCTCTGCGAAGGTGCCGGACGGGCCGGGTGATCCGCCGCCAACCGAGGCTACAAGCGATCCAGCAATACTGTCGATCCCATTCAAGATCGCCGCGGAAACGATGTTGAACTGAACCCAGTTGGTTGCAAAGACACCTATCAGCCCGACTTTCACGGCGAGCCAAAAGGCCGTGCGCCCGTCCATGGCGCGATACTGGTAGATCGTGTTAATGAAAACCAGAATGACCACGAGGGTGGTGCCGAGTACGAGCATCGTTCCGACTGTTGCTGCGACTGCGCCAAATTGCGTCTCGGCAGCGGTATTGAGATAGCCTTCAGCCGTTTCCACGAAGTAGGTGACGACGCTCATGAAACCCTACCAATTTCCAGCAGCTTCGCAGATTGGCATGGCTTCGCGCCGAAGATCATTTGCCTGCCGTCGGTATTCTGACGTCGCTTCCACGATGTCCCAGTATTCAGATGCGGCGAAATTCTCGACGAAGACGCCTTCAGCTGCCTCCCAGGGCGGATACCGCGTGGGACATTCACAGCTTTGGGCTTCAACAACGCGTTGCATGCTCTGCGCACGATAAATTTGTTGAATCAGGAGCCGTTTGTGGGACTCGCGCACATCTATGCCATGCATCCACTGTGGCTCTGGAGGCTGGTCAGGACAGACATCTGGCAGGTTGTCGAGCGTCGGGATCAGGTTCCGTTCAGCGACGCCAGCGGTCGCGCCGAAAACGACGAGAAAGCCTGCCGTCGCAACGACCCGCATCATTCTGAAGCCACCTTCGTCGCCAAAGATTCACGCTTCCAGAACGTGGTATAGCCGTAGTCACCGGCTTCAGCTGTAATGAATTCCCATCCCTCTGTGCCGCGCTCATTCAAGGCGCTTCGCATCGCGTCGTAGTCCTTTTGTTTCTTCACCTGGAAGAACAGAATGTCGTACTCAAAGGTCTTCATTGGGAAGCTCCGATCTGGGTTGCGCTTGGAAGATAGAATTCAGTGATGCCGCGTCGGCCGTCATGGCGCCCGGCCTGGATGATCACGTCGATGGAGTTCTCGATGTACTGGATCATGTCGGCATAGGTCATCGGGATCTCGGTCTTGAGCGCCGCGATCGCGAGCCGCTGCACGGCGAGTTGCGGGGTTTCGGCATGGAGCGTGGTCATGGAGCCGCCATGACCGGTGTTGATTGCCTCAAGGAACGTCATGGCCTCCTTGCCGCGCACCTCGCCCAGGATGATCCGGTCGGGGCGCATGCGCAGCGTGGCGGTGAGAAGCACATCGGCGGTCTGGAATTCCGCGTCGCGATTGGCGATGAGGGTCACGGCATTTGGCTGGGTCGGCAAAAGCTCGGCGGCTTCTTCGATGGTCACGATGCGTTCCTCGGATGGCACGTGAGATAGGATCTTGCGCGCGGCCACGGTCTTGCCGGTGGAGGTGCCGCCCGAGACGATCATGTTGAGTTTGTTCTCGACGCAGAAGGCCAACGCATCATCGATCAAACCCGCGGCCACCACTTCGCGCAAGGCGCGCTTCTTTTCCACGCGCAGGTCTTCAAGCTTGCGTTCCTTGCCAAAAAGGAAATCGAGCGCGATCCCCTCGAGCGGCAGGCTTGAAAAGAACCGCAGGCTGATCGACATGGCGGATAGGACGGCGGGCGGGGTGATGACCTGCGCCCGGATCGGGCGGCCCTTATAGGTGATCGAGACCGAGACGATCGGGCGGTCCTTGCTCATCGTTGTATTGGCGGAAGAGGCGATCTGGTTGCCGAGGTCCTTCACGTCCGTCGCGGTCAGCCTCTGGTCTAACCGGCGCATGAAGTGATCGCCCTGGAATTCACCCCAACAGGTCCCGTCGGGGTTGATGCAGATCTCGATGACATCGTCGCGGGCGGCGGTATCGATCCGGTCGAGGGAGGTTTCGAGATAGCTCAGCGACATGGGCTCAGAATATCTCCAGATCGCGGTCGACCATGACGGTGACGCGGGCGCCCTGGTCGACATAGATGACAGGCCCGATGGAGAGGTAATCGCCAATGACGCTGTCCGTGGCATCTGCCAGATCATCGCCAACGTCTTCGAGAACGTCGGCGGCAGTCTCATCCTGGACCTCGGAGGCGGCGGCACTTGGTGCAGCTGAGATCAGAGAAATCAACGCCGCTGAGCCAAAGCGTTCGTCAAAGCGTGTATCGACAAAACCGGTTACGCCGGAGCGACCCAGTTCATCGCCCCCGAAGGAGCTGATCTGGACGGTCTGGTTATCGGGAAGGATGATCCGATCCCAGGCGATGGTGACGCGGCGCTGCGCGATATCGATGCCAGCGCGGTAGCGCCCGATGAGACGGGAACCGCGGGGGATCAGGAGGCGCGTACCATCGAAGCTGAAGACATCTTCCGAGACCACGGCATGGGTTTGACCGGGCAGGGAGCTGTCGAGGGCGGTTTCCATGACGGCCTGGATCATTGTTCCCTGCACAATCGTATTCGAAGGGTTGGCGATGACTTCGGCCTGCGAGACCGAGGTGGGCAGGGCACCGTTCAGTACGAAATCCGTCACCTCTCCGAAGGTCCGCTCCGTGAGTGCCGTCTCGTTCGCACCAGATGCGCCGCCGAAGGCGATAGTGGGTGAGGCGATGCGGCGTTCCTGAAACGCGCGTTCTTCGGCGGCGCGGCGTTCAAGCTCGGCGAGCCGTCTTGCTTCCTCTTCTCGGCGGAGCCGTTCTTCCTCCCGCGCGCGCAACTCGTCATCGGAGGGCCCGATGGGCGCTGGGAGGGGGCGGTTGGCTTCGAGCTGGGCCAGCTCGAGATCCATGCGGAGTTGTTCAAGTTCGCGGTCGCGCGCTGTGAGTTCATCCCGGAACTGCTGTTGCGCGGCCTCGGATGCGGTTTGCAAGGCGGCGATCTGTGCGGTTAGCGCGTCGATGGCCTCGGCGGCGGCCGTGTCTTCCTCGACGACCGGTTCGGGGGCGTTGCGCAACTCCTCAATCTGGGCCTGCAGGGCGGTGATCTGCGCCAGAAGCTCCGCGTTTGGCTCGACGGGGTCTGGTCCGACGAACACAACCTCGGACTCGCGCGGGGGCAAGGTCTCGATGGCGCCAAAGCCGTCGCCTTCGTTTTGGAAGACGTCCGGGGTGGCCGTCGGCAAGGCTTCCTCTTCGTCGGGCTGTGAGAGGAGATAAAGCAGGGCACCACCCGCGCCGATGACGAGGACGACGATCAAAGCGAGCAGCGGCGAGCGCCGTGGGGTAGGGGTCGATCCTGCGCCTTTGCCTTGTTCGAGGGCAGCGAGGCGTTTCTCGAGATCTGCGTTTTCGGTGTCGCTCATGATCCTGCCCCCGCAGGCGGTGTGCTCTGAATACACACCACTTCTTCCCCGATCCGAAGCACCCATTGCCTATTCACCCCGGAGACCCGGATCACGCTGTCCTCGGTCGCTTGTGTATTGACCGTCCGCTCTCGGCCATTCGCGTAGCGAAATATCGCGGGCACCGGCGCGTTCCGCGGGAATTCGAAATACGTGAACGTCCCGTCATCCCAGATGCGCGTTGGCGTGAACTCGGTCCGCGCGCTGGCGCCGTAATTGTAGTTCGGCGCTTGGGCGGCGACGGCCCGTGTGGGCCGTGCATCGTCCTCCGGATAGCGGAACTGGACCACGTAGAAGGTTGGGCTACGGGTTTCCTGGACGTTGAAGTAGTAGCTGCGACGATTGGTATAGACGGTCACGTTGGTATGCACCCCGCGCGCAACGGGCTTGATCGCAAAGGCCTGGCCACCCGGCACGCCGTCGATCTCGAACCCTTCCGTGTCGCCCGCGATGATCGAGCGGATGCTCTCTCCCTCACCAAATTCGACTGTCGTCACATGGGTGAGGGAGACGCTGAGACGATAGACCTGGCCCTCCTGGTAGGTGGCCAGCCGCACTCGGCTGTCGCTGGGTCCGCCGCGCGGGATCGCTTCAGCCGCGGCAATGCCGGGAAACAAAGCAAGGAGGAGTAAGACAAG
The DNA here is from genome assembly GCF_004365635.1 of Litoreibacter halocynthiae. Taxonomy (GTDB): domain Bacteria; phylum Pseudomonadota; class Alphaproteobacteria; order Rhodobacterales; family Rhodobacteraceae; genus Litoreibacter; species Litoreibacter halocynthiae. The sequence goes on along the minus strand of NZ_SOBH01000005.1, from coordinate 74,774 downwards.
TCGAACAGGGTACAAGGTCAATTCTCCAATCTGTCGGAGCGGATGGAATATTCGAGCACGGTGAAGCCGAAGGGATTGGTCCAGACCTCGTCGATGGAGCGGCGGGTCTCGGGGCGGAACTCGAAGAGAAGCGTCGCAGTGAAGAGCCCGGTCTGGGTGCCGTTGATGGAGGTCAGCCGCTTGCGCAAGCGCACGGTGGCGCGGTTGGGTCCGATCCGGTTGATGCTGAGGATTTCCACGTCGAGCCGAGCATTGGGGCCATAGACGGACGGCGGGTAATTCTCGTTGGCGCTGTTCCAGATCTGGCGCAGCCCGCTCTCGGCGGCCCCATCCGAGCGGCGCAGGACGCCGCGGATGCGCAGGTCATTGTCGAGCTGGTTATAGACCTCCCGGTCAGTCACATAGCGGAACACCTCCGCCTCGATGATCGCTCGGTTGGCGGTCACCGAGGAGGCGCCCACCGAGGCTTCGGGGAGCGCAAAGCCGGTGGCGGGATCATAGGGGACAACGACGGGGGGCGGGTCGACATCGAGGATCGAGACTGCTGCTGCGCTCAGACAGCCGATGATGCCGAAGACAAGACCTGTCAGACCAAGGCGTTGCCAGAGCCGTTCCCGGCGCAGGGCACCATAGACCAGTTCTTCCTCGATGATTTCCTGTTCACTCGCCACGCGTCACACCTCCGCTCGGCGTTTCGAAACAAGCGGCATCGGTTCTTCGCTGCCTCTCGCTGCGCTCGAACGCGAAAACGGATATTTGATTTTCTGGGTCAATTTCGAAACGCCTTAATCAGCCCGCAGGTCGGGTAGGGTAAAATCCATGAAGCGCTGCTCCTCGGCGATGGTGGCGGCATCGATCACGCCGCCGGTGCCATCGCCCACCGTTTGAATCGCTTCCAGCTGCCACATCGCCACGAGGGCGATGGCCAATTCAGCTGTCACGCGCGTGTTGAGATCGACGCTTTGCTTGAGCTCTTCCATGTCGTCAATGAGCCCGACAAGGCGGTCTACCCGCTCGAGCGACTGGCCGGCATCTTCATAGCTGTTCTGGGCGGCGGCTGAGACGAGTGCGCCGGTTGTTGCCTGCGTGGCCACACGGTTGGCCCCGGGATTGCCGCTGGTGGCCATTTCCGAGAGCGTGTCTTCATCGAAGCCGAGATCGGCCAGCACCCGGTCCATCTGGGTTTCGATCTCGCCTGCGCCAGAACCAGACAGGCCGGAGAAATCCCCAGTCTTGATTGCCTCAATCGTGGCGAGGATGTCCCCGAACTCCTGGTCGAGCAGACCGTTCAACTCGTCTTCCATTTCCGTCCGGATGATTTCGGGAAGCTCGGCAAGTCGGGTGAGCGCTTCATAGGTTCTTTGCAGCTCCGCGAGTTGATCCGTGAGTGTGGCAAGCTGTTCGCGGAGCTGCGTCAGCTGCTCGTTTTGCAGGATCTCGTCTTCGATCATCTGCCGCAGCTGCTGGATGTTTTGCGCGATGTTCTGCGTGTCGACGACCGGTACACCTTGTGCTGCGGCAGGGGGTAGGGCGCTGAACTGCAAGCCAACGCCAAGTGTCGTGGCCAAAGCTGCCCTCAAGAGCAGATGTCCCATCATTCAATCTCCCTGATCGTAAAATCCATGAACGCGCCTTCGGCCATGCGGGCGCTGGCCTGGGCCAGCTCTTCGGCAGAGAGGACGCGGGTGCGTGCCGCCTGAAGCCGGATGCGGGCAGCCACGAGACGCACGAGTTCGGCGCGTGCATAGGTGTTGAGCGCGACGCTCTCCTGCACATCCTCGGTCTCGGAGATCCGCGTGACGATGTCGGAAATGCGCAGGGCGGCTTGGCGGATCGCGGCTGGTGAGTTGCTGCCATAAAAGGCTGCCCCATGACCCGTGAGCGAGAGGTTGGCATTGGCGAGAAGCGCCGGATCGATCGTGCCAAGCGCATCGATCCCTCCGATACGGCTCAGATAGAGATTGTAGCGTTCAGGTATGACCGACACGTAATGCTGGGTCTCGCGGAAGGGTGGCACGCCGCCATACTCGAAAACCCGGCCGGGTCCGGCGTTATAGGCCGCGAGGGCGTTGATGATGTTGCCATCGAATGTGTTGAGCTGGGTCGCGAGATAGCGCGCGCCACCATGCACCTGCAGATAGGGGCTGTCGTAATATTCCGGGTTGATGCCGAGATCGCTGGCGGTGCCAGGCATGATCTGGGTGAGACCATAAGCGCCGACGGGAGACCGTGCCCCAATCGTAAACCGGCTTTCCTGCCAGATCAGCGCTTGCAGCAACGCGCGCCACTGGACGGGCGAGAGCCCTGCGCGGCCAACACCCGCAAAGCCGCTGGTCTCCTGGGCGACCCGGATGATGAGCTGCTCGATGTTCTCAGATGCATCCCCGAACATCTGCGCACCGCCGGGATTGGGGTCGATCTCGCCCGTGCCATAGACGGCTTCCACGGCGCGGTCGGGATCGCCGCTGCCGCTTTCCAGCCCCGAGACCATGGCGGGCAGGCCCTGACCGCCGAAGCTGGTCTGGGCATCGAGGATGCGTCGGAGGGTTTCCAGCTGTTCGCGTTCGATCTCGGCGATGAGTTCGTGCACTGCAAGCTTGTCGGCCTGAACAGCCAAGTCTGCCTCGCGATCGCCGGTCTCGACGATGTCACGCGCGGTCAGCCCACTGTCATTGGTCGGCACACCTTGAGACAAGGCGAGACCGGGCAGCAGGCAAAACGCCAGGATATGAGGCAGGCTAGACTTCAACGTCGCCCTCCGGCGCACCGAGCGGTGCGAAGTGGCAATCCTGGGCTGTCGCTGCCGTCGAGGCGAGAAAGGAAAAGCAATTGGCCTGCGGCTCCCGATACTGGGTGCAGGAGGCCAGCGCGCCGAGCGCAGCCAAAGCGATAAGAATACGGATCATGAAAGCCTCCAAAAATCTGGGCGGGTGCGGTAATCAGCGCCGACAAGCGCTTCGCCCTTTTCCATGCCGCCAAGGATCGTGAGATTGGGCCCAAGGGCGCTCAGATCGGCATCGACGACGATTGAGCCCTGATCGTCGCGGATCAGCGCCAAGCGGCTGTTGCTGCCCGTGTTGAGAAGGACGTCGAGTTCCTTCTCCGAGAGGTTCAGCATGGCGTAGTCCGCAGGCTGCGCGCGGATATTGGGCAGCAGGATCTGCGTCGGCACCGCCTCGACGATGGTCTTGCCGGTCCGGGTGCGCTCAAGCTGGCTTGCGTATTGCGTCATCATCACGGCAACCGTGTTCTGCTTGCGCGCGGTCACCAGCCAGTTCGACAGCCGTTCGGCGAAATAAGCGTTGTCGAGCGCCTTCCAGGCCTCGTCGATCACGATGATGGTGGGGCGGCGGTCCTCGATCTCGCGCTCGACCCGGCGGAAAAGATAGGACAGGACCGCCATCCGTTCCTTGTCGGCCTCGCTGTCGAGAATGCCGGTCAGATCGAAGCCCACGACATCGCCCTTGAGCGAGAACGTGTCCTCGAGGCTCTGCCCGAAGATCCAGCCGTAGCGGCCGTCTTCGGTCCACTCGAGCAGGCGCTGGTGCAGATCGCCGCCATCATCGGTGGACACAAAAAGCGATGCGAAATCCCGCCAGTTCCGCAAGGCGGGGTTTGTGGCCTGCGCGTTCTGGCGCACGACTTCTTGGATGCGATTGGTCTGGGCAGGAGTGAGCGGCTTGTCGGCGCGGTAGAGCAGGGTGGCAAGCCAGTCCGAGAGCCAGGCGGTGCCGCGGGCATCGGTCTCGGTCCAGAGCGGGTTGAGGCCCGTGGGCTGACCGGCGTTCAGGGAGGCGTAGCGCCCGCCATTGGCGCGGACCGCCATCTCCATACCAAGACGGTAATCGAAGACGAAGATCCGCGCCCCTGCTCGACGGGCCTGGGTCATCAGGAAGGCCGAAAGCACAGACTTACCTGACCCGGGCCGCCCCATGATCAGGGTATGGCCGCTGGTGGGTTCTTTGTCGGGCGAGCCTTGCTCGTGATAGGAAAACCGGTAGGCGCTCTGCTCCGGCGTGGGCAAATAAGTGACGACCCGGCCCCATGGGGTTTTCGCGGCCGGTTTGCCGAGCTGTGTCCGGTGAAAGGCCGCAAAATCCGCGAAGTTGCGATTGGTGACGGCGCTGGCACGCACGCGCTTGGGCTGGTTGCCGGGATGCTGGCTGAGGTAATGCGCCTTGGCCGCGACCCGCTCGCCGATCATTTTCACGCCTTCGGTCGCGGCGGCGTTCACGATTTCGGCGCTGAGCGTCTGCAGCTCATCCAGCGTTTCGCAGAAGAGCGTCACGACCATATGGTGTTCGCCGAAGCTTTGGCGCTTGGCCTCGAGATCATCGGCGGCGATGTCGAGGGCTTCCATGAGCGAGAGGGCTGCGTCCTGGCTCGCCTGCATCTGCCGCTTTTGCCGCTTGATGCGGCCTGCCATGAGGTTCGAATTGATCGGCGTGAAGGAGTGCGTCACGATCATGTCGACCGGCAGGTTCAGCATGTCGAACATGGTGCAGGAGGTGCCTTCCGAGTATTCCCCGATGGTGAAACTCTTGCCGTAGCGGTGGCCCACGACGCCTTCCGAGAGCTCGAAATGGTCCCCCTGAAACGTCACGCGGGTATTGGCGACGTTGCAGGACAGAAAGCCGTAGGTGTTGGCCGGGTAGAGCGGCAGCTCGGTGCCCGTGTTGAGCGCGCCCAAAAATCCCACCAACTCTCCCGATCCGGCTGACAGCAGGCGCGGCCTGAGCTCGGTCAGCCCCGAGAGGAAGACGTTCACAGCCTCACCGAGGCGCTGCAGGCGTTTGCGGGTCTCCTCCTTCAGTCGGTCCGGCGCGCTGCGGCCGAGGTGCGGCAGGAGGCTTTTCGGAGGCGGGCGGTGAATGACGGTGAGCGTCAGTGTTTTGTCGCGGAGCCCGCTGGTCTCGAGTTTCGCGCGCCAGCGCCGGTCCACCTCGCCTGCGAAGCTGTCCTCGCGGATGGGGTCGAGATCAGGTTTGATGGCCTTGGAGACCTTGTGGACGTAATAGCTGAATTCCGGCCCAAGTTGCGCGACGATGCGGGCAAAAAGCGCCGTCACCTTGTCGAGATAGGCATCGTCCGTCGTGTAGCTGTTGATCCCCTCGAGCCGGATGCAGCGGAAGAGCTCATTAACCCGGGTGCGCACGGTCTGGCCATCGACGAGGCTCACATAGGGCAGCATATGCGCAAGGCGGGTCTCGCGCGCATACCATTCCGGCGTCATCGTGCGGGGATCGAGCGCAGCATCAGGGGCTTCATCACGGGGCATAGCTGTCCCCGCCATGGATGGACCTGTTGCGCGTGGGCGGTGTCTCCTGCAGGGCTGTCATCATCACATCTATGAAACGCGGGTCCCAATCCGCGGCCTTCCACAGCACCGGATAAAGAAGGGCGGCCACGCCCAGCACCGCGATGTGCTGGACCCAGACGAAGAGAAGCACCGAACCGAAGAGCCAGACCATCGCATACATGATGGGCAGGCCCAGAAGCTTGGGCGGCCGCACGAGGCCCAGGAAGAGGGGTGAGCGCTCAGCCACCGGCAAAGACCGCGGCAACGATGGTGGGGGCGGCGGCAACACCGGCGATGCCGACAAGGACCCAAAGCGCCTGGCGCAGGTCGATGATGTTGAAGAACCAGCTGAGAAAGACCCCGAGAACGGCAAGCGTCGCGATGACCACACCAAGGGGGCCGGTCAGCGCGTCGACAATGCCCTGCAACAAGCTCTGGATCGGGGAGAGATCGATGCTTTGTGCAAGGGCGGGCTCGGCAATGAACAGGAATAGCGCCAGCGAGGCGACAAAGAGGTTTGAAAACCAACTTGTTTGGAAAAAGCGGTATCGCCAATGCACTGCCGCGCTGCGCGCTCTCGTGACATTGCCGATAAATGTTCTGAGGAATGATTTCCAAAAAGGTTGGGACATCATGAATTTGATCCTTCCAATCGGGCCACAACGGCCATGACGCGGGCCACGTGGTTCTGGGTTTCTCGGTAAGGGGGAATGCCACCGTGTTGGCGCACGGCATCCGGCCCCGCGTTGTAGGCCGCCAGCGCCAGGTGCGGATCGCCGAATGTCTCCAGCATCATCGCGAGGTAGCGGGCGGAGCCATCAAGGTTCTGCAGCGGATCACGCGGGTCAACGCCGAGGTCGCGCGCGGTGTCGGGCATCAGCTGACCAAGGCCAATAGCACCTGCACTTGAAATCGCATCCTGCCGGTAGGCGCTCTCAACCTCGATATTGGCCCGATAGAGAGCCAGCCAATCCGTCACGGAAAGCCCCGCGCGACGCAGGCCGGGATGGCCGGCATAGCGCAAGGCCGTGGTCTGAATCCCGGAGAGGACATCGGCGCGGGGCAGGGGAGTCGGGCGGGCAAGGGCCGCGACTTGGACGCCCTCTTGCTCGGCCTCTACCTCGCCGAAGATCGCGATCCCATCGGAGGCCGAACCCTGACCAATGCCGTCATTGTAGTTCCGGGCAAAACTGTTCTGAGACCGGGATGGGGTCAGAGAGCCGTCGCTCTCCATGACCAGGACCATTTGAGCTGAGGCAGGTGCTGCGACCAGCCAGAGACAGACGAGGTTAGCTGCCAGCGTCCTTGTCTGATGGGGCTTTGTCTGGCGGGGCGAGTTTGTGCGTACGGCTTGTCCCCGCCTCAAGCGGCAGGTCGACATGTGCAAAGCCAAGGCCAATGAAGAATGACACCACGCCAGAGATCGTCTTGAACTCGCGGATCTTGATATCGTTGTAAGTCGTCCGGGTGCGCGCAGTGACGAGGAGCTTTTCCACGCCATCATCAGAGACAACGCGCATGATCCAGACCCCGTAATAGCTGGGGCCTTTCTTATGTGCCGACTCCTGGCACAGGATTTCTGCGCTATAGCCGCTTTCCACGAGCTCGCGGAACCTGGCTTCCGTAACCACATTTGGTGCTTCGATGTCCCAGTTCATGGCCCGGCTCACGCTTTCTCCAATGGCGCGACCCCAGGCATTCCCACTTGAAGCCCAGAGTTACGATAGTATACTATCAACTGCAAGATGTAATATCGTGCTTTAGCTGTAGTTTGGTCACGCAAACACTAGTCACGGCCAGTGTCTGCGATCAAGGAGATAACAGGTTTGAGAAACCCAAGGTTGACATGCCTGCTCCCATTGCAAGCTATGGTCCTTCTAATCTGCGTTCCCGGGCCGGTTTTGGCGGAATCCTGCTTCGCCCCGGCCCGTCCCTTCCTGCCAAGCGATTCGCAGGCGGCGCGGGACTATGCGGACATCATCCGTGGCGATTTCGAAGACTACATCCAGGATATCCAGAGCTACTTCCGTTGCCTCGACAGCGAGCGCGCCCGCGCTTTCGAGGAAGCGCGCGAAGTCAGCGAGGACTATGGCCGATTTCTGCAATTGGTAGGGGATTGATGGCCAACCTCGGGAGCATCAGACTTGCAGCCCATGGAAACCAGACGCCGATAACACCCTCATATATCTACTTTTTAGATAACAGATTTCATCCGCTAGCGACGTCACAAAAGGTATGTGACGCGTGGCAAAAACAATCAGAAGCAAAGGGCAGGTGGCACTCTGCCAGGCGTTGGTCGACGCGCGCAAAAGCGCAGGCTTGGGCCAGAAAGACTTGGCGGATAGGCTCAGATGCCACCAATCCCTTATTGCCCGTCTTGAAAGCGGTCAGCGCCGGGTCGACGTTGTCGAGCTGGTCGTCTTGGCGCGCGCCATCGGCTTTGACCCGTTCGAGGTTCTGGCGACCGTTGAAGCCGCCACGGAGCCCGACCACAGGATTTGAAGCCAATGAATTGTTGAGAACGCGGGAACCCATTTTCTCGGTCTCATGATCATTCCCTCATCGAGGACCAGGTAGCCAAAATCAACGAAGTCCGGCGCGCGGTCGTAGTGAACGCTCTGCAACCACACGCCGCAATTTGCAGCGCCACAGTGCAGGAAGTTAGTAAACAGTGAACGATGATAGGGGTGAGGGCGTCGCGATCGCCAATCTAATAGGGACCGATGGGTACAGCATTGTTGGTTGGGTATATCGCTGGACTACAGGCGCGCATGCGGTGATGTGGGACGTCCATGGGCCCCAGCCGGTATCGGAAACCCGGCCGGATATAAGTGACGAGCAGAAGGAAGAAATCGACTTCGACGCACTCACGCGGATTCGAAAAAGTGACAGTGGATAGGATTCTCAGGCAGCCGCCAGTTCATATTGATGGAAAGGGTCTGCGAGCGTACCGGTCATTGGAGCAGATGGCAGCGAAGGTCTCGAAGGAGCCCTTTGCCGACATTCTGTGGCGCGGCGAAAGTCGGCTTTGGTCGGTGTTGCATTACCTTATAGGAACCGCCGTACCCGCGGCGAGTAGTTATCGAAGGCGCTGCCATATTTATCTTTTAGCCAAGGCTCCTCGGAAAATGGCGCGGCAATAAGCACCACTATTCCAGCCAGTCCGACGACCATGGCCCAAGGCGCTGCTGACAGGATCATCCAACCAATGACGATGCCAATATCAGCTATATACTGCGGGTTCCGAGAGTAGCGGTACATGCCCTCGGTGCGCAGGGTGCCTTTGGCTCCCCCAGTCTGCGGCACTCCAAAATGTGAGACTTCCATCCACACGACGACGTTGCCGATCAGGATGAGTGGCAGGCCGACACCAAACCGCAACCAACTGGGTATGGCCAGATCGGCCCAACCCCAGACACCAAGCAGGATAAGAACCCCAAACAGTGTGAATGTTGGCACCCAGACAAGGAAAGGCGTGAGTGTAGTGTAGCGTTTTGGTGGCCATATCCGTCGATCAGGAAAGGCAATCGACCAGAGGATTGCTGCAAGGGTCATAGCAGCAACCCCAAGACCCAGAATAACCAGAAAGCCCTCCATCATGCCTCCGCGTGTTTGTGGTCGATTATTTCACGCCGCTCTGCGAGGGCTTGGCGCACGATCTGGAAAGCGGACGACAAGAACAGCCCAGCCATGATTGTTGCGACGATCAAATCAGGCCAACCTGTTGCGGTGCCCCAGACGCCCAAGGCGGCGAACATTACGGCGACGTTGCCTATGGCGTCATTGCGCGAGCATAGCCAAACCGACCGCACGTTGGCGTCACCATCCTTGTAGCGCACCAGTAAGAACACACTGGCAAGGTTCGTGAGCAAGGCCAGAAAGCCAACTGCGCCCATAATCTCGGCTGTGGGAACCCCGACATAAAAAACACGGTAGACGGTCGATCCGAAGACCCAAAGCCCCATTAACAAAAGGCTGAAACCCTTGAACAGCGCGGCATTTGTGCGTGCGCGAAGTGAGGCACCAATGACGGCCAGAGAAATGCCGTAGGTCATTGCATCGCCCGCGAAGTCGAGAGCATCGGCTTGCAAAGCCTGTGACTTCGCCAAGTGTCCCGCAGTCATTTCAACCGCGAACATTGTCGCGTTTAAGGCAATAACGATCCAGAGCCGTCGCTTGTAGTCGTCTGATACGCCGTCAAACTTGGCGTCATGTCCGCAGCAACCTGCCATGGGGAATCCTCTTTCATCTGATGTCAATGATAGTGTAATGTCTCTAGTGACTAGAGGTTCAAGAGGTTTCTTCATGTTTTCTATCGGCGAGCTTTCAAAGCGCACAAAGGTCAAAGTTCCGACGATCCGCTACTACGAGGAAATGGGGCTTTTGGCAGAGGCCGAGCGCACAAGTGGCAACCAAAGGCGGTACGATAAGGACGGATTGGAACGATTGAGTTTCATCCGTCACGCCCGCGATCTGGGCTTTTCGATTGAGGCTATCTCTTCGCTCATCGAACTACAGGAACACCCAGACCGATCCTGCGAGGCAGCAACCGACATCGCTGTTTCGCAGCTGGCCGACGTGCGCGAGAAGATGAAACGGCTCAAGCTATTGGAAAAAGAACTTACGCGAATTTCAAAAGGCTGTGATGGGCACGGCATATCCGAAGACTGTTACGTGCTGGCGTCTTTGGCAGATCATGAGCTTTGTGAAAGAGATCATTGAAAAGTCGATAGCAGACCTTGGCGCAGCTGCAGCGAAATGGCGCTCCGTCCGCCAACCCGCCGAACGCACTCACGATCCAATGTCCGCTGCGGGCTGGCACCAGTCAACTGACCAAAGCTATCAGATGACCGCTTCGAGCCCAATCTATGCGACAGCACCCTATCTGGACGTACAGCTGACTTCAAATATACTCACCCGAATTGGTATTACCAAAGTAGATGATTTTGCGTGCTTATGATTGGCGAACACCTCGTGATCTTCGGAGTCCTGCTTTCGATAATTTTGTCGCTGTTCATTGGTGTAAGGTGCCGCTCGAGTTTCAGCTCTTATGTCCTTAAGATCGGTGGAATGTTTTTCCTTGTGGCTTACCTGAACGTTCTCACTTTTGAATACGGTTGCGAGGGCCACGCGTTTATTGGGTATGCTAGATGTTTACTATTCTCTGACCCAATTGCCGCAATAGCATCGAGATTTAACGCTTTTGCAGTCGTCAGCTATCTAGTTGCTGCCGGACCACTCTTCATCTTGGCGATATCTGCGGAACTGTATTTTCGTTGGAGGGAAACCAGAAAATAAACGGCATCAAAGTCCGCTTAGCTGACCTCCGCGCCAGTTTTGAATGCGCGCTTCTGGGCGAGGGGTGCTGTTTATAGCGGCAACTCAAGTGGGACTGACCAGTAGCCTCCCTCGTTCTTCTCAAGCTCGCGATTCAGACACCAACCTTATGGCTTGGGTAGGCGGCATCAACATTTAGTAGGTGCTGAATTCTATACCCATACATATTGATTTTGTTCCCATTATGTTCTACATTGTGAGTCGAACAAAGATGGAGGGATCAATGCAGCAATCATCATCAGTTGGAACCGACAACGGGGCTCTTAATACGTCGAGCAACGACTACCATCGGTTGCCTGTAACCGAGAAGCAGTTGAACTTCGCGCGCCAAATTTCCTTTAGGACGGGCCAGGTCCTGCCATGGGAAACCCAGCAAGATCGCCAGGCTCTGTCGCGCTGGATCGATGAGAACCGCGAGGCTCCGAGCTCGAACAAGTTTGCGAATTATCCGTCATCCAAGCAAGTTGCATTCGCAGAGCGTATTGCGCGGTACAAACGCAGCGACGTACCACCTGAGTGCTTTAGAGATCGCGGGCTGATGTCGCTTTGGATTGATAGCAACAAGTAATTTCAGTGGGGATCAGCCCAATCGTTCTTGCTTTGTTTTCAACCTGTAATGCGTGTTATGTTAATAAATTTTGCTTTGATCGGCATTTCAGCGAAAACAGTCATCCGCCCGTGTGGCGGCGAAAATCTGCTCTGACCCATAACTAGGTGGCGACAGGCGACCTTGCTAAAAGTGCCTCGAAATCAAAGAAACCTTCGGACACGCACGGCATAATCATCAAATTCGGAACCATACTCTTCTTTAAGCCACGGCTCTTCTGCGAATGGTGCAGCTAACAGAACGAGGATTCCTGCCATTCCTACGATGAGCGCCGGCGTTGCTGATGTGAGAATTATCCAACCACCGACAATCGCGATATCGGCCACATACTGAGGATTGCGTGAGTATCGATACATCCCAGCGGTTCTCAGATTGCCCTTCGCACCGCCTGTTTGTGGTATTCCGAAATGAGCGACTTCAGACCAGACGACAAAATTGCCGACCAAGATAAGTGGAATCCCAACCCCGAAACGCAACCAGCCTGCCAAAGGAAGATCGCCCCACCCCCAGATCCCAAGGACAATAAGAATGCCAAACAGCGAGAGTGTGGGCGCCCAGACCAGAACAGGCGTCATGACTGTATAGCGTCGAGGGGGCCAAATGCGGCGCTTCGGAACTGCAATGGACCACAGGATTGAAGCGAGCGTCGCGGCGGCAATTCCCAGACCAAGAAGAATCAGCGTCGTCTGCATCATGCCTCGCTCTCTTTGTGTCCATAGAGCTGTGCGCCTTCATGCGCATGCTCTAGGTATTCAATTTCCAGCGTGGAATGCTGGATGCCGAACTCGTCGGCAAGACGGGCCTTTAGCGCCGTTTTGACTCCTTCGCCGGGAGCACCGTCACTGATCACCACATGGCAATCCAATGCGGCCTGGTTCTCCTGCATTTGCCAAAGATGAACGTGGTGGACGTCATGCACCCCCTCGACAGCTCTAATGGCGGCAATGACCGCCTCGTTGTCGAGGTCTGGCGGACTTCCCAGCATCAGAATGCGTATGGGGCCGCCAATTTCCGTGACGGCGAGGTAGAGAATATACAGGGCGATGCCAATCGTGATCGCAGGATCGACCCACCACATGTTATAAAGCAGGATAAGCGAGCCGCCGATGATTACGGCCACGGAGGCTAAAGCATCTGACAAGTTATGCAGGAAGAGCGCCCGGATGTTCACACTGCGCTTTTGCATAGAATACGTCAGCAGCGCTGTCAGCGTATCGACGACTAGCGCTACAGAGCCAAGGATCACCACTGTCCAACCAGCCACTTCGGTCGGTTTAATCAGTCGCATTCCGCCTTCATATATGACGTATACACCGACTAGGATGAGGGTTGTGTAGTTGATCAACGCCGCGACGACTTCGATCCTGCCATAGCCAAATGTCATTCTTTCATCAGCGGGACGTCTGGCAATCTTTCGGGCCGCGAACGCAATTACCAGAGAAGCCATATCAGAGAAGTTGTGCAACGCATCTGCAATGAGTGCGAGACTGCCCGACAGGATGCCGCCCACAATCTGCGCAACTGTCAGAAGTGCGTTCGCCCAGATCGCGATGGAGACACGACGATCACCGGATGCAGGGTCGATATGCGCGTGGCCGTCATGAGGCATGATGTGATCCCTCGTGGTGATGATTGGGCATTGCCATGCCAGGAATGCGCGGTAGGCGCCCGGTCCGAATGCGGCGAACGCGGGCATTCATCCAATGGCGGATGAGGTGTCGATAAAGAAAATCCTTCATCAAACTGAGCGACTGCCGATGATGAATGTAGAAGTCGTCGGGCGCGTCAAAAGTTCCGAAGTCCTGCACGATGCCTGTTTTCTGGATGTAGGTGTCGCTACCGGTCCACTCGACTGGCGGGGCCGTCAGACAATCAGTCCCTGCCCCATAGCCGCAGAGGCTTTGTGTATCGGTGAATGCGGATTGGAGAGTCGAAAGAAACTGAGCATCAAGAATAAATCCTTCGAGGTTCGCCCAACCCGTCTCCGTTTCGACCTCAATCCAGGAATGAAGGATTTCTTCGGGAGCAATGGGATAGACGAGTTCAGGAACGACACCCCGCTGCAGTTCTTTGTGGATGGTGAATCCATGAAGACGGCAGCGCACGCCGACCGCGCGCAAAAGCGCCATTAGAAGAGTGCCCTTGGTGTTGCATTGGCCGAACCCGTCAGTCAGCACCTCAGCAGCCGAGATGTAATCTGCCCGATTGTATCCGAAGGCGATTTCATTCCGCACAAAATCGTAGATTGCCCCAATCCGGACATGTGTCGACAGGGCGTTCCAGCCCCGACTCTCAATCAGTCTTCCAATCGACGGATGGGCGAAATCCAGGATTGGGGTTGCTGCCAGTAGCGGATCATCAGCACACATTTTACATCTCCACGAATCATATATGTATAGATGTAATTGCTCTAGTGACTAGAGCTTCAAGTGGCTTTTCCGTTTGATCCGTTCGGGCCCTTGTAAGGGCTAAGCTCCAATCCCGTCATGGTCGGTTAGACACTCCGAATGATCACGCAAGACTTCGAGAACCTTGCAGTCCGCTGTGTTTCCGCCGCTGCATTCCTGGATCATGCGTTTCAGTTCGGTGCGCAGCGCTTTTAGTCGATCCATCCGCAATTCGACCTGTTTGAGTTGCCGACGCGCGATGGAGTCGGCCTCATGGCATGAGCGGTCGGGATTATCGCTGAGATCAAGAAGTTCACGGATGGCTTCCAGAGGAAATCCCAACTGACGTGAGTGTCTGATGAAGGACAGGCGGTCGACCTCAGTGTCCCCATAACGCCTCTGGCCTCCTTCGGTCCGGCCCGGCTCGGGCATTAGCCCAATCTGTTCATAGTACCGAATGGTCTGAACCTTCGTTCCGGTTTTCTTACCCAAGCTGCCAATTGTAAGCATGTAACCTCCATAGCTATAGTGTTGGTAGCTATAGGTATCGGCATGTGCAAGCCAGTGCTCTGTTCACGGGTCCGTGACACGCCGTCACTGTGCCAAGAAACAGCTTGAACCTCTAGCAACTAGAACATTTACAACGCAATAAAAATGTACCGAATCGGGCGTAATTCGACCAATGAGACTATCTGCCTTGCAAAGAATGCTTTGGGGCCTCGCCGCGATTGCGATTGTGGGGTTCGTTTGGCTGCAAGTTTCTAGCAGGAGTGATCAGCGAACTGACGAGCCTGCGTTCCGGGCAGATTTCGAACTGACTGATCACCAAGGCATGATGCAAACAGACGAAGATTTTGCAGGGCGCTGGATGCTTGTTTTCTTCGGCTTTGCAAACTGCCCTGATGTTTGTCCCACGACACTGGCCGAGGTTGCCGCTGTCATGGATGCGCTTGGCTCCGATGCGGTGCAAGTACAGCCGCTGTTTATTTCGATTGATCCGGAACGGGACACACCACAAGCGCTCGCTGAGTTCATTCCTTACTTCGACGCTGACCTCATTGGGCTTACCGGAACTGCAGATCAGATCAAGCGAACATCTGAGACCTTTCGCATCTACTACGAAAAGATCGAGGAAGCCGCCTCGCCAGATGGCTATACCATGGGGCATTCCTCGCAATTGTTCCTCTTTGATACGCAGGACGGATATGCTGGAGCTTGGACTTACGGCACGCCGGCGGAAGAAATCGTCTCTGATCTAAGGGCGAGGCTGTAGATGTGATTTATGCAATTTCTAAAGACACCGCTTTGATTGGGGCATGGATCGTAGCGCTTACAAGTTCGCTATCCGTGCTCTATATTGGCGAGGTGATAGGGCAAGCACCTTGCAACCTATGCTGGTTTCAGCGCGCGTTCATGTTTCCTTTGGCTGTCGTTCTGGGTCTTGGCCTATGGTGGCAGGATGATCGGGTCGGCCGCTATGGCATCGCACTTGCGCTTGGGGGTGCTGCGGTCGCGCTTTGGCACATGGGCCTTTACACCGGAATCCTGCCGGAACCCATCCAACCCTGCACAGCGACAGGCCCGGCCTGCACCGGCGACAATCAGCTGTTTTTTGGGATTCCTATTCCGCTCTTGGCGTTCATCGCTTTTGCGCTCATCGCGTTCTTATCATTTCTCTCCCTGAAGGAGCCCCGCACATGAAAAACAGATCAATCGTACTATCCGTCTTGGCTGTTGGCCTAGCGATCTTTGCCGCCGCTTTCTGGTATCAGTCCCGCCCTGCCTCGATTGCACAAGTCGAGCCGATCCAGCCCGAAATAGCGGAGGCACTGATGCGTCCCTACTCGCCCATCATGGGGCCAGAGGATGCGCCTGTCACAATCGTGGAGTTCTTTGATCCAGCCTGTGAAGCCTGTCGGGCATTCTACCCGGTCATCAAGGATATCATGGCGGAGCACGACGGACAGGTTCGGGTTGTTCTTCGCTACACCGCGTTCCATGGTGCGGCCTCGGAAGAAGCCATCAGAGTGATGGAAGCCGCGCGTATGCAAGACGTTTATGTTCCGGTCAAAGAAGCGATCCTTGAGTTTCAGTCACGTTGGGCGTCTCACGGCGAACCAGCGCCCGGTTTGATTCTCGGCATTGCGGAACAGGCTGGCCTGGATGTTCACGCCGCAAAAAACCAAATGAGAGCGCCACAAACGCTGGCGATCCTCAATCAAGACCGCGCGGATGTTGAGACAATGAGCGTGCGCCAGACTCCCACCTTTTTTGTGAATGGCAAACCCCTTGATCCGTTCGGAGCTGACGAACTGCGCGCGTTGGTCGCCGCAGAAGTCGCGGCGATCGGCTCGTGACCAACTTACTATTGAGAGGAACGAACCCGTGAAATCATCCATTGCTGCCACTGTCTTTGCATCGTGCCTGTTCATCGGGCTGCCGACGATAACAGTTGCTGGGTCTGAGGACGTTGTGGTCGAAGACGCCTGGTCTCGCGCCTCTATCGGCATCAACCGTCCGGGTGCTGCTTATATGACCCTGCGCAATACGGGTACCGATCCGGTGACGTTAGTGGGCTTGGAAACGCCTCTCGCCATGATGCCGGATATTCATGAAACGACGACCGACGCAAATGGTGTGAGTTCTATGGCACCTGCAGGAGACATCATGGTTCCACCAGGCGAAACAGTTTCGCTTGAGCCGGGTGGCCTGCATGCCATGCTGATGCGACTGCAAATCAAGATGGTTGAAGGCGAAACCTTTCCGTTGACATTGAACTTTGCCGATGGCGGAGCTCTGACCGTTGACGTGCCCATTCTTGGGATTGCGGCGCGTGGGCCAGAGGGCTGATGAACCGAAGCACCCTCATCACTTATGGTGCTGCAGCGAGCGGCGTACTTGCGCTCGCGCTATTTGTCGGTTGGTGGCAGGTGGATGGGCCAGGCACACCTGAACCGGCAGCACAGCGGCCCTTGCCGCTTACTCAGATGAAATTTCAGATGACCGACCAAGACGGGTCAACGGTCGGACCAACGACGCTTTTAGGTAATCCATCTATAGTGTTTTTTGGCTTCACATACTGCCCCGATGTGTGCCCGACCACATTGTCGGACATTTCTGGTTGGCTCGACGACCTTGGAGACGACGTTGCCGACATGAACGTTGTGTTCATTACGGTTGATCCAAAGCGCGATACAGTGGCGGCCATGGCTGAATATGTCAGCTATTTTCACCCCGCTATCCAAGGTTGGAGCGGAACGCTGAGTGAAACGACACGCGCCGCGGCAGGCTTCCGCGCAAGTTATGAAAAAGTCGCGACCGAGGGCGGCGACTATACGATGAACCACACTGCGAGCGTTTTCCTCTTCGCTTCAGAGGGGCAGTTTCTCGGTACCATAGACTACCATGAACCACGAGAATTTGCAGTGCCAAAGATCCGCCGCGTGCTGACAAGAGCTTAACAGAAAGTACAAAAATGGAATCCTTATCCCCCATAATGCTTGGATTTCTGGGCAGTCTGGCCGCTGGATCTCTAACAGCTGTCGGTGCCATACCTGTACTCTTTGGGAGGATTCCGTCTCGCGCAACAAGGGATCTGTCACTTGGATTTGCGGCCGGCGTTATGCTTGCGGCATCTTTTTTTTCGTTGATTATCCCCGCTCTTGATGCCGCTGAAATGCGGTACCAAAATGCAGCCGCTCCCGCAGCAATCGTATGCGTGGCAATTCTCCTTGGGATGGGTGCCGTGGCGCTGATGAACGAAAAGCTTCCGCACGAGCATTTCAGCTCTGGCCGAGAAGGGCCTGAGGGCGCGTCTCTACGCCGCGTCTGGCTATTTATTATCGCCATTACAATCCACAATTTCCCTGAGGGTCTTGCAGTCGGTGTCGGCTTTGGCGCAGAAGGCGTTTCCGGCGGCCTGCCGCTGGCCATCGGAATCGGTCTGCAAAATGCCCCTGAGGGTTTAGCCGTAGCGGTGTCCCTTCTTGGCGAAGGGTATTCGAAGTTTCGAGCCTGGGGCATTGCGGCGCTCACGGGAATGGTCGAGCCCATCGGCGGGGTGCTGGGAGCCGGGATAATCACCTTTTCACAACCACTCCTGCCGTGGGGTCTCGCCTTCGCAGCAGGTGCGATGCTCTATGTCATTAGCCACGAGATCATTCCCGAGACGCATCGAAGCGGGCACCAGAACAAAGCGACGCTGGGCCTTGCCGTAGGTCTGGTCCTAATGCTATTTTTAGACGTCTGGCTCGGTTAAGATCGCCAGACATGCTTGTGTTCGTGAGGGATTCTCAGGCGTAGATTTCTATGGGCGTGCCGTCGCGCACCATCGCATAGACTTCTTCGACCTGCCGGTCGGTGACCGAAATGCATCCGGCAGTCCAGTCTCGCTTGTTCAGCGGGTCGATGCCCCATCGCGGACCCCCGTGGATGAAGATGTCGCCACCGGGAGATTGGCCTTGCGCCTTAGCAAATGCGATGTCCGCCTCATTTGGATAGGAAATGCCAATAGACAGGTGGAACAAGCTATTTGGATTGCGGCGATCAATAGTGTAGGTGCCTTCCGGCGTCCGCCCGTCCCCTTCAAACTGCTTATGTCCCGTCGGAGAGAATCCTAGGCCGACCGGATAAGTGCTCAACACACCCTGCGAACCGTCCAGAACCAGCAGTCTGTCCGACTTATAAAGGCGAATGCGAGTGACTTCTGGACCGCTGTAGGATCGAAATTTGCTTGCACATCCAGAAAGGACGGCAGCCATGCCGCCCGCAAGGAAGAACCGTCTAGGATTTTTTTTAATCATCACGGCTTGATGCCTCATTGTTTGAGGTCTTTTCTAGCAACTTGATATCGCCAAGTCAGTCCACAATCAACGTCCGTGTGCTAGTGCACCTTTGGTCGTCTGTTCATCTATCCAGTTGTGTCATCTTGTGTTCCTGGTTGATCGTCTCGCGCATTCAGTAAGCGCAACGCGTTGGCGACAACGAGGAGCGACACGCCGACGTCAGCAGCGATCGCGCCCCACATTGAGGCCATGCCGAACGCTGTCGCGACGACGAAGACGGCTTTGGTAGCAAGTGACAAACCAATGTTCTGCTTGATGATCAACATGGCCTGGCGGGAATGCCCGATTAGCCAAGGCACTTTGCCAATGTCGTCGGTCATCAGCGCAATATCAGCGGTTTCAATCGCAGCGTCTGACCCGACAGCGCCCATCGCGATGCCATAATGCGCGCGCGCCATTGCCGGGGCATCGTTCACGCCATCTCCAATCATCGCGACAGTGGCATGCTCTGCCACCAATTCCTCAATAGCGTTTACCTTGTCCTCTGGCAGGAGTTCGGCGCGCACCTCGTCTATGCCCACTTCGGCTGCCACCGCCCGTGCCGTTGCCGCGTTGTCGCCTGTCAGCATCACGATCTTTTTGACCCCTTGGGCGTGGAGCCGCGCAACGATCCCCTTGGCGTCGGGACGTATCTGGTCACGCAGTTCCAGCACGCCGCTGACACCACTGTCGTCCCCAACTGCCACAAGAGTGTTTCCAGCTCCTTCAATCTGGTCACGCAGCTCTGGTGGGATGGTAAACCCGAATCCTTTTTCCTTTGCAAAGCGGTCCGATCCTAGCCAGATAGACATGCCGCTCATCTCGCCCTCAAGCCCGCGACCCGGGACCGTGCGTGTGTTGTCAGCGGAAGCGAAGGAAATGTTGTCCCGCCCCGCGCGGCTAAGGATCGCCCTTGCCAGCGGGTGGGAGGACCGCGCTTCGAGCGCTGCGGCGCGCATCAGAAGATCGCGTTCCGATATTTCGCCAATTGGGTATACACCGGCCACTTCGGGCTCCCCCATCGTGATCGTGCCGGTCTTGTCCATGGCAATCGCTGTGGTGCGACCCGGCGCTTCTACATAGGCCCCGCCCTTGATCAACACGCCGTTGCGCGCCGATGACGCAAGGGCTGCAACAATGGAGACGGGCGTTGAGATCACCAGGGCGCAAGGGCAGGCAATGACCAGAAGCACCAGCGCGTTATAGAACCAAAAACCCCAGTCACCGCCGGCCACAAGAGGCGGCAGAAGTGCTATGAGAATAGCAAGCGCCATCACGACCGGTGTGTAGATACGGGCAAATTTCGTCACCCATTGCTCGACCTCTGCCCTTCGGGAATGGGCGTCGTCCACCATGCGGATGATCTTGGATAGCACCGTGTCATAGGCGGCCTTCGTCGCCCGTACCGTCAGCGTGCCATCACCATTGATCGTGCCGGCATAGACCTCATCGCCAGCCTCTTTTGGCACCAAGGCACTTTCGCCAGTGATAGGAGCTTGATCGACGGCTCCCGCTCCGTCAACCACTTCTCCGTCGAGCGGAATACGGTCACCGCCGCGCACAATGAACCGCGCGTCGACAGCAACCGCCGCGGCGGGAACGTCCGCTTCCGAGCCATCGTCATAAAGTACCCGCGCCGTCGGGGGCGCGAGATCAAGCAGCGCCGAGATAGCATTGCGCGCGCGCCCAACACTCCAGCTTTCGAGATACAACGAGAGCGAGAAGAAGAATGCCACTGTTGCGGCCTCGAAAAACTCTTCGAGCCCGATGGCACCGGCCACGGCCACGACCATCAACAAATTCATATCCGGAGAAAAACGGCGTGCGGACGACCAAGCTTTTGGGGCAACGAGCCATACGCCAAACAGGATGGCCACCGCGAATGGTCCCGCTTCGGCCACTGGCATCGGCGCCTCACCATGGCCTGCAAACAATCCGATGGCGCCACCAAACCCGGTCTCGACAACATGGTATATGAAACCGGCCGCCCAAAAGCCGCCGCTCAACGCTGTAAAGCGTTTCTGGGTTTTCAGATGCGCGGCCTGTTCCGTGTTGGCATCCTCGGCGTTCCAAGTTTTGGCTGTCATTCCGGTGGTCGCAACCAGCTTGATGATTCTGTCCGAGGATGAGTCGCTTCCGCCATCCAAGACTGTCATCCGCGCGTTTATCACATCAAACGCCAGATACTCTATGCCGCCGACCTCGGGTCCCACGACACGGTTCAGGATTGACACCTCTTCAGCACAGTCCAAACCGCTGACGTAAAAACTTCGGCCGTCGGTAGGCTGTATCTGTGTCTGTGCGACGGCTTCATCCCCGCAGCAGCTTCCGCCGGGTTTGGCTGCTTTTTCAGAATGATCGTGACTGTGATGAGCGGCATCATGTGGCATAAAGTATCCTCGGAATCGCAATGATGCCCTTTGCATACATTCTACAGTAACTAGAGGTTCAAGGGAAAAATGATGCCGGAAAAAATAAGTTGATACCCGATTTGGAATAGAGGCTGCAAATAACCAGAACTATTGAGTTTAAGCCACTTTTCCGGAGAAAAACCTCATGACAGCACGCGATCGCATTGCAGAACATGGAGTTCGATTCGAGAAAACTGAGTGAATGATATTTCCGAAAGACTAGTAGGACGTCAAACTCATGTTTAAACGATGGGTTCTGTTGCCCTAGTTAATGTGGAACTGGAGACGGCTGTTGGCGATCGTATCATGCTGCCTTCGTGAAGAGTTTTGCGACGAAGGCAACTTCGTTGAGCACGCCAGGCTCGTTGTTTGCGAAGTGACCCTTCTTTATCGCGCAGTGAGTTTCAATGCCTTTGAGGGTATTCTTTGCTGCGGTCAGTTGTCGGAAGCCACGCTTTGGTCGGAGCAATTGTTTGAGAGCGCCCTGATCGCCCTCGATCCGATTGTTCAGGTGCTTGCGATCAACATGAATGATTGCGTCATTCGGCCCGTTTCCGAAATTCATTTCTCGGATGACCTTGGCATAGCTGTGGGCTTTGTCGGTGATGATCGTCATTGGTTTGTAGCAGCGGACAGTATCGCAGGCCTGTCGCATGAAGGCCCTTGCGGCTTTGGAGTTTTGTCGTGCGGTCAGCCGGAAGTCAATCAATTGCCCACGCTGATCGACAGCCCGCCACAGATAGCACCATCCACTGCCCGGCAGTCGCTGCTTGCAGCGATGAGAGGGGACCATTCACCCGCACGTAGGTTTCGTCCACATGCCATTGCAAACCACGCCATGAGCGATGTCGACCATAGGCGTGTTTACGAATTTCAGGACCGAACTTTTGTACCCAACGGTAGACTGTTGCTGCGTCTACTGCGATACCGCGCTCAGCGAGCAGGTCCCGCACATCGCGATAGGACAGCGGATATCGACACTACCAGGGCACCGCCAGCAAGATCACGTCTTGCGGGAAACGGTGATGTTTGAATGGATCTCCGCCGGTCATGGCGAACTCCTGTAAACAATTCCCCCAGCATCAGGCCACATCGAAAATAATGCAACAGTGCCGATCAGGGCGTTATTGCGGCTCGTGCGATGCCCATGTATCGCGCGTGTACGCGAAACATGGAGCTGTCATGCGGTTTTGGGAGACAGTCGGCCTTATTCTAGTTTTGTCCGCAGTTGGGCTCACGTATGAGATTGCGGCGGGCCGTGTATTAGCGCCGTTTTTTGGGACGTCGCTCGTTACGTGGACCACAGTAATCGCGACAGTTTTGGCAGGGTTTTCATTCGGTAGCGCACTCGGCGGGCTGATTGCGGAACGCGAGAGAGATGTGGCGGCACAGCTCGTCCGGCGGGCCCTGATCGCAACGGCGCTACTAATGGCGCTCTCACCGATGATCCTGTCGATGCTGTATGGGCTAGGAGCGCGAGGCACTGGTGGAATGATCCTTTCGGTTATCGTCGCTTTCTTTCCCGCGTCAGTACTGGTTAGCTTCCCTTCTCCCTATTTGGCGAAGCTGGCTGTAGAAGCGCGGCCAGGGAGAGAGGGATCATCACTGGGTATTGTACTGGCTGCGGGTTCGCTGGGCGCTATTTTAGGGGCGGTTCTTGCCGGATTTGTCGCCTTGCCAATAGTGGGTTCGGCGCTGACCTTTGCGGGATGCGGGGCTGTGGCTCTAATGTGCGTGTCTTTTGTGCGTGGTGGCCCGCAGTCCATATTAGAGATCATCGCACCAGCAGGATTGATCATTGCGTTGAGCTTCGCAAACGGGTCGGTCTGCCGGTATGAATCAGGCTTATCGTGCATCGATGTCGGTTATCGGGACGGTGAATTACACCTGTTTTCAGATCGCATCGCTCAAGCAGCCGAGCGAATAAATTCTGATAATACTCCTTCGCAGGAAGATCCGCTGGTTCTGAATTATACGCAAATGCTGTGGGCGCGCATGTCACATGATTTGCCCACGAGTGCGAACGTTCTGTTTGTGGGTGGCGGTGGGTATACATTGCCAAGTCAGTTGTTGAGTATGCGCCCGAATGCACGGGCGGTGGCGGTTGAGATTGATCCGCTCGTGACTGCGGTGGTGCAAGAGAATTTCCCTTGGGCCGCGTCGGTGATAAAAGATAACAGGCGGCTCGAAATAGTGCATGCGGACGGGCGAAGGTATATAAACGAAACAGAACGCCAGTTTGATGCGGTTGTCATGGATGCATTTTCATCCGGATCTGTCCCTGCACATCTGGTTACTTTGGAAACTTATCAGCGCCTGCGCGAGATCGTCACCGGGCCAGTGTATGTGAACCTTATCGATGAGCCAAACGGGCAACTTGTACGTGGAACCCATGCGATCCTGACGCAACTTTATCCGTATGTAACGGCGGTAGTCGGACCTGTAAGTGCGCGTGGCTATGCTAATTTCATCCTGACGGCCTCGCCCACGCCGCTCGCGCCACTCGACCGGTTGCCTGCTGATTTTATGGTTACGACACTGGCGGCAAGCAGCCCCTTCACGGACGATCGTGGCTGGATCGGGCATCGCTAGGCGCACCTGACCCCAATAAATTGGCACAAAAGTAATTTTTTGCTGCATAGGTTCAAGACCTAACTGTGCTGTCGGTACATTGTCCCGCGTGCGACGGAATTGCGCTTGTTGCAACGGGAACCGAGTAATGTAATGGATATTTCCAGACACTGGATTTGAATGAATAGACAGGGGACTATCGTGCGAACTGTAACTGGAACATTAGTGGTCGGCGCTTTTCTATTGAGCGCGTGCACAGCAACAATATCTCCCAATAGGTCATCTAAGGTCAGGCAAGTTCCAGACGAAGTCGTTAATTTGGCAGCACTCGGTCAGGACCTCAGCACAGCCCGTCTGCTGCCGGAAGACGGCTGTTACTGGTACGAGCACAGAGGTCGCGTCGAGACTACACTGCTTCCATTGCGTTCTGCTCGTGGTAATCCAATCTGTGTCGCCAAAAAGACCTGATTTCTTTGTGGACTACGGTTCTACAGCGCGAGTTTAAGTCTCCGAAACTACGCTTCCTTCAGCGGAGTATAGATATGCTGTGGATCCGATAGCGACATTTGGATAAAGATCATTGATATGGGCCATTACCATACGAACACAGCCTGAACTTGCCCTCCCGCCAATCGAACGAGGGGACGGCGTGCCGTGTATTCTAAGGTAAGTATCGCGATTGCCGACATATAAATAGAGTGCTCTAGAGCCAAGCGCATTCTTAGGGCCAGGCTCCTGCCCATCGGCAAATTCAGCGTATTCGGGGTTCCGCTTAACCATCGAGGCGGTGGGTGTCCAATGCGGCCACTCTACTTTTCGCCGAATGGTGTATGTTCCCGGTTCGTAAAGATTGCCACGCGCGATCGCTACGCCGTATCGCATCGCGGTGCCGCCCTCTTCGATGTGATACAGATATCTTGCAACTGCATCGACGTGAATATCACCTGGCTCCAAACCATCATTCGCAACAACCCGCTGTGGTAAAAATCTTGCTGGTAGACCCCAAGGATTGGATGTTGCTGGATCGTATGCATCTGGGGTTACGCGCGCATCCCAAGATGCCTTTTGTCCCTTTGTTGGTTGGGATTTTCCCAAAACTGGGCTCGCTAATGGCGCCGAGAACATAGCAGCAGTTGTCGAGATAAAGTGGCGTCGTGTTAGCATTGATCAGTCTCCCGCAAATTTTTGAACGCGCTGGGCTCTTTCGCCAACAAGGTCAATTTGTTAAATATACAACCTCAAGCAGCTGTAGGTTCAAGTTGTTATCTCGTCTCGTGATCAAAATTTAGTGAGCAACATGTTCATCACAGCTGGCACATTAAATTTTACACCTAATTGAGGAAAGTCGGGTTTAAAGCAACTTCGGGCACGCTTGTTTCGTATGTTGGTCAACGTTCATCATATAGATCGTATTGATTGATGCAGGTACTCAAAAAAGTCTTGATTGCTTCGCGGCACTCAAAGAGTTTCATTTATTAATCTTCCCTGGGGTCAGCCCCCATTAACTGATTGAGCTTGTCGCGCTGCTATGATTCACGATCCCCAGTTTCGGGGGATATGATGAGCAACTTATACTGGCTTACGGAGGCGCAGATGAAGCGTTTGCGGCCTTACTTTCCAAAGAGCCGGGGTCGCGTTCGCGTGGATGATTGCCGTGTTTTAAGCGGCATTATATTCATCAATCACAATGGTTTAAAGTGGTGCGATGCACCTGCCGAGTATGGCCCACCAAAGACGTTGTATAATCGCTGGAAGCGTTGGAGTGATATGGGCGTGTTTGCCCGGATCATGATGGGACTGGCTGAGCAAGCCCCCGACAACGCAACCATCTCAATTGATGCAACATATCTCAAGGCGCATCGCACGGCCTCCAGTCTGAGGCTTAAAAAAGGTTGCGTGGACGCCTGATCGGGCTGACCAAAGTGGGAATGAATACTAAATTGCACGCCGTTACAGATACCAGCGGCCGTCCTGTCCGCCTGTTCATCACGGCAGGGCAGGTAAGCGATTATACTGGTGCTGCGGCTTTGATGAACGGCCTGCTTGAGGCCGAGTGGCTTCTCGCAGATCGAGGATATGACGCTGACTGGTTTCGAGATACCCTTATATATAAGGGCACAAAGCGCTGCATCCCAGGAGGCAAATCGCGCAAGAAGACCATCAAGTACGACAAGCGCCGATACAAACGCCGCAACCGCATCGAAAGGATGTTCGACAGGCTCAAAGACTGGCGACGTGTCTCAACCCGTTATGACCGCTGCCCAAAGGTTTTCCTGTCAGCAATCGCTCTCGCCGTAACAGTCATATTCTGGTTATGAGTCCTGACCCTAGCTTGCCTTGTTTCGACGCAATAATCCATAATCCGACAAGGACACAACTCAGCAATGTATTCCAACTCGCCATCGAAAGAGTAAGAAACTCCCAGGAGACCTGATCGCACATCACCAAGTCTGCCACCCCAGAAGTTGATAGTAGATCTTCTGGTGTCATTGTTGTCAGATCCAAACCCGAGCCTGTGCAAGAAGTTGGCCCTTCCCACCAATCTCGCTCTACTCCGGTATGAAATATCCCGATGCCAGCCGTGGATGCAGTTGCGATGGCACCGACGAGATAGATCACTTTGTGGCGCAAACCGAAAAAAACTAGTGCGCCCAAAAAGATTGCGATTGCGTGAGGGTATCTTTGCCAGATGCACATGGCACAAGGGGCGTATCCAATTGATTGAAATACCCAAGCTCCAAGCAAAAGTGCCAAAGATCCAGCAGAGGCCGCTAGGCCGATTTTATAAGATGGATATGTCAAAAACTCACCAACGTGATTTAGGGTTACCCACTTCTTGCCGAATAATTATATGTTCGTCCACCAGCTCAGTCTCTTAATTCGTTGGAGATTTGTATTCGTTTGTAACGGCAGCAAATCCATTCACTAATACTTCGCATACACAACCCGAACAGTCGCTTCGCCAGTGGGGTGTCCACCCCCTTCGAGCGCGGGTTGTGTCCAGGCCAAGTAAACTCCATCTACCGTTCGCGCCATGCGCGGAAAGTTGACTGATCCATCACCTGTATTGACAGTTACTGCTTCCTCTTTTTCACAAGTTTCGCCAATCCGGACCTGGCAGGCAAAAATAACTTCGCCAGCGTCTTGCCATTCGACCCAAGTCACAAGCGCAGTTGTTTCGCTTAACATTAGTGCATCTACGCGCCCTGCCGCCTCTCCAAGATCAACCCTGATTGGTAGGTCAAAATCTCGACCACTGTTCCTTGAGAATGCGACTTTCACCGCGGGGATATCATCAGCGGATGTAAACCATGCGACAACGGCAGTCTGACCCATTGCTGCAATCGCTGGCCCGTTTACAGGGCAGCCCGAAATTTCCCAGTTATCATCGTGCACAATTTTGGAGCTGGACCATTGCCCGTCTTCAAACCGCACGACCGAGATGTCGCGAATTTCTGCGTCGGTCCGGTTGCGATATGCAACCAGTATTTTACCATCCCCAGTGACCGCTGCGGAGGTTTGGCAACAGGTACATGTCTGAGCGTCCACAAGGACGTCTTCCGACAATATACCGTCCGATGTGAGCTGCGTTGCCCGCAATTGCATTGCGTCGGGCAGTCCTGTTGATTGGCTTGCCAGCAATTCTTTTTTATACGCGCGGGCATCCAGCCAAACACTGACCAATGAATCTTCTGAACTTGGTATCAGCGTTGCAAACCCATGTTGACTTTGAGTGCCGTCCTGGTGCGGAACTATGGGTGTGCTCCAAGATTTGCCCTCGTCCTTTGAGAGCGCAATATTGACATCGTAGACGTAAGCCCCATCGCCAGCTTCCTGCAACCAATGAGCCGCCAAAGTCCCGTCCGGGAACGCAGTGATGGATGGGAAATCAGCCCAGTTTATGAACAAATCCTCAGAGCTTGTGATAGTGCGGGCCTCGGTCCATGTCATATGGTCGCCGATGGCCATTTTGACGGCGAACCCATCTCCATCGGGTTCTGTCCAGCTCATGACGACACGTCCATCGGTGAGGGCGAAAAAAGAGGGTTCTTGTGCCCCTAGACCGACGGGCGGGTCTAAAGTGACGAAGTTAAGGGGTACTTCTGCGGCAATACCAGACCCCGTCATCAATGCCCATATCGCAACGAAACTTCCAAAAACCGATCTCAGCATGATCATCCTTTCTTAAGTTGAACCCAGCTTAGCTTCGTTTTTCTCCCAACAGCTTTGGTCACTTGCCTGATAGTAGCGCAGATTGAGGTTAGTGAAAGAATGATATGAGCCTGATAAACATTGTATCTGTATGTAAAGTTGACCTTGCCACTGAAATGGCCTTATCGAAAAGACTAATTTCACGTCTTTTCAATTAAGGTGACATCGTGAACAAGCAGAGACGTAATACCCTCATGGCCATCGGCGCGGTTGGAATGGGATTTGTTGCTGTTCGTTTTGTGCCGACGTTGATTCCCCAAAAATTAGAGATGGAGGCGATGAGCGACCTCCAAGGCTTCAGGAAACTTAATGCAGGAAAAAGCTCAGCTGGCAGTTTCGACTTTTTTGTTGGACTAGACGCGGAAGAAGACCGGCTGCAAAAAGATGCGAAGCTTAAAGCAGACACACGTGTGCTCAAAAATATTTGTGGCGCATTGTATGAAGGACTCGACCTTAAATCAGGCCAGGTGCCTATGGCGTCATTTTCCGACTATTACTGTCCCTATTGCCGAGTGCAAACTAAACGCTTGGCTAAACTTGTTGAGACAAAAGGCGATGAGATTGCGGTTGCATGGCACGAATTGCCCTTGCTGGGTGAGAACTCAGACCTAGCTGCAAAAGCCGCCTTGGCTGCGAAACGGCAAGGCACCTATGCAGCGTTTCACAGAAGACTTATGAAATCAGCTTTTTCTGTAAGCCCGGAATACTTGTCCCAGCTGGTCAAAGATCTGAACATAAACGAGTCCCAATTTCTGGCAGATATGGCCAGCGATGAAGTTAGAATAGAGCTAGAAAACAGTGCCGCCTTGTCACGAGCCTTTGCCTTTGTCGGCACACCGGCCTTGGTGATTGGACGCACGGTAATTCAAGGACAAATCAGCGACAGGGTAATTGAAAGAATAGTCGAGTTGGAACGTGAGGAAGGCTGGGCCGAGCAATGCGGCTATGCATAATCTGTTCTCAACTCACGTATAGCCAAGTTGCCATGCCGTCTACCTGATGACTGAGCATGTGGCAATGAAGCAGCCAAGATCCGGGATTATCTAGAACGCAAAGAATTTCGCGTGTCTCGCCTGCGGCCAAAAGAGTTGTATCGCGCAAATAAGTTGGCTTACCGTCAGTAGTCGTTTCCCAAAAGTGGTGCCCATGCAAATGGATGCCGTGAGGGAAGGCCGTATTGTTAATCAATCGCAACCGCACAGTGTCTCCACGAGGCACAGAGACGAGTGGTTTATCCGGAAGACCGCTTGTATCGTTGAAGGCCCAAGTGCCAAAGCCACCATGCGCCATCCCTCCTGCTCCGCCTTGCATTTCTAGATCGGCCTCGTAGGTTACAAGCCCTGGGCGCGGCAAGGAACTTTTCGGCAAAGGCAGGACTTCACCCTCACGAGGTTTCCGCTCCCCATCGATCGGGATGCGCACCAATTCAGTTTCATCAGTATCAGTAGACTCAATGATAGAAACGTTGCCGAGTACGTCCCCAATAATGTCGACACGTTGCCCCGGTGCCAATGTCAAATTCTCCATAGGCTGCAACTGGGTCAGGGGCATGCCATCAAGTGCCACAATTTTGCCGTTCACCCCATCTAGGCGAATGTTGAAAATGCGGTCTGGAGCCGGATTAATCACCCTCAACCGCAAGCGTTCTCCAAGTCTTACTTTTCCTGTCGACACAAATGGCGTCATGATATTCCCAATCCGTCCAGCCGTTGCAAACTGCTCTGGCTCAAATTCGGTCTCGAACTGGCCATCGGCATCCAGCAGGACATCAAAAAGCATGACCGTTATGTCTTGATCCACATCAGGAGGGTCAATCTCCTCAACGATCAGAGGGCCAAACATCCCGCGACTAACTTGTTCAACTGACATGTAATGAGAGTGGTACCAAAAAGTGCCTGCGTCAGGCACTTTGAAATCATAGTCGAACGACCGCCCCGGTGGTATCGCGTCCTGCGTCAGCACGTTGACACCGTCCATTGCATTGGGCAGCCGGATGCCATGCCAATGCAGAATTGTTCCATTCTCAAGTTCGTTTACAACACGGACGCGTAGTCGATCGTTCTGTCTCAGACGGATTTCTGGTCCGGGCCACGATCCATTAAAGCCGAGCATATCGATTGATTGCTGATTGATATGGGCTGAAACTTGGCCCGGGCGCAGGGTTATCCGTGTCCCCCCAGCGTGCAGCGGCAAAGGCAACATTGAGGCCACCGAAGTAAGTAAAAAGCTTCGTCTGTTCATGGCCATGCGGAGCGAGCCTTCGGAAAGAATTCGCTGGATTGAACCATATAAAGCCGCCAGAAGTAAGGGACGCTTGGACTGACATTTTGATACATTTCTGTCCTCTTCAAGTATGCCGCTTTGGTGTATGCATCACTTTACTGTTTTCATTGATTGAGCCGATCCGAATGACGCTTACCTTTTGGCGCGTAATGATTTTTCTGATCAGCGTCCTTTGGGCGCCGTTGTTGCATGCCGCAAGCTCCGAGAGCTTTTCAAATTTCGCACTCTCGGCACGCCTGATATCGGTTGAAAACGGAGTAGCCCCAAACGTAAAAACGTTGTCTCTCGGCTTAGATCTTGAACTGGCGGAAGGTTGGAAAGCTTACTGGCGGTCGCCAGGCGAAGTCGGCCTGCCGCCGGAAATTGATTGGCAAGGCTCACGGAACCTTGAAACATCAGAGCTTCTTTGGCCCGCGCCTCAACGCTTCACGGCCTTCGGAATAGAAAATTTTGGATATCACGACCGCGTCGTGCTCCCGATTTTGGTTGTTCTAGAGGAGCCAGGCGCTCCGGTAGAACTCGCTGCTCGTGTTACGTTACTCACTTGCTCAGACATCTGCGTGCCGCATGATTTCAATTTGACCTTGGCAATTCCGGCAGGCAATGGCGTCGACACACAGACGGCAGCGCTAGTAACGAAGTTTGCACAGAGAATTCCGGCCGAGCCATCTGCCAGCAATATAGTGATCACATCTGCGGCCTTAACAAATGACGCGCTTGTCATAACCGCAACAAGTTCGGAGGCCTTCCAATCACCAGATGTATTCCCGGAGATGGGCTCGTTCTTTACGTTTGGACAACCAGATATCCGGACCAGCGCATCTGGAACCTCCCTTTGGGCGCAATTACCGCTCCTGTCGCGCGATGACGCTACTGGGCCTTTGCGCTTAACTGTGACGGACGGTGCGCGTGCGGTGACTGCACAGCCCGATTGGTCCGACTTTCCTGCGGAGCCACCTTACAAAATTACAGTGGCCCAACCTGATGTCATGCAGCTAATTTCGATCGCTGTTTTTGCATTTCTGGGTGGGTTGATCCTGAACTTTATGCCTTGTGTCCTGCCAGTTTTATCAATCAAGTTGGCGTCGGTCATGGCCCATGCTGATCGGTCCGCCCACACGGTGCGCGGCGGGTTTTTGATGTCTGCATTAGGTGTTCTTGCGTTCATGTGGGTGCTGGCTACCGGCGTTTTGGCGCTTCAAGCCGCAGGGATGAGCATCGGCTGGGGGCTGCAATTCCAGAACTCCGCCTTTCTAACGATAATGTTTATGATACTAGTTGTGTTCGCGGCAAACCTCTTCGGAGTTTTTGAGATATCGCTTCCTTCTGCTTTGCAACGACGGCTGGCAAGTGCTGGGGCACGAGAGGGATATCTAGGCGACTTCGCGACTGGCGCTTTCGCTGCGGTTCTTGCCACACCTTGTTCTGCACCGTTTCTTGGCACAGCTATTGCATTCGCTCTGACCGGTCGAGCGATTGACACTGTTCTGGTGTTTACCTCACTCGGGCTCGGGCTGGCTCTGCCCTATCTACTGTTTGCTGTGCGACCGCAGTGGGTGAAACTTCTGCCAAAACCCGGGCGCTGGATGATTGTAATCAAGTGGGTGATGGGTCTTTTACTGACTCTTACGGCCATTTGGCTTCTTTGGGTTTTGAACGGCGTGGCAGGAGCGTGGGTCGTAAGTACAGTATTCGGCTTGTCCGTCGGGTTTGTGTTTTTGGCTGCGTTGCCACGGCTTGGTGAAAATGTTCGCATCGCTTCGCTCGTCAGCATTTCCGCTCTAGCCTTTTTGGTTGCTTCCAATTTTACAACTGCGCCGACCCCAAGAACATCTTCGCAGGATTGGGCAGAATTCGACCGGAGCGAAATTCCGCGACTGGTTTCGCAAGGAAAGACTGTTTTCGTTGATGTGACCGCAGATTGGTGCCTGACATGTAAAGCGAACAAAGCACTAGTCTTGGATAGAGAGCCAGTTGCAGGCCTATTGCAGGCAGAAAACATCGTCCCTATGCAGGCAGACTGGACGCGGCCAGACCCCGAGATATCGCGTTACCTCGAGACACATAACCGGTTCGGGATCCCCTTCAACATAGTTTACGGACCCAACGCACCAAGTGGCGTTCTGCTATCAGAAATCCTGTCGTCTGACGCTGTAATCCGTGCGTTGGAAGAAGCCCAATCGGAAAAATCGACGAACGGTTTTTGAACTTTGCTGACTGGTGCAGCGCTCTTATTGTAGAACCACCCCATGGCTCGAGAAGGCATCCAAGGTTTGATAAGAACTACCATCGGGTTTTCGGTCAACGTCCGATTCCCAATTCAATAATTGAGTCCTCTCCGGCGCATGCACGTTTCAGTTAACGCTCTTTAAGATAAACGGCTCTAAATCCGGAAACGGCACCGATCGTGCCAATTACAAACACAAAAGATGCCAAACTCCTGAACCATGAGGCTGCTAGTTAATGCCGCGCCAGAATGATATGTATCTTTCAATTCATTGAGACGCCCTTCCGCAAGATTTTTGCCCTCAATCTACGAGGGTGTTCGACAAATCTTCGAGAATAGGACAATCAGGTCTGTGATCGCCCTGACATGCCTCTACAAGATGAGCTAGCGTATTTCGCATAGACTGCAATTGCGCTATTTTCTCGTCGATTTGATGCAGGTGTTCTTCCGCGATCTGCTTAACCTGCGCACTTTCGCGGGTACTGTCATCGTAAAGAGCCAACAGTGTGCGACAGTCTTCGATGGAGAACCCAAGCGCGCGAGCCCGACCCAGAAACGCGAGCTTGTGTAGATCCTTTGGCTGAAACGCGCGGTAGCCATTGTCGCTCCGCAAGGGGCAGATCAGGCCTATGTCTTCATAATAGCGGATGGTTTTGGGCGGCACGCCTGCGCGTTCGGCGACTTCTCCAATGTTCATTCTAAGCTCCTATTCTGCGGGCTGGGAGGTCAAGTTCGCGTGGTGGGAATCTGGCGAGTCGCCCTCCGACATCAACGGCTTCACACGGCGCAAGCGCAGCGCGTTGGTGAGGACAGAGACCGAAGATAGCGCCATCGCACCGGCTGCAAAGACAGGCGACAAAAGCAAGCCAAAGGCCGGATACAGGACACCCGCAGCAACCGGAATAAGGGCCGCGTTATAGCTGAACGCCCAGATTAGGTTTTGGCGTATGTTGCGCATCGTCGCTTGGGAAACCTCGATGGCATTGACCACACCGCGCAAATCGCCGGACATCAAGACCACATCAGCGCTTTCGATTGCCACATCGGTGCCGGTGCCGATTGCAATGCCCACATCCGCGTGGGCAAGTGCGGGGGCGTCGTTGATACCGTCGCCCACGAAGGCGATGCGCGTCCCAACCGCGCGCATGCTATCCAAAGCAGCGACCTTGCCGTCCGGCAAAACGCCCGCCACAACATGATCGATCCCGGTCTCGCGGGCGATTGCTTGCGCTGTTTCCTCCTTGTCTCCGGTAATCATCACGACCTTTATGCCTCGCGCACGCAATGCTGATATAGCCGCTGCACTGGATATTTTGACGGGGTCGGCCACAGCGATTACCGCTGCTAGCTGTCCGTCGATGGCGGCGTAAAGCGCTGTCCTGCCGCGTTCAGCCAATCGGCTTTCTTCCCTTACGAGTGGGCCAAGGTCGATCCCTTCACGGGTCATCAGGCGGTCCGCGCCAACCAGTACCCTTCGGCCTTCAACTGTAGCTTCGACCCCGTATCCCGTAATGGAGGTGAACGCACTTGGCTTGGCCAACTCAATCCCCTCGCCCCGCGCGCTGTGCGCGATGGCCTCGGCAATTGGATGCTCTGATTGCGCTTCGACAGATGCAATAAGGCGCAAGGCCTCCACCCGATCAAAGCCCTCCACCAAGACAAAATCGGTCAGTGTCGGCCTTCCCTGCGTCACGGTCCCGGTTTTGTCGAGCGCGATTACGTCCACATCGCTTAGGCCTTGAAGCGCGTCACCTTTGCGAAACAGCACTCCCATTTCTGCCGCCCTGCCCGTCCCAACCATAATCGAGGTCGGCGTAGCCAGCCCCATGGCACAGGGGCACGCGATGATAAGCACGGAAACGCCAGCAACCAGCGCAAAGGTCAGCGCGGGGTCAGGGCCAACTGCAAGCCAGACTGCCACCGTCAGTGCGGCAAGGCCCAGCACCGCTGGCACGAACCACATAGTGACGCGATCGACGAGCCCCTGAATGGGTAGTTTGGCTCCCTGTGCCTCCTCAACCATGCGAATGATCTGAGCCAATGTTGTATCGGCGCCAACGCGGGTCGCGCCGAAGGTCAGGCTGCCGGTGCCGTTCACAGTGCCTCCTGTGACAACATCACCCGCCACCTTGGACACGGCCAATGGCTCACCCGTAATCATGCTTTCATCTACATTGCTGGTGCCTTCGATCACGTCGCCATCAACCGGTATCCGTTCGCCAGGACGAACAAGGATCACATCCCCAAAGCGCAGGTCATCAATCTGCATCTCTAGCGGCGCACCATTCCGGATCACGCGTGCGGTCTTGGACCGCAATCCTAAAAGCGATTGAATCGCGGCACCAGTGCGGCCCTTCGCGCGGGCCTCTAGAAAGCGGCCCAACAAAATCAAAACGACAATGACGGCGGCAGCCTCGAAGTAAACTGCACGGACACCATCCGGCAAAAGCGCAGGTAGGAAGGTGGCAACAACCGAGTATGTCCAAGCCGCCCCCGTCCCAAGTGCAACAAGGCTGTTCATATCCGGAGCGCCTTTGACCAAGGCAGGCAAGCCCTTGGAAAAGAATTGACGTCCGGGGCCAAACAACACAATGGTGGTCAGCACGAATTGGATCAACCACGAGGTCTGCGTTCCAATCGTGCGCTCTAAGAGCATGTGAAAGGCGGGAATTGCATGCGCGCCCATCTCCATGACAAAGACAGGTGCTGTTAGAATTGCCGCGAAAATCATACGCCGCCGTAGTGTGTGCGCTTCATCGGCCTTGCGCTCTACACGAGTGATTTGCGCATCAGCTTGGGCAATCTCGGCGGGATATCCAGCCGTTTTGCTGGCTGCGCTCAATGCCGCCGGCGTCGTGACCCCGTCTAGATATTCCACTGTGGCAGTCTCAGAGGCCAAGTTGACGGATACATCGACCACGCCCGAAACCGCTGCAAGCGCCTTTTCAACCCGGCCCACGCACGATGCGCAGGTCATCGAAGCCACGTTCAGCGTGACCCGAGACGTTCGCGCCGGATATCCTAGATCCGTCAGGGCCGCCGCGGCCGCCTTGAGTGGCTCGGCTCCTTTCGCTTCAAACGATGCCGTTTCGGCGGCCAAATTCACGGATACGCCCTGCACACCCGGCACTGTCGCCAAAACCCGATCTACACGGCCAACGCAGGACGCACAGCTCATGCCTTCGACAGACAGATTGATGATATTCGAATCGGGCATTGGTAATTCCTTTGGTTTCCACCTCAACCGATATGGATTCCAGCTACTGGAAGCTCAAGAGAAAAGATTCTCTTCAAAAAATTCACGATAAAGCTTGACCTTCGGCCAACTGGAAGCCCCATCTAGAGCTTATTCTTTTGATGGAGCACCACATGAAATTTCACGTCCCTGATATGAGCTGCGGCCACTGCACGGCGGCAATCAAAAAAGCAATACTGGCCAAAGACCCCACAGCGGGCATAGAGATTGAGACTGAAACGCGTCACGTTTCAGTCTCAAGCAACCTTGGGCAGTCCGATGTGCAAGAAGCCATTCTGGATGCAGGCTATGAGGCAGCCGCCGCCTAAGCCGGTACTTACAAACCCTACAAAACTAGTTCGCAACGCGTGCCTGATTAACGAGCTCAATCATCTGATCCGCGTCGATCAGACCTGGGGCCAGTGCCTCCCCAATGACAAAAGAGGGTGTTCCGTTAAAGCCAAGCGTGCGGGCAAGATCCATCGATGTCTCAATATGTTCGACCACCTCAGGCGCATTCATGTCCCGGCGCAATTTGCCGATGTCGAGGCCAATCTGTTCAGCGGCACGGATCACAGTCTCCTCCTCGGCCCGACCGCTGAGACCCATCATAGCCCAATGAAATTCATCATATTTGCCCTGTTCGCGTGATGCCAACGCAGCTTTGGCCGCAAAAACTGATCCCTCCCCAAGAATCGGCCATTCGCGGTACACGACGCGCACATTTTCATCCGCAGCCAGAAGCGCCTCCATATGCGGTTTCACTTGGCGACAGTATGGGCAATTATAGTCGAAGAACTCCACAACCGTGACATCGCCTTCGGGATTTCCCAGCACAGGCGCATTGGTATCTTGCTCGAGAGCCGCTCTTTGAGAGGACAGAACCTGCATCGACGCAGCCGCTTGCGCGGCGCTTTCGCGTGCTTCAATGATCCCCACAGCCTCCAGAACGATCTCAGGGTTTTCCCGAATAGCTTCAAGAACCAGTTCCTTGATCCGTCCCTCGTCCAACCCGTCAGCAAATGCTGAAAACGGCAAGAGCAGCAATGCAATGCTTGCGAAAAGTATTCTCATATCATTTCCCTTATGAACCATCGTCTGCGGCTGTCCGTTCTGCCTGAACCATACGGGCCCGTTCGGGCCATGTTGACTTGATGTAAGCGATAATGCTCCAGATTTCCGGGTTGCTGAGCTGATTCCCAAATCCCGGCATGCCGCTATTAAATTCCATGCCTTGTGCCGCCAAAGTCTCTTTTCCACCAAGTTTGGTGTAAGTGAAAAGCAGGCTGTCAGGATGGTGCCAGGTGTGGCCCGTCTCATCATGCGGTGGGGCCTTTAACTTACCATCGTCCCCAGGGCTTTGCCAATCTTCCTGGCCCTCCAGATTGGCGCCATGGCATGATGCGCAGCTCTCTAAATACAGGGACTCACCTTTAGCAATATCGATAGGGAAGTCTGCTGCAATCGGCAGATCAGCATGCGAATTTGCCCAAACAATCGCAGATCCGGCCGCAAGAACCAATGCGGCCAGCCCGCCATATGCAAGTCGGTGCCTCATGCCACATCAATCCATGTGCTCATGCCAGACGCCGCGTGGGACAGCATGTGGCAATGCAACAACCACTTTCCAGGATTGTCAGCGACAAACGCAATATCGCGACTATTTCCTCTCTCGATCAGAGTTGTATCCCGCAACGGCCCGAGGCTTCCATCCGCATTGACTTCGTGAAAATGCATGCCATGCAGATGCATTGCGTGCGGAAATGCCGTGTCGTTGGCAATGGTAAGGTGGACATGCTCGCCTTGCGAAAGCTTTGTAAAGGCTGGACCGTCTCGCCCATCAGCTGCTCCGTTAAAGGCCCAATACCGACCTGCCTCGACGATCTCGGCCATAGACTTAGTCTCGCCATCCAAGGTCGCGGATCGAAGCCCTCCCATCGCGCCGCCTTCCATCTTCAAGGGCATCGCTTTGGCTTTGCTAAGATCAACCATCTGATGTGCATTCGGTGGCAGGGGCGCTGGCGCACCACGGCGCGTGGCAGCACCGCCAGAACTAACTTCAAAAGCAACCTGACTGGCGGCGTCGGATTGGCCCAGATGGACGACATGTGCGGCCTCTCCTTCGCTGGCCACGACATCAACAATCAGGTCAATGCGTTGAGCAGGCCCCAGAATGATCGTTTCCGTAACAGGTTCCGGCTTCAAAAGCGGCATTCCATCCAAGGCAACAGTCCACCCTTCCAAGCCATCTAGTCGTAAGGGAAAAACCCGGGCGTTAGACGCATTGATTATGCGCAGCCTCATCCGTTCGTTTTGCCGCGCATTCAATGCCAAATTATAGATGCCATTGGTTGTAACGAAATTTCCAATTCTGCCCCCATGGCTCCTTGCGTGGGGTGCCGCGAAATCACTCACGATTTGGGCCGTATCGGGGTCAAGTAACCAATCATCGAGGATCAGAACCTCTTCTCGGTCCACGTCAATTGTATCAGCTTCTTCAACAATCAATGCCCCGGCCAGCCCGCGGGCGACTTGTTCAAATGATCGGTTATGGGCGTGATACCAATAGGTTCCTGCGTCAGGCGCTATGAAATCATAATCGAACGTTTCACCGCGCGGCACCGCTGCTTGCGTCAAGCCAGAGACACCGTCCATTGCATTATCAATTCGGATACCGTGCCAATGAACAGAGGTAGGGTCTGGTAGGGCGTTCACCAACCGACGTTGCACGCGCTGCCCTTGTCCGAGCCGGATTTCTGGCCCGGGTGTCATCCCTTCAAAGCCCCAAATTGACGTCTTCCCATATCCGTTCGGCAACAACTGAAGGTCAGCAACCTGCGCATTAAGGTCAATTGGATCAGAGGACGCTAAAGATGCGCCAACGGGTAAAGTTGCAAACGAAGCAGCGGATGCTAAAAACTGGCGTCGGTTAAGTCTGAGCATAGATTGCCCCCTTTTAGATATCACTATCCATGACATAGGTCGCCATGGCCTCTAGGTCATCATCACTTAGGAAACCGGTTCCAAATTTGACAACTTCGGCCATAGAGCCTCCGAAAACATCGCCAGATGGAGTAATTCCAGACCGAAGCGCATAGGCCAAATCATCCACAGACCACCCTTCGGCCAAAAGATCCTCAGGCAAGATGGAGGGCGCTTTGCCTCCAACCGGAAGCAGCGCATTGCCCGTGAAACGTTTGGATGCAATCCTTGCACCGGCAAGGTTGCGCGGCGTGTGGCATGCTGCGCAATGTGCAGCCCCCCTGACAAGGAGTTTCCCTCTATTCCAGGCATCACTCTTGCCCTGAACGGGCTCTACATTTGTTGGGGCAAGGAAGGCCGCACGCCAGAGTTTTAGCCCCCAACGCTGATCGAACGGAAATGAAGTATCGTGTGGCAGTGCCGCCTCATTGACAGCTGGAACCGTCTGAAATGCCGCCCAAAGATCTGCGACGTCCTGATCCGTAAAGTTGGCGTAGAACGGGTACGTGAAGGTTGGATAGTAGGGCTCTCCGTCTGGCGAAATTCCCTGCCGAACTGCTTTCGCAAACTCATCGACTGTCCAGCCCCCTATCCCAAACTCGACATCTGTTGTCAGGTTTGGTGGATAAAACCTACCGAAGTCTGTTTTCAAAGGCGCACCCCCTGCCAATGGCGCACCACCCACTTCTGCGTTTGTGTGGCAAGCTATACATCCGCTTGCGCGCGCCAAATAAGCACCGCGTTCGACGTCTCCTAATTGCGTGATCCCTGCTACTCCGATGCCAATTGGCCATACGGCAGTCGCGGCGATAACTCCAAGGCCAGTGCATGCTCCAGCTAAAAGCAACCACATCCAAACTCGCATTGGATCAGTTTTCCTCCGCGCGGAATTTCTGATGACATGCGGAACACGTCTGCGCCACAGCCGCAAAGGCTCTGTCCGATGGCATCGCGGCAAACATTTCAGGTGTCATTGCTTGTTCAGCGCCGCCCATCATGCCGCCGCCCATGGAACCGCTCGCCGCCCCCCCCATCATTGAAGAGCTTTGCTGCCCCGCAGCGTTCGCTAGACCAATATCGGCGCCCAGTTTCATACCCTCGGCATAGCTTTTCAAATTTTCCGCCAATTCAGCAAAACCATCCCAGTCTTCCCAAACAGTTGGCAAGGCTGACGATGGCTTAGCCCCGGTGCCCTCAGGGAACAGACGCGTCATCTGTTCACCTGAATGCATAATCATCACATCTGCCGAAGCGCGCACTTGGTCCGCGTCGTAGGATGTTTTCCCGCGCATCATCGGTGTCAGCACCTTAACGGCTTTGCCCATTGCGGACATACCATCCATGCGTTCTTTGACGATACCGGTTGCCCCATTATGCGCAAAGGCTGCAACGCCTATCGACGCAATAACTGTGGAAATTATCCAAACTCTTGCTCTCATAACCCATATCCTTGTTTTGCTAATTTATCCCGTTGGCCCGCTGCAACTCGCGCACGTAAGCCACGACCATTTTTACATCCGCGTCAGTTAAGCCCTCGACCGCGGGCATGTTGCCAAACCGCCAATGGTGTGCTCGCACCCCGTTTTTTGCAGCCAATATAAATGAGCTGTCGCCGTGGTGACTTGGTTCGTAAATCTTGTGTACCAGCGGTGGAGCAACGCCATTTTGGCCTGCCGCATTCGCGCCGTGGCAGTCCGCACATTTGCCATCGAATACACGTTTTCCGATCTGAGCGTTGGAGGAGAACTCAGGAGGAATTGTGACCTGTACAATCGCCCCGCCTTCGGAAACATCGGACAAGTCTGGAGGCGTCATCGAATGCGCACCCGAGGGCACGGGCTGCAACTGTTGCCAGACGATTGCAGCTCCAGCGACAAACAGAAAAGCTGAAATAAATAGTCCTGACTTTGCCATTAAAGAAGCTTCACCTGGGTTCCGACAGGTGTCCGAGAAAACACCTCAGCAATATGCTCATTATATAAGCCGATACAACCATTTGACGATTTGCGCCCAATCTTGCGCGTATCCTGAGTGCCGTGGATGCGGTAGTATTGCCATGACAGGTAGATCGCATGCGACCCAAGCGGGTTCAAAGGATCGCCGCCTTGAATATACGCCGGCCACTCGGGATTGCGTATCCGCATGGCTGGCGTCGGGCCCCAACCGGGCGCGACACGCTTGTCGACCACTTCGGTGTAACCTCGTTTGGTCAGGTCGTCCGACAGCGGTACTGATGTTGGGTATATGCGCATTTCACCATCGGCGGTCCAATGCTGCAAAACCATGGTATTGGTGTCAGATAACAAAATACCTTTCCCGATTTTGTCAAAATGGTCCTGCCACTGGTGGGTTAGGAATGATGACACGTTCCGGCGAACGCTTGACTGCTCTTGCGCGCGTAAGAGTGAAGGCGCGAACAATGCGGCCGCGCTGGCACTTCCGATAAACCCACGGCGATCTACTTTTCTTATTTCCGTTGACATGTGACGTACCTCATTCAGGCTCCTGCGATTGCCGCAAGTTACTTGTTTGATGCACTTTTCTAAATAGAATGGGTGACTAAATTTTGTAATGATATGTATCGCTCAACGGTCGTGAAAGTGAAGGTTCGGTCGCTTCTTCAATCAAGAAGGCGCTCAATACTCTCTATGTTTTCAGAGAGATACGAACATCGATATCCTGACCATCGCTCTTAGGTTCAACTAAGCTCTCTGTCGCGACAGTTTGCGTGTGCAACTCTAGTGGTAACCGGATCCGCGCACGCAATCCACCCTCAGGCCTATTTAACAATTCAATCGACCCACCGTGCTCCAGAATAATGCTTCGCGCGATTGAAAGACCTAATCCGTGACCTCCGGTATTACGCGAGCGTGACGTTTCGAGCCTCACATAGGGGCTAAAAACTGTCTCTAATTCACTGTCCGGTATGCCTGGGCCATCGTCATCCACGAAAATATCTGCGTCGGAACCCACTGCCTGCCAAGACACACGGGCTTCTTTTCCATATCGCATGGCATTTTCGGTTAAGTTCCGAAGCGCCCGCCGCATCGCGCCCGGTTTGACCGGAACAACCAAGTCCTTGTCACTCAGCAAGGACAATTCCGGCGCCTCAAAGCCCGCCATCAAGTCATTCAAATTGGTCGGAAGAACTTCTTCGTGTTGACCTACGCCCTTCGCGAAGTCCAACGTGGCTTCAACCATCTGTTGCATCTCTTCGCTTGAAGCAATCAACGATTCACGGGTTTCGCCATCCTCGACCATTTCTGCGCGAACTCTTAGCGCCGTTAGAGGTGACCGCAGATCGTGCGCCAGTGCTGCCAACATCTGCGTGCGGTCGGATACGAACCGAGTCAGGCGATCCTGCATTGTGTTAAATGCGCGTGTTAGATCTTGAACTTCTTTAGGCCCGACGACAGGTAACGGCCCTTTCCGGGCACCTCGCCCCAGACGGTCTGAAGCTTCAGCTAAGGTATTCAGCGGGCCCGTTAATCGGGTCAATAAAAACCAAAAACTTACAACCAACAGCAAAGCCGCTGTAATTGCGAATGACACGTTCGAGGCCAGAGACCATTGAAGCGGTGGGCGTTCGAACCGGGTTCCGACGTTCAACCATTGCCCACCAGCCAAAGCGATAGAGAGCTCCATTTCGATCGCGGCTAACCTACCTTGCATCATCTCAGCATGCATTTCGGCCATTTCCGGCGAAAGGTTCGGCAGTGGAAGCAGGCCTTGCTCGGTTTCATGGACTTCAACTCGGATGTCGCGGCTGTAGCTGTCACCAAGCAAGGCGCGAACGCGGGCTTCAACTGCGATGCCTTGGTTGAAGTGCTCGTGTGTAACCTTTGGTTGGTCGGAAAGATCAAACCGGACAAGTGGCGACGTCGCGGCACTGATAATCTGAGCATGTAAATCCGAGGGGGCGCCTTCAATCAACTGCGCCACATTTGCCGCGCGCCCTGCGGCCTCGGCACCGATGGCAGCCTGAACGGCCAAACTGCGTTCGTCGACAAAAAGCCACAGACTGAGGGCCTGCGCTACAATAAGCACGCCCAGAACGAGAAGTGCGATCTGCGTGCGTAACCTCAGCGACACCGCCTTCATGGTTGAACCTCAACGTCGCAAGTCAGGCTGTAGCCTCCGTTTCGAACTGTTGCAATTACTCGGGGCCGCAAGACATCTTTCTCGATCTTTCGACGTAACCGACTGATATGATTGTCAATCGTGCGATCGAGCGGCCCAGCGGTGCGCCCGGTGCTCAAGTACAACAATTCATCGCGGCTCAGAACCTGGCGAGCTCGTTCAAGTAAAATACCAAGCAACTTCAACTCACCTGAGGTCAATAGTGTGCGGCCCCCGTCCGTGTCTTTCAAAGTGCGTCCATCAAAATCAAGTTCGAGGTGAGCAAACTTGACCGTCTTTCCTGAAAGAGTTTCGGTCTGCGGAACGTTTTGCGTACGGCGCAGAATCGCATTGATCCGAGCGAGTAATTCCCTTGGGTTGAAAGGTTTCGCCAAATAGTCATCAGCACCGCCGTCAAGTCCAGCAATTCGGTCATCATCGTCTCCTAGCGCTGTGAGCAAGAGAACAGGTGTAGTGCCGTCTTGTCGCAATCGCTTACATGCACTCAAGCCGTCCTCACCCGGCATCATCACATCCAAAACGATCAAATCAAACTGCGCTCGGGCAAGTTTCACTTCCATATCCGCTGCGTTTTCGGCGCTAGACGTGCGCATCCCGTTCCGCTCTAGATAAGTCGAAACAGAGTTACGGATCTCTGAATGGTCGTCGACGACTAGGATATGTGGAATGTCTTTCATGCCGGCTTTATACCCAATGAGTTTCGAAAACACCCAGGCTGCTTTTGTAGCCAAATGTAACAGGCGCTTGATGGGCACCATACTCGACTTTTCGGCAGTTCCAGACTAAGTATTGCTTAT
This sequence comes from Litoreibacter halocynthiae, assembly GCF_004365635.1. Classification (GTDB taxonomy): domain Bacteria; phylum Pseudomonadota; class Alphaproteobacteria; order Rhodobacterales; family Rhodobacteraceae; genus Litoreibacter; species Litoreibacter halocynthiae. The sequence goes on along the minus strand of NZ_SOBH01000005.1, from coordinate 31,463 downwards.
CGGAAGGACCAGCACATGCACAAACGACATTTCCTTATAGCCACGGCGAGCTTCCTCGTCGTCCGCCCCGCCCTTGCTGCGGGAACATCAACGTTAAAAGTCGCAAAATCACCGACCTGTGGATGTTGCACTGCGTGGGTTGAGCAGATGCGCGAGGCTGGGTTTGCCGTCGACACCCAAGACGTTGACCAAGACACGCTTTATGCCTTGAAAGACCGACTTGGTATCACACCGGATCTGGAAGGCTGCCATACGGCAACGATTGGTGATTATTTCATCGAAGGCCACGTTCCTGCCGAAGACATCCGGCGACTACTCGCGAATGCAACAGAGGCGCGCGGAATTGCTGTGCCGGGGATGCCGATGGGCTCTCCCGGAATGGACATGGGCGGTGCGCGCGAGGCTTACGATGTGGTGCTCGTCCTCAAGGATGGCTCAACGCAGGTCTTCGCGAGACACAGCTAACTTGTTCTGGTCGTCTTTCCTAAACAGATTTTTCGACACTGACCTACCATTTGTGCGCTTTTGCTGGAACGTTCTGATTTTCAGCGTGTTTAGCTTGTTTCCGTTTTTGCTGATTTATATTGGGCTTTCACCCGGTTTGGGCGCGATGCTGATCGCAAACGAGGCCGCGCTTGCTCGGTTCATGCGGCAAGTTTTGACCAACGGTATTATGATGGTTTTTGCGATCAATTACGTGGGCTTTTTCGCGTTTTCCCATTTCCAACGGCAAGGGAAAGGCAACAGCCTTCGCCACTTGCTCGCAGACGTGCTTTCCCGTTCACTGCTTTTTGTTGCTCTGCACGCGATAATCTACGTTATGTCCGCAGATCTATTCGCCTCCTTTGGCGGAAATCGCAAGGCCGCATTGCAAGTTATCGGCCCCACACTCGAGCGCGCATTTTTTTTCAAGAACCTCTCTGGTGTGTATCTCTACAGCGCCCTGCCCGGCGCCTTCGTTTGCTATCTTGCACTGTTGCAGGGGCGGAGAGCGCTGGTTGCGACCCTTGGTTTTTGTGCCGCCTTCGTATTTGTGGTGACTCTGCTATCTGTCGGGTCGACCCAGCTTTTGGGCAGACCCTAACAGTCGAGATGGCTTCTTTTGAGGTTGTCTAGTTTGCGTTAGGTTGTAAAAACCACGCCGCACTTTTCCACCCCGCTCTGTTTTACCAGCCTGCGAAGCGCCCGAAAAGTTGCCTCATGTGTCAGAGAAAGCGTCGCATCAAAGTCGATTACCTTACCGACAAGCAATCCTGCAATCAGCCCTGTAAAGACGCGCTCTTTAGCTGACCGAATGGCAAGAATTCCCCTGATTTCACGCACATGTTGCACATGTAGGGCCAGAGCTAGGCAATAAGCTTTCGCAAAATAGGTTCCCAGCACGGCACGATGGATCATAGTCGATTGCCTATCCTGCCCCACGCGCACCGCAACATTTATCGACGCGAACAGATTCAAGGTTGTCACATCAAACCGAAACAAAGCTTCCCCATGCCGCACCTTCACTAACGCAGCAGCATTAGGCAGGAATAAGTTAGATGGTTCACGTGCTGTATGATCAGGATCATATGGGGATACACAGAGGTTTGTTATCAAAAGATTCATTCTTTGAAAGGAACCACTTGTGAAGTTATTAATAGGACTTGGCCTAGCGCTCGCAACGACGACTGCCACATTGGCGCAACAGAGCCACTCTAACAAGATGACCCACCCAGCTTTAGATATCTCAGAGCCAGGCCAATCCGCGTTTGCTGCAATCGCCGAGATTACCAGTCTATTACAAAACGATCCCACGACGGACTGGTCGCGTGTTAACATTGAGCCACTGCGACAGCATCTGATTGATATGGACCTTGTCACCGTTAGAGCGTATGTTTCGACCGAACAGACGGAAGAAGGTGCCGTTTTCACTATTACGGGGGACGAGCGCACGCTTCAGGCCATAAGAGCTATGGTTCCCGCACATGTACCATTTCTCGAAAAAGAAACCGGCTGGAAAGTGCAAGTTACAGAGATCGAACACGCTGTTCTTTTGCAGGTAGACGGGACTGCGACCAAAATTCAGGCCTTGGGATTCATTGGCCTCATGACTATTGGTGCGCATCACCAAGAACACCATTTAGCAATGGCCAAAGGGAACGGTATTCATTGATTTATTCTGGCCAATAAATACAACAACGCTTCGCTTTATCGAGCCATGCGTTTCAAACTTGAAAGTTGAGGCGCATGCGCTCTAATTTGGCTAGTATTCCCGATAAAAATCAATCATATTCAATGCATTAAGGAAGGTGTCGTATATGAAGACCTCAGTCTGGTTATTTGGAGGGACGGCTTTATTGCTCGCATCTTGTGGTGGTATTCAGAGCGGTGGCAGCGAGCAGTCAAATCCGTTTATTGCTGAATTACCTGAAGGTGTGCTTGAGATCGTCGCCCCATTCCAAGACCTGAAAGCCGTACAGATCAACCCATTGGACGGTTGCTACGAATATCGCCACATCGGAAAGGTCGAGACTACATTCTTACCGCTGCGCGCAAAAAATGGCAGGCCAATTTGTACACGCTTTCCTGAGACCACTTAAACAGGCAGGCCCTTTTTTAGAGCAATTACCGGTACACTCAAATCCGTGCAAGCATACTTAGCTTTTTGCCGATATCTGATCTTCGGGTGGATACAAATACGCCGTCGATCCGGTAGATACCTGCTCATAAAGTCCATTGATATGGACCATCGCCATACGAACACACCCCGAACTGGCGCGGCCCCCGATGGATTTTGGACTTGGAGTTCCATGGATGCGCAAATAGGTATCTCTGTTTCCAACATATAAATACAAAGCACGCGAGCCGAGAGGATTCTTAGGACCTGCATTCACACCCTCTGCGTGTTGTTGGTATAGATCAGGGTCGCGCTCGATCATGGCCGCGGTCGGCGTCCAGACAGGCCACTTCGCCTTCCGACGGATCGAATAGGTTCCCGGCTCGTAGAGATTTCCTCGCGCGATCGCGACCCCGTAGCGCATCGCCGTCCCATCATCTCCGATGTGATAGAGATACCTTGCAACCGCATCGACATGAATATCGCCGGGTATCAGGCCTGCATTTGCCTCAACACGTTGTGGCAAAAACCGTCGGTGAAAACCCCAAGGATTTGACGTCGCGGGATCATAGTCGGCAGGTGTGACCTGCGCATCCCAAGTCGACCATTTAGATCGATCCGATGTTGGACCAGCCCACGCTACTCTTGAAATGGGGGGCGAAAATAGAGCGGCTGCGGAAATTACGAAATGGCGTCTGGTCAACATGGTTCTAGATTCCTCAATCACGTCTTTTCGTTAGGTGGTTGGACACTTACGTCGTACTTTTCAACACGCAGAGCCACTCACATACGCGTGTAAAGCGCAAAACGTCTGTGATGCTCACCAATGTATACAAAGTCTGAAGATCGATAGAATGCCATAGCCTAAATTTACCCAAATGTATCCTTGACCCGCCCCTGCTGGAAGCTGAGATAATTACGCTCAACTACTCTCCATGAGGTACATATGCCCAATACCGATACTCAAAAATCGAGCACCCCGTCCAAAGTTATGCACTACGGAATGATAGCCTGCTGCGCAGTTATGCTATTGCCCGTTGCCCTATTTTTCGTCGCCGGTGGTAGCATTGCTGGTCTTTGGGCCAACGTGAGTCTTTTTGTGCCCATCGCACTTTGCGTCGGCGTCCACATACTAATGTTTAAGATGATGGGTAAATCCTGCCACGGTTCCAAAAAAGAAAATATTGAAGACGTCGCAGTTGAGACCGAGCCAAGCAAAGTACCAATTATCGCGCGCGAACTCAGAGCGTAAATTGTCTTTGTCATCTTACTGACATGGGACCTCGTTAACCGTAAACTGCCCTCGGTCCCGTGCTCAAAGGTCATCCGAAAGCTCATTAGCGCAGACCACTCAGCGCATTTGCCACCACACTCCGCCTTTGGTCGGATTCCGGAACATTCAACAAGAGTGTTTCCGCGCGCTCGAAAGCGTTCACGGCGGATGAGGTATCTCCGAGTACTGAAAAGGCATTTCCCAGCCGCATCCAGCCATCCAGATCATTCGGCTCATCTTCGAGCCGCGTCGCTAATCGATCCACCATCGAGCGGATGAATGCTTGTCTGTCCTCTTCAGTCATGTCCTGCGCATTGGCGATATCTTCGCCCGTAGGACCCAGATCTGTCGGCATCGGGGCGAAACTCGCCATAGAAAGCGGTGCCTTACCAATTTCAACCCCGATCCGGTTCGCTTCCGCTAGAAAACTTTGCATCCATGGATGGAATCCGTCTGCATTGTCCAATCGTGCCACCAAAAGGTCATGCGCCTTTCTCAGTTCACCACGCTGAGACAACGCGGTCGCCTTGTAGAAAATCGCTGCTGGATTTGCAGGATCAAGATTAATCGCGCTGTCAATTGCGGCTTCAGCCCTCGGCGTAACCACTCCCTGTTCCTCATTAATCAAAGCTTCGGCCATCATAGAGAAAACTGCAGAATTCGCTTCGGGTCGCTTAGCGACCGTATTGAAAGCATTCGCGGCATCTACGAAACGCCCCATTCGAGAGTAGGTTTGGCCAAGCAGCATCCAACCCTCTGACGGCCCCCCCTGCGGATCAGAAGCCAGCTTTTCGGATAATTCGTCAGTAAGGTCCGCTATTTTTGCCGCCTCTTGCCGTTCTGCAGTGCGTTTCGCGAAGGCGATACCCGACACTTCGGGCGAGCCGTTAAAGGCATAGTAACTAAGGGCAAGTACGGGCACTAAAATAGCACTTAGTAGAAGTGCTACGCGCCCATCTTCAACAGAGCGCACCTTTGAGGACTCAGGCTTGCGGGCTTCTGATAATATCCGCTGTTTAAGTTCCTGCTCTGCCGCTTGAGCCTCCGCAGCAGAAATGACGCCACGATCAAGGTCGCGGTTCAACTCGTCCAATTGGTCCAATAGAACCGCAGGTGTTGCATTGGAAGATGCTAAAACCTCCTGTCGACGACGCAGCAGGGGCATCCCCATCAGAATTGTGGCGACCAGTGAAAGAACCGCGAATAGGCTCCAGATCATGCTTCATCTCCAGATTTGTGAAGGTCAATGAAGCGCGCAACTTCTACCTCTTCTTCATCGGTCAGGCCAGTTGCGGCCTGCTTGGGCTGTCCCGATAAAAGCACGACCCATCCAACGCCCAATGCCAATAGCGCAAGAAATGGGGGCGCAAACCAAAGCGCAAAAGTCTGCAGCTTGAAAGGTGGGCGCATCAGAACATAGTCTCCGTATCGCGCTTGAATAAAATCAACAACTTCGGTGTTGCTGTCTCCTGCCACTAAGCGCTCGCGAACAAGTATCCGAAGATCACGCGCGACCCCAGCATTCGAACTGTCGATGTCTTGATTTTGGCACACGACACAGCGTAATTCCTTGGATATCTCACGTGCTTGCTCTTCCATGGCTGAGTTTTGCAGCATTTCGTCTGGTTCAACCGCATAGGTGGCAAAAGGAATAATTAGAAAAAACAGTACAATTAGATGTTTCATCATCCTTGTTTACCTTGCAGAGCACCAGATGCGATGAGTGCGTCTCGAAAATTTCCAACGGCTTCATCACCGATAATCGGCCCAACATATCGAAATAGAACCATACCTTCGGGCCCTACGATAAATGTTTCTGGAACACCGGATAGGCCCCACTCGATGCCTGCTCGTCCTGAAAGATCAGAGCCGATCCTGTCGTAAGGGTTGCCAAGTTCAGTGAGCCAGCGAACAGCGTCCTCGGGCTTGTCTTTATAGTTGATACCGAAGAGCGTCAGACCCTCTTTCTCAACTAATCTGCTGAGCACAACGTGTTCTGCACGGCAAGGGACACACCACGACGCAAAGACATTGACAATAACCGGGGCACTGTTGCCGCTCAGGTTCTCCCGCGACAAGCCCGGGGTATCCAAGCCGCCAATTGGCTCCAGCTCAAATTCTGGCACAGGTTTCGCAATCAGAACGGATGGTATTGCATTCGGATCACGATCCGGATTCAGGCCCCATAGAAAGAATCCGCCCACAATGAGCGCAATGAGCAGCGGCAAAAAAGCTAAAGCACGTTTCATCCTTATTCTGCCGGAACTTTAGAAAGTGACAGTGCGATGCGCCGCCGAGGCACCCCAACGCGCAATCGGCGGTCAGACAATGACAAACCTCCGCCCAGAACAAGCATCGCCGATCCGATCCAAATGAAGTTTACTAAAGGCTCGTAAAGGATTCGAAGCGTCCAAGCTCCGCTCGCACCAACCTCCTTCGACGCAGGTTCAGCAATGGAAGCATAAAGGTCGCCAGCAAGCGTGGAGCGGATAGCACTCTCGGTCGTGTTGCTCCCCGCAACAGGATATGTCCGCCTCTCAGGGTAAAGTTGCGTCAAGATTTCGCCATCTCTTCGAACCGTTAGATTAGCACGATCAGCGAAATAGTTTGCGCCACGCACACGATCTGCGCCTTCGAAGGTTACGTTAAAACCAGCAATGGTGACGGCTTCTCCAGGGGTGACAAAGACGATTTCTTCAGACTTCCAAACGCTTGACCCCGTAAAGCCAAGCATAGCAACCGCAAGACCTGCATGGGCAAGACTCATCCCATGTGCCGCCCGTGGGAGGCTTTTGACGCGCCGGGTGCTTTCGGCAAAGGAAACCTCGAACAATCGCACACGCATCATCCATTCTCGCACCGTCGCCAAAAGCAACCAAACAGCAATCATGATCGCCAGATACCCCAGCACGGGCCCGCCTTGTGTTAAATACCAGACAGCCAATGTAGCCAGTACAGATAGCACCGCCACAAAGCGTAATCGTTGCAGGACCCCAGCAAGATCCGCGCGTTTCCAAGAAAGGTATGGCCCTAGCCCCATCACAAAGACCAACGGAAGCATCATTGGAATGAAAGCTGCATTGAAAAATGGCGGACCAACTGACAGTTTTTCGCCACCCGTAATGGCCTCGTAGAAAAGTGGATAGAGCGTACCAAACAGTACCACTCCTGTGGCGGTCGCCAGTATGAGATTATTGACCAAAAGCCCGGCTTCCCGGCTAACCGGTTTGAATAAACCTCCTGGCTCCATCATCGGTGCGCGCCAACTGAAAAGAGCCAGCGAACCGCCAATTGACAGCGCAAGCAGCCCAAGGATGTAGAGGCCGCGCTCAGGGTCGACGGCGAATGCATGGACAGATGTCAACAGCCCGGACCGAACAATAAAAGTCCCCAACAGCGACAGTGAGAACGTCAATATTGCCAAAAGAATGGTCCAGCTTTTGAACGCGCCCCGCTTTTCAGTGACAATTGCGGAATGCAGAAGTGCGGTCCCCATGAGCCAAGGCATGAAGCTAACATTCTCGACTGGGTCCCAGAACCACCAGCCGCCCCAGCCAAGCTCGTAGTAGGCCCACCAAGAACCAAGTGCGATACCTGCCGTCAGGCTCATCCACGCCGCCAGTGTCCAAGGTCGGACCCAACGCGCCCAAGCAGCATCAACGCGGCCTTCGAGCAGCGCCGCGACGGCAAAAGAGAAGACAATTGAGAAACCGACATACCCGAAATAAAGGAGCGGCGGATGCATCGCAAGGCCCACGTCTTGTAACAATGGGTTCAAATCTTGCCCATTGGGCGGTGGAGGATACAACCGATCGAACGGATTAGATGTGAATAGCATAAAGGTCAAGAAACCGACACTAATCCAAGCTTGAACAGAAAGTGTGCGCGCCTTGAGGGCATCGGGAATGTTCGAGCCAAAAACAGACACGGCCGCGCCAAACACAGTCAAAATGAAAACCCACAGGAGCAGCGAGCCTTCGTGGCTGCCCCATGTGCCCGCGATTTTGAATAGCATTGGCTTGAGAGAATGCGAGTTCTCGAATACATTCGTAACGGTGAAATCACTGGTAACGAAAGCCTGCATTAACGCTGCAAAGGCAATGCCAACAAATCCGACCTGCCCCAGTGCTGACCATCGTGCAGATTGCATCCAAAGTACATTCCCCCGCGTGGCACCAAGAATTGGCAGTACACTTTGCACTAACGCCATAGCCAGCGCTAAGGCTAAAGCGAAGTGACCGACTTCTGGTGTCATTGGCGTCGTCCCCGAATTTGGCAAATTGATGGCTTGGATTTCAACAGTTTTACCAACTTGAGACGCAGGCTGTTAGAGGTTGCTTTGTCTTCAATTGTATCAGTGCTCTGTGACATATGAATACAAATCCTCAACCTCCTAAACCTTTACGGCAACGTCAGGACTCCCAATATCTAAGAAGTATTTAAAAAGGAGAGAAATGATGGCTGACAAGAAAATTCTGGCCCTTGGACTGTTGATCACAGTTGGACTGGCAAATGCTTCACTCGCCGATATTGGTAATGGGCATGACAAAAAGGATGGTGCAGGTTCAGCGTCATCAACGCCAGGGATGGAAATGCAGAACAGGGGTTCGAAAAGGGGCATGATGGACGGCGACCACCACGCTATGATGCGCTCAATGATGCAAATGCATATGGCGGGAATGTCCAGCGGTGGGATGGAACATGGCGAACAAGGCATGATGGACCGTGATATCATGTCCATGATGATGACATCAGATAAGGGTCCGAACCTTGGTGATGCAATGAAAGCGAAGGTCGAAGAGTTCGACACTGACAATGACGGTGCCTTGACCCTTTCGGAGTTTGAAGCTTTGCACGTGGCAGCCCTGCGCGAACGCATGGTTGACCGCTTTCAACATCTCGACTCTGATGGTGACGGGCAGATTACGCAGAAAGAGATCGAAACTGCTGGTACGCGGATGAGCGCTATGACGATGAAATCTGGCGGCTCCGGAATGGATGATCACCATGACGACGACAAATAACACAGCTCGCAGAGCTTGCGGAAAACTAGGCGGAGAGGGCTGATGAAACTCCTATTGGGCCGACGCGCCGTCTTGGTATCCTTGGCATCCGCAGTAGCTGTCCCATCCTCCATCGTTGCCCAGACCGCCGAGATTTGGTCAGCGAAAGACACATATATGGCCTTGGACTCGGACTTGATTCGCATGATCGACGTGCGATCCCGTGCGGAATGGGTTGAGACCGGTGTGGCTGAAAAAGCCTGGGCCATCAGCCTGCATGAAGACCGCTTCGCAGAGCGATTATTCGAGGCGCGAGTTCTCGCTGATGGTCGTGAAATCGCACTGATTTGCGCGACCGGAGGGCGATCGGGGCGTGTGATGCGCAGTTTGCAAAATGCTGGGTATGACGGCTTTATCGATGTTTCCGAAGGGATGTTGGGATCTGAGCGCGGACAAGGATGGATTGCTGCAGGACTACCGGTTGTAAATATTGAAAATGCGATTGCGGCATTACCGAAGCCATTGATCTGAGGAGATAACTATGAACCGTCGTCAAATGATGCAATCTGTGGCTGGTATCGGGCTGGGTATTGTGTCGCCAAGCGTTCTTTTCGCAAAAACACTTCGTAAGTTACAGTTTCCACCACTGCTCGATGCAACTGATACCCAGAAATTTCATTTGAAAGCACAGGCAGGGAAAACCCGATTTGGCGGCTCGGCAGCCACCGATACGCTTGGCTTCAATCAAGCCTATCTCGGCCCAACCCTGCGGCTACTGACCGGAGTCACAACAAAAGCGGAAGTCGAAAATACTTTGGACTCTCCCGTCTCTGCCCATTGGCATGGGTTGATGGTTCCTGGCGAAGCAGACGGAGGCCCACACCAGTCAATCTTGCCCGGACAGACCTGGCGCATTGATTTGCCACTTGATCAGCCCCCAGCAACGGCATGGTACCACAGCCATGTACATGGAGCGACGGCGCGACAGGTTATGTATGGCCTAGCGGGTGTTCTGCACGTTACCGACGGGCGAGACGATGAACGCGGTCTTCCTTCAAGCTATGGGATCGACGATCTGACGCTCGTCCTTCAAGATCGGCAGCTCGACTGGAGGGGCCGGATAAAATACAATGCAGGAATGCATGAGGCGATGAATGGCTTCAAAGGCGACACCATGCTGATCAATGGTCAAATTGATACCGCTGCAGAGGTCCCTCGCGGTCTGGTCCGATGCCGATTGGTAAACGGCTCTAATGCTCGTATTTACAATCTCTCGCTGTCGGATGGTCGCCCAATGCATGTAGTTGCAACGGACGGTGGGTTTCTCGATCAGCCGCTGCCACTCACCAAGCTAACTCTCGCACCCGGTGAAAGATACGAAGTTCTCATCGACTTCACAAACGGGAACGAGACTGTTTTGATGTCAGACAATATCAGCAACTCGCCCATGGGAGGAATGATGGGCGGATCCGGCGGCGGTGCTGGCTTTGCGGTGTTACCTTTCAGAATTGACAGGTCCCTGCCCGCCCGAATAACAAAAATGCCTCAGCACCTGAACAGTGATATACCAGACTTGGTCGGAACAGACGCGACAGTTAGACGCATTTCACTCGATATGGCGATGGGAATGGGCATGATGATGTCGCGCTCGGGTCAGCAATTCTCAATCAACGGTGCGACCTTCGATCAAAATAGCCTGAACTTTACGGTCGCGCAAAATAGTGTCGAGCGTTGGATTGTTAGCGCAGATATGATGATGCACCCCTTCCACATCCACGGGGTACGGTTTCAGGTCAAATCAGAAAATGGTCAAACACCGCGTGCACAGAACGACGGTTGGAAGGACACAGTGCTTATTGATGGAACTGCGGAATTATTGATGCAATTCGAAAAACCGGCGCTGGAAATGGCTCCCTTTATGTATCACTGTCATATTTTGGAACATGAGGATGGAGGCATGATGGGGCAATTTAGTGTCGCATGATGCGAATAAACCTTGACCTTCCTCTGGCCGGAACCTGCAGAGGTTGCCTACAATAACTTGATTGTAGGTCCGCAATGACATCAGAATTAGATTTACGGAACCCTGCCCTTATCGGCGGCCTTCTTTTCATATTATCTGTACCGATTCACCTTCTCCTCTCGCAAGACGCATCTATCGCTCTAGCAGCAGTCACTCTTAGTCTAATCGGCGGTGCATATATCGGATTTGGCGCACGATCAGACAATTTGCGGACATTCGCAATGGAACTTGGGGTTGCTGGCATGTTTGGCTTGGCCGCCCTCACCGGTCTTCTTTTTCATTGGAGCGCGATACCCATCGGACTGTCCCTTCATGCTGTATGGGACCTACTGCACCGCAACCATATACTTGGTGCAGCGGTTCCGCGTTGGTATATCCCTCTTTGCTTGGTTTTCGATTTGGCCGCGGCTCTTTTCTTCACCATTATTTATGCGACTTAACAACATGGACCTCAAACGTGTTGGCGCCCTAATCCTATTCGCGTTTGCCTTGGTATCTGTTGCCCTGTGGGCAACAGGGCTATTGCCACAGGTCGATCAACAGATGATTGCCGCCTTAGTCGAAAAAGCAGGGCCTTGGGGTCCAATCTTGATCATCGTTCTCATGCTAGCCTCCATCGTTGCCAGCCCAATTCCAAGCGCTCCTGTTGCTTTGATAAGCGGTGCTGCATACGGGCACTTTTCCGGAGCGATTTACGTTGCTATTGGATCAGTATTGGGCGCGATTACGGCCTTCTCTATCGCAAGGCACCTTGGGCGGGATTACGTGGAGCGTTGGTTGGGCGACAAGGCCAATTTCGGCCTTTTAGGTTCACAAAACCTGCTGATGTTGACCGTCTTCGGATCGCGGCTCCTGCCTTTCGTCTCGTTTGATGCAATGAGTTATGCTGCCGGATTGAGCCGACTACATCTTTGGCGATTCCTCATTGCGACATTGGCAGGAATTCTGCCAGCCAGCTTCGTGCTAGCGCATTTCGGAGCCGAAGCTATGACAGGAGAGTTTGGCCAAGCCGAATGGATTATCGTTGGTCTTGGTTTAACTACAGCGCTTCCTTTGATTATTACTGCGATCTGGCGCGGGTCAAAACGAGCAAGACCCTAGTTTTGCTGTCATCTTGGCGTACCTGCCACCTATTTCATATTGATCATTGCCGCTTGACCTTCCTGCGCGGGAGGCCTGTAGGGTATACTTATGACTTATACATCTGTAGCTTCACTGCGCCGCGATTTTCTTTATCATGCGACTGCTGGCGCCGGGGTGATTGCAACCGGTGCTGCGGTTTGGCCTTTGTTGAATCAGATGAATCCATCGGCTGATGTCCGCGCTCTCACGCGTATAGATGTTGATATTTCAGACCTACAATTAGGAACACAACTAACGGTAAGCTGGCGAGGTAAACCCGTGTTTATCCGGTATCGTACTGAGCAAGAAATTAATGCTTCACGTTCAGAGGATGTCTCTGAATTACCTGATACTAACCCGCGGAATCTAAACGTAACGTCTGACGCTCTGGCTTCAGACGAAAACAGATCTGTACAGGGGCATGAGCAGTTCTTGGTGATGATCGGCGTTTGCACGCATCTGGGATGTGTTCCGCTTGGAGATGGTGCAGGCGACTTCGGTGGCTGGTTTTGTCCTTGTCATGGCTCACATTACGATACGGCTGGGCGTATTCGAAAAGGTCCAGCTCCAGAAAACCTGCATATCCCCGAAATATCTGTTTCCGATGACATGGTTCTGACGCTGGGATGACGGATAAAGTTCGCACAGCCACGAAATAGTGATCGCTACTAAATGCATGTTTTTGTGAGAGGTTTTTCGGATTCTCCGCGAAATATCTCTATTTTCTGGAAAAGCGTTCAATATCGTTTGACCTTCTAGTTACTGGAAGGACTACGTGCTGGGTAGCAAGCGCTTAAAGGAAAAAATCATGGCCCAGCATATCCATTCATCCACGGAAACCTCCCAATACGTGTGCCCCATGCACCTGGAGGTGCAGCAAGACGGACCGGGAGACTGCCCAAAGTGCGGAATGCATCTGGTGCCAAAAGCAGATGCGACTGCGGCTGCGCACGCAGGCCACGATCACCATGGGTCTGAAAAGGCACCCGCTGGTGATCTGGACATTGTTCCAGCCGGATTTGACGGCGCTGTCTACACGTGCCCTATGCACCCAGACGTCCGTCAACCGCATGCAGGGTCCTGTCCGATCTGTGGTATGGGGCTAGAATTGGAATCGGCCACAATGGACGACGGCCCCAACCACGAGCTTGTCGATTTCACACGCCGTTTCTGGTTCGGCGCTATTTTGACAATTCCTTTGCTGATCCTGACGATGGGCCCATATCTGGGCCTGCCTGTCCGCGACATATTCGGCGAACGCGCCACGCTTTGGATCGAACTGGTCCTTGGCACGCCTGTCGTTCTTTATAGCGGTTGGCCGTTTCTTGTGCGCGGTTGGAATTCTTTCAAAACCATGAACCTCAACATGTTCTCGCTGATTGCAATGGGCGTCATGGCGGCGTGGATATTCAGCATCGTTGCTGTTCTTGTGCCGTCCATCTTTCCGACCGGCTTCCGTGATGTCGACGGTAATGTCGGTGTCTATTTTGAGGCCGCGGCGGTGATTGTGACATTAGTTCTACTCGGGCAAGTGATGGAACTGCGGGCGCGTGAAGGCACCGGCAAAGCGGTCCGTGCGCTGCTTGATATGGCGGCCAAAACCGCACGTGTCATACGCAAAGATGGCACCGAAGAAGAGATCCCGCTGGAAGACGTTCTTGTCGGTGACCACGTCCGTGTGCGGCCTGGCGACAAGGTACCGGTTGACGGGACAGTGGCCGAAGGGCGGTCGTCCATTGACGAAAGCATGATCTCCGGCGAACCTGTTCCCGTCGAAAAGGTAGAAGGCGATACCGTCACGGGCGCCACGATCAATGGCACCGGCAGCCTTGTGATTGCGGCAACACGGGTCGGGTCCGATACGATGTTGTCCCAGATCGTCGAAATGGTGTCGAACGCGCAGCGTAGCCGCGCACCTATCCAGAAATATGCTGACCAAGTCGCCGGCTTCTTTGTGCCGATTGTGATCTTGGTGGCGGTTCTTGCCTTTGCCGCTTGGGCGCTTTGGGGTCCGGCACCTGCGCTGTCATACGCGCTGATCTCTGCGGTGGCGGTGCTGATCATCGCGTGTCCTTGTGCGCTTGGTTTGGCTACACCAATGTCAATCATGACGGCGACTGGTCGCGGCGCACAGGCAGGTGTTCTGATCAAGAACGCCGAGGCGCTGGAACAGTTTGAAAAGGTCGATACTTTGATCGTCGACAAAACCGGTACGCTAACAGAAGGGAAGCCAACACTGGTCGCTGTCCTACCTGAAGCCGCCCACGGTGAAGCCGAAGTGTTGCGCCTTGCAGCGTCATTAGAGCGCGGGTCAGAACACCCGCTTGCCGAAGCAATTGTGCGCGGTGCCGAAGAGCGTGGCGCGGACATGGTCACGGCTACTGACTTTGAGGCCATTACTGGTAAGGGTGTCAAAGGTGTCGTTGACGGCAAGCAAGTCGCCCTTGGAAATCGCGCCTTGATCACGGACATGGGCCTTGAGGGCGGCGACTTAATCGAAAAGGCAAACCTGCATCGCGACGAAGGCGAAACAGTCATGTTTGTCGTACTCGATGGCAAAATTGCAGGACTGGTCAGTGTCGCGGACCCCGTGAAGGAAACCACACCCGCAGCCCTAAAAGCGCTACACGAGCTAGGCTTTAGGATCATCATGGCCACAGGTGACAATGAACGCACAGCAAAGGCAATTGGAGCCCGTCTGGGTATCGACGAAATCCGCGCTGACGTTCTGCCCGAAGACAAGGCCCGTATCGTGCGCGAATTACAGGAAGCTGGCGCAAAAGTGGCGATGGCGGGCGACGGTGTGAACGACGCGCCCGCGTTGGCGCAAGCTGACGTTGGTATAGCCATGGGGACCGGAGCAGATGTCGCTATCGAAAGCGCCGGGATTACTCTGCTCAAGGGAAACCTTGATGGGATCGTCCGTGCCCGGCGTTTAGCCAGTGCAACCATGCGTAACATCCGCCAGAACTTGTTTTTTGCCCTGATTTACAACACCGCAGGCGTCCCTGTGGCTGCAGGCGTTCTGTTTCCTTTCTTCGGGATATTGATCAGTCCGATGTTTGCTGCGTTCGCCATGAGCGCATCATCCATTTCCGTGGTGCTGAACGCTCTGCGGTTGCGCAGCGTAAAAATCTAGAGCGAGGGATACCCTATGCGACATGACCTCTGCGACGCAGACATGAACAAAGGCTCGATCAGTCTCAGCGGCGCTGTGGGCATGGGAACGGGGGTCATGATCTGGACAAGAAGCCTTGCATCAAAAAATCAGAATTTTCTGCGGGCTTGCCATTGCTTCACCCCACATTGTGGGGCGGGCACTTGACCCTGTTTTCGAACATTCGGCGGTTGAGCATGATTTTGTGGACCTTGCGCCGTGAAGTGCGAGCA
Source organism: Litoreibacter halocynthiae (assembly GCF_004365635.1). GTDB lineage: Bacteria > Pseudomonadota > Alphaproteobacteria > Rhodobacterales > Rhodobacteraceae > Litoreibacter > Litoreibacter halocynthiae. The sequence goes on along the minus strand of NZ_SOBH01000005.1, from coordinate 16,056 downwards.
TTGCGTCAATACAGATTGCAGTCCCGCGGCCGAGCCGACCCGTCTCGGTTTGTTGAGGCCCTAATCGAACTCGGCCCTACATTCGTCAAACTGGGCCAAGTTCTCAGCACTCGACCCGATGTCTTGCCTGAAGAATACGTAGCTGCGCTGAAACGACTGCAAGAACGGGCTCCAATGGTTCCACTGGACGTCATCAGGGCAACCATCAAAAGCGAACTTGGTGGCAAACTAGCTGATCACTTTGAGACATTCGAGTGCGACCCAGTCGCATCAGCGTCGCTCGCACAAGTGCACCGGGCCACTTTGAGGAACGGCTCCGTGGTCGCGGTCAAGGTTCAACGATCTGATATGGATGCTTTGATCTCACGGGATATGGCGGCGCTAAGCTTGGGCATTACGATTTTGGCTAGGATTGCACCCCACAAGCTGCGTCGATCAAACTTGTCAGCCTTTTTCGCTGAGTTCCGCCGATACACTCTGAACGAGTTGGATTTTGCCGCCGAAGCCCGAACGATAGAAAGGTTTCGGCTGAATTTTGCCGGCCATGATACTGTCGTAATCCCCAACACCTACCCAAAACTGACCACACGGCGCGTTTTGACGATCGATTGGGTTGAAGGGCTGCGTCTTGGCGAAGCTGCTGAGATATTGACCGATGAAAAGAAAGACATCTTGGTGAGCAGTCTGGTCAATATGCTGCTGAAGATGTTCGTGTCCGATGGCTTGTTCCATGCAGACCTGCACCCTGGCAACATCGTGTTTCATTCTGATGGGCGACTGACACTGCTTGATTTTGGTATGTACGGCCAATTGGAGCCACGCCAGCAAGACCGCTTCGTCCTGTACTGGATGGCCGTTGTTCAAGGACAGACGCGCCGCGCCTTTCATCATTTTCGCGCTCAAACAGATGCACTTCCGGATGCAGACGAAGCGGCGTTCTACAGCCAGTTTGCTAAGCTGGCAGAGGAATTTTATACCTCTCCCTTGCGCGAAACGAGCCTTGCAAAGGTTTATTTTGAGATGATGCAGGCTGGGTATCAAGCTGGGTTTGTATTTCCTGCGAGTTTGATGCTGCACGCAAAGGCGCTGACGACGGCGGAAGCCTTATTGTTCGAACTGGCACCCGATGCACGGTTTGAACAAATATCGCGGCCATATATCGCTCAGGAATTTGAAGCGCGTGTGGCCTCCCCCAACAGATTGGCCAAACGCGCGTCACAGATTTTGCCCGAACTTCTGCTACTTGGCGAACTGCCACCGCAAACCGCTATGGATGAGGACTGGGTTTGGTCCACGACCAAGGCGCTGGCAAATGACCTTGCACTGCAAGTCGGTCTCACAAAAGTTGACGGGGGGCGAGCTATGCTACGCGACTTGGTGGAGCATTATGCGCTGCCAATTCTACAGTCCACCAAGCCCGCTTTAAACGTTTCAAGTGTGTTGGAAGCAACATGGTGCCGGTACGATAAATTGGAACCCAATTTACCCGTGTCGGAAACAACAGGTGCGATGATCACAACGCATCTCGCCGCGATCACGCTGGCGATTTACGAAAGTCTGGTTGCACAGGGTCAGAGCGCCGATGAAGCGCAAAGCATCGTATATCAAATTGGTTGGTCGATCTACGAGCCCATGTCAGTCCTGCCACTTATGCTGGCCAAGACACTGACCGTAGACCCAACTAAACAGATGCGTATCGCGACTGGCGTCTTCCGAAAGTTCCCGTTTGGTGAGCCTGCGTATGGCTGGAGAGATGTCGACACCGACCCGAAAATTGTAGGTTTCGACTGCACGAAGTGCCCAGTTGCATCGTTCTTTAAGGAACATGATGCCAGCGACCTATGTGTGCAGACTTGGTGCGCATTGGACTACCCACTGGCGCAAAAATGGGGCGGTAAACTGGAGAGGACAGGCACCATCGCAATGGGCGATGACCACTGTGATTTCCGTTGGAATATGGGTTCATCCCGACCACATCAGCAAATCAATAGAAGGGCCAAAACATGACACACTCCCATGGCGATGAGGATTCCAATAAGGGCTCGATTAGCCTCAGCGGTGCTGTGGGCATGGGCACAGGGGTAATGATCGGGGCGGGTATTTTTGCGCTGACCGGGCAGATCGCTCAGCTAGCGGGTCCCTACTTTGCTTTGTCTTTCGTATTAGGTGCGATCATCACGTCGTTTAGTGCCTACAGCTACATCAAGATGTCCAACACGTGGCCATCCTCAGGCGGGATCGCGATGATTCTGCAAAAGGCATATGGGCCAGGAGCGATTGCAGCCGCTGCCTCACTTTTAATGGCGCTCTCGATGGTAATCGCTGAAAGTCTCGTTGCGCGAACATTTGCGACATATGTCTTGCGTCCGTTCGACATTGCAGGGGGACCATTAGTCCCGATCCTAGCGGTAGGAGTAATCCTGTTTGCATTTCTTGTGAACCTGTCAGGCAACAAGTCCGTTGGCATCCTGTCGATCATTATGGCCGTCATAAAGATCGGCGGCATCGCTTTATTCGGCATCGTGGCACTTTGGTCCGGCGGGTTCAGTTTTCCAGACGCCAGCGGCAATGTCAGCGGATTCAGTAAAACGGGCTTTGTTGCTTCCGTGGCTCTTTCAATCCTCGCGTTTAAGGGCTTTACCACAATCACAAACAGCGGCGGCGAAATCACGGATCCACACCGGAATGTTGGGCGGACCATTATGATTTCGATCGCGATCTGCGTTGTGATCTACCTGTTGGTCGCTTTGGCGGTCGGCTCTAATCTGACGATCGATGAGATTGTTGAAGCCAAGGACTATTCGCTTGCCGAAGCGGCAGAACCTGCTTTTGGTCAGGCGGGATTCTATTTCACGGTCGTGCTTGCAGCCGTCGCGACGGCATCAGGTGTTTTGGCAAGCGTCTTTGCCGTGTCGCGTATGCTGGCAATGCTGACCGACATGAAGATGATCCCTCACAGCCATTTTGGCATGTCAGGCCCAATTCTCAGCCATACGCTGGTTTACACTGTGGTCCTTGCATCAATACTGGCTGTCTTTTTCGACCTGAGTCGTATCGCTTCCCTTGGCGCGTTTTTTTACCTGATTATGGACATGCTAGTCCATTGGGGAGTGTTTAGGCATCTACGCACGGAAATCGGTGCAAACGGGCTGATATTGCTATGTGCACTAGGATTTGACGCGATTGTCTTGGTGGCATTCACCATTATGAAATTGGGGTCTGATCCCATGATCGTGCTTTACGCAGCCATCGCCGTTACGGGTGTCTTCGTTTATGAGCGGATATATCTGTCACGTTGGACCGCCCTTCAAGACGATGACGCTCATTAACGGCACTTACGAGACTTTGGACTCAGATCCGATTTGCAGGGTGGACGGTTCGAGCTTCTCAGTACCGGTATTATTTACTTGATGAAACGAAATGGAAATCACGTAACGGTAGTCGTGAAGGTTCTGTCGCAAAGTACTCGCTGGGTTGAAGAACGGTATTCTCTAGACACATTTATGCTGCGAGGGCCGCGAACTGCTTGAATGCCGAGATACCTGTTTGTGCAAGCTGGCCCTTGCGGATCATATGCGCAGTTTCAATCCCAGCTAACGTTGCTGCCGCAGAATGGAATGCTTTGAACCCGAGCATTGGCCGTGTGATCCGCTTGATGAAACGGTGATCCTGCTCAACGATATTATTGAGGTATTTGGATTGAACGATACCGATGATCCGACCAGTTCCCGTGAATTTGAGAATGACGTTTAGACTTTGCAGACCAGCTAAATTGGCACCGCTCTTGTCGATGGCAATCCGATCCGGGACACCGTTGGTGCCAACGGCTCGCTTGAAGAACCTTCGCGCGGCGGCGGTATCGCGGCGTTCTGACAGCATGAAATCGAGGGTTTGGCCATCGCGGTCGACCGCCCGGTAAAGATACATCCACTTTCCGCGAACCTTGATGTAAGTCTCATCCATGCGCCACGAGACAGCTGTCGGATTCTTTCTGGCCTGAGCATTTGCAGCGATCAGTGGCGAGAATTTCACCACCCAGTGGTTCAGCGTGGCATGATCGATTTCAACGCCGCGTTCGGCCATGATCTCCTCAAGATCCCGATACGAGACACCGTAGCGGACATAAAAAAACACAGCGTAAAGGATCACGCTCTTCGGGAAATGGCTCCCTTTGAAATCAATCGTCACGGTTAGGCGCTCGCTTTCAAACTCAAAAGCCCGAACCTACCACGCACGAGCCAGTCCAACCAACCGCGAAAACTTTGCGACAGAACCAGTTCAAATGCACCTCTTCGCACAACCGGCGTTCAGACCGGATACCGAAGCAATACCCAACCAACAACATCCGGATCAGCAGTTCGGGATCAATCGACGGACGGCCTGTATGGCTGTAAAACTCAGCCAAATACTGGCGGATGTCACTCAAATCGACGAACCGATCAATCGAGCGCAGCAGGTGATCTTGCGGGACGTGATCTTCCAGAGAAAACTCATAAAACAAAGCTGCCTGTGCTTCCTGCTTTGGTCCAATCATACTCAAATCCCCCACATCCTTGGGAGAATTGAATCAGCGGCAGCACCTCAAATCAACAGGAGTTTTTCAACAAAATTCGCCCTCCTTGTTAAATCAAGCCAATCCGATATAGCTCAAGAGCACTTAAAAGCTGGGGAGCTTATACAAAATGGCAAAAATTGATCTCAAGGGTCTCTCACTCACAGAACTAAAGGCGCTGAACGCTCGCGTTGCGAAAGCAATTGAGCGTCACGATAAGGGAGAGCGGAACAAAGCGTTGGCCGCGATTCAGGCGAAAGCCAAATCACTCGGCTTCTCTTTGGATGAGCTAACGGGTGGTGGCGCAGGCAAGGCCGCAAAGCCAACTCGCAAAAAGCGCGCGCCAGCTAAAGTCACGCATCGTCATCCCGATGATAAGACGCTCACATGGGTCGGCCTTGGTGCAAGACCCAAATGGCTGAAAGATGCGATTGCCAGCGGGCGTTCTTTGGACGAGTTCAAGATCTAGCGTTCGACTTACAAGCAAATGAGACCTCGAAACCCGCCTTTCACGAAGGCGGGCTTTTTTACGAATTGTTGAATTTCTATCGAAGCCGCTTACCAACCACTGCAGCGAATGATCGCAATTCTTCGCCCTTGGTGCGCTTCGCTGCGAAAGTGTTCTAGCCTTACTCCGCGAGCAACGTGGTCCAGTTTGCGCGACTGTGGAGGACGCGGATCACGTCTATAAGGTCACCTTCTGCCAGATAGACAATGAGGTGGCTTTGATAAGGTAGGATGCGCACCGGCGGGGTGAACTCCATCCGAAGGCGCGCCATTTCCGGAAACTGGGCAAGTCGGTCAAAAATCTGTCCCAAACCGGTGAGATAGACTTCTGCCTGCTTCTCCGACCAAGCCCCAACCGTGTAGTCCCAGATGTCGCCCAAATCTGCTTCGGCTGACGGCCTCAGCACAACACCGTATGTCACTTCGACACTTTGCCTGCGATAAATGCCGACATATCGAAGGTGCGGGCCGGGCCACTTTGTAGTCCTTCAGTGATCAAGCCCTGCAGTTCTTCAATGGCGACATGTCGTTCCTGATCTTTGCGAATGAGATCTCGAACATAGTCGCTCACGTTGCTGTACCGACCGCCTCGCGTGCGGTGTTCGGCCCAGGATTTCATTGGGCCAGGAAGGGATACGTTCATTGTCGCCATGGGCAAGATCTAAGATTTATGGCAAAGATTGTCAAGATTCGGCTGATCCAAGCCCTGCATCCTCAAGTTGCTCTCGATCCGGCAGGTCTTGCAGAGACGTCAGATCGAAGGCGAGAAGGAACCTATCCGTCGTCACATATGTGTAAGGTGCGCCGCGCCGGGGCGATCGCGGACCGGTTCCAATCAGGCCCTGAGCATTCAGGCGCCCGATCAAATCCCGGCTGATCTCCTTGCCGAACATATCCTTCAACCCATCCCGCGTCATCGGCTGGTGATAAGCAATCGCCGCCAGCACCGCGACATCGAACTCGCGCAGATCGAGGTCTTGGCCTCCACTATCCGCAGCCGCTCGGATCGCTTGAGCATAGCTTGGCCGCGTTCGCATGATCCAGCCACCAGCGACCTTTGCGACTTCAAACGACCGTCCCTCAAGATCGGCCATCAGGTCTTCGATAAGCAGATCGACCGAGGCCCCCTGCCCCACCACACGCACGAGGTCTTCGCGCGGCACAGGCGACGCGCTGGCGAAGAGAACGGCTTCAATCCGGCGCATCCACTCCCGCCACCGCAATTCAGCGGGAAGGTCTTCCAGATCTCGATCCAGTTCCGTATCGGCGTGACGCTTGGCCATCCCTCAGACCCCGTAAAGCCGGAAGGTATCGCGTCCGGTCAATTCACGCACGACACCCAGCTCGACGAGCCGGTCACAGAACCGCCGCGACGCCCTTTTTGACCCAAGGGAGATCAAACTCGTCGGCGCAACAGCCTCTTCAGTCAAAAAATGCTGCAAGGCCTCATCGGCCCCTTTGGCCCGCAGCTTTGGAGCAACGGCCAGCAATCGGGCTGTCCCTCGGCTCAAGACTGAGGCTTGACGTGTCGTCTCAGCGGCACACACCACGACGGCCCGATGACAGGACGATCGCAGCTCTGCACCGGTCTTTCGCAGGTCACCCCGTTTCAGACCGAGCGCCAGTAGCGGCAGAATAAACTCCCAGCCGAGGGCCTGTGCCAAAGCTGCATCCGCCAGCACCAACGCAGCCACGATATCCCGCGGCCGCTCCTCAAGCACGGCTTGCAGAACCGCGGATGCGCGCATCACCGGCGCGCCCTGCCCCGCATCAAGCCAGATCGCGATTTGCTCCGCCTCCAGCTCCGGCAGCGCCCGGTGCAACGCCTTGACCGAAATCGGCCGCAGCGTGGCACGCCGCCACGATAAATAGACCTCACCAGCTGGACCGGCACTGTCGCCCGGTTGCAGGAATGCGGCCGCATCGCGCAGATCCCCTGCCCTCTCTGGGCGTCCTTGATGCGTCAAACAGGCCTCCGCGGCGCGCAACGCCAGATGCGCTCTAAGCAAGGTCTGGGGCGTCGCGTCATGAGCGAGCACAAGATGCAGGTGGTTTAGGGCCGCTCCTGACAAAAAGGCCACATCTTCAAGGGTTTTAGCGCGCGCAGAGGTGACCCAAGCGGGGAGTTTGGGTACATTTATCAAGTCGTCAGGGTGTATGGCTGGCTGATAGGTCATGCCGTGACACTATTTCATTAGGGCGCTTATATCCAGATAATAGCGCTTCAACCGCCCCACCTCGTCGTATGTTTTCATGTCCAATAAGTTTGCCTTATCGGACGTAAAAAGATATGCTGAGTGCATATGTTCAAAAACACCGAAAAATCAAGCTCAGAGCCAGCAAACGCATCCTCGCCCAACGAGGACGACGCCAAGGACCCGCACGGCGGGCGCGGCCCTGAGTCTCTGACCCTTCCTGACCTTGTGGCTGGTTCCGGCACGCTCGATCGGCTGGTCGAGACTGCCCGCGACTATGCGAAGCACGCTGCATCTGAGAACACGCTAAAGGCCTACGCGAAGGATTGGGCGCATTTTACGCGCTGGTGCCGGATGAAAGGTGCGGAGTCGATGCCGCCGTCTCCAGAGATGATCGGCCTTTATCTTGCCGATCTTGCGGCGCCAACGAACGGGGTCCCTGCCCTATCGGTGTCCACCATCGAGCGTCGGCTTTCTGGCCTCGCCTGGAACCTCACGCAGCGCGGTTTCACCCTTGATCGCAAGAACCGACACATCGCCACGGTACTGGCCGGGATAAAACGTAAGCATGCGCGTCCCCCGGTGCAGAAAGAGGCGATCCTACCGGAAGACCTCCTGGCCATGGTGGCCACCCTACCCTTTGATCTGCGCGGGTTGCGCGACCGAGCGATCCTGCTTCTCGGATACGCAGGCGGATTGCGCCGCTCCGAAATCGTCAGTCTAGACGTTGGTAAGGACGATACCCCGGACAGCGGCGGATGGATTGAGACTGTGGACGATGGCACCATTCTCACCCTGAACGCCAAGACTGGCTGGCGTGAAGTCGAGATCGGCCGCGGCTCTTCTGACCAGACCTGCCCGGTGCATGCGCTTGAACAATGGCTGCACTTCGCCAAGATCGATTTTGGGCCAGTGTTTGTCCGCACTACACGTGATGGGAAGAAAGCGCTCAAAGCACGGCTAAGCGATAAACACGTTGCGCGCCTGATCAAGCAAACCGTACTGGACGCAGGAATTCGAAGCGAACTACCCGAGAAAGAGCGCCTCGCCCTGTTCTCTGGCCATTCCCTGAGGGCTGGCCTTGCGTCGAGCGCTGACGTCGACGAGCGCCACGTCCAGAAACACCTTGGTCACGCCTCTTCTGAAATGACACGGCGGTATCAGCGGCGTCGCGATCGGTTCCGGGTGAATCTGACGAAGGCAGCAGGGCTGTAATCAGGCGCAACCCCATCATGCATTGGTTGGGCGCAACAAAACCCCGCAAATGCGCACCCCCGCCCCGCACGGGCGCTGCGAGAAAAGACACTGCGGGCATACGCTCTTGTGTTTTGGCGCACCTGACCCACCAGATGTGGATAACACTTGCGCGAATCTCCCTTGTCGGGCAATAGTCACGGAAACGAGGCAAAAAACGACAATTACCGTGAACACGCCAAAGATGCGTGGCGCGGAATGAGGGGGCAGATGAACAAGACCTTCGTGCAGCAGGACCTGAACGCGGTGATCCGCCAGCATTCCGAATGGTTGGCCAACCAGTTGCATTCGCAACGCGAGAGCCTGTTTCCGCCTGACGCCAGCAAGACGATGCGCAAATTCACCTCAGGTGAGGCAGCAGCACTTCTTGGTGTGAACGATTCCTATCTTCGCAAACTTAACCTAGATGGCAAGGGCCCGTCGCCCGAGCTGACCGCAGGCAACCGCAGGCATTATTCCGCTGAGGATATTCAAGACTTGCGTGTGCTCCTGGAAAAGACCGCTCGCAAACCCGGCGACTACATCCCAGGGAGGCGTGACGGTGACCACCTGCAAGTCATCGGCGTGATGAACTTCAAGGGCGGCTCGGGCAAGACAACGACCTCGGCCCACCTTGCCCAGCGGCTCGCCCTGCGCGGCTACCGTGTGTTGGGCATCGACCTTGATCCGCAGGCTTCCTTTACCGCGCTGCACGGCGTCCAGCCCGAATTCGACCTCGAAGATGGCGGCACGCTCTATGATGCCATCCGCTATGACGACCCCGTGCCGATCCGCGCGGTTATCCGCAAGACTTATATCCCGAACCTCGACCTGATCCCGGGCAATCTGGAACTGATGGAATTCGAACACGAAACGCCGCGTGCCCTGTCACAGGGCAATGCTGGCCTGTTCTTTTTCCGCGTGAAAGAGGCGCTGGCGCAGGTAGATGGCGATTATGACGTCGTGGTTATCGACTGCCCTCCGCAACTCGGGTTCCTGACTATGTCGGCCCTCTCTGCCGCAACGGGCGTATTGGTAACGATCCATCCGGAAATGCTTGATGTGATGTCCATGTCCCAGTTCCTGCGCATGACTGCGGACCTGATGGATGTGATCGCCGAAAGCGGCGCGGATATGTCTCACGACTGGATGCGCTATGCGCTGACCCGTTATGAGCCGCAGGATGCGCCGCAGAACCGTATCGTCGCCTTTCTGCGCACCATGTATGGCGATGCGGTGCTGAATTCCCCAATGCTCAAATCCACCGCGATTTCTGATGCGGGCCTGACCAAGCAAACCCTCTACGAGGTTGAGCGTAGTGCCTTTACCCGGACCACTTATGACCGCGCACTCGAAAGCCTGAATGTGCTTAACGACGAAGTCGCAGACCTGATTCAGAAAACCTGGGGGCGTTCATGACCAGCGGCAAGAAAAAAAGGATGTCCATGCTCGACAGCCTCGCGGCGTCCGGAGGCCCCTCCCCTGCCCCGCAGACTGGCGCTGCAACCCCGATGATGACCTCGAATCGCGCCCTGCGCTCAGCCCGTGATGCGGTCGATTCACATCATGTCTGGGAGTTGGACCCGTCCAGCATTGTCGATGACCGTTTGGCCGACCGGCTTGATCCGGCAGATGTCATGGATCTGCGTGACGCGATCGAGGCCAACGGCCAGACCGTGCCGATCCTCGTGCGCCGCCACCCGAGTGAGGCAGATCGCTATCTGCTGGTCTATGGTCGTCGTCGGCTTGAGGCGATCCGCCGGTCAGACAAGGTCACGAAGGTGCGCGCACTGGTTGCCAATCTGGATGACGACAGCGCCCTGCGCGCCCAGATTTCCGAAAACATGGCGCGCCGTGATCTGTCGTTCATCGAAAAGGCGATTTTTGCGCAAGAGCTCGTGTCCTCTGGCTTCGGAAATCAATCACAGGTTGCAGAGATTCTGACCGTGACCAAGTCCTCGGTCTCTATGGCGATTGCCATCGCCGATATGGTTGGCGCGGGCCTTGTGCGCGCCATAGGTGCCGCCCACGGCATCGGCCGTCCGCGGTGGGAGGCCATGGGCCGTGCCATCGCGGACAACGGGTTGGATCGGGATGGCCTGATCCATATTGCCGAAGAGGCCCATGACAAGGCCGACGTGGCCATGGTGATCGACGAGGCGACCACCACCGACGATCCCTCGGTTCAGGCGTTCGAGGCCGTGTCAAAGGCCGTTGCCAAGGCGGTCAAACCCGCCAAGGCCTCCTCCGCTTCTCTGGCGTCCAGCGTGCCACTCAAGATTGGTGGCAAGCGTAGCGGCATCGTCAAACGCACCTCTAAGGGTGTCGCAATCGAACTGGCAAACAGTGATTTTGCCAACTGGGTTGAGGTGGAGGCCCATGATTTTATTGAAGAACTTCACGAACGTTGGCAACAGCGCTCGGAAGACTGAGGAAGAGCAGAAACCAACACAGGAGGCACGATAAGGCCAAAGAAAAGGTCCCGCAAAGCGACCGCCCCACGAGACCCAGACTTGTTCTTAGCACTCTCAAGTTAGTCTCTGACGCTGTTTTTCGCAAGTCTTTAGTGATTCGCGGGCCGCAATTTCTTTGTCTTCGTGAATGATAAATGGACTACACCCCCATAACGCCTTTCCGGCGACCGGTAAATGCTGCCATCTTGAAACATCAGGCTGCGGCGCAACAGGAAGTTCCGCCATCAGGCGTCAACAAATGGGAGGCCCTGAGAGAGCTCGGCGCCGCTCGCGTCGCCTTTGGCCTTACTGACCGTGATCTGAGCGTTCTCCAGGCGCTGGTGAGCTTCCATCAGGCCACGATTCTTGGCGGCAATAACAGTGAACTCGTCGTGCATCCATCCAACAAGGCTATTTGCGAGCGTCTGAACGGCATGCCCTGCTCGACCATGCGTCGGCATCTGGCGAATCTGGTGCAAACCGGCTTCGTCGTGCGGCGCGACAGCCCCAACGGCAAGCGCTACGCCCGTCGTTACGGCGACGAAAAAATCGCCTTCGGCTTTGATCTGGCACCCCTCGCCCAACGCTTTCCCGAAGTTTGCGAGGCCGCTGAAGCTGTCCGGGCCGCCGAGGAGCGCTACAGGCGCCTAAGGTCCACTGTGAGCCTCATGCGACGCGATCTGGTGGGTCTGGTCGAATACGGCCGCTCTCTGCGCCCTGACCTCGTTGTCTGGGACCAGGCGTCGGATCTCGCGGTGCTGACAGCGCGAGACCTGCGCCGCAAACTCGACTTTGCCGAGCTACAGCAGATAGAGGCCGGTCTTTCTGAAGCACTGAATGCCACACGTGGCGTAATAGAAGGTGATCAAACAGAAGATATGAGCAGCAATGATGCCTCATATGAGCAGCACTATCAGAATTCAAATATAGACTCTTATGATTCTGAACCACGCTTAGAAAAAGCGCAGGGCGGCGAGGTCACGACAAACCAAACCGAGGCTCCGGTTGCGAACGACCAAACCGATAAAGCGGATGACACAATCCCCAAGGAAAATCACTTACCAAGGATTCCGCTTGGCCTCGTCCTTGCCGCCTGCAGCGAATACCAAACATATGCCGAACCGCCCGTGCGGCACTGGCATGATTTGGTAAGGGTTGCAGACATCATTAGGCCAATGATGGGCATTTCCCCATCCGCTTGGGACGAAGCCAAAAGCCATATGGGCCCGGAAGAGGCGGCTGTGGTCATCGTCGCCATGCTCGAACGCTTCGGAGATATCCGTTCACCTGGTGGTTACTTGCGGGCATTGTCCGCCAAAGCGGCGCTTGGAGAATTCTCGTGCGGACCCATGATCATGGCACTTATGCGAAAGGAGGCCGCATGAAGAGTTCACAGCTGTGAACTTAGTATCTGGGCGGTAAAGCCAAGCCGGGTTCACAGCTGTGAACTTTTGGCGGTGACGATCTCCGGCTGACTTCCTAACAGCATCTTCGCGATGGGATGAGGATCGCAACTATCGCGGTTTACCTAGGCAGTTCAGCATCGCCGAACAGATTGGGGAAGAGCCGTTCCCGATAGTCCAAAGGAAATGCCAGTCTCACAGGCGTCTTAGGCGACGCCGACGCCAGGTATCCGGCCGCGGTGAGCTTGCTGAGTGTATTGCGCGCTGTGCGCTCAGATGTCTTGAGCACAATCTGCGCGTCTCCGCGCTCAAGTGCGCCATGTCGAAGGACAGCGGAGACCAGATCAGGTGCGCGTTTGTCCTCGATAGTGTCTGCAACGAGGCGACGGAAGCGCTTGTCCAAACCGCCGAGGTCAAACAGCTTTGCGGAAAACGTGATCTGGTCGAGAGTCACGTTCAGGAACCATTCGCTGTACGACTTCAATGCAGTCTCGGACAAGTTACCGCGCCCGTCGCGATCACCTTGTCGAGGACTGTCAGCAAGATCCATCATCCGTTTGTACTCGCCGCGATCGTTCAGGCCGCGAGCCAGCCCACGAGATACTGACCACAAGCCTTGGCCGCCAATCCCAGCAGTAAGCGCCATGGCGTGCGACATCAATCTGCTGACGCGTCCGTTCCCATCGGGGAAAGGGTGGATGTAGTTCAATCGATGGTGGGCAGAGGCTATTGCTATAATCCGTCCGCTAGATGATCGTGCTGCGACCTGAAACCGTTTGTCGAAGTGCTCCATGAACGCCGCAACTCGTGATGAAGCGGGGGGCAGGTGGCGCCCCACGGATACCTCACGATCGTCTTCTTGGCGCATTCGTCCCGGAACGATCGGTTCTACTGTGCCGTCGGGATGTTCGATGACCCGAAACTCATCGGGCATCTCATCGTAGAAGCTCTTGTGAACCCAGGACAGGAATTCGACTGACGTAGGGCGGGGCAGGGTGCCTTTGTGGTGCATCTCGTCTATAGCGCGTTGAACTATGACGTGCGATCGTGCTTCTAACGCGAGGGGGCGTGTCTCTTCTTCGAGTTCCGCACCTTCTAGGGCCCGTTCGATGTCACGAGGGCGAGTGTTGTGGCCCTCGATTAGGTTCGAGTAATAGCAGTTCATTACGCGGACGAGATCGGCCAACTCGGCAGCGCTGTCCGGATGCAATCCTTGCCCCAGCCGAGTGGCTTCCCTCTGGATGTCGACCGAAAGGTCTGCCAGCTCCGCCGGAATATGCTCCTCGAAGAAGCACGGTTCAATTCTCGAAGGTGTTTCCAGCATTTTTGCCGATCTCTCATGGTTGCGAAGTAATTGAAAAATAATCACATTAAAGAGATTGAAGCAAGGTTTTGCCGATATACATTGCCGATCTTGAGTACCGACCTGGATTTGTTGCGCCAAATCAAGGGCTTCGGCAGAGGTGCCGGCAATGAGCTGCGTGGTGAGGACTGTTGGTTTTAAGAAGGGCAGGGTCCGGACTTAAGGAAAGTGAAAGTTTCCTTCTTGTTTTGGGACTGTCTGAAGGAACCCTTGTGGGCGTTCCTGACGGGTCCGGGTCGGTTTCCGACCTGTCTGTCCTGACAAGGAACCTCCCATGCAAACAGAAGTATTGCGCGTGCTGCGCACTGAAGCTCAGTCGTGGTGGCGGCATCGAGAGCTTAGAAGAACTGGTGACATTGATGAGGCTTGTCGGCTGGAACGCCGAACGATCCTACGTGACCTTGGCTACCTTCGGACTGCGATCAACAACCCCAACGCCTATGTCAGCTGCGGTGGGGGAGGGACCATTCTTCACCTCGGACTGACAACAGTCTCGATCTATGCCCCCGTCGAACGCTTGCCGCTCGCCAGCTTGGCCGTCCGGCTTGGAACGCCTCTTATCGACTGCCGCATCGTTCGCGACATCATCGCCTTCGCACACCTGCCGAAGGTCACAATGGATGGCACGGTTGATCCAGAACCTTGGACGTCCTCCAGCCGGATACCGCTTCTGACCTATCTCGATCTTGTCGAACGCCTTGGCGCTCGTATCGTCAACGACCCGCGCGCAGGTCGCGCGACCTAACCCAACCTTCCTAATCAACTTCAACCGAAAGGAGGCCAGCCATGGCCCGTTCCCGCACGTCCAAATTCGACGCGTCAGAAGCGATCACCAATGAACTCATCCGCATCATCGAACGCGGGGTTCTCCCATGGCGCAAACCGTGGACCGCTGGCGGCAGCGCGCGTCCATTGCGCCACAACAGCGAGCCCTATCAGGGCGTGAACAACTTCCTGCTCACCATGCGCACGGTGATGGCAGGATATACCTCTCCGTTCTGGATGACCGTTCCGCAGGCAAACACTCTTGGAGCTAATATCCGAAAGGGCGAACGCTCGTCCGTTGTTGTTTACTACGGGCAAAGCCACAAACAGGCAGAAGGCGATAGCGGAGCAAAGGACGACAGTTCGGAAGAGGCCCGCGTCTTTCGTTTCCAGAAGTCATACCGGGTGTTCAACGCAGACCAAATTGACGGCTTGCCGGACGCTTTTTACCCGGATGCCTGTCCGGTCCCCGATCATACGCCGTCCGCGCCAATCGAGCATATGCAGACGTTCTTTGATGCCATCGATATTACGACAGTCTTTGGTGGAACCGAGGCACGCTACAACCCGCCCGTCGATAAAGTGTTCATGCCAGCTATTGAGCGCTTCAAGAACCCGCTGAACTTTTACGGCGTCTGGGCGCACGAGCTGGCTCATGCCACCAAGACGCCCCATCGCCTGAACCGAGACTACGGTCTTAGCCGGTTTGGCAACACGGCTTATTCCCGCGAAGAGATCGTCGCCGAACTGACGTCCTGCTTTTTGGGGCAGGAGCTTGGGTTCACTGCGCATACGCTAGAGCTGAACGCGTCGTATTTGTACCACTGGCTGCGTGTGCTGCGCTCGGACAAGACGGCGATTTTCAAGCACACGGCGGATGCGCAGAAGGCCTGTGACTATCTGATCGCGAGGTCAGAAGCGGGCAGGGCAGGGGCCACCGATCAGGCAGCTTGAGAGGTCTGGTGCTGTCGCAGGCGGTGGCTCTCAAAGAGTGAAAGCAAGCTTTGGGTTTTGTGTTTTCAATTTCCGCGAAAGGACAGCCCCATGACCACTTCCGCACTCCCTCAAACCGAATGCCCCGACATCGCAGCAATCGCGGTGCAGAATGATGCCTTCCGCAAACTCGCCTGCCTTGGCATTGCACCGGATCAGCCCATTGCAGGCCGTATGCATGTCACACGGTCTCTTGCTGAAGCCGAGGATGGCTTCATGCCTGAGGCGGTCAAAGCAACAGGTGAGTTCGACACCTTTGAGCCCGAGAACGATCCAGACGGATGCCACGACTTCGGGGCTGTCGACATCCGAGGGCAAAAGGTATTCTGGAAAATCGATCTTTATGAGGCGGATAGCGATTTCCGCTACGGCGCGGAGACCCCTGACAATCTCTCAACCACCATGCGCGTGCTCACCATCATGATGGCATCCGACTGGTAGGGCAGGGGGCCCAACCTCACAAACGAAGCACAATCTCAAGGCCCGCTGACCCCTTAAAAGGGAAAGATGCCGTAATGGGGCTTACCGCGAATCAAACACGTTTCGCTTGTCTGCTAGCTTAATTTGGAGTGCCGTTGCCCTTGATGCGCCT
>NZ_SOBH01000004.1 GCF_004365635.1 Litoreibacter halocynthiae | reverse complement strand
TCATTCGCAACCCTCCACGACACCCAGCGCTTTGGCTGACTTTGGAAAGCGCAGTTTTGCGCGGTCTGTGTCTGGCGGCATCGAGTAAAGCGCCACGCCATCAGGTTGGCGGTACTCGGTGCAGATCGGCCAGCCGTATTCGTGCTTCAAACGGTGGATGATTGCACCCAATCGCCAGCCTTTGACATTCTGTATTTGGGTGAGTTGAGAAATGGTGCGCTGGTCCAGCAACGCCTTGCACGTCCAGTAGACGCTAGTGGGTTTAGAGTAGAAATGTGCCTGTGGCATATCCAATCCTTCCGATTGAAATTGCACGGCGCTGGGCGTATTGGTGAGGAGTATCCTGCAAGATATATTCCTGTCCCATTGGCCCAGCGCTACCGCGCAGGGTGGGACGGGTCTTAGCCCGCAAGAGATGCAATCGCGGCATCAACATCGGCCTCAATCCAAAACAGGCGAGAACCAATCTTTATTGGCTGAGGCAAGCGGCCTAGCTCGCAGTCTCGGTAAATCGTTGTCCGCCCGCGCCCAGCTAGCTTGTGTTGCAAGTCTTTGAATGAAAGATATTTCATAGGTTGCCCTTTCTGTTGTTCGCTACAATTGGCGCACAGCAGGGCAGTTGGGTATTGCGATATAGAATCGCTCTTAAATCACACCGAGTCTCTGAATCGTTTGGCCTGAGCGCTTACGTCCCGCGCAGCCCCTAAGGTTTTTTGTGTGTGCCTCAGAAGTCGGTTGGCAATATCCTGATAAGAAGCTCCTTGCTCACTCGCATCTAAGACCCGCAAATACAGCAGTCGCTTTGATTTATGCAGTCTCTCTAGTGGCGTGACGCTGTGGTGGCGAAGGCTCTCAAGGTATTCCTGCAATCCCTCGATCTGAGGCTCTATCGGTGAATTAGGATCAAATGAAATAGCGATACCTGCGATTGGAATTAGCTTTTGTAGGCTGGCTAGATCGTCAGATGTCTTGATGACGTCATAATGGTAGAAGGATCGGGCTTTCAGCGGCGATCTGGACGAAGTTTCGTCCGGCCAAACTTCTCCCCATGAGTACACAGGGTTTGGTAGAGGAGCTATGCCAGCATTTGCGGCTTCGCCCGGTCCTAAGTCAAAAAAGAGCCTTTCAAATTTTGGCTGGAACAAGAGCCTTTCCGGAATGGCCTCAGATACCGTTTCGCGCCACTCGTCGTAGGCTTTCAACCAGTATGTGCTTCGCACAGATGCCTTCCGCCTCAGAAATTCCCACCGCCAACGTGTCTCGCTCCAAGTGTCATTGCCAATATAGCCGCCATCATCTGTCCAACTTGGACAACCCCACTCATTGGTGTTGGGCATTAGCGAACCTCACAATTTGACTTGGAGTGCCGCAACACAATCCGCTCCATCGCTCCATCAAGACCCGCCGTTGCTCCAAAAAGTCCGTCCGGCGATAAGCTCGTTCAACTTTGCCACCTACCACATGCCCCATGCAGGTTTCGGCCACTTCATGCGGCGCGTTGGTGGCCTCTGCGGCCCAATCCCGAAACGAGGAACGGAACCCGTGTGGCCGCTCTTTCATGCCGCGACGGTTCATGTATTTCGACATAGTGGCGTCAGAGATTACGCCGCGCCGAACGCCTGCAAATAGGAACCCGTCTCGGGCAAAGGCCTTGGCTTGTTCAATCACAGCTTGGGCCTCTGTGGACAGTGGCACCCGAAAATCTGTGGTTGTGCCAATTCGGCCCTTCATGCGCGAAGCTGGAACCGTCCAAACATCGCCCTCGATCTGGTCCAAATGAAGGAAGCGGACCGGGGCAGAGCGCTGGGCGGTGAGAATAAGCAAACGCAGTGCCAGTTCGGTCACGGTACCCTCGTTTAGCGATTGATAGAAGGCGGGCACGTCCTGCCAGTGCAGCGCGGGCACGTTCTGTGTTTGGTGGCGTTGTTTACCCAAAAGCGCCTTGGCCTTCTCCGTGGCTTGCAGGTCCACCTCTAGGCCCAGCGCAGCGGCATGGCGCAAACAGATTGAAAGGCGGTTCATTGCCTTGCGGGCAGTTTCGGCCTTGTCGTGCCAGATCGGTGCAAGAACATCACGAATGTCGCGCTGGTCAATATCTGACACTGGCACCTTGCCCAGCTTGGGCAGAATGTGGAGTTCCAAAGGCGAGAACCACCGCCCCGCCTTTCCGTCGCCTTTCAGTTCGGCCTTGCGGCTTTCAAAGGCATCCAACGCCACATCGCTCAACAGGTGGAGGTTGCGGGCCGAGTCACGGGCTTGTTTTTCGCGAAGCTTTATGGGGTCTTGGCCTTGCCGGACCACGCTGCGCCATTTCTCGGCCTCTAACCGCGCCTCTTTCAGCGAAACAGCAGGATAGCCGCCCAAACCCATTTCACGCCGCCGACCATGAACATGGACACGCAAAACCCACTTGCCGCCCCCGTCTTCGTTCTTGAAGACCCACAAGCCACCGCCGTCAGAATACTTGCCAGCATCAGCCGCTTTGACGGCTTGTGCGGATAGCTTGTTTATTGCTCGTGTCATTAGGTCCCCCTTTTGGTCCACCCTCAACATATAGTATAAGATGGAGCATCGTGGAACACCTTGATGCAATAAAAGCTATATAAACATGACGATTTCGCGCCGGGCGATATACAGTGGAACACCAAAAAACAGGATTACAATGCCTCTCCTGGGCACCAAAATTCAATAAATCTCTCATAATTTCAATTGCTAGAGTGATTTATTTATAGCTACCCCCATCAATAGCCCCACCCCACACAATTGATACCTTAGAGATCCTTAGCAGTGCTATTGCATCCATGATTCGAGGTGCTCAACTGGCGATATCTACTATTGAAAAGCTTTAGCACTAGCGGGAAAGCCGATCTTTGAGGTGTCCCTAGATTTGTAGACGCTTTGTTTGGTAATTTTGCGGCATTATGGAGAGACCGTATGAACAAGGGCTTTCGATTTACGGATGAATATCAGCAAGACGCTGTGGCGTAGAGATTTCTGTGCGGTCGATGTGTCGTGCTTAGATGGTGCAATTTGCGCGAATGGCGGCAAACAAAATAACGCCAACATCTAGATAGCGTTTTTTCGGTCTATTGGTTTGGAAGCTCGGATAACTTAGCGCCAAGACCTTCCAACATTTTGAGGCATTGATCCAACTGGTCTACCGCTAAAAATTCGTTTGCCTTGTGGGCTTGCTCGATTGAGCCAGGTCCACAGACGACGACATCCATGCCAAGGGATTGGAAAATACCTGCCTCGGTTCCAAATGACACCACATCGGCTCTATTGATTCCGGTAAGTTCGGACACAATTTTTAGGGTCTCGTTATCGTCTGCGGGCATAAGACCTGCAATTTCGCCAATAACCTCGGTTACAATCGAGGCATCTGGATAGACCAAGCGCATAGAGGGCAGGAGTACCTCGTCACAAAACGTCTTCAAGGCCTCATTTACGAAGTCAGCGTCACTTGCTTGGACGGGACGCATCTCCCAATCGACGGTCGCTCTTGGGGCTATCACATTGTGAACTTGGCCGCCATTTAAGGCACCTAAGTTCACTGTGGTCCAAGGCGGTTCAAAACGGCTGTCATTAGGAGCCATGAGTTTCAGCTCATCACGCAGATCCAGTAGGCGGCTGACGTAGCGAACCGCGAACTCGATTGCATTTACGCCGCAATCGGGTGCCGAGCCATGACCTTCAAGTCCTTGAAAGTGTGTGCTGTATTCATAGCAGCCCTTGTGCCCATCGATGACCCTCATGTTTGTCGGCTCTCCGATGATCGCAAGAGAGGGCTTGATAGACCGTTCTGTCAAATTTTGCGCAAGGTGCCGTGCGCCGATACAGCCTGTTTCTTCATCGTAGGTGAATGCAAAATGAAGAGGCTGGTCGCGCACTTGCTGCGCAAAAACCGGGGCCATTGCCAAAGTGGCCGCAATGAAGCCTTTCATGTCACAAGTGCCACGTCCAAACAGTAGACCGTCTCGTTCCACCATTTTAAAGGGATCAGTAGCCCAATTCTGATCTGTAACAGGGACCACGTCACTATGGCCAGATAGCACAATTCCGCCATCTCTCAGCGGGCCTAAGGTCGCAAACAAATTGGCTTTTCGGCCACTTCCATCAGTCAGAACATCAACCTGCGCGCCGCAGTCTTCCAACTGATTGGCGAGATAGGCGATCATCTCCAAATTACTGTCCGCCGAAACCGTTGGAAAGGCTACCAGGTCTGACAGAATCCGCTTGGTTTGGTCGATCATCGGGTCAGTTTTTCACAAAGAGTTTGCGTTCAATATCGCACAGGGTTTCTGCAGGACCTTCGTTTTGGATAAGGAGCGTCTCTGTGGTCTCCAGTCCCCAGCTGTCCATCCACAAGGCAGGCATAAAGTGAAATGTCATTCCCGGTTGAAGAATGGTTTCGTCTTCGCTTCGGATCGAGGCAGTTCGCTCGCCCCAGTCAGGTGGGTAGCTTAAGCCAATTGGATAGCCCATTCGACCAGACCGTTCGATCCCGTGCTTTTTCATGACCTGCATGAATGCGTTGGCAATGTCACTTGTCTGATTGCCCGCTCGGGCAGCTTCCAACCCTGCCGAAATCCCTTCGACTTGCGCGGCCTCGACTCGCAGCACCTCATCAGGCGGAGTTCCAAGGAAAACAGTGCGGCAAATCGGTGCGTGATACCTCCGGTAACACCCTGACAACTCGAAGAACGTGGCTTCGCCGCTCCTCATGGGGGTACCGTCCCATGTCAGGTGGGCGGCTGTAGCATCCAGTCCGGAGGGCGTCAGCGGCACAATCGCCGGATAATCGCCCCAATCATCACCAACTCCTGAAATGCTTGCGTGCATAATGTCAGCAACAAGGTCGTTTTTTCGGACGCCAACCTCTGCGCGTTCAATCGCTGTGGTCATTACCTTTTCAGAGATGCTTGCAGCCTTCCGAATGAAGCCAATCTCCGCGGCCGATTTGATCAACCGCTGCCAATTCACCAAGGCCGTTGCGTCGATGAAGGTCGCCTCTGACAATTCCTCTGTCAGAACGGCATGTGCCTTGGCGGAGTAATAGTAGTTCTCCATCTCGACACCGATACGCGCCCGCTCAAACCCACGGGCCTTTAAGTGCTTGGCCAAATCTTGCATTGGATGAAATACGGTGGATTGGATAAAATGGTCGCCATAGCCGATTATGTTCTCATGCTGCATCCAACAGGTGCGGCGCCCGCCCATCATGTCCATGTGTCGGCCCCACCAAATAGGCTCGCCATCCATGGTGAGGATCACCCCTTGATGCACATAAAATGACCACCCATCATACCCGGTGAGCCACGCCTGATTGGATGGGTCGGTAATAAACATTGCGTCCAGACCCGCAGCCGACATAGCCGTACGGGTCTTGGCGATACGCCGTTCATATTCCGAGGTATCAAATGCTGCGTTATGAGTGGTCATTAGGTATGCCTTTCTGCAAATTAACCTAAGACGGAAGTGACGGCTTGCACGGTTGCTGAAACCACTTGGTCAGCCTCGGCACGGGTTAGGCAAAACGGTGGCGCAAAACCCAAGATATCACCTTGAGGCATGGCCCGCGCGATAACGCTATTCTGTTCAAGCAGCTTGGCCGAAATTTGCGGTCCTATTTTATCGCTCGCGTCATAAAAGATGCGGCTGTCTTTATCGGCCACAAACTCGACGGCGCAAATCATGCCTTCCCCGCGAATGTCACCCACACGCGGGTGATCACCAAGGGCCACGCGCATTTCATCGTTCAGGTATTCGCCGATGTTGCCCGCGTTTTCGATCAGGCCCAGCTTGTCGATCAGTTCCAGGTTGGCGACACCAGCGGCGGCACCAATCGGATGCGCGGAATAGGTCCAGCCATGACCGATGGGACCATTTTCATCTGTACCGCGCTCCAGAACGGTCCACATTTTTTCGGACACAATGGACCCGGACAGCGGCGCATAGGCAGACGTCAAACCCTTGGCGATGGTGATCAAATCAGGACGCATGCCATAGTGATCGGACCCGAACATGGTGCCAAGCCGCCCGAAACCTGTGACCACCTCATCTGCGATCAACAGAATATCGTGGCGATCCAGAACCGCCTGAATTGCGGGCCAATACCCTGCGGGCGGGGGGACGATGCCGCCAGTGCCAAGCACAGGTTCGCCGATGAAGGCCGCGATCGTATCCGCCCCTTCGCGGTGGATCATCGCCTCCAACTCAGACACGCAATGCGCGACAAATTCAGCTTCGCTTTGGCCCAGATTGTCTCGGCGGAAATAATAGGGTGCCTCTGTGTGCAGCACTTGGGCCAACGGCAAATCGAACTTTTTATGAAACAGCTCTAGCCCCGTCAGCGATCCTGTCATCAGGCCCGACCCGTGATAGCCACGCCAACGCGAGATGATCTTCTTCTTTTGAGGGCGCCCAAGGATATTATTGTAATACCAGATCAGTTTGATGTTCGTCTCGTTTGCATCAGAGCCTGACAGCCCGAAATAGACCTTGGACATATGATCGGGCGCACGATCCAGCACCATTTTTGCAAGCGTGATTGATGCCTCGGTGCCGTGGCCAACGTATGAGTGGTAATAGGCCAATTCCTTGGCTTGCGCTGTTATTGCCTCGGCAATTTCGCCGCGCCCATAGCCGACATTCACGCAGTAAAGCCCAGCAAATGCGTCCAGCATTCGATTGCCGTCGCGATCATCAATATGACAACCCGATCCACTAGTGATCACGCGATGACGCAAGTTCCCACGCGCAAATTCAGCAAGGTGAGTTGAAGGATGAAAGAAATTCTCACGATCCCATTGTTCAAGTTTATCGTTATGTAGCATGGCTTACCTTTTGGCTGTGGCGGCGCGCCGCCCGAAGATATCTGAAAGAAGCCAGTTGCACGCTATGGGTCAATTTCGACCCGGACTGTGAGCAGAAAGGCTCCACTCACCCGAGCAGCAGCGCGCAATGCCTTTATTGCCAAGGTAATGCAGGAATTGAACCACGCCAGATCCCCTAAGATCAACTTTAATTTTGAGCAGAAAACTTTCTTACTTGCATTGGTTCCTGCCCTCATCACTTGAGAAGGTCGGCCATGATCTCAGTCTTGCCGCGATCAATGATGGTGTTACCCATTTTGAATCGAAACAATCGGTTGCTTGACTCCGCACCGTGCTTCCCGACCTTTTCGAATTGAGGAGAATGGACATTGCTGCAGCCACAGCGAAAGCTCACTTTGTCCCGCAGTCTGTGAGTTCCATTGCACTTTGATCATGCAGTCGCAGTGAAAGTCCGGAATGGGCCGCCAGTGAAGAGCCCGGCGTTTCGCTCTACTTTCCATAGTCTAGCGGCAAGCGTAGCTTATTAGGAGAATCATGGATCGGGCTTTAACTCATGACTGAGTGGAAACTTTCTGAAGAGTACCAAACCTCGGCAGGACTGGTTTCGGCAGGAAGTTCCGGTGACGGGCCCGACTTGGTTGTCGCGCATGGGTGGCCTTGGTCGTCATTTTCTTGGCACCGGATCATTCCGGAACTCTCAAAGACCTTCAAAGTGCACTGGTACGACATGCCGGGATACGGTCAATCTGAGAAGCGCGCCGATCAACGGACGTCACTTGACGTTCAAGGTGAAGTGTTTGCCGAAATGCTGTCGAACTGGAACTTGAAACAGCCAACTGTCATCGCGCATGATTTTGGAGGGGCGACGACGTTGCGCGCCCACCTGATCCACGGGTGCGAGTTCGAACGCTTTGTTCTTATGAACGTAGTCGCAATGCGTCCTTGGGGTTCTGCGTTTTTTGAACATGTCGGCAAACATATCGAAGCCTTCATCGGTCTTCCGGATCATATCCATAAGGCAATTGTGGTAGCCTACATTCAGGGTGCGCTCGCAAACGAGATTTCCGAAAAGGAGTTATATCAGTTGGCCGCGCCTTGGTTGACGGAAGACGGGAACAGCAGCTTCTATCGCCAATTCGCACAAGCGGACGAAAGATATACTGCCGAGATCGAACCGCTGTTCGGCGATATCCGATGTCCAGTCAAAGTCATCTGGGGAGAAGATGACCCTTGGATACCGATCGAACGCGGCAGAGCAATACATGAGCTTATTGGCCAAAACCGATTTGAAGTGATGCGCGGCGTCGGCCACCTTCCGCAGCTTGAGTCCCCTGAAACGGTTATGAGGGCACTCTCGAGTTTTCTATAACTGCCGACTTCGTCCGTGCTGGGTGAACAAGCCGCACCCCATTTAAGATCAACAATCGTATTTCAAGATGGGTCGTGGTCTCAATCCCATCTGCAAAAGTTAAGCTATGGCCTGCTTGATACCATCCGCTCAGGACAGGAAGTCTGCTTGGACCGTGCCTTCGCGCGCGGCCTCGACGCAAGTGAGAATATCCGTGACCGGCAGACCTGTTGCGCGCTGAAGCGCGGCTTTGTAGGGCGGCAGGTTGGTACATTCGAGCAGCAAATGCTTGTGGTGTGGCCTCTGCTGGTCCGAAACGAAGCTGGTCAGTTCTGTCGCCACGCGACTGATATCCAATTCACGCAGGTTTTCCGTGATGACGCGCCGCAAATGCATGTCTGATGGCAACCCGATAACCCCATTTCTGAAGCTTGAATACTCCCCGAAATGCAGGCCGGTCAGGCTGGCAGAATCGAAAGTCAGGATCAGAACCTCATGCGGTTCATATCGCTGGCTAAGGCATTCGAGCGCAATCAGTGAGGAGCTGATAAACGGCTTCCTACTGCGCAAAGCAAGATGAGTCTGCCAGTAGGACAGAAACCCGCAAGAGGTGGTGACGACATCACCTTTTGCCGCCTCCAACGCAGTCTCGAAAGACGCGATATTAATCAGGTCGGGGCGAGCGCTGACCACCTGCGCGACTGTCGCCTTCGGGACGCGGAGAATCTCGACCTCCCCGCGATAGGTCGCCGGACAGCCAACATCACCGGGCACCCGCGGGAAATCGGTATCCAGCTGCAACACTGTAACCGCAGGAGTCGCCATATCTATTGCCGGATGTTTTCAGGCAGCCATGTCGCAAGTCCGGGGAACGCTACAAGGATCACCACCATCAGCAGCATCAAACCGACCATGGGGATCGCTGTTTTCGAGATATAACCGATCTCGTGTCGCGTCATCCCTTGCAGCACAAACAGGTTGAACCCGATGGGCGGCGTAACCTGCGCCATTTCAACAACCACGACAATGAAGATGCCGAACCAGATCACGTCGATGCCGGCTTGTCGGATCATCGGTTCGACGATGGCCATGGTCAGCACCACCGACGAAATCCCGTCTAGGAACATACCTAAGATGATGTAGAATACCGTTAGCGCCGCGATCAGCACGACGGGCGACAGCTGCATCTCGTCGATCCATGCGGCCAAAGCCCGTGGCAGACCCGTGAACCCCATGGACAGCGACAAGAACGCGGCGCCCATCAGGATCAATGCAATCATCGCGGAAGTTCGCGTGGCCCCCATAAGGCTTTCAAAGAACGCGTCTAGCGTCAGGGAGCGTTGGAACAGCGCAAGTGTCAGCGACCCCAGCACACCCACCGCGGCGGCTTCCGTTGCTGTCGCCCAGCCGAAATACATCGACCCGATAACCGCGAACACCAAAAGCAGGACCGGTATCAAGAACCGGCTTTCTGCCAGCATCTCACCAATGCTCATGGAAGGTTCGGGCTCGGGGCGTTCATGCGGGCGCAGAAAGTGCCACCCGACGATGTAGGACATGAACAACCCCGCCAGCACCAGACCGGGAATGATACCCGCCATGAACAGTTTGATGATGCTCTCGTTGATCGACACGCCGTACACAATCAGTGTCAGCGAGGGTGGGATCATCAAGCCAAGTGTCGCCGCGCCTGCCAGCGTCCCGACGATCATGTATTCAGGGTAGCCGCGCTTACGAAGCTCTGGGATAGACATCTTGCCCACGGTTGTCAGTGTCGCAGCGGACGAGCCGGAGACCGCGGCGAAAATCGTGCAGCCGGCAATATTGGTGTGCAAAAGCCCCCCCGGCAGCCAACGCATCCACGGAGCCAGCCCGCGAAACATGTCTTGCGATAATCGGGTGCGATACAGAATTTCACCCATCCAGATGAACAGGGGCAAAGCGGTCAGGGTCCAACTGCTCGCCCCTGTCCAGATGGTGGTAATCATGGCGTCGCCTGCGGGGCGGCTAGTGAACATCTCCATGCCCACCCATGCGACGCCCATCAGGGCAAGGCCAATCCAGATGGATGACCCCAGTAGGGTAAACAGAACGAACAGGAAAACGATGGTGGCATAAGCTTCAGTCATTCGACCACCTCCGACACAATGGGATTCACACCGGTAACAAGCATCCGGTACAGCGTGTCCCAAAGGGCAATTGCCAGCAAAACAGTGCCAATGGACATGGCCAGTTGCGGGATCCAGACAGGGGTATAGACCAGCTCCGACGAGCTGCCTGACATGGCCTGCCCCCACTCCCCGATTGCACGGCCCGGCAGCGAGAACAGCGTCACAACCCATTCGGGGATCTGGTCTTGGCCTTGGGTCCGGTCGTTGAGCATCTCGGAAAAGATGTTCGCTTTGATCGCGTAGCGGGCAAAATACGTCGCAATGACAGCGGCCCCGAAGACCGCGAAGACATCAAGCCACCGCTTTAAGAACCGCGTAGAGTTCAGAATAATCGACACCCTGATATGCGCACCCCTCGTTAACGCATGACACAGCGCGAAAAAGGACGTGGCGGCCATGGCATAGCCCGCAAATTCGGTGGTGCCGGGCAAAGCGACACCGGTCCAGCGGGCAATCATTTGCGCCACAATCAGCAGCAGGATCGTCACCATGAAGCCCGCAGATACGACGCCGCTTGCAAGATAAACTCCGTCAAGCACGCGCCATAGGGGGCGCAGTAACCGCGCCATACGAGGACCGGCAATCAAACAAATCACGCCTATGGCCGATGGCAAGGCAAACAGCCAGACCC
This sequence comes from Litoreibacter halocynthiae, assembly GCF_004365635.1. Classification (GTDB taxonomy): domain Bacteria; phylum Pseudomonadota; class Alphaproteobacteria; order Rhodobacterales; family Rhodobacteraceae; genus Litoreibacter; species Litoreibacter halocynthiae. Next base: position 408,009 of record NZ_SOBH01000004.1, on the reverse strand, counting down.
AAAGGGGCAGACCCATGACGGGCGACCAATCGCGCATGGTATGGCCTCAATTCTTTAGGAAAAAGTGCGCCAGCCCCACATATTGCAGGGCTGGCAAAGCATTACTTACTTGGCGTTATAGGCATCAAGGATTGCCTGACCGTCGGCGCCAGCCGTTGCCAGCCATTCCTCGGTCATTTTTGCACCAATTGCCTCCAGTTCGGCAAGGAACTCGGGTCCCGCATCGGTTACCGTCATGCCGTTTTTGGCCAGCTCTTCAAAGTAGAAGTCGGACAGCTCCGCTGATTTTGCGGCACATGATGCGGCGGTCTCGTCGGCAGCTTTTTGCACGCCAGCTTTGACATCATCGTCAAGACCTTCCCATGCTTGGGTGTTCACCATCACATAGTTGCGTGGCAGCCATGCGTTCACTTTGTAGTAATGGCTCAGATGCTCCCAAACCTTGCGGTCATATCCGGTAGAGCCGGACGAGATAAACGCCGAGGCGACACCCGTGGCCAAGGCTTGACTCAGTTCGGCAGCCTCGATCTGCACGGGGATCATTCCAAGCTCTTCGGCGAAGGTCGCGGTTGCGGAGTTGTAGGACCGGAACTTGATCCCTTGGGTGTCAGCCGACGATTTCACTTCCTTGTTGAAGTAGAACCCCTGTCCTGGCCAGGGGCAGGTATACAATGCCACCAAATTCAGATCGGCAAGCTGAGCGTTCACGGTGTCTTTGGCCGCATCCCAAAGGCGGGCATTGTCTTCATAGCTTGTGGCGATAAATGGCAGGTTATCCCAACCCAGCAGTGGGGCTTCGTTCGCATGGGCCGACATGAAACGCTCGCCAATCGGAACTTGACCCGTCTGGATCGCACGCTTGATGTCGCCACCGCCGAATAACGAGCCGCCCGCGTGCACAGTTATGTCGATGGCGCCATTGGTATACTCACGCACCTTGTCCGCGAAGATCACACCATGCTCGGAATGAAAGTTCGTGGACGCATAAGCCATCGGCATATCCCAAGATTGGGCATGGCCGTCAGCCATAGCCGTACTTGCCGCCAATACGCCGAAAACACTGGCGCAGGTTGTCTTCATAATCGTTTTCATAGCTGTCCTCCCAGACGGTCTTGCACTTAACGTGCTGAATGTTTCATCGGATCAAACGGTGCCAATTCTATGTTGGGCTTCTTTCCATCAATCAGATCAGCAATGATCCGACCCGTTTTGGGGCCACCTGTCAAGCCGACGTGCTGATGACCGAAGGCGCTGAAGCTCCGTGCTGACGGGTCATTGGCCCCGATGAGCGGCAGGCTGTCGGCAGGGGCAGGGCGGTGCCCCATCCACTCTATGACCTCGTCATACCGCAGGTTGGGCAGCAACTCTGCCACCTGTCGCCGAAGCAAATTGAACGGCGCACGGCTTGGCCCTTTTTCCAGCCCGCCAAACTCCACCACACCCGCAGCCCGCAACCTGCCATCCATGGGCGTGATGACGAACTTACCGCTGGCAACCATCATCGGCGATTTCGGCATCTCCGACGGATTGGTCAGTTCGATATGATACCCGCGCTCGCTTTCAAACGGGACCTTGACGCCAAGCTTGTGTGCAATCGCTTTCGACCATGGCCCCATGGCAAAGACGATATGGTCCGCCGACATGTCGCCATCTGTGGTGTTGAGAGCCGAAATCACGCCATCAACCACCTCGACATCCGTCACCTCGCAAATGTGCAGCGTACCGCCCTGCGCCATGAAGTGATCCGCGAGTGCTTTCACGTATTTCCCGGGATCAGAAATGCGTCCGTGGTTCTTACACCGTACAACCGTCTCGAACGCAGTGCCGAAGATCGGATCATAAATTGCGTAAGTCGTACCATCCACGACCTCGTAGTCGTATCCAGCCGCCTTGCGCTTTTCCCAACCGTAGCTATCGGCGTCGAAGGCGGCCTTGGTCGCGTAGCCAAAGCAGTAGTCTTCCGCGCCGATAAAGGCCTCTGCCTCGGTGCCTGCTGCCAGGCTTCGGTGCTGCTCGACGCTGTCATGAAGCAGAGTTGCCATTGCGTTGGCATAATGATCCACATGCGCATCGGTGGCATAGCCCAGATAGCGCGCAAGGAAGGGCATCAACTTCGGCAGATATGACCACTTCAAAAACAGCGGCGCGTTCGGGCTCAACAGCATTCCCGGTGCCCGCTTCAAAAGACCCGGAATCGTCACCGGAACCACGGCTCCGGCAGCCAGCACGCCTGCATTCCCATGGCTCGTCCCGCTTGCCGGACCTGCTTTGTCGACGATGGTGACGTCATGCCCGCTGCGTTGAAGCCATATGGCACATGACACGCCGACAATCCCCGCCCCGACAACTATGACCCGCATTTCTTCACCATTCTGTTTGCTGCTTTTTGTGTCCCACAGCAAACACTCAAAAGGAAGACTGTCTTTTGCCCCCATGGCATAGCACGCAAGTTTGGGTATCATCGCCGTTTAGAAGCATCCTACCATGGAAGGAAACACCTTGCTGACTGTCTTACGCGCCTTGGCGCGCCATGGTCGGTACGCTTTGGTAGCAGGACTTCTGGCCGGGTTTTTACTGCCGGATCTTGCGGCAAGGTTAAAACCGTGGTTGCCGCAACTGGTGGTTCTTTTGCTATTCTTGACAGCGGTCAGGATCGGCCCCAACGGCGCAATGAAGGGCCTGTCAAACATCCGGCCAACATTGTTTGTGGTGCTGACCTTCCAACTGGCACTTCCGCTCGTGGCACTTGCCGTTTCATATCTGCTTGGGGTGTCGCAATCCCCTTACGTGTTGGCGTTGGTTCTGGTTCTAGCCGCCCCAGCCCTCAGCGGCAGTCCAAACCTGTCGATCATGCTGGGTGCCGATCCAGAACCCGCCTTTCGCTTGCTGGTTCTGGGTACCGCCCTGCTACCGATCACGATGCTGCCCGTCTTCTGGCTGCTGCCCCAGTTGGGCGACCTGCCTTCAGCCATCATTGGAGCTGCCCGTATGCTTGGCGCGATCGGCGTGGCAATCTCTTTGGGGTTTGCCCTTCGCGCGTTTGCACTTCCAAATCCAAGCAAGGAGCAAACCGAAGCCTTTGACGGCGCCATGACTGTGGCCTTGTTTGTCATCGTCATTGGCTTGATGGCCGCCCTGCGCCCCGCATTTGAGCAATCACCGTCAGAGGTGCTGGGTTGGATGGCGCTCGCTTTCGCAGTCAATATCGGCATGCAGTTTCTAACATTCCTTGTGCTTGGCCGTTTGGATTGGGGCACCGAAATCGTGCCGTTCTCGATTGTGTCGGGCAACAGAAACGTCGCCATTTTCCTCGTGGCAATGTCACCGGAAGCAGCCGAGCCCCTGCTTATCTTTCTGGGCTGCTACCAAGTGCCGATGTACTTGACCCCGATCCTGACACGCGCGTTCTACCACAAGGTGTGAGGTTGCCAGTCAGATAGGCGTCGCCGTTATTGAATATCGAACCCAAAGCGCTTATTCCGCTGGGGGAACCTCAAGGGAGCCTCACGCGTGGCCAATTTTCTGCACCAAGGCGACCTGCCTGACGATCTAGACCTCGGCTCTGTTGTAGCCATTGACTGCGAAACGATGGGTTTGAACCCGCACCGTGACAGGCTGTGCGTTGTGCAACTGTCTGGCGGTGACGGAAATGCGCATCTGGTCCAAATTTCCATCGGTCAGTCGGAAGCCCCAAATCTGTGCCGCATGCTTGAAGACACCAATGTATTGAAGCTGTTTCACTTTGGCCGTTTTGATATCGCCGCGATGTATAATGCGTTCGGCGCACTCACGGCACCCGTCTATTGCACCAAAATCGCCTCCAAACTGGTGCGCACCTACACGGACCGCCATGGCTTGAAGAACCTTCTGCAAGAGCTTTTGAACGTCGACGTTTCCAAACAACAGCAATCCAGCGACTGGGGCGCACCAGAGCTTACGAAAGCGCAGCACGACTACGCCGCATCAGACGTGTTGCACCTGCACCAGCTGAGAACAGAGCTGAACCGTATGTTGGAACGCGAAGGTCGCATGGATCTGGCGCAGAGCTGTTTCGACTTCCTGCCGACCCGCGCTCGGCTGGATTTGGCCGGCTGGCCTGAAATTGACATCTTCGCGCACTAGATAACGTAGATGGAAAACAAAACCTCACCCGAGACGTTTCTGAAGATTGGCCGCCGTGTCATCTCCCGCGAAGCTGCGGCACTGGAATTGCTGGCGAATAGCTTGAACGACAGTTTCGCCAACGCCGTAGAGCTGATGCTTGAGGCCACCGGGCGCGTGATCATCTGCGGTATGGGAAAATCCGGCCATGTTGCCCGCAAAATTGCGGCGACTTTGGCATCCACCGGAACACCTGCACATTTCGTCCACCCCGCCGAGGCCAGCCATGGTGATTTGGGCATGATGGCCCAAGGTGACGTGGCCCTGATCCTGTCCAACTCCGGTGAGACGCCGGAGCTTGCAGATGTGATCGCCTATACCCGCCGTTTCAGTATTCCAATGATCGGTGTCGCCAGCCGCGCTGAAAGCACCTTGATCAAGCAAAGCGACGTTGCACTGATTTTGCCCAAAGCCGAAGAAGCCTGTGACACTGGCGTGGTGCCGACAACATCGACCACGATGACTTTGGCCTTGGGTGACGCGCTGGCCATCGCATTGATGGAGCATCGCCGGTTCACCCCTGAAAACTTCCGCGAATTCCACCCGGGGGGAAAGCTGGGCGCGCGTCTGTCCAAAGTGTCCGATTTGATGCATTCCGGCGAAGAGCTTCCGCTTATCGCCATGGACGCCCCGATGTCGGACGTGCTGATCGCCATTAGTCAAAAAGGGTTTGGTGTGGTGGGCGTGGTCACAGCTGAGGGCGACCTAGCGGGCATCATCACCGATGGTGACTTGCGGCGCCATATGAAGGGGCTGCTTGATATGAACGCAGCCGAAGTCATGACTGCCAACCCGAAAACCATCGCGCCAGATGCATTGGCTGAAAAAGCTGTCGCGAATATGAATGAGCGCAAGATCACCTGCCTGTTTGTAACCGCAGCGGGCAATGGCGGCGCACCTTTGGGTATCTTGCACATCCACGATTGCTTGCGCGCTGGCGTCGCCTGACGCATGGCCCGTGTTGACAACAGGTACTCTCGCTTCGTGCTATGGGCGAAGATCATCTTCCCCTTGGTCGCACTTGGCCTGTTGTCGACAATGTTCCTCTTTTCGCGCAATCTAGACCCGTCGGACGCCATCCCCTTTGCAGAAATTGACGTCGAGAAAATCGCACGCGAACAGCAACTGACCGCCCCGCGCTTTTCGGGCACGACCAGCGATGGCTCTGCCATAGTCGTCGACGCCGAACGCGCTGTGCCTGATTTGACCGATCTGCGTCGCTTGACCATCAGCAAAGTCGTCGCGCGGATCGAATCTATCAGCGGCCCGTCTTACGGCATCATTGCAAATTCGGCAGTTTATGACGGGACCATCAACACGCTCGATCTTGAAGGCGATGTGCGCTTATCCACCTCCACCGGATATAAGCTTGAAACGAACAAGTTGGTCGCAAATCTGGTCGCAACCGAAATCGCCGCGCCCGATGCTGTGACTGGGCGGGCGCCAGCCGGTGTTTTGCAAGCAGGCTCAATGGCGCTTACCACCGACGGCACCACACAGGTTCTTGTTTTCAAGAATGGCGTGAAGCTGGTATACGATCCGAAAGAGTAGAGGGTGACCATGACTGTTATTTCCAGAATTGCTGCTGCAACGACACTTGCCCTCCTCTTGATTACCGGATCGGCTTACGCCCAAGGAGCTTCGGTAGCGTTTGGCGGGTTAAAGCATGACGCCTCTCAGCCTGTCGAAATCACTGCGGATGAACTGACCGTTGATCAGGCAACGGGAAGCGCGGTTTTCACCGGAAATGTCGTCGCTGGCCAAGGCGAAATGCGCCTGAGCGCTGGGCGCGTGCAGGTGCAATATGCAACCGAAAACGGGCAAGCCACGGGGCGGATCGACCAGCTGGTCGCAACCGGCAACGTCACGCTGGTGAACGGCGCAGAGGCCGCGGAGGCAGAAAAAGCCGTTTATTCCGTCGGGGGGGCGCAAATCGTGATGACGGGGAATGTGATCCTGACCCAAGGCATCAACGCCCTATCAGGTGAGAAGCTCACCGTTGATCTGACATCCGGTTCCGGTCGCATGGAAGGCCGCGTACGGACGATCTTCCAAACCGGCGGCAACAAATGAGCGACGCGTCGAGTCTTAGCGTTCAAGACGGCTCGTCCGGGCTGAAGGTTCTGGGGTTACGCAAAAACTACAAGCGCCGCCCTGTTATTCGCGACGTCTCGATGGAGTTGGCGCGCGGAGAGGTCGTCGCACTCCTGGGACCGAACGGATCTGGCAAAACGACCTGTTTCTACTCGATCGCAGGGCTGGTAACGCCAGAGGCGGGCACAGTTACCATCGACGGGAGAGACGTCACCTTGTTGCCGATGTATCGGCGCGCAAAGCTTGGTATCGGGTATCTTCCGCAAGAAATGTCGATCTTTCGCGGCCTGAGTGTCGAGGATAACATTTTGGCGATTTTGGAAATCGCCATAAAAGACCGGACTAAACGTCGGGAGCGACTGGAGGAATTGCTGAACGAATTCTCCATTGGGCACCTTCGTCGCGCACCTGCTTTGTCGCTGTCCGGTGGCGAACGACGGCGCGCGGAAATCGCGCGGTGCCTCGCCGCTGATCCTAAGTACCTGCTTTTGGATGAACCTTTTGCAGGCGTTGACCCGATAGCCGTCGGTGAAATTCGTGGACTTGTCGCTGATCTCAAGAAACGCGGTATTGGCGTGCTGATCACAGACCATAACGTGCGCGAAACGCTCGAAATTGTGGATCGTGCTTATATTTTGCATGACGGCCATGTTCTGATGAGCGGCACCACCGATGAGGTCGTCAAAGACGAGAACGTGCGTCGGGTATATCTTGGGCAGAATTTCCGGATTAGTTAAACTTTTCAGGACCCAAAATTCCTACTTCGTGATCAATCTGGTTGACACAAGGCCCCCGCTCGTCGCCAAATGGGGTCAATGAGTGATCGACAGCCCCAGGCTTTGGTCTTGCCTTGCGCAAACCTCGAAACGGACACGTCCCGCACCCTCGGGCGATACCAGACACTCAATCCAAATCCGGCCACAAACTTCAGTTTTTGGTCGGTAATTCCCCCTATATATCAATAAGGAGACGCCATGCGGTACCAGATCACGGGCAAACAAATTGACATTGGCGAAGCACTTCAGACTCACGTCAGAACCGAACTGGGTAGCATACTCGAAAAATATGCAGGGCGGCCCACTGATGCGACTGTCATCTTCTCCAAGAACGCCCACGAATATGTCTGTGAAGCTATTGTTCACCTCAGCACAGGGCTCACCACCCAAGCACGTGGCCATAGCACTGAAATCTACGCCGCCTTTGATTCCTGCGGCGAGAAAATGGACAAGCAACTACGTCGCTACAAGCGCCGCTTGAAGGACCATCACAAGGATCGATCACAACCAGTTGAACTCTCGGGCGCATCCTCCTATATCCTTGCCGCAAGCGGGGGGTCGGACGACTCAGAACCCGAAAACCTGCAACCAATCATCGTTGCGGAAATGGAAACCAACATCCCTTCGCTATCGGTCGGGGAGGCCGTGATGCAGATGGAAATTGCGGGCGCACCTGTGCTAGTATTCCGCAATGAAGGAAATAATAACGTCAACGTCGTGTATCAACGCGAGGATGGCAATATCGGCTGGATTGACCCCGCAAGCAGCTAAAAGGGCCTTAACGGCCACGTTCAGAGAGCAGGCCATGCAGATCTCGGAAATCCTGACCCAGTCGGCTGTAAAAGCCGTTTCGTCGGTCACCAGTAAGAAACGTCTCTTTCAGGAGATTTCCGAGATTGCGCACTCTGCGCATGGCATTCCAACAGGCGTTTCACTGGAAGCGCTCCTAGAACGCGAATCCCTTGGCCCGACTGGTGTGGGCCATGGGGTCGCCCTACCGCACGCACGCGTAAAAGACCTTGATCGCGTCGTGGCTGTATTTCTGCGCGTTGAGCGGCCACTGGACTTCGATGCGGCCGACCGGCATCCGGTGGATTTGTTCTTTGCGCTTTTTGCACCGGAATCGGCGGGTGTAGATCACCTCAAGGCGCTGGCACTGGTAGCTCGAACAATGCGCAATAACGATGTGTGTACCAAACTGCGGGCAAACACCGATCCGACCTCACTTCATGCGATTTTGACTGAAGCCCAAGAGTCGAAGGCGGCTTAATTTCCGTCCCAACGTCCGAATCCGAAGCTGATGTAGTCCTTGCGGTAAGCGGCCATCGCCAGTTTTTCCAGCTCATCGTCATAGATTTCAGCAAGGCTGAACGGGCCAATCTCTGGCTCTTCCTGGATTGAAACTGACTCCTCCCCAAGCGATGCTGCAAGCGCGTTCAGCCCGTCGGACAAATCGTCTTCGCGCAGAATGGCGTCTGGAAGAACAACGCCCGCTGCACCTTGCAGCAACGCCGATTGCGTCGCCCACACTGCATCAATGCGGATGCTGGTTTGACCCGCGAGGTTGCCCTTTAAAAACTTCAGGAAGTTCGCAAACGCAGCACGATGCTCGATTTTCGTGTACCCATCCATGTCACCTTGGTTGGGAACCGCGACACCGTATTTGTTTCGCACGACCTTTCGGGGGTCTGCAAAATTGTCGTCTCGTTTGGGGAGGATGTATTCGCAAAACACACGATGCGCACGTTCCAAAGGATGTCGAAGCGCCGTAAAGCTGCGATGCCCCGGATGGCCGCGCTTCCATTGGCGCAAAATCTTTTGCGACAGGTTCGTTTGAAGATCTTCCACATCAACATCGTCTAGAGCTGCGAGCCAATCAAGAACCGAGGTTTTTGGCGATGCGGCTACGGGAATAAACAGCAGCGGAGCCTCCGCCGCTAGGTAGAATCCGGGCACGCCCGGGCCGCGACGCGGTTCAAAGTTCGGGGTGTTCGACAGTGCAAAATGGTCGATGCTCGCAAGGTCTTTCACCATCTGGTCGTAGTTGGTGACCTTATCCTCCAGCTCGCTTGGATTTTGCTTCTTGACCGAGTTTGGTGTGGCATCAATACGTTCGCTTGAGCCGATAAACCGCGCCATTCCGTTCAAAACATCAACATCGCCAATGTCTTCGTACGCGACATAGAATCCGGTTTGGCCCGACACCTGCATGCCCTTGAGAATATCCAGCTGAAACGCTTGCTTGGCTTCCAGATGGGTCAGAAACTCGTCCCGATCAAATGTTATCGTCGCGGAGCGGCGCTGCTTCATATCAGACAGCTTCCACTGCCCAGTTTGCGCGGCAATCTTAAGCGACACATAGCTGTCTAACGGGTTTCGCGTCAGAATAATTTTGGCGCATTTCGGGTCTTCAAGCACGTGTGCCATGACGCGCGGGTCATGGTCATTGAAGAAGCGGAAACCGGGAAACCCGTCCGTATTTTCTTTCATCCGTTCTATCAAAGACAGCGGTGAAATCTCTCGCTGTGCCGTGTCTACACCGAACATTGCATCCTTGTTATGATGCCCGATAAAATGCGGATTGTAGGCCTCCCCATAACAGTGAAGGTCACTGAACTCGTTCAGGCTGGCTTCAAGGAAGTTAGAGCCGGTGCGCATCTCTGCAAAGACAACAAAATATTCGAATTTCTTGCTCATAATCTACTTCACCAAATAGGGGCGGCCGCCCTGTGGTTTTTCAGCGCTGTCCTGAATCAACGGGAAATCACCCATCAGATGTGGGCTCATGCCCTGATTTTTCAGGTTCTGCAGGAACTGCCCAAACCCGCTAAGGTCAGCCATAACCGGAACCTCGGAAAGGCGCCGCTGTCCGATACCACCGATCTCATCAAGGATGGTTTGCAAATTTTCCATCGGGTTTTCGATGAATTCCGCAAGGCTCCAGATACGGACACGCGCTTTGGTCTTGCCCATGCGAAGCAGATCCAAGTGTGCGGTTTCCACACGTTGAAGATGTGCAGCTTCTTTCCGCAATTCCGAGAAGTTCTGGTTCGAATGGAAAAGTGGAATAGCCCATGCGCCTGAAATGACCGAAATCTGCGCATTCCCGTCTGTGGCCAAAAACTCCGAAATTTTCTGGTCGTCCGCTGGGCCGAATTGAAAGCACTGATGCTCCCCTCGCGTGTTCCACACCAAGTTCGTCAAGAAAGCCCGTGGGTTATACTCCCGTAGTGGCGCGCTATCTGACAATGCGCCGTTATAGACCGCATCACCGCCAGCAAAGTGGACGCGATCCTTAGCAAACAAATTTCCATGCACCCGGTTACCAGTCCGTCGAGCAATCCACGCCTCGAAGTCCTCGAACAAATCGGTGAAACCTTCGAATACGGTGTAGCGACCGCTGGTTTTGCCATTTTCCCAACCCTCGTTCGGGAACCGGCCTTGCATATAAAGACCCGCGCGTCCGCGTGTTCGCCGTTCCGTTGCGCGGCTGAAAAGACGGTCGATCTTCAAAGGGTTTGGCTCCGCCATCACTAAAGCACGAGATGCCGGTACCAGGAACTCGCGGTAGAGCCGCTCTGCTTGTGGCCAGATTTTCCTCGCTACAAAGCAATCTGAACGGCGAAGCAATTGCAGGTGGTCATCATAGAAAACATGCGGCTTTCCCTGAAAGTCAAACTTGGACAGGGTCAGCGATCTACTCTCAATCTGCGTCGAATACAGCCGTGCCAGACTCTGAAAGTAGCTCTCGTCGGGAATCCAGACACGCTTGAAATAGCGATCAAACTCTTCGCGCCGCGGATCTTGCAAAATTGCGGAAAGCGTCTGCCTCGTCAAACACCACCATTGCGAACCGAGATGTGGTGTCAGGCCATCCGGAATGCGACGGGTCATTTTCAAGCGTCTTTGCAGGTCAACATAGCGATCAAACAACCGCCTCTGCCGCTTCCACGAAAACGGGAATCTCAGCGTGAACCGTTCTTGATCCAGGCCACCGACCGTCCAATCAACCTCGTCAGTCGTAACCGACTCGATGAAATCTGTACGTGGGCGTTCATCCAGATAGGTTTGAATTTCTTCCACCGGCCTCAAGGGCATGCACGATCCGCTGGAAAGATATACGTGACGTACCTCGGCGAAGGTATCCAGCATCAGTTCGCAAGCAGATTGCGTGGCCGCGACAATCGACCAGTTTCCCCACTCGCATGCATGACGGTCGGAAAACCTGACATTCTCCAGATCAGCGAGCTTTCCCTTGAAGTACTCAAATGTCGGGCCATCCACGCGCTTATCAACATGGATGACAATGGGCTTCCCATGCTCTGACCAATGCCTTGCAACTTGTGCTGCGCGATCCAGTGCGTCGTGCACCAACATGACAAATCCAACGGTCATGCCCAGTTTCCTTTAGACATCAGACCTAGAATCTCCAGCTGTCGCCAGTTGATATACTTCTCTGACCACTTGCACCACAAATCAGGATCGTCGGACAGGCCGCTATGATACGCTTTGTATTCGTGACTGTTGGCAAAGTGCTCTTTGCGCTTCAATTCCTCAGCGGATTTACTTGTAAAGGTGTCGAGAAACTTCGCATGCAACAAGCACCCGGACGTCTTCTCGCCCCCCCATTCGTCGTAGACGAGGTTCAAGCCGCGCGGGAGCAACATGTGCGACGAGCTTACATAGGCGTAGCTGCGGTCCCATCGAACAAGCGGAACCTTGTTTAGAGCCGGAGCCCTTTCGGGTTTGTCAGCAAAGAAGGCACGAGCGCGCGGGCCACCTTGGATCCAGAGGTTTCCGTATCTTTCGTTCTTCTGGATCGTGTAGTTTCCGCTATCGAACCAATGCACGTGTTCAAACGGATCGCGGCCTGCTTCATATTTAACAGAGTCGATTGGCCCTTTTGGGTACATATCCAGCAGCATGGTCCCGAACGACTTGACCGAGGACGCATCCAGCCAGTCGGTCAGCGCCCTAATCGGACGGGTGTCACAGAAGGGGTAGACAAGAAACTCGTCCACATCGAGCACAAGTGACCAATGTCCGTGTCCGTATTTCCGCAACAGCCAGTTTATCCAATCGACCCCGAATCTGGAACGTTTGTAGCTATGGTTTGTGCCAAAAACCGATACGTCGGGCTGGGCAGATAGGTAGTCCGTGGTCCCATCATCCGAACCGTTATCAACGAATACGAAGTGATCAACGCCAAGCTCTCGATAATATTTCAGAAAGAACGGCAAACGAACGACTTCATTGCGCAACGTGCAAAACACGATGATATCAGACTTCGCAATCTGGCTTGTTCTGTTCTTCACGGACGTAAGCTGACGCCGCTTGCGAATTGCCCGCACACGCCACCGCTTCCGTTCCATGCGGAGTCTATATGATTTCAGGAGACCCATTATCTGTCACCCCTGACCACGCGTCTTAGAGTAGCTTCGTAACCGCCGCGTTAACGGCATCAAAATGATCCGACCAAGTCGGAATTTTCGGTTTCTTTGCCTTGTGTGCGTGAACGAGGTCTTTCTGCCTCTGCTTTGCCTGCTCAAGTATTGTTTTTTTCCAAAGGTATATGTCTTGCAGGTCTGCGTAAACGGGGTAGTCGCCCATCACCTCACGATGAATGGCAAGATCGCCACAGAGCACTGGAATACCCATTTGAGCAGCTTCAAGTGAGGGCAAACCAAATCCTTCTGCGATCGTAGGGAAAAGCAACCCGTGAGACCCCGCCAGCAATTGCCGCAATGCCGGATCGTCCATGTCATTGTGTTCATGTAGCCAGCACTTGCCGCGCCAAAGGTCCAACCGCTTGAACGTCTCTTCGTTTTTCCAACCGCGTTGCCCGACTATGTGCAGTGCCGGTACCTGATCTTCTGGAAGCTCGCTTTCAAACTGGTCCCAAACGTCTAGCAAAAGGCCGTGATTTTTGCGGGGCTCGATTGTACCGATTGTTACGAAATAGGGTCTATTATTGCCAGAAATGGGAATATTTTCGTCGCACGGCGCTATCCCAAGATGTGACGTCACATAGCAAGGATTCGCATCCCACTGGTCGAAATAGTACCTTGCGCGGCATTCCGTATCAGCCGAGTTCGCGATGATCAGATCGCTGTGCCGCGCCACCGCAAGCATCTTTTCCTCAAACCGCTGAACCGTCCCCTCGCGCTGGAACTGCGGCCAGTCTAGAGGGATGAAATCATGAACCAGCGTCACAACGTTTAGCCCAGCTTCACGAGCGCCTGACAGGCTGACCTTGTTCAGATTTGAATGGCCAGTGCTGAAGTAGACGCCGTCCGTCACAGGAAGATTTAGCAGGGTATTCGGGCCAGATCTTGTAACAGCGAGCCGCCGCAGATCAGATTCGGCCTGCCCGCGGGCTTTTGGTGTTTTCACACCTAAACGTGCTCGGATGTCGCGGGAGCCCCAAGGACGCTGCCCTAGAAGCCTTGCTCTAAAGTCTTGCAACCCCACGCGATCCAAAACGACATGGCCGCCAGATATCCGGGCAAGCCCGTATAGTGGCTCTGTACCAGACAAACACCAGTCCAGATAAGCAAGCTCGACACGGTCAACGCCAGTCAACGGACCACGACCCACACGAGACGTAAGTCGTGTGATGTCTAAAATCGCAGAGTAGGGTCTATTTTTCGTAATGTCCGGTTTGGTGCCAGCGCCATGCATCGGTGATCATCGCCTCCAGGGTTGAGCGTTCTGGCGACCAGCCGAGTTCCGACATCGCACGATCGCTACCAGACACCAGTTTTGTGCAGTCACCTGCACGACGCGGGCCTTCAATGATAGGAACCTCTTTGTTGGTTACTGCGCGGCTATGGTCAATAACCTCACGGACAGAGAAACCGCTGCCAGTTCCAAGATTGAAAACCCGCGGTTCGCGTCCCTCCAGCAACCATTTGATCCCCTTAACATGCGCCGCAGCTAGATCCATGACATGGACATAGTCGCGAATACAGGTTCCATCGGGTGTATCGTAGTCAGTGCCGTGTACTGTGAGCGCGTCACGCTTACCGTCGATGGCATCAAGCATCAAAGGGATTAAATGGGTCTCGGGTTGATGGAACTCGCCGACCTCACCCTCTGGATCCGCGCCGGCGACATTGAAATACCGGAAAATCACGGCTTTCATTCCATGACTATCCTGAAAGTTGCGCAAGATATCTTCGACCGCCCGCTTCGACGCGCCGTAAGCATTTATGGGATGTTGTTCCGTGTCCTCAGTCAGCGTTACGCCATCCTGATCGCCATACGTGGCGCAAGTCGAAGAGAATACGAAGTTGACGCATCCGGCAGCCGCAGCCGCTTCAATAAGGTTGAGCGAACCACCGACATTGTTGCGCCAGTAAAGCCCCGGATTTGTGGTCGACTCCCCAACCTGACTTAGTGCTGCGAAATGCATCACAGCGACAGGTGCATATTCCGCAAAGACTTCGTCCAGTTGGATACGATCTAGAAGATCACCCTTAACGAACGGCCCGAACTTTACAGCATCCTGCCATCCGGTACACAGATTGTCGAAAGTAACCGGCGTGAATCCCGCAGCCGCCAGAACCTTACAAGCGTGCGAGCCGATATAGCCCGCACCGCCTGTAACCAGCACATTTGCCATAAGGTGGTCCTTTAATTATTGGGCCGCTTTGCGGGAAGCCTTCATCTCGTCAAGATAGCTTGCAAGTTCATCGCGAAGTTCGTCGCGGGCTAGCCCGAATGCGACTGTCGCTTGCAGATAGCCAGCCTTGGAGCCGCAATCAAAGCGTTGGCCCCGAAAACGATAGCCATAAACGTCACGATCAGCCTCAATCTCTTGCGCAATAGCGTCAGTCAGCTGAATCTCACCACCGGCACCCTGTTTGATCTGGTTGAGGTTCTTTAGAACCTGCGGCGTCAGTATATAGCGGCCGATTACAGCAAGGTTCGAAGGTGCTGATTCAACGCTCGGTTTCTCGACCATACCTCGAACAGAGACCATCGAGCCCATATCTTCCTTCACATCCAAAACACCGTAGGCAGATGCTTTTTCAGGTGGAACTTCCATCGCAGCGACCATGCAGCCGCCGGTCTCTTTGTACGCTTCGACCATTTGCTGAAGACACGGTTTTTCAGCGGCGATTACATCATCAGGCAGGATAACTGCAAAGGGCTCATTCCCGATCAAACGGCGGGCACACCAAACCGCATGCCCAAGTCCTAGTGCCTTGTGCTGACGAATATAGGCAATCGCCCCACTATCCATGTTTGTGCTCTTGAGGGTAGCAAGAAGCTCTGTCTTGCCTTTCTTGCGCAGAGAGTTTTCCAACTCTGGGGCATGGTCGAAGTAATCCTCCAACGCTCCCTTGCCACGAGACGTAACAAAGATGAACTCTTTGATTCCGGCAGCACGGGCCTCGTCGATCGCATATTGGATCAACGGTCTATCGACCAAGGTCATGATTTCCTTGGGAATCGACTTTGTCGCAGGAAGGAACCGAGTTCCTAGACCAGCGACAGGGAAAACCGCCTTCGTGACTTTACGCTTCATTGGCCGTGCCTCATTCTTTTGAACCGTTGTACCCATTACTCGAACGTTTCGCTACAGATTCAAACTCCACGTCACCGAAACTATGTGCCTGTGCTGTCCAAGCACCGCCAATCACTTGCCTTGGCCATTTCGGTTAGCGCGTCCTTTGAAGCAACTTCCGCTCTCGGCGAAAACGCTTTTCCCGACCTAACCAAGACCAAATGCGATCGGTACGGGAAGACTTGCCGAATATTCCCCCTGACTGAACCCAAAATCCGTCGTCATGGAACCAGCGTTGATGAAAGACCGCCGTTGGGCTCAGGATTATCGCAGTGCAAGGAACGCCGCGTTCCGCACATGATTTACCATCGGCGTAAGCTCGTCGGCGAGAAAGCCAGCGACTGGCAATGAAGCAGTGATCAACAGCCTGTCGGTCACTAAGGAAAGGTTTGAATGGCGATGGGATCGGCCAGTCAGGCTTCGACGTCGGAGGGCGCTTATGACCATCCGCAATTCCTGCCTCAAGGTCATCTCTGAGATGGCGAACGTCACGAGGCTCGAGCAGGCCCTTTACCAGCGCAGCCTCTAACCGCGCCCACTGAGCTTCTCGAAAAGCTGTCAAATCGCTCGCAGGCCGCCCAAACTTTTTCAAAAAATAGGCTTGGCTTGCACCAATCTCGAATAGTGACTTCGGGCGCCGGTCACGTCCGCGCAACGACGAGGCGGCATAACCGTGTTGGACCTCCGCATTTGGCACAATGGCCGTAAGATGCCCCGCCTGACCGATACGCATGTTCAGATCGGATTCATCTAGGTAGAATTTGTAGTTCTCATCAAATCCGTGCAGTTCGATTAAGGTATCACGACGGAATGCACAGTTAGTGCCTTGCGTTTTGACGCCTTTGCCGGGCCTCGCTTTCAGTATTGCGGTTCCATCGATCGAAATCTGATGCGACACGCCATCCGCGCCGATTTCCTCTGCGCGCCACTGAAAACTAATTCCGTTGCGTCCTCTTACAAATCCTCCAGACGCCGCAACATTAGGGTCTGAAAACGGCTCGATAAGGCGTTCTAACCATGTGGGTTCCGCGATTGCGTCATCGTCAATGAACGCAATCAGTTCTCCAGAAGCCAATCCAATTCCAATATTCCGGGCTTTTGAAATATTGGCCTCGTTGCATATTACACTTTTAACCCAGTCGTGTGGAACGAGGTCAGTTAGCACCTCCGCTGTCTCGCTATCCGTTACCAAAACAACTTCGAAACTAGGTTGAGTCTGAAACTCCAGCGCCCGAACACAGCGGCGGAGATGATCTGGTCGGTGGCGACTGACGACAACCACACTGACCGATAGATCATTCATGGATGGCCCATCTCCGACAACATCGCTTCCAGCCGTGGAACGTCTTCGGGGTTGTTAAGCTCCCAGAACTGGCGCCCGCGCGCTTCGACTTCAACACACAAAACCTTGCGGCTGTTTTCGAGGAAGCGAAGCTGCTCCAGCCCTTCGAGTTTCTCCAGCGGGCCAACAGGCCACGTCGCATATGCGCGTAAGGCATCAGGACGATATGCATAAACACCGACATGGTGGAAAACGGGAGTTTCGGCGTTGTTAGAGTATGTATTGGACGTGAAGGGAATTACTTCTTTAGAAAAATAGAGGGCCGACATGTCCTGCGCGAACACGGCTGTCGTTCCGCCCACACGCCCGTTACGGCGATCCTCCAAAAACCCGTTCAGCGCCCATCCGTCGCAACGCAGCACAGGCGTCGCACAGGCGGCATCCGGCGCGGCTCGCAGGCCTTTGATCAGATCCTCCACGAACCAAGCGGGGGTTAGGGGCGCATCGCCTTGCAAGTTCACAACGATTTCCGGTTCTTCGCCCAGCGCAGGTAAGGCATCAGCACACCGCTCAGTTCCGTTAAAGCAATCGGAGGAGGTCATCACAACTTCAGCCCCGAATGATTCTGACGCGTCCCTGATCCGGTCATCGTCGGTGGCAACTACGACCCTATCAACTCCGGAAACCGACTTCGCCGCGTTCCAGGACCGTTCGATTAAGCTTCGAGATTCACCAGTTGCGCCGGTAAGCGTCACCAACGGCTTTCCCGGATATCGGGTCGACGCATAGCGGGCGGGGATGACAATCGTAGCGGACATCAGGCGGGCTTCAGATCGACGCCGGGCGCGTAGGCGATAAAGAAAGGGTTTTCGTAGATGGGCTTGCCATATGTTAGTGGTGTGTGATCGTCGAAACGAACCACAGCGCCGCCCGCGCCATTCAACACAGCATGCCCGGCCGCTGTGTCCCACTCCATTGTGCGACCAAGCCGAGGGTAAAGGTCAGCCTCACCCGCAGCCACAAGGCAGAATTTCAACGATGAACCGGCCCCTGTCATATCCGTAGTCTGGTACTTGGAGATGTAGTCGTCCGTCGCCTGATCCCGATGAGACTTGGAGGCGACCACGACAAGGGCATTGTTGTCAGGTTTTTTTACACGAATAGCGTTCGTTAGACCCTGCTTTTTACGATCAAAGGGGCCAACCTCTTCAACCGTGGCGCCATCAGCACCCGTATAGAACATGCGTCCCTTGGCAGGCGCATAGACCACACCACGCACAGGAATACCGTTTTCAACGTAGGCAATATTCACCGTAAAATCGCCACGCCGTTTGATGAACTCCTTGGTGCCATCCAGCGGGTCAACGATGATAAAATTTGCCGCGCTTTCCGTGTGGGTTGCAGCTTGTTCTTCAGTCACCAACAGAACATCGGGAAACGCCGCGCGCAGGCCGGCAGAGATTAACGCATCCGCTGCTTCATCCGCGGCGGTGACGGGGCTGTCGTCAGACTTTGCACGCACGTCAAAATCATCGGCGTCATAGATTTCCATGATCTTGTCGCCAGCTTCTAGCGCCAGTTCTCGAAAGACCGTTGCCATCTTGTTATAGTCCAAACCTGCTCTCCTGCCGGATAATTGATTTAACGTTTCCGTCTACTTATGCTTCCTTGATAACGGATCGGCAAGTTTTCTGGCGTTTAAGAACCAGAGCTCCGGCCGTAGGCAATGCAGGTTTGCACCAATGTTCAGAACCGAAGAACGCAATACGCATTTTCGGTCAGCCATCGGGCTGGCAGAACTAATTTACGTCAGCACCGTCCGGCATATCCGCAAATCACACCGCAACGCCATCATCGGGCTAGCGATGAACATGATGACAACCGTCATCATGGTTGCCGCGTTCTACCTCATGTTTTCGGTATTGGGCCTACGCGGCAGCGCCATTCGTGGCGATTTCATTTTGTACCTGCTATCGGGTATTTTCCTTTTCCTGACCCACACCAAAGCAGTCGGCGCGATCATGGGCTCAGAAGGCCCGACTTCTGCAATGATGAAGCACGCGCCAATGAATACGGCGATTGCAATTGCGTCGGCAGCGTTGTCCGCCCTCTACATTCAAACCCTATCCGGAGCTCTAATTCTGTTTATGGTCCATGTGACATGGCACCCCGTCATCATCGACGACGCCATCGGAACAATCGGGATGTACCTCCTTGCGTGGTTTTCCGGGGTCGCTGTTGGGATGGTCTTTTTGGCGATCAAGCCATGGTTCCCCGGTTTCGCATCCATTGCGTCGACCGTATACAGCCGCGCGAACATGGTCGCCTCGGGTAAAATGTTTGTCGCCAACAACATGCCTTCAGCCATTCTGGCCTTCTTTGACTGGAACCCGTTGTTTCACTGCATCGATCAGGCCCGAGGTTTTGCGTTTATCAACTATAACCCGCATTTCAGCTCGATCAGCTATCCGTTGATCGTATCGATAACCTTGATCATGGTTGGGCTGATGGGCGAGTTCAAAGCACGTCGCCATGCCTCGATCAGTTGGAGTGCTGGGCGCTAAGTTACCACCCGCAACGTCAAGTTGATGCGTCCGCCCTTTGGCAGCAATAGGGAGGTGCCAGCCTTGATCCTATCCACACCGTGATATGTCAGCCGAGCGTCTCCTCCCATGACCACCACATCACCGGATCGCAACCAAACGCTCTCGGTTTTGCCACCTCGCGTTTGGTTCCCAATTCTGAACAATGCATCGTCGCCCAATGAAATTGAAACCACCGGCCATGAGAAATCAGCCTCGTCACGGTCTTGGTGAAGACCCATCCGCGCGGTGGCATTATAGAAGTTGATCAAACAACAGTCAGGTTCGCGGTTTTCAGATCCGACTGCCCGCCAGATATTCAGGATGCTGTCTGGAATGGTCGGCCACGCAACACCTTGTGGGTGGAGCGCATCATATCGATAGCCATTTCGATCAGAGACCCATCCCAGTTTGCCTGCTGAAGTCATGCGGACGGACATCTCCTTGCCGCGACTTGTCGTGGGGGCAAATAGCGGTGCCGCCTTTACCACTTTGCGAATGTCATTCAGCAGCGCGCGCTGATGGGGCTCATCGAGAAATCTCTCAAAAATATTAAACCCTCGGACTACCAAATCTGGTGGTTTTCTCACAAAATTGTCGCTCATTTTCGTCCCTGACCCCCTTTCAGCCGTCTTTCTCACGAATTTGAGAGATTCCGACGACCCTGCGCCTTGCAGCACCTATGAGCCAGCCTTATATACGCTTCGAATTCCGATGGGGCTAAGCCCCCGGGTCAATTAGGGATCGGAGAGCAGGAGCCAGATTGGGCCTGCCTTCCTCAACATCGCCGCGAAGAAAGGACCTACGCTCATGGCAAAAGTCATCGGTATCGACCTTGGTACAACAAACTCCTGTGTGGCCATCATGGATGGCTCTCAACCCCGCGTTATCGAAAACGCCGAGGGTGCACGTACAACGCCCTCTATCGTCGCCTTTACGGACGACGAGCGTCTGGTTGGTCAGGCCGCCAAACGGCAAGCCGTAACCAACCCAGACAACACGATCTTTGGCGTGAAACGCCTGATCGGTCGTCGCTTTGACGACAAGCACCTTGCGAAAGACAAGAAAAACCTGCCCTTCGACGTGGTCGATGGTGGCAATGGCGATGCTTGGGTTTCCACCAGAGGTGAAAAATACAGCCCGTCGCAAATCTCGGCCTTCATCCTGCAAAAGATGAAAGAAACCGCTGAAAGCTATCTGGGCGAAGACGTGACCCAAGCGGTTATCACCGTTCCTGCCTACTTCAACGACGCCCAGCGCCAAGCAACCAAAGACGCTGGCAAGATCGCTGGCCTCGAAGTGCTGCGCATCATCAACGAGCCGACAGCGGCTGCGTTGGCTTATGGCCTCGACAAAAAAGAAACCCAAACCATCGCTGTCTATGACCTTGGTGGCGGTACGTTCGACGTTACCATTCTGGAAATCGACGACGGTCTGTTCGAAGTAAAATCCACCAACGGCGACACGTTCCTTGGTGGTGAAGACTTCGACATGCGCATCGTGTCTTACCTTGCCGACGAGTTCAAAAAAGAAAACGGCGTCGACCTGACCAAAGACAAAATGGCGCTGCAACGTCTTAAAGAAGCTGCCGAGAAAGCAAAGATCGAGCTTTCGTCCGCCCAGCAGACCGAAATCAACCAGCCGTTCATCTCCATGGACCCCAAAGGCGGCCAACCGCTGCACATGGTCATGAAGCTGACGCGCTCCAAGCTGGAAAGCCTTGTGGCTGACCTGATCAAGGCCTCGATCAAGCCATGCCAGGCTGCTCTGAAAGATGCAGGCTTTACGACTTCTGACATCGACGAAGTCGTGTTGGTCGGTGGTATGACCCGTATGCCTAAAGTCATCGAAGAGGTTTCCAAATTCTTCGGTCGTGAAGCCAACAAAGGTGTGAACCCTGATGAGGTTGTCGCCATGGGTGCCGCCATTCAGGCTGGCGTTTTGCAAGGTGACGTGAAGGATGTTGTTCTTCTGGACGTAACCCCGCTGTCCTTGGGCATTGAAACCCTTGGTGGTGTGTTCACCCGCCTGATCGATCGTAACACAACGATCCCGACCAAGAAGTCGCAGATCTTCTCGACTGCTGAAGACAACCAGAACGCTGTGACCCTGCGGGTGTTCCAAGGTGAGCGCGAAATGGCTGCGGACAACAAGATCCTTGGTCAATTCAACCTTGAAAACATCCCACCTGCGCCGCGCGGCCTGCCGCAGATCGAAGTAACCTTCGACATCGACGCCAACGGCATCGTTGAAGTTGGCGCCAAGGACAAAGGCACTGGCAAAGAGCAGAAGATCACGATCCAAGCGTCCGGCGGCCTGTCCGATGATGACATCGAAAAAATGGTCAAAGATGCGGAGGCTAACGCTGATGCAGATGCTGAACGTCGTGAGCTGGTGGAATCGACCAACCAGGCTGAAAGCCTGATCCACAGCACTAAGAAGTCGCTGGAAGAGCATGGCGATAAAGTTGACGGCTCTACCGTGGAAGTCATCGAGTTGGCCCTTAAAGCCCTCGAAGAAACCATGGAATCTGAAGACGCCGGCAAGATCAAAAGCGGCATTCAGAACCTGACCGACGCGGCCATGAAGCTGGGCGAAGCGATCTACAAGTCTCAGCAAGACGAAGCCGCGGCGGCGGAGCCTTCAGAAGAGCCCGACGAAATGCGCGGAGTCGACGAAGACATCGTGGACGCGGACTTCGAAGATCTGGACAACGACAAACGCGGCTAATGTCGCCAAGTCCTGAAATCAAAGGCCGGCCCGAAAAAACGGGCCGGTCTGCATGTTTCAGGGATCGAGTTTTGGGAAGGTTGATCCATGGCAAAACGTGACTATTACGAAGTTCTAGGTGTCGCCCGCGGGGCGTCTGCTGATGAGCTGAAAAAAGCTTACCGCACTAAGGCAAAAGAGCTGCACCCGGATCGCAACTCTGACAACCCCAACGCAGAGTCGCAGTTCAAAGAAGCGAACGAGGCCTATGAGGTCTTGAAAGACGCGGACAAAAAAGCAGCCTATGATCGGTATGGCCACGCCGCTTTTGAAAATGGCATGGGCGGCGGCGGCCAGCGACACGGTAATGGCGATTTTTCCTCCGCATTTTCCGACGTATTTGAAGACCTATTTGGCGACTTCATGGGCGGTGGTGCACAACGTGGCGGGCGCCAACGCGCCACGCGCGGCTCCGACCTGCGTTACAATCTGCGTATCTCGCTCGAAGATGCTTATGCGGGTATGCAAAAAACGATCACGGTTCCAACTTCTGTCTCATGCGAGGGCTGTGATGGCTCCGGGGCTGAAGGTGGGGCCGAGCCGCAAACCTGTCCGACTTGCTCAGGCATGGGTAAGGTTCGCGCGCAGCAAGGGTTCTTCACTGTAGAGCGCACCTGTCCGACATGTTCCGGCATCGGTCAAATCATCAAGAATCCTTGTCGCTCCTGCGGTGGCTCTGGTCGCGAGGAAAAAGAACGCTCTTTAAGTGTTAACATTCCCGCAGGTGTTGAAACCGGTACGCGCATCCGTCTTGCTGGAGAAGGCGAAGCAGGTCTTCGAGGTGGGCCGTCGGGTGATCTGTATATCTTCATCGAGGTAACGGAGCATGCACTGTTCCAGCGCGAAGGGATTGACCTGTTTTGCAGGGTCCCCGTTGCCATGGCGACAGCTGCCATTGGTGGCGACGTTGAGGTTCCAACGATAGACGGCGGGCGTTCACGCGTGAAAGTTCCTGCGGGCAGCCAATCCGGCCGTCAGATGCGTCTGCGCTCCAAGGGCATGCCAGCGCTGCGAGGTGCCGGAACCGGTGACATGTTTATCGAACTAGCGGTTGAAACCCCGGTCAACCTGACCAGCAAGCAAAAAGAATTGCTGAAAGAGTTCGAGAAGCTGAGCGAGGAAAACAACCCTCACCTCTCAAGCTTCTTCTCCAAGGTTAAGTCCTTCTGGGAAGACATGAAGAGCTAAAAGAAGCGCCCAAATTGGGCGCTTCTTACTTATCCGACGTTACAAGCCGCCATAACTGCCATGTTGAGAATGTCATTGGATGTCGATGTGGTGGAGCATATCTGCACGGGGTGATCCACACCGCTCAGGATCGGGCCGATAACGGTCGCACCACCCATCTCCTGCATCAGTTTTACAGAGATCGACGATGAATGACGCGCGGGTACGACCAACACATTGGCCGGGCCGCTTAACCGACAGAACGGGTAACTCGCCATGACGTCCAGATTCATCGCTACGTCTACGGTCATCTCACCATCATACTCGAAATCCACCCCGCGTTCGTCCAGCACCTTGGGCGCGATATGCATCTTCTCGGCACGTTCACTAACCGGATAGCCAAATGTCGAGAAGCTCACAAACGCCACGCGCGGTTCAAGCCCAAGCGACCGTGCGGTGGCAGCGCCGCGTTCGGCAATGTCAGCCAAAGTGTGTTCATCGGGCCATTCATGCACCAACGTATCCGCAATCAAGACTATGCGCCCGTTGCGAAGCAATGCGGTCACACCAACCGCGCCGTCTTCCGGAGAGACGTCCAAAACGTGATTCAACAGTTCCAAAACATGCGCCGATTTGCGAGTTGCGCCTGTGATCAAACCGTCCCCGTGCCCGTGCGCAAGCATCAAAGCCGAGAACACGTGACGGTCCCGCGACGCCAAGCGATGCACATCCTGCGCGTCATATCCTTTGCGTTGAAGGCGGCTGTAAAGGAACGAGCGATAGGTATCGAGATGCTCGGTGTTGCGCGCGTTTACGATACTCAACTCACGATAGGAATCCTCCATCCCCGCTGCTGTCAGCTTCGCTTTAACGTCGTCCTCGCGTCCCACGACCAAGGCCTGCCCGAGCCCGGAACGCTGATACGCAACCGCTGCGCGCAGCACGCGAATGTCGTCGCCCTCCGCAAAGATCATGCGAGCATTTTTGGTTTTGGCGCGGTTATGAAGCCCTTCCAGCATAGATGCCGTCGGATCCATCCGGGACCGCAAACTTACCGTATAGGCGTCAAAGTCTACAATCGGCTTGCGCGCAACCGCTGTGTCGATCCCGGCATGCGCAACAGCAGGCGGAATGGTGTAGATCAGTCTCGGGTCAAACGGCGTCGGGATGATATAATCGCGGCCAAAGGTTAACTTCTGACCATAAGCTACGGCGACTTCGTCCGGCACATCTTCCCGAGCAAGCTTCGCCAAGGCCTCCGCACATGCAATCTTCATCGCATCGTTTATCGTGCGTGCACGAATATCCAAAGCACCGCGGAACAGATATGGAAAACACAGGACATTATTCACTTGATTGGGATAGTCCGAGCGACCCGTTGCCACGATAGCATCAGGACGCACCTCATGAGCATCCTCTGGCGTAATTTCCGGATCAGGGTTTGCCATCGCAAAGATGACAGGGTTGTCGGCCATGGACTTCACCATGTCTTGTGTCACAGCGCCCTTAGCCGAAACACCAAGAAAAACATCTGCGCCCGTCATCGCCTCTTCTAGCGTACGGTCAGTTGTTTTCGCCGCGTGGGCGGACTTCCACTGATTCATCCCCTCGGTGCGACCTTGATATATGACACCCTTGGTATCGCACGCGATGCAATTGTCGTGCTTGGCACCCATCGCCTTGATCAATTCGATACAAGCAATGCCGGCAGCGCCAGCACCGTTCAGCACAATTTTGCACTCTTCGATTTTCTTACCTGTCAGGTGCAGTGCGTTTAGCAGTCCTGCCGCACAGATCACTGCAGTACCATGCTGATCATCATGGAAAACCGGAATATCCATAACTTCGCGAAGACGTTGTTCAATTATGAAGCATTCTGGCGCCTTGATATCTTCAAGGTTAATGCCGCCGAAGCTAGGGCCCATCAGACGGACGGCATTGATGAACTCTTCCGGGTCTTCAGTATCCAGTTCAAGGTCTATGGAGTTCACATCGGCGAACCGTTTGAACAAAACCGACTTACCTTCCATCACTGGCTTGGACGCAAGCGCGCCCAAATTACCCAATCCCAAGATTGCAGTGCCGTTGGATATCACGGCGACCATGTTGCCCTTGGTGGTATAATCATAGGCCGTTTCAGGGTTGGCGGCGATCGCCTCCACAGGGACTGCAACACCCGGAGAATAGGCCAAGCTTAGATCGCGCTGTGTCGCCATCGGAGTCGAAGCATTGATCTCCAGCTTCCCCGGAGTGGGTTCCAAATGGTAGGACAAAGCCTCTTCATCGGTGACGCGGTTTTTCTTGGACATTGACGTTCTTTCTGTTGGGCCATCGCCATTGATACCCAGCTTGACCCCGCGCGACAACATCCATCGGAATTCGGGGTTTCGCCCCCCCGCCCAGACCATTAGAATCGTCCCAACACACCGGGGGGTGAAAATTTGAACGTCGCCAATGCATCTGTAACGCCCATGATGGCGCAATATCTGGACATCAAGGCCCAGTATCCTGACGCGCTGCTTTTCTATCGTATGGGTGATTTTTACGAGCTGTTCTTCGACGATGCCGTTGCAGCTTCAGGAGCCTTGGACATTTCCCTTACGAAACGTGGCAAGCACTTGGGCAACGATATCCCAATGTGCGGTGTCCCTGTCCACGCCGCAGAGAATTACCTGCTGACGCTGATCCGAAAAGGGTTTCGCGTCGCCGTGGGTGAGCAGTTGGAAAGCCCCGCCGAAGCAAAGAAGCGCGGTTCGAAATCTGTTGTTAAACGCGATGTCGTTCGCCTTGTTACACCGGGCACCTTAACTGAAGACAGCTTGCTAGAGCCGCGCCGGCATAACTTCCTCGCAGCCTATTCCGAGATTCGCGGTGATGGCGCAATTGCTTGGGTCGATATCTCGACCGGAGAAATGCGGGTCGGTCCTTGTTCAAAGATGCGGCTGTCGCCGGAACTTGCAAGACTGGCCCCAAGTGAGGTTCTTGTGTCTGAGCCCGACTTTGACAGTTTGCAGTCAATTGTAGATGAAACCGGTTCGGCCCTGACTCCCCTTAGCAGGGGGAGCTTCGACAGCACATCTGCAGAAAAACGCCTTGTTAGTCTCTATTCCGTGAAATCCCTGGATGCTTTCGGCACTTTTTCACGCGCCGAAGTTGCAGCGCTCGGCGCTCTTGTCGATTACCTCGACATAACGCAAAAGGGCAAACTTCCGCTATTGCGCCCTCCCGTCCGAGAAAGCGCAAACAGGTCAATGCAGATCGACGCCGCGACCCGCCGCAACCTCGAATTATCTCAAACCCTAAACGGCACACGTAAAGGCTCGTTGCTCGACACAATTGACAGAACCTTGACTGCAGGTGGCGCCCGTCTGTTGGATCGCAAGTTGTCCAGCCCATCGACCGATGTAGGAGAACTGCAGTCGCGATTAAGTTCGGTAGTAGCGCTTTGCGAGTCTTCTCACTTGCGAAATCAAATAAGAGACGAGCTGAGACGAGTTCCTGATATTGATCGCGCGCTCTCCCGACTGGCAATGAACAGGGGTGGCCCAAGGGATCTGGTTGCCCTCAGAACAGGGTTAGAACAGTGTCTAATACTGCATAAATTGCTAAATTCAGACAGTCTTACCCCATCCCTTCAAGCCTACAACAAGGACCTGACAGGCCACAACGAAACACTATCCCTCCTCCAGGCTACCCTTGCTGACGAGCCGCCTCTATTGGCACGTGACGGAGGATTTGTTGCCGCTGGGTACAACGGCGAACTCGACGAGATGCGAAAGCTGCGAGACCAAGGGCGCAAGGTTATCGCCGAACATCAATCCGAGTACGCCAAGGATACGGGTGTCAGCACTCTGAAGATAAAACATAACAATGTGCTCGGCTATTTCATTGAAACGACGGCAGCGCACGCCGAGAAGATGCTTAAGCCGCCCCTTTCCGAACGCTTTATCCATCGACAGACAACCGCAAACGCGATCAGATTTACGACGCTGGAATTGTCGGAGTTGGAAACCAAGATTCTAAATGCGGGCGGACGCGCCATCGAAATCGAGCTTCAGATATTCGATTCCCTAAAGGCAGAGATACTTGAAGTCAGCGCAAGCCTCTTTGCAGCGGCGGCTGCGCTGGCACAAATCGATGTCTTCGCAGCGCTTTCCGACCTGGCGATATCAGAAAACTGGGTGCGCCCCAACGTCGATGAATCCAGAGCGTTCGAGGTGACAGGAGGCAGACATCCAGTTGTCGAGAAAGCACTCAAAGAACTGGGTGTTGCGCCATTCGTGGCCAATGATTGCGACCTATCTGCTATCCCGAGTTCGTCAAGCATTTGGCTCCTCACCGGACCAAACATGGCCGGTAAATCGACCTTCCTCCGCCAGAACGCTATTATCGCGCTTTTGGCCCAAATAGGGTCTTTTGTTCCTGCTGATACGGCCCATATCGGCATCGTTTCGCAACTGTTCAGTCGCGTAGGAGCGTCCGATGACCTTGCCCGCGGGCGATCAACCTTCATGGTCGAAATGGTCGAAACTGCTGCGATTCTAAATCAGGCAGATGAGCGCGCCTTGGTTATTCTT
The DNA here is from genome assembly GCF_004365635.1 of Litoreibacter halocynthiae. Lineage (GTDB taxonomy): Bacteria > Pseudomonadota > Alphaproteobacteria > Rhodobacterales > Rhodobacteraceae > Litoreibacter > Litoreibacter halocynthiae. The sequence goes on along the minus strand of NZ_SOBH01000004.1, from coordinate 380,029 downwards.
GACGAAATCGGGCGCGGCACCGCCACTTATGATGGTCTGTCCATTGCTTGGGCGACTTTAGAACACCTTCACGCCAAGAATACCTGCCGTGCACTTTTTGCCACCCACTATCACGAATTAACAGCGCTCGCCGGGAAGCTGCCGGGCGTTGAGAATGCAACTGTCACCGTGAAAGAGTGGGACGGTGACGTGATCTTCCTACATGAGGTGAAGCGTGGTGCCGCTGATCGATCCTATGGCGTTCAAGTCGCCAAGCTTGCGGGTCTTCCGGCATCGGTCATTGACCGCGCCCGTATTGTCCTTGAGCAGCTGGAAAAAGGCGAGCGTGAAGGCGGTGTGCGTCAGAAAACGCTGATCGACGACCTGCCGTTATTCGCCGCCACACCGACCCCACAGCCAACGACCAAGATCTCCTTGGTAGACGAGAGGCTGAACGAAGTCTCGCCCGACGAGTTAACGCCGCGCGAGGCTTTGCAATTACTCTACGAGTTGAAAGATTTAAGCCGGGGTTGACGAAACACCAACTTGAGCCGGCCGCAGCAAACGTTCGTGCAACATAAAACCTTCAGACATCACCTGAATGATATCCCCGGCTTTGGTGTCGGGAAGCGGCGCTTCGAACATTGCCTCATGTAGTTGCGGATCGAAGCGATCACCAACTTCTGGCAAAATAACTTCGATTTTGTGCTTTCCGAAGACGTGGATCAGCTCCCGTAGGGTCAATTCAACACCGTTGAAAATGGCCTTGGCAGCTTCGCGTTGCGAATCGTCGGCGGAATCAAGCGCGCGACGCAAGTTGTCATAGACCGGCAACATGTCTTTCGCGAGCTTCGAGCCGCCATAGCTTTCAGCTTCGCGCCGATCACGCTCACCACGCTTTCGCGTATTTTCAATGTCCGCCAATGCGCGCAGAAGGCGATCCTTCAGCATGTCGCGCTCTTCAATCAGCGCCTGCATCTCGTCGTTTTCTTCCATGATATCTACAGTCTCTTCGGCCATCGCCTCCAAGTGATCTGTTTGAAAATCATCGTCTTTGTTCACGTCCGACATTTTTACCTCTAGCCACCGTCCGAAATCAGTTTGCCGACCATCTGCGCTGTATAGTTCACGATAGGCACAATGCGCCCGTAGTTCAGTCGTGTCGGGCCTATTACGCCCACAGCACCAATAATCTTTCGATCAGAGTTCATATAGGGAGACACCACCAAAGAGGAACCCGAAAGTGAAAAGAGTTTGTTCTCTGAGCCAATAAAAATGCGAACTCCGTCACCTGCATCAGTCAGTTCAAGGAATTCAGCGATATCGCGCTTACGCTCGAGGTCGTCAAACAGCGCTCTTACCCGCTCCAGTGCCTCGGTATCATCAGCGTCTTCAATCAAATTCGCCCTGCCGCGAACAATTAGGCGTTCGGTCTGCTCACCTTCGTTCTCCCATACGGCCAGCCCGGTTTTCACCAGATCCTGCGCCAAATGATCCAACTCTCGGCGTCTAGACTTAATCTCTTTCTCAATTCGCCCACGCAGCTCTGAAATCGTAGAACCTACGGCGACAGCATTAAGAAAATTTGCAGCTTCGCGCATAGACGAGGGCGTTTGTCCAAGCGGAGGCGTAAACACACGGTTTTCAACATGTCCGTCCGCAAACACCAAAACAACCAAGGCTCGATCCGACGCCAAGCTCACAAACTCGATATGTTTGATCGGAGCCTCGTGTTTTGGCGTCAAAACCAGACTTGCGCCGTGTGTCAGACCCGAAAGTGCGGAGCCAACACGATCCAGAAGGACACCTACATCTCGGTCATTGCTCCCTAGGGTTGCGTCCAGCTTTTCGCGGTCGTGGATTGTAACCTCGTCCATTTCCAGTAACCCGTCCACGAACATGCGCAAACCCGCTTGGGTTGGTATTCGACCCGCAGATACGTGGGGGCTGTTTAACAACCCAAGGAGCTCAAGATCCTGCATGACATTGCGAATGGTTGCAGCGCTCACACTTTCACTAAGGCTGCGGCTCAAGGTTCGGGAGCCCACAGGTTCGCCGCTGGCTAGATATGACTCCACGATCCGCTGAAACACCTCTCGGCTGCGGTCGTTCATTTGTGACAAGAGATCTTCGCGGTTCATCTTGTTATTTCTCATATAACCCGACTGATATGTGGCAATGTTCAATGTGGCTTGCAACCTAAGGTATCACAAGGGTATCTGAACCCGTTCAACAGGAGAAATGCCATGCGCCCTTCCGGCCGCCAGCTTGACGAAATGCGTTCCATTACAATTGAAACCGATGTGACCCGACACGCCGAGGGGTCTTGCCTGATCAAGTGCGGTGACACCCATGTGCTATGTACCGCGTCCATTGACGAGCGGGTACCGCCATTTCTGCGTAATTCCGGTCTAGGTTGGGTTACCGCCGAATACGGAATGTTGCCCCGCGCAACCCATACACGCATGAATCGCGAAGCCAAACGTGGGCAATCCGGCCGCACGCAGGAAATTCAACGGCTTATCGGCCGCTCCCTCCGCGCTGGCGTCGATCGCGTCGCAATGGGCGAACGGCAGATCGTTGTTGATTGTGATGTTATTCAGGCTGATGGCGGTACGCGTTGCGCGTCCATTACAGGTGGTTGGGTTGCGTTGCGGCTTGCAGTTAACGCCCTGATGAAAGCCGGAGACATTTCAACCGACCCACTGACCGACCACGTTGCGGCAGTGAGTTGCGGTATTTATGCGGGTCAGCCGGTTCTTGATCTTGATTATCCCGAAGACAGTGATGCTGGCACTGATGCAAACTTCGTGATGACAGGCAGTCTAGGTTTGATCGAGGTCCAAGGCTCCGCCGAAGGTGCAACATTCTCGCGTACTGAGTTAAATCAACTGATGGACCTAGCGGAGAAAGGTGTCGCTGAACTGGCTGCCGCGCAAAAAGCCGCCGTGAAGGGCTAGTCATGCGAAAGTTCACTGGTGATACGCTGCTTGTTGCGACGCACAACAAAGGTAAGCTGGAAGAGATTTCAGCATTATTAGAGCCTTTTGGGATCAATGTGGCCTCTGCGGCAGAGCACAACTTGCCAGAACCAGACGAAACCGAGAACACTTTTGTTGGAAACGCCAGAATAAAGGCGCATGCCGCCGCTCAAGCGACAGGCTTGCCCTCTCTCTCGGATGACAGCGGTATCGAGGTTGACTGTTTAAATGGCGCACCCGGCGTCTACACCGCCGATTGGTCTGAAACGCCGGACGGTCGGGATTTCGCCGTTGCGATGACCCGTACCTATGACGAGATTATCAAATCAGGTCATAAAGCACCTTGGACTGCCCGATTTTGTGCCACCCTCGTTCTTGCCTGGCCCGACGGACATGACGAGGTCTTTGCCGGGACAATGGAGGGTCAAGTCGTCTGGCCCATGCGCGGTGATCAAGGTCACGGCTACGATCCGATATTTCAGCCGAATGGGTATGACATCACGTTTGGGCAAATGGATCGTTGGGAAAAGAACAAGATCAGCCACCGCGCCAATGCCTTCGCCAAGCTGGTAGAAGCTTTTGAAACCTGAAAACTGGCAGAGATCTGGATTTGGCGTTTATGTTCACTGGCCCTTTTGTCAGGCGAAGTGTCCGTATTGTGATTTCAACAGCCATGTTTCGGCAAATGTCGACCAATCCGTATGGGTTAGAGCCTATTTAACCGAAATAGATCGTCTTGCAGAACTAACACCAGATCCCGTCGTCAGCTCAATCTTTTTCGGCGGTGGCACCCCCAGCCTGATGCTGCCAGAGACGGTTTCCGCGATTATTGAACGGATTCAAAAGAACTGGCGACTCACCAATGATGTCGAGATCACGCTTGAGGCAAACCCCACTTCTGTTGAGGCCAACCGGTTCAAGGGATTCCGCCAAGCAGGCGTAAATCGCATTTCGATGGGCATTCAGGCACTCAACGATGCCGATCTAAAGTTACTTGGCCGGCTTCATACCGTGTCAGAGGCCGAGCACGCGTTTGACATTGCACGTACTACCTTTGATCGGGTCAGTTTTGACCTGATCTACGCACGTCAGAACCAGTCACTCACCGATTGGGAGGCAGAACTGACCCGCGCCTTAACTATGGCAGCCGATCACCTCTCCTTATACCAACTGACCATCGAAGACGGTACCGCCTTCGGCGAACGCTTTGCACGTGGCGGTCTCCTTGGCCTTCCTCATGAGGACCTTTCCGCAGATCTATATGAGCTTACCCAAACAATCACCGAAGCACATGGTTTTGCGGCCTATGAAGTGTCTAATCATGCGACACCGGGTCAGGAATCACGCCATAACCTGATTTACTGGCGTGGAGGGGACTATGTGGGGGTTGGTCCTGGCGCGCACGGTAGATTCGATGTCGGCGCGCAACGCAAAGCAACCGAAACCCACCTTGCACCGGCAAAATGGTTGGAATCTGTCTCTGCCACAGGCTCGGGTGAGACCAACAACTCATACCTCACGAAAGAAGAACAAGCGCTCGAATATCTTCTGATGTCCTTGAGATTAGCCGAGGGCTGTGACCTTGATTGGTTGCGCTCTCTTGATCAAGATGTGATTTCTGATCATAAAATCAAGGGCTTAGTGAATATGGGTCATTTAGAGATTAATCAATCGAAGTTAGCTGTCCCTGCGCGCTCTAAAATCCTATTAAACTCGATCTTGGCACAGCTGGTGACTTAAAACCTCAATTCCCCGCAAGCCGTCGGCAAAGCTCATCCAATTGCTCAAAGTCCTTGTAGGATATTGTAACGCGGCCACCTTCTGTGCCTGCCTTATGATCAATGCTCACGCCCATTTTCAAGGTCGCGGTCAGATCGCCTTCCAGCGCTTTGGTATCAGCGTCTTTTTCTGAGCTCGAAGGCTCCTTTTTACGCTTCGGCTTTGCCCCGCCAGACTTTGCCAACCGTTCTGTTTCGCGAACAGATAGCCCTTCCTTTACAACTTTCCTTGCCAGATCACTCGGGTTGTCAGTCGTAATGAGTGCGCGCGCATGTCCACTGGTCAAATCTCCCTGCCGTAGCATCCGCACCACATCTTCGGGCAAGCTCAATAAACGCATCAAGTTTGCAATATGACTGCGACTTTTACCCAACGCAGTCGCCAACTGTTCCTGCGTATGCCCAAATTTATCCTGCAGCTGACGATAGCCCATCGCCTCCTCTACCGGATTCAGATCAGATCGTTGAATGTTCTCGATAATTGCGATTTCAAGAACTTCCGTGTCGTTTAGCTGACGCAAAACCACCGGAACTTCATGCACCTGAGCCATCTGCGCAGCGCGCCACCGGCGCTCACCGGCTACAATTTCAAACTTATCGGCCGCTTTAGGGTGAACCCGGACGATTAAGGGCTGAATAATGCCCTTCTCCCGAATCGATTCCGCAAGCTCTTCAAGATCAGCCTTAACAAAATCTCTACGCGGCTGATCTGGGTTCGGCTCGATTCTTTCGATTGGGACAATCCGTTCACCCGCTCCAGTTGAGCTATCTGATATTGCAGGCACAGACACATCAATGTCCGCCATCAGCGCCGAGAGTCCACGGCCCAGTCCACGTTTTTCAGCCATTTTAAGCTCCATCCTGTTTAGAGTGCCGCGCCAGTATCTCAGTCGCCAGCGACTTGTACGCCACAGATCCGAGTGAGCTCGGATCATAGTTAATCACTGGGAGACCGTATGAAGGCGCTTCACTGAGGCGCACATTTCTTGGGATCATGGTTTTGAACACAAGGTCACGAAGGTTTTCCCTCACATCGAGCTCGACTTGGTGGCACAAGTTGTTGCGTCTGTCATACATTGTTAGCACAACACCTTCCAAGCGAAGCTTCGAATTCGCGGTTTCACGGATTTCTCGTACCGACAACATCAATTGCGAAAGACCTTCTAGCGCAAAGAATTCTGCCTGAAGAGGGACAAGAACAGAATCCGAGGCGACCATCGCATTCAGAGTTAGCAAGTTTAACGATGGCGGGCAGTCAATCAGGATATAATCCAGATCGAGAACGTCTATGTCAGGTCCCGTCAGTGCGTCCTTTATAAGGAATATCCGTCGTGCTGTCGAAACCAGTTCCAAATCCGCAGAGCTGAGATCGGAGTTGGCCGGTGAAATAACCAGACCTGGAACTGCTGTTTTCCTCAAAATATCTGCCAAGGGCATCTCATTGAGTAGCAAATCATAGGTAGTTTTGTCGCGGTCGTTGTGATCAATGCCCAACCCGGTTGACGCGTTGCCTTGGGGATCAAGATCGATCAACGCGACCTTCAATCCCTTCGCCGCCAATGCGGCTCCCAGATTGATTGTCGTCGTAGTCTTTCCCACACCGCCTTTTTGGTTGGCGACAGAGATGATTCTTGGTGGCTTCTTGGCCATTTAAGCTGCTCGCCTCAGATTTGTTATTATCAAAAGCGCTGACGCATCATTGGTCGTGCTTTTCTGTTTGTTCACTTTGAAGTCCCACATCGTTGAGGCTATGTCCAGTTCCTCTTGATGCCGCTCACCCTTTAAAAACATGGCCGTTCCATGGTTTTTCAGGTGCATCTCGGCAAGAGAAAGCAGGTCCCCCAACGGTGCCAATGCGCGGGCCGTAACAACATCTGCAGCCTGTGGTTGCAACGACTCTACGCGATCTGCATGAACATCAACTCTTAGCCCCATTTCGCGAGCGGCGGTGACAAGGAACGAGGCTTTGCGAACATCTGATTCTACAAGGGACACGTGAAGTTCCGGCATTTTCTCCAGTCCTAGTGCTGCAATCACGAGACCGGGAAAGCCACCACCAGAGCCAAAGTCACTGAGTTTTTCCGAGTTAACCGGTATTTCGTTGAAAATCTGTGCTGAGTCGGCGAAATGTCGAGACCAAATCTGAGATATCGTCGACCTGGCAATCAAATTGATTCTGGTTGTCCATTTCTTTAGCAAATCTTCATAAATGCAAAGTCGCTCAATTGTTTCACGTGAAACATCGTACTGCGAGGCGAACTGGTCTTGTTCACCCATCATCAACTTGCACGCGCCTTTTCTGCCTTAATCTTTCCAAGAATAAGCGTAAGCGCAGCGGGGGTGACTCCGTCCACCTTCGACGCTTGAGCCAGTGTTGCAGGCCGCGCGCGGGTAAGCTTGGTTTTCAGTTCATTAGAAAGGCCTTTCAACTCATCAAAGCTAAAATCCCTTGGAATAACGATGGCTTCATCTTTGCGAAGCGCCTCTGCGTCTCTGTTCTGCCGTTCCAGATAATTGGCGTACAAAGCATCTCGCGCCACCTGAACCCCGATCTCGGTTGGGTAAGAAGAAATCGTTGGAACCAAAGACTCAACCGCATCAAGCGTCACATCCGGGAACGAAAGCAGTTCAAATGTAGACCTCAAACGACCGTCCTTGTTAACCCGCAAACCTGCTTTCTCTGCTTCTTGAGGAGACACGCGGATCGCCTCCATCTCCGAACGAAGACTTACCAGCTTTTCTTTCTTTTCACCAAACACCGAGGCGCGCTCTGACCCGACGCATCCGATGGCAACACCAATTTCAGTCAAACGTTGATCTGCATTGTCTGCCCTCAGCGACATTCGATACTCCGCCCGCGATGTAAACATTCGATATGGCTCTTGAACACCGCGCGTGATCAAATCGTCGATCATGACCCCAATATATGCCTCAGAACGGCCCAGAATAAATTCATCCTGACCTAGGGCGCGACGAGCCGCGTTAACTCCGGCAACCAATCCCTGAGCGCCCGCTTCTTCATATCCAGTTGTTCCGTTGATCTGGCCCGCCAAATACAATCCCGGCATAACATCAAGCTCTAGCGTCCTATTCAACGCTCGCGGATCAACAAAATCATATTCGATCGCATAGCCCGGCTGCAAAATACGAGCAGCTTCAAGCCCTTGTATTGATTGAACATACTTCTCTTGCACTGCCTCGGGTAGAGATGTGGAGATTCCATTGGGATACAAACTGTTGCTATCGATCCCTTCAGGTTCCAAGAAAACCTGATGAGAGGTTTTATCTGCAAAGCGCACAACTTTATCTTCAATCGAGGGACAGTAACGGGGGCCAACTCCATCGATATGACCCCCATACATTGCAGACCGTTCAAGGTTGTCGCGAATGAGATCATGAGTCTTCTCATTCGTGTGCGTAATACCGCAAGAAATCTGCTTTGCCGAAACCTTCTTGGACATGAAGGAAAACAGCTCCGGCTCGTCATCTCCGGGCTGAAGCTCCAAGATCGACCAATTGATCGAATCGCTAGCAAGCCTTGGAGGTGTGCCGGTTTTTAGGCGGCCCATTTCTACACCAAATGTATCAATCCGCTCTGCCAATCGCACGACAGGCGCATCCCCGACGCGTCCCCCCGGTCGAGAATCATCACCTATATGAATAACGCCACGCAAGAAGGTGCCTGCTGTCAGAACCACCGAACGAGAGGTGACCTCAGACCCGTCAGATAGAACAACCCCTCCAACTGAACCATTCGCGACGATAAGATCTTCTACTTCCGCCTCGATAACCGACAGATTGGGTTGACTGGCCATAAGTTTTTGAATTGCCGACCGATATAGCGCTCTATCCGCTTGCGCCCTGGGCCCTTGTACTGCAGGCCCCTTGCGCCTGTTCAGAAGCCTGAACTGGATGCCCGCGAGGTCCGCAGCTCGCCCCATCAAACCGTCAAGCGCATCGATCTCACGAACCAAATGCCCTTTTCCTAAGCCGCCAATTGCCGGATTACACGACATTACGCCAATGGTTTCAGCTTTTTGAGTGATTAACGCAGTACGCGCACCGGTGCGCGCCGCAGCATGCGCAGCTTCGGTGCCAGCGTGACCGCCGCCAATTACAATCACATCGAATGATGAATGTTTCACGTGAAACACTCCTATTTGCCCAAACAAAAACTCGCGAATATCTCATCCAGCACGGATTCGACGTCGACGCGTCCTATCATACTTTCTAGCGCCCTGACAGCGGTCCTAAGCTCCTCGGCTGCAATCTCCGCCCGATCCATGCCGTAAAGCATCTCTCGGTCGCAGCCCTCCAACGCGCCAGACGCTCGATGCAGCGCAATTCTATGCCGTTCTCTTATCGCCAAACCCGCACCTGATGCGCGATGTTCCAAAACCGCATGCACCTTTTCCAGCAGGTCCGGAACCCCTTGGCCCGTTAAACCAGACAGACCGGAGCCTGTTTGATCGGCTTTTCCACGTACAACGATATCATCCCGCAAAACCTTCAATGGAAGTAAAGCATCAGTGTTTTCTACCAAGAAAACACGCAGATCAGCCATTTCTGCACGCCTCAACGCTCGGTCAATACCAATGGATTCAACCTCATCATCGGTGTCACGCAACCCAGCCGTGTCAAGAAACGTCACGGGCAATCCGCGTAAATCCATTCTAACTTCGATGATGTCCCGCGTTGTGCCCGCCACAGAAGACGTAATCGCCGCCTCTCGGCCTGCCAATGTATTCAACAGCGTGGACTTGCCAATATTCGGAGGGCCAACGATCGCGACTTCGAACCCGTCACGGATCCGCTCTGCAGCAGTAACACCTTCAGCCATTTGATCTAGTTCGCTGCGAACGCCTGAGGTAAGCGCACGAACCTCAGGCGATACATCCACGGGAACATCTTCATCGGCGAAATCAATGGTAGCTTCAAGAAGCGCTGCCGCGCGGATCAGATCACGACGCCACCCTTCCGCTTTGTCGCCCAACGCCCCGCTGAAAACCCGAACCGCCTGCCGACGTTGAGCTTCAGTCTCTGCATCAATCAGGTCGGCTAGCCCTTCGACCTGGGCTAAATCCAGACACCCGTTTTCCAAAGCGCGGTGCGTGAATTCCCCGGGCTCGGCAAGCCTCAAACCATCCATGTCGCCAAGCAGCTTCAACAAGGCAGATACGATTGCCGGACTGCCATGTACTTGAAGCTCGACGACCCGCTCACCGGTGAAGCTTGCACCCTCGGCGAACCCAAGGACAAGCGACTGGTCAATCATGCCTCCGTTGCCATCCCGAAGCTTGGCTAACAAAGGTGTCCGGATCGGAATATCGCGACCAGCCAAGGTTGCGGCAGCGTCGAAAGCCAACGGGCCGCTGAGACGAATTATAGAAACACCAGCTTTACCCCGCGCCGTGGCGAGGGCGAATATCGTGTCCATATTCATATACCTTACTGTTTTTAAACAGAAATTAGGTGTTCATTGAGTCGAAGAAATCTGCATTTGACTTGGTCTGCTTGAGCTTCCCAATCAGGAACTCGATCGCATCTGTTGTCCCCATAGGGTTCAGAATACGGCGCAGGACGAAAGTCTTCTGAAGATCGTTCTTATCGACCAACAGCTCTTCTTTCCGCGTACCAGATTTAAGAATATCCATCGCAGGGAAGACGCGTTTGTCAGCAACTTTGCGATCCAGAACAATCTCCGAGTTACCCGTCCCTTTGAATTCTTCAAAGATCACTTCGTCCATACGCGAGCCGGTGTCGATCAGAGCCGTAGCGATGATCGTCAGAGAGCCACCTTCTTCGATGTTACGTGCAGCCCCGAAAAAGCGCTTAGGCCGCTGTAGCGCGTTCGCATCGACACCACCGGTCAAAACCTTACCGGATGAAGGGACCACGGTGTTAAACGCACGACCCAAACGGGTGATGGAGTCCAAAAGGATCACAACATCGCGCTTATGTTCGACCAGTCGCTTGGCTTTTTCAATGACCATTTCCGCCACACCAACGTGTCGTGTTGCAGGCTCATCAAAAGTGGAGCTGACAACTTCGCCCTTAACCGAGCGCTGCATGTCCGTCACCTCTTCAGGACGCTCGTCAATCAGCAGAACGATCAGATAGCATTCCGGATGGTTTTCTTCGATCGACTTGGCAATATTCTGCAACAAGACCGTTTTACCAGTCCGTGGCGGCGCCACGATCAAAGACCGTTGGCCTTTACCGATGGGTGCAACCAGATCAATGATCCGTGCGGAGCGGTCTTTAACCGTTGGGTCTTGCCGCTCCATTGTCATCCGCTCGTCAGGATAAAGCGGCGTCAGGTTGTCGAAGGACACCTTGTGGCGTGCTTTCTCCGGATCCTCGAAGTTGATCAGCGTCACCGACGTGATCGCAAAGTAGCTTTCATTTTCACCCGGCGCGCTCATGACGCCTTCAACCGTGTCACCCGTGCGCAGCGAGTGCTTGCGGATCATATCGGGCGAGACATAAATATCATCGGGGCCCGGCAGATAGTTTGCCTCTGGAGAGCGCAGAAATCCGAAGCCGTCCTGCAGAACTTCCAGCACACCGTCGCCAGAGATTTCCCAGCCTTCTTCCGCCCGCTCCTTGAGGATCGAGAACATGATGTCCCCTTTCCGCATCGTGGAAGCGTTTTCAATTTCCAGCTCCTCAGCCATAGCCACCAGATCGGCAGGGCTATTTTTCTTGAGGTCAGCGAGATTCAGCGTGTCTTCAGACATAAGGGATCACCCAATTCAGGTGGCAGTTAAGCCAAGTCGTAAATGTATAAGTTCGGGAGTCATCACAGCCGGACGGCTGCTAGGGGTGCTGGGTAGCAACCATGACTGCGTGAGTCAATGCGCGTCAAACCGGACGTGCGATCACCATGATAACAATAATGATCATAAAAACAGTCGGCAGCTCGTTCATCATCCGGTAGGTCCGGCCTGATCGCGTATTCTGGCCATCCCTGAATTCTTTGTGACGTTGATCCAACCAGCCGTGAAACCAAGTCATTCCCAGCACGCCACCAGCTTTGATCCAAGGCCAACCCTCAGACCAATCCACGATGCCCGGTGTGAAAACCAAGGCCAGCCCGAAAATCCAAGTGCTGGTCATCGCTGGATTCATGATAAGCTTGAGCAGCTTCCGCTCCATCATTTGAAACAACTTGTCAGTCTCGGATCCAACTTCAACTTTCTCTGTGTGATGAACGAACAATCGTGGCAGATAGAACAGCCCTGCCATCCAGGCGATCACAGACATCACGTGCAGACTTTTGGTCCATGGGTAAATCTCTGCCAGAAAATCTGTCATGTGCGCCTCGCTCTCGGCTTTCCTTCTTAAATAAATAAAAAAGAAAGAAAAGATGATGTTGTTAGTAGGTACAGTGGATAGTGTGGATCAAATACTTGTCCACGGATTGTCGATTGACAGAGAAGAGTTCTTAACAGAAAACTCTGAACCAATAAAAACTTATAAATCACAATAAGTTAGGATAATTCTATCTGGTGGAGAATCTGTGGGTAAATAGTGAATGGAATTGCATTGAGGTCCCTTGCACACACCCGTGTATAGCATACTCCACAAAGGATAAGAGTAGGTCCAAAAAACGAACTGTGTGGGTGGAATGACCGATCTGCGCAAACGCGGTGGATAAGACCTCCTTAACGCAATAAGTATCCCTGAGGTTTCCCTCAGAGTTATCCACATGAACCGACTAATTATCCTCGCATCCGGCTCCGAAACGCGACAGACAATGCTGCGTCAGGCAGGGCTGTCTTTCACATCCAAAGTTGCGCGGATTGATGAAGATAGTATTAAAGTCTCGCTTCTTGCCGAGGACGCAACGGCCCGCGATGTCGCTGATACTTTGGCCGAGTTCAAGGCGCGCCGCGTTGCCGATCAGCACCCGGAAGCAATCGTCATTGGCAGCGATCAGGTTCTCGAGTTTGAACGCAAAGTCTTTTCGAAGCCAAAGTCTCCGGACGACGCAATCGCTCAACTCAAGCAAATGTCGGGCAAACAACACAAGTTGCTATCAGCAGCCGTCATCTATCAAGATGCCAAGCCTGTCTGGCGAACTGTGGGTCAGGTCCGTTTAACCATGCGCACGCTCAACCCCGCCTATATCGAGGGCTACGTTGAACGAAATTGGGAGGAAATCCGCCACTGCGTTGGCGGGTATCAACTGGAAGCCGAGGGCGCGCGGCTTTTCGCCCGTGTGGATGGCGACTATTTCACAGTGCTCGGTCTGCCGCTATTAGAAGTACTAGGCTATCTTACCATGTCGGGAGCAATTGACGGATGACCAAAGAGACAATCCTCCTCGCGGGAGTAATTGGCCAACCGATAACGCAAAGCAAGTCACCGGCGCTGCACGGGCACTGGCTGAAACGATATGGTATCAACGGTCACTACATTCCGATGGATGTTTCCAGCGTGAATTTGTCCCATGTATTGAACAACCTGCCGAAAATGGGGTTCCGTGGCGTGAATATCACGCTGCCTCACAAGGAAAGCGTTCTGGATATTGCGGATGTCATCTCTGACAGAGCCGCGCTGATTGGTGCGGCGAATACGCTTACATTCCAAAGCGATGGAAAGCTTCATGCGGACAATACCGACGGCATCGGGTTCATCTCGAATTTGAAACAGGAAGCACCGGGATGGGATCCCAAAGCGGGTCCTGCCTTGGTTCTTGGCGCGGGTGGCGCTTCGCGGGCCATCGTTGCCGCGCTTTTGCATGAAAAAGTACCGGAAATTATCCTGACCAACCGTACCCGAGCCAGGGCAGACGCGTTGAAGGCGCATTTTGGCGGAAAAATCAAAGTCGTGGATTGGACACAAGCCGCAAGCCACCTTGAAGACGCGACCACTCTTATCAACACGACCGCTTTGGGTATGGTTGGTAAAGAGGAGTTGAAATTCAATTTGGATGCGCTAACGCCAAAAACGCTGGTGACCGACATCGTGTACAACCCGCTGATCACCCCATTCCTAGCACGCGCCCAAGAACGTGGATGCTTCACTGTGGACGGACTTGGAATGCTGCTTCACCAAGCCGTACCTGGGTTCGAGAGATGGTTTGGCCGGGCGCCTGAAGTGGATGAAGACCTGCGTCGCGCTGTTTTGGGATGACCAACAAGCGTTTCATTTTGGGCCTGACCGGCTCCATCGGAATGGGAAAGTCGACGACGGCCCAAATGTTCCGCGATCTTGGTGTGCCCGTCTGGGACGCAGATCAGGCAGTGGCTGAACTTTACTCGAAAGGCGGCGGTGCAGTTGAAGCGTTGAACGCGCTAAACTCGAACTTCGTTGTAGATGGTGCGGCTGACCGTCAGGCAATGAAGCACGCCATCGCCACAGACCCGTCTGTTCTGACAAAAATCGAAAATGTAATTCACCCACTAGTGCGTGCTCATCGAGAGAAGTTTCTTTCAAGTCATGCCAACGACAAGCTTGTTGTCCTAGACATTCCGCTTCTGTTTGAAACCGGTGCACAGGATCAGGTTGATGCGATTCTGGTCGTTTCAGCACCAACTCATGTGCAGCGGGAACGGGTACTTGAGCGGGGAACCATGTCGCCGGAGATGTTTGAGGCGATCCTCGCCAAGCAGCTCCCGGACGCGCAAAAACGCGCCCGTGCAGACTACATTATAGAAACCCTGACCCTTGAAGGCACGAAGGCTGACGTGACATCTTTGGTCGAGGATTTGAGGACCAGACATGCGTGAAATTGTACTAGATACCGAGACCACCGGCTTTGAACCGGGAGAAGGTGATCGCATCGTCGAGATCGGCGCGGTTGAGCTTTTCAATCACATGCCAACTGGCAAGGTGTATCACCAGTATATCAACCCTGAGCGCGCCATGCCCCAAGGGGCGTTTGAAGTTCACGGGCTTGGCGATGAATTCCTTCGCGACAAACCAGTGTTTAAAAAGGTCGGTCAGGCGTTTCTGGATTTTGTCGGCGACGCTACGCTGGTTATTCATAACGCAGCTTTCGACATGAAGTTTCTGAATGCGGAGCTTGGGTGGGGCGGGTTCGCGCTACTGCCCAACAATCAGGCGCTGGATACCTTGGCGATTGCACGAAAGAAGTTCCCGGGGTCGCCTGCGTCGCTGGATGCACTGTGCCGCCGCTTTGGTATCGACAACTCTGCGCGCGAAAAGCACGGGGCGCTTCTTGATAGCGAGATTCTGGCGGAGGTGTATCTGGAGTTGATTGGTGGCCGCCAGCCCGATTTGGTGCTGTCTGCTTCAAGCGGATCAACCAGCCAAGGTTCGGCTTCAGAGGCATGGCGTCCTATGCCAAGGCCGGAGCCGCTAGCGCCTCGGATTACCGAGGAAGAGCGCGCCGCCCACCAAGTCTTCGTAGACAAACTGGGCGACGCTGCTTTGTGGAAGTCGCAGACTTAAGCGTCTGCGGTTTTTGCTGCGGCTTCGGCCTGCGCACGGCGTGCCAGCTCGTTGCGATACAGCGCAAGGAAGTCGATCGTTTCCAAGTTCAATGGCGGGAAGCCGCCGTCACGAGTCACGTCGGATACGATACGACGCAGGAACGGGAACAACATGCGCGGGCACTCGATCATCAGATATGGGTGCAACTGGTCTTCCGGCACGTTTTCAACGTGGAAGATGCCTGTATACTCCAGTTCCATCAGGAAGATCGGCTTGCCTTCGCCAGTTGTTTTGGCGGTGACTTCCAGCTTGGTGGACACTTCAAACTGGTTCTCGTCGCCACGTTTTTTCGCGTCGAGATTTACCTGAACCTGAATGTCCGGCGTCTGATCACCCTCGCCCAGACCCTTTTGGGCGGCGATATTCTCAAAGGACATATCCTTAATGAACTGAGCCAGAACTTGCATGCGGGGTGGTGTTGGGGCGGCAGGTGCCGCGCCGTTTTCTTCGGCCATCTGAGGCGTCTCCTTAAAGCGAGAAATAAAGCTGCGATGTGCTTAACAGGTCGTCACGTTCGCCTCAACTCAATGCCGTGTCCAGCCTGAAGGTGGTTGATGCGTCGGGCGGGGGGTATCGTCGTCCAATTCGGAAAAATCGCCATCAATCACATCACTGTCGGGCCGCGGCCTTTGCTCGCGGCGATAATCTGTTTGAACGAAACTTTGCACTTTCACTTTGCTCCTGATCCAGTTGAACAATGCCAAACGAAGAGGAGGAATCAGCAATGCAAAGCCGACAGCATCGGTGAAGAACCCGGGCGTCAGCAGCAGCAACCCAGACGCTAGAATCATGGCGCCATGAGCTAGAGACTCAGTTGGATCCTGAAATTCCTGCAAGTTGGACCGAATTTGCGACATGGCCATAAGTCCCTGCGCACGCACAAGAAACGTCCCCAGAATCGCCGTCAGAATTACGATTGCCAATGTCGGCCACAGGCCAAGCCACCCACCGACCTGGATAAACAATGCGATCTCCACAATCGGGATCGTCACAAAGAGCAAAAATAGCCACATGGCAAAAGCCTATTCCTAGTAGAGCGTTTGGTGGACTTGTGTCCCCCTAGCACCTACATAAGAGGCTGAGTTCCAATTTGCCAACTTTCCGGCACACAGAGGCGTTGAAGAGCACACTATGATCGAACTTCTTGTCTTGGCGGGCATCGCCGTCTTTCTCATTCTCAAGTTGAAATCGGTGCTCGGCACACGTGAAGGTTTTGAAAAACCTCCGCTGCCGGTACCCCCCGCGAATGGCCCTGCACAAAAAGCCCGTCAGAAGTTCGAGGTTATCGACGGTGGCGTGGATCGTGATATTACTGATCACGTTGACGAAGACAGCGACGCCGCGAAGGCACTTGCGGAAATGAAACGCGTTGATCCGTCCTTTGGCGTAAGTGACTTTCTTGGCGGCGCACGTGGTGCTTACGAGATGATCCTGATGGCTTTCGAGTTGGGCGAGATCGACGATATTGCCCCGTTCCTATCGGGCGATGTTCTTGAGGCATTTGAAGAAGTGATCGAGCAACGTCAAAAAGAAGGTCTTTTGGTTCAAGCAAACTTTGTTGGTGTCCGCGAATTGACGCTGCTTGACGCAGAATACGACAAAGACACCAAAGAAGGTGAGTTGAAGGTCAGATTTGTGGGTGAGCTTACCTCTGTTGTCCGCGACTCTGCCGGCGACATTGTCGAAGGTGACCCGAATGCGATTAAGCGGGTCAAGGATGTCTGGACCTTTGCGCGCATCATGGGCAGTGACGATCCCAACTGGCAATTGGTCGCAACCGGGGAATGAGGCATGTCCGGTGGGCAGCGGCAATATTTGCGTTGGGGGCGACCATGACTCTCAACTCAGCTGACGCCGCGCCCACCTATGAAATCCTCAAATTCGAGGATTTGGACGGCTGGGAGGACGATGACCATTCCGCAGCCCTTGCTGTGTTTCAAGAAACCTGTGCCGACATAAAAGATACGGAGTGGGCGACCCTGTGCGCCTTAGCGACAAGCCAGCCATCAGCGCGCACATTCTTTGAGTTGTTCTTCCGCCCCGTTTTGATCAACGGAGAAGACCAAGCCCTGTTTACTGGATATTTTGAACCAGAGTTACACGGTTCCCGAAGGCGCGGTGGACCATATCAATACCCGCTCCACAGCAAGCCTCCAGAAGTTCAAAACGGAAGCACATGGTTCTCGCGCCGTGAGATTGAAGAGCAAAACCTGCTGGAAGGTCGGGGGCTGGAACTGGTCTGGATCGACGATCCGGTTGAAAAGTTTTTCTTGCAAGTTCAGGGGTCGGGTCGCGTTAAGCTGGCCGAGGGCGGCGCGATGCGTGTGGGTTATGGTGGCAAGAATGGTCACGAATACAGGTCAATCGGTCAGGAATTGATCCGCCGAGGCACCTATGAGCCGCACCAAGTCTCGGCGCAGGTCATTCGGCGTTGGGTTCAGCGAAACCCGATTGAGGGGGCGGAGCTTTTGCGCCACAACCCGTCCTACGTGTTTTTCCGCGAAGTATCCGAGGTTCCTGCTGACAAGGGCCCGCTTGGTGCGATGAACCGCTCGATCACTCCGATGCGCTCCATCGCGGTTGATCCGAAGTTCAATACTCTGGGCGGACCTGTTTGGATAGAGAAAGGCGGGGCAAAGCCGCTGCAACGCTTGATGATTGCGCAGGATACCGGTTCTGCGATCAAAGGCGCGCAACGTGCGGATATTTACTATGGCACCGGTGATCAGGCAGGCCGCGCTGCGGGCCGCATCCGTGATCGCGGCAGGTTGGTTGCGTTGATGCCGATCCAGACTGCCTACACACTGGCCCCCGGCGGTTAACCGGATGCGACGCGGTAAACGAAAGCTAAACCCAGAGGAGCAAGAGCTTTGGGCGCGTGTCACCGAGACGGCAATTCCGATGCAGGTGCGGTCGAAGTCTAAAATCTCGAACCGACCATTGAAAACCAAAGTTGCCGATCCCGTGTCGCCACGCCCAATCAAGTCATTCAAGCTTGGAGAGCGTGCAACCAGTAAGACGTCCAAACATAACCTGGCGCCAAGTCTGGACCAGCATTTGGCGAAAACTCCAGTGGCGATGGACAAGAAAGCGTTCACGCGATTAAAGCAAGGAAAGCTAAGCCCCGAGGCGCGACTGGACTTGCATGGCATGACCCTTGATCAGGCGCACCCACGTCTTAACCGGTTTATTCTCGATGCTCATGCGCAGGGGAAACGGTTGGTTCTGGTAATCACGGGCAAAGGAAAAAGCCGCGATGACGGGGGGCCAATCCCCACACGGCTGGGCGTTTTGCGTCATCAGGTTCCGAATTGGTTCCAACAATACCCGCTGAAACCCCATATTTTACAGGTGACACAAGCAAGCCTGAAGCATGGCGGTTCAGGTGCCTATTACGTCTACCTCAGGCGCTCGCGGTAAAAGAGATCGCGCCTTTTTCAAGCCGGTCATTGCGAATACAGTTGCCGCGATCATGTATAGGGCGACCCTAACCATCTGCCGCGTGTAATCAATCCCGAAGTCGATAATCAGGCCGGTTAATCCCGGCCCGATGGCAGATCCGAACACCATGATAGCGGTGGCCATTGCCTTAATGCTTCCCAAATACCGTGTCCCGAAAAACTCGGCCCAGAACGCTGCGGGAAGGGTCGCCTGCATGCCGGACGTCATGGCGAAAAACGCAATGCCAAGGGCGCCTCCGGCCAGCGAAGTGCTTTGCGAGAATACCAGAAACCCGACGGCCAAGGGCAGCGTGTAAACTGACATCATCCGGCCGGTTCCAAATCTGTCGATCGCAAAGCCTGACGCGATCATCGCGCAGATCGACATGCCTGTGTAAACGGGAAAGAGTTGGACAAGCTCGAGATGGGTCCACCCTTTTACGTCTGCCAAATGGACTTGAAGGAAGAAGAACGCAGTCCCGAAGGCGGGCGGGCCAATCAATACAGGCACGACCATCCAGAACAGCGGTGATCGCAAAACTTCAAGCCGCGTCCAGTGATGCCCTCCCATCCCAGCTACATGATCATCAGACGATGACGATTGGGGTGTGCGTTCTTGCTTTAGCAGCAAGAAAACTAAAGGTGCGAGTACGACAAGCGCGCCACAGGCGATAAGCCATGAGCTGCGCCAACCGATCAATCCCATTAGGGCTACGAACATAATTGGCAGTAACGCCTCCCCGATCGAGAACCCAAAGCTTGCAACGGCGAGCGCCCGGCCCCTTGCAGCCACAAACCATCGCGCCATTGCCGTGCTTGCCACGTGGCTGGACATTCCTTGCCCCATCAAGCGCAGCATAAAGATGAGCGCGACAAGCATTGGGATTGATGAAACAAGGGCCATCGAAGCGCAGGCAAGTGCCAGAACAATAAGAACTGCTGGTCCTAGAACACGCACCCTTAGCAAATCCGTCAGGACGCCAGCCCAGATCATCACAGCGGCAGAGCACAGCGTGCCCAACATATAGATGCCGCCCCACGCCGCATGTGTCAGCCCGAACTCGGCGCGTATTTCGCCTGCGAAAATCGAAAGGAAGAAAGTTTGCCCAAACGATGATGCGAATGTGAGGAGCAGTCCCGCGCTAAGCCAATGGGCGTTGCTGCGAATAAATCGAAGGGTGTCCACTACCGGCTCGCCACCGGTGATAGGATTAACGCGGTGGCATTCTGAACAGTCAAAACGGACCCCGGCAACAGGCCGATGCGCGCGCCGTCGCGGGAAAGCGCATTTTCCAGGTCTGGTATCTGACCAAGCAGCTTTAGCAATGCTGGTGATTTGGCCGCGGGAAAGTGGTTAGTTCCACCTTCGCTATACGCAGTCACGTCAACATAAGTGATGTCATATTCAGCAATTTCGCTCACATCTTCGAGCCGCCCAAGTCTGTTCTTCTGACCGGTGAGCTGTTCAATCAATCGTAGCGCGCGGTCTTTCTTGGACGAGAAGATGATGAACGGGTCAGGCAGTTCCCCGATGGCATCGGCTTGCGACTTGAAGACATCTAGATCAAGGTCTGGCGACATGAGAACAACGCCACCAATCCTGTTGAGCGCGCGCTTGTTACCCGAAACACTAAGTTCCCGCAAAGTTTCCATTGTGACCATCGAGCCAAGGGAATGCGCAACGAGGATGACTTCGCGGGCGTTTGATCTAGTGGCAACCTCAATCAAGCGATGCAATCCGTCACGGGCGAACAGCGCGCTATCACGGTCATACGCATAATTCAGTGGGTTCCCAGCAGAAGGCCATGAATATGTTATTGCGACCCCGGGCAGGCCAAGATCGTGGCTCATCTGCGCGATACGATACAGGCCGTCGCTAAACCGGTTGTTGAACCCATGGATATAGATGATCACAGCGCGGTTTTTCGCGTCCTTGGTCGCGAGCTCCTTGTTTAATGCTGCCCGCATTCCGGTGCTGTTTTCAAAGGCTTCGGTGCTTGCCAACAGGAAGTGCTTCTGTGGGTCAGGTTTCGCATTTGGCCACTCAATCTGCCCCGCTTTGTGAACTGGCGGTATGGAGACATCCACGAGACCATAGATTGATTTGCGCGAGCGAAGCGTTCCGAACGGAAGACGATCTGTTTGGCGCGTTGTGGCAAAAAAGATCGGACGTTCCACCGCGGGTGCTAAACCGGCAGGAATACGGGCAAGCCCTCCTCTATGTGTGCATGCTGTCAGTATAATCGCAGCGAAAAGGAGGAGGGCTTTGGCTTTCATATTGTCACAGCACGTATTTGCTCAGGTCCGCTGATCTGCTCAGCTCGCCCAGATGTGTTTCGACAAAATCGGCATCGACCACGACGTCCTCGCCAGCGCGATCAGGTGCGGTGAAGCTTAGATCTTCGAAGACCCGTTCCATAACGGTGTAAAGCCTACGCGCACCGATATTTTCAACGGATTGGTTCACTTCGGCGGCGATCCGCGCCAAGGCTGCGATTCCGTTGTCTGTGAAGGATACTTTTACTTCCTCGGTTCCCATCAATGCAGTGTATTGAAGCGTCAGCGCATTATCGGTTTCGGTCAGGATACGTACAAAATCTTCTTCCGTCAGGGCGCGGAGTTCGACCCGAATAGGAAGACGTCCTTGCAATTCGGGCAGCAAATCCGAAGGTTTGGCGATGTGAAACGCACCCGAAGCGATGAACAGGACGTGGTCGGTTTTCACCGGACCATGTTTGGTCGACACCGTTGTACCTTCAATAAGTGGCAGCAAATCGCGCTGAACGCCTTCGCGACTGACGTCCGCACCACGCGCATCGGCGCGCGCACAGACCTTGTCGATCTCGTCAAGGAAAACAATCCCGTTTTGCTCTACCGCTTCGATGGCGTTTTCTGTCACGGCCTCCTGATCAAGCAGCTTGTCAGCCTCATCGGCAACCAGCACTTCATAGGATTCCGACACCTTCAGTTTGCGCTTGGTGGTTTTGCCACCCATGGCTTTGCCGAACAGGTCTCCGAGGTTCATCATGCCCGGACCACCACCCATGCCGGGCTGGCCGGGGACTTCAAACATCTGGAACGGGTTGCCGCCGCTATTGTCGGCGATGTCCAGCTCGATCTCTTTATCATCAAGCAACCCGTCGCGTAGCTTCTTGCGAAACATTTCACGCGTGCCTTCGCGGGCATCAGTTCCGGCAAGGGCATCAATAACCCGTTCTTCCGCAGCTTCATGTGCGGCCGCTTTGACATCTTCACGCATCTGTTCGCGGGTCATTATGATCGCAGCGTCAACCAAGTCGCGCACAATCTGTTCCACATCGCGGCCAACATAACCGACCTCGGTGAATTTAGTCGCTTCGACCTTCAAGAACGGTGCGCGGGCAAGTTTGGCCAAACGGCGCGAAATTTCGGTTTTACCTACACCGGTGGGGCCGATCATCAGGATATTCTTCGGGTATACTTCGTCACGAAGATCGTCTGCCAGTTGCTTGCGCCGCCAACGGTTACGCAAAGCCACTGCAACGGCTCTTTTGGCGTCTTTTTGCCCGATGATGAATCGATCCAGTTCGGATACAATTTCGCGGGGAGTTAGGTCGGTCACGGCGACATCCTTCTAGTTTGAGATTGTTTTAGACCTATGGTTCATCACCCGCAACTTGAAGGGTGGCTTCACAGATGTTGACGTTTGCGTGTGAGGGCTTCCGATTTACAGAATTACGTCGAATACTCGAACCCAAGAGTTCAATCAAAGGAGCATCCCATGATCTCTCGTCGAGCTATTTTACGCGGCGCGGTCACCGTTTCGACTGTTGCAGCCCTTCCGGCATTTGCGGGCGGCCACGGCCGCATCGGCAAGTTTAAAGGCGCAAGCAACCACAAGACCACTGGTCGTGCCGAGCTTGTGAAGTCGGGTTCCGGAGGTTCCGTGGAACTGATGGGCGACTTCACTTTTGACGGCGCCCCTGACCCTAAAGTCGCTTTGGGCAAGAATGGGTTCGATCCAAAAACTTTGATGGGGCCCCTAAAGTCGAACAAGGGCGCTTCCACATACAAGATTCCTGCGGGAATCAACCCCGATGACTACAACGAGGTCTGGATTTGGTGCGAAAAGTTCAACGTACCGTTAGGTGTTGCCAAGCTGTAATCACTCGGACACCGCCAGACCGTCCTCATAGGGTGGCAGTCGGTGTTTGCCCGGGAAGTCGGGCAGTAGACCAAGCAGCCAAGCACGGGTTTGCGTCCAGAACGCACCCAACGAGGTTACGAAAAGGCCGAGGAGCAGCATGGTCAAAACGGGTGCCCAGTCGGCACCCGTTTCATTGATTGCTGAGGCCAACAGCAGCCCCATATACACCAATCCAGCGGTCAGAAAGCTGCGTCGGTCAATGATGATTGCCAGCAGCGTGAACAGGGCCAGAACAACAATAGCGAGGCTCGTGCCGACGGTGCCTCCAGCTTGATAGTTCGACATCACCAGAGTGTTGACCAAGGCGGGTGCTGCGAGGATATGCAGCCAAAATGCAGATGCCGATTTGCGGCTGACCCTATGGGGGTCCTGTAGGTCAAACCATAACGCGCCAACAAAGGCGAAAACGCCAAACACGAGCGTTCCTAGGGCAAGATATGGCTGGCGGCGCAGATCGAAGTAATCCGTTAGGCCAGCATTGGTCGAGGCACTGCCCGGAAACATCAAGTCAACGGCGCCGATAATCGTGATGATGCCAAACACACCAAGTGCGAACATGGCGAAAGGCAATCGGAACACGCGAAAATAGCCCAGCATGCCTGCCATGCCGATCACGCCAATGATCACCGTTTTCAACGGTGTCATGTCCCCGTATTTGCCAATGATTGCCGCCACGACCGTTAGTGCGAGGGTCGAGGCAAACGCGATGCAAAGCGCAATTGATGGCAACGACATGCGGCGCTTCTTGGTGAAGTAGAAGGCCAGCGCGACAGAAATCACCATTGCGAATGCGGGTATCAAAGCCACCTCGCCGAAGATTGCTGTTAGGCCAATCAACCCGGACATCAGCAAGCCAAGGCCAACCGTCACGAAAATCTCGGCAAAGCCCTTGAACAGCTCGAACGGCTCATCATCGCCAATCATATTAGCACGGTAGCCTTGCCGCTGGTCTGACAAGATCATCAGTTTGCTGGCTTGGGCCTCGTCCAGAACACCGGACGCGACCGCGGCGCGAAGATCGTCGCGCGAAACACCATCACTCATCGATTGTCTCGACGGTTAGATTGCCGTTTGTGTAAACGCAGATATCTGCCGCAATCTTCATTGCGTCGCGCGCAATGGTTTCGGCGTCTTTGTCGGTGTCCATCATCGCGCGACCTGCCGCGAGCGCGAAATTCCCGCCAGAGCCGATGGCTGTGACATCGTGTTCCGGCTCCAGCACGTCCCCTGCGCCAGTTATGACGAACAGGTCTTTGCCGTCCGTGACGATCAGCATAGCCTCTAGATTCTTCAGGTATTTGTCGGTGCGCCAGTCTTTTGCCAATTCGACAGCGGCGCGGGCCAGTTGGCCGGGAACGGCCTCCAGTTTGCTTTCGAGCCGTTCAAGCAAAGTGAATGCATCTGCGGTAGATCCCGCAAACCCGGCAACGACATCCATCCCGCCCGGAGACAGGCGGCGGACCTTGCGCGCGGTGCCCTTCATCACGGTTTGGCCAACGGAGACCTGCCCGTCACCTGCGATAACAACCTTGCCACCCTTGCGGACGCCAATGATGGTGGTGCCGTGCCAGCCGGGAAATTTGTCGTCAGACATGCCGCTCTCCTTAGTTCCTTGAGGACATATAGTCATGGATGGGAGTGAGCGCAAAGAGGTGTCAGAACTCCTCTAGAATTGACTTCGTGCATTCGGTTGGCATTGTTTCCCCGCAATTTTGCCTAAAAGCTCAGATAAGTTAGAATCGTCTAGATCATGAAATATAAAGAGCAGAGCAGTGCCCGACTTATTGCTGGGCGGTATTGCGATTAACGAGGTCCTCGTTGACCCCAATGGCGCAAACAACTTTGACACGGATGGAAACGGCGCCGCTCGTGGCGGCGACGAATTTCTTGAGCTCATAAACACCTCCGGCAGCGCTATTGATATTTCAGGTCTCGAGCTTTGGGACGCTGGACGCGACAACTGGTTTACCTTTCCCCCCGGCACCGTTTTGGAAGCGGGGGCGGTAGCAGTCGTTGTGCGCAACGTCCAAAACGGGGGCAGCCTTCCCAGTGTGACTGGCGATAACCTGGCGTTTGACGCCAATTATAGCAGCAACGTCTTCAACAACGGCGGCGACAATCTGGTTGTTTATGATCCTACGAATGACGAATTCATTCAGGCGACATTCAACGGTGACGCGCTGGATGATCCAACAACAGGCTCTAATTATGCTGGATTTTCGAGCACAGCCACTCGTGTTGGCTCGGGCGAAAACTTTGGAAATGATCAGGACGGTTTCTCGATTCAGCGCGGTGGGGCCAGTTTTACCAACAATTCTACCCCAACACCCGGTTCGCAAAATGTGTGCTTTGCTTCAGGAACACTTCTGGAAACGCCACAAGGATTTGCCAATATCGAGGAGTTGCGCGTGGGCGACTTTGTGAATACCCGCGACGGTGGTTTTCAGCCGATCCGTTGGATATTCGCACGGCGCGTCAGCGTCTGGGATCTACTGGCTGATGACAATCTTGCACCTATCTCGATCAACGCGAAGGCTGTAGGGCTCGCTGCCGAGCAACGCCCGCTTCGCGTGTCGTGTCAGCACCGGCTTCTTGTCACCGGCAAGATTGCGCAGCGCATGTTTGGCTACGACGAGCTTCTCGTCCCTGCGAAAGACTTGTTGGGATGTACCGGTGTTTCGATTGATACGTCGAAGACAGCCTTCTTCTATTTCCACCTGCTTCTGGACGGCCACCACGTTTTGAACGCCAATGGCGTGGCCGCAGAGAGCCTGTATCTTGGGCCTGAATCGCTTAAAGCGATTTCAAGTACTGCGCGTGAAGAGTTGGCCATCCTGTTTCCGGAGGGGCATGGCAAAGCCATGATGGTGCAATCATGTCCTGTGAGGCCATTACAGTCCGGTGCGCGGGTGCGGCATATGATCGACCGTTACGTAAAGAACGAAAAAGCGCCCCTTCGCGCATTTTAGAGTAGTTCAAAAGCAAAAAAGGCCCCGAACATTTCTGCGCGGAGCCTTTTCAAATTTATGAACTTCGAGCTTAATCCAGCGAACGCTCAACTTCTTCACGCGTGAAGATTTCGATAACGTCCTGCGGGCGAATGTCGTCGTAAGCTTCGAACGCCATACCGCATTCCTGGCCGGACTGAACTTCAGGCACTTCGTCTTTGAAGCGCTTGAGGGTCTTCAGCGTGCCTTCGTGGATCACGACGTTGTCGCGTAGCAGTCGAACGCCGGCGGAGCGGCGGGCCACCCCTTCGGTGACGATACACCCTGCAACTTTGCCAACACCGGTGACTTTGAAGACTTCTTTGATTTCGGCGTAGCCGATGAAGGTTTCTTTGACCTCGGCGGACAAAAGCCCGGATGCGGCTTGTTTCACGTCATCCACAAGGTCGTAGATGACCGAGTAGTAGCGAATTTCCACACCCTTCTGGTTGGCGGTGTTCCGCGCGGATGCATTGGCCCGCACGTTAAAGCCAAAAACGGGCGCACCGGAGGCTTCCGCCAGACCGATATCGCTTTCTGTGATCGCACCAACGCCGGAGTGAAGAACGCGAACGCGAACTTCGTCGTTGCCGATTTTCTCCATCGCCTGAACGATTGCCTCGGCAGAACCCTGCACGTCAGCTTTTACCAGAATTGGCATTTCGGTCAGGTTCTCGTCGTCCTTGGCTTTAGCCATCAGCTGCTCAAGGGTTGTTGCGGCACCAGCGGCGGCGCGTTTATCCTTGGCGGCTTTCTCGCGGTATTCTGCGATTTCACGGGCTTGTGCTTCGGTATCAACGACGTTCAGAACATCACCGGCTTCGGGTGTGCCGTTCAGGCCTAGAACCTCTACAGGAACCGAAGGACCGGCTTCCTTGATGCGATCGCCTTGGTCGTTGATCAGCGCCCGGACTTTACCGTACTGCTCGCCTACAACGAAAATGTCGCCTTGGCGCAAGGTGCCGTTTTGTACCAGCACGGTGGCGACAGGGCCGCGACCCACGTCAAGCTGCGCCTCGATCACAGCGCCAGAAGCGGCACGATCAGGGTTGGCTTTCAATTCTAGGATCTCCGACTGAAGCGCGATGGCTTCAAGCAGGGTATCAAGGCCTTGGCCGGTGGTTGCAGAGACCTCGACGTCTTGGACGTCGCCGGACATTTTCTCAACGATCACTTCGTGCTGAAGCAGGTCGGTGCGAACTTTGTCAGGGTTGGCGTCGTGCTTGTCGACTTTGTTGATCGCTACGATCATCGGAACGCCAGCCGCTTTCGCGTGGTGGATCGCTTCGATGGTTTGCGGCATGACCGCGTCATCAGCAGCGACAACCAGCACAACAATGTCCGTTACCTGAGCACCACGAGCACGCATTGACGTAAACGCCGCGTGACCCGGTGTATCAAGGAACGTAAGCTTCGTGCCGTCTTGGTCGACTTGGTAAGCACCGATGTGCTGCGTGATGCCGCCAGCTTCGCCAGCGGTGACGCGAGCGTTGCGGATAGCGTCAAGCAGGGACGTTTTACCGTGGTCAACGTGGCCCATAATCGTGATCACGGGCGCGCGTGGTTTAAGGTCTTTGTCGTCGTCAGCCACTTCCGTGATGACGTCTTCCACGTCCGAGTCAGAAACGCGGACCACGTTGTGGCCGAATTCCTCAATAATCAATTCAGCCGTATCGGCGTCGATTGACTGGGTCTGAGTCGCCATGATGCCGTTGTTCATCAGGGCCTTCACAACGTCAGCGACGCGTTCTGCCATGCGATTGGCCAGTTCCGAAACCACGATGGCTTCTGGAAGCTTTACGTCACGAACAACCTTTTCGCGCTCAACAGATCCGCCCATCGCCTTTTGACGCGCGCGTTCTTGCTTACGCTTCATCGCGGCCATGGATTTGTGACGGCCTTCGCCACCACGAAGGGCTTGGTTCAGCGTCAGCTTGCCGGAACGGCGCGCGTCATCGACACGGGCTTTGCCACCTTTGCTTTCGCGATCGTCACGGTCACGGCGTACCGCAGGTGTTGGCGCTGCTTTGCCACCACCGCGTGGGCCGGACGGAGACACAGCGGGCTCGCCCGGTGCGGCGGCCGCAGGGGCAGGTGCTTCTGCCCGCGTTTTAGCTTCCTCGGCCTCGCGAAGTTTGCGTGCCTCTTCATCAGCCTTGGCTTTGAGCGCGTCTTCGCGTTCTTTTTCTTCACGTTCTTTTTCTTCAGCCTCGGCGCGACGGCGTTCGCGGCGCTCTTGCTGTTCAGCCTCTTCGGCGGCGCGGCGTTCGATGTCGGCTGCTTCTTGCTCTTTTGCAGCCTGAAGCGCCTTCATGCGACGATCCATTTCTGCATCGGAGATACCGGCAGGACGTTTGGAAGGATCACCAACAGAGGGCGATCCAGTAATTGAAGGCTTTGCGCCACCGGGTTTTGGCACCACTACGCGCTTGCGCTTGGTTTCCACCACCACGTTCTTGGTGCGCCCGTGGCTGAAGCTTTGCTTCACGTTACCGGGACGTGCGCCACCTTTAAGGCCAAGGGGTTTTTTACCGTCACTATCGCTCATGCGTCGTCTTTTCCTTTCGGGCGGGATTTCTTTCCGCCGCTATGTCCGCGGACACCTTTCAGCCTGATGCCCTCAGCTTTTATCTGTCTGCTGAGTCCACCTGCCGTTAAGGCGCCATGTATCACACTTTCCCGACCGAAAGCCAAACCCAATTCCTGAGAGGTCAAACAGCCAATAAATACGTCTTTTCCGGGCGGCGAATGGAGCTTTGATTTGCCCCGTTCGGACCCGTCACTTGCCTGCACCAACAGCGTCGCGCGCTCGTTCTCCAGCAGGCTTTTTACCTTTTCGTAACCGGTGACTGCCTGCCCCGCCTTGCGCGCAAGCGAGATCAGATCAACCAGCCTTCGTGCCAGCAGTTTGTCGGTCTGTTCGAACAGACCGTCCGGCACAGTTACCTGCTCCTTAGCGGAGCGCGAGAACGCCTTCGTTTTGATCGCCTTTTCCAAGGCGTCTTTGTCGGCGCTTACCCAGATGCCACGACCAGGCAACTTGTTACGCACGTCGGGTACGGCCTGACCTTCCGGTCCGACCACAAAACGGATCATCAACGCAGGATCGCGCAACTCTCCCGTAGCGATGCAACGTCGCTCCGGGCCGTTTTGTTCTTTTTCCTGACCGCCGCGGCTCATGCCGGGATCCCTGAGGCCTGAAATCAGGCCTCAGCCTCCGCAGTTTCTTCGGCGCCGTCTTCGGCTTCTTCCTCAGACACCAGATCGGCAGGATCTACCCAGCCAAGTTGGATACGGGCCGTCATGACCATGTTCTGAGCTTCTTCCAACGACACGTCGAAGGGCTCCAGAACACCGTCATCTTTTGAACGCTCGCCGTTAACAGTCGTCCAGCCACCGGCCAGTTCCCAGTCAGCGCAGGTTGCGAAATCTTCCAGCGTTTTTACATCGTCTTTCGCAAGTGCTTCCACCATTTGGGGTGTCAGACCCTCGAATTCAATGAGGCTGTCCTGCGCACCAAGTTCGCGAGCCGTTTCCAAGGCCTTCTTCGCAGCAGCTTCCAGATAATCACGAGCACGAGCCTGCAACTCGGACGCTGTGTCACCATCGACGCCGTCGATAACCAGCAGTTCGTCAACTTCGACGTAAGCCACTTCTTCCAGCGAGGTGAAGCCTTCGGAGACCAGCAGTTGTGCGAAGAATTCGTCCAGATCCAGTGTTTCCATGAACAGCTTGGTACGGACTTCGAACTCAGCCTGACGACGTGCGGATTCTTCTTCCTCGGTCATGATGTCGATGTCGAGGCCGGTCAACTGCGACGCAAGACGCACGTTCTGGCCGCGACGGCCAATCGCCAGCGACAGCTGCTCTTCGGGAACCACAACTTCGATACGCTCGGCCTCTTCGTCCAGAACCACTTTGGAGACTTCAGCGGGCTGAAGCGCGTTCACCAAGAAGGTCGGCTGGTCTTCATTCCACGGGATAATGTCGATCTTTTCGCCCTGAAGCTCGTTCACGACGGCCTGAACGCGGGAGCCGCGCATACCGACGCAGGCACCGACTGGGTCGATGGAGCTATCGTGCGAAATCACGGCGATTTTGGCGCGCGAGCCGGGGTCACGGGCAACGGCCTTGATCTCGATGATGCCATCATAGATTTCCGGCACTTCCATTTTGAACAGTTCGGCCATGAATTGCGGGTCGGTCCGCGACAGGAAGATTTGCGGGCCACGCACTTCGCGGCGCACATCCTTGATATAGACGCGAATGCGGTCGTTCGGGCGGTAGCTTTCGCGGCCGATTTTCTCGTTGCGGCGCAGAATGGCTTCGCCACGGCCGATATCGACGATGACGTTGCCGTATTCTTCGCGTTTGACCTGACCGTTGATGATCGTGCCGGCGCGATCCTTGAACTCTTCGTACTGACGGTCGCGTTCTGCTTCGCGCACCTTCTGCAAGATAACCTGCTTGGCGGATTGCGCGGCGATGCGGCCCATTTCAACCGGCGGTACTTCGTCTACGATTGTGTCGCCGATTTTCGGGTCGTCCAGATAATCTTTGGCGTCCTCGACATTCAACTCGGCGCGGTCGTTCTCGATCTCGTCATCTGCCACAACCGTACGCACACGGGTGAAAGTTGCTTTACCGGTCTTACGGTCGATGGAAACGCGGATGTCCAACTCTGCGCCATAGCGAGACTTGGCGGCGCGGGCGAGGGATTCTTCCATCGCTTCGACAACCAGTTCCGGGTCGATCATCTTCTCGCGGGCCACGGCTTCTGCGGTTTGCAGCAGCTCAAGTTGGTTGGCTGAAGTAATTGCCATTAGTCGTCTCCTTCGCCATCGACGATCTGTTGAACTTCGTCGAATTGGGTTTCGTCAATTTCGCCCGCGTCTTTGCGGTTTTTAAGAACATCGCGGATCAGCTCGTCGGTCAGAACCAGCTTCGCATCAGTGAGCCATTCGAATTTCAGGCCGATGGTGCCTTCTTCGATGGTGATTAGAACTTCGTCACCCTCAACGCCAGCCAACTGCCCTTTAAAGCGGCGACGGCCGTCGATGAGTTCTTCGGTTTCAATCTTTGCCTCGTACCCGTCCCACATCTCGAAATCTTTCAAGCGGGTCAGTGGGCGGTCGATGCCGGGGCTCGACACTTCTAGGCTATATTCGCCAGAGATTGGATCTTCGACATCGAAAATCGCAGACAATGCAGTAGAGATTTTGGCACAATCATCGACTTCTATGCCGCCTTCGGGCTTCTCAGCCATAACTTGCACAATATCGGCTTTACCAGTGAGCAGGCGCATCCGCACGAGTTCATAACCCAGACCCTCGATAACGGGTTGGGCGATCTCGGCCAGACGGCGGTCGATGGCAGCTTTTGCGATCAGATCAGTCATAGTTTCCTTAGAGGCACAAAAAAACGGGCGCGCGGCCCGTTGATGTTTCCCGGTGGAGCGCTGGGGGTGGAGACCAGCACGCCGCTGTTGAGGGGGATATAGGGGAAGGCAGGTGAGTCTGCAAGTTTTGTTTAAGAGTATTCCGGCAAGGGCCGCAAACCCGTCCAAAATCTGCCCTATTCCGAAATTAACCATTGCGGCAGTCAATTCGGAAGGAGAACGAAAATGGACTTTAGCAGCCTTGGCGTAGTCGCCACTGTTGGCGGCGGCGCGTTTCTGTGCGGCGTGGCCGTCATGTATGTGGTGATGAACCGCACTTGGAAAAAGCGGGATGCGGAGCGTACTGAACGCGCGGCGACCGCAGCCTAACCAATAAAAAACGCCCCGCCAAATCGGCGGGGCGTTTTTATATCGTCAGATCGGGGTGGTTAAGAGAACCACCAGCGCTCCGCCATACGGGAGCCGTCCATCTGGAAGTTGTTCCCGATGTTTTCCCCATGGGCCAATGCAGAGGACGCAGCGTCCACGTAGTTGGCGTACATCGGAATGACGGTGGAGCCACGGGTCGACAGGATTTCCTGCATTTCATGGTAAATGACGCGGCGCTTCGCGGAATCCAACTCTTTGCGACCTGCATATAGCAGCTCTTGGAAGCGAGGATCATCCCAGTTGCTTTCGTTCCAAGGAACGCCAGCCTCATAGGCAGTTGCAAACATCCAGTCTTCGGTCGCGCGGCCGGAATAGTAGCTGGCACACCACGGCTTCTTAAGCCAGACGTTGGACCAATACCCGTCATCAGGTTCTTGGACGACGTTGATATTGATGCCGATCTTCTTCGCAGACGATTGATACAACTGCCCCGCATCCACCGCGCCGTTAAAGGCAGCGTTTGCGATATGAAGGTCGACATTCAGTTCACCGATACCGGATTTATCCAAGTGGAACTTGGCTTTGTCGGGGTCGTACTCGATCTGAGGAAGATCGGCGGCATAGTATTGGTTTGCAGGGCCGATCGGGTGATCGTTTGCCACGGCGCCGTGACCTTGGAGGATTTTGTCCACCAATTCATTACGATCAACGGCGTATTTCAGCGCCAGACGGACATCCAGATTGTCGAAAGGAGCAACGTCAGACAGCATTGGCAGCGTGTAGTGCTGGTTGCCGGTCACTTCGAAAATCGTGACGCGCGGGTTTGCACGCATCAACGGCTCGGTCTTGAAATCGACGCGGTTCACGGCGTCGACCTGACCCGTCATCAGCGCGTTCATCCGTGCGGAGGTGTCGTTGATTGCGATATACTCGATCTCGTCGAACCAACCTGCGGAGCCGTCCTTGTAGTGGCTCGCAACCCGCTTCCCGACAAAGCGCACGCCCGGATCGAAGGAAACGACCTCATACATGCCCGTCCCGATGCCTTTGGCGATCGCTTCGTCAATCTGGCCCGCAGGGAACATGACGATGTGATAATCCGACAGCAAGAACGGGAAGTCGGCGTTGCCAGCAGCAAGCGTCAATTCAACCTCGTGGTCGTTGATCTTTTTCATTTCGCTGATCGCCGACACAATCGGTTTCGCCGCAGATTTGGCACCTTCTTCGGTGTGCATCGCCAGCGAGGCCAGCACGTCATCCGCACCGAATGCCTTACCGTTGTGGAAGGTAACGCCCTGACGCAGTTTGAAGGTCCATTTGACCGCGTCCGCGCTGGCTTCCCAGCTTTCGGCAAGCTCGCCGCGCAGTTGGCCGTCGGGGCCAACTTCAGTCAAGCAATCGAAAACGCAGCCGTGGCCACAGTTAATCATGAATGCATCGGAATGGGTCCGTGCGTCCCAGCTGTCCGAGGTATTCGCCCCGTTCAGCCCCATACGAAGGCGACCGCCCTTTTTGGCCTGCGCGCGGAGCGGCAGACCCGTGGCGGACAGAACGCCAGCAGCAACGCCCGTTTTGAGCAGGCTGCGTCTTGAAATTTGTGACATGAGTGTCTCCCAGTTGGTTTTAGTCAGATGCGGTTCGTCCGCATTTATATCGGCCCCACTACAGGGCGATTCGTTTTACATCTTATCAACAGCTGCGTCGCCGATGTTATCAACTCCGCGTTCCTGCAGAAGATTTGTCAGCCAGTCCGGGTCCATTTCAGGCACCGAGCTTAGCAGCAAGTCGGTGTAGGCGTGATGCGGCGGCTTGAACATTTCCTTCTTGGGGCCTTGCTCAACAACCTCGCCGTCTTTCATTACCACGACTTCATCGGCGATGGAGCGAACGGTGGCCAAATCGTGGGTGATGAACATGTAGCTTAGGCCCAATTCGTCTTGCAGCTTTGCCAACAGGCGCAAAATTCCCTCGGCCACCAACTGATCCAGAGCAGACGTCACTTCGTCACAGATGATAAATTGCGGCTCGGCAGCCAGCGCGCGCGCGATGCCGATACGTTGCTTTTGTCCACCCGAAAGCTCTGACGGCAGGCGATTGAAATATTCCGTTGGTTCCAGCTCAATCTCGGCCAGCAACTCCTCGACACGCTTGCGCTTTTCACGGCCCTTCAGGCCCATGTAGAACTCGACCGGTCGCCCGATCGTCTCACCAATGCTTTTGCGCGGATTGAGGGCAGTATCAGCCATTTGATAGATCATTTGCGCTTGGCGCAGCTGGCTTTTGTCGCGCTGCTTGTAGCTTAGGGGGAGTTGTTGGCCGTCAAATTCGATATGGCCAATGCGCGGAGGAAGTAGCCCTGTGATACAGCGCGCCGCGGTTGATTTGCCGGAGCCGGATTCCCCGACAACAGCCACAGTCCGGCCGGCGTGAATATCAAAACTTACGTCATGCAATACATCGACGGTGCCATAGGCTGCGGTGACGTTGCGGACGCTGACGACAGGTGTGGCATTCACGTTGATCGCGGGTTTTGCGGGCCGCTCAAAGCTGCGGACCGCCCAAAGCGACTTGGTGTAATCCTCTGTCGGCGCAGTCAGCATGGTGCGGGTATCAGCCTCTTCGACTTCGTCACCTTTGAGCAGAACTTTGATTTTATCCGCCATCTGCGCGACCACAGCTAAATCATGCGTGATGTAAATCGCGGCTGTGTCGAACTGCTCAACGATGTCGCGGATTGAGGCGAGAACCTCGATTTGGGTCGTCACGTCTAGGGCCGTTGTCGGTTCGTCAAAAATGATCAGGTCGGGGCGACAGGCCATCGCCATTGCTGTCATCGCCCGTTGCAGCTGACCGCCAGACACCTGATGCGGATAGCGGAAACCGATTTCTTCGGGGTTTGGCAGGCGCAGGCGGCGGTAAAGCTCGATACCGTCCAACTCGCTCTCGCCGCGGCTGGAGACGCCATGCTGAACCGGGCCTTCAGTGTGCTGGTCGATGAGTTTATGCGCCGGGTTGAAGCTGGCGGCAGCAGATTGCGCAACATAGGCAATCCGCTTGCCAAGCAGCGCACGTTTTACCGCAGCGGATGCCTTTACCAGATCAACGCCGTCGAACTCGACCGAGCCTTCACTGATCCGCACGCCGTCGCGTGTGTAGCCCATTGCAGCAAGCCCGACCGTGGACTTACCGGCACCGGACTCGCCTATCATGCCCAGCACTTCGCCCTTTTTCAGATCAACGTCGATACCGTTGATAATCGGGTTCCATGTCTCGTCAGAGCGACCTTCGATCTTCAGGCCACGAATTTTTAGCAGCAGATCGCTCATTCTTTCAGCCCCGATGATTTATGCAGCATCCAGTCGACCACAAAGTTCACAGCGACGGTTAGCAGGGCGATAGCGCCAGCCGCCAACAAGGGCGTGACGGCGGCATTCGGCGCGAACGACGCATAGTTGATGAACGGTGACAGGTCGCGCACCATGGTGCCCCAGTCGGCCTTAGGTGGCTGAATGCCGACACCCAAGAAGCTGAGGGACGCAATTGTGAGGAACACAAAGCAAAAGCGTAAACCAAACTCAGCGAGTAGCGGTGCCAAGGCGTTTGGCAGGATCTCGCGGAAAATCAGATAGCCCATTCCTTCACCGCGGAGTTTCGCGGCTTCGATATAATCCATAACGACGATGCTTTGCCCGACCGCGCGTGACAGTCGAAAGACACGCGTGCTGTCGATCACGGCAATGATGAAGATCATGTATATGGTGACCAGCCAGGCCTCGCTGCCCGCCCAAGCGGTGGCAATGGTCATCAGCAGCAGCGAGAAAATCAGGGACGGGATTGCCATAAGCGCATCGACCATCCGAGAGAGCAACTGGTCCAGCCAGCCGCCTAACACCGCAGCAAGAAAGCCCAAGGTGCCGCCCAGAAAAAACGCCAGACAGGTGGTGACGAAAGCGATGCCGACCGTGTTCTGCGCGCCGTAAATAAGTCGGCTAAGAATATCCCGACCAATCTGATCTGTGCCAAGCGGATACTCAGGATTGCCACCAATTGCCGGATCACCTCCCGCGACGACATTCGCTGCACCTAGAATTTCTTCTTGGCCGTATGGGGCGATGAGGCCAGCGAAGATCGACACGATTGCATAGATAATGATGATCATCACGCCAAAAGCGGCAGTGAGCGGCATGGAGCGGAACAGCTTTTTGCTATTCTCGGACCCGACATTGCGAAACACTGTGCGAAAGACCCAAGCCGCCGCCGCGAAGCCAAGCAATCCGATGACAGCCCAGCGAAAGAAGATCACGCCTGCTGATGGGACTCCGTCAACGGCTTTGGGCTGGAAGAAGTACCAAATGCTGAGCAATAGCGCCGCTGCTGCGAACACATAGCCGAATGCGACACTTAGCGGCATGTCGCGGAAGTAGGGCTTGTTGTCCGTCGCTTTTTGCGCGGCAAACCGGAAAACCCAAGCGATAGCAAGAATGACGAGAAGCCCGCCAAGGATCCAAACAAGTGCGTTCATTTGGGGTGCCTCAGGCGTGGGTTTGAAATGATGGACAAGACGTCAGCCGTTAGGTTGAGCAGGATGTAAACAGCCGCGAAGATCAGGCAGCAGGCCTGCACTACAGGGATATCGCGGATTTTGACGCTGTCGACGAACAGCTGGCCGATGCCCGGATAGACGAAGACAACCTCCACTACGACAACGCCGGTGACAAGGTAGGCAAGGTTCAATGCAACAACCGTGATGATCGGCGCCAAAGCATTTGGCAAAGCATGCTTCACGATTACCCGCATCGGCGAAAGGCCTTTTAGCCGCGCCATTTCAATATAGGGCGAAGCCAGCAGGTTGATGATCGCGGCGCGTGTCATGCGCATCATTTGCGCTGTCACTGCAAGTGTGAGCGTCAACGCAGGCAACATGGTTTTATTCAACCGGTCACTGAACTCCATCCCCGGAAAGATGTTGGACAGGGATGGGAACACCGGATTCAGAACTGCAAGAAACAGGATCAGGATATAGGCTAGAAAAAACTCCGGGCTGGAGATCGCTGACAGCGTCGATACGTTCATCGCTTTGTCAAATGCGGTATTGCGATAAAGCGCTGTCAAAATTCCGAGCGTCACAGCAAGGGGAACCGAAATCGCGGCGCTCACACCGGCAAGAAACATGGTATTTTTCAGGCGGGGAATGATCTGGTCGAAAACCGTGACGACGTCGCCACCAGTGCTCGAACCCGTGAACGACTGGAACAACGCTTGGGACATGGGAATGCCAAGATCACCCTGCACGGCGCCAAGAAGCCATTTGAAATACCGGGTCGGAGGGCTCTCGTTCAGGCCCAATTGGTTACGGATGGCTTCAACGGCTTCAGGCGTTGCACCTTGTCCAAGAATAGACTGTGCGAAATCACCCGGCAGGGCATTTACGGCAACAAAAATGATAATGGAAACAGCGAAGAGCGTTGCAATGCCTAGCAACAATCTTTGGAGGATAATCCCTAAAAGTCCAGCCACAGGCTTTCTACATCCCAACAGTTTCCCAGAGTACCGAGAGTAGCGGTTGCTCTTGATCTGTAAACCCGTAACACCGAATTAGGCTATTTTTGTATTCCTAAGGTCTCATTTACGCGTAAACGGCGCGTAAATCATCCATGGCGCGCACGAGTTCGGCAGTGATGGCTGGCTCGGATAGTGCGTGTCCCGACGCCTTAATCATCCGCAAGTCGGCCTTTGTCCATCCATCAGCCAGTCGATATGCGGAAATAGGCGGGCAGATCATGTCGTATCTGCCTTGAACGATCACGGCAGGAATATGCTCGATTGCCTCCCGATTTGAGAGGATCTGACCATCGCTTTCCAGAAAGCCCTGATTGGTGAAATAGTGGTTCTCCAAGCGGGCGAAGGCGCGGGCATACTCTGCCGGAGCATCGCCAACGGGATGTGAAACGGTCAGGGCCGCGAGTGCATTTTCCCATCCTGCCCAAGCGCGCGCGTAGCGGGATTCAAGTTGTATATCTCCCGAGAACAGACGCCGTTGATAGGCTGCGATCATGTCGCCCCGCTCTTCTTTGGGAATAAGGTCGGCGAATTTGGACCATTGTTCCGGGAAGAATTGTCCCGCGCCACCTCCATAGAACCAGTCCAGCTCTGCCTGCGTCATCAAGAACACGCCGCGCAGCACCAGATGCGCCGCACGGTCCGGATGGCTTTGGGCATAGAGCAGCGACAGCGTAGCACCCCAACTGCCACCAAAGACAATCCATTTATCAATGCCGAACCGCGCGCGGATCAGTTCGATATCGCGGATCAAATGCCATGTGGTGTTGTTCTCGACACTGGCATGCGGGCGCGAACGGCCGCAGCCTCTTTGGTCAAACAAAACTATACGATATGTGGCCGGATCAAAGTAACGCCGCATCGCGGGGGAACATCCGCCGCCCGGGCCGCCGTGCAAGACAACAACCGGAATACCATCCGGATTTCCGCATTGCTCGACATAAATTCGGTGGCCATCGCCCACGTCCAGCATCTGCTGGTCGAATGGGTCAATCGGTGGATAGAGATGTGCCACCGCGCGGTTTTGTCCTGACGATCTGTCCATAGAGCCCTATATAGTTTGTTGAGCGCTGGGTACCATGCCCGAAAATGACCAAGTCAAAGATGAGTCTGCACATGAATACGTCTACCGTCGACCCCTCGGAAATCGCAAAGTTCGAGGCCATGGCTGCCGAATGGTGGGACCTGAACGGCAAATTCAAGCCCCTACATATGCTCAACCCGTGCCGTCTGGACTACATCACCAGCCAGATTTCCGCCGAGTTTGATCGCGATCTGGATGCGCCCGCTCCATTTAAGGGCCTGCGCATTCTGGATATCGGATGCGGTGGCGGGCTGCTTTCTGAACCCATGGCGCGACTTGGTGCGGAGGTCGTTGGCGCGGACGCTGCAGGTGGGAACATTCCGGTCGCCCAAGTTCATGCGGAGCAATCCGGACTGGAAATCGACTACCGTCACACAACCGCCGAAGCGATGGCTGACGCTGGTGAGCAGTTTGACGTCGTTCTGAATATGGAAGTTGTCGAGCACGTTTCTGATCCGCTGGCCTACCTCACCGCGTGCAAAACGTTGTTGAAGCCGGGCGGCCTGATGGTGTGCTCGACAATTAACCGCAATCCGAAAAGTTTCATGATGGCCATCGTTGGCGCGGAACACATTATGCGCTGGTTGCCCAAAGGCACCCATGAGTGGAACAAGTTTATCACGCCGGATGAGTTGTTTGAGCTGATCTCAAATGCGGGGTTAAGCCCCGTAGATCGCAAAGGGTTCGTGTTCAACCCGATCACTTGGGGCTGGTCGCTGTCTGATCGTGACTTGTCTGTCAATTATGTAACAGCCAGCGTTAAGCCCGCTTAGTCATCGGCGAGGCTGCGGCGCAAGTCGCGCAAAACCGGAACGGCGTCCCGAACCCTGTCAGCACCCACACGTTCGATGATCTTTGAGATGATCGGGGCAATAGACTCCAATGCGGTATCGCGCGCGCGGCGTCCTGCCGGGCTGATCACCACCTGCTTGCGCCGTGCGTCGTCCCAGTCTGGTGAAACGTGGATATGGCCGGCCCATTCCAGCTTTGCGAGTGTGTTGGTCAACGCCCCACGGGTGAGCGCAAAGCTTTTGGCCAATTGAGCGGGGGTTCTAGGCTCGGTCAGTTGATAAAGGTGGTTCAGCATTGTGAAGTGGGACAGTTCCATCCCCTTGGGCAGCGCTTTGCTCAACTTGCTGCGGGCAAGTTGGTCGGCCATAAACAGCTCGCTAAAAAGCGATACTGCGATTGGATCTTGGGTCTCTGCCATAAGTCAAATCGTAAAGGGACGGTCATGAGTTAGGGAAGGGACACGCTGTCGCGCCCTCGCAACGTCGTCCATATCGATCTCTGCGCAAACCATACCGGGATCGGTCCCTGCGTCCAGAATTACTTCCCCCCACGGGCTGATAACAATTGAATGCCCATGCGTGGACCGTGATTTACCTTTAGATGCCTTGTGTTTGCCGGTTTGGGCCGGAGCGATCACGAAACAACCCGTCTCGATAGCACGGGCGCGCAGCAGGCTTTCCCAATGCGCAGCGCCCGTTATGGGGGAGAACGCGGCGGGAACCGTGATGATTTGCGCACCTGCCTGAGCCAGATCGCGGTAAAGCTTCGGGAACCGCATGTCATAGCAGATCGACATGCCAATTTTGGCAAACCCCGCGTCAGCAACCACCGCGCGATTGCCAGGCCGATATCCTTCGCTTTCGCGGTAGCTTTCGCTTTTGGATATCTCGACGTCAAACATATGGATTTTGTCGTACCACGCCTCGATCCCACCCTTGGGGTTGATCAGGAAGCAGCGATTGGCAAATCGACCGTCTGGGTCGTCCGTTTTCAGCCCAAGCGAGCCAATCAGCAGCCAGATATTATGCTTGGCTGCCGCAGCCCTCAGCGCTGCCAAAGTTGGGTCGTTGTCCTGATGGGACAGAACCTGCATTTGATGGCTTCGGCTTGTCGACACGCAGTTGGTCACTTCCGGTGTCAATATGAACTCCGCCCCGTCGGTCACGGCGTCTTCAATCAGCGACAGGGTCGCGGGCAGATTAGCGACAGGGTCGTCGCTCACATTAAGCTGGAGAAGGGCAATTTTCATGTAAGTAGCGCGTCGAGTTTACCGGCACGATCCAACGCGTTGAGATCGTCATACCCACCGATGTGTTTATCATCGATGAAAATTTGAGGCACAGTCCGCCCCCCGTTAGCGCGTTGGATCATCGTGGCTTTTTTGCTGCTATCGCGACCCACGTCTGTTTCGGCATAAGAAACGCCTTTCTGGGCCAGCAGTCGTTTCGCGGCGTGGCAGTAGCCACACAAGGAGGTGGTGTAGATTTCGATATTCGCCATGTGGCTAAGTCCTTCGTCACATTGAGTTGGCGTATTATCTAATCGTCTTTTGACACCCGCGCTAGGACCAGCACGTCAACTTGCCGTGCGCCTGCTGAAATGCACGCCTCGGTGCAGGCGGCCAGTGTCGCACCCGATGTCATGACATCGTCGACCAGCAATACCGAACGGTCTTTAAGCAGTTGGCCTCTTTTGTGATGTGGGACAATTGCCCCGTCGAGCGAGGCAAAACGCGTATCGCGCGATTTTCCATCCATCGTTTCTGTGGCGCGGGGCCTGTGCAACGCGTCTGGCAAATAGGCCGCATTCAGCGATTGCGCCAATATTTTTGCGATCAGGGCCGACTGATTGTAGCGGCGCTTGAGTTGCCGCAACCAGTGAAGCGGAACAGGAACGATAACTGTGCCCATCTCAACGGGCGGGGCGACGCGCGCCATCCACCGCGCCGCAGGTCGCGCAAGATCCGTGCGATCGCCATGCTTCAGGCGTAAAACAATGTCACGCCCCTTCCCGCGATAAATCATCGCCGCCGCGCCGCGGTTCCATGGCCGTGCGATAGTCATGCAATCATCGCATTGCATGTCTGTGCCGCGATCTTTGCCAGGGAGCGGTAAGCCGCAACTGCGACACGTGAGCCCATGAATGAAATGCGTTTCGCGCCAACATTCGCCGCAAAGCGACAGATCGTCCTCTACCGCTGCACCACATGTGAGGCATTGTGGTGGGTAGATCAGCCTCAGGGCGGATTGCAATTTCATACCATTCCTCTAAGTAGCGGCGTCTTAGCCACAGGAGTTTTTCATTGTCCCAACCTCGCCTCCTCACTGACCGCGCGGCGCTGCTTCGGCAACGTGCACGGGCGGAACAGCAGGGCTCTGCAATGTTCCTGCACGACGAGGCGCTGTTTGAGATTCAAGAAAGGCTGATTGACGTTAACAGGTCGTTTACGTCCCCCGCGATTGTTACCGGGCATCCGGATTTCTGGGCGAAAGCTTTCCCTAATGCGCGCATTGTGCCGGACGAAGACACCTTGGCCCTAGAGCCTGAGGCGCATGATCTGGTTATTCACGCAATGTGCCTTCACTGGGCAAACGACCCTGTCGGTCAACTGGTTCAGTGCCGTCGCGCTTTGAAATCTGACGGCTTGTTTCTTTCAGCATTCCTTGGTGGCCAAACGCTTTCTGAATTGCGGGCCGCATTATCAGAGGCTGAGGTTGCCCTTACCGGCGGTCTGTCACCCCGTGTGGCACCGATGGGTGAAATCCGTGACTTGGGTGGTTTGCTGCAACGCGCCGGGCTTGCGTTACCGGTCGCAGATAGCTCTAACCGCACAGTTAGCTATAGCTCTCCAATGGCCCTGCTTCATGACTTGCGGGCGATGGGTGAGGGCAACGTCTTGTTTGACCGTCAAAAAACCCCACCGCCGCGTGATCTGTTTGCGCGCATGGCACGTATCTATTCCGACAATTACACTTCTGAACCAGATCGAGTAGCGGCCACGTTCGAGATGATCTTCCTGACCGGGTGGGCGCCATCCGAAACGCAGCAAAAGCCGCTGCAACCCGGGTCGGCCACTACGCGATTGGCGGATTTTCTAAGCACGACCGAGTTGGGATCAGACGCAAAACCCGTTAATGGGGACAAGGACCAATAGAAATGAATATGATGAACCCGACACCCTTGCCCTACGCAGACACAGATCACCCCAAGGTAAAATTCGGCAAGATTGGCGTCCTTGTTGCCAACCTTGGTACACCTGACGACTACACATACTGGCCGATGCGCCGCTATTTGAACGAGTTTCTATCCGACAAGCGTGTTGTGGATATCGCATCGTGGAAGTGGCAGCCATTGCTACAGCTGATCATCCTGACGCGCCGCCCTTTCGCGTCCGGCGAGGCTTACAAAAGCATCTGGAACCACGACAAGGGCGAAAGCCCGTTGTTGACGATCACCAAAGAACAGACCGCAGCGATCAAGGCGTCAATGCAGGACAAGTACGGTGACGCTGTCGAAGTGGATTTCT
Organism: Litoreibacter halocynthiae; assembly: GCF_004365635.1. Lineage (GTDB taxonomy): Bacteria > Pseudomonadota > Alphaproteobacteria > Rhodobacterales > Rhodobacteraceae > Litoreibacter > Litoreibacter halocynthiae. Next base: position 337,486 of record NZ_SOBH01000004.1, on the reverse strand, counting down.
GCATGCGCTATGGCAATCCTTCGACCAAATCAAAGGTCAGGGAATTGATCTCCAAGGGCTGCGACAAGATCGTGTTTTTCCCGCTTTATCCCCACTATGCGGGAGCGACCTCCGCCACTGCTAATGACGAATTCTTCAGAGCTTTGATGCAGGAGAAATGGCAACCGTCTGCCCGCACTGTTCCAGCATATTTCGAGAACGAGGCGTATATCGACGCGCTCGCTCACTCGGTAGAACGCGCGTATGAGGGGATTGAGCGGCCGGATATCTTGGTTTGTTCCTATCACGGAATGCCGATCCGCTATTTGATGGAGGGCGATCCCTATCACTGCCAATGCCAGAAAACGACGCGTCTGTTGAAGGAACGTTTAGGCTGGGGGGACACCGAAATCACCACAACCTTCCAGTCTGTTTTTGGCCGCGAGGAATGGTTAAAACCTTATACCGTTGAAGAGGTGGCCCGATTGGCAGAGTCAGGCAAAAAGAAGATAGCCGTGATCGCCCCTGCGTTTTCTGCCGACTGCATCGAGACGCTGGAAGAGATCAACGAAGAGATTAAGGAAAGCTTTGAAGAGGCCGGTGGCGAGCAGTTCACCTATATTCCATGCCTCAACGACGAACCAAAGCACATCGCAGCGCTGACCCAGATCATTGAAGATAACCTAAAGGGTTGGGTCTAGCTCATTCTGGGGGTTACAGGGCGGCCTTCAAAAATATTTTCGTCGACCTTGATGCGGATAAGCCCGTTCTCAAGCGCCTTGACGAAAATACCCTGAATTGAAACGCAGCTGCCAATTGTCACTGTACGTAGCATTTTAACTTCCCCCAAAGTTATTCAGGCAGAGTTTAGCCAGCTTTTTCGTTTATGCCACCAAATATTTTTTACAATTTGACGCAGGTGTTAAGTCTATAGCCAGTCACGCAAAATGGGTAACAATGGGATATCTGCCGGTGGCATAGGGTAGTTTTTCAGCGCGTTGGGGCGCGCCCACTCCAGGATTTGGCCTTCTTGGGGCGTCGGGATGCCTTCCCATTTCCTGCAGGCAAACAACGGCATGAGCAAATGAAAATCGTCATAGCTATGGCTGGCGAAAGTGAGTGGGGCGAGACAACTTTGCCACGTGTTGATGCCCAACTCCTCTTGCAGCTCGCGGATTAGCGCGTGTTCCGGTGTTTCACCGGGCTCGACCTTACCACCGGGGAATTCCCACAGACCTGCCATGGATTTTCCTTCGGGGCGCTGGGCGAGCAACACTCTGCCATCCGCGTCAATGAGCGCAACGGCAGAAACCAATACGGTTTTCACGATCGGTAGTCCGCGTTGATCTCGATATAGCCATGGGTCAAGTCACAGGTCCAAACGGTGCTGTGTCCCGCACCAAGCCCCAAACCGACGCGGATAAGCAGGTCTTCACCTTTCATATGTGCCGCGGCATCCGCTTCCACATAGGTCGGCGATACCCAACCGTTTTCTGCAACCAGCACGTCACCGAACCAGATCGAAAGCCGGTCGCGGTCAGCCTGTGCGCCGGATTTACCGACTGCCATAACGATACGACCCCAGTTCGGGTCCTCCCCCGCGATGGCGGTTTTCACCAAGGGCGAATTTGCGATAGACATCGCGACCTTGCGGGCATCGACAATGTCGGCTGCGCCTTGAACCTGAATTTCGACAAACTTGGTTGCCCCTTCACCGTCACGCACGACCTGATGCGCAAGGTCTTTCATCACGACGCCAAGCGTGCTTTCGAAAGTCTCGTTATCCTCAACATCCGCACCGGATGTGCCGGTCGCTGCAACCAACAGGCTGTCAGAGGTGGACGTGTCGCTGTCCACGGTGATCGAATTGAAGGTATGCTCGTTCTGGCGCGATACCATGTCTTGCAATCCTGCTTGGCTGATCTTGGCGTCGGTAAAGATATAGACAAGCATCGTCGCCATATCGGGCGCAATCATGCCGGAACCCTTGGCAATACCAGCGACCGTTACCTCGATGCCGCCAATTTCGCAGGTGGCCGTAGATCCTTTCGGGAAGGTATCTGTGGTCATAATAGCGCGGGCCGCGTCTTCAATACGGTTGGCATCAAGTGATTGCGACAAGGCGCCCAAAGCGTCGGTTATTTTGCCGTAGGGAAGCGGCTCGCCAATCACGCCCGTGGACGAGGTGTAGATGTGCGAGGAAGGCAGGTTCAGGGTTTTTGCTGTTGCGCTTGTAATGGCGTTAACCGCCTCAACCCCAACGCGGCCAGTGAATGCGTTCGAGTTGCCGGAGTTCACAAGAAACGCAAAGCCTTTGCCATCATCTTCGACGCGGCCCAATTTCGACTGACAGTCGAGAACAGGGGCCGAGCGTGTTGAAGACCGCGTAAACGCACCTGCAACCGCGCTTCCAGCATCAATTTCGGCAAGCATGACATCTGTGCGGCCAGCATATTTGACACCGGCAGCGATGGTAGAAAAGCGTACGCCGTCGATCACGGGTAGCTTGGGGAATCCCCCCTTGGGTGCGAGGGGGGATACTTTGGTGATCTTGGCCATGGTGGTGGACCTTTTGTGCCAGTTACTTTGACAACAGGCCTACATCGCGGATGGCAGCTGGATCAACCTCAACCTCAGTGCGCGATACAGTTGCAGTGTCGGTAAGGCGGGTAATTTCATCGTCGATTGCCTTGGCGCGAAGCTCGCGCTCGATCTCGTCACGGACATCGTCCAAAGCAGGCGCTTCCTTCACGCGGCTTTCATTGCGCTTGATCACATGCCAGCCGAACTGGGTTTGGACGGGTTCAGATACGGTGTCGTCTTCCATCGCGACGACCGCTTGCTCAAAGGCAGGCACCATCGCCCCCTTGCCGAACCAACCCAAGGAGCCACCACCTGGACCACTCGGGCCCGTGGATTTTTCTTTCGCCAGTTCGGCAAAATCAGCACCATCTGCGAGCATCGTTATCAGCTCTTTGGCTTCATCTTCGGTCTCCACCAGAATGTGGGACGCGTTGAATTCCATATCCGGCTCACCTTCGGCGAAGCGTTCTTTGTAAACTTCTTCAACCGCAGCCTCATCAACATCGGCAGTACCGATCTTCGCAAGCAACTCACCCGCAAGGAATGCGCGGATTTCGTTTTCTTTGCTCAATTCGATTGCACCGGAGAGGTCTTTCTCCATTTCTTGGCTAAGGGCCGTTTGCTGAATCAATTGCTCAAGAATTCCGTCAAACAGAACTGCGTCTTCGAGTTGCTTGTATTGCTCTGGCAGGCGCTCTTGCAGCGCGATCATGTGACCGAGCGTGATGTCCGTGCCGTTTACAGTCGCCATTACGGTCGTTGCATCTTGTGCAGCCGCAGGCATTGCGACGGTCACAGCAAGGCCGGTTGCACGAAGAAGTGTTGAAAATTTGCCCATATTACCTGTCTCCTCAGGGGCCGCACGGGGGCGCGGCGTTGACACTATCAGACACGGCCCTTACATCGCCAAGAGGTTTGAGGCGCGTCTTGTCTTGGCAGTCGAGATATGGTGCGACGGCCCTAGGGGCAAGGTGAACCTACACACGAATTTGTCAGCCATCACAAAAGGCGCGGAAATATGCTCGGTTTGGGAACCATTACGAAAAAGGTGTTCGGAACGCCGAATGACCGCAAAGTAAAGGCCGTCCGCCCGCTGGTCGCTAAGATCAATGCGCTGGAGCCCGAATTCGAGGCCCTGAGCGACGACGAAATCAAGCAACGTACCGAGCAGCTTTCCATGCGGGCGCAGTCCGGTGAGAATCTGGATGACCTGCTTCCGGAAGCCTTTGCCAACGTCCGTGAAGCAGCACGCCGCGCGCTAGGCCTGCGGGCATTTGACACCCAGATCATGGGCGGCATTTTCCTGCACCAAGGCAACATCGCGGAAATGAAAACCGGTGAAGGCAAAACGCTCGTAGCGACCTTCCCCGCATATTTGAATGCATTGTCGGGCAAGGGCGTTCATATCGTAACGGTCAATGACTATCTGGCCAAACGCGATGCGGAATGGATGGGCAAAGTCTATGCAGCTCTGGGCCTGACCACAGGCGTGGTTTACCCGCAGCAGCCGGATTCCGAGAAAGGCGCTGCCTACGCTGCCGACATCACCTACGCCACAAACAATGAGCTGGGCTTTGATTACTTGCGCGACAACATGCGCTCGAACCTGGCCGAGATGTCTCAACGCGGCCATAACTTCGCGATCGTCGATGAAGTTGACTCGATCCTGATCGACGAAGCGCGCACGCCCTTGATCATTTCCGGCCCATCCGATGACCGATCCGATCTGTATCTGACCATCGACAAACTCATCCCCGAATTGACAGAAGAGCACTACAAACTCGACGAGAAAACCCGCGTTGTTACGATCACCGATGCTGGCAACGATTTCATCGAAGTTCGTCTGCGCGAGATGGAACTGCTGCCGGAAGAGCAATCCCTTTACGATCCCGAAAGCACCTCCCTCGTGCACCATGTCACCGAGGCTTTGAAGGCGCATAAGGCGTTTCATCGGGACAAGGATTATATGGTTCGAAACAACGAGGTTATGCTTGTTGACGAATTCACCGGCCGCATGATGGCTGGCCGTCGCCTGTCCGGTGGTCTGCATCAGGCCATCGAAGCCAAGGAAGGCTGCCCGATTCAGCCTGAAAATATCACGCTGGCTTCTGTGACTTTCCAGAACTACTTCCGTCTTTATAACAAGCTGGCCGGCATGACCGGCACCGCTGCGACAGAAGCAGAAGAGTTTGCCGAAATTTACGGTTTGGGCGTGGTGGAAATGCCCACAAACAAGCCCATCGCCCGTATTGACGAGCATGACGCGATCTACCGCACGGCGAAGGAAAAATACGAAGCCATCGTCGAAGAGATCAAAAAGGCCCACGAAACTGGTCAACCCGTTCTGGTGGGTACAACGTCTATCGAGAAATCGGAATTCCTGTCCCAGCTTCTGGAACAAGCAGGCGTTCCACATAACGTCCTGAACGCACGTCAGCACGAGAAGGAAGCCGAGATTGTCGGGAACGCTGGTACCTTGGGTGCGGTGACAATTGCAACAAACATGGCGGGACGCGGGACTGATATTAAACTTGGCGGTAACGTCGAAATGAAGATCATGGCAGCTTTGGAAGCCGACCCTGATGGGGATCCAGAAGCGATCCGTGCCCGTATCGAGGAAGAACAATCCAAGGCCGAAGACGAAGTTAAGGCCGCTGGCGGTTTGTATGTTTTGGCCACCGAGCGTCACGAGAGCCGCCGTATCGATAACCAGCTGCGTGGTCGGTCCGGTCGTCAGGGTGACCCGGGTCGCTCTAGTTTCTTCCTGTCATTGGAAGATGACCTGATGCGCATTTTCGGCTCTGAGCGCTTGGACAAAATGCTGTCCACATTGGGCATGAAAGAAGGCGAAGCGATTGCGCACCCATGGGTGAACAAATCGCTGGAAAAGGCGCAGGCAAAGGTCGAAGGGCGTAACTTCGACATTCGAAAACAATTGCTGAAATTCGATGACGTCATGAATGACCAGCGCAAGGTCATCTTTGGCCAGCGCATGGAAATCATGGAAGCCGAGGACATCGGCGAGATCGCCCAAGACATGCGCCATCAGGTGATCGACGATCTGGTTGACCAGTTTATCCCCGCCAAAAGCTATGCCGACCAGTGGGACATGCAGGGGCTTTACGTCGCTGTGATGGAAACCCTTGGAATGGACCTCCCGGTCATCGCTTGGGCCGAGGAAGAGGGTGTCGACGACGGTGATATTCGTGAACGCCTTTATGACGCTTCTAACAAGTTCATGGCCAAGAAAGCTGCTGACTTTGGTCCAGAGCAGATGCGGAACATCGAAAAGCAGCTGTTGCTGCAAACCATTGACGGTAAATGGCGCGATCATCTGTTGAAACTGGAGCATCTGCGCTCGGTCGTGGGCTTCCGCGGCTATGCGCAACGTGATCCGTTGAACGAATACAAAACCGAAAGCTTCCAGCTTTTCGAAAGCATGCTGGATAGCCTGCGTGTCGATGTCACTGAAAAGCTGTCAAAAGTGCGCCCGCTAAGCGAGGAAGAGCAAGAACAGCTGATGAAGCAGTTCTTGGCACAGCAAAATGGCGGCCAACCCGTAGCTGAACTGGAAACTGAACACGAAGGTGTTGCTGCTCCGGGCTTCGACGAGAACGATCAAACGACATGGGGCAATCCCGGGCGCAACTCTCCCTGCCCTTGTGGGTCGGGTAAGAAGTTCAAGCACTGTCATGGTGAGCTCGGTTAAGGGTAAAACCTCACTATTTCGCCAAGGCTGATTTTCTGCTACGCTAAAATTCTATTGCAACGAGAATACTCGGCAAGGCAGGTAAATGAGCAGAATTTTGACAGGCGCAGCGCTGGCTGCGTGGTTTGGTATTGTATCCCCGACACATGCAGACGGAATAGCCGCGGCGATTACGCCGCCACGGCCGAACGTTTTGCTTCCGTCACCAGAGCTTCCGCACGACGTTGATGAAACGCTTGTAACATTCACCTCTGCGATAGCTCCATTTGCGGAGTATCAGGATCCCGTCACGGAAATTGTCGCAAGGCAGGCTAACATTTCCAACTTCGGCACGGCATGTGGGTCGTCTCTGACCATAACGCCCAACCCAGATGCTATGTTAAACGTCCGGGTTTCTGCACCTTGTTTGCCTTATGATGTCGTGCGGATTGAGCATGAGAACCTTGCCTTCACGCAACCAATGCCCCTCACGGGTGAGCTATCGTTTTTGCTTCCCGCGCTTGATGAGTATGCCGAACTAAAAGCGGTTTTGTCGGACGGCACTGTTCTGAATGCAGCCGCCCATGTGCCAGATGCGCAGAACTTTGCCCGCGTCGCTTTGCAATGGAGCGGAGCCGATCCGGGCGAGCTCGTCGCGAAGGCTCCGAAGGTTTTGGATGGTCAGGTTTTTCATCTGGGGCAGTCGCTTGATACAAGTGGCGCCGTTTTACAGGTCTTTTCAAGCCGGATAAGCGACAGCGCAACCTCTGGTGTGGTTCGCTTGTCGATGCAAGCAGCGGTAACTGCAAACAACTGTGAAGCTGGCCATGCTGCGCGCGTACATCGAACGGTGCCGGGCGAGCCGACTTCAACCTACGACCTGACCTTAAAAGGGCCAGGATGCGGGGCGGTTGGTGAAAGACTGGAGTTGAAAAATATCCTTCGAGACCTGAAACTCGCAGGAAACCAAGGCGGATAATCAAGTGCACTTTTTATGGCGCAGCTTATGGGCGGCAATCTGGCTTTGCGCGTCCGCGATGACGGCGTCCGCAAATGACGTGAAACTGACGTCACGCGATGGTGCGATCCAGATTGAAGGGACTTTGCTCACTTACGATGGCGAGTTCTATCGGGTTGAAACGATCTACGGGCCACTGACGTTGGATGGTCAGGGCGTGACATGCGACGGCCCTGGTTGTCCCGACTTAAACGCATTTGTTGCGAACATTCGCCTGTCGGGCGCTGACCGGATGGCTGATGTGCTTATTCCTGCAATGATTCAAGCTTTCGCGATGCGGAAAGGACTTTCGGTAACGCGTGAGGTGACGAATGACCGTCAGTCCACTTTCGAGCTTAAGGACAGCGAGCGGGTGCAGGCGCGGTTCGAGTTGTCATCAGGAACCACCGCAGAGGGGTATGCTGACCTAATTGCGGAGGAGGCAGACATTGCCTTGGTCTTGCGTGAGCCGCGCAGCGCCGAAATCGCGATGGCACGCAGCGCGGCCTCAGGAGATTTGCTGAAAGGACGGCGCGCCCGGGTCGTGGCTTTGGATGGAGTTGTGGCTATCACCGCACCGAGTCAGCAGCTGCGCAGCATATCCTTGGAACAAATGGCAGCCGCATTGTCAGGCAGCGTGAAGCGTTGGTCGGACATTGGCGGCGCGGATATTCCGATCATCCGTCACCTTCCGAAGCCGGAATCGGGGCTCTTGGAGACATTTGAAGACCGCGTATTGCGCCCGAATGCGGCGTCTCTTGCGGAAGGTGCGACCCACCATGAATTTTTGGAAGATCTGGCAGATGCTGTGGCGGGCGATACCTTTGCGATAGGCCTGACAACGCTTAGCGAGATTGGAAATGCAATTCCCCTTCAGGTAGCCGGAAGTTGCGGCTTCGAGACCAACGCGACGCTCTCTGCTTTGCGGTCGGAGGATTACCCGCTCACATTGCCCTTGATGCTTTATACACCAGCGCGCCGGTTGCCACTTATCGCGCGTGAATTTCTCGACTTTACCCAAGATCCAGCCGCTGATCTGGTTATTCGCAGGGCAGGCTTCGTTGATCAGGCAATCACCAAAACAAGGTTTGATGATCAAGGTGACCGGCTTGCCCACGCAATTTCGCAAGCCGGACCGGAAGTCACATTGGATGACCTGCAAGCTATGGTCGAGGCGTTGCGCGATCGTGACCGTCTTTCGACCACATTCCGGTTCACAGGTGGCACCCGCCTTGATGTGCAGTCACAAGAAAACATCATTCGCCTAGCCCGCGCGATTGAAACTGGTGCGTTCAACGACCAAGATTTGTTGCTCGCCGGATTTAGTGACGGCGACGGGCCAGCGGAACCCAATCTGACCTTGTCACTGAAACGAGCGAAGACAGTTTTGCGGTTGCTGAAAGAGGCAGCGCCGGACGCGGACTTCAAGCGCCTTAAACTCCGTACAGACGCATTTGGCGAGGCGCTACCGATGGCGTGCGATGACACGGATTGGGGGCGGGCAATCAACCGTCGCGTCGAAGTTTGGGTGAAATAGAGCCTAAAGAAGCTCGTTGGAGCGGAAGGAATAAGTGCCGCTGCTTCCGATGATTAGGTGGTCGTGCAAGACCAAACCCAAGGTTTCAGCACCTTGGCGAATTTGGCGGGTCATTGCGATGTCGTCACGGGAGGGCGTTGAATCTCCGGACGGGTGATTATGCACCAAGATCAAAGCGGAAGCATTGAGTTCCAACGCCCGTTTGATCACCTCTCGCGGATAAACAGGTACATGATCGACCGTTCCTGTCTGTAGTGCTTCATCCGCGATCAGGCGGTTGCGGCGATCCAAAAACAGCACACGGAACTGCTCGCGCTCCATATTAGCCATCTTTGCGCGGCAGTATTGCAGCAGCGCATCCCAAGACGACAGTACGTCGCGGTGCATAACCTTGGTTCGCGCCATGGTTTGCGCCGCAGCTTCTACAACTTTCAGCTCCTGAATAACGCTTGTCCCAACACCCTGCACAGCAGAAAGCCGATTGGGGGACGCGGCGATAACACCGTTAAAGTCACCGAATGTCGCCAATAGGCGTCGCGCCAAACTACGCACCTCCCGGCGGGGGATCGCGCGAAATAGCACCAGTTCCAGCAGTTCCGATTCAGGCGTTGCATCGCCCCCGGCTTTCAAAAACCTATCCCGTACACGCTTGCGATGGCCGTGTTGCTCCGCCTCCCGAGAGTGGGAAATAGAGATCCGATGCGGCTGCAATCCCGGTAGGGCGTCCATCATATGTGCTTGGTGCAGTGTCATGGCACCAGTTCGGATGATTCGACTTAATTGCGGGTTAAGCGCCTCAATAGGTCGGGTGGAACTTCCCGCCTGGTGACAGGGTGAAAATCTGACACCCGTCTGCAGTCACTCCAATCGAATGCTCAAACTGCGCCGACAGTGACTTATCGCGGGTCACCGCAGTCCAGTCGTCAGCGAGCACCTTTGTTTCGGGTCGCCCGAGGTTCACCATGGGTTCAATTGTGAAGAACATGCCCTCCTCCAGCACTGCACCAGTGCCGGGTCGACCATAGTGAAGTACGTTTGGTGGCGCATGGAACACGCGGCCCAGCCCGTGACCACAGAAATCACGGACGACGGACATGCGATGTCCTTCAACGTATTTTTGAATGGCATTCCCGATATCGCCGAATGTGTTCCCCGGCTTGACGGCATTGATGCCTTCAAACAGCGCGTCATGGGTCACCTGAATCAACCGCTCCGCCTTGCGGTTGGGTTTGCCCGCGACATACATGCGACTGGTGTCGCCGAACCACCCGTCCACGATCACCGTAACGTCGATGTTCAGAATATCGCCTTCTTTTAGCAGCTTCGGGCCGGGTATGCCGTGGCAGACGACATGATTCACGCTGATGCAACTCGCGTGTTGGTAGCCCTTGTAGCCGATGGTGGCAGAGGTAGAGCCCGCGTCGTTCACCATTTTGGTGATCGCTGTATCCAAAACCTTTGTTGTGGTGCCGGGCACCACAAGTTCAGCCACGTCATCGAGTATCTGAGCGGCCAACGCGCCAGCCTTGGCCATGCCTGCGAAATCTACGTTGTCATAGATGCGGATGCCTTGCTTGGTGATGCGGCCTTTATGTGTCGTGTCGTCCAAAGGTAACTCCGGTGTTGCTTGCGACACATATAATATGCCGTTTGAGGTTAGACCACCCTTGGGCAGCTTTGTGGTGCGGGGTCGATCGGTAGCGCTTTTCCAATCGACATCCCAGTATTGGAGATAGTGCTGGCGTAGCACAGCATTTCGACGCCGCCGTTACGGGCAATGTCGAAAGCTTTGGCGTATTTAGGGTCTAGATCAGCGGCCATTCGCAGCTGATCGCAATCTGTACGGCTAACCAGATAAAGCATCACTGCTCGGGCGCCGGTGCGCGCAATTTCGGTCAACTCCCGCAGATGCTTTGCACCCCGTTCAGTGACGCAATCGGGAAATTCTGCCCAATTTCCGTCGCGTCGCAGGGTGACGCTTTTCACTTCGACATATGCGTCCGGCAACCCGTCTTGCGCCAACAGAAAGTCCACGCGACTTCCAGTTCCGTACGCCACCTCGGGTCTTATAGTTTCGTAGGACGAGAGTTCGGAGATCTGTTTTTTCAGGAGCGCTTCTTTGATCACCTTATTGGGCAAACCTGTATCTATGCAGGCGAAGTGGCCCCCAGCCAGTTCGGCAGTGCGCCACCCGTATTTCAGCTTTCTCTTTGGGTCGTCGTTTCCCTCCAGCCAAATGCGTGTTCCGTCGCCTTTAAGTCCCAGCATCGCGCCGGGGTTCGGGCAGTGAGCGGTAATCTCTTCTCCCGTGCTTTCCAGCACCGCGTCCGCTAGGAAGCGTTTGTAGCGACGGATTAGTCGGGCGGGCACAAGTGGGGTTTGAAAGCGCATGGGCGGGGCCTATACCGAAAGGAAGCCGTCAATCAAGGATAACGCCATGCCAAACCCCACCGCTGCCATGCTTGTCATCGGCGACGAGATTCTTTCGGGCCGCACAAAAGATACCAACACCAACTATCTAGCCTGTGCCTTGACCGAGGCAGCGATCGACCTGAAGGAGGCGCGCGTTGTCTCGGACGAACATGACCGCATCGCCGAGGCTGTCCAAGTGCTTAGCAAACGCTACGACCATGTCTTCACCTCGGGCGGTATTGGTCCAACACATGATGACATCACGGCCGATGCAATCGGGGCAGCGTTCGGGGTTAATGTCGACATCCGTGATGACGCGCGTGATCTGTTGGCCGCGCATTACAAGCGTCAGGGAATGGAGTTCAACGATGCGCGCAAACGTATGGCCCGCATCCCCGATGGCGCGACGCTTATCGAAAACCCGGTCTCGATTGCGCCAGGGTTTAGCATTGGAAATGTGCATGTGATGGCGGGTGTCCCGACAGTGTTTCATGCCATGGTTGCGACCGTTTTGGCGACACTCACAGGCGGACAACCCCTTCTTTCGGAAACCTTGAGAGTATATATGGGAGAGGGAGACGTCGCAGGCCCCCTTGGGATTTTGGCTGAGGCCAATAAAGACGTCTCTTTGGGTTCGTACCCGTTTCAAAAGGACGGGGTCTATGGCAGCAACTTGGTGGTCCGCGGTACGGATCCCTCGCGGCTAAAAGCGGTTATCGGGCAATTGGCAAAGGTGCTTGGCGTTGAACACGAATGATCTCTTTGATGTTGTGGAGGCAACATGGCCAGCAGCGAAGGAAACGCAAGTCGGTCCATGGTTGATCCGCGATGGACAAGGTGGCGGCAAACGGGTGTCTGCTGCGCGACCGGTTGGCCCTGTGACGCAGAACGACGTTGCGTTGGCAGTGGCCGAGATGAAGAAGTTGGGGCAACCTGCCCTGTTCTCGCTTCGCCCTGAAGATGGTCAACTAGACTCTATTCTGGCGCAAATGGGTTATGAAGTGCTTGACCCTTCGATTCTGTTTATTGGGTCGCTGTTCGAGGAAACCGTCCCTCCGGTCACGGCATTTGACATCTGGCCACCCCTTCAAATCATGAAGGATGTCTGGTCCGAAGGTGGTATCGGTCCAGGTCGAATCGCGGTTATGGAGCGGGTGACAGGCCCTAAAACATCCATCCTCGGGCGGATATCCGACCGTGCGGCGGGCTGCGCATTCGTGGCGATCCACGGGACAACAGCAATGGTTCACGCGGTGGAGGTCTTGCCCGATTATCGTCGCCACGGGCTTGCGCGAAACATGATGTACGCCGCTGCGCGATGGGCAAAAGAGCAGGGCGCAGAGCATTTCTCCTTGGTAACCACCGGATCGAATGTCGCAGCACAATCGCTTTATAGCTCTCTGGGCTTGTCGGTGGTTGGGCGGTATCATTACCGGATGAAACCCTGAAAGGCCCTGCCCCGTGACCAATCCAAATGTAACTGCTCTTGATCTGCCGATGGCCGACCCGCTGCCAGAGGCGACACAGAAATACTTTGATATATGCACGGAAAAACTGGGCATGATCCCGAACGTGCTGCAGTCCTATGCGTTCGATCCTGACAAGCTGAACGCCTTCACCGGAATGTATAATGACTTGATGCTTGGCGACAGCAACCTGTCCAAGCTGGAGCGTGAAATGATCGCGGTGGCGGTCTCGTCGGTGAACAAATGTTTCTACTGCCTCGTGGCGCATGGTGCTGCGGTGCGCCAGTTGTCCGGCGATCCGGCTTTGGGTGAGGCATTGGTAATGAACTACCGTGTGGCGCCGCTTGATGCCCGACAACGGGCCATGCTGGACTTTGCAGTGCAGATGACAGAAGCCAGCTACCGGATTGAAGAATGCGATCGCGACGCATTGCGTAAGGTGGGTTTTAATGATCGCGATATCTGGGACATCGCCGCAGTTGCCAGCTTCTTCAACATGACGAACCGAATGGCCTCCGCCGTGGATATGCGCCCGAACGCGGAATATCACGCGGCTGATAGATGATCCGGACACTGCCTTTTTGCTTGGCGGGCTGTCTGCTCGCCACTTCGGCTTGGGCCGATTTGGAGCTAACTTTTCCCGGCCCTGCGACAGAAACTTTTTCCGAGGTAGAGCCATTTGCCAGCTACAAGCTGCCTGTCGGACCCTATGCAGACGGATTCGTGCAAACTCTGGTGGCTGAGGGTCAGCAGATCACCCGCGCTTGGCGGGTTGCCATTGATGTCGGGACGTCGTTGTTGGTCATGGACAACTTGCGTCAACAGATAGAATCGTCCGGCTTCGAATTGTTGTACGAATGTACGACCGAGATATGCGGCGGTTTCGATTTTCGTTTCACGGCTGACGTGCTTCCAGAGCCTGTAATGCATGTCGATTTAGGTGATTTTCGGTACCTCGCTGCGCAGCGGCTTGGTGGTGCGGTTCCGGAGTATATTAGTTTGTTTGTCAGCCGTGGTTCAGACACAGCTTTCGTGCAGATGATCCTTGTAGGCAGTCCGGACGCTACCTCTGTGACAGCGCAACCGGGTGGCGCAGATGAGCAGTTGCCGCCGGTTGTGTCGAATGTTGTGGCAGGGTCTGTGATCGAAGCTTTACTGCGGGACGGCCATGCAGTTCTGGATGACTTACAGTTCGAGACCGGGTCTTCAGCCTTGGGTGAAGGCGCATATCAGTCGCTGTCGGATTTGTCCGAATACTTGAAAGCCAATCCGGAATTCCGGATCGCTCTTGTTGGACACACAGATGCGGAAGGGTCACTTCAGGGGAACGTCAGCCTGTCGCGAAAGCGCGCGCAATCTGTGGCAGCTCGGCTGGTCAAGAAATTCGGCACCCCGAGCGCTCAGATTGAAGCGGATGGTGTCGGATATCTTGCCCCACGGGCAAATAACCTGACTGAAACTGGCCGGACACAAAACAGAAGGGTCGAGGTGATTATCACCTCGACCCAAGAGTGATGCTGCCAAACATCGGGGAAAATCGTACCGTCTAATTGGTCCAGACGTCTGGGCCTTTTTCTTTGAACGCTTCCACAAGGAAGTCGATAAAGGTCCGCACTTTTGGCTGCGTATAGCGGCCCGGCGGATAGACGGCGTAGATGCCTTGGGTTTCTTTTGGAAGCTCCGGCATGGCCTCCTCGACCAAACCTTGACGCAAAGCGTCTGCGTAAAGGAAGCTTGGAAGGTAGGCGATGCCCAAACCCGATACACAAGCGTTAAGCAGTGATTGCCCGTCATTGACCGTCAACCAGCCCTGTGTGCGCACCTGACGCTTTTCACCAGACGGCGCAGTAAGCTTCCACACGTTGCCAGCCGATTGGTTGGAATAATGCAGCAGCTTGTGATTGTTGAGGTCGTCGATTTTCTCGGGGCGGCCAAACTGCTCAAAGTAGCCCGGTGCTGCGATAAGCCGTTTCGTGGTCTCGGTCAGTTTGCGAGCACGCAGCGAGCTGTCTTCCATCTCGCCAATACGGATCGCAAGATCGAACCCCTCGGAGATCAATTCCACAAAGCGGTTGTTCAGAACCATATTCACGGTGATGTCGGGATAATCCACAAGGAAGTCACCTAAGATCGGTGACATGTGGTTCACACCAAAATCTGTAGCGACGGAGATACGTAGCAAGCCGGAAGGCGCGCTTTGCATTGACGAGACCAAGGCGTCTGCTTCGCCAGCGTCATTCAGAACGCGGCGGGCGCGGTCATAATAAGCAAGGCCGATTTCGGTCGGGCTGACGCGCCGCGTTGTGCGGTTCAGCAGCCGCGCACCAAGCCGTGTTTCAAGGGACGACACGTGCTTTGAGACGGCGGATTTTGAAATCCCCATCTTGCGGGCCGCGTCGGTAAAGCCCCCTTGATCCACCACAGTGGCGAATGCTTCCATTTCGGTCAGTCGGTCCATTCGGTTACCTCAATAACTCATGACGTTTGAGGCGTTATCCTGTTCAATTGGGGCAGGAATGAGAATTCCATTGGACGATTCAGGGGTATCTGTTGGGATCGTTGATGGCATGGAAACAAGTAAACATATGTTTCCTTGTGAGCTCTAAAGCCAATCGAGCCACTTAAATACTGCGACCAATGCTACAGCCACGACGACCATAGCCATACAAAGCAGGGCGAACGACATCGGCCATTCGGTGCCAGGTAGACCTGCGACGTTCATTCCGAACAGGCCGGTCAGGAATCCCAAGGGCAGGAAAACCCCCGCAATCAATGACAAAACATAGCCGTTTCGACCTTGGCTAAGTGATGCCTGAATATCCAGATGGTCCTGCAAACCAAGAAGCCGGTCCCGAACTGCGTCCAACGCCTCTAGAGCCAAAGCCATGCGGTTTGCAGGCTCCCGCAGTTGCAGTTTGTCAGCCTCGGTCAAGACCGGGCTGTCCAACGCTGCCAATTTTACCAAGGCGTCTTTCTGCGGACCAATGTAGCGACGGAGCTTGATCGTCGTGTGGCGCAGGGGGCCCAACCCCTTCAAGTCTTCACGCCCGCCCTCAAGGACAGCATCCTCCATGTCATCTGTCGCTGATGTCAGACGAAGTGCGGTGTTCTCGATGCGATTTGTTAATCCGGTCACAAGCAATGTCAGAAACTCTCCGACAGTCTCCGGGCCGGACCCTGCGGCAATCTGCTTCCGAATATCTTCCAACGCGAAAATGCGACGCATACGGACAGTGACGATCATATCTGAAGTGATCCATAAACGCAGGGACACCATGTCCTCAACGTCTTGCCCTTCGTTCAAGTTCACACCGCGCAGGTTGAGGATCACACCATCGCCAAGACGATCACATCTTGGCCGCGTTTCGGATTGCGTTAGGGCAGAGGCCGCGATGTCAGGCACATTGGCAGAGAGCCAGTCCGGCAGCTTGGGGTCGCCAAGCTCGAAGTGATGCCATTGGAAGTTCAAAGGGTCGCCGCAAGGCGTATGCCTTGGTTGATCGCGCGCTTGGCATCAAGCTCCGCGGCGACATCTGCACCACCGATAATGTGAAGCGCTGTGTCCTTGGCTTCCAGTTGATCCGCAAGCTTTCGCATCGGTACCTGTCCCGCGCAAAGAACGATTGTGTCGACCTCGATCACACGCGGATTTTCCCGCGCCTCACCGTCGGAAACATGGAGCCCTTGCGCATCAATCCGCTCGTAATTGACACCGCCGACCATGTTCACGCCCTTCATCTGTAGCGCAGCGCGATGAATCCAGCCGGTCGTTTTTCCCAATCGCTTGCCAAGCTTTTCGGATTTGCGTTGCAGCAGCGTTACCTGACGTACGGCAGGCTCGGGCTGTGGTCCTTCGGCGGCCAGGCCACCGCGTTTCGCTTCCGGGTCCGTGACACCCCATTCTTCCATCCACGCGTCCAGATCCACGGTCGGGCTGTCATCGGTCGTCAAATACTCTGCCACATCAAAGCCGATACCACCTGCACCAATGATCGCCACACGTTTTCCGACCTTGGCGCCACCGCGTAGCACATCAATGTAGGACAGCACGTTGGGGCCATCTTGCCCGTCAATCTGTGGATCACGCGGTGCGACGCCGGTCGCGATGATCACTTCGTCAAACTCTGTCAGCATCTCGGCTGTGGCTTCAGTATCAAGGCGCAAGTCAATGCTGCTTTTGGCAACCATGGTTTTGTACCAGTCAACAAGCCCGAAGAACTCTTCCTTGCCGGGAATCTGTTTGGCCATGTTCAACTGGCCGCCAATTTCATTTTGTTTATCGAACAGGGTCACCTTGTGACCACGCTCCGCCGCAGTAAGCGCTGTCGACAGTCCGGCCGGGCCAGCACCCACAATGGCGATGGCTTTGGCTGAAGGGGCAGGCTTGATCACCAGCTCCGTCTCGAAACAGGCTTGAGGGTTCACGAGGCACGAACTTATTTTGCCGTTGAAGGTATGGTCCAAGCAGGCTTGGTTGCAGGCGATACATGGCGCAATCTCGGCTGCTCTGCCAGCCTCGGCCTTTGCCACGAAATGCGGGTCCGCTAGGAACGGGCGCGCCATGGACACCATATCAGCGCATCCATCGGCCAAAACCGCTTCGGCAACGTCAGGCATGTTGATCCGGTTCGAGGTGATGACAGGGATAGTCACCTCACCCATCAGCTTTTTGGTTACCCAAGTGAACGCGCGGCGCGGCACCGATGTGGCGATTGTTGGAATACGGGCCTCGTGCCAGCCAATGCCGGTGTTGATGATTGTCGCACCCGCTTTCTCGACTTCTTTCGCCAGTTGCATCACCTCTTCCCAAGTGGAGCCGTTGGGGATCAGGTCGATCATGCTGAGGCGGTAAATCACGATGAAGTCGCTGCCTACTGCTTCGCGTACCCGCTTTATGACCTCGATAGGCAGCCGCATCCGGTTTTCATAAGAGCCGCCCCAGCGGTCTTCGCGTTTGTTGGTATGGGTGACCAGAAACTGGTTCAGAAAATAGCCTTCCGAGCCCATGACTTCGACGCCGTCATAGCCAGCGTCTTTCGCACGGCTGGCGGCAGTCGCAATGTCAGCAATCTGTTTTTCGATCCCGGCTTCATCCAGTTCTTTGGGCGGAAACGGGGAGATCGGGGATTTAATGGCCGACGCGCTGACACATTCGGGGCCATATGCATACCGGCCTGCGTGTAAAATTTGCATGGCAATCTTGCCACCGACTTCATGAACTCGGTCGGTAACCACCTTGTGGTTCGCGATATCTTCATCGGAGAACAGACCCGCAGCACCCGGAAACACACCGCCTTCGCGGTTTGGAGCCATGCCGCCGGTAACCATCAAGGCAACACCGCCGCGCGCACGCTCGGCATAAAACTCTGCAACACGGTTCCAGTCTTTGGTTTCTTCAAGACCGGTATGCATCGAGCCCATAAGAACGCGGTTCTTTAGCGTGGTGAAGCCAAGGTCCAGCGGTGCCAGAAGGTTGGGATATGCAGTCATGAGAGTCCTCCAGAGTTCGCCCCAGCATTACTCAGGCTTACGCGCACGTCACGCAAAACGCGGCGTCATGCGCGCAACTTCTCGGATAAGTCTGGTCTTCAAGTTGTCTCGACGCAATGCCGGCGAAACGCTTTCTTCAGCATGTCGAGTTCCGACCGCAGCAAGTCCATCTCGGCGCGGATGTCGTCGGACAGAACTTCACCCGTCACAATCGTAAAGCTGTCCAAGGTATCGCCTGTCGGTTTTTCGTTGATCAGAAAGGTTTGCACCCCATCCGTCAGAACCTCGCGTGGGATATTGAAGCGCACATGCCATGTGTTCCCGAGACTTGCGTCTTCGGTGACCGACAAGCCATCCAGTTCGCGCTCCAGATGAACCGCGACCAAGTCGGGATTGTAGTTTTCCTCGGTTTCGGCGCTTAGTACCGCTTCATAGATTCCGGCTTGAATACGTGTTTTGGTCAGGATGACTTTGCTCATGTGGCGTGTTCCTTAGAAATCGGCGCGCGGGCGACGGCTGAATGTTACGTCGCGCAGATTGATTTCATTCATTTCCGGACCCTCAAATATCAAATCCATCCAGATACGCTCCAAACGGCGCTCGCTGATTTTTGTATGAGCCAGATCGAATTCCACCATCATTTCAGAGCCATCCAGTGGCAACTCGCGTACAACTTGCTCCACGTTGGGACCGTATTTGATATTCAGGCGTGCAAAAATTTCTAACGGTTTTTCGGTCTCTACTTCTGTATCCATTCTCAGGATGTGGTTCTTCCGAAGGCCATCAATGGCATTTTCTGGTAGATCGATGACCAAACTCAGGAAGCTTCCATCAAATTTGAATACGTCCATGCGAAGTCCAAATGGTGCAAGATCGCCTTCGCGGGTGTTTCGCACTTGGCGCAAAGTCAGCTCGGAAATTTGGCAATCATGATAGATCGTGGCTGAATTACCAATCCTTGTCCGGTTTTCAACGGCGGAGATACCCACGGGCGATACCGGGCCACGCCAAAGCTCCGGCCGGTGCGACCAATCCGATTGCGCGGGCTTGCGGATCGCGTTCGAGCCGATTCGGGGCAAGGTCAGCCGGGCGTCTGCAACATGGGTGACCTGATCAACCCGCCGACGCATTTGGCGGGCTTGTGCGCGAAGGTGCCTCAATAGCGATAAATCTATGGTCTCGGCGTCTTGCACCGCGGCCTCCCAACGGCGCAAGGTTCGGCGGTGAAGCCGCCGTCGCACGAATTCTCGCATCCGATCCATCATAGGTGTTGAGACAGTCCTGTTAGCTTTGAATTAGACGGCTACCATTGTTTCTATATTGCAAACAATGGTTTCAACCAAGTATTCGGCGAAGGAGTCCTGTCTCGGCAACATTTCCCACGGGGGCTCGAACAGCGTTCTTGGTTGCCACAGCTTAGTTTTCCATCAGGACATTGCCAAAGTCATACAGCGTCTGGAGGCCGTCGGCGCTGCTGATAGGCGTGTTTTTTAGACCAAGAACCGAGAGTGCAACCACCGAGTTCTTTACATCAAAGTAACCACGCCAGTAGGTATTCGTCGTGCCTGTCAACAAGGGCGCGCCGGTATCTCGAGCGTGCACAAAAAACGCTCCGTTACGTGTGAAGCTATCGAGAATCTCGACGGTACCCGCGTCACCAGTAGCACTAAGCACTGCTTTTCCGGACTCAGAGTTGAAAAATTCCTCCAAGGCCGTTTCTGACTCACCAATTGTAGGACCGTTCTTTCCAGCAGGGAGCACAGACGCAGTTGCAATGGCGTTCACGAAGGGTTGCGGCAGTTCTTCGTTACCTGAAATGGCGGCGCAGTTACCGAACACGACAAACGCTTGGGCTGGACGGTGTTTCGAAGATTCCCGATCAACGCAGAAACCAGTTGGTCCGCGCAAAACAATCCGGTCGGCGGTGACGGTGATCTCTGTTTGGGCAGCTTTCGATCTGCTATTGGAAAGACCGGCCAGCGGGTTTTCCCCGCAAGCCGATACTGCAAATGCAACCGTTGTAAGAGCAACCGTCAAACGCACTGGATCAGAGATCCATGTAGATATGCTGTTCTTTCTTGGCACCCGGATGGGTACACGCGCCAAACTTCGCAGAGCCAACCAGTTGCGAATACTTCCACAGAGCACCGGAGGCGTAAATCGTGTCGCGCGGGCCTTTCCAGTTGGCTTTGCGCTCTGCGAGTTCGTCATCGGTAAGATCCACACTGATTTCACCAGAGATGGCGTTCAACGTAATCACGTCACCGTTCTTAAGTAGCGCAATCGGACCACCATGCGCAGCTTCTGGGCCGACATGGCCCACGCAGAACCCGCGGGTCGCCCCAGAGAAACGACCGTCAGTGATCAACGCCACCTTCTTTCCCATGCCTTGGCCGGAAAGTGCCGCAGTGGTCGCCAGCATTTCGCGCATGCCGGGGCCGCCCGCCGGTCCTTCGTTGCGGATAACCAGTACTTCGCCTTCTTCGTATTCGCGCTTTTGAACCGCGTCGAACGCATCTTCTTCGCACTCGAACACACGCGCTGGGCCGGTGAACATCTGGTGCTGCGACGACATGCCCGCGACCTTCACGATTGCGCCTTCAGGGGCAAGGTTACCCTTGAGGCCAACAACACCGCCTGTTTTCGACAGAGGCTCGCCGATGGAGTAAATTACCTTGCCGTCAGCTTCCAATTCCACGCGGTCGATTTCTTCACCGATCGAGTAGCCGGTCGCGGTCATGCAGTCTTCGTTGATCAGACCCGCTTTGCGCAGCTCTTTCATGATGACAGGAACGCCGCCCGCTTCATAAAGGTCTTTGGCAACATACTGCCCGCCGGGCTTCAAATCGACGAAGTATGGCGTGTCGCGGAAAATTTCGCAGACGTCATCCAGATCGAAGTCGATACCAGCCTCGTGCGCCATTGCTGGCAGGTGCAGGCCAGCATTGGTCGAACCACCGGTACAGGCCACAACCCGCGCTGCGTTCTGCAGGGACTCCAGCGTCACGATATCCCGCGCGCGAATGTTCTTCTCCAGCAGGTTCATGACGGCTTGACCGGATGCGATGGAATAGTGGTCGCGGCTTTCATATGGCGCAGGTGCACCAGCGGAGTTTGGCAGCGCCAAACCAATCGCCTCGGACACGCAGGCCATGGTGTTGGCCGTGAACTGACCACCACAAGCGCCCGCAGAGGGGCAAGCAACGCGCTCTAGCGTGCGCAGGGCTTCGTCGGACATGTTGCCTGCTTGGTGTTCGCCCACCGCTTCGAATACGTCTTGGACAGTGACGTCCTTGCCGTTCAATCGGCCCGGAAGGATGGAGCCGCCATAGATAAACACCGAAGGCGTGTTGAGGCGGATCATCGCCATCATCATACCCGGAAGGGATTTGTCACAGCCCGCCAAGCCCACAATCGCGTCGTAGCAGTGGCCGCGCATGGTCAGCTCAACCGTATCGGCAATGGCTTCGCGAGATGCCAGCGACGAGCGCATGCCCTCGTGGCCCATCGCGATGCCGTCTGTGACGGTGATCGTGGTGAATTCACGTGGAGTACCGTTGCCTTGCTTGACGCCCAGCTTCACCGCTTGCGCCTGACGGTTCAGGGAGATGTTGCAGGGGGCGGCCTCGTTCCAGCAGGTTGCGACACCCACGAATGGCTGGTGAATTTCCTCGTCGCCAAGGCCCATCGCGTAGAAATATGACCGGTGCGGTGCCCGCGATGGGCCCTCGGTCACATGGCGGCTGGGCATATTGGTTTTATCGGTAGGTTTCTTCAGCATGGATGGCTCCCTCAAAAGCGTTGCGAAACGGAATAAAGCCCAAGCCCAACAGGCACAAGCGCGATTGCACCTCAGGTTTTGCGGCGATAGCGTGGCGAAAACACTGTTGAGGCGCTTGCATATGCTCAGAACTCCGGCTTTCGAGGCCTTCATTGCGCCCGCCCGCGCCTATCCAGCATTTTGGCGAATTGTCATAGGCGTGCTCACAGGCCTCGGCGTTTACATGTTGGGTGCAGCGGTTGTCCTATGGTTCGGGATCGACCTGCTCTCCGGTGTGTTCCCCGAACTGGAAGGTCTGGATGCCTTCTCGCTTCTTTACGGTAACGGAACATCGCCCGGCCAAATGGCCTTAATCCTTGCGACCTTTATCCCCATGGGATTGGGAGCCTTCGCGATGGCTGCGTGGCACTGGCGTGGTCCTGCCTCCCTTTTTGGACCTTCTACAAGCTTCTCGCGCAACTTCTTCATTGCGATAGCGGTGCTGGCCGCCGCGAATGTTACCTTCTTCGTGGCAGAGCGCCTCATCGCGCCTGAAACCTATACTCCCAATGTGCCCTTTGCGGCTTGGATCAAGCATTTGACTTGGGCAGTACCGTTGCTGTTCATCCAAACCACGTCCGAGGAGCTGGTCTTTCGGGGCTACCTCCAACAGCAGCTCGCAGCGCGGTTTAACAGCCCGATAGTTTGGATGATATTGCCAGCATTGTTGTTCGGTGCGGGGCACTACGATGATACGATAGACCTGACGCTTGCCCTTTTGATCGTGTTTGCCACGACAATGTTCGGAATTATCGCGGCGGATCTAACACGCCTGACAGGCAATCTGGCCGCTGCGATGGGCTTTCACTTCGCCAATAACTTTGTTGCGCTACTATTGGTCGGTGTTCCGGGTGAGCTGTCGGGGCTTGCACTTTACCATGCGCCGTTCACGATGGATGATACGTCCATCCTTACGAACTACATCATCCTTGACATAATAGTGATGTTTGTGATCTGGGCCCTTCTCCGCCGCGCGTTGCGTTGATTGCAATTTCCAAGCCTCGGGATTATCTGGATATAAGCAACGGGAGCAGAGCCTCATGAACTGGATTTCCAACTACGTCCGGCCAACTATCAACTCGCTATTCTCGCGCCGCGAGGTGCCAGAGAACCTTTGGACCAAATGCGACGAGTGCGGCACGATGCTGTTCCACCGAGAGCTGTCTGACAACCAGAACGTGTGCTCAAACTGCGACCATCACATGCCAATCACAGCGCGCGAGCGTTTCAAGGCGTTGTTTGACGGCGGCATATTCTCCGAGGTGACCGTACCTGCGCCTGTCGCGGATCCGCTGCACTTCAAAGATCAAAAGAAATACCCGGACCGCATGAAGGCTGCGGTAAAGAAGACCGGCGAGAAGGAAGCGATGTTGGTTGCCGAAGGCGAAATCCTTCGCACGCCAATCGTGGCTGCTGCGCAGGATTTCAGCTTCATGGGCGGCTCTATGAGCATGTATGTCGGCAATGCGATCATCGCGGCTGCTGAACGCGCCGTTGAAAAGCGTCTTCCGTTGGTGCTTTTTTCCGCCGCTGGCGGTGCGCGAATGCAAGAAGGAATTCTTGGTCTGATGCAGATGCCGCGTACGACCATTGCGGTCGAGATGCTAAAAGAAGCGGGCCTGCCCTACATCGTTGTGTTGACCCACCCGACCACAGGCGGCGTAACGGCGTCCTATGCGATGTTGGGCGACGTACAGATTGCTGAACCGAATGCGCTTATTGGCTTCGCAGGCGCGCGTGTGATTGAGCAAACCATCCGTGAGAAGCTGCCAGAGGGCTTCCAGCGTGCAGAATATTTGCTCGACCATGGCATGCTGGACCGGGTGACACACCGCAAGAATATCAAGGACGAGTTGGTAACGATCATCCGCATGCTCACGGGCCTACCCCCTGCGGTGAAAGGCGATTTACCGGCACCAGAGGCCGAGGCGGACGCGAAACCTGCGGAACCTGCCAAGTGACACAATCCAGCGACGCCATCCTCAACAGGATGATGGCGCTTCACCCAAAGATCATAGACCTGACCCTTGATCGCGTCTGGCGCTTGCTGGAAACGCTTGACCATCCCGAAACCAAGTTGCCACCGGTAATTCACATCGCTGGGACCAATGGAAAAGGGTCAACACAAGCGATGATCCGCGCTGGGATGGAAGGCGCTGGCAAGTTGGTTCACGCGTACACCTCGCCACATCTGGCACGGTTTCACGAGCGTATCCGCCTTGCTGGGGAGTTGATTTCCGAAGAGTATCTAAGCGAAGTTCTCGATGAGTGCTACACGTCCAATGGGCCGGAATCGATCACCTATTTCGAGATCACGACTGTTGCGGCATTACTCGCCTTCAGCCGTGTTAGAGCCGATTTTACACTTTTGGAGGTGGGACTGGGCGGGCGGCTGGACGCCACGAATGTGATCGCTAAGCCAGAGGTTTCGGTGATCACGCCGATCTCTATCGACCACGAGAGTTATCTGGGTAACACGCTTGCCAAGATCGCTTTTGAGAAGGCTGGTATCATCAAGCGTGGTGTGCCTTGCGTTGTCGGACCTCAGCCTGATGAAGCGATGGAAGTGATCGAAGCACAAGCAGCCAAGCTTGGTGCTCCCCTTCTGGCGTATGGGCAGCACTGGCACGTCTGGGAAGAGCGCGGTCGGCTGATTTTACAGGACGAACGCGGCCTGATGGATCTGCCATTGCCCGCCCTGTTGGGTGCGCACCAACTCCAGAATGCGGGTGCTGCGCTTGCCGTTCTCCGGCATCTTGGCTTTGATGAGGCCGCCTGCGAAGCTGCAATGGTTCAAGCGGTTTGGCCCGCCCGTATGCAGCGCTTGAAGACCGGTCCATTGGTGAAGGCCGCAGGTGCCGCGGAACTTTGGCTTGATGGCGGTCACAACCCCGCAGCGGGGGAGGCACTGTCTGCGCTTTTGAAAACACTGCCCTCGAAGCCGACCCATTTGGTGTGTGGGATGCTTAATACCAAAGACGTCATTGGCTATATGAGACCGCTCGCCGAGGTCGCCCAAACTCTTCACGCTGTTCCAATTCCGGGTGAGCAGGCAACCCTGTCAGCAGAACAAACTGCTACTGCCGCGCGAAAGGCAGGGTTGCAAGCGCATGAATCTGAAACGGTCTTGGCTGCGATTGGTGATATTACAGCAATCGATCCAAATGCCCGCATTCTGATTTGCGGTTCGCTCTACCTTGCTGGTGGTGTGTTGCGCGAAAACGGCTAAGTTAGAGCCTGTTCAGTACCCCATTCCGCAGCCTGCATTTCGCGCAGCCGCGACGCGGTGCGTTCGAATTCGAACACGCCTTCGCCCTCAAGATACAGCCGTTCTGGTTGCGCAGCTGCTGAGCAAATCAGACGAACCCTGCCCTCATACAATGCGTCAATCAGGGTCACGAAGCGTTTCGCTTCGTTAAAGTTGTCACGCGAGAGGCAGGGAATGTTCTCAAGCACCAGAACGCGCACGTTCTCAGCTACAGCAAGATAATCTGCCGCGCCCAAGGGTTGCCCGCAGAGATCAAAGAAGCTAGCCCGCGCGATCCCGTTTCGAAACGCCGGAAGGGTCACATCGCGCCCTTTGACCCGAAGAATCAATGGCTCGGCTGCGCCACCCGTAAGGCTTTGCCAAATATCAGAAATCTTTGCCTTCGCCTGGGCGTTCGCAGGTGAGAAATAGACCTGCTCGCCTTCCAGCCGATCCTGACGGTAATCGGTCTCGGATGCCAGCTCGTGTACCGTCATACGGCTCTTTAGAAGGTCGATGAACGGGACAAAAAGATTGCGGTTCAACCCGTTCTTATACAGATCATCCGGCACTCTGTTTGAAGTCGTTACGATTACGACGCCACTGGCAAAGAGGTTTTCGAACAGCCGCCCGACAATCATCGCATCGGTGATGTCGCTGATCTGCATTTCGTCAAAGCACAGAAGGCGGACATCACGGGCAATGTCATCGGCAACCGGTTTGATCGCGTCGTCCACACCGGTTTTCCGCGCTTCGTGCATCTCACTGTGCACCTCTTGCATGAAGGCATGAAAGTGAACGCGGCGCTTGCGCGGCTCTGGCACGGTCTCAAAGAACAGGTCCATCAGCATCGACTTGCCGCGACCAACGCCACCCCACAGATACAGCCCCTTCACAGGCACATCATCTGTGCCAAACAGTCCGAACAGCTTCTTTTTACCTGTTGAACTTGCCATCTCTTCGGCCACGACATCAAAAAACGGCAGTGCCTCGATCTGCGCGGGGTCGGGGTCGATTTCCCCCGCTTGGACCTTGGCGTTGTAACTGTCTGTCAAAAGCATGTGGCACGTCTCATCAATATTGCTTACCTCGTGTCGCAATATTCGTGAATTGACGCAAACCTGAAATTCACCGACGGTCTCGCGATGGAACAAACACGTACCCCTCTTTTCACTCCGGTTCTCATTGTCGGTTGCATCATAATGATGCTCGGCTTCTCGATCCGTGCAAGCTTTGGAGTGTTCCAGATCCCCATCGCTGAGGAATTTGGCTGGCCGCGCGCTGATTTCAGTCTTGCTATCGCAATCCAGAACTTGGCTTGGGGTATCGGTCAGCCCATTTTTGGCGCGATTGCGGAAAAAATGGGGGACCGGAAAGCGATTATTCTGGGTGCTCTATTCTACGCTGCAGGGCTAGTTTTATCGTCTTTTGCTATCACGCCGGGCGAGCACCAGTTCTACGAGATACTTGTAGGTTTCGGTATCGCCGGGACGGGCTTCGGGGTGATCCTTGCTATGGTTGGCCGCGCCACGTCGGATGAAAACCGGTCGATGGCTCTGGGTATCGCGACTGCTGCGGGCTCCGCCGGTCAGGTTTTTGGCGCACCCGCAGCGGAACTCTTGTTGGGCTACTTCCCTTGGCAAACGGTCTTCGTGATCTTCGCCGCAGTCATGCTTCTGTCGCTTTTCGCGCTTCCGCTTATGCGCGCACCCATGGCGACACGGTCGGAGCTGGAAGACAGTTTAGGGACTGTCCTCAAGCGTGCCTTCAGGGATCCATCCTATACGATGATCTTTCTGGGATTCTTCTCCTGCGGCTATCAACTCGGATTTATCACCGCTCACTTTCCGGCATTCATCACAGAGGTATGCGGTCCAATCTCGGGCGGCGGCTTGTTGGCGGGTATGGGGATCACCACCACATCTGCATTGGGCGCGCTGTCCATTGCTCTGATCGGGCTGTCCAATATCGGTGGAACGATCCTTGCGGGGTATCTGGGAAAGCGGCATTCCAAGAAATACCTGCTTGCGGGCATTTACGCAGGGCGAACGGTCGTTGCCGCGTGGTTCATCCTGACCCCAATGACGCCGACAACGGTGATCATCTTCAGCCTTGCGATGGGGAGCCTGTGGCTCGCGACAGTACCGCTCACCTCTGGTCTTGTGGCGCATATCTTTGGGCTACGCTACATGGGCACGCTTTATGGAATAGTCTTCTTTTCCCACCAGTTAGGGTCTTTTTTGGGCGTCTGGCTTGGTGGCAAGCTCTACGATGTGACCGGCGACTATACGCTGGTTTGGTGGATAGGGATCGGCGTTGGTGCGTTCAGTGCGATCGTGCATTTACCCGTGCGGGAAAAGCCGTGGGCGGCTCAGCCGGTGTAGACCACGGGAAACCAGTCCTTGCGTAACTTGTCACCGGCTTTCATCCCGTGACCGGGGAAGTGCGGAAAGGTGCGACCGCGCCGTTCAACAAACCGCGCGTCTTCCCCGACAAACCGCAATGACAACGCGCGGCGGCGGCTTGCCGTTTCATTGCCGTGCGCACTGTGGGCGGTTTGGAAGTCGAACAAGACCGCATCGCCCGGGTCCTTCGACCATTTCAGAGCTTCGTCATCGGCAGGGCTGGTCGGAAATCATGCGGCTTTCCATTGATCAAGGATATAGCGGCAGGTCATCAAATCCAGATGCGCGCCACCCCCATTTTTGCAGATTGTAATGTCATCGGGCGATCGTGTGAATGCGCTTGGCGTATAGAAATCGCCCAGAACATCACCACGCTGTATTGCTCCACTCTCTAGCGGGATTTTCAACTCACCGATATGGTCCAATGTAGTCTCGAAGCTATCAACAAACAGCTTCGCGCGTTGCATCGCCTTGTCGTCAACTTCCCGCATATCTGGGCGGTAAGCGCCAATCAGGTCCAGATGCTGGCCAGCTTGCAGCCATTCACCTTTAAGAATTGGGGTTGTTGTCATTGTGGCAGTGCAGATGATCTGGGCCTGCTGGACGGCATCAGCCAAATCCAAGATGGCGGTCGCTCCATTGGCCTCGGCGAAGGTCGTCGCGTATTCCGTATTTCTACCCCAAACAGTAAAACGCGCATGTGGAAAAGCGCTGCGATAGGCGTCGATCATATTGCCTGCAACAGTGCCAGTTCCGATCACAAGGATCGTGTCCGGATCAGGGTTTGCTAATAGTTTCGCGGCATACAGACTGTCACCCGCAGTCTTCCATTTGGTGACCAGATGGAAGTCAACCAGCGCTTCCAGTTCTCCGGTCTTGTCGGAAAACATCGAGACCGACCCATTGACCGCGGGTCGCCTCGCAGCTTTGTTTCCGGGAAAAATTGTGGCGGACTTCACAGCCACACCCAAGCCATCGATCCAAGCGGAACGCGACAGCAACGTATCGGGGTCGCGATACAAGAAGGTATCGCCAATCGCGGCTTTAGGCAGCGTATGACCCGCGGCGAGCGCGTTTGTCAGGCCAGCCCAGCTAATAGCAGCCTCGCCTTCTTCGAATCCGATGATGTCGATGCTCAAGCTGCGGCCTCCTCGGCACTTAAAAGCCCGTGTGATACCAAGCAGTCTGCCCAGCCTTGCGGGTTTTCGAACAGGTGGGCCTTCCAGCCCCGCGATAGCGCCATGTCGATGTTATCGGCGCGGTCGTCGGCAAACAGCAAGGTTTCAGGTGCAAGGCCACAATCATCTTCCAGCATCTGGTAGATTTTCGGGTCAGGCTTGATCACCTGCATGTGGCCGGAAATGTAGCGACGATCAAACTCGCCAAGGTAGCTATACACCGTTTCGGCATAGTCAAAGCTGCCGATGCCAAAATTGCTGAGCGCAAAAACTGGAACGCTTTTGCTGCGCAAGGCCCGAAGCAGCTTCACGGAATGGTCTATGGTGGGCGATGCCATTTCAATCCAGTGATCATGCCACATGCGAATTTCTTCGCGCCATTTCGGGTATGCTTCTGCTGCCTCGTAGATCGTCTCTTTGAACGGTCCACCCAGATCAACCTTGTCGTTCATTCCGTGCAGGTCGACTTCGGCGAACATTGCCTTGCGACGGTTTTCCCCGATTGCGCTGTCATAAAAACGCTCCGGTTGCCATTCGATCAGCACATTGCCGATGTCGAAGATAACTGCCTTGATCATGCGTATAGGGCCTCCGCGTGGAAGGTGATGTGGTCTTCCATGAAGGTGGAGACGAAGAAATATGAGTGATCATAGCCAGGCTGCATCCTGAAGATAATTTCCTGACGTTTTGCAGCCGCGGCTTGGGCGAGCGTCTCGGGTTTCAGCAGGTCGAGGAATTGGTCCTTCGTGCCTGTGTCGATCAAAACAGGCCCGTCAAAGCCGTGTTTCGCCATTAGCAGGCTGGCATCATGTTCGGCCCACTCGTCCTCTTCAAAGCCAAGATAGGCCGTAAACTGTCTGCGCCCCCAATCTGAATCGGTGGGATTGCAGATCGGAGAGAAGGCCGAAACACTGGCAAAGCGGCCGGTTTCGCGCATCGCGATGGTTAGAGCACCATGACCGCCCATCGAGTGGCCGGTGATCGCTTGCCGCGTCACATCCAGCGGGAACTTGTCGAATACCAGATCGGTCAAATCCTTGGTGATGTAGTCATACATCTGAAAATGCGGCGCCCACGGGTTTTGTGTGGCGTTGACGTAGAACCCTGCGCCTTGGCCCAGATCGAATGCCTCATCATTAGCGATATCATCACCACGGGGCGACGTATCCGGGAAGATCAACGCGATACCTTGTTCCGCAGCCCATCCTTGGGCGGATGCTTTCACCATGGCATTTTCGTGGGTGCAGGTCAGGCCGGACAGATACCACAGGACGGGAACGGGACCATCCTTCGCCTCTGCGGGTAGAAACAGCCCGAAGGTCATATCGCAATCGCAACTTTCGGAGCGGTGGGAGTAGACGCCTTGGACTCCGCCAAAGCATGCGTTTTCGGAAATGGTGTCCATGATGTCTCCTTTAGCTGACCCAGCCGATTACAAGCGACACGGTCAGAATGCTGGCGGCGGTTGAAATAAGAATACTGGCGGAAACCCGCGTCGGGGCAACCCCATAATGCTGGGCGATCATGTAAACATTGCCAGCGACTGGCAATGCGGCGGCGGCAATCATCACTGAAGCCGAATAGGGGTCCACCGCAAACAGCCACAACGCCGAGATAGCAACCGCAGCGGGATGAAGCACCAGCTTCGAGAAGGACAGCCAAGTTGCCACCTCCATGCGTTCGGCCGATTTGGTCGCGAGCGAAGCACCAATTGCAAACAATGCTCCCGGAGTTGCGGCGCCGCCAAGGATGGACAGGAATTCGTTTAGTGGAACCGGAATAGGCATCGCGGAAGCGGACCAAGCAAACCCAAGCACGATAGACACGATCATCGGGTTTTTGATCAGTCCCGTTCCTACGGTTTTAAGTATCCCGAGTGACATGCGCCCGTCGCGCGATCCGGTGATCAGGATAACAACGAGGCTGCCGAAGAAGATCAGGTCCACCGCCAAGATCAACATTACGGGCCCGATGGCGTTTTCTCCCATGAGAAGAACCAGCATCGGTACGCCAAGGAACCCAACATTACCGATAACGCCGCATTGCGCTTCGATGGCTGCTTCCTCAACCGATCGCCAGCGTAGCAGTGCGACGGAGGTGACGATCAGATAGACCAGCGCCGTGGCCCAGAAATAGGCGACGATGTAGGTCCAGTCCAAAATTTCGGCCAGTGACAGGTTGGCGGAGAACCGGAACAGCATTGCCGACAAGGCGAAGTAGAAAACGAATTTCGTCAAATAGCCGGTTGCTTCGGGTGTGAAGAACTTCACCCGTCCAGCCCAATAGCCCACACCGATAATGGCGAAAAAGGGCAGCGTTTTCAGAAATATCTCCAGCATCGCCTTCCCCGATATCACGGTCTCGGGAAAGGCAACAGTGGCTTAGCCGCTGCCGATCAAAACACCAGCTGCCAGAACCAGTGCGCCACCAAGCACGACCTGCAAGGCCGCGCGGAAGAACGGCGTTTCCATGAAGCGGTTCTGAATCCACGCAATGGCCCAAAGCTCAATGAACACGACGATGACGGCGATGGTGGTGGCAGTCCAGAAATCCGTGATCAGGTAAGGCAGCGCGTGCCCCAAACCACCGATGGTGGTCATTATCCCCGAGGCGAACCCACGCTTCCAAGGAGAGCCACGCCCTGACAATTGCCCGTCATCTGACGCCGCTTCGGTGAAGCCCATGGAGATACCCGCGCCGACCGAGGCAGCGAGACCCACAAGGAACGTGTCCCACGTATTGCCCGTTGCAAAGGCCGCGGCGAATATCGGGGCAAGGGTCGAGACAGAGCCGTCCATGAGGCCCGCCAATCCCGGCTGGACCCAAGTCAAAACAAACTGGCGGTGCGCGTCCTTGTCCTCGGTGTCGCGCACTTCGCCATCAACTTTCGCTGTCAAATCAGCAGCGGTTTGCTCGTGGCCAGCCTCCGCCGCAGCCAAATCACCTAACAGCTTACGGGTATCGGCATCGGTGGTTCGTTTGGCAGCAAGTTCGTAGAACCGCTGCGCGTCTCGTTCCATTTGTCCGGCCTGCTCGCGAATTTTTTCTAAACCGAGGTTCTCAACTAGCCAAATGGGCGAACGTGCATAGAAGCCCGCAACATGCTCTCGGCGCAGAAGAGGGATGACATCACCGAACCGCTTCTTGTGCAGGTCAATCAGCATCTGTCGGTGGGTGTCTTCTTCCGCAGCCATGGATTCAAAAATCTCGGCGGTTGCGGCAAAGCTGTCACGAAGGCGTTCGGCATATCCCCGATAGATGCGCGCGTCATCTTCTTCAGACGAGATAGCCAAGGCGAGGACCTCTTGCTCGGATAGATCAGTAAAGCGACGTCGGAAGCTGACGGAGGGAAGCATCGGGAACTCCTAAATTAGAATGGTTCTAAAATAGGGAATTCGTGCGCGAGTTCAACCCTTGGAAAAAAGTGAACTGATCGGTTCAAAAGATACTTGTAAAAGTAAACGACTCGGTTTAGATATCTGAATGTGAACTGAACGGTTCACTTTTGAAGGATAAGAATCATGAACACTCTCAAGTCTGCCCTGATCGCTGCCTCTCTTGCTTTTGCTGGCCCTGCGCTGGCTGACGGAGGTGCGTCATTCGTATATTTCCCCAACCTTACCTACCCCACACAGGATGTGACCGTGACCCGGGCTCAATCCAGCACGCTGGAGCAAGCCCCCAAGGGCTGCAGCTCGCTTGAACTTGGTGCGGGCGTTCAGAAAGAAGTGTGCGGCACTCTCACGCAATCTGAGCTGGTAAAACGCAAGCTTGCGCAGGACGAGTAGCTCCCCCCTACTTGGAAGTGTGAGTTTGGGCGGGCATCATAGCCCGCCCTTAATCATTGGCGGACATTGCCCAAACTAAACTGTATGGTCTATAATAGCTCATTAAGGCGGGAGACACTCACTTGGACGGAAACACACCTGAAATCAAACGCGGCCGCAAATACGATCAAGTGATCGCAGGCGCGCGCGACGTGTTTCTGGCGCAGGGTTTCGAAGGTGCAAGTGTTGACCTGATCGCGCGTGAGGCTGGCGTCTCGAAAGCCACGCTCTACAGCTATTTTCCCGACAAGCGCATTCTGTTCATCGAGGTTGCCAAGCAGGAATGCGCCTCGCAGGCTGATCGCGCTTTACAGGTAGATTCAACCGATGTTCCGGTCCGCGAAATGCTGACGATCATGTCGCATAAAATGATGGAGTTTCTGACCTCCAACTTCGCACAACGCATCTTCCGGATTTGCGTGGCCGAGTCGGATCGCTTTCCGGAACTAGGTCGCGAATTCTATGCGTCCGGCCCGAAACTGTTGGAAGACCGCCTGAGCGAATATTTCAAGCATGCCTGCGAACGTGGCGAGTTAAAGATCGACGATCTGGGTCTTGCAGCGATGCAGTTCCAAGAACTCGTGAAGTCGGAAATCTTCGTGAAGATGATCTTCAACATTATCGAAAAGCCGACCGATGCCGAAGTGGACCGTATCATCGACGGAGCAGTTGACATGTTCTTGGCGCGATACGGTGTCTAGTTAACCCGCCGCACCATTAGTTTGTTGCCGTCTTTGCGCGTCTCGAAATGCTTCAGCTTGCGCATCAGGTCACTCAGCTTTTTCTCACCATATGTGCGCGTGTCGAAATCCGGGTTGTCGGCCATGACAAGCTTTCCCAACGTACCCAAGTCATACCACTCGTCATCAGTGTTCATCTTGTCCATGGCTCTCAGGATCAGGGGCGTGGCTTTGGTCGGGTTTTCTTTGCTGGTGGATGGTTTGGGATCACTTCCACGCGCAGGTTCGGGTTCCTCAATCAGGTTTTCAATAAAGATGAACCGGTTGCACACGTTTCGAAGGGCTTCCGGCGCCTTTCGTTCGCCAATTCCGATAACTTCCAGACCCTCTTCCCTGATGCGCGACGCGAGACGGGTGAAGTCACTGTCCGACGACACCAGCACAAACCCGTCAAAGCGCCCCGTGTGCAATATATCCATAGCGTCAATGACCAAACCGATATCGGAGGCGTTCTTGCCCTTGGTATTTGCGGTTTCCTGATGGGCTACCAAGCCAAGCGCCCGGATTTTATCCGTCCATTTCTTTAGTTGCCCACTCGACCAATCACCATAAACGCGTCGCAAAGCCGGTTCGCCAAAGGTCGTGACCTCTTTCAAAACCGCCTCTGCATTGTCCGCAGGGATATTGTCGGCGTCGATTAACACCGCGTAAAGCTGCCGGGAACGCTCAGCCACTAGTAGATCACGACTGACCGGATCGACTCGCCTGAATGCATCAAATCGAAACCTTTGTTGATGTCGTCGAGCCCCATTGTATGCGTGATCATTGGATCAATCTCGATTTTGCCGTCCATGTACCAGTCAACAATTTTCGGAACATCTGTACGGCCACGCGCGCCACCAAAAGCAGTACCACGCCAGCTACGACCAGTGACTAACTGGAATGGACGTGTGCTGATTTCCGCGCCTGCGGGCGCAACACCGATGATGATCGATTCACCCCAGCCTTTGTGCGCCGCTTCCAAAGCGGTCCGCATCACGCCAACATTGCCGGTCGCATCAAACGTATAATCTGCGCCACCCTTCGTGAGGGCGACCAGATAGGCAACCAGATCGCCGTCAACCTCGGTAGGGTTCACGAAGTCTGTCATGCCGAAACGCGTCGCCATCTCGACCTTGGAAGGGTTGAGGTCTACGCCGACGATCTGATCTGCCCCGGCAAGGCGAAGCCCTTGAATGACGTTCAGGCCAATGCCGCCAAGCCCGAACACGATGGCGCGCGATCCGATCTCAACTTTGGCGGTATTGATTACAGCGCCAATTCCGGTTGTGACACCGCAGCCGATGTAGCAAATCTTCTCAAATGGGGCGTCTTCGCGAACTTTGGCCAAAGCGATCTCTGGTACAACCGAGTGGTTCGCAAAGGTCGAGCAGCCCATGTAGTGCAGAATCGGATCACCATCGAGGGTCGAGAATCTGGATGTCCCGTCGGGCATAAGCCCCTGCCCTTGCGTTGACCGGATAGATTGGCACAGGTTCGTTTTCGGGTTCAGGCAGTATTCGCACTCACGGCATTCCGGTGTGTAGAGCGGGATGACATGATCTCCCTTTTTCAGGGTCGTAACGCCCGGCCCTACATCCACAACTACACCCGCACCCTCATGACCAAGAATGGCAGGAAACAGACCTTCCGGATCTGCACCGGACCGAGTGAACTCGTCGGTATGGCAAATACCTGTCGCTTTCATCTCAACAAGCACCTCACCTTCGCGGGGGCCGTCTAGATTAACATCCATGATTTCAAGCGGTTTCCCGGCTTCGATGGCGACGGCTGCTCTGGTGCGCATGTTGTGATCCTCTTTCAGTGCGTTGAGGCCAACCTTGCGCATAGTCGCGCTGAAATCAATCGCCATGGGTTTGCTCTCGTATGTCAGACGCAGTAAACCGCTGGAATGCGATTCCTTTTGCCACTCTTGCTCCTGCTTGCTGCCTGTGATGATCAATTCGCAGATCCCGCAGATTTTGACGGGCAACCGCGTTGTGGCGCGGAGGCCTATTACAGCTTGCTTGGTAAAAAGGCGTCGGCATTGGACAACGTGGATTTGCCCAAATCTTCGCGGGTTCTGCGCCCCGATGACGTTATCACCATGGATTTTAGCCCCGATCGCTTAACCATTGATATCGATAGGTCCGGTCTGATTTCCAGCGTAACTTGCCGCTAGACATCCCTCTCACGTCAGACCTTTGACCGCACCCGCAATAGGGGTAGAACATCGATATGGCAAAGGCAGTAAAGAAACCCCAGAAACGGGCTAAACCAGCTTCGAAATCCAGGCAGGAAAAACCCAAACGCTCCATTTTCTGGTGGATTGGCGTGGTACCTTATCTGGCGGTACGTTGGGGATGGCGCTTAGTGATTGCGATAGCGTTGTTCATTCTGACTGTCGTGGTGCTTTACGCATTCGTGAATCCCCCTACCACGGCCTACATCTTCTCTGAAAACTGGCGGTTGGAAGATACAAGGCGCGACTGGCGTGATTTTGAAACGATCTCGCCTCATATGGCGCATGCAATTGTGGCTGCTGAAGATGCGAACTTTTGTAATCACTGGGGTTTCGACATGGCCGCGATCCGCGATGCGCTAGAAGATGGTGGCGGGCGCGGCGCATCGACCATTTCGCAGCAGACCGTAAAGAATGTGTTTCTCTGGCACGGACGGAACTGGACGCGAAAGGCGCTTGAGGCCGCGATCACGCCAGTGGTTGAGACGATTTGGACCAAGCGCCGCATCTTGGAAGTCTACATGAATGTCGCAGAGTTCGATGAAGGTGTGTTCGGCGTTGGTGCCGCAGCCCCTTGGTACTTTGGCGTCGACGCCAAGGATTTGACCATACGCCAAGCCTCTTTGCTTGCTGCGATATTGCCGAACCCGAAGGGTCGCTCGGCAAAAAGGCCGTCCTCATACATCCAAAAACGTGCGCGATCTATTGCTGCCGGGGCGGCTACGATCCGCGCTGACGGGCGTAATCAGTGTTTCGAAGGTTGAAAAACCTTCCTAACATTGCCATGACAAACAGACTGATTTCTCTCATTGGATAATGTGATGAACCGCCTCTACCACGCCCCGCTCTCTCCGTTTTGCCGCAAGGTGCGCCTCGTTTTGGCTGAAAAGAAGGTTGAGGTTGAGCTGGTTGAGGAGCGTTACTGGGAGCAAAGCGCCGACTTCATGCAGCGCAACCCCGCAGGTAAGGTGCCGATCCTGAAGATCGACAGCCAAACCTTGAGCGAAAGTCAGGCTATCTGCGAGTATCTGGAGGAAGTCATTCCAGAGCCGGCCCTGCTTCCCAAGAAGCCGGAAGATCGCGCGGAGGTGCGCAGATTGGTGTTCTGGTTTGACGACAAGTTTCACCAAGAAGTCACATCGAAGCTTCTTTACGAGCGGGTCAACAAGAAAATCATGGGTCAAGGATACCCTGAAAGCCGAAACGTGAAGCTGGGCGCGCAAAAAATCAAATACCACATCGATTATATGGGCTGGCTGCTGGATCAACGCCGTTGGTTGGGGGGCGATCAGCTCAGCTTGGCCGATTTCACAGCTGCCGCCCATTTCTCATGCCTCGATTACATTCGTGACGTGGACTGGAACAGGAATGCCAACGTCAAGGATTGGTATGCGAAGATAAAATCTCGCCCTGCCTTCCGGTCCATCCTTGCAGATCAGGTGCCGGGCTTCATCCAGCCGCCGCATTATGCGGATCTGGATTTTTGAGTCTAAAGGACCGGTTGAAGCAGCAAGCCCTCGCGGAAGGATTTGCGAAAATGGGTATCTGCACACCAGATGCCATTCCTCAAGCGCCGGACCGTTTAAACACCTATGTTGACGAAGGACGCCACGGCCAAATGGGGTGGATGGCCGAGCGCATGACATGGCGGGGTAATCCATCCGCGCTTTGGCCCGAAGCCCGATCCGTCATTATGCTCGCTGAGGTTTACTCGCCCGATCACGACCCGCTCGAAACACTGAAACTACGCGACCGCGCGGCGGTGTCGGTTTATGCGCAGAACCGCGACTATCACGACATCGTAAAAAAACGCCTGAAGCGGGTTGGTCGCTGGTTGATTGATCAGGCCGAAGGGGTCGAGATCAAAGTATTCGTAGATACCGCACCCGTTATGGAAAAACCGTTGGCACAGGCGGCTGGGCTGGGGTGGCAGGGGAAGCACACGAATGTCCTATCCCGCGATCTGGGCAACTGGTTCTTTCTTGGTGCGATCTTCACCACCGTAGAATTAGAGCCTGATCAGGCCCAAACAGACAATTGTGGCACTTGCCGTGCCTGCTTGGACATTTGCCCCACCGACGCATTCCCCGCTGCGTTCCAGTTGGATGCGCGACGTTGCATTTCCTACCTGACGATCGAGCACAAAGGGCCGGTCGACGAAGAATTGCGCAGCAGGCTTGGAAACCGCATCTACGGCTGTGATGATTGCCTTGCGGTTTGCCCTTGGAACAAGTTTGCCAAAGACGCGACGGAGTTGCGCTATGCTGCACGAGACGATCTGCGTGCTCCAGCGCTCTCGGAATTGGTGGCCCTAGATGATGCAGCCTTCCGTGCGAAGTTTTCCGGCTCGCCAATCAAACGAATTGGGCGGGACCGTTTCATCCGCAATGTGCTGTATGCCATCGGGAACTCCGAAGACGCGAAACTGGTTAATTCAGCACTCGCTCATATTCATGATTCAGACCCTACCATCGCCGACGCCGCGCGTTGGGCAGTTAACAGGTTAAGCTGATGCCGCATCTCTTAAGCTTTGGACACGGGTATTCGGCTCAGGCGTTGACGAGGATTCTGCTTGATCAAGGCTGGACCGTTACTGGTACCTCTCGAACTCGGGAAAAGGTGGAAAGCCTGAAGCAAGACGGCGTGCAGGCCGTTGTTTGGCCGTCCACGGACATGGACTCACATTTGGCAACAGCGACTCACTTGCTTGTATCGGTTGGGCCGGGCGAGAGCGGTGATCCGGTTTTGAACGAGCTTCGTTCGCAAATCTCAAAGGTCGCCGACAAACTCGATTGGGTTGGTTACCTGTCGACCACTGGCGTCTACGGTGATCACAATGGAGGCTGGGTGGATGAGTCGACACCCCTCACTCCTTCAACCCGACGTGGAAAACGACGGGTCGAGGCTGAAGCTGCATGGCAAGATCTGGCATCCGAAACGGGCCTGCCGCTTCATATTTTCCGTTTGGCGGGCATTTACGGGCCGGGCCGCGGGCCGTTTTCAAAGGTTCGGAACGGGACGGCGCGACGCATAATCAAAGATGGTCAGGTCTTCAGCCGCATCCATGTCGACGATATTGCGCAAGTTCTGGAAGCGTCGATCCAGCGTCCCAATGCCGGCACGGTTTACAACCTTTGCGATGATGATGCAGCACCACCACAAGACGTGATCGGGTATGCAGCCAAGCTGTTGGGGATGCCATTGCCAGAGGCGATCGACTTCGGATCCGCAGACTTGTCCCCAATGGCGCGAAGCTTCTATGCCGAATCGAAGCGCGTGCGTAACGATCGCATCAAGGACGAGCTGGGGGTGACATTGCTCTATCCAGACTACCGCAGCGGGCTTCAGGCGCTACTTACCGCTGAAAACACATAGGCGTGACGGTGAATTTAGTGGATTCCTGCGGGATCTATTTTTGGTTATAGTCTCCAAAAAATGGGATGGTAGCTCATATGCGTTTTGTGTTTTTGCGCGGTCTTTTATTGGCCTCTTTGTTGGTGTTGTCGGCATGCTCGTCAAAATTTATCACATATAACGGCCCTGAGGTAACGAAGCTCGAAATCCATAAGGGTCAGAGACTGCTGAAGGTTTTCCACGGAAATCGCGTCCTTAAAACCTTTGAAGTTGATCTGGGGTTCGGTGCTCTGGGCCATAAGCAGTACGAAGGCGACGGGCGCACACCCGAAGGGCGCTACACCATTGATCGACGCAATCCGAACAGCTCGTTTTACCTGTCATTGGGGATATCTTACCCGAATGAAGTGGATCGTGCCTATGCCCGTACGATTGGCAAGTCGCCCGGAGGCGATATCTTCATCCACGGTCAGCCCAACCTAAAAGGCAAACGCGGACCGGATTGGACTGCGGGCTGTATCGCTATCAGAAATGGCGAAATGCGACTGCTCTACGCGATGGTGAAGAACGGTACGGTTATCGACATATTTCCGTAAGCGGGCAGCCTTAGCTGCCCGTTACCATCGTCCACCAGATTTTTCCGCTGGGTTCCTGGAACCACGAGAAGCCCATCTTGCGGGCGCGTGGTGACAAGATAACATCGCGGGTTGCAGGTGTTTCCATCCAAGCTGCTACAGTCTCGGACTCGTTTTCGTAGGTTTCAGAGATGTTTTCCCCGACCATTTCACCCTCATACCCTGTGCGGGCAACACGATCGAGCGGTGAAGAGCCGTCTGAGCCAAAGTGCCAAGGGCGGTTCTGAACAGACATGTCGCGCGAATGCGTCGCAGCCGCCGCGGTCAGTTTGCTATCAAGTTCCAAAGAGCCTTTGCCCGCAGCAACGCGCAACGCGTTGACGGAATCGAGCACACGGAACTGAATTGCAGCGGTGTCTTTGGTCTTGATTCGGTAAACGCGTGGGAGCGGCTTTCCGTCTGGGCCGACTGTCGGTGCAGTGGGCGTACACGCCGAGAGCGCAAAGAACGCGGAGATCAGGATGAGGATCAGTCTTGCCATACCATTTATTCCTTAGAATTTTGCCAATGCTTAAACTGAACCGTGAGACTGATCAAACACGGTGGTGAAAAATGGCCGATCACATCATTGTTTGATTTGTGATTGAGGCATTCTCGCCATATTAAAGGGGTGAAGACTTACTCGAGGAGGGTATGTTCCATGAGCAAACAGAATTTGATTGGCCTGAACCGCCGCCACTTCCTACTTAGCGCCGGTGCTGCCGCGACCAGCCTTGCGGCCCCCGCGTTCGCGCAAAATGGCGCGGATACGACGGAGAATGAGCGGGATCTGACTGAAGTCGTACGCCGCAATATGTCGAGCTTCCGCTCGCTGACCTGGCAGCCTTATTTCAGCAACCTTCGCAAAGGTGCGATTCTTGTCGATATTGATAGTCGCGCACTTCACATGTGGACTGAAGATGGGAACTATAGCTTATATCCTTCGTCGGTTCCGCTTTCAGAAGACCTGACCCGACGCGGTCGCACCAGCATTGTGCGTAAGGTTGACGGCCCAACTTGGAGTCCAACCCCCGCGATGAAAAAGCGTAACCCCGAATGGCCCGACTTTGTGCCAGCGGGCCCGGATAATCCGTTGGGAACGCACGCGCTGTACCTTGGTTGGACCTATTACCGCATTCACGGGACGCACGACACGCGCAAAATCGGGCGTCGTTCGTCGAACGGATGCATCGGATTGTTCAACGAGCACATCGCCGAGGTATTCTCCAAAGCGAAAGTGGGCACGCAAGTGTTGCTAATTTGACGACATTCTGAATAGTTGAATCTGACCTGACGGGTCGAGCCATTGTATTAACCTCACAACCTTGGTTATAGAATGTCACGAGATACTGTCTTGGGTGCCTGTGGATGGACCGGATAGTCTGGTTCCAGCGGGCGTGTCTTGGAAGGATAAATTGAGATGAAAAAAATCGTACTTGCAGCAGTTTTCACTGCAGCCGCTTCTTCTGCTTTCGCTGGTGGTCTTTCCGACCCAATCATCGAAGAGCCTGTAATCGTTGAAGAAACTTCTTCTTCGGCTGGCGGCATTCTGATTCCACTGCTGTTCCTGGTTCTGGCTGCTGCCGCTGCTTCTTCCTAAGCGCACGCTAAACCAACTGTTTGAAGGGGCGTCCGAGTAATCGGGC
The DNA here is from genome assembly GCF_004365635.1 of Litoreibacter halocynthiae. GTDB lineage: Bacteria > Pseudomonadota > Alphaproteobacteria > Rhodobacterales > Rhodobacteraceae > Litoreibacter > Litoreibacter halocynthiae. The sequence continues at coordinate 296,282 of NZ_SOBH01000004.1, read as the reverse complement.
GCCTTTTCTACGTTCAGGGTGTAAGTTCTCTTATTCTTTGGACAGTCCTGCGTCTGCCTCGATCTGCTTGCGAGATTTGCGCGCGCGCTCTGTCGCGGATTTCAACTGGCCACATGCCGCCATGATGTCTTCGCCACGCGGTTTGCGAACGGGTGAGGCATACCCCGCCTGATAGACGATCTCGGAAAACGCCCTGATACGGTTGTTTGACGACCGCTCATAAGGGGCGCCGGGCCATTCGTTAAACGGAATCAGATTGATTTTGGCGGGAATGCCCTTGATCAGCTCGACCAACCGATACGCGTCCTCATCGGAATCATTCACGTCCTTAAGCATCACGTATTCAAAGGTGATCCGCTCGCTATTCGACGCCTTGGGATATGCCCTGAGCGAAGCGAGAAGTTCTTCAATATTCCAACGCTTGTTGATCGGGACCAGTTTGTCGCGAATCTCGTCCGTCGTGCCGTGAAAGGACACCGCTAGAAGGCAGCCGATTTCTTGGGCTGTACGGGCGATTTCTGGCACGACGCCTGAGGTCGACAGTGTAATTCGACGGCGAGAAAGGCTGATTCCCTCCGGATCCATCGCGATTTTCATCGCGTCGCGCACGTTCTCGAAGTTGTAGAGCGGCTCGCCCATGCCCATCAGGACGATGTTGGACAACTTGCGCCGCGCCTCGTCATTCGGGTTATGCCCCGGTTCTGGCCACTCACCCAGATCATCACGAGCCAGCATGACTTGCCCGATGATTTCACCTGCCGTCAGATTGCGCACCAGCTTTTGCGTACCGGTGTGGCAGAAAGAGCAGGTCAACGTGCAGCCAACTTGACTGGAAATGCACAAGGTGCCGCGATCTTCCTCGGGGATGTAGACGACCTCCACCTCATGCCCGCCAGCGATCCGCACCAGATATTTGCGCGTGCCGTCGGTGCTGACCTGACGGGTCACGACTTCGGGAAGGGCAATTTCGAACTTCTCGGCCAGCAGAGCCCGATAGTCTTTGGCAAGGTTCGTCATGCTGTCAAAGTCACGTACACCCTTCTGATATAGCCATTGCCACACCTGGCCGGTCCGCATTTTCGCCTGCTTTTCGGGTGTTCCCGCAGCAATCAATGCGTCGCGCAAATCATCTCGGGTAAGGCCAACCAAGTTGACACGGTCGCTGTCGGGCAGCTTGCGCGGTATGGTTACTAAATCTTGCGTGATCGGAGCGTTCGCGGACATCAGAGCCTCACAGAGAGCAGGAAGACCGCCGAATACACCAAATTAGTGCAAAGGGAAACCAGCTGCATGCTGTGGATGGGTGACTTGCGGGCGTACAAGGCTGCAAGCAAGCCGTGCTTCTTCCGCGGATAGGGCGGGGCGGTTGGACGAGCGATCGCTTGGGCCCAAGTCTACCGCCAGATTTCCGCAATAGAGCAGATGGCTCTGAAGGAACCCCAAGGAGACATAGGTTACGCCTCGCAGTCCCTCGACTTGGCGAACCCCGTCTATATGCAACAAATCTTTGGCGGAAATCAGAACTTCCCGCGCAGAAAACAGCATGTCGAACATTTGGTGACGCAGTGCAATTCGCTGTGTGGGTGCAAGAAACAAGTCCGCGCTTGGGCGGTCGCCACCGAATATACCTGAAGGTATGCGGATCGGAGATTTTTCTGGCTTCGCAATTAAGTCCACGTCCCTGAAGGCAATGCATTTGATGGTTTGCATACCAAGGTCTTTGGTCAATATGCGGTCGCCGGATTTTAGGTCCTCGACAAAGCGTTCGCCGGCGCTGGTCATGACGGGCGTTCCCACGCTCAACCCCGCAGGGGAAAGGCGGACAGCGACCGGCTTCTTTTCAACAGGAAGACGGATAGAGGTAATACTGGTGTGGATTGTCATTTGATGCTGCCTGTTGGCCGGTTGTCCCGGTCTTAGAGTTAGCGAGTTAAGGAACCTTGGCAGCCGATCCCTTAACCCTGAAAAATTTGACTAAATTACCCGCCGCAACGCTTCGCGGCATCCTCCAGCGCGGCGGTAAAGCCGAGCAGTGAGAACGAATCCTTCGTTGTCGTGCCGCGTTTGGACACACCGGTGATGACAGCGTCCGCACCGCGTTTCATGGCAGAAATGATCTTGTTGTCATCCGCAGGGGTCGGCGCCCAAGCGGTTTCACCACTGGTGAACAACTCATACTCACTGTCGCCGATTTTCAGGCTGACAGTTGCACCGTCCGGATAGGGATAGCCACCGGTGAAGGAGACTTCGCCCAGCTTACCGGCCCCGGGCCAATAGCTCACGAACATAAGCGTGTCGCCGCGGGTCACAGCCACAACGCGGCCGCCCTTGGTGTTCACAACTTCCTTCGGGCTGGATACGATCCAACACTGCGTCGGGTTGTCCTCAACAAACACGCTCCAGTCCGTTTTGGACGCGACGCGATTTGTAGATTGCTCCTGAGCGGAAAGGGGGCCAGTGGCCAGAATAAGGGCCGCGCTTACGGCCATGCTTTGCAGCACTTTTTTCATGTATCTCACAGCTCCAGCTGTTTCTGCCTCTTGTGCGCTGAACGACCCTTAACGGATTCAACTTGTGCCAGCACAGCATATTATTATCTCGATTGCCAAACGATAGCCCAGAATGCATGTGTTGGGGAAGCCCAATTGGCGAATTTCCGCTTTAGAAGGAGGCGTCTATGACACAACCGATCCCCATGGTCGAAATCTGGCGGGGCGACCTGCTTGAATCACAACATCTGGGCCATGCGGTTGTGTGCGACACCAGTGGAAATGTTGTTGAGGCATGGGGTGATGACGAAAAGGTGATCTATCCGCGTTCGTCGTGCAAGATGTTGCAGGCCTTACCTTTGATCGAGAGCGGTGCCGCTGACGCATTCGGATTGACGCCAGAGCAATTGGCACTGTCTTGCGCGTCACACAAAGGGGCCGCGATTCACACCGACCGAGTGCAGGTTTGGTTGGATACTCTTGGCCTACAGGTTTCGGATTTCCGCTGCGGCCCGCAAAAACCGTCTGACAAAGATGCGCACGATGCGCTGATCCGTGCCGGCAAGCAGCCATGCCAGATTCATAACAATTGTTCGGGCAAACACAGCGGGTTTCTGACGCTCAACAAACACCTTGGAGAAGGCCCGGACTACGTGGAGGTTGATCACCCTGTTCAACGCGCGGCCCGCGCAGCCTTCGAGGAAATGACTGGGGAAACGGCAGAGTTTTACGGGATCGACGGATGCTCCGCGCCGAATTTTTCGACAACGGTGACTGGCCTGGCACGCGCGATGGCCCGAATGGCAAAGCCCTCCGGGTCTGATGCACGCGCAAAGGCGTCGACCCGCTTGGTGGACGCGATGCGGGCCCACCCCGATCTGGTCGCTGGTGAAGGCCGTGCTTGCACCGAACTGATGCGTGCGATGGACGGAAAGGTTGCGATCAAGACGGGCGCAGAGGCGGTTTTCGTCGCGATCCTGCCAGAACAAGGCCTAGGCATGGCGTTGAAAATAGCCGATGGCGGGACGAGAGCCGCCGAGGCTGCAATCGCAGGGCTTTTGGTGAAGTACGGCGCTCTCGATGCAAATCACCCAATGGCCAAGAAGCGGCTGCATGGCCCAATTTCGAACTGGAACGGATTGATTACTGGCCACATGCGTCTAAGCCCGGGCTTCCTTCAGCTTTGAAACGGAGTGGTTTCCGTGGGCGAAAGCTCTTCTATGAGGGCGTGAATTTTATCCTTCTTTAGAGGTTTGGTCAGGTAGTGGCTAATTCCTGCCTCCCTAATCCGCTCCTCGTCACCCGCCATCGCGTGTGCTGTCATGGCGATGATCGGAACGGGGTCTGAGCCGCGAATGCCCTCCAACTGACGAATGGTGCGACTTGCTTCCATTCCGTCCATTTCGGGCATCGAGATGTCCATAAACACCAGATCAAAATGCCCCTGCTCAAAAGCTTCGACGGCCTCGACGCCGTTGGACGCCATGGTCAAATCAGCGGCCACAGTCTTGAGCATTTTGCGAAACACCAGCTGGTTGGTTTTGTTGTCTTCCGCGGCCAGAATGCGCAACTGACGGGCCTCTTTTTTGGCCACAGGCGCATGTGCAGCTCTCGCAAGACTGTCAAAAAGATCCTGACGATGGAATGGTTTGCGAAGCGTAGGGATGTTGGTCGGAACTGCGGCCGGATCAGCGGGTGAGATCATTGCAACAATCGGGACGCCGGGAAAAACGCGACCTACGGTTTCGATTGTGGAGGGGCCGTCGCAATACTCGTGGTGATGACCTACGAAAATGATGTCGGGAGCCATATCGGTCTTTGCTGCAGCGGCGTTCGGCAATGCGATCATCGGCAGGCCCAACAGTTCCATCTGCCGCATGAGAATGTCGAGGTCCATGGCGTTGGGCTCGATGACGATGGCGGACTTGATCGTATTCGGGATCATGTTCGGCACCGCTTCGGCATCAGAAACCAGCGGCAGGTTTATCTGAAACCCAAAGCAGGCGCCTTCGTCCTTGACGCTGGTGATCCAGACTTCGCCTCCCATCTGCTCGACCAGCTTTCTGGTGATGGCGAGGCCCAATCCGGTGCCTTCGAATTTGCGGTTCGCCTCGTCTTCAATCTGGTTGAACTCGCCGAAGATGTGATCAACCATAGACGCCTCAACCCCAAGCCCGCTGTCTTCAATGGTGAAATGCAATTGGCAGCTTCGGGTTGCATCGTCGACGATTCCGACGACGCGGACCATGACGTAGCCTTCATCGGTAAACTTCACGGCGTTACCCACAAGATTGGTCAGAATCTGGCGGATACGGCCATGGTCACCGATAAACTCGGCGGGCAGAAACTGATCATAGTCGATCTGAAAATCCAGCCCTTTTTGCTGGACGGTAGGGCCAACAATTAAACCGACATCCTGCACCAGTCGTTCCAGATCAAATGGTTGCGGCTTGAGCTGGATTTTCTCTGCTTCAATCTTTGAGAAATCCAAAACATCGTTGATGATATCTAGCAATGCCTCACCCGAGTTGCGGATCGTCTGAGCGTAAAGCGTGCTTTCTTCATCGAGTCCGTTCTCAAGCAGCAGGTCTGCCATTCCGACAACACCATTCATCGGGGTGCGCAATTCGTGGCTCATCTTTGCGAGGAATGCGGATTTCGCCCGGTCGGCAGCTTGCGCCTTATCCCGTGCGTCCCGCAGTTCGTCTTCGCGCAGGATATTTTCGGTGATGTTGAGTACCATCGACACCACCCCACCGTCTGAGGTGCGGCGGTCCATCATTTTGACGTAAACGCCGTTCCAGAAACGAAGGGTGATCGGTTCAATTTCTGCGCCGGTCCAGCGACCTTGCATCATGTCGAGCCAGTCTTCCGGTTTTTGGCCACACAAATCAACGATGCCTTCGTCGATACAAAGATCGAGAATTTCAACATACCCTGATCCCGGACCGATATCGCCCGCACCTTCAAAAGCGGCGAGATAAGGCGGATTGGCCGCGATCAGGTTCAGCTTTGCGTCAAACAGAGCGAAACCGTCGCGGATGGTGTCAATCGCGTCCCAAAGCAGGCGCTCCACAGCAACCACTTTGTGGTTGGCCGCGACAAGGTCCTTGGCCACGCGTGTGTTTTGCCCTTCTAGCTCTTGCACAACGCGTCTTTGATCTACGATTTGACCAGACAGATCCAAAGCGTGGGCAGACAGCTTGCGATTTGCCGCCGTCAGCTCGGCCTGTTTTTGCTCCAACAACCGTTCAGCAGCCAGCCGGGCACGCCGCTCCCGCATAAGGTCGTCATTTGCTAGGGAGTGTTCCATCATCCTCGAATCGTCTGCCTGTATATCGGCACAGATTTGCTGAACTTGGTGAACACCCACTTAATGCGATTGGGTTGCCCGACTCGCAGTGGTCGTGCAACCCTGAGGGAGTATTCAGAAAAACGAGGTTATCATGGCGTTCCGCATTTTCTTCGCAGGTTTTATTGCAGTCGTGACCGCAACAACGGCGCTTGCCGACGGCCTGATTCCGGAGCGCCGCATGACCCTGTCGCGCAATGTGGATTTTTACGGCAGCGACCTCACAAATATTTTCGACACCAGCTTCGACGCTTGCACGCGCGCTTGCCTGACCGATGCGTCTTGCAAGGCGTTAACCTTCAACACCAAATCCAGCGCTTGTTTCCCCAAATCGGACATCACGCAGAGCGAGCCTTTTGAAGGCGCATTGTCGGTCAGGGTCAGTGACGCGACGCCAGCCGAGCTGCGGTTAGCGGAAGCCCAGCGCGCTCAGGCGCCATTCTTGACCGAAGGCGATTTAAACGCAGCGCTCACGCAAGCGTCCACCATGACAAGTCGCTATGCCGCGAATGCGTTCACAGCCCAGCAGTTTGTTGAAGCGGCGGCGAAATCCCGTGGTGAAGGTAAACCGGACGTCGCGATGCGTTTCATTGGTGCCGGGCTTACGGTCGAAGACCGCTCTGATCTATGGGAGCAGTTTTCCCGCGATGCAGCGTCGGCTGCCAAGAAAGATTCAAGCAAACGGCGCGAGTTCAACCGGCTTTATTTGACCGCGTCCATCAACGCCTATTTGCGCGCGCCCAACCCTGCGATGTCGGTCAATGCGCTGACGACGATGGCGAAGGCGTTTGAACAGAACGGCAGGGGGCGTGACGCGATTGCGCCGCTGCGGCTTGCGCAATCCTTGCAGCCGAGAGACGACACCGAGAAAGCCTTGGATCGGGTAGTCGGCCTATTCGGCTTCAACGTCGCTGACACAGATGTTGAGAGCAATTCCGAGGAGCCGCGGATTTGCGTGGCGTTCTCAGAGTCATTGTCCAAAACCACCGACTACACGCCATTCGTGCAGTCACAGATCGAAGGGCTCAGCATTGAGGCGCAAGATCGCCAGCTTTGCCTCGGTGGCCTGAATCACGGTGAGCGCTATCGTTTCACCTTGCGCCAAGGTCTGCCTGCAGAGTCCGGCGAGGCTCTGCAAAAGCCGATTGAGATCACCCAATACGTGCGCGACCGCGCCCCGTCCGTCCGCTTCCCCGGGCGTGCCTATATCTTGCCAAGCAGCGGCGATGCCGCGCTGCCGGTGGTCGCTGTTAATACCGACAAGCTGGACCTGACGCTTTATAAAGTCTCGGACCGAAACATTTTGCGCACAATGCAAAGTGACTTCTTCGCCCGACCGCTTAGCTACTACGGCGAGCGGGAGTTCCGCTCCTCCATGGGTGTTGAGGTGTGGAAAGGCAAAGGCGACGTCCAGACCGAATTGAACCGCGATGTTACAACCCGACTGCCGGTGTCCGATATTGTGGGGCAAATGCAACCGGGAGTGTACGCGCTGCAGGCATCTGTCGCGGGTAAATCAACCAACGAAGCCTCCCCCGCAACGCAGTGGTTTGTGATCAGTGATCTTGGCCTGACCAGTCTCGAGGGTGTCGACGGCATGCATGTGTTTGTGCGCGGTCTTTCTGACGTGGCGGCGAAAGAGGGGGTTTCTGTTTCACTGATCTCCCGCGCCAACGAGGTGTTGGATACGGTAACGACCAATGCGGAAGGCTATGCCCGCTTTGATGCCGGCCTTATTCGTGGTCTCGGTGCGGCTGCACCCGGTTTGCTGACGGTCCAAAAAGACGACGACTTTGCGTTTCTGTCCCTGCGCGACCCCGAATTTGATTTGTCGGACCGTGGTGTTGAGGGCAACGCGCCCGCCAAGCCTGTCGATCTGTTCGTGACCACCGAGCGCGGGGCTTACCGCGCAGGCGAAACTATCAACGCTTTGGCCCTCGCGCGGGACGGTACGGCCAAGGCGATTGAAGATTTGTCGCTTACAGCAGTCCTTAGCCGCCCTGACGGCGTCGAATATTCACGAACCACCGAGCAGGATGCAGGCGCGGGTGGCCGTATGTTTGCGATGCCGCTTGGCACGGAAGTTCCTCGCGGCACATGGACCTTTGCCATATTTGCGGACCCCGAAGCGCCTGCGCTGTCTACGCAAAACCTGTTGGTGGAGGATTTTCTGCCGGAACGCATCGACGCGACGCTCACGCTCCCTGAAGGACCAATGATTGCGGGTCAAAATGCCCCTGAACTTGGGATTGAGGCGCGATACCTTTTCGGCGCCCCCGGCGCAGATCTCGCGGTCGAGGGCGACATGGTCCTTCGTGCCTCCGGCTTTCTGGATGGCTATAAGGGGTACCGCTTCGGGCGTCACGACACCCCATTCCGCCCCATTCGTAGCGGTTTTGTCTCTAACGTCCGCACCGATACGGCTGGCTTGGCAACAGCATTGCTTGAGGTGCCTGAGTTGACCGAGGTGATGCAACCGCTGGAAGCAGAAGTTGTCGTTCGTGTCCGCGAAGGCTCTAACCGCCCGATCGAGCGCCGTATCACGCGCGCCCTTTTGCTCGATAAACCGCTGATCGGCGTCAAGCCGGGCTTTGACGGTGTTTTACCTGAAAATGCCGAGGCCAATTTCAATGTCGTTGCGCTGGCCCCCGACCTGACACCACAAGATATGCAAGTCCGCTGGACGATCAATCGCGTGCGGACCGAGTACCAGTGGTACTCAAACTACGGCAACTGGTACTGGGATCCGATCACCACGCGCAGCCGTGTGGCATCCGGCGAAGCAACCGTGACGGCGGGCGCGCCTTTGCAGATCGGTGCACCAGTTGAGTGGGGCGAATACGAAATCAAGGTCGAGCGCGTTGACGGACCTTATGTTGCGACCTCAATGAGCTTCACTGCCGGTTGGTACGCAAGTGCTGACGCTGCCCAAACACCCGATCTCCTCGAAGCCTCTCTTGATCAGGAGCTCTACAAGTCCGGCGATACCGCTACCCTGCGCATCGTGTCGCGCTATGCGGGCACGGCCTTGGTCACCGTGATGTCAAACCGCTTGATTGATATGAAGGCGGTTGAGGTGTTCGAGGGCGAGAACCTGATCACACTTCCAGTCACCGACGATTGGGGAAGCGGGGCATATGTGTCTGCCTCCGTTCTGCGCCCGATGGATGCAGTGGCAGGGCAGAACCCTGCGCGCGCTTTGGGCTTGTCTCATGCGTCCGTAGACCCTGAAAATGCGAAACTTCGGGCGAAATTCGAAACGGCAGGGGAGGCCGCCCCGCGTGGCCCGCTCACAGCGCGGCTCAAAGTGGATAATGCGGATGGCGACGTTTACGCGATGATCGCCGCGGTGGATCAGGGCATCCTCAACTTGACGGGATTCACACCGCCGGATGCCTCTGATCATTACTTCGGTCAACGCAAGCTGGGCGTCGCCATTCGCGATGTCTATGGCCGCCTCATTGACGGCACCACAGGGGCCTTGGGCACCATCCGCTCTGGTGGCGACGCAAGCGCGCAGCTTCGCGCAAAATCGCCACCACCAACCGAAGAGCTTGTGGCCTATGTCAGCGGCCCCTTGAAGGTCGGTGCAGATGGTATCGTAGAGACCGTGTTCGACCTTCCCGCGTTCAACGGCTCTGTTCGCTTGATGGCGGTCGTCTGGTCGAAAGACGGAGTCGGCGAAGCCGATACCGAGGTGCTGGTGCGCGACCCTGTCGTGGTGGCCGCCACGTTGCCGCGCTTCTTGGCACCCGGTGACAGCAGTCAGCTTTTACTGGAGATTGTGCATGCGGACGGTCCGACCGGTGACATGCCGCTTTCCGTTCGTGCGACAGGTGCGCGCCTCACGGGCGAGGTCCCGAATTCCGTGAAGCTTGGCGAGAAGGAAACAGTGCGCCTATCCATGCCGTTCACCGCGGAAGGGAGCGACGCTGTTTCGGTGGATGTCGCGCTCACGCTGCCTGATGGCCGAACGCTGAACCAAACGCACCGAATCGAGTTGCGCCGGAACGACCCGCCCATCCAACGGCGCAGCCAGTTCTCATTGGCGGCGGGCGGAACATTTACTCTGGATGAAAACGCTTTTGCGGGGTTCGCGGCTGGCTCCAGCTCTGTGACGCTTGCGGCAGGTCCGTTAGCCCGGTTTGACGTGGCAGGACTGCTTAACGCGCTCGACAGGTACCCTTATGGTTGCACCGAGCAGGTGACTTCGAAGGCTTTGCCGTTGCTCTATCTTGATCAGGTCGCCCGCGCGATGGGTCTGGAAGACCGCGATGGCATCGCGGAGCGGATCAGCCAGTCCATATCGCTGGTTCTGACCAATCAGGCATCCAACGGGGCTTTCGGGCTTTGGCGGCCCGACCGTGGCGATTTGTGGCTCGATTCATACGTGACCGACTTCTTGAGCAGAGCGCGGGCGCAGGGCCATGACGTGCCGCAAGTGGCGTTCAGACAAGCACTCGATAACCTGCGCAACGAAGTGAACAGCGCGCCTGACTTCGAGTATGGCGGTGAAGGCCTTGCCTATGCCCTGCTGGTTCTGGCCCGGGAGGGTGCCGCATCTATCGGAGACCTGCGGTACTATGCGGACACCAAGGCCTCCGATTTCGCCACTGCATTGGCAGCAGCACAATTGGGTGCGGCTCTTGCATCCTACGGTGACCCGTCGCGCGCCGACGCAATGTTTAGACGTGCAGCCAGCCTCTTGGACAAGCCAACGGGCAATGCACAAGTTTGGCGTGACGATTACGGCACCGACCTGCGGGATGCTGCTGCCGTTCTGACACTGGCCGTCGAAGCCGGATCAAACGTTTTGAACGTGGCCGAGATCGGCGCACGGATTGCACCTTCCATCGGAGATGTGGTCGGACGTTCGACGCAGGAATCCGTTTGGACACTGCTGGCAGCCAACGCCTTGATTGACCGCCAAGGGGCAGGGTTGTCGTTGAATGGCAATATCGTGGACGGGCCATTGGTTAAGGTTCTGGACGAGGATGCGCAACAACCTGTCGAGATTACCAATACCTCGTCCGACGCGACAATCGTGACTCTCACGGCCATCGGCGTTTCAGATGACCCTGTGCAAGCTGGTGGAAACGGATACCGGATCGCGCGCGATTACTATGATCTGGACGGAAATCCCGTTGATGCCGGTCGCGTGGCGTCGGGAACACGCTTGGTTTCAGTCTTAACGGTGACTCCGCTTGCGACAGGAGAGGCGAGGCTGATGGTAAACGACCCGCTGCCTGCCGGTTTCGAGATCGACAACCCAAACCTGTTGCGCAGCGGTGACGTCAAATCTCTGCCATGGCTCAACACCGACGCAAACGTCCGCAACTCGGAGTTTCGCGACGATAGATTCCTTGCCGCAGTTGATCACTACGGCAGGAAGGAATTCCAACTGGCCTATATTCTGCGCGCGGTGGCGCCTGGGGATTATCACCACCCTGCCGCAAGCGTCGAAGATATGTATCGCCCGTTCTACCGCGCCCGCACCGACGAGGGACGTGTGCAGGTCGTCCGGTAGTGAGGCTTGCCCGAACATTTGGGGTGTTGGCTGTCGCCCTTTGGGCGGCGGCCCTCGGGCGCGACCAGTTTGACGGGTGGGTCGGTCGCACCGAAATGCCGGTGCTGGCCATCGAAACCGGCGTAGAGGTCCTTGATCGGCGCGGGTCACTGTTGCGGGCTTTTCAAACCTCAGACGACCGCTGGCGGCTTTCCATATCCGTCGCCGAAGTCGATCCGGAGTTTTTGCGTCTCCTGATCCGCTATGAAGACAAACGCTTCTACAGCCATGCTGGCGTTGATCCTGTTGCGATGATGCGTGCAACTGCTCAAGCGGCATGGAACGGGCGCGTCATTTCTGGCGGGTCGACCCTGACAATGCAGGTCGCACGTTTGCTGGAGGAAAGCGGCACAGGCTCATGGCCCGGAAAGCTGCGCCAAATCCGGCTTGCCTTGGCGTTGGAGCAGCGACTGAGTAAGGAGCAAATCCTGTCGCTCTATCTAGTGCGCGCACCCTATGGCGGCAATCTGGAAGGGCTGCGCGCGGCCAGTCTGGCCTATTACCGCAAAGAACCGCGCCGCCTGACCCCAACGCAGATGGCTATGCTGATCGCGCTGCCGCAATCGCCTGAAAGCCGCAGACCCGACCGTTTCCCGAAACACGCGCTACTGGCGCGAAACCGTGTTCTGGAGCGTCTGGTTGGCGACGGCGCTTTGAAGCCGGAGGACAACACAGCGCAAACACTTCGGGCAAAGCGTCACGACTTTGCGGCACTGGCACCGCATCTGACGGACCGCGCTCGCAGTACGGAAGGCGGGCAGGTCATTCGCACCACTTTGGACGCAGGCATTCAGCAAAAGCTGGAACGGCTGGCTGCCACGGCCGTGGGAGCAGGTGGCCAGTATCTGTCGACTGCGATTATGGTGGCGGACCACCAGACGGGCGAGATTATCGCGTCCGTCGGCTCTGCCAGCTACGCCAATGATCGGCGGGGTGGGTTTATTGATATGACGCAGGCGCGTCGCTCCCCCGGGTCGACCTTGAAGCCGTTGATTTACGGCATGGGGTTCGATCAGGGTCTAATCCATCCCGAATCGCTGATTTCCGACCGGCCCATGCAATTCGGGGCTTATGCGCCGCAGAATTTCGATGGCCTGTTTCGCGGTGACATTCGTGTGCGGGAAGCTTTGCAGGCCTCCTTGAACCTCCCCGTCGTGAGTGTGTTGGACAGGCTTGGCCCCGCAAACCTGATTGCTAAACTGCATCAGGCGGGAACGTCGCCGCAACTGGCGGGTGATCAGGCTGGCCTCGCCATTGCGCTGGGTGGTTTGGGCTTAAGTCTCACTGAACTTGTCCAGCTATATGCCGCTATTGCGCAGCCCGACGGGGCGAAGACCCTCGCGGCGATTCAAAAGGATATCACGCCCCTACCTTCGGTTTTGAGCAAGCGGGCAAGCTGGTATATTGGCGATATCCTCAAGGGTGTTCCGCGTCCGGCAATGGCAGGGCGCAAGGACGTCGCCTTCAAGACGGGGACGTCTTACGGGCACCGTGATGCTTGGGCGATTGGGTATAACGGACGGCATGTGATTGGCGTCTGGATGGGGCGGGTCGACGGCACGCCTGTGCCGGGGGCCTTCGGTAGAGAGCTGGCCGCGCCGCTCATGTTTCAAGCCTTCGATAAGGTAAAACCCCAGAGCGATCCGTTGCCTGCGCCGCCACGCGATGCGTTGCTGTTAGGAAACGCCGAACTGCCGCGGCCCCTGCAACGGTTTACCAGCCGCTCCGAGCAAAAAGGCGTGGCGCAGGATCATCCCAAGGTGGCCTTTCCACCTGATGGCGCGCGCGTTGCGCGGCGTGATGGTGCAGTGACGGTTCAAATCAGGGATGGTGTTGCGCCGTTCACATGGCTGCAAAACGGCGCGCCGGTTCTCACCAACAGCTGGGAGCGTCAGGCGCAGCTGGTCCCGTCAGGACGCGGGTATCTGCAAGTAAGGGTAATTGATGCCCGAGGCCGCGCCGCGGGCACCACTATTTTTGCCGAGTAATCAGACCCGTTCAATCGCCAAGGCTATGCCCTGACCGCCACCGATACACATGGTGATCAGCGCTTTTGATCCGCCGGTCCGTTCCAGTTCGTGCAAAGCTTTGACCGTGATGATGGCACCTGTCGCCCCAACCGGGTGGCCCAAAGCAATTGCACCACCGTTGGGATTCACTTTGGCAGGGTCGAGGCCCAGTTCCTGCGAAACCGCCAGTGCTTGTGCTGCAAAGGCTTCGTTGGACTCGATCACGTCGAAGTCGCTGGCTTTCAGGCCCGTGCGTTTCAGCAGGTTTTGCACCGCGGGAACGGGGCCAATACCCATGACCTCCGGCCGCACCCCTGCGTGGGCATATCCGATGATGCGCGCGCGAGGAGTCAGGCCGGATGCCTTTGCCGCAGCCTCCGTGGCCAGCACGACTGCGCCAGCACCATCATTGATGCCGGATGCGTTGCCGGCCGTTACGGTGCCGTCTTTCTGGAACACAGTACGCAGCCCTGCCAACACCTCTAGCGAGGTCGCTTTGGGGTGCTCGTCCGTGTCAAAAGGCACCATGTCACGTTTCACGCGGACTTCGACGGGCACGATCTCGTTCTTGAAGTAACCTGCCTCAATGGCGCGTGCGGCACGGGTCTGGCTCTCCAGCGCAAAGGTGTCTTGTGCCTCGCGGGTGATGTTATGTTCCGCCGCGACGTTCTCGGCGGTGATACCCATATGGCCAGTGCCGAACGGGCAGTTCAACGCGCCCAGCATCATGTCTTGGGATTTGATGTCGCCCATTTTCTGACCCCAACGCGCGTCGGGCATGATGTAGGGGGAGCGGCTCATGTTTTCTGCGCCACCCGCAAGGCCGAACTCTGCGTCGCCCAGCATCAGCGACTGGATCACCGAGACGATCGCTTGCACGCCGGAGCCGCATAGCCGGTTCACGTTCATCGCGGGAACGGTGTCAGGAACACCTGCTTGCATAGCGGCGGCGCGGGACAGGTACATGTCCCGCGGTTCGGTGTTGATCACGTGGCCGAACGCAACATGCCCGATTTGGGACGGGTCGACCCCGGCCCGCTCCATCGCCGCTTTCGAAACTGTTGCGCCAAGGTCGATAGGGGGGGTGCTGGCAAGTGCGCCGCCAAAGGTGCCGATGGCCGTGCGTGCGCCGCTCAGGATCATAATTTCAGACATTCTGGGTCCTCCGTGTGTGTCACGCCAAGCTTACTGCATTTCTTCGCGGGCGTAGAGGTTACGTTGCGTTGTCACCAATTCGAACGGTAGCGGTACCTCAGCCGTTTTGACGAGGCTCCGTGGTTTGTAAAAACTCGACGGTTCCGTCGGGCAGGATCGCGGCAGCAGTCAGGCAGCCAGTGGAATACCCACCAGTATCCACCGAAATGCGCCCGTCTTCGCAAACAGCGTTCTCCATGACGGTGTGCCCGTGCGCGACCCAGTGTCCGTCAGAGCGCGCCCGGCTCAGGAACTCGGGGTGACCCCAGAGCAGAACACGCGAAGACTGGTCGTCGATTGCGCGCCCCGGATCGGCTCCGGCATGGGTTATCATCAGATTTCCAGACCTGACCGACATCGGTAGGGAACGTACCCAATCTTCTACTTGGTCGCCCATCTGCGCGCGCAACGCAGCGGCGATGGCCCCTGAGGTCGCTGTCCAATCAGCCTCTTCAGGAAGGTCGATACCAAAGCTGGCCAGAGTTTGCGCCGCACCGTTCCGGAACCACCTTGCATGCCTGGCTTCTGGAGCGTCAAGAAAGTCGAGCATCATCTGCTCGTGATTGCCAAGGATACAGGTCACGTTCTGCGGAAACTCGCTTGCCAACTCGTACAGCCGCGTCAGGACGGCGGAGCTTGACGGTCCGCGGTCAACATAGTCACCGACGAAGACCAGCTTGGGATCGCTTAGATCCAACGAGCCGATAACATGGTCGATTTGCTCTAGAATATGTTCAAGCAAATCGAGCGTTCCGTGTAGGTCACCCACCACGAAATGGGCTGAGGTCGGGTTTGGCCGCGAGACGTTCCGCCCGTCAGAGTGCTCCTGAGTGGCGGCTTTCTTGCTTTTGAAAAAAGAACGCAGCAGGTTCATTGGGCTACTCTCGGTTGGGTGCCTTACAGTTGGTGGCCTCAGCGGCGAAATGCAAGCGAAACAGGGGCAACGGCACCAACTCGCGGAAAGTCGCACTTTTTCGTGTTTGACCTGATAGGCAAATTGCCAGACGTAGGCTTGGACACAGGGAGTAACGATCATGACAGCAAAGAAACGCGCCGCACTGGTCTCCGGTTCGGCAGGGTTTATTGGCTACCATGTTGCGGCCCGTTTGCTGGCGGATGGCTTCAAGGTCGTGGGCTTCGATGGCATGACGGATTACTATGATGTGACGCTGAAGCAGCGACGCCATCAGATGCTGTCCCAATCCCCTAATTTCACACCGATCGAAGGCTTGTTGGAAACGGACGGCTTGGTCATGGACATCATGTCTGAGCACGAGCCGGATGTCGTTATCCATCTTGCCGCGCAAGCCGGTGTCCGGTGGTCCATCGAAAACCCGCGCGCCTATGTCGACGCCAATCTGATCGGTGCGTTTAACGTATTGGAGGCTGTGCGGGCGCATCCGTGTGATCATCTGTTGATGGCATCCACTTCGTCGATCTACGGTGCAAATACCGTCATGCCTTATGAGGAGACCCACAAGGTCGACACTCAGATGAGCTTCTACGCCGCCACCAAAAAGGCGAACGAGGCAATGGCCCATTCCTATTCCCACCTCTACGACATGCCCGTGACGATGTTCCGCTTTTTCACGGTGTATGGTCCTTGGGGGCGTCCCGACATGGCGTTGTTCAAGTTCACCAAGGCGATACTCGAAGGGACCCCGATTGACGTCTACAACCACGGCGACATGAGCCGCGACTTCACCTATATCGACGACTTGGTGGAAGGTATCCGGTTGCTTGTCGACACCCCGCCTGTGCGCCCCGAAAGTAAGGTCACAGACGGCGATAGCCTATCACCCGTCGCGGCGTGGCGGGCGGTCAATATCGGCAACGGCGAGCCGGTGCAGCTTATGGCGTTTATCGAGGCGATCGAAGCAGCGACAGGACGCGAGGCGAAAAAGAACTTCATGGATATGCAGCCCGGCGATGTGCCTGCGACATGGGCCGAAGCTGATCTATTAAAGCACCTGACGGGGTATCAACCCAAGACAGACGTGCGCACGGGCGTTGCGCGCTTTGTCGAATGGTATCGCGTTTACTATCAGGTCTAGCCCGCCGCCTGCCACTCGCGGATCGCATCCAGCGGGTAAAGCAGCATGATGATATTCAGCGCCAGACCATCGCGGATGGCGGACATTACGACGACCTCGGCGATGATCACGATTGCGACGCTGACCCACACTGGCAACCGGTGTGCCAGCCAGAAGCCGACCCACATGGCGATGATGTCGAAGACCGAGTTCAGAACGCTGTCGCCGTAGTAATCCAGCGCTATTGTCACCTCGCGGTAGCGGTTGATGACGGCGTCGGTGTTTTCCAGAATTTCCCACGCGGCTTCGATCACGGTGGCGATGGTGAGGCGCCAGCCTATGTTGATCCGCCGCGCAACCAGCCAGAGCAGAAAGTAGAAGATGAACCCGTGCAGCAGGTGCGAGGGCGTGTACCAGTCCGAGATGTGCTGCGAGTTCTCGGAACTCATCGTCTCCAGATGCAGCAGCTTGATATAGCCGCATTTGCACATGGGAACACGGCCCATCCACAGCAGGATGAGGGCCGTGGCGACAAGGATGCCGAAGGTGATCCAGTAGGGAAGGTAACGCTTGCTCATGAAGCGCACGGAATCACGCAAGCGGTAGGGGTGTAAAGCCTTTTCTGTGTCATGAACTTGCCCGCGCCACGGCGTCGTGCGACGGTCGGCCAATGAATTCCTTAGATACCTTTGCTCCGTTCTCTGCGGCAGAACAGAAACTTATAGACGACGCAACAAACCCCGAGCGCACCAGCGTCGGGGATGGGAACTTGCCCAAAGCCGCCGAGCCTGTCCACACGATCAGGGGCGAATTAATCCGGCATTTGCTGTTGGGATTCGACGCGCTGCACGACAAGGGTATTCGCCTCCGCGGGGCGTGGATCAGCGGCACGCTGGATCTGCAAGGATGCGATTGCGAGCGGGACATTTCGCTGTCGCATTGCCACCTGAGCAACCCGATCAATCTGGTCAACGCGCGGCTGCGCGGGCTGCACCTTTCGACCTGTCACCTGACGGGATTATCCGCTGACAACACGTCGTTTTCAGGATCGGTTTACATCAGGGCCGGCACCATCGTCATGGGCGAGATTTCGATGGCAGGCGCGCGGATCAGTGGCGATCTGCAAATATGCGACGCGACCATCGAAAGCCCCACGCAAGACGCCATCTTCGCGCCGTCCTTGCGGGTGGAGGGTTCTGTCTTTCTGGGCAACTACCCCTATGCCAAGAGCGTGACAGAGTTGCACGCGACGGGGCTCTTGTTCTTCTCATCCGCACGGGTCGAGCATGATTTTTTCATCACCAACACCTCTATCAGTCTGCCGCAGAATGACGTCATTACGGCCCCCGTTTTCGATCCCAGCGAGGAGCATGGCTACGGCATGGCGTTGAGCCTCGCGCGGGCTCGTATCAACGGCATCCTGTATATGACCGATAACCACATTACGAAGGGCATGGTCAATCTGGCTGCCGCCGAGGTGGCGCGGTTTCGGGATGAGCCTGTGGGGCCTGGGGCTTCTTATCCGATCAGGCTCGACGGGTTTCGCTATAGCGATTTCTCCCGCCATGTGGACACCAAGATTACCGCGCGTCTGGACTGGCTTGCCCGCAAGCCGGACGACATGCCCTTCACTTCGCAACCCTACGAGCAGCTTGCGACCGTGCTGCAATCGCTGGGTCACCGCAAAGATGCCCGCTCGGTTCTGATGCGCAAGGAGCGCCTTTTGCGCGCGGAAGATAGACGCCTGATGGCAGAACGTGGGGTTAACGGCCCGCGACGTGCTTTGGCGCGGGTGGCGGATGATTTTCTGCGGTGGACCATCGGCTACGGCTACAGGCCCGGCAGGGCCGTGGTGGTGGCGATTGTGATGATCATCTCGCTTGGCGTGTTCTTCCAGCGGACGTGGGATGCGGGCGACATGGCGCCGAATGCGGCCCCCATTCTCGTGTCGCAGGACTGGGTCGCGGCGACCCAGTCGCATCCTGAAAACCCTGCGGTGTTCTGGTCCGCCCCCGGTCAGGGCGGGCAGGATTGGGAGACGTTCAACGCCTTCGCCTACGCCGCGGATGTGGTTATTCCGCTGGTGAATTTCGGGCAGGAGGGCGCTTGGGCACCGTCCACCTCACGCTCTCCTCTGGGCAAGATCGCGTGGTGGGTGCGGTGGTTCGCCAAGTCTATCGGATGGATCGTTGCGGCGCTGGGGGCGGGTGCCATTACCGGCTTGATCCGTAAGGATTAACCGCCAACGAAAAACGCCGCCACCCTGAAGGCAGCGGCGTTAAATGCGTGTAGATTTTAGATTATGCCACGTCGAAATGCAGTGTTTTCACCTGTTTGAACATGCCAGTCTCCGTCAGTTTCTTGAGGACCGGTGCTGGTACGGGTTCATCGACATAAAGCAGCGCAATTGCACCTTTTCCGGCGGATGAGCGGCCCAAGGTGAAGTTGGCGATGTTCACTCCATTCTCCCCCATGGTCTGGCCCAAAGTGCCGATGATGCCGGGGACATCCTCGTTGGTGGTATAGAGCATGTGCTCCCCGATCTCGGCGTCAATGTTGATGCCTTTGATCTGGATGAAGCGCGGTTTTCCGTCGGAGAATACCGTGCCAGCAATCGACCGCTCGCGCTTGTCGGTGACAACGGTCAGCTTGACGTAGCCGTCAAACACACCGGATTTGTCCTGCGTCGTGGTCGAAATTTTCACACCACGCTCCTTTGCGATAACCTGCGCCGACACCATATTCACATCTGGATTGGTAGCCTTCATGATACCTGCCACCGCAGCGCAATTCAGCGCCTCCAGATTCATTTGGGACACGTTGCCGTTATAGGTGATCTGGATTTCCTTCATCGCCTCGTCGGTCATCTGGCCGATGAACGCACCAAGGTGTTCGGACAATTTTACCCATGGCCCCATGACCTTAGCCTCTTCCGCCGTGACGGAGGGCATGTTCAGCGCGTTGGCAACCGCGCCTGTCAAAAGGTAGTCCGACATCTGCTCGGCCACTTGCAGGGCGACGTTTTCTTGCGCCTCGGTGGTGGCAGCACCCAAGTGAGGGGTCACAACCACGTTGGGCAGGTTGAACAGCGGGCTGTCAGTGGCTGGTTCGACCTCGAACACATCAAAAGCGGCGCCTGCGACCTTGCCGGATTTGAGCGCGTCGGCCAGTGCGGCCTCGTCCACCAAACCACCACGGGCGCAGTTGATGATGCGCACGCCGTCTTTCATCTTGGCGATGTTTTCCTTTGAAATCATGCCACGGGTTTTGTCGGTGGCAGGCACATGCAGCGTGATGAAGTCGGAGCGGGCGAACAATTCGTCGAGCTCCACTTTGGTCACGTTCAGCTTGTCTGCGCGTTCCTCGGACAGGAAGGGATCATAGGCGATCACCTTCATTTTAAGGCCAACGCCGCGTTCGCAGACGATGCCGCCGATATTGCCTGCGCCGATAACGCCTAGGGTTTTGCCGGTGAGCTCGACCCCCATAAACTTGGATTTTTCCCACTTGCCTGCATGGGTGGACGCCGACGCCTCGGGGATCTGACGGGCCACGGCGAACATCATCGCGATGGCGTGTTCGGCGGTGGTGATCATGTTGCCGAACGGGGTGTTCATCACGATGATCCCCTTTTTCGAGGCGGCGGGAATGTCGACATTGTCGACGCCGATACCAGCACGGCCAATGACCTTCAGTTTGTCAGCGGCGGCGATCAGTTTCTCGGTCGCCTTGGTGGCAGACCGGATGGCGAGGCCGTCATATTGGTCGATGATCGACAGCAGCTTTTCTTTGTCTTTGCCAAGGTCGGGCATGAAGTCCACGTCGATGCCGCGGTCGCGGAAAATCTGGACGGCGGTCTCGGAGAGTTTGTCGGATACGAGTACTTTGGGGGCCATGATGGGCTCCTATATTTAGCGGTATGAATTACGTCGGCTTTGCGTCGGCAAAGCGTATGGCACGAAACGGGTTTAGGAGTTGATCTCTTGCTCGAACGCATAGGCGAGCCACGGGAGCATGGCTTCGATGTCGGAGGTCTCGACCGTGGCGCCGCACCAGATGCGCAGGCCCGGAGGGGCGTCGCGATAGGCTCCGATGTCGAGGGCTACGTTTTCCGACTCCAGACGCTTGGCGATGGCCTTGGCGAATGCCGCGCCGTCGGTGATCCGGTCGTCGGTGAACTTCAAACACACGGAGGTGTTGGAGCGAGTCGCGGGATCGGTGGCAAGGAAGTCGATCCAGTCATGCGCCGCGACGAAATCGGTGATCGCGGCGGTGTTGGCATCGGCGCGGGAGATGAGGCCTTTGAGGCCGCCCACGGATTTGGCCCAATCCAGCGCGAAGAGGTAATCCTCGACGCACAGCATCGACGGCGTGTTGATGGTGGCACCTGTGAAGATACCGTCGATCAGCTTGCCGCTCTTGGTCAGGCGGAAGATTTTGGGCAGGGGCCATGCGGGGGTGTAGCTTTCGAGACGCTCCACCGCGCGGGGCGACAGGATCAGGACGCCATGCGCGCCTTCGCCGCCCAGCACTTTCTGCCAGCTGAAGGTGGTGACGTCCAAGCGGTCCCACGGCAGGTCCGTTGCAAAAGCGGCGGAGGTGGCGTCACACAGGGTCAAACCGGCCCGTTCGGCGGGAATAGAGTCTTTCGACGGCACGCGCACGCCGGAGGTGGTGCCGTTCCATGTGAAGCAGACATCGTTGTCGAAATTGACTTGGGTAAAATCGACGATCTCGCCGTAATCGGCGGTCGTGACTTCAGCATCGATCTTCAGTTGCTTGACCACGTCGGTGACCCAGCCGGAACCGAAGCTTTCCCACGCGAGCATCTCGACCGGGCGTTCGCCCAGCAGGTTCCACATGGCCATCTCATACGCGCCGGTGTCGGAGGCGGGCACGATGCCGATTTTGTAGTCGGCAGGGATACCCAGCACGTCGCGGGTGGTCTCGATCGCGGCAAGCAGCTTGGCTTTGCCGACAGCGGCGCGGTGCGAGCGACCCAGTGGGGCGTCGGCCAGTTTATCGAGCGTGAATGTGGGGGGTTTGGCACAGGGGCCGGAAGAAAAGCGCGGATTCGTCGGCTTGGTGGCCGGAGCTTTCGTAGTCATAATGTCTACCCTTACAGATATATTGCCTCTCGTTGGGGAGAGGTGTCCCACTGGCGTCACTACGGAAGGGCGCGGGCTTTCACAATAGAGAAAACGTCGCTATAGCGCCGCTTGAGTGATTATTTGCGACACGCTTCTCCACGATAGGAAACTTCCCGATGTTCGTAGCGACCCTTCTATGCGACCCATCTTCGCCGAAACTGGACGCCGCCTTGCCTGCGAACCTGCGCAACGCGTGGGGCGGCGGGGACGTGATCTGGTTAATGCCGGACGTCGCGGCGGAGTTTGCTTTGGCGAGCGTTCCGGCGAATGTGGAACAGGTGTGGGAGGAGTGTCAGACACTGGGCGTGGATCTGGTGATCCAGCCGATGGAAGGGCGGCGCAAGAAGATGCTGCTGGCCGACATGGACAGCACGATGATCCAGCAGGAATGTATCGACGAGTTGGCCGACGAAGCGGGCGTGGGCGCGCGCGTGGCGGATATTACGGCTCGGGCCATGAACGGGGAGCTGGATTTCGAGGCTGCGCTGAAAGAGCGTGTGGGGCTGCTGGAAGGGCTGGAGTCCGGTGTAATAGAGACTGTTCTAGCGACACGGATCACCTATATGCCCGGCGGGAAAGAGTTGGTTTCGACGATGAAGGCCAATGGCGCTTATGCGGCGCTGGTGTCGGGCGGGTTTACGGCGTTCACGGCCTCGGTCGCGGCGGCGCTGGGCTTTGACGAGAACCGCGCGAACACGTTGCTGGAAGAAGGCGGCAAGCTGACGGGGCAGGTCGCGATGCCGATTTTGGGCCGTGAGGCCAAGGTACAGGCGTTGGAAGAAATCACGGCGCGGTTGGGGATTTCAGAGGCTGACGTGCTGGCGGTTGGCGACGGTGCAAATGATCTTGGCATGTTGCAACGGGCAGGTGCGGGCGTGGCGTTGCACGCGAAACCGACGGTGCAGGCGCAGGCGAAGATACGGGTGAACCATGGTGATCTGACCGCGCTTCTGTTCCTGCAAGGTTATGCGGTGAACGATTTCGCCTAGCGGCCTTTCCAGACCGGATCGCGCTTTTCGGCGAAAGCTTTTGCGCCTTCAAGCTGGTCCTCGCTGGAATAGAGCCGTTTTACGGTCTCAAACTTGCTGCCGGTAATCTGGTCCATCGTGTCCTGAAACTTCTCATCCTCGGCTTCGCGCACGATTTCCTTGATCGCGGCGTAGACCAATGGCGGGCCGGAGGCGAGCAGGCGGGCCATGTCCCATGCTTCCTCCATCAGCTTTTCGGCGGGGTGGATGTGGTTAACAATGCCCCAGCCGCGCGCCTCCTCGGCGTTGAACCAGCGGCCGGTGAACAGCAATTCCATCGCGATGTGATAGGGGATGCGTTTTGGCAGCTTGACGGAAGCCGCGTCGGCCACGGTGCCGGAGCGGATTTCGGGCAGGGCGAAGGTGGCGTGATCGGCGGCAAGGATGATGTCGGCGGACAGCGCCAGTTCCAGGCCTCCGCCGCACGCAATGCCGTTCACGGCGGCAATCACCGGCTTGTTGAGGTTGGGCAACTCCTGCAGCCCGCCAAAGCCGCCGACGCCGTAGTCATCGTCGACCGCGTCACCGTCAGCAGCGGCTTTCAGGTCCCAGCCGGGGCAGAAAAACTTGTCGCCAGCGCCGGTGATGATGGCCACGCGCAGGTCGGGGTCGTCGCGGAAATCGGCGAAGACGTCGCCCATGATACGGGAGGTCGCGAGGTCAATGGCGTTGGCCTTGGGGCGGTCGAGCGTGACTTCGAGAATAGTGCCTTCGCGGCGGGTTCTGATGGGGTTTGTCATGGGGTCCTCCGGATGAGTGCGTCTGCTGCGACGGCGCTGTTTGGGCCGCAGATGAGGGGGTTTACCTCGACCTCCGCCACCGCGCCGTCTTGGGCGATGACATAGGATTGAATGGCGAGGATTGCGTTGGTGATTGCGTCGATGTCGCAAGGAGCCGCGCCGCGATAGCCGGTTAGTAAGGGATGCGTTCTAAGGCGTGTTAGAGCCTGTTTTATAGCTTCCGGCGTGCTGGGGATGAGCACGGATTGGGTGTCGTTTAACAGCTCTGTCAGTATGCCGCCTGCGCCGATGGTCAACAGGTAGCCATGGGCGGGGTCTTGCGTGACGCCGATCAACAGCTCCGCGCCTGCGTCGCACATTTCTTCGACGTGGAATGAGGTGGCGTTGATCATGCTGTCCATCGCGTCGCGCACCTCGGCGCGCGAGTTGCAGTCGAGGATCACGCCGCCGACATCGGATTTGTGCGCCATGCCCTCGGCCTTCACCACGACGGGGAAGGTCAGCGCGTCGAGGCCGGTGGCGCTGTGGTTCGTCTGGATTGCTTTGGGGACCGACAAGCCGAACGCGGCGAGGGCGGCTTTGGCGTCGAATTCGGACAGGGTCTCGGTGGCCTCCGCAAAGGGGCGTTTTAGCACGGGCTCGGACGGAGGCGATTTGCGCGGGCGGGATGCGGCCTCAACCGCGTTCAGCGCCTCGGCCAAGCCGGCGAAGGGGATCACGCCGCCTTCCATGAGCTGCGCCGCGATGGCTTCGGGCATGAGCTCGGGCAAGGTGGCGACAACGGCTACGGGCTTGCCGGTCGCCTTGCGCATCCGCAGGGCGGCGTTGGTGGCGCAGGCCCAATCGCTGGCGTCGCAGATGTCGCCGCGCGGGTAGTCGAGCACCACCAGCGTCAGCGCGATATGCGGCGCGGCCATGGCGGACCACGCGGCGGTCATCGCGTCTTCGTCGCGCCAGATATAGGTGTGGTAGTCAAGCGGATTGGCCAGCGCGACCTTGGGGCCGAGGGCGTTAAACAGGCTCTGTTTCTGCTCAATTGTGAGTTCAGGGAAGGTCAAGTCGTGGTGATCGGCCATGTCGGCGACCAAGGACGCCTCGCCGCCGGAGCAGCTGATGGAGGAGATCTGGTTGGAGGTGAGCGGCCCTGCGACATGCAACAGCTTCAGCGTTTCAAGGAAACTGGGCAGGTCGGGGGATCGGAGTATGCCGAGTCGGTCGAGGAACGCCTGCGCGGCGGTGTCACCACCTGCCAGCGATGCAGTGTGACTGATCGTGGCGGCCTGCGCGTGGGTGGATTTGCCGACCTTGAGGGCGACGAGCGGGATAGATTTTGCGTGCGCTTTAGCGGCGAGGGCTTCCCAATGGGTGAGGTCGCCGAAGCCTTCTATGTGCAGGCCGATAGCGGTGACGCGGGGATCGTCGAGCAGGGCCAAAGCGATGTGGGCTTGCGTGGTCTGCGCCTGATTTCCGGCGGTAATCATGTAACCGATGGGCAGGCCACGGGTCTGCATCGTCATGTTGATCGAGATGTTGGAGGACTGGGTGAGGATTGCAACGCCGCTATCGACGCGCTTACAGCCGTGTTGGTCGGGCCAGACGGCGACGCCATCCAGCGCGTTGATGAAGCCGTAGCAGTTGGGACCGAGAATCGGCATGTCGCCTGCGGCCTTGAGCAAACGAGCCTGCGCGTCGGTGCCGGAAATATCCTCGCCACTGGCTTCTGCATAGCCGGAGGCAAAGCAGACCGCGCCGCCAGCGTCGAGTTTCCGCATACGTTCAACCGCGCCGATGGTCGCCTCTCGGTTGATGCCGATGAAGGCGGCATCAGGGACTTCGGGGAGGTCAATCACGCTGGGATAGGCTCTGATTCCGGCGATCTCGGGCTTTACCGGATGGACGGCGTAAAGCGTGCCGCGATAGCCAAACTTGCGGGCCTGATGCAGCACGGCCTCGCCCCATGCTCCGCCGCCGATCACCGCGAGGGATTTGGGGTTCAGAAGGCGCGACAGGTCAGGCACCGAGCGCCCTCAGCAGGTCGCGGCTGATGATGTGGCGCTGGATTTCGGAGGTGCCGTCCCAGATGCGTTCCACCCGCGCGTCGCGCCAGAAACGCTCCAGCGGGAAGTCGTCCATGAGACCCATACCGCCGTGAATCTGGATCGCGGCGTCGGTGACGCGGCCCAGCATTTCGGAGGCGTAGAGCTTGGCCGACGCGATCTCGCGGTTAGACGGCAGACCTTGGTCCAGCCGGTCGGCGGCGGCGAGGGTGAGCAGGTCGGCGGCGTCAATCTCGGTGATCATGTCGGCAAGCTGGAAGCTGACGCCTTGGAACTTGCCGATGGGCTGGCCGAATTGTTCCCGCTCTGCGGCGTAGCTCAGCGCGTAGTCGAACACGCGGCGGGCGCGGCCGACGGACATCGTGGCGACGGTGATGCGGGTGGCGTAGAGCCATGTGTTCATCACCTCGAAACCGCCATCGACCTGCCCCAACACCTGTGCGTCGGGCAGGCGGCAGTCGTCGAAATCGAGGATCATGTTCTTGTAGCCGCGATGGGACACGGATTTGTAGCCGTCGCGGATAGTGAAACCGGGGGTGCCGCGATCAACCAAAAAGGCGGTAATTCTCTTTTTAGGGCCTTTTGGCGTGTCATCTTCGCCGGTGGCGATGAAGACGATGAAGAAATCGGCGTGGTCGGCGCCAGAGATGAAATGCTTGGTCCCGTTCACCACCCAATCGCCGCCATCACGGACGCCGGCGCATTTCATGCCGCGAATGTCGGAGCCTGCGCCCGGTTCTGTCATGGCAAGGGCGTCCATGCGCTCGCCCCGCACGGCGGGCATGAGGTAGCGTTCTTTCTGGTCGCCTTCGCAGGCCATCAGGATGTTTTGGGGGCGGCCGAAGAAGTGGTTGAGTGCCATGGAGCCTCGTCCAAGTTCACGCTCGACCAGCGCAAAATCAAGGTGGTTCAGCCCCGCACACCCTACGCTTTCGGGGAAGTTACAGGCGTAAAAACCCAGATTTAGAGTCTTTTGTTTGATGTCTTGGGCGATCTCGTCAGGCACCTCGCCGGTGCGCTCCACCAGTTCCTCATGCTGGTAGATTTCCTTTTCCACAAAACTGCGGACGGTGGAGACGATCATCTCCTGCTCTTCGGTCAGTCCATATTGCATCAGGTCGCGTAGTCCGGTTGTTCGGTGTCGAGAATGGCCTTGAGTTCGGCCAAATGGCGGATGTCCTGTTCTGGGTAGTTTTCAATCTCGTCCGCGGTCTTGGCGGCGATGTCATCGGGCAGGATCGACAGGGGGCGACCAGTTTGAAGGGCTCGGATATAGACCTCGCAGGCGCGCTCGAAGAAATACATGCGGTTGAAGGTGTCGGCCACGGTGTCGCCGATGACCATGATGCCGTGGTTGCCCATGATCATAACCTTCTTTTTCGGGTCGGTGAACAGTTGGGCGCAACGCTCGCCTTCCTCCTCGAAGGCCAGCCCGCCGTAGCTGTCATCGACCACCTGACGGTCGTAGAACATCGCCGCGTTCTGGTCGAGCGGGGGGAGGATTTTGTCCTCCAGACAGGCAAGAACCGTGGCGTGGATGGAGTGGATGTGCATGGCGCAACGGGCGTGTGGACAGTGGCGGTGCAGACCGCCATGAAGGCCCCAAGCGGTCGGATCAGGCGCGTTAGGGCCTTTTAGAGTGTCAGGATCGTTGGCGTCGATCACCAGCATGTCGGAGGCTTTGATGCGCGAGAAATGCACCTGATTGGGGTTCATCAGGAACTTGGTGCCGTCGTCGTTAATGGCGAAGGAGAAGTGGTTGGACACGCCCTCGTGCATATTCAGCCGTGCGGTCCAGCGGAAGGCGGCGGCGAGGTCGACCCGCTCCGCCCAGTGTTCGATATTTGCTTGTGTTCCGTCCATGTCATGCCCCTTTCACTTTCGGCAAGTAAGGCATTTTGGGCGCGATATGACTAGCGATTTTGCGACTTGCACCTGTGGGCAAAGTCTGGACAATTGGAACATGGAACACCAACCCCTCAAATCATGGGCCGACAGCGCTGCAACCTTGGTTGCCGTTGCGGCTGGTCGTGCGCCTGCGGACACGGTTCTGCGTGGCGGGAAAGTCGTGAACGTACACACGCGGGAGGTGCTGGACGGCTGGCAGGTTGCCATCAGTGCCGGGCGGTTTGCCTATGTCGGGCCGGATGCGACGCATTGCATCGGGCCGGATACGGATGTGATCGAGCTGGGCGGGCGTTACCTGATTCCGGGGCTGTGCGACGGGCATATGCACATTGAATCGGGGATGCTGACGCCTGCGGAGTTTGCCAGCGCCGTGATCCCGCATGGCACCACGACGATGTTCACCGACCCGCACGAGATTGCCAATGTGCTGGGGCTTCGGGGTGTCAAGCTGATGCATGATGAGGCTCTGATCCAGCCGATTTCGATCTATACGCAGATGCCAAGCTGTGCGCCGTCTGCGCCCGGTTTGGAAACCACAGGGTATGAGATTGGCCCAGATGATGTGGCAGAGGCGATGACATGGCCGGGCATAATCGGGTTGGGGGAGATGATGAATTTCCCCGGCGTGGTGAGCGGCAGCCAGCAGATGCTGGCGGAGATTGCAGCGACGCAGAATGCGGGGAAAACAGTGGGCGGGCATTATGCCTCGCCCGATTTGGGGCCTGACTTTCATGCTTATGCCGCCGGTGGCCCTGCGGATGACCATGAAGGCACCTGTGAAGCGGACGCGATTGCGCGGGTGCGGCAGGGGATGCGGTCGATGATGCGGCTGGGCTCGGCTTGGTATGATGTGGAGACGCAGATCACGGCGGTGACGGAAAAGGGGCTGGATTCGCGGAATTTTATCCTATGCACTGATGATTGCCATTCCGGCACGTTGGTTAATGACGGGCATATGAACCGCGTGGTGCGCCATGCGATTGAATGCGGTTGCGACCCGTTGGTGGCGTTGCAGATGGCGACAATCAACACCGCAACGCATTTCGAGTTGGAGCGGGAGTTGGGCTCCATCGCGCCGGGGCGGCGAGCGGATTTGATTGTGACGTCTGATTTGCGGGAACTGCCGATTGAGCGGGTGATTGCGCAAGGGCGGACCGTGGCGGAAGCGGGCGAGATTACCGTGACCTGCCCGCATCTGGACTGGCCTGATGATGCGCGGCAGACGGTGCATCTGGGACGCGAGTTGAGCGCGGCGGATTTCGAGATTAAGGCACCTGACGGGGTGGAGGCGGTCACGGCCAAGGTGATTGGCGTGGTGGAAAACCAAGCACCGACGGAGGCGCTGAAACGCAAGGTTGCGGTGAAACAGGGTCTATTAGAGCCGGAAGGCGCAGTTTGCCAGATTGCCTTGGTGGAGCGTCACAGAGGCACCGGTGACGTGGTCAACGCGCTGGTGGAAGGCTTCGGGTACGAGGGCAACATGGCGATGGCATCGACCGTGGCGCATGACAGCCACCACATGATCGTCGTCGGCACCGACCGCGCGCAGATGGCGCTGGCGGCGAACCGCTTGGCGGAGGTCGGCGGCGGCGTCACCGTTTGGAAAGACGGAGAAGAACTGGCATTGGTCGAGCTGCCGATTGCGGGCCTCATGTCCGACCGGCCCGCGAGAGAAGTCGCGGCCAAAGCCGACAAAATGGTCGCGGCCATGCAGGCCTGCGGCTGTACATTGAACAACGCGTATATGCAGCACTCGCTGCTGGCGCTCGTGGTCATTCCATCGCTTCGGATATCCGATCTGGGGCTGGTGGACGTGACCAAATTTGAACTGACAGATTTGATAGAGGAAACTCAATGAACGGCACTGATGCCAATCTACCCTTTCGTACTCCCGACACTGCGGCTGCGGAGCTGTTTAGCGACCCCAAAGCGGCGGTTGAGCGGTTGCAGGAGCTTTACGACACGGCCACTTCCTTTCTGACGCAGAGCTTCCGCGATAGCCTTGTGGGCAACCCGCCCGCCGAGCGTTACCGCGCATTCTACCCTGAAATCAGGATCACCACGCAGAGCTTTGCCAAGATCGACAGCCGCCTGAGCTTTGGCCACGTGGCCAAACCCGGTACCTACTCGACAACCGTAACGCGGCCGGACTTGTTTCAATACTACCTTGAGCAGCAAATACAGTTGCTGATCGACAATCACGGGGTTTCGGTGGAAATCGGGCCGTCTTCGACGCCTATGCCGATGCACTTCGCCGTTGCAAATGCGACTGACCTCACCGTGCCGCAAGATGGCGCGATGGAATTCACCCTGCGCGACGTGTTTGACGTGCCGGATCTGGCGACAACGAATGATGACATCGTAAATGGCACGCTGGCGGAAATGCTGGAATCGCCCGCTCCGCTGGCGCCGTTCACCGCGCAACGGATCGACTATTCGCTGGCGCGCCTGTCGCATTACACGGCGACCGAGGCCGAGCATTTTCAGAACCATGTCCTGTTTACCAACTACCAGTTCTACGTCGAAGAGTTTGAGGCTTACGCGCGGCAGATGCTGGCGGATCCGGACAGCGGCTACACGGCATTCGTGAGCACCGGAAACCATGTGCTGACCGACCCTGAAGGCTCGATCCCCGTGACCGAGAAAACACCGCAAATGCCGACCTATCACCTGAAGCGCAAGCACGGGTCTGGCATCACCTTGGTTAATATCGGGGTGGGGCCGTCCAATGCGAAAACCGCAACCGATCATATTGCGGTGTTGCGGCCTCATGCGTGGATCATGGTCGGGCATTGCGCGGGCTTGCGGAACTCGCAAAGTCTGGGTGATTTCGTGCTGGCGCATGCCTACTTGCGCGAGGATCACGTGCTGGATGATGACCTGCCGGTTTGGGTGCCAATTCCGGCGCTGGCGGAGATCCAGATCGCGCTAGAGAAGAGTGTGGCCGAGATCACGCAATTCGAAGGGTTCGATCTGAAACGGATCATGCGCACCGGGACTGTTGCGACCATCGACAACCGCAACTGGGAGCTGCGTGACCAGTCCGGTCCGGTTCAGCGGTTAAGCCAGTCCCGCGCGATCGCGCTGGATATGGAGAGCGCGACGATTGCCGCCAACGGGTTCCGGTTCAGGGTGCCGTACGGGACGCTGCTTTGTGTCTCCGACAAGCCGCTGCATGGGGAGTTGAAGCTGCCAGGAATGGCGTCAGACTTCTATAAAACGCAGGTTTCGCGGCATCTTTTGATCGGAATTCGGGCGATGGAGCATCTTCGGGAAATGCCTTTGGAACGGCTCCATTCGCGGAAATTACGCAGTTTTGCCGAAACTGCGTTCCTTTGACCCTAGGTAAACCGCGAAAAAACGTGAAAAAGAAGGGGTTTTTGCACACTAATTGTTGTGCGACCCCGCAATATTCAGTTAGGTTCTCGCGATAACACCCCAAAGGTGGGGCAATAGAGAGGGAGCAGAGCTCATGGCAACGAAACCTATGACCAAGACACAATTGGTCGCAGCATTGGCTGAAGAAGCAGGCACAGACAAAAAGGGCGCAGCTGCATCCTTGGACGGCCTGATCGCAATCATCACCCGCGAAGTATCCGGCGGCGGTGCAGTGACCCTGCCCGGCGTTGGCAAAATCTACTGCCGCGAACGTCCGGCACGTATGGTTCGCAACCCCGCCACTGGCGAGCAGATTTCTAAAGACGCTGACAAAGTGGTCAAAATGACCATCGCGAAAGCTCTGAAAGACAGCGTTAACGGCTAATCGCCGGATACGTTTACAGAATTAGGGGTCGCCTTCGGGCGGCCCTTTTCTTTTGCGCCTATTCGCGTGACAGTGCCGCGAAACAGGCAAGGATTTCGGCGTGGATTTTAGAGCGATTTTGATGGGGCTGGCCTTTGCCCTGATGTGGTCCAGCGCCTTCACCTCGGCGCGGATAATCGTGGCTGACGCCCCACCGCTCTATTCGCTGAGTTTGCGGTTTTTGATTTCCGGATTGCTTGGCATACTGATCGCTAAAATGTTGGGTCAAACGTGGAAGTTGAGCCGTGCGCAATGGCGGGCGACGTGGATCTTCGGGATCTGTCAGAATGCGCTGTATTTGGGTCTAAATTTCGTCGCCATGCAATGGATCGAGGCGTCGCTTGCGGCGATCATTGCCTCGACCATGCCGCTGTTGGTAGCATTGGTGGGATGGCTGGTGTTCAAGGACCGCGTGCCGCTGATGGGCATGATCGGATTGGTCGCGGGGATCGCGGGCGTTGTGTTGATCATGGGCAGCCGGATCAGCGGCGGCGTTGATGTTTTAGGCGTGGTGTTCTGCCTGATCGGGGCGATGGCGCTGACCTTTGCGACTTTGTCGGTGAAAGGGGCCGCGTCGGGCGGGAATGTGCTGATGATCGTCGGCCTGCAAATGCTGGTCGGCTCGGCCTGCCTATTTGCCGTCGCGGTGCCGTTGGAGACATGGGATGTGACCTTGAGCCCGACATGGATCGCGGCGTTCGTTTACACCACGTTGGTGCCCGGGCTTTTGGCGACATGGGTCTGGTTCATGCTGGTAGGCCGCGTCGGGGCAGTGAAGGCGTCGACGTTCCACTTCCTCAACCCTGTCTTTGGCGTCGGGATCGCGGCTGTGCTGCTTGGCGAGAGCATCGGCATGACCGATTTCGTCGGCGTGCTGATTATCGCCGGTGGCATCCTTGCAGTGCAGCTGGCGAAGCAGAAGATAATTTAACCGATTTTGCCTTGGTTAGAGCCGATTTGGCCACGGTGCAGCAACATATGGTCGAGGATCACGCAGGCCATCATCGCCTCGCCCACGGGAACGGCGCGGATGCCGACGCAGGGGTCGTGGCGGCCTTTGGTGATGATCTCGGTATTCTCGCCGGACTTGGTGATCGTCTTGCGGGTGGTGAGGATCGAGCTTGTGGGCTTCACGGCGAAGCGCACGACAATGTCCTGACCCGTGGAGATACCGCCTAAGATGCCGCCTGCGTGGTTGGAGCTGTAGACGGGGCCGTCCGGCCCCATGCTGATCTCGTCCGCGTTGGCCTCTCCGGTGAGCATGGCGGCTTGCATTCCTGCGCCGATTTCGACGCCTTTGACCGCGTTGATCGACATCATGGCGGCAGACAAATCAGTGTCTAACTTGGCATAAACGGGTGCGCCTAGCCCAGCGGGAGCGTGTTGGGCGACGACTTCGATCATAGCACCAACGGAACTGCCGGACTTGCGCAACCCGTCCAGATAGTCGGCCCATGTAGCGGCCGCGTCGGCATCAGGCACCCAGAACGGATTCTGGTCGATCTGATCCATGTCGCGCTTGTCGGTTTTGTGCTCGCCCATCTGCACCATGAAGCCGGTGATCTTCAGATCGGGAGCAAGCATCTTGATCGCTTCCCGAGCCACGCCACCTGCCGCCACACGGGCAGCAGTTTCGCGGGCAGAGGAGCGACCGCCGCCGCGATAGTCACGGATGCCGTATTTGGTCCAATAGGTGATGTCGGCGTGGCCGGGGCGGAATTTTTCGGCAATGTCGCCGTAATCCTTGGAGCGCTGGTCGGTGTTCTCGATCATCAACTGGATCGGTGTGCCAGTCGTGACGCCTTCAAACACGCCGGACAGGATGCGCACCTCGTCCGCTTCGCGGCGCTGGGTGGTGTATTTGTTTTGACCGGGTTTGCGCTTGTCGAGCCAGACCTGAATCATCTCGGCCGTCAAAGGAACGCCGGGGGGGCAGCCGTCGACGGTCGCGCCAAGCGCAGGCCCGTGGCTTTCGCCCCAAGTGGTCACGCGGAAAAGATGGCCAAAGCTGTTCATCGACATGGGGTGTCTCCCTTTTGGCAGTGGTCTAGCGGTGGCTCACGCCGCCCTCAAGACCTTTCGCCTTGCCGATGTGGTGGCTGGGGCTTACATATCACGATACCTCGGGGGGCCATCACTGGCTGAGATAGCGCAAGCTGACCCGTTGAACCTGAACCGGTTAAGACCGGCGGAGGGAAGGTTTGAGATGCTCTCACTCCCCACTCCGTCCGGCGTTTTGGAGGAATGAGATGAAAAAGACCCTTCTGAGCGTAGGACTGATTGCACTGGCTGGCTCGGCATTTGCCGAGGACAAGCCCGTGCTGACGATCTACGCGCCTGACTACTTTACCAGCGAATGGGGCCCCGGCCCGAAGATCGAGGCGGCGTTTGAAGAGACGTGCGCTTGCGACGTGAAATATGTGGCGGGCGATGTGCTTCCGCGTCTGTTGCTGGAAGGCGAGCGGACCAAGGCGGATGTTGTGATCGGGCTGAACACCGATGTGACCAAAAAGGCGCGTGAAACGGGTCTATTCTTGCCTCATGGGCAGGATACCAGTGATCTGACTTTGCCGATTGAGTGGACGGATGACGTGTTCCTGCCGTTCAACTGGGGTCACACGGCGTTCATCTACAACACCGAGAAGATGGCCGATGCGCCGACCACGTTTGACGCGTTTTTGGCGGATGAAGACACCAAGGTGGTGTTGCAGGACCCGCGTAGCTCGATCTCTGGCCTAGCTTTGATGCTTTGGGTCAAGGCGGTCTATGGCGATGACAGTCAGGAGGCGTTCAACAAGCTGGCGCGCAAGACGCTGACGGTCACCAAGGGCTGGTCGGAAAGCTACGGCATGTTCACCGACGGCGAGGCCGATATGGTGCTGAGCTACACCACGTCGCCCGCCTATCACATCATCGCGGAGGAGGATGAAACGAAACGCGCGGCGATCTTTGACGAGGGGCATTACTTCATGACGGAACTGGCGGCGCAGGTGAAAGGCTCTAGTCAGCCGGAACTGGCGCAGGCATTCATGGATTTCGTGTTGTCGGAGACGTTTCAGTCAATGATTTCGACGGCCAACTGGTCCTTCCCTGCGAAACTGGACGCGGACAAGCTGCCGGATGGGTTCAAGAAGTTGGATATGCCTGAAAAGGCGCTGTTCTACTCAGAAGATGAAGCCGCTGAATTGCGCGATGCCGCGCTGGACGAATGGCTGAGCGCGTTCAGCCAGTAAGCCTGTCCACCTTCGGCGGGGCGGCGGTGGTTGCCCTGCTATTGGTGCTGACACTAGGCACGCTCGGCGCGGTTGCGTGGCGGGCGGAAGAAATGTCGGCGCTGTCGCGTTCCGACTGGTCTGCCGTGCGGTTTACGCTGTGGCAAGCGGCGGTGTCGGCGGTGCTAAGCGCGGTTTGCGCGATCCCCGTCGCCCGCGCGTTGGCACGGCGGCAGTTTTGGGGCCGGGGGGCGTTACTTACCATTCTGGGCGCACCATTTATTTTGCCGGTAATCGTTGCGGTACTGGGCTTGCTGGCGGTTTACGGTCGGAGTGGGATAGTATCGGATGCGCTGGTTTGGGCTGGATTAGAGCCTGTTTCCATATACGGATGGCATGGTGTGATCCTTGCGCATGTGTTCTTTAACTTGCCCTTGGCAACGCGGTTGATCCTGCAAGGCTGGCTATCCATTCCGGCGGAGCGGTTCCGCTTGGCACAGTCGCTTGGCTTCACCTCACGCGATATTGCGCGGCATCTGGAGCGCCCGATGCTGCGGGAGGTTTTGCCCGGTGTGGTCATGGTGATTTTCTTGATCTGCACGACCAGCTTCGCAGTGGCGCTGGCCTTGGGCGGCGGGCCGAAAGCGACGACGATCGAGCTGGCGATTTACCAAGCGTTCCGGTTTGACTTCGACCTTGGCAAGGCGGCGCTGCTGGGATTGGTGCAGTTCGCCATCTGCGCGGTGCTGGCATTGGTGTCGCTGACGGTTTCCGTTCCTGCGGGGCAGGGCGCGGGGCTGGACCGTGTCGTGCCACGCAATGACGGCTCCAAGGTTTTGGACGGGTTTGCTATTGCCGTTGTGGCGTTATTCTTGATCACGCCTTTGGCGATGATTGTAGCGAAGGGGCTGCCGGGATTGCCTGATTTGTCGCTGAGCATCTTGGGCGCGGCGTGGCGATCGGTGTGGGTCGCGGTGAGTTCTGCCGTCTTGACGGTTGTTTTGGCCCTTGCGCTGGCGTTGCTGTCGCTAAGGTGGGGGCGAGGGTTTGAGGCTGTCGGATATCTGTCCGTGGCGGCTTCGCCTTTGGTGATCGGCACGGGACTGTTTATCCTGACTTACCTTTGGATAGACCCTGTTTTGCTTGCCTTGCCAGTTACAATCGTCGTGAACGCGGCGATGAGTTTGCCGTTTACCTTGCGCGCCTTGTCGCCTGCATTGCGTCAGGTCGAGGCGGATTATGGGCGTCTGGCAGCCTCTCTGGGGCTGTCGGGGTGGGCGCGGCTGAAGATCGTGGTGCTGCCGCGCTTGCGTCGCCCTTTGGGCTTTGGCGCCGGACTAGCAGCGGCGTTGTCGATGGGGGATCTGGGCGTCATCACCCTGTTCGCTGATCCTAGTCGCGCGACGTTGCCGCTGGCACTGTATAATCTGATGACGGCCTATCGGATGGAACAGGCGTTCGCCGCGGCCTTGGTGCTGTTGGTGCTGAGTCTGACCTTGTTCTGGCTGTTTGATCGTGGAGGTCGCGTGGATGCTGACATTTGACGAGGTGGAGATCGTGCAGGGGGACTTCTCACTGAGCGCGGATTTTTCCATCGAACCCGGCGCGATGGTTTCTGTGATCGGGCCATCCGGCGCGGGGAAATCGACGCTCTTGTCGGCGCTGGCGGGGTTTGTTCCTGCCACCAGCGGTCGCATTTTGTGGGAGGGTGTCGACATCACCAAAGCCGCCCCCGCCGAGCGGCCACTAGCTATGGTGTTTCAGGACAGCAACTTGTTTCCGCATTTAACGGTAGCGCAGAATGTCGGGCTTGGGGTGAAACCCAGTCTGAAGCTGTCAGCGCAAGAGCACACCCGCGTTGCGGAGGCCTTGGCGCGAGTCGGACTTAGCGGCTTCGAGGCGCGCAAGCCCGCGGCCCTGTCCGGCGGACAGCAAAGCCGTGTGGCGCTGGCACGGGTGTTGCTGCGCGACAAGCCGGTGATGGTGCTGGACGAGCCTTTTGCCGCCCTTGGTCCCGCGTTGCGGGTCGAGATGCTGGCCCTGATGGTGGAAATCGCTGAGGAGCGCGGGTTAACGGTCCTGATGGTGACCCACGACCCCAAAGACGCACGGCAGTTGGATGGCAGCACGATTTTGGTCGCCGATGGGATCGCTCATGCACCTGTTCCCACAGGACCGTTTCTGGACACCCCGCCGGAGGCGTTGCGGGCCTATCTTGGCGGCTGACTTACTGGGCTTGATAGAGCGGCACAGTCGAGATCGACATCTTTGCAGAGCCCT
Source organism: Litoreibacter halocynthiae (assembly GCF_004365635.1). Taxonomy (GTDB): domain Bacteria; phylum Pseudomonadota; class Alphaproteobacteria; order Rhodobacterales; family Rhodobacteraceae; genus Litoreibacter; species Litoreibacter halocynthiae. The sequence continues at coordinate 259,462 of NZ_SOBH01000004.1, read as the reverse complement.
GAGTTAGCTCGTTGCCATGTGCCAGATAGATCAACACCTGATTCTCATCGTCGTAGATGCGCGACAGGCGCAGGGACTTAAAGATGACTGACCTTCCTTCGCGAAAGACCGTTTCGCCGTCGTCGGACCGGTCAATATCACCAATCGAGATCGGCCCCGTCTGGCGGCAATCGATGGACGCGTTTGAAGGGTCCTCGAACCAGTTGCCGTTGGACAGGCGGTCGATCAGGCTCCGGTCAAAATAGGCGATGTGGCAGGTCACGCCCTCCACGTCAGGATCGGGAATAGCTTCGATGATGATGTCGTTGCCGACCCAGTCCACCCCGACGCGACCAACTTCTTCAGCGGCGAGCGTGAATGGTAGGCAGCACAGGATTGCGGTCAGTAGATGTTTCATCGGCTTGCTCCGGTTTTATACCATTAGTCGCTTGTGATGAAGATGGTGCCACTTCACCCGGTTCACAACACCTTTCGTGGCGCGCATAGAAAAAGGCGCGCCACGAGGGACGCGCCTTTCAAAGTCTTTAGCGAAAGCGCTTAGTCTTTGCGCTTGATCGGTGCCCAAATGCGTTTGTTGGTCAGGTAGAGCAACACAGTCAGGATAACCAAGAAGAACACAGCGACGAAGCCTGTACGCTTGCGGGCGTCTTGATGTGGCTCGGCTGTCCAGCGCAGGAAGGCCGCGACGTCTTCTGCTTCGTGGTGCAACTCGTTGGAGTGACCGTCGGCAAATTCGACATCCTCGCCGTATAGCGGTGGCGCCATAGCGATCCAGCCGCCCGGGAAGGCGGTGTTTTCGTAGAACGTGGTGCCGGCTTCTTCTTTTTCTTCACCGGTATAGCCGGTGAGAAGCGACGCGATGTACTCGGCGCCGCCGATGCCGTTCACGAGTTGGTTGATCCCGGTACCCATTGGGCCGTGGAAACCAGCGCGTGCCTTTGCCATCAAGGACAGGTCAGGTGCATTGGCAGAATTAAGCGCCGGGAAATTGTCCGTCGGAAGCAAGGTACGATACTCTTCGGTTGTTTTGTCGAAGAGTTTCGGATTCGACAGTTCGTCGTTGATCGGGAACGCTTTTGCGTAGGCCTTCATCTGGTCTTCGGGCAGCGCAGGGCCACCTTCATCTGCCAGCGTGCGCATGGGCACGAATTTCAGGCCGTGACAGGACGAGCATACCTCTGTGTAGATTTTCAGACCACGTTGAAGCTGGTTCTGATCGAAGGTGCCAAACGGCCCCTCGTAGGAGAAATCCACATCATGGGTGTGGCCCGCGTCACCAGCTGCAAAAGCGCCGGAAGCGAGAGCCACAGCCGAGACTGTTGCGAGTGAGAGTTTTTTGAGCATCGGTATCTTCCTCTTACTCTGCAGGCTTCGCGACAGCGTCGGAGCCTTTGGCGGGATAATGCGCGTCGAAGTCTTCTTCGATCGTCGCCGGACGGGCCAGCGGCTTCTCGATAACGCCCAGTAGTGGCAGGATGACCAAGAAATAGCCAAACCAGTATGCCGACGCGATCAGCGAGATCCAGTCATGCGGGAACTCGGTATCACGTGCGCCGACCCACATCAGGACGAAGAAGTCGACAACCAGCAGCGCAAACCACCATTTGAACATTGGACGGTAGCGGCCCGAACGAACCGACGACGTGTCCAGCCAAGGTGCCAGCGCCATAACGGCGATGGAGCCGAACATAGCAGCCACACCGAAGAACTTAGCGTCAACGATGCCACCGGTTACGAAGGACACAAGCTGCACGACCCACACATCAGCGGTAAAGGCCCGCAGGATGGCGTAGAAGGGCAGGAAGTACCATTCCGGCACGATGTGCGCAGGCGTGGCGAGCGCATTGGCCTCGATGTAGTTATCGGGGTGGCCCAGATAGTTCGGCATGAAGCCCACGATTGTCCAGAAGACGATCATGATGACGCCAAGCGCGAACAGGTCTTTCATCACGAAATAGGGCCAGAACGGAACGGTGTCTTTCGCCGCGTCTTCTTTCGACGTGCGACGTACCTCAACACCGGTCGGGTTGTTGTTGCCCGTGGTGTGGAACGCCCAGATGTGAACGGCAACAAGGCCGGCGATCACGAAGGGCAAAAGGTAGTGCAGCGAGAAGAAGCGGTTCAGCGTGGCGTTGTCCACAGCAGGCCCGCCCAGCAGCCACGTTTGCAGCATTTCGCCAACGCCCGGGATGGCGCCAAACAGGCCGGTGATCACGGTCGCGCCCCAGAAGGACATCTGACCCCATGGCAGCACGTAGCCCATGAAGGCTGTGCCCATCATGGCGAGGTAGATGATCATGCCGATGATCCACGTGATTTCACGTGGGGCCTTGTAAGAGCCGTAATACAACCCGCGGAAGATGTGGGCGTATACGGCCACAAAGAACAGCGACGCGCCGTTGGCGTGCAGGTAACGAAGCATGTAGCCGCCGTTTACGTTGCGCGTAATGTGCTCGACCGACGCGAAGGCCAGATCGACATGTGGGGTGTAGTGCATCGCCAGCACAATGCCGGTGATGATTTGCAGAACCAGACAGAATGTCAGGACGATGCCCCAGATCCACATCCAGTTCAGGTTCTTTGGAGTTGGGATCATCAGGGTGTCATAGAGCAAGCCAACAATCGGCAGGCGCGTGTGAAGCCACTTCTCGCCGCCGGATTTCGGCTCATAATGGTCGTGTGGGATACCAGCCATAATCGTTTCTCCCTTAACCGAGTTTCAGCACGTCTTCCGACGTGAATTGAGAGACAGGCACCAGCATGTTGCGCGGCGCGGGGCCTTTGCGGATACGGCCAGCTGTGTCGTAGTGAGACCCGTGGCACGGGCAGAACCAGCCACCAAAGTCGCCAGCGTCGCCCAAAGGCACGCAGCCAAGGTGCGTACAAACGCCGATCATCACCAGCCACTCGCCATCTTCGTCGAGTGTGCGGTTTTGGTCTTCGGCATCTGCCTCTGGACCAAGGTTGTTGTTTTCTGCGCCGGTGTCAGGCAAGTCCGACAGCGCGACAGCGCGGGCGGCTTCGATCTCGTCCGCGGTGCGGCGGCGGATGAAAACCGGCTTACCCAACCATTTGACGGTCAGTTGCGTACCAGGCTCGATGCCGGACACATCAACGTCGATGGAGGCCAGAGCCTGCACGTCAGCGGAGGGGTTCATCTGATTGACCAAGGGCCAGACGGCGGCCCCTGTAGTCACTGCGCCTGCACCCGCTGTTGCGTAGTACAGGAAGTCGCGACGGGTTGCGCCGCTGTGGTCGTCTGCGTGGGACACGAGAACTTCTCCCTTGTCGGACCGCTTGTGCGGCCGGTAAAATTGAAGAATCCGCACCGAGGGCGCAGGATATCGGGGCTAGATATATTCTAAGGTACCCCCACGTCCACCCATGAACGTACTGTAAGGGAAGCCATTTGTCGCACTATGTCCAAATTGCAGCGTTTGAGCCCGATTTAGCCCCGAATTTGGGGTCATTGGTGCGCTTGGGCGTCTGCTTCGATGCTCCGATCCACGTTATCGAGCCCTGCGGATTTCCTTTTTCGCTAAAATTGTTGAGATCACGCGCGCTGGATTACGGCGAAAAAGCCGAACTTCACCATCATGACAGCTGGGACGCCTTCGAGGCGGCAAAACCGGGACGTCTGGTGCTTTTGACCACCAAAGGCGCGACTGATTTATGGGATTTCGAATTTCAACAGGGCGATTGCCTGCTGGTGGGGCGCGAAAGCGCCGGGGTGCCGGATCACGTACACGAGGCCGCTGATGGGCGGGTAAAAATAGCCATGCCGGGTGGCGGGCGGAGCCTGAACGTGGCGATTTCGGCTGGAATTGCGATTGCAGAGGCGCATCGGCAGTTGCGGGATATTGTCTAGCGGTTGTTTTGTCCGTTTAGTTGCATAGGTTCACATTAACGCGGTCAATGGTGAGGGTTCACATGAATAAGCGCTACATTCTGTGTGTGTTCTCTGTTGCAGCAGCAGCGGGCATTTTGATGTGGGGCGGTGCGGTTGCTCAGCACGGTATGATGTCCGGTCACCACAACTGCGGCCAAGGCCACGACGAAGTCCGAATGCCCATGCTGAATGGTGGGGACACGACACCCGAGGAAGTGGAAGAGCTACGCGCATTGTTCACAGAGCACACATCTCTGGAACGAACGGTGGAGAACCTGCCCAACGGAATCAGGACAGTCACCGAAACCGACGACCCCGAACTTTTGGAGGCGTTGTTCAATCATGCTGTCGGGATGATCGCCCGTGTTGACGAAAGCCGCAATCCGCATATCCCGATCCAAAGCCCGACCTTGGACTACTTGTTTGACCACCCGGAGCGGATAACCACCGATATCGAGCCGACAGATAAAGGATTAATCGTGACGCAGACGTCGGATGACCCGAAAATGGTGGAAGCTCTGCAAACCCATGCGGCAGAGGTCAGTGACCTTGCTGCGCGCGGAATGGCGTCGGTGCATGACGCTATGATGAATCGTCACTCTAACTAGTCCGTTAGTGAGCGGGCCATATCACGGTGAGGAATTCCAGCGTCGTCGAACTCTGGTCCGAAAACCTCGAACCCCAGCTTTTCGTAGAATCCGATGGCGTGAGTTTGCGATCCCAAGACCGCCTCTTCGAAATCTGCGCGCAGGTCGGTCAGGATGAATCGCATCAACTCCGCCCCCAAACCGGTTCCGCGATGAGCGTCTAGCACTGCGACACGCTGGATTTTTGCCTTGGGGCCAAGCGGTTTAACCCGCGCCGTCGCGGCGGGGGTGCCGCCCACGTTTGCAAGGTAGTGGATACAGTCGGGGTCTTCGCCATCCACCTCCTCGGCCTCGGGAACGTCTTGGCCTTCGATGAATACCACCCGCCTGATGTTCAGGCAGGTGGCAATGTCGTCTGTGCGGTCAATCTGGGCCACTGCTAGCCAGCGGGTGGAACGGTTGCGATCATGCTGTCCCGTTTGGCAAATTCAGCCTCCCACGCAGCAAGCTTTGGACGGCCCTCGCGCCAGTTGCGGTCGGAGTGGCGAAAGTCGAGGTAGCCCAAGGCGCAACCCGTCGCGATCTGGCCGACATTTAGAATGTCCCAAGGGATAACATCAATCCAAGACTTCTCCAAAGCATCAAGTGTCGTGCTTATCTTGCGCCACTGGGCTTCGGTCCACGCCGCGAATTGCTTGTCCTCTGGTCGAATACGAGCCTCGTAAACCATCAGAATTGCTGCATCAAGAACGCCATCGGCCGTGGCCTCAAGCGTTTGTATTTGCCATGTGTCATCGCCCTCACCGTAGAGCCCCGCCTTTACGCGGTCGTCGAAGAAGCGGCAGATGACGCGGCTGTCATAGATGGGCTGTCCGCTATCAAGCGCCAGTGCCGGAATTTTTCCCAACGGGTTCAGATCACGCGGCATCGTGCCCGGATCAACGGGTGTGCCGCCAACTGGCTCCATTTCCACGTCATCGAGTTGGCCGGTTTCACGCAAAAGGACGAGTACCTTGCGTACATAGGGGGATGTCGGGCTTGAAAAAAGCTTCATTTCGAGGTCTCCGGTTTGGCTCCGCGCATTAGTGCGGAGAGGATTTGTGTTTCCTGCCCGATACCGTATCCCGCGACATGGTCTGCGGCAGTTAATCGGGCGTCTTCTGGTTTGTTCTGGCCGAGCTTCCACGTGCCATCGATTTTGGCGACTTCGAAGTGGAACGGCTGGATCTGACGCATCATCCGTTCAAGAACACCGTCGGACATCTTGTCAGTAGTCCATGGGGCTTTTGGGAGGAGGTTCTCCTCAAAATGTGCGGAAAGGCGATTTAGCAACGGGTGCAGTTGATCTTGCGGTAAGGGGCGCAAGGTACCCGTGATTCGAATAGCGACATAGTTCCACGTCGGGACCTGATCCTCGACGCCGTACCAGTCTGGCGAGATATAGCTGTCCGGACCCGTTACGGTGACTACCGCATCTAGCGGCTCCTTACAGGCGCGGGCGATGGGGTTGGAGCGGACAAGGTGTAGCTCTGCCTGCTGGCCGTTTTCATTCAACAGGATCGGAATATGGGCTGTGAGCGGACCATCCTCTCCATTGATGGCCAAAGTGCCAAACCCGCGCTCGCGGACGAAGCCGATATTTCGGCTAGCTGTCTCGTGGCGAAAGGCGGGATTTGGATGCATGATGCTATCCTTGGCGGTGTTAGGCCAAGGGCGCAAGGGTTGGCGGATCACCTGCCTGCCATTTGGGATATTTCACCATGATTGCGGCGAAGCGGTCGGAGGTGAGATGTGCATCCAACCACCTGTGTAAATGCGGCCATGGTTTTGCGTCAAACCAAGCGCGATCGGTGTTGGCGAACTGCCGTATAAACGGGAAGATTGCTATGTCCGCGAGAGTAGGCTGCGCGCCAAGAAGATATGGCTTTTGGGCCAGAATAGAGTCGTAACTCTCTAAAGTGCTCGCTCCGGCCGCACGCCATGTTTCGGGATCGTTGTCGTGCCGGTTCGCGTATTTGTACCGGTCGAGTGCAGTCTTGAAGGGTCCGTCATTTTGCGCGATCAGCGCGAGACTGTCTTCGCGATTATGTAGCCAGTTTTCAGGATCGTTCTGATCAAGCGCCCATTGCATGATGTCGAGGCTCTCTTCGATCACCACATCAGATGCGATGACAACTGGCACCGTGCCTTTCGGAGAGGCTTCCAGAAACTCGGGGGCTTTATCCCGCAGCACTATTTCGCGGTGCTGCATGGTTAATCCAGCCGCGTGAATAGCAAGACGCGCCCGCATCGCATAGGGGCAACGGCGGAAGCTGTAGAGAATTGGGATGCCTCCGGCGGGAATATTTTCACCAAGATGAAGACTCATGCGCGTAGCTGGGTGCCTTCGGTCCCGATGATACGGGCGGGGATGATCTGGCCTACGGGTTGGTCGGTGTCGAACAGCGTTTCGGTGAACTGCTCAGTCCGGCCCATGCGCGGGTTTTCCATCAGGATGTTATGCGTGAGGCCAACGCGGGAGGTGAGGTGTTTTTGAACCTGCGCTTCACCAGCGGCGCGCAACCGGGCGGCGCGGGCTTTGATGTCTTTGCCATTGACGGCGGGCATCTTGGCGGCAGGCGTTCCCTGACGGGCGGAATAGGGGAAGACGTGCAGCCATGTCAGGTCGCAGTCCTCGACGAGCTTGAGCGAGTTTTCGAACATCGGGTCCGTTTCGGTCGGGAAGCCCGCGATGATGTCTGCGCCATAGGTCATGTCCGGGCGCAGTTTGCGGGCGTCTTCGCAGAACCGAATTGCGTCATCGCGCAGGTGGCGGCGCTTCATGCGTTTCAGGATCATGTCATCGCCAGCTTGCAGGCTGAGATGCAGGTGGGGCATCAGGCGTGGCTCTGTTGCGATGGCTTGCATGAGGGAGGGATCGACCTCGATGCTATCGATGGAGGAGATGCGCAGGCGCGGTAGGTCAGGAACCAACTTGAGGATGCGTAGCACCAGATCGCCGAGTTGTGGCGTGGCGGGAAGGTCGGCACCCCAAGAGGTGAGGTCGACGCCGGTCAGCACTACTTCGTTATAGCCTTTGTCGACGAGGCGTTTGATCTGGTCGACCACGACGCCCGCAGGGACAGAGCGCGAATTGCCGCGACCATAGGGGATGATGCAAAAGGTGCAGCGATGGTCGCAGCCGTTTTGCACCTGCACATAAGCCCGCGCACGGGTGCCGAAGCCGTCGATCAGGTGACCGGCGGTTTCCTCGACGCTCATGATGTCGTCGACCTGCACCTTTTCGGTGTCGGGCAGGAAGCCCCATGTGGCACGGTTCATCTTCTCGGTATTGCCGATCACATTGTCGACTTCGGCCATGTTAGAGAATGTTTCGGGCTCGGTTTGCGCGGCGCAACCGGTGACGACAAGGCGGGCGTTCGGGTTCTCTCGGCGCAGTTTGCGGATGTCTTGGCGGGCCTTGCGCACGGCCTCGGCAGTTACCGCGCAGGTGTTCACCACGACCAGATTGTCCTGGCCTTGTGTCAGGTCGCGCATCGCCTCTGTCTCGTAGGCGTTCAGGCGGCAGCCGTGGGTGGAGAAAATTGGCGGCTTCATAGCGCGGCCAGAAATTCGGGCGTCAGATGGCCCGAGAACACGTGCGCTGTGGGGCCGGTCATCCAGACGCCGTCGTCGCGCCAATCGATATCGATGCGCCCGCCGTCAAGATCGATGCGCACCTGGTTGCCGGTCAGGCCGCGCCGCGCGGCGGCCACAGCGGTCGCACAGGAGGACGAGCCGGAGGCCAGTGTTACGCCGACGCCGCGCTCCCAGACGCGCATGCGCAGATGGTTTTCACCGACCAGATGCGCGACTTGCACATTGGTGCGCTCTGGAAACAGAGGGTGCTTTTCATGTGCAGCGCCAAAACTGGGCAGATCGACCAATTCGGCGTCCTCTACGAAGAATGTGCAATGCGGGTTGCCCATTCCAGTCGCGGTGGGATTGCCGTCAATGGGCAACTCCAATGTGTCCATTTCACGGGCAAGCGGCACGTCGTGCCATTCTAGAAGCGGTGCACCCATATTCACGCGTGTTAGGCCGTTCCCTGCATCTTCGGCACTCAACAACCCGCGTTCGGTTTTGAGGGAGAGAGACGTGATTCCCCGCCGCGCCATTTCGAATCGCGCCACACAGCGTGTGGCGTTGCCACATGCGCCCGCAGTGGACCCGTCGGAATTGAAAAATGTGAGGCCGATATCGGCGCCCGCCACGTCATTTAGAACCGCGAGCTGATCGAATCCCACGCCACGATGGCGGTCGCCCAAAGCGCGCGCGAGGGCCTCGGATACACGCGTATCGTTGCCCCGTTGGTCAATAACCACGAAGTCATTGCCCAGCCCGTGCATTTTCATGAAGGGCAGGCCTAGGGAGGCATCTGCGTGTTGCATGAGCCGCGATATAACCCTCGCACGGACACAATGGAAGACATGGTGCAGATTCACGTGGATTTGGGGGTTGACCCCATGGGGCGACCTTTCTAGATAGCACCCTCAGTGGGCCCTTAGCTCAGTTGGTAGAGCAACTGACTTTTAATCAGTAGGTCGATGGTTCGAACCCATCAGGGCTCACCACTTTCCCCGTCCTGACAAGTGACACTATACCCTCCCTTGCGACAGGCTCTTGTCCCTTTTGTGCTTATTGCAAAACTGTGTTGCGCCAATTGTTCGAAACGACAGTCTTACGATGCATTGACGAAGGCCTGGTCAGCGGCCAGACTGGCAAGCTGGCGTTGAAAGAGATCGAGATATCTGTACGAGAACCGGCGGTGACTTTTACTGACAAGGAAAGTTAATTTGCATCAGAGGCCTCGACGTATCGCATCTTAAAGGCGCACGATCTGATTCCCAGCCAATCCTTCGGCGTGATGAAATGCTGCCTAGACGAATTGAGAGGCTGAGACGTAAGCGCGACAAATCTAGGTTCCACGCGGCCTATGTGCATACCCATTTCGCCACCAAACTTTTGCGTGTTTGCCAAAGCGTCGAGACGGGCGTGTCGCAGGTGATCATCACCAAGTGACAGGGCACGGGACAATCTTCTCCGCCACACTGGACAGCCGCGGCCAACACTCCTAGCAACGTCGGGGCGAATACCGGCGTCGACAGAATGGGCAGGGACGTGCTGACGGCATGACAGAAATTTTCGAAGGACTGCGCGCGGCGTTCTGGCTGGTTATCGCGCTTGATCCAGAGCTGATCGACATCGCGTTGCGGTCCCTGCAGGTGACGCTTTCGGCCTTGGTTATCGCCTGCGTCATCGCCATTCCCTTCGGCACCTATCTGGCCATTTCCCGCTTCCGGCGGCGGCGGCTGGTCATTGCCGTGGTCAACGCCATGATGGGGCTGCCGCCCGTGGTGGTCGGGCTGATTGTGTACCTGTTGCTGTCACGGTCCGGCCCGTTTGGCGTGCTGGGGCTGCTGTTCACCCCCACGGCGATGGTCATTGCGCAGGTTATCATCATCACCCCCTTGATTGCGTCAATCACTCATCAGGCGATGCGGGAGCTTTGGGCCGAATACCACGATCTGCTGATCTCGATGCACACCTCCAAATGGCAGCGGGTCAAAACGCTGATGTGGGACGGGCGGCGCAACCTGTTGACGGCGGCCTTGGCGGGGTTTGGCCGCGCCATTGGCGAGGTTGGCGCGATTATGATCGTCGGCGGCAACATCGACAATGTCACGCGGGTTCTGACCACCGCGATTGCGCTGGAAACCGGCAAGGGCGACTTCGCGCTGGCGCTGGCCTTGGGCTTTGTGTTGATCGCGCTGGCGCTGCTGGTCAACTTCGCGATCCACTGGCTGTCGCGCACCGAACGGGAGGGCCTGTGGTGAGCAACCTGTTCCCCCTGCGGCTGTGTGACGCGCAAGTGAGACGTCGTGGCAAGACGATCCTTGGACCGGTCAATCTGGAATTGGACGGGCAGGGGCTGACGATTATTGTCGGGCCGAACGGGGCAGGCAAAACCAGCCTGCTTCGAGTGATGCACGGGGTGGAGCGGCTGAGCGGAGGCACGGTGCAATGGGGGATGAATGACGACCATGCGCGCGAGCGTCAGGCCTATGTCTTCCAATCCCCGATCATGTTGCGCCGGTCGGTGGCAGACAACCTGCATTACCCGTTGCGCCTTTCTGGCATGGCGCGAGGCGAGGCGTCCCCGCTGGTGGCGGATTGGCTGGCGCGGATCGGGCTGCAGGGTCAACGCCAGATGCAAGCCACCCGTCTCTCGGGCGGGGAGCGGCAAAAGCTGGCCCTTGCGCGGGCGCTGATCCGGCAGCCTGAGGTTCTGTTTCTGGACGAGCCCTGCGCCAACCTTGATGGCCGCGCGACCCGCGAGTTCGAGACCCTTTTGCTGGCCACCCGCGACAGCGGCACGCGGATTGTAATGGCCACCCATGATCTGGGGCAGGCAAAGCGCCTTGCAACCGACGCGCTGTTCATTTTGGGTGGATGTATTCACGAATCGGCCGCTGCGCCGGCCTTTTTTGAAACCCCACAGACACCGGAACTTGCTTCCTTCCTACGCGGAGATATTGTCGAATGATCAAGACCTTAACTGTTATTGCCTCGCTCGCGGCCTCGACCACCTTCGCGGCGGCGGATGACCTGAAACTTGCGGTGACGACATCGTTCGAAAACGCGGGGCTGGCGGATGTTCTGCTGCCACAGATCAAGGCTGATCTGGATCTGGATGTACAACTTCTGGTTGTGGGGACGGGGCAAGCCATCCGCTTGGGCGAAGCGGGTGACGTCGACGCCATTCTGGTGCATTCGCGCAAGGCCGAAGAGGCCTTTCTTGCCGCGGGCTACGGCACCCACCGCCGCGAGATCATGTATAACGACTTCGTTGTGATTGGCCCCAAGGCCGACCCCGCGGGCATTGCGGATGACGGGTCCGTTATCGAGGCGATGCAGGACATAGCCGAAGCCAAACCCGCCTTTGTCAGCCGTGGCGACGACAGCGGCACCCATAAGGCAGAGCTGGCGGTTTGGGCCTCGGCGGGTTTGGACGCGGCGGGTTTCGGGGATTGGTACAACGCGGTTGGCGCGGGCATGGGGGCGGCGCTGAACACTGCAGCGGGCATGGACGCCTACATCCTGTCGGACCGGGCAAGCTGGCTGAAGTTTGGCAACAAGGCGGGGCTGGCGCTGCTCTATTCCAGCGATCCGGCCTTGTTCAACCAATACGCCTTCCTGCCGGTTAATCCGGCCAAGCATCCGCATGTCAAAAACGATCTGGTGTTGCAGCTGGAAGACTGGCTGGTGAGCGACACGGCGAAGGATCTGATCAACGGCTACACCATCGGCGGCGAGACGTTGTTCGTGTTCAACGCCAACGCGGAATAATCCTAATGCTGGTGCGGTTCGTCATCCAGTGATCCGTGGATGGCGAACTGCTCCAGCCCCGCTTCCTGCGCCTCGATTACACGGTAGCTTTCGCGCACGCCTGCATCCGTCAATTCGCGCGCCACAGTGAGCAGCGTGTTGGGCGCGTGCTCTTCACACAGGGACGCCATATGGTCGACTTCTTCGGTGGCGACGGGGCGGGCGGCGTCCAGCGATGGCGCGCCGTAGATATCAACGAAATGCTGCGCCAGCAGATCAATCAGCCAGTCGCGTTCCGACGGCTCGATCTGGGTGACGGCGACGAAGCTGACCCGCCCGAACGTCTCGCAGCCCATCCAGCCATTGGCGAAGGCCTGACGGGCCTTGCCGACCAGATCACCTTCGGACCAGTTGGAGAACTCGAACCCGCCGGATACGCACCATTCACCGGTGCGGGCAGGGCTGTGGAACACGCGGGTGTCGCTTTCGTCAAAATGAATTGCGCGGGCAAGTTTCATGGGAGGGTCTCCAGCAATTCTGTCAGGGCAATCAGCCGCGTCGTGTCGCCTTGTCGCAGCAGCAGGCCGAAGCGCTCATCGACCCCGACGAAATGCCCCGCTTGCCCCAAAACGTCAATGTCGGTGCCTTTGCCATGGGCCAGACCGCCCCATTCGCGGTGCAGGCTGGCCAGACCGTCATCGGACCAGGAATTGAGCCCGACAAGGGTGTGGCGCACCCAGGCTTCCAGCAGCTCCACCGCGTCGACCTCGGCGCAGCCTTCGGCATAGAGCGCGGTTTGGTCGGGGGTCAGGCCGCCCTCGTCCGTTGCGGGCCAGAGCCATAAATCCAGACCGATCACTAGCCAGTCCGGCTCTGCCTCCGGATCGCTAGGGGACGCCGCTATGCGGAACGCCCCGCAACGCCCGCCATTGACGTAGATCGGGCCGTCCCAGCCCAGATGGACCGCGATTTCCGGCGGGCCAAGCGCGCCGAGCGCGTTCTGGAAGCCCACGCCGCACACGGGCAGGGCTGCAAGCGCATCTTGCAACGGCTCTTCGGGGGCAAAGACGATGGCCGCACGCAGGCGGTCGGCGGCCAGATCGTAGAGCACCAACCCCGCGTCGCACCCTTCAACGGCGCGCGCGCAGGCCTGCGCGAACGGATCGCCTGTGACGGCTTCGCCAGTGAATAATGGCGGGAATTGCGGCTGGGTCATGCGTGCCCGTCAGCAATCAGGCGTTGGGCCACGGCGCGGAAGCCTGCGGCCTGCGCGCTGTCGGGCTTGGACACCACGATGGGCGCACCGCCATCGGCGGCAAGGCGGATATCCAGATGCAACGGGATCTCGGCCAATAGGGGAACACCAAGCTTTTCAGCTTCCTTGGCGACACCGCCATGGCCGAAGACGTGTTCCTCGTGGCCGCATTCAGAGCAGATATGGGTCGACATATTCTCGATCATCCCGATGATTGGCGTCTTGAGCTGGTTGAACATGTCGATGCCCTTGCGGGCGTCCATCAGGGCCACATCCTGCGGGGTGCTGACGATGATCGCGCAGTCCACATGGGCCTTCTGCGCCAGCGTCATTTGCACGTCACCGGTTCCGGGTGGCAGGTCGACGATCAGCACATCCAGCGCGCCCCATTGCACCTGCGTCATCATCTGCTGCAAGGCGCCCATCAACATCGGGCCGCGCCAGACCACGGCCTGATCGTCATTGGTCATCAGCCCGATCGACATCATCGTAACACCGAAATTGCGCATGGGCAGGATGGTTTTGCCGTCAGGGGAGGCGGGCCGCCCCGACACGCCCAGCATGCGCGGCTGCGACGGACCGTAGACATCGGCGTCCAGCAACCCCACGCGGCGCCCCTCGGCCGCAAGGGCGCAGGCGAGGTTGGAGGCTATGGTGGACTTGCCCACACCGCCCTTGCCGGACGCCACCGCGAGAATGCGATCCACACCGGGGATTTTCTGCGGGCCGGAGGGGGCCGCGCGTTTAGGGTTCAGGTCGGGCGGGGCGGATGGCTTGCTGTGCGCGGTCATCACCACCGACACGGTGCTGACACCCGCCAAGCCTTTCACCGCGTCTTCGGCTTGCTGGCGCACCTCGCCATAAGCGGCGGCGTGGCTGGGGCTGACCTCCAACACGAAACGGACGGCGTTGTCGTCACCGACGGTTAACGCCTTTACCAAACCCGCCTCGACCAGCGATGCGCCGCTAACGGGATCGTTCAGAGTCTTGAGCAGCCCCAAGACGTCATCGCGGGTGACGGGCACGTCAGGACTGCCCTTCGATCTTGCCGGTGACAACATGTTCCAGATCGACACCGTCGATGGTCAGCACCATTTTGGCCTCGAAGGATTTGCCGGCGGTGTCGCCTGCGTCGCGCATGGCTTGCTCGATCGCCTGTTGCGAGGTGACGCCCACCTGCTTGAGGAATTTGCGCATCGACATATTGAAATCTTCGCTCATGGTCTGTTTTCCTTTATGGTTGATTTATCAGGCGGCCAAGGCCGATGGAGGGCGCTGATGCGACTGATAGCTGCGATACTGGTTTTGCTTGTGCCCGCCACCGCTCTGGCGCAGGACAGCGGCTTTCGCCTCGCGGTGTCTGCCGTGTTGGAGCAAAGCGGGTTCATGCAGCATATCGTGCCGCGGTTTTCGCTCAAGCACGGCATTCGGATCACCCGCGTGGCGGACACCGACCTTGCCGACGCGCGTTTGGGTGCGGAGGGCGTGCCGGTTTTTGCGGGGCTGGGTCAGGTCTGGGCTTTGCAGCATGACGGACATGCGGGCGCCGCGAAATTCGCCAACTGGCTGCGGTCCGAGGTGGGGCGTAACACCATCGCAGCCTTTCAGAAAGACGGCGAGGCGGTATTCACCAGCAATGTTGCCCCTGTCGTGGCAAAGGTTCAGATCAGCTTTGACGGTGACCCGGTGCAGGGTGAAAAGCTGAGCTTTGCCCATTGCGGGCGCTGCCATGTGATAAACGAGACCAACCGGATGAAGGGCATGGGGGCCACGCCGTCCTTTGGGATGCTGCGCACCTTGGGGGATTGGAAAAATCGCTTTGCGACGTTCTACGTTCTCAACCCGCATCCCAGCTTCACCCAAGTGGCAAACATTACCCCTGCCTTCGATCCCAGCCGCCCGCCGGCCATTGTGCCGGTGGAGGTCACGCAAGACGAGATTGAGGCGATCCTTGCCTATGTGGCCACGCTTGCGCCAGCCGATCTGGGGGCCCCGATCCAAAATCAGTGATCCCGCCGCTTGCTGAGGTAATCGTCCGTGGTGCGGGGCTTGGGACGCTCGCCACCCGCGAAGGGATTGTTCTCGGAATGATACTGCGCGTTGATCCGGCAACTGTCGCACATTTGGATCATCCGCGCCGCCTGCGAGTTCTGGAACATCGCGTGCTTGCCCGCGAGCTTTTCGGTGATCTTCTCGACCGTGGATTTCACCCCGAACAGATTGCCACACTCGATGCAGGCGAAGGGCTCCTCCTCGTGCAGCACAGTCTGGGTGAAGGCCGCATCGGTCAGGTCCATCTGCGGGGTCAGGGAGATCGCGTTTTCGGGGCATATGTTACTGCACAACCCGCATTGCAGGCAGGCATCCTCCTGAAAACGCAGCTGCGGCAGGTCGGGATTGTCGCCAAGCGCGCCGGACGGGCAGAGTGACACGCAAGACAGGCAGAGCGTGCAGGCGTCGGTATCGACCAAAACGGCGCCATAAGGTGCCCCTTCGGGCAGGGCGACGGTTTCAACCTCGGGCTGCAAGGTCTTTGCGGCCAGCCGCGCCACCTGACGCCGTGTGCCCATGGGCAGGGCAGGGGTGGTCACCGGTTGTGGTGTGGTTTCAGAATAAAGCGCGTCTGCCAACAGATCGGGGTCGGTTGCGTCGAGCAAGGTGACCGCCGTCTCGCGACCAGACAGGGCAATGGCCAGTGCCGCCTCGCTATCGGGGGCCTCGCGTTCGGTCTTCGGGCTGATCAGCACGGTGACGGAGGCAAAGCCCGCTGCAAGGGCCGCCAGCATTTCGGCATGGCCGAAGGCAGCCAAGGCGCTGACCTCCAACGGAATTACATCGGCCGGCAAGCCACGCCCGAAACGGGCGGTCATGCGGATCATGTCCGCGCCGTGATCCTCGTCATGGACCAGCAGGCGCGGGGCGGTCCCGCCCGCTTTGCGGAAGGTGGAGGCCAATGTGCTGATCCGGCGGAACGTGTCATCGGTGGTGGGGGCGTCATAGGCAATCGCACCTGACGGGCAAACCGCCGCGCAGGCGCCGCATCCGGCGCAGATCATGGGGTCGATAGTGACGTGATCCCCGGCCGACGTGATGGCCCCTGTCGGACACAGGTTCAGACAGCGGGAGCAGGCGGGCTGCTCGGCGCGGGAATGGGCGCAAAGGCTTGGTTCTGTGCGCACATAGAGCGGCTTTTCGAAGGTGCCGACCATTTGCGACGCGGCCAGCACCGCCTTGGCCACCGCAGGCTGGCTGCCGGGATCGGCGCGCAGATAGCCGTCGCGTTTGTCGTCGGCGGAAAACAGCGGGCCTGCGCCGCGCAAATCCAGGATGATATCGCACTGCGACAGCGCGTCATCACGCGGCGGGGTAAGCTGCACCGCGCCGCGCCCGCCGGGGTTTACCTGTTGCAGCGCATCAATGCGGATGTCGAACTGCCCGAGCGTACCGCTGGCATTGCGTAGCGCGCCGGTGACGGTGTCATACCCGAATGCGGTTTCAATCTCCGCGCCCGAGGGCATCAGCACGGTGATGGCCAGAATATCGGCCAGTTGCTGCGCCGCCTCAAACGCGACATCGGACGTGCCAAGGATCAGGCATGTGCCTTCGGACACGACATCAACGCTTTTGGGCATAGCGCGGGACAGGGCGGCCTCTGCCACCAAAGCGGCCATTTTAGCGGCGGCGCTGGCGGCCTCGTCTGACCAGCCTGCGCGGTCGCGAATGTCGACGAAAGACGGCGCCGGCGCGCCCAGCTCCTCGGCCAGCGCGGTGAAGCGGGGTGCCTCTTGCTGGCAGGCGATCATCACCTCGCCCGCGCCAATTGCGTCGGCAGCATCACCAAGCTGCGCTGCGCACAGGCTGGTGAATTTGCGCGAACAGGGCAAACCCGTCGCATCGGACAGGGTCTTGGCGTCTATCGGCTGGCTCCCCAAGCAGTCGCAAATCATCAAAGTTTTGGCCATGTGGTTCCCGCTTTCTGCGCGTTGGCATGTAGCGCCATACGTCCCCCGCAGGACAGCTAGCCAAGATTTGTGCGGAAGGTAAAGGTGCTTTCCTGATCGCGAGGAGCGTCGGCCTATTGCCAAAAGGTCAAATTGCGCACGACTGCATACAGAAAAGCCTTTGAAGAATCCGACTCTTGTTGCAACCTGTAAGCCTCAAGGGGGAATAATGTTCGTTTACCCGCAGTCGGAGTCGATACCGGTCGGCATCGTCATCCGTAAATCACCAGGAGTAACCCGCTGGGCCAAATGGGCCTGGCAGGCCATTGGCGTGTTGCCAGGGGCCGGGCCTGCGGATTGGAAAATGCTGCGCCACGAAGAGGGCGTTACCGAATATCACGCCGCCACCCGCGATCTGACGCTATATGTCTCCGACGCGGAGGCCTATGTGCACGAACTGGGCACGCGCCAGCCTTCCGTCTATGTGGTGATGCGCCGCGACGGGGTCACCGCTGACACTCCGCTGAATGTGGTGCTGATCACGGCATCCCCCTACGAGGCGCAGGATTACGAAGATTCGGGCGAAGAGGTTGTGGAGAAGGTGCCAATGCCCGTGGGCATGCTGGCATGGGTCCGCGATTTCGTAGAACGCCATTACGAGGAAGAGGCCTTCGTCAAACGCCGCCGCAACAAGAATCGCGTTGATGGCAAGGAAGACGGAATAGGCGATCCGCGCATTGCGCAGCCTTCTGACGTCTACCGCGCACCCACCGTCAAGAAGGAGGCCGCGCAATGACGCAAGAACGCTCTTTCTGGTCGCGCCGCCTTGCGGGCGTCAAACAGGAAGCCGAGGCCGAAGCAGAAGCTGCCGCGATGGCCGAAGTGCTGCCAGAGGACGCGCCGAAAACCGATGCCGAGATTTTGGAGATGCTGGAACTGCCCGACCCTGACAGCCTGCAGGCGGGTGACGATTTTGCTGCGTTCATGGTGAAGGCCGTGCCGCAGCATTTGCGTAATCGCGCGTTGCGCAAGCTGTGGCGCAGCAACCCCGTGCTGGCCTGCGTTGACGGCTTGAACGATTATGACGACGACTACCTGACCGGCAGCACCGGCAACGGTCCGATCAAAACAACCTATCAAGTGGGCAAGGGTTTGCTTGCCCATGTGGAAGAGATGGCCCGCCAAAAGGCGTTGGCCGACCCAGCCGATGACGGCGAGACTGTAGTGGTAGTGGAAGATACGACCAAAGTCGTAGTTGTCGACGACGAGCCGGAAGGCGAGGCTGTCGAAGCGCGTGAGGTCAATGCACCTTATGAGCTGTCTGAAGCCGACACCGAAGAAACGACACCCGCCGCACCGCGCCGGATGCAATTCCACTTCGAGGGAGACGTTGCATGACAACTGCCGCCGCGGATCTGCAGATTGCCGAGGAAGATCGCCTGCGGGCGGATCTCTACAATTTTCTTGGGCTGCTTCTGGCCGGCCCGCCTGACGAGATGCTGTTGTCCCAGACCGCGTCGCTTAGCGGCGACGACGGTGCGTTGGGCAAAGCGATCACCAGCCTTGCCCGCGTTGCGAATGTCAGCAAGCCGCGCGGTGTCAGCGCCGAATATAACGCGCTGTTCATTGGGCTGGGCCGGGGCGAGCTGCTGCCTTATGCAAGCTATTACCTGACCGGATTTCTGAACGAAAAGCCACTGGCGCGTCTGCGTAAGGACATGGCGTCGCTGCGAATGAGCCGCGCGCCGAACGTGTTCGAGCCGGAGGACAATATCGCGTCCTTGATGGAAATGATGGGCGGCATGATTGTCGGGCGCTTCGGGGCACCGGCCTCGCTGGAACAGCAAAAGACATTCTTCAACACTCATATCGGCGTTTGGGCCCCGCATTTCTTTGCGGACCTCGAGGCTGCCAAGACATCCGTTCTCTATGCGTCTGTCGGCGCTGTGGGCAAAGCCTTCATGGAGATTGAAAAAGAAGCGTTTCGTATGACGGCGGGCTGACGAGCCTGCCACTTCACTGGCGGGGATGCCCGCCAAAACCAGAAAGGGGAGACATCCCATGAGCGACAAGACTGAAGGCAAAAGCCGCCGCGATTTTCTGAAGCTGGCGGGCACGGCCGCACCCGCGGCGCTTGCGGCCGCAGCAACCGGCACCGCCGCCGAGGCGGGCCCGGCGGCACCGGACCTGTCATCTGACACCATGCAGGACACCGCACATACGCGGGCTTATTTCGACAGCGCCCGCTTCTGATCGGCGCGCAAACGGTAGTTCCCCGTAGACTGGCCCCGAGGGGCGCGGCAGCGGGAAAGGGAGAAAAGACATGCTGAGGAAAAAGACAACTCGTGTCGCAACGCGTGGGCAACGGCCCTCGATGGTGGCGCAGGTGGCATCCAAATCGGTTGACCGCCGGACATTTCTGCGCGGCTCTGGTCTGGCCATTGGCGGCTTGACGGCGATTGCCGCAACCGGCGGCACGATCACGCCCGCCACGGCCCAAACTGCGGCGAGGACGGCGGTGGAGTCGATCAAGTCGATTTGCACCCACTGCTCGGTTGGCTGCACCGTGATTGCGGAAGTCGACGCCGGCGTGTGGACCGGCCAAGAGCCCGGCTGGGACAGCCCGTTCAATCTTGGCGCGCATTGCGCGAAAGGGGCCGCGGTGCGTGAACACGCCCATGGCGAGCGCCGCCTGAAATACCCGATGAAGAAAGAAAACGGCGAATGGGTCCGCATCAGCTGGGAGACCGCGATCAACGAGATCGGCGACGGTATGATGAAAATCCGCGACGAAAGCGGGCCGGACTCGGTGTACTGGCTGGGTTCGGCCAAGCACAGCAACGAGCAGGCCTACCTGTTCCGCAAATTTGCCGCTTATTGGGGCACCAACAACGTCGACCACCAAGCGCGGATTTGCCACTCCACCACGGTGGCCGGTGTGGCGAACACATGGGGCTACGGCGCCATGACCAACAGCTATAACGACATCCACAACTCCAAGGCGATCTTCCTGATCGGTGGCAACCCTGCCGAGGCACACCCAGTGTCGCTTTTGCATATGCTGAAAGCCAAGGAAGAAAACAACGCGCCGCTGATCGTGTGCGATCCCCGCTTCACCCGCACCGCGGCCCATGCTGATGAGTATGTCCGCTTCCGCCCCGGCTCCGACGTGGCGCTGGTTTGGGGTATCCTGTGGCACATTTTCGAAAACAGCTGGGAGGACAAAGAGTTCATCCGTACCCGAGTTTGGGGCATGGACCAGATCAAGGAAGAGGTGGCCAAGTGGACACCTGAAGAGGTCGAGCGCGTCACCGGCACCCCCGGCTCGCAACTGCAACGCGTGGCCCGCACTTTGGCCAACAACCGCCCCGGCACCGTGATCTGGTGTATGGGTGGCACGCAGCACTCCAACGGCAACAACAACACGCGTGCCTATTGCGTGTTGCAGCTGGCCTTGGGCAACATGGGCACCGCCGGCGGCGGCACCAACATCTTCCGCGGCCACGACAATGTTCAAGGCGCAACCGACCTTGGCGTTCTGGCCGACACCCTGCCGGGCTATTACGGCCTGTCGGCAGGCTCTTGGGCGCATTGGGCCCGTGTGTGGGAGGAAGATCTAGACTGGCTGAAGGGCCGCTTCTCGGACGCAAGCTATGGCGACACCGAGATGATGAACCTGACCGGTATTCCGGTTAGCCGCTGGATTGACGGCGTGCTGGAAGACAAAGCCAATCTGCAACAGCCCGACAACACGCGGGCGATGGTGCTTTGGGGCCATGCGCCGAACTCCCAGACCCGCATGAAAGAAATGAAGACGGCGATGGAAAAGCTCGACATGCTTGTCGTGGTGGACCCTTACCCGACCGTTTCGGCGGTGCTGCAAGACCGGACCGACGGTGTTTATTTGCTGCCGGCCTGCACCCAGTTTGAAACCCGTGGCTCTGTCACGGCCTCGAATCGGTCCCTGCAGTGGCGCGACCGCGTGGTGGAGCCGCTGTTTGAATCGCTGCCGGATCACACGATCATGGCCATGTTTGCCGAGAAGTTCGGTTTCCATGACCGCATCTTCCGCAACATCGCGATTGATGAAGGCGGCGAGCCTAATATCGAGGACATCACCCGCGAGTTCAACGGCGGCATGTGGACCATCGGCTATACCGGCCAGTCGCCGGAGCGGATGAAGATGCACATGGCGAACCAGCACACCTTCGACCGCACCACTTTGCGGGCCATTGGTGGGCCCGCTGACGGGGACTACTACGGTATGCCATGGCCAACATGGGGCACCGCCGAGATGAACCACCCGGGCACAGCGAACCTGTATGACATGTCGCTGCCGGTGGCCGACGGTGGTCTGACCTTCCGCGCCCGTTTTGGCGTGGAGCGGGATGGTGACAACCTGCTGGCGGAAGGGGTGTATAACCCCGGCTCGGAAATTCAGGACGGCTACCCCGAGTTCACCATGCAGATGTTGATTGATCTGGGTTGGGACAGCGACCTGACCGCGCAAGAGCGTGCGACGATCGAATGGGTCTCGGGCTTCCGCGACACCCGCCCCGGCGGTGAGGAGGTCGGGGAAACCAGCCAGACTGGCGAGATGCCCTCGGATTACGCTGCAAAAGTTGGCGGCGTGAACTGGAAGACGGACCTTTCAGGAGGTATCCAGCGGGTGGCGATCAAGCACGGCTGCGCGCCGTTCGGCAACGCCAAGGCGCGGGCCGTGGTCTGGACATTCCCGGACCCTGTGCCCATCCACCGCGAGCCGCTTTACTCCAACCGGCGCGATCTGGTGGCCGACTACCCGACCTATGAGGACAAGACCTTCTGGCGCGTGCCGACCATGTATGCCTCCATTCAGGAAAACGACTTCTCGAAAGACTATCCGATTATCCTGACCTCTGGCCGATTGGTCGAATATGAGGGTGGCGGCGACGAGAGCCGCTCCAACAAGTGGCTTGCGGAATTGCAGCAGGACATGTTCGTCGAGATCAACACCCGCGACGCCAACAACCTTGGCGTGCGTGACGGCGCGCAGGTTTGGGTCGAAGGCCCCGAAGGCGGGAAGGTCAAGGTGATGGCGATGGTGACCGAACGGGTCGGCGAGGGCGTGGCCTTCATGCCGTTCCACTTCGGCGGCCATTTCGAGGGCAAGGACCTGCGGGACAAATACCCCGAGGGGGCCGACCCTTACGTGTTGGGAGAATCCACCAACACCGCACAAACCTATGGCTATGACAGCGTAACCCAGATGCAAGAGACCAAAGCGACTCTTTGCAAAATCTGGACAGCATAAGGGAGACTGACGATGGCTAGAGCAAAATTCCTCGTCGACGCTGAACGCTGCATTGAATGCAACGCCTGCGTCACCGCGTGTAAGAACGAACACGAAGTGCCTTGGGGCATCAACCGCCGGAAGGTCGTCACCATCAATGACGGCAAACCGGGGGAGCGGTCGATCTCGGTCGCGTGCATGCATTGCTCGGACGCGCCCTGCATGGCCGTGTGCCCAGTGGACTGTTTCTACCAGACCGACGACGGCGTGGTGCTGCACTCCAAGGACCTGTGCATCGGCTGCGGCTACTGCTTCTACGCGTGCCCGTTCGGCGCGCCGCAATACCCGCAGGCGGGCAACTTCGGCTCGCGCGGCAAGATGGACAAATGCACCTTCTGCGCCGGTGGCCCTGAAGAGAACCACTCTAATGCTGAGTTCTCCAAATACGGCCGCAACCGGATCGCCGAAGGCAAGTTGCCGATCTGTGCCGAAATGTGCGCCACCAAGGCCCTGCTTGCCGGTGACGGCGACGTGGTGTCGGGTATCTACCGCGAGCGCGTCGTCGCCCGCGGCTTCGGGTCCGGCGCCTGGGGTTGGGGCACCGCTTATGATCAAAAGGGTGGCTAACACCGCCGTTTTTTGATTTGAAACATCAGGGGCGGCTCAATCTGGGCCGTCCCGTTTTGGTTTACATGCAAGGAAGCACCCGATGCGCTTTATGCTGATCGTCCTGATCTCTGTCTTTGCCCTTCTTGGCCCCGTTGCCGCGCAGGACAGCGCAGCGGACCCTCGTGCCAGCACGGGCGGCGCCCAAACGCTTGAAGATATTCTGGCGCGGCAGGCCGGTCAGGCGATGGATGACAGCTTCCGCAGCGACGCTATCGGCGATCCCGCCCGCGCCGCGTCCAAGACGGACCAGTTGGGAACCCTTGGCGGGGTATCCGACCCGGAACTGTGGCGCGCCTTGCGCTATGGCAAAGCTGACATCACCACACAGTCACGCGGCCCCGCTGCCAAGACACTGATCCAAGATGGTGGCATGTGGTGGCTGGAATTCCGCCAAGGCCCGCTGCTGACTTATGGCAGCTACCTGCTCGGCGGTACATTGCTGCTGCTAGCACTGTTCTATCTGATCCGGGGCCGCATCCGCATTGACGGTGAAAAAACCGGCCGCAAGATCGAGCGGTTCAAAGCATTCGAGCGGTTTGGTCATTGGCTGCTGGCAAGCTCGTTCCTTGTGCTGGGCCTGACGGGCTTGATCTCCCTTTTCGGGCGCAAGGTGATGATCCCCACATTCGGGCATGACGCGTTTTCGACCATCGCGATTGGCTCCAAATGGGTGCATAACAACATCTCCTGGGCGTTTATCGTGGCGCTGGTCATCATCTTCGTGGTCTGGGTTGTGCACAACCTGCCTGATCGCACGGACTTGAACTGGCTGGCCAAAGGCGGTGGCATCTTCTCCAAGGGACACCCGCCAGCGAAGAAGTTCAACGCGGGGCAGAAGCTGATTTTCTGGTCGGTGATTATTCTGGGCGGCTCCATTTCGCTGACTGGCCTGTCGCTGCTGTTCCCGTTTGACTTGCAGTTGTTCGGGCCAACCTTTGCAAAGCTGAACGCGATCGGCGCGCCGGGCTGGTTTGGCATGGCGGACTTGTCTGCGACCCTGTCCCCGCAAGAGGAAATGCAATTCGCCCAGCTTTGGCACGCCATCGTGTCGCTGGTGCTGATCGCGATTGTCTTCGCCCATATCTATATCGGCTCTGTCGGGATGGAGGGGGCCTTTGACGCCATGGGAACGGGTCAGGTCGAGGAGCAATGGGCGCGCGAGCACCACAGCCTCTGGGTTGATGAAGTCACCGCCCAAAAGCCCGCCACTACGACGAAGGAAGCCTGAGCATGAAAGCGTTTCTTGTAGCAATTGGCGCGGCGGTGTTCATAACCGTCTGCGCGAACCTCATCCTCAAACAGATAAACTTCTCGGCTGAAGCCACCACAGCCAGCCCGAACGCACGCGTCGGCACCGACGGGTAGCGCGTTGGATGTCGTTTTCTAGATGGGACAGCTGTCAGATTCGCCTGCTGACCCTCTTGGCATTCTGGTGTTGCGGGAATACGGCTCTGGGGTTGCAATCAGTTTGAGCAGGGTTAACGCTTCCGCATAGCGGGCCGTACACTCTTCGCGACAAAACCCGACGCTCCTCGGCTTCCAACAGAGCGTTCCGTGACACTCGACCGAGACGCTGCTAGTAGAGCATCTCAAAGAAAAGGAACTTTACGTGCTGGTCGAAAACACTGCTCTTGATGGGGTGCTGGTCATTACGCCCAAGCGATTTGGCGATGACCGGGGATTTTTTTCCGAGGTTTGGAACCGCCATGCTTTGGCAGAAGCAGGCATTGATATTGATTTTGTGCAGGACAATCATTCCTTTTCGGCGGCACAGGGCACCGTGCGCGGCTTGCATTTTCAAAGCCCTCCGCATGCGCAAGACAAGCTCGTGCGCTGTGGGGCGGGGGCGTTTCTTGACGTTGCCGTTGATATTCGCACTGGCTCTCCGACCTATGGAAAATCCGTCACGGTTGAGCTGAGCGCCGAGAATGGCAAGCAGTTGCTGGTTTCGAAGGGCTTTTTGCATGGCTTCGTGACGCTGGTTCCAAACACCGAAATTCTCTACAAATGCTCTGATGTCTATGCGCCTGACTGCGATGGAGCCGTCTACTTTGACAGCCCGGAGCTTGGCATTGATTGGAGGATCGCACCCGAGCGAGCCATACTATCAGACAAAGACGCGCAAGCTCCGCGCTTCGCCGATTTCAAATCCCCATTTTAGCAGGGTGCAAAAGATATGAAGATTCTCGTCACAGGTGGAGCCGGTTTCATTGGGTCGGCGGTTGTAAGGCAGGCCATCCGAGATGGTCATGAGGTGGTAAACGTAGATGTGCTGACCTATGCCGCGTGTCTTGCCAATCTTAGCTCCGTTGATAGCGATCCTGCATATACTTTCGAGCAGGCCGACATTTGCGATGCGGCAGAAATGAAGCGCATCTTTACGACGCATAAGCCGGATGCAGTGATGCACCTTGCCGCCGAAAGTCACGTTGACCGCTCTATTGATGGCCCTCAGGCCTTCATCCAGACCAATATTGTTGGCACATTCACATTGCTGCAAGCCGCGTTGGCATATTGGGAGGGAATAGGGCGGCCGGAGGGGTTCCGCTTTCACCATATCTCCACTGACGAAGTGTATGGCTCTTTGGGGGCGGAGGGGCAGTTTGTCGAAACGACCCCTTATGACCCCAACAGCCCCTATTCGGCATCGAAAGCGGCGTCCGATCATTTGGTACGGTCTTGGGGGGAAACCTACGGGTTGCCCTACGTCCTGACCAACTGCTCCAACAATTACGGCCCCTACCATTTCCCCGAGAAGTTGATCCCGGTGGTTATTTTGAACGCTTTGGCGGGCAAGCCTGTGCCGGTCTACGGCAAAGGCGACAACGTGCGCGACTGGCTCTATGTAGAGGACCACGCGGACGCTTTGCTGACTGTTCTGCAAAAGGGAGCCAACGCGCGCACCTACAATATCGGGGGCGAGAACGAGGCGCAAAACATCGAAATTGTGAGGATGATCTGTGCGTTGCTCGACGAGTTGCGCCCAACAGATGCGTCCTATGAGGAACAGATTTCTTTTGTCACCGACCGCCCCGGCCACGATCTTCGCTACGCGATTGATCCTGAGCGCATTCGCACCGAGCTTGGGTGGCGCCCGTCTGTCACGCTGGAGCAGGGTTTGCGGAAAACGGTGCAGTGGTATCTGGACAACGAAGACTGGTGGCGTGCGCTGCAAGACCGTGATGGCGTCGGCACCCGGTTGGGGAAAAGTTAATGCGCGTTTTGGTGTTTGGCGCGACGGGGCAGGTTGCCTTGGAATTGTCCCGGTTTGACGGGGTCACGACCCTTGGCCGCACCGAGGCGGATTTGTCGGACCCGGCAGCCTGCGCGGCGGCTATTCGGCAACACGCCCCTGACGCAGTTATCAACGCGGCGGCCTACACCGCCGTTGACCGTTGCGAACAGGAAGAAGCTGCGGCCACTGTGATCAACGGGCAGGCGCCCGCAGCGATGGCGCGGGCCTGTGCGGAGCTGCGCATCCCATTCGTGCATATTTCGACGGATTACGTTTTCGATGGCCAAGGCACCACACCGATGTCTCCCGATGACCCGGTTGCGCCTTTGAATGCCTATGGCCGCAGCAAGCTTGCGGGTGAAGTGGGCGTCGTAGACGCGGGTGGTCAGTATTGTATACTGCGCACCTCTTGGGTGGTGTCGGCCCATGGCAGCAACTTCGTGAAAACCATGTTGCGCCTGTCCGAGACCCGCGATGCAATATCTGTGGTGGCCGACCAGATTGGCGGTCCGACGGCGGCCCTCTCCATTGCGCGGGCCTGCATGACGGTCGCGAAAGTACTGCGCGACAAGGGCGCGGCCTGCTCCGGCATTTATCATTTCAGCGGGGCCCCTGACGCGAGTTGGGCAGATCTTGCCCGCGCGGTTTTCGAGCTTGCCAACCGGCCGGTTACAGTGACGGATATCTCCACCGCAGATTATCCGACACCGGCGACGCGACCGCTGAATTCGCGGCTCGATTGTGCGACACTGGAAAAGGTTTTCAGCATAGCGCGACCAAATTGGCGACAGGATGTCGCGGACATCTTGCAAGAGCTGGGTGCACGCGCAGACAACGAACACTAAGAAAGCAGGCTGCTATGAAGCAACGCAAAGGTATCATTCTCGCCGGAGGGTCCGGCACACGGCTATATCCGATCACACAGGGCGTGTCGAAGCAGTTGATGCCGATTTACGACAAGCCGATGATCTATTACCCGCTGAGCGTGCTCATGCTTACGGGGATCCGTGAGATTGCCGTGATCACCACTGTCGAGGATCAGGCGCAGTTCAAGCGGCTTCTAGGGGACGGCAGCCAATGGGGCGTCTCCTTGACGTTCATTCAACAACCAACCCCTGACGGGCTGGCGCAAGCATACCTTTTGGCGAAAGACTTCCTGGACGGCGCCCCAAGCGCGATGGTTCTGGGCGACAACATTTTCTTTGGCCACGGTCTGTCGGAGCTGCTGGATGAAGCCGACAGCGTGTCTGAAGGCGGCACCGTTTTCGGGTATCACGTCACCGACCCGGAGCGCTATGGCGTGGTGGAGATGGACGAGGACGGGCAAGTTATTGATTTGGTCGAGAAACCGGTCGATCCCCCTAGCAACTTCGCGGTGACGGGTTTGTATTTTCTGGATGGGACCGCACCTGAGCGTGCGGCACAGATTGCACCATCTGAGCGGGGCGAGCTGGAGATTACCACATTGTTACAATCCTATCTGAGAGACGGGCTTTTGAATGTTCAGCGCATGGGGCGCGGGTTTGCCTGGCTGGACACCGGCACGCATGGCAGCCTTCTTGACGCGGGCAATTTCGTGCGGACGCTACAATCGCGGCAGGGGATGCAAACCGGCTGTCCCGAGGAAATTGCCTATGAGCAGGAGTGGATTGACGCAGAGACACTGCGAGGCCACAGCGAGACCTACAAAAAGTCGAGCTACGGCCAGTATCTTTCGTCCTTGCTGGACTAGAAACGATTCAATGCAAGGGCCGCCATAAGCCCAGCCTGCCCCAATGTCCCCTGGCGGTAGAGCCCGGGTGACCTCATCAAGGCCAACCTTTGCGCCATTCCGCCGTTCCGTTGTGCAAGCACGGTTTCCAGCACAGCTTTGTTGTCTTGGCTTAACAGCGGATAGCATGCGCTCAGCGCTTTCAGGTTGGCCGTATTCCAGTTGCGGTAGTCACCGCGGACCATGCGACGCATCCGTTTCCCCATGGCCAAAAGCCCTGCGGCATCACCGATCTGGTTGGTCTTGTGCTGACGGTAAAAAAGGCAGGGTTCACGGTCATAGACAACACGGCCCCCCGCGCCAGAGACAAGCTGGTAAAGCCACCAGTCATGAACCGGCACCGAGTTTTGCGACAACGCCCATGCCTTTTGCACCAGGCGTAACCCGGCGTTGTTCAATACCATAGTGTTGCCGCCCGCGAAATTTTGGCCGATGGCATGACGGAACCCCAAGGCAACCCGAAGGGGTCTGGACTTGCTCGTGACCTTAAGTCCCTCGTCACAAATCCACGTCGCACCGCCATATAGTGCAGGCATATCGCCGAGCGGCTCTAGCATTTTATGCGCGCGGTTCAGTTTGGTCGGCGTCCAGACATCATCCTGATCCGACAACGCCACCAAGTCAGTTTCGGGGGCAATCCGTGCCAGCGATGCCAGAAAATTGACCGCGTAGCCGCGCCCCGGGCCATTCAGAATCCGCGTATCTCCGGCGGTCCACTCCTTTGAGAAGCGTTCCGCGACGGCGAGCGTGTTGTCGCTGGAGCCATCGTCAGACACCAGAATTTCGGAGGGGCGGAGCGATTGATTTGTGATGCTGTCAAGCTGTTCACGCAGGAAGCGGGAGCCATTGTAGGTGCAGACGGCGACAGCGCAGCTTGGTGAAGGGGTTCTCATGGTTACGGATGTCCGGAATTGGTTCAGGCGGCTGTCTGTGTCGCCTATCTTGTCTGGTGGATGCACCGCCGAGTGTCAATCTTGGATCAAACCGGTCGGGGCGGAGCCGCCGATAAGTCTATTAAATTTATCGGTGATCGCCCCGAATTTGACTGATTTCCAGCCCCAAAACTTCGCCCCGGCCCAATCTAAATGCAGGTGTGAAATCGAGGGGCCAACATGCAAATCTTATCAGGACCAATTGTTCAGGTGACAGGCTTCGAGCCTCAGTCACGGATCACCGAAATGGTTGTCTGGCGCGACGGAGAACGGCAGTTTCTCGTTACCGCCTACGAGGCTACGGGCGACCTTGTCAGTTATGAGCTGATGGCCGATGGCAACCTTGTGCAGCGGGATCTGTTGCTTGGCTCCGGCCCTACAGGTGTTGGCCGGAGCGTTGGTTTTGAGGTGGCGGAAACCGGCGTTGTGTGGGTGACCGAAGGCCGGACCTCCGAAGCGCGGCAACTGGCGCTTGATGTCGACGGCTGTTTTTTGCCCGAACCTCCGGTCACGACGCTTGGCAACGCGTTAAGCCCGCTCCAATCCCTCGTTGTCGCGGAAACCGGTCAAGGCCGATACTCGTTCTCGATCAGCGGGACAGACGACAAGATTTCGATTGATGAGCTCGTTGGCGGCGAAAGCGCGTCAACCCAAGCCATCACCGTGCTCGGACCACCTGCGGCGACCGGCAGCGCCGTTACCTTGCGAGATCTTTTGATGGTTGAGGCGAGCGGGCAGCAATGGCTGATCGCGAGCGCATCAGGTGCGGACTCCCTTACAAGCTTCCGCGTCGACGCGAGCGGAACCCTCACCCAAACGGATCGCATAGGAGCTGAAACCGGATTGGGCGTGAACGGGCCCGATATCCTAATAGACGCCACGATAGGGGGCAACGCCCTGCTGCTGGTCGGCAGCAGCGGCAGTTCGTCAATCACCGCGATCAGGGTGCAGGACGACGGTTCCTTGATGCCGCTTGACCATGTGACCGACAATCTTGGGACCAGATTTGCCAACTTGTCGGCCATGACTACGCTTGAGGTTGATGGAAGCACGCTTGTCTTCGCCGCTGGGACCGACGGCGGCATGAGCGTGCTGCAACTGTTGCCGACCGGCCGGCTTGTCCATCTTCAAACCGTCGTTCACAGCTCGGGCGCATTGTTGCAAAACGTCAGCTCTATTGTGGCAACGCTGGATGCCGCGACCATCAAGGTCTTCGTCTCCAGCCAGCGCGATGCGGGCATATCAAGCTTTGAAATTGCCAGAGACGATTTGGGGCTCACTCACTTCGCTGACACATCAGGGGCTTCTGTCGCCGAGGGAGCAGGGGATGATCTTCTGATCGCCAGCGCGATGGATGTCACCCTGACAGGAGGCGCGGGGGCCGACCATTTCGTCTTCGAAGCCTCCTATGAGAACATTGGGTCGCTTGGGACCATTTCGGATTTCCAGAGCGGGCAGGACCAGATTTCTTTCCCAGGCTTCGTCCTTCTGCGCAACATGTCGCAACTTTCGATCACCTCCACGGCGACGGGTGCCGTGATTGGGTACGGGGAGGTCACGCTAACAGTTCAAAGCCACGATGGATCAAGCCTGAGCGCGTCAGATTTTTCAGCCAGCTCGTTTTTCGACCTAGAGCACCAGTTTGTCGGGAATGCGCCGGGCGTCCCTGAAATCAACCCGAATGAACCCATCGAGCCGGACCCGCCTGTCGAGCCCGACCCTCCGATCGAGCCGGATCCTCCTGTGGAGCCTGACCCGCCGGTTGAACCCGACCCTCCCGTGGAGCCGGAACCGCCCGCGACCGCGTTGCTTCTGGGAACGGAGGGCGACGATACCCTCGTCGGCAGTGCTGCGCACGATACGATCCGCGCCGGCGGGGGCAACGATGTTGTGAGTGCGGGCGACGGTGATGACACGATCTATGGCGGCAATGGCTATGACCAGATTCAGGGGGGCAACGGTGACGACGTGATCTACGGCGGATTCAATTCGAATGATATTCGCGACGAAATCAATTCGGGAGCCGGCGACGACTATATTGACGCAGGCTATGGTAACGATCAGGTCTATGCAGGTGCCGGTGACGACTTCGTTTTGGGGGGCTTCGGCGCGGACATGCTGATCGGGCAGGCGGGCAATGACGTGATAACCGGCGGGCCCTTGAGTGATCTGATTTTTGGTGGTGATGGTGCGGACTTCATCAATGGTGGGTTTGGCCACGACCGGATAAATGGCGGGGCGGGGACGGACTCGTTCTATCATTTAGGTATTCGCGATCACGGTTCCGACTGGATTCAAGACTATCGCTATGCTGATGGTGATACTTTGATTTTTGCAGATGGCGACGCCACTTCGGCTGATTTTCAAGTAAACTTTGCTGAAACCGAAAACGCAGGGCAAAACGACATTGCCGAAGCTTTTGTAATTTACCGCCCAACAGGACAAATAATATGGGCCTTGATTGACGGGGCGGCGCAGGATGAAATTACCTTACAAATCGGGTCGAGTTCGGAAGTCTTTGATTTGTTGGCTTGAAAACCGCGCATAATTGCCTCAAAAAAGCTCCACTTCTTTGTGAATCGTGCGCAAAATTGTGCGCAAAGAAAATTTTTTAGGCGGAGATTTCCCAGTGGCATCATTTAGTGATCCGTTATTTTCGAACCAGTGGCACCTTGGCCGTATCAATGTGGGGCTTGTTTGGGACGACTACAGCGGCAACGGCGTCACAGTCGGTGTTTTCGACGATGGCGTCGACTACAATCATCTTGATCTGGATGGAAACTTCGACAGCAGCCTGAACCTTGTGACTGGCGGAACCAACTGGGACGCGTTTCCAAATGTGGGGGAAAATGCCCATGGCACGGCGATTGCAGGTATCATCGCAGCCGAAGCAGGGAACAACCGAGGCGGTGTCGGTGTCGCTTATGAGGCCACGCTAGGTGCAGTGGACGTCTTCGACGATATCTATCTCAACGGTCTCGACGAAATCACCGCAATGGAGCATATGCGCACATTCGACATTACGTCGAACAGCTGGGGTTATGAACCGTTGTTCTTCAGCTTCCAGAATTCTGGGGGCGGGTACGGAAGTCTTCGCGATCTTGCGGACGCCTACCAAGGCAATGCGGAACAGGGGCGGGACGGGCTTGGAACGGTCATCGTGCAGGCGGCGGGCAACGATACGCTGAACGTGCAAGGCACTGGTGAGCATACCATTCGTTGGGCGATCACCGTGGGCGCCACGGGAACTACCGATAATGTGACCGACTATTCCAACTTCGGAACGGGCCTGCTGATCAGCGCTCCTGCCGCGACTGTGACCACCGATATTTCGGGGAGCGATGGCTACAGCTTTAGCGATTACACGAGCACGTTCGGGGGTACATCCGCGGCCACACCGGTGGTTTCTGGTGTTGTCGCACTGATGCTAGAGGCCAATGGGGACCTTGGATGGCGCGACGTTCAAACAGTGCTGGCAATGTCGGCGGCCCAGACCGGCTCGACCTTTGGCAATGCCTATACGGGCTACGAGCAGGGCGATTGGTTCGCCAATGACGCAACCAACTGGAACGGGGGCGGGGCGTCGTTCAACCTAAGCTACGGCTTTGGCCTGATTGATGCGCTGGCCGCAGTCCGCATGGCGGAAGCATGGTCCTATATGACGCAAGAGGCGGCTGTTTCGGGCAATGAGTCTGCGGTGACGGTCTCAAGCTCGCCATTTGACACAATACCCACGATCGGCAGCGTCACCTCCACGCTCACGGTCACTGAGGACATCCAGATCGAGTATGTGAACGTCACACTGGACATTACGCACAGCTATGCCAGCAATCTGTCCGCATTTCTGGTCTCGCCATCCGGGCAGGAATATCTGCTGTTTGATGGGATAGGCTTTGACTACCTGATGGATTACGGCTGGGATTGGACATTTGGTATCGCGGCATTGCAGGGTGAAAGCTCTGCTGGCGACTGGAGCGTGCGCATCGACGACAGCACTTACGGCAATGGAGGTCGCCTGAACAGCGTTTCCGTGGAGTTTTACGGATCCGAGGCCAGCGCGGATGATATCCACCACTTTACCAACGATTTCATGGAGCTCGCCAACGCTGACTCCGGCAGGACGACCATTGAAGACACAGATGGTGGCACCGACTGGCTGAACTTTGCAGCTGTTTCGGGAAATGTGGTTCTGAACCTCAACACCGGGGTTTCCGTCCAGGGTGTCGAGTGGGCCAGCTTCAGCGCGAACCAGTTCGAAAATGTCACCTCCGGGGACGGAAATGACCGGCTGATTGGGAACGCGCAGGACAACGAGCTTCACGGCAATCGCGGCAACGATGTGCTGACAGGCGGCGGTGGCAACGACACCATCTACGGCGGCAATGGATTTGACCGAATCGATACCGGCAGCGGTGACGACTTTATTTATGGCGGCGCTGATTCAGCCGACTTGCGTGACGAGATTTCGTCCGGCGGCGGCAATGACTATATCGACTCTGGTTATGGCAATGACGAAGTCTATGCCGGTGCCGGCAACGACACGATAATCGGCGGCTTCGGCACCGACAGGCTCATTGGGCAAACTGGAGATGACGTGATAGCCGGCGGCCCTTTGAGCGATCTGATCTTTGGCGGCGACGGCGCGGACTTCGTGAATGGTGGTTTCGGCCATGACCGAATTAACGGCGGTGCCGGGGCCGACTCATTCTATCATCTTGGCATCCGCGATCACGGCTCAGACTGGATTCAAGACTACAACTCGGCTGATGGCGATGTTCTGGTTTTTGCGAATTCCGATGCGAGCGTGGATGACTTCCAAGTCAACGTGGCCGAGACCGCAAACGCCGGGATTTCGGGGGTCTCGGAGTCTTTTGTGATCTACAAGCCGACCGGTCAGATTATCTGGGCTTTGGTGGATGGCAACGCTCAGGACGAGATCAATCTGCAAATTGGCGGCACCGTTTTTGACATAGCCTGACCTCGCGGCGCGCTGGTATTATCCGGGAGTCGCAGGTCGCCGTTGCGGGGGCTTCTTGCCGAGCAGCATGTTTTCATAATGCTCCACAGCGCGTTCGACGCGTTCGTAGTAAAACAGACGGCCGTTTTCCAACACCGCGCCGGAGGTGCAAAGGGCCTTCATCAATTCCATCGAGTGGCTGACGACGATCGCCCCGGCGCTTTCCATTCGCTTTTTGAAGACCGCCTGACTTTTTGCCCTGAATGAAGCGTCGCCGACGCTCGTGACTTCGTCGACCAGATATGTGTCGAATGGGATACCCATCGAGACACCGAACGCCAACCGCGATCTCATGCCGGATGAATATGACCGGAAGGGTAGATGGTAGTGGTGTCCCAGTCCCGCAAACTTGCGCACGAACTCCACCAATGCATCGGAATCGACGCCATATATGCGTGCGACAAAGCGGGCATTCTGAGCACCGGTCAGGTCGGGGTGGAAGCTTCCGGCAAAGCCGACAGGATAAGAAACGCGACCATGTCGGATGATTTCCCCATGGTCGGGTTTTACTGTGCCTGCAATCATTCCGAGCAATGTCGATTTACCAGCGCCATTTCGGCCGAGCAGTGCGATAGACTCGCCAGATGGAAAAATGTGATTGAGGTTATTGGCCACAAATGTCGTATTCCGACGCCCATGATATGCCTTGGTAACGCCGCGCAGTTCAATCATCTGATCTACCCACGATCCCGGATGCTGTAATAGGCCAGCGAAAGTATGGTCCACAAAAGAAACGCAAAAACGGCGACCATCAGTAGCAGCAATGAGCGCTCCGGATATAAGGAACGTTCCGCCGCCGACGGTTTGAGGTATGCGGCCAGATAGCGACTCTTTCGTTGCGCTTCCGCGATGGAACTGTCGTAGGACGCCAAAGCTGCAAGATAGGTACTCTGGGCGAATTCCAAATCAACATTCAGACGTTCGAACTCACCAATAATTGTGACGTAGTCTTCTCCGCCTTCGATCGTACTGGAGCCAAACTTTAACCGCTCCTCAGTGATGCGTTCCTGGATGACCTTGATGCGGTTCTCGGCCTGCACAATGCGCGGGTCGTTGTCGCGCGTGGTTTCGCGTAAGAGGTCAAGCTCGATCAGAGCTGTGGCAAATTGTTGTTGAAGGTTGTTCAGAATGCCCATTTGCCCCTGAAGATCGGCCTGCGGATCCACGATCTGGGTCCGTGCCCGAAACTCTAGTATCGACTGACGCGCAAGTTTCAAACGG
The DNA here is from genome assembly GCF_004365635.1 of Litoreibacter halocynthiae. GTDB lineage: Bacteria > Pseudomonadota > Alphaproteobacteria > Rhodobacterales > Rhodobacteraceae > Litoreibacter > Litoreibacter halocynthiae. The sequence continues at coordinate 224,305 of NZ_SOBH01000004.1, read as the reverse complement.
TCCACTGCCAGATCGAGATCTTCCTTGGCGTAGCGCGTGGCGTCCTCGCGGGCGATGGCGTTAAGCTCGTTTATCATCTCGGTGCTGTCGGTAACGATCGCATTCGCGATCTCAAGCGCTTCATTCGGATCGAATGCTTTCACACGCAACTCTATCAAGCCGGACCCGCTATCGTAGTAAATTTTGACCATACGCTCCCAGTATTTGGTCAGATCCTCGATCGTTCCCCCCGGCTTCAGCGAGAAGTAGAAGTCCTCGGAATAGGACCGAGAATATCGATTACGTAGGTCAAGCTTATCGTCGAGCGCTTTAACCAGTTGTTGGCTTTGAATAAACTCATACAGGATGTCTGAATCCGATGAGCTCGCCCCGGACAGGTTCGAAATACCACCAAGGATATCAACCGCAGAGCTGACATCCTCGGTCCGAACGGTGAATGCGACCGTCGAGGCATATTGGTCCTTTGCGATGGCAAAAAGGTAAACTCCGGTGGTCAGCACAGGTAGTAGGAAGAAAAGTACGAAGCTGATGATGAGCCAAAGATGGCGCGTTTTGATTCGGGCAAGCTCGACCGCCGTGTAGGGCAGGTTGCCTGATTGTGCTTGGGACATTTTTTATCGTACTCCATCCGGTGGCTGGCATTCACCGCCAGTCAACGTATAACTGGCTATCATCACGATGCGCAATGACGGCAAGGAGGATTGAATGGCTGACCTAACGCGTTCGCTCCGCCCACGCTTCCAGACTGCAAGAGCCACATTTGCGCTCATGCTTCGTGAGATGTCCTCGACCTATGGCAGGTCGCCCGGTGGCTATGTTTGGGCCATCCTTGAACCGGTCGCCGCAATTGCTGTGCTGTCGTTTATCTTCTCTTACGCATTGCGAGCGCCGTCGCTGGGCACGAATTTTCCGCTGTTCTATGCGACGGCCTATCTTCCTTTCATGATGTTCAACGACATTGCGACTAAGATGTCCCAATCCATCTTATTCTCGAGGCAGTTGTTGTCCTATCCTAGCGTGACCATCATAGATGCGATGCTAGCACGGTTCCTCCTAAGTACCTTTACGCATCTCATGGTTTTTTACCTGGTTATTTTTGGCATCCATCAAATATACGATGTTCGATTAATCGTTGATTTTCCCACTGTTATTCTGGCTCTCTTGAGCGCTGCGATCTTCGGACTGGCTGTCGGAACGATAAATTGTTTTTTGTTCACCAGATTCGTAGTTTTGCGCACAGTTTGGTCGATCCTCATGCGCCCGATGTTTATAATTTCCGGTGTTTTTTTCTTGTATGAAGATGTGCCGGTCGAGTTACAGACTTATCTTTGGTACAATCCGATCCTGCATTTGACTGGCATGATGCGGGACGGGTTTTATGCTACGTATGATGCGACTTACGTTTCTGTGGTCTACCTATACCTGTTAGCAGGAAGTCTGCTCTCTTTAGGTCTGTTACTATTGCGGCGGTATTACCGTGACCTTCTGGAGAGATAAGTCGCGCGGGTTGAGCCTTGTCACGGCAGGTGCTAACCAAACCCATTCATACTGCCGAGTATAGCCTCCCAATGACCAATACACTCTTTGCCAAACTGGCCAGCTTCCTGACGTTTTTCGTGCCTCGGCCGTTTATGGACTACTATGCATTCCGCGTGTGGCGAAGCGGGCTGTTTGATCGCAACTTCTATCGTGGCGTGAACCGTGGCGTTAATCCGATCTATCGCGCATTTCCGATCCGCCATTACGTCCGTTTTGGCGAAAATATCGGCTGGCAACCCAACCCCGATTTCTCGCCGGAAGCCTATAAGCGCCTGAACCCCGACCTTGCCGACCCACAGATTCTGCCCTTGCTTCACTACATTCGGTTCGGCAAGAAAGAAGGGCGTCTGATCAAGGACATCTCATCGGGGCCGCGGGCAGATGACATTTCGATCGCTGACCTTCGCAGTCTTGCAGCTTTGGCACCCAAGATTCCCAGCCGCTTTGCGGTGCATGCGCATATCTACTACCACGAGCTTTGGGACGACTTTTCGCGCAAACTGGTCGACCTGGATATTCCCTTCGATCTTTTCGTGACGATCACCCGGTTTGGTGAGAAAACCGATGCGTTGCGGACCGAGATTCTGGAGCAGTTTCCAACCGCCACAGTGGTCTTCATGCCCAACCACGGCCGCGATATTTTCCCTTTTGTGCATCTGGTAAGCTCTGGCCTGTTGTCGCGCTATGAGGCCGTGTGCAAGGTGCACACCAAGAAATCGCCGCACCGCAAGGATGGTGACATTTGGCGTGATGCCTTGATCTCGGGCCTGCTTCGGGGAAAAGACACCTCGGCCTATCTTGACCGTTTCCTAGCGGATCCGATGGCTAGCCTTTGGGTCGCAGACGGCCAGCACTACGACGATCCGGTTTGGTGGGGCAGCAATCTGGCTGTGGCGGACAGTTTGTTGCGACGGGTTGAAATGGTCGCAGATAAGGACCGCTTATCCTTTGCTGCGGGCTCTATGTATTGGCTGAAGCAAGAACTTGTGGCGACGATGCGAGGCATGTCTTTGACGGCGACCGATTTTGAGCAGGAATACGGCCAGGTCGATGGCACTGTTGCCCACGCGTTCGAGCGGGCGCTTGGCTACATGGCTGAAGATGGCGGCCATCGTATCGTCCAAACCAGCCAGCTGGAGGAGATGGCGCCTGTCGAGACTGCACCGAGGCCGGACTATGTGTCGGCTTTTTACCTGCCACAGTTCCACCGCGTGCCGGAAAATGACGAATGGTGGGGGCAAGGATACACTGAATGGGTTGCCGTTTCCGCCGCAGAGCCGAACTATGACTTTCACCATCATCCGCAGCTTCCGGGCCGGTTTGGCTTTTATGATCTCCGCCAAACCGAGGTTTTGGGCGAACAGGCCGAGCTGGCTAAGGAAATGGGCATCGACGCATTCTGTACCTATTTTTACTGGTTTGATGGAAAGCGTATCTTGGAAAGCCCGATCGATCGGCTGCTGAAGCACCCCGACGTGGATTTCCCATTCTACCTGTGCTGGGCAAACGAAAGCTGGCGGCGCAACTGGGACGGGCTGTCCGGTGAGGTTCTCCTTGATCAAGGCTATGCTGACGAGTTTGAAGAGAAACTTGCCAATGACACGGCGGTCTATATGCGAGACCCGCGCTACCAACGCCCTGACGGGACACGCCCCCGATTTGTTATCTATCGCCCAGAGGACATTCCTGACGCAAAAGCCAGCATTGCCCGCCTGCGCGACGCGTGGCGCGCATGCGGGATAGGGGAGGTCGAGCTGGGTGCCGTGCTATTCCACGTGGAAGGCGAACATCAATTCGATCCCGATCTGTTGGACTTCTGGGTAGAAATGCCACCCCATAATCTGGTCACGCCCGAGCAATATCTGCTGGGCGGGCCGGCCGATACGGAACTGGACTTGCACCCTGTGGCAGGGTTTAGCGGGTTGATTTATGACTATCGGGGCGTCGTGGCCAACAGCAACAATGCTGCATACACCGACAAACTGCCTCACAACACCATTGCGGGCGTGATGCCGTCTTGGGACAACACGGCGCGCCGTGGTGCGAGCGGTCACATCGCCTGGGGGTCAAATCCGATGACCTTTGACGCGTGGATGGCGCAAACCTGCACGCATCGCCTTTCCAAATCATACCGCACAGAGTTGTTCGTAAACTCGTGGAACGAATGGGCCGAAAAGGCTATGTTGGAACCCTCGCGACAGTACGGGGACGCCTATTTAAGGGTGCTCGCGAAATGGAGTAAAACCTGATGAAATGTCAAAAATCGGCCAGAGCTTCTGGCAAGGGGTGCGTCTGAGATGTCAAAGATCATCCTTCACATTGGGACGCATAAGACGGCGACCACGACAATTCAGAAGACCTTCGCCCATAACCAAGAGATCGCGCACCGTGCGGGGCTGGTTTACCCGGTTTTACCGCATCAGCATCACGGCTTGGTCGCAGACTGGATTAAGCTACCGGAGTTTTACCACTATCCGGCAGGGGCAAAGGCGCATTGGCAGAGTATAGCCGAGGTGAATGGTAACTCCGACAACACGGTTCTTATCTCGACCGAGGAACTTTCGCGTGGCTCCCCAGATAACAGAGTAAACTTTGCCGAGCTGCGCGAATGGATTGCCCCGTTCGACGAGGTACAGGTCGTCTGCTCGCTGCGCGATCAGCTTAGCCTTGTGCAGTCGGTCTACTTTGAAGTGTTTCGCAAGAACCCGAACTTCGATTGGCAAAAATTTCTCTCTGCCTGCTTCACGCAACGGCAGGCGACAGGGGTATTTTTAGACTACAACGACCTCTACGACATGTTGCTTGAAGCATTCACCGAGGACGAGATCACCTTCATCCCGTTCCGCCCGAACGGGCAGGGGGTGAACCCGCTCACCAACTTCCTTGACCATATCGGGTTCGGGCATCTGGCAGACTTGATGAAGCAAGAGGACGCCAACCGGTCACAAGAGGCACTTCAGACATGGCTTGCTGTTTTGGTCAATCGCCCAGATGGTTACGATCCAGAGTTGGCGGACGCGATTACGCCAATCTTTGAGGGTCGGCGTACCACGATGTATGCGCGCGCCGAGGCTAAGAGAATCCGCACCGAGTTTGCGCCAAACAATGCGACCTTTTTAAATCGCTACACCAAGCTGACAGACGCGGATCTCACCATGGTCGACTACGAGGAGAGCGACTACTTTTTCCGCGATGATATGACCCCAAAGCACTGGTTAAGCCTCGCTCAAGTGATGCGCCATTACGGTCAGACCTGATAGTTGGGATATTTCTGGCATCGTGTGAGGCGCGCCTTGGGTTGACACCCAGGAGAAAAACGCTCGACGGGTATCGATCCAACAAGCGCCAGTTACTGCGTTCCAGTCGCTTTTCGCCTAGCATGAAAAGCACTTTGCCGAACAGCGGGAAGCCGAAGCGGCTCTGTCCAGAACGGGCGGTAATGTATCGATTTGTCATTCTGGCAGCCACACCCCCGCTCAGGTGAAAGTGGCGACTAAGCCAAATTTCTTGATTTGCTCAACTTCCGAGGGAGCTTCGTTGATCCAACGGGCCTCAACGCGCGGTAAAGGTCGCGGCGCCAATCGAGTACAACACGCCGCTGCATAACGATTTTCGGAACAGTGGGATACACTAGCATTCAAACTGAACCACTGAGTTGGGGCTGCTCATCGGCTTTGCGACCGCACACGTGAGTTTCAAAGCACTATGCCCTCAGATTCGAGCCTGAAAAGCCTGTATCATTTCCTCAATGCCAGACTTGAGATCCTTTTCCGGGATCCAGCCCAAAAGCTCCCGCGCGCGCTGGATGCTCAACACACTGCGCGGCACATCAAATGCGCGGGCGTCTTGATATTCGACATCGGGAGAACAGCCCGCCAAACGAATAAGCTCAAGCAAATGGTTGAGGGAAACACCCTGACCGGAGCCGATATTGACTTCGGTGCCACGGGCAGTGCTATCTGCCGCCAGAACAAACGCGCGCGCCACATCATCAACATGGATGAAGTCGCGCTCGACAGTACCGTCTCCCCAAATTGAGATAGGCAGGTTTTGAACAGCATGGTGGCAAAACGTCGTAAGGGCACCCTGCGCCTTGCTGATATTCTGCCCCGGCCCGTAGGGATTTGCTACCCTCAAGGAAAGCGTCTCGATGCCACCGCTGTCGAGGAAACGCAGATAATGCTCGCTCGCCAGCTTAGAGATGCCGTAAGCCGTGATCGGACGCGTCGGGTGTGTCTCGGGAACTGGCACTTCAACTAGATTGCCGTAGACCGTCCCGCCTGACGAGGCGTAAACAATCCGCCGGACGCCTGACACCTTGGCCATATCTGCCAAGGCAATCGTTCCGAGAATGCTGCTTTCAGCATCGGCAAAGGGGTGCGCATTGGCCTCTTTTGGAAAGTGCGTCGAGGCTAGATGGAAGATACAATCAACACCGAACATCGCTTCGTGCAGCAGATCGTTGTTGGTGAAGCTACCCTGCCAATGTGTCAGGTTCTCGTGAGATATTTTACCCGCAATAAAATCAAGGTTCCGTACGCTCCAACCTGCGCCAAGCAACTGGGTTAGAAGCGCCTGACCGATAAAGCCGCCGCCGCCTGTGACCAATGCGGTACGGTTTGATCCGCTATTCTCGGTAGGAAGTTGTGTCCTAGGCATTTTTCTCAATTTTTGCGAGATTTGTCTTTGTTCCCGAGCAGAAAAACCCGAACGAGATGATGATGACCTATCCAGCAACAAGGTGTCAATGTGCGTTTGAGCCAGACAAGCGCTCTTGTAATGCCTGCATTCCCTGAAGAAAAGGAGCTCTTTTAGGTCGGGCGACTTTCACTGCCCTTCGGAACAGAGTACCCACAAGATGAACCTGCGCCTTGGGGACTAGTTTGGTTATGTATTTTACTTTTTGACTTCGATATATACCAGCCAAATCAAGTGCAAGTAATCTGCGACTACGAACCAATTTGGAGCCGAAATGTCTACTGTCATCACCTATGGAACTTTTGATCTTTTTCATATCGGCCATCTCCGTATCCTCGAGCGGGCGGCGCAACTTGGTGACAGGCTGATCGTCGGTGTTTCGACCGATGAGTTCAACGCCTTGAAGGGTAAAAAATGTGTTATTCCCTATGAGCACCGCTCAAGTATCGTCGGTGCAATCAAATGCGTTGATCTGGTTATTCCTGAGAATAACTGGGAGCAAAAATCCAGTGATATTGAACTGCATGGCGCAGATTACCTTGTCATGGGCTCTGACTGGGAAGGCAAGTTCGACAACTTTTCTAACAAGTGCGAAGTGAAATACCTTGAGCGCACGTCTGATGTGTCGACGACGAGCCTCAAGGAGGCGTTAAGCTCCGTAAGCGAAGAAAAGATTGCTGAAATACAAAAGGGCCTTGACCAAATACGTGGTGTCATCGGGCAACTTGGACAGTGATGGAGACGAGAGACAAATGCACTTGGATTTAGCCAAAACAGTATTTCCGGGTTACGGCTACTTTGGAAACAAGCCTTTCTCGACGCTGAAAATCGATGTCAATAGTCTGATCGACACTATCGAAATGGAAGTGCGCCAGAAGTCCGGCACTTATCTGAATCTGGAATTCATCAAGATTATCGACAAGAACGGCAAGTCTTACGATCTGGACGCTGTTATTGACGAATGTAAAATGTCGAGCTCCTTTACATCGTCCGACGAGACGGACGTGAAGGACCAAATCATCAAGACGGGCCCACTACACAGCGCCAAGCAACCGGCGCCGCGGCTGTCCATTACTCTCCAGAAGCCCATAGAGGTATCCAGCCTCGAAATCGGAAATCGTGGCGGTATCTACGGTGTCAGAGCACGAAACCTCACCTGCACGACATGGCTTGATGCTGATCAGAAAAGTAACTTCCAGAATGCACGGTTTGATCAACTCGAAGCTAAGTTGAACGAGCTCTGTGAAGCGATAGACTTCGACATTCCGAAGACTATTCGCGGACAAAACCACCTACAGATGATTGCCAACGAGATCAGGTCGTGTGCAAGGGCAGAGCTGCTGAAAGGCGACCTGGTTCTGGACAATAATTTGCTTTATTGGTTGCTGCCGGTTTTTGCTAGCGAGCCTATTGTTACAGAATCGACACTCACATTTATCGCGGCGCTTTGGCGCAATTTGGTGGCCTCGTATCCGACATTCGAAACTAAACACATGATTGATTTTCAGCGGATCCTGTCTACGGAAGAGAGAGTCGCCAAGGTTGAAGCCCTCACAGACGCAATGCGGGAGAGCGCTTCAAAGCCCAGCTCGAAAATCGTGGTTGGCAAGCACAATATCGGCACAGCCGCGCTCTTTGATCACAAAGAAGACTATCTGCATTCCATGAAAGCTGTTTCTGACATCCTGCGGGAAAACGGCATGGAAGCCATGATCTGCTACGGAACACTGCTTGGCGCGATCCGCGACAAGGGGTTTATTCCACATGATGATGACGTCGATATGCTATATGTCGACACGTCGTCAAACCGCGAAGAGATGATGCACAATCGCAAGGCTGTGATGCAGCTCTTCAAAGATCTGGACTACAGAATTTGGGACTCCGGAACCAATTTTCACGTGACACCTCCCGGCTTGCGCGGAGGCGTTGACTTATTCCCCTGCTACAGAGACGGCTCGTTGCTTCATCTGATGATGGAACGCTATCTGTATCGTGGTATTCCTGAAGACATCGTCATCCCGACAACTGAAGTCGAGCTTTACGGACGCACCCTGCCTGCGCCCGCCAAGCCGGAAAGACTCATGGCCGAGAGGTATGGCGAAACATGGCACACGCCAAATCCATACCACGAGTGGCCTTGGGAGCTTGGTACACAAGCGACACCCTTAAGTGACCGCGAATTGGCGCCCAAACCCAGCAGGACAATTCGTATCGCGTGGGGGCAGCACCTCGGACCAGGTGGGTACTCTCCGCCCAAAAACTCAGCCGCAGTGATTGAAGAAGCTTTGGAGAGAGGCTTTGACGCAGTAGAAATTGACATTCGGGAAGCTGCCGACGGCAAATTTATTCTGGCGCATGATGATCTTATCATTAACGGCGACGACAAGATTGTGACATCCGAGCATACTGCGGCCCGATTGAAAGAGTTTAAAATCGGAGAGCACAAGGGCAAGCCTCAGTACATTCTCGAGCTGTCCGAAGCGCTCGAGATGCTGCTCGATACTGTCGTGATGCTCGATCCGCGAATTCCTGTCACGTCGTTCAAAAAACTCAGAGCAGCTACCGATGCGGCCAAGATAAGTGCCGCTAAGCTGTTGTTCTGCGGGTATGGCATCGAAGCTATCCGCGAGATCCAGACCCACTTCCCGGAGAGCACAGTTCTCTACAAGTTTCATGCCTGTCACAGCGATCTGGATGACTGGGTTTTGCAAGAGCTTCAGGCGCAGCGCGTTGATGGCGTGATGCTATATTGGCCACTGCATTACGAAGACGTCACCGACTTTATGAAAATGATAAACAAACGTGACTTGAGTGCATTGTTCTATTGCCACGGCGGGTGGCCAAGTCGCGGTGAGCAGGACGACTCCGAAGTGTCGTTGAGAAAAATGATAGATGCGGGCGTTCACTTTGTGACAACAACAGCGTGTGATACTGAGAGCTTCAATTTCTTGAGTGATAAATAGTCACTTTCTCACACCTCTCGTGAGGAAGCATGAGGGCTTCCTTGAGGCTGTCAATCAGCTCGCTTGAAGCATTGCATTGAGTCTGTCTTTCAGCGAACGGTTTGCCTGCCATTTCAAGAGGTCAGCAGCTCTCGACGGGTCGCCCAATGACAGTCGAATATCTCCAGCGCGCTCAGCCTCGTGGTTAACGGGTGTCGGCGCGCCGTCTGCTGCAGCGTCCAGCGTCTGCGTTAGGTCCAGCAGTGAGGTCTGACCTGAGCCCTGAAACTCCGCCACCCGTTACGAGTGAAACTCTTTGCATACTATCTTTCTTACCGAGCGCGCAGACAGTGGGAAACCTTGACCAAACTGCATGATGGCTTCGCATTTGCCTAACGGAGTGAACACCACCACCGTATGGCTGGGAAAGCGTTCAGGCGCGCGCCCTAGCGCTTGGCGAACTTGCGTTTCTTGTCTTGAAAAAGATGATTATATAGGCCGTGTCGGGACACCATTACATCGGCTTGCACAGACTCCCGAACCAAAGAGAACTCTTTCTTCCGAACGAAATGGCAGGTTTCTGGTACAACTTTATGAACCAGACCCTTCGCGATCGTAGAACAGTTCCACGACCAATCTTCATACCCCATCCCTTTGGAGATTTGGTTTCTCACATAGGGGTTATCAACATAGACTTTCTTCCGCGCGAACGACAGGGCTGTCCAGTAGTTGATCACGAGCAGGTTCTCGACTTTAAAGTCAGGGCTGTCCATGTCGTGATGGTGGAAAAACCACTGATGGTTTTCTGCAAAATAGAGGTTCACCTCGGGGTGCCATATACACTCTCGCTTTTCTTTGCGCGCCGCTTCGACAGCGTTTAGCAACCAGTCGGCACCCCAGAGGTCATCACCGTCAATGAAAGCGATGAATTCGCCTTCAGCAAGCTTAACACCTTGGTTTCTTGACTCTGCCAAGTCGCCATTGTCGCCCTCTACTAACTTGACAGGAATTTCATCGAAATCGTTGAGTACGTCTTGTGTGAGATCGTCGCATCGGTCTGCGACAACCATCACCTCCACTGACAATCCACCTTCTTCAGCGCGTTGCACGGCCTTTGACACGCTTTTGAGTGTGCCCGTCAGGATGAGGCCCTCATTGTGGGCATTGATGATTGCTGTAACGTCTGTCTTCTTCATTTCGCCAGCTCTTCTTCTTGCTCTACCAGCTTGACGATGCTCTCAAACTTTTCCCACGAGTGTTGTGTATTCAAGCGTTGGAACATCGCCTCCCTGCGGCGAGAGGCTTCCTTGGATGTGAAGCAGACTTCTTGCAAGCAGCGCGCATACTGGCGCGGATCGTAAATGTCACTAACCAGCCAGCCTGTATCGTTGTCTAGTATTTCGCTGATGCCGCCGCTCGCTGAACCGACAATAGGGATACCGGCAGAGGCCGCGTCAAGCAGCACAGTCGGGATACCATCCCAAAGTGAAGTGTAGAGAAATGCATCATATTTTTCGAACGGTACGCCAACATCAGGATCATAGGGCGGCTCTATCTTGACGTTTGCGGGAAGCCCTAGGCTCTCGGTGCTAATATTACCCGGCACTGAATAGAGATGAAACGAGATACTAGGGCAAAGTTCTGCGATCTTGCCGATCATCTCGGGGAGCTTCTGGCGCGACATACGACCCGACCAAAAGACACGTCGCTGCGTTTTCTCTGCCCGTTCGGGAAGCTTTTTTTGCTCTACAGGTGTTCGCAATACCTGAAGCCGTTTTTGCTGGTTGGCAGGTATCGAGAAGTCTGAAATCAACTGGTCTACAAATGTTTGGTTGTCGATGAGAAAATGATCGATCAATGTGAAGGCCTGCGGAAATTCCGTAGCTGCGTAACCCACCGGAGCGCCCTCTGCCGTGTAGTCATAGCAGAAGAGACATGCCCTAAGCTTTGTGAAGTTACCGATCGCGCTCTTGGGTTTGATCATCACATCCCACAGCGCCCGCGAGTTAACGCAATATGTCGATTCCGGCTGAACAATCGAGATAAGTCGACGTGTAAATTGGGCGCGCGCTTCGCTGTCTGCATCTGGCAAGTAATCAGATATCACCAGAGTTTTTGCGTCTTCGGGTAGCCACTTCTCACCTTTGCCGCGCTCGCCGTCAGTCACCAACAAAATAGTTTTTCTGGTACCGTGCAGCTTGCTAAGCGCGCGGAAGAGGTTGATCCCGTAAAGCTCCGCGCCGCCAATTCCGAGTGATCCGGTGGCCACGAGTGAAGAGATCTCGGAGCCGATATCATTAAGCGCCTCTACAAGCGCTTGGTTAGAGGCGTCAAGATAGGACGGCGTGCTTGACGCGAGTGTACCAAGCCCCGAGATATCAAGCCGGTCCAACATTAGATCGATGCCTTGAAGCTCCCATGCTTCACGCATAACGAGTTCGACTTGCTTTTGAATGTCTCCGATACCGTCCCGATACCAGCGCGCGATCTTGCGGCCTTCGCGTCGGCCTGCGCCAACATAGTGCATCCATGGATCAAGATCGCCGATCGCCGGATAAGTCGCCAGATAAAAATCGCTATCAAACTCTTCTCGCAGTTTGATAAACGCGTCATCACCCTTTTTGCAAAGGAGGTTGAACCGCTTATTCTCGAGATAGTGCTGTCGGCAGTCGGCGTTTGTTGCGTTTTTGTTAAGGTAGACCCGCTTATACCAATCATAGTCAAACCCGTCGGCACTGGTCAGATTGCCGGCTGCCTTCCCTTCCATCGCGTAGTGCTGCAGGGGCTTTTTGCCCCCAAGAGACGAGGCATAGCGTTCAGCATAAAATATCGGGTCAAATTCTGGCGATGGCTGCCGGCCCTCACGCTCTCCAAAATTGATATAGTGGTCGAGGGCGTCAATGCCGGCCTCTCTAACATCAAAGTAGACTTCCAGATAATACTGCTCGTCAAAATAGGGTGCCAAAAGCTTGCGCAGCGGATCGCGTCTTGCAGTCCCCACCACGGTGCTCAGCACGTGCGAAGCCCTCGGCTGACTTGCCACAGTTTCCTCGGACTTGGCGACTTCACTTCGGCCCTTAATCCAAGATTGACCGATTTTGGATAACTTCATCCGGCATCTCTTTTACTTCTGCTTATTTGATCGGTTCTGGATTCGTCATGGGACAATCAACAATTCCGAACTAGCGTCTTTCCAATGAACTCTCGTGAAACAAGGTAGCACTGACTTGGAGGAGTTAATAGTCGAAGCCTCAAATGTGATGCAAGCACAACCTTCATATGCTTTCCGGCTTGCTCATGACTGTCTGACATGAGTGCCCACGTGCCGAGTGAAAGCAACGCAAGCAATATCGCGAGAAAGAAGCCACCCAAAGGCCACTCGCTCGAAGAAAATTCTCTCAGGTTTGCGTAATCACCTACTTTATCCAATAATTAGGAAGTAATTCGAGCGCTCCAAAGATGGCTAGTCTCTTGCTGTCTCAGTATCAGGTTTCCAGCGTTCGACACGGTTTTCAATAATCAGTGCTATGAAAATCGCGTTGTTCGCGATGATAAGCCAGTCAAAAGGCATTCTGAACCGAACGCGAGTGAAAAACACCGCATATGCAAGGCCAGCACCAATCCACAAACATAGCCCCAGTATCTCTATTGGTCGGAATGGGTGTTTACGCAATAAGGCGACACGGGCGACGAGGGGTAGGATAATGAGGCTATATGCAGCCAGCAGAATGACCTCACGCGTGCTTACATTCACTGTTGAGGCACCGCCTTCAACAGCAGTGTCGGACATGAGCCGATTGCTGAAATCAAACCAATGCAGAAATTTTCCAAAATATAGAGAAACTGTCCGTGCCGGGTTGTTCGCCATCTCACGAAAGGCTGCACGCTTGAAAATCCTGTCGCGTTCGATCTCGGTTTTTCCGGTGATCTCAGTGTAAACATAGTCGGGAAACTTCACATCAAGACTAGTGTTATACCGCGCGCCAGGCGAGTTCCCCGCAAGCAAATTATACCCGCCGCTAGTTGCCGTCAGGATGACGACTCCAAAGGCGTTGTGATTTCGTATACCCCAACCAGCTACAAGAAGCGCGGCACATGCGAGGAAGGCAACTAAGTGACGCATTGGTTTGTGAGATTGAAACCAGACCCACAGGACAAATATTGGCACCAGAAGCAAAACTATTGGGATTGTTAGGATCAGAAAGCCAAACGACAGACCAGCCAATGCGGCGGTTACCCTCGACTGGGTCACTGTTAGGCGATCTAGAAGAAAAGCCGTCAGCACTAACATGAATGCAGCAAGTGTCTGCGGATAAAGTGTGAGAGAAGCGTAAAGGATGACCGGCCACAGCGGAATCAGGATTACGGCCAATAAACCAGCAAGAGGGCCAGCATTGCGGCGAACCATGTGAAATACTAATAGGAGGCTCGCTCCTAACAGCAGGTTATTGACTAGGCGTAGCTCCATGAGGCCCGCACCCAATTTCACAAAGGGCGCGATTAACAAGACCAGCCCCGGTGCGTGATAGGCGGTTAATTCGCCGTCTTGGTGGGCATATACGCCATTAAGGGCAAGGTTTTCTGCAATGGCTAAGAAGTTCGGTTCATCGAGTGATCTCACTCGATCTCCACTTAGTATGGTTACGCTGGCCAGTGTTAAAACTACGAGTGCAATAATCGTGTAGGCATAGAACTGTTCGCGACCAGCCACGCCATTTCTTATTGAAGATAGAAAACGCACTGGGCACCTCGCGCGACACTGAAGCTTACAAACGGCAGTCTAGAATACTTACCACAAGACCCGCGAAAACGTGCGCCTTTTTTGAGCGCCAATAGCCCGCTTAGTTTTGCTGCGGCACGCCAGTCCGGCTGTATCGAGTCACGACATCCCAAACAATTTCCTGCATAAGCTTCGCAGCCTCCGGTCCCGGATCGGGTGCGGGCGTTCCGTCAAACTTGACCAGATTATGGGGAAGTCCGACCGGAGACGTCTGATACAATACCGCAAAATGAGTGAGGGCGACTAGATAAGCACCATAAGCGTTGAAGTGAATCGTGTCTGAGAACAGGTCTGTCCGAGATTTGATTGGCCCAACCCCACCGCGCTTTTCAATTTCACGCACGAATCGTGCCATAACTTGACCTGCCGGGATCACGTAGATCGGTTGCGGGTTATCATCAAGGTTTAGAGCAGGGCGCAGGATTGCTCCTTCCCAATACATTTCTAGGTCTCGATCGAGGCGCTCCAACCAACCTTCCGGATCATCGAGGTCGTGCCAAGTTTCGTAGAAATAAACCCTGACGTCAGGATTATTGGCCCGCGCCTTGGTCGCCCAGTTATGCAACATTTTGGCGCTGTCCATGTATTTGATGGAGTCGCGGATTTCGACGGCTTCGGTAAGGATGATGGCATCATATTCACCCGAAGCGATAGCTTCATGTGCGTCGCGGAATTGCGGGTGACCATTTGAATCCTCAAACCCGTTGATAGGCGTGTCCGGATCCCAGTGGGCTTTCAAAAATGTCCCCCAGCCAAGTTGGCTGTTATAGTGATAGCGCCCGTCAGAAAGCTGAACGAGCAGTTCGGGCATATCGTGCGATACAAGACTATGGCCCAAGTGCATCGCATTCATTGTTTGGGGCGGCTTTGGGGCAGGCGCTTCGTACAGAGCGTCGAAAGCTTCTTGACCCAGTGGTTTGTGGCTGCTGCTGCGCCAGACATAAAGCGCGCTAAGAACTGCAATGGTCACTGCAACTACGACAAGTGCTTTAGTCATCCCCAAATTCCTACTAATCTTTGACTTGTGAACGAGGATAAGCGTCAACTGTAACAACGCAACGCAGAATTGGAAGGCGCTTAGGTTTAAGTGTATTGAATGTGAACTCTAGGTCGCGACTTCTTCTCATCGCCCCGGCGCCGGTCATTCCCACCGAAAACGGGTTTGTCATGGATGGCAAGTTTTTGACCGGAATGGCTTTGCACCAAAAGTTTTGGAACGGGGAAGTCGACTGTCTGCTGCGGGAGGGGGCTGAGAACATTCCCTTTGGTGCGCAAGAAATCACAACTGATCCAGGATTTGGGCTTAAAGTCCTGAAACAAGATCAAGCTATTTCAGCGGAGCATCTGGATGGTTACGACGTCGTGCTATGCAGTGTCGATGACGCAGAGAACTTGGACATTCCTAACCTTGAGATCCAGCGGCCTCCCAAGTTTTTCGTCACCATGGAATACACCCTGAAGACCCGATTGCAGGCGGCGTGGCTTGATCCTCAGCACGGGCTGGCAAAGCGATTATACACTATGTTGTGGTTGGTTAGAAAAGAGGGGCTGCGCAAACGGTTTATTCGCAAAGCTCAAGGGTTTCAGTCGAACGGGTACCCAGCTTATCAAACTTATGCGCACTTGAACCGCGATCCGCTGCTTTACCTGGATAACCGTATGACACCCTCCTTGTTCGCGACAGAGGACGAACTAAAGGCACGCGCGGAACGTCTCAATTCTGGCCAACCTTTGCGACTGATCTACTCTGGTCGACTTGAACAGATGAAAGGGGCGCATGATCTGTTGCCAATAGCTTCAAAACTGCGCGGGCAGGGAGTGCGTTTCCACCTCGATATTTTCGGGGAGGGGGGGCTCAAACAACAGATTGCCCGAGGTATCGCGTCTCAGGGCTTAGAGGACAGCGTGAAATTGCACGCGCCGGTCGATTTCGAGACCGAGTTGGTCCCTCATATTCGCAAAAACAGTGACATCTATCTTTGCTGTCATCGGCAATCAGATCCATCATGTACCTATCTGGAGAACATGGGGTGCGGCGTCGCCGTGGTTGGGTATGGAAACCAGATGTGGGCTGCTTTGAACCAGGCAAGCGGCGCAGGTTGGACAGTTCCGATGGGAGACATCACTGGCATTGTGGACGTGATAGCGGAGATAGATAAAAAGCGAGCAGAGATAGGTCTGAGATGTGACAAAGCGTTGGAATTTGCTAAGTCGCACGACTTCCTGATCGAGTTCGGCAAGCGCATGTCACATGTCGATCCGGACAGATCCTAACAGGTAGTCTTCGACTAACCGCAGCTGCCCAGACATGCTTTGAATTGTCAGGGTGCTGGGCAGATCAGCCGTGAAGTCTACGCCTTCAAACTGAATATTGACGTCCTCAAATCCAATCATCTGGCTCGTTACCAGATATTGCGCTTTATATACGGCTTCTTTGGCGCTGAAGATTTTCCTGGCATTAAGCCCGCGATCATTGATGGGAAGAGTTTTCAGCCAATGACGCTCCGTTGGGGTGCAGACAATGCGTTCCAAATCGGATGGAAGCGGCACTGCGGGTTCAACATCTAATCCGATGCTGCGATGGGTAAGGCTAACAGCAGCAATGCACAGCGTGTTGCAATGAGCAATAGAACCTACCAGCCCGTGCGGCCAAAGTGGTTCCCGCTGAGTTCCCGTTAAAATCGGTGCTGGTGGAAGCCCTAGTTCAGTCATGGCGGCGCGAGCAGCCCGACGGCCAGCTGCGTATTCGCGTCGACGTTTTGGCACCGCACTTGCAATGGCTGGATACTCGGCTTCAAGCAGACCCTGCTCTGGATCACGTGGATCAGTGATGCCTATCCCAACCTCGTCACCAAGCATCTCGCGCAGAGTAGATCGTATTTTTTCTGTCACGTCCGGTTTTGTCGCCGCGCGCGCATTTCGCGACGCTTGGCCATCGCTGCGCTGCGAGCATTGTCAGGCTCGGGTCGGGCGGGTGGCTCAGAAGCCGCCTCTGGTTGAGGGGGCGCCGCAGTAGGGGCTTTGGGCATTGCTGTAACACCTGCCTTCTTCGCGACGATGGCCGACAAGGCACTTAGAGTTGGCGCACGGAAAATGTCGGTGATCGAGAGCTTTTGCACATTCAACCGTTGGCGGATCTCGCGATGCACTTGAACCGCCAGAAGGGAATGCCCTCCAAGATCAAAGAAGTTATCCTTCGGCGCGATGTTGGGAATGTTCAACGTATGCGACCAAATGGCAGCGATTGCCTGGGTGACTTCTTCGTCTGAGCTCATGTTGTTCGGAGTGGTAGATGCGTCCTCTGCTTTCGCCGCAGCATTTGGGGTGGAACTGCTTTGGGCTTGCACTTCAGACGGCGCGGGCAAAGCGTTGCGGTCCACCTTCTTGTTCGGGGACAATGGGAAGGCGTTCAACGTCACGAAATGATGTGGCACCATGTAGTCCGGTAGGGTGTCGCGCAGATGGGTGCGCAAAGCATCTTGGTCGACGTCGTCGTTGGACAGCATGTAAGCGACCAACTGGCCGGGGCTGTCTTCGCGTGTCACCACGACTGATTGCTTGATACCTTCGAACTGGTCGATTGCGGTCTCAATCTCACCTAGTTCCACGCGATAGCCGCGCAGCTTCACTTGGAAGTCAGCACGGCCTAAGAAATCAAGTGTGCCATCTGGTTGCCAACGCGCGATATCGCCGGTGCGATACATCAAGCCGGCACCAGCCCTGTCGGGATCGGCGTCACTAACGAATGGATCGCGAACGAAGCGTTCGGAGGTCAGGTCAGGGCGCTTGAAATAACCACGGGTAACCCCGGCGCCTGCGATATACAACTCTCCTGGCACGCCTATTGGGCGTGGTTCCATGTTGTCATCCAATACGTAAACTTGGGTATTTGCGATTGGAGTCCCGATAGACACCACGCCTTCGCCGCCAGTAGCGGTCTGGGTCGTGGACCAAATAGTTGTCTCGGTCGGGCCATACATATTTTCCACGTGACCGCCCGTGAGTGACTTCAATTCGGCGGCCAACGCGCCAGACAAGGCTTCGCCACCCACCATCATCACATCCAGTTGGGGCAGGGCTACACGGGCCTCGTCTGTCATCACCAGCATTTGCGCCATAGAGGGTGTGCATTGCAGATGCGTAACTTTGTGGTGCTGAATTTGGGCTGCGATGGAATAGTCATGTGCTGTCGTCGCGACGTCTGCATTTGAAAGCTTCACCACCTCAGCCAGAGGTCGCAATCCTTCAAGGACCTGCTCCACATTGATGCCGTAGTCGATAAGGCAGGCGATTTCAGTTACGCCAATGGCTTTGACCTCCTCGACCCGCTCCATGGCCTCCTCGATGGTGCCGAACAGGCCGCTATCGTTGAAATAGCGCTCAAAAGCGAAATCCAAAATACCTTCCAGCTCGTCCTCGGTCAGAGACCCAAGATCGAGCTGCATGGGGTTTTCTACGCCCTTTGGCTTCTTGAAAGCCGGGAACGCCCATGCGTATTGCTTGATCAATCCCGCAGCCGCGCGAAGATAGTCCTTCATTGGTTCGCGTGCGATTTCTCGCGCCTGCTCGCGAGTCTCGGCCAAGAAGGAGTGCAACATCAAAGTGACTGTGAAATCATCAGGGTTATGACCAGCATCACGTAAAGCTTGATGATAAAGAATGATCTTCTCACCGACTTCACCCACGCTTTGACCTAATAGGTGCGTCAGCACGTTGCAGCCGTTGGCACCCGCTTCTTTCCAGGTCTCGGGATTGCCTGCGGTCGTGACCCAAACATCAAGCTTCTTTGACACCGGCCGAGGCTGCGTAAGGACGTTGTGCATTTCGCCATTCTCGCGCGGGAAAGAGATCTCTTCACCGGACCAAAGCTTGCGCAGGTCAGCGATTGCTTCGAACATCGCGGGCTTGTTTTTGGGTGGAGTGTTCTCTGGACGCAACACGAAGTCATCAGGTTGCCAGCCGGATGCAATCGCCAGGCCGGCTTTCCCGTTCGTGAGGTTGTCGACCACCGCCCATTCTTCGGCAATGCGGGCGGTGTGATGGAGTGGGGCCACGCAGGAGCCAGCCCGTACGCCAATATTCTGGGTCACGGCCGCGACCGCCGCACCGGTGACGGATGGGTTAGGGTAGGGGCCGCCGAAGGCGTGGAAGTGGCGCTCCGGGGTCCAAACTGCACAAAATCCGTTTTGATCCGCGAACTTTGCACCTTCAAGAAGCGTGCGGTACTTGTCGCGACCAACGCCGTCGTCGTTACCCCAATAGAAAAGGCTGAACTCCATACCTCCAACAGTGTGCCCTGACGGGCTATCTGTCGTCCCGAGAGTTCGATTATCATCCGAACTGATGACAACCTTGAAGCCGCGGCTGAGGGTCCAGAATAGCTCCAGCACCGATATGTCAAACGATAATGACGTCACTGCCATCCAGACGGAACCGTCTTCGTGGGCGATGCGCCCATCCATACCAGTAAAGAAATTGGCGACGTTGCGGTGTTCAACCATCACGCCTTTAGGCTTGCCGGTCGATCCGGACGTGTAGATCAAATAGGCTAATCCTTCTCCGATCACGCCACTTTCGGGGTTTTCCGAAGGGGCAGAATCCAGCGATGGGGCGTCATCAACACACAAAACTCTGGCGGCATGCTTTGGCAACAAATCCGCAAGAATAGTATCTGTGATGATTACTTTAGTTCCGCTGTCCTCAATATAAAGAGCGGTGCGATCTGTGGGGTAACTTGGGTCCATTGGCAGATAGGCGCCGCCCGCCTTCAAGATGGCCAACGCGGCAATGACAAGATCAGCGGATCGGGGCAAATGTAGGCCGACAACTACCTCAGGTGCTACTCCCATGTCTGTTAACACATGGGCCATTTTATTTGCACGGGTGTTAAGCTCACTGTAGGTCAGTGTCTCGCCTTCAAACGATAGAGCTTCAGCGTTGGGCGTTTTGGCGACTTGGGCTTCGAACGCCTGGTGGATGCAAAGGTCCTCTGGGAATTCGGTGGCAGTCGCGTTCCAGTTGTAGAGAACTTGCTGGCGCTCTGCTTCGGGCAGTATCGTTGGCGCTTTGCCTGCCGCTATCTGATGGATCATGTGAGAGAGCCGATCACCCATCAAGTCTACCGCCTCTGGGCCGGTCTTTCCGATGTCCGCGAATAGAGTGCCATCTGACGCCAATGTCAGCGCAGTTCCTTCCAAATGCGATTGCTTTGACAGACCCAATGCAGGTGTTGCGGGCCTGGCTAGGCTGGGGATGCGTGCAATAAGGTCAGAGGCAAATGGCCCCATAGCCTGCGCGGCGGCAAGATCATCTTCGATATTGGACGCTAGGACAGGGCCCCAAGGATTCAGATATCCGGTGTTATCTGTCGTGAGTTCAGCGGCGATTGTGATGCCTTCGTCATCGCTTAGATGCAAAGCAAGGGCGGTCATCGCTGATTTAAGGTGCGTGGGGGTGAACCCTTCGGGTAAGTCTAGCGTGCGGGACCTGATTTCACCCTGCGAGGCTGATGCATCTATTAGGGGCAATGTAGCCACGGTTGCGGCTTCAAGTCGTGCGCGCCAATTGGCTTCGGACTTAAGGGTTCTTTTCAACCCATCCGACAAGGCTTTCGCCACAGCCGCATCGGGGGAAGGCAGCACATCGCCCAACTTCGCGATGTCCGCGGGTTCTGCCGCTGCACCGTTAAACTTGCGAAGCCCTTGCAGGGTCACAGGGGCCGTGCCGGTGGCGACGGTTATGCTGTCCTCGCTAACGTCAAGAACCGTACCAGCGGGGCTGTCAGATGCAGCTTTTCCGGCTGTTGCCTGTGATACCAGCCAAATTTTGCCGTTCGCATTAATTTTGGGGCAGGTGAGGGGGTTCCAATAGCCGCCATGATCCAGCGCGCGGACCAATGTCGTGATGCTACGCGCCGAGCGCGAGAAGTCGAGCCGACCCGCAGCAGGTGGGCGGTCGTTCTTGGCAAAATAGCTTCGTTTGGAGAGGTCTTGTTTCGTCAATAGCGGCTGTTCAGTGGCCAATTTATCTATTACGGTCGAGAACCCTTCAATCGCGGCGCCATAGCATTTGGTGTTCAGGGTTAGGGTCGTCTCGTTCGGAGCGATGTCAAAAAATTGCTGAGTTAGCAAATCGCCTTCGTCGACGCCGCCAGCGATCATATGCCAGCTAATTCCATATTCGGTTTCACCATTAATCAACGCCCAAGCTGGGGCGTTTAAACCAGCGTAACGGGGTAGTGGGCCATCGTGGAAGTTTACCGCGCCACGTGAAGGGATCGCGAGCACGTCGTCGGGGATCATGTCGAGATTGGCGATGGAAAGCAGCCAGTCGAAAGACATTCCGTTCATTTCCTCAGCCAGATTGGCGTCCGCAGAAATGGCCTGAATGTCCGCGCCCTTTGCCCAAGCCGAGATATCGGTGTTACGCGTGACTACTGCGGATACTTGGTGCCCCGCCTCAAGCAACATTTCCGCGCACTGAATGGCGAGGGATTCATTGCCGATGACAACCGCGCTGAATTGAGACATGGGATCTACTCTCCGATTTTAGTGTCGAGTTCAGGTGATTGGTTATGGGTCGTGCCCGTAATAGAGCCGATAATGTTGGCAAAATCGTGTTTTGCCATGGAGCGCAGGAAGTTTGGGGACACATCACGCGTTTTTCCGGTCAACCTGCAGCGCAGCCAATGCAAACTTCCCGCACTGAGGTGAACCAAAGTGGCGAAGCCAGCATAGGTGAGGCCATAGTTCTTTTGGAAATAATGAAAACGGGATTCAAACCAGTAATCTGGCACGCGGTCCCACGTCTTCATACCAGTAGACACGGAGCCCAAGTGCATTACCCGGCTTTCATACACATAGTGTATAGAATAATTTGATGACCGCGCGCGCGCGCACAGATCAGCTTCTTCAAAGTATAGAAAGAAGGTCTCATCAAAGAGCCCTATTTCATCAAGCACGCTTCGGCGCATCATCATGCTGGCCCCGGCAAGCCAATCTACAGATGCTGTCCCTACAATATCTTCGCGTGGAACCCTGTAAGACTTTAGCAGCTTTGTAATAGGACCGAAGCGGATGGCGCTTTCAAGTTCGCTGAGGATTGAGGGAAACCGGAATGTAGTTGTGTGCCGATCACCGTCTTCACCAAAGATATAGCTACCCACAAAGCCAGTTTTTGGGTGGGTTTGCAAAAAGTTGTAAAGTTCAGTGATCGCTTCGGGTTCGGGAAATGCATCAGAATTTAGAATATAGATGAAATCAGGTGCTGTGCCATCCGACATTCCCGCACGGATTCCAACATTATTCCCGGCTCCGTATCCGCCATTGTGCCCTGATTTAAGAACACGGATGCCTTCCCATTGCTCGGCCTCGACATGGTCGCGAATCTTCTCAAAAGACCCATCCTGACTGTCGTTATCGACTATTGTGATTTCGCCAGGCAGACCCTGCATGGCGATCCGTGCCGCTTGAGCCGAACGCAGGGTCATATCGGCGGTTTTGTAATTAAGAATGATCGTCAAAACAGTGGGTGCTGGCATGGGTATTTACTCTGCGGCTTGCTTGGTCGGTGCGGCTTTCTTTGAGGTATGTGAGGCACGGCTCGCATCTTCGAGCACCTGTTTAATACGAGCTGCTAAAACGCGAACATTGGGTTCTAGTACCATTGAATCGTGATCGCCTGGCACTTCGAACACCTCGACCTTGGGAGCAAATTTTGTCCAATCGTTGTCACTATACAGATATGTCCGATATTCGCTGACCAGCTTGTCACCAATGATCCAAGTCGGAACCAATGGTGGGCGAAATAAGGTCAAAGGCCCTGACCATGGGGCGATTTCATACGACCCGACGCTTTCAAGGAAGGCGTCTTGGATGGCGACATTGTGGAACTGCTGGCCTTCCTCGGCGGCGTCATCGTTCCCGCGACGTTTTTGGATTTCCCATGCGATGCGGTCTTTGGCCCAATTAACGATGTAGGACACGCCGCCCTTACGCAGGTCCATCCATTTGATGCGCATTTTATCCGCCCGAGAAATGGATGGTCGAATGGGAAGAGGAGTGTCGAGCATTACCACGGCGGAGACGATTTCACCTGCAGCAGTTAACTGGTGAGCAATCTCATACGCGGTAATCCCGCCACCAGAGAACCCGCCCACCATATAGGGGCCTTCGGGTTGAACTTGCCGCATTTCCGCGATGTAGTCACGCGCGGCCTCAGTGATCGTACGGTGTGGTTCTTCGCTGCCAAACAATCCACGGGCTTGTAGGCCATAGAATGGCCGATCATTTCCAACCAAATGTGCCAGATGGCGCAGGTTTAATACGTTCCCAAACATGCCCGCGACCAAGAAGAATGGCGACTTGGTGCTGTTTTCGCCGGTATGCATTGGCACCAGATGGGTGAAGCGACGTTCCGGCGAGGCTTGGGCTATATCTTCGCTGTCGGCATCCGTCTCATTGTTAACCCCCTGCGCCGCAATGAGCGCAGCGCATTTGCGGATTGTAGGGGCCTCGAACAGGACCGAGATCGGGAAGTCTACCTGCCAAGCTTTGCGTATTTGTGCAAACAGGCGCACGGCTATCAATGAGTGGCCACCTAAATCGAAGAAGCTGTCTTCGACACCGATTTCATCGACACCCAACAGGTCTTGCCAGAAAGCGGCCAGCCGCTCTTCGATTGGGCCCTCTGGTTTTATGAATTCGGAATCAAGTTCAGGGCGTTCAAATTTTTGCCCCCGGCCTTGAGCACCGTCATCAACTTGTCCAGCTTGTTCTATGAGCGCATCCAAATCGAGGGATGAGACAATGACCTGACGCTGCGGACTCGAGAGTGCGCGCAAAAACAGCGCCGCGCCTTCATCCGCGCGAATGCCTTGGGTCAGATTGTGTCGTAGTCGCTCCTCAGCTGGGGATAGTGGCCGCATGCCGCCATCGGCCGGGGCCGCTGAAGCGGTCGAGAGAGGGGTGATCGCGAAGCTAGCATCTGTGTCCATCCGCCGGATTGAGAAGTCGTGGATTTCAACGCATATTGTGCCGTCGGGCGCAGCGATAGTGATGTCAAAACTCGCCGTTTCGCTATCTGCCCGATTGTCCGCGCTATTGCGGACCCAAGAGACAATATTTGACGGTAATGGCCCAAATACCTTTACTGAGCGATAAGACACTGGCACCCAGAGATGCGCCGCCTCGTAGCCTGCGATCAGATTCATGGCCCAACCCGTTGCAATATCCATCAGGGCAGGGTGCAGATAGTAACCTGCTTTAGCATCACCTGCTGCAGCATCTGGTAACGCGAGTGTCGCGAGACCTTCACCGTCGCCTAGAGTGGTTGATTGTAATACGCGCCAGCGTGGGCCGAAGTTAAGGTGAACTTCTTGCGGTGACGCCATCCAACCTGCATCTCCGGCGTCGACCTTGTTCGAACAGCGGGCCTCGATGGCGGCGATATCTAAAGGGGCGGGGGCGGAAACTGGTAATAACGAGAGACTGGCTTGCGCGTTTTGCTCAAATTGCCCGAGTTCGCCACTTTCTACACTCAGGTCATACCCAAGATCGGTCCGTAGCAGACCCACACGAATGTCGCGAGGCGCATGATCGGAGACAGTCAACGGGCGCAGGAAGTAGAGATCACGGATCTCAAAAGCAGAGGTCTCACCTTGCGCGCGCAGAGCTTCTGTTGCCAGCTCAAGGTAACCCGTTCCAGGTACCAACGCATCACCTGCTTTTGTTCGGTGATCATCTAGGAACCAGCGCTCCGAGACGCGGTATTCGGCTCTAAAGCAGCGGTTTCCAGCGGAATCAAACGTCGCCTCGTCCAACATTGGCGCATTGATCGGGGTCACCGGTGGCGGGGCCGCTTTGCCCAACCGACTGTCCATTGCGTCCGCCGCCATGCCTACATCAGCCCAGATGCCCCAATTGATGGCTAACACGCGGGTTTGCCCACCGCTGCGCGACTTGGCATAGGCGTTGAGGTATTCATTTGCAGCAACGTAATCGACCTGACCGATCGGGGCCGTCGCCGTGGAGCTTGATGAAAACAGAACTATCCAATCCAAGGAGCCATCGGGAAAGACTTCGTGAAGAACCTGCGTGCCATGAATTTTCGGCGCAAATACGTCCTCAATCGAAGTAACTGTTTTGGCCATGATCGGACCGTCATCTATTTGACCAGCAGCATGGATGATACCATCGACTTTACCGAAGTGTTCTTCCAGCGTGGACTTTGCTAGCCGCATATCTTCGACATTGGACACGTCGGCAACTAGCGTCAGGACTTCGCCGCCCATAGCTTCTAGCTCGCGAATACCTTCAATTCGGCGAACTATGGCGGTACCCGGGGCGTTGTTTTGCAACGCCTGGTCCCAAGTGTCGCGAGGGGGCAACGGGCTGCGAGCAAGCAGCGCTATTTTGGCGTTACATCGCTCGATCAACTCGTGCGCAAGGGTCAGGCCGATGCCACCAAAGCCACCCGTCAGCAGGTAGACACCGCCGTCTTTCAGAACGGGTAATTCGCTATCAAGAACAGGAAGGTTGGTTGTCTGATAGCCAAGCGCATAGCGTTTATCGTTGCGGATCAGGGCAGTCCCGCATGTCGGTGTTGCAAGAACCTCTTCCAAAATCTGACCTACAATACGCGATTGGTCGGTCTTGTCAGGTCCGCGCCTGAGACGCCCTTGACGAAGCGGCTCGATATCCAGTTGCGACACGGTCATTCCAGAGAACTCGCGCGGTATAACACGCACAGGTCCTGCGACCGTTGCTTTTTCAGGGTAGGGGAGTTCTTCGTTCGCGCGTTGCATTGCGCCCGAACTAAGCACGGTAAGGTGTATCGGCATCGGCAGGTCTTCGCCCCCAATCGCCTGTGCTAGAAATAGCAGACTATAGAATCCTTGCTCCTGAACGCGGTGAAAGAAGCTTGATCCCGGTCGGAAGCTTTCGTCCTTGGTTATCGTCCAGGCATGGACGATGCGCGTTGGAACCAGGTCGCGCGTGTTTAGGTCATGGATTAGCGCATCATAGCTTTCGCGACCGCGTTCAGGGGCGATGATGTAGCCCATTTCCCCGACGCGCGCGAAAGTGTCACCGGGTTTAACGGTCACCACTTTATGATCTGCCGAGCGCAGTTTGGCGGCGACATCTGCTCCAAGCCCTGCGTCATCCTCGAAAATCAGCCATGTTTGTTTGGTGGCTTCCGATAAATCACCTTTGACGTCGATATCGCACTCCGCGTAGCGCGGGGTCCACGCAGGGCGATAGCTCCATTCCTCAACGTCGTCCGTTCGGCTTAGCCATTGTGCATCACTGTCTAATGCAGGTTTCCCCGGCTCTATAAAATAGGAGGATTGCTGGAAAGCATATGTTGGTAGCGGTACGTGTAATCGGCGTGCCTCGCCCCAGAACTGGTCCCAATCAAATTGGCCGCCGACGGCCCAGATACGACCCAGCATGGCAAGGAAATATGCATCGTCAGGCGTGTCATCGTCAGGATGACGCAGGCTGGAGATCACCTGATTGGCGGTAACCTTGCCGTGTTGGCCGGCCAAAGATGACAACGCCTTCCCAGGTCCAACCTCGATGAAAACGCGCGCGGGTGGTTCGGCCAAAGTTGTCAGGCAATCGGAGAAATGTACGGTGCCGCGTAGGTGGGCCACCCAGTAGTCAGGATCTTGAGCCTGCGCGTCCGTTATGTAATCGCCGGTGCGGTTTGACGTGAACGGAATATTCGGTGGGTTCAGGGGAATTGATCGCAAGTAGTCGCCAAACTTTTGCAAAATCGGCTCTAACATGCGCGAATGGGCCGCGATGTCGATCGGGATGCGCTGAAAGTCGATGCTTCGTTGGATCAACCGCGTTTCCAATGCGTCCAACTCGGCTTGTGGTCCAGTAGCGACGCTTAAATTTGGCGCGTTCACCGCTCCCAAATCAAGATCATCACCTAACAGAGGCTCCAACTCATCAGCCGATAGAACGATGGACAACATGCCGCCCGCTGGCACCGTGTCGAACAATTGGCCGCGGAGATGCACAAGGCCAATGCAGTCCTCGAACGATATCACTCCAGCAACGCAAGCGGCAGTGTTTTCCCCCATGGAGTGACCAACCAGTGCAGAAGGCTCAACCCCCCAAGACATCCAAAGCTGCGCCAACGCATATTCGGTGATCATGATGAGGGGCAACTGCACGGACGGTTTTTTCAACGTCGTGTTTGCGGCCTCAATCGCGTCCAATTCCGGCAGCCAAAGCGCACGGATATCATAATCTAGTTTTGATTGAAGAACGTCGAGACCACGATCCATCCATTCGGCGAATACTGGTTCCGTCTCATAAAGATCGCGTGCCATTCCGGCATATTGTGCGCCACCACCGGGGAACATGAAAACGTAATCAGGGTCTTCGCCAACCACGGTATGCGAAAAGGCGCGGCGCGGATCGTTATCTTCCAGAAGTTTGGCGGCGTCGGCGTGGGTTTCAGCCACTACAACCCTACGGCGTTCAAATCCGCGACGGCGTTCTTTCAACGTCCAAGCGATATCCGCGAGGGGTTGATCCGGGTTGGTGCGTAGGTAGGCGGCAAGATTGGCGGCGTTGGCTTCAAGCGCAGCCTTACTGCGCCCCGATACGGTCAAGATTTGGAACGGCCAATCCGATTCTTCAGAAGCAGCGCGCTTGGGGGCTTCTTCCAATACCAAATGTGCGTTGGTGCCCCCGACACCAAGTGAATTCACTCCTGCGCGGCGCGGTCCATTGTGAGAGATCCAAGGGCTAAGGGTGTCATTGACAGAGAATGGTCCGCTTTCGAAATCAATCGCAGGGTTTGGTTTCTCATATCCCAAAGATGGTGGAATCTCGCGGTGATGAAGCGAAAGCGCCGTTTTGATCAATCCGGCCGCGCCAGCCGCGGTGTCGAGGTGTCCAATGTTGGTTTTAACAGACCCAATTTTGCAAAACTGGGTCTCATCTGTGGTTTCCTCGAAGGCTTCGGTCAACGCCGCCACTTCGATTGGATCGCCCAAATATGTTCCTGTACCGTGGCATTCGACGTAATCGATCGTGTCAGCAGTTATATTTGCCATGGACTGGGCCTCGGCGATCGCTGCCGCCTGACCGTCGACTGACGGGGCTAGGTATCCTGCTTTGGCTGCCCCGTCATTGTTGATGGCAGAGCCTTTGATAACCGCCCAGATGTGGTCGCCGTCTGCGATGGCATCCGTGAGACGTCGTAGGACCACAACACCGGCCCCTGACCCGAAGACGGTACCTTCCGCGCGGTGATCGAATGCGTGGCAGTGCCCGTCTGGAGACAGCACTTCGCCTTCCTTGAATATGTAGCCGCGATCTTGAGGTAGCTCGATTGTGACACCGCCAGCAAGCGCGGTATCGCATTCGCCTGTCATCAAGGCCTGTGCCGCATAGTGGGTCGTAACCAGTGATGTAGAGCATGCGGTCTGCATGGTCACTGACGGGCCTTTTAGGTTCAGAACGTGGCTCAAACGGGTAGACAGGAAGTCCTTGTCGTTGCCGGTATGGCGAAGTAGGAACATGCCCACATCGTTAACAAGATCTGGGTTCGAGCAGATGTTAAAGTAGAAATAGCTTCCCATCCCGCAGCCGGCGTAGACCCCGATTGGGCCCTTGGCGTTTTCGGGCATATGTCCGGCGTTTTCCAGGGCTTCCCAAGAGACCTCCAGAAAGCGCCGATGTTGCGGATCCATGATCGCGGCTTCTTTGGGCGAGAGGCCGAAAAACTCTGCATCAAAATGTGCGAACCCATCCAGAGGGGCCGCTGCTGGGACATAGTCGTCACGATTTATGAGGTGTTGGGCTTCTCCAGCCCCGAGCAATTCTTCGGCGGTGTAATGGCGGATGGACTCAATTCCATTTCGCAGATTTTGCCAGTACTCATCTATTGTGTGAGCGCCCGGAAAATGTCCGGCCATTCCGACGATGGCTATGTCGCTCTCAGAGATGAGGTTCTCGGGGTCAAAACTCATTACAAAACCTTAACGCATTTGGCGCTTAGAAACTGCTAAAAGATAAGATTTGGTTATTTGGCGGCGAATATGGGAAATTTAAACTGGATTGTTGCACAATAACCTGATGATTGCGCAGTATTTTTACAAAAGAAAGCCTAGAAATGTATGCAGAGCGCGATTATTGCTGGATAAGCATATAAACCCATCTGGAGAGATACCTACTACGGCTCGCAGGATAGCAAACTAGCCGGATTCTTGGCCGTGAGGCTTTGCATGCTGCGTGCGAACCAATATCGAAAAAGCGTTATACTACGCTTTTTGCGGCAAGCCGGTCTGGGTAGGGACCAGAATGCGACGCCTGCCTGCAAGATGTGTAAGCCCTAGGCCCGCCAAGGCAATCAGAAGGAACGACAAGCTCGTTGGTAGCGGAACCGGAGATAAATCACCCTCATTCCGCATCACGTCAATATCGGACCGGAAGCCGAGATCACCCAATATGCCGCCACCTAGCAGCATCGAGAAATCTAAGGACATCGTCGTAAACAAATCACCAACTGGAGAATCGCCCACCAAGTTTACTATCCCAGTGTAGGTTGCCGTTATCGCCCCTTCTAAGTTTTCGTACCCAGAGTAAAGCTCAAACGGGAAACCGAAACTGGATCCCTGAGTAGACTCGCCGTTCGGGTCGTTGTCGTCAAAAATGAAGGTCGTATCAAATACGGCACTGGCTGGTGCCAAATCGATGGAAAGAGATGTAAGAACACTGGTCGTGGTCATCTCAAACCCGTCCCAACTCATGAACAAATCAGTGTCCGCCCCACGCGCCCAGCCATTGATGCTACCATAGGTGCTACCGTCAGGATCAGTGTAAATCCGAGGATCACCTTCCCAAGTGATTTGCTCACTGGTTCCGTCCGCGTAGGTCGCTGTTATCATGGCGCCATCAAGATCGGTGCCATCTGTTCCGGTATCATCCCGCAAACCATGGGTCGATTCGATGAGCTCAGCGCCACTACGAACAATATCAATTGTCGCCGCTTCAACCGCATTAAAATTCAATGAAAACACCGCAGTCGCGGTAAACGTCACTGTCAATAACCTAAATATCACCACTTACTCCAAATACTACAGGACGCGAAACTTGAGCAGATTATGGCCTAAATTTGCAAATCTTTCAACTTTTTGTGGCATGAACTGTTTTGAGATAATCAGTAGCGAGACAGATCAGCGCGGTGTTATTCAAGCGACATCGTGTTCTAGCCCGATAGAACTGCGTGAAAACAGGTCTCTTCTCCGATCTTTTCGAATGGAGTTTTCTGCGTTAAACCTGCGTCATGCATCCAACGGATCATTGCGTTGGAAGTGGGGTAAACAGGGCGTGATGTTGAAAATCCATTTCGATTGCCAATAATGCGTCGTCCCACTGCTGTGTAGCTTAGGGAATTCACCAGCGTAATCGCTACAGCCTTCGGACCCTCGGAATTCAACGCATAATCCACTGAGTGCCGCGCGTAGTCAGAAAGAATCCCACCAATTATGACAAGTTCCCCCCCTCGTTTAAGAACGCGGGATATTTCATGGAATGCGGGCATAATGTCGAAGTATTGATGAGCAGAAACACATAGCACGAGATCCAGCTCATCATCTTGGAACGGCAAGCTCTCCGCCCCCCCAACACGGGTTTCTAAAGTGCTGATGCCTTCGCGCGTACAGAATATTTCACCAAGTTGAATGTAGGTTTCTACGGGCTCAACCCCGCAAACACGACCGGTTCGATGAGATAGAGACATCAAATTTGCCCCCATGCCGGATCCAATTTCTGCGACATACTTGCCTTCGAAAAGCGTGTCGGAAAGATGGGGTAATCCGTTCTCGAATGGCAGGGCTTTGTGCCTCTCTTGCCAGAATAGGTATTCACGGCAGGAGTCACTGACCAGAAAACCAAGTGACGTTCGGGCCTCCGATTTAGGGAGTGTCCAGCCGCAATTTTGGGCGATTTCTTGTGCTTGTTGGGTTGGGAGAATGCTATCGATCGCAACGCTTTGGCCCGCCATATATCGAATGACTTGGTCAGAGTGTTCGCCAAGGAGAGCCGACCGAGCAGCATCTAGTTGTTTTGCATTAAGTTTCATTACCCAAACCCGTCAATTCTTACGTTTCAGAACATCAAGGTTGCGGACCGGATCTTGAACAAGCACTTCGAAACCATCAGAGAATGCATCGTTCCCGCGATTGTTCGTTGTCGTCCAAGCTGCGATGCCATGCCAGTCCGCCAGGTATTCAATCTGGCTGTTCAGCACATAATTTAACACGTTGCCTTCAGTTAGAATGGCGTCCAGTGCGTCGGGATTAACCTTGCCATCGAGGTTTATCGTTCGGTCATGCCAATACCCCAGCGTTCCAGTTTGAATAGCTCCGGCCCAGACATCCTTGGGTACGTTTTCGGTCACCCAATCGACAACTTGAAAGTGGCCTTGCTCTTTAACTCCGGGGATCAGTAGCCGGCCCAATAATCCGAAGCAAAGTACCAGGCTAGCCACACCAAGACCCCTGACGATAGTTTTGCCGTGGACAGGAGTGACCCGCGTGAGCAGTGACAACGCAACCGAAAGCGTTGCGACAATGAAGAGGGGTGCCAAAGGCGACAAATATCGGCTTAGGAACCAACCAGCGCCGAAGTAGAACCCATAGTAGGCGACCATTACAAAGGCGAAGATCAGATAAGCTAGGATGGCGTATCGTACCGCGCCCTCACGTCGCCAAACTTGAATGAAGAAGGTACCACCTATCAGGACTACTATAGCGGAGGCGAGTGTCTGGAAGATCGGATTGAACTGCAGCGCGTGCGGTATTGGCAGCATCGGGAAGAAGTATTCGAACATCACCGCTGGCACCAGATCGGCATTCTTCGCGAAGCCGCCGCTTAGGGCTTGGGCGGTGCCGCTGACCGGGATGATG
The DNA here is from genome assembly GCF_004365635.1 of Litoreibacter halocynthiae. Lineage (GTDB taxonomy): Bacteria > Pseudomonadota > Alphaproteobacteria > Rhodobacterales > Rhodobacteraceae > Litoreibacter > Litoreibacter halocynthiae. The sequence continues at coordinate 192,411 of NZ_SOBH01000004.1, read as the reverse complement.
GAGCCGAAATTGACATAATTATTGATCAACCAAGGCGCAGCAATTATGGCCGCCAACAACATCGGAGCAGCAGCTTCCTGTGCTATTCGACCACCACGCTTACGAGCTACAAATATCTCGTGAAGGATCCAAACGATCGCAATTACCAACAACAGAAAAATGGCGTCGACCCTAACTAGAAAGGTAATACCCCCAGCGGTGCCTAAAAGCATTCGATCGCTAAACTTGGCGTCTTCCCCCTTGGCCAAAAGTCGTGTGAAAATCACCAGTGTGGTCGTCACGGCAACTGCATAAAGCCCCGTTTCCAGCCCATTCATCGTGTGCAGCAGCACATGCTGCCCAGAATACCAAAGGGCGGCAACCAACCATGGCCAAATGTGAGACTTGTCCTGAGGCATCAGAGCTTCCCGCGCAAAGGCGCGGACCGTGAAAACCCCAATCACAGAGATAGCGGCCCCAATCAACTGGACCCCCCAAAGCCCCGATATCTTATCTCCGTCAGTCAGCCAGTAAGGAACCGCGAATAAGAAGGTTGCTATTGGCTGAACCCCATTACTGGGAATTGTCCCGTCGGAGACGGACATGCCCAATCCAATTGCCATATTGCGGGCCACGGTAAGCATCAGATACCCATCTTCGGTCATGAAGGCAGCAGACAGTACGCGGTCGCCAGAAATGAGCGGATACAGGCGGTAAAACGTGGCAAGAACCAAAGCTACGACAACCACACGGAAAACAGACTTCTCGGACAGGTGCTTCATTACTAAAATCCAACCGATTGAGCGCAAATACATTCAGTCAAAGTCATAGCGGAGAACGGCATTTCACAAAATCTCCGCGGGGAAGTTTGTTTGAAAGCGTGACAATACACTTCATATTTCTATCAATCGCAGTTTGAAACGCGCAAAGCTGTCGTACCGCCCCACTCCGATTCGCGGCAACGATAGTGCCGGTGCATCGGTACGCATCAACCGGTCTTCGAGAATAGTCGCGGAGGCAAACCCCTCCTCCTTAAGCATCGCCATCAACGCAGGAGTGTAATTGCCATTTGGATAGGCGAAATGGTGAACAGGTTGTTGCGTCCAAACCTGAAGCAGCTCACGAGAGCGGGCAACCGAGATGCGCGCCGCATCGATCGAAATTTGGTCAAGAAGTTCATGGCCGTGGCTGTGGGCGCCAATGGTCACCAACGGGTGGGCCGCAAGTTCCTTAAGTTGTACCAACGTCATGGGGTGCAATGGAGTGAAGCCGTCAGTCGCGGGACCAGCTTGCGTTACGACTTCGGCCGCGAGTCTGTCACGATCAGCCATGGGTGTTGCCTTTAAGGCTTCAAGAACCAGTCCAATTTGCACCCAGCGGGTTTTGCCTCGTGCAGGACCGATTTTCCACTTGTTCAAGCCGTGGTCTGTCAGGTCGATTAATGTTTCACCGGCGCCCTGCAAAGCGTTCATGACCTGATCGAACCAAAATGGCTCATCGCGCACGAATTGTTCCGTTGCCAGGTACACTGTAACTGGCAGGTCTTCCTCTTCCACAATTGGGAGAAGATGATCGAAAAGACCGCGCTCCCCGTCATCGAATGTCAGGACTGCACGAGGGCGCCCTCGGCTCCCCAAGGTCAGTGCCTCGTCTAGGGAGACGATATCATAAGTCTTCCGGAGCAGTGTGATCTGATCTCGAAAAGCGCTCACTCCAAGGGTTGTCCACGCATCCAAGGGTTCGGTGTCTGGCCGCAGGGTGTGATAGCAAAGGATCGTTATAGGATCGTCCTGAAGCGCACATTTACGCAGCAGCGTATAGACTGGACCCGATGTTAGTAACATTAGGGCGATCCGTTTTAGTGCAGCCTTCATTACGTCGAATGCGCGCTAAAAAGCGCTTTAAGTTTTGCTGCTTCCGTCATGGCATCGTGTCGGGCTAATACGCGTTCGAAACAAGCTGTGCCCATGGCGTTCATTGCATTGTCGCTGGTTGCGGCACAATCTCGCAAAACAGCGGCTAACTCGTCTACCTGCCCCGCTGGAACCAACCACCCCGTTTTCTTGGGTCGCACAAGTTCTGGAATGCCCGCGATATAAGTGGAGACGACTGGTCGGCGCTCTGCCATGGCTTCCATGATAACAACGGGCAGTCCTTCGGAGAAACTCGGGTGAACAAGGGCGCGGGCTTTGCGCAGTTCTTCGCGGACCTGATCGGAAGTAACCCAACCTGTAATGCGGACCACGTCTGTTAGTCCAAGGACAGCTATTCGGGCTTCGATCTCAGTTCGCATCTGGCCATCCCCTGCCAGAACCAAGCGGGCATCCGGGGAATCTGTATAAAGAGCCGCAAAGGCTTCCAGCAATATGAGGTGACCCTTTTCAGGGCTGAATCGTCCTACGCTTAGAAATACAGGGTTGTTGGGCAAAGGCGCAGGGTCGCCTTCAAAGGCCGAAGGGGCAAGACCACAATGCACGACCTTTACCTTATCCCAAAGCTTATGGGGAATGCTGTACATCAACTGGCTGCCGATATAGGCGCAGGAGGTCACTGCAAATTCTGCCCCATCAACCTTCAACGGCAAAGCGTGATGGATCGGCACGTCGAACACCTCTGAGCCATGGATTGTGAAGCTGTATTTTGGTCCACCTAGGGCGTGCACTAGTGCCGCGATCTCGGCCGAATTGGTGCCAAAATGCGCGTGCATATGCGTGGCACCTGACCCCTTCAGCCAATCCATGATCTGGCACGCATGGGCGAGATAGATGAGGTGGAAAGGCCAAGGTCGCGCACCTTTGCGAGACATGGCCAGCGCCAGTTTCAATCCTGTCCAGAATGCGCCCGGTTTGCGTAGACCAAACCGCATGGCACCCAGTAGTAACGGGGCCAGTCCGCCTTTTAAAGTATGGCGCGTTTTGGTGAGTTCTTCGAGATCGAGCGGGTCGACAAGTTCGCTGTCCCAGCCCCGTAAGGCAAAGCGGTCGACTGACACGCCTTGGGCTTCCAGCGCATGAATCTCGCGGCGGATGAAGGTATGGCTAACGGCAGGATACTGGTTGATTAGATAGGCGACATGCATCAGTGGGCAGCCTCAGGATAGAGCTTTTGACTGAGCCGCGAAAGCCCAGTTGCTGGCGCACATGGAGCGCAGATCGTGCTCTGCTTCGAAGCCTAAAAGATCGCGGGCACGGGTGACATCCGCATAAGAGATGGCCGGATCACCGACGCGGCGAGGCGCAATTTCAAACGGGATATCGCGGTTCGAAACCGTCTTGTAGGTCGCTATTACCTCTAGGACGCTATACCCACATCCCGTGCCAAGATTGACCAGATGGCTCTCATCGCGCTCAAACAAGGCATTGAGAGACAGAACATGACCACGGGCCAAATCTTCGACATGAATATAATCGCGAATGCCCGTACCATCGGGCGTGGAGTAGTCATCGCCGAAAATTTTTAGCGAAGGCATATCTCCCGTCGCGACCCGGGCGATGACCGGCACGAGATTGCCGGGGGGCTGGCTGGGGTCCTCGCCAATCAGGCCAGAGCTGTGGGCCCCGACGGGGTTGAAATAGCGCAATAGACCAATCCTGAAGTCCGGATGCGCATGGGCAATTGCCTGAAGATATTCTTCGCCGAAGGCTTTCGTGCGAGCATAGGTGTTTTCCGGAGCGACGGCTGTGGCTTCGGAGATCGGCATCTCGTCCGCGTTACCATAGACGGCAGCACTCGAGGAAAACACAATCCGCCTTACATCCGCCTGTCGCATCGCCTCGACCGTGTTCATCAGGCCTGCGCAATTGCTGCGGTAGTAGCTTGCCGGATCAGTTTCCCCATCGGGGACACTTTTAAGCGCGGCAAAATGCACTACGGCATCGAAACCCGCATTGAGCACGCCTTTCATAGCAGCTGCGTCCCGGACATCTGCCTTGATCACGGATACAGGCGCACCCGTAATGCGTTCGAGCCTGTCAGCCACATCCGAATGAGCGTTTTCAAAATTATCAAGAATAGTGACGCTATATCCGGCCTCTATTAGGGCGACATAAGTGTGTGACCCAATAAATCCGGCACCACCTGTCAGAAGAATATGCCTGCTCAAAATATGCTCCTAGTTTGCGTCCACTTGTTCCGTATACAGTTGACAGTAAATTACACTCGGGAAGTACGGTAGTGATGTATTTGAAATGAGGTAAGTTTTTAAAACTACAGTGTATTATTAGGTCTGTAGGTTTGGTTGCGATCTGGTCACTCACTTTGATCCAAAATACGTTCCCTCTACATCCGCATGGCGGCAACTGTTCAACACGATGCCTAGTACATTGGTGTATTCCGCAACCTGACGTTCACAGGTATCGAGCTGAGCCATCGTGGTGTGTTCGGCACGCGCAAGAATGAGAGCGCAGTCTGCATTTTTGAGAAATGCCCGCGCATCGTCGGCGGCAAACATGGATGGCAGATCGAAAATCATGAGGTCAGGGGCAAAATCGGCCTGCACTTTATCCAACATATCGGCCGTGTGTTTTGACAAAAGAAGCTGTGTCGGATCGGAGATGGCCATGTTGCCCAGCGAAAGAGCTACATTGCCTCGGAGGCACAGCAACTGATCCTTAGGGGGCACATCCCCCGTCAGCATGGCTTTGATGCCATGATTGGGTTTGCGACCCAGCATATCTGCCACGGCCGGACTGCGCAGATCAAAGTCGAACAGCATGGTCCGGTTCTCGCGTTGTCGCGAAAACCCGATTGCCAGATTGCAGGCAGTTGTGGTTTTGCCACAATCCTTGTTGGGCGATGTGATGGCCAATCGCGTCCAGCCGTTCTCCTGCATTAGCAGAAAAACCTTGGTGCGCAGGACATCGAATGGGTTCGCCTCAGCTTCGGAGTTGAGTGTTAGGATCCTGTTGCGCAAAAGCAGATCTGGATTGGGCTCATAAGGGGTCAGATCGTCCCAAAGAGAGAGGGGCGCTTTTACGGCTGCGCTCGCGGTTTTCCCGCGCCGCTGCGACTGTTTGGAATGCGACCTAAGATCGGGCGCTTTTGTGCCACCACGCTGCCCTCGCGCTTTTTCCAGTGCTTTTTGCAATTTTTCCATCAGTCTTTTCCAGCTCGAACAGAGATCAAGTTAGGCGGTCTTTGATTTTCTCATAGAGAAGATCAAGCGGCATATAGTAGGTATCGATAGCCCAAAGCGCTGCAGGGACAGCGGCGGTGACGATCAATATCGAGATCATCAATTTGGCGCGCCGCCAGCGTTTGTCGGCTTTGGTCTCAATCGGTGGCAGAGTTGCCAATGGTGTCACGTTAAGTGCCCGGATAATGTCGCCGGGCCGCCGAATGGATTGGTTTAGAAATTCCAGCAAAGCAAAAAAGCCAGCGGCTAAGCCAAGTCCGATCAGGATGCCAAGCGCAACGATTTGGGTCCGGTTGGGGCTGGAGGGAGAACTGGGCACTGACGCGGCTTCAAGCACGGTGATCCGTTCGCCCTTGGCGGAAAGCTCGACGCGTTGACTGGCTTGAGCCTGGGCAAGGCGTGAGGCCGCCGCGTTATAGAGAGCTTGAGTGTTTTCGTGTTCGCGCTCCATGCTGGACAGGACAATGCCGATGGATGGGGTTTTCTCAATGCTCGCCTGCAGAATTTCTAATTCTTCGGTTGTGTCCTCAATATCTTGCACTGCATTTGCAAGACGACCATCGATCTCTGCAAGACTGATCGTCAGCGCCGCGGATTGCGGATTCAGATCGTCGCTTTCATCGGGACCCCCATCTCGTGGAGCAGTCGCCTCAAGCTGAGCGCGCAACGCATCAACCTGCACCTGCAGATTTCTCACACGTGGACTGGTTGCGGCATAGACACTGCGGGCGACACGCAATTCAGCTTCCAGCTGATTGAGCTGCGCCTCTTCCGGAGATAAGGGCGTGTCGCGGGGATTGTTGACAATGCCGGTCGCCTCATAAATGCGCTGAATATTGGCACGTTGCGCTTCAAGGCTTTGCTTCTCGCGTTCGGAGCGTGATAACCGTTCCTGAAGTAGAGACCGCCGATCAAGACTGAACTCTAGATTTTCTGGCAACGCATCGGCGTTCGCGTTTTTGAATTGAACTATTTTGGCGTTTTGTAGCCCCAATTCGTCCGAGAGGCGCTGCCCTTCCTGTTGAAAAAACGCCAAAGTGTCCTCGGACAGGTTGGTGCGGAAGGCAGAGTTCGTCTCAAGCCCGATGTTGACATATTGGTTGACGACATCGGCAACAGTTTGCGGAGTACCGGCCACGAAACTGATCACCATCAGGGTAACCTGATCCCGCCCAATCGACAGGCTGATGTTTGTTGCATCGCGCATGCCTTCAACAATTTCATCGGGCGTCATCGTGGATTGTTCGGGGAAGACGCGCACTTGCCTGGCAATGTCGAGAAGGTTCGAGCGGGTCAGCAACCTTTGCTGAATCACCTGCAGTTGCTCGGAAGCTGTGACCTGCACGGTCGAGCGCACCAAATCCTCAGATATCTGTGGAGACTCCACCAATAGCGTCGCTGATGTGGAATACATCGGCGGCAAACGCTGGGCGATAATCACGCTTGCGATGGAGGAGACAAGAAACAGTACGACCATGACCGGCAGTCGCCGCGGTAAAAGACTTAGATAGAAACGTACGTCAGAGATCATTCCGCTGCCTTGTTTAACACGTTCCCGATAGGCTTCTTCATCTGGACAACTTCACCGGATATTTCTGAATTGATGAACAGACCATCGGCCAGAAGCTCCCGGATCAGATTAACCCCTACGCCCTCGCGTTCTTCACTTGCAGCATAGACCAGTGCAAGATCGCAAATCTTGTTGATGAGCCGGGGCACGCCCCCAGTTTCCTGATAAATTGCTTGGATGGCCATGATTGAGAATTCTTTTCCACTCCCCCCGGCGTGTTTGAGGCGATGACAAATGTAGTCACGCGTCCCAGGCCCATTCAGGTTTGTGAGGTGGTAGGTGGCAGTCACGCGCTGGGCGAATTGCACCAGTCCGGGCGCTGAAATCAAATCGCGCAATTCTGGTTGCCCAACTAGAATCAACTGCAATAGTTCGTCCTTGCCGGAGTTGATATTCGTAAACATGCGTAATTCTTCAAGCGCCTCCATGGAGAGGTTTTGCGCCTCGTCGATCACCAAAATCACGTTCCGACCTTGAGCATATTCTTCAATAACGAAGTTCTGAAAGCTCTGGAACATTGAGATATAATCATCGCTGGGATCTGAATTGATCCCAAGTGAGTATAGCACCCAATGCAGAAGATCACCCCGCCCACCTTGTGCATTCGAGATCAGACCAATTGTAATGTCCTTTTCGGCGTTGCGCAAAAGATGGTGGATCAGAGTGGTTTTTCCCGCCCCGATCTCTCCGGTGATCACCGTAAGCGGCGCGTGAGTCATCAGGCCATATTCCAGAACGGCCAGCGCTTTCTTGTGGTTATCTGACCAGAACAGAAAATCCGGATCGGGCGACAGTGTGAACGGTCGCTCGGTGAAACCGAAGAAATCTGTGTAGAGTGATCTGCTCATTACCGCTTATTACCTTTGCGCACCTAACGTGGCGCGCTTGCACAATTACTATTCCCACCGCATTCTAACACATGACCTTAGAATGACGTTACCCAATATACAAAGTCACTGTATATCAGGGAAAAATGGCATCAATGAGAAGCTAAGCGCGTCGCACGCCCTTCGTGGAGCATGCGAAAATTCGACAAGCAGTGGCTGTTTTAGACAGAAGCGAATCGCATTTGGGAGCTGTCCCGAACATTGTGTCATTGTTGTGAAGCCTTCTTTGGAAATGCAATCCAATTCACCAAAGCCCCAGTAAATAGGCGATTTTTTGCGAAGGAAAGACTCGCAAATATCTTAATATTTTGTTAATATTGTGTTCTGCCAGGTGCCTTAAGGGGGGGATTGGGCAGTTTACCCGGCAACAACTGCCATGTTTTTGTTACAGAGTTATGGAGTAGGCCCTTGGGCCAATAAAACCGCCATGCAAATTGATTTTGATATTGTTAAATTCGACGTAAATTCTCAATCACGTCATCTCACCACGCACACCTCTCACCAGAGCATTTCATTCTACCGTGCATACGTCAAACGCGCAGTGGATTTTGTGCTAATACTCGTGGGCTTACCGATTATTTTGCCCCTCATGATCCTCTCGGCTCTTTTGGTTGCGCGTGATGGATATAACCCGATCTACACGCAGTGGCGGGTTGGCAAAAATGGTAAGCGGTTTCGTTTCTATAAGTTCCGAACCATGGTGCCCAATGCAGACGCTGTATTGGAAAGCTATCTGGCGACCAATCCATCGGCTAGAGCCGAATGGGATAGGGATCAGAAACTGAAAAATGACCCTCGCATCATCCCTATGGGCCACTTCATGCGGAAAACATCTCTAGATGAATTGCCGCAACTTCTTAACGTGCTTCTGGGTGATATGGCACTGGTTGGGCCACGCCCGATGATGGTGGAACAGCAGATCATGTATGAAGGTGACGCTTACTACGAGCTTCGCCCGGGGCTGACGGGCCTTTGGCAGATATCCGACCGCAATGACTGCGGGTTCCGTGATCGGGTCAAGTACGACGATGTTTACAACGACATCGCTTCCTTCCCGATTGATATGGCTGTGATTATTCGCACCTTCCGTGTGGTAGTGCGGGGAACTGGCTATTAAATTCTATGCGTGACCTCACACGTTAGGCACAGACAAAACTGGAACTGGGCTTGCTGGCTGCTATGCTAGGCAGGCCCCGTTTATTTTTGGGATCGACCAAGTGAGCTTTTCATGTCGCTGACGTCTAAACTTTGCAAAAAAGCTGTGATCTTTGGGTTGTTCCTTGCACTGTCTGGCTGTTTTGAGTCGTCTCAAGAACGTGCGGAGCGGCACTATCAAAGCGGTTTAACGCTTCTTGATGGCGGCGATCTGCCCCGCGCGATTGTTGAATTTCGCAACACGCTACAATTGGATGACGCCAATCTTGGAGCCTATCGCCATATTGCAACGTCCAACCGTTCTATGGGGCGTTTGGGCGAAGCGTATCGCGATTTTCTTAACCTCGTGGAGCGTGCACCCAACGACATTGACGGCCGCATCGCGCTAAGTGAATTGGCGTTTTGGTTGGGTGATTGGGATGAATTCGCGCGCCATGGAGGAATGGCGGTCAAACTGGCTCCAAATCGTTCTGAAATTAAGGCAATCGATCTTGGAATGAACTATCGTACTGCGCTTATCGAGAGAAAGAGTGCCGAGCGCGCAGGTCTTGTGTTCGCAGCGGAGGCTTTGGCAACTGAGTTGCCGAACAACAGCATTTTGCGTCAAATTCTGCTTGATGCCCGCATCGCTGACCGCAGATTTGATGACGCACTTGTACTTGTAGCTGAAAGTATCGCGGAGGCACCACAGTCGATGCGGCTGTATACCCTACGTTTGGAGCTATTATCGCGGTTAGGAAAACACGCCGATCTTGAGGCGGAACTGCGCAATATGCTCGATGTGTTTCCGGATGAAAAAGGTCCCAAGGAAACCTATTTACGATTCCTGATGTCGCATAACCGTTCGCAAGACGCTCAAAGCTATCTTGAAGACTTAGTTCTCTCGGCTGAACCAGAAGAATATGATGCAGCAATGGTCACGCTTTTGCAGTTCATTCAGCAGACTGAGGGGGCGGATTCTGCACTAGCAAGGGTAGATCAGCTGTTGGCCGGAACTGAGGCTGACAACGGATTTCTGCATGCGTTCCGTGCCTCGCTGATGTTTGATATGGGGCATCGCGAAGAAGGGGTCTCCGCGCTCCACGAAGTTCTGAGTTCCGAGACATTAAAGCTAGATGATGCAGCGCGCCTTCAATCCAAAACGGCTTTAGCGCGGATGCTTGTGGCGAGTGGAAATGAGGAACTCGCGCGCGTTCAAATTGCTGAAGTCCTACAAGCTGACGCCCGTAGCTCGGATGCGTTGATGATGCGTGCCAACTGGTCAATTTCCGATGACGACACAGACGCAGCTATTGCCGATCTACGAACAGTTTTGGATGACAGAGCGGGGGACGCAACTGCGATGGTTCTGCTCGCAAGAGCCTACGAGCGCGAAGGCAACCGCGATTTGATGCTTAGTTTTCTGGCACAAGCAGTCGAGGCCTCAAACAATGCGCCGAAATACGCTTTGCGATATGCGCGCGCTCTTGTGGGGGATGGAAAACTTTTCGCCGCTGAAAGCATCTTGATTTCATCGCTGCGAATTGAGGCTGGGAATTTCGATGTCCTTTCTACGCTTGGGGATGTCTATCTGCGGATGGACGACATGCCGCGCGCACAGAAAGTGGCCGAAACCCTCGAAAAGTTAGGTGAAGCTCGGGGAAGTAGCGCAGCTAATTTGCTTAAAACAGAGATACTGGCACGTCGAGTTGGACCGGCTCAGGCTGTGGAGTTCCTTGAAGGGATTGTCCTACGTGACGGTGCTCTGGTGCCTAAAACTGCATTGATACAAGCACAGTTAAAGGCAGGCCAAACCCAAGCAGCGCTGTCCTTTGCCAAAGCTGCTGTCGAAGACGCGCCTGACAATCTAGAGTTACGCGCGGCTCTTGCTATGACGCTTGCTGCCGCGCGTGATTTCGAGGCAGCCGCGACAGAAGTAGAAACCATACTAGACCACACACCTGAAGCTGCAGGCCTCTATCTACAGTTGGCCCGCATACGAGAGGCCCAGGGGGACCCAGAAGCAGGACGTGCTACTATTCAACGGGGCCTTGATGCAGTCCCTGGTGCGCCAGATCTGTTGTGGGCGCAAGCATCGTATCTCCAAGCTGCGGGAGAAATCGAGGGGGCTATTGGTATCTATGAGGCGCTATATGCTCGCAATTCATCGAACCCCATTATCGCAAATAATTTAGCAAGCCTATTGGCTACACACCGCGATGACGTGGCAAGTTTGCAGCGCGCGGAAGCGATAGCGCGTCGTTTAAAGAATGATGCCGTGCCGGCCTTCCAAGACACCTACGGTTGGATTTTGTACCGAACTGGGGCAGTCAGTAATGCAATCCCCTACCTGGAAGCGGCGGCCGCCGGATCACCCAAAGACGCGCTGATTCATTTCCATCTTGGGCAGGCCTACGCCTCGAATGGAGATAGAGAGCAGGCACTTAAGCAAATGGTTAGCGCACTGGAGGGGGTGGGGCCGGTTGGCGACTCAGACCTACGGCAGGAGATTGAGACTGAAATTGCTCATCTGACTTCGGTATCTGCACAAGAGTGAAACGAAGCCACATTCACCCACGCTGGAACGATCATAATCTTGAAAAACCCTAGTTGTAGCCAAGATGAGCGATTTTTCGTGTTACTTGAGGTACAAATCTGCATCTGGTGAGTTTTTCCGACGGTTTTTCTTCTCCAGCGGCTGGATTTGCGGCATTATCATGATCACTTTTGGTGAACTCTGGAGTATCAGGTTGAGCACGTTTTTGTGAGCGTCTGAAATTGAGGTTTGGTATGAAACAATTCCTGTTGGCCGTTTTTAGCCTTCTTTTAGCAGTATCTGCAGCACACGGGCAAAGTGGCTACCGCGTAAAATCCGGTGATACACTTTCGATTGAGGTTCTCGAAGATGCCTCGCTTGCGCGCAATGTTCTTGTGTTGCCGGGGGGCACTTTTGACTTTCCTTATGCGGGCACGGTTCGTGCGAGCGGACGAACCGCTTCGCAAATCGAATCTGCTATTGCGCAAGGAATCGCGAGCAACTTTGCGAATTCCCCAACGGTGTTTGTTTCCGTTGTATCTTTGCGGCCGCCAGTCGAACGACGCGACCCACCGCCACCGAGAACCATGTCGGTTTACTTACTAGGTGAAATTAACACGCCGGGTATCAGAGAAGTGTCGCCTGGCACGACCTTCCTGCAGGCCCTTTCGCAGGCGGGTGGTTTTACCAACTTTGCAGCTAAGAAACGTGTGCAGTTGCGTAGAACAAACCCTAAGACAGGGGCGCAAACCGTAAGTGTTATCAATTATAAAGCACTGTCTCGCGGGGCGGTTCAAAACTTGTCCGTCAAACTTCAAGAAGGAGATGTGATAGTTGTTCCGGAACGTAGGCTGTTCGAGTAAATTTACGCGGCAAAAGGTGGACTTTTCGTGGCAGTTGAAAACATAGGCGCGAAAAAATACGCATTACAAAAAACCTATCTCATCGGGCTCTTGGCAGGGCCGCTTCTGTTATGTCCGACTGTTCTGCTGGCGCAAGAGACGGATGCTGGTGGGGTCATTGCGACATTGGAAGTTGGTCAGCGCTTTCAATATATCGAAGAAGACGGTTTTTCAGGTTCTTCCAGTGATGAAGGCTTGAGGTCCCTGACCTCTGTCGCGTTTAGCGTTTCCAGCGAAACACATAGCCAATATTTGGCTTTCAATCTTTCCACTGGTATCGCGCAAAACCTTACAAATGGTGGTTCAACAGAGTTTGAAAGCACGCGGGCGTCGCTTGACTACAGGATATCCAATCGCAGTACAGAACTAACATTCGGCGGGTTCTATCTACGTGATGAAGTCGATGATCTAGCTTTTGATACCTCGCTTGAAGATGACGCCATCACTACAGGCGCCGGTCAGCGCGAAGTTTTCAATTTGACCACGGGCCTGACCGTGGGTCGGGAAAGCCCGATAACTGGTTCTTTGCGCCATGTTTTCGAGAAGAGTGAGTATTCAGACACAACAGATCCGTCACTTAACGACAGCCTTACGCAACGCGTCGAAGGTCGCCTTAGCTTTGAAGTTTCTCCAAATCTTGAAGCCAGCGTTTTTGGCAGCTTCAGCACAGTAGATGAACAAGGCGCAGGTGCTACCGACCGCGAAACATCTCGGATCGGTATTGGCGCCACATACGAGGTGACGCCTTCGACGACGCTTACCGGAGAGATTGCCTACAGCACCGAAGACAGCCGCGGCACGGTTGTAGATGAAACCGACGGTCTGAACTACGCGTTCTCACTCGCACACGCCCGCCCGAACGGCGAAGTTTCGCTCCGGTTCTCGGAAGACGACACTCTAAATGGCAAACGCCGCCAGCTTACAGCTGGTCGCAGTTACCAACTGCGACGTGGCGAGTTTTCATTCTCACTCGGTGCGACCAAAACCGATGGGTTTAGCCCGCAGCCCATCGCCAACGTGCAGCTTGACTACCAAATCGACCGCAACAGCACCTTTGAAGTTTCGCTGCAACAGTCGGGTGGGATCGATGGTGGCAACAACGAGGTGATCAACACCCGCCTCGATATGTCATATGCTCGCGAATTGACTAGTCTTTCGCAAATCAGCGCAGGGCTTGCATTGGTTGAGGAAAACGTTCTGAACGCAGGTGGGGTTGATCGCCGTTCAGTCCGCTTTAATGTCAGCCATGCCTATCAGTTGGCTAGGCAGTGGGATCTGGTTTCTGGGTTCTCGCATTCATCGGTTCGCGAAGACGCGCAGCCAACGCGCAAACGAAACACTGTGTTTCTAGGTATTCAGAAAAGCTTTTCTTACCGACCGTAGGATTGATCGGTCACCTATTTGTATTCGATCAAGCTAACACGTTTCCCGCGCCAACGGTCGAAATAGTAGCCCAATATTCCCTGCGCCTCCGGAAGCTTTCCAAGTGTTAGGAAGAAGGCTCTGGAAAAGTCACCATCCCTAATTCCTAACCGGATAACCTGCGCGGGCCATGCCAGTAGCAGGCCCAAAGCCCACGTCGAAAGAAGTGATCCTAGTAGTGCGGTCACTGGGATGCCGACCCCCCAAATCAATGCCGACCTGGTTTCTCGTACGCAGTGTTTCTCGGGCGGACGGCCGTGCATGGCGACGCCCTCGCCGTAAGCGTGTCCCGCGCGGCGATTTCGCTTCCACCATTGGGATAACTTGGAAATTGCGGCGTCATGCAAAGTCATTTCCGCATCCAAGCGGCATATGGTCCAGCCATCTGCACGCATTCGTACGCAAAGCTCCGGTTCTTCTCCGGCGATCAATTCGGGATTAAAACCTGATACATCTTGGAAAGCTGTAACCCGCATCATTGCGTCGCCACCGCAAGCCATGGCTTCCCCTACTGGTGTGTCCCATTCCTGATCAATCAACCGGTTGTAGATCGAAGCGGTTGGATGTCTTTCACGCCTGCGACCGCAAGCAACGGCCACGCGAGGATGCTCGTCTAAATATTTTTTCGCAAGTGCGACCCAGTCGGAATTCAAAGCGCAGTCACCGTCAATGAACTGAACATACTCAATCGCCTCATCTTTTGTGGCCAAGTGAGTAAAGCCTTCATTGCGCGCACGGGCGGCGGTGAAGGGCAGATCCATATCCAACGAAATCACGTCCGCCCCTAATTCCTTTGCCGCAGCCTGGCTGCCGTCAGATGAGCCGCTATCCACGTAGACGACGATGTCTGCCTGTCCCGTTACCGAACTGAGGCACCTGATGAGACGCACGCCTTCATTTCGACCTATGATTACGACACCGACGGTCATTGCGTCGCCTGTCCTTTCGTTTGGGAGAGGGAAACAGCTGACGTCGCAAACCGAGTATAGGCGGGTCGTTTCGTTTCTTCAGACAGCTTAACAGATGCGTCATCGGCATTCTCAAGCCTACCTAATTCTATTCGCCCCCAAACGGCCCCTGCCACCAACCATGTTATTGGAGTAATTGTCGCGTTAGGGATCAAATCAATCAGGTTGGCAGATAGAATGAGGAGAAGAACTGAAGTCTCCAGCCCGTATTGATCTTTGCGGATTTTGAGAAAGGCGAGAATAGCAGGCAGACATAGTAGGCCGAACTCTGAAGCGAAGCGCACCCAACCACCAATTCCGACCGAATAAACCCAATACCCATCTGTAACAGCGGCATCGAAGCCCGCTTCGTTATACAGCAAATTGCGGCCAAACCCGCCCCAGCCAAAGAGCGGTCTCTCCCGAGCCTTTTCCAGCAGTATGTCCTCGTTGAAAAACCGAAATGACAGAGAGCCGGCGCGCTCTGGGTCGATAATCTGGGCCCACCCCAGTATTGTTTCAGTCGGGATAAGCTCTCCGCCTCGTAACGCAGGATAAAGCAAAATCGTTGATGCGATGATCGCGCTGGCGAGGATCTGAGTGGGAACGCGAACGAATAATACTAATGGCAACAACATCATGGTGATTGCCAGCGCACCCAAGGATTTTGACATGATTAGAGCGAACAACAGCCAAATTCCAAGCACGGTGTACTTTATCTTTCGATTAGCACTTTGAGCTCGAGATAGGCCGAAAGCTGCCAGTACGGCCATCGCAAAGAAGATCGAGAGCCAAAGTCCGTGATTGAGAAACACAATCGGTCGGTACCCATCACCGCGGATATGTTGCAGAAAGCTATGAGGAAAAAAGCCGTAGAGCATGTTGTTGAGCTGTGGCGACATCCGCACTTCGTAAAGCGCCAGAAATGCATAGAATGCGCCAGCCACGGCTAACGTCATTAACACCGCCCTTTGTTGCTCAGGATAGGCCAGATATTTACGAGCTAGAAAGAAGGGTAGCAGGCTTACGAGAAGGCTGAGAACGGTTGAAAACGCGTCAAACGGGCGAAGCGCAGGAATAAACAGCGGGCCGTAAGACAGTGGGTCACTATTCGTGAGTACGGTTAGAAAACTACCAGCAATCAGTCCCAACATCAGCAATCGAACTACAGCTACCTTGGGCAGCCATCCAGAAAGATTCCTGTTTTCCAAGCTTGTACCAATCATGAGAAGAATGAGGAATGCTGACAAGGCGGGGATTGTGTGCTTCTCCAACGTAGGCAGAATGGGGAGGTTAAAGAAAAGCTGCTCTGGTAGAAGGAGGTAGCCAACAATAATGGAGGCCAAGATTGCCGCGTGTCTGGAGTACATTGAAAATAAGATGGCGACGACAAACGGCCAGCCAAACAGAATAAAGTTCCCAATCATTCCTTTTTGCCTTCGCGGGTTTTGGTGTTTGAATGGAACAACTTAGGCATGCTTATGTCAAACCCCGCGCAAGGCAGTGACCAGTAACTCGTTCGCCGCAGGACTTAGCCACAACGCTAGGGCCATGATCGCTACACCAATCGACAACAGCAACACATCCAACCCGGGGTGCCACCCGCGATAGGGGCGGATGTAGTGGACCAGCAATGGATAGGTCACGAGTTCGGAAAGGAACGGCGCAATGATCGCTCCGACGATGCCAAATTTTTGAATCATCACGACCAAGAGCACGGTCTTAACAACGGCTGAAATGACGATGATGATCGTGAAATCGCGCGAGTTCCCATTTGCCAGCAATACACCCTTGTACCCATCTAGCAAAAGCGCAGGAATAACTGACAGGCTGAGAAGAACCAGCATAGGACCAGCTCTATAGTAACGAGGGTCGTATAAAACTTCGATTAGATCTTCGCCTAGCAATGATAACGCCGTAGAAATTGCCAGAAAACCCAAGAGTAGAAGCATTCTTGCGCGTCTGATTTTGCGAAAGTTATTCTCGCTCTCGGCCGGTGGCCGCTGTTTAAACAGTGGGATAAGTACGCGCGAGTTGAGTTGAATAGCGAGAGTCAGCGGCAGGCTTCCAAAGAGGAAGGCGATAGTGAAAATCGCTAGCTCCTCTAAGGATACGTATTTGCCTAAGATCAAGCGATCCCCTTGGTTAACCAAGTAACCCGCGATCGTCGAAATTACGATGAATTTGCCAAAGTGGAAGATCTCCCAAGCGGCCGGTTTGCTCCAGGCCAATTTGTTGCGGCCACCATCTAGTATCAGATGCGTGAGCATCGTGTGGATCGTAACGCCGATGAGTGACCCAATGACGAGCGCCCAGACTGACTGAAGCCAAAGTGCCACTAAGATGAGAATAATCGTTCCGGCAACTTGTGCGATCAATTCCACTGCAGTCACACGGCCAAGAGTCAGACGTCGACTGGCGAGTGAATAGTTGGTCGATCTGAAACTGGAAATGACGGTCGTGAAGGCCAGAACAGGGATCATCTGGATAAGCGCGTCTTGACCATAAAACTGCGCTGCAGGCGTGGCTATCAGGCAAGCGATCAGCCACAAAAACAGACCACGTATAATCTGCATGGTCCATGCAGTGTTGAGGAAATCGCGATCCTCGCCGTTCTTGCTTTGGATTATGGCCGGATGAATTCCCATGTCCGAGAACATTTCCAAACCGGTCACTACGATTTGCACCAGTGCCATCAGCCCGAAGGCTTCTGGAAACAAAATGCGTGTCAGGATCAAGTTTGAGATGAGCCGGATAACTTGCCCGCCACCGAAGCCGACAACACTCAAAGCGGTGCCACGAATAGCGCGTGCTTTCATCCCGTTGTCGCGAAGCGTCGACAAAAAATTTGTATTCATTCTAAACGACTCAACAATATTCGGGCAAAACCACTGTTCTGCACATAACGCATTCTGGCCGAACAAGCGAGCAGCAGCATTTGGCCTCAGAAAAATTGGCCTTGAATTCAACTCTCTAGACGGGGCCACTTCCATCGTTCGGCGGGTATTGAGATCGTTGACACTTTGCCCAGACTCAGATGGATTCTTGAGGAAGTCGAGTTCCATCTAGATGATCAAATCAAGGCGTGAGAAGGTGACAGCGTGATTGCTGCCACGACAATCTTCTCGGAAGCGACTGGGCAAAGCAAAGGTGCTTGGAAGCGCAGATCATGTGAGGGCAAGGCGTCACCGGGACCGCAGTTTCCCGTGGAACCCAAGGGGTGTATATTCATGCGTGCAAGTTGATCAGATGGCGTTTGGTTCAAGGACCGGGGCGACCAATTTCTTCCATTTGATGCAGGAAGATGCTAGTTAAAAACCAGTATATAGTATTCGACTACGGGTGTAGCAGTGGCAAGCTCAAATGCGTCAGCGCAGATCGTAATATTCAACCGATCTGGCCTTGAAGTCGTACCGGAAGCGATTTCTATGGAAGTTGAGGTCGCAGGCTTTGACACTTCTGGTCCAGCCAGCGGAACGGTTTACAACCCACAGTTGCACGAGCTCTATTATTTTTGGGATTTCGACGAAGAATACACGTTTTCCGCCCCCGACAACCTTGCTGACGGTCATACAAGTTCCGGCGTCGGATATGGTCCTGTAGTAACCCATACTTATCGCACGTCAGGGACGTACAACGTATCTTGTCTTGTGGTTGAACCCGCCAGCGGAAAATCTACCACCGCCAATTTACAAATCACCATTGGCAATTCAGACACCGCCTTTCCCGGCATTCGAACCATCTTCGTTAGCCCATCTTCGAATTTCGCTGATGCCCCTGCGGGTGCACGCCTTGCTGCAGATATTAACCAAGCCTTCGACATGTTTGCTGGTAATGACCGGATTCCTACCCGCGTCATGCTTAATCGGGGAGAGACCTATCCGTTTGGTGGCCGAAACTTCGGGATGAATGACGGAACCAGCCTTCCTTCGACACATGTTGTAGCCGGACCCGGATCCGCGACGAATCCGATTATCGATATGGCCGGATCGTTTGACTGGAATGACAAATCAACTTCCGGCTCTGGGACGGACAAGGATTTTGTCTGGCAGAACATCGATTTCAAAGGCCCTTGGGATAGTGTGACGGAAACCGGCTCAAACGTCACCGGCTTTAACCACTTCGACCGATCTCCACGCATCCACTTATTTGACGGCTGTTCTTTTGATGGGTTGGATATTGCGATCTATGCCGCGTCGAATGACCCCAACATCGCACACCGATTTATCGCGTTGAATGACTGTTCGGTGACCAACTGGCGCAGCTACGGTCTTCTTTATGCTGTTGGTGTCGGCCTGTCGCTCGTGGGTACTAAAGTGGCGTGTCACCCGCAAGCTAGTGCGGGTGGGCCGCAAGACGGAAAGCACAACAATCAGGGCCCCTTGCGTTTCCACCGGGGTGAGCGCCTGATCATCAGCAACTGTGATTTTTTCAACCGCATTGGCTGGTCTCACGTCGGCTCCTATCAGTCCATTCAACCCTGCCTTCGCCAAAATGTTGCCGGTGATCCAGGCTTCTTCTCGACAATTCAAGCAACGTCCTTGGAGGCTGGTGCCGGCATTCTTGAATATACAGTGGAAGAAGGGCTTACTTCGGGCCCAATCAACGCGTTGGTCGAGAAATGCTATTTGCTTGGCAACCACCAGACATGGGCCGGTGTTCGATCTCAGATGGGCGGGGTGACGATCCGCAATAACGTGATTGTTTTTCCGGGTGCCGCAAGGGATGCCACGATCCTGAATCCCGCGGGTTTCATCGAGATGATGTACTTGGCTGGTGGCATCCCGGAGACCTATTCCGCCCCTATTAAGTTTTACAACAACACGCTGGTAAATTTGATGCAGGACTCCGACTACTTCAACTATCCTTCAGCATTGACAGAGGCGATCGTTGCCAGTCAATTCTCAGATGTCTTCGTTGGAAACAACGTGATCCATCAACCGAACTTGTCGGTTCCGGTGAATAGTGATGGTCCTTTGGAGACTTCGCCCGTCTTGTGGGAAGCAAGGGATTTGGGTTACAGGACCCGTTCTGTGAAATTGATTTCTGCCACAGCGACACCCACTAACACAGTAGCAAGCTATGCTCCGCTCGTTGGATCACGAGCCCTTGGCGGCGCGGTTAGTGGTGATGTCGCGCACGATGATTTTTACGGCAACACGCGACCACCCCACCCATCTCGCGGTGCGCACGAAATTTCGAAGTCGTAAATAGAGAACATAAAACAGCCCTAAGTTCCGGAGCTGTTTCTGCGGTTATGGTTTCCAGAGGTGAGCATGGGCATCTTCTATCTGAGTGACCGCATTCATTTTCCCTCTGAACAACGCCTTCCATTGGTAGGAACGGATAAAGCGACGTAGATCTGGATCATTATGCCGAGTGGTGCCCTTCAGCATTGCCCCAAAATACCCTTGTAGCATCGCGAACCCGCCCAATAGGTAAGGTGGAACACGCGATTTGTTGATTGCCGAGGCGATCATAAAGACTGGATGAGTTCCCATGTAATACTGGCCAAAACCGTGACGTCGGCGGCCAGTATAGATAGAGTTCTGGCTTGAGCCCATGGGGCGTAGGTGATCGAAACGTAGCTCGGGTTCATCCCAGCTGCGGGGTGTCCATCCCAGTTTGCGAGCTTTGTGGCAATCAATACCGTCCCACATGACTTCACGGACAAATCCACCAATCTCCTGAAAACACCGCACTGAGAACATTTTAGTCATGCCCAAAGACATCTCATCAGTGATGCCTTCGCTTTCCATTTTCCCTTTTGAGTTTTTGAAATAAGCCTTGCCCGAGCAGGTCCCGATGCGCGGGTTCTCAACCAATCGATCCATCAAAAGCTCAAAATAGCGAGGTGGCAAATCGAGATCGAGATCAAGTTTGCAAAGGTATGAGAAGTCATCAAGGTTGATCGTTTCCAAACCGACATAGAAGGCCTCAATAACCCCGGGACCTACGGCGCGGTGACCGCGATCTGGTTTTTGAACAACGCGGATCCAGTCATGTCGGGCTACGTATTCCGCAAGTATATTTGGGGTTTCATCGGTCGAGCCATCGTCAACAATAATCCATAAGTTGGGTGTCTCGCTTTGCGCGACGACACTGTCGAGGGTGCGGCGCATATACTCCGCTTCGTTCCGGCACGGGGAAATCAATACATAGGGGCGGTGGGCATTGGCCATGTGAAAACCCTTATTACCTAAAACTGAACCATCAACTCGTTGGAAGGTATCAGTGACGACGCTTGCATGGGACAAAAAACTTGCAATTAGTCTAGATTACATCGGCGTCATTAGGCAAAATAGTTGTGTCAGAGCCTCCGAAGCTGCAACTATGTCCGTAAGTACATTGATTAAGTTTACTAGTTCCGGATTCTATATGATGCGCCCCCGCGTTCTAATAATTGCCGATGACTGCAATCCAGAATGGCCCTCTCTTCCTGTGGTCGGGTATAAATATGCCCGTGCATTAGCCAATGTAACCGACGCGACTGTCGTCACGCACGTTCGCAATCGCGAGAACATCGAGAAAGCCAACGAGATCACTGACAAGGTGACCTATGTTGACAACGAATGGATTGCACGGCCGATGGGCAAGCTCTCTACTTTTTTACGAGGTGGGGACCAGCGGGCCTGGTCGACCAATCAAATCATGGCGTATTTGCCCTACGTGTTCTTTGAGCGCGAAGTTATAAAGGCCTTCCGAGGGGCTCTGGATGCGGGCGAATTTGATATCGTGCATAGGATCACACCGATGTCTCCCGCCCTGCCGTCCTATGCTGCGGGCCGCGTTCGTCAGCCCTTTGTCATCGGGCCACTGAATGGCAGCCTGGGCTGGCCAAAGGAATTTGCAGAGGAACAAAAGCGCGAAGGCGAAGCTGCGCGAAAGCTGCGTTGGCTATACAAATATATGCCTTACTCTGCGTCCACATACCGCAAAAGCGACGCCGTGTTGGCCTCCTTCAAGCATACCATTGATGACATAAATCGTACGCCCAAAGAGCGGATAATTCCGTTCCCAGAAATTGCCTTCGATCCGGACATCTTTCACACCAAAGGTCGAAAAGCGCCCTTTTCCGGTAGCGGTCCCAAACGGTTCCTTTTTGCCGGACGGCTCGTCCCTGTAAAAGTAACTGAGGCAGCGGTTCGCGGCTTCGCAACGTCTCCGAAGCTAGAAGATCACTTTCTACACATCTTAGGCGGCGGCCCCGAAGAAGAGCGTTTGCGTAAAATTGTGACAGACTATGGAGCAGGCGAGCGCGTGATCTTTGAGGGGCAGAAGACGCAAGCTGAAGTTGCCGACTTTATGCGGCGTTGCGATGCGTTCGCTTTCCCATCGATCAAAGAGTTGGGGGCCGGTGTCGTGATCGAGGCGATGGCCTCCGGCATGGTCTGCATTGTAGTGAACTACGGTGCTCCTGGGGATCTGGTCGGGGCTGATCGAGGTGTAAGAGTTGAACTGCAATCCTTGGAGGGCATGGTAGACGCATATCGCTCAGCGATGGAACATTGTCTGGAAGACCCCTCTGAGCATGCTGAAATGGCCAAACGCGCAGAAACTTACGCCAACGAACTTTATACTTGGCCCGCGAAAGCAAAATACACCGTGGGAATTTACAACGCGCTATTACGCGGCGAGGATTTGGGGAAATTCAATGCCTACGTCTGATCAGTCAGATCAGGGCCGGCTCCAGAAGATCATCCCGCCTATGAGTTTTCCATCTAAAGTTCATGGATGTTTTTCTGTCTCCAAGTGAAAGTTTTTGATATATCTTTGCTTGGAAAGGTCCACTTCCAGTTGGATCGGTTTTTATGTTTTTAGCCAGTGATCCCAAGTCAGCGCCCGGCGGTTTCAGGCAGTTCCTCACTTTGGGGTTGATGTGGCTGGCTGTGAACTTTTTGTTTGCGGGCTTATTCTTCACGGATGGTTTCACGGCCTTGCTACAGGCATGGCAGTTGCCCGAATACAGCCATGGCCCGCTGATCCCGATCCTGTCTGGCCTGTTGTTTCTAAGGCAACTTAAGGAATACCCCCCTCGCGTGGGTCAGATAGATGATCGCTGGGTTGGCGTGGTTGTCATCATCATGGCGGTCGCAGTTGGGTCGTTAGGGAAGCTTTCAAAGATCCCAGAAATTGTTGCCTATGCGATGATCCTTTGGGTCGGGGGAATACTGCTCATAAGTTTTGGCTGGAAAACAGGTAAACACTTTTGGCCACCGGTTCTTCATCTGGTTTACATGCTGCCCCTGCCTGACACTTTCTACTACAAGATGTCGACCACACTGCAGCTTGTATCTTCCGAGCTAGGAGTCTGGATTTTACGAATTCTTGCCGTCCCTGTTTTTTTAGAAGGCAACATCATCGACTTCGGCGTTTTGAAGCTGCATGTTGCCGAGGCTTGTTCCGGCCTTCGATATCTGTTCCCTATCTTAAGCTTCTCATACATCTTTGCTGTGCTGTACCGCGGACCAATGTGGCACAAGGCTGTGCTGCTGATATCCGCCGCGCCGATCACAATACTAATGAATTCCTTGCGCATTGCTGTGGCGGGTGTTTTGGCACAACGCTATGGAACTGATTGGCTTGAAGGCTTCACGCATTTTTTTGAAGGTTGGGTCATCTTCATTGCCTGCATATTGATGCTGCTATTGCTGAGTTGGATCATGTTGCGTTTACAACACAACCCCATGCGACTGACTGAAGTTCTCGATCTGGAAACCGAAGGCCTTGGCATCCAAGCCATGCGACTGCGACTAATACAACCATCACGCGCGCTCATTACCTCGGCGGCTATCGTCGGGGCTTCGGTTTTGACGTTTCACCTGCTGCCCGATCGCAATCAGATTGGCGTTGATCGAAGCAATTTCACTTCCTTTCCACGAGATATCGGAAATTGGCGGCAACTCAGTCCACACAAGCGCCTGGATCAGGTAACTGAAAAGACTTTGGCCGCGGACGATTATCACAACGTGTTGTTGGAAAGCCCTGACCAGCCAACGGTCGGGTTGTTCATGGCCTGGTATCAAGATCAAAGTTCTGGTGGTGTTCACAGTCCCGAGATTTGCCTTCCGGGGGCCGGCTGGGAAATCGCTTGGCTGGAACGAACCAACATTGCATCAAGTGTCGGCACATCAGAAGACTTCAACATCAACCGCGCGATTGTCCAAAAAGGTGAAATTCGGATGATGGTTTTCTATTGGTTTGAACAAAAGGGCCGGCGTGTCGCTTGGGATTTTGCGGCCAAGATGTGGTTAATTGCGGACGGTGTTCGTACAGGTCGCACTGACGGCGGGTTGGTGCGTCTAACGACAATCATCAATAAGGCAGAGACTGACGCTAACGCCGAAGCGCGATTGATGGATGTCTTGAAATTGCTGCAAAACGAAGTGCCAAATTTTATGCCGGAGTGACGTCGCCATAGGTCTCTAACCACGCCTGAAACATCAAAACATTCCAAAGCTGCGCACCCCAGTTATGACTCCCCACCAGGTGCTGAGACCACAAACGCGTGATTACGGCTTCGTCCAAGTATCCTTCACGACGCAAACGATCTGGGTCCAGCAATGCTTGCGCCCAGTCACGCAACCCACCACGCAGCCACAGACCGATGGGCACTTCAAATCCCATCTTCGGGCGCTCGATCAATGCAGCTGGGACGTATTTGTACAACACTTGCCTCAGTAACCACTTTGACTTGCCATCGCGGTACTTGAAGCGTTCAGGCAGCGCCCAGATGAATTCTGCCACGCGGTGATCCAACAATGGTGCACGGCTTTCCAGCGCCACGGCCATCGTCGCGCGGTCGACTTTGCATAGGATGTCGTCGGGCAAATAGGCGAGCATATCGAGCTGCATCATCCGCTCCATGTCGCTCAAGTTTCCACGCGGGGGTAGATGGTCCGCTAGAATGCTGGGTGGGCTTGAGCCCCCGAGCACGGCGTCTTCTGGAAACCGCCAGACGGAGACCATTTTCTGGTGCAACTCTTCGGTCGAGGTAGACATTGCGTAGTTGGCTAACCGATGCAGGCGTTGTCCGTTCGGCTCCTTACCTTGCGGTGTTGCCCGAATTGGCTCCATCACCTTGTTGAGCCATGTCTCGGGGATTGCACGAATTGCCGCTCCCCCAAGCGATCGAAGTGGGCCGGGAAGGCCGCGCAACTTGTCCATCATTTTCTGGCCGTGCACGTAGCGGTCGTAGCCGCAAAACAATTCGTCGCCGCCATCACCCGATAGGGCAACGGTGACGTGCTCTCTTGCCATTTCCGCCACAAGAAACGTCGGGATCTGAGAACTGTCAGCGAACGGCTCGTCATACATATGCGGTAACCGCGGGATCACGTCGCGCAGATCGGTGTCACTTACGTAAAGCTCTGTGTGATGGGTTCCAAGATGGTCGGCCACTTCCTTGGCATACTGGGCCTCATTGTATCGCGCCTCGTGGAACCCAATGGAGAAGGTATGCACCGGCTTCTTTGACAAATGTTGCATCAGTCCAACCACAACGGAGCTATCAATCCCGCCAGACAGGAACGCACCCAGTGGGACATCCGACATCATCTCTTGGGATACTGCGTCCAGCAGTAGGGAGTTGAGCCGTTCGATTGCGTCTTCATCAGATGGGGCTGGCCCGCGCGGTGCGGCTGCAATTGCACCACCATCCCAGTAGAGTTTGCGTTTCGGTTCCGGCGCTTCAAGCGAGATCTCGGCTATTTCGCCGGGCCGAAGCTTGCGCAGGCCTTCATAGATTACCAAGTCTTCAGGAACATGGCCATGACGCAGCATGGCGACAATCGCATCACGGCGAATCCTTGCGTCGAACGCCGGATGGGCTTGGAGCGCCTTTAATTCGGAGCCAAAAAGGAACACGGCATCGCGTCCCTTCCCCTGCCAGCCGTAATACAACGGCTTTTCCCCAAGTCGATCCCGCACCAATTTTAGCGTTCGGGTCTCACGGTCCCAAAGGGCGATGGCGAACATGCCTTCAAGACGGGCAAGCGTTTCCTCAACCCCCCAAACCTCGAAGCCAGCCATCATCACTTCCGTGTCGGACGTGCCTCGCCATACAGGTGCATGACCCGCCTCTTCCAGTTCACGTCGCAGCTTATGATGATTGTAGATCTCGCCATTAAATACGACCTCGAAACGGCCAGAAGCCGAGGGCATCGGTTGGTGTCCTGCTGGGCTAAGGTCGACGATGGCCAATCGTAGATGCCCAAGTGCCACGCCTGATCCAGCGTCGACCCAATGACCTTGGCTATCAGGCCCACGATGCGCAATGGCAGTCATCATGTCGCCAAGCCTCGTCTCCGCGACTTCTACCAAAGCTTGACCGGGGCTGAACAAGAATCCAGTGATCCCGCACATCAGCGGGGCTCGTTAGAAAAATAGACCATAATATTCAATACCAGACGGGTCCACACATGACACTATCGTTAGCCTATGGCGGATGGTTTCAATTGAGTAGAGTAAATAGGGAATTACTTCTTCTATGGGTAACCAACGCGAAGCAGATAGGGATGTTCGCTTTCTTAGTTGGGTTATTCCAACCCGCTTTCAGCGGCATAGTGGCGTGGGTCAACTAATGGATCCAATGCCAGCTGTTTGCGGTAGTCGATAGACTTGCGCGCCTCACGTTTGGATAAGGCTAAGGCGATTCCCCAACGCGTAATCTTTCCCACCGTCGTTTGTATCGGTAGAACCGCCCGCCATTTCCGCTGCATGTAACGGAAGCTTGCAGTGAAGTCCGAACCCAAACGAGTATGAAAATTGTCGTTATGGATAACAGGTAAATCAGCCACCCAAGCACCTTGCCCTGAAGCTAGGGCCGATTGCACAATGTCCGTGCCATACATGTGAAAATTCGGAAGCTCCGTATCCCAAGTAAGCCCCGCGCTGCGGCGCATTATGATGACCAATTCGTCGACACTTTGTACAGGTTGAGGGTTCCCCATCGGCGCACCGATCCTCCCGCCCAGTGAGGTCGACCAAACGTCACCAATGAAATCCCCTATCACTGAAATTCCGCAGCACGCCAATATGGCCCAATCGGGATCGCGCGTTTCCAAGTCATCCAAAACACAGGCTAGCTGCTCCTCCCAACCGCGCGGGAAATACACATCTTGGTGGGCGAAAACGATGATCTGTGATGTGGTAGCGGCCATTCCGCGTGCGTATGCGATGGTAGCAGAAGGCGCGTCGTACTCAACTTGAACACCCACTTGCCCGCATTTTACCATCGGGGATTGCATCAGGTTTAGCTCCAGACAGGCCGGATTGTTGCTGGCGGTGACAATACATAGATCAAGCGTCATGAGTAGAATGGTCCTTGGTTAAGGTGATGAACCGCCTTACGGCCTCTCAACCAGCTTAATTGCTCGAGTTCTTGGCCCACAAAGGAGGGGCAAATTAGCGAGATGGGGACCTCAATCATGAGGTCACATTCTCGAAAAGCTCAACAGCAAGGTCAATGCTGGTAGCTTCATCCTTTCATAAACGGATCTTTATACCACCCGAACTTCTGCTTAAGCACCGCCCATAAAAATGGTGGTTCGTGGATGACATAACGATGGAACCGCACCCGGGGCTCTTTTATTAATCGGTAGAGCCACTCGAACCCCCACTCGGTGATCCACACAGGCGGGCGGTCGAACGTGCCGCTTTCATAGTCGATGGTGCCGCCCAAAGGCAGCCAAAGGGTCACCCCTGGCATGCGGTCGCGGTATTTCATGATGAATTTTTCCTGTCGGCCACCTGCCAGACCCACAAGGCAGACAGTGGCACCACTGTCGTTGATGGCTGCAATCATCCGCTCAATTTCGGCTGGATCATTGTCGAACTCAAAGGAAGGTGCATCCACACCGACGATCATTTCGCGGCCCACCTTCGCGTTCACGTTCTTCATCGCCAGATCCGCAATTCCCGGCTTGCCCCCGCATAGGAACACCGTGACATCTGGGTTGTCCTTGTGATGCATATAGAACTTGGGGAAGTAGTCCGACCCTGAGACCCTTTCCTGGACTGGCGTACCTAGCCATTTGGTTGCAAAAAACATGATCTGACTGTCGCAAGTGATCACATCAAACTCGCCCAAGATGTCGTAGAAGTCGCGATCCTGTTGCAGTTTCATAATCATATCGACATGCAGCGTCAGCATCGCTCCCTCGGTGAAGTTTTCCACCAGATCATCCATCGAGATGTCATGCACATAGGCGTTGAGCATGGGCACCCGTTTGTAGGTTGAATTCTTTGCCACTTGGTCTTTCATCAAGAAGCACCCTCCATACGAGGCTGCACATTTGCGTTCATGTACTTATTCGCCAAATTCCGAGTGCTGATGATGTTGCGCCTGCTAGACGCACCGAATAGCAGCGATTGAATGTTAGGCTGCTCTGACAACCACGAAATCGCCTCTTCCGGCGGAATGGCACCTGAGGCCAATACAGACATTGCAATAGCGCGTATCTGCTTGGTTTTCAGGGTATGCAAATAGGCATCAAGGCCCCCTGACATGCGGAAGCCTATCTTGTTTATATTGGAGCAGATAATCGGGTTCATGATCCCCTCCTCCTCCAGCGCTGCGTGCAGCATCGGCGTGTTCATGGTAATAAACCCCGGTTCCGCATTATAGGTCTTGATCACGTGATCGTGGAAGGTGCGGAAGACCTTGGTGAAGCCCAGCCCCAACAGCAGGTCGACAAACACGTTCTGCATGAAGATCACCGGTGTATTCAGCCCCTTGAACATCTTCATTTCCACGTCGATCAGCACCTCTGCGATGCCTTCGACATCCTTGGAGGCCAGCACCTTGCCGCTTTTCATGATCGTGCTCATAAAGCCGCCTTCGGGCATGAAATGCGTCAGCGCGCCGACCATGCCGTGATCGGTTACCGCATTGGCGTATTTGTGGGCATAGGGCATGCAGGGGTAGAAGATGAAGTCCTTGTAACGTTCCGGATTGGCGCGCATCACATCGCAAATCTCCACGACGCGATCGTGGGTGGTGCACATGAAGGTGCGTACGCCCTCATCATAGGCGGCATCAAGCAACTCCATGATGGCAGAGACGTCTTGGAAGCGCATGGCCTGATTGCGCGCCTTTTCCTCTGACATGTGGTTAATGCCAAAAAATTGGTTATCGCCAAACAAAAGCGGGTCCATATCGTGATCTCCTTTTGTGACGCTATTTGCGGCCAAACCAGCCGCGCTTACTTGCGGTAGGCTCAGCGGCAATTTTTGGTTTCAACACTTCCGCGGCCGCTTCATGGTCGGCCTGTATGAGCGCAATACATTTGTCGGTCATTGCCGCGGACCTGAAGCTGTTCTCTGGGGATGCGGACTTGCCATCACGCACGGCGCAGATGAAATCGTCCAACTGATTGGAGTATTCCTCGCCGCGCAGGTAAAACCATGCGTTCTCGGTCAGCTCGGTCGTGTATTTGACGTTCCAACCCTTGATGTAATCCTCAAGTCCTTCGATAGGCTGCCGCAGGTAAAGTTGGCACTCCTGACGGTCGGCATAAAGCCTGCCATTGGTGCCAATCATTGAGATCCGAGTAGTCATTTTGCGGTGACTCTCATCAGACCAGTTCACCGTTAGCTGTGCAGTCGGGCCACCATCAAATTGAAGGGTCGAGAAAACTTCGTCGTCGATGTCTTTCGAGTAGATCGAGTTCAAGACAGATCCCGAAACGCGCGCAGGTTCTCCAAAGTACCAATTCAGCAAATTCAGGGGGTGTGCTGCGTAGTCATAAAGGCAACCTCCGCCCTCGGATTTTTGGGTGCGCCACGACTTCTTGTTTTCGCGCAACACTACAGGCCCGTAAGCCTCGGCCAGCACATGAGTCACGGTACCGATGGCACCTGCATCCAACAGGCGCTTCATTTCGCGAAACGCACCAACGTAGCGGTAGTGATAGCCCACCTGATTAACGAGGCCCTTGTCCTCGGCCATATCCGCCAGTCGCAATGCTTCTTCCCAGTTCAGGCTGAAAGGTTTTTCACAGAAAACATGAAGACCCTTCTCGAGGGCGGCACGCACCATGGGGTCATGTGCGCGCGACGGTGTTGCGATCACCACTGCATCAAGACCGGCTTCGTCCAGCATCTTGGTGTAGTCTTTGTAATAGCTGGCTTTGGTGTTCTTGCTGAGAACATCCACCCAAAATCCAGA
The DNA here is from genome assembly GCF_004365635.1 of Litoreibacter halocynthiae. Classification (GTDB taxonomy): domain Bacteria; phylum Pseudomonadota; class Alphaproteobacteria; order Rhodobacterales; family Rhodobacteraceae; genus Litoreibacter; species Litoreibacter halocynthiae. Next base: position 162,731 of record NZ_SOBH01000004.1, on the reverse strand, counting down.
AGTATCACAGGCCACGGCTTCGACGTCAGGGTGTGCGTTGACCATTGAAAAATGGGACAAACCCATTTTACCTAAGCCAACGACGGCAATCTTTATTCTGTTACTCATTGGAACTCGTACGTTGAAAGATTTTAAACAAGGCAAAAATGCAGGTAACTCTATGGCCGTAATTTATGCATTTTAGACGCTAAAACGCAACGATACTCTTCAATTCACAGAGGCTAAGAGATTAGTCTTCTTGCAAATACTGTCAGGGGTATTGCGGATTACGCCCACGAACAATTGCCAAGCTGGGCGAACGGAGTTCAAATTCCTTCCCGTCTCGAAGGCCCTTGCGAACACGTTCGTGTCCTCAGGTGCCTCCGGATTGCGGGCAACCAACCTGACTGTCTGGCGGCGTCTATGTTTCGGTCCCGTCGATGCCGGTAAACACAAAACGTCGGTCCAGTTTGTACTTCACGATGTATCCAATGCTTAACCCGATCACTGCGCCAATTTCCCGCATGACCTCTGTGTTCCAAACTAACCAGAACGCAGTTTCCAGGCCCCAAAAAATTGCCGTCGTCGCTAATCCCATCATGGAATAAAGTGTGAATTGTCGACCGTGAGCGGCTACACTCGTGGACATATCATGAAAAATCCATCGCTTATCGAGCAGATACTTAACAACCAGTCCCACCAGCGTTCCCGCAGCTATGGCGGTGAGAAAACGACCTGTTCCAACTCCTCCCGCTAGTACCAAACGCTGCATGCCCAGATTGGCGATCGTCGCAATAACAGCAAACGCCGCATAACGAAAAACCAGCGTAGTTAGGCTCACAAAAGAGCCCCACCCAATGCACAGGCCAAAATCACCAGGAAGCATATCTGGCTGATCCTGTCTTTTGCCGCGAAGACGACAGGGTCATCGTCCATGTGCCCCCTATGCGTAATCATGACGATGCGCGTAATCCAGTAGAGCAGGATCAGGCATACGCCCCAAAGTGCTACAGGGTAGGAGTATAGCTGGATTACCGTTGGTGAATTTACGTAAAGCGCCATCACGAGCACCGACACATACCCGGCAGATATCGCGACTTGCGAAATCAAAGGTAAATCATCGACAATGTAGCCACGTCCGCTGGCCTCTAACTTGCCACGTTTGGCGCTATCGACCAGTTCAGCTTGCCGCTTGACCGCTGCAAGTGCCAGAAAAAAGAAGATAGAGAAGGCCAAGAGCCACACCGACAACACCAAAGACGTCGCGGCCCCTCCGGCAGCGATGCGCAATGTATAGAGGCCCGCCAAGGTGCAAATATCGACAATTGTGCGCCGCTTCAGATCCAGCGAGTAGGCCATGGTGATGATATAATACCCCACTAGAACCAACAGCAGCAGCCCATTGACCAGTGACGCAATTATTAAACCCGTCAGAAGCAATCCGATCCCCATCCAGGTTCCATGGGCGATGGGAATGGCGCCAGACGCAAAGGGGCGCTCACATTTGCGTGGGTGGGCACGGTCGGCAGCGAGATCAAGCAGGTCGTTGAAAACATAGGCACTGGAAGCCACGACCGAAAACGCGATGAAAGCCAGTAAACTGTAGAAGAAGGTCTGAAAATCATACTGATGCGCCGTCAGCATTGGTAGAAAAACCAGAATGTTTTTAAGCCATTGATGTGGACGGATGGCCTTTAAATAGGGCCTGATGCTGCTGGAAACGGTCTCTAAGTGCTCCACCTCTTGGCCGAGGTCGTTGACTTGGCGAGACAATGCTGCGGACACGTTCACGGTAATGGCTTTGCTTGCTTTTGACCAAACCGGGATATCCGCCGCCGCGTCGCCCATATAGGCAAATCCTTCCTTTGAGTAATGCTCAGTCAAGAACGCTGCTTTGTTCGGTCCTTTGAGATTGCGCACCCCGTCAGAGCCATACACCTCGTCGAACACACCCAAATGAGCCTGAATGCTCTGTGCGATGTTTTCGTCGCTGGCTGTTACCAGCGCGGCTTTGCCTCCTTCCGCGCGCCATTTCTCCACGTAGGCCACAACTTGCGCATCATAAGGCAAAGTAGCCACATCAATTGGTCCCTCCTCCGCAAGGATCCGCTTCAACGCGGCTTTTCCATGTAGCAACGCCCGCCCGCCGCGTACCATATTCATCCGGCTTCGACCGATGGCACTCCAGAATGTCTCAAAGAGGATGTCGGACCGTAGTAATGTTCCGTCTAAATCTACTACAAGCACGGGCTTTTCAGTCATCTCATCCAACCTTTAAAACAATAGCCGATCATTACACCATGAACGCGCAGAACCATAATAACGCCTATCGCATACTAAACGGGGTTCTGAGTAATTCAATGCAACAGCGCCCCGAGGTCAGATTAGAGCTAAAGGGTCAGATTTTGCTCTTCTCTCATTGCAGAGCATCGCGGTCCATACGGTTCTGCATGGATCACTGATACAGGTGGATATGCGGCGATTTAGAAGCTTCATTTGACTGATTGAAATGCCTTTGAGGCCCCATTGTTCAAAGGTCCGAAGCCATTATGCAACAATTGAGATGATGAGTATCTGCAGTGCTCGCGTGATCGAAATCAGCCGATCCTTGCAACCCACTGATCCAAGACTAGTTCAAGTCGGCCTTGGAAATTTTTTGCGACAACTTCTGGGCCTTCGAAGACCTTGGCAAAGTGTAGATTATTGCGACTGAGATGAGCATGCCGAGCACTCCCACGGCGGAGTACATAAAGAGCGACCACAAGACAGAATATCCAAGAAGTAAGCTGCTTGCAGCAGCGATTGTTCCAGTCATCACCCCAATGAAAAAGTGAACAACAATCACAAAGTCTATCCCTAAGCATAAATTGTCTCGCGTCTCGATTAACAAGCTGACCAGTTAAATCAAGGTGAAAACCCCTTTTTGTTTCTATTGTAGGGGGTGAAGTCTTCTATTGGCAGCGATAAGTTGTTGGTGTCAGCTTGTGAAGATCGGCAAAGGCTGAATGATGCCATCATTTCGGCGGTGTGGTCTGCTCAAATGCTGTAGGCCAGCCGGGTAAATCTAGGCTTTCAACATCCAAGTGGTATGTTGTGTGCGCTGCATGATTGTGGCCGGAGAAAGCGGATTTCCGACCAATCAAAGACTTTGCAAGAGGCTAGCGTTCCCATGAAAAGCTGTGCGATTGTATTCATGTGTTGTGCTTCGGAGGTAGTTTCGAAGACGCGGGTGCCTCTCATGAAGCGCGGCGAGTTTGACAAGCTGGTATGTTAGCATATCAGTATTGCAGGCGAAGCTCTCCAAGCGAGTAGGAACCGAGATGCCACTTACCGAGCCAGACCGGCTTTTCTCCGCCGATTCCAAGTTGCGCAAAACCGCACGCAGTTTATTCGAGAGCATTGAACACACACCGATCCTTAGCCCCCACGGGCATTGCGACCCGCGTTGGTTTGCAGACAACGCGCGGTTTCCAAATCCGGCCGAACTTCTGGTGATCCCCGATCACTACGTTTTTCGGATGCTTGTCAGTCAGGGTGTCTCGATGGCCGACCTTGGTATCCCACGCGCGGATGGCGGCGCGACAGAGGCTGATCCCCGAAAGATATGGCGGTTGTTTGCGCAGAATTTCCATCTGTTTCGGGGCACGCCCTCGGCGCTTTGGTTGAACCATTCATTCGAGCATGTATTCGGGTTGGACATCCCGCTGAGCGCGGAGACTGCTGACGCATATTACGACCACATAGACGACATGCTATCGCAAGTTGCCTTCCGCCCGCGCGCATTGTTCGAGGCGTTCGGGATCGAGTGTCTGGCCACAACCGAAGGCGCGCTGGATGACCTGCGGGCGCATCAGAGGATCAAAGACAGCGGCTGGTCAGGGCGGGTGATCACGACCTATCGGCCAGACGCTGTGGTTGATCCAGAATTCGAGGGGTTTTCGAAGAATGTGGAAGTCTTTGGCGAGGTCACAGGCGAGGACACCGCGTCTTGGAACGGTTATCTAAACGCCCATCGCAAGCGCCGCGCATACTTCAAAGACTTCGGAGCAACGGCAAGTGATCACGGACACCCGACGGCGCGTACCGAAAACCTGACCACATCGGATGCCGAGACACTTTTCCAGAAGGTTCTGACAGGAAGTCACACGGCAGACGAGGCGGATGCCTTTCGGGGGCAGATGCTCACGGAGATGGCGAAGATGAGCTTGGAAGACGGGCTTGTTCTGCAAATACACTCGGGGTCCGGGCGCAACCACTCGCAGCAGGTCTTTGGAGCTCATGGCCGCGATAAGGGTTTCGATATTCCGACGCGGACTGACTACGTAGGCGGCTTGAAACCATTGCTTGATGCGGTCGGTATGGAGCCGGACTTGACTGTGCTTCTGTTTACTTTGGACGAGACGGTTTACGGCAGAGAGCTCGCCCCCCTCGCAGGGGCATATCCATCATTGAAGCTGGGGCCACCTTGGTGGTTTTTCGATAGCTACGAGGGCATTAAGCGGTTCCGCGAGGCGACGACCGAGACATGCGGATTCTACAACACTGCGGGTTTCAATGATGACACGCGGGCCTTTTGTTCGATACCTGCGCGACACGACGTGGCGCGTCGGTCGGACTGCGCTTATCTTGCCAGCTTGGTGGAGACGGGTCGGTTGAGCATGGCTGATGCCTTCGATGTAGCGCAAGACCTTGCATACGGACTCGCAAAAGCTGCCTACAGGCTTTGACCTGCATTACGTCACCAAAAGGGAGACTGACTTGCCCGATCACCCCCGCCTGAACCGATCCATGACCAAGCCAAAGCCAGGGATTGTTCACCTTGGCCCCGGCGCGTTCTTCAAGGCCTTCGGGGCAAACTACACGCAGGACGTGATTGAAATTCACGGCGGTGATTGGGGTATCGTGGCAGTGTCACTCCGTAGCGCGACTGCGCGTGAACAACTGGGGCCGCAGGACGGGGTATATACCTCGGTCTCACTGGGGCCGAGCGGGTCTGCTACCAAAGTGATAGGTGTTATCTGTGATGTGCTCGTCGCGCCGGAAAACCCTGACGCGGTTATTGTGGCTATGGCTGATCCGGCCATTCGTATCGTGTCGCTGACGATCACCGAGAAGGGGTATTGTTACGAACCATCGACCGGCAAATTGAAAATGGACCACCCGGATATCGTCCATGACATCGCGCACCCGGGTAACCCCCGCTCTGCACCTGGCTACATTGTTGCGGCGCTGGCGCAGCGCCGTGCGGCTGGGAATAAGCCTTTCACCGTTTTGTCTTGTGACAACATTCCTGCGAATGGAAAGTTGGCGCGCCAAATCGTAGTGTCCTTGGCTCGTGTTTTGGACGCCGATCTCGCTGACTGGATCGCAACGGAAGTACCATTCCCGTCGACCATGGTTGACCGGATCACGCCCGCGACCACCGAAGCGGACGTGGAGCGGCTTGCAACGTCCACCGGATATTTTGACCCCGCATGCGTGCAGCACGAGCCATTTCGGCAATGGGTGATCGAGGATGATTTTGTTGACGCAGAGCGACCGCGCTGGGAGGCGGGTGGTGCCCAGTTCGTTGCAGACGTCGAAAAACACGAGGCGATGAAGCTGCGCTGCCTCAACGGAACGCATTCGGCGCTGGCCTATCTGGGGTATCTTGCAGGGTATGAAACAATTGCCGAGACCGTTGCTGATACGGTCTTCTCGAAATTCTGCCAAAAGCTGTGGGCGGAAGAGATTATCCCGGCTGTATCGCAGCCCGAGGGTGAGGATTTGTCGACCTATTGTGATGCATTATTGGAGCGCTATCAAAACGCCTCTATCCGCCACCGCACTTGGCAAATCGCGATGGATGGATCGCAAAAACTGCCGCAGCGGCTGCTTGGAACTGTTGCGGACAATCTTGCGGCGTCGCGACCCATTCAGGGGTTGGCGCTCGCGATAGCAGGTTGGATGCGCTACGTCGGTGGCGTCGATGAAAGCGGCCAAGCAATTGATGTTCGTGACCCGCTCGCAGCGGTTCTGAGAGAGGCATCGGCAGCAGGTCTGGACCCCTCAACGAGAGTTTCAAACCTGTTGGATATCAACGCCGTTTTTGACACAACGGTTGCGCAAAACCCTGCTTTTCGTGATGCAGTAATGTCTGCCTACAAACTGCTGAGCAAAGAAGGATCGCGTTCTGCTGTTGAGGCGATTGCCGGAGGAAAAACCTCACGGGACCGTTAACCATTTATCAAGCCGTTTCGAACAGGCTGGCTGCCATCAATCAAGTAAGTGAAATGCGTGTATCAACGCACGTTTATCTATCGCGATGTCATTGATTCGGGCTGAAAATATACTGTTTTTGCTCTTCCGAGTGCGCGGAAACAGGCTTTCTAAGCTATGAATCATTCAAGCCAAGAGTTTCAACGATGTCGTTAAACTGCGTGAATCCACGATGAATAGTCAATTATGCAGCAGAAAACCGCCGTTTCCCCCTGTATTGCAAGCGAAGTCTGTTGCGGACTCGGGCTCATCAGAGCTAAATCTAATAATCCCTAAGCAAGCTTAATTGCCAGTCTCAATTACTGAGAGTTGTGGGGTAGGGGGCGAATTTTTCTAATGCTTGATTATCTTGTTACACTTCCAAGGCCCGTTAAGCGTCAGATTCTCCTCCTCATTGACGTTGTCTTGGTGCCAGCAAGCCTCTTAATCGCACTCGCGCTGCTGTTCGATACGGCGCCCGCAAGCGAGTTGCTTTGGTCAGCCCTACCACTTTTCTTTATTGCACCTATTCTCGCGACGCCCGTATTTCTGAAAATTGGTTTGAATCGCATCAAGCTCATGGCTTTCGAAGTGCACGACATGCGCCGCGGCGCATTCGCGGCTCTTTCAGTCGCGATTTTAACAGCCATTCTCACCTACGCGCTGGGTTTGAATATTCCACGCGCCGTTGTGATGCTGACCGGACCGGTTTTCCTTCTGTTGCATTTGGGCATTCGAACATTGGGCAGGAATTTTCTGGTTCGCCGGTTTAACGACGGGGCAGGTCGTATCCCAGTGGCGATCTATGGTGCGGGGTCTGCGGGCGTGCAACTGCTCGCGGCTTTGCGTCAAGATTTTCAGATGCGCCCGGTTACGTTTGTGGATGACAACGTCACACTACAATCAATGACAGTCTCCGGCATGGAGGTTTGTTCCAGGTCTCGGCTGGAAGCATTGGTGAAGTCGAAAGAGGTCGAGCGCGTCTTGTTGGCGATGCCATCGGTCAGTGAACCTAAGATGCGTCGTCTAACCCAAGAGCTTGCGGAATTTGGATGCGAAGTTCATGCGCTTCCGTCCTACAGCGAGTTGGTCGAAGGAACGGGTTTGGCGTCAAACCTTCGTCCAGTCACAGCCGACCGCCTTTTGGGGCGTGATAAAGTTGATCTAGAGACGCCGGAGGTTGCGCGCGCCTATGCAGGCCGTCGCGTCCTAATCACGGGGGCCGGTGGCTCAATTGGTTCGGAACTGTGCCGTCAGATCATTTTGCGTGGACCACAGCGCGTGACTTTAGTGGATCACTCCGAGTACGCGCTTTACACGATTTCTCAAGAACTCATGCCGTTGGCGGCGCTGCATGGCGTTGAGTTGGTGACGCGGCTTGGATCTGTCTGCGACAAAGAACGTATGTCCAATGTCATGGCTGAATCCGAAACTGACATTGTGTTGTTCGCAGCGGCCTACAAGCACGTGCCACTTGTTGAAGAAAACGAGATTGAGGGGTTGCGGAACAATCTGTTCGGGACCCTCACAACCGCAGAAGCGGCGCAGAATGCCGGTGTCGAGCGGTTCATTCTGGTGTCTACTGACAAAGCGGTTCGCCCGACCAATATCATGGGGGCTAGCAAACGGCTTGCTGAATTGGCCATTCAGGATCTGCAAACGCGCTCCGAAGTTACGAAGTTCGCAATGGTGCGCTTTGGCAATGTTTTAGGCTCTTCCGGCTCCGTCATTCCGTTGTTCCAAAGCCAGATTTCTGCAGGTGGCCCGATCACCCTGACGCATGACAAGATTACCCGCTATTTTATGACGATCTCTGAAGCTGCGCGACTGGTACTTCTGGCGGGCGCTTATGCAACCGGTGGCGATGTGTTCGTTCTGGATATGGGTGCACCAGTAAACATTCGCGACCTTGCGCGACGCATGGTCGAGCTGACCGGATTGACCGTGCGCGATGAAAGCAACCCGCATGGCGATATCGATATACAGACCGTGGGTTTGCGTCCGGGCGAAAAACTCTACGAAGAATTGCTGATCGGGAACAACATGCTGCCGACGCCGCATGAAAAGATCATGCGTGCCGAAGAGCGCAAGTTTTCACAGATCGAGATGGCGCGAATTCTGAAGCAGATACGCACAGCGATTGCCGCGAACGATCCATTGAAGTTGCGCGCAATTATCGAGGCAAGCGTGGACGGGTTTCATGTTGCCGAAACGGGTCTGGATGACGTGGTCTGACGTCTCCAATGGCCCCACAAACTTCTAATTCAAATGACCGACCTTTGCTGTTGATGGGGGCCACGGGCCGGGTGAGCCAGATGCTTTTGAAGCACTGGAAAGCCGTGCCTCCGAGCGGGACGGTTCGGTCACAATCCCGCGGTGAAGGCTTCGACCTCAAATGGTCGCCCCTCGAGGATGGCCCAGATCCGCTGCTACGCTTCAATGAGGCCGAAGGCGGATTGGGAGCGATCTTTGCGATGATCGGAGCGACACCATCAACCGCGGGCGACTTATCCCAGACCGCAGCGCTTTCTTGCGCCGTTGTCGAAGCAGCGGCCCAAGCTGGTGTGCCGCGGATTTTTCTGGCGTCGTCATCAGCAGTTTACGCAGTGGGTGAAGGGTTGTCTGAGAGCGACGATCCCGCTCCGACCAGCGCTTATGGTCAGGCAAAGCTCGACATGGAACATGCCGTTGCGGATTTGGGTGCGGCTATCGACGTGTGTTGTCTTCGGATCGGGAATGTGGCCGGAGCGGATGCGTTGCTGGGGCAAGCCGCGCATGCTCCGAGCCGCAAGACGATTAGCTTGGACAGATTTTTAGACAATAAGGGACCACTGCGTTCTTATATTGGCCCGTCTCGGTTCGCCCGTTGTCTTGAGCTTCTGGTTGAACACCGCACGCGCTTGCCTCCGGTCTTGAATTTCGCAGCGGCGCCGCCAGTTGAGATGGCGGAGCTGGTCCAAGCTGCTGGGCTTCGGTGGGCTTGGACAGCGGCCGATGCCGAACGCTATCAAACGCAGCGAATTACGCTGGACTGCGCGTTGCTTGAAGCAGCAATCGGGTCGGGCAGTCTTGCTACGACGCCGGACAGTATGGTAGCCGAGTTGCGCACTCTGGGGGTCTTGGCTTGACCATTTCAAAACGTCTGTTCGACCTTTCGGCCCTGCTGTTGCTTGGCACTATCTTGCTCCCTGTTTTACTTGTGACGGCATTGCTGGTGGTATTGCTGGATGGTCGCCCCGTTTTCTACAAGGCAGAGCGCATGAAAACTCCGACGCAAGGGTTTCCGTTGGTTAAATTCCGCACCATGACAGTGACACAGGCAGATCAGGGTGTATCAGGCGGAAACAAAGCCCATCGGGTCACGCGGACAGGGGCGACGCTGCGCCGTCTGCGGCTTGACGAAATTCCGCAGCTTTGGAACGTGCTTCGTGGCGACATCAGCTTTGTCGGGCCACGACCGCCGCTGCGGGAGTATGTCGAGCGCTTCCCCGATGTATATGCACAGGTGTTGAAAAGCCGGCCCGGAATTACCGGTTTGGCTTCGATCGCGTTTCATCGTCACGAAGAGTATTTGTTGGCAAAATGTCAGTCGTCGAAAGAGACAGACGAAGTCTATGCAAGGCGATGTGTCCCGCGGAAAGCCCGTCTTGATCTGATGTATCAACGAAAGCGCAACCTGTGTTTGGATGCGTGGATCATGATCAAAACAGTGTTCTGAACACCCCTGCAACGTGAGGTACAAAGATCGCATCCGACTACGGGGAAAGTTGCAAATCTGACTTTTCGTTGACAGGTGGCCTTAAAGTTTCGCAAGTCGCAATGAGTAGGTTCAAGAGGGTACTATGAAGATCACGATGATTGGCACCGGGTATGTTGGATTGGTGTCTGGTGTGTGTTTCTCGGATTTCGGACATGATGTGGTTTGCGTAGATCGCGACCCGTCCAAGATTGAAATGCTCAACAGCGGTAAAGTTCCGATCTACGAGCCCGGCTTGGACGACCTGATGTCGAAGAACGTAGAGGCCGGCCGACTGTCATTCACTACTGATCTGAGTGCAGGGGTTAAGGGCGCCGATGCGGTGTTCATTGCCGTCGGCACCCCGACGCGGCGCGGTGACGGGCATGCCGATCTATCGTTCGTGTATGCCGCTGCCGAAGACATTGCCAAAGCCTGTGCTGCTGAAGGCAATCCCTATACCGTGATCGTCACGAAATCGACGGTCCCGTTGGGCACCAACCGTCAGATCAAACAAGTGGTGCGCAAAGCCGCTCCTGATCTTGTGTTTGATGTGGCATCCAACCCTGAGTTTTTGCGCGAAGGTGCGGCGATTGATGACTTCATGAAGCCAGACAGAGTGGTCGTAGGTGTTCAGACCGATCGCGCGGCTGAGGTGATGGCAGAAGTCTACCGACCGCTTTATTTGCGAGATTTCCCGATTATCACGACCGACCTCGAGAGTGCCGAGATGATCAAATATGCCGCCAACGCATTTCTTGCGACCAAGATCACCTTTATCAATGAGATCGCAGCTCTGTGTGAAAAGACGGGTGCGGATGTCAAACAAGTGTCCCGTGGCATGGGCATGGATGGCAGGATCGGCAATAAGTTCTTGCATGCTGGGCCGGGATACGGTGGATCGTGCTTCCCCAAGGACACGTCCGCACTAGCGCGGATCGGGCAGGAGCACGCGGTTCCTATGCAAATCACAGAGACCGTGATGCGCGTGAACGACGGTATCAAAGCGCGGATGATAGAAAAGCTGCGCGATCTTTGTGAAGGAACATTCAACGGTAAAACAATCGCGGTTCTTGGCGTTACCTTCAAGCCGAACACCGACGACATGCGTGATGCGCCCTCTTTGACGATCGTACCTGCGCTGGTCGGCGGTGGTGCGAAAGTCCGGGTGGTTGACCCGCAAGGCTTCCGCGAGGGCGAGGCGCTACTGCCGGGCGTGCAATGGGCCGATGATCCCTACAAGGCCGTGCACAATGCTGAAGCTGTCGTAATCTTGACCGAGTGGAACGAATTCCGTGCACTGGACCTTACGAAGATCGCCAAAAAGATGAAGACCCCACGTATGGCCGACCTGCGTAATATTTACTCAGCCAAAGACGCTAAAAAATCTGGCTTTGCAGCTTATGTATCCATCGGCAGGCAGGACTTCGAAGCCTAGGCCCAACGCAACGCTTGGTATTCGGGCTGGACACGCTTACCTTTGGGATGACGAATAACGCAATAGGAGCCTGAAATGGGCCTAAACTCCATGCTCGCCCTCATCGTCTTTGCGCTCGATATTTGGGCCATCGCTTCGATTTTCAATGCCAAGATCGAGACCGCACAAAAGGTTTTGTGGATCGCGTTGGTTCTGTTCTTACCAATAATCGGATTCTTGATCTGGTACTTCGCGGGTCCGAAACCGGCCCGTTGATCGTGAAGATACTGCGCTATTTGATGTCGGCTTACACCTTCTTAAGCAATTTGCTGACAGCGATGGACGCACGCAACCTGAGCTTGATTTCGGCGGGTGTCGCCTTCTACGCAATGTTGGCGATTTTCCCGGCTCTGGCCGCCCTTATTGCGCTTTGGGGCGTTTTCTCGGATCCAAACCTGATCGACGAACAGGTTACCTTGTTAAGCAGTTTTATCCCTGGCGATGCATTCAGGCTTTTCGAAACACAAGTGGATGTGTTGATCAATGCCAATGACTCGACGTTGGGCTACACGACTTTAATCTCTTTAATGGCGGCACTTTGGTCGACGCGCGCAGGAGTGTCTGCTCTGATCCGTGGATTGAATGCGGTGTATTCTGCCCCCCACCGGACAGGTATACGGAGGACCTTTGCAGCGTTGCTACTAACCATGTGCTTGATTGCGATGTCGCTGATTGCGCTTACGGGTATCGTGGTCTTCCCGATTGCGTTGGCCCTACTGCCACTGGGGGAGTATGCCGGAGACATGTTCGAACTGCTCCGCTGGGTGGTTGTGATTTCTGCCGTGGTCCTCGGTTTGGGTCTGATTTATCGCTTTGGCCCCAACCATAAAACGCCACATCTCAGAACCAGCTGGGTTTCCCCCGGTGCCTTGGTCGCCTTGGTTATCTGGGGAACGGCATCGTGGGCTTTCTCACTCTATCTGGCCAATTTCGGCAAATATAACGAGGTGTACGGATCAATCGGCGCTGTCGTCGCATTGCTGATGTGGTTCTATATTAGCGCTTGGGTCGTCTTGCTTGGGGCGACACTGAATTGCGAGTTATCACGACGCAATCACGGCAAAAAATCTGGTGGAGATTAGCGCGCCAAAGCCACGACTACGGCATTGGACGTAGAGTGTCGCCTGGGGCAAATATCGGAGACAGCTCAACGCGTTTCTCCGCAGCGGCGTCAACAGAACCATCGGCTTCGTTCGCTATGATTTGTGCGGCAGCCTTCCCGATCTCAACGCGGCAGCTATCCATAGTGGCCAATTTGCGAGGCAATCCGTCTATCAATTCCACACCGTTGAATCCTGCCAGCCCCAACTTCCCGGGAACGTCAATTCCTGCTTCCAGGCAGTACAGCAGGCCTCCCGCACCAATCATGTCGTTGGAGTAATAGAGGAAGTCCAAATCCTTATTCTTCTTGAGAATATTCGCGGTCATTTCGCGACCTTTACCCAAGGCGGAACCACCGGAGTAATACTCTTCTGCCTCAAGACTTAGTCCGTTCTCACGCAAGACCGCTTCGAACCCCTCGAACCGTTTCCTGGCGCGGTGGTCGAGCGGCATCTTGGTGCCAAGGAAGCCGATTTTGCGATACCCGCGCTTCAAAATTTCTTTCGCAGTCTCGCGGCCAGCACGTGTGTGGGAAATGCCAACCGCGGCGTCAACCGCAGAACCGTCCACGTCCATTATCTCGACAACGGGGACGCCGGCGTTTTCCATCATGCGACGCGCGGCATCTGTGTGTTCAAGTCCGGCGATGATCAAGCCCGATGGACGCCATGACAGCATCTCGAATATGACTTTCTCTTCTTTTTCGGGAACGTAGTCGGTGACGCCAACGACCGGCTGCAAAGGTGTGCCATCAAGAACCTTTGATATCCCCATCATCACTTCCGGAAACACCATGTTGGACAAGGAGGGAATGATCACGCCCACCAGATTCACCCGGTTAGAGGCAAGAGCCCCAGCAATTTTGTTCGGGACATAGCCAAGCTGTCGGGCGGCAAGCAGAACCTTTTCGCGAGTCTTGTCTGAGACCTCCCCACGGTTTCTTAACACGCGGCTTACGGTCATTTCACTTACCCCAGACGCCTCCGACACGTCTCGAAGGGTGAGCTGGTGGCGGTATTCGGGGCTTGAGCGTTCGGCCAATGTGTATCTCGTCAACTTTTGAGTGTGAGACATGATAGCGCTAAACAAGCCCCACTCCAAGGCGCAACTGTGATGGCATTTAGGGTTGCCTGCCCTTCGTTAAAGACGCCATACAGTTTCCGTGGTCCCGTGGCTCAACTGGATAGAGCAGCCCCCTCCTAAGGGGCAGGTTGCAGGTTCGAATCCTGCCGGGGTCACCATATTTTGAATGCTCAACCGCTGGAGCACGCTACATTCGCAACGCAGGGCTCATTGTTGTTGCACATTGGGTCCGGAAGTCCGTGATATGTCAGGGGCGCGACACGATATGATCAGGCAGAATCCCTGATGCAACAATTGCGCTTTGCACGTCATAGCCAGCGAAAAACCCGTAATCTGCAATCAGGGCCGAAGCTATTCCGGCGGATTGTGCGCCCAAAATATCCGTATGTAGGCTGTCGCCGACCATCACCACGCGATCACGCGAGGTGTTGCGATTCAGGCGCTGAAAGGCCAGCTCGAATATATTCCCGAAGGGTTTGCCGAAGAATTTCGGTGCTATATCGGCCTCGTCGGCAAGTCTGTGGGCAAAATATCCCGGTTCGGTTGAAAAGCCTGTTTCGCGCGGAGCGACGATGTCGGGATTGCCTACCCAAACCGGTCTGGGTCGTTGCCTCAATGCCTGCACTAGCAGCGATTGGCGACCTTCTGTCCATGCGGCGCTGCCGATCATCAAGAAGCCATCGACTTTTTCATAAACGGCGGGGTCTTCTTCCAGATAGCTTACATTCAAGCTTTCAAGGTCACGCAAACCTGCTTTCGGCGTTGCCATGAGCCCAAAATGCTTACCTTCACCTGACCCAATGGCCGATAGTAAAGTCGCACGACTGGTGATCACGTCCTCTGGTGCGAAATCATATCCAAGCCGTTGGTATTTTTCCATCAATGTTGCATGCGGAAACCCGGCGGCGTTGGACACGACGATGATCTGTTTACCCCGTGACTTGAGCATTTGGATCCGTTCCACCACGCCGGGGATCGCGGTTTCTCCGATATTCAGAACACCGAAAGCGTCTAGAAGAAACGCATCATATTGATCTGCTATGTCCTCCAACGTAGCGACGAACTGAGGTTTCTTTTTGGGCGGAACGACATCGGGTAGCCGGTGCCGGACTGCTTCATACGCAGCGAGAGCTTTGGTGGTATCCATTCCGCTCAAATGATTGCTCCGCGGACTTTGGCGGAGACCCATTCGCTGATCACAACCGCAACGAGGATTACGAGCAGGATTAAGCTAACCTGCGGCCAAGCCAGCACATTCAGCGACGATGAAAGCTGAAGCCCGATGCCACCGGCACCTACTAGGCCCAATACCGTTGACTCACGAATGTTGATGTCCCAGCGAAACACGGCAATCCCCGCGAAGGCTGGCATGATCTGGGGAACAATCCCGTAGGCCATAACCTGCCAGCGAGAAGCGCCCGTCGCGGTGATGGCTTCAACTTGAACGGCGTCGATTTCTTCGATGGCCTCGTACAGAAGCTTCGCGCAAAAACCGATAGAGCGGATCGCGATTGCGACCACGCCCGCAAACACGCCGGGCCCAATGATTGCGATAAGCAGCAGCGCCCAGATCAGCGAATTAATCGAGCGGGTCGCGACGATAATCAACAGGGCAATTGGCCGGATGAAAAGGCGCGAAGGTGTGGTGTTGCTTGCCGCCAGAAACGCCACCGGAACGGCAAGGCATAACGAGATCAGCGTACCGAGCGTTGCGATGTTCAATGTATCCCAGATCGGCCGACCCAGTTGGCTAATGTATTCCCAGCGTGGCGGTGTCGCGCGGGTCCAGATGTCACTTGCAATACGCGGCGCATCCCAAACGAAGAACCATGTGGTCGCGTTTGATATCTGCTGCCAGCAAACGGCGAATATTGCGAGCCCTGTGAGCCACATTGCCGAGTGCGCTACAGATTGCTTGGTCGTCCTGCGCCGCCAGATGTCGGTGCCGTTTTGGTGCTTTACAGGCATTACTGAACCCTCGCTCGAACGATGCCGGAGATGTATTCCAGCGCCATGACGATCACGATGATCAGGATCAGGATTGCTGCGGCTGTATCGTACTCATAGCGGTCAAATGCGGTGTTCAATGTAGCCCCGATGCCACCTGCACCGACCAAGCCAAGGATCGCACTTTCACGGAAGTTGATGTCGAGCCGGTATATTGAAAGCCCGACCAGCCGGGGCATAACCTGAGGTTGCACGCCGTAGTTGATCCACTGCGCCCAACGTGCGCCAGACGCGCGAACGGCCTCGGCCTGTGAACGGTCCATGCTTTCGATATCCTCGGCTAACAGTTTGGATAGGAAACCGATGGTCGCGAAACTTAACGTAAGGAAGCCAGCGAGAGGGCCGAAGCCGAAAATGGCAACGAGCAGGATCGCCACAATGATTTCTTGCAGAGCACGGCTGATGGCAACGATACCACGGCAGATCATATATACGGGCAGCGGTGCGATATTGCGTGCCGCGCCCAAGCCGATTGGGATGGAAATCAGTATGCCAACCACCGATGCTGCGACGGTTATGATAATGCTTTCCAGCAAACCGCTCCAGATATCCGAAGCACGAGAGACGAAATCGGGTGTCATGAAAGCTAGGATGAATTGTCCACCGCGATCCAATCCCTCGTATACGCGGGACCAGTTAATCTCGATCGTCATGTAGGCGGCGACCATGTAGGCGCAGAACGCGCTCAAAAGCCCCCAACGCAGCATCGGGTTTGTGACAAAGGGTGGTCGGCGCCATGTTTTGCCAAGGATTGCTTCTAGTTCGGTGCTCATTCGGCGGCCTCGATTTCGTTGCCGTCGTCGTCGACCTTCTTGATCGTCGCTTCCCAGTCTTCTTCGCCATAGATCGTTGTCAGAACATCTGGTGTCAGGGCCTCTGGTGGGCCGTCGAATTCCATCGCGCCAAAACGAAGTCCGACGACACGCTGAACGAACATCTGCGCTAAGGCGACGTCATGGATGTTGATGATCGCCGCGAGGCCGCGTTCCGCGCAAAGCTCGCAAATCAGGCGCATGATCTGGCGGCTGGTTTTTGGGTCAAGTGATGCCGTTGGCTCGTCCACGAGTAGCAGTTTCGGGTTCTGGATAAGTGCACGACAGATGCCGACGCGTTGCCGTTGACCACCGGACAGTTCGTCGGCGCGTTTATCGGCCATCGCTAGCAGTCCCACGCGATCCAGAAGGCGGAACGCCTCATCTACATCTGATTGTGGATAGCGGCGAGTAAGGCTGCGCCAGAAGCCGACATAGCCAAGCCTGCCGGAGAGAACGTTTTCCATCACGGTCAGGCGTTCGACCAAGGCATATTCTTGAAAGATCATTCCCATCTCGCGCCGCGCGCGGCGCAGGCCCGAAGATTTCAAGTGTGTAAGTTCGGTTTCGTCCAGCCAGACCTCTCCAGATGTCGGCTCAACCAGCCGGTTAATGCAGCGGATCAGGGTTGATTTGCCCGCACCAGAGGGGCCGATCAGCGCCAGCACTTGCCCTTCAGGCATTTCGAGATCGATCGACTTCAAAGCCTGATCGCCCGTGGGATAAGTTTTCACGAGCTTTTTGAGTTTCAGCATGTCCAGCCTCAGTTGACGTAGTCGGTTCGGCGGCGCCCAAATGAGCGCCGCCGTTTAGATTATATTATTGGCAAGAATAGCTTACGCCGTTTGCTGCATCGATTTTACGGATCACGTCCCAGAATTCCTTGTAGTTCATCTCAAGGAACTGTTCCTCGCCGGATTTGGAGAATTCTTCCAGCAGTGAGGAGCCTTCCCATTCAAAGCTGAAGAATGCGTCTTTGATCTTCTCCTGAAGTTCCGGCTTTAGGTTGTAGACCGTGCCAAAGCCCGTCGTCGGGAATGTCTGCGATTTGTAGATCGAAACAATCTGCTCCGGCTTGACCACGTCGCGGTCGATCATGCGGGACAGAACCGAGTTTGCGATCGCACCCGCGGTGTAGTCTTTATTCGCCACACCAAGGATCGTGTTGTCGTGCTTGCCCGAGAAGGCAGGCTCGAAATCACGCTCTGCTTCCATCCCGTATTCGGATTTCAGAATGGCGGATGGCGCTTTGAACCCAGAGTTTGACGTGGGTGCAGTAAAGGCCAGTTGCTTGCCTTTAATGTCCTCAACCTTTTCCACGCCAGAGCCCGGATAAGTGATGATCTCCATCTCATAGCCGAAGCCACCGTCCTTCGAGGCCATAATCGTGAATGGACGGAAGCCAGCACAGTTCACTGCAAGCGGATTGGAGCCAGTATTGAAGCCCGAAATATGGAGGCGGCCAGAGCGCATAGCCTCAATCTGGGCAGCGTTCGATTGCACAGGGAAAAACACGATATCTTTGCCGGTTTTCTCCTTCATGTGATCAAGGAAATCCGACCAAGCCGTTTTGTACACTGCCGGATCTTCAACTGGCGTGTATGCGAAGATCAGCGGGTTCGGATCCAGCAGTTCGGACTCATCTGTCGGAATGTCGGCAATCAGATCACCGTCACGGTCGCAATAGCGCGCATCCAGGTCGCCACGCGGGCAGTCTTGTGCCCAAGCCCCAGTAGCGGCGATCGACATCGCGGCAATTGCGCCGGTCGTAGCCAGTAGTTTTTTTAGTTTACTCATGTTCTTTCCTCCCTTGGTTTTCAATTGCACCTGCTTCTTCAGAACAGGTGTTTGTATGCTAACGAGCGACAATCACCTCGACATTGGATCGCTCGAGTGATTTGGCCAGATCCTCTGTAGGTGCTTGATCAGATATTATGGATGACACGTCTGATAGGCCGCCCACCTCCGCCAAACTCTTGCGGCCAAATTTTTCACCGTCAATCAAAAGGTGTGATACTGCACTCTGGCGCAGCATAATGCGCTTGATTGCAGCAAATCCCCGTATCGCTTCCGACGGACCTCTTTCGGAAAGTGCCGAAGCGCCGATCAAGCATCTATCGACACAATGGCGTTCTAGAAACTCGATTGCATCGGTTCCGATCACCGCAGATTCGGACGCGAGATAGTCGCCGGGGCAGATGATGACTTTGGTCACCTCGCTTTGGCCAAGGGCCATTGCTACTGGAAAGCTGTTGGTGATGACTGTGCAGGGTGTGCCGTCAAACGCAAGAAACCTTGCAAGCTGCAGGGTCGTTGAACCGGAATCAACCATAAGTGTTTCGCCGGGTTGCACGAGATTTGCGGCCCTGCGCCCGATCCGCTCCCGTTCTGCGACACGGGCCGTCGCCCGCTCGTCAAATGTCGGGTACTGGCCGGACGTTAAGGCCAGCGCCCCGCCATGCGCGCGATCCAAAAGGCCGTCAGCGCTTAACTTCTCAAGATCACGTCGAATGGTTTCCGTTGATACACGAAAGCGATCAGCCAGTTCGGAAATGCGGACATGTGGACGCAGTCGAAGTTCGAACAGGATGTGCTTGCGTCGTTCCTGCTTGCGCAGCTTCGGCCGTGTTTCAAGGTCAACGTCAACTGACATGCGCACTTTCAGGTTTTTGAGCGAGAATCCCCAACTTGAGTACAAAAATGTGGAGTTTCCCAACCATATGCAAGAAAAAATGTTGCATAAGGCAGATTTCGGTGCTCGGATCATGCCAATGATTGCTGTATGGCAGTGCGGCGTGGTGACAATGTTCGTCCGCCATTTTGCGAGAGAACACTCGGATCGGATGAACTAGGTGATCCAGATAATCGGAAATCTTGCGGGCGCAATTGCGCTTCTGCTCTGGTCTGTGCGGCTGGTGCGCACCGGGATTGAACGAGGGTTTTCCGGCCCGCTTCGTACAGGGGTGCGACGGGCATCTCAGAGGAAGTCGACGGCAGCTGGAAGCGGCGTGGTCGCGGCTATTGCCATGCAAAGTTCGACCGCGGTCGCGATGTTGGTCGCAGGTTTCGTATCGGCTGGCACACTTCCTGCGGCAAGCAGCCTCGCGGTTATCCTCGGTGCGGATCTCGGCTCGTCTATTGTCGCGCGAATTCTACTGACCCCAATCGCAGTATTGGTGCCATTACTGTTGGTTATCGGCGTGGGGCTATTTCTGAAAGGCCGCGCACGTCGCATCAAGCAGACAGGCCGGATCATCATAGGTATTGCGCTTGTGCTTACCTCGCTCTCGATGATCCGAACCGCGACAGCTCCGCTGCAGGACAGCGAAATCACGGCGCTGATATTCTCCTATTTGTCGACTGATCTTGTCACCTCATTCTTGCTTGGCGCGGTGTTAGCATGGGTCACCCACTCTAGCGTGGCGACGGTCCTTGCGGTAGTTGCCATGGCATCCGAGGGCGTCCTTCTAGCGCCTGCGGCCGCGGCGATTGTTCTTGGCGCCAATCTTGGTGGTGCGACGATCCCTGTTTTGCTGACGCTCTCTGGCGCACGCTCCGCAAGGCGGGTCATGTTCGCTAACTTGCTGATCCGAGGGGGCGGTGCGTTGCTGGCGTTGCTGATTTTGGTGCAGTGGCAACATCAGCTTAGCCTGCTTGGTGCGACTGCCGCCGTGCAATCGATAAACCTACATCTCGTCTTTAACCTCGTGGTTTTGCTGCTGGGGTTGATGTTGATCAATCCAATGCTGCGCGTGGCAAGCATAATTCTTCCTGATACCACCCCGACAAAACCGCGCCGGATCAGCGCGCTGGATACCGCCTTAACTGATCCGGACCGCGCACTTGCAAGCGCAATGCGGGAAGTTCTGGAGATGGGGGAGCAAGTTCACGCCATGTTAACTCCGGTATTAGGACTGTTCCGCGACTGGGATCATGAAACCTACCGCGCCATCCTTGATAGCGAGGACGAAGTTGACCGAATGCATTTCGAGGTGAAGCTATACATTGCGCATCTTCAAGAAGGTGTTCTGTCCGGCAGGCAGGCCAGACGTGCGATGGATATTGCGACGATATCCAACCATCTGGAAGACGCAGGTGATCAGGTGTCTTCGAATTTAATCGAATACGCTCAACGTCTGCACGCGGAAGGGCTATCGTTTTCGGACGACGGGTGGCGCGATTTGTGTGATTTCCACGATCAGGTATTGTCTAACGTCCAACTCGGATTGAACGTGCTGATGACCGGAGACGCGGAAGCTGCGATCCAGCTTGTTGAAGAGAAAGACCGCATCCGCGATGTGGAACAGCGGCTTCAGGCGCACCATCTTGAACGCCTTCGCAAAGGTAATGTTGCAAGCCTTGAAACCAGCAATCTGCATCAAGAAACTATCCGCGCTTTGAAGCAGGTGAACACCGCGTTCACCTACACGGCATACCCAATCGTCGAGGCGACTGGAGGGTTGCTGTCGAGCCGGCTTGCAAACACCGAGGAAGGTGCTTGATTAGAGTGAGCAGGCGAAAAAAGTTGACGCGACCGAGTTACCGGACATGCTGTGTGAGCCGATCATGAACGTTACGAAAAGCGCGTATGGTCGAAAATGTTGCTGCCAACGAAAAAGACCAAAAATAAGACCAAGTAAATCCTAGGGAGGAAAAAATGAATAAAATCAAAAGATTGCTGATCCCATCACTTGTTGCCATGGTTGCAAGTGTGACGGCCGCGCAAGCGGAAAAGCTGACGCTATATTGCTCTGCGCAAGAAGACTGGTGCCAGCTCATGGCGCGTAGTTTTGAAGATGCGACAGGCATCGACGTCAATATGACCCGCAAATCCTCTGGTGAAACTTTCGCCCAAATCAAAGCAGAATCGTCCAACCCCAAGGGTGACGTCTGGTGGGGCGGCACTGGTGATCCGCATCTACAAGCTGCTGAGGAAGACCTGACCGAGCCATATGTCACACCAATGCGTGGCGAGCTGCACGATTGGGCGATCTCCCAAGCAACGAGTGCTGGGGACAAAACGATCGGCATCTATTCCGGCGCTTTGGGGTACGGTTACAACACCGATCTTCTCGCGGCGAACAACCTGCCGGAGCCAGCCTGTTGGAAAGACCTGCTAAAGCCCGAATACAAAGGCCACGTACAGATGGCGAACCCGAACTCTTCGGGCACGGCCTACACAACGCTGGCAACGATGGTTCAGTTGTTTGGTGAGGACGAAGGCTTTGATTTCATGAAGGGTCTGCACTCCAACATCAATCAATACACCAAGTCCGGTTCGGCCCCGATCAAAGCGGCTGGCCGTGGCGAGAATACCATTGGTATCGTCTTCATGCATGACGCTGTGAAGCAGGCGGTCTCTGGCTTTCCCGTGAAGGTTGTGGCCCCATGCGAGGGAACGGGATACGAAATCGGCTCGATGTCGATCATCAAAGGTGCGCGCAACATGGACGAGGCCAAGAAGTTCTATGACTGGGCGCTTTCAACCGATGCGCAGAACCTTGCGCTTGAAGTGAACGCGTTCCAGGTGCCGTCGAACAAAGGTGCGGATACGTCTCCTTCAGCGCCGGATATGTCTTCGATCAAGCTGATTGACTACGACTTCAAAACCTACGGATCGTCGGCAGAGCGCAAGCGCCTGCTGCAAAAATGGGACGAAGACGTCTCGACCTTGCCGCAATAAATCTTGCGTAACACGACAAACACAAAGACCACCCACCCGGCGTTGATCTTCTGGATCGTCGCTGGGTGGGTCGGGTTTCTGCTTCTGCCTTGGTATGGGGTCGAAGATGGAATCCTTTCGTTCGAATGGCTGATTGACGGCTACCCGTTCGATGAAGACTACGCACCGGCGGCCTTCCTTATCGCACAGGGAGAGAAGCTGTGGCTTGCCCCGCTTCTCATTCCACTTGTGATGTCGCTTGCTGCGTTGGGCCGCCCAAAGAGCGATCCTCTTTACGCAAAAATCCTGCTGCTAACCGGCGCACTCGGCTTCGGTTGGTTGACGGCACAGGGCTTCGGCATCGGCATTCGCGGGTTCAACTTTGAATGGCTAAAGGCGCTCTTCGGAGAGTTAGGTGACCGTCAATTCGGCATGGGGTTTGGGGCAATGGTCCTAGCCTCGGCATTCCTGTTTATATTCAC
The DNA here is from genome assembly GCF_004365635.1 of Litoreibacter halocynthiae. GTDB lineage: Bacteria > Pseudomonadota > Alphaproteobacteria > Rhodobacterales > Rhodobacteraceae > Litoreibacter > Litoreibacter halocynthiae. The sequence continues at coordinate 140,155 of NZ_SOBH01000004.1, read as the reverse complement.
TCAAGGCGTAGCGGCTCGTGGCGCGATCAACGGCGATGTATTTGTCGTCAGCGCCATTGGGGGCGTTATCGTCATCGTGACGACATTTGTATTCTTCCCGATTGCTAAAATGCTGCTTGCGGCCTTTGTCACCGAAGAGGGCAGTTACTCTGTTGGTGTCTTCGCGGCCAAATTTTTCGACGACCGACTTTGGGGCTTGGGGTGCCTAAGCGGTGGCCGATGTGGCGTGGCGTGGAACTCGCTGTTCCTTGCGGTCCTGGTCGGATTGCTGACAACGGTGTTGGGTCTGGTTTTCGCGTTGGTCGTCACCCGCTCCGGCTTCCGTTACAAGCGCGCGCTCAGGGCGCTTACTGTCCTTCCAATCATCACGCCACCATTTGTGATCGGCTTGGCATTGATCCTGCTGTTCGGGTTGTCTGGCGCTGTCACGCAATTCATCTCCGACCTGTTCGGTGTTCAACCCACCAGATGGCTTTATGGCCTGCCGGGGATCCTGATCGCGCAGGTTCTGGCCTTTACCCCAATCGCCTTCCTTGTGCTGATCGGCGTGGTCGAGGGCGTGTCGCCGTCGATGGAAGAAGCCGCGCAAACGCTGCGGGCCAACAAATGGCAAACCTTCTGCACCGTATCGCTTCCACTAATGCGTCCCGGTCTCGCGAATGCCTTCCTTCTAGGCTTCATCGAAAGCATGGCGGATTTCGGCAATCCACTGGTTCTTGGCGGCAACTTTGATGTGCTGTCGACCGAGATATTTTTCGCTATCGTAGGTGCGCAATATGACCAAGGCCGCGCGGCTGTTCTAGCCATGGTGCTGTTGTTCTTCACGCTGTCGGCATTTTACGCGCAGCGCGCGTGGCTGGGTAAGAAAAGTTACACGACAGTATCAGGCAAGGGGGATGCAGGTGTTCACCCAATGATGCCAAACGGGCTGGCGGTTCCAGTCTTTGTTATTGCGGGCGCATGGGGTCTGTTCACCATCGTGATCTACGGCATGATCCTTTACGGCAGCATGGTTGAGTTGTGGGGCGTCAACAACACACTGACCTTCAAGCATTATGTCACTGCGTTCTCCGTCCGTATCGAAGATAGCGGCATCCGCTGGACCGGCGCTGCATGGGACAGCTTCTGGACGACGATCTACATTGCGGCGGCTGCGGCTCCGTTGACGGCGGTGGTTGGTTTAATCACGGCCTACCTGCTGACCCGACAAACCTTCGCAGGCAAGAACGCGTTCGAGTTCGGCACCATGCTTAGCTTTGCCATTCCTGGAACGGTCATAGGCGTCAGTTACATACTGGCCTTCAATGTGCCGCCGATAGAGATCACGGGGACAGGGTTGATCCTGATCATCAGTTTCATCTTCCGAAACATGCCAGTGGGTGTCCGCGCGGGCATTGCGTCGATGTCGCAACTCGACAAGTCACTGGATGAGTCTTCCCTGACCCTTGGAGCGAATAGTTGGCAGACCTTCCGAAAGGTGATCCTGCCGTTGCTACGCCCTGCGATTTTGGCCGCACTTGTCTACAGTTTTGTCCGCGCCATGACGGCGATTTCAGCGGTGATCTTCTTGGTTTCGGCAGAATATGACATGGCGACCAGTTACATCATCGGGCGTGTCGAGAATAACGACTACGGCCTTGCCATCGCCTATTCCACCACGCTGATCTTTGTGATGCTGTCGGTCGTGGGTGTCATGCAGCTTATTGTCGGGCGAACCGAAATCGGGCGGCGCATGAGTCAGTCGCGCACCAATGTTTAAGGGATCATCATGAAGATTAGCTCCAAGGCGGCGCCGGTCAGCTTCCAGAATGTCAGCAAAGTCTATGGTCGCGATGTCTTGGCTGTGGACGACGTGAACCTGGAAATTGAGGCCGGCAAGTTGGTCACGCTTTTGGGTCCATCAGGCTGTGGCAAGACTACGACACTGCGCATGATTGCGGGGTTGGAGATGGCAACGTCAGGTCGCATCCTCATTGGGGATGCTGACGTAACCAACTTGCCCGCAACAGATCGCGACGTCTCGATGGTGTTCCAGTCCTACGCGCTGTTTCCGCATATGTCGGTGCTGGAAAACGTGTCCTATGGTCTCTCGTTCTCGGGCTTCACGAAGGCCGAAACGCGGGAGCGGGCCTTGGTGGGCCTTGATCTGGTGGGTCTCAAAGGCTTCGACGCGCGCCTGCCGAGTGAGTTGTCGGGTGGTCAGCAGCAGCGAGTTGCCGTGGCTCGCGCCTTGGTGCTGGAGCCACAGGTTTTGTTGTTTGACGAACCACTTTCCAACCTTGACGCTAAACTGCGGCGGCAGGTGCGCGAGGATATCCGCGCCATTCAGAAAGACCTTGGGTTAACGGTGGTATACGTGACCCACGATCAGGAGGAGGCATTGGCCGTATCGGACGAAATCGTGGTAATGCGCAACGCAGCGATTGCCCAAATTGGCACGCCGCGCCAGTTATACGACGCGCCCGTGGACCGCTTCGTCGCCGACTTCATCGGCGAGGCAAACCTGCTGCCATGCGTCATTGAGGCCGTGGCTGGCGAGCAGGCGACTATTGCCATCGAAGACTACCGCTATGACCTGCCATCGCGCGGTATTCCGGTTGGGCCTGCCACAATGGCGGTCCGCCCGTCACGATTGGTAATCGGGGCCAAGGACGGGTTCCACGCGAAGGTGGCCAAAGCCACCTATGTCGGTGTGCGAATGGAATACACGCTTGAGGCCGTATTCGGATCAATGTTTGCTGTGCAAGATGACGTCGATACGCCGCTGGAAGTTGGAACCGAAGTGACTGTCGGATTTGCGGAAAAGGGGCCGGTATTGCTGCCCGAAGGTTAGACCTCGGTCGCAAATGCCTTCTCGGAAATCTCAAGGAGCCGATCAAATACGACGGGAGTCCCGACGACGACACGCCCACCATCGGCGATCATCGCATCCGCGTCTTGCATTTCAACTCGCCCGCCTGCTTCCGCGACGAGAAGTTGACCAGCCAAACAATCCCACGCGTTCATGTGCTCTTCGGAATAGCCAAGCAACCGCCCCGCAGCGACGTAAGCCAATGACAAAGCACCGGAGGCATTGCGGTGGAACATCGCGCCTTCTTCAACCAAGCCCGCCACCAATCGCACGATACCGCTGTCGTCAACACGGTTCGAATACCCCACGCCCACAGTTCCTTCCGAGAGTTTGCGTTGGTCGTTTATCAGGATTGGCTTGCCATTAAGGATTGTCCCATTCCCGGCCGTGGCGGCGTAGGTTTCGGAATTGCAAGGGTCGTGAATGACGCCCATCTGCGTTTTACCGTTACTCACACCCGCAACGACAACCGTCCAAGCCGGAATCCCGTTGATAAAGTTGGTCGTTCCATCAATTGGGTCGATCACCCAGGTGAAGCCTGATGTTCCCGGCTTTGGCGCGTCTTCTTCCCCAACGATGGTATCATCGGGAAAGGCGTCTTCCAGCAATCTGCGCGTCAAAGCTTCGACCTCGCGGTCGGCTTGGCTCACGAAGTCCTGATGGCCCTTATGATCAATTACAAGTTCGTCCTGGTTTTTGAAATAGCGCAAGGCAAGCTGCCCCGCTTCGAGGCAAATCGCAGTTAAAGTGTCGAGTCGGGATGCAGTGTCCATAATGCGAAAGCCTAGCGACTTTCCCGAAGCGGTAAAGGGCAACAACCGCCGTAGATCAGATCATCTTGATTGCACCTGGTTCCACAGCCAGAACATATCCCTTGCGCGCAATGTTCTTGATCAACAACTCGCTCATCATCTGATTGCCCAAGTGGTCACGCAGCCGCTTGATACGCGTCGCGCCAGAGGCTTCGTCGCAATCGACTTCAGGTTTACCTGAAATCATCGACTCAATTTCCAATCCGGACAGAATATCGTCGTCAAGCCGTGCCTCTGCCAACACCGAAAGCGTTTCCAATGCGGCCTCGGTAAGTTTGAACTCCATGTCATTGATTTGCACAATTCGTTCGCCGCGGCTTACGACCAGTGAACTGACTTGAATTCCGCTCTTCTCGATTTCGGCCAGACGGCGCGCGAGAGTGACGAGGAAAACGATCGATACCAGTGCAGCGATAAGCAGCGCAGTCGCGAAGACAAGCAACACGAAAATGATGAAGCGATAGGAGGCCAGCGTGTCGGAAAATGCAGTTCCTGATTGCGCAAGAATTTCCAAAAGCCGGATCTCGCCACCTTGGGTCAGAGCATCATTTTCGATGAAGATGCGTTCGACCCGAATGTTGAAGGCGTTGGCATCAGGCAAGTTCAGAAACAACACGAGTGCGGCGACGACCAGAATGCCGACGATCACAGCCATGCCAATTACAATAACTTGAGTTGGGGAAGGGGCTTTAGAAGCTGAGGAAATATGGTCCGGCATTTTCTTTCCTCCCGTTCAAGCCACCTTCGTCAAACAATGATACAATATTGAGTAAGGTCCAGCCAGCAGCTGCCAAGCGTGGTGCGATAGCGCTTGCAGCTGCTTTGGGCGAGTTGCAGGCCGAGTTTGGAAGCTTCATCACGCCATAGTGCAACTTCAGCGGATTATCTTTCTTGGCCTTGTAGTCAGCATAGCACGCAGCATTGGCTGGGAATGCGAGGGCGGACAGTCCAAGGGCGAGAGCCGATATGAGAATGCGGTGTTTCATGAGGCGACCATGATCCGCGCCGTCCCGTTATTCAATATCAAGCCGTGTTTTTGCACGCGTTATCCGATAACTGCGCGCTGTCATTGAGCGACGCTGCCATCAGCGGCCAAGGTCGACCCATCAAAAGCCTGCCAACACGGGCCCTATGAAAGGAAAGACCATGACTCGCCAATTTATTGCTGCTCTATTGAGCCTCTCACTTGGATTTAGCGCCATGACGACCGCGCCTGCCAGGGCAGATGAAGATGTTGTCAAAATCATAGCAGGTTTGGCGCTGCTTGGAATTCTGGCAAACGCTGCAAAGAAAGATGACCGTCAGGTTGTCACGCAAAACCAGCATCGCCCACGCCACGTGAAGCCAAACCGTCCGCGCCATGTCAAAAAGGTCGCCCCGCGTCGGTGCTTGCGTGAACAATGGACCCATCGCGGCAAACGCGAAGTCTATGGCGCTCGCTGTATGAAGAACAACGCCCGCCACGCTTTGCCGCGAAACTGCAAGCGGAAGATCGAAACACGGAATGGTGTACGTCGATTCTACACGCCGAACTGCCTGCGCAAAAATGGCTGGAGGGCATAATCAACTCAGATAATCGAGCAGGAAGGGCGGGCCGTAAGGTCCGCTCTTTTGCGTTTGGCTAGATGGTTGCGCTTGGTCTCGAATCCGGTTCTTGCTGTTTGGATGTTGGGGCCAGATTTTTCATATGAGCAGGCATTGATTGCCCGCGGAGTTGTGACCATCGCAGGCACCGATGAGGTCGGCCGTGGTCCACTGGCTGGCCCCGTGGTTGCAGCTGCGGTCATTCTGGACCCAAGCAACATTCCCGAAGGCTTGAACGATTCAAAGAAGATCAGCGCCAAGAAACGCGATGTGCTGTTTGACGTCATCAAGTCCTGCGCACGATTCTGTGTCGCCGAGGCATCCGTTGAGGAGATTGACGAGCTGAATATTTACCACGCCTCGCATCTGGCGATGTGTCGCGCGGTTGAGGGGTTGGGTGCGGTTGATCATGTTCTGGTCGATGGCAACAAAATCCCCCGCGACATGGTCACACCAGCGACCGCGATCGTGAAAGGCGACGGCAAGTCACAGTCAATCGCCGCGGCTTCAATATTGGCCAAAGTGACGCGCGACAGACACATGGATGCACTTGCGCAACAATACCCCGGCTACGGATGGGACAAAAATGCCGGTTACCCGACCAAGGGCCACATTTCTGCCCTAATTGAGCTTGGTGTGACCCCACATCATAGACGTAGCTTCAAACCGGTCCACAATATCTTGTGTCATCTATAATTTTCAACACATTGAAATATAAAGATTTTGACAGCGAATCAGCTTTGACTCATCCTTAGGGCAACACAGCGAACAAGCACGACAACGTGCACCAGCTTGGGGCAGACGATGGGTAAAATGACAAAGGTGATGCATGAAGCATTGCCACTGAACACGATTTTAGACGGTGATTGCATTGATGCGATGAACAGCCTTCCAGAAGGCTCCATCGACCTGATCTTTGCAGACCCTCCTTACAATCTTCAATTGCGCGGCGATTTGCATCGCCCTGACAACTCCAAGGTTGATGCGGTCGATGACGCGTGGGACCAGTTTTCATCCTTCAAGAAATACGACGAGTTTACCCAAGCCTGGCTAAAAGCCGCGAAGCGTTTGCTAAAACCAAATGGCGCGATCTGGGTGATCGGATCTTACCACAACATCTTCCGTGTCGGACACGAGTTGCAGAACCAAGGGTTCTGGATGCTCAATGACGTGGTGTGGCGCAAGTCGAACCCGATGCCGAACTTCCGCGGTAAGCGGTTGACCAACGCCCACGAGACGCTGATCTGGGCCTCAAAATCTGAAGGCAGCAAATACACTTTCAACTACGAGGCATTGAAGGCACTCAACGAAGGCACGCAGATGCGCTCCGATTGGGTCCTGCCAATCTGCACCGGCCACGAACGCCTAAAGAACGATGCTGGCGATAAAGCTCATCCGACACAAAAGCCTGAAAGCCTGCTTCACCGCGTCTTGGTTGCGACCACCAACCCGGGCGACGTGGTTCTTGACCCGTTCTTTGGCACAGGCACAACAGGTGCTGTTGCCAAGAAGCTTGGTCGTGATTTCATCGGTATCGAGCGTGAAGCCGCGTATCGTGAAGTTGCCGAGAAGCGATTGAAGAACGTGCGCAAATTTGACCGCACATCTCTTGAAGTTACGCAATCCAAACGCGCTGAGCCTCGCGTTCCGTTCGGCCAACTGGTTGAACGCGGCATGCTGACACCTGGTGAAGAGCTCTGGAGCCTGAACGGGCGTCACAAAGCAAAAATCCGCGCCGATGGCACATTGATTGGCGACGACGTCAAAGGCTCGATCCATCAGGTAGGCGCCGCGCTGGAAGGTGCTCCAAGCTGCAATGGTTGGACCTACTGGACGTTCAAACGCGATGGCAAGAAGGTTCCTATTGATTTGCTACGCCAGCAAATCCGCGCGGAGATGAACTAAGCACACCAAAATTCAAAGTTACCGCCTGTGCCTGCGGCCTAACCGCAGCACATAACTGCCCCGCCCTAACCCAAGGTGCGGGGCATTTTTTTCACGCGGTTTCACGGTTCGTGGCACTGGCCACATCAGCAGGTAATGGCTAACCTAGCGGCAATTGAATTTGTTTATTGGTTAGAACGGCTCTTGATGTCCGAATTAGAAAAGATGGAAACGGAATTGGTTCAGCTGACTAAACAGCTGGCCGAATTTCTGTCGCTTCCGCCCACCGAACGCAGCATTCCGGGGTTTGCCAAAATTTGGCGCCCTATCTCCCGATATCGGGTCAAACTGCGCACGGCTTTGCAAGACCACGGCTCTATCTTGTCTGACCCGAGGTATCGCGATGCCAAAGGGTCCGAAATTCAACAGCGCGTCGGCTACAACGCAGCCCATACACGATTACGTCTGTGGCCGCGCATTGAAGACATGGTGAACAGGCAGATTACACCAGAAGCCAAACGCCTCATGCCGCAGCCGACGGAATATATGGATGGTGCGCATAATCGGTATGTGAATCATATCTATGCGGCCCTTCACACGCTGGCATTGCCTTCGGCCGAGGCGATGTTGAACCTGATTTCTGATGCTCACCCCGATATCGCGTTACCGGCCACACATTTCGAGGCGCTCGTGCATGCAGCATATCGCATCTGTCTGGCTCAGGGGCGAACTACTCCACCACGTTTCCTTGATGTCGGCTGTGGTGGTGGGACTAAAATTTGGGCTGCTTTGCCCTATTTTCCGGATGCGAGCGGACTAGAAAACAACCCGACCCAAGTGCAAGTTGGGGCAGCCGCGATGGCAAAAATCAACGCGCCCGCAGAGTGTATCATAGAGGCGGATGCGCGCCGGTTTTTCGACTATTCGAGCTATGACGTGATCTATTTCTATCAGCCGCTGAAAGACCCTGATGGGCTGAGGGAAATGGAAGATCAGATTCTGGAGCAGGCCCGCCCAGGAACCATATTGATCGCACCTTACGCGGCGTTTTCGGCGGCAGAGGGTGATCTGCGGTGTTCAAGAATTGCACCGTCAATTTATGTGGCCGGAATTGCGCCCTCCCAAACCGAAAAGCTTTGCGCGCGGGCAGAGATGATCGGGACGGACGCGCCCGAACACAGCAATTCGTTTGATGCTGCACTTGGCTATTGGCGGCCCGTTGTCGATGCGTCGCGCCGGAATGGCTACACTCTGTAAGCTACAAACACAGATACAGATTTTCCAAGGTGTAATCGGGCAGCGTTCGGGTGGAAGCATATTCTGCGCGACGTCCACGCTTCGCGCAAATGCGGTTAGCTTCGGCCTGCGACAGGGTTTTCGCGTCGGCGGGGTCACCATAGGACGTAATTTGGATTTTTACACTGTCCCCATTGAAATCAGAGACAACAGGTTGTGGCGGTGGAATACATCCCGCGAGTAGCAATATTGCGGCGATGATCAATGTGTTGTGCACGAGGTGAGTCCTTTCTTGGGGTCAGCTCGTCAATGCTAACCTCAAGAAGGTAAACAAATACTTATGCCTACCGTGGCATAGGGTTGGTTGCGGCCTTGTAAGGGCCCCAGTCGGTTACCTCTGGGTAATACATCGCCCGCCATTTCCGGACACGCGGGTTCATAATGCGGCGATAGATCGGTGGGACCATCGCGGCCATTGTCATAACGGGGTATCCATAGGGCAGCTGTGGTGCGTCTTCTTCGGTGTAGTTCTGTAAGAGCGGAAAGCGGCGGTCAGGCTTGTAGTGGTGGTCGGAATGACGCTGCAGGTTGATGAGCAGCCAATTTGACGCTTTATGCGCGGCGTTCCACGAATGACGCGGCTGAACATGCTCGTACTTGCCGTCGCCCAAGTGCTTTCGGGTCAGCCCATAGTGTTCAATGTAGTTGACCAACTCCAACTGCCAGATGGCAACGTAGGCCTGAAATACGAAAAGCCCGAGACCAGCCCAACCACCAAGTAGAAATGCGAGTATCAGCATCCCGAGTTGCAACGCGGCATAGCGATAGAATGGGTTGCTGAAATCCGTCGCAGGTAGGTTCTTGCGGGCGAGCATCGCTTTCTCCGCGCTCCATGCCGACTTGATGCTTTGGCGTAGAACGCGTGGAAAGAACCGGTGGAAACCTTCGTTATATCGGGCAGTCACCGGATCTTTGGGCGTTGCCACATAGCGATGATGGGTTAGCAGGTGTTCCGAACGGAAATGCGAATAAAGCACCGACGCCAAAAGAAGATCACCCAGCCATCGCTCCAACTTGTTTTTCTGGTGCATAAGCTCGTGGCTGTAGTTGATGCCGATCGTTCCGGAGATAATCCCAACACCGAAGAAAAGCGCGATCTGCTCACCGCCGGATAGATGGTCTGCACGAGTTGCGTAGGCGATCATCCCAAAGATCAGAATGAACTGCAGCGGAAACCACATCATGGTGATTGCGCGATACCAAAACAGATCGTCCTCGGTCGTGTCCAGATCGGCATTGTCGAGGTTAAGGCCGATGATTGCATCCAAAATCGAAAACATCCCCCACCCGTATATAGGTAGCAGCACCAGCCACCAGCCGCCCTGCGATGCGCCAATCAGGCCCAAAGGGATCATGAGAAGTGAAAGCCAGAACGGCACTGCCGCGCTGAATTTCGAGACCTCGGTCGTGGTCAGAGTTGTCATGGTGCACCTTTGCGGGTCTGGGTCGGTCGGGCTAACAGTACTGCGATATTCAGCGGCACTCAATTCTGCTCAAAGCGATGTTTTGCCACGTCAAAAACCTTTCGCATAACAGTCGGAAGGTCTGACGGGCGGAACGAAAGATGTGGGATGAACACTCCCTTATCTGGTGGTGTATCCGCCCGCGCGGTCATTACGTTTAGGATCAGATGAAAGTGGGTAAACGTGTGGCGGACGTCCACACCTGCAGGCTCCCACGAGGTTTGGATAGGTGGTGCAGGGATCGGCTCCTCAGTCCAGTCGGACCCGGGCCAACCCAACATTCCGCCTAATAGACCCTTGTTCGGGCGCGTCTCAAGCAGCCAGTCCCCTTTGGAATTTCGCAGAACATAAGCGACGCCGCGGCGGGTTGGCTTTGCCTTCTTGGCAATTTTTCGAGGAAGCTCTGGCGCAATGCCCGCTGCGCGCCCCTCACACCCGTCGCGCCACGGGCAAATTCCACATGCGGGTTTTTTGGGGGTGCAGATCGTCGCTCCTAAATCCATCACCGATTGAGCGTAGTCTCCGGCCCGTTCGCGCGGTGTTAGAGCCTGTGCGAGATCCATCAACTCCGGTTTTGCGGTCGGTAGGGGCGTTTCAACTGCGTGAATTCGCGCCATCACGCGCTCCACGTTGCCGTCCAAAACGGTTTCCGGAAGGTCGAATGCAATCGATGCGATCGCAGCCGAGGTGTACGGCCCAATCCCCGGAAGCGCCTGCAAGCTTTCGCGGCTACTCGGAAACACCCCTCCATGCTCAGTGGCTACGACCCGGGCGCATTTGAGCAGGTTGCGGGCGCGTGCGTAGTAGCCAAGGCCTGCCCATGCGGCCATCACCTCCGGGTCGTCGGCGGCAGCAAGATCATCGACCGTCGGCCAAAGATTGGTGAACTTGACGAAATAGTCCTTTACGGCTGCGACAGTCGTTTGCTGTAACATCACTTCGCTAAGCCAAATGCGATAGGGATCAGGCATGACGCCGCGCGCGCGATCATGAGGCGCAACGCGCCACGGCATGTCGCGGGCGTGCTGGTCGTACCACGCAAGAAGTGAGCCGGAAGTGACAGGTTCACGCAAAGTTTATGTCCTTCTCAGGTCGCTTTTGTCTGACACCACGGCGGCGAGGCGTTAAGTTATCGGTGCAACCTAAGGCAAAAACCGTGACTCGCAAGCAGGCACCATATTCCGCGTCCACTGCCAAGGATCGCCCGACCTACCGTCGGCGCGGCTCCAAGGGATTTTCGGCGATGTCTGGCTTCCTTGACGGACAAATCCGTCAGGCGGGTGAAAAACGTGGATTTGCAGTCATGCGCTTGCTGACTCACTGGAACGAGATTGTCGGTGATGATACCGCCAAAATGGCCCACCCAGTTGACGTAGGCTATGGACGCGAAGGGTTCGGGGCCACTTTGACCGTCCTGTGCTCGGGGTCTAGCGCCCTGTTGGTGCAACAGATGCTTCCGCAAATTCGTGAGAAGGTGAATGCGTGTTATGGCTACTCGGCGATTAGCCGCGTCCGAATTACCCAGACCGCGCCCGTCGGGTTTAGCGAGGGGCAAATGTCGTTCACAGCGGCGTCCAAGCAAAAGGCGCCCCCACCACAGCATGTGATTTCTGCCAGCAAAGAACTAGCTAGCAATGTAGAAAGCGATGGCTTGCGCCGCGCATTGGAACAACTTGGCCAAAATGTTATGGCCCGTAAATCGAACACCTGAGAAGGAATACAAGCAGATGAACCGCAATATCCTGATCGCCATTATAGGCGTCCTTGCTATCGGTCTGGGCGCATTCGTGCTGACGGGCAATTCCCCGGAGCCGGTTACGCCACTGAACGCACAAACGGCTGATGCCAGCGATATCGACACGTCAAGCGTCAAGGAAATGGCAATTGGTGACGCAGATGCGCCAATTACCTTGATCGAGTACGCGTCTTTCACCTGCCCGCATTGCGCGACCTTCCACCAGAATGTCTTCAAGCAGTTGAAGAAGGACTATGTAGATACTGGCAAAGTGAAATTCGTGTTCCGTGAAGTCTACTTTGATCGCTACGGCCTATGGGCTGGCATGGTTGCACGCTGTGGTGGCGGAATGCGGTACTTCGGAATTACCGACCTGATTTTCGAACACCAAAGAGAATGGGCGCAGGGTGAACCTGCTCAAATCGCGGGCAATCTTCGCAAGTTCGGCAAGCAAGCCGGTTTGGACGATGAAACTCTTGACGCATGTATGACCGATGGCGACAAAGCAGCGGCCATGACGGCTGTTTACCAGAAGAACGCTGAGGCAGACGGGATCCGGTCCACGCCTTCCTTGGTGATCAATGGCAAGCTTCATGAAAACATGAGCTACGATGATCTGAAAAAGATCCTCGACGCCGAGCTTTAAGCTTAGAACAGTCTGGTCAGTGCTGTATCCAGCGCTGACCAATCCTCGATTTCCAACCGAACAGGCACCGCCAGAACTTTTGCCCGGAATTCATCTGGCAAACGGGTTGCGTCTTTTTCTGTGGTCACCAGTTGAGCACCTAAAAGCCGCGCTTCGCTCTCAAGCCGCGTCATCAAGGCCTGCGACAAGGGCTGATGGTCTTCAAGTGCTTCGGATTTCACAAGTTCGGCCCCAAGCTCCTGAACCGTTGCAAAAAACTTTTGCGGGTGACCAATACCGGCGAAGGCAAGAACACGACTGCCTTGCCAGTCCATACCGGTTTGAAGTGGCGTCAGATGTCCTTGTAAATGCGGGCAGGGAGGACGACCCCAAGTTTGCACGAAGTGACTTTGGGCTTTCTTTGGCCCAATACTCAGCAGCAAGTCAGCGCGCGAAAGCCCCGTCTCAATTGGCTCCCTCAATGGCCCTGCAGGCAGAACCTTCCCGTTGCCAAACCCGCGAGACGCATCCACCACGACAATCGCCAGGTCTTTGTGCAACGCAGGATTTTGGAACCCGTCGTCCAGAATAATAGCATCCGCGCCACTTTGAACGGCCAGCTTCGCACCTTGGCTGCGATCCGGCGAAACCCATGTTGGTGCAAAAGCCGCAAGCAACAATGGCTCGTCCCCGACATCTGCCGCGCGGTGGGTGCGTTCGTTGACCTGCACTGCTGACGTCACTGACCCGCCATACCCGCGCGACACAATATGCGGGGTGTGCCCCATCTCTTGCAGTCGCTGTGCCAGCGCAATCACGGTGGGCGTCTTTCCCGTCCCACCTGCGTTAATGTTGCCGACGCATATTACCGGCACACCCAGCTTCAATGGGGTTCCTTTTGCCAGGCGTCGTGCCGTACCCGCCGCGTAAATTGTGCCAAGGGGGGATAGCAGCGTCGATCTAAGGCCGGGTGGACGGTACCAGAAGCGGGGTGGCTGCATCAGGCTCCCTCCACTTTGCGATCGAGCGCGGCGATTATTTCAACAAATGCCGCCTCAGCAGCTTGCGCACCTTGGCTGCTGATCTCCCATGCGGCGTGAGCCATCGCCGCAGATCGATGAGGTTCAAGTAGTTCAACTACGGCCTGACCCAAGCTGGGCGCATCCGTGACCAAACGCGCGCCTCCTGCCTCATCGAGGCGGTCATACACGTCTTTAGCGTTTGCCACATGCGGGCCATGCAGAATGGCGGAGCCAAGTGCAGCAGGTTCATACGGATTGTGGCCGCCGATTTCTGCAAGCGACCCACCAAGAAAATTCAGGGGAGCGATGCGATACCAAAGCCCCATCTCGCCCAGGGTATCGGCTATGTAGATGTCCATCACGGCATCGGGTTCTGTGCCTTCCGACCGCAACGCAACCCGCCAGCCGGATTTGCGCAACATCTCGGCAATCGCCGGACCGCGTTCGGGGTGTCGCGGAGCGATGATCAACAGCAATCGCGGGGCGGCGCGACGGGCGAGGCGTTGTGCTTCGGCGGCAATTTCATCCTCCCCCGGATGGGTGGACGCCGCGAGCCAAACTGGGCGGGTTTCAAGCGCCGTAGATATTTTCTCGCGTTCTTTTTCGTCATGCGGCAAGGCACCGCTGCTCTCCTTGAGGGAGCCATTGATGCGCACCTTACTGGACAGGGCTCCGAGGCGCAGAAGGTGTTTGGCAGTGACCCTGTCTTGAGTAAGAAACAGGTCGAACCTGCCAAGTAGTGCACCGGCGGTACCACGCAGCCAAAGCCACTTTTTGTAGGAATCGTGCGACATGCGGGTGTTGAGTGAAATCATCGCAATCCCACGCGCGCTCGTTTCGTATATTAGCGCGGGCCATAGCTCGCTTTCTGTCCAAACAGCGACGTCCGGCTTCCAGTGATCAAGAAAGGATTGAACGAATGGCCGCGCGTCCAGTGGCACAAACTGGTGAATGGTCTGGTCGGGAAGTCGCGACTCGAGCAAATCGGCTGAACTACGGGTGCCTGTGGTGATAAGCACATTCAAGTCGGGTCTTTCGTCGATCAAGGACTCGATAAGGTCCAGCAACGAGAGGGACTCCCCGACCGAAGCGGCATGAAACCAGATTAGCTCGCCGCGCGGGCGCGGCTGCGAGGCGATGCCTCGACGCTCGTCGATACGATCGGGGTCTTCTTTTCCATCGGCCAAGCGGGAGGCCAGCTTGCGATTAGCAAGCGGAACCATCCAGCGAGACGCCGTCAGATAAAGTGCCAGCATTGGTGAAAACGCCATCGCGGGGCCTGTATGGTCGAGTTAGCTACCGAGCTCTTCTGTCGGTGATGCTTCGGTTTTTTCGTCGCGCAGGCGGTGGATATGCGCGATGAAATAGCGCATGTGCGCGTTATCGACTGTCTTTTGCGCTTCAGACTTCCATGCGTCATAGGCAGTGGCGTAGTCCGGATACATTCCGACGATGTGGATGTCGTTGACGTCTTTGAAGGCGTTCTTTGTCGGGTCGACAAGCTCGCCGCCGAAAACAAGGTGAAGGCGCTGGGTCATGAGGGTAGCTCCGGTGTTACTTCGAATTGCGGCGACAATAGGCGATGGCTCTGGGTAGCAACAGGGGCTTATTGAGGCTCTGGCTGACGAATGCGGGCCTGCAAGGCTTTATGCAGTATTGGGCCAGCTGCATGGCAGCCTTTGGTCTTCGGATGCGGGTTGTTAAAGGCCAGCGGGCTGTCATGGCGGTCGGTCACGGTTCCACCTGCCTGCCGCACGATCAGGTCACCCGCAGCGATGTCCCATTCCCAGCAATCGCGCAGCGTGAGCATTGCGTCGTAGCGCCCTTGCGCTACCAAGCAGAGGCGATAGGCCAAAGACGGGCGAAACTTGCGCTGGACCGGTGGAACGTCACCAATCCAGTGCTCAGGCCGCATGTTTGGCTTGGTCGCCAGGACCGTCGCTCCATCTAGATCAGGTCGAGATGAAGTGACGATATCCTCGCCATTTAGGGTCGCGTGGCCGGACTCTGTGGCTGCGAACAGCAAATCCATCATCGGGACATAAACCACCGCGGTGGTGATCCTGCCATTTTCCGCGATCGCAAGAGAGTGGGAAAAATGACGTTCCCCAGCAATAAACGCACGAGTGCCATCAATTGGATCAACGATAAACACGCGGTCGCGAGACAGTCTGGCGCTGTCATCCTCGGTTTCTTCGGACAGCCATCCGTAGGTCGCGCGGGCGGCCAACAGATCGGTTCTCAGCATATCGTCGATAGCCAGATCGGCCTCGGTTACGGGTCCAGCATTACCTGCCTTATCCCACACCTCGGGTGACGCGTTGAAGTACTTGCGCGCGATATCTCCGCTGGCCTGCGCAGCATCGATCAATAATTTAAGGTCATCAGTCGCCGGCAAGGGTTAGCCCTTCAACAAGAAGGCTGGGAACTACGCGCGACAGGTAAGTTCGGGCATCGTTGGCCGGTTGAATCCGTGGCAACATGTCTAGCAAATTTCCTGCGACAGTGCATTCGTTGATTGCATATTGAGGCTCGCCATTTTCAACCCAGATACCTGATGCGCCGCGTGAATAGTCACCTGTGTTTGGATTAATCGTCGATCCGATCATCGAAGTAATCCAAAGCCCGGTTCCCATTTCTTTCATCAAGTCTTGCAGGCTGCGATCCCCTTGCGTGAGCGCGATATTGGACACTGATGGGCCGGGCGGCCCAGAGGTTCCGCGAGATGCGGACGCGGTGCTTTCCAAGCCCAGCTTGCGGGCATTGGCAAGGTCCAGTGTCCAGCTTTGCAAAACCCCGTTCCGCACGATGTCACGCGGTGCTGTAGGAAGCCCTTCACCGTCAAACGGCTTCGAGCCGGAAATGCGAGGGCGGTGGGGGTTCTCGGTGATCGCAAGGCCCGAAGGCAAAATCTGCTCGCCCAGTTTCCCCATTAACCAAGAGGAACCTCGCGAGATCATTGATCCGTTTGACGCGACAAGAAGATGGCCGATTAGCGAGGATGCAATACGCTCGTCAAAAATCACGGGGTATGATCCAGTTTTTGGGCGGCGGGCACCGGTGCGGGCAATTGTGCGCTCCGCTGCTATGCGTCCGACATCATCAGCACTGGGCAGCTCGTTCTGGAAAATCCGGCTTTCGCCATAATAGTCGCGCTCCATCGCGCTTCCTTCGCCCGCAATGGCCACACAAGAAAGACTGCGACTTGATCTGCGGTATCCACCCGAAAAGCCGTTGGACGTTGCAAGGTGAATGCGCCGACGACCATAACCGGCAGAGGCGGACTGAACCTGATTAATACCATCCTGTGCCAAGGCGGAGGCTTCCGCACGCTTGGCGTTCTCTTCCAAATCCGCCGCTTTGGGTTCGGCTGTTGGATCAAAAAGCTCTAGCGCATCGACATCCCAATCCTTGGCAAACTGCGATGGGTCAGCGAGGCCGATATAAGGATCCTCCGGTGCTTCTTTCGCCATAGCAACGGCGCGCTCCGCCATCGTGCTTAAAGTCGCATCGTCGAATAATGAGGACGAAACAACGGCCTGTCTCTGGCCGATCATCACGCGCAGACCGATATCTATGCCCTCGGATCGTTCGGCATGCTCCAGCTTCCCGCCAAGCACATCAATGGACACGGAAGTCCCGTCAACGGCCATCGCGTCCGCGCTATCGGCACCAGCCTTTCGGGCGGCAAGCAGCATGCGGTCGGTCAGGGCAGACAGGTCTTGGGACATGGGAGAGCTCCGATAAATCTACACGTGGACGTAGTCTTGTGAGCGGAGGCTTGCAAGGCGCCATGGCAAGGATTGCTTGCAACTTCGTCGTCGGGTGGGTCAGATAGCGTAAGTTTTTTGGAGAGTTCCATGGTTGATCTTACGGGAAAAACAGCGCTTATCACCGGCGCTAGCAGAGGCATCGGGGCAGATACCGCACGCATAATGGCTGCCGCTGGCGCGCATGTTGTACTGCTCGCAAGAAGCACGCGTGATTTGGAAGTGCTGGCGGCTGAGATCGGAGCGCAGGCGATTGTTTGTCCCGCAGATGTAGCCAACTACGACGATTGGTCCAAGGCCGTGACGGTTGCCATGGAGCAAACCGGCCGCATCGACATATTGGTGAACAATGCCGGCCTAATCGACCCCATCTCGCGATTGGAAAACAGCGACCCTAAGGAATGGGCCAAATTGATCGATGTGAATCTCAAAGGTGTCTACTATGGCGTGAGATCAACATTGCCGACGATGCTATCCCAAGGTTCGGGAACGATACTAAACATCAGCTCCGGCGCGGCGCATGGCCCGATGGAGGGTTGGAGTGCCTATTGTTCATCAAAAGCCGGTGCCGCCATGTTGACACGCTGTATTCATAAAGAGCATGGCGATGCGGGTATCCGCGTTATGGGGCTTTCGCCGGGCACGGTCGCGACTGAAATGCAGGTGAAAATCAAGGCTAGCGGCATCAATCCAGTAAGTGAGTTAGACCCTTCGGTGCATATTCCGGCTGAATGGCCCGCCAAGGCGTTGCTGTGGATGTGTGGCGCGGATGCGGACGCGTTCTTGGGTGAAGAAGTCTCGCTGCGTGACGAAGATGTTCGTCGGCGGGTGGGCCTTGGAGAATGATTGAGGTGAGCAAGGGCGACGCCATTTGGGTCATCAAGATCAACCGACCCGAGAAGGCAAACTCGCTGACACGCCGCATGCTGAGAGACTTGGCAATTGCTGTAGAGTCTGCGGCGGGTGAGGTGCAGGCCATAATTTTGACCGGTGAAGGCAAGGTTTTCAGCGCAGGCGCGGATATGGAGGCGGCAAAGGCGGGGTTGGCCACCGATCCGATTTGGGAACGCTTATCAAAGGCCATAGCGGATTTCCCGGGTCTGAGCATCGCCGCCTTAAATGGTACCTTAGCGGGCGGGGCCATGGGAATGGCGCTTGCCTGCGATCTGCGTATTTGCGTGCCGACTGCGAAGTTCTTCTATCCGGTGATGAGGCTCGGGTTCCTTCCGCAACCCTCAGACCCCGCACGCTTGGTCGCACTGGTCGGCCCCGCAAGGGCCAAGATGATCCTGGTGGCAGGGCAGAAAGTCGAGGCGACGGAAGCCCTCCAGTGGGGCTTGGTGGACCGGATCGTGGAATCCGGCGATTTGCTCGACGCTGCCAAGTCATTGGCGGAAGATGTGGTTGTAGCCACGCCAGAACATGCGGCTGCGATCAAGGCGATGCTTGGCTAAGGGGCTTCATTCAGTGAAGCGCCCGCCCCATAGGGCTTTCTTTGCTTTCGGTGACGGACTAGAGGTTATCAAACACTCCGGAACGACCAAAGGCGCATGCGATGGAAAGCAATCCGTTTGTTCAGAAAATGTTGGGCTATGGCGAGCAAGGCTGGGAACTGGCGCTTAGCTGGCTGACAAGCCCTGCGGCCTGGTCTCAGTTTGCCTTATTGGTAGTCGCTTTTGGATTGGCGTGGCTTCTAAGCCGACGCATCAACAATGCGCTTCGGGGTTTACTTACCCCGGCAGAGGACGCCGACGGACTCATCGCCACCGCACGCCGCTTCGTTCTTCGTTTCTTACCACTGATGCTCCCGCTGCTAGCCTATGCGTTCACGGCGGTCGGTGAACAAGTCGTGCGTTCACTCTTCGACAGCGGAGCAGTGATCGCCTTCGGCAAACGGGTTTTCCTGTTTCTCGCAGCGCGTAGGCTTGTCCACCGCATTATATCCGACCCGTTCCTGAAACTGCTTGGCAAGTTTATTCTTATCCCCGTAGCAGCGCTTTACGCTGTTGATCTTCTGGACACGGCAACCACAGCGTTGTCCGAGTTTCGGGTTGGTCTTGGGAATATCTCATTCTCGCTGATGTCGCTGGTGCGAGGATTGATCGCAGGCTCGTTGCTATTCTGGCTGGGGCGCTGGTCGAACGATCAAAGCGCCGCGATGATTAGCAAGCAAAAAGAGCTGCGACCGGCGACCCGCCAACTGGCGGTAAAAACTGTCGAGATCATAATTTTTGGCGCCGCGTTCCTGCTCTTGATGAACATTATGGGGATCAGCCTTGGCAGCCTCGCCGTGTTGGGTGGTGCCATTGGTGTTGGTCTTGGTTTCGGCCTTCAAAAGATCGCCTCCAACTTCATATCCGGTGTCATCTTGTTGCTGGAAGGTCAGGCGACTGTTGGCGACTTTGTCGAGCTTGATGGCGGTGAGGCTGGCACAATCGTCAAGATGACTGCGCGCGCGATTATTCTGGAAACCTATGACGGGCGATGGATTGTTGTTCCGAACGAGGACTTCATCGTAACCCGCGTGATCAACTACTCCGATCAAGGTTCTGCAAACAGATACGAGGCCGAGTTCTCGGTGTCCTACGATACCGACATCAACACAGTCCCGGCGATTGTAGAGGCTGCCGTGCAGGGTCATCCCGATGTGCTTGCGGAACCATATCCTGCCGACTGTGAGCTTCGTGGCTTTGGTGATAGCGGAATAGATTTCTCGGTGGAGTTCTGGGTGAACGGCATTGACGACGGGCGGCACAAATATACGTCTGATGTGTTGTTCCTCATCTGGAACGCGCTGAAAGACAACGGCATTCAAATTCCGTATCCGCACCGTGTTATCGAGTTCAAAGGCGAGATGCCCAAGTGAGCGAGGCTCTCGTTATCGGGGCTGGACCGGCTGGTCTGATGGCGGCAGAGATGCTGGCGGATGCGGGGCACTCGGTCACCATTGCGGAGCAAAAACCCTCCGTGGGGCGCAAGTTTCTGATGGCGGGGAAATCAGGTCTAAACCTTACAAAGGATGAACCCGATGATATCTTCTTCAAGGCCTTTAAAGCTGACTGGCTTCTACCTGCACTTAGGGAATTCGGCCCCGTCGAAGTCATGGCTTGGGCGGAAGATTTGGACCAACAGATATTTACCGGATCAACTGGGAGAGTATTTCCCAAGGCAATGAAAGCCTCCCCTTTGTTGCGGGCATGGCTCGGCCGTTTGGTCAATAAAGACGTGACGATAAAGACTCGTTGGCAGTGGGCCGGGTGGAATGGTGACGCTTGCCTTTTCCAAACTCCCGACGGTCCAGTTGAACTTGCACCATCAGTCACTGTTTTAGCGATGGGCGGGGCATCTTGGCGGAAATTGGGTTCGGACGGGGCGTGGGCGAAGCAGTTCGAGGTGTCTGATCTAAATCCATTCAAGCCCGCCAACATGGGCTTTGTGGTGGAATGGTCATCGCACATGAATGACCATCTTGGGTCGCCGTTGAAGAACGTCGCGTTCGGGGTAGGTGGCCCGACAATACGGGGCGAAGCAGTCATATCTGCGAAGGGACTCGAAGGTGGTGGCATTTATGCCGTTTCGGCGGCGGTGCGCGACGGCGCGGCTTTGACGATAGATCTGCTGCCTGATCTGTCCCTAGAGGAAGTCGGCAAGCGACTAAAACGCAGGCGCGGCAAAGACAGCTGGTCTAATCACATGCGCAAAAATTTGAAGCTGGAGCCCGTGAAACTTGCCCTGTTGCAAGAATTTGCGCGGCCCCTGCCTGATGATCCCATCGAATTATCCGCCGTCATCAAAGCACTCCGCGTCCGTCACAACGGGCCGCGGCCAATGGATGAGGCAATTTCGACTGCTGGCGGGTTGGCTGAGGAGACTCTCGACAGAAAACTTATGTTGCGCGCACGTCCGGGCGTTTTTGCCGCTGGTGAAATGCTGGATTGGGAAGCGCCAACCGGTGGCTACCTTCTCACCGGATGTCTGGCGACAGGACGTTGGGCGGGTATGGCCGCCGCCGACTATGCGTCGCGCCCGTCTGCAAACAATAAATCTTAGCACTAGATCAAAAGCACGGTCAGTCGGCACGAGCCGTTTTATAGGCGGGCCGCTTGTGAATACGGGAAAGGTACTCTTTCAAACGCGTTTGCGAGATGCCGAACTTCGCGCCAATCGCCCAATCAAGGCAGTGTGCTAGTACGATATCTGCGATGGTGAATTCGTCTCCCATCAGGAAGGGCCCATCACCCATTTGAGCGACCAATGTGGCTTCCGAGCGGGCGAACTCCCATTTCAAAGAGTCTTTAACTTCTGGCACGCGTTTCTCTTCGGGAAGTATGAAACTGTGCCGCGCAGCTGTCCACAACACAGCGTCAAATTCGTCGAGGATCATATTGGTAAATCCATCCTGACGTGCGCGGCCCAAAGACCCTGCCTTGAGCGTCAGCCCATTATGCTTGTCGGCAAGAAATGTGATGATCGCTGTGCTGTCTGTCAGCGTTGCGCCATCTGCGATCAAGGCAGGAACCTTGCCGGACGGATTGTATTCCATTGCCTCGTCAGATCGGGGTGCCGCCTGAAGTTGCGTGAAGGGCAGTCCCAACTCCTCCAAGGCCCATTTCACTCGAAATGTGCGTGTCTTGGTCAACCCGATCAGCGTATACATTCAGTCGTCCTTATCTTCGGTTCATCATAGCAAGCCGGATCAGGGCGCGCTCCATCAGTGCCATTTGGGGCGCGGTACTGGCGGATCGAAGCTGCAGGTCGGTATCGGTGAGCAAGCGCAGCGCTGTTTCGAGTTTGTAAGTGCCCCACGCGCGCGCCTGACGCAGCATACGATCTTTGCGTTTGTAGGGAACAGGTGGTCGGGCTCGGGCGATACCGGCGTCCGGGCCTTTGGGATCGCTTGCCGCCAAATGCAGTTTGCGGAAATGCTGCGTCGCACCGATGCAGAGCCGCACGGCGGCAACACCCTGCGCTTCCAGCTTGGTCAGGATCGGGCCGATTTCCTGAAAGCGCCCTTCCGCGACGATATCCAGCGCATCATCAAGCGATGCCTCGGATGTTGCGGGGGCGCAGTTTGTGATGTCGTCAGATGTAACGGGCGTGGTGTCGCCATGTTTATAAAGGGACAGCTTTTCGACGGTTTGACGGAAATCACCCGGCTCGAGAACACGCCCAAGGTCCATCAAATCGCCCATCGCATCGGGTGGAATGTCGGTTACACCCGCCTTACGAAGCTCTGCTTCAATTTCATCGCGGCCGGGCGGATCGGCATAGATTGCCGCCGCATAGGCGTTGTTGTGGGCTTCAAACATCTTGCGCAAGGCAGAGCGCGGGGTGAGCTGTCCGCATGTCACGAGGATAGTGGCATCTCCTTGCCGCCAATCCTTCAACGCTGCGTCGATGGCTTTGGCGACCGTATCAGTTGCGTCTTCGACGAATGCGACACGAGCACCGGGAAAAAAGCCCTGGGCCTTGATTGCGTCCATCAGCATTGCGGGATCTTTGCGCAAATCCGAGGACGGGATGCGCGTCAGGCGCATTTCCTCTTCGCCCTGTGGACCGACCAGCGCTGCGATAACTTCCTGTCGGCGCATAGCGATGCGCATGGCGTCGGGGCCATAGATCAAAAGGCCAGCACGGGTCGGGTCAGGTTTGGCGAAGAACGCGCGGGCGTCTTTCGGGGCAAGTTTCATGTCAGAATTTGCCGGAGTTGATCAGCAGATCTGTAGTGATTTTATCGGCAAGCGCGGTCATCAACCGTTCGCTGGCGTCGCGCTTTGCTGCAAGTGTCGCGACCGGTTGCGCAGACGCAGAATATGCGGTGAACGTGTTCACCGTGCCTTTGTAGACCTGTTCATCCGAACCCAGATTGCGCAACACATAGACGGCAATTCCCAACACATTGTATCGTGTAATGTCATTAGAACCGGAAATGGCGAGACCCTTTTCTTCGACCTTGAGTGTCACACTCATGCCGTAAACAGGGGCTTGCGCGCGGCCCAACCGTTTTTCCAGCTGAGCAACCAGATTGAAGCTGTCTTGCGTGGTCGGCTCGTCAACAAGGATTGAGCCACGCAGCCCTTCAGCGCTGCCGCCCGTGCCATAGACCGGTTCGAACCCGCACGCGGCGAGGGCTGGCAGAGCAAGAATCAGGAAGCGGCGGTTAAATGACGACATTGACGATACGGCCCGGCACAACGATGAGTTTCTTCGGCTCGCGTCCTTCGAGAGCCTTCACCACAGCATCATGCGCCAGCGCCAGCTTTTCAACCTCTTCCTTCGAGGCCTCCGCGCTCACGTCGATTTCGCCGCGCCGTTTGCCGTTGATCTGGATTGGCATGGTGATGGTGTCTTGCACCAACAGCGCCTCGTCAGCTTCGGGCCAAGGGGCGTTGGCGATCAGGCCTTCGCCGCCGAGATGCGCCCAGATTTCCTCTGACAAGTGAGGCGTCATGGGGGACATGAGCTGCGCGAGGGTCTTCACCGCTTTGCGTTTTGCGCCTGCTCCGGCCTTGGATTTCGAGATGGTGTTGGCGAACTCGTAGAGCTTGGCGACGGACTTATTGAACCCGAAAGTCTCAATGCCCAGCGTGACTTCGCGGATGGCTTGCGCCGTGGCGCGTTCCAGATCGGTGTCGGTATCGTCGCCGTCACCCAGCTCCGCAGCCAAGCGCCAGACGCGGCCAAGGAATTTCCACGCGGCCTCGGCGCCGGACGCGGTCCATTCCACATCGCGCTCGGGAGGCGAGTCGGAGAGCACGAACCAACGCGCCGTATCCGCGCCGTATTGGTCGATGATGTCCACGGGATCGACGACGTTCTTTTTGGACTTCGACATTTTGGCGGAGGGGATGATTTCAACCGTGTCGCGCCGCTGTTCGGCTATGCCTTTAATCTTGAGCATCGAATAAAGCGAAGACATTGAAACCACGTCGTCTGGGTCAATTTTCGCCCCTTGAACATCGACTGACAAGAGGGCATTTTTCTGACCATCAAGATCGGTGAATTCTATGACATCTTCGGGCAGGTGATATATTCGCCGCCCATTGCTATCGTAGGTTTGGTAGATCGCGTGTGTCACCATGCCTTGTGTAAACAACGCGTTGAACGGCTCTTTGGCAGACGCTGGCAGGTGGCCTGTTTCGTGCATGGCTCGCGCAAAGAAGCGGGAATAGAGCAGATGCAGGATCGCGTGCTCGATGCCGCCGATATACTGATCGACGTTCATCCAGTATTCCGCATCGGCCATATCGGTCGGCGTGCTCGCGTGGGGCGAGGTGAAGCGCGCGTAATACCAAGAGCTGTCCACGAAGGTGTCCATCGTGTCAGTTTCGCGCTTGGCGGCTTTGCCGCAAGACGGGCAGGGCGTGTCGCGCCACGTCGGGTGGCGGTCGAGCGGGTTGCCGGGGATGTCGAAGGTCACATCGTCGGGCAACTTGATGGGCAGGTTCTCTTTCTTCTCCGGCACCACGCCGCAGTCTTCGCAGTGGACGACAGGGATCGGGCAGCCCCAATAGCGTTGGCGCGAAAGGCCCCAATCGCGCAGGCGGTATTTGGTGACGCCTTGGCCCCAGCCGGCTTTCTCGACAAAGTCGATGGTTGCGTCGATAGCCTCTTCGCCTGTCGCCACATCCAATCCGGCGAAATGGTCGACCCATTTCACGGTGTCGGTTTTTGGCGGCACGAAGGCTTCGGTCGTGACCGGAGTTTGATCGTCCAGCGCAAAAAACGTGTCGATTACCGGCAAGCCATACTTGCGGCAGAAATCCAGATCGCGCTGGTCGTGGGCGGGGCAGGCGAAGATCGCGCCGGTGCCGTAGTCCATCAGGATGAAGTTGGCGACCCAGACCGGCAGCTCCCAGTCAGGGTTCAGCGGATGCTTGACCTTCAGGCCCGTGTCATAGCCGATTTTCTCACCTGTCTCCAAAGCCTCCGCCGTGGTTCCACCTTTGCGACACTCTGCGATGAACGCGGCAGCTTTGGGGTCGGAGGCCTCAAGTTCCTTCGCCAAAGGATGGTCAGGCGAGATACCGATGAAACTGGCACCCATCAACGTGTCGGGGCGGGTGGTGTAGACCTCGATTGCTTCGCCACCGTCGGTCCGCTCGAAAGCGAACTGCAAGCCGCGCGACTTACCGATCCAGTTCGCCTGCATCAGCTTAACCTTGTCGGGCCAGTTGTCGAGGCCGTCCAGCGCGGACAGCAATTCCTCAGACCAATCGCTGATCTTGAAGAACCATTGCGTCAACTCGCGCCGCTCCACCGGCGCGTCGGAGCGCCAGCCCTTGCCGTCGATTACCTGCTCGTTGGCAAGCACGGTCATGTCCACGGGGTCCCAGTTCACCGTTGCGTTCTTGCGGTAGACCAGACCTTTTTCCATGAAGTCGATGAACATGGCCTGCTGTTGCCCGTAATATTCCGGATCGCAGGTGGCGAATTCGCGGGTCCAGTCGATGGACAGGCCCAGCGGCTTCATCTGGTCGCGCATCGCTGCGATGTTGCCGTAGGTCCATTCCTTGGGGTGCCCGCCGATCGCCATTGCGGCGTTTTCTGCAGGCATCCCGAAGGCGTCCCAGCCCATAGGGTGCAAGACAGAGAAGCCGCAAGACGACTTATACCGCGCGATGACGTCGCCCATTGTATAGTTGCGCACGTGCCCGATGTGGATGCGGCCCGACGGGTAGGGGAACATCTCAAGGACGTAGTATTTCTCTTTCGCATCATCGCGTGTGGCGAGGAAGGTCTGGGCGTCGTCCCAAGCCTTTTGCCATTTGGGTTCTACGGTGCGGGCGTTGTAGCGGGACATTTGGTCTTCCTAGGATACGAAAAGCGCCGGGCGATGAGGCCCGGCGCATGTAATAGGGGTGCAACTGGACTTGGTCCAGAGGCTAGAGTTTGCCGTCAGCAATGCGAAGCTGGCGGGCGCGGGTAAGGATCGCATCTTCGACGGCGCGCGCGGTTTGGGTCGACACAGCGCTACCACCAGCACCTTGCAGCGAAACGCGTAGGGAACGGGCATCAAGCGCCGGATCAGTGATATAGACGGTCGCACGATACGCGCGGCCACCGCCTTGCGGGCGCCCGTAGCCAAGCGCGATGGTGCCCGTGAACGGGTCGGCTGCTTCCACCGGCATGAAGTTCAAAACGTCCAATGACGCCTTCCACAGGTACTTGTTCACCTTCAATGTGACGCTGGGATCATCATTGTTAACAAACAAGTCGGACAAGCGACTGCCTTTTTTGACGGCATTGGCGCGCGCCGCGCTGTCATAATCGCGGGAGAAGCCGTTGGCATCATTCTCGCGACGCTCGTTCTTTCCTTTGCCAAAGATGCCGCTACCGCCACAGGCTGACAGCGACAGGACTAGGGCGCAGGTTGTGGTCCATTTAAGGAAACGGGTGCTCACCATGAATAAATGCTCTCGGCCTGTTGTTTTCCCTGTCATATCGGAGGCAGCGTGGTGGAACAAGAAAGAATACCTAAACACATGTCCAAGCCGAAAATGGGACTGTGGCGCAGTTGCATCAATTTGAGCGGTAAACCTCTACATCGGGCGAGGCAGCTTGAATTGAGGGGCCGTCCGTAAGAAACAGGCTGGGACTCAGTTCGGATTCCCTGAATTGAGGTGCACCTAATAGTATTTAACTCTCGAGGGAAAACGATGAAAAAAGTTCTCTTCGCATCCACTGCATTGGTCGCCTTTGGTGGCGCAGCAGTTGCTGATGTCGCCCTGTCCGGCCGCGCCGAAATGGGTATCTTCACACAGAACACAGCGTTCAGCGGTAACACCAACACTGGCGCTCAGTTCTTCACCGACATCGACGTGACATTCACCATGTCCGGCGAAACAGACAACGGCCTGACATTCGGCGCGTCTGTTGATCTGGACGAAGGCGGCGCATCTGCCCCTATCGTAACCAATCCAGGTGGCGCTCCAGTTCCTGCACTTGCCCTTCCTGGCGCAACTCAGAACAACTCTGACGATGGCGGCGCAACAATCTTCATCTCCGGCGGCTTCGGCACCGTGACGATGGGTGACACCGACGGCGCTCTGGACTGGGCACTGACTGAAGCTGGCAACGTGGGCAACCCAGGTTCCTTGGCTGATGACGAAACTTCGCACGCTGGCTACCTTGGTGCATACCTTGACGGCGGCAACGACGGTCAAATCCTGCGTTGGGATTACACCTCGGGTGCCTTCGGTGTTGCAATCTCCTTGGAAGACGACAACGGCTCCAAGGCTGTTAACACAGGCGTCGGTTACGCAATCGGTTTCAAATACGCTCTGGACCTGTCCGGCACGACTGTTAACTTCGGTATCGGTCACCAGCGCGCAGCTGACGGCGCTGGCGTAACACCAGACGCGAAAGCAACCGGTGTGTCCGTGTCCGCAACATTCGCAAACGGCCTGTCCGCTGGCGTAACTTACACCGACATGTCCAACATCGCAGTAGACAAGCACTACTCCATCGGTCTGGGCTACACGACTGGCGCGTTCTCCGTGCACGCCAACTACGGTAAGTTCGACGGCGTCGCAGCTGGTGCAGAAGCAAAAGGCTTCGGTCTTGCAGCAGCTTACGACCTTGGCGGCGGTGCAGTTGTGCACTTCGGCTACGGTTCGGGCAAAACTTCGACTGCCGCTCCGACACAGAAAACAATGTCCTTGGGTCTGGGCCTGAGCTTCTAAGCTCACCCTACAAGCGACTGATTATAGAAGGCGGGCCATTTGGCCCGCCTTTTTTTGTTCACAGTGCTGTTGCAAAAAAGCGCCTAATCCGCCTCTATTGTTTCTGGAGGCTTCAACCGAGCCTCATTTTCTTTTAGTTAAGTTCAGGAAATACACGTGCCGAATCTTTGGCACATTAACTCAAGAGGCATATTGTCATGAAAAAGATCCTGATCGCATCCACCGCGCTGGTTTCCACTGCTGGTTTGGCTGCTGCTGATGTCGCCCTGTCCGGCCGTGCCGAAATGGGTATTTACCAGTATAACGCTGCATTTGGTGGCCCAAACAACGGTGGCCCACAATTCTTCACCGACATCGACGTGACATTCACCATGTCCGGCGAAACAGACAACGGCCTGACATTCGGCGCGTCTGTTGATCTGGACGAAGGCGGCGCATCTGCCCCTATCGTAACCAATCCAGGTGGCGCTCCAGTTCCTGCACTTGCCCTTCCTGGCGCAACTCAGAACAACTCTGACGATGGCGGCGCAACAATCTTCATCTCCGGCGGCTTCGGCACCGTGACGATGGGTGACACCGACGGCGCTCTGGACTGGGCACTGACTGAAGCTGGCAACGTGGGCAACCCGGGTTCCTTGGCTGATGACGAAACTTCGCACGCTGGCTACGTAGGCGCATACCTTGACGGTGCTAACGACGGTCAAATCCTGCGTTGGGATTACACCTCGGGTGCCTTCGGTGTTGCAATCTCCTTGGAAGACGACAACGGCTCCAAGGCTGCTAACACAGGCGTAGGCTACGCAATCGGTTTCAAATACGCTCTGGACCTGTCCGGCACGACAGTTAACTTCGGTTTGGGTCACCAGAAAGCAGCTGATGGCGCTCCTGGCACACCAAACGATATCAAAGCGACTGGTGTTTCGGTTGACGCAACCTTTGCAAACGGCCTGTCTGCCGGCATCGTATACGCTGACTGGAGCTCGGTTGGCGCAGCTGGCCCCGACAGCAACATCGGCGTTGGCCTCGGCTACACCACTGGTGCCCTGTCGATGCATGCCAACTACGGTGAAGTTAAGTTTAACGGCGGCGGCAAAGCAAAAGGCTTCGGTCTTGCAGCAGCTTACGACCTTGGCGGCGGTGCAGTTGTGCACTTCGGTTACGGTTCGGGCAAAACTTCGACAGCCGCTCCGACTGGAAAATCGGCATCGCTGGGTCTGGGCCTGAGCTTCTAAGCTTACCCAAACTTACAGAATTAGAGAGAGCGGGCTTCGGCCCGCTCTTTTCTTTTGTGAAGGTCTATGTTGGAAAAGGGTGAGCAAAACCGCAGGAGTCGCCGATGTCGCTAACAGATATAAAGAACCGTATCGCAACGGCGGAAACACGCTTCGGGCGTACCGAAGGCAGCACTAGCTTGATCGCAGTCTCCAAGGTTCAACCGAATGATCGCGTCGAGTTCGTCCTCAAGGAAGGGCACCGGATATTTGGCGAAAACCGTGTGCAAGAAGCCGCTGGGAAATGGCCAGAGTTTCGCAACAGCTATGATGGGATCGAGCTTCACTTACTGGGGCCGCTCCAAACAAATAAGACGCGGCAGGCGATGGAGTTGTTCGACTACTTCCACACGTTAGACCGGCTGAAGCTGGCCAAGCGCATCGCCGTTATGCGGGACGAGCTAGGGCGCTGCCCCAAGTTGTTCATTCAAGTGAATACTGGAAATGAAGCCCAAAAGGCAGGTATTTCGCCTGAAGAAACAGATAGTTTTGTTGAAGAATGTCGGGCGCTGGATCTTCCAGTGATTGGTTTGATGTGCATCCCCCCGGTCGACGAGGAACCGTCTGAACATTTCGCGCTTCTGAATAGTTTGGCCGAGCGCAATGGATTGGCGGAACTCAGCATGGGGATGAGCAGTGATTTCGAATGCGCAATAGAGCAAGGCGCGACCTTTGTGCGCGTGGGGTCGGCAATCTTTGGCGAGCGTGTCGCGCCTAAGGCTTGACGATTATACGGCAGCCAAAGTCGATCCGCTGCGCAATCCAAAGCAAATTTTCAGCCGAAAACGCCACGCACCCTTCAGTAGGGTGCCGAGGTTTGCGCCAGCGGTGAATGAAGATCGCAGAACCTTTGCCGGGAACCGCTACTGGGTAGTTCCAATCGGTCAAAAACACCAAATCGTATAGGCGGTCGGCGCGATGCAGGCGCTCATGGCTTGCGGAATAGGGTTCACGAACCATTTGATTATAAGACGGATCAGTTGGATCGTCAGACCATAGATCCATCGGCCCAATTGGCTTAGCCCACGGAACTGGTGGTTGCAGACGGTCGGGGCGATACAACATCCCCACAATCCGGTGGCTGCCGACAGGCGTCGCTCCGTCACCTTCTCGCTTGTCTCTCGATATGCCACCTTTGCCGATGCTACACCGAAAATCCCGCCCCATGAAACGAGCACGCCATCGCGTCACCACGAGGTTCGTAGGGCTCACAGCAAATGCCCCGATTTCGCCGCCTTGGTGGCGAGGTAAGCGGTGTTGTGGCGGGTTTCGCCAACCTTTAGAGGGACGCGCTCAACGACCTCCAATCCGTTGGCCGCCAGCATCGCGAGTTTGGCCGGGTTGTTGGTCAGCAATTTTACCCTGCTGAACCCCATGGATTTCAGAATGCCTGCGCCGATCCGGAAATCGCGCTCATCGTCTTCAAAACCAAGTCTGTGATTGGCTTCTACAGTGTCAAAGCCCTGATCTTGCAAGGAGTAGGCGCGCATTTTGTTTGCTAGCCCGATCCCACGGCCTTCTTGGTTGAGGTAGAGCAACACCCCTTGTCCCTCAGATCCCATTTGCGCCAAAGCGCCGCGCAGTTGCGGCCCGCAATCGCATTTTAGCGATCCCAGTAGATCGCCAGTAAAACACGCCGAATGAAGTCTGGTCAGGACAGGCTCAGACCGCGAGGGCATGCCGATTTCGATTGCATAGTGCTCTTCTCCGCCATCCTCTGGGCGAAAAACATGCAGGCGCCCGGCTTCGCTAACCTCAAGGGGGAGCCGCGCGCTGACTAAAGGGTGCAAGGGGCTGACAGTCGCAGAGACGCAAGCCAAGGCATCGGCATCAAGCAAGGTAAGGCTGTGTTGTGCCGCGTAGTCCACCGGCGCATCTAAATGCGCGACTACAACGGCGGGCAGCAAGCGCGCGTCCTTTGCGAGTTGGATGGCAAGGCGCGCGTCATCGGCGTTTCCGTCGCGCAACGTTTGAAGTGGCCCCTTCATTGGTGCGTTCAAATCGTCGGCGGGATCGGCAATCGCCGCAATCCAGTCCACCGGCGCGTCGGATGGCACAACGATCCGTGCAAGGTCAGTGTCATAGGCGCGGGCTTTCAAAGTACGGGCGCGCCAGTCAGTAATGGCGAGGGCCAGAGGCATTCCCGCGATCTGCAAAGCCTTCAGTCGCTTGTCGCTCAGCGTTTCCGCCGCAAGGACAAGGGATGATCCGATGATGACAGGAACGCCCATCCGCAGGTCGGCACGGGCACGGGCTGTCAGCTCAATTATGTCAGGTGCGAGTGTCATGGGCTCGATCTTGTAACAAAGTCAGCCCACTTCTACGCGAAAAGAATGAAAGTTGAAACAAAACACCCCGATTGCGACACGAGGCTGTGAATAACGGCGGCGTGAGTTGTTTCCTTTGCTGTCAGGCCACATCTTGTACCTAACAACAAAGGACATTGACCAATGGCAACACTGAAGAAAATCCTGCTGGTAGACGATGACGAGGACCTACGCGAAGCGCTGTCCGAGCAGTTGATCATGACCGAAGATTTCGACGTGTTCGAGGCTGGCAACGGCGCCGACGCGATGCAAAAAGCGAAAGAAGCGATCTATGACCTAGTGGTTCTTGATGTTGGCTTGCCGGATACCGACGGGCGCGAGCTCTGCCGGTTGATGCGCAAACAGGGTGTGAAATGCCCCGTGTTGATGCTGACAGGGCATGACAGTGATGCAGATACCATTCTGGGTCTTGATGCTGGTGCAAATGACTACGTGTCCAAACCGTTCAAGTTTCCGGTACTTTTGGCCCGCATTCGCGCTCAGTTGCGTCAGCACGAACAGTCCGAGGATGCGGTGTTCCAACTTGGGCCATACACCTTCAAACCTGCGATGAAGATGCTGATCACTGAGGATGAAAAGAAAATCCGTCTTACAGAAAAAGAGACGAATATTTTGAAGTTCCTCTATCGCTCGACCGATGGCGTGGTGGCGCGCGATGTGCTGTTGCACGAGGTTTGGGGCTATAACGCGGGTGTGACGACACACACGTTGGAGACGCATATTTACCGGTTGCGTCAAAAAATAGAACCAGACCCGTCAAATGCGCGCCTTCTTGTGACCGAATCTGGTGGTTATAAATTGAATTCATGAGGTTTGACCTCAGTCAAAGTTCCCCTGACCGCAACGGGGTTATGTTGCGGTATTCTCCCTGTTGGACTGGCCCGGGCAAATGCCCGGGCATTTTTTTACGCAGATGAGATGCTGTCATAATGCCTTTGGCAGACGAAGGCGTAGCATCCCGTATAGCGCCAAGCCTACACATACTAAGGCGCCGAAGACGTAAGGAACACGCAGCGCCGTTTCACGACCCAGTGAGCCCTCCAGCGACGATACCAATAAGCCCGCAAACAAAGCACCTAGTGGAATCGATCCCCATCCGAAGAAGCGGTAGATCGAATTAACGCGCCCGAGCAGGGCATCTGGAATGATGCGCTGACGCAAGGAAACCGTGACGACATTCCAAACGATCCCGCTGAACATTTCCAAAAATAGGGCAAGTCCCGCCAGCCATGGATTTGATGTTACAGTCAGCAGGATAAACGGGATTGGAAATATTATCAGCGCCCCGAACACGCAGATCTGGGCCCCAAACCGGCTGACCAGCTTAGGGCCAAACATCCCGCCAAAGACCCCGCCAGCAGCACCAGCCGTAAGCAACAACCCGTGACCCGCAGCGTCGAGGCCCATGATTTCTTGTGATAACAGTACCAGTATCGTAGCGCTCATCATGATTACGAAGTTCAACATTCCAAGCATCAGCGCAAGCCGTAGGATAAGCGGCTGTCCAAACATCCAATCGACGCCTTCCCTCATTTGTCGCCAGAAGCCGGAAACCTGCTGAATCCGAACATTCGGCAACATCGCGATTTGCCAGACCAGAAATGCTGCAATGCCGAACGTCGCGGCATCCAAAAGAAACGGGGCGGGAACCGCGAGGGCGATCAGCAAGCCCGCGACAGGCGGACCAACGAATTGACCCATAATCTGCTCAACGCTCCAGAGCTGGCCGTTAGCCCTTTCGAGATCACGCTTTTCAACTACGGATGGCAGGGCCGTTTGCGCGGCGTTGTCTCGCAAAACCTCGGCGCTTCCCAGTAAGAACGCAGCAGCGCATAGCCCTGCAATCAGCGGCGTCATTTGAGCTGCACCATCGTGAAGAGGCAAAGCAGGGGCGGATAGGATCAAGCCAATGACGCCCATCGTCAGAACCATGCGCAAGATATCAGCGCTGACCATCAAGCGCTGACGGTTCATCCGGTCGGTGATCACACCGGCAGGTAACGAGAACAACAGCCAAGGAAGCCTGGTGGCGGCGGCAACTGCGGAAATTAAGAACGGATCCCGGGTAATCAAAGTTGCGAGCCATGGGAACGCCAAGGCTGAAATCCCGTCACCAAGATTGGAGACGGCGGTCGCCGAAAACAGCAATCGGAAATTACGATTGGTGGCAATTAGCGACATCGGTGTTTCCTTGTGGTGCTGCCGCGAGCGTCGGACTAATCTGAAATGAAGTCAAACCGGAGAAACGCCATGTCATTCACCCTCGCCACTTGGAACATCAACTCGGTTCGTTTGCGTGAAGAGTTGGTACTCAAGCTGCTCCGCGAAGAAGCTCCGGATGTGTTGTGCCTGCAAGAGTGCAAAAGCCCGGTGGACAAGATCCCTCTCGAAGGGCTGCACGCAATTGGCTACCGTCACATGGTTGCGCGTGGTCAGAAGGGGTATAATGGCGTCGCGATCATCTCGCGTCTGCCGATTGTTGAGACTGCGGCGGAAGACTACGCCTCGCTTGGTCATGCCCGCCATGTCGCTGCGCGGCTGGAGAATGGGGTGACCATTCACAACCATTACGTCCCTGCGGGTGGTGACGTACCCGACCGCGAGGTAAACGAAAAATTTGGCCAAAAGCTCGATTACCTGAGTGAATTGCGTGATGCGTTCCATGCGGAAAAGCCCACAAAGTCCATCCTTGTGGGTGATCTGAATATCGCGCCTCGTGAGGATGACGTGTGGTCCCATAAGCAATTGCTGAAGGTTGTCAGCCACACACCGGTCGAGGTCGAGCATTTCAACGAAGTGATGGACGCAGGGGGGTGGTCTGACGTGACACGCAACGACATTCCCGAGGGCCAGCTCTATTCCTGGTGGTCTTATCGTGCCAAAGATTGGGATGCCGCTGACAAAGGCCGCCGTTTGGATCATGTCTGGGCGACCTCGGACATCGCTTCATCAGGCCACTCGTCGCGGGTGGTTCGCCATGTGCGTGGCTGGGAAAAGCCTTCCGACCATGCGCCAGTTTTTGCGACATTTGATCTTTGACCAAAGAGCGCACATATACAGGGCAACTGAGCTTAAACACCGAGGACAAAACCATGCTTGAACTAAACGTAGGCGGAATTCCCGCCGGTGGTAGCGACCTGATCAAAGACACAAGCGAAGCGACCTTTATGGTCGATGTGATCGAGGCCAGCCACGAAGTTCCCATCATCGTCGATTTTTGGGCGCCATGGTGCGGCCCATGCAAAACTCTTGGTCCAGCCCTAGAGGCAGGGGTGAAAGAGGCCAAAGGTGCCGTGAAAATGGTGAAGGTCGATGTCGACCAAAACCAGCAGATCGCCGGCCAATTGCAAATCCAGTCGATCCCTACTGTTTATGCTTTCTACAAGGGCAAGCCGATTGATGCCTTTCAGGGTGCGTTGCCAGCGAGTGAGATCAAGACATTCATCGATAAGTTGATCGCTGAATCCGACGGTGAAGTGGATGAAGGGCTTGGTGAAGCCATAGCCGCAGCCGAAGCAATGCTGGAAGAGGGTGCGGCAGTAGATGCAGCGCAGACCTTCGCGGCAATCTTGGGTGAAGAGCCGAACAATCCCGCGGCTTATGCGGGGCTGATGCGGGCACATTTGGCGATGGACGAATTGGAGCAAGCCTCGGAGCTGCTGGCCAACGCACCGGCGGAGTTGAATGGTTTGCCAGAGATTGAAGCCGTCCGCGCGCAGATTGATCTGCTGTTGCAAGCCGCTGAAACCGGTCCGGCGGCCGAACTGCAAGCCGCTCTTGATGCCAATGCTGACGACCATCAGGCAAGGTTGGACCTTGCGGTCGCCTTGCATGCCTCAGGTGACGCCCAAGGCGCGGTCGATCATTTGCTGGAGTTGTTCCGACGCGATCGCGAATGGAATGACGGGGCTGCCAAATCGCAGCTGTTCACAGTTTTTGACGCGTTGAAGGCAGATGATCCGATTGTTTTGAACGGTCGTCGTAAATTGTCGTCGATGATATTTGTCTGAGAAAGCACACGGGCTACGTCCATGCTTATGATGAAATCAGCAGACCTTCCCGACACCATTCCGGTATTTCCCTTGCCCGGTGCACTTTTGTTGCCGCGGGCGAGGTTGCCGCTCCACCTGTTTGAGCCGCGCTATCTGCAAATGTTCGAAGACGTTCTGAAAACGCCTGATAGAATGATCGGGATGGTGCAGCCGCACCGGGGACCGAAAGGCGAGGAGCAACTGCACGCCATCGGATGTGCGGGGCGTGTAACCCAGTTTTCCGAAACCGAAGATGGCCGCTACATGATCACGCTCGCCGGAATTTCGCGCTTTCGGATTACCGAAGAGGTCACGGGGTTCAATCCATATCGCAAAGCATTGGTCAGCTGGTCGGGCTTTGAGCGTGATATGGGAGCCGCGGAAGACGATCCGGATTTTGATCGTGCTGAATTCTTAAGTGCACTCGAAAGATTCTTTGATGCCCACGACTTGCGAACAGATTGGGATAGCCTAAAAGATGCGGATACCGAGTTGCTGATCAACTCTCTGTCCATGCTTTGCCCTTTCGAGCCGGAAGAAAAGCAAGCGCTGCTTGAGGCCCCTTCATTAACGACACGGCGTGAAACTCTGGTTACGCTAATCGAGTTTTCACTTAGAGGCGGGACAGCCGAGGAGACACTGCAATGACCGATCCGAGTTTTGACCGCCATATGCTTGAGGGACTGGTCTGTCCTGTGACGCAATCGACCTTGTCCTACGATGCAGAAAAACAGGAGCTGGTTTCAAAGTCGGCAAAGCTGGCTTTCCCAATCCGCGGAGGTATCCCGATAATGCTCGTCGACGAGGCGCGTAAGCTCGACTAAAGCGAACGGCCTTGCAAAAGTCGCGGTAGGTCACCGGTCAATCCGGCGGCTTCACGGATGAAATTGCGGCGCAGGGCCGGGAATGCATTTACCAAGCCCATTCCAATGTCGCGGCCAGCTCTGAGTATTGGATTGTCGTTAGAGAACAAGCCATTAAAGATGTTTGTCGCCAAGGCGAGCGTCGTCGTGTCAAACCGCCGCCATTCTTCGTAGCGAACTAAAACAGCGTCAGACCCGATGTCTTCACCACGCCTGCGGGCGTCAACAAGCACCTGCGCCAAAGCACCAACATCGCGGAGGCCGAGGTTTAACCCTTGTCCGGCAATCGGGTGGACGCCATGTGCGGCGTCTCCGACCAAAACAAGCCGTTCATCCACGATGCGGTCTGCTAATGTGAGATTTAGCGGATAGGAGAACCGCGCGCCTGCTACATGTATGTCCCCCAAGAAATCCCCGAAGGCTGGGCGTAGTGCTTCTATAAAGGCCTCGTCACTCAATTCGGAAAGTTCTGCTGCCCGTTCATGCGTTTCAGCCCAGACAATCGAGCTTCTATTGCCTGTCAAAGGCAAAATCGCCAGTGGGCCTGCAGGCATGAAGAATTGGTGCGCAATTCCGCTATGTGGCAATGCGTGCCCGATTGCCGCGACCAAGGCAGTCTGCCCATAGTCTTTAAAGCTGCGCCCGATACCAGCGCGCTCTGCCACACCGCTGCGGCGACCGTCGCACCCGACCAAAAGTCGGCTACGGACAGTTTTTCCTGATGCCAGTACTACCGTTGCGCTCGTTTGATCGACCGACTGCGCGACCACTGTTTCAGGGGTCAGGTGCGTAATGCTGCCAGTCTTGGCAATCTTCGAGAGGAACGCGCGCCTCAAGTGGCGATCTTCGACCATGAAGCCCATTGGGCCTTCTTCAATCTCAGTATGGTCGAAATGCATCCAGAAAGGCGACGGACCTTCGCCCGCCCGCCCGTCTGTCACTTTAATTTCCAGCATCGGCTGGGCGTCTTTTGCAACGTCGTCCCATAGCCCCACAGCGCTCAGCAGGCGCTTGGAGGCCAACGCGAGGGCGTAGGACCGACCGTCGAAACTGTCCCCTTGCACGGCATCAACGGCTAGGCTGTCGATCAACGTGACCGAGAGCCCGCCACTGGCCAATGCAATCGCAAGGGCGCACCCATTCAGGCCGCCACCAACAATCGAGATATCGCTGTCATAAGTCATGCCGCTCAATATGGCGGGATAGTTGGGATTGTCCATGCGCTGTGCTGCCGCTACCCTCGCGCCAAATCAGCGCAAGGATTTAGCTATGTCGGACCAATGGTTGTTTATGACTGCGAGCGACTTGGGTCGTGGAATTGAAGCAGGTGAGATCGATCCGGTCGCCTTGACTGAAGCTTATCTTGAAGCAGCACGAAATCATGAGTTTTTAGACCGCATTTATGCGCGTTTGACGGAAGGTCGTGCGATGGACGAGGCCACGGAGGCCAAGAGGCGTGCAGATATGGGCCAGCGGTGTGGGTTGCTCGATGGTGTTCCGATTTCGTGGAAAGATTTGTTCGATACCGCTGGGATAGCCACCGAAGCGGGTAGTGCTTTGCTGAAAGACCGCACGCCAGACTCTGACGCGGAAGTTCTGGCGAATGCGACGCAGGCAGGAACTGTCTGCCTTGGGAAAACACACATGTCGGAGCTGGCGTTTTCAGGCCTTGGTCTTAATCCGGTAACAGCCACCCCGCCGTGCATCAACGACGTGAGCGCCGTCGCCGGCGGGTCGTCCTCCGGTGCGGCGACGTCAGTTGCGTTTGGACTGGCTGCGGCTGGAATAGGCTCTGATACGGGCGGTTCGGTCCGTATTCCTGCAGCCTGGAACGACTTGGTGGGCCTGAAGACAACCATCAACAGAATTTCTGTAAAAGGCGCTGTTCCACTTTGCCCGCGTTTCGATACAGTCGGCCCCTTGTGCCGGTCGGTTGAGGACGCGGCACAGTTGCTTGCCACTTTGGAGGGTGGCCGCGTAGCTGATTTGCGCGGCGCTTCGCTTGACGGTGCACGGCTGATGATCCTCGACACAATCGCGTTCGATGACATCCGCGGCGAGCCTCTTGCGGGGTTCAACAGTGCAGTCGAGCGTCTGAAAGCAGCTGGTGCAATCGTGGAACGCAAGGAGGTGCCCGAGATTGCAGAAGCGCTCGCCTTGTCGGGCACGTTGTTTGCACCGGAGGCGTACGGGGTTTGGAAAGACGTGATTGAAGAAAACCCAAGCGTCATGTTTCCCGAAATTCTGGAACGCTTCCGCTCCGGCGCGGGCATATCAGGGCCTGATTATGTTGCGGGATGGCGTCGCCTTGAAGCGATTATTTCGATTTGGAACGAGTGTATCTCGGGCTTTGACGCCGTAATTTTACCGACCTCTCCAATTTTACCACCCAACGCCGAACGGTTGCTGACTGATAGCGATTATTACGTCACCGAGAACTTGTTGGCGCTGCGGAATACAAGGGTTGGCAACCTGATGGGGTCCTCTGGCGTCACTTTGCCAACCGGTTTGGCGTCAACAGGGATTATGTTTCTTGGTGCTCCTTACGCGGAGGAACGATTGCTGCGCTTGTGCGCTGCCGCAGAGGATGCGCTCGGCTAATGGGCCAAAAAGTCACAGGCTTGTGACCACATTGCTGAAATTGCGGCGCTTTTTCTGGACCGCGGCCTGCGCATTGGGGTAGCTTGGTCTAAACGGGGCGACCATGATCCCGATCCTTGAGGCAGTAATAGTAGGTCCCAATGACCTTTCCTGAGCGGTTTTCGAACCTGCCACCATATGCATTTCCGCGTTTGCGGTCGCTACTCGCCGGGCTGGAGCCGGGCGGAGAGCCTGTGGATATGACAATCGGCTCGCCTCAGCATCCCTTTCCTCACTGGATTACCGACATTATTGCGGCGCATGCGTCCGGCTTCGGCGGGTACCCGCCAAACGAGGGAACGCCGGAACTACAGGCAGCAATCGCGGCTTGGATCGCCCGTCGATACGGCGTTGCAGTCGATGCGGCTACGCAAATTTTGGCACTGAACGGCACCCGCGAAGGCTTGTTCAACGCGGCTTTGGCTCTGTGCCCAGAAGATAAGAACGGTACACCCGTCGTTTTGATGCCGAACCCGTTTTACCAAGTATATGCCGTTGCTTCGCTGGCTGTAGGTGCGGAACCGATTTATGTGCCCGCGACGCTGGAAACCGGCTTTTTACCTGATTTTTCTGCCCTACCGGAAGATGTGTTGAACCGCACAGCGATTGCTTATCTTTGCTCGCCCTCCAATCCACAGGGTGCGGTCGCGACGCCAGAATACTGGGCCGACTTGTTGGCTTTGGCCGAGAAATACGACTTCAAGATATTCGCCGACGAATGCTATTCCGAAATCTATCGTTCTTCTGCGCCGATGGGCGCGTTAACGGCCGGTAAGGACCATGATCCGGAACGTGTGGTTTTGTTCAACTCACTATCAAAGAGGTCCAACCTTGCAGGCCTGAGGTCAGGCTTCGCAGCGAGTGGCCCCGAAAACATCAAGCGGCTGAAGGCACTGCGCGCATATGCAGGCGCTCCATTGCCGCTGCCGTTGCAACGCGTGGCCGAAATGGTTTGGGCTGACGAAGACCATGTTGAAGCAAACCGCGCCCTTTACCGAGAGAAGCTGGATTTCAGCGATACGCTGTTTGGTGATGTGGATGGCTACAAGCCACCAGAAGCGGGCTTCTTTTTGTGGCTCCCTGTCAAGGATGGGGAAGACGCAACGAAGCAGCTTTGGAGTTCCACGGGAGTCAAAGTTCTACCCGGTGCATATCTGGGTCGCGATTATCAGGGGGCTAACCCCGGCACGAATTATATCCGGGTGGCCTTGGTCGCCCCAATGAACGAACTGCAGCCGGGGCTGACCCGTCTCAAGAGCTGCATATACGGTTGAAGGTGAGGAAGTAGATATGGCGTATCAGGCAAGGCCACGCGATCCGTTTTTGGACAGCGATATGCAGGCGGCAATCGAGAAACGAGGCAAGGAACTGTTCGGTTTCGGGCTTCTGGCGGTTGGCGTTATGGTGACCATGCTTCTGCTTTCATATGTACCCGAAGACCCAAGCTGGATGTCTGCCACAGATGAGCCTGCAAAAAACTGGCTGGGCCGATTTGGAGCTTACCTTGCGAGCCCGTTGTTCATCATCGTCGGCTTCGGCGCTTGGGCTATTCCATTCGTCACCGTGGTTTGGGGGCTTCGATTTGTTATGCATCGCGGAGAGGGGCGGGCGGTTGGCCGACTGATTTTCGCTCCGTTGGCCATCGCTTTGGCCTCGGTCTACGCTTCAACCCATGTCCCTGTGAGCGAATGGACCCATTCCTTTGGGTTGGGCGGCTTGTTCGGCGACACCGTTCTTGGTGCGATCCTTGGTGTGGCTCCGATCAGCGCGACCTTCGGGCTCAAGGTGTTGGCGTTCATTGTCTTTTTCGGTTTGTTGTTTTTGTCCCTGTTTGTGCTGGGCTTCGATCGGTCAGAGATCAAAGCCGTCGCGCGTTTTATGTTGGTCGGCGTCATCCTGACATATGCCAGCATCATGAAGCTGATAGGCTCGACAGGCAAAGGTGCCGTACTCGCGGCAAGCAAAGCCAACGAAATTCGGGTGCAGCGTAAAGAGGCACGTCTTAGTGCCGTTGAAGAGTCCTATCAGGACGACGCGCCAATTCCCGGACCATCGTTGCGTCGTGCGCCTGTCGTGCATGCGCCACAACCACTTGCCGCGCCGCAGATCGAAGTCGAGAAACCTGCCGCCAAACCAAGTCTGCTTGCTCGCTTGCCGGGATTGAAGCCGCGGGATGCCGAACCGGAACTATATGATGAACCTGCGGTAATTCACGATGATGTGGACCCAGAAGACCGCATAAAGTCAAAGATTTCAGACGTTATCAAAAACCGTGGTCGCCGGACAAAGCCGCTTGAATATACCGACGAGCCGTCAATGCGTGCGGAACCGCAACTCACTCGCGGACGTGGTCCAGAGCCTCTGCGTATTGATCCTGCTTTCCGCGAGACCGCTGAACAGCACTATGTGGACGAAGATGAACTGATCGAACCGGTATCAGCAGCTCCCGCGCTGACACGTGTTAACGCGCCATTGACCAAGCCGGTTGTACAGCAACCTGTCCGCAAGCCTGTTGCGCCGTCCAAACGGGCCGTTGCGGAGGCGCAGCCGGCGTTGCAATTCGAGGACAACAGCTCTGATTTTGAGCTGCCTCCCCTAAATCTTCTGACCAGTGCATCCACCGTGGAACGCCACGTTTTAAGCGATGAAGCGCTGGAAGAAAACGCGCGTATGCTTGAAGCCGTTTTGGACGACTATGGCGTGAAGGGGGAAATCGTTTCCGTTCGCCCCGGCCCGGTTGTCACAATGTATGAATTGGAGCCCGCACCGGGTTTGAAGGCTTCTCGTGTGATCGGATTGTCGGACGACATTGCGCGATCAATGTCCGCCTTGTCCGCACGTGTTTCAACTGTGCCGGGTCGCACTGTGATTGGCATCGAACTGCCGAACGAAAAGCGCGAAATGGTTGTGCTTCGCGAAATCCTCTCGGCTCGTGACTTCGGTGATGGAAATCAGAAACTGCCGCTGGCGTTGGGCAAGGACATTGGTGGCGAGCCGATTGTCGCCAACCTTGCCAAGATGCCCCACCTGCTGATCGCGGGTACAACTGGGTCTGGTAAATCCGTAGCCATCAACACGATGATCCTGTCGCTGCTCTACAAGCTGACGCCGGAAGAATGCCGTTTGATCATGATTGATCCGAAGATGCTGGAACTCAGCGTTTATGACGGTATCCCTCACCTGCTGTCGCCCGTTGTAACCGACCCTAAAAAGGCGGTTGTGGCCCTGAAATGGACCGTGGGCGAAATGGAAGAGCGTTACCGCAAGATGTCCAAGATGGGCGTGCGGAACATTGACGGCTACAACAGTCGCGTGAAAGACGCGCTTGCCAAAGGTGAGCTGTTCTCGCGTACTGTTCAGACCGGTTTCGACGACGAAACCGGCGAGCCGATCTTCGAGACAGAGGAATTTCAGCCTGAAACCATGCCATATATCGTGGTCGTGGTGGACGAGATGGCGGACCTGATGATGGTTGCCGGCAAGGAAATCGAAGCCTGCATCCAGCGTCTTGCACAGATGGCGCGTGCGTCCGGTATTCACTTGATCATGGCAACGCAACGCCCTTCGGTCGATGTTATTACAGGCACTATCAAAGCCAACTTCCCAACGCGGATTTCCTTCCAAGTGACGTCGAAAATTGATTCGCGGACGATCCTTGGCGAGATGGGTGCCGAGCAGCTGTTGG
Source organism: Litoreibacter halocynthiae (assembly GCF_004365635.1). Taxonomy (GTDB): domain Bacteria; phylum Pseudomonadota; class Alphaproteobacteria; order Rhodobacterales; family Rhodobacteraceae; genus Litoreibacter; species Litoreibacter halocynthiae. The sequence continues at coordinate 97,611 of NZ_SOBH01000004.1, read as the reverse complement.
GCATGGGCGACATGCTTTACATGGCTGGCGGTTCTAAAATCACACGTATTCACGGCCCGTTTGTGTCTGATGAAGAGGTTGAGGAAATCGTCAACCACCTCAAGTCTTTCGGACCACCGACATATATGTCGGGCGTTGTTGAGGGGCCAACCGATGAGAAATCCAATGACATCGACATGGTGCTTGGCCTCGGTGGGAATACCGACGGCGAGGATGCGCTGTATGACACTGCCGTTCAGATCGTGTTGAAAGACCGTAAATGTTCGACCTCTTATATCCAACGCAAGCTGGCGATCGGATACAACAAAGCTGCGCGCCTTGTTGAGCAAATGGAAGAAGAAGGCGTGGTCTCACAAGCCAATCACGTTGGCAAACGCGAGATTCTTGTGCCTGAGCAGCATTAACGGTCGCGCAATATTGCGCCATATGTCAGCTTCGTGAAGGGCCGAGGGTTTAAACCCCCGGCCTTTTGCTTATCTTGAGGTCATGATGATAAAACAACTGATCCTTGCCCCTGTTCTGTCGCTTGCTTTGGCGGTGCCAGCTATGGCTGAGAAGATTTCGCTTTCGCAAATCTCCAACTATCTCAACAGCTTCCAGACAGCGAAGGGTGACTTTACGCAGATCAATGAGGACGGGTCGGTGACGACCGGGGAAATCCTGATCAAACGGCCCGGGCGCGTTCGATTTGATTACGCCCCACCCGATGACAGCCTTGTCATTGCTGGCGGCAGTCAAGTTGCGGTTTTTGATCCGAAATCAAACGTCCCACCAGAGCAGTTCCCTTTGAAGCGCACTCCGCTGAACTTGATTTTGGCACGGAACGTCGATTTCAGCCGCTCTAACATGGTTGTTGGCCATCGCGACGATGGCACGGCGACTGTCGTGAAGGTGCAGGACCCGCAGCATCCAGAATACGGCAATATTCAGCTGAAATTCACGTCTAATCCGGTTGAACTTCGCCAATGGGTTATCACCAACGATGCAGGTGGCCAGACCACTGTCATTCTTGGCGAGCTGAAGAAAGGTGTCAAAATCGGCGCGCGCCCCTTCAACATTCCTCAAGAAATTCAGGCGAGGGGGCTAAACTAGGCCCCCTATGCCTTGCCGCAGCTGATCAGCTGGTAACGGTACATTTCAGAGCGGTCAGCGACCGCCTGAGAGACCCGTAGCAACCATGATTTACGGTTATACGACCCACGGGCGAAGCCTGTGCGACCTTCATGATAGGCCAGATATTGGTTGCGCGCGTCGTATTTAGAAATACCCAGACGCTCGGAACTGCCGTCCATATACCAACCCATGAAGTCCACGGCATCGCGGAACTTGTCACGCTTGGCGCTTTGGCGGCGCTGGTCCACTTTGTACTCTTTCCATGTGGCATCAAGGGCCTGACTAAAGCCATAAGCCGAGCTTTGCCGCCCCATCGGGATGACGCCAATCGCGTATCGGAACGGCGTACGTGCGTCGCTCACGAACTTGCTTTCTTGATGGATGGTTGCCATCTGCACATGAACCGGGACGCCCCATTTGCGCTCCACAGCTTTCATGTCTTTTAGCCAACTAGCGCGCTGGGAAACAATGGAGCACGCGTTGTCGAGGTTGTTCGGCGCGCTTCCTCCGCCGCCGCCACATGCCGACACAAGAAGAACAAACGCTAACGCGGTGAAGATCTTTTTCATGGTACCTGCTCGCCTTGATTTGGGCTTTATGCCTCTTTGGCTTTTCAGAATCTTAGCGCAAAATCCGGCCTAGGCAAACTCCGCAATCGTTATGTTTAAACCAAAAACGTTAACGTGAGCGGGATATAGGCAACAGATAGCAGCGTGGAGACCACCACAAGGCCGGCGACAGCATCGCTGTCGGCCTCGTATTTGACCGACAACAGATAGGAGGTCACAGCAACCGGGGTGGAGACCTGTAGAATCAGCACGGCCAACGGGGTTTGCGATAATCCGAACCACAGTCCGGCAGCTACGGCGGCTGCGATGCAAATGCAGGCTTTCAGGAGTGATGCGACGATGGCTTTGCTCACCCCCTGTGGTTTCAGGCGGGCGACAGCAACCCCGAGCGTGATCAGCATCATGGGAATCGCCATCTGTCCGATGAGATCAATAGAATTCGTCAAGAAACGAGGTGTTTCCCAATCCATCACCAAAAACAGCGCTCCGAGGAGCGTGGCTCCAACCAATGGTTCTTTGATTACCTTACTGACCGACCCCCCTCCTGACACGAGCCACACACCGAAGGTGAACGAATAAATCGCCATAATCGCGAAGATCACCACTGCATAACCAAGCCCTTCATCGCCGAAGGCGAACAAAGCGAGAGGCAGGCCAAGGTTTCCGGTATTCCCAAAAATCAAAGGCGCTAAATAGGTACGGACATCCATCCGTCCGAGCTTCACCAGCAGAAAACATCCAGCTGTTACAATGGCATAGGCAGTAACCGCCGCCAGAGAGACTTTGGTCAACGCATCAGGAGCGATCTCGGTGCGCATCAGGGCAGAAAAGATGAGGCACGGGACTGAAAGGGTCATCGCCAGCCGCGTCACGAACTCGATTCTGTAGTCGAAACCAAGTTTTACCCATGCGAATCCGATGGCTGCGAGAATGAACACCGGAGCGACAATCTCTAAAACTGTTAAAATTAAGTTCACAGACTGTTTCCCTGAAAATCGGTGCCCATTTATGGACAAATCACCCGCTGAGGGTCTATCTAGGAGGGGTAGGGGTTGCAATGTTATGCTGAAAACTCAAGCTAAATTCACGCTGGGCCAAATTGTGCGCCATAAGAAACATCCCTTCCGGGGGGTGATTTTTGACGTGGATGCCGAGTTTTCGAACACTGAAGAATGGTATGATAACATTCCCGCTGAAAGCCGGCCAAACCGTGACCAACCGTTCTACCATCTGCTCGCCGAGAACGATGAAAGCTACTACGTGGCATATGTGTCCGAGCAAAACCTCGCGGCCGATATGACCGGAGAGCCTGTCGATCACCCCGATCTAAGCGCCATGTTTGGTGACTATGACGGGCGCGGAAGGTACCCGCTGCAGTTCGACTTCAACTAGTACCCCAACGCGCAACCGTCTTTCCGTGGGTCGGATGCCCCGTGAAGAACACCGTTTACCCTGTCGATGAAGATTGCTTGTGCGCCGCCGATCGGGCCATTTGGTATCGTGACGTTATGGCCTAAGTCGCTCAGTTCTTGCCGTGCGGCGTCCGAGTACCCTCGTTCCACCCTCAACTCACCTTCATCGGAGAAGCAACGGGGGGCGTCGATCGCAGCCTGTGGATGCATATCGAAATCCACAAGGTTGGTCACAAAGCGCGCGTGCCCACAGGGTTGGTAGGCACCACCCATGACGCCAAACGGCATTACAGTTTCACCGTTCTGACGCAGCAAGCCCGGAATGATCGTGTGCATTGGCCTTTTGCCGCCAGCAGCTTCATTCGGATGACCTTCCTCAAGCGAAAATCCGCAGCCTCGATTCTGGAACAAGACTCCGAATTTGTCGGAGGCAATACCAGAGCCAAAGCTGTGAAAGATTGAATAGATCAGCGACACGGACATCAAATCCTTGTCCACGACTGTGATGTAAACCGTATCTTTGTGTACCTGCTCGGACAGTACGCTCGGCGATGACATGGCTTTTTGGGGGTCAATAAGTGCTGCCAAGTCTGTGGCCGTTTCGGGCGCGAGCATATGATTGATGCGGGTGGTGAAATCCGGATCTGCCAAGAACCTGTTGCGCGCGTCGTAGGCAAGTTTTGAGGCTTCGATCTCAATATGGGCGCGCGCTGAACCGAGCGGGTCCATCGACGCCAAGTCAAAATGGCCGAGTATGTTGTTCATCAAAATCGCAGTGGCACCTTGCCCGTTTGGCGGGTGCTCAACCAAATCTGTTCCTTTGTAGACACCGGAAACCGGAGCCGTGTAGTCACACGAAGTTTCGGCGAAATCGTCAAGGGTGTGGGTGCCGCCCGCGGCTTGCAACGATGTCACCATATCTTCCGCCACTTCACCCTCGTAAAAGCCGGCGCGCCCACGCTCGGCGACGAGTCGTAGAACTTCTGCTTGCTGTGGTGAGCGGAACAACTGACCAGGTTTCGGAGCTTTGCCTTCCAGTAGGTAATATTTTGCTGCCGCCCCTTTTGGGGTGTCTTCTGCCTGCGTCCAATCGAAACTGGTGCGTGGGGCCACTGGCACACCGGCCTCGGCGTAGTAAATGGATGGCGCAAGAATTGCCTTGAGGCCAAGTTTTCCGTGATTCTTGCTGAGGCGGCAAAACGCGTCGATCGCACCGGGCAGGGTGATCGCGTCAACGGTGTCCACTGGAACATTTTTGAGCTTTTTCTTGCGTATTTCAGAAGCAGACAGCCCTTTCGGCGCGCGCCCCGACCCGTTCAATGCGATAATATCAGGCTCTCCGGGCTTGCTGAGCAATACGAAGCAATCGCCGCCGATGCCGGTCATCTGGGGTTCGCAAAACCCAAGCAATACCGCCCCGGCGATGGCCGCATCGACTGCGTTTCCACCAGCCTCCAGCATCTGCACAGCAACTTTAGCAGCCAATGGATGAGACGTGGCGCACATGCCATTTGTCGCGAATACCGTCGAGCGTCCGGGTTGATGAAAGTCGCGCATGATATTGGCTCCCCTGTGGTTAAACGAGAGGATAGGCGTCAAAATGGGAATGTCTATGGAAGATGGAAAGATCGGGAAACGGCCGCAAGAATGGTCCTCGGCGTCGCGCATCTGGGTGGGGGCTGATAACACGACGCCGAGTGAAGCTCTGCAGCTACACCAAATTTTTCGCATTGGAGTGTGGCGTCTCGACGAGAAAAATTAGACCATTGAGAGTGAATAACATGGCAAAAATGTGAACTGTTCAGCCTTGTGATTAAGTGTGATCTTTCAGGGTTTCTGAGTTGCCATTTCGGAAACAGTTGGGATCTGCACACAGAAAATATTCTGTGAAGCTGCGCGGCGATATTCCATGTGGGACGAAAGACTGCGGATAAAGAACCATCCGAATCCGCCTTCGGGAAGATCATCGATACTCACTGGTAAATCTTCTAGCTCTGCTTCAGGTGGGTTTAGGCCGGGCATTGGCAATCCATAATCCCGCGTCTCGACCGAGATCATGTCGTCCGTGCAAAGGACCGAAACGATGATGTCTCCAAGATTGGACTGGTTGTAGCCATGTTCGGCGATGTTGTTCAGCACTTCCGCCAAAACAATTTCGGTACTGATAATCCCCTCCGATTGCGCCGGAAATTCGTGCTGCAAACGCTTCATAATTTCCACAATCGTATCACGGATGGAGATCGGGTCTGCGTTGATTGTTTCTTCGTAGTGAAGGCGGGGAGCTCCAAAAGAGAGTGGCAAACGGGCCAAGCTGCTCATGCGGCGTCCACACCCTTCGGGCTATTATATGTGAGGGCATCTTTCATACTGGCGTGCACTGGAAACACCTTATCCATACGGGTAAGCCGGAATACTTTGTCGACTGCCGCAGTCAGATTACACAATTCCAACTTACGCCCATCCAAAGACTTCAATGCGGCGACCATCGCCCCCAGACCACTGCTGTCCATAAAGGTGACAGAGGCAAGGTCCATGATGACACGCTTCGCTGGAGCGGCGGTCGCATTTTTGAATTCGTCTTTGAAGTGGATCGCGCTGGCTGCATCAATACGTGTCGCTGACAGCGTCAGAACAAGTATGCCATCTTGGTGTGTTGTCGTTTGCATCATGGTCCGTGCTCCTGATCTTTTCAGGTTCTTGGACTAGACGCCAAAGGTTACCATTCGGTATGCATTCGATCATGGCTATCAGCAAAGGTGTTTCAAAATGTCCGTATATATCATTGGTGCAAGCCGAACCCCGATGGGCGGTTTTCAAGGTGCCCTGAGTGGTGTCGATGCTCCCCAACTTGGCGGGGTCGCCATCAAGGCGGCGCTTGCGCAATCCGGCCTGACCACAGTTGATGAGTTGTTGATGGGATGCGTGCTGCCTGCGGGTCAGGGTCAAGCACCCGCACGTCAGGCGGGATTCGCGGCCGGACTCGGCGAGGAGGTTCCGGCCACGACTCTGAACAAGATGTGCGGCTCGGGGATGCGAGCCGCGATGATGGCGTTTGACCAGCTTGCTCTGGGCCATGTGCAAACCATGGTCGCGGGCGGCATGGAGAGTATGACCAACGCGCCGTATTTGCTGCCGAAAATGCGCGGCGGGGCGCGGATCGGGCATCAGGCGGTGCAGGATTCGATGTTTCTCGACGGGTTGGAGGACGCCTATGACAAGGGTCGCCTGATGGGCACCTTTGCCGAGGATTGCGCCGAGGCGTTCCAGTTCACCCGCGAGGCGCAGGACGACTATGCCTTGCGGTCCCTGTCCAACGCTCTGGCGGCGCAGGAAAGCGGCGCCTTCACGTCGGAAATCGCGGCGGTCGAGGTGCAAGGCCGCAAGCCCTACACGGTGTCGCAGGACGAGCAGCCCGGCAACGCCCGGCCAGAGAAAATCCCGCAACTTAAACCGGCATTCCGCGACGGTGGCACGGTGACCGCTGCGAATTCGTCTTCTATCTCGGACGGGGCGGCCGCACTGGTCATGGCGTCCGAGGCGGGTGTGAAAGCCCATGGCCTGACGCCCCGCGCCCGTGTGATCGGTCATACCAGCCACGCGCAGGCGCCGGGGCTGTTCACGACCGCGCCTGTGCCTGCGGCGAAGAAGCTGCTGGAGCGGATCGGGTGGGAGGTCGCGGATGTCGACCTTTGGGAGGTTAACGAAGCCTTTGCCGTGGTGCCTATGGCGTTCATGCATGAAATGGGGCTGGAGCGGGATATCGTGAACGTCAACGGCGGCGCGTGTGCCTTGGGCCACCCGATTGGCGCGTCGGGCGCGCGGATCATGGTCACCTTGCTGAATGCGCTCGAAACCCGTGGCCTCAAGCGTGGCGTCGCGGCGATCTGCATCGGCGGCGGCGAAGGCACCGCGATTGCCATCGAGCGGGTCTGAATGGTCGACTACTACACACTCGCAAAAACCATCGACGCACTGGTCGAGGGTGAGGACGACGCGGTCGCCCTGATGGCCACGGTCGCGTGTGAGGTGCACCATGCTGACGACCGTTTCGACTGGACAGGATTCTACCGCGTTGTCGGGCCGGAATTGCTGAAAATCGGACCCTATCAAGGCGGACATGGCTGTTTGACGATCCCGTTTTCGCGCGGGGTTTGCGGCGCGTCGGCAAGATTGGAACAGGTGCAGTTGGTGCCGGATGTCGAGGCCTTCCCCGGTCACATCGCCTGCGCGTCCTCCACCCGCTCGGAGCTGGTATTGCCGGTGTGGGACGGGTCAGGACGGCTGATTGCGGTGTTCGATATAGACAGCGATCAAGCGGATGCGTTTACGACCGAGGACGCAGAGCGTCTGGCGGCAATTCTCACGGCGGTGTTCGGCAGGGTTTGACCCTGTGCGTGCAGATTTTTCTTGCGCGACTCATGCGATTTGCTCTTTGGTGAAAAAATGGACAAAAATTTCACGGAAGTCTTATGAAGCATACGCAGCCGGGCAAGACCAAGACCCTTGGCGCGGACCTGCGGGCGCTGCGTAAGGCGCGTGGGCTGACGTTGTCGGATCTGGCCGAGACCATGGACCGCTCGGTCGGGTGGCTCAGTCAAGTGGAGCGGGACAAGTCGGAGCCGTCGATCACCGATTTGCGCCACATGGCGAAGGCGCTGGACGTGTCTGTTTCGAGTCTATTCCGGCAGGATGCGGTGGTTGCGGAGGAGCAGGGCTTCGTCGTCAGGGCAGGCTCGCGCAGGCCCATCGGCTCGCGGGAGGCCGGGCTGGTCGAGGAGCTTTTGTCCCCTGATCTGACGGATGATTTCGAGGTGGTCCATTCCACCTTCGAGCCGTTCAGCGAGATTGCCGACCCCGTCAACCGCCCGACGCAGGAGGTGGGTTATGTCATCGCTGGCAGGCTTGATCTGTGGGTTGCTGGACGAACCTTTACGCTTAATGTTGGGGACAGCTTTCGTGTCCGTGGTGAGCCGTTCCGCTGGATGAACCCGTACCCGACGCCTGCCGTGGTGATCTGGGTCATCGCCCCGCCGGTGTATTGAGATGTCTTGGGAGGGATGGATCATATTCGCGGTGTTCTGGGTGGTTTTCGTGACCACACCGGGCCCGAACGCGGTTAATTGCATCCAAAACGGCATGACGCACGGGCTGCGGCGGGCCTTGTGGGGCGTGCTAGGTATCCTGACGCAAGCGACCCTGTTCCTGCTGCTTTCGGCGGCTGGCGTCACCGCATTGCTGGCCCAGGCGCCGGAGGCGTTCTTCTGGGGCAAGCTCATCGGCGCCGCGTTTCTGGTGTTCCTTGGCGTCCGCGGGTGGCTCAACGCAGCCAAGCCGGTCAAGCCACGCCATGTCAGTGCGCACTCGATTTACGGGCGGGCGTTCCTGATCGCGACGATCAACATCAAGTCGGTCGCGGGCTATTTTGCCGCCTTCACCCAGTTCGTGCAGCCCGACATTCCGGTCTGGTCGCAGATGTGGGTGATCATGCCCACGGCGCTGGTCATCACGACGCTCAGCTACACGGGCTTCACTGCTATCGGCGCGGGCCTTGGCCGGGCGGCGATCGGGGCGGTGCTCAACGTCTGGGTGCGCCGCGTCATGGCGCTGTGTTTCATCGTCTACGGCGTGCTGCTTGGCAGCGCGTCCACACCGGGGAGGGCGTGATGCTCAAGGGAAGTTGCCTTTGCGGAGGCGCGCGCTTCGAGGCCGACGGGGCGGCGCGGGACCCTGCCGCCTGCCACTGTTCCCAATGTCGCAAGCAATCGGGCCACTACTGGGCGGCGGTGCAGATCGACGACGACAAGTTGCGCGTCGAGGGCGAGGTGAAGTGGTACCAGTCCAGCCCCGCCGCCCGACGCGGGTTCTGCCCGACCTGCGGCGCGTTTCTGTTCTGGAAATCCGACGCCGACCCGGACACGGGCGTGTCCCTTGGTGCGATGGACGGTCCCACGGGGCTGACTTTGGCCCGCCACATATTCACCGCCGACAAGGGCGACTAATACCAGATCACGGACAACGTCCGGCAAGAGGAGCAAGAAGATGAGTGATTTCCCAACAACCGCCCGTGTGGTCATCATCGGCGGCGGGGTCGTCGGCACATCGACCCTATACCACCTTGCCAAAGCAGGCTGGACCGACTGCGTGCTGCTGGAAAAGAACGAGCTGACCGCAGGGTCGACATGGCACGCGGCGGGCAACTGCCCGTCGTTCAGCACGTCTTGGGCGATTATGAACATGCAGCGCTACTCTCTGTCGCTCTACAAGGGGCTGGCGGACGAGGTCGATTATCCGATGAATTACCACGTAACAGGGTCTGTTCGGCTGGGTCACAGCCACGAAAGGATGCAGGAATTCGAACGCGCGCGGGGCATGGGGCGCTATCAGGGTCTCGATCTAGAGATGATGGACCTGAACGACATCAAGGACCGCTATCCCTTCATCGAAACACACGATCTGGCAGGCGGCCTTTGGGACCCTGACGACGGCGACATCGACCCTGCGCAGCTGACACAGGCGCTTGCCAAGGGCGCGCGTCAGATGGGCGCGCGGATCGAGCGGTTTTGCCCCGCGACGGGGGTCTCCAGGGACGGGGACGAGTGGATCGTCCACACCGACAAGGGCGATATCCGCTGCGAAAAGGTGGTGAACGCGGCGGGCTATTACGCGCAGCGCGTGGGGGAGTGGTTCAAGCCCTATGGCGGGCGCACCGTGCCGATGGTGACCATGTCCCACCAGTATTTCCTGACAGACGAAATCCCCGAAATCGCCGCGTGGACCGCCGAGAACGGCCGCAAGGTGCCGCTGCTGCGCGACGTGGATAGCTCTTACTACCTGCGTCAGGACAAGAACGGCCTGAATCTTGGTCCTTACGAGCGCAATTGCAAGGCGCATTGGGTCACGCCGGAAGACCCTATGCCTGAGGATTTCAGCTTCCAGCTTTACCCCGACGATCTGGAGCGTCTGGAGTGGTATATCGAAGACGCGATGGCGCGGGTGCCGCTGCTTGGCAGTCAGGGCGTCAGCCGTGTTATCAACGGCCCTATTCCGTATGCGCCCGATGGCCTGCCGCTGATCGGTCCCATGCCGGGCGTGAAGAACGCTTATGAGGCCTGCGTGTTTACCTTCGGCATCACCCAAGGCGGGGGTGCGGGCAAGGTTGCCGCCGAATGGATCATCCATGGCGAAACCGAATGGGATATGTGGGCCGTCGATCCGCGCCGTTATACTGACTACACCGATCAGGACTATTGCCACGCCAAGGCGATGGAAACCTACGGGCACGAATACGCGATGCACTTTCCGCACCACACATGGCCTGCAGGCCGCGACAAGAAACTGTCACCAGTAGACCCTAAACTGCGGGAATTGGGCGCTGTTATGGGGGCCTATAACGGCTGGGAACGGGCCAACTGGTTTGCCAAATCTGGCGACGACACGTCCGAGGAAAGCACCCAGACATGGGGTCGCAATGGCCCTTGGGCTGCCCGCGTGAAAGAGGAGGTTGAGGCGGTGCGCGACGGTGTGGGCGTACTGGACCTGCCCGGATTCTCGCGGTTCAATCTGTCCGGCGAAGGTGCTGCGGAATACCTGCGCGGCAAGATTGCCGGGGCTTTGCCCAAGGTGGGCCGCATGAACCTCGCCTATTTCCCTGACAGTCGCGGTCGTATTCTTACCGAGATGTCGATCCTGCGGCACGCAGAGGATTTCTTTACCTTGATCACCGCGGCAAGCGCACAGTGGCACGACCGCGACTTGCTGGCGCTTGACCTGCCGGACGTCCTGACGCTGACCGACCACAGCACCGAGTATTCGACCCTGATTGTGACCGGCCCTAAATCGCGCGAACTGTTCGAAGCTCTGGGCACTGATGCCGACTTGTCCGCCCCGTGGTTGACCATTCAGGCGGCCAAGGTCGCGGGTCACGATTGCGCCTTGGCGCGGGTTTCGTTTGCGGGGGAACTTGGGTGGGAAATCCACGCCGACAACGCCACCATGCCAACGCTTTACGACGCAGTGCTTGGCGCGGGTGCAAAACCTTTCGGGATGTTCGCGCTGAACTCCATGCGCATGGAAAAAGGCTACCGCGCGTGGAAAGGCGATTTGTCCACGGATTACACGCTGCTGGAAGGGGGGCTGGAGCGCTTCATTCGCTTCGACAAGCCGCAGGACTTCCCCGGCAAGGCGGCGTTGCTGTCGGAGAAGCAGCAAGGCTCTAAAAAGGCATTTGTGACTTTGGTTGTCGACGCAGGCGACGCCGACGCGCCCCACATGTCGACGATCTGGCACGGCGACGAGGTGGTGGGTGAAACCACGTCGGGCGACTGGGGCTACCGGATCAACAAATCCATCGCATTAGGCATGATCAGAGCCGATTTGGCGCAACCCGGTACGGAGTTGGAGATCGAAATCTACGGTGAGCGCAGACCGGCGCTTGTGCAAGAGGATCAGCCGTTGTGGGACCCTGAAAACAAGCGCATCCGCGCGTAAGAGGATACCTGAAATGACCCTTCCCACACATGCCCGCGTCGTTATCATCGGTGGCGGCGTTATTGGTTGCTCCGTCGCTTATCACCTCGCCAAGCTGGGCTGGAAGGACGTGGTGCTTTTGGAGCGCAAGCAACTGACGTCCGGCACCACATGGCACGCGGCTGGCCTTATCGCTCAGCTTCGCGCGACCAAGAATATGACGAAACTGGCGAAATACAGTCAGGAGCTTTACGGCGATCTGGAGGCCGAGACGAGCGTTGCGACCGGCTTTAAGCGTTGTGGGTCGATCACGGTTGCGCTGACTGACGAGCGACTGGAGGAGATCAACCGCCAAGCCGCGATGGCACGCTCTTTCGGCGTCGAAGCAGAGCCTATTTCGCCGCAAGAGGTGAAGAAGCGCTACGAACATCTCAACATCGACGGTGTGACTGGCGGGGTCTACCTGCCGCTCGATGGGCAGGGCGATCCGGCCAACATCGCGCACGCACTGGCCAAGGGTGCGCGTCAGAATGGCGCTTCAGTGAAAGAGGGGTATCTGGTCACCGACATCCACAAGGAAGGCCGTCGGGTTACGGGTGTGACTTGGGAGGGCAAGGATGGCCAAACAGGCTCTATTCAGGCGGAACATGTCGTTAATTGCGGCGGGATGTGGGGCCATCAGATCGGCAGAATGGCGGGCGTCAATGTGCCACTTCATTCCTGCGAGCACTTCTACATCGTCACCGAAGCCATCCTCGGCCTGGCGCAGATGCCAGTTCTCCGTGTTCCCGACGAATGCGCCTACTACAAGGAAGACGCAGGCAAGATGCTGCTGGGTGCGTTCGAGCCGGTGTCGAAGCCGTGGACGCTCGATATTCCCAAGGATTTCGAGTTCGACCAATTGCCAGAGGATTTCGACCACTTCGAGCCCATTCTGGAGGCCGCTGTGGAGCGCCTGCCGATGCTGGCGGATGCAGGGATACATACGTTCTTCAACGGTCCGGAATCGTTCACGCCGGATGACGCCTACCATCTTGGACTTGCGCCGGAACTGGACAATTTCTGGGTTGCTGCCGGTTTCAACTCCATCGGCATCCAGTCTGCGGGCGGGGCGGGCTCCGCGCTGGCGCAGTGGATGGACGAGGGACAGAAACCGTTTGATCTGGGTGACGTGGACATCAGCCGGATGCAGCCGTTTCAAGGCAATCGGACCTATCTGTTCGAGCGGTCCAAGGAAACGCTCGGCCTGCTCTACGCCGATCACTTCCCCTATCTGCAAAAGAAAACCGCGCGAGGTGTCCGCCGAACGCCGTTTCATGCGCACCTACTGGAGCGCGGTGCGGTGATGGGGGAGCTAGCTGGTTGGGAGCGTGCCAACTGGTTTGCGGATGAAGGGCAGGAGCCAAAGTATGAGTATTCTTGGAAGCGGCAGAACTTCTTTGACAATGTCGCCCGCGAACACAACGCGGTTCGCAGCAATGTGGGCATGTACGATATGTCCTCATTCGGCAAGATCAGGGTCGAAGGGCGCGACGCGGAGGCGTTCATGAACTATGTGGGGGGCGGCGATTATTCCGTGCCAGTGGGCAAGATCGTTTACACCCAGTTTCTGAACGCCAAGGCGGGAATTGAGGCTGACGTGACAGTCACGCGCCTGTCGGAAACGGCCTATTTGGTGGTCACCCCCGCAGCGACGAGACTGGCGGACGAGACTTGGTTGCGCCGTCATCAGGGTAACTTCAGTATTGTGATCACAGACGTGACCGCGGCCGAAGGCGTGCTGGCCGTGATGGGGCCTAATGCGCGAAAGCTGCTCGATAAGGTGTCACCTGCGGATTTCACCAACGCGGTGAACCCTTTTGGCACTGCGCAAGAGATCGAGATCGGCATGGGCCTCGCTCGCGCGCATCGCGTAACTTATGTGGGCGAGTTGGGTTGGGAGATCTATGTCAGCGCCGATCAGGCGGCTCATGTGTTCGAGACCCTGTACAAGGCAGGGCGCGACATGAACCTGAAGCTGTGCGGCATGCACATGATGGACAGCTGTCGGATGGAGAAGGGCTTCCGCCATTTTGGCCACGATATCACCTCCGAGGATCACGTGATGGAGGCGGGGTTGGGTTTTGCGGTCAAGAAGGACAAGCCTGACTTTATCGGGCGGGAGGCGGTGCTTGAGAAGGCCGAAAAGGGTCTAAACATGCGTCTTTTGCAGTTCAAGCTGACCGATCCGGAGCCACTGCTCTACCACGCGGAGCCAGTTCTGCGCGACGGGGAGATCGTCAGTTACCTGACTTCGGGTGCCTATGGGCATCATCTGGGCGCCGCGATGGGCATGGGGTACGTCCCCTGTCAGGGGGAGGCGCTGGCGGATGTGCTGGCATCCAGCTACGAGATCGACGTCGCCGGAACGCGCGTTAAGGCAGAGGTGTCATCAAAGCCGTTTTATGACCCGAAATCGGAGCGCGTGAAGGCCTAGCCCTTGCAACTCGCGGGTGGTGATGGTGAATGGCCATATGACCCGCTTTAACGATGTTCGCCCCCGATCCGAAGACAGCCCCGCCGGGCTGGGTTTTGCCGTCTCGGCGTATTTCCTGTGGGGCTTTCTGCCGCTTTACATAAAGGCGCTGTCGCACATACCTGCGGCCGAAATCGTGGTGCATCGAGTTATCTGGTCGGTGCCAGTGGCGGGACTTGTGCTGATCCTTATGGGACGCACGGGCGATATCAAAACGGCTCTAACAACGCCCAAAATGCTTGCGATGGGCTGCGTTACCGCCACGCTGATATCGCTGAACTGGGGCATTTACATCTGGTCGATCGCGGCGGACCGGGCCTTGGATGCGGCTTTGGGGTATTACATCAATCCGATATTCTCGTTTTTCCTCGGGTTCCTCATCCTGAATGAACGGCTGACACCGCTTCAATGGGCCGCCATCGCGCTGGCGTTTGCGGCTGTCGTGGTGCTGACCCTCGACGCGGGCCGCTTGCCTTGGGCGGCGATCGGGTTGACCGTGACTTGGGGCTTCTACGCGTTCTTCAAGAAATCGCTGCCGATAGGCCCTAATCAGGGCTTTCTGCTGGAGGTTTTGATCCTCTCGATTCCCGCATTGGCGTATTGGATCTACGCGGGCAGCGCGGGCACCAGCCATTTTTCGACCGATACATGGATGCTGCTTGGGTGCGGCGTGGTTACGTCCGTTCCCCTGCTTTTGTATGCGAACGGGGCAAAGCGGCTTCGGCTGACGACCATCGCGATCCTGCAATACATCGCGCCGACGATGATCTTTCTGGTCGCCGTGTTCGTGTTCGGGGAGCCCTTCGGCACCGCCCGCGCCATTGCCTTCCCGATGATCTGGGCGGCGCTGATCCTGTATACCTATTCAATGGTCCGAAACCGTGGGAAGTAGCGACTATAACCCGCCCGCCGATCCGCTCGATATCATCCACGAGGATGCGGACATCCTGTTGGTGAACAAGCCGGCGGGCCTGCTGTCGGTGCCCGGCAAGGGGGAGGGGCTGGCCGATTGCCTCATCACCCGTATTCAGGCCGCTTTCCCGACCGCGTTGCTGGTTCACCGGCTGGATCGGGATACGTCCGGTGTGATGGTTTTTGCTTTGACCAAATCGGCCCAGCGTCACTTGGGGCTTCAGTTCGAAAGACGCCATACCAAGAAGACCTATATCGCGATTGTCGCTGGTGAGGTTGAGGGTAAGACAGGGGAAATCCATTTGCCAATGGTTGTCGATTGGCCAAACCGTCCGCTTCAGCATGTGAATTTCGAGCGTGGAAAACAGGCCGTTACACAATGGCGCCGTGGCGCTGTAAAAGATGGGTCCACCCGGATGCGACTGTACCCGCAGACCGGCCGCTCACATCAACTTAGGGTGCATATGCAGGCTATGGGCCATCCGATACTGGGCGACCCGTTCTATTCAGAAAACGCAGGCGAATATCCACGTATGATGCTTCACGCGGAAAGCTTGAAAATGCGTCATCCGCAAGGCGGAAAATCGGTTGAGTTCAAGGCCAAGCCCCCGTTTTAGCGGTAAGCTAAGCCTTGGATTGCTAACTGCCTCGATAGGTTGAATAACCGAATGGGCTCAGCAGCAACGGGACGTGATAGTGTTGCGCCTCAGACATGCCGAAGCGAAGCGGGATCACATTGAGAAATCTGGGCTCTTCTGGCGGTGTCCCAGTGCGGTCAAGATAATCGCCGGCGTGAAATACCAGCTCATATGTTCCCAACTCAAACTCCTCGGCAGGCAGGATCTGAGCATCTGTCCGCCCGTCATCGTTGGTCACAACCGTTTTCAGGTGAACTCGCTCGTCGCCTGTGATGCGGTAGAGGTCGATTGAAATACCCTCGGCGGGGCAGCCACGGGCGGTGTCTAGGACGTGAGTTGTGAGGTATCCGGACATGAAAAGCTCCTAAGATTTTTATCAGTGTCTCAACTGGTGACGCCGAAAGCAAACCCCGTCAGCGTTAAGGCACTTTCGCGTATTTTTTGAAGACCGAGTTGCGGACTATCTCGCGGCATGGCGGAGCAATTCGTCACTGAACATGGTCCGTGCGCCCCTGCAATGGCGTGGCGCGTCGTCGGTGGTGGTCAGACGTTCATCCTATAGCAGGTTTTTTCGAAGACGGTGATCGGGCCGATCCTCTTTGAGTTCATCCAGCGCAAGGTGGATGACGGGTTTGGGAGGGGCAACTTCCGCGCATAGTTCGAGTTGATCGAAGTGGATCAAATCCAGCGCGGCGTGCCGCTATAAATCCGTGACGGCTTGATCGTGGTTGGAGGCTGTTGCGCTACCGAGTAACGCAACAGCCAAATGCTTAATCGTTCCAGCCGGAAACAGCTTTCACCTCAAGGAATTCCTCGATCCCGAACACGCCGCCTTCACGGCCGTTGCCGGATTGCTTGTATCCGCCAAACGGGGAACCTTGCGCAAAGCCGGATCCATTGGTTTCAACCATACCGGACCGCAGACGACGCGCTACGCGGCGGCGTTTCTCGGTGTCCTCGGTCTGGATGTAGTTTGTCAGGCCGTAGGGCGTGTCGTTTGCCATCTCGATAACCTCAGCCTCGCTGTCGAACGGCATGAGGCAGAGGACAGGGCCAAAGATCTCTTCTTTGTAGATCGTCATGTCCGGCGTGACGTCGGTAAAAATCGTAGGGCGCGCGAAATAACCACGGTTCAGCCCGTCCGGACGTCCGGGCCCCCCGGCCAGGAGTGTCGCACCCTCTTTGATCCCAACTTCGATCAAGCCCTGCACTTTGTCGAACTGCATCTCGGATACAAGTGGGCCGATATGGCCGCCATCCTCCGATGCGGGCGCAACCTTCGTGGCTTCCGCAGCCTCCTCGGCTTGGGCCACGGCCTCGTCAAAACGAGAGCGTTCAACGAACATTCGGGTCGGGGCGTTGCAGCTTTGGCCAGTGTTGCGGAAACAGCGGACGGCACCGTCGGTCACGGCATCTGCGCGGGCGTCAGCAAAGATGATGTTGGCACCTTTGCCGCCAAGTTCCAGCGAAACGCGCTTCAATGTGTCGGCGGCGGATTTGCTGATCAGCTTGCCCGCACGCGAGGATCCGGTGAAGGACACCATATCAACATCAGGATGTGCAGACAGTTGCGAACCAACACCCGGACCATCGCCATTGACCATGTTATAGACGCCGGGCGGGAAGCCTGCTTCGTCCATGAACTCGGAGAACAGAACGCCGGACAGCGGTGCAATTTCGGACGGCTTCAGCACTACGGTACAGCCGGCGGCGATCGCAGGCACAACTTTCAGCACAATTTGGTTCATCGGCCAGTTCCACGGCGTGATAAGGGCGCAGACGCCGATAGGCTCGCGCAGCGTCATCTCGGTGGCTGTGTAGGGGGTATCGAATTCAAAGGTCTCGAACGCGTTGATGAAGCCTTCAAGGTGCCAAGAACCCGCACCGACTTGTTGCGCACGCGACAGCTTCATCGGCGCGCCCATTTCCATGGACATCGCTTGAGCCATTTCCTCGGAGCGCGCTTTGTAGATTTCGAGCAAATTACGGAGCAAGGCAAGCTTCTCTGCCTTTGGTGTGAAGGCCCAGCTTTCAAAAGCAGCGCGCGCGGCGGCTACCGCTGCATTGGTATCGGCCTCACTACCCAGAGAGATCGTAGCACAGACTTCTTCGTTGGACGGGTTGATGACATCAAAGTCATTTGGCGTAGAGGGTGCGACCCATTGACCGTTAATGTAGAAATTCTTGAGATTGGACATGGGATGCTCCGTTCGGGGGTGTGTATGGCAGTTGCTGGTATTATATTGGGGATAGAAACCACAAATGGAAGGGGACCGCCATGGGCCTGCGTATTAACGACACTATTCCGAACATCACGGTAACGACTGATCAAGGCGATATCAGCCTGCATGATTTCGTTGGGGACAACTGGGCCGTTATCTTCTCGCACCCGAAAGACTTCACACCGGTTTGCACAACTGAATTTGGCGCGGTGGCCCAACTTGCCGACGAGTGGGCCAAACGAGGCACCAAAGTTCTGGGCGTGTCTGTGGATGGGGTCGAAGATCACGTCAAATGGAAGCGTGACATCGAGAAAGTAGCGAAAGCCAAGGCCGAGTTTGCGATCGTAGCCGACGAAGATCTGAAGATGGCCAAAGCTTTCGACATGCTGCCCGCAGAGGCATACTTGCCCGACGGTCGCACGCCTGCCGACAGTGCCACCGTGCGCTCGGTTTTTATCGTGGGGCCGGACAAGCAGCTGAAGCTGTCCATGACCTATCCGATGACGGTTGGCCGCAACTTTGCGGAAATTCTGCGGGCGCTGGACGGCTTGCAGATGGCAGCCAAAGGTGTCGCGACACCAGCTAACTGGCAGCAGGGTCAGGATGTGATTGTTCCAACTTCGGTAAACGCTGAAGACGCGGCGGCGAAATTTGGCGAAGTGACAGAGGTATTGCCGTATCTGCGCACGGTTAAAGCACCTGCATAGGCCAACTGTTATTGCTGAAAATGCAAAGGCCGACCCCCATGGGTCGGCCTTTTTCGTGTCTAATGCCGGCTTGTTTAGTGCAAAACGACTTTCGCACCTTTTGGGACTTGCTGGTAGAGATGCGCGATATGAGCGTTGGTAAGCCGCACACACCCGTTGGAGATTGCGGAAGCAATCGTCCAAGGCGCAGACGTTCCGTGGATGCGCAGGAAGGTATCACCCTTGCGCGGAACAAACAGATAGAGCGCGCGTGAGCCTAGCGGGTTGTCGGGTCCGCCGGGTTGGCCATCTTCCCACTTCTTGTAAGCCGCAGGATTGCGCTCGATCATATCTTGCGTCGGTGTCCAGGCGGGCCATTCTTTCTTTGCGCCGACGGTGAACGTGCCGGACTCGTAAAGGCCTGCGCGGCCGATACCGCATGTGTAGCGGATGGCCTTGCCCTCTGGCAGTGTCCAGTAAAGCGCAAAAGCGCGTGGGTCGACATGCACCTCACCAGCAGGCAGGTCGCCTTGCAGGGTGACAATACGAGGTTTGTATTCTTCCGGCATGACCCACGGCTTGCGTTGCGCCAGCGCGGGTGTGCCGATTGCTGCGGCAGCAATGGATGTGGTGAGAAGTGTGCGACGGTCAATCATTCTATGTCCCTTACTATCCTCCCTATGTTCGAGAGGTGGCATTACTCGGGCATTGTAGCGGAGAATTGCCGAAAGGGGCAATAACAGCCACGTGATTACCCCTTCCGCATCAATCTGCAAACTTAGCTTAGGTTAGCAGCAAAATGCGCCAGTGTTCGGTCCCAGGCCAGTTTCGCAGCCGCTTCATCGTAGCGGGGCGTTGTGTCGTTGTGGAAGCCATGGTTTGCGTTCTCGTAAATATGTGCCTCGTATGATTTGCCGTTTTCTTTCAACGCAGCCTCATAGGCAGGCCATCCGGCGTTGATGCGCTCATCCAACCCACCGTAATGGATCAGAAGTGGCGCTTTGATCGCAGGCACGTCCTCGGCATTGGGCTGGCGTCCGTAGAAAGGTACTGAGGCGGCCAAGTTCGGATAAGCCACCGCCAAAGCGTTGCAGACGCCACCACCATAGCAAAAGCCGACTGCGCCAACTTTGCCAGTTGATCCTTCGTGGCTAGCAAGAAACTCGAACGCGGCGAAGAAGTCTTCCATCAGCTTTGTGCTGTCGAGTTCCTTTTGCATGGCGCGTCCGTCGTCGTCGTTGCCCGGGTAGCCACCGAGAGGTGTCAGCCCGTCAGGTCCAAAGGCCAGATATCCCGCCTTGGCGGCACGTCGCACGACATCTTCGATATAGGGGTTCAGCCCACGGTTTTCGTGGATCACAAGTACGGCAGGGAGTTTCCCGGTAGCCCCGGCTGGCTTCGCCATAAGGCCCTTGATGGTGCCGTGGCCTTCGGGGCTTTCGTATTCGACAGTCATGGTTTCGATCTCGGGGTCGTCCGGGGCCACTTGCTGGGCCAAGGCATAGTTCGGTTGCAAGCTTTCCAGAACCACGGCGGCGGTGACACCGGCAGCCACATATTTAGTCGCATTTGACATGAAGGCGCGCTTGGTCATCTTGCCGTGCACGTAGCCGTCATAGAGTTCCAGTAGGCGAGGGTCGAAGTCGGAGGCTTTCTTGCGTTGCATTGGAGTATCTCCTGTTGGGTAACGGGGGACTCAAATTGTAGCACCGCTGCAGCGTTCGGCAATCTGTCATGCAATCACAAAAAAAGCCCCGGCGTTTCCACCGGGGCTTCTGATTTTCAGGAACGGGTTGGAATTTACTCCTCTGCCGCTTCCTCTTTTTTGACTTCTTCGCCAGTTTCCTGATCGACAACTTTCATCGACAGGCGAACCTTGCCGCGATCGTCAAAGCCCAACAGTTTGACTTTCACTTCCTGGCCCTCTTTCAGGACGTCGGAAGGGTGGTTCAAACGGCGGTTTTCGATTTGGGACACGTGGACCAGACCGTCGCGCTTGCCGAAGAAGTTCACGAAAGCGCCGAAGTCGACGATTTTCACGACAGTACCGGTATATACGGCACCTTCTTCTGGCTCTGCCACGATCGAGTGGATCATGTCGTAGGCTTTCTTGATGGCTTCACCGTTCGGCGACGCGATCTTGATGATACCTTCGTCGTTGATGTCCACTTTCGCACCGGACACTTCCACGATCTCGCGGATGACCTTACCGCCAGAGCCGATCACTTCGCGGATTTTATCCGTTGGGATCTGCATGGTCTCAATACGTGGTGCGTGAACCGAGAAGTCACCAGCCGAAGACAGCGCTTTGTTCATCTCGCCCAGAATGTGCATCCGGCCCTCTTTGGCCTGCGCCAGAGCGGTTTTCATGATGGCTGGCGTGATGCCCGCAACCTTGATGTCCATTTGCAACGAGGTGATGCCGTTCTCGGTACCAGCCACTTTGAAGTCCATGTCGCCAAGGTGATCCTCGTCACCCAAGATATCCGACAGAACCGCATAGGAGCCGTCGTCTTCAAGGATCAGACCCATGGCCACGCCGGCAACCGGTGCTTTCAATGGCACACCTGCGTCCATCATGGACAAGGAGCCACCGCAAACGGACGCCATGGAGGACGAGCCGTTGGATTCGGTGATCTCGGAGACCAAGCGGATCGTGTACGGGAAGTCGGTCGGGGCTGGCAGAACGGCCTGAAGGGCGCGCCATGCAAGTTTACCGTGACCGATTTCACGACGACCGGGAGGGCCGAAACGACCAACTTCACCAACCGAATATGGAGGGAAGTTATAGTGCAGCAGGAAGTTAGACTTATACATGCCTTGCAGGCTGTCGATCATCTGCTCGTCATCGCCGGTACCCAATGTGGTCACAACCAGACCTTGGGTTTCGCCACGTGTAAACAGGGCGGAACCGTGGGTCCGTGGCAGCAGGCCAACTTCGGATACGATGTCGCGGATTTCATCCAAGTTACGACCGTCGATGCGTTTCTTGTTCTTCACCACGTCGCCGCGAAGGACTGTGGATTCGAGCTTTTTCAGCGCAGAACCAAGATTCTCGTCGGCGAGTTGCTCTTCCGAAAGACCTTCTTTGGCGGTCTCTTTGGCTGCGGACACAGCGGCGGTGCGCTCCTGCTTGTCAGTGATCGCGTAAGCGGCACGCATGGCTTTTTCACCAGACTTGGCAACGGCCTTGTACAGGTCGGAGTAGTCAGGAGGTGTGAAGTCAAACGGCTCTTTGGCGCATTCGCCAGCGAAGTCGATGATCAGGTCGATCGCAGGCTGGATTTGCTCGTGAGCAAACTCCACGGCGCCAAGCATTTCTTCTTCGGACAGCTCGTAGGCTTCCGATTCAACCATCATCACAGCGTCTTTGGTGCCTGCAACAACAAGGTCCAAACGCTGCTCTGGGTTGTAGCGCAGGTTGTGCATGTCATCGAGTTCTGGGTTCAGGATGTAGTCGCCATCCTCAAAACCCACGCGGCAGGCCGCAATCGGACCCATGAACGGCGCGCCGGAAATGGTTAGCGCAGCAGAGGCTGCGATCATCGCAACCATGTCAGGGTCGTTGACCAGATCGTGGGACAGCACGGTGCAGATCACCAGAACTTCGTTTTTGAAGCCGGGGACGAACAGCGGGCGGATCGGACGGTCGATCAGACGCGAAGTCAGGGTTTCTTTCTCGGTGGGGCGGGCCTCACGCTTGAAGAAGCCGCCGGGGATTTTACCCGCAGCGTAGTATTTCTCGTTGTAGTGAACGGTCAGCGGGAAGAAGTCCTGACCCGGCTTTTGCGCTTTCGCAAAAGTCACGGCGGCCATAACAGAGGTCTCGCCGTAGGTGGCAATCACGCAGCCGTCGGCTTGACGGGCAATCTTGCCGGTTTCGAGTGTCAGCGTTTCTTCGCCCCACTCGATGGATTTTTTAGTCACGTTAAACATGTGTCGTTTCCTATATGGGAGCACTCCCGGCGTTCCGGGTCTCCCGTGTAAATGGCGGCCCCATTGCCGCCGACCCCTATCCTTTATGCATACGCCTAGGGTCAGGGCGCACAGTCTCAGATGTGCGGGCTATATAGGGGTTTGAGGCGTTTGGGAAGTGGGGAGCTTGGGCAGAGCGCCAATGCTGCCTAACATGATCAATTAGAAGTGCGAAGCTTCTCAAGTTCACCAAGGGTTTGGTCCTCAAAATCAGCATTCGGAGCATATGACAGCCGAAGAAAATCGGCTACGAGGCTAGGAAAGGGGTTTTTGACACTAATGCGGGAATTTGTGGTGAATCGAGCATGACAAAGGGCGCAGGAGAGTTGCGCGTTGATTTCGTCAGCGGGGCTGTTGCGCATCGCCTTCGGTTCGGAGGGGGGCGAGGGCAAGCGCTGGCAAAAGCCATGGGGCTACGCGCGGGCAAGACGCCTGCGATTGTTGATGCAACGGCCGGCTTGGGCCGAGACGCATTCTTGTTGGCGTCTTTAGGGGCGCAGGTTACGTTGATCGAGCGGTCGGAACACATGCATGCGTTGTTGGCGCAGGGTATGGAGTGCGCCTTCAAAGAAGGGGGCGAGTTTCGTGATATTATTAACCGGATGACGCTGTTGAGAGGCGATGCGAAAGACGTGCTGCCTGACCTGTCTTGCGAAGCAATCCTGATCGACCCGATGCATCCACCGCGCAAAAACTCTGCTCTGGTGAAGCGTGAGCTACGCCAAGTCCGCGAAATTGTTGGAACGGATGATGATGCCGCCGATCTTGTGCGTGTGGCGCTTGCGAATGCACGCAATCGAGTGGTTTTAAAATGGCCAGCGAAGGCGGATCCAATCGAGGGGATACGGGCGTGTTCCCATCAAATATTGGGGAAATCAACGCGCTACGATGTTTTCATGACTGGCTGAAAGGCGGGGCGCTTCGTTATTGCCAATTCGACTGGATACATTGCCCGACATGTAAAATCGCCCGCCAAGTGGGGCGGGCGTTCTATTGATTTCAACCTGTAGCAGTACGCAAGTTTCCTAGGAAACCGATCATACAGCGTGGTGCAAATGGCCTAGCGACGAATGCCAAGGCGTTTGATCAGGTCTTGGTAGCGCGCTTCGTCTTTGCCTTTGGTGTAATCCAGTAGCTTACGACGCAGAGCAACCATCTTCAAAAGGCCACGACGACCGTGGTTGTCTTTTTTGTGGGTTTTGAAGTGCTCGGTCAGCGTGGTGATGCGCGAAGTAAGGATAGCGACCTGAACTTCAGGCGAACCGGTGTCGCCCTCTTTGGTCGCGAATTCCTTCATCAGGCGTGCTTTTTCTTCAGCAGTAATCGACATCGGGGTCTCCTTTTAAAGGTTAGTGTGAATGGCGCAGGCCGGGATGTCGTCCAGCAAGGCCCATGGAGTGCACCGCTATTGCTAGCGGATGGGCGCGTATAGGTCGTTTTGGTACGAATGGAAAGCCCGAATCTTTGCATCGCTGAAAGGTGGTATTCCGGGCTAAATCAAGCAGGTGCGATACCGGTTAGCACGATTGAATCACATAAAATCACGCACTTGGCGTCTCTGTCCTCCAAACGGAAACAATGGAAGCAGTGTGGCAGAAGTTTGTCCAAAATATGGCGATTTGTCTGGCCCGTCACCTAATCCTTAACATATGATTAACAAAGTTTGTTTTGTAAAAATCCCTGGGGAGTAAGAACGATGGTCGGAGTAATAGGTCTTTTGGCGTTGGTTGGTTTGCTGAGCGCTATCTTTGATTCTGATAGTGACGATGCCGCGCCGGTAGACCCTATAGAGCCGGGCGACCTCATTGGTACCAATGGTGACGACGAGCTGACAGGCACGATGGATATCGACATCATGGAAGGCCATGCGGGTGATGACGTGATCTCCGGCCTTGAAGGGGGCGACACCATTGCTGCGGGTCGCGGCGATGACACCGTGTTTGGTGGTGACGGAAATGACGACCTGCGGGGAAGCTTTGGCGACGACACGATTTTCGGCGATGCCGGTGACGATCAGATCAACGGTGGCGACGGTGACGATAGAATCGACGGCGGTGACGGCGACGATGCGATTATCGGTGCTGGCGGCAATGACGTTATTTTGGGTGGCGTAGGTGCTGACGTCATTCGCGGTAGCGGCGGGAACGACCTAATCGGTGGTGGTGACGGCAACGACACGATTGGTGGCGGAAACGGCGATGACCGTCTGAGCGGTGGCGCAGGCGATGACGTAATCGAAGGCGAAGCAGATAATGACTCGATCTTGGGTGACGCGGGCGACGACACACTCGCCGGTGGTGCAGGCAACGATCTCGTCTTTGGTGGCGACGGAAACGATATCGTTGGTGGCGGCCTTGGTGATGACGAAATAGCAGGCGGTTTTGGCGTCGATATTTTACGTGGTGGCCAGGGCAATGACTATGTCTTCGGTACTTTCTTCTCGTTCGAAACGGGTGAGGAAATCGACGAGGGAGACCAGCTGTTCGGCAATGAAGGTGACGACTTTCTATATATTGGCAACGGCGATGTAGCCACTGGTGGGATCGGTGCTGACACCTTTGCGACCGGCACCTTCATCAACGCTGAATCCGCAGGTACGGTGAAAGACTTCAACTCTGAGGAAGATGTCATCGAACTTCGCTATGACGGCACCGAAGGCGACGCGCCTGAGGTTGGAATTGTTTCCAATGCAGACGGATCTGCGGACATCACTCTTGGCGGTGTTGTCGTGCTTAAGGTTACTACGCCTGGCGATTTGGCTGTCGAGGACATCACTCTGGTCGATAGCCTTCAGGTCACGCCGACGATCAATGTCGGTCCGGGGTCCGCGCCAGCGGTGGCAGATGAAGAGCCCGTTGTCGAAGAGGAAGTTTCGACTGAAGAAGAAGCTGCGGAAGCTACACCTGTCGTGGTTGCGACCCCAGCTGATGAAGCCGCTGCGGCTTAATTCCTACGTCTTCATTCCGATCCAAAAAATGCCCAGAAGCAGTCGAGCACTGCTTCTGGGTTTTCTTCCATTACAAAGTGACCGCTGATGCAGGATTGGGAACTGACCTGATCGGCCCAGCTGCTCCATAGATCTTCGGGATTGCCAGTTTGACCCGGAAATCCGCCCTCTGCCCAAAGGAAGCGCAAGGGCGCTGCGATTTTCCGCCCAAGGGCTTTGTCTGAATCATCCAGCTTTCTGTCGAACGTTGCACCAGCCCTGTAGTCTGCACACATCGCATGGATACGGGCGGGGTTCCTCGCCTGCGCACGATAGCTTTCCAAGGCGGGTTCAGGGAAGATATCCAGCGACTTCGCGTTGACCCAGCTCTTTAAAGTGTGATCGACATAGGCTTCAGGGTCCGCATTTATCATGTTCTCCGGGAGCGGGTAGGGCTGGGCGAGAAAGGTCCAGTGATAGGCCTTATACGCAAGCTCCGCATTCCACGCCTGCCAGAAATCGCCAGTGGGAACGATCTCTATGATACCTAGGCGATCAAGCCGTTCGGCGTGGTCCAGCGCAAAGCGGTAGGCAACACGCCCGCCGCGATCATGGCCAAGTACATGCGCACGGTCGTGGCCAAAGTGATCGAGCACACCAACCATATCCTGAGCCATCTGCCGCTTGGAATAGGTCGCGTGATCCACACTGGTGTCTTTAGGCGCGTCGCTGTCGCCATAGCCACGCAGATCGGGAACAATGCAAGTAAACTTTTCTGCGAAATGCGGGGCGATATTGAGCCAGCACATATGGTTTTGAGGATAACCATGGAGCAGCAAAAGCGCCGGTCCGCTGCCTGCCACGTGAACTGACAAGACCATACCACCCACGTCAACGTCGTGGCGGGTAAACCCCGGGAGTTTTGATTTGGTATCTAGCTTGGTCATTGCGCGCTCCAGATGTGGCGTCTTCATAAGGAGGGCAAGCGGCGGCGCGATCAAGGGCAGACTACGAAACGACGGTATTCAATCCCACAACTCGGGCTGCTTGGCATAGGCGATGTATAGCGGGTGCTTGGGGTGCCCTGCCTTGCTCAGGCCAAGGTGATACAGTGAGCTTCCAGTTGCCCGCATCAGCGTCTCGACTGTCGGGCCGCGATCCAAATGTGCCCCATGCGTGCCCCACGCGGCGACAACTGTATCCGCCCACTGGCATGCGTCGCTGATGGCCTCATCATTTGCAGCGCCGATAGGTTCCTTGGCTTTACGCATTTTGAACGGGTCGGTGTCACGCCATGCGAAAATGTTGCAAACACGAAAGGCACCGAAGCCCAACGCCCTCGCGCGGCGCTCGCAGCGCTCGACCGTAGGGTCGTTTTGGACCTCGGTCGCGGTGGACGGGTTGAGCATGACGAAGGAAACTTTGCGGCCCCCATCGTCCCAGATGCGCGTCAGTGCGTAGCGATAGCGTTCGCAGTCGGAATAAACCGCCGTCGACGCTGCGTCGCCCTTCAAATGTGTGCGGGTAATCATGGGCCAGCTTGTGCCAGCCCACGGGCTTCGGTTCAAGCCTCGTGCTGCTGGCTGAATGGCCCGCGCTCGATCACATAGACGGCCACCAGCGCGTAGACGATATGACCCCAGAACGCGACCCAAGTGATGTCGGTAAAGCCAAGGAAAGGCGGGTTACCAGCGATCAGATGGGCGACGAAGTACAATGCGAAGACCCATAGGCCGATGCCGTAAACGGTGGCGGTGATGGCCCAATGCAGGTTCGGGATTGACTTGCGCTGGATCGGGCGGGCGACCAACAGATAGCCAAGGGTGTAGACAAACATTCCAGTTAGGATGTGCATGATGTCGCCGGCACCTTTCGGGATGTCCCCGAAGATGGTCTTGAGTGTCGCGGTGGCAAGCCCGACTGGGGCGAGTTTGGCGAAACCGAAAGCGGGCGACAGGCCTTGGCCGAACAGATCGAACGCGATGGTGGCGAGGCCACCTGCCAAAAGGACGCTCCAGACCTGACGGGAAAGATTGGATTTGGTGGTCATGAGGGTGCTCCAGAAATGCTGTGTTGCAATGTTTCTGGGCGATTTGTGCGTTTGTGAACAGATGCCTCACGAAGTCGCGCAACCTGCGCGACCATGTCGTGAGCTTTGTTACAGTTCCGGCAAATTTTCCGAAACAATACCCCACATCCGCGTGAGCGGCGGCGCGATTGTTACAATCAGTTGGTGTTGAACACCCGCGACGGATGCAATTCGCCCGCTTTGTAGCGCCCCACGGCGACGGCTTGACCGTTCAGCGAGGCCCACGCCTCGTCGCCATATTGCACACCCGTGCCGATTACCATGCCGGGGTTGCCGTTGCGCAGCTTCACAGCGCCACTTTCGGTAGTAGGCAGTTCTGGCAGGTCTACAAGGCCGATTTCCAAGGGGCCGAGGAACTCCATAATGGCGTCGGTTTTGGCAACGGCGTCGAGTTCTTCCAAAGTGACGCCATCCTCAACGTCAAACGGGCCAGACCATGTGCGGCGCAGTTCGCGGACGTGACCGAAGCAGCCAAGCGCCTCTCCTAAATCCCGCGCAATGGAACGCACGTAGCCGCCCTTGCCACAGACCATTTCTAGCGTGACATGGTCAGGGTCCGGGCGCTCTACGAGCACGAGGCTTTCGACAAAAAGAGGGCGGGCGGTGAGCTCGACTTCTTCGCCGTCTCGGGCGAGCTTGTAGGCGCGCTGCCCGTCAATTTTCACGGCTGAAAACTTTGGCGGGACCTGGATGATTTCGCCGGTTAAGGCAGGCAAGGCAGCTTCGATCTCATTATCGGACGGTCTTGTTTCACTTTCTGACAAGACCTCGCCTTCCGCGTCGTCGGTATTGGTCGATTGTCCCAAACGCACAGTAAAGCGATAAGCTTTCATGGCGTCGGTTACAAAAGGCACCGTTTTGGTGGCTTCGCCCAGAGCCACAGCCAGTACACCAGTCGCATCAGGATCCAGTGTGCCTGCGTGACCCGCCTTCTTGGCGTCGAACGCCCAGCGCACCTTGTTCACCACCGAGGTGGAGGTGATCCCTGCGGGTTTGTCGATGACGACCCATCCGGAAATATCGCGGCCTTTTTTGCGGCGTCCCATGGTGCGCTCCTGCGTAGTAAAGGGTCGGGTGCTATTGCGGGTGGCGGCGGGCGTCAATGTCTATTGCGACGGCAGCGCCTGTCCGATGATCGGGCCCATCCGAGGCCCTGCGTCAGAACGGCCAAGCTCCGCTGAGAACAAGCGCGACACCGAGCCGTCCAGAAACAGCGCATTGGGGCTGTCGAGTTCATCTCGGAACAACGTAGCCATGTCGTGAAACCGCACGAACCCGTTGGAAATAACAAAATGCGACCGCCCCTGCGTGTCGACCCCCACCCCGTTACGGCGCTTCTTGGAGGTGCTGTCGGCGGTGAACTTGGGATGCAACTTGCCGTCGATCACGAACATTGGACCGGACTGCGTGGCGATACGACAAGTCGGCGTGTTCGCTGCGTAAGCGCGGCTTTCGATCACCTTCGCTGTTTGCCCTTCAACACAAAATACCCCGTTTGGCAGCAGTCCGAAATTGCCTGGACCTTCGCGGGTCACCAAACCGGCCTGTTCCTTGTAGTCGGATACAAACAACCCCACTGCACGGCGGTCCTCATGGAACATGCCGCCGTTCATGGCGAAGGTCAGTGTTTTGCCCTGCTCGCCCAGAAGCTCTTGCAGGCTGAAGAACTCGCCGATGACGAGGTCATCATTGTCTTTCAGCCAAAGCTCCAGCGTGGTGGGGTTCTCAACGGTGCAGACCGTATAGCTGTCGCCTAGATGCGTTAAATCGCGACAGCCATCGGCCAGCGCGGGGGATGCCAAGAGGCAGACGAGGGCGGCGTATCTAATCTTCGCCAGCATCGTCGTCTTTAGCCAGATCGCGACGAACGGCCTCGCTGGCGAACAGGCGGTTGGTTTCTTCGATGCGGTCAAACGTGTCATCAAGCATGAAGCGAATGTCAGGCGAATGTTTCACGGACATCTGTTTGGTAATGACATGGCGGATTTCACCCTTGTTGCGGGCAAGCGCTTGCAGCGCCTCTTCCTTGTCCTTGCCACCTAGCGGCAAAACAAAGGCCGTGGCGATGCGCAGGTCGGGGGTGACGCGCACCTCGCTGACTGTGATCGACATGCGGTTCAGGTCCGGATCGTGGATTTCCCCACGGTTGAGAACTTCCGACAGAGTACGCCGGATAAGCTCGCCCACACGAAGTTGTCGTTGCGATGGGCCTGCGCCCGCGAATTTTGAATTCTTAGCCATGGCCTCGCACTTAAGCCCCTTGCCAGCCCCTTGCAACAGGCCCTACACCCTTTGGGCTGTAGTATATGAGGGTTACGCTATGACAGGCATCGTGATTACCGGCGCATCTGGCCGCATGGGGCAAATGCTGATCGAGACTGTTCAGGCCTCGGAGCATGCGCATCTTGTTGGTGCAATCGAGCGTGAAGGCCACCCGTGGGTTGGTCAGGATCTGGGCTTGGCGATGGGGCAGGCCAAAATGAATGTGCCCGTGGTGTCAGACCCCATTGAGGTTGTCAAAGACGCGCAGGCCATCATCGATTTCACCACGCCCGCTGCGACCGTTGCCATGGCCGAGCTGGCCGCACAGGCCCGCGCGGTTCATGTGATTGGGACTACCGGACTTAGCGACGATGACCTCGCCAAGATCAAAGCCGCCGCCCGCCACGCGCCGATTGTGCGCGCGGGCAACATGAGCCTCGGGGTGAACTTGCTGGTGCAGCTGACCAAAAAGGTCGCCGCCGCATTGGATGAAGATTACGACATCGAAGTCGTCGAAGCGCATCACCGCCACAAGGTCGACGCGCCGTCTGGCACAGCATTGATGCTGGGCGAAGCTGCCGCCGAGGGTCGCGGTGTTTCGTTGGCAGACGTCAAAGACAGCGGCCGCGACGGCATCACCGGCGCACGCAAACGCGGCGATATCGGCTTCTCGGCCATTCGCGGTGGCGATGTAGTGGGGGAGCACGACGTAATCTTCGCCGCCGACGGCGAACGCATCGTGTTGCGCCACCTAGCCACCGACCGCGCGGTCTTCGCTCGAGGGGCTTTGAAGGCCGCACTCTGGGGGCAGGGTAAAGGTCCGGGTGAGTACGATATGCTGGATGTGTTGGGGCTTTAGGGCGCTAGTGTGACCTTCAGGGGGCCGTGGTTAATAAAGCTCTGTATCTCTTAGAAAAAAGAGAATCGAAATCTCTGAGGGTGCACTACGGTCAACATATTTTTGTGCCCAAAACGGGTAAAAAATCAGTTGTATGCCCGCCAATAAAAACTAATTCTACACAGGCAAAAGGCACAGCCCACTATATGTGGTGCCGCGCCTTTGCTGGTGAGCCCAAAGGTCCACCGAGTAAACAGAGCCAAAGATGTGATGGTCTGGAGGTTCTGGTTACGTTCATAGCGTAGCCACTCGGTGGGCCGACTCGCAACTGGAAAAATGAACTTAAGCGAACTGGTGTCTGATTTTTCAGGTGCTCGGACTAACCACTCCTCCCTAAAAATCGACCGCAATCCCCTTACTTTCCCAATCGCCGTAGCGCACGGGCTCTGGACCGTCGCGGTCACCGGGCTCGTTGGGCAGCTCCAGATTGCCCTCGGCTTTCTTGCGTTCTCACTTCCTCATGATCTCTTCGGAAGCGCCACCGCAATTGCCAACCAGAAACCCGACCGCAAAACCATCGCGCCAATTGTACGCCACTCGAACGGCGTGCCGGTAATGGCCAAGGCAATCAAGATGACGAAAACCAACAGGGTGCTAAGTCCAATCAGCCAAGCTATTCGCTGCGCGAAGGGAGCAAACTGAAAGAGCGCCACAGCGCCAGCCACATACACGAAACCAGCTAGAAAATTGAACCAAAGTACAAGTGGGACTGCGTCGCCAACCGCAGCTTTGCTGGCAGCGCTGCCAAATAGCGCGGTACCCCCAGAGTAAATTGTTAGAAGGCCGAAAGCTGCGGCAACAACCGCCACAGGTCGTACCCAACGCGGAGACTGAGACATCGTTCAACTCCTATGCATAAAAAGACTATCGCAATGAAGCCAGCATAGTCGGTCTGAAGGATGCTACCTTGACCGAAGTCAATGAAACACGTCGCTAAGGACATAGTCGCAACGTGCATACCGGACGGATCATGATTTCGCCGTCAGAAATCGACCGCAATCCCCTTACGTTCCCAATCGCCGTAGCGCACGGGTTCTGGTCCGTCGCGACCACCCAGCTCTGGCGGCAACTCCAGATCACCCTTGGCGGTCTTGCGCGCGGCGGCTTCTTCCAATGCGCGAAGGGCCTCTGGGGGCAGGTCTTGTTTATCTGTCATGTTCCGCGTCCTTGTTCCGGTCCTGCACTTGATATACGGCCCATGGGCAAGGAGACAAGTATGACGCAAGACCACACCCAACCCTCTGGACTTCATGCCCGCCGAGCAGCGGTTCAACTGCTTCGGGGCGTGCTGGAGGAAAAAGAACAGCTTTCCGTTCTGCTGGGCAGTGGTGTGCTGGACCGGTTGGAACCCGCCGACCGCGCGCGCGCCCAGCGTCTGGCAACGACCACCTTGCGGGAGCTGGGGCGGGCCGATGTGGTGATCTCGCAATTCGTCGAAAAGATGCCACCCGAAGTGGCGTTGAACATTTTGCGTCTGGCGGTTGTGGAGTTGTGCGTCGAGGGCGAAGCCCCGCACGGTGTCGTGGACAGTGCAGTGAACCTGATGAAGCGCTCCGGCCGCTCGCCCCGCATGGCGGGACTGGCAAACGCGGTGCTGCGCAAGGTGGCGACCGAGGGGCCGCAGATGTGGCCGGATATTCCGCCTTCGCGGATGCCCAAATGGCTGCGCCCACGCGTAGTCCATTTGTTCGATGAAGCGACGGCGCAAGCTATTGAAACCGCCCATCTCGCTGGGGCGCCCTTGGACATTACCCTGCGCGACGAGGATAAGGCCGAGCATTGGGCCGAGCAGTTGGGTGCCGAGCTGCTGCCGACCGGGTCTTTGCGCATTGACCGCTCGGTCCAAGTGACGGAGCTTCCGGGCTTTGCGGAGGGCGCATGGTGGATTCAGGATGCCGCGGCGGCCATTGCTGCACGTATGCTGAATGCCCAGAAGGGCGAGGTTGTACTGGACATGTGTGCCGCCCCCGGTGGCAAAACGATGCAACTGGCGGCGACCGGTGCAGACGTGACGGCACTGGATATTTCGCCCGAGCGGATGGCGTGGGTGGAAGAAAACCTGCAACGCACCGGACTGACCGCCAAGCTGGTGATTGAAGACGCGCTGAATGCGCCTGACGATGTGCTTTATGACGCGATTTTGCTGGACGCGCCGTGCTCGGCCACTGGAACGATCCGCCGTCACCCTGATTTGCCCTACGCCAAGGATGGCACGCAGCTGAACGAGCTGTTCGCTTTGCAAGCCGATATGATCGACACCGCGGTGAGCCTGTTGAAGCCCGGTGGACGCTTGGTCTTTTGCACCTGTTCTTTGCTGTTCGACGAGGGCGAGCGTCAGGCAAAAACCGCGATGGCACGACATGGTTTGACCGAGATTGAGCCGGAATTGAAAGGGATTGAGTCCGAATGGCGCAGCCGCGTTGGCGGGTTGCGTTTGTCCCCCAGCTACTGGGCGGACCGTGGCGGAATGGACGGCTTTTTCATGATTGCGCTGCGCAAACCTGAATAATCGGTGACAGGCTTGCCTTGCCCGCGTAGAATCGCGGCAAAAGAAGCAGGCGAAAAGTCGGTGATATGAGCATTGAGGCCAAAGTCGCGCCATCCATCGGGGTGGAGCGCAACATTACGTTTATGGACAAGGTGCATGCACGGCTGAGCGCCATGCGGGCGCAGGCGACGGGCTTTGTCTCGCAACCTGAGCCGCGCACGATTGGATCATTTGCCAAGGGCAAACAGCTCGCCGCCGGAAATTTCCAGTTTGGTGGTCATCTGGTTCAGGCAGAAGGGCGGTCCCTTTGGGAAATAACGCCTCCGGATGCCATGTATGAAGCAGAGCTCAACGGCTTCACCTGGCTCGACGATCTGGCCTCGGTCGGTAATCGGGACTCGCGGCTTTTGGCGCAGGCCTGGGTGCACGAGTGGATCGAACGCTTCGGTCGCGGACGCGGTTTGGGCTGGTCGCCTGATCTTACAGGGCGCCGTCTGATCCGGTGGATCAACCACGCGCTGTTCTTGATGAATGGCCAAACACCCGAAGCCAACGACCGGTATTACAAATCACTGGCGCATCAGACAGCCTATCTAGGTCGGCGTTGGTCGGTCGCCTCGCGCGGATTGCCGCGCTTTGAGGCTTTGACCGGTCTGCTATACGCATCCCTTAGCCTCGGCGGAATGGAACGGTATGCGACGCCGTCAACCAACGCGCTGGCGCGCGAATGCGCCGACCAGATTGACGCCGAAGGCGGCATCCCCACGCGAAATCCCGAAGAGCTTCTGGAGGTTTTCACTCTCCTGACATGGGCTGCCGCCGCATTGACAGAAGCAGGCCGGACGCCGCTACCTGCGCATTTGGCCGCTATCGAGCGCATGGCTCCGACGCTTCGGGCATTGCGCCACGCTGATGGCGGCTTGGCGCGTTTTCATGGTGGCGGTCGGGGTTTGGACGGTCGTTTAGACCATGCCTTGGCCTACTCCGGCGTTAAAGCAGCCCAATTGGACGGGCTTGCCATGGGCTACGCGCGCCTATCAGGTGGGCGCACGACAGTGATTGCCGATGTCAGCGCACCACCGGCGCGAAATGCGTCACGGGTCGCACATGCCAGTACCTTGGCCTTTGAGCTGACATCTGGCCGTCGTGCATTGATTGTGAATTGCGGGTCCGGTGCACCGTTCGGTGCGGAATGGCGCAGGGCTGGTCGCGCCACACCTTCTCATTCGACCTTATCTATAGACGGCGTGTCATCTGCCAAGTTGATTGCAGAGCCACAAGGTGAATTTCTGACATCCGGCCCAACGAAAGTCACCGAGCAACGCAATGTTGGAAGCGATGCCACCGAAATCATCGCGAGCCATAACAGCTATTGCGTGGAATACGGTTTGACCCATGTCCGGAAAATGGAAGTCAGTCTGGATGGGCGACGGGTGACAGGTGAGGATACTTTAGCAGCATTGTCCGACCCGGATCGGGTCCGGTTCGAGGCGCATATGGACAAAATCTCTCTTCAGGGCGTGCCCTATTCGGTCCGGTTTCACCTTCACCCGGAGGTAGATGCCTCTCTGGACATGGGAGGGACGGCCATCTCACTGGCTCTAAAAAGTGGTGAAGTTTGGGTGTTCAGGCCGTCATTCGCGGCAAAAATGACGATTGAACCCAGTGTTTATCTGGAAAAAGGGCGATTAAAGCCACGTGCGTCCAAACAGATCGTTTTATCCTCGCGCGTGATGGAGTATGCGAGCCAGGTCAGCTGGTCTTTGGCTAAAGCGCAGGACACTCCGTCTTACTTGCGCGACGTGGACGAGGACCTTGAGCTGGCGTTGAACTGACCTCTGCTGCTTGAGCCTTAAGGACTGCTATGACCGATCTCGTTCCCGTGCGCCGCGCGCTGCTTTCTGTATCCGATAAAACCGGCCTGATTGAATTCGCCCGTGCCTTGGCGGGTCACGGTGTTGAGTTGCTGTCAACTGGTGGTACTGCCGCCGCGATCCGCGAAGCGGGGCTGGATGTGAAAGACGTGTCCGAGGTGACGGGTTTTCCCGAGATGATGGATGGTCGTGTGAAAACTCTGCATCCGATTGTTCACGGTGGTTTGCTGGCATTGCGCGATAACGAAGGTCACGTCGGCTCAATGACGGAGCATGGCATCGGTGCAATCGACCTGCTTGTGGTGAATCTGTATCCGTTCGAAGAAACCGTCACCAAAGGCGCCGACTACGCGACCTGCATCGAGAATATCGACATTGGCGGACCAGCGATGCTGCGCTCTGCCGCGAAGAACCACCAGTTTGTGAACGTCGTGACGGATGTGCAGGACTACGATGCGGTGCTGGCCGAGATGGGCGCAAATGACGGTGCGACGTCTTACGCCTTCCGCCAGCGCTTGGCGCTGACAGCGTATTCGCGCACGGCGGCCTATGATACTGCGGTCTCCGGCTGGATGGCGGGCGCTTTGGGTGAAACACCGCGCCGCAAGTCGTTTGCGGGGACGCTGGCGCAAACCCTGCGCTATGGCGAAAACCCGCATCAGCAGGCGGCGTTCTACACGGATGGCTCTGCCAGACCGGGTGTTGCGACCGCAAAACAGCATCAGGGTAAAGAGCTGTCCTACAACAACATCAACGACACAGACGCCGCGTTTGAGCTGGTGGCTGAGTTTGACCCCAAGGACGGCCCTGCCGTGGCAATCATCAAACACGCCAATCCATGTGGCGTGGCCCGCGGCGCGACTATCGCCGAAGCCTACAACAAGGCGTTCGAATGCGATCAGACGTCGGCCTTCGGTGGTATCATCGCAGTGAACCAGCCGCTTGACGGGGCGACAGCCGAAGCAATTAGCGGCATCTTTACCGAGGTTGTAATTGCCCCCGGTGCGGATGACGACGCCCGTGCGATTTTCGCCAAGAAGAAGAACCTGCGTTTGCTGACAACGGACGGTTTGCCTGATCCGGTTGCCGCCGCATTGACAGTGCGCCAAGTGTCCGGCGGGTTGCTGGTGCAAGACAAAGACAACGGTCGGATTCTGGCGGGTGACCTGAAGGTCGTGACCAAGCGCGCGCCTTCTGAGCAGGAACTCGCCGACATGTTGTTCGCGTGGCGTGTGGCGAAACATGTGAAATCCAACGCTATCGTCTACGTCAAGGATGGTGCGACAGTGGGCATCGGCGCTGGGCAAATGAGCCGGGTCGATAGCTCCCGCATCGCGGCGCGCAAGGCGCAAGACGTGGCGGAGTTGTTGAAACTGCCCGAGCCACGCACAATCGGGTCTGCAGTGGCCTCCGACGCGTTCTTCCCTTTCGCGGATGGTTTGCAAACCGCAGCCGAAGCAGGGGCGACCGCGCTGATCCAGCCCGGTGGTTCCATGCGAGATGATGAAGTAATCGCAGCCGCCGACGAGCTTGGCCTTGCGATGGTCTTCACCGGCATGCGTCATTTCCGGCACTGATATGCGCGTTATTCTTCTCTCAGCGCTGGCCGTTTTCGGGATTGACCAGTTTTCCAAATGGGCGGTCGTCCATAAGATGAACCTGATCGAGCGGCTTTCCGTCGACGTGTTGCCACCCTTGCTAAATTTCCGCATGGGTTGGAATACGGGTATTAATTTCGGTTTGTTTTCAGACAGCCCAGAGATCATGCGCTACGTGCTGGTCACACTGGCCATCGTGGTGTCTGGATTCTTGCTGTGGTGGGGCAATCGCAATCTTGGCCGGACAATCACGCAGATGGGGGCCGGGGCAATTATCGGTGGTGCACTTGCAAATGCGCTGGATCGCGTACTTTACGGGGCGGTAGCCGATTTTTTGAACATGTCCTGCTGCGGTATCAGCAATCCCTACACCTTCAATATCGCCGACATTGGCATATTTGCAGGCGCTTTCGCCTTGGTTGCATTTGATGACACCAAGGGCGAGCAACAAACAGGATAAAGAACCCTCGTGACGACCGCGTCGGATTACGCTAAAACACCGTCAAAAGAAGAGCAGGAGTGGCCTTTCATGCAACGTAAAGCGATGATCCTTGGCGGGATGGTCTGTGCCGTACTGGCGCTGTCGGCATGTGACCGGAACAAACAGCCCCAGTTGCTCAACGTGAAATCCAATCAGGAAGGCGGGCCAGACGAGTTCGCGATCTTGCCGAACAAGCCTTTGACGCTTCCTGATGACTACACAGCCTTGCCCGCGCCAACGAAGGGCGGAACCAACCGCACCGACGTGACGCCACTGGCCGATGCCGTGGTGGCGCTAGGGGGTAATCCGGATGGTGGTATCAGTGACGGCGGGCTCGTGAACTACGCGTCGCGCTATGGCGTTACTCCAAATATCCGGGGCGCTCTTGCAACCGAAGATCTGGAATTCCGCCGCAAGAACGATGGCCGCCTGCTAGAGCGCATCTTCAACGTGAATGTCTACTTCAAGGCCTACCGCAAGCAATCTCTTGATCAATACGCCGAGCTTGAGCGTTTGCGCCGGCTTGGAGTACGCACCAATTCCGCGCCGCCCGAAGGCTACGAATAGTCGGGCAAGTCACAAGGCCGTGGCTCAGGTTGAATTCTCGGCAACTCCTGCCATGTTTTCTATTAACGTGATTGTCTGAAGGGATGCTTATGCGCCGCCTATTTGCTTGTCTGATTGCTCCGGTCGTATTGGCCTTTCCGGCTTTTGGAGCCGAAAAGATCACCACATTCACATTGGATAATGGCCTCGAGGCGGTCGTGCTCGAAGATCATCGTGCGCCGGTCGTGGTGCATATGCTCTGGTACAAAGCGGGGGCGGCGGACGAAGCGCCGGGGGTCTCCGGCATTGCGCATTTTCTGGAACACTTGCTGTTCAAGGCCACTGACAAGCTGGAGGCTGGTGAGTTCTCAGCTGTGGTCGAAGCAAATGGCGGGTCGGACAACGCGTTCACCTCTTGGGACTATACGGCCTACTACCAGCGGATCGCGGCGGACCGCCTTGATCTGATGATGGGTATGGAAGCCGACCGGATGCGCAACATTCGTCTGACCGAAGAAGACGTGGAGACCGAACGCAAAGTGATCCTTGAGGAGCGTGCGCAGCGCACGGATAGCGATCCGGGTGCTTTGTTCAGTGAGCAACGAAATGCCGCACAATATCTAAACCATCCCTATGGTCGCCCGATTATCGGCTGGCGTCATGAGGCGGCCAAGTTGAGCCGTGAGGATGCACTTGGCTACTATCAAAAATACTACGCGCCGAACGCGGCTGTGTTGATCGTTGCGGGCGATGTGGACCCTGCCGAGGTGGAAGAGTTGGCTAAGAAACATTACGGCCCCTTGGAGCCCACCGTTGGATTGGAGGCGCGTAGGCGACCCCAAGAGCCACCGCAGCGCGCAGAGCGCCGAATTGTCTATGAAGACCCACAAGCTGCACAGCCTTATGTGATCCGATCATATATGGCTCCGGAACGGGATTCCGGAGACCAGAAAACTGCCGCCGCCCTGACCCTGCTTGCCGAAGTTCTCGGTGGATCAGGGCAGACGTCTGTGCTTGGTCGAGCATTGCAATTCGAGAGCAATAAAGCAGTCTACACATCGGCGTTCTATTCAGGTGTGAACTACGACGACACGACTTTCGGAGTGTTCATCGTCCCAGCGCCCGGGCTGAGTTTGCAGCAAGGCGAGGACGAGATGGATGCAGTGATCGCGCAATTTCTTGAGGATGGCGTCGACGCGGAGCACTTGGCGCGAGTGAAATCGCAAATTCGGGCATCCTTGATCTACGGACAGGACGATGTCGCCTCTCTCGGCCGTGAATATGGTGCGGCTCTGACCTCTGGTTTGACAGTCGAAGACGTGCAGCAATGGCCTGCTGTTCTAGATGCCGTCACTGAAGATGACATTATGAACGCTGCGCGCTTGGTGCTTAACCGTAAAAAGGCAGTAACCGGTTGGTTCCGCAAGCCGACGACGGAGGAGGTTTCCCAATGATCCGTGTTGTTCTGGCCACTTGCTTGGCCCTCGTTACACTACCAGCCGCCGCAATTGATATTAAAGAGGTGACCTCTCCGGGTGGCATCAAAGCGTGGCTGGTCGAAGAAACCTCAATACCGTTCACCGCGCTTGAAATCCGGTTCAAAGGCGGTGCTTCGCTGGACGCTGAGGGAAAGCGTGGTGCCGCCTATTTGATGTCCGGCCTGTTGGACGAGGGCGCGGGTGAGCTGACCTCGACCGAATTCGCGCTGGCTGCTGAAGAACTCGCATTCAAGTACGATTTTGACGCGTCCTCCGACAGCTTTTCAGTGTCTGCGCAGTTTTTGACGGAAAACCGTGACGCCTCCCTCGAATTGCTGCGCAAATCGCTGAACGAGCCTCGGTTTGATCAAGATGCGGTGGATCGTGTACGTGCGCAGGTGCTGTCGATTATCGCCTCTGACTCAGAAGATCCAAACGACATCGCAGGTAAGACCTTCGCATCGCTTGCATACGGTGACCACCCATATGCAACCAAGCTTGAAGGCACGGCGGAATCCGTCACGATGCTGACACGCGATGATCTGATTGCATCGCATAAATCACTCCTTACCCGCGACCGTGTATACGTTGGTGCAGTGGGCGATATCTCCGCTGAAGAGCTGGGTGTCATTCTGGATGAACTGCTGGGTGCGTTGCCTGCAACCGGCCCAGATTTGCCGGGCCCCGCTCCTTTCTTGTTGAGTGGTGGTGAAACGGTGGTTCCCTATAACACGCCACAATCTGTCGCCATTTTCGGTCATGCAGGTATCGAAAGAACTGATCCCGATTTCTTTGCAGCCTATGTGATGAATCAGGTTCTGGGTTCCGGCGGGTTCGGTTCCCGCCTTATGGACGAGGTGCGTGAAAAGCGCGGACTTACCTATGGGGTATATTCCTATCTGGTTCTTCGGGAGCATGTGAACTTGGTGATGGGTCAGGTGTCTTCGTCGAATGACAGCGTTGCGGAAGCGATCTCGGTCATCCGTGACGAATGGGCAAAGATGGCTGACGTGGGCGTGACTGAGAAGGAGTTGGAGACGGCAAAAACCTACCTGACCGGCGCCTATCCGCTGCGCTTCGATGGCAACGCGCGCATCGCTAACATTCTTGCTGCAATGCAGTTCGATGATTTGCCGATCGACTACATCGACAACCGCAATGCACAGGTCGAAGCGGTGACGTTAGAGGACATCAAGCGCGTTTCGAAAAGACTTCTGAAGCCCGATAATCTGCATTTTGTTGTCGTCGGCAAGCCGACCGGATTAGAGGCGTCAAACTAGCCAAGCCCAATGGCCGAATCGGGATTGGGCGTGCTACAAATTGGGGCATGAATGCCCAGACCCCCAACATAGGCGATAGTCAGCCCGCAAAACGGCCTCAGATCAAGCAATTGGATGAAGTGGCCGTCAACCGGATCGCGGCTGGCGAAGTGGTCGAACGACCCGCCTCGGCGGTGAAAGAGCTGATCGAGAACGCGCTGGACGCAGGCGCGACACGCATCGAGCTTTGTCTCAAGGACGGCGGCAAGACTCTGATCCGCGTGACCGATGACGGTCACGGTATTCCAGCGCAAGATTTGCCGCTGGCGTTATCGCGGCACGCCACCTCGAAGATCGACGGCTCCGACCTGCTGAACATCCACACCTTCGGCTTTCGTGGCGAGGCGCTGCCGTCGATGGCGGCGGTGGGGCGGATGACGATCACCTCCCGCGTAGCGGGCGAGGACGCGGCGCAGATCACCGTGGATGGCGGCGCGATGGGAAAGGTCGCTCCGGCGGCACTGTCCAAAGGCACGGTGGTCGAACTGCGAAACCTCTTCTACGCCACACCCGCACGGCTGAAATTCCTGCGCACCGACCGCGCCGAGATGGGCGCGATAGCCGATGTGGTCAAAAAGCTGGCCATGGCGGAGCCTTACGTCGGCTTCACCATCCGCGACCTGTCGCGTGACGATACGGGGCGCGTGACGTTCCGAGCAGACCCGCAGTCGGGAGATATGTTCGACGCGCTTGGCGGGCGGCTGCGCTCGATCCTTGGGGCGGAGTTTGCAGATAATGCCTTGGCGATTGATGCGGAGCGGGAGGGGATTACCCTGACCGGATACGCGGCCTTGCCTACCTATTCACGCGGCAACAGTATTTCGCAGTTCCTGTTCGTGAACGGACGTCCCGTGCGGGACAAGCTGCTCGTCGGTGCGCTGCGCGGTGCCTATTCCGACTTCCTGAGCCGCGACCGTCATCCAGTCGTAGCGCTGTTTCTGGAACTTGAGCCGACCAAGGTCGACGTCAACGTCCACCCCGCTAAGGCCGAAGTGCGGTTCCGCGATCCGGGGCTGGCGCGAGGGCTGATCGTCTCGGCGCTGAAACACGCACTGGCGGATGCGGGGCACCGCGCCTCGACCACCGTGGCGGGTGCGACACTGGGCGCGTTCCAGCCGGAGCGGGTGGACCGCCCCGTCTACCAAATGGACCGCCCGTCGCTTGGCGGAATGCGTGCTTCCTATGAGGCGCAAGCGCCCGGCTTCGCGGAAACGCAGGCTGTTTACAGCCGTGTTGATGTGGTGGAGCCTGCGGCCGCCGAACCTGCGGACCAGCCATTGGGCGCGGCGCGGGGGCAGGTGCATGAGAACTACATCATCGCGCAGACCAAGGACGGCATGGTGATCGTCGACCAGCACGCTGCACATGAGCGTTTGGTTTACGAGAAACTAAAGAAGCAAATGGCTGCGAACGGCGTCGCGGCGCAGGCTTTGCTGATCCCCGAAATTGTGGAAATGTCCGACGCGGATGCTGCGACCTTGCTGACCCATGCCGACGCGCTGTCCAAACTAGGTCTGACGCTGGAGCCGTTCGGTGGGGGTGCAATCGCCGTGCGCGAAACCCCTGCTATTCTGGGCGAGGTCAACGCCGAAGCGATGGTGCGCGATATTCTGGACGAGTTGGACGACCTTGGCGACACGCAACTGGTGGCCGACAAGATCGAGGCGGTGCTGAGCCGCGTGGCCTGCCACGGCTCGATCCGTTCAGGCCGCTGGATGCGGGCGGACGAGATGAACGCCCTGCTGCGCGAGATGGAGGCGACGCCTCATTCGGGCCAATGTAACCACGGCCGCCCCACCTATGTGGAACTTAAGCTGGCCGATATTGAACGGTTGTTCGGACGCACATGATCCAGATTGGCGATACGGTTTTGCAGTGGGACGACCCGCTGGTGATTGCGGGCTTCGTGGGTGCCGCCGTGCTGCTTTTGGTGGTCGTGCTGTTGATCGTCGCCGTGCGCTCTGCCGGGCGCGCGGCGCAGATGGCGCAGCCGATGATGATGCAGATGGGGCAGTTGAACCAGACTGTACAGAGCCTTGGCACGGGGCAGGCGCAGTTGTCAGGCGGGCTGGAGAGCTTGTCAAAAAGCCAGAGCATGACGATCCAGACTATGGAAGTCCGTCTGGCCGAAGTGCAGCAGAAAATGGCGGAGCGATTGCATGAGAACGCGATGAAGTCCGCGCGGTCCCTGTCGGATTTGCAAGAGCGTATGAACGACACGCTGCATGGATCGTCGGAGAAAACCACTAAGTCGCTGACGCAATTGCAGGAACGGCTGGCGACCATCGACAAGGCCCAGACCAACATCGAAAAGCTGTCGGGCGACGTGCTGTCCTTGCAAGACATCTTGTCTAACAAGCAGACGCGCGGGGCGTTCGGGGAAATCCAGCTGAACGACATCGTGTCCAAAGCGTTGCCCGCTGACAGCTACTCGTTTCAATGCACCCTATCTAACGGCAAGCGGGCGGACTGCCTGATCAAGCTACCGAACCCGCCGGGCCCGATCGTGATCGACGCGAAATTCCCGTTGGAGGCGTACGAGGCGCTGGTCGCCGCCGAAACCAAAGAGCAACAAGCGCGCGCGTTGACGGCTTTGGGGCAAGCGGTACGTGTGCATATCAAGAAAATCTCCGAGAGCTACCAGATCGAAGGTGAAACCGCGGATGGGGCGCTGATGTTCCTACCTTCCGAAGCGGTCTATGCGGAGCTTCATTCCCGTTTGCCAAACATCATCCGCGAGGGCTTCGCCGCGCGAGTATGGATCGTCTCCCCCACGACATGCATGGCGACGCTGCACACGATGCGCTCGATCCTGAAGGATTCGCGGATGCGCGAGCAAACAGGCGAAATTCGCAAAGCCCTGCGCCAGCTTCACCGCGATGTGGAGATCATCGGAGAGAAGGCGGGCAAGCTGGAAACGCACCTGCGGCAAGCAGGCGACGATGTGTCGGGCGTGCTGACTGCCGCTACGCGCGCGGGTAAACGGGCGGACCGCTTGGACAACTTCGATTTCGAGGAACTGGTGCCCGAAGAGACAAACGTGGTCCCGCTCGGCAAGTCTCCGGATTAAATCCGCAAGAACGGCTGCGCGATGCGTTGCACAAGGCCACGGAATCTCAGCGGCGCGTCGGTAGCTGCAAGGCAGATACAATCTGCACCTGCTTCTGCCACAGGTGTGTGTTCGTCTTCTTCCGTGGCAATTTCCAGATCACCCGGTCCGAACCGATCAAACTCGTCGCGGAAGGCGCCTTGAAGAACCAAAGTCAATTCAGTCCCACGGTGACCATGGTCAGGCACGGCGCACCCTGCAGGGATATGGAGCAAGCGCACGGATGCATCTTTCGATGTCGGTAGAATTGCTTGCCGGACGCCCATCCCGACCGAACGCCATTTTACGGAATCCAGATCCCCTCCGACATAGCTCTGCAATGCGGATGGAAATAGTCCAGGCTTGGTGTGATGGACGCGAATAGGGGCTTTCTCACCGGCGTCGATAAGAGCCAAAGTTGCGTTCAAATCAACAGTCACGTCAGATGTGCTATCGCTTTCAGGCGTGTCCGTTAAGATCGCGCCTCCCACGGCTTCATACGCTTCAAGGCGCACGCGGCAAGCGTCGCACATGCTCACATGCGTCGCGACCACAAGGCTGAACGCCTCGGATAAACTGCCTGCTGCGTAGCTGATCAACAAACCATCGTTGATATGGTGTTTGATGTTTTCCATAGTCCGTTTCACTTCATTACGTGGCGCAGCTTTTCAAGCGCCAGTCTAATTCTTGACTTGATCGTTCCCAGTGGCAGCCCTGTCTCATCAGCGATTTCGCTATGGGACAGATCGCCGAAATAGGCTTTCTGAATCAAATCCCTCTGTTTGTCCGGCAGTTCAGCTAAAGCCTGAACCAATCGGGTACTTTCTTGTTGAAGCTCCATAACATCAGCCGCATCCGGCTCCGGCTCTGGGCCCCATGTCAATTCGTCCGGCTCGGACCGCCGCTGCTTTCGCAACATGTCGATCCGCCGGTTCCGTGCGATGGTGAACACCCAAGTGCTCACGCTGGCCCGCGTCGGGTCGAACAAATGCGCCTTGTGCCACAGCGTAGCCATGACGTCCTGAGCGCATTCCTCCGCCATCGAAGCGTCGGTTCCAGATTTGATCAGGAACCCTTTCACGCGCGGAGCGAAATGCTTGAACAGTTCTGCGAATGCCGCCTTATCCTGAGCATCGCGTATCAACAGAA
Source organism: Litoreibacter halocynthiae (assembly GCF_004365635.1). Lineage (GTDB taxonomy): Bacteria > Pseudomonadota > Alphaproteobacteria > Rhodobacterales > Rhodobacteraceae > Litoreibacter > Litoreibacter halocynthiae. The sequence continues at coordinate 52,907 of NZ_SOBH01000004.1, read as the reverse complement.
CGCATTCTACAAATCGCAGGTCTTCTTGTTCCTTCATGGACACAATCTTCTCACGACCCTTTCTGACGCCACCCTCGCGGCGCGCCGGTTTGCACACAGGCTGCACTACAAGCCCAGAGTCGTCAAAAGTTGTGTCTGCCGTCAACATGTACCTTCTACGGACTAGGATCTAATTTGGATCACTTCGCAGTCATTGATCCAGAGCGCGCGCGCAGACGTACTACTCTTAGAAAAACTTTTCTGTGCTGGAGCGAAAAATGCCGTTTGAACCCATGACTATAGCCCCGAAGCGAATTGCCGTAATCGGGGCGGGAATTTCCGGCATGGGTGCCGCACATATGCTGTCGAAATCGCATCAGGTGACATTATTCGAGGCGGAACCCCGCTTGGGCGGCCACGCGCGCACCATAATTGCCGGAAGGCGCGGCGATCAGCCTGTGGACACTGGGTTCATCGTGTTCAACGAAACCAACTACCCTCATCTGGTAAATCTGTTTGCCGACCTCGGTGTCGAAACGGTCAAAAGCAATATGAGCTTCGGTGCCTCGATCGGAGGAGGGAAGTTGGAATACGGTCTGCACAGCATTGACGCGATTTTTGCGCAACGTCGCAATGCCATGGACCCACGGTTCCTTCGGATGATCCGCGATATCGTTCGCTTCAACGCCCGCGCGGTGGATGTAGCAAATGACCCTGACATTTCCATTTCGGAGCTTTTGGGGCAGCTTGGCACCGGTTCATGGTTCCGCGACAAGTACCTGTTGCCATTTACTGGCGCAATTTGGTCTACGCCGATTGAACGGATGGAGGCATTTCCCGCGCAAGCGATGATACGCTTCATGCAAAACCATGCCTTGTTGGGCTATTCGGGCCAGCACCAATGGCGCACCGTGAAAGGCGGCTCGACGCAATATGTCAGCAAGCTGGAAGCGCGATTGAGGAACCAAGGCGTAAGCATCCGCGTGGGAACGCCGATCAAGTCGGTTGAGCGTGCTCAAACCCATGTCGAGATTACGCCTGTCGGAGGGGTGCTTGAGCGTTTTGATGAAGTTGTATTCGCCTCCCATGCCGATCAAAGCTTGGCCATGCTGACTGATGCGTCTCATGCGGAGCGCGCAGCCTTGGGGGCGGTGAAATACCAACCCAACGAGGCTGTGCTACATGCCGACCCGTCAATGATGCCGAAGCGGCGCAAGGTCTGGGCCAGCTGGGTATATTGCGAAGACAAGCACAAGTCTTCAGACAGAATTGACCTGACCTACTGGATGAACTCCCTTCAGCCGATCCCGCATGATGATCCGCTCTTTGTAACCCTGAACTCGACCCGCGAGATTCGTGAGGACCTGATTTATGATACGAAGACATTCCATCATCCGGTTTATGATGTCGCCGCTTTGAAAGCGCAGGACACAATCTCGGCCATGAACGGGACAAACCGGACATGGTTCTGCGGGGCTTGGATGAAAAACGGCTTCCACGAAGATGGCTTGTCCAGTGCGGTTGATGTTGCTCGGGCATTCGCCTCGAAACTTGAAACGTCTGAGGCCGCGTGAGCGGAATTAGTCATATCGCAGGCGTGACCTTTCACGGGCGCAAAGGGGCGATTGAAAACGCCTTCCGATATGGCGTGGACTACGTCTTGTTGGACCCTACCTCGGAAGTGAAATCTCCGGCATTGTTTTCACGCAACAGCGCCAATCTGGTATCTCTGCACGACAGCGACCACGGGGGTGATCCGAATCAAGGTGCGGGCGCGTCTTGGGCGCGCGCGATCTTTGAGGCCGAAGGTTTGATGAATGTCGTCGACCGGATTGAACTGCTCGCCCAGCCGCGTGTCATGGGACATGTATTCAACCCGGTGAGCTTCTGGCTTGGCTTTGATGCTGAGGGTGGCCTGCGCGCAGTAATACCCGAGGTCTCGAACACCTATGGAGATCGGCATTGCTACCTTTGTTTCCATGATGAGCACTGCGCTATCCTGCCGACTGACCGACTGACCGCACGCAAGATCTTCTACGTCTCGCCGTTTCAGCCGGTCGCGGGTGAATACACGTTCCGATTTGACTTCACCGACGACAAGATCGGCGTTTGGATCGACTACACTTGCAGGAACAACGGCTTGCTGGCGACCCTAACTGGCAAGCGTGCGCCGCTGACCAACTGGTCGATTCTGAGGGCGTGTTTACGCCGCCCGTTAGGATCGCGCCGCGTTTTGGGGCTGATACATTGGCAGGCCCTAAAACTGTGGTGGAAGGGTGCAAAATTTCGTGCGCATTCAGAACCACCATCCAAAAAGGTATCGAGATGAGTGCTGCTGAAAGCGACAGAACAGAATTAGCGAAAGCCGCCGGATGAGAGATTTTAACGGGAAACGATATTGGTTGGTCGGTGCCTCCGCTGGGCTGGGCCGTGCTTTGGCTGATAAATTGGTGCAGGCCGGAGCCGAAGTGGTGATCTCTGCTCGTGGCGAAGATGGGCTGAAACAAGCGGTGTCCGAGATCGGTCCGAAGGCGTCCTACGTCACCGTTGATGTGTCCGAAAATGACGACGTGATCCGCGCTTCTAAGGAAGTCGGTGAGGTCGACGGATATGTGCATCTGGCGGGTGTTTATTGGCCGCAAGGCGCGAAGGAATGGGACGCCGATCGGGTAAACGCCATGTGCGATATCAATTTCACTGGTTTGGCGCGTGTCTTGGGGCAAGTCGTTCCGAACATGGTTCGGCGGGACTGCGGGCATATCGTTATCACGTCTAGCCTGACCGGATTTAGAGGACTCCCCGGCTCTATCGGTTACACAGCGAGCAAGGCGGCCACCATGAGTTTGGCCGAATGCATGTATGCCGACTTACGCAAAACGGGCGTGGATGTGCAGGTAGTGAACCCGGGGTTTATCAAGACCCAACTGACCGACAAGAACGACTTCAACATGCCGTTCATTATGGAGCCGGAAGAGGCCGCGCAGATCGTGTTCGACCATATGAGGTCTGGCGGTTTCAAACGTAGCTTCCCGACTCTGTTCAGCCTTGTATTCAGAGGCAGCCAATTCCTGCCGGACTGGCTGTATTACCGCATTTTCTCCTGAGTTCCTGTTTGATCCATATCATGGGAGACGGCTATGCTGGCGCCTACAGTGGATCATCAACACGGAGGAGCATTGTCGATGGACATTTCCCTACACAAGGTCGCGCAAGTTGTCTTGTTTGCACACGAAATCGACCGCGCAGAGGGCGAACTTCGCGCGTTCATCGATGGTTTGAACGAGGACGAGCAGGCCGAGCTTGTCGCACTGACATGGATCGGACGCGGCAGCTTTGATGCAAGCGAATGGGACGAGGCATTGCTCACTGCGCGACAAGAGAAGGTGAGCCCAACCGAGGACTACCTTTTGGGAATCCCTCATCTTGCAGACCATCTTGAAAACGGCTCTGAAATGATGGGCTTTGACCTGTCGGATGCAGAAGAAGATCTCCTCTAAAGATGCTCGTCAAAGGTCGCCTTTGCGCGGCTCCATACGCCTTCGTCCAGCGAGTCGAGGGTGAGGAGACTTGACAACAACTGACTGGAAAAATCTTCGGAAGCTTCGGTGGGCAGCATTGAGGGCAAGTTGTCGATGGCTGTCACATCCAGAACGGGGTCGTTGTGAACCCGTAGGGCGGGCGCGTCCCACGTCGTGACACGATCATAGACTTTGATCGGGGAAAAGTCGCTGTCAGGGTCGCAGGCGATATCACCAATCACCGAGAGTTTGCGCGGAGCTGTTTTTGCCGATGCCGGAACGAAGACCGGCGTTCCGGGGCGCGCGAGAATGCAGTTCAGGAAAATGTCGTGTTCCAGAACCTCGGGGAACGGACCTCCGCTCGAGGTCTCTGCCATGTCCCATTTGGTAACTGGCAATCCCATGGACGTGCAAAGATCGGCACCACCCGTCCCCACGCGGCCCAAAGCGCCGATAATCAGGGCCGAAGGTCGCTTGTCATCAAATGCCGCCATGCGCTCGTTCAGGTCTTCCTGCATTGCCTTCGATGATGCGTAGACTCCGACCGGCTCCACTATGCTTCCGGTCTGCTGGGCAATCCAGCACATCAGACTGACTGCCGCCCCCGCATAGCCCGCCCAATATCCGAACGCAGCAACGCGGCGGCCGTCTTCGCCCACAAGATACTCCAAATCGAATAGGGTACCGCCGCCCGCCTTGAAGCGGTCCAGCAACACGCGGCCCGAGGGTTGCCCCTTGTAGGCGTGACCGAACATAATGTGGTGGTGTGGCAGAGGTGTGCCGTCTTCGGGCAGCTCTTTGAGGCCGAAAATGATTGCTTCGCGAGGGGCGTCGGTCCAGCTGCCTTCGGGCGCAATTTCGCAGCCCGTCGCCCTATAGCCATCAATACCAATGGCGCGAGAGGAGCTTTTCTCAACGGTGACTTTGATCCCTGCGTTCATAAGCTCTTTGACACCTTCAGGCGTCACGCCGACCCGTTGTTCGTGGTCGCGGCTTTCGGATCGAACCCAAAGATGTGTCATGTCAGATTCCCTTCTCGTGCTAGATTAAGACTTACGCGAGGCCGTCTATGCGCGCCACCCCATGCGCCAATGGGAAACAGGCTGACGCAAATACGGTGTTTGAGGTCGCGCATGATGCTCTGAAATTGCCCGCCCGATGCTTTAACTTGGCGTACGCAGGGAGACACGCCAATGACCGATACGATCAAATTCACGCTCAACGGTGAGCAGGTAGAGGCCCAAGCGGGCGAGACGATCTGGGAAGTGGCCAATGGCCGTGGCCTTGTGATCCCGCATCTGTGTCACAAACCGGCACCCGGATACCGCCCCGACGGCAACTGCCGCGCGTGTATGGTCGAGATCGAAGGCGAGCGGGTTTTGGCGGCGTCCTGCATTCGCGAACCTGTCGAGGGGATGGTCGTTACCAGCAACTCCAACCGCGCGGAAACCGCGCGCAAAATGGTCGTTGAAATGCTGGTCGCGGATCAACCGGCGCCGGATGTGGCGCATGACAAATCTTCCCACCTTTGGGATATGGCGGCAATGCAGGGCGTGTCTGAAAGCCGGTTCCCGAAACTGGAGGAAGGCCGCATCCCGTTGCTGGATGACAGCCACGTGGCGATGTCTGTGAATTTGGATGCGTGTATTCAGTGCGGCCTGTGCGTGCGCGCCTGCCGCGAGGTTCAAGTCAATGACGTGATCGGCATGTCGGGTCGTGGTCACGATTCCTACCCGACCTTCGATTTCGCAGACCCGATGGGCGACAGCACTTGCGTGGCTTGCGGCGAGTGCGTGCAAGCCTGCCCGACCGGTGCGTTGATGCCTGCGACGGTGACCGATGAAAATCAGGTTGGCGACAGCAAGGATTTCGACAGTGAAGTGGACAGCGTTTGCCCGTTCTGCGGTGTAGGGTGCCAGATTTCGCTGAAGGTCAAAGACGGCAACGTCAAATATGTGGACGGCATCAATGGCCCCGCCAATGAAGGTCGCCTGTGCGTTAAAGGCCGTTTTGGCTTTGACTACATCCACCATGACCATCGCCTGACCAAGCCGCTCATCCGTCGCGACGACGCTCCAGCCAAGGGGCTGAACGTCGACCCCGGCAACTGGCAAGAGTTCTTCCGCGAGGCGACATGGGACGAGGCGCTGGATATGGCTGCGGGCGGCATGAAAGGTCGGGGCCGTGAGGTCGCTGGCTTCGGGTCGGCCAAATGCACCAACGAAGAGGCCTACCTATTCCAGAAAATTATCCGCCAAGGCTTTGGTCACAACAACGTCGACCACTGCACGCGGCTTTGTCATGCGTCGTCAGTTGCGGCGCTGATGGAGAACGTGGGCTCGGGCGCTGTCACCGCGACGTTCAACGAGATCGAAAACGCGGATGTGGCGATTGTCATTGGCGCGAACCCGACGGAAAACCATCCCGTCGCCGCGACCTATTTCAAGCAATTCGCCAAGCGCGGCGGCAAGTTGATCGTCATGGACCCGCGTGGGCAAGCGTTGAAACGCCATTCTAGCCACATGCTGCAATTCCGCCCCGGCGCGGACGTGTCGATGCTGAACGCGATCATGCATGTGATTGTGGAAGAAGGCCTCTACGACCAGCAATATATCGACGCCTATACTGAGAATTGGGAGGCCGAGAAGGCTCATCTGGCAGGTTTCACTCCGGAGAAGATGAGCGAGATTTGCGGTATCTCTCCTGAGATGTTGCGCGACGTGGCCCGTACCTTTGCAGGCGCGAAAGCGGCTATGATTTTCTGGGGCATGGGTGTCTCGCAACACATCCACGGCACCGACAATTCCCGCTGCCTGATCAGCCTTGCGTTGATGACGGGTCAGGTGGGTCGTCTGGGTTCTGGGCTTCACCCACTGCGCGGGCAGAACAACGTGCAAGGCGCGTCGGATGCGGGGCTCGTGCCGATGTTCTTGCCGGACTATCAAAGTGTGATGGATGATGGTGTACGCTCTGCCTTCACCGAAGTTTGGGGTTCGGAAGACTTCTCGAACGAGAAGGGCCTGACTGTGACCGAAATTCTGGATGCGGTCCACGCGGGCGACATCAAGTCGATGTATATCCTAGGCGAAAATCCGGCGATGTCGGACCCTGATGTGGAGCATGCCCGTGACGCGTTGGCGAAACTGGATCATTTGGTCGTTCAAGATATCTTCCTGACTGAGACCGTGAATTTCGCGGATGTCATCCTGCCCGCCTCAGCCTTTGCCGAGAAGTCCGGCACCGTGACCAACACCAATCGTCAGGTGCAAATGGGCCGCCCTGCTTTACCACCGCCTGGCGACGCGAAAGAAGACTGGTGGATCGAGGTTGAGCTGGCCAAACGTCTTGGTTTGGACTGGAACTACAGCGGTCCGGCTGACGTCTTTGCCGAGATGAAATTGAATATGGGATCGCTAAACAACATTTCGTGGGATCGCTTGGAGAGGGAAAGTGTGGTGACCTATCCGTCACTTTCCCCCACAGACCCCGGACAACCAATTGTGTTTGGAGATGGATTCCCGCGAGCTGATGGCCGCGCGAAGTTCACTCCCGCTAACGTCATTGCGCCGGATGAGGTACCTGATGCCGAGTATCCGATGATTCTGACGACCGGTCGCCAACTGGAGCACTGGCACACAGGGTCGATGACACGCCGCGCTTCGGTGTTGGACGCATTGCAGCCAGAAGCCAACTGTTCACTGCACCCGTCGACGTTGCGCAAGCTTGGAGTAGAGCCAGGTGGCATGTTGCGACTGACTACGCGGCGCGGCACAATCAATGTCATGGCACGATCTGACCGTGCGGTCGCACCTGACATGGTGTTCCTGCCATTTGCTTATGTTGAAGCTGCTGCAAACATTCTGACCAACCCTGCGGTCGATCCTTTCGGTAAGATTCCGGAATTCAAGTTTGCAGCGGTTCGTGTCGAGAAGGCGGATCAACCTGTTCCCGCGGAGTAAGCAGCCGCAGAGCGACTGATTCTGACTTTCGAACATCACCCATGCCCCCGCCCTCTTTATGGTGGAGGCATGGGTGCGCCTTTTCGCCACTAATGCTGCAAAGCCTTTTAAATATAAGTTGTTGCCCGCCGAATTCAGGTAGTTGATAGCGCTATCTGAACAAGTGTTCAAAAAAACATTTGACGTCGCGACGCCTGCCGACCAGTATTCCCCCAATAGGAAGCGCTTAGCTTCACCGTCGGTCATTCCGGCATTGGGAGGAAATTTTGGTTCACGCAACAACTGCTTCGGCTGGTCTGGATACTATACCTCGTCTTCTGGCGCGTAATGTTGCCAAGTATGGCGACAAGCCAGCATATCGCGAAAAAGAGTTTGGTATCTGGCAAACTTGGACTTGGGCCGAAGTTGCGGAAGAGATCGAAGCCTTGGCGCTGGGTCTTCTTACACTTGGTGTGAACGAAGGCGACCATATTGCGATTATCGGCCGGAACCGCCCCTACCTTTATTGGAGCTTCGTGGCTGCCGAAATGGTCGGCGCCATTCCTGTTCCGCTGTACCAAGACGCAGTCGCGGAGGAGTTGGCCTATGTTTTGGATCACTGCGGCGCACGGTTTGTGATCGCGCAGGACCAAGAACAGGTTGATAAAGTTTTCGAAGTGCATGATCAGCTTCCGGGCATCGAGCATATGGTCTATCTGGACCCTCGCGGCATGCGTAAATACGACCACAGCGCGCTGACGAAATATCAGGTATTGCAAGAAAAAGGCCGCGCTGACGGAGACCGTACCGAGCTTAACCGCCGTCGCGACAAGCCGACCTACGACGATACATGCGTCATGCTCTATACATCCGGCACAACTGGTAAGCCTAAGGGCGTGGTGCTGTCGAACCGGAACATCATCGAGACGTCCAAAGCATCTTCCGAGTTTGATGACCTGCGGGCCGAGGACGAAATTCTCGCCTACCTTCCGATGGCATGGGTTGGCGATTTCATCTTCTCTATCGGTCAGGCGTTCTGGACCGGCTTCTGTGTGAACTGCCCCGAAAGCCCGGCCACTATGCACAGCGATCTGCGCGAAATCGGGCCGACATATTATTTTGCACCACCGAGAGTTTTCGAGACCCAGCTGACAGATGTCATGATCCGGATGGAGGATGCTGGCCGCTTCAAAAAGTGGCTGTTCCACCATTTCATGGCGCATGCCAAGAAAGTCGGGCCAGACTTGTTGGATGGAAAGCCGGTCGGGTTTGGGGACAAGCTGAAGTATCAGCTTGGTGAGCTGATGGTTTACGGGCCTCTGAAAAACACACTTGGATTCTCGCGGGTGCGCGTCGGATACACGGCGGGCGAGGCCATTGGGCCGGAAATCTTTGACTTCTACCGTTCGCTGGGGATCAACCTGAAGCAGCTCTATGGCCAGACAGAAGCCTCGGTATTCATTACGCAGCAACCTGACGGGGAAGTTAGGTCCGATACGGTTGGCGTCCCTAGCCCAGGCGTAGAGCTGAAAATCGCCGACAATGGCGAGGTGTTCTACCGCTCGCCGGGTGTATTTGTGCGCTACTTCAAAAATGACGAAAGCACCGCGTCGACCAAGGACGCGGAAGGCTGGGTTGCGACGGGCGACGCCGGGTTTATCGAAGAAGGGAGCGGTCATTTGCGGATAATCGACCGCGCCAAGGACGTCGGAAAAATGGCTGACGGGTCGCTGTTCGCGCCTAAATACGTTGAAAATAAACTGAAATTTTTCCCGAATGTGCTGGAAGCTGTCGTGTTTGGTAGCGGCAAAGACTACTGCACCGCGTTTTTGAACATTGACCTGACAGCCGTGGGGAACTGGGCGGAACGCAACAACATTGCTTATTCCAGCTATCAGGAACTGGCCGGTCACCCCGAGGTGCTGGCGACGATGCAGTCCCACGTGGAAGAGGTGAACGCGAGCGTCGCGGAAGACCCGATGTTGTCGGGGTGTCAGGTGCACAGATTTGTTGTTCTTCACAAGCAGTTAGATGCGGATGACGGGGAGTTGACGCGGACGTTGAAAGTACGCCGGCGGATCATTGAAGAGAAGTTCGCGGACATCATCGTGGCGCTTTATGACGGGTCGAAGGACATCTCCACCGAGACGGAAGTAACATATGAAGACGGGCGTAAAGGGTCGATCAAAGCGACGCTGGAAGTGCGCGACGCCCGTGTTTTTGAAATCCGGAAAGTAGCGGCGGAATGACGGTGCGACGCTCGATTTCATCATCGCCCCGCCCGCCATCCCGTGAGGTAGCCCTATGAACGCTTTGACAGGTGGAAATTACACGACTGCGGACGGCCGCAAGATCGGTAACACCATGATGGAAATGAAAAATATCACTCTGCGCTTTGGCGGGGTGGTGGCCATCAAGGATATCTCTTTCGACATCAACGAGGGCGAAATTCGCGCCATTATCGGGCCGAACGGGGCCGGTAAGTCGTCGATGCTGAACGTGATCTCGGGGTTCTACAATCCTCAAGAGGGTGAGGTTTGGTTTCACGGCAAAAAGCGCCCCCAGATGCGGCCCTACCAAGTGGCGCGGCAGGGGATCGCGCGGACGTTTCAGAACATCGCCTTGTTTGAGGGGATGAGCGTTCTGGACAACGTCATGACAGGTCGCTTGACGCATATGAAATCGGGGATGCTGAGCCAGATGATCTGGAAGGGCAAGGCCGAGAAAGAAGAAACGGAAAATCGGGAAGTCGTTGAAAAGATTATTGATTTTCTGGAAATTCAGGCCATTCGCAAGACCCCTGTGGGCCGATTGCCTTACGGGTTGAAAAAGCGGGTGGAGTTGGCGCGGGCATTGGCTGCGGAGCCGAAGCTGCTGCTTTTGGACGAGCCGATGGCGGGGATGAATGTCGAGGAAAAAGAGGACATGAGCCGCTTTATCCTTGATGTTAATGATGAATTTGGAACGACCATTGCGCTGATCGAGCACGATATGGGCGTGGTTATGGACCTTAGCGACCGTGTTGTCGTGATGGATTACGGCAAAAAGATCGGCGACGGGACACCGGATGAGGTGCGCAACAACCAAGAGGTGATCGACGCTTATCTGGGTGTGGCGCATGACTAAAACCGGCGTCTGCATAACGTCGGCAATGCGTCAGCTTTGCGTCGGGCAGGTTGTCGGACCGCTAGGGGTGGTGTTTTTGGCCGCCTCCGGCGCGCAGGCCGGGGCTTGGGAAGAGTTCGAAGCGCTGTGTTTGCTGCCGATGGAAAACGTCGCACTGGATCAACCGACCTCACTAGAACCGTATCAGAATTTCAAAAACGACGGTGACACCTACACCACCTACCAGCTGGGCAGCGCAAAGTTGGCAATCTCGGATGGACGTTCAAGCGCACCGAAATGGTGCTGGATAAATGTCGGACCCCAAGATGCGCCGAGCTTTTCACAGTCGTCCCAAAGCTGGGGTGAGTCAGTTCAGGCTGATGGACGATATGAGCTGATAGAAGATCGCGTCCTCGGCTTCGTGTTGCACAGCACTGTTTGGCGCGAGCCGAAGCTTGAAGTGTCGTTGTCGATGCGCGGCAAGGGCAGCAACTTCATCATGTGCGTTGAGGAGACAGACCTTGAATCGTGAACCACTAAATGGAGGCTCCAATGCCTGAGCAGTTTCTCTTTGCGATGGAAGTTATCCTGAACGGGCTGATGGCCGGTGTGCTTTATGCGCTGGTGGCCTTGGGCTTCGTTCTGATCTTCAAAGCCTCGGGCATCTTCAACTATGCGCAAGGCGTCATGGCGCTGTTTGCGGCGTTGACCTTGGTGGGGATCATGGACGGGCAAATACCGTTCAGCCACATCATCAACGCGACCTTCGGGACCGAGTTGCACCATTTCGGCTGGCACGTACCTGCCTTGCTGGCGATCATCCTGACTGCCGGAGTCATGGTGATATTCGCGTGGCTGGTGCAGCGATATATCTTCCGGCATCTGGTCAACCAAGAGCCGATCATTCTGTTCATGGCGACCATCGGGCTGGCATACTTCCTTGAGGGGGTGGGCGATCTGATGTGGGGCTCCGACATCAAGAAACTTGATGTGGGTCTGCCGCAAGGGATCAACGAGTGGATCGACGTCACCACATTCGAGGCGTTCGGCTACGGGTTCTTCATCGACAACCTCGATATCTCGGCCACGATTGTGGCGGTTTTCCTCGTGGCGGCGCTGATCATCTTCTCGCAATACACCAAGCAGGGCCGTGCCTTGCGGGCTGTGGCGGATGACCACCAAGCGGCCTTGTCGGTCGGGATTTCGCTGAACTTCATCTGGGTTCTGGTTTGGTCCATCGCGGGCTTCGTCGCCTTGGTCGCGGGCATCATGTGGGGCGCCAAGTCCGGCGTGCAATTCTCGCTGTCGCTGATTGCCTTGAAGGCGCTGCCGGTGCTGATGCTGGGCGGGTTCACCTCGATCCCCGGTGCGATTGTCGGAGGGTTGATTATCGGAGTGGGTGAGAAACTGTTCGAATTCCTGATCGGCCCGATGGTCGGTGGCGCGACCGAGAACTGGTTCGCCTATGTGCTGGCCCTGTTGTTCCTCGTGTTCCGCCCGCAAGGGCTGTTCGGCGAGAAGATCATCGAAAGGGTGTGAGCATGAGCAAGGTGATTGCGATTTTGAATGTCATCGCGTGGTCGGGCTTCTGGGCCTTCGGATATCTGGCGCTGAGCGCCGACGTCGGGAACACCACGCAGATGATGGTCGCGGGCGTTCTGGCGGTGCTGGGCGCAGGGGTAGGGCTGTTCACCTACCTGCAACTGGTGCGCCACTCCGAGGCCACCGGCTATGCCAAACCGCGCAACCGCGTACCGGAACACCTGCGGGAAAATGAAGAGGGAGCGACCTAATGTTCTACCGTGAAGCAGGTGACTTCAAGGTCAGCTATCCAGAAGATAGCCAAACCTTCCCGATCAAATTTGACCGGTATCGCTATTATCTGGTGTTGGCGGTGGCCTATCTGGTCATCCCGTTCTTCATCAACGACTACTGGGCGAACGCGGTGTTTGTGCCGTTCCTGATCTACGCCACGGCGGCGATCGGGCTGAACATCCTGACCGGATATTGCGGACAGGTGAGCCTTGGGACGGGGGCATTCATGGCTGTCGGGGCCTATGCGGTCTACAAGCTGATGACGGCATTTCCAGAAGTGTCGATGCTGATCCACGTGCCGCTGGCCGGACTGGTGACGGCGGGGGTTGTGGCGATCTTTGGCCTGCCAAGTTTGCGCATCAAAGGGTTCTATCTGGCGGTGGCGACACTGGCCGCGCAGTTCTTTCTGGTGTGGCTGTTCAACAAGGTTCCGTGGTTTTATAACTATTCGGCCTCGGGGCAGATTTCGTCACCAGAACGCAGTGTGTTCGGGATTATCGTGACAGGGCCAAACACCGAGGCTTGGGCCAAATACATGATCTGCCTGATCTTCGTGACACTGGCGGCGTTGATCGCGCGCAACCTGACGCGCGGCTCGATCGGCCGGAAGTGGATGGCGATCCGCGACATGGATATCGCCGCCGAGATTATCGGGGTGAACCCGATGATGGCCAAGTTGACGGCGTTTGCCGTGTCGGGCTTCTTCATCGGCATCGCGGGCGCGCTGTTCTTCAGCGTCTATCTGGGCGCGGCGGAAGTGGGTGAAAGCTTCGGGATCGACAAGTCGTTTCTGGTTCTGTTCATGGTGATTATCGGCGGGCTTGGCTCGATCTTCGGATCGTTCGCGGGCGCGGCGTTCATGGTGCTACTGCCGGTGTTCCTGAAAAACGTGTTTGTCGGCATGCTGGGCTGGCCCACCGATCTGGCTGCGCACTTGCAGTTTATCGTGTCCGGTGGCCTGATTATCGTGTTCCTGATTCTGGAACCGCACGGGCTGGCGCAGCTTTGGCGGGTCGCGAAAGAGAAACTACGGCTCTGGCCGTTTCCGCATTAGCGGTTTGGCGGGGAGACCCGCCTACTTTGAAATCCAAGGGAGGATACTAAAGATGAAACTAACAACACTTGCAGTGGCAGCCGTGATGGCAGCCAGCCCGGTGATGGCGGACCTTGTGTTCCCGTCGCTGTCTTACCGCACCGGCCCCTACGCGGCCAACGGCATCCCGTTCGCGGACGGCTATGAGGACTACTTCACCCTGCTGAACGAACGTGACGGCGGTATCGGCGGCGTTCCGGCCAAGGTCATCGAATGCGAGACCGGCTACAACACCGAGAAGGGTGTGGAGTGCTACGAGGCGACCAAGGGCGAGGGCGCGTTGATCTATCAACCGCTGTCGACCGGCATCACCTACCAGCTGATCCCGAAAGTGACCGCGGACGGCATCCCGCTGCACACGATGGGCTATGGCCGGACCTCGGCGAAGAACGGCGAGATTTTCTCCAACGTGTTCAACTACCCAGCCAACTATTGGGATGGCGCGTCGCATGCTGTGAACCACATCATGAGCCAAGGCGACATCTCGGGTAAGAAGATCGCACTTGTTTACCACAACTCTGCCTATGGCAAGGAGCCCATCCGCACGCTGGAAGAGCTGTCGAAGAAGCATGGCTTCGAGCTGATGCTGGTGCCGGTGGATCACCCCGGTCAGGAGCAGAAGTCGCAATGGCTGCAGATCCGCCAGCAGAAGCCTGACAATGTCATCATGTATGGCTGGGGCGTTATGAACCAAGTGGCGATTCAGGAAGCGGCGAACATCCGTTACCCGATGGAAAACTTCATCGGCATCTGGTGGTCCGGCTCGGAGAATGACGTGCTGCCAGCGGGTGACCGCGCCAATGGCTACAAAGCGCTGACCTTCCACAACCTGGGCGACGACTATCCGGTATATGCAGACCTGCGCAAATACGTGGTCGATGCGGGGAAAGCCGCGGGTGCGGGCGACCAGCTTGGCACGGCGCTGTATAACCGTGGTATGTACGCGGCGATGTTGGCTGCCGAGGCTGCCAAGACGGCGCAAGAGCTATCGGGCGAGAAAAACCTGACCCCTGCGATGATGCGCGATGGCATGGAAGCTTTGGAGATGACCGAAGCCAAAATGGCTGAGATCGGCCTGCCGGGCTTTGGTCCGGAGTTCAAAGTGTCCTGCCAGAACCACGGTGGCAACGGCCTTGGCGCTGTGGCGCAATGGGATGCGGCGGCGAAGAAGTGGTCGTTGATCACGGGCTATGAAGGATCCGACCAAGACGTGATCCAACCGTTGATCGACGAAGACAGCGCCGCGTTTGCAGCGGAAGCCGGTATCGAAGCTGGCTGTAAGTAAGTCGTGATATATCTCCGGCCCGCTGTCGTGGCGGGCCGGGGAATTTGAATATTTTTGCCAAGATGAAACTACGACGCTCCGTATGAAGACGCGGGCCGTGTTAACCTTAATGGGATGTTGAAATGCTGGATGGTTCCAAAACCGAGACCCTCTTGGAGGTCAACAACATCGAGGTGATTTATAATCACGTCATTCTGGTGCTGAAGGGCGTGTCCCTGAAGGTGGCGCAAGGCGGGATTACGGCGCTTCTGGGCGGCAATGGCGCAGGCAAGTCGACGACGCTGAAGGCCGTGTCGAACCTGCTGCATTCGGAACGTGGCGAAGTCACCAAGGGCTCGATCATTTATCGCGGCGACCATATTGCTGGTTTGGACCCGGCGGATATGGTGAAGCGCGGGGTTATTCAGGTGATGGAGGGGCGTCACTGTTTTGAGCACCTGACCGTCGAGGAAAACCTGATGACGGGGGCCTATACGCGCTCTGACGGGCGCGGGGCTGTGGCGGCTGATTTGGAAAAGGTCTATGCGTATTTCCCGCGTTTGCGGGAGCGTCGGACGTCGCAGGCGGGGTATACGTCTGGCGGGGAGCAGCAAATGGTTGCGATTGGCCGCGCGATGATGGCCAAGCCGGAAACCATCCTGCTGGACGAGCCGTCGATGGGGTTGGCCCCGCAACTTGTGGAAGAGATTTTCGGCATCGTGAAATCGCTGAATGAAAAGGAAGGCGTGTCCTTCCTGCTGGCCGAGCAGAACACCAACGTGGCGCTGCGCTTTGCGCATTACGGGTATATTCTGGAATCTGGCCGCGTGGTGATGGACGGGCCTGCGGCTGAGTTGCGGGAGAATCCGGATGTGAAGGAGTTCTACCTTGGCATGTCGGATGAAGGGCGCAAGTCGTTCCGCGATGTGCGCAGCTACCGGCGCCGCAAGCGGTGGCTGTCGTAGCTTTTTGAGTATTTTTAACCAAATGGAGACGTGACGTGGGATTCTATGACGATCTGGAGACCCGCAGCGCGGATGCGCGCGAGGCGGCTCATTTGGCGGCTTTGGACGCACTTGGGGTGAAGCTGGGGGGGGTGGCGGAGTTGGCTGGCCTGCCGGTGTTGCGCAAGTCGGATCTGTCGGCGAAACAGAAGGCACAGCCGCCGTTTGGCGGGATGCAGGTGGGCGACGTGGCGCATGTGTTTCAGTCGCCCGGGCCGATTTACGAGCCGGGCGGAGTATCCCATGACTGGTGGCGTTTTGGGCGGTTCTTGCATGCCTGCGGGATTGGCCGTGATGACGTGGTGCAGAACTGCTTTGGCTATCACCTGACACCTGCGGGGATGATGTTCGAGAATGGCGCGCGGGCCGTTGGGGCGCGGGTTTTGCCGGCTGGCACTGGCCAGACCGAACTGCAGGTGCGGGCAGCCAAGGACGTGGGTGCGACGGCCTATGCGGGGACGCCGGATTATCTGAACGTGATTTTGGAGAAAGCCGACGAAATGAGCGAAGCCTTGGGCTTCACCAAGGCGGCGGTGTCGGGCGGGGCGTTGTTCCCGTCGCTGCGGCAGGCTTACGCGGATCGCGGGATTTCATGTTTACAATGCTACGCGACTGCCGATCTGGGGCATATCGCCTATGAAACTGACGCGATGGAAGGGATGATCGTCGATGAAGGCGTGATCGTGGAGATCGTGACGCCCGGCACGGGGAACCCTGTGGCCGAGGGCCAAGTGGGTGAGATCGTTGTGACCTCGCTGAACCCTGATTATCCGCTGATAAGGTTTGGCACCGGTGACATGAGCGCAGTGATGTCTGGCGTGTCGCCTTGCGGGCGGACCAACATGCGCATCAAGGGATGGATGGGGCGCGCGGACCAGACGACCAAGATCAAGGGCATGTTCGTGCGGCCTGAACAGGTCGCCGATCTGGTGGCAAAACACCCCGAGATTGCCCGTGCGCGGGTTGTTGCCGCCCGTGACGGCGAGATGGACACGATGCGCGTTTTGATCGAGGCTGAAGGCGGGGATGCGGAAGCTTACGCCGTCTCGGTTGCAGATGTTTTGAAACTAAAAGGCGCGGTGGACGTTGTCCCTGTGGGCAGCCTGCCCAACGATGGCCTCGTGATCGAGGACCAACGCAGCTACGATTAGATAAGGATTTTGCCATGAAACTTCGTGCCAGCCTCGCCGCCTTTTTGATGATGTCGGTGCCGGTTTGGGCGGGGGATGTGGCCCTTGTCGTCGGCAACGAGGACTATGCCAACGGGCGCGATTTGAACGCGGCGGACGAGATGCTGGATGCGGTTGCGCCGCTGGAAGAGGCGGGGTTCGAGGTGCTGAGCGGCTCGGATCTTACGTCTGAGGCGTTGGCGGGACTGGTGTCCGAGCTAAACGCCAAGGTGGACGGGACGGGACGGGTCGTCATCGCCTTGGCGGGGCATTTCGGGAATAGCTTGAGCGGGAACTGGTTTATCGGCGCGGATGCGGATGTGCCGGATTTAGGGGCTGTCGCCGCGCAGTCGGCTTCTTTGAACGTACTGATGGACATTGCGGCCCGTGCACCGGGAGGCGCAGTGGTTGCGCTTGGACTGGAAGACGCGGAGTTCGAGTTCGGTGCGGGTGTGCAGCCGGGACTAGACGGGTTGGACGTGCCGCAAGGCGTGAGCGTCATTACCGGACCTTCGGGTGATGTGGCAGATTTCGCCAAGGATGCTTTGGGCGTGAAGGGACAATCGATCGCCAATGCGCTGAATGCGTGGCCGAGTTTGACCGGTTCGGGGTTCGTGGCCCCGTTGGTGCCGTTCCTGCCAAGTGACGGCGTAGCGCCACCTGTTGTTGCGAAAGCCGACCCTGATGCAGAGCAGAAAGCGTTTTGGAAGGTGACTCAGGACATTGGCACGATGGACGCGTTTGAAGCGTATCTGAAGCGCCATCCTGACGGGCTGTTTGCGGCTGACGCGCGGGCCGAGGTCGACAAGATCAAAGCACAGCCACTGCTGTTGGCAGAGCAAGGTGAAAAGGCGCTGAATCTGAGCCGGGACAGGCGGCGGGAAATTCAGCGGGCATTGTCGCTGCTGGAATATGACCCCAAGGGCATCGACGGGATTTTCGGGCGAGGCTCGCGGGCCGCGATCCGCAAATGGCAGAATGTGAATGGCGAAACTGCGACGGGCTTCGTGACGCAATCGCAGATTGAACGGCTGGGCGCGCAGGCGGACCGCCGGGCGCAGGAATTGGAAATTGAGGCCGAGAAGCGCAAGATTGAACTGGAACGCAAAGACCGTGCCTATTGGCGGGCGACTGGTCAGGGTGGTGACGAGACCGGGCTGCGCGCCTATCTGGAGCGCTATCCTGATGGCGTTTTTGCCGAAATAGCCACCGCGCGGTTAGAGCCGTTTGAAGAGGCGCGACGCGCTGCGGCGGCAGAGCAGGATCGTGCGGCTTGGGATGCGGCTGAGTCGGTAGGGTCGCTTGCGGCCTATGAAGGCTATGTGCAGGCAAACCCCGAGGGGGCGTTTGTCGAGCAAGCCCGCGCGAAGATTGCCGAGCTGGAATTCGAGGCCAAGAACGCGGGCGCGCTGGAGGCGGCGCAACGCAACGAGGAACGGCTGGGGTTGAACGGCACGACGCGGAGATTGGTCGAGGATCGTCTGGAGTCACTGGGATTGAAACCCGGTGCGGTGGACGGGGTATTTGATGATGACAGCCGCCGTGCGATCAGACGGTATCAAGAGGCGCGGAACCTACCGCGCACGGGGTTCCTGAACCAGCAAACGCTGGTGCGGCTCTTGGCGGATTCGGTGCTGCGTTAGAGCGCTTTGCGGGCTTTCAGGGCGGCTGAGATTGTGCCGTCGTCGAGATAGTCGAGCTCCCCCCCGATGGGGACGCCTTGGGCGAGGGACGTGACGGCGACCCCGCGTGTTTCGAGCTCTCCGGCGATATAATGGGCAGTGGTTTGACCGTCGATTGTGGCGTTAAGGGCGAGGATCACCTCGGTGATGTGCTCGTCTGCGATGCGGGTCATCAGCTTGGGTATGCGGAGTTCTTCGGGGCCGACGGCATCCAGTGCGGAGAGCGTGCCGCCGAGCACATGATAGCGGCCCTTGAAGACGCCGGAGCGCTCCATCGCCCAGAGATCGGCCACGTCTTCGACGACGCAAATCTCGCCATTGGCGCGCTTGTGGGAGGTGCAGATATCGCAGACGTCCGACGTGCCGATATTGCCGCAGTTGAGGCATTCGCGCGCGGTGGCGGCGACGTTTTGCAACGTGTCGGAGAGCGGGATCATCAGCAGCGCGCGTTTCTTGATCATATGCAACACCGCGCGACGGGCCGAGCGGGGGCCAAGCCCGGGGAGCTTGGCCATCATTTCGATCAGGGCGTCGATGTCTTTCGTGCTACTCAAACGGGCGCGCCTTGTGTTGCTGTCGGAGCCTCCGGCGGAGGTATTTTTGAAGCAATGATAAGTTAGAAGGGGAGTTTCATTCCGGCGGGAATGCCCATTTCTTCGGTGAGCTTGCTCATTTCGGCTTCGGCCTTGGCGGCGGCTTTGGATTGCGCATCTTTGATAGCGGCGAGGATCAGGTCTTCGACGACTTCCTTTTCGTCGGGGTGGAAGATCGACGGGTCGATATCGAGGCCGGTCAGGATGCCTTTGGCGGTGGCTGTGGCCTTGACCAAACCTGCGCCGCTTTCGCCTTGGACTTCGATGTTTTGCAGGTCTTCCTGCATTTGGGTCATCTTGTCCTGCATCTCTTTGGCTTTTTTCATCATTCCGGCCATATCGCCGAGGCTGCCTAGTCCTTTGAGCATCTGAGTGTCTCCAGTTGAGAAATCGTATTCGGGGTGCTTATGACAGAGGGCATATAGGGGCCACAAGCGGCTGTGACTAGTCGTCCTCGAACGGGTCCCATTCGTCTTCCACTACGGGAAGCGCTTCGACGGCGGCTTCCTGGATCAAGTCTGCGGCGGTGCGGATTTCGATGATCTTGGCGCTTGGGAACGCTTGGAGCGTGGCCTGCATCAGCGGGTGTTCGTGAGCTTCGGCCTTGAGCGCGTTGGCCTCTGCGTCGCGTTCGGCAGCCAGCGTGGGGGCGCCGCCTTCGTTGACCAAGGTGACGGCCCAGCGTTGACCGGTCCATTGCTGCAGCCGCGCGCCAAGACGGGCGGCGAGGTCGCGGGGGGCGTCGTCGGTGGGGACAAATTCGATGCGGCCGGGGGAGTAGTGGGCGAGCTGCACGTAGCCTTCGACCTCCACCAGCAGCTTGACGTCGCGGTTGGCGCGGATCAGGCCGACGATGTGATTGAAGGTGGGATAATGCGCCAGCGCGGTTTCCGCCGACAGGTCCAGCGCGGCGGAGGTGCCGCCGCCTGCGCTTACCGTTTGGGTTTGCGCCCGTGCGGTGGTCATGCCGCCTTGTGGGGCGGTGGTGCCTGCGGGTGGCGTAGGCGGGGGCGGCGTGTCTTGCAGCTTGCGCACGAGTTCCTCGGGCGAGGGCAGGTCGGCCATGTGGGTCAGGCGGATGATTGCCATTTCGGCGGCCATCATGGCGTTGGGGGCGCTGGCGACTTCCTCAAGGGACTTGAGTAAGAGCTGCCACATGCGGGACATGGCGCGCATCGGCAGGGCCTCAGCCATTTGGGCGCCGCGGGTCCGCTCGTCAGGGCCGACGGTGGGATCGTCTGCGGCCTCGGGCGTGATCTTGATGACGCTGACCCAGTGGGTGATCTCGGCCAGATCGCGCAGCACGGCCATGGGGTCGGCGCCGTCAGCATATTGCGAGGACAGTTCCTGCAAAGCGCCTGCGGCGTCGCCCTTCATGATCATGTCGAACAGGTCCAGCACGCGGCCACGGTCGGCGAGGCCGAGCATGGCGCGAACTTGCGGCGCTGTGGTCTCGCCCGCGCCGTGGCTGATGGCTTGATCCATCAGGGACATGGCGTCGCGGACGGAGCCTTCGGCGGCGCGGGTGATCAGCGCCAGCGCGTCCTCGGCGATTTCGGCGTTCTCCTTGGCGGCGATGGATTGCAGGTGGGCGATCATCACCTCCGGCTCGATGCGGCGCAGATCGAAGCGCTGGCAGCGGGACAGGACGGTGACTGGAACCTTACGGATTTCCGTGGTGGCGAAGATGAATTTGACGTGCTCGGGCGGCTCCTCCAGCGTCTTCAATAGGGCGTTGAAGGCGGAGGTGGAGAGCATGTGCACCTCGTCGATGATGTAGATTTTGTAGCGGGCGGAGGCGGCGCGGTAATGCACCGAGTCGATGATTTCGCGGATGTCGCCCACGCCGGTGCGCGAGGCGGCGTCCATTTCCATCACGTCGACATGGCGGCCTTCGGCGATGGCAACGCAGTTGTCGCAGACCCCACATGGCTCTGTCGTCGGGCCGCCGGTGCCGTCCGCGCCGGTGCAGTTCATGCCCTTGGCGATGATCCGCGCGGTGGTGGTTTTGCCGGTGCCGCGAATGCCCGTCATGATGAAGGCCTGCGCGATGCGGCCCGCGTCGAAGGCGTTCTTTAGGGTGCGCACCATGGCGTCCTGACCGATCAGGTCGGCGAATGTCGCAGGGCGGTATTTCCGCGCCAGAACCTGATAGCCGCCGCTGGTCGTTTCAGTCATGGGAGTTCCTTGGATTCGGGTGCGCCCCAGACCCTAATTCGCGCGGCTCTCAAGGTCCACTAGAGACTCCACAGTACCGCGCCCACGGCGGCGGATGCGAGGCTCATCAGGATGGCGATGACGCGGAAATTCCGGCTTGGGGTCGCCTCCGCATCGGTGTCGTTGAGGCGATTCCATGTTTTGGTGGCCTGTCGCTGTGCGCCCCAGAAGATCGAGATTGCCACGATCAGGAACATGGAGGCCACGACCTTGGCGGCCCATGTGGGCTCGAAATCGCCGAACACGGCTTTCAGGCCGATGGCGACGCCAACCGCGCCAAGTCCCGTGCCCATCCAGCTGGCGAAGGTGCGTTCGTTGGCCAGAATTGTGCGATCTTCGGCCCAGTTGGTACGTTCTTCCGCGAGTTCTTGGTTGTCTTTGCTCATAGTTGGCAAGGATAGGGCTTCGCGCGGTGATGGAAAGAAGAAAGCGCACCATAGATCAGGCGCGCTGGGTGAGAGGTTGGACATCGACCCAAGTGGGGCTCGTTGTGGCTGCTTCCTTCCGGATCTGACCAGGTTGGCGAGGCACTTGCCCGCGCCAACCCCTCAAGCCCGATATAGGCACAGATTCTCGCGAACGCAAGGTTTGCCAACTTTGTATTCCCGTGCCAGAAGCGGAGCAATCAAACGAGGGACTTACGGTGAAACTTGCGGAAACGGTTACCTTTGGCGGCTCCGGACTGGATCGCGCGGCACATTTGCGGGGCGATACGGATGCGTTGAGCGCATTGTTGGACAATCCGGACACGGGTGTTTTGCCCGTTTGGCGAGGTAAGCCGTTGATTGGCGGCGAAGAGCGTAACCGTCCTGCATGGCAATCTGCAAACCATCCGATTTTTTCCGAGGCGGACGAGGCACCGATCTTCTTGGGGCTGGACGACGGGGTTGCACGGTTTGCGCGTGACATATCCGGCTGGGAGCCGGACGAGAATTTGGACACGCTGAACCAGTTTCTTGATCCGTCCGAGCAGCACTTTCCAGGATTGCCCGACGACGAACGGTTCTCGGAATTACGGGCGATCATGACACATATGACCCCGCGCGACGCAGAGTTGATTACAGCTGCAAAGGCCATTGGCAGCTGGCATGAGACACACGGATATTGCGCCCGTTGCGGCGCGAAAAGCACGATATCGATGGCGGGCTGGCAGCGCGATTGCGACGCCTGTGGTGCGCATCACTTCCCGCGCACCGATCCGGTGGTTATCATGTTGGTCACCCTCGGCAATTCGGTACTTATGGGGCGTTCTCCGGGATGGCCGGAGGGGATGTATTCCTGCCTTGCCGGATTTGTGGAGCCGGGGGAGACCATCGAGGCCGCCGTGCGCCGCGAGACCTTCGAGGAATCGGGCATTCGTGTGGGAGAGGTGGAGTATCTGTCGAGCCAGCCCTGGCCATTTCCCGCGTCACTGATGTTCGGGTGTCGTGGTCATGCGCTTAACAAGGACATCACCATCGACCCTGAGGAAATCGAAGACGCAATCTGGGTCACCCGCGAAGAGATGATGGAGACGTTTGCGGGCAACAATCCGAAAATGAAAGCCGCCCGCAAAGGCGCAATCGCGCATTTCCTGTTGCTTAACTGGCTTCGGGATACACTAGACTAAAGAAAAGATAAGCAAGAGCAGGCCGACATGAAATTTTCCACGAAGGAAGATCTTGAGATACCTATCGACGACGTCTTCGGGATGTTGTCGGATTTCGACGGGTTTGAACGCGCGATCCTGCGCCACGGAGCGGACGTCTCCCGCACCGACAAAATGGACGCAGTTGGCGTTGGCCTGTCTTGGAAAGCCCGCGCGACCGTTCGCGGGAAAAAGCGCGACTTCGTTGTGAAGCTGGTCGAATATGACCGCCCCAACCAGATGCTGTTCGACGTAACGACAAAGAACATGGCCGCGACGTTCTTGGTGGAACTTGTGGCGATGTCTCGGACCCGCACGCGGATGCGGATCGAGTTGGATGTCAGGCCGCAAACGCTGTCTGCCCGTTTGCTGATGCAATCGGCCAAACTGGCGCGGAATACGCTCAACCGTCGCTACAAAACGCGGATCGCCCATTTCGCGAGTGATCTGGAAGACCGATACAAAAAAGGTCTCCGTGCAACTACCGCCTGAGCGTGACCCAGTTTCTGCGGTCAAGCAAATCACTCCTGACAATACCTGTCAGGAGGCGTGATTTATAACTCCCCTTAGAATCAATCGAGCAGGAGTTTCTTAATGTCCCGAACCGGCAGCTGCGCCTGTGGCGCTATTCAATTTAAAATCACCGCGCCGTTTATCGGTGTCGGAATGTGCCATTGCACGAAATGCCAAAAAGCATCGGGCGGAGGTCCGAACTACGTCGCCCTGACCCCGAAAGACGGGTTGGAGGTCACGCAAGGGCAACCGTCCATCTTTCAATCCGAGGGAACCAGTGGCGGGACCATTGGTCGGGCATTTTGTGGTAACTGCGGCACCCCGTTATGGAGCATTCCAGCGCATGAGCCATTTTTCGCGTTGAAGCTGGGCGCGTTGGACGACAGTTCCGACCTTGAGCCGGAGATGCATATCTATGTCTCGTCCGCTCCGAAGTGGCATGGGATCAATGACGACCTCCCTAAATTTCCCCAGATGCCACCGTCCGGTTAAGGTCGAGGGCGAGGCGCAACACTTTATCCACGTTTTCCGACATCGGACGGTCCCCTGACAGGGCTGCCTCTACTGGCACCCATTCGGCGTCCATCGCATCGTCGCCGGCGACGGGTGCGCCTGAGACGTATGTGCAAAGCACAGCGGCGAGCAGGTAGTGGTGTAGCACCGATCCGTCGTCGGCTTGCGCAATGACGTCGATGTTTGTGAGGTAGCCAGTGGGTGTCGCGATGACGCCTGTTTCCTCCAGCAACTCACGGGAGGCCGCGTCCAGCGCGGTTTCTCCAAGCTCCACATGACCACCGGGGAAGCCCCAAAGGCCAGCGTTCGGCGCGTTGCGGCGTTGGACCAGCAGCGTTTGACCTTCGTGCACGACAACGGCAATCGCCCCGAGCTTGGGGCGACGCGGCTCAGTCACGCGCGAAGGCGGCGGGGTAGGTGCCGAGGATCTTGATTTCGGAGGTGAAGAACTCCAACTCGTCCATCGCATGTTGCACGCCGATGTCGTCGGGGTGGCCGGAGATGTCCGCGTAGAACTGCGTTGCGGTGAATTCGCCGTCGACCATGTAGCTTTCCAGCTTCGTCATGTTGACGCCGTTGGTCGCGAAACCGCCCATCGCCTTGTAGAGCGCGGCCGGGATGTTGCGGACGTTGAACACAAAGGACGTGATCATGTGAGTGTCGCCGCGCCGCGTCATGTTGGCCTCGGGCGACATGATCAGGAAGCGCGTGGTGTTGGTGTCGTGATCTTCGATGTCGTGGGCCAGCACTTCGAGCCCGTGGGTTTCGGCGGCCATCTCGGACGCCAGAACGCCGATGCCTGCTTCGGGATGCGCGGCAAGTTCGGCTGCGGCGCCCGCGCTATCGGCTGCAGCCTCGCCACGGATGCCATGCGATTCGAGAAAGGCGCGACATTGCGGGATCAGGACCAGATGCGCACGCACGGTTTTGATGCTGTCGAGCGAGGTGCCTTTGGGAGCCATGAGGGCGATGCGCACCCGCACGAACGCCTCGTCGATGATGTGCAGGCCGGATTCGGGTAGCAAGCGGTGAATATCCGCGACGCGACCGTAAGTTGTGTTCTCGACAGGCAGCATCGCAAGCGCCGCGTTGCCCGACCGGACAGCGTCGATCACCTCTTCGAACGTCGTGCAGGGCAGCGGCTCCATGTCGGGGCGGGCGCGCACGCAGGCCTCGTGAGAATAGGCGCCGAGCTCCCCTTGGAACGCAATTTTCTGAGTCATAGTGCATTTTCCCGCAAAAAGGCGTTTAGTCGCGGTGTCTAGCCCTTGCAGAACCGTATGGGAAGACGATACATACCGCCGAAACGCCAAACGGGTGAGAGACAGACATGTTTGACACGATGACAATGACCAAAGTTCTGGGCGCGCTCTGCGGATCGCTTCTGGTGTTCCTTCTGGGTGGCTGGGCTGCCGACCTGATCTACCATGGCGGCGAAGGCGGCCACGGGGACGAGCATCAGCAAGCCTATGTTATCGAAGTTGAAGGTGGCGAGGCCGAAGTCGAAGAAGAAGTCGAAGAAGTAGACTTCGCGGCGGTGATGGCTGAAGCCGATGCCGAAAAAGGCTC
Source organism: Litoreibacter halocynthiae (assembly GCF_004365635.1). Lineage (GTDB taxonomy): Bacteria > Pseudomonadota > Alphaproteobacteria > Rhodobacterales > Rhodobacteraceae > Litoreibacter > Litoreibacter halocynthiae. The sequence goes on along the minus strand of NZ_SOBH01000004.1, from coordinate 27,308 downwards.
CAAGGTCTTCTCCAAGTGCAAAGCCTGTCACAAACTGGAAGACGGCGCGAACGGCACCGGCCCGCACCTGTATGGTGTCGTTGGACGTGATATTGCCGCTATTGGTGACTTTGGATATTCCGACGTGCTGGCCGGTAATGGCGGTGCATGGACCCCGGAAGAGCTGCAAGCGTTCCTTGAAAACCCTAAAGCATATGCTCCGGGCACGAAGATGAGCTTTGCTGGTCTGAAGAAAATCGACGACCGCGCGAACCTGATTGCATATCTCGAGACAATTGGCGGCTAAGTCCGGCGTAGACATGATTTCCGAAAGGCCGTCCGATTGGGCGGCCTTTTTCGTTTCAAGTCGATCCGCTTCGCTCACAATCGCGCAATCGGCCTTGATTGTTGAACAAATCCGACTTCTTTTGGATTAACTGGTTAGTGTCGTGACGATGACAGGTCTCAGGAGGATCCAAATGAAGAACCGCCACCCGCAAGCGCTTGTAAAATCCCGATCCCATGCCGGTGCCCGGTTGAAATGGATGGGTGCGGGGTTGCTCCTGATGGCAGCTTTGATGGCTTCGGTGACAGCGGCTCGAAGCGAGACGATCATCAAGTCGCACGGTTTTTCCGACTTTGGCGAACTGAAATACCCTTCGGATTATCCGCATCTGAACTACGTGAATCCCGACGCGCCCAAGGGCGGGGAAGTCTCGGTATCGGCACCGGGTACGTTTGACAGCATGAACCCGTTCAGCCGCAAGGGGCGTGGCGGCGCGTTGTCCAGCCTTCCTTACGAGCGGTTGATGGGCTCCGTCGACGACGACCCGTACAGCATGTATTGTCTGCTGTGCGAGACCCTGGAATACCCCGAAAGTCAGGAGTGGGTGATCTTCAACCTGCGACCCGAGGCGAAGTTCTCGGACGGGACGCCGGTGACCGCTCATGACGTAGTCTTTACCGTGAAATCCTTCCTGACCGACGGCCTGCCATCTTTCGCGCAGGCCGTGTCGAAGTATTACAAAAGCTACGAGGCGCTGGACGACCATCGAATCAAGTTCACCTTCAACGAAGGCATTCCGCGCAAAGGCCTTATCAGCCAAGCGGGCGTGTCGATTGCGTTTTCCAAAAAGTGGTTCGAGGAAAACAACGCCAACATCAAGGAGCCGCGGCTGAAGGCGGCGATAGGCTCCGGTCCTTACGTTCCGATGGATGTCGACCCCCCACGGAGGATCGTCTACGAGCGCAACCCCGACTACTGGGGCGCGGACTTGCCGATCAACAAGGGGCGCTGGAACTTCGACCGTATCCGCATCGAGTATTTCGCGGACGACACAGCCGCATTGGAAGCGTTCAAAAGCGGCGTGTATACGTTTCGCCGCGAAAGCAGCTCTTTGAAGTGGGCGACTGCCTACGACTTCCCGGCCATCGAGAATGGCACCGTCGTAAAGGCAGAGCTGCCAAACGGTAATTTGCCGCCTGCCTATGGCATGGTGTTCAACCTGCGCCGCGACAAGTTCGACGACCCGCGGGTCCGTGAGGCGCTACAGCTGATGTATAACTTCACCTGGACGAACGAGACACTGCAATTCGGGCTGTTCGCCCAGCGTGACTCGTTCTGGCAAAATACTGATCTGGAGGCCAAAGGCGTGGCCGAAGGGCTGGAGTTGGAATATCTGAAATCGGTGGAGCATCTGCTGGAAGACAAGTCGGTTCTGACGGAGCCTGTCGTGGTTGCCCATGAAAGCAGCGCGCGTCAGCTGGACCGCAAGAATCTGCGCAAAGCGAACAAACTGTTTTCCGAAGCAGGATGGGAGGCTGGCGCGAACGGCATTTTGTCAAAGGACGGTAAGCCGTTCGAGCTTGAGTTCCTGTCCGGCAGCCCTGCCTATGACCGGTTGATCCAGCCCTATATCGAAAATTTGAAACGCATCGGCATTCAAGCGACATATACCCGCGTGGACCCCGCCCAGTACACCAACCGCGAACGCGGGTTTGACTGGGACATGGTTTATGACGGCTACGTCAACTATTTCGAGGAAGGCAGCGGCATTTCGCAGCGTTTTGGCTCGGAAGACGCGGAGTATTCGCTGTTCAACCCGTCGGGATATAGCTCACCTGCCGTGGACGAACTTATCAAAAAGATGCTGGACGCCGAGACGCTGGACCAGATGCAGGCGGCGGTACGGGCTACGGACCGTATCTTGCGCGCCGCGCGTATCATGATCCCTGCGTGGTACAACGACACGTTCTGGGTCGCATATTACGACATGTTCGAGCATCCGGAAAAATTGCCGCCACTGGCCTTGGGTCATCTGGATTTTTGGTGGTATAACGCCGACAAGGCTGCGGCCTTGAAGGCAAAAGGCGCCCTCTAGAGGCGTCGGAAAAACAGGCGGTAAGACCCGAACATGGGCGCATATATCCTCAGACGGCTTTTGCTGGTGATCCCGACATTGATCGGGATCATGATCGTGAACTTTGCGTTGACGCAGTTCGTGCCGGGCGGCCCGATCGAGCAGATCATCGCGAATCTTGAAGGGCAGGGCGATGTTTTTGAAGGCTTCTCGGGCGGCAGTAACGACAGCCAGCTGGAGAGCCTGAGCACTGACAGCAAATACGAGGGTGCGCGGGGGCTGCCGCCGGAATTCATCGCCAAGCTGGAGAAAGAATTCGGCTTCGACAAACCGCCAGTAGAGCGGTTCCTGAACATGATGTGGAACTACCTGCGGTTCGATTTCGGGGAGAGTTATTTCCGATCCGTCGGGGTGCTTGATCTGGTCTGGGAAAAGATGCCAGTGTCGATCACCCTAGGGCTTTGGTCGACGATCATTGCCTATATCGTCTCGATCCCGCTTGGCATCCGCAAGGCCATCCGCGACGGGTCCAGCTTTGACACTTGGACCTCTGCGTTGATCATCGTGGCTTATGCCATTCCGGGTTTTCTATTCGCCATCGTGTTACTGGTGTTGTTTGCGGGCGGGTCCTATTACCAGTGGTTCCCGCTTAGAGGGCTGACGTCTGACAATTTTGACGACCTGAGTGCGGTAGGTAAGGTTCTGGATTACCTCTGGCACATCGCGCTGCCGGTGACCGCCTCGACCATCGCCGCGTTTGCGACGCTGACCTTGCTGACGAAGAACTCGTTTCTGGACGAGATCAAGAAGCAGTATGTGGTGACTGCCAAGGCCAAAGGGTTGTCCGAGGGACGGGTGCTATATGGCCACGTCTTCCGCAACGCGATGCTGATCGTTATTGCCGGCTTCCCGAGCCTGTTTCTGGGCATCTTCCTGTCGGGTTCGTTGATTATCGAAACCATCTTCTCGCTGGACGGCTTGGGGCGCTTGGCGTTTGAGGCGACCGTTGCGCGGGATTATCCGGTGGTGTTCGGGACGCTCTATTTCTTCGGGCTGATCGGCCTGATCGTCGGCATCCTGTCAGACCTGATGTATGTCTTCATTGACCCGCGCATCGACTTCGAAAGCCGCGAAACATGACGCTGTCGCCTCTGAACCAACGTCGCTGGACCAATTTCAAGCGCAACCGTCGCGCGCTGTGGTCGCTGTGGATTTTCGCGGTATTATTCGGGCTTTCGTTGTGTGCGGAGCTTATCGCCAACGACAAGCCGATCCTGATCAAATATCGCGGTGAGTTGTTTACCCCGATTACCAGCTTTTACCCGGAGACGACGTTCGGCGGGGATTTGCGGACCGAAGCGGTGTATCGCGATATCGAGATTCAATGCCTGATCAAAACCGGCGGCATAGAAGACTGCTGGGACGATCCCGAGGCCGTCATGGAAGAGGCCGCGACCGGCACCTTCGCGGGGGAGCCGGTGGAGAAAGGGTGGATCATCAAGCCGATCATTCCCTACAGCTACACCACCATCGTCGACCGCCCCGGAACCGCGCCTGCGGCACCAGACGCGACGAACTGGCTGGGCACGGATAACACCTCGCGCGATGTAGCGGCGCGGGTGATCTACGGCTTCCGTCTGTCGATCGTGTTCACGCTTGTGGTGACTGTGGTGTCGTCACTTATCGGCATAGCCGCGGGGGCGGTGCAGGGGTTCTTTGGCGGGCGCACGGACCTGATCTTTCAGCGGGTGCTGGAAATTTGGGGGGCCACACCAAGCCTCTACGTTATTATCATCATGTTCGCCATTCTTGGACGAAGCTTCTGGCTGTTGGTCGCCTTGTCGATCCTGTTCGGCTGGCCCGCTTTGGTCGGCGTGGTGCGGGCCGAATTCCTGCGGGCGCGCAACTTTGAATATGTCCGCGCGGCGCGGGCGCTGGGCGTTTCCAACACCACCATTATGTTCCGCCACATGCTGCCCAACGCCATGGTCGCGACGCTGACCTTCCTGCCGTTCATCGTGACAGGGACCATCGGGATGCTGGCGTCCCTCGATTTTCTTGGCTTCGGCCTGCCATCCTCGGCCCCGTCGCTGGGGGAGCTGACCTTGCAAGCGAAACAGAACCTGCAAGCCCCGTGGCTGGCCTTTACCGCTTTCACCACATTCGCGGTGATGCTGTCGCTGCTGGTGTTCATCTTCGAGGGTGTGCGCGACGCGTTTGACCCTAGAAAGACCTTCCAATGAGTTTGCTACTGGAGGTCAAAGACCTGTCCGTCAGCTTCCGCCAAGACGGTGAAGTGACCGAGGCGGTCAAGGGTGTGTCCTTCCATGTGGATCGCGGCGAGACCGTGGCTTTGGTGGGCGAGTCGGGCTCGGGTAAATCGGTATCGGCACTTTCGACCGTTCAGCTGTTGCCTGACAGTGCGACGGTAACGGGGCAGATCAGCTATGACGGCAAAGACCTGACGGCGGCGAGCGAGCGCGAGTTGCGTCAGGTGCGTGGCAACGACATCAGCTTCATTTTCCAAGAGCCTATGACGTCGCTGAACCCGCTGCACACGCTGGAACGGCAGATCACCGAGAGCATCGAGTTGCACCAAGGTCTACGCGGCGCGGCTGCGCGGGCGCGGGTGATCGAGTTGATGGAAAAAGTCGGCATCCGCGATCCTGAGAGCCGCCTATCAAGCTACCCGCACCAGCTGTCTGGTGGGCAACGGCAGCGGGTGATGATTGCGATGGCGCTGGCCAACGGGCCGGAACTGCTGATCGCGGACGAGCCGACCACGGCGCTGGACGTGACTATTCAGGCGCAGATTTTGGAACTGCTTGCGGACCTTAAAAGACGCGAGAACATGTCCTTGCTGTTCATCACCCATGACCTTGGCGTGGTGCGCAAGATTGCGGACCGCGTTTGCGTAATGCAGCACGGGCAGATCGTCGAGACCGGGCCAACGGCAGAAATTTTCGACAACCCGCAGCATCCCTACACCAAGCTTTTGTTGGAGGCGGAGGCCACGGGTATCCCGGTTACCGTACCCGACGACGCACCCGAGATGGTGTCCACCGAAGACCTGCGCATCTGGTTCCCTATTCAGACGGGATTATTGAAGCGCACGACAGGCCATGTGAAGGCAGTCAACGCAGCGACAGTTTCCGTGCGAGCGGGGGAGACGTTGGGTATCGTCGGTGAATCCGGCTCCGGCAAGACGACGCTGGCGCTGGCTATTATGCGTTTGATTTCCAGCAAGGGGTCGATCCAGTTCGAGGGACGCGAGATTCAGGGGTTGTCCTCTAAAGAGGTCCGACCGCTTCGAGCCGATATGCAGATTGTGTTTCAGGACCCCTACGGCTCGCTCAGCCCACGTATGACCGTGGAGCAGATCATCGCCGAGGGTTTGGGCGTTCACGGTACCGAACCGGGGCGTGACCGGCGCGAGATGGTGTCGGAGATCATGACGGAAGTGGGCTTAAAGCCCGAATTGATGCACCGCTACCCGCACGAATTCTCGGGTGGTCAACGGCAGCGGATCGCAATTGCCCGCGCCATGATCCTGCGCCCCAAACTCGTTGTGCTGGACGAGCCGACAAGCGCGTTGGATATGACGGTGCAGGTGCAGATTGTGGAGCTGTTGCGCGACCTGCAAAAGAAATACGGGTTGGCCTACCTGTTCATCAGCCACGATCTGAAGGTTGTGCGGGCGATGTCGCATAAGGTGATCGTGATGAAGCAGGGCGATGTGGTCGAGATTGGCGACAGCGAGGAGCTGTTTGCCAACCCGAAAGTTCCCTACACCCAGCAGTTGCTGGCGGCCGCACTGGAGCTAAAGGCGAAGTAGGGGGCGTTTACGCCCCCGGGCCACGCACTTCACAATCATGACCGCGCGCGCTGAGGCGTTGGCACGCCAAAGTGGCATTGTTTTGCGACAGACCCACGAAATTGGCTTCCCATCCGCGCGGGCGATTTACGACCTTACGCAGCGCTTCGTCTAGCGTGTCGATTTCCTGCAATGCCGTTTTCAGCAAAAGCCGCTCGGCGGTGTTGCGTGTGGTGTAGTTGCCCAGCGAAATGGACCAATGACGCCCGCCTGACGTTGAGGCGCGGGTGATGATCCGGCGGGGCTGGGGCTTGCGCGCGGGCTCTGTGGTGTCGATGGCCGCTTGTACCAGGTTTTGGGGTTTTCTGATTGGCGTGACGACGGCTCCAGCGCTCGCAAGTTCTGTGCTTTGCGCGGCGCGGGTGGCCACCTCTGCACGGGCTTGGCTGACGTTATTGTCGACGCTCTCCACGATGGCGAGCAACATGTCCTCGGACGGTGCGCGGTCAGGCCGCTGCAACGGTCTCGGGCTGGAGCGGCGCGCGGTGATGGTCGGGGCGACCTTGATGACCTTCGGCTCGATCACGGTCTGCGCGGCAAGATTCGGGCGGGTTGGTTTGCTCAACTTGGCGCGGGAGGGCGCCCGTTTGAAGCCCATGTCCAACAGCTCGGCGACGCGGGCATTGCGGGCGGCAGAGGATGTACCACCGAACACGGTGGCAATCACGCGCTCGTTGCCACGCTCGGCGGAGGCGACGAGGTTGAAGCCAGCGGCGCGGGTGTAGCCGGTCTTGATTCCGTCTGCGCCTTTGTAGTTTTGCAAAAGGCGGCGGTTGGTGTTGGACACTTGTTTCACACCAGCATGAGTCGTCTGGCGAGAGAACAGGTTATAATATTGCGGGTAGTCATAAATCAGGTGGCGACCAAGGGTTGTCATGTCACGGGCGGTGGACATATGGCCGTTTTCGGTCAGACCGTGAGCATTCTTGAAAGTGGTGTTGGTCATGCCAAGGGCTTTGGCCATGGCATTCATACGGCGTGCAAACGCGGCCTCGGAGCCGGAGACGGCTTCGCCAAGCGCGGTAGCTGCGTCATTGGCCGACTTCACGGATGCGGCCCGGATCAAATAGCGGATTGCAATACGTTGGCCAGCTTTCAGGCCAAGTTTCGAAGGCTGCTCGGCGGCGGCTTTGCGGGAAATTTTAACCTTGGTGTCGAGTGTCAGCTGGCCCCGACGGATCGCGTCAAAGGTGACGTAGAGCGTCATCATCTTGGTCAAAGACGCTGGATGAAGTCGCGTGTCAGCGTTTCGTGCGTGCAGCACTTCGCCAGTGCGCGCGTCGATCACAAGCGCCGCATAGGGTGCTGCGTAGGTTGCCCCAGCCCAAGCGGATGCCACAAGAATAACCAGTCCTACACGGACTGTGTTCAAAAGACGTAAAACCACGACGTCTGCCCATTTTGCCTCGGGAATGACGTTGCATCCCCATTATTATTTTTCAGCCGATCACCGACCTTTGAAACACCGCTAGCACAAAGATCGGTTTCAGAAAACAGTTTAGTTTCAGGCAGTTTGGGGGTGTCGTTGAAGTGTCTCACCCACATCTAGTGGCGGGGTCGTGGCGACCCACTAGATATTTGGAAAAAGGTATCAGGATGCCTCGGGAAACTCTAATTCACAGCGCTGTTGTTGCAGTAAACTTTCTCGTTTCAGCTCCGTTTCCTTTGCTTTGAGCGAGCGTAGTTTGCGCCGTTCCTGATCCAAATCGACAGCCACAGGCTTTTTGGTCGTCACAGGCTGCGGGTAGTTGCAGAAACTGAATCGCCCGTCGCTGCCTATTCCGGTGCCGACGCAAAAATTGGTGTAAATCACTGTGCGTGTTTCGGTTTGAATGGCATAGCCCCGATCAATGGTGGCCTGCGTATCGGCAATGAGCGCCTGTACGATGCGCAAATCCTTGACCGCATTTTGCATGCAGGTTTCGCGTGGGCTGGCACAGGCGGACAGCAATAAAAGCGGGACAATCAGAATTTTTCTCATGAGCCATAATACTCCAGCTGCGACGCCAAGGGAACGTGACACTTGTCACCGACAAATGTTAGCACGACGTGAAGCAAATAGGACAAGCCTGTGACTAACGATTTCGACGCCAAGAAAGCCCAAGCCTCTGCATGGTTCCGCAGCCTGCGCGACGATATCGTTGCCGCCTTCGAGGGCTTGGAAAATACCCAGACGGAAGGGCCGTTTGCGGACCAGCCAGCGGGTGCGTTTGAAGTGACCAAGACGACCCGCAGTTCTGACGACGGATCAGATGCGGGTGGTGGTTTGATGAGCGTGATGCGCGGCGGGCGCGTGTTCGAGAAGGTCGGTGTGAACGTCTCGACGGTCTACGGCACATTGGGCGAGCGGGCGCAGAAAGCCATGGCGGCACGGGGCGTGCCAGGGATGGCGGACGACCCGCGGTTCTGGGCGTCGGGGATTTCGCTGGTGGCCCATATGCAGAACCCGCAAACGCCAGCGGTTCACATGAACACCCGCATGTTCTGGACGCCGGGTGCGTGGTGGTTCGGGGGCGGGTCGGACCTGAACCCTTGCATCGAGCGTGAGGAGGACACTGCGTTTTTCCACACTGTGTTGAAAGAGTACTGCGACAAGCATGACGCCGGTTATTACCCGCGTTTCAAAGAATGGGCGGACGAGTATTTTTATGTTCCGCATCGTCACCGTGCGCGCGGTGTTGGTGGCATCTTTTATGACGATCTGAACACCGGTGATTGGGATGCGGATTTTGCGTTCACGCAGGATGTGGGCCGCGCATTTCTACCGGCGTTTCTGGGGGTTACGGAAAAATGGCGGGATGCGCCGTGGTCGGAGGCTGACAAGGAAGCGCAACTGGCGCATCGCGGGCTTTATGCGGAATACAATCTCGTCTACGACCGCGGGACCAAGTTCGGGTTGGAGACGGGCCATGACGCCAATGCGGTGCTGATGTCACTGCCGCCTGTTGCGAAGTGGTACTGAGTTTCGCCGCGCTGGCGCGCGTCGACCGGCCGGGGGATTTCATCCCCCGGACCCCCTGAGAATATTTTTGCCAAGATGAAACGCGGGGAACGGTCAGGCTTTGTCTGACAACAGGTCTGCGCCGTCTTCTTCTGTGACCACGGCGTCGGCGGTGGCTTGTTCGACGTCGCTTTGTTCGTTGAGCAGATTGCCCTCAACTTCCGGCATCGCATCGTCGGCGGCGGCCGCAGCGGCGACTTGCTTGGCGCCTTCGGAAAACTCCTGACTGGCGATGGCGAGCGCGGATTTCTCCGCGGCCCCCTCGAGTTGTAAGACCGGAACGCCTTGTGGGAAAATGATTTCCCGTGCGTCGTCGGGCATGGAGACGCCTTCCTCAGTCAACCGCTTGGTGACCTGCCGCAGCAGCGCGGATTTGACCTTGAGCACGGAGAAGTCTTTGGCGTTCACCCAGTAGTACGCCTTGATATTCACCGTGGAGCTGCCGAGGCCGTCGACGAGGATCATCGGCTCCGGCTGGTTCAGCACAGCTTCGTGGCCTGCGATGACCTCGAGGATCAGGCTTTGGGCGCGGGCGACCGACACATCGTATCCGACGCCGATCACCAGCGTGTCGCGGCGGTTGGCGGAGCTGGTGTAGTTGACGATTGTGCTTTTGAAGATCATCGCATTGGGGATCTGGATGTGGTTGCCTTCGGGGCTGAGCAGTACGGTCGAACGTGTGTTCATCGAGCGCACCGAGCCTGCCATGCCCGCGACTTCGATGTAGTCACCGGACTGGAAGGGGCGGCGGATGGATAGGAGCAACGAAGCCAGAAAGTTCTCTGCAATGTCGCGGAACGCGAAGCCGACGACGATACCGATCACCCCTGCGCCGCCAACGACTGACACGGCGATTTGCGTGAGGCCCGCCACCTGCAACACCACGAACAACCCGATCAGGAATATCGGTAGCGCGATGGCGCGGCTGACGATGTCGCGCAGGAACGGAGACGCAATGCCGCCCAGCAGCCAGCGGCGGATACCTCTGGCGGCGAGGGAGGATAGCCACCAAGTCAGCGGCAGAACGATCAACGCCAGCACGATCAGGGGCAGGGAAGTGACGATGCGTTTGCCGACGGACTTGATCTCGCCCAATGCGGGGGCAAAGGACCAGTTGGCCTCTTGCACCACCTGAATGCGGTTGACCACGGCGACCACGTCTTGGGTTTGCGAGGCCAGATCGCGCGCCCATCGTTTGTGGTCGTCATTGGTGGTGCGCCCGTCGAGGAAGACGATGCCGTCTTTCACTTCGACACGGGAAAACTTGTACCAGCCTGTCGAGCGCAGGATGCCGACGATCCGGTCGGCGATCTGCTCGTCCCGTGCCGTAGGTTCGACCGAGACGGCTTGTGACGGGGAAGTGACGTCTTGACCCTCGCTGGATGCCTCTTGCGAGAGGGCGGGGAAGGACAGGGCGAAAACGGCGCAGAGCGCGAACAGGATACGAGTCATCATGCGCCCGACCCTAGCGGGGCAGGCGGTTGGTGTTCCAGTGAAAAGAGAGTGAACCTAACCGGTGGTTGTTTCGCGCACCGTGTCGATCATCAATTGCACATTGTCGGGATTGGCGTCGGGGGTGATGCCGTGGCCGAGGTTGAAGATGTGCGGGCCTTTGGAAAAGGCTTTGACGATGGCGCGGGTCTCGTCGACGAGATCCTTCCCGCCGGTCACCATGTGGCGCGAAGCAAGGTTGCCTTGCACGCACCCATCGACCTGTACCTTTGCGGCGGCCCAGTCGGCGGAGACGGAGTTGTCGAGCGCCACGCAATCCGCGCCAGTTGCCTTGGCGAAGCCGATGTAGTTGTCGCCTGCTTCACGCGGGAAGGCGATGATAGGCGTGTCGGGGTGGCGGGCTTTCAGCGCAGTGATGATCTTCGCTGTAGGGGCCAAAGCGTATTTTTTGAACGCATCGCCGGACAGCGAACCTGCCCAACTGTCGAACAGTTTCACCACTTCGGCACCCGCGTCGATCTGCGCGGACAGGTATTCGATGGTGGCGTCAGTCAGCAGATCGATCAAGGCGTCGAACACATCGGGCTGTTCGACGCGTAGCTTGTGGGCGGGGGCTTGGTCGGGTGTGCCCTGGCCCGCAATCATGTAAGTGGCCACGGTCCATGGGGCACCTGCGAAACCGATCAGCGTGGTTTGCTTTGGTAGCTCGCCTGCAAGGTTGCGTACTGTTTGGTAGATCGGCGACAGATGCTCGTGCACGTCGGACGGGCCTTTGAGTTTGGCGAAGTCGGCGGCGCTGGTCACGGTTGACAGGCGCGGGCCTTCGCCCGTGACGAACCACAGATCCGCCCCCAAGGCTTGCGGCAACAGCAAGATGTCGGCGAACAGAATGGCCGCGTCAAAGTCGAAGCGGCGGAGCGGTTGAAGTGTGACCTCGGTCGCCAATTCAGGGTTGTAGCACAGAGACAGGAAGTCGCCCGCTTGCGCGCGGGTGGCCTTGTATTCCGGCAGATAGCGGCCCGCCTGGCGCATCATCCAGATTGGCGGCGTATCCAGGGTTTCGCCTGCCAATGCACGCATGATTTTCTTCTGCTCGGCCATGGCCACACTCCTTCTATTGCGACCTCTTGTCCGCGCTCGGGCGACCGAATGTCAAGGCGACAGCTTGTCAGCATTCGTGAGCCCATTTAAGCAGACTGTCATGGCATTGAACCTACCCACCCCGACCTCACCCTTGCGGATTGGCACCCGCGGATCGCCGCTTGCTTTGGCGCAGGCCTACGAGACGCGCACGCGGCTTATGGCGGCGTTTGATTTGCCGGAAGAGGCGTTCGAGGTCGTGGTGATCAAAACCACGGGGGACGCCATTCTGGACCGGCCGCTGAAGGAGATCGGCGGCAAGGGGCTGTTTACCCGCGAGATCGAGGATGACCTGCTGTCGGGCCAGATCGACATTGCGGTCCATTCGATGAAAGACATGCCCGTGGAGCAGCCCGATGGCTTGCTTCTGGACACCTACCTGCCGCGCGAGGATGTGCGCGACGCGTTTGTGTCGTTCAAGGCAAAGGGCATTGCGGATTTGGCTGCCGGAGAAACTGTTGGGACGTCGTCATTGCGGCGTCGTGCGCAGATTTTGAACCGCCGCCCTGATCTGAATGTGGTGGAATTCCGTGGCAATGTGCAGACACGGCTGAAGAAGCTGGATGCTGGAGTCGCAACCTGCACCTTCCTTGCGATGGCGGGGCTGAACCGGCTTGCGATGGACAGTGTTCCTGCAACAGAGATTGAGACGAACGACATGCTTCCCGCCGTCGCACAGGGTGCGATCGGGATTGAGCGCCGTGGTGATGATAGCCGCGTGGCAGAGATGCTAACGGCGATCCATGATGTTCCTACAGGTCAGAGGCTGGCTTGCGAGCGGGCTTATCTGGCGCAACTGGAAGGCTCTTGCGAGACGCCGATTGCCGGTTTGGCTGAATTGAACGGAGGAACAGTGCAGTTCCGGGCCCAGATTTTGCGCCCTGACGGATCCGAGGCATTGAGTGATGCTGAATCCGCTCCGATCGAGGATGCAGCCGAGATGGGCCGTGCCGTGGCAGACCGGTTAACCGCGCGAGCCCCGAAGAACTTCTTTGATTGGCGCAGCTAGTTAAGGCACCAAAAAGGGTTTCCGAGCGAGTGCACTGGCACCGTTTCGCCCAACCTAAAGCGCAAAATTGCCATAATTAAAGAGGATTGTTCCAACCACGCGAAGGAAAATTTGCGTGAGTTTTAACAATTTGCTCAAGATTTAGGAGGTCAGAGAATGGAACATGGACGTCTTCAGCCGATGAAGGGTGCCTCCGGTCGGGAGAAAACAGCCTTTACAATGAAAACGATCAAAGAGCTGTTGGAAGAAGAGGCTTTGAAGAAGACTCAAACACCAATGCCGCTCCCGACTGCCCCAGAAGTGCAAAAGCCAGAAGCCGCAGCGCCAAGCGCTTCTGAACCCTATGCCGAGGCCGCAACGCCCGCAGTGGAGCCTAAAAAGCCAGCGGCGCAAAAAGCAGCTGCCTTGCCACCGATTTCCCCGGCACCTGCTGCGCGGGCTACTGAACAACCAGCCGAAAAACCGCGGTCGTTTCTTGGGCGCCTGATCGGTAGCTAACTTGCGCGTTCACCAACGTCTGCGAAGTTGTCCGGACGTTTAATCACTCTGTGATGGTTGATATTGGAATTAAAAAAGGCCGCTCCCGAGAGAGCGGCCTTTTTCTGTTCAGTCCAAAACGCCGAAGCGCTCAAGCTTGGCCCAAGGAATTAACCTTGGCGGGCTTTAAAGCGAGGCTGGGTTTTGTTGATCACGTAAACGCGGCCTTTGCGGCGCACGACCCGGCAATCCCGGTGGCGCGACTTCAGGGAGCGAAGTGAGTTCTTAACCTTCATGTCTCTTCTCCTATTCGTCCAGCGCGGTAGGGCGCCTTCAATTAAAATTCGTTCAGATGGTGGGCACTACTGGGATCGAACCAGTGACCACTTCGATGTCAACGAAGTGCTCTACCGCTGAGCTAAGCGCCCATCTGACCTTCATATTCCGATCCGATCCCACAGCAAAGGGGACGCAGCCGGAGCACGTTGGTCCGCGCTCTATAGAAGGAGTCGGAATGCTGTTCAAGGGCTTTTGAATACGCAATTTTTAGCCCTATACTCTGGGCAACAGGAGCGGGCATGACGAACGACGCTTACACATTGACCCTACCAGAGGTCCAAACCAGTTGCATGGTCTTTGCCAGTCCGCATAGCGGGCGGAATTATAGCCACGCATTTCTGCGGCGCACCGTGCTGGACGATTTACAGATACGCTCATCGGAAGATGCGTTCGTGGACAGGCTGGTCGCCCCTGCGGCCAAGTATGGGTCCCCGTTTCTGGCCGCGAATATGCCCCGGGCCTTTCTTGACCTGAACCGAGCCTGTGATGAACTGGACCCTGCCGTCGTGCAGGGTGTTCGCCGACCGGGCCATAACCCGCGCATCGCCTCCGGACTTGGGGTGATTCCCCGCGTGGTGGCGAACGGGCGCGCAATTTACGCGGGGAAACTATCGATGGAGGAGGCCAGTACGCGGATCGAGCAGTACTGGCATCCGTATCACAAATGCCTTGGGAACCTGATGGAGGAAACCAACCGGACTTTCGGGCGCGCGGTGTTGGTCGACTTCCATTCTATGCCCCACGAGGCCGTGCAATCCGTGGCGCTGGTGGGGTTTGCCCGCCCTGAAGTGGTGCTAGGTGACCGTTTCGGGGCGGCGGCTGGTGGCGACATTGTTGACCGGATCGAGACCATATTCCTGGAGGCCGGATTGCGGGTCAGCCGGAACGCGCCCTTTGCAGGGGCATATATAACGCAGGTTTACGGTCGCCCGTCGCGCGGCCATCATGCGATCCAGATCGAGATCGACCGCGCTTTGTATATGAACGAGCAATTTGTCAGGCCGAACGGCAATTTCGACAGCTTCTGCCAGTTGATGGAAAAAATCGTGGCGGAGATTTCTGATCTGGGTCGCCAAGAGCTGCCCTTGGCCGCCGAATAGGCGCTACCGCAGGGAGCGGCCTTTCTTGATCGCATCGCTACCGAATTTCTCGCGAATCTTGTCAGTTGCCCGCTCAGCATCCGTGCGCTTCGCGGCATCAGGGTCGAGCAGGTCTGGCGTGCGGTCGGCGTCAGTTTCGGGCATCAGATCGGAGATGCCGACGCCAAGCAGGCGGTAAGGCCCTTCGTTTACATTGGCCATCAGGTCCCGCGCCGTGCGGTATATGCGGTCGGCCAATTGCGTCGGGTCTCGCAAGGATTGGCGGCGGGTAATGAGTTTGAACTTGGCGGTCTTCAGCTTCAGCGTGACGACGCGGCCCGCAATTTGCTTGGCCTTCGCGCGATCCGCCACCTTTTCCGCCATGCGCCACAGGTGACCGTCCAACAGGTCAGTGTCGGCGGTGTCATCATGGAACGTGGTTTCGTTCGAGATCCCTTTGACCGGCTCATGGGCGGACACACGGCGGCGGTCTTCACCACGGGCAAGATGCCACAAGCGATCCCCCATCGAGCCAAAGCGCGCGTGTAGGTCTAGGCGGTCCCACCGGAGCAGGTCGGCGAATGTGCGAATGCCGGCCTTTTCCAGACTCTCGCGGGTTACCGCGCCGACGCCCCAGATCAAGGAGACGGGGCGGTCACGCAGGAAGTCGTCGGTTTCCGCCTTGCCGATCACAGAAAAGCCGCGCGGCTTGTCCAAGTCAGACGCGACCTTTGCGAGGAACTTGTTGTGGCTCAATCCGATGGAGCCGCTCACACCGATGTCGCTTTCCATCCGGTTAACCAAGCGCGCGAGCATAACCGCGGGCGGGGCGTGGTGCAGTTTTCCGGTGCCTGTGAGGTCCAGAAAAGCTTCGTCGAGGGAAAGCGGTTCGATGGCGGGGGTCAATTCCTGCATCAAGGCGCGGATTTGGCGGGACACGTCCACATAGACGTCCATGCGGCCACGCACGACTTCGGCCTCGGGGCAAAGCTTGAGTGCCTGAAACATCGGCATGGCGGAACGCACACCTTTGATGCGGGCGATGTAGCAGGCGGTAGAAACAACACCGCGCCTGCCGCCCCCAATTATCACGGGCTTGTCGCGTAGAGCCGGATTATCGCGCTTTTCGACAGACGCATAAAAGGCGTCGCAATCCATGTGCGCGATGGAAAGCTCGAACAGTTCCGGATGTGACATGACGCGAGGCGACCCGCAGGCGGGGCAGCGGGGGCCTTGGTCATATTGGTGGAAACAGGTGCGGCAAAGCGAAGGCATGGAGTGGTGATACGCCAGCGGGGTGTGGGCGGCAATCTTATGCTATGTGTGGCGCATGGAATTTCACGGCGCAAAAGTTGCGGTTTTCATAGGCGGGCGGGTGTTGGTCGCTTTGCGCGATGATTTTGATCACATCCCTTTTCCGGATTGCTGGGATTTTGCCGGAGGCGGACGGGAGTTGGGGGAAAGCCCCGAGGAATGCGTGTTGCGCGAACTGAAGGAAGAGTTCGGTCTGATATTGATATCGGATCAACTGGTCGGCAAATGGGCGTATCAGACAACCGTGCCCGTAGGGACCGCGTATTTCTTCGCCGCTCATTTGCCCACCGGAGCGGAATCGGGCGTAGTTTTCGGGGATGAAGGGCAGCGCTGGATGCTCATGACCCCGGAAGAATACCTGTCCCGCAGCGATGCTATCGCACATTTGCAGGACTGCTTACGGGTGTATCTGGAAAGACTCTAGCTGCCGATATCGACCGAAACAGACTGTTTCTTTCTTCTAAACGGGCCTTCTGCACCCCATATAACCCTTAGGACAGTGAAGGGAATTTATTGATGGAAGACATTATTTTGGGATTTTTGGGCAATAACGCGGTATTCCTGCTGTTGTTCGTCTTTTTGGTGGTCGTCGTCCTTGCGGGCGTGCGGATCGTCCCTCAAAGCGACAAGTTCGTGGTTGAACGCTTCGGTCGCCTGCGTTCGGTGCTTGGGCCTGGCATCAACTTTATCGTGCCGTTTCTGGATCGTGTGGCGCACAAGATTTCCATTCTGGAACGCCAGCTGCCGACCAATCGCCAAGATGCCATCACGTCTGACAACGTATTGGTGCAGGTCGAAAGCAGCGTGTTTTACCGCATCATCGAGCCGGAAAAGACGGTTTACCGTATTCGCGACATCGACGCGGCGATCACGACCACTGTTGTTGGCATCGTGCGCTCCGAGTTGGGTACGCTGGAGCTGGACCAAGTCCAGTCCAATCGTGGACAGTTGATCGAACGCATTCAATCTTCGCTTGAGAAGGTCGTGGATGATTGGGGTATCGAAGTAACCCGAGCGGAAATTTTGGACGTTAACCTTGATGACGCAACCCGCGCCGCGATGATGCAGCAGTTGAATGCCGAACGTGCGCGCCGTGCGCAAGTGACGGAAGCCGAAGGCTCCAAGCGGTCGGTCGAGTTGAATGCCGACGCGCAGCTTTATGCTGCCGAGCAATTGGCTAAAGCCCGCCGAATTGAAGCGGACGCGGAAGCCTATGCCACGGAAGTGGTTGCGATCGCGATCAAGGAAAACGGCGTCGAGGCTGCACAGTATCAAGTGGCCTTGAAGCAGGTGGAGGCATTGTCCGAAGTGGCCAAAGGCTCTGGCAAGCAAACCGTGTTGTTGCCTTCCGCCGCGCTGGATGCCTTTGGCGACGCGTTTAAACTTCTGAAGGGGAGGACCTGATGGAACAATTCATTCTGTGGAACCAATACTGGGTTTGGTTCGCGCTGGCGTTGTTGCTTGGCGTATTCGAAATCCTGATGCCGGGCTACATCCTGCTGGGCTTTGCCCTCGCGGCGGCGGCAATGGGGGTTGTGTTCGCAGTCGGTGTCTGGCCTGCTGGGATGATGATGGACTCGTTGCCCATAACGCTATCGGTTTACGGGGCGGTGTCGCTGATCACATGGTTGGGGCTGCGCCAGTACTTTGGTCGCCGTAACGGTCAGGTCAAAGTCTGGGACAAAGATATCAACGAGAACTGATTCCTTTTCCCGACCGCGTAAAAAAGATCATGTGCCCGTGCCTTTGGTGCGGGCCTTCACGTATCTAGCCGCCGAATAGTTTCAAATAATTTTGCGAATTGATCAGTTCTAACGGGCTTGTTATCCGCTGCTCAACCTTGCACCAAGTCTGTTCACCTGCGCACCAATCGTGCGCAATTCTCACGAACCTGTTCATTGAGCGTGAGCGCGGAAAGCTCCAAATTAGGTTCATCAACAGCAACAACGCTGAACCTTAAAATCGAAACCGGAGTACTTAAAATGAAAACCATTATCGCAACTGTTATCGCCCTGACCGCAACCGCACCTGCTTTTGCAGACGTGAGCAACCCGCAAGCCTTCTTCGCCATGGGCAACGACTCTGCCGCTGAACTGACCGTGAGCGAAACATCGACAGGCAACGTAGCGAAAGCGCTGAAAGTTGGCATCTCTGCCAATGAATCCGCAGCTGAAATGAACGCAATGATCGGTGGCGCTGATGTAAGCCGCGACGTGCAAGCTTTCTTCGCACTTGGCAACGACTCTGCCGCTGAGCGTACAGCGCTCAACTAATCCAACAGATCTCCTCCCGAGACCAAAAAACGGGCTCCTCTTAACCGAGGGGCTCGTTTTTTTATGGCAATTCGTCTAGGATCGCTTGGGCTGCTTCGCGCGCGTTTTCTGCTTGCCAGATCGGGCGGCCTACCACGATGTGGTCGGCCCCGTCGCTGATAGCTTTGGCTGGAGTCGCAACGCGTTTTTGATCGCCAAGTGCCGAACCGGACGGGCGCACGCCGGGGGTGACGATCAAACGGCCCTTGGCCTCGGGGAGGGCGCGGATCATCGCAGCTTCTTGCGGGGAGGCGATGACGCCGTCGGCCCCAGCCTCTAGGGCTTTTGCAGCACGTTCGAGCGTAATTTCGTGAATGTCGCCAGCTTTGATACAGCCATCATCCAGATCGGCGCGATCGAGCGACGTAAGAACCGTTACGCCAAGGATTTTCATGTTGGTTCCCGACGCACCTTCCTTGGCGGCGCGCACCACATGGGGGTCGCCATGGACGGTTAGGAAATCATGGTCGAACTGTGCAAGGCCACGGACGGCTGCTTCGACGGTTGCCCCGATGTCGAACAGCTTCATGTCGAGGAAAATGCGCTTGCCGTGCTCGTCCTTGAGCTCGTTGGCGAGAGCAAGGCCACCACCGGTCAGCATCCCGAGGCCGATTTTGTAGAAATTTACGCTATCGCCGAGGCGCTGGCTTAAATCCAGCCCAGCGAGGGCATTGGGGAGGTCAATTGCAACGATCAGACGGTCATCGGACATGGGAGCAGGCCTTTGCAGCTAGGATTTTGCCCTAGCTGCCCGTCTGACGTCGTGTCGTCAAGCGGCGGTCTGCATATTGTTAAGACCCATGGTATCCTTGAGTTGGCGGATCATGTCGTTGATGTGGATGAGGCGACCAGCTTTTTGAGTGGGTGAGCGCGACATCAATTTCGCACGGCCCCTCGCGCGATGCGCTTTGGCGCGTGCGACCAAAACGGTTGAAACCGCCTCGAAATCTGTCGCGATCGGCAAAGGAGCGGAGATCGGAACCTTACGGGTCTCGTGCCCCTCGTGAAACACAACCAAGGCCTCGAAACACCGCGTTGCGGCGTTGTAATTCAAGTTTTGCACTTCTGTTTGATAACTGCTCATAGTTACCTCCTTTTCACTATTAACAACTTAGGATTGAAAAGGTTCCGTCGCCACTTAAGGCCGGTAACAACGTAGTGAATCCTTGTAACGTCGAAATTTTGTGATCACACCCCTTGAGCGGATGGAGGCTACTCCCCATTTAGGATTTGAGATTTGTCAAAGCACAGTGCCGCCTGGCGGGCTACAATTCGACAAAGGCTTAATGAAAGGAACGTACCCAATGGATTTGGAAAAATTCACAGAGCGCGCCCGCGGATTCATCCAGGCCGCGCAAACGATCGCAATGCGCGAGGATCACCAGCGCCTTGCCCCCGAACACCTCCTCAAGGCGATTATGGATGACGAGCAAGGGCTTGCCTCCAACCTGATTTCTGCCGCTGGTGGCGCACCTGCGCGCGTGAAAGAGGCCGTGGAACTAGCGATGGGGAAAATCCCGAAAGTGACCGGCTCTGGCGGGCAGGTCTATATGGACAGCCAAACTGGCAAAGTGCTGGACGAAGCCGAGAAGCTGGCGAAGAAAGCTGGAGACAGCTTCGTGCCTGTCGAGCGGATGCTATGCGCCCTAGCGATGGTGAAAAGCCCCGCGAAGGATGCGTTGGACGCGGGTGCCGTATCAGCGCAGAAGCTGAACTCCGCGATTAACGACGTTCGCAAGGGGCGCACCGCTGACAGTGCCAATGCCGAAGAAGGTTACGACGCGCTGAAGAAATATGCGCGTGACCTTACCGAAGCTGCACGCGAGGGTAAGATTGACCCGATTATTGGTCGTGACGAAGAAATCCGCCGTACGATGCAGGTTCTGTCGCGCCGCACGAAGAACAACCCCGTTCTGATCGGGGAACCTGGCGTGGGTAAAACCGCGATTGCCGAGGGTCTTGCCCTGCGCATCGTTGATGGTGACGTGCCGGAATCCCTGCGCAACAAGCAGCTGATGTCTTTGGACATGGGTGCGCTGATTGCAGGCGCGAAGTATCGCGGCGAGTTCGAGGAACGTCTGAAAGCGATCCTGTCAGAGGTTACCACCGCTGCGGGGGAGATCATTCTGTTCATCGACGAGATGCACACGCTGGTCGGCGCGGGCGCGAGCGAGGGGTCTATGGACGCCTCCAACTTGCTGAAACCTGCTTTGGCGCGGGGTGAGTTGCACTGCGTTGGTGCCACGACTTTGGACGAATACCGCAAGCACGTTGAAAAAGACGCGGCTTTGGCGCGGCGTTTCCAGCCGGTCATGGTTGCAGAGCCGACCGTGGAAGACACGGTCTCGATCCTGCGTGGCATCAAGGAAAAGTACGAGCTGCACCACGGTGTACGGATTTCCGACAGCGCGCTGGTCGCGGCTGCGGAGCTTTCGCACCGGTATATCACCGATCGTTTCCTGCCGGATAAAGCCATCGACCTTGTAGACGAAGCCGCGTCGCGGTTGCGCATGGAAGTCGACAGCAAGCCGGAAGAGTTGGACGCATTGGATCGCCAGATCCTGCAACTGCAAATCGAAGCAGCTGCGCTGGAGAAAGAGGATGATGCGGCTTCGGTAGATCGCTTGACGACCTTGCAGAAGGAACTTTCCGACTTGCAGGAACGCTCCAGCGAAATGACCGCTGCTTGGCAGGCAGAGCGTGACAAACTCGAAGGCGCGCGTGATTTGAAAGAGAAGCTGGACCGTGCGCGGGCCGAGTTGGATATCGCCAAACGCGAAGGCAACCTCGCCAAAGCGGGGGAGCTGTCTTACGGCGTGATCCCTGATCTGGAGAAGGCGTTGGCAGAGGCTGAAAGCCGCGAAGAGACGCAGATGGTCGAGGAGGCCGTGCGCCCTGAGCAGATCGCCAGCGTCGTTGAGCGCTGGACCGGTATTCCGACCTCCAAGATGCTGGAAGGCGAGCGTGAGAAGCTGCTGAAAATGGAAGAAGAGCTGGGTCGTCGTGTGATCGGGCAGCGTCTTCCGGTGCAAGCAGTGTCGAACGCGGTGCGCCGTGCGCGTGCCGGGCTGAACGACGAAAACCGGCCACTTGGCTCGTTCTTGTTCCTCGGGCCAACAGGCGTGGGTAAAACCGAACTGACCAAAGCTGTGGCGGAGTACCTGTTCGACGATGACAGCGCGATGGTGCGTATCGATATGTCGGAGTTTATGGAGAAGCACGCGGTGTCACGTCTGATCGGTGCCCCTCCGGGCTATGTCGGCTATGACGAAGGCGGCGTTTTGACCGAGGCCGTGCGGCGCAGACCTTATCAGGTTGTGTTGTTCGACGAAGTCGAAAAGGCACACCCTGACGTGTTCAACGTGCTGTTGCAGGTGCTGGATGACGGGGTTCTGACAGACGGCCAAGGCCGCACCGTGGACTTCAAGCAGACGCTGATCATCCTGACCTCGAACCTTGGGGCGCAGGCGTTGAGCCAGCTTCCTGAAGGCGCGGACGCTGCGGCTGCCAAGCGTGACGTAATGGACGCGGTGCGGGCGCATTTCCGACCCGAGTTCCTGAACCGTCTGGACGAGACGATTATCTTCGACCGCCTTGCCCGCGACGACATGAACGCGATTGTGGACATCCAGATGGCGCGTTTGGAAAAACGCCTTGCTGGTCGCAAGATCACTTTGGCGCTGGACGAGGAGGCCAAGCAATGGCTGGCCGACGAAGGCTACGACCCAGTGTTTGGGGCACGGCCTTTGAAGCGCGCCATTCAGCGTGCGCTTCAAGATCCGTTGGCCGAGATGATCTTGGCCGGCGAGGTGCTTGATGGCTCGACCGTCGAAGTGAGCGCAGGGCCGGACGGATTGCTGGTTGGGGGGCGCATTAGCGCGTCCAACAGGCCGAAGCCGGACGACGCGGTGGTTCACTAAAGTAAGAAAGGGCGCCTTCGGGCGCCCTTTCCTTATTCAGGTTTGGCCCGTTAGCTTGCGGGCATGATGACCTTGTCGATGACGTGGATGACGCCATTGGAGGCCTCAATGTCGGCGGCGGTTACGTTGGCATCGTTTACCATCACACCACCTTCGGTTTTGATTGTCACTTCGCCACCTTGGACTGTTGCAGCCGTCATGCCGTCGGTCAGATCGCCCGACATCACTTTGCCAGCCACGACGTGATAGGTAAGGATCGCGGTTAGCTGATCCTTGTTCTCCGGCTTGAGCAGAGTTTCGACCGTGCCTTCGGGCAGGGCAGCAAACGCTTCGTCCGTGGGGGCGAAGACGGTGAACGGGCCTTCACCCTTCAGGGTGTCAACCAAGCCCGCCGCCTGCACAGCTGCGACAAGGGTACCGAAGCTGCCTGCGGCAACGGCTGTATCGACGATGTCTTTGGAGTGGCCATCTGCGAAGGCTGGTGCCGTCAGGGCTGCGGCGGCGGTCAGGGCGATAAAAGTTCTGCGGATCATATCGTGGTCTCCTGTTCATTTCAAAAGACGCTCGTGATTGAGCATCGGAACCGATACGCACAAACCCCACGGCAGGATGCCGCCGATCCGCACTTTTTCATTCTTGACCAAACTCGAGCTTGGCCTAAGCAACCGGTTTTCCAGCTTTCCAATGACATTCTTGTTATCGCCCGTGATCGCAGCGTGGCTTTTTGAGCATTCACTTGCGTGTTCTGCTGGCGCATCCGACAGTACGCAAAACATAAAATGGGGAACCGGAATGTGGATGTTTGATTGGGCGGGCTGGGTGATCGAGGTGATGGCATTGGCCTTCGCAGGTGTCATCGGCATCGCGGTGCTGTTGGCGATGGTTCTGTTTGCCATCGACCGGTCCCAAACGAGCGACGCCATTCGGCGCAATTATCCTGTCATCGGACGGTTTCGACACATTTTTACCGAGCTTGGCGAGTTCTTCCGTCAGTATTTTTTCGCGATGGATCGTGAGGAACTACCGTTCAACAGGGCGCAGCGGGACTGGATATCCCGTTCAACCAGTGGAGAGGGAAATACAGTCGCGTTCGGATCGACCCGCAATCTGTCAGTGGTGGGGACACCGCTTTTTGTGAATGCCGCGTTTCCTCCGTTGGACGATCAGTTTGCATCCTCGGAGCCTTTGGTAATTGGCAGCACAGCAAGACATCCCTTCGAGGCCAAATCGTTCTTCAACCTGTCGGGCATGTCCTTTGGTGCGATTTCGAAACCTGCGGTGACTGCCCTTTCACGCGGGGCCAAGGAAGCAGGTATCTGGATGAACACGGGTGAGGGGGGGCTCAGCCCCTATCATCTGGAGGGTGGCGCGGACATCGTGTTCCAGATTGGCACTGCCAAATATGGCGTGCGCAACAAAGATGGATCGCTCAATGACGACAAGCTGCGTGAAGTTGCAGCACATCCCGAAGTGAAGATGTTCGAGATCAAGTTGGCGCAAGGGGCAAAGCCTGGCAAGGGCGGCATCCTGCCCGGTGCCAAGGTCACGGCCGAAATCGCCGCCATTCGCGGGATCGACGAGGGGCAAGACAGCATTTCACCGAACCGCCATGTCGAGATTTCCAACGTCGCTGAGCTGTTGGACATGATTGCCCATGTGCGCGAAGTGACAGGCAAGCCGACAGGGATAAAAACGGTTTTTGGATCGGAGACCCCTTTCCGCGACCTCTTTGATCTGGTGCTGCAACGCGACGAGGCCCCTGACTTTATTACCATCGACGGCGGAGAAGGCGGAACCGGAGCGGCCCCCCTTCCGCTGATGGATCTTGTCGGGGTGACGATCAAGGAAGCGTTGCCAGAAGTCGCGAACCTGCTGCGGGAATACGGGTTGAAAGACCGGATACGGCTGATTGCCTCAGGCAAGCTGATGGTGCCAGGTGATGTGGCTTGGGCGCTGGCTGCCGGGGCGGACTTTGTAACCTCTGCACGGGGCTTCATGTTTAGCCTTGGCTGCATTCAGGCCATGAAGTGCAACAAGAACACCTGCCCGACAGGCATCACCACGCATGACCCGAGGTTCCAGCAAGGATTGGTGCCGGAAGACAAGTACAAGAAGGTCGCGCGCTACGCCAAAGGTATCGTGAAAGAGGTGGAGCTGATCGCCCACTCCGTCGGTGTACCCGAGCCGCGCCAGATGCGGCGCGAACATGTGCGGCTTGTGCAGGACACGGGGAAATCGGTGCCGATGGATGTGTTGTATCCAGTGAAGGACGCGGGGTAGGACCCTTTTTTGCTCTGGTCGTACCTTGCCGATTCATACCTTGCTACTAATCCCCTGAGATTCCTTCAGTACCTGCTATAGTAGATTTGCTGGCTGGCAATGAATGGCGGTCACCTTGAAAAGGATGTTCCGATGCTAAAGGTGGACGAAGAAATTACGAGTGTATCTCGGTTACGCGAATTGATGCCGACCGAAGGCTTTACCAACACGTTTCTCAAAGTCACAGATCAGCTTAACGATGTCGCTTGTAAGTTCATTGCCATCGCACCCTTCATTGTTGTGGCCACTAAATCTTCAAAGGGTCTGATTGATGTGTCGCCGAAGGGAGATCCCGCTGGTTTTGTCGAGGTTTTTGATAATAGAACGCTGATAATTCCTGATAGATTGGGCAATCACCGAGTCGATGGCTTCAAGAACATTCTTGAAGATCCCAATGTAGCTATTTTGTTCATTGTGCCGGGTCATGGCGACACTCTCCGCGTTGCAGGCAAAGCACGGATCGTAAAGGACCGTGCGATTAGCAAACGTCACGCGATTAATGGCAAAGAGCCATTGCTGGCCATGGTTGTGGAGGTTCAGGAGGCGTTTATGCATTGCTCCAAATCGTTAATTCGGTCCCGACTTTGGTACCCGGACAGCTGGCCAGCACGAAAAACTGCCCCCACACTGGCGGAGTGGGTTCTTGCAACCGTCGAGCGGGAACAAACCTTGGGCGACGTGCAAGATGATCATTCAACTGACGAGAAGACCCGACTTTATTGAAAATTTAGCGCAGGCGGGATGAAGCAGCTCACGCGACGATGACACCATCCCCACAGTTTCGTGAGCAGGCCTCATTTGGTTTTGTGCCTCGGGGCGCGTAAGTCATAAGGGAACACGCAATAGCGAGGACTCTATATTATGGCCAACCGGTTCAAATCTGATCTGACATGGGACGACGTCACTCCCGAAAATGTATTCCTGAACCGGCGGGCTTTCATGGCTGGCGCCTCGGCCTTGGCCGCCACGGGCATCGCGGGGCCTGCCCTGGCGTCGCAATACTCGACTGACGAAGAGCCCAACGCGTGGGATGAAATCACACAGTACAACAACTTCTACGAGTTCGGGACCGGCAAGTCCGACCCAGCTGAATATGCAGGGGCGTTGACGACTGATCCGTGGGAGGTCGTAATCGACGGCTTGGTCGACAAGCCCGGCGCATATTCCTTCAAAGACATCATGGCCGCTATGACCGTGGAGGAACGTATCTACCGCTTCCGCTGCGTCGAGGCATGGTCGATGGTCATCCCGTGGAACGGGTTTGAACTGGCCGATTTGCTGAACATGGCTGGCGTGCAAAGCGGTGCCAAATACGTCGCGTTTGAAACCCTGCTCCGCCCCGAGGAGATGTGGGGCCAGAAACGGCGCTTCGTTCCATGGCCCTACCGCGAAGGTCTGCGTCTGGACGAGGCGATGCACCCGCTGACCATCATGGCGACGGGCATTTATGGCAAGCCGATCCCGAACCAGAACGGCGCGCCCATGCGTCTGGTGGTGCCGTGGAAATATGGTTTCAAGTCTATCAAGTCGATCGTGAAGATCACGCTGACCGACACACAGCCCGAAACCAGCTGGAACACGATCAACGCCAGCGAGTACGGCTTCTATAGCAACGTGAACCCCGAGGTGGATCACCCGCGCTGGTCGCAGGCATCCGAGCGTCGTGTCGGCGGCGGGCTTCTGGCCAAACGTATCCCGACGCCGATGTTCAATGGGTATGCGGATCAAGTTGCTGGCCTCTACGAGGGCTTGGACCTTGCCAAAAACTTCTAAGCCCTCCTGATGTCGCACGCCTTGACCCCCGCGGAACGGATCAATGCCGTTCTGCGCCTGGTGCCGACTTGGTTGGTCTATTTGCTCGGTGCATTGCCGGGGCTCTATATCGTGGCGGGCATCGGTCTGACGTTGTCCGGCACGTTTGACCTGTTCGGGAACAGTCTTGGCGTCGACCCCGCCCGCACGATCGAGCACTGGTTGGGGGAGTTGGCACTACAGTTCTTCATTGCCACCATGTTGATCTCGGTGCTGCGGGATCGCTTCCGGTTGAAGCTGATCAAATTTCGCCGTCCCCTTGGATTGCTGACCTTCTTCTATGTCTGCTTGCATCTGAGTGTCTGGCTCGGACTGGATATCCAGTTCCGCTGGGCAGAGGCTTGGGCCGACATCCTGAAGCGTCCGTTTATTACAATCGGAATGGTCGGGTTCCTCTTGCTGGTTCCTCTCGCAGTGACGTCCAACAATGCGATGATCCGCCGGATGGGTCCTGTGGCTTGGCAACGTCTACACAAGCTTGCTTACCCGGCACTTCTTTTGGGTGGCTTGCACTATGTCATGGTTCAGAAGGTCTGGGAGACCGAACCTTTGGTGTATCTGGGTGTGATCGCAGGTTTGTTGGCTTTGCGCGGCAAACGCCTGATGCCGTGATTCCGACTCATTTGGCTGGTCGAAAACTGAATCGCAGCTGAGTCTCCAGTTTTAAGCCTCAAAGAATCCACATTTTGTGGTTGTGTTGTGGATAACACCAAGAGGGGGCCGAAGTTGCCCCGAGGGCACCTTCGCAGGTGCAGAAATCAGCTGTAATTTTACAAAAAGAAAATCGCCATAAGACGTTGTTTATAATGATGTATTACGCCACCTATCGAGAATTTTTTAGAATTTTCAAAAAAGGTGTTGCGGGCGGGTGCGAGTGGGCCTAGAACCCCCTTCACCGGCAGGGCAGAGATGCAGTGTCGG
>NZ_SOBH01000003.1 GCF_004365635.1 Litoreibacter halocynthiae | reverse complement strand
CCGACACTGCATCTCTGCCCTGCCGGTGAAGGGGGTTCTAGGCCCACTCGCACCCGCCCGCAACACCTTTTTTGAAAATTCTAAAAAATTCTCGAAAAGAGTCTGCCGCACCGCGGCGAAACTCGTCATCAACCCTTTAAACACTGGGGTTAAGGCGCAATCAACGCATCGGGTTTGTTGATTATCCTCTCTGATCACTACAATGGAGCGGCCCGAATAGAGTCATAAATACTATATAAGACGAGTCACCCTGCCGCGACTCGCGACTCGTCATGCCGATATATTCAGGTGAAGAAACTAATGAGGCCGCGTCAGCACGAAAATCGCGGCGGCGCCGAGGCAGATCGCCTGCACGGCAATGATTGTCGCGGACAAATCCATAATCACACTCACACACAAGATCGCAGCCATCGCGGTGCAAGCAGCAATCTTGTAGCGCGGCGCAATCGCACCGTTCGCTTCCCAATCAGCAATTATCGGTCCAAAAATGCGATGCCCGACAAGCATTTCTCTTAATCGTGGTGATCCTTTGGTGAAAGCAAACGCTGCGAGCAAGACAAGTGGTGTTGTGGGCAAGAGAGGCAGAAACACTCCCACTATCCCCAAACCCAATGCCAGAAGACCAAACCCTAGCCACACTAACCGCACCAGATGGCCTGCGCCCGATCTGAGAGAAGATCGTTTCATCAACATTGGAAGCCGCTCGTTGTAACCATCTTCCCAAGCTAGGACGCGCAAGCGTTGAAGTAAACGAAGGGAGCTGCTGGTGCGGCCAACTTGCTTGTTGAGGTTTTTACCAACTCACCTTATTCCCAACGCAACGCGGCAGCTATGACCATCGGGGGGCGAGCATGACTATTTGGCGCAAATCAATCGGGGCGATCGCTGTAACGGCAATCCTGTCAGGCTGCGCCTTGCCGCGCGGTGCCGCTTTGCAGTCCGAGATCACCAAGAATGCAGATGATGAAAATGCGCAGTTTGCGGTGCACCCTGTTACCAAGAATTTTCTTCCGCGCTATGCCAAGTGGCCGTCAACCGGCGGCGTTAGCCGTTTCAGCTGGATCAGCAAACAGCGTGGCCCGATTGGGCGCGTGATCCTATCCGGCGACAAGATCAACATCGCGATCTGGGACAGTGATGAAAACTCGCTGCTTACTGCACGCGAGCAAAAGGTCGCGCAGCTTCAGACAATCAGCGTATCAACCAACGGATCGGTGTTCGTGCCATATGTGGGATCGGTCACCATTGGTGGCATGACCGACAGCGCAGCCCGCGAGAAAATTCAAGACGCACTTCTGGCAGTGTCCCCGTCCGCGCAAGTTCAACTGAGTTCTGTCGCGGGTACGCGTCACTCGGTCAGTATTGTTTCTGGCGTGAATAGCCCCGGCACATTTCCGATCGAAGAACGCGACATGACAGTGTTGACCGCCCTATCGCTGGGTGGAGGAGCTAAAGACCGTTTCGAAAATCCTCAGATCCGGCTTCTCCGCGGCAATGACACCTATGCTATTTCGCTGGACAGGTTGCTCAAATCACCGGCCCTCGACACGACACTGCGGAGCGGTGACAAAATTGTGGTGGCGGAAGATGAAAGCTATTTCCTTGCGCTTGGCGCTTCCGGTAAAGAAGAACTTATAACATTCCCGAAAGAGCATGTAAGCGCACTGGATGCTGTGTCTTTGATGGGCGGCCTGTCTGACAACCGCGCCAATCCAGAGGGAATATTGGTCCTGCGAGAGTATAGCGCAAAGGCGGTTCGCGCCGATGGCGTTTCCGGCCCCGAAAACGAGCGGGTGGTCTTCACGATGGACCTGACATCTGCAGATGGGCTGTTCAGCGCTGGCAAGTTTCGTATCCACCCGAAAGATGTCGTCTACGCGACCGAAAGCCCTGTCAACAATGCACGCACGATAATTGGCCTGATCGGCTCCGGATTCGGTATCGCCAACCAAGTCAACTAGGGGGCTTTCCTGTGTCGCGGATTGCACTTTAGTCGTCACGTCGAGCGCCTGTCTGACGTCAGAGTCTATGGGGCAAAACAGGGTGATTTGATACGAAAGTGTTCTTGGCTCATCGCAACCACTGAAGAGTGGAAGATGGGACAGATAACCGGAACACGCAAAGGCTCCAGCAAGAGGATCGTCGAAGATATCAAACGAACTTCGCGCAAACACCACTCATCCGAAGAGAAAATCCGCACGGGTTGGTCGGGCTGCGTGGCGAGGAGAGCGTGCTGATCTATACCGTCGAGTGCGCATTTCTCAGGGCATCTAATACAAATGGTCCAAGAGCTTCATGGAAGCCTGTAAACGGCGTCTGGCAGGCGATATAACGCATGCTGCGAACACCGATGACTTCAAGGAACTGCGCCGTGAAGCAGAGAACCTGAAGGAGTTGTCGCTGAACATACGCTGGAACTCCGTTTGCTCAAAAAAGTATGACTGTCTGGGTATCTCGTCGAGTGTCTGCAGGACAAAGGCATGAATCGCTCTCGCGGTACGCATCACAATGCTGAAACCAACGAAGATGCAGGTAACCTTCCGAATCGAAAGCAATGAAAACCGAAACTTCTAATCCAAATATTGCAAGGGTGGAGCACATGCCGCGCGCGACAAGTGCCGCTAATTGATCGTCGCCACAGAGGTGCCACAATGGCAACTGAGGCCTGACACAATACCGCCTCAGACCCGTACGACCTTGGTATGAAACACCTAAAACTTCAGGGGAACGATATCGATTTGCAACCATGGGTGTATATCGAGTTCCCTCTGCCACCGTCAGAGTCAATCTCATTCCGGGTCACTTCCGACCCAACAATTAATAGTGAGACACGACATGACACTGACACGCACAGCTATCAAATCCATCACCCGCCGCTTTTGCAAAGACGAAGACGGTGCCACCGCAATCGAGTACGGCCTTTTCGCCGCACTCGTGGGTGCCGTAATCGTAGCAAGCGTTGCTACTTTGGGTACGGAAACCAACCGCGGGTTCAATACCATGGGCGGCGCGCTGAAGACTGCGAATGACGCAGCAGAAGCTGCCGCATCCTCCGGTAGCTAACTTCGCGAATCCAAAACGGTGCGCGTGTTCGCACGGGCACCGTTTTACTCTCCCCGTTTCAGAGCAAGGATAATCAAGATGCCTTTCGATTCCTCCGCATCGCAGAGCACCATTCAATTCGTCGCTTACGTTTGCACCGACCAAGGCGCAGCAGTTGCGCGATCCTTGGTTGAACGCAGCGGCGGTAAAAGCGACAGGTTGCACGGTGGCGGTCTCAGCGGGGCTGCTCGATTATGCTCAGATGTTCCACCCGCTCAATTCGTCCTTACAGAGATAGGTAACATTCCGGTCGAGATGGCTTGCGAATGCGTAAGCGAAATTCGTCGCTCAGGTGCAAACGTAATCGTTCTGGGTGAGCAAACCGATATCAACACTTATCGCGCCTTGCGAAAAGCCGGCGCTTTGGAGTATTTCACGTTTCCTGTAAACGCCGACGAAATTCTCGCAGTTCAGGGCGAGGAAACCGTTCAAATCGAGCTGCCTCGACCTCCTGCACAATGCCCGTCGATTGCTGTGATTGGTAGCAATGGTGGTGTTGGCTCAAGCCTGCTCGCACAGAACCTCGCCTTTCATGCAGCCTCGTCACAAGGTGCGAATCTTCGCACAGCCCTGCTTGATGCCGACTTATTTTTTGGCTCGCAGGCAATTGATCTGGATCGTGATGAAACGCCGGGTCTGTTCGAGGCACTCAAAGCACCAGACCGGATCGACCAAACATTTATTGGCGCAACAATGGACCACGTATGCGATCATCTTTCGCTCTATTCCCACCAAATTCGCGTTGGCCAAGACCCTCAATCCTATGAAGCGGGCCTGTCGCGGTTGTTCGCGCCACTGCGTACCGAATTCGACACTTTGGTGACAGACTTGCCGCGCAACACGCTCATGCAACACCCAGATATTGCGGACCAGATAGAGGCGCTGATCCTCGTGATACCCGCCGGGTTTTCCGGAGTGAACGCGGCAAGCCGTCTGATTGAACGGATCAAGATCCAGACCCCGAAGATTCGAATTTTGCCAGTGTTGTCGGAACTGCGACGCGATGCGGCGCTGTCGCGCAAGGACGTCGCCAAGACCATTGGTCATGACGTTATTGCGACCCTGCCACGTTGCGACACCGTCGTAATGCGAGCACATCGCGCTGCACGCCCTCTGATCGAAAGCCAGCCTCGAAGCCCATATGCCAAGGAAATCCGCGCAATTTGGAATGCTGCAGTTGCTCGTACGCCCGCAACTGGTGACCCCGTGCGGCGTCCCCTTATGAAAAGAATTTTTGGATGACCCTACATATTCCACAAGCATCGTTGCGCGAAGCACTGTCGCAAGTTCTGACAATCGCCAAGCAGATCGACGCCGAAGGTTTGTCCGCTGCAGAACGAGCGAACGTTGCAGTGTCCTATGTCGTGGAAAACTCGAGCGCGCCTTGGCCACTTGCCTTGCAACGTCAAATATTATCTGACGCAACCAAGGCGTTACAACCTGACATGCAAGCACCGGTTGCAACGGAACGCCCCCCTGCTCCGCCAATTGCGACACCTTCCAAAGCAGAGGGAACGTCTTCTCCTGCACCAAATGAAGTTTCGTCCGGACTAATGGCGCTCTCAAACGAGGTCGTACAGGCGTTGTCCGAAATTCTCGACTTTTCCGACTTGGCCGGACAGCCGCGGTCAGAGCAGGAGACTCTGATCCGCGACAGCATTCGCGAATTGTCGGAAGACCGGAAGATGCACCTGAATGGGCGCGAAGTAACCAACCTTGTGAACGCCGTACTGGCTGACATGCTGGGTCTTGGTCCGCTGGAGGCTCTACTTGCTGATGATCAGGTGACAGACATCATGGTCAACGGTCCGCACCAGGTCTTTGTGGAAAAATCCGGCAAACTGGAGCTGACCTCGATCAAATTTCGCGACAATGCTCACGTGTTTGCCGTGGCCAGCCGCATTGTATCCGCAGTTGGGCGCCGTATTGACGAGTCCCAACCCATGGTTGACGCCCGCCTGAAAGACGGCAGCCGAGTGAACGTTGCGGTACCTCCGCTGGCGATCGACGGCCCGACCATCACGATCCGCAAATTCCCCTCAAATCCCGTCAAACTAGACGCGCTTGTCGAGGGAGGCAGCTTGACCTCTCAAATGGCAGCGTTTCTAGGGCTGGCGGCGTTTTTGCGGCTAAACATCCTCATCTCTGGTGGTACAGGCTCTGGCAAGACCACGCTGATGAACGCGATGTCCCAATACATTCCCGCAGGCGAGCGACTTGTGACAATCGAGGACGCGGCAGAACTGCGTTTTCAGCAGCCACATGTCGTGCGCTTTGAAACCCGCCCGCCTAATGTTGAAGGCACGGGAGAAGTGACCATGCGAACGTTGGTACGCAACGCACTTCGCATGCGCCCCGACCGCATCATTATCGGTGAAATTCGCGGCGACGAAGTGTTGGACCTGCTGCAAGCGATGAACACTGGCCATGACGGTTCAATGAGCACATTGCACGCTAACTCCCCGCGCGAGGCACTAACCCGTGTGGAAAGCATGGCAGCCCTTGCTGGTTTCGCACCAGGGACAGGAGTGGTGCGCCGCCAGCTAACCGACGCGGTGCATCTGATCGTGCAAGTCTCAAGAATGCGAGACGGTAAGCGGCGCATCACGTCGATCTCGGAGATAGCTGGTCTCGCAGGCGATGCGGTCACCTTACAAGAATTGTTCACCTTCGACACCGACCCGTCCAGTACACGCACCGAGGTGAAAGGCGAGTTTCGCTATTCCGGATATCGCCCAAAATTCGCGACGCGTGCTGCCGAATACGGAGTTGGAGACGAACTTGACGCTGTGTTGGGAACTAGGACATGACAATTATCATTATTCTGTTCGCTGCCAGCTTCTCAGTTTTTGCCGGGCTTGTTCTGTGGGGCCTAGTGCATATGGATCGCCTGCGCCGCCGTCATCAGGCACGCCTTCGTCGTGTTCGCTCTGACGTATCTCATACCCCTGCGAAGGCTGCTAAGCGCAAGACATCCAACAAGGCTGACAAGCACAGCTTGTTCGCGCGCATCGAGCGCGATTTGGCGCAAACGAGCCTTCGGCTGAGCCTCGTAGAGCTTTTCGTACAGTTGTCTCTGTCAATATTGGGCTTGTATGCGCTTTGCGTTCTGGTCCTGAGTTTGCATCCTTTGATGGCACTCCCTGTGGCGACAATTTTACCCCTGCTCACTGCGTCATTGGCCTTGCGTATTGCGAAAGCTCGCTACCGCGCAGCCTTCACTGCCGAATTGCCTGAAGCTCTTGATATTTTTGCACGCGGATTGCGTGCGGGACGACCAGTCTCGGACTCGCTCGCCATTGTTGTCGACAATGCGAAAGGACCAATCCAACGCGAGTTTTCCCGCTGCCGCGATGAAATGCGCATGGGGACAACGCTGGCGGACTGTCTTTCACGGTTGGAAGCAAGAATACCGACCCCCGAGGTCAGCTTTTTCTCTGTTGCAACAGCGTTGCAGTCTGAAACAGGTGGCAACCTGATCGAGACCATGGAAGGCCTAGCAAATCAACTGCGCGAACGCCGCAAACTGCGCAAGAAGGCCCGCGCCCTGTCATCCGAAGCACGTGCCAGCGCGTTGATCCTTGCCTCCCTGCCCTTCGCTGTTGCACTCGTGATCGCGCTTCTGAATGGCGCATATCTCGAGCCCCTTTATGCCGATCCACGCGGCCGCATCATGTCGGCTACCGCAGTCACCAGCATTGGGTTTGGCGTTCTGCTGATGGCCAAAATGGGGAAGCTTGATGTTTGATTTCATTGCTCACAATGTTTTCGCGGTCGCCTTTATCGGTCTCGTCATTTCCATGCTGGGTTTCGCCGCGTTGCTTCAGACCGAACGCCAGCGTACCAGTTTGACAGCACGCCTAAACCGCGCCGTTGGCACTGCTCCAAGAGCCGTCGCTGAAAGGCCTCAAGGCGGAAGCCTAGTACATGCAGGTGACCGGTTGCGCAAAGTTATCGTGCTGATGGGCGAGCGACTTTCTGTCGTACTCGGTGGCGAGGCTCGCACCACAGCTGCAGCCCTTTCGTCAGCAGGTTACCGGAGCCGGGATGCATTGTTGATATACGCCTTCCTGAAAACCGTTCTGCCACTGATTACCGTTGTGATTGGAATGGTCTGGGTGCTCGCAACAACGCCGATAGATCTGACGATGCTAAAGCGCATTGCGATCGTGATTGCTACGGCGCTGGCGCTTTCGAAGGGGGTAGACATCGTTGTGGATATACAACGCAAGAAGCGACTTGCCCGCATCCGCCGCGGCTTTCCAGACATGCTAGAACTGTTAGTCATCTCATCCGAGGCAGGCCTTGGCCCGCAACCTGCGCTGCATCGTGTGGCAACTGAGTTGACAGCGACCAGTTCAGAACTTGCTCATGAAATTCTGCAGATGGTCTCCGAAATGCGCATGACCAATGACCGACGCAGCACGTATGACCGTCTGAACACCCGTGTTCCGCTACCAGAAATTGGCGTTTTTACTCAGACGCTTGACCAATCCGACACCTATGGAACGCCCTTTTCCCGCGCCATGCGCACGCTGATTTCGGAGCAACGCTCGAACCGCTTGATGGCTGTCGAGGAACAGGCGGCGCGCTTGCCGGTCATCATGACTATACCGCTGATTTTCTGCATCATGCCTGCTGTCTTCGTGGTGCTTGTCGGCCCTGCTGCACTTAGCGTTTTTGACAACATCATTTCGGGAGGATGACTTCAATGATCCATCGCCTTTCCCATCACATTGCCCGCTTTCAACGTGACCTGTCCGGCGCTGTGGCTGTCGAGTTCGTCCTCATCGCCCCGATCTTGCTCACCTTGTTATTTGGAACTGTGACGTTGGGATATTTCATCGGCATCAACCATTCCGTTAACCAACTGGCAGCAGGTGCCGCGCGGGCATCGGTTGCAGGGCTCGACCAAACAGAGCGCAATTCACTAGCAGATTCCTATCTTTCGCAGGTCGGTACGCGTTATCCGCTCTTAACTGCAGAAGCTGTGACACCAATAGTGACGTTTTCCGGTTCTGATCCCGAGGGCATTACCGTCAATGTGAGCTATGCCGTTGATGGGTCGCTGCTGGGTATCGCTAACGGGTTTCTCGGATTGGGAATCGAAACCATCGACGGGAGTGCTTATCTTGCCTACTGACCCCATCACGCAATTTTCTGAAAATGAAGACGGCACCGTGGCGGTGATCGTGTCTTTGTTACTGACGGTTCTCTTGGGCTTTGTCGCACTTGGGGTCGATGTTGCATTCCTCTACCGCGAGCGGGCGCAATTACAGGCCGTCAGCGATTTGACAGCTGTGAGCGCAATAGCTCAACCAGAAGACGCAATTAGGCGCGTGGATCTTGTTCTTGCGCGGAACGCGACGCCCCCCGACGCGGTAGAAACTCTTCAACCGGGACGCTTTTTGCGCAATCCCGCAATCGCTCCTCAGAACCGTTTCACTGCATTGCCCGAGGGCAGCCCTGGCATCAATGCTCTGCGGGTCGTGCTAATAAACGATGCACCGCTGCATTTCTCGCGCGTGTTCACAGATGACACCCATATCGCATTAAACCGCACGGCGCTTGCAACACGCACGGGCGCCGGCAGCTTTTCACTCGACAGTCACATTGCGAATCTCGACGTCGCAAGCCTGAACCAGGCGCTGATGCAAAGCTATGGTGCCAGCGCATCTCTTAGCCTTGGTGACATGCAAGCTCTCGCCAATGCGAACATTGACCTCGGTGAACTCCTATCGACACTAGATAGCCAAACAGGCAGCCCTTCACGCAACCCTGCAGAGGTGCTGAATGCCATCACCTCGGCGGGTGAACTGCTCTCTGCGTTACAATCTTCGCTGCCATCCGAGCTTGCAAACCGCCTCGGTGCCATTACCAATGCGGCAGGTGCCTCGGCGTTTGCAGTGTCAGACCTTGTAGATGGGATCGACACCGATCTGGGCTTGACCGCCACCGATTTTCTGTCCGAGATCGACATCTCGGCGTTAGACGTTATCAAGGCACTGGTCGGGGCCTCCTCCTCAGGTCAGGATATCGGCCTTTCGACCGACATTTCCCTAGAGGGGATCATTTCGGCTTCCACCACACTTGTTATGGGCGAGCCTGCCGCAGATTCCGGGTGGATTGCCCTTGGAGAAGAAGGTGTTCAATTACATCGAGCGGCTGTGCGATTGCAATCAGAGCTAGAAATTGAACCTAACCTGCTGGGTAATCTCGGAATCGGCCTTCAACTCGCCAATATCCAGCTTCCCGTCTACACAGAACTGGCTGGGTCGACAGCATCGTTGGATCGGCTTGGCTGCCGCATCACATCACCAAATGACATCGCCGCGTCATTCTCGACGGCGAGCACCGCGTTGCACCCTGCCAATGGAACATCTGTGGCTGCGCTCTATCTGGGGACACTCGGGAGCGATGTGACGAGCACAGATCCGATCGACCCCAGCCAACTCGACTTTGCCGATCTGCTCGAAGTCGCGGTCGTGATCGATTTGCCGCTTTTGCCTGCGATCACGATACCCGGCATCACGATACAAGCACGGTCCCATGTCACCGTGGGCGCGTCACAGGTGCAGACAATCACTTTCACGCACTCAGAGGTCGAAAGCGGCGTGACATCCAAACAATTTGGCTCTGGTCAAATCTTATCCACCGCGGTTAGCAATCTGCTTTCTCCGGAAAACACCGAACTGCGTCTCAAGCCGGGTCTGGAGAACTTGTTATCCGGACTAGCGGGTCCGGCCATCACTGGACTGCTTCAGGTGCTCCCTGCCCGTTTGCTATCCGGACTGACCGCGCCCGTGGATGGGGTATTGGATGCAACACTAACAGGTGTTGGTCTGGAACTGGGCGTGGGAGAATTGACCCTGACAGGTCATCACTGCGAGCCAATCCGGCTGGCACGTTAGAACGGTGGGGTATGAGCAGAAGATTTGCTCGCCGAGGTGACTAAGGCAACAACAAAAGCCGACCCGAAGGCCGGCTCTGGAGTTGCACCTCAAGGCGCGTACTAACTGGCGTTTTTGGTGCGGCCTGAAAGCGGAAGAGCCTTGCGTGTGAAGACCTGGGTCCTCGCGGGTTCTGGTTCATTTGCCATCGCGCAAACTTCGTCAGTGACGAAGGCAATCAGTTGGTAACGGGAATCCAAACCTGACTTATGATAAATTTTGCCCAACTGAGATTTCACTGTTGCAATCGCGCAACCCCGCATGTCTGCGATTTCACTGTTAGAGAAGCCTTTCGCCACGAAAATCGCGACATCCGCTTCTGCCTGTGACAGCCCCCAGTCGGGCGCATTGCGTAAGATTACTGTTTCCTTTGCGACGGGTTCACCCGCACCAGGAGTTAGTTTTTCCTTGCGTTGTCGGCTCAGGTACGCGCGCAACTGCACGAAGCTGACATAGCCAACCAATGCCGTTAATCCAAAAAATAAAGCGAAAAACCAGAAACCATTGCCGGACCGACATCAACATTAGGCATCGCAAACTTCAGCACAATGAAGGTCTTTAGCGCCGCGATCGCTGCTACTAAAACAAACCCTGACATCCAGATACGTGACATAAAATCGCTTCCCTCGCTAAACTCTTATCATTGTATCAAGTTGGGAAACATTTGTGGCGTAAATATGATGAGGATTGTGCCTTTTTCCTTGAAGCAACACGACCTTACGTCACTTTTGCAGATGCATCTTCACACGCTTAAAAAGTTGGCAGGATCACACGATCTCTTCAGCGACACCCGGTAAGTTCCGTCCGAACTGGCGCGCTGGAGCCACAGCATAAGGCAAAATAAAGCTGACCCGAGAAGAGGGCGCAGATCTTTGATTGGCCAGCGCGAGATCACGCCATGCAGAGACTGCGGTCGCGGGATCGAAAAATTTTTCTGTCGCCTCCTTGCGCAACCAGTGCTCGAAGCATCGCTCTTTCAGTCGTAACACGTCACTCTTTTCATCAAACGAAACTCCGACTTCGGTATCCCATCTCATGCTGCGCCCGTTCAGGTTCGCTGATGACACGATCGCTAAGTCCTCGTCGAATATCGAAACTTTTGCATGAACATAAATCAGCGGTGCATCATACAATGCCGCCCTCGTGGTATCCGACGTCGGTCTTGTTTGCGCGACGGCGACAACGAACAAGCGGTGGCCGAAGGCATCATGCAATTGGTCCAGGCATTTTGCCTGCAAATACTCCCCGTATCTAGCATCACTTCCCTCAGATTGCTCGAAGGCAACGTCATCAGGTGCCGCAGGAAGAACCAATATCACGCCGAGATCAGGGTTAGCACGGCCCGCAGCACAGAGTACTTTCGCAAGCTTCGTATCCCGAAAAAATTGAGTTTCCAGATATATCAACCGTTTCGCGTCTCGAAAGCCTTTCTCATGCGCAGTCTCGATTTCGTTCAGGACAGTGCGTGGCGATAGATACGGCGTGCTAATTTGGCGTGGCATCGAATAGGTTCGCAGCAGATCGGGAAACGGCTTTTTCAACACGGATTGATCACGCATCACGAACGCCTTTAGATAAGTATGAGCAGATTTTGCACGGGCCCCGCCGACCATCACCTGCACATCGTGCCATGTCTGTTCACTTGCCTGATCATGATCCAGCGTATCAAAGCGTCGTTCGTCCACATCCAGCCCGCCCACGTAGAGGCGCACCCCATCAAACACTGCCAGCTTTTGATGATGAGTAGCGGGAAATGAGTTGGGCGGGGGAAATATCCGCGCGCGAAGCTGGCAATTGGTCCTTTTCAGCAATGGTCGCAACGCGGGTAAATGCTCCATCTCAATCTCGCGTTGGCCGTCCGGTAATTCCCGCAATCGCGCTGCGTGGCGCCGCACCTCCAGATAGGTCCGCGGCCATAACAACAAGCGGGGGAGCATCCCCATCTGCGCGGGATGCATCTCGGATTTGATGTCAAACAAATCAGAGTCGCCCACAGAGTCACGAAAGCCTTTCACCGACACATGTGTGGCGCGATGAAGATCAGTTCCTACAATCGGATCAAAATCCGAAATTCGCAGCGTGACCCTCACTCCCTTGCTAACCACATGCCGCACCAGATCGCCCCAAGTCTCGCCAATAGCGCGCCCGGCCTCAGAACGAAGTCGGGTCTTCGGGTCAAATACACGGAAAGAACCGATGACCTCAGATCTGGCTTCCAGAAAAGCGCGCTCAAGCGCGGGATATGCCTCGCTTGCCGTCAAATAAAACTCGGGCTTATTGGTGCCAGCCATCAATAATCCAAAGGTTCGTGCGAAAAATCGGCAATCGTGAACGTCGCGCTGATTTTATAATCAGCCTCGGCGTCTTCAATAGACACTTCAGCCCCCAAC
Organism: Litoreibacter halocynthiae; assembly: GCF_004365635.1. GTDB lineage: Bacteria > Pseudomonadota > Alphaproteobacteria > Rhodobacterales > Rhodobacteraceae > Litoreibacter > Litoreibacter halocynthiae. The sequence continues at coordinate 697,902 of NZ_SOBH01000003.1, read as the reverse complement.
TGAATAGAAAACGAACGCACCAGCTTGGCACCAAGCCCCGTTTGCTCGACATCATCGATGTCAACCAGTGCACGGCCTTTCGAATTCGCCACACTCAGCGTCGCAGTGCCATCGCCATTATCCGCAAACTTGATGTCGATCCACGGTCGACCTTGCGCAGGCTTACCAACATATTTCAGCGCATTGGTCACCGCTTCAGACGTAAGCAAGGACAGCGGTACAGCCTGGTCGGGATAAAGGGTAACGTCCTCAATCTCTTTGCTAATTTTAATATCAGTGCCCGGGGCGACACCGACAGACAGCATCTGTGCAACAACATCCGACAACATCTCTCCGGCATTCAGGTTGTTCAGATTGTCTGTCTGGTAAAGGTTGCGATGCACAGTCGCGAGGCCAAGGATACGGTCCTGCAGTCGGCCCAGCACAGCTTTCGTTTCAGAACTGCGCGCCTTGCGCATGTGCATATTCATAATCGACGAGATCAGCTGCAGATTGTTTTTAACGCGGTGATGCACCTCTTTGAGCAAGATGTTCTTTTCGCGCACAATTTCTTCCATCGCGGCTTCATCCTGCAGCAGCGATTGCGCCATCGACACAAAGTCATTTTCCATTGCCCGCAATTCGAAGGCCATGGACTGGCTATCTTGCGCAGTTTCATGCGGGACGGTCCGCTCTTTTGCGAACTGGTCCATCTGGCTGCGCAACCGCCGGATGTGCCGCAGCACCAAGCTGTGCAATGCCATGTAGGCAACAACGAGGCTCGCAACCCACATCAACAATGGGAACAGGCTGGCCGATCTATTGAAACTGGCGGCTTTCAAATCCGGTGCGTCACCATCCCAGATACTCAACGCGTAAACGGTATCTTTGATTATTGGTGTGGTGGTATAAATTCGATTGTCTTTGTTATTCTGAAATTCGCGAAACGCCACTGGTCCTGATCCGACAAGCGTTTTCAAACTCCGATCAATGGGAAGACGATCCGGCGCGCTGGTCAAATCGAGGGTTGATGTCAAAACGTCGCCATCATTGTTGTAGGTAATAACCTCAACCGGACTGAGTTCAGCCTCCGCTTCTGAATTAATCTCAAGACCGTCGTGCGGGATCGATACGACCACGTAACCTTTAAAGACTTCGCCTTCAAAAACCGGATGCACCACAACGATCACTGAGGTCTCGGACACCTGCCCTGCAACCCGGATGTCGACAAAGGGCTGAGGGCTGGACTTGGCCTTTAAAAAAATCGGGTTATCCGAAAAATCGAACGACTTGTGCGAAGTCGAGCAATTCATCTGACCCGTCTCATCAGGGAAGCCGATCAGTGAAAACTGTTTCGACTTGATACGGTATTTATTCAGTAAGTCGTAACAAGCCTGTGGGTCATCTTTGATCATCGGAAGTACAGTCGAGAACGCCTCTGCAGCGGCAAAGGCGCGCTGAATTGTTTTGCGTTCTTCCGCCGCTGCGAGATCTGTCCAAGCGATCAACGCCAATTCCAAGCGCTGTTGTGCCTGCTGATTGACCGCTCGGCTTTGATTGACGGCGATTAGCCCGATTGGCAACAATGCCAACGACAAGAACACGACCACCTTAAAGGCAAGGGTATCAAATCGGCGGCGCAATCGGTCGAATTTCATACCCTTTACCTTAGTTAAACGGGGGACGCGCCGCTGGCAGTAATCACGGCCATCGTTGCATTGTCCGTCAATTCCAAGGATTCGTCATCTTGCAGATTCAGCAGTTCACTCAGCCGTGCACGGCCTCTGTTTACGCGGCTCTTGATTGTGCCGACAGCGACGCCGCAGGTTTCAGCTGCTTCATCATATGAAAAGCCAGACGCACCAACCAAAATCAACGCTTCACGCTGCTCATCATTTAGCTGTGCGAAAGCTTTCTTGAAATCTGTCATCTGCAAATTTCCGTCGTGAGATGGCTTGACTGAAAGCGTCTCCGTAAACACACCTTCACCGTCCGAAACCTCGCGATTCAGCTTTCTACGGCTTGAATAAAACGTATTGCGCAGAATCGTGAACAGCCAAGCCCGAAGGTTTGTGCCTGCTTGGAACTTGTCGATATTCGTCCATGCCTTAACAATGGTGTCTTGCACCATGTCATCCGCGGTCGCCGGATTGCGGGTCAAACTGATTGCGAACGCTCTTAACGCTGGCAGATGCTCTACCAACTCGTCGCGTGGGTCAGGGGCGCTCATCGTGACACATCCGAACCGTCATCATCGCTCTGCGACTTCAGCTGAGATAGCAGATCTTTAAAGCGGTCGGGAATTTCTTCGTTGACGACTTCCTCGTAGACCCGCTTTAGATTCTCATCTATCTGCTTCTCGCCTCGTATTTTTCTTTCATCGCTCGCCATGAGGCACCAAGCCCTTCAATTAAATTTGACACTCTAGGGAACCAAACGCACAACGTAGGCGTTAGGTTCCGAAAATAGTTCGAACAAGGGAAAAAAATGTCTGACAGCTTAGATAGGTCTGAACTCATCGGAACACATCTTCCGTTTTTGCGCCGCTATGGCCGTGCGTTGACCGGAAGTCAGAGCAGCGGTGATGCGTATGCCGTTGCGACATTAGAAGCAATTTTGCACGATGCCACCATCTTTGACGAGGTCGGTGACCCGCGTGTTGGCCTCTTCAAGGTCTTTCACAGCATCTGGACAAGTTCGGGCGCCCCCGTCAACATCGAAGAAAGCGGCCCGCGCGCTGCCGCTCAGGATCACTTAAAGGATCTTACCGTGAACACGCGTGAAGCCCTTTTGCTTAACACGATAGAAGAGTTGAGCTTCGCGCAGGTGGCTACGGTCATGGACATCAAGCAAGATGAAGCCGAGGAACTCATTATCATCGCCAAGCGAGAAATGATGGAGAGTGTTACCGGTCGTGTGATGATCATTGAAGACGAGCCGATCATCGCGGACGATATTGAAGCCATCGTTGAACATCTCGGCCATGACGTGGTCGGTATCGCACGGACCCGAACGGAGGCTGTTGCACTTGGAACCAGCGAAAAACCCGATTTAATCCTTGCGGATATCCAACTCGCCGACAACTCCTCTGGCATCGACGCGGTCAACGACCTGATTAGCGCTCTGGGTGACGTACCTGTTATTTTCATCACGGCATTCCCGGAGCGTCTGTTGACTGGTGAAAAGCACGAACCGGCCTTCCTGATAACCAAACCGTTCAACGACGAACAAGTCCGATCCGCAGTTAGTCAGGCAATGTTCTTTGCCTCGACTCAAACCCTCAAAGCCTAGAAAATGAAAGCCCTGCCGAATGCTGGCGGGGCTTTTCTTCACAGGTCGCCGAGAGCGCCTTCATAATACAAGATGCCCTTTCGTGAAACGCCGCCCGCGCTGTGGCCATATCCTCGGTGACCGGGTCATACTCTGCCCCATCCAGCTTGATCAATGCATGCAGACCGCGCGAGACGCGCTGGTGACCGCGGCTTAAGTCAGCACTCATATCACCAGCACTTGGAATTTCAGCAAGGTCCTCGACGACCGAGTTCTCCATGACATCCGTCATACTCGTCGGTGCAAGTTGGCCCAAAGCACGTTTACGCTCTGCCAGCTCGTCGGCAGCGGCAAACGTGTCTTCGTAGTACTCTTCGGTCAAGTTGTGCAGCACAAAGAAGAGCGGTTCTTTGACATTCCAATGGTACGCATGGGTATTGAATGTCAGCCAGTAAGTATCTGCACCCATGTCGCGCAGTCCATCTGCCATGCAGGATGCACTATGTACGCCGATGTTGATGACGGTCGATGCTGGAATGTTACTCAGACCTCGGTCATTGCATTTCCTTTCCGTTGTCTGATTGGTTCAAAGATTGCTCAAACCTTTCGAACCAGTCGTACGATGAGAGTTGCCACGAAGAGCGCTAAGAAGATGAAAAACAGGATTTGAGCTATGCCGGCGGACGCGCTGGCGATGCCTCCAAAACCGAAAACTCCGGCAATTATTGCGACGACGAAAAAAACTAAAGCCCAGTATAACATGGTGTTTTCCTTTCAGATAACGTTTTGATTGTGTGATCTTTGATGCTTGCCCAACTAGGCGACCTTCCCCGAAGTTCCCCAAAAATAATTGCGAAACATCGGGAACGGTCGGTGCTCTCACCGCGTTAGTGGGTGAAACGAAGCAATTGAAAGGAAGCATCATCATGGCACGCTCTAGCGCGAAAGTTGAAGAACTCAAAACCCCGACCAGCGACGACATTGCCGAACAGCTCGCTGTCCTAAAATCTGACATCAGCGGTTTGACCGACATCATCGCCGAAATGGGCAAAGGCAAGGCATCCGATCTATCCCAAGCAGCGAATGCAACTGCGCGTGCGGCGCGGGAGCAAGGCGCAGAGCAGCTGGAGCGCGCAAAGGAGCGTGCCGCTGACCTGCAGGGTCAGGCAAACGACTTCGTTACAAAACAGCCCGCAACAGCTTTGGCAATTGCGGCAGGCGCCGGCTTCCTGATCGGCTTCATGAGCAGCCGTCGTTGAAATGTTTGACCTGATTGAAAAGAAGGCGAAGGCGGCAGCGCTGAGTATCGTGCTGTCGTCTGTCGGCGGGCTGTCACTGGCCGCGGGCATGGCGTTCCTGACTGTTGCGGCTTGGATTTTTCTGACCGCGGTTGCAACGCCACTAACAGCGGCGCTGGTGATTGGCGGTTTTTATACCGGATTGGGGCTCATTATGATGGGTCTGTCATCCGCACGTTCCACCAAGTCAGTACCCGACGTGCGCACGCACGCTCCCTCAGAAGCACCCCCTTTGATGCAAGCGTTTTTACACGGGGTGCAAGCTGGCGCTAACGCTCAGCGGCGGTAATGCTGTTCAGCGCTCGCGTTAGCGACGCAGTCGTGAAAGGTGCTGCAACATGCACCCAATTCGACACCAGATCGAGCTGTGCTTTATCCTCGGAACTGATGAGAACAAGCCAAGACTGTGATGTCTCGATTGCCAATGACAAACCGGATTGCGCGACGCTCTCGGGAGTTCCGCACACCAGCACAAATTTGGGCGTAGCCACGTCGCTCAACAGGTCAACGGCCTGTCCCATAGATTCCACGATGGTTACAGATGCCGCGGGGTTAAATTCCCCGATGATTTCTGACAAGTCGCTGGCAACAATTGGATCCTGTTGAACCACGAGATACATGTTTTGCATGGGGCCCACCCTGACTTCTAGCAGGCACCTCTATGGTACAGATTAGCATTTCATGCATTAAACTATGACATAGAAGGAGCAATAAAACTCATGACCACGAAGTGCGGAAACTGCCCTCTACGCAAGAAGGATTTGTTTATCGAGTTCTCAAGCGATGACATCAAATTCATGGAACGCTTCAAATCTGGGGAATTGAAGATTGAAGCGGGAACGCCGCTGCTCATGGAGGGCTCGAACAGCCCTCAGCTTTTTACTGCACTCCGTGGGATGGGTGTACGTTACAAGACATTGCAAAACGGAAATCGCCAAGTGATTAATCTCGTGTTCCCTGGCGACTTCATCGGGCTGCAAGCTGGCGTCATGGGGGAAATGGGCCACTCTGTCGAGGCCACGACACCTATGACGTTGTGCGTCTTCGACCGCAGTGAATTTTGGACTTTCTTCCGCACCCATCCTGACCGGGCGTTTGATCTTACATGGCTTGCAGCCGTGGAGGAGCACTTCTTGGGCGAGGCGATGGCGTCTATGGGTCAACGTACGGCCATCGAAGCCATCGCATGGGCTCTTGTGCGAATTTTCAAGCGCGGCCAGGCCTTAGGCCTATCCCAGGGCAACACGATGCCCCTGCCTTACCGACAGCAAGACCTCGCGGATACTTTGGGGTTATCGCTGGTTCATACGAATAAAACGTTGACGAAACTTAGGGATCGCCAGTTGGCAAGCTGGTCCGGCGGTGAATTACGCATCAACAATATAGAGACCCTTGCAGAGCTGGCCCAAATGGATGTTGAGGCCGCTGTTAAGCGTCCGCTCATGTAATAAACTCGGTTCAAACGAAAAAGCCGCCCACTCTCGTGTGACGGCTTCTTCTAATTGCTGATCTTTTTCGACTAAATCGTACTTGCTGCGGATCGTGGTCCTGCGAAGAACCAAATCACGAAGCCTACGATGGGCAGCAGAAGGACCAACAACGTCCATCCGACTTTCGCACCTGTCGAGGCGCGCGACCCGATAATCGAGACGATGGCCCAGATATCAAGGGCCAAGATAATCAGCCCGCCTATTCCTGAATACTCCAACATAATCGCTCTCCTGTTTGCGTATACCTCACAACGCCAAAGGCACGGTTTGGTTCCGGAAAGGTTTAAAAATTTCATTTCTGTACTGGTAAGTTGTCTCTCCAAAATTGGATCCCATGGCCAATAATCTAGCGCCAAGCTTCAGATGTTCGACGAACAAATAGGGTTTCTGTGGAACCAATCGTCACCCCCTGACGTTACCTTTCCGAAGCACGGATACGCCGTCGCATTGAAGGAGAAAATTTATGAACCGCATTATTTACATCGTTGGCCTTGTCGTTGTCGTTCTGGCAATCTTGTCGTTTCTCGGTCTACGCTAGACCTTCAGAATGGCCGATGCGCGATCAGACCTAAGAGCGATACGCCGCAGCCTTGTAGTGCTAACGACCCTGTCGTTCTTTGTGGTCGCCTATTTCGCTCGGGAGTTAATCTTACCAATTCTCTTGGGGTTCCTTATCGCGCTGACCTTGAGCCCGGTGAATAGAGCCATTCAACGCACCGGACTTCCCGCGGCAATATCTGCTGTTCTGCTTATTTTGTTCGCGGCGTCCGGCATCGGGTTCGTCGTGTTTTTTGCAGGCGGGACAGTCTCGGAGTGGACCGACGATGCGCCATCTCTGTTACGCCAACTTAGATACAAATTGAGCGGTGTCAGCGAAACGCTGGAGGCCGTACAGAAAACATCGAAAGATATCGAGAAAATCGCGAGCGACACAGACGTCACAGTTCAAGCGGTCGCAGTCAAACCTCCAAGCCTGCTAAATTCAGCTGTCACGATCGCCGCAAGTACGGCCACCACAATTGCTGTGGCATTGATACTGGCTCTGTTCTTACTTGCCTCAGGCGATTTGTTTTACCGCAAGCTAACCCAGGCATTTCCAACGCTTAGCGGAAAGAAGCGCGCCTTGAGCACTGTATACGACATCGAACGGCAAGTCTCGGGCTACCTCCTGACCATCACGCTCATTAATGCAGGGCTGGGTATCGCGGTTGGGCTTGCGATGTGGATGATCGGGCTTGAATACGCTTATATCTGGGGCATCGCCGCGTTCCTGCTCAACTACCTCCCCGTCTTGGGCGGCATTGTCGGAACAGTGCTCGTGGCTGCCTACGCGATCGTAACGTTTGACAGCCTTTCATACGCTCTTCTGGCTCCGATTTCCTATCAAGTTCTTACTTCTTCGGAAGCCCAGTTCGTCACGCCTTACATCGTGGGTCGACGGATGGAGCTCAATATCGTTGCCGTTTTCCTGACAGTGGTTCTCTGGGGCTGGCTTTGGGGTATTGCCGGTGTGATCGTGGCGGTTCCGTTTTTGCTGGTGTTCAAAGTTGTCTGTGACAACTTCGAGAGCTTGACGGTTATGGGCAGTTTTCTGTCGTCGAACGAAAATCCGGCAACGCGTCCGGAGTAGCAGCTGCCCTCGGAACCCGTTTTATCTAGACCTCCGTTTCAGAATTCCAGTGACGCGAAAACCACAATCCGGCTTGTGGGGGGTGTCTGAAGGGCCGGAAGCGTCTTCGAAATTTAAAGCATCCGTAATTTTGGGTGGTCAGATCAAGGGTGGGAAACCGACCCTTTTCTTGATCTATTCAGAAGGCAATTTCATTGAGATCACCGAAGACAGCCCATTCTTTCAAATCGGCGAGGCCAAGTACGGAAAGCCTATTTTGGCCCGTGTCTATGATCCTGAGATGAGTATTGAAGACACAATCAAACTGCTCTCGTTTTGTTCGATTCAACGATCAAAGCGAACCTGTCCGTCGGATTGCCGCTCGACCTGCAGGTCTATGTTGGCGACAGTTTCAAGGTGGATAACAAACCTCGTACTGAGGCTGACGATGCATATTACTAAGGCGTATCTAGCGATTGGGGCGACGCACTACGAAATGCGCTTACGCAACTTCCAAGCTACAAAGAGTAAATCTGGAGCAGTAAATAGTATCACCTCGCATTTCCCTGTACGCGTTCTGCGGGTTTGCAAAATCCATGGTCTTTCACGAACCGCTTGCTTGAGGCAGGGTATTTTTCAAGCATTTTGACCGGACGAATTGGCCTGCGTAGAAGCTCCCCGCCGCAGTTGGGGCACACGTTGTTAAAGTGGTTTTCAGCGCAATCCGCGCAAAACGTACACTCGAAGGTACAGCTGCGGGCGTCTAGCGCATCGGGTGGTAAATCGCTGTCACAGCATTCGCAGTTCGGTTTGAGAATTAGCATCGCTTGTCCTTTCGGTGATCATATCGGCTAGACTACAGCGTCAGTCCTTGTCATGAATGACAATATGACCTCTATTTCTGCCAAACTTGTCGCGTTCGTTGTTTTCCCGAACCTCAAGCTTTTGGATATCACCGGACCGATGCAGGTCTTCGCGGACGCAAATCAGATATCCCCCGGACAATATGATTTGAAAGTTGTCTCCGCCAATGGAGGAGCTATTCCGTCCGATGCAGTTCTTCCGGTGGCGACTGACCCTATTTCTTCCCTTAAAGGCAATCAGATTAATACAGTCATCGTCGCAGGTGGTGCTGGTGCCCCCGTCGCTGCCGAAGACGACGTATTTATTGAACAAATTCGCGATCTCGCCGCAAGGACAGGCCGCTTGGGGTCGGTTTGCACAGGTGCATTCATCCTAGCAAAAGCGGGACTTCTGGTTGGACGGTCGGCAGTAACGCATTGGGACTCGTGTGATCGCCTTAAGGATGCATTCGCAGATATCACGGTCCAAAAAGACGCTATTTATATCAAGGATGGCGACATCTGGACCTCTGCGGGTGTGACGGCCGGTATCGACATGAGCCTTGCAATGGTTGCCGAAGATATCGGCCGAAAGTATGCACTGAAACTCGCGCGTTCGCTGGTGTGTTATCTGGTGCGGCCCGGCGGGCAATCCCAGTTCAGCGGACCGCTGCAACAACAAATCGGGGATTCCACGGGTAAGTTTGGCGATCTAAACATTTGGATATCTGACAATCTGACCTCCGACCTCTCGGTTGAAACACTGGCCGAGCAGGTCAGAATGAGCCCAAGAAACTTCGCGCGCCGCTATAAGCAGCACATTGGCGTTTCTCCGGCGAAGGCCGTTGAGGCGCTCCGCGTCGACGCAGCGTGCCGCCTTTTGGAAGAATCCGAACTTCCCCTAACTGTCATCGCCAACCGTTGTGGATTCTTCGATGATGAAAGACTGCGCCGCGCACTCATGAGAGGCCGCAATGTCGCACCGGGCGTTTATAGAGAACGATTTAGGACGGGGCCGGGTGTCGACGGCGGGGCAATCTGACCCGCTTAACCGAGCCACGCCCTATAGTCGCTGACCAGTAAGTGCATAGGGTCAACGTCCTCATCAATCGTCGCAAATCGTCCGATAGGTTCTCGGAAGATGTTATCGGTCTCGTCATCGTTCACTGTCGAGACCTCGCCGACCAGAACGTCACCGCCCTCCCCCCAGAACGCGTGCCAATCACCGGGCCGCAGCGTCACACTTTCTCCGGGGGCGAGGCGTAGTTTTTCACCGGCGGCATAGTCGCGTCGGATTCCATCGCACCAGACCGTGCCGCCCTGATCCTCGGCGAAAGCCCCGTCGTCGTCTGAGCCATAAAGCTCGATGATCAACGTCGCCCCACCACGGTTGATGATGTCCTCGGCCTTGATCACATGGGTGTGCATTGGAGACAGTTGGTCCTGCCGCGAAATCAACAGCTTTTCGGCGTAGCACATGCCACCACCGCTTCGCAGATCAGCAAGGAGCCCATTGCGAAGTGTAAACAGGAACAAGCCCATTTCTTCAAACCGGCCAGCACCGTAATCGGTAATGTCCCAGCCACAGCGGGAGTCGATCACATGTAGGGCGGTTTTGCTCTTTTGCTTGAATTCGTCCGGTGACCAATAGGCGAATGGCGGAAGAACGAAACCATATGACCGGATCATCTCGTCAGAGGTCGCGAGAATTTCGTTTATGCGTGAGCGTTTCATATAGGAGCTTTCTTCCAAACGAATTCGGTTTTTATGGCCGCTGACAGCGCAGGTTGTCCGTCTCGGTCCATGGCAACTGCATCACAGTACTCGGCACGGTGCCCATCTTCAATCTGCCTCACCACTCCACGGGCCTTGCATGATTCAGCGTCCGAATGGATCGTCGAGTGCGGGAAGAAGCGTACCCGAGCAATCGCCAAATCCGATCTGGTACCCGTCACCATGGCGGCAATGCCAACAGGCTTCCACATAGGCTTTTTTCGGGCTCTGAAATGATTCCCGTTCCAAGCAAGTCACCCACCTGCATCTGACACCCACTTGTGGTGTGATACGCAAGCTGCTGAGCAGCGGAATAGTACATTGTATTGTAGTTCGTCTTGTACGATCGGAGTGCCGTTCGCATAATCTCAAGATCGATATCGAACAGCATCGGGGCCGTCTCGCGCAGATGCTGCAACAGTTCTTTGCCGCGTGCCGGCGCATAACAGCGAAACGAAGCCAACCCACCCGCTATTACAATCCAAGGACTGATAGGGGTCCCCGTTGCTTTGGCCTGAAACGGGCTCAGCGGTTGATATTCCGAGGACTGACCGACAATCGTACCGAGTTTGAGTATTATGTCGAACCGCTGCGATGGCCTCCAGCGCAGCACATCATCATCTGGCCCCTTCAATTATCCCCATGAGCGGTGAATGTCCTTCCCCGACACGGCAACAAAAGACGCGCGCCTGTTGTAACCGGTCGGAAGATGCAGCCAGTTCGACGGCAACGCCTTTTCCTCTATTTCTTGCCGATTGTGCCGTCGAATTTCTGATCCAGATCAGTCCAGCATCAATGTAATTGTCCTGTAGAGGGGCCTCATCCGCAGCAAACTTTGTCAGGTGTTGGGGAAGCGTGTCTCGAACATGAAACTCATCGTGTTGGCCAAATACGCCTGTTCAAGCTCCGCACTCGACGCCTCTCCAAAGATGTTTTTGTCAGCCCCGTGGGGCAGCATCATATTGTGTAAAGACATGCCGTCCGGAATAAATCCGACGGGTTTGTCGTCATATATTCCGTGAATGTTGCCCATCAATTCCGACATGATATTCTTGTGATACCACGGCGGGCGGAAGGTATTTTCAGCTACCATCCAGCGATCACGGAACAGAACAAAGTCGATATTCGCGGCGCCTTCCACAATCGAAACAGCGCCACTGAGCGCAGTGACTAAACCTGCTTTAGCAACCCGTCACGGGCACTCTCACTCGCGGCATCGGCAAGGATCTGTGCTTTCAGGCCGTCCACGCCGGTAGGTGCCATCACGCCTCCGGAAACGATGGTGTCCACGAAATGCGTCATCTCTGCACGATATGCAGCCGCGTAGCGTTCAAGGAAAAACGGCTCGGTGGGCGCTCGTCGATACCCCTCCCCGTTGGCGAGTTCGACACTATGCTGAAGCTGGTTCTCAGCACGCAACAAGCCCTTTTCGCCATGGACCTCGATCCGCTGGTCATAGCCGTAGGTCGCACGACGGGAATTTGATATCTGGCAAATCTTGCCACTTGCCGTCTTCAGCGTCACTGTCGCGGTATCAAAATCGCCGGCCTCACCAATGGCTGGATCAACAACACTCGAGCCGACCGCGTGAAGCTCGACCGGATCTTCGCCCAACAAGAAGCGCGCCATATCCAGATCGTGGATCATCATATCGCGGAAAATGCCGCCTGACGTTTTGATGTAGTCAATGGGCGGTGGGGCCGGATCACGCGACAGGATCGTGACCAGTTCGACATTGCCGATAACCTGATCTCTGATCTGGCGTTCCAAATGCGCGAAATTCGGGTCAAAGCGGCGGTTGAATGCTGTCATGAACGGCACACCAGCGCTGTCGACCGCGCTTAGGCATTCCTTGATCCGCTCCACTGACAAATCGACCGGCTTTTCGCAAAAGATCGCTTTTCCGTTCGCGGCGGCCTGATGGATCAAATCGTAGTGGGTAGTTGTTGGTGTGCCGATCACAACCGCATCGATGGTCGGGTCAGTCAGCATCTCGTCGCTGCTCATCACCTTGGCCCCCAGCGACGCGGCCAGCGCGTCCGCTGCCGCTGGTACCGCATCGGAGACCGCAGCAGCGCGCGCGGTCGTCATGTTGCGCAAAGTGGCCCCGTGAACCTGACCTATCCGTCCACATCCCAAAAGACCAATATTTAGCATTTTCTTAACCTTTCAAAACAGCGAGGACGCCCCGCGTCGCTTTCACCATCGGATCGTGTGTTTCCTTGAGGATTGATACGCGATCGAACCTGTCCTTATCCGCATTCACCGCCGTGCGCATGGCCGCGCCAAATGCCATACGTAACTCTGTCCCAATGTTGAACTTGCAGATATTCGTGGTTCGCGCCAAGCGACCGCGTTGCTCCACCGGAACGCCAGAGCCGCCATGTATCACCAGCGGCACATCTGTCATAGCCTGAATGGCGGCGATCCGTTCCTCGTCCAGTCCGCCTACCTTGTCCTGCTGCAAATGCACATTCCCAACCGAAATGGCCATTGCATCCACGCCAGTTTCGGCGGCAAAGCGCGCTGCATCTTCCGGGTCGGTCCCCGCAGAGCTTTCGCCATCGGCGTATCCCACAAATCCGATCTCGCCCTCGCACGAAATTCCGGCTGCATGGGCCATATCCGCGATGGCCTTGGTTTCGGCGATATTCTCATTCAGCGGCTTGCGAGATCCGTCGAACATCAGGGACGTGAACCCGCTATCCAGCGCCTCTTTGCACTCCTCAAACGTATAGCCATGGTCCAGATGAGCGACGACCGGCACGCTGGCGGCTTCAGCCAAATACCGAAACATCGCCCCCAAAACCGGAAGCGGAGTATGCGCACGACATCCAGGGCCGGCTTGCAGGATGACCGGGCAGTTTTCCGCTTCAGCTGCCGCCACAAAGGCGCGCATATCTTCCCAGCCTAGCGTGACCAGCCCCCCGACAGCATACCCGCCTGCTTTGGCGGGCTGCATAACTTCAGCAAGTGTAACGAGAGGCATGGGCGATCCTTTGTCAGGTAGAAATCAGCGTGCAGCCGGAGCAGTGCGTTCGCTCTATTTGAACTTAGCGATCATGTCCTTGATGCCCGGAATCGTTTCGATCTGATAAGCATGAGACGGTTGGAAATACTGGACCAGCGAACGCTGTGACAAACCACCCAGAATGGTGAAGTAATACATCTGATATCCCGGCAATACAGCGCAGGGGTGATATCCGTTATCGATGCAGATCGTCGATCCATCTACGATATGGTAGGCGTCTCCGGCCTTGCCATCTTCACGCTGAAGCATTTGCACACCGGACCCGTGATTGGGTTTGAACCGGAAGTTGTAGGTTTCATCATGGCGGGTCTCGTCGGGAAGGCGGTCGGTGTCGTGCTTGTGGCTCGGAAATCCGGACCAGCCCCCTTCCCCCACAGTAAACAATTCTGACACCAACAAGCGGCCCACCTTGTCGTGGTACTTCGTGCCAAGGATATGTTTGATCTTGCGATGGGTCTTGGTGTCGTCGGACCCGTATTGCACCTTGTCCAGCTCATCCGACCGCACGGTGAACGCCTCCAGCACCTTGTCATAACGCGCACCGCAAACGAACACCTCGGCCTCATCCGACTGGCACACCATCGTGGCGCGCGCCGCAGTTGGCACATAGACGCCTTCCGGCTCGCCGTCCCAGACGTCTTCGACGCGATGCCCCAGCGCGTCCGCCTTAAAGCCTTCGATATCGACATCCACTGTGCCTGTCGCCGGTACGATGCAGGTCTCGTATCCCGGAACGGCATATTCAAACGCCTCGCCTTTCTTCAGCTTGACGATATTGAAATAGTTCAGCGGTACGGTCGGATCCTCGACATCCACGATCGGTTTGTTCTGGTTGTCAAACGGGGCGATATGCATGGAGAAGCTCCTTCAAGCGTCGGTTGGACCGGGGTGGTCGGCCAAGAATTTGTCGAGTGTAGGTGTATCAGCCATAGCCGGAGCACACCCGGGACGCGACACTGTGATTGAGGCACAGGCAGACCCTCGCAAAATTGCGTCTTCCAGCTCATACCCTTCGGCAAGAGATGTCATCATTCCAGCCATGAAGCTGTCACCAGCACCTGTGGGCTTCAGCGCCTCGACGGGATAGATACCTGTTCGAATTTCATAGCCTTGCGCAAAGGTGATCGCTCCTTCGTGGCCCATTTTATACACAACGATTTTGGCCGTGCTTTCAGACAAGGCGCGGGCTTTATCAAGGCCTTTGGAAATATCGCCGGCCATGAAGCCAAATTCTTCGTCATTGCCCACGATCATGTCGCACTCGGTCGCAGCGCGGCTCAGAACCTCTTCCGCCACTTGCGGGGACGGCCATGAATACGGGCGGTAATCCACATCAAAAATGATCGGCAAACCGGCCTGCTTGGCCAAGGCGAAGGACTTGAAGGTGGCCGTCCGCGACGGCTCGGCCGCAAAGACAGTACCCGCCGTGATCAGCGCGCCATACTGGCTGTAATCCACTGCAGCAACGTCGCTTTCATCCATCTGAAAATCGGCGGCGCCATTGCGGTAGATGACCGACTGGTGGTCGTCGACACGGCTTTCATACACGGCCAGCGAATTGCGGAATTCACCGCCAACGGGCGTCACGTAGCGTGTGTCTACCCCGTAATGCTTCAACTGGTTCGCGCAATAGCGCCCGATACTGTCATCGCTGACCCTCGTGACCAAAGCAGCCTTGCCCCCAAGCTTGCAGATCCCCGCCGCGATATTGGCCGACGAGCCACCAAGGCTCGCCGTAAACATCACGCCATCTTCGGTCTTGGTGCCGGGTGGATCAGGGAAAAAATCCATACCCGCCCGCCCCACGATCACAAAGTTATTTGCTTTGATACCTTCGAGGAGCTTTTTCATTTCTCGGCCACCGCAGTCACTCGTTCTATCGGCTGCATCTACACACCCTTTCGCTGTTTCGCACGGGTGCTTTCGACATCCTTGTGGGCGGCGCGTACCTTCGTGCTTTCGGACGTATGCGGCGTGCCAACTTCCCACCAAGCATGGCCTTGCGTGGTCCAGCCCTCGTAAGGATCGACCTTCATGCAGATCACATATGTGCGGTCGGCGGCTTTGGCGCGGGCGAATGCCTCCGCCAGCCCCGAGGGCGCATCAACAGTTTCCGCCAGTGCGCCCATCGACTTCGCATGGGCCTCAAAATCGACACTCACCTGATGCGTGGCAGTCGGCGTGTCCGCGATCAAATTGTTGAAACTCTCGTTCCCGGTATTGTTTTGCAGCTTGTTGATCACCGCAAAGCCCCCGTTATCCAGAACCAGAATGATCATCTTTTTCTGGGTCAGCACCGAGGAATAAATGTCGGAGTTCATCAGCAAATAGGACCCGTCACCGGTAAAGACGATGGTGTCTTTATCAGGCTCTTTCTCCGCTTGAGCGATACGAGCCCCCCAGCCGCCCGCGATTTCATACCCCATGCACGAAAAGCCGAATTCCACATCCACTGTGCCGATATCAAGCGTTCGCCAGTTCGCAGTCACCTCCGCGGGCAAACCGCCCGCTGCAGCCACAACGCGGTCCCGTGGATCACTTGCGGCATTCACCGCACCGATCGCCTGCGCGTAGGACGCAGGCCCGTTCTTGATGCGGGTATTTTCAGCGACGTAGTCGTTCCACTTGGCACGTTCTTTCTGCGCAAACGCAGTCCATTCAGATGGTGTTTCATAGCCGTCGAGCGCGTCACCCAAAGCAATCAGCCCCAGCTTTGCATCACCCACGACAGTCATCGACATGTGCTTGGCCGCATCATGCCGCGCCGCATTTAGCCCGATGATGCGGGCGTCATGGTCGAAAGCCGTCCACGAGCCTGTTGTGAAGTCCTGCAACCGCGTGCCTACGGCCAAGATTACGTCAGCCTTCTCGGCAATTGCATTCGCAGAATCCGATCCGGTGACACCAATCGGGCCAATGTTTAGCGCATGGTTGTCCAACAGGTTGGCACGACCCGCAATGGTTTCCACGACAGGGATTCCATGTGCCTCGGCGAATTTTGTCAGTTCGGCCACGGCGCCGGAATACTGGACGCCACCCCCTGCGATGATCATCGGACGTTTTGCGGAGCCGAGCAAAGCCGCCGCGTCTGAAATCTCCTCTACGTCAGCGGCTTGGCGACGAATGCGATGCACCTGTTCATCGAAAAATGAGAGCGGATAGTCATAGGTCCATCCCTGCACATCCTGAGGCAGGCCAAGGAACGCCGGTCCGCAATCCGCAGGGTCCAGCATTGTATTCAAAGCGGCAGGCAATGACTGTAGAATCTGGGCAGGATGGGTGATCCGGTCCCAATAGCGGCTGACCGCTTTGAACGCGTCGTTAACCCCGAAGGTCGGGTTTCCGAAATGCTCCAGTTGTTGCAGCACAGGGTCAGGCAGACGGGTCAGAAATGCATCACCACACAGCATCAGCATCGGCAATCGGTTGGCATGGGCGAGCGCTGCTGCCGTCAACAGGTTCGCCGTGCCGGGGCCAGCGGACGCGGTGCAGAGCATGAAGCGGCGGCGCAGATGCGCTTTGGCATAAGCAGCGGCGGCGAACCCCATACCTTGCTCGTTCTGCCCGCGATAGAGCGGCAGTTCGTCTTGATGGGCATGAAGAGCTTCGCCAAGGCAGGTCACATTGCCATGGCCGAAAATTCCAAACCCGCCTCCGCACAACCGTGTATTTTCGCCGTCAATTTCGATGAACTGGGCGGCAAGGTAACGCACAATTGCCTGCGCGGTCGTCAAGGTTACTGTAGGCTGTCCCAAGGTGTTCTCCTGAAAGCAGGTTCAAATTCGGGTGGGCTACTTTTCTTATTGACCACCTGTGCCAAACAAGGTTACGCATTTTGCAACCGGTTGCAATCGGTTTTTTGAGAAGGACGTTGCAATGACGGAATTGAAGGTCGGGATTGTCGGCGGTGGCTATATGGGCAAGGCGCATGCTGTAGCCTATGCAGCCGTTGGTGGCGTGTTCGATACACCGCTCCGGCCCAAGCTAGAGATGGTCTGTGCAAGGACCGAGGGGTCAGCAGAGCGGTACCGCAAATCTTTCGGATTCGCCCGCGCCACCACCGACTGGCGGGTGCTGGTCACCGACCCAGACATTGATGCAGTTATCATCGCCTCGCCACAAGAAACCCATCGCGAAATTGCCAAAGCCGCCTTTGCCCAGGGCAAGCCCGTGTTTTGTGAAAAACCGCTGGGTGCCAACCTGTCAGACAGCCGCGCCATGGTCGCCGCCGCAGAGCGCGCCGGTGCCGTAAATATGGTCGGCTTCAACTACATTCGCACGCCCGCCTCCCAATATGCCCGACAACTGGTGGCGGACGGGCGTATCGGCGAGATCACTTGGTTTCGCGGCGAGCACACAGAAGACTTTTATGCCGACCCGCAAGCTCCGGCTTCGTGGCGAACAGACGGCGATGCAAATGGCACGATGGGGGATTTGGCCCCGCACATGATCAACGCCGCGCGGGCGATTATCGGGCCGATTGCTGCGCTCTGCGCATCGGTTGAAACCGTACACAAGACGCGTGGCGACGTGCCTGTCACCAACGATGACCAAGCTCAAATGATGGTCCGCTTTGACAGCGGCGCGCAGGGGCACTTGTTCTTCAGCCGTGTCGCGACAGGCCGCAAGATGGGCTACGCCTACGAAATCCACGGAACCAAAGGTGCCATCCGCTTCGATCAGGAAGACCAGAATGCGCTCCATCTTTACACAATGGACGGGCCGGAGGCCGAACGCGGTTTCCGCAAAATCTTGACTGGCCCCGCCCACCCGGATTACCTGCCATTCTGCCAAGGGCCGGGTCATGGCACAGGCTACCAAGATCAAATAATCATCGAAGCGCATGATTTCCTGCGCGCGATCCACGAAAACCGTCCAATCTGGCCCACCTTTGCCGAAGGTATGGAGGTCAATCGCGTGGTCATGGCCGCGCTTGAGTCCAGCCAAAAGCAGGCTTGGGTCACCATCAAAGACTACTGATAAGGTTCTGCAATATGATCAAAATAGGTAATGCGCCCTGTTCCTGGGGCATCGAGTTTGCATCTGATCCGGCCTACCCGTCTTGGCAATCCGTCCTGCAGCAATGTGCCAAGGCCGGATATAAGGGGATCGAGCTTGGACCCATCGGCTACATGCCGGAAGACCCCGCCATATTGGCCGATGAGCTTGCCAAGAACGACCTCAGCATCATCGGCGGCGTGGTCTTTCGGCCCTTCCATGATGCGACGAAGTGGGATGAGGTCATGGATGCCTCCGTCCGGACCTGCAAGGCGCTTGTTGCGCACGGCGCGAAGCATCTCGTGCTGATTGATAGCATCTCCCCGCGTCGCGCCCCCACGGCAGGTCGTGCGGGCGAGGCTGAACAAATGGACGATGCGGAATGGGCCGCATTCCGCGACCGGATCGCGGCAATCGCCAAAATGGGGACGGAAGAATATGGGCTCACCGTCGGCATACACGCCCATGCAGGCGGGTTCATGGATTTCGAGCCCGAGTTGGAGCGGCTGTTGTCAGAGGTCGACGAAAGCATCCTGAAAATTTGCTTTGACACCGGCCACCATTCCTATGCGGGCTTCGATCCCGTCGCCTTCATGAAGCGCCATGTCGCGCGGATCAGCTACATGCACTTCAAGGACATTGATCCCGTTGTAAAGGCTGACGTGGTCGCCAATCGCACCGACTTCTACAAAGCCTGTGGTCAGGGAATTTTCTGCAACCTCGGCCAAGGCGACGTTGACTTCCCGGCTGTGCGGCAAGTTCTGCTTGATGCCGGTTTCGAAGGCTGGTGCACTGTCGAGCAGGATTGCGATCCCTCGATGCCCGGCACCCCGTTGGAAGACGCAGAAAGCAACCGCAAATACCTCGAAAGCATCGGGTTCTAGGAAACCGCGACATTTGCCCGAATACAAAACCTGCAAGATAGATTTTAGCGAAAGACAGATGCCATGAAGAAACTAAAATGGGGCATGATTGGTGGCGGCGAAGGCAGCCAGATCGGACCGGCACACAGGCTTGGCTCCGGACTTGATAGCCTGTTCGAGTTCACCGCGGGTGCGCTTGACCAC
The DNA here is from genome assembly GCF_004365635.1 of Litoreibacter halocynthiae. GTDB lineage: Bacteria > Pseudomonadota > Alphaproteobacteria > Rhodobacterales > Rhodobacteraceae > Litoreibacter > Litoreibacter halocynthiae. The sequence goes on along the minus strand of NZ_SOBH01000003.1, from coordinate 678,545 downwards.
CGGTCGCAAGAAGGCATCGACTATGGCAAACGCCTCGGCCTTGGCGACCGTGCGTATGGTGACTGGCAAGACATGCTGAGCGCTGAGAAAAAGCGCGATGACCGCGTCGATCTGGTGACGGTTGCGACACCCAACTCAACCCATTTCGAAATCACCAAAGCCTTCTTGGAAAACGGCTTTCACGTGCTGTGTGAAAAACCCATGACCATGACAGTGGAAGAAGGTGAAGAGATCGTTAAAATCGCCCGAACTACGGGCAACATATGTGCGGTCAACTACGGCTATACGGGCTATTCTTTGGTTCGTCATATGAAAGCAATGGTCGCCCGTGGTGACATCGGCAAAGTTCGGCTGGTTAACGCCGAATTCGCCCATGGACACCACGCCGACGCAGCCGATGCCAACAACCCCCGCGTCCGCTGGAGGTATGATCCGGCTCAAGTCGGAGTGTCCGCTCAATTTGCCGATTGTGGTATCCACGCGATGCACATGGCCAGCTTCGTGACTGGTCAGGAAGTGACCAAACTGGCGGCAGATACCGTTTCATGTATCGACGTTCGCACGCTCGAAGATGACGCGATGGTAAACTTCCGCATGGATGGCGGCGCGGTTGGGCGGCTCTGGACCAGTTCAATCGCCATTGGCCGCCAACACGGCCTCAGCATTCAGGTTTTTGGCGAAACCGGAGGTTTGCGCTGGTCGCAAGAGCACCCGAACCAACTCTACTACATGCCTCTTGGTGAACGACTTCAAATCATCGAGCGGGGCGAGGCGAACCTTTCGCCCGAAGCTGACCGAACCACTCGCGTCACCATTGGTCATGCCGAAGGGATGCCGCTGGCCTTCGCCAATATCTATACCGATCTGGCCGAAGCGATTACCGCGCGCAAGGAAGGTCGCGACATGGATCCGGCGGCCAATCTCTATCCAAGGGCTGAAGATGGCCTGCGGTCAATGGCGGCGGTCTATGCCGTTGCAGAGTCCGGTAAGAAAGACGGAATTTGGCTGGACGCACGCCCGCCGATGTTCAGATAAAGCGACCTCAAGCCACAGCCTTAGGATCACAACCTAGGGCTGTGGTAGTGGGCGCAAGGTTCCGCGCTCGACCACGTGACACGCGAACAGCCGCGCTTCGGGGTAGCGCGTGTCATCGTTCAACGACGATTCAATCAGCTCAATCGATGAAGCGATGATCTGCTTTATCGGGTTATGGATCGTCGTCAGGTTTATATTCTGCCAACCAGCCATTTCCATGTCGTTCAGACCAATGACGCCAATGTCTTCGGGAACTCTTTTTCCGGCACTTTGAATGGCAGACAACGCGCCGATGGACAGCACATCATCACCGCAGAAATACGCTTCGGCAGGTTTGGATTGCAGCAACTGGGTCATCTCTGTGCGCCCAGCATCAAAAGAATAGTTGCTGGCGAAACTCACCGACAACTCAACATCCGGCGCTGCTGATATAACTTCCTCGAACCCCTTCAAGCGGTCCTGTGTCGAAGTCGCGGTTTTCGGCCCCCCCATGAAGGCCAACCGCTTATAGCCTCGGGCAAGAAGTGTCTTCGCGGCCAACCGGCCTGCTTCGATATTGTCGATCCCAAGCACATTGACCTTGGGGCTTGCCGATTGTCGGCCAAAGGAATGGACCACAGGAACGCCCGCGTCTTTAAAGGCTTCTGCAAAGCTGGCGGGCAATGTGGATGACGCGACAATCACCCCATCGACCGAATATGCGCGCAGCATTCGGATCGAGTTTTCCGGACTGACCTCATCCGTGAGGTTGACCAGCAATGGCCTCAAGCCACGGGCTTGCAACCCCTTGGTGAAACCGTCGAATACTTCCAAAAAAATAGGGTTGTGAAAGTTGTTGGAAACCAGCCCGATCAATTTGGTTCGGCCAGTTGTCAACGATGACGCCAGTGCATTCGGGCTATAGCCCAAAGCGTCAGCAGCCTTTTGGACCTTTGATCGGGTTTTTTCCGATACCGATGCACCTTCGGTAAAGGTGCGGGAAACCGCGGAGCGGGAAACGCCTGCGCGCTCTGCAACGTCTTTGAGCGTGACCGCCAAATTATGCCCCCCAGTCCAGTTTTATGTATCCTTATCCATTGCTGCGACCGCTGACCAGTCAGCGGTCCAGAATTTCCAGGCCGCTATTCCAGCCATGCCCCAGAAGATCACGCCCCAAAGGGCCGCGCCCGACAAGAATTCGAACGCCCCCCAAAGCGCCGGAATGGCGACCGCCAAAACCCGCCGCCACACGGGAAGAAAGAACGGAATATCCAGATCGAACAGCTTAAGCCGCACCTTCATACTCCGCGCCAGTTTTTGCCCCTGTGATGTAGGCCACCACATCCTCGCCGTTGGTGTCTTCCTTGTTGAGATTAGCGACCATGCGCCCCCGACGAAACACGATAATCCGGTCGACCAGATCAAACACCTGCCGCATGTTATGAGAGACAAGGATCAAGCTTTCGCCCTGCTCCTTTAGGGTGCGGATGATGTTTTCCACCTGCGCGGTCTCCTGCACGCCCAAGGCAGCGGTGGGCTCGTCCATGATGGTCAGTTTACTTGCAAACGTGGCCGTGCGCGCAATGGCCACGCATTGGCGCTGACCGCCCGACATATTGGCAATGGTGTTTTTGATGTTGGGAATTTTAACGCCTGTCTTTTCAAGACCGGCAATAGTGTCTGCGCGCATCGCTTTGTAATCCAGCATACGAAACGGCCCTAAGAAGTTCCATTTCGTCTTTTCACGGCCCAAGAACAAGTTGTCAGGCACATTTAGATCATCGGCCAGCGCAAGAGTTTGAAACACCGTTTCAATACCAGCTTCGCGAGCGTCCAACGGCCCGGCAAAATTGACCTTCTCCCCATCAAAGACGACCGTGCCACGGGTGCGCTGCTCGACACCTGTGATCTGGCGAACGAATGTGGATTTGCCCGCGCCGTTGTCGCCCATGATGGCAACATGCTCCCCGCGTTTGAGGACGAAGTTCGCCCCCTCCAGCGCATGGACCCCGCCATAATGCTTGGTCAGGTCCGTGGTTTCCAGAATAGTATCCGACATCTCTAGACCCCTTCCTTAAGCTTTTGCTGCAGCGCGTTTTTGCTGCCATTGATCAAGTGCAACAGCACCCACGATAATGCACCCAAGCACCATTTCCTGATAGAATGCGCCCAAGCGCAGGAAGGTGAAGCCGGACGTGATAACCCCGATGATCAGGGCTCCGATCACGGTGCCGATAATCGACCCGCGCCCGCCAAACAGGGACACGCCGCCAATAACCGCCATGGCAATTGCATCCAGTTCATAGGAGAGACCCATACCCGATTGGGCGGTCAGGTTTTTGGAGGTCAGGATCACCGCAGACAAACCTGCCAGCATGCCCGCAATCGCGTAGACCAAGACCAGATGGCGCGGCACGTTGATCCCGGACATTCTCGCCGCCGCCTCGTTCGAGCCGATGGCGTAGGTGTGCTTGCCGTAAATTGTGTAGTTCATGACGAGGTGGAACAGCACGGCCAATGCAAGGAAAATGATCACTGGCATCATGCCAGCACCGATCTTGGCATAGCTCTCGGTGGGAAAGGAAACAGGGTTGCCGCTGGACCACCACTGCGCAACACCGCGCGCAAAGAGCATCATGCCGAGGGTCGCGATAAACGGGGGAATGCGCGAATACGCCACAAGGATTCCGTTTACTATCCCTGCCAGTATCCCGCATCCAAGCCCTACAAATATGGGAACAAGCACAGGCAAATCCAGAAATGCCGGGCCAAAGATCGCCTTGGGGTTGGGGTTGCCGTTCACGACCGACACCTGCGCGAAACTCATCGCGATCATCGCGGTCGCACCCAGCACAGAGCCGGACGACAGATCAATACCAGCCGTGATGATCACCTGCGTCACGCCAAGGGCGATAATGCCCACAATGGCGACCTGAATGATGATAATCCGCAAACGCTGCTCGTTGAAGATGCTGTCAAAGCGGTCATTGCTATCGAACAAAAGACTCTGTCCGACGAAGATTGCGCCGAGCACCTCGAAGATTCCGATAATCAGAAAAAGCGCGGCCAGAACATTCAACTCGTTCGGCCATTGGCGCTTGGACTTGTCAAAAGTCAGCCCGCCTGTCCCGTGGCTTGTGTCTGACATGGGTCAGCTCCCCTTAAATATGATGGTTATGAGGTTTGTCGGCTTTGCAGGGCAATCCGCTGACTGCCCTGCAAATCGTGTCGAATTCCAAACGCTTAGTTCAGAAAGCTGTCGATGTTCTCAGGTGTGACCAGTTTGAACGGGATGAAGACTGTTTTGTCGACTTCTTCGCCTTTGATCAGCTTGAGCGCCGTATCAATGGAACCTGCCCCCTGACCTGCAAGGTCCTGAAACACGGTGACGTCCAGGTCACCAGCTTGCATCGCAACCAGCGCATCAGATGTCGCGTCTACGCCGCCCACCACAACATCATCCATAGAGATGCCCGCAGCCTTCATGGCCTGAATGGCACCGATAGCCATTTCGTCATTGTTGCCGAACACAGCATCGAACGGCTCGCCAGAGGAAATCCAGTTGGTCATCAAGTCGGATGCTTTGTCACGGGACCATTCGGCGGTCTGCTTGTCGATCAGAGTGATGAAATTGCACATGTCCATGCCGATGACATCTTCGAAGTCTTTCGAACGCTGAACAGCCGCTTGGTTGGAAAGCTGGCCCATTAGCATATAGGCTTTGGCACCGCCTGATTTGCCCTGCGCACGCAAGTCTTGGCACATGCGGAACGCGGCCAGCGTGCCGGACTCGATCTCATTAGATGCAACAAAGGCCTGACCATCCGGCAAAGTGTCCATGTTGACGGGCTGACGGTTGACATAAACCATCGGAACACCAGCGGACGCAGCAGCGGCTGACATCGCTTCGGTTGCGTTGGTGTCGACAGCGTTCACGATGATCGCGTCAACGCCGGAGGCGATGAAGTTGTTGATCTGGTCTAGCTGCTTTGCCACGTCGTCTGTGGCATCTTCGATTTGCAAGCTGACACCGTCCAGCGCTTCTTCATGTGCGGTCATGCCGTTGCGCATCACTGTCAGTCCGTTGTCGTCAAAACGTGCAACAGAGACGCCAATTTGCTGCGCCATCGCAGAAGTGCCCATCAGGACAGTCAGGCCGGCGGTAAGTAGTAGTTTCTTCATGATTTCCTCCCAGAAACGTGCCCGGCACACGCGAAAAAAGAACCGGGACCCCTTAGGGCAATTGGCTCAACGTCACCTCATGCGGCCAGTGCCTGACAGTCGGTTTCGATGAAGCGTTTTGACTTCAAAAGCGTTGCTCTTGGGTCGGTGATAGCGTGGGCCCGGCGCGAAGGCCTTGGCCAAGATCGGGCCGCGTTTGCCTGTCGCGTGCAATCCGGTTTCAGGAACAGTCCTGCGCATTCGGCACCACCTGCATCAAATAGACCGGTTGCAAATTGGTTGTGCAATTTGACGCCTACACAGCCTAGGGCCTCTGCCACATCGAAGAATTCCTCAAACGGTGAATTCGACGCCGTCATGCGATTTAGCGCAAGATGCAACATAAAGGTGGCGCCCTCCAATCTGGTTTGCCCAATTATTGAATCACCTTAGAGGCGTTACAATAATTTTGCAACCGGTTGCATTTTAACCCCTCCAAAACATTCAGAGGTCCGTAATCTCTCCATCATTTGGATCGAACAGAACTTCACCCCGCCTAGGAATTCCTAACCGAGTTTATGCTTATCGTTTGAGGGGGATTGGTGCTGACGGCCCCTTGATCAGTCCGCAGCCGCGATAAATCTCGCAAAAAATGCAGCGGGGAACCATCTGGACCCCCGCTGCATGTGTCGCCTTAGAACGGGCTGTCTGGGTAGTAGAACTCGGCCGCGTTGTCTTGTGTGATCAAAACAGAACCGATGACGAAGGTACCGGATACCGGTGCCGTCGACGTCAAACCAACCGCAGTCATTTCAATCGCTGTTGCAATCATCGCAGGCGGATAGGTGACGTTTGCCGGGATCATCGCGTCACCGTCGCGTGTGCGCGCAATCATCTCTTTCATGCCAGCGCCACCCAGTACGAATTTGATGTCGTCGCGGCCCGCAGCTTCGATGGCTGCAAGAACACCGATCGCCATGTCATCATCAGACGCCCAAACAGCGTCGATCTGCTCATGCTTGGACAGGAAGTCCTCCATGACCACAAAGCTGTCATCGCGGTTCCAGTTGCCGTGCTCCATGCCGATGATCTCGATGCCGGAGCCTTCGATTGCTGCTTCAAATCCGGCAACGCGCTCGTTGTCGATGCTGGTCGGGATGCCACGGAATGCAACGATCTTGCCGCCATCGGGCATGGCCGAAACCATGTATTCGCCCGACACTTTGCCGAAACCCGAATTGTCGCCCGCGACGTAAAGGTCCTCGATGCCTTCAATGGCCAAACCACGGTCGACAACCGTGACCCATGCACCGCTGTCAGCGACGGCTTTTACAGGGCTTGTCAGTGGCTCGGATTCAAATGGCAGCACGACCAATGCGTCGATGTTGCGGGTCGCCATCATGTCTTCGATGTCGTTGACCTGTTTCGCCGGATCGGATGCTGTCGCCAGAACGAAATCCAGTTGTGGGTAGACGGCCTCAAGCCGGTCGACAGCTTGTTGCGCGTGAAAGTTCATGCCGCCGGCCCAGCCGTGGGTCGCGGCCGGTATGGACACGCCAATAACTTTCGTGTCCTGCGCAAATGCTGGCATCGCGAGTGTCGCAGCCAGGGCGAACGCACCGATTGAATTCGTGAGTTTCATGGTTTTCTCCTCCTATTAACCATTCGTTTTATGCGTTGGGACTTATCCCTCCGCCTTCTTGTCGCGCTGTAAGATCACAGCAAGAATGATGATAACGCCTTGCACCGCACCGTTCAGGTAAGGTGAAACCCCGTCGGTCAGGTTCAGAATGTTCCCGATCAGGGACAGGATCAGCACGCCGATCACGGTGCCCCAAACGCGGCCAAATCCGCCTTTCAGCATGGTGCCACCGATAATCACGGCGGCGATGGCCTCCAGTTCCCAAAGCACGCCAGTGCTGGACGACGCAGAACCCAGTCGCGGCACATACATGATCGTGGCAATCCCGACCAAAACGCCCAAACCGACATAGGTCATCATGCGCACGCGATTCACGTTCACCGATGAATACCGCGCCACCTGATCGTTGGACCCGACAGCGGCAGCGTGACGCCCGAACGCACCGCGGCGCATGACGACCTCACCAAGGATCGCGACCAAGGCGAACACGATGATCGGCCAGCTGATGCCAAGGATACCGTCGAAATAAATGGGCCGGATAATCGCCCGCATCCCGAAATCAAGCGACAGGGTGCCGCCATCCGCCAGCCATGTCACAAGACTACGGTAAATGCCCATGGTGCCAAGGGTGACGATAAACGCCTCGATCCGCATGTTCGTGATGAGAAACCCGTTTATAAACCCGGCGGCAGTCCCCGCAACGATGGCGGTCAACATTCCGACGAAAACAAGCGGCCACCCGACGCCCATAACAGGCAACAAACCGTTCATCACAAGGATCATAAGACCCGCAATAAAGGCCGCCATCGACCCAACCGACAGATCCAGCCCTCCCGCCGTTATGACAAATGTCATGCCGACAGCAATGATCCCGATAAAGGCCGAGCGTGACAGAACATTGGTGATGTTCCCCGCGCTCAGGAAATTGCCGTTCATCATCGCGCCGATGACCACCAGCACGACCAAGGCCAAAATCGGCCCCAGCACTTTGAGGTCAAGCCGCATGGTGGGTTTTGGATTTGTGTCTGCCGCGGCCATTACGCCGCCTCTTCTTTGTTCACGTCCAGGCCCATGGCGAGCCGCACGATTTTGTCTTCAGTCAAATCATCGCCCGAAACTTCGCCGGCAATGCGGCCCATGCGCATGACCAGAACGCGGTCCGCGAGACCGATGACCTCCTGCATCTCGGAGCTGATAACGATGATGGATTTGCCCTGCCCCGAGAGCGCGTGAATGAATTCGTATATCTGCTGCTTGGTGCCGATATCGATGCCGCGCGTCGGCTCGTCGATGATGACGATATCCGGATCGGCCAGCATGACCTTGGCGATCAGCAGCTTTTGTTGATTGCCGCCGGACAGGTTGCCGACCGCCACGTCACGCGAGGGCGCGCGAATGTCGAAATCCTCGATCGCTTTGGTCAAAGCCGCGTCCTCGGACTTTTGATCAATCAGGTAATTGGTGAAATCGGGCAAACATTGCAACGTCAGGTTTTCCCGCATGCCCTTTGTCAGCAGCAAGCCACGGCTTTTGCGATCCTCGGTCAGATAGCACACACCCGCTTTCTGCGCCTGTTGCGGCGACTTAAGATGAACAACTTCACCGTTCAGCCGCACCTCGCCCGTCGATGAGCGCAGGCCAACCAGCCCTTCCATCGTCTCCGTCCGACCCGATCCGATCAGGCCGGACACCCCCAGTATTTCGCCCTTCTTCAAGGTAAACGAAATATCATGGGCAAACTCCGCGACCGACAACCCTTTAACCTCTAGCGCGATATCGGATCCGACGGGCACAGTACGCTCAGGATACAGCGAGGACACATCGCGCCCGACCATAGCCTCAGCCATCTGGTCCTCATTGTAGTCGCTCGTCGGACCTTGGGACACGACATGGCCGTCGCGCAAAATGGTGATCTTGTCAGAAATCCGCTTCACTTCGTCGAGCTTGTGCGAGGTGAACAGGATCGCAACGCCTTCCGCTTTCAACCGCTCAACCTGAACGAACAGCACTTCGGCTTCGCGCTCGGTCAAGACAGCAGTTGGCTCATCCATGATCAATACACGGGCATTACGGGACAGCGCCTTAGCGATCTCGACCATTTGCTTGTCGGCATTGGCGATGTCGCTGACACGCGCTGACGGATCAACCTGACAGTTCAACCGCGCCAACAACGCAAGCGCCTCGGCCTGCATCGCCGCCTTGTCCAGAAGGAAGCCGCGCTTCTTTTCGTGCCCGAGGAAAATGTTCTGCTCAACGCTCAGCTGCTCCGCAAGGTTGAATTCCTGATGGATCAGAACCACGCCCTGCGCCTCGGCGTCTTGCGAATTGGCAAAAGACACCGGCGCGTCGTTCAAGGCAACGACCCCGCTCGTCGGGGCCAGATAGCCTGACATGATTTTCATCGTTGTTGATTTGCCCGCCCCGTTTTCACCAATAAGCGCGTGGACCTCGCCCGCTGCCAGCGTGATGTCGACGTCATGCAACACTTGGACGGGTCCAAAGCTGCGACAGATTTTGGTCAGGGACAGGGCGAGCGGTTCGGTCATATCTTAACCCATGCCGCATTGCGCGCGGAGGACCGCACGCAGGCGTCAATGAACACCACACCGTCGAGGCCGTCATGAACCGTCGGCAAAAGGTGATCCGGCGCGCCACCGTCTCGGGCCGCTACGATCAAATCCGCGGCTTCGCTGTAGATATTCGCGAAACCCTCCAGATACCCTTCCGGGTGACCGGGTGGAATGCGCGAGGTGCTTTGATTTGCCTCGTGCGCCCCTGCCCCGTTGCGGGTCAGCAAGCGCTTCGGCTCGCCGTGGGGCGTGAACCACAGGTAATTGGGGTCTTCTTGCGACCACTCCAAACCGCCCTTTTCGCCGTAAACCCGTAGCTTCAGCGCATTCTCGTTGCCGGGAGCCACCTGCGACGACCACAACATACCCTTCGCCCCGCCCTGATAGCGCAGCATCACATGCACGTTGTCGTCCAGTCTGCGGCCCTCGACAAAGCTGGTCAAATCGGCGGCAAGGCTCTCCAGTTTCAATCCCGTCACGAAGCCTGCCAAATTGTAAGCATGCGTCCCGATATCGCCAACACACCCGCCAGAGCCGGACCGTGCGGGATCGGTGCGCCACTCGGCCTGCTTCAGGCCTTCGCCCTCCAAAGGCTCGGTCAGCCAGTCCTGAGGATACTCCACCTGCACGACGCGAATGTCACCAATCAGGCCCTCCGCAACCATCGCGCGGGCTTGGCGCACCATCGGGTAGCCGGTGTAGTTATGCGTCAGGACGAACTGCGCGTCCGACTTCTCCGCCGCCGCCACCAGCTTCTTCGCGTCTGCCAAGGTCGAGGTCAGCGGCTTGTCGCAAATCACATGGATGCCGCGTTTCAGGAACTCGCGCGCGGCAGGGTAATGGACGTGGTTCGGCGTCACAATCGCAACAGCCTCAATGCCATTCTTCAGCCGTGCTTCACGCTTGGCCATCTCGGTGAAATCACCGTAGCAGCGGTCCGCGCCCAGACCCAAAGCCGCGCCCGACGCCTTGGACTTCTCGGCCGTCGAGGACAGCGCCCCCGCCACCAACTCAAACCGCCCGTCTATGCGCGACGCAATGCGGTGAACCCCTCCGATAAAGGCGTCGTTGCCGCCGCCCACCATGCCTAATCGAATAGGTTTCATGACGTGATCCCCATCATCTTGGCGTTCAGCGCCGTGTCAGCGCCGCCATCCGCAAAGTCGTCAAACGCACGTTCCGTCACACGAATGATGTGATCCTTGACGAACTGCGCCCCTTCGCGCGCGCCGTCTTCGGGGTGCTTGATCGCGCATTCCCATTCCACCACGGCCCAGCCGTCAAAATCATTGGCCGCCATTTTCGAGAAAACCGCCCCGAAATCCACCTGCCCGTCGCCAAGCGACCGGAACCGGCCCGCGCGGTCGACCCACGACTGATATCCGCCATAGACACCCTGACGGCCCGTCGGATTGAATTCCGCATCCTTGACGTGGAACATCCGAATACGGTCTTTGTAGATGTCGATATTGTCGATGTAATCCATGCACTGAAGCACATAATGCGACGGGTCATAGAGCATGTTGGCGCGGGCGTGGTTGCCTGTGCGCTCCAGAAACATCTCGTAGGTGATCCCGTCATGCAAATCTTCACCGGGGTGGATTTCGTAGCAGACATCGACGCCGCAATCCTCAGCATGGTCCAAGATCGGCAACCACCGTTTTGCCAGCTCGTCAAAGGCTTGCTCCACCAGACCCGCAGGTCGTTGCGGCCACGGGTAGACATAAGGCCACGCCAACGCGCCCGAAAACGTCGCATGCGCGCCGATCCCAAGGTTCTTCGACGCGGACAGCGCCTTTTTCACCTGATCTACCGCCCATTCCTGACGTGCCTTCGGATTGCCGCGCACTTCGGGGGCCGCAAAGCCGTCGAAAGCGTCGTCATAGGCGGGATGCACGGCCACAAGCTGGCCTTGCAAGTGGGTGGACAGCTCCGTCACTTCGACGCCATTGGCGCGGGCCTGTCCGGCCCAATCCTCGCAATACCCTTTCGAGGAAGCGGCCTTATCGAGGTCAATCATCCGCGCGTCCCAACTGGGAACCTGCACGCCCTTATAGCCGCAATCCGCGGCCCATTTCGTTATGGAATCCCACGAGTTGAACGGCGCGTCGTCGCCTGCGAACTGCGCCAGAAACAGCGCCGGACCTTTGATCGTTTTCATAGCTTCCTCCTTGCCGTCACACGTAACGGTTGACGATATTCTCAAGTTTTTCCTGTTGTCCCGACGCGGGTTGCGGGTTCAGGTCGGCGGCTTCAGCTTTGGCAGCGATCCCGTCCAACGTCGCCCCTTCGGCCAGCATCGCCTTAGCCGCGTCAGCCTCCCATCCGGCGTAGCGCGCACGACGCGGGGCCTCCAATGTACCGTCCACCAACATAGCGTGCGCCGATTTCAAACCACGCGCGCAAACGTCCATCCCACCCACATGCGCTGCGATCAGGTCGCTGGCATCCAAAGACTGACGGCGCAGTTTGGCGTCAAAGTTGGTGCCGCCGGTGGTAAACCCGCCTGCCTTCAATACCTCATAGTAAGCCAACGCCGCCTCTGACGGCGAGTTCGGAAACTGGTCGGTGTCCCATCCCGATTGGTAGTCATTGCGGTTCATGTCGATGGAGCCGAAAATCCCCAAGGTCCGCGCCATCGCCAGCTCGTGCTCGAACGAGTGGCCCGCAAGGATCGCATGACCCTGTTCGACATTCACCTGCACCTCGTTTTCCAGCCCAAACCGCTTTAGAAACCCATACACCGTCGCCACGTCGTAATCGTATTGATGCTTGGTCGGCTCCTGCGGTTTCGGCTCGATCAGGATCGAGCCTTTGAAACCGATCTTGTGTTTGTACTCGACCACCATGCTCAGAAACCGGCCCATCTGCTCCAACTCGCGGTCCAGATCGGTGTTCAGCAGCGTCTCGTACCCTTCGCGACCGCCCCACAGCACATAGTTTTCGCCATTCAGGCGGTGGGTGACGTCCATGCAGGCCTTCACGGTCGAGGCGCAAAAGGCGAACACATCCGGATCAGGATTGGTGGACGCCCCCGACATATACCGCCGGTTCGAGAACATGTTGGCCGTGCCCCACAGCAGCTTCGGCCCGCCATTCTCCATCTTCTCGGCGAAGTAATCCGCCATTTCGTTCAGGCGGTCGTGGCTTTCTTGCAGGCTATCCCCTTCAGGGCGCACGTCATGATCGTGAAAGCAGAAATACGGCACACCAAGAATGCGGAACATATCGAACGCATCATCCGCCTTTTGCTTGGCCAGCGCCATCGTATCCGCCGGAAACCACGGGCGCTCAAAGGTCTGCCCGCCGAACGGGTCGTTCCCTTCCCAGACGAAGTTGTGCCAGTAGCAAACCGCAAAACGCAGATGCTCGGCCATCGTTTTGCCGCCTACCATTTCGATCGGATTATAGTGCCGGAACGCCAGCGGGTCGGTGCTGTCAGCCCCTCCAAAGGTCACGGGGGCGATGTCGGCGAAGTATCTGCTCATTAGATGTTCTCTCGGCTGAATATGTTTAATCGGATTTTTCCTGTGTCCACTGGCACATCGCGCCCTTCGGTCAGGTCGCGCATGATCCGCACGGCGGCCACGACGGCGGCAGAGGTGTCTTGGTCCAGCACCAGATCAATGGTTCCGTCGCGCAAGCCCTGACGCGATGTCGGGGTCAGTTCGTGAACGATGGTGACGGGTTTGGCATCGGCCTTTTGGACAGCGCGCACCAATCCCTTGTTGCCCGCGCCGATGGCGTAGATACCAACCAAAGGCCGGATTGCGGACGCCTCGGACACCAGCCGCTCAACGCTTCGGGCCTCGTCATTACCCTCAACCGCAGGCAACAATGTCAGGTGTTGGAAACGCTCCTGCATGACCCTACGAAACCCCATAAGGCGCTCGTTGTGGTCGCGGGAGGAAAGGGAACCGGCAATCATCAGAATTTCACCAGAATCTCCCAGAAAACGCCCCATGAACTCCGCAGCCGTGCGGCCGGCAGCGACGTTATCAAGCCCCACATAGGCCTCGCGATCGGACTGGGGAAGATCGGCAACAAGGGTGACAACCCGCACGCCAGACGCGCGCAAGCGGCTCACTTCTTCCTGAACTTCGGGGGCTTCGCTTGCCATGATCGCAACGGCGTCACAGTCAAGGTTGCGCAGGGCTGCAACCTGTCCGGCCACGTCGAACGCATGGGTTGGTATGATCTGAATCAGGATTTGCTCTTCAACCAGCCTGTCGCGTTCACGCTCCAGTGCGGCCTGTAGCAATGCAACAAAACCGGTATCACCTGACGGGACAACGAAACTGAACCGGTAAACACGACGACGAGACAGATTTGCGGCGGCTAAGTTGCGCACATAGCCGGTTTGGGCAACCGCTGCTTTGACCTTCGCCTCGGCCTTGGACGACACGCCACCGCGATTGTTCAGAACACGATCTACCGTGGCGAGACTCACCTGAGCCGTCCTCGCAACGTCATGAACTGTCGGTCCACTCATCTCCGACTCCCCCTACCCATCACGATAGAAATTGAATTGAGGTACGTCAATCATTTTACTGAAGGGCGCCCATCATTACCTCGCCTCACAGAAGCTGGAACGCTGAATTTTCTGATGTTGGTCAGCTTTCAGCCCGCTATTCAGCAACTTTCTCAGGCGCATCCTTCAACGGCGTATCGTCGCGCAGCGAAATCGCCTGCCGCTCGATCATGCGATGCACCTTGGGCCGCTCCTTGCCGCGATGTAGTTTTAGAATCCGTTCGTAGGATTCAGCATCCGCCTGCGTGCGACGCTCGTGGTGACGTACATATTCAAGCCATGTGGGGACATGATAGGTCTCGGTCCAGACATCGGGGTTTTCAAGATCCCTCAGCAGCGCCCATTGCTGCGCCCCGTCGCGAATTCTGATGCGCCGCCGCGCGTTCATCGCGGCCAGAAATTCGCTCACGTCCTCTTGTGCAATTTCGTAGTCGACCATGACCATTATCGGCCCGCTGCGCTGTCTCAGGTCCAGCCGCAGGGAGGGCTCGGTAAACGTGTTCAGCGGATCAAGGTTGAGGTCGGCGGAATCCGGCAACGGGACGCTCAGCCCCGCCAAGGCTCCGATGACCAGCAGGACCGCCGCCCCAAGCATCGCACGGTCCGCGCCGAAGTTCTCCGCCACCACACCCCATGCCCAGCTCCCGCCCGCCATGCCGCCAAAGACACCGGTCTGATACAATGCAATCGCCCGCCCGACGACCCAACGCGGGGTAGACAGCTGAATGGTGACATTGAACAGTGACAACGCCATGACCCAACTTGCGCCTGCAAGCATCAATGCGGCCCCGCTAAAGACATAGTGACGGCTCATCGCCAGCGTGATGCTGCTGACCGCAAACGCAAGAAACGCCGCCTGCGTAATGCGCTCGTTTTGAAACCGTGCCCGAAGGCGGGCATTCATCAACGCGCCGCCCACAGCGCCAGCGCCAAAACAACCCAGCAAGACACCGTAGACAAAAGCCCCGCCCTGTAGCAATTCTCGAACGATCAGCGGCAATAGCGCCAAAACCGCGATGGCGGAAAGGCCAAACAGAAAGCCGCGAAAGATCACTTTGATAAGGTTGGGCGACATCGCAACATAGCGCAGGCCCGCAAAAAACGCGCTGCCCATTCGCTCACGCGGCAAACGCCGCTGCGGCGTCGACGGCTTCCAGAACCATAGGGCGGTGATGATGCCGATATAGCTGAGGGCATTCACCGTAAACGCAGCAGCCGCCCCCGCAATCGCCACAATCGCGCCCCCTGCGGCAGGCCCGATGCTGCGCATCAGGTTGAAGCCCATACTGTTGAGCGAAACCGCCGCCGACAATTCCTCACGCGACACGATATCGCCCATGGATGCCTGCCACGACGGATTGTGCAAGGCCGTGCCGCACCCGATCAGGAAGGTGAATCCCAACAACAGCCAAGGGGACAGCCATCCCTCATAAGCCATAAAGGCAAGCATAATCGACACCATGAGCATGAAGGACTGCGCGATCAGCATAACCTTGCGGCGGTCGAAATTATCGGCAAACACCCCCGCCAGTAACGAGAAAATCATAATCGGCAGGGTCACAGAAGATTGGACGAGCGCGACCATGCTTTGGGACTCCGTCAGCGACGTCATCATCCACGCCGCCCCAACCGCCTGCACCAGCCCTCCGAAATTCGAGGCAAGGGCGGCGATCCAGAGCATCCGGAAAGTTTGGTTTCGAAAAAGCGTCAGTGTGGATGTACTTTGCGGCACAAAGCGTTCCCTTCCTCAACCAGCTTCTCTCACGATTGTTACCGCCGTCGGGCGTCATGAGCAACCTGACCTACAGCCAGCTAGGGATCAGCCAAATGCCACCACCACCTAAAAAACAATCCAAGCTGCAGCCTGATATCTACGGCACGCAGGCGCAGGCATTGGACCTTCGCCGCACTTTGTATTACAGCCCACCTAACAGTCAGGTCGGTAGATTGTGACATTCACAGTCGGATCAGCGCAGAAATTAAGTGGTAATCACACGGGAGCCTGAACGCGAAAAATATCATCTGGCATCTGAAAATCTTTTGGGCCAGCAGGCTATAATCGACAAAGAGCCCCCGGTGCATCCGGCGAAAGGGGCGCGGAGGCGATCTGGCCCATGTGCCAAGCCAGAGCCTGATTGCTGCTTACAACGTGTCGCCCGAGGCGTTGTTCCAAATCGTCTATAATGTCGAGCGTTCGCAGATTGGTGCACGAAAGAAAAACCGCATCAATGCCCGCAGTCTTACCGATTTTCAGTGCGGCTGCATGAATAGACGCGGGGTCAACTCGTGCAACATTGGCTTCAATCTCTTCGCCAAAAGACACCGTCGCCGGAACATCAAAGCCGGCGTTTTGAAATGCGGTTCGAATTGGGGCTGCGATGGAAGCAATGTAGGGCGACACGATTGCGATTGATCGAACGTCAAGCGATTTGAACGCTGCGATGGCGGCACTAAGCGGGTTTGTTACCGCCTTTGTGTTCGCGTGTTCCCTAACCAACGACGCGACCTTGTCCGCCCCAATCAGTGTTGTGCCAGACGTGCAGGCGTATCCAATGACGTCAAACTGTGCTGCGGGTGGCAAAAGCGATACGGCCTGCGGCAGATCAACCGCCATTTGCGCAATCGTGTTTGGGGTCAGGTTGGAGCCCGAAGGAATTCGGCTGACATAGACGGCAACTTCGGGGCCCGCAAACAACCGGCGAAAATCCTGTTCAATGGTTTCATCGACTTGCAAAACCACCAACCCCAGTGTCGCGGTGCGTCCGATGGAACCCGTCAGTTGATACGGAAACTGATCCATCATGCGATCCTTGGGAGGTCTTTGGGCGCGCGTTTAGAAAGCAATTCGGGACCGTTCGCGCGCAGAACGATGTTCTCCTCGTGAACCAGAAATTTCCCAGCCGAAACCTCGGCACCGGGTTCGAGCGTCAAAACCATTCCCTCTCGCAGTGGAGTAGTGTCCTTTGCGGTAAGCGATGGCCATTCTGTAAGTGTGATGCCCAAACCGTGCCCGAACCGCCCACCACCTGGCGTTAAACCCGCACTGCGCAACGCGTTCGTCAAAGTATTATATAGATCAGCGGCTGTCATACCCGGCCGCAGCGTTTCAAGGGCAAGGTCCGTGGCAGAATATAAGGCGTCCTGCACGCGTTGGACTGTGGAGGACGGTGCGCCAATAGAATAATTGCGGTCAAAGTCGCAAAAATAACCGTCCCGTACCGCCCCCGTATCCAACATCAAGATATCCCCTTTGGCCAAAGGCCGTGCCGTGGCCGGTGAAATTACATCACCATATCCATCTTGCCCCGCGCCACCCGCTACGTAGCTGACCCAATCGGCGCCCTCTTGCAGCAATGCAATCTGGAAGTCGCGAAAAACCTGATCAAGCGGGCGACCGCAGGACGCAAACTCTGGCACCCGAGCAAAGACCCGATCTGCAATTGCACAAGTCGTTTTGATCTTGGCAATCTCGGCATCAGACTTAATCTCACGGACACGCTGCACGATTGCAGTGGCATCCATGATGCGGCGCGGCTTGATGCGGTCAACGATGCGCCTGTAATCGGCCATCGGCATGCGTAGATGGGTTTCTAATCCCATCGGAACCCCAAGAGCCCCGTTGGTCGGGATTGCTTCAAAAATGGCATCTGCCAACAACGAAACGCCATCATCTACGGGGTCGGGCGCATCCCATGTGCGAATGTCTTTCACCCAGCCTTGCCCCATTAGTGCTGCGCCGATAGCAGGAATAATCGCAACTGGGTCGCCTGTCGCGGGGATCAAAACAAACCAAGGGCGTGCCGGGCTTTCCCAAAACCGCGTCAAAAAACCTGTGACGTAGAAGATGTCGGCGGGTGTGGTCAGCAACAAACCGTCCATCTGCGCAGTTTTCAAGCCGTCCTGTAGGCGCGAGACCCGCCCGCGATACTCCTCGCTCGAAAAAAGAGGCGCAGGTTCATGCATCCTCTGCGCCCTCGCTCAGGATCACCAAAACGCGTGCGTCCGCCTCCATCCCCGCAAACCCGATCAAAGCCGCTGCAAAACCCGCCCCTCCTGAGGGCGTGGTGGTCAGTCCATGACTTGCCAATACGCCCACGGCCTGCGCCGCATCTTCCTCCGTTATGGTCATAAAAACATTAGCGTCGCGCGCCAAACCTGCCAGCGCGACCATTGATGGCGTTTTGCAATCAAGCCGCCCCATGTCCGACACAGGGCCCGTCGTTTCGACAACCGCACCCGCCCGCATGCTTTCGATCAATGCAGGCGCAGCATCTGGTTCGACAACCACGATTACCGGTGCACTGCCCCAGACGGATCGACTATAGGCCGCAACTGCAGCGGCCAGACCTCCGACGCCTGCTTGCAAGAATATGTGAGTAGGCGGTTCTGCGATTTGCTCCGCGACTTCAACGGCAAGCTGCAGATACCCCTCCATGACACGTGACGGCAGTGCCGTGTAGTCCGGCCACGATCCGTCAGACAATAATGTGCCGTGCCCCTCATCTGCACTCGTCTGTGCCGCGACAAGACTGTCTTCGTAAGTGGCACCAGACCGAACCACATCCGCTCCGATGGCGCGCAGTCTGTCAGCAAACGGTTCCGGGACGGTTTCTGCCAGAAATATGATCGCCTTGGCACCAAAAAGCCGCGCACCGGCAGCCACAGACAACCCGTGGTTACCTGCACTTGCCGTTATAAAAACTTCGCCTGACAATGCGGTACTCCAACGATCCGCAACCACGCGACCGGCGGCTTCACATGCGATGGCATAGGCCGCGCCAAGGGCTTTGAAACTGCCCAGCCCCATACGATTGCTTTCGTCTTTCACGTGCAAACGCGCGACGCCGATATGTCGTGCCAATTCCGGCATCTCGATCAAGGGGGTGGCAGAATGCCTTGGGCATTTTGACAACAAAGCGGATACATGCGTCGCGTCGTCTTTTGGCATCAATTTCAGCCCGTTAAGACCAGTTTGATAATACGGATTTTCGAAACTCTCACGCATGCGTTGTACCTTTCGGGCAGTCGTCACGATCCATCGGCGTGACGCGAAAAGCCTGACCGAAATCGAATAGCAAGTCTAGCATCCCCCGAATGGAGGACACAGATCTGTCTGTCGGCAAAGGTCTAGACCCATTGGCGCTGACGTCAGACAACTGCGAGCGCACGCAGCAAGATTTGGTCACCCCTGCCTTGGGTTCTCTGTCGACACTGACCCAGCATCGGCATGTGACCGCTCTCAGGCGGGCGTTATGGCAGTGGACTCATAACCGTAGAAATACGGATTGGAGTTTGCGCACGCACCTGCGATGAATGCGAATGGCGGTCTCATACTCAAATAGTTTCTGGCGCAACGCTGTGCTATGGGCGTTTACCGTCATGCTTGCGCTTAGCGGAGCGGCCTTTTTTGAACGGCAAAATTTGGTGCGTGAACTTACGGTCAAAAGTGCAACGCTGCATCGCTTGGCGTCCCAACGGGCAGATCAGCATGATGCGCATTTGACATCGTTGTCAGCGATCTTTGTGGCCGGTGGAATCGAGAGACAGGATTTGTTGTTGGATGTCGCCGCAACGATCACGCGCTTCTATCCACGTGTTACCTCGGTGAATGTCGTTCCATATAACCAGTCCCAACCGACGATTGAAACGCCGCCCGGACTGTCAACTCGGGCAAGGGAACTCGTTGTGGAATTGGCGCGGCACTCCGCAGGGACGTTGCAAATAGGCCAAATGCCAGACCTGCCGGATCACTACCTGCTTGTGAAGCGCTCGCCCAATTCTAACGCGGCGCAGCACGCTTTGGCGCTGGTAGTTGACGCGCGTGCGCTGATTGCCACGGATGATCCGTTTTGGGACGCGTCATCAACTTCATTGCGACTTGCAACACCGGACGGGCAAACCCCGTTGGTCGGGCAACTTTCATCAGTTGAGACCGGGTTTTCCAAGCCACTTGGTAGTGTGTCACAACCTTTAGTCTTCGAAACTTCTTTGGCCATCGGGCTGTCTGATCTCTTGCCGGTCGGGAAAGTGCTCTCTGTCATGGCGCTGGTCACGGCGCTCTTTTTGCTGTCTGCCTTCGGTTTCAAACAACGCATGCGCACCAAAGACGCTGAGAACCGCGCCAAACTCAGCGCCCAAGAAACGCGGCTCGCCCATGCCTCCCGCGTCAATGCGATGGGTGAAATGGCCAGCGGGATGGCGCATGAACTGGCGCAACCCTTGACCGCGATCCTCAGCCAAGCGCAGGCCGGTCGCCATATGGCACGGCGCGGTGATGTTGAACGTCTTGGCGCAGTTTTGGACGACACCGTATCCCAAGCACAACGTGCAGCGAATATTCTTGATCGCCTCAGACGTTGGAGCAAGCCAAACCGTGCGCCATCTGAAACCTGTTCTGTCCATGAAGCCGCCCAAAGCGTTCAGAAACTGCTGGCACTAGAGGCCAAGACCAATGGGGCTGCCATTACTCTATCGTTGCATAAGGCTCCCCTGTTTATTGACGCCGATCCGGTCGAGTTGGAACAGGTTGTGTTTAATCTGGTGCGCAACGCGCTTGATGCCTCGGACGCGGCAAAGGTCACTATCAGCACGCATGTCGATGGTCCTTCGGTCATTCTGGATGTCAGTGACACTGGCCCGGGGGTGCCTGACCACCTCAAGCCCCGCATCTTTGAACCATTCGTGACAGGCAAACCGGACGGAACCGGGCTTGGCCTCGCATTGTGTCATAGGCTGGTTGAGGAAATGGACGGGGATATCATGCTGCTGGACGACACCGCCCAGACCACGTTCCGTTTGTCCCTGCCGCTCTCAAACAAGGCGGGGGCACCATGACCAACCACGTCTACCTCGTTGATGATGATGAGGCGGTGCGCAATGCGCTGAGCCTTCTGTTGGACACCGTCGGGCTGAATGTGCGCAGCTTTGCGTCCCCCGAGACATTCCTGGCACAGGCGGCAGACCTGATGCCGGGCTGTCTGATCCTCGATATCCGGATGCCCGCGATTTCGGGTCTGAAACTTCAAGAAAAGCTAACCGATCAAGGTGTGTCATGGCCCACGGTGATAATCAGCGGACACGGCGATATCGAGGCGTGCAGGCGAGCATTTCGCAATGGCGCGATAGATTTTCTGAGCAAACCCGTAGACGAACAGGACCTGATCGACGCGATCCAGAAGGGTCATGCAGAGCTTGAAACACAACAACAGGCCTCGGCAGAACGCGCAGAGGCCGTGGCGGTGGTGCAGCAGCTGTCCGCGCGGGAAAAAGAAGTCCTTGAAATGATTGCAAAGGGGCTGACCACCAAGCAAATCGCTGATGCGCTGACCCTGTCGCCGCGCACGGTTGAAAGTCACCGCGCAGCGATTGCAGCCAAAGCGGGCACGTCTTCAGCGGCGGAACTCACGCGGTTTTGGCTGGATGCGCAGGCATACTGACGGGCGGATCAGTAGAACTACGGACACCTTTGCGGATGCTACGAATATCGCCGATCACAGCGGCGAATTAGAAACAGAGCATCAGTTCAACAAAAGGAAACACACAATGATCCGTTCTATTGCTCTTGCGACTGCCCTCCTGACACCCATCGCGGCCTTCGCCGAAGACCTGCCCACAGCGCCTTACCTGCCGCTCGATATGGCGACCACAGCCGCCCAAACCGCCGTCGCCGCGTGCTCTACCGAAGGCCACAACGTCAGCGTCGCAATCGTTGCGCGCAGCGGTGTGACCAAAGTGCATTTGCGCGCGGACAACGCAGGCCCGCATACTGTCGGCTCCAGCACAGGCAAAGCGTTCACATCCGCCAGCATGGGTCGTGACACGGCAGGTCTTGCGGGCTTCATCGGCAGCAACCCGGAAAACGGTGGACTGCGCGATATGGACAGCCGCCTGGTCATTCAGGCTGGTGGTCTGCCCATCCGGATTGGTGGCGCATTGGTTGGTGGCATCGGTGTCGGTGGCGCACCGTCAGGTGCTATCGACGAGACGTGCGCCCGTGCAGGTCTTGACGCAATCGGCGCCGAATAACCCGGCTGGCCCGTCCCTTTTGGGGACGGGCACCCACGCTTGAAAGGCAACATCATGTTTCGCTCCCTCCTACTCGCCTTGGCATTCGGCACTGCCGGTTCCGGGCACGCACAGACTGCCCCGTCCGCGTCCGACATCGCGTCATACACAGGTTTGCATCTTGCCGCCCATCAAGGCGACGTTGATGAGATTAACCGTCTGATCGCAGCAGGTGCTGATGTGGGCATCCGTGACCGGTCCCAGCGCACGCCCACTCATATCGCGGCCTTTGCATCACATGATGATGCGCTTGCAGCACTTGCAAACGGTGGCGCGGATATGAATGCCTTGGAAAATCAGGTCTATGACGTGCTGACCATCGCAGCCGTCGCGGACGATCCCGAAATGGTGTCACTGGCAATGGAACTTGGGAACGCGCCGGACCTGATCACCAGCGTTTATGACGGCACAGCACTTATTGCCGCCGCCCACCTTGGACATCACGACGTTGTCGCGCGTCTTGTTGCAGGTGGCGCGCCGCTGGATCATATCAATAATCTGGCATGGACGGCGCTGATTGAAGCGGTCGTATTGGGCGACGGTGGCGCAGATCATATCAAGACAGTGCAAATCCTCGTTGATGCAGGTGCAGATAAATCCATCGGAGATCGCGATGGGGTCACACCGCTGCAACACGCCACATCACGCGGCTACTCCGAAATGATCGAAATCCTGAAATAAGGGGTCTGGAAATGACCCTATCAAGGCGTGGTGTTTTCAGGTTCACCGCGCCCAACAAACTCGTGCCACCGTCCCATGGCCATCGTTGGCGCGACCACAGCGGAAGCTCACAATGCCCGCATGGCAGACCTTCAGGCCATTTGGCGGCAAAGTATTCCTTTTCACATCTACACGGGGCGGAACGCAGGCATTCTCTGCAGGAGCGGCGCTTTTGGCGCAACGGAAACAAGAGCGGACTTTTGTTTGAAGGACGCTGCAGCTATCGCCTCTGTCTGGAGCGGTTCACGGGGGCTAAGCGACCCGTCAGGAAGGCGGACGGGATGCCAACTCACAGACCAAGCAGAATTGCACCCCCATATCGCGCCCCGCCCCCAGCATCGGTGCCGCCCAGCCGCCAGACTGATCCACAAGCGCAGGGCAGATGCTGAAAACAAATAAGCCCCAAACATCATCAATTGCGATAATGCCTTTGAGTGTCGAGGTGAATCCGTTGCGCATACCAGACTGGCAAATAACTTTTGAGATCGCAGCGGGGTCCGTTGCCGTCGCAATTGGTTCAAGCTAGAGCGCGAGGAAGGATCGAGACCAAATGCAGTGAAGCCTGCCCAGATGGCCAAAGTTGTCCCGATCACGACGCTCAGCGAGATCGAAAAGATTGCCCGCCCATTGCTGGTCATGTTCTCACGCGTCAGCTCGCCACCAAGTAAAAAGGCAACCATCGTCAAAGCTACGACAGAAACCGGCTCTAATAAGTCCGAGGCGTATTGGGGCACGATGTTCAAACCGGCCTATCCCACAAGAACTCCGAGAAGCAACAGCATCGCGACGCGCGAAAAACGTGTGAGGTGACCATTCTTGCGAGCCAGCAACCCACCGAGGAACAGCACGCCAAGCGTTATAAGCAGCAGCGCCTGTTTCCCATCAACAAACATCTCACCGCCATCGCGGGGATAGATGCCGGACATGATCTTCATCAAAGTGGATTTCCCCGCGCCATTTTCCCCCATGAGGGCATGGACTTCTCCGGGTTTCAGATCGAATTGCACCGCTTTCAGGGCGTGAACACCCGAAAAGCGTTTTTCGATCCCTTTCATTTCCACAAGATACGTCATGATTTTCGGCCCTCCCAAACCTTGGATCGCGTCGTTAGATCGTGACGCCACCATCAACCAAAACGGCTTGCCCGGTCACAAAGCTACCGCCATCCGACAATAGATGCACAATCGTTGGCGTCAGGTCGTCGACGGTTGTCAAACGACCCATTGGCTGTCGCGCTACAAAGTCTTTTTCCGCCTGCACAGGATCAGGCGCGGACGTGATGCGCCCTTGTAGTGATGGGGTGTCGACCGTGCCGGGGCATAGCGCGTTACAACGCAAGTTTTGTGCTACGAAATCGGCGGCAATCGCCTTGGTTAACCCGATCACAGCGGCCTTGGTCGCGCCGTAGGCCGTGCGACTAGGGAACCCTTTTTCCGATGATGCCATGGACGCCATGTTCAGAATTGATGCGGTGCCTTGGCTGTCCGCGCGGCGCAAAAGGCCGGGCACGAATCCTTCGCCACAGCGACCAGTACGGGGCAACTGCCCCTGAACATGCTGCTGACATTTGCGCAGTTAGAACGTGAAGAGACAACAGACCGCATCCGCGACAAGATTGCAGCCTCGAAGCGCGGGGGCTTTGGATGGGCGGCAACGTGCCTCTGGGTTTTGATCCGGATGGCAGAACGTTGAAGTTAAACAGCGCAGAAGCCACGACCATCCGCACACTCTACGACCTCTATGGGCAACTAAGCACCGTCCGGGAAGTAAACGCTTTTCGGTTTTCACTCAGCATGATCAAATCAAAGAAATCAGCTGCGTTTAGGGACCAACGGGCCGAGCTACCGTAAGAGCGCGGTCAACCCATCAAGACTTCAAAGTCAAAGACCGGTTCGCAACTGGTACCCTGGTGTGAACAGGAGCCTTACTTTTGTAACCGACGCGGCGCTGTCCCAAGTCAAACGGTCAATTGCAAATAGTGCACTGTTTTCGGCGACACCCATGATTTCTGCGTCTCCGGTTGATGCCTGCGCAGCAGAAAATGCAATTTCACCATGCGTGTAAGGCGCGTGTTTCATCAGCCATTCATTCGCACTTACAGATTGAAACATCTCAGCTTCGGCGTCTGGAACTACGCGTATATTGATCCACCGATCCTCAATCGCATAGGCCTCATCATCTGCAAGATGCAGCGCGCGAACGTGGAGTAGCTTGTCGTCAGCCTTGGTTTTCATGGCACCACTGACGCTGAGGGGCGGTATGGCAATATCACGTGCGATCAATTGATAGCCGTATTTTGCACCATGTTCTTCGACTTCATGCCGGATCACTGCGATATCCAGCGTGGCCTTGGCAACAGGTTGCGCCGCGACCCGCGTTCCCACTTTTCGCTTACGATCCAGCAGACCGCTTTCAGCCAATGACCGCAACGCACGGTTCACTGTTGAACGGGCGCACCCGAACTCAATCGCCAAATCAGCCTCATTTGGGATCAAATCACCGGGCGCCCATTCTCGCGCATGAATACGTCGCAGCACTTCATCCTGCACGCTTTGCCAATTCCGAAAGGAAGGTGTGTTCACAAGTCGTCTCTCAATGCGTTAATCACTTGTTTATAGGCAGTAACAATCTTTGCCCGCTGCACATGCTGGCCGTCCTCTACCATATGCCGGCCCGCTGACCAAACATCTGTAACCAACCGATCGTCGCCTGCGAAAATCCAAGAATCTAGTGCTGTGTCGCCCACCCTGCCCAACAGATGTTCGGAAGTTGTGTCAAGCGAGAGCAGGTCAGCCCAGCATCCAACCTCAATGCAACCTGTCTGGCGTCTTGATGCCTGCGCACCGCCTTTCAGAATACCATCATACATGCGACGGCCCGTCGATTTATCTGGTGAAGCGAGGGCGGCGCGCGTGCCATCACGCAAGCGCTGCGAGTAGTCCAGCGTGCGCAACTCCTCACTCAGCGAAATGCGGATGTTGCTGTCAGACCCGATGGCAAAGGCACCGTTATTTTCCACCCAACGCACAGCGTCGAAAATTCCATCTCCAAGGCTGCTTTCCGTAATCGGGCAAAGACCCGCAACCGCGCCTGACCCCGCAAGAGCGATGGTTTCTTCCACGGTCATCTGGGTGCAGTGGATCAAGCACCAACGCGGGTCGAGTTCCATATTTTCCAGCGCCCATGTCACAGGCCGTGCGCCCCAATGTTGCTCGACTTCAACGACTTCTGCTTTTTGCTCCGCCAGATGCATATGTATCGGCCCGTTTGGGAATATCGCGTTATACGTTTTGAGATCTTCTATGCCGACAGCCCGCAAAGAATGCGGTGCAACACCAATTGCGCTGTCAGCTGGCGCGCCAGTAAAGTTGGCAGATGCCGCATCATGAAGCGCTTGAAACTGCTCCATCGTATTACCAAACCGGATTTGTCCCGCCGTCAGAGCGCGCTGGTCACATCCGCCATATTGATAGTGAACGGGCAAGAGGCACAGACCCATGCCCGTTTGATCCGCAGCGGCCAGCAACCGTGTAGATGTCTCTGCGATGTTGTCATAGGCCACCCCGCCCGGTTGGTGATGCAAATAGTGAAACTCGACCGACGCACCATAACCCGCCTCTAGCATTTCCATCTGCACAAAAGCTGTGATCGCTTCGATGTGGTCAGGTGTAAGGCGATCAAGAAAGCGGAACATCAACTGGCGCCATGTCCAAAAGCTGTCACTCGGGTCGGGGCCGCGCCTTTCGGTCAGGCCTGCCATTGCGCGTTGAAACGCATGACTATGAACGTTCACAGGCGCAGGCAGCAGCATCCCAACACGCGTGCCATGTGCAGGCGCATTTGTCTGAACGCCACAAATGCGTCCCTGCACATCAATATCAACCCGTACGCCTGCGGCCCATCCCGATGGCAGTAGCGCCGTCTCAGCCCAAATGGTTTGCATCAGTCACTCCGCTTGACATGTTATTATGTACGCACATAAAAACATTAAGCACGTTAATTTGCAAGTGAGTCGACCCATGCTCTTAACCAACGCAAAAATTGTAACCCTGCGAGACAATCAAGATTACGGATTGATCGAAGAAGGTGCCATTGCCCTGGATGGTGAGAAAATCTCGTGGGTCGGCAATGCTGCGGACGTTCCACCTGCTTACCACTGTGACACGACACTTGATCTCGGTGGGCGGCTTGTCACGCCCGCGTTGATCGACTGTCATACCCATATCGTCTTTGGCGGCAATCGTGCCACGGAATTCGAGCTGCGTTTGAACGGTGCCAGTTACGAAGAAGTCGCCCGTGCTGGCGGTGGAATTGTTTCGACCGTGACGGCTACGCGCATCGCCACCGAACAAGAATTGCTGGCAGACGCCCTCACTCGTGTGGATGCGCTGATCGCCGAAGGTGTCACCCTCATCGAAGTGAAATCCGGTTATGGATTGGACCGCGAGACAGAATTGAAGATGCTCCGCGTCGCCCGCCAGATTGCACAGGTCCGCCCCGTCGACCTGCGCACCAGTTTCCTTGGCGCACATGCGGTGCCGCCCGAATACAAAGACAAGCCAGACGCCTATATCGACGATATCTGCATCCCGACCCTGCGCGCCGCCCATGCCGAAGGCTTGGTCGATGCAGTGGATGGATTTTGCGAGGGGATCGCCTTTGATACCGCTCAAATTGCGCGGGTGTTCGATGTGGCGGTTGAGCTGGATTTGCCGATAAAGCTGCACGCCGAACAACTGTCCAACATCGGCGGCACGCAACTGGCCGCACACTACGGCGCCCTCAGCGCGGATCATGTGGAATATGCCACCGACGCCGATGCGCAAGCTTTGGCGAAATCCGGAACCGTCGCCGTTGTGCTGCCCGGTGCATTCTACACACTGCGCGAGACCCAAAGCCCGCCCATCCAAGCCTTCCGCGACCACGGCGTGCCGATGGCACTGGCCACCGATTGCAATCCCGGTTCCTCGCCGCTGACCTCGCCACTGCTGACGATGAACATGGCCTGTACCTTGTTTCGCATGACTCCGCTTGAGGCTTTGTTGGGCATGACGGTTCACGCCGCGCGCGCCCTTGGTGTCACGGATCGTGGCCGGATCATCGCAGGCGCACGCGCCGATCTGTGCATCTGGGATGCGACACATCCGGCTGAACTTGCCTACCGCATCGGGTTCAACCCGCTTCACAATCGCATCTTTAAGGGATCGCTATGACAATTACACTCACACCCGGTGCGGCGACCTTGGCGCAGTTGCAAGACATCTGGGCCAACAAACACGCCGTGGTCCTGTCCCCCTCCTCACACGCTGGTATCAAAGCCGCGCAGGCCCTTGTCACAAATGCGGCAAATGGCGACGCTGCCGTCTACGGTGTGAACACGGGTTTCGGCAAACTCGCCAGCGTCAAGATCGCCGCGAAGGATGTGGCCACTCTTCAACGCAACCTGATCCTGTCCCATTGCTGCGGCGTGGGTGAGGCGCTGGACGAGGCCACAACACGGCTGATGATGGTGCTGAAACTGCTGTCACTTGGTCGCGGCGCATCCGGCGTGGCCATGACCACGGTCGATATCCTCCAAGACATGCTGGCCAAGGGCGTCACACCGGTGATCCCCGGCCAAGGCTCTGTCGGCGCATCGGGCGATCTGGCCCCCCTCGCCCATATGGCCGCAGCCATGATCGGCGAAGGCGAGGCCGTATTCGGCGGCCTGCGCATGCCCGCCGGTGAAGCACTTGCCAAAGCGGGCCTAACCCCCATCGTTTTGGGCGCAAAAGAGGGCCTCGCCCTGATCAACGGCACCCAATTCTCCACCGCCTGCGCCCTTGTTGGCCTGTGGGGCGCGTGGCGCAACGCGGCGACTTGCGTGCTGACATGCGCGCTGTCGACTGATGCCATCATGGGGTCCACCGCCCCCTTGCAGGACGCGATCCACACCCTGCGCGGCCATGCCGGACAGATCGCCGTGGCGCGTGCGCAGCGCGCCCTCATGGAAGGCTCGCAAATCCGCGAAAGCCATGTGGACGGCGACACCCGCGTGCAAGACCCCTACTGCATCCGCTGCC
The DNA here is from genome assembly GCF_004365635.1 of Litoreibacter halocynthiae. Classification (GTDB taxonomy): domain Bacteria; phylum Pseudomonadota; class Alphaproteobacteria; order Rhodobacterales; family Rhodobacteraceae; genus Litoreibacter; species Litoreibacter halocynthiae. Next base: position 649,781 of record NZ_SOBH01000003.1, on the reverse strand, counting down.
AACCGCAGGTAACAGGTGCGGCGATGGACCTGCTGCATTTCGCAGGTCGCACACTGGAGATCGAGGCCAATGCCGTCACCGACAACCCGCTGGTGCTGGTGGATGACAACCTGATCGTCTCGGGCGGGAATTTCCATGCCGAACCTGTGGGCTTTGCTGCCGACCAGATCGCCGTCGCGATATCCGAGCTTGGCGCAATCGCACAACGGCGCGTGGCGCTGATGGTCGACCCGACATTGTCGTTCGACCTGCCACCGTTCCTGACCCCTGATCCCGGCCTCAACTCCGGCCTAATGATTGCCGAAGTCACAACCGCCGCCTTGATGAGCGAGAACAAGCACCTCGCCAATCCCTGCACCACCGACAGCACGCCAACGTCCGCCAACCAAGAAGACCATGTGTCCATGGCCGCCCACGCCGCAAGACGCTTGTTGCGGATGAACGCGAACCTGAATGTGATCCTCGGGGTCGAGGCGATGTGCGGCGCGCAAGGCATCGAATTCCGCGCGCCACTGCAGACCAGTGACCCATTGAAAGCCGCGATGGCGACCCTGCGCGCGCAGGTGCCCTCAATTGTCGAGGACCGCTATATGGCGCCGTCCATCGAAGCCGCTGCGACACTGGTCGAAACTGGCGCACTTGCCGCATCCGTGGACCTGCCGGCCTTCGTCAAAGGCCAGGCGGAATGACCCCCGTAAGCGTCACCCAAGGAAGCGGCCCGATCGTCCTCGGGTTGCCCCATACGGGGACATATGTGCCGGAAGGTATCCGCGCGCAGCTCAACGATAATGGCCGCAAGCTGGCGGATACCGACTGGCATATCGACCAGCTCTACGACGGGCTTTTGCCGGATGTGACCACCGTCACCGCCAACTTCCACCGCTATGTCATCGACGCCAACCGCGATCCGCAAGGCGAGAGCCTGTACCCGGGTCAAAACACCACAACGCTGGTTCCGTTAACGGATTTCGACGGGTTGGACATCTGGGACACGCCACCAGATGCAAAAGACATCAACACCCGCCGCGACGCGTTTCACGCGCCCTATCATGCGGCTCTTACCGCCGAGTTGACCCGCGTGCGCGATCTGCATGGGCTGGCGATCCTGTATGACTGCCATTCAATCCGCTCGAACATTCCGTTCCTTTTTGAAGGCACGCTTCCCGATCTCAACATCGGCACCAATTCAGGCGCAACCTGCGCGTCGCAGATCGAACAGGTCGTTCACAAACTTGCCGCGTCTGCTTCCGGCTATACCAGCATTTTGAACGGTCGCTTCAAAGGCGGTTGGACAACCCGCCACTACGGTCGCCCCGCCGAGGGGTGGCACGCAATCCAAATGGAAATCGCACAATCGGCTTACCTGACCGACGAGACCCCACCTTGGACTTATAACACCGAAAAAGCCGCGCGTCTGCGCACCTGCCTGACAGGCATCCTTCACGCCCTGAATGACACCGCACCGGAGATGAACACATGACCAATTCCCGCCACAACCTGCGTGACGTCTACCCGCCAACCGGCTCCGAAATTACCGCCAAAAGCTGGCTCACCGAGGCCCCGATGCGGATGCTGATGAACAACCTGCACCCCGATGTGGCCGAGAACCCGCACGAATTGGTGGTCTATGGCGGCATCGGGCGCGCGGCGCGGACGTGGGAAGATTTTGACGCCATCGTCGCCACCCTGAAAGACCTTGAGGATACACAAACGCTGTTGGTGCAGTCGGGCAAACCCGTCGGCGTGTTCAACACCCACAAAGATGCACCGCGTGTCCTGATCGCCAACTCCAATCTGGTGCCGCATTGGGCGACTTGGGATCACTTCAACGAGCTCGATAAAAAGGGCCTCGCGATGTACGGTCAAATGACGGCTGGCTCGTGGATCTACATCGGGACGCAAGGCATCGTGCAAGGCACCTACGAGACCTTCATGGAAGCGGGTCGCCAGCATTATGACGGCAACCTCAAAGGGCGCTGGATTTTGACAGGTGGCCTTGGCGGAATGGGTGGCGCGCAGCCGCTGGCCGCAGTGATGGCGGGTGCTTGCTGCCTCGCTGTCGAATGTGACGAGACCCGAGCCGACTTCCGTCTGCGCACACGCTACGTCGATGAAAAGACCCACGATCTGGACGAGGCTCTCGCCCTGATCGACAAATGGACCAAGGCAGGTGAGGCCAAATCCGTGGCGCTGATCGGCAATGCGGCGGATGTCTTCCCCGCACTGGTCAAGCGCGGCGTGAAGCCTGATATGGTCACCGACCAGACCTCCGCCCACGACCCTGTCCACGGGTATCTGCCGCAAGGTTGGACCGTCGCGGAATGGCGTCAGAAGCAGGAAAGCGACCCGAAAGCTGTCGAGATAGCCGCCCGTGCCTCGATGAAAACTCAAGTCGCCGCGATGGTCGATTTCTGGAACGCGGGCGTGCCGACGCTGGATTATGGCAACAACATCCGGCAGGTCGCCCTCGAGGAAGGGCTGGAAAACGCCTTCGCCTTCCCCGGCTTCGTGCCCGCCTACATTCGTCCGCTGTTTTGCCGTGGCGTAGGCCCGTTCCGCTGGTGCGCGCTGTCTGGCGACCCCGAGGATATCTACAAAACCGACGCCAAGGTCAAAGAGCTGATCGACGATCCGCACCTGCACAACTGGCTGGACATGGCCCGCGAGCGGATCGAGTTCCAGGGCCTGCCCGCCCGCATCTGCTGGGTTGGTCTGGGTCTGCGTGACAAACTTGGTCTCGCGTTCAACGAGATGGTCCGCACCGGCGAGCTAAGCGCACCAGTTGTAATCGGGCGGGACCATCTGGACAGCGGCTCGGTCGCCTCCCCCAACCGCGAAACGGAGGCCATGAAAGACGGCTCCGACGCCGTGTCGGACTGGCCACTGCTAAACGCAATGCTGAACGTCGCGGGCGGTGCCACATGGGTGTCCCTGCATCACGGCGGTGGCGTTGGCATGGGCTTTTCCCAACATTCCGGCATGGTGATTTGTTGCGACGGCACCGAAGATGCGGACAGACGCATCGCAAATGTCTTGTGGAATGATCCCGCAACAGGTGTCATGCGTCACGCCGATGCTGGCTATGATATCGCGCTGGACTGCGCGCGCGAAAAAGGGCTGAACCTGCCCGGTATCTTGGGGAGATAATCGCATGTTCTTAAAGAATGCTTGGTACGTCGCCGCATGGGATCACGAGATCACCCGCGACTTGCAACAGATCATGGTGCTTGGCGAAAAGGTCTGCGTCTTCCGCTCGGAGGCCGGAGAGCTGGTCGGGCTTGAAGACGCCTGCCCGCACCGCAAACTGCCGCTGTCCAAGGGGCGCATCAAAGGCGACACGGTGGAATGTGGCTATCACGGGCTGACCTTCGATTGCGCAGGTCAATGCGTTTGGGCGCCGGGTGTTGGCCGCATCCCGTCAAATGCCAAAGTCCACGCCTATCCGCTGCACGAAAAATACGGGCTGGTCTGGATATGGATGGGCAATCCCGCCCTCGCCGATCCGACCGACATTTTCGAGATCGAGAACTACGGTGACCCTGCATGGGGCATCAACCGCGGGGCCGCGATGGAGTTGGACTGTAACTACCTGCTGATGTGCGACAACCTGCTGGACCCGACCCATGTCGCTTGGGTCCACCAAAGCAGCTTTGCCGCCGCAGCCACCAAGGACACCCCGCTGCGCATCACCAAAACGGATGACGGCATCATTGTTCACCGCTGGATGATGGACCACGAGCCTGCGCCATTCTACAAGAAGGTCGTGGAATTCGAAGGCAACTGTGACCGCCTTCAGCATTACGAGGTGCGTTACCCGTCGCATGCGTTGATCAAGGCCGTGTTCACCCCTGCGGGCACCGGCGGCCCCGATGGCCCCCTACACGAAAACACATTCATCATGGACAGCTACAACTTCATGACGCCCACCACCGAAGGGCAAACCCGTTATTACTGGTTCCAGTTGCGCAATATCCGCCCTGACGATGAGGAGCTGTCCAAGATGATGTCAGAGGACGTGCAACATGCGTTTGAAGAGGACCGCGATGTGCTGAATGAAGTTCAAAAAGGCATGGCCAACAAGACATCTCCACACATCGACTTGCCAATAGACGGCGGACAGCTTCGGTTCCGGCGGCAACTACAGGCGATGATCAACGAAGAGCAGCAGGTCGACCAGCAGATGGCCGAATAGGCCACACTTGGCCCACCCGATCCACGACGCATCACACCTGAAAAGGCAGCATATCATGACACACCCCCTTCTGACCCAAGACCATATCGACAGCTATGCCCGCGATGGCGTCGTCCTTGTAAAAGGGCTGTTCAAGGATCAGGTTGAACAGCTTCGTGCAGGCGTTGAGCGCAACATGAAGGAGCCCGGCCCCTACGCCGCCGAGAACCTCAAAGAGGGTGAAGGCGGGCGTTTCTTTGACGACTATTGCAACTGGACGCGCATCCCCGAATTTCAGGAGGCGATCAAAGCCTCCCCTGCGGCTGCCGTCGCGGCTGAGTTGATGGGGTCGGAATCCGTCCAGATGTTCCACGATCACGTGCTGGTCAAAGAACCCGGCACCTCCAAACCGACACCATGGCATCAAGACAGCCCCTACTATTTCGTCGATGGGGAGCAAACGGTCAGCTTCTGGTCGCCTCTTGATCCGGTGCGCAACGCCTCGTTGCGCTGTGTGGCTGGATCACATCTTTGGGAAAAGCCCGTCTTGCCGACCCGCTGGCTGGCCGAGACCAGCTTTTACCCCAATGATGACGACTACATGCAGGTGCCGGACCCGGATGCGGAAGGCATGGACATCCGCGAATACGAGATGGAACCGGGCGATGCCGTAGCGTTCAACTACAAAACGCTGCACGGCGCACGCGGCAATGACAGCGGCACGCGCCGCCGCGCGTTTTCCTTGCGCCTGTTGGGGGATGATGCCCGCTATGTCGAACGCCCCGGCCCAACGTCGCCACCCTTCCCGGGCCACGACATGCAAGAAGGCCAGCGTCTGCGCGAGGATTGGTTCCCCATGTTGCTAGACCCAGCAAGCTAACGCGGTTTATTTAGTTACAGCAGAAACCCGCTAGCTCGGGTTTTTGCTCTTGCCGACGTCCACCTTGCTTGCGTTCTGCGAAACGCCGCCGCGCGATATCCAGACCCTACGCTGTCGGGGAAAATCGCAACGACAAGCACGACATCCCACCGTCCAGCTTCGCGGCCTCGCTATTGCCCACCTCGCGCACGTCATACCCGGCTTGCACCAGAAGGTCGCGGGTACGCGCAAATCCTGCGGGCATCACAACCAGATTGTTGAACCGGATGGTGTTGGCGCAGGCCTCTTCCCCGTCGGCCGTGTGGATCACCTTGTAGCCGTCAAAGCAGCCTGACGCGTCCAGCCGTTTGGTCGACAAGATCGTGTCTTCGTCCAGCAAAGAGCAATCCGTCTTGAAGTGCAGCACGTCGGGCGGAGTATCAACAACCCGCACGGTATAGCCCCAGCGGTCAACAAGACGACTGAACTCTGCCACACCCGCATTGTCCGTGCGGGCCGATAGGCCAATCAGGAATTCACGCTCCGTCGTCAGGATGTCACCGCCTTCGATAAATCCATCACCCTCAATGCGCAGCACCTCGCCATATAGCTGATCCAGATGCGGGGCCATCGCTGCGGCCTCTCCAAGGCGTGACGGCGCACCCGGACGCATGATGACCGCACCTTCTTGCAGGCAAAGGGCCGCGTCTTCCACGAACACGGAGTCCGGAAAGTCGTCAAGCGCATCCAGCACCGTGACCTCGGCACCGGTTTCTCGCAAGACAGCAACATAGTCTTGGTGGTGGCATTCAAAAACCTTCAGATCAGGCGCGCCTGTGTCAACGGCCCGCAATCCATCAACGATGCTGCGCGACGGCTTGCGGCAAATTGCATGTGAGAATGTAAAACTTTTCGACGTCATGGTCTGTCCTTCCAATTGGGCGGCGTTACCAGCCGCCAAACCGCGACCACATCATCAGAGGCGCGCCAGATTGCTCCGGCACCACATGATAGTGTTGATGCTGCGCAGCTGTCGCACAGGCGTGGTTTGGCAAAATCCGCAAACGGGTGCCCACGGGAAAATCAGGCGTGTCACCCTCGAAATCGGGATGCCGCGCAATCACGCCGTGCTCTTGATTGGCCTGCAACACGATCAAGCCGGGGATCACCGTTCCCGCCTCGTCACATACGACACCGTACCCTTGATCGACGCGCTGAGCTGCCGTGCCACGGTCCCGCGACATCGCCATCCAGCCCGCATCGCAGATGGTCCAGCCGCGTGTCGTCTGATGCCCGATAACGGTGGTCAGCACACTTAATGCGATATCATCAACCGAGCAGACCTCAATGCCTGCCATGACCAGATCGAAGAACACGTAAACACCGGCGCGCAATTCCGTGACGCCGCTTAGGTCTTTGGCACCATGCGCCGTTGGTGTGGACCCGACACTGACAATGGGGCAAGGCAATCCTGCATCGCGCAAGGCGGTTGCGGCATCCACCACCGCAAGGCGTTCTTGCTCCGCACATTTGGCGTGAGCGGCGCGGCCCACCGCCCCGTAGCTTTCACCCGCGTGGCATAAAACCCCACGCAGGTCTGCCCCGCCCTCATGAAGAATGCGTCCGACCTCGATCAGGGCCGGATCGCTGGATGTTAGCCCGCTGCGATGTCCATCGCTATCGATCTCGATAAGCGCGGGGATGGCAATGCCTGCCGCGCGCGAAGCATCCGCCACAGCCTGCGCTTGCACGGCGTTATCAAGCAGCACGGTCACTCTACACCCTGCGCGGTGCAGGGCTATAACGCGGTTAAGCTTGGGCGTGCTGATACCAACGCCATATAGAATATCTGTAATCCCCGCCTGCGCGAAAACCTCTGCCTCGGCCAGGGTTGAAACCGTGGCGGGCCCGGTCCCATCCGCCAGCACATACCGCGCGGCTTCGACGCATTTGGTCGTTTTCAGATGCGGCCGTAGCGTGACACCCAGATTGGCTGCATGCTGGGATAAATTGTCAATATTTCGCACCATGCGGGTCTCGTCGACCAGTAGGCAGGGCGTGGTAAGGGCTGACAGACGGGGGTCGGGCATGTTCATTACCTTAAACGTTACATCTAGAGTGATAAGGATGGCTCGCGATGGTCAAATGCACAATGGAAAAGACCTCTCAAGAATTGGGTAAGCGGTTGTCGAAGCATTCCAAAAGTTCTGCTCCGGCTGTGTACTGAACAATCAGCCCTTGGAGTTACGAAGCCTTTGTTGCCCAATCCACTAAAACCTCTTAGCCTGATACGTGTGTCAAGAGACCGGGTATGCCCATCGAAACTAGGAAACGGATTCGAACACCATTGTGCTCATTGTTGGGCTGCGAAGTTCCGATTTTGTTGGCAGGAATGGGTGGTGTTGCGCGTTGGGAATTGGCGGCAGCCGTTGCGAACGCGGGGGGGGCCAGCTCTAGGCATGGTGAGCGAAAGTCCAGAGCTGATCGCATCTGAGGTTAAAGCCATGCAAGCGGCAACAGATCGTCCATTCGCGGTTAATCTGATCCCTACAGCAACGGATACGGCCCTTCTTGACGCTCAAATCAACCAGTGTTTTGAGCTAGGGATCACCGCATTTTCGTTCTTTTGGGATGTGCTTCCAGACGTAGTCGCACGGATCAAGAACGAGGGTGCTTTGGTCTTACACCAAGTCGGAACAGCACAGCAGGTCCAACGCGCTGAAGACGCCGGAGCCGATGTCACTATCGCGCAAGGTACTGAAGCCGGTGATCTGGAGGCAATGCCTAACAATGCCGGTCTGATCAGGAATGTGGTTTCAGCTGGCACGCGTATTAAACAGATGGTCACCGAGGCAGTTGCCTGTTTTGACGGCGGTTCTGCATCTTCAAAGAGTGTTGAAACATGACCAGTGATGATACCAAGAAAGCCAAAGACGGTACTTTTTCATCCCCGCCCTGTCTGACGCAGGAGATTAACCCTACCTATTCCGATCCTTTGGTTGTTGATCCCAACAAGGCAATTGATGTAGCGCGCTGGCGCAAAGCCAAACGAGAACAGTTGAGGGCCGCGCGAAAGACTTTGAGCGTTGAAGAACATGCATCGGTTTCCGCGCAATTAGCGGGTCAGCTTGAGAGCGTTCTGCATAGTAGGTTTGAAGGCGCAAAAGGTCAGATCCTCTCGATGTACTGGCCTATTAAGGGCGAACCAGATCTTCGACCTTTGATGATCAAACTGCACGATGCAGGCGTTATCATCGCGCTGCCACTTGTCGAAACCAAGGCCGCTCCCCTGGTCTTTCGACTTTGGACGCCAGAGACAAAAATGGTGCGTGGCGATTGGAACATTCCGGTACCGCCCGCCGACGCGGAACAACTCACACCAGACATATCACTAGCACCCTTGGTGGGTTGGGATAACAAAGGATATCGGCTTGGCTATGGTGGCGGTTATTTTGACAGAACGCTGGCAGCATTGGCCGGATCGCCTCTCAAGATAGGTGTCGGATATACGTCTGCGAAGCTGGCGACCATCTACCCGCAGCCTCATGACATCGCAATGGATCTCATCGTAACCGAGGATGAGATCCTGGCAATAACACCAAGCTCTTAGGAGCATGAGAGCGGGAATGGGCCACAGGCTTTAACATTCAAAAAATTATTACGCTGACGGGTTGGCGAGATAGGCGGCCAAATCTTACGTTGCTGTTTCAAGGCCACGTTCCAATGGCGCAATGAATGAAGTAGCCGATGTTGCTTTCGACGGAGACGGGTGAAAGCTGGACGAACGCAAATCAGTATGTCTGGTCCGCATTTTCGATGCAGTATTCCCTTCTGAGGGATGGCCGTATTCTCGTTATTCCTGATGCGCCTGATCAACTATCCAGTCGGCAAGCAACTTGATTGGACGGCGTCCTGGAGCGCGAGCTGCTATTTTGATGAAATACGCTGTTGTGAGACCGGGATTACCTGGTAACGCCTCCACCAAACGCCCATCCTGCAGATAATCGTCAATCAATGGCTTTCGCCCAAGGATGACGCCTTCCCCTCGACAGGCCGCCTCTATCGAGATCACCAGCCCGTCTACTGAGAAACCGGATTTCACTTCGACTTTCGGGCTTGCGTAAAGCCGCGCCCATCGGTGCCAGTCATTTTCGTAACCCAAGGTGTGGATCAGATCGAGTTCACAAATGCGGTCGGCCGAACGAACTGGCCCTCGACCAGCCAGATAATCAGGCGAACACACCGGAAGGATCTGAACATCCCACAGTTTGCTCATGGCTTCATCGGGTTCTGCATCTCTGGATTGCCGCACAATCTCAAGGTCGTTGCTTTGGCCCCGGTACTTGTCCGGCAGGATATCGGTGGTTCTGAGATGCACCTCGATATTCGGGTGCAGAGCATGAAAATCACGCATTCGCGGGGCCAGCCAGATGGTGGCAATCGACGGCGTACAATGCACCGTCACGATGGTTTTGCCGGTGTCCGGAAAAAGCTGATCGGTGACGCTATCCAGTCGATCCAGCACTTCACGCACCACATGGTAATAGGCCGTGCCGGATTCGCTTAGCGTCAGCGACCGGTTATGGCGCAGAAACAGAGACGCCCCCAGCGCGGTCTCCAGAAGCTTGATCTGCTGACTGACAGCCGCCTGCGTAAGGTTAAGCTCCTGCGCTGCCAGCGAAAAACTCAGGTACCGGGCGGATGCGTCGAAGGCACGCAGATATGTGAGACGAGGGCGACGAGGCATAAACTGGGTTCGCATTAGGTTTTCTAATGCGAGGCTGCAGGAAAGGTCGTTTGACCGCAAGGGGGCATCGGCGCAACCCTTGATCATCAGACAGAAAGACGTGGTGATGCAGTATTTCTCGTACTTGGACGAAAGCGCGCTGGACCGGATTCACGAGGCTTCGCTTGAGATCCTCGAAGACGTCGGCCTTTTGGTACGCAACAAGAAAGCCCGCGACCGATTTGCAGAACATGGTGCAGCCGTGGACGAGACAAACGAGCGGGTGCGCATTCCGGCGGACGTGGTTATGCGCTATCTGGCCCTGGTGCCTCCAACAATCACCCTGCGCGGGCGCGACCCGAAATTCGACGTCACCTTCCCCCGCAAGCTGCCGGTGGTGGCCACGGCCAGTTCGGCCCCTGATATTGTCGACCCGGTCACCGGGCTAACTCGGCGGGCAACGTCACAGGATATCGCGCGACTGGGCCATGTTGTGAACGAACTCGACGGGTTCGACGTGTTTTCCATTTCGGTTTTGGCCGACGATGCACCCGAGGGACATTTCAACCTGTCACGGTTTTACCCGGCGCTGAAGAACTGCTTGAAGCCGGTGCGCACCTCAGTGGTCAGTGTCGACGAAGCCAGACAGATCCTGAAGCTGGGCGAGTTGATAGCCGGATCACCCGAGGCCTTCTGGGAACGGCCTTTCATCAATTTCGGCTATTGCTCGATCGTGACGCCATTGACGATGGATTTCGACAGCACCGAAAACCTGATGTTTTTTGCTGAAAACGGGGTGACGGCCTATGGCACTGTGGCCCCGATCGGCGGGATCAACACCCCATTGTCGCTGCCCGGCATGATGGTGATGGTCAATGCCGAATGGCTTGCCACCATGTGCCTGGCGCAGATGTCGCGCGAACGGACCGAACTGATTTACAATTTCCTGCCGGTGTTTGCCGACCTGCGCGATGGTGCCTACGCGCCGGGGGCGATCGAGGTTGGGATGATGAATTCCATCGTGTGCCAGATGGCGCGGCGCTACAACGTGCCGGCAGGTGGTTATCTTGGGCTAACCAACTCCAAGGTTTCGGACGCTCAGGCCGGATATGAAAAAGGCATGTCACCGCTTCTGGGCGCGCTATCGGGTGTTGATTTCATTGTCATGGGCGGGCTGCTGGATGCGCTTATGTCGCTGGATTTCGGTCAGCTGGCCATCGATAACGAAATTGCGAAGATGGTCAAAGTCGTGCGCGCCGGGGTGGAGTTCAGCGAAGAGGCGCTTGCCATTGATGACATTAAGCGGATCGGCCCCGCAGGCATTTTTGCCGATGCGCCGATGACGCTGGAAAACATGACGACAGCCACCTTCATGCCCGAACTTGCAGACCGGAAACTGCGCGAGACGTGGGAGGAGCAGGGCGCCTCGACTATCCACCAGCGGGCGCTGAACAAATCCATGGCAATCCTGACCAGGCAACCCAACCCGGCGGCTTTGACCCCCGAAGCCGACGCCCGCATCAAGGCCCATTTCCCTGGCATCGTGGCCGGAGACTCTTCCCTGCCCGACGGCTGGGTGCCTGCCGAAACAGGCCCTACTGCCCCTGTTCGCGCCCGGCGGCAAAGCCGACGTCGCAATGCCCCCGGATAATCAGGAACACCTTGCCATGGACACAGCTTTCCCCGGATCCGCCCGTATCGTCGTCATCGGTGGCGGTGCGATTGGAACATCCATCGCTTACCATCTGGCCAAGGCTGGTGAACAGGATGTGGTTCTTCTGGAAAAAACCCGCCTGACCGAAGGCGCCACGTGGCACGCCGCCGGGCTGGTCGGACAGTTCCGCTCACAGCAAAACCTGATGAGCCTGATGAACGACAGCGTGCGCCTGTTCGATCGGTTGTCGGCCGATACAGGGCAGGAGATCGGCTGGAAGAAAGTCGGCTCGATGCGGGTTGCGGCCAGCGAAAACCGCTGGCAGGAGCTTCTGAAATCGTATTCTTCTGCCCGTGCGGTTGGGTTTGAGATGCAGATGCTGACCCCGTCCGAGGCCAAAAAGCTTTATCCGCTGATGCAGGTGGATGATCTGGTGGGCGCGGCCTTTATCCCCGAAGATGGTCATGTTGACCCCTATTCTCTGACCCAGGCCTATGCCAAAGGCATTCGAAAATATGGTGGCAGGGTGATCGAACAGGTCATGGTCACCGATCTGGTGCGCGATGGCGCGCGGATCAGCCATGTGGTCACCGATCACGGCACGATCGAGGCCGAGATCGTCGTGAACGCCGCCGGTATCTGGGCGCGGCAACTGGGCTGGATGGCGGGGATCAATCTGCCCGCTGGCGTGGTGCAGCACCAATATTTCGTAACCGAAAAGACCCCCGATATCCCCGATGACATCCCGGCCTTCCGCGACCCCGATGGCGGCTATTACGCCAAGCCGGAGCCCGGCGCGCTGGCCATCGGCGGGTGGGAAAAGACAACCGACAGCGTCAATCCCAAAGACGGGTTTCCATGGCAAAACTCCCGGCATCTGTTTGATGCCAATATCGACCGCATGGAGGAAGTGTTCCTCCCGGCAGCCCATCGTATTCCGCTGTTGAATGATCTCGGTGTGCGCACCGTGATTAATGGCCCAATCCCGATCTCGCCAGATGGCGAACCTGTCATGGGGCCGGTGCCGGGGCTCGAAAACTTCTTTGTCGCCTGTGCCTTCACCTCTGGCATTGCAGCGTCGGGCGGGGCCGGCAAGGCCGCAGCCAACTGGATGCTGGAAGGCGATCCGGGGTTGGACCTTTGGGCGTTTGACCTGCGTCGGTTTGGCGGGCTGCATGCCGGACACCGGTTCCTGCATGTCCGGGCGGTGGAAAGCTATACCAGGTACTACGACATCCACTGGCCCGGGAAAGATCTCGAAAGTGCGCGCGGGGTGCGCCGCTCTCCGCTTTACTCCAGCCTCAGACAGGCCGGCGCGGTCATGGGGACGAAGAATGGCTGGGAACGGGCCAACTGGTTTGCCCATGGCGACATACCGGCAGTTCCGCAATTCGGCTGGGACCGCCCGGGGCAATCTGAAACCGTGGGCCGTGAACACAAGGCCGCACGCGAGGCGGCAGTGATCACCGACATGACCTCCTTCACCAAGTTCGAAATCACCGGGGCAAACGCCTGTGCGGCTCTGCAATACCTGGCTGTGGCGAATATCGACAAACCCACAGGTGGTGCGACCTATACCCAGCTGTGTAACGCCCGCGGTGGCATCGAGGCGGATGTGACGATCATCCGACGGTCCGATACGTGCTTCTGGCTGACCACCGGGTCGGCCTTGGGCGAGCGCGACAAGAGTTGGCTTGAACACGGGATTGCACTCTTTGGCAAACGCACCGGCACCACCCCGGATGTGACAATCCGAGAAATCACTTCCGCCTATGGCGTGCTGAATGTTCAAGGCCCAAGGGTCCGCGCGATCCTGCAAAAGGTCTGTGACGACAACCTCAGCCATGACGGCTTTGCCTTCATGACCACGCGCGAGATTCGCATCGGCTATGCCCCGGCGCTCGCCTATCGTGTGACCTATGTCGGAGAGTTGGGCTGGGAACTCTACATCCCGATGGAATACCTTGAGTACACTTATGAGACTTTGATGGACGCTGGGGCGTCCGAAGGTCTGATCAACATGGGTTACTTCGCAGTGGATTCGCTTCGTCTGGAGAAACGGTTTCTGGCGTGGGGCGCAGACATAAGCCCCGACTATACGCCGATAGAGGCGGGTCTGGGCTTTCTGATCGACTGGACCAAAGGCGACTTTCTGGGACGGGATGCTCTGGAACGCCAGAAAGAAACCGGACTCGAACGTAAGCTGGCGGTGCTGTTGTTGGACTCGCCGCTTACTGTTTTCGGCGGCGAAGCCGTGTTCCATAACCATAGGGTTGTTGCACAAACCACGTCAGGCAATTTCGCGTATTCTCTGGGGCAACCGATAGCTTTAGCTTATCTCCCTCCAGATCTAGCCCGGACAGGAACGGAGCTGACTGTTCAGAGCTTCGGCCAAACCAGCTTAGCCAAGGTAGTTATGCACCCGCCGTTTGATCCCAAACGCGAAAAAATACTGTGTTGAAAGTAGGAATATACCGCGTTTGTAAATGAGATGGGTAAAACGAAATGCGAGTGCGACCTATCGATATTTCGTGAGAGGTGCTTTTCGTCGGGAAACGATGCACCGTTTGCACCAAAACCTGCACTCGAATTAAGGCTTTCACGGAACCCAGACACGTCGGATCTGCAAACCATGGAGACGTTCTTGCCGTCTCAAATAGCTTCAAATCGCCGAAAAACCGCGAGCTTCGCAGAGACCGTTTTGGTAGACTAACGCCCCGCATACTGAAGCCAATCATGAAAAATGCGATCATTGATGAAATAGCAGACGTCGTCCGTCGGATCGTCCACGTTCCAATACCAGCCGGGATTTGATCCATTGTTTGTTCGTTCCGACCTTTTCCCACCCTAAAAGTTTGGTGACGCAGAACCTTTGAATTTATTTGAGAGACACGACGAAGTAATCAACGTCGTCAAACCTCGTTTGGAGCTGGCGGACGAGGTTTGGGACAAAGTCCGCCACTACTATGCCCGTCGCAACAAGCGAGTGCACGAGAGAGCAACGCTCCAGATTACTGACACTGAGGTCGAGGGCTATCGGAAGAGTGTCGAGCCCCTGTTGAAAGAGCTATTCGACTTAAACCTTCGAACCGGGCCACACATGAGCCCCCTCCCTAGATTGCATAATTTTCGCTCAAACTTGGCGACGCAACCCATACGGATTATTGGCGTGAGCCTGAAAAACTGATTTGATTCAACATATCAGTGGCCATGAGACACTGAGTGAAAATGTCTGCATTTGCATTAAAATTTGTCCAGATAAGGCCAAAATCACACCAAAATGACGCCGGCTAATAAATAGTATTCTGCCACGGTTTATGTGAAATTAATTTCAACTGAAATGGGTTGTGGCGGAGACGAAGGGATTCGAACCCTCGAGACCCTTCCGGGCCTACTCCCTTAGCAGGGGAGCGCCTTCGACCACTCGGCCACGTCTCCGCCGACCCGTTTAGCGATAGCTTTGAGGGGCGGCAACCGAAAATGGCACCAAGCCGGAAATTCGGGTTCAAGGCCGCGTATGAGGAACAACAATTGCACATCAGCTGGGTGGCATCAGAAAATTGTGCACCTGATCGACATCGCACATGCTGACGGCCCCGACAGCAAGCGCCCAGGCTCGAAGCTCCGGACGCAACACTTCAGGTCTTAAGTGCCCTATCGTGGTCTCGAAGACTGGCATGGACAAAAAAGTCATAGCCGCCCGATTGCGCACAGATGTCTTCCCGATCCGCGAGAACGGAATCATACACTATGCCGGCTTTGGCAGGATCGGCTGTCCTGTGCGCCACCTACTTGCTGCCAGTCTGGCCGGGGAGTTGGGCCATGACAATGTCGCCCGCAAATATCTGGTACGCGCCGTTAGGGACGGAGGGTCAATCGATGTGGAAGCCCAGCTGGCCAGAAAATTGAAGACCCTACGCATGCCGCGTTAACCAATTGATCCCGTCGCACAGTGCCATACGCTTTGCAGACACATTGCCGACACTTCGCAGACACCTGACTTGGCCTCAAAGCCCTTGTTAACCTGACGCTCAGCGCCCGACTCGCGAAACCCGAAAGACCGCGCCCTACTTGTTAAACAAGAAGTGCAAAACGTCGCCGTCTTTGACCGTGTAGCCCTTGCCCTCGGCGCGCATTTTGCCCGCTTCTTTGGCAGGCTGCTCACCACCCAAGCTGACAAAATCATCATAGGCAATCGTCTCGGCGCGGATGAAGCCCTTCTCGAAATCGCCGTGAATAACCCCCGCCGCTTGCGGTGCCATGGTGCCGTGCTTGATCGTCCAAGCCCGTGCTTCTTTGGGCCCAACGGTGAAGTAAGTTTCCAGATGCAGCAGTTCGTATCCGGCACGAATCAGGCGATCCAGCCCCGCTTCTTCCAGCCCCATTTCGGTCAGGAACATCTCCGCCTCGTCGGCCTCCAGTTGGGAAATCTCTTCCTCGATCTGGGCCGAGATCACCACATGCGCGGCCCCCTGCTCCGCCGCCATAACAGCGACTTTCTCGGAGAATTCATTGCCCGACGCAGACGACCCTTCGTCCACATTGCACACATACAAAATCGGCTTAGACGTCAGTAATTGCAGCATTTTCCACTGCTTTACATCGTCGGTGTCAACCTCAACAGTCCGCGCAGGTTTGCCATTCTCCAGCGCCTCCATGGCGGCCTTCATCAGGCGTTCCTGCTGCACCGCTTCCTTGTCGCCACCGCGCACTTTGCGCACGATATTGACCAGACGTTTCTCGATGCTCTCCATGTCGGCCAGCATCAGTTCGGTCTCGATCACTTCGGCGTCGGCCACGGGGTCCACGCGGCCTTCCACATGGGTCACATCGCCATCTTCAAAGCAGCGCAGCACGTGGGCAATCGCGTCGGTCTCGCGGATATTGGCCAGAAACTGGTTGCCCAACCCCTCCCCCTTTGAGGCGCCCTTCACCAGACCCGCAATGTCCACAAAGGTCATGCGGGTCGGGATGATCGACTTGGAGCCCGCGATTTCCGCCAGCGTATCCAGCCGGGCATCCGGCACGGCAACCTCGCCCACATTGGGCTCGATGGTGCAAAACGGAAAGTTCGCAGCTTGAGCCGCCGCCGTGCGGGTCAACGCGTTGAACAACGTGGACTTACCTACGTTCGGCAGCCCGACAATACCCATCTTGAAACCCATGACACTCTCCTAGATCCGGTTCGGGCGCATGTAGGGGCGAGGCGCAGGGCGGGTCAAGCATATATGGGGTTTGGGGTGTCAGCTGGCTTGAACTATCTCTTGTAACCCACTTAGAGTCCAAGGCTGAGCAACCTTATGTGGAAAGCAGTTCACTATGGAAAAATCAAACTACTCGCAGTTCATAGACGTTTTGAAGGCAGACGGTTGGGTCGGCGATGCCCGCGGCTGCTTTCGAAAGGGAGAATGGTCTGTCATCTTCGATACAAGCTCGTGCATGGAACTGTACACACGCGCTAATCGCCGCCTCTTCGATGTCCTCGTCCCGACTTCGATGCACACCGCTTGGACGATGAACTTGATCACACATCTTTTCACAGCAGATGATCATCTACAAAAGGTGAGCAAACAATTACCAAAGAACTAAAGCTGTCGAGGATCAACGCTCAAGCACAATAAATCTCACCTCCCCGTTGATTTCCCCCCGCCGGATGGTGCAAACCGCTCAGAACTATAAGTCAGGGGACGGCACATGACACGCATCGACGACACATTCGCGCGGCTGAAGGCCGAGGGCAAAAAGGCTTTCGTGACCTACGTGATGGCAGGCGACCCCGACGAGGCCCGCGCGCTGGAGATCGTAAAAGGTCTGCCCGCCGCCGGCGTCGACATCATCGAGCTTGGCCTGCCCTTCACCGATCCCATGGCAGATGGCGAGACGATCCAGCTCGCGGGCCAGCGTGCGCTTGAGGCCGGCATGACACTAGAGAAATTCCTGCAATTCGTCCGCGACTTCCGCGCCACCGACGACACCACGCCGATCGTGATGATGGGCTACTACAACCCGATCTATTCCCGCGGCGTCGAGCGCTTTCTGAAGGATGCGCAAGAGGTCGGCATCGACGGTCTCATCATTGTGGACCTGCCCCCTGAAGAGGACGAGGAGCTGTGCATCCCCGCCCAAGCCGCAGGCCTGAACTTCATCCGGCTTGCCACCCCCACGACTGACGCGAAACGCCTGCCCAAGGTGCTGCAAAACACCTCCGGCTTCGTCTACTACGTCTCGATCACCGGCATCACCGGCGCCGCCGAGGCCAGTGCTGTAGATGTCGCCCCCGAGGTCGCCCGCATCAAGGAAAGCACCGATCTTCCGGTTATTGTCGGCTTTGGCGTCAAGACTCCGGAAACCGCGCAAGCCGTCGCAGGGGTGGCGGATGGCACAGTCGTCGGCTCGGCCATTGTGCAGAAGATCGCCGACGGCGAAAGCACGGCAGACGTGCTGGCGTTTGTGAAGTCATTGGCCGACGGCGCGCATAGAGCCTAAGCAGCAGGCAAGATCAAAAGAGGCTGCCTACCCTCTTGCTGCGCAGTATCGAGATAAGCGCGACCATGGACGTCGATATCGCTCAAACGCTGCGCTAGAGATGGCATAGACGCCGTTCTTAGGCGTAGTTCCGAGGCTGCGTTGGAAATGTTCTGTGCACTTTCCGCGCCACCCGCCAGTCGCGTTCCTAGCACGTCTTGAGGCATCCTGAACGCAAGCTCTTGTAGTTTTTCTGCCTGCCGGGCTGCCCGCGCGCGTGCGGCCTCTTTTTCGTCCAACCAAAGCAGCGATTGAACCTGCGCCCCGCCTGACACTGCCAGGCCTTCCAGGAGCGAGCGAAGTAAATCGTCGTCGATCTTGACCTGCGCTACCACACTCAAAGTGCCTGCATGAAGGGCATTGAACCCATCGTGAAGCGCGGCTTCTGCATCTTTAACGATAGGTTCAGCGTCTTTGCGGGCGGGAACTTCCGATAGGCGCTCCAGTTGCGTCTCGATTTTTTGCAATGTCGTTTTCAACTGCAAGTCACGCGACAGGTTTTGGAAAGCATCAAGCTTGTCTTCCATCCTGCCCAGCGTGTCTTCCAGCTTCTTCATCCGGTTCAGGATAACCATCGTACTTGCCACTGTGACGCCGAGACCCGCGACCGACGTCAGCATCGTGCCGATTTGCAGGCTCTGCATATTCCCCATCATCGACTGCATGGCGTCGATCTTCCCCTTGATCTGTTCGTTCTGAACGATGGACGCGCCGCCAACTGCCGCGTTGACAACGCTGCCAACCGGGCCGCTACCAACTGCCGAACTCAAAAGAGATTGGAATGCCCCCGTTTCCTGCACATGGCCAACGATCTGCCCGGTCGAGACGTTTTTGAGCAGCGCACCATAGCGCTGCACGTCGCCGACGGCACGCAGCGCCTCGAACTCCGAAGGAACAACGAACGGGATAAGTCGGGAAATCATTAAATCTGGTCCAATCTTGCTTGTGCGAATTTATCGATCTGTGCCTTCAGAACAGCACAAGTCGAGCGCGGTTTCTTACCCGCCTCGTCATCAAGAATTGCCTTGCGCAATCTGGTTTCGATGTGGGTTAAAAACCGGGCCTTGCCGGTCTTCTGCGCCCATCGCGCCGCCTTTGGTGACGCCATAGCGACAGTCAATGCGCTTACGCCGAATGTCGCAAACATCGGCCATGAGAAGACAGTCACAGGTGCGAGGAAAAGGAAACCGGCAGTGGTAGTGGTTGCTGTCGCCGCTGCGACAGCAAGCCCGACCGAACCTGCGGCCATCGCACCCGACGCTACCAACCCGCCCATTTCCAAGAGTGATGCGCCGCCATATGCATTGCTCCCTTCGACTTCTGCAATTGATACCTCCAGCGTATCTTGCAGACTTCGAGTCATCCGTTTGCTTAACATCGTGATGTCGCTTTGAACGCGCCCCTCGATCTGTTTGTGCGCGTCGGCGCCAGGCCACATCATCTCCTTAAAGCTCAGATTTTCCGCAGCTGATGTTGCCCGCTCAAAAGACGCGTCAAACGCCTCTCTGCACGCGATATCAATTCGTACCCGCTCCGCGTTCCACCAGTCGATAATTTCAGCACGTTGAAGTTCCGGCGGGGGAAGAGGCATAAGAAAACTCAAAACTTGTTTGTGAGATTGTGCACTCGCTTCCGCTTTTTTCTCAAGCCCAGATTGCCGACTATTCAAGACACACAACATCAGCTTCGCTCGACAACCGACATAAATCACCGCATTGACTCGAAACCATCCAAATTGGTAACAAGACTTAACCAATTTGGACGGTAAGGGCTGGAAAATGGCTAAGATCACTGAAATCGACGACCTGAAGCGCATCTACAAGCGGCGCACGCCGAAGATGTTCTATGATTATTGCGAAAGCGGCAGCTGGACCGAGCAGACTTTCCGCGAGAACTCCTCCGACTTCGACCTGATCAAACTGCGCCAGCGGGTGGCCGTCGACATGACGGGCCGCAGCACCGCCAGCAAGATGATCGGGCAGGACGTTGCCATGCCCGTGGCCCTTGCGCCCGTCGGCTCCACCGGTATGCAGCATGCGGACGGTGAAATCCTCGCCGCCAAGGCCGCCGAGAAATTCGGCGTGCCGTTTACCCTGTCCACCATGTCCGTCTGCTCGCTCGAAGACGTGGCCGAGAACACGTCCAAGCCGTTTTGGTTCCAGCTCTACGTCATGCGCGACCGCGAGTTCACCAAACGCGCCATCCAACGCGCCAAGGACGCCGGATGCTCCGCCTTGGTGCTGACGCTGGACCTGCAAATTCTGGGGCAGCGCCACAAGGACATCAAGAACGGCCTGACCGTTCCGATCAAGCTGTCGCCATATACGTTGCTGGACCTTGCCACGAAATGGCGGTGGGGCATGCAGATGATGCAAACCAAGCGTCGCAGCTTTGGCAATATCATCGGCCATATCGACGGGGTCAGCGACATGAGTTCGCTGTCGGTCTGGGCGGCGGAAAGTTTCGATCCGCAATTGGACTGGGACTACGTCAAAGAGATCAAGGACCTTTGGGGCGGCCCGCTGATCCTCAAAGGCATCCTCGATGCCGACGACGCCAAGATGGCCCTGAACGTCGGCGCCGACGCGATTGTGGTTTCCAACCATGGCGGGCGGCAGTTGGACGGGGCGATGTCCTCGATCAAGGCGTTGCCGTCGATCATGGACGCCGTGGGCGACAAGATCGAGGTGCATCTGGACAGCGGTATCCGCTCCGGCCAGGACGTCCTCAAGGCCTTGGCGATGGGCGCGACCGGCACCTATATCGGGCGCGCGTTTGTCTACGGCCTAGGCGCCATGGGCCAGCACGGGGTCGAGGAAGCCTTACGCGTCATTCATAAGGAACTCGACGTCACAATGGCCCTGTGTGGCGAGAAAAATGTGCAAGACCTTGGCAAACACAATCTGCTGGTGCCGCGCGACTTTTACGGCGACTGGGCCTAAAACGGGGCTTAGGCCCCGCGCCTACGCAGCGCAAAGACCAGCGGCAGAAGCAACAACAACAACAGCGCGACCGCCGCGAAGGCGGCGCGCAAGCCGTAGCCTTCGGATACAAAGCCCATGATGGTGGGCGCGGCAAAGAAGCCCAAGAACCCCAACACCGCCGTGCGCGAGATCGCGACCGTGCGCAACGTGGGTGGAACCAGGCGGCCAACCAAGGCGAGCCCAAGCGGGCCGATCACCGATATGCCCAGGCCCATCGTGCCAAAGCCCAGATAGGCGACCAATGGCACGGGGGCGATCACCACCAAAGCCGTGCCTGCCACGGCCAGCATCGTGGCCCATAAAATCACGCTGGTGTCGCTCAGCCGTTCGCTGACGGCCTGCCCCCCGAAACGGCCCACGGCCATGGTCAGTCCCAGCATCGTCGGCCCAAACGCGCCCTCTGCGGCGCCCCCGCCCAACGTGCGTTCGACATGCAAGGCGGACCATGTCTCAACAGCGGCCTCGGACATGAAGGCAATCAGCACCACCGCACCGCACAAGATCACGATGCCCCACGGCAATGATGCGGGCGTGGTGTCGTCAGATGTTGTCGCGGGCTCCATCCGAAGCCTGCGCAGGAGCAGCAACACACCAAGCGCCAGCACTGCGAACAAAACTCCGGGCTGCACCGCCGCCTCTCGTGCTAACCCTGTAGCGAACGCCCCGACGGCATAGGCCAGCGAAAACGACCCGTGGTTGGCGTTCATCAGGGAGCGCCCGGATTGCGCCTCCAGATCGGACACGCGGGCGTTCATGATCACGTCGGTCAGGCCGGAGGCCAGCCCGCAGGCAAACATCGCCAGAAAGAACCCCGTCGGGCTGGTCACAACCCCCGGCAACAGGAACGCGACGGCCAGCGCAAGGGCGCTCACCCCCATGGACCAACGCCCCAACCAACGGTCAACGACAGGTGCGAACCACATCGTCGTCGCCAAGCCGCAGGCGGTACCCAACAGCAGCAGGCCAAACAACGCATCTCCCGCGCCGACACGCTCTTTCAAGAGCGGCACGAAGGCGGCGAAGCTGCCCCAGTAAAGGCCAAGAATGGCAAAGGCCAAGGCGGGGATGTGTGACAGGCGCAAAGCGTTCAATACGGACATGGCCACAGCGCTAGCGTCACCTTGGGTGACTCGCAATCCGAATCCTCAGGAAACCCCTTTCCAAGCAGGCGATTCCCTCCTATACGGCACTCTTCACGCGGCCCGACACCCTTGGAGGCAGCCGCACTAACTTTGAAAAGGAATATAGTCATGGCTGGTAAGATCCCTGATCTTGAAGTCGAGGCACGCGCGGGGACGGGCAAGGGGGCCGCTCGCGCAGCACGCCGTAACGGCATGGTGCCAGGTATCGTGTATGGCGGCGGTCAAGATCCGCAACCCATCCAGATCCCGTTCAACTCGCTGTTGAAGCAACTGCGCGCAGGCCGTTACATGTCGACGCTGCAAAACATGAAAATCGAAGGCCAAGACGACGTTCGTGTCATCTGCCGGAATGTGCAGCGCGATCTGGTCAAAGACCTGCCGACGCATATTGACTTCATGCGCCTGAACCGCACCACCAAAATCAACCTGTTCATTCACGTTGATGTTGTGGGTGAAGACGTCTCCCCCGGCCTGAAAAAAGGCGGGACACTGACGCTGGTGCGTCCGGAAGTTGAACTGATGGTCACCGCGGGCGATATCCCGGATAGCATCACCATCGATGTCTCCGAGGCCGAAGTTGGCGACAACATCTCCATTTCCTCGGTGAAACTGCCTGCTGGCGCGAAAGCCACCATCGACCGCGACTTCGTAATCGCGACTCTGTCCGCCCCATCCAGCCTGAAATCTGCTGGTGAAGATGAGGACGAGGATGGCGAAGACGATGAAAGCGTCGAAGTGCCAACAGTTGACGAGACGACAGAAGAGTAATCTTCTCCCGCTTCAAGCAACAATCTTAGAACGCGCGGCCTTCACGGGGCGCGCGTTTTTCGTTTTCCGTCAGCTTTTAAGAAGTGTTCTCTTTTGCAGCACTCATCGGCCTAAGTCCCAAGCATAATTTGAACAAAGTTTGGGGAATGTCTTCTTTGAGCCCAAAAATGACCGATGCTGCAAACTGTTTGAAAGTCTGCATTTCCGTATATTTAATGAGCCGGCGTAAGTCGTACCAGTGCATTTATTGAGGAATGATCGCGGACCATTCAGCAAACCAAGCGCGGAGAATTTCAGCCAGCCACCAAGACAACCAGAGCGCCGCGAGCTGAAGCGCGAGGCCAAATGCAACAGTTCTTCGGAATGTGACGTTTCCCCCCCGCCATGCAATCAAAAGGCGAGCGATGGTGTTTGCAGTCAGCGCGGCTGCTAGCGGCAGCGCTGCATCCACAGCGGAGATCTGCCCGACCGTTACAAGAGAGGCAAGAGCAACAGTCGCGGAATTGGTGCTGACCACTCCGGCAAGCCCAACCGTCGCAAGTACCGCTCTGTTTCCGAACAAATCATTGAGCGTCGCAGAAGCCAGCATGACGATAGCAACGATGAGCGCGAAACTGACTGCACCTTTGACCGAAAAGACCTGCGAAGGCAGTTCCAGTATCGCTGGTTCAACTTTGCGGTGCAGCGCTAGGAAAAAAATCGCAGCACCGTGCAGTGCCGCAGCGAGACCCGCTCCGAACAGCAAGGGAAGGCCGACTGTAAACATGGGAGGGCTCAGTGCCAGCAGGATGATTCCGATCTGGATTAGTGAAGAGACCGACGAAAGTGTCGCCCCGGCAGCGGCGCTTTGTGCGTCTTCCGGTTTTTCAACGGCACGCTGACTAAGCGCCAGAATTGTGGATGTACTCGAAACGAACCCAGACAAAAATCCGCTAACCGGTAATCCGAGACGCGCTCCGATAATGCGTGTTGCAATATGGCCTGCTGCGCTGATCAACATGATGACAACAACGATGACGAAGAGCGAGCGCGGATTGAGCGCTCCGCCAGGACCGATCTCATGGTTGGGCAGGATCGGCAGTACTACCAAGACCGACACACCAAGGATGAGCCCGTCCCGCAGCTCTACCGCAGTTAGAACCGACCGGCTGAATCCGCGTAGCATTTCGCGTGCGGCAAGCAAAGACGCTATGACCACAGCAACACCAGCCGCAAGCAATGCAGTTTCCGTTGCCAAGGCACCAAGTAGTACGACAGAAACGAGCGCTAGGCTGGTCGTGAGGCCAATGCTTGGATCGGTCTGTTGAGCAACTGATACAATCCGTGCGATTGCAACTGCAGTAACAGCGACCATCAACAGGGGTACTCCGCCCGTCATCATGCTGATCGCGCCAATCAGCGATGCCAAAGCGAACGTGCGAACGCCCGTCGATGCGCCCTCGCTTGGCGTTTGATTGCTACGTTCGCGTTCGATGCCGATGAGGAGCCCAATCCCGAGGGCTTCGATCAATGCGTAGAACGCCTCCGGGTCAGTTTCCATCCAGCGACTTTAGCCGTTGTTTATATATGCTGCAATTCTTGCCGATAGTGTATGAAATGAACTGATTGTACGAATTCACGACAGCGGAAGTTCGGTCAAACTTAGTGAAAGGCTTCTTTGTCCGCAAAACGGACGCTCTAATGCTCAGCAATCCAACTGCGGGTTGTAATCAAGACGCCTCGATCAATAGCAATCAACGGTCTGCCTGATCAAATCGCCACGCCCTGTTGGCCCCAAACATCGCAGTGAGCGAAATGCTGCACCCCTCTGGCCCCGCTTAAGAGGACAGGCTAAAACACCGCCATGAAACTCTTCGTAGGTCTCGGAAATCCGGGCGCAAAATATAGCCAGAACCGGCACAATATCGGCTTCATGGCCGTGGACCGCATTGCGGAGGATCACGGATTTGCGCCGTGGAAATCCAAATTTCAGGGCCTGATCACCGAAGGCCGCCTTGGCCACGAGAAGGTGATGATGCTCAAGCCCGCCACCTTCATGAACCTCTCCGGCCAGTCCGTGGGCGAGGCGATGCGGTTCTACAAGCTCGACAGCACCGACATCACCGTCTTCCATGACGAGATCGACCTTGCCCCCGCCAAGACCAAGTGCAAATCCGGTGGCGGACATGCGGGGCATAACGGGCTGCGTTCCATCCACCAGCATATTGGGCCGCATTACGACCGCGTGCGCCTTGGCGTGGGCCATCCCGGCCACAAGGACAAGGTGCCGTCCTATGTGCTGAACGACTTTGCCAAGGCGGAACAAGACTGGCTCGACGATGTGTTGCGCGGTGTCTCGGACGGCGCGCCCTATCTGGCGGAAGGCGACAGCGCGAAGTTTCTGAATGCCGTGGCCTTGCGGGTGGCCCCTGCCCGCTCCTCGACTAGCAAGCTGAAGCCCGCGCCCAAAGCCGAAGCGACACCCGAGCCTGAAGACACACGCAACCCATTGCAAAAGCTGATGGATCGTTTCAACTGAGCTGACCACAACCGGAGACAACCAGATGCGACTAGTTTTGAAATGGGCGTTGCGCCTAGTGGCGCTGTTGGTGGTGGTCGCGGTTCTGGCAGGGATTTGGAAACGCGAGGAGCTAACGCGCTTGATGGCGGTGAACTCTCTGTTCGCGCCGGATAAGATCGTCGGCAACTTCTCACACATGGACAAGGCGTTCCTGTCGACCGAACTCACCTTGCCCGATGCCGCCCCCAGCCCATTGCCCAAAGGCCCTGACGCGACGCTTCCCGCACAAACTCAGGATTGGGTTGAAGCCCGCGATGTGACGGCGCTTGTGGCCCTCAAGAACGGGCAGGTCGTGCATGAAAGCTACTACAAAGGCACCGAGGCGGGTGACCGCCGGATATCGTGGTCGGTCGCAAAAAGTTATCTGTCCGCGCTGATGGGCGTGCTGCTCGACGACGGCTCCATCTCCTCGATCGATGACCCTGTGACCAAATACGCCCCTGCCCTGATCGGCACCGCCTATGACGGGTCGACGATCCGCAACGTGCTGAACATGTCGTCCGGCGTGACCTTCAACGAGGACTATCTGGACAAATCCTCCGACATCAACCGCATGGGCCGCGTGCTGGCGCTTGGTGGCACGATGGACGGGTTTGCCGCAGACCTGACCGAAACCTTCGCCGAACCCGGGCAAACATGGCAATACGTCTCCATCGACACCCATGTGCTGTCGATGGTCATTCGCGGGGCCACGGGCCGCTCCATCCCCGACTTGATGTCCGAGAAAATCATCGGCCCGATGGGGCTGGAACAGGCCCCCTATTACCTGACCGACGGCGTTGGCGTGGCCTTCGTGCTTGGCGGGTTGAACATGACCACCCGCGACTATGCCCGCATGGGGCAAATGTTCCTGCAACGGGGTCGGTTGAACAGTCAACAGATTGTGCCAGCCGATTGGGTCGATGCCTCGACGGAGGCCACCGCCCCGACCGCGCCGGATGCGATTGGCTACGGCTTTCAATGGTGGGTCCCCAAGGGCGCGGACGAGGGTGAGTTCATGGCCCGTGGCGTCTACGGCCAGTACATCTATATCAACCGTCCGCTGGGTGTAGTCATCGCCACCAATGCCGCTGACCGCAAGTTTCGCGAGGCCGGTGTGAGCGAGGAAAACGTCGCGATGTTCCGTGCCATTGCGGCGGCCCTGTGAACCTACCCGACGCGCTGCGCAATCAGGCGGGCCATTGCGAGGCGCTCGGCTCTCCTTTCATGGCGCGGATGCTGACGCTGTTGGCCGATCGCCTGCGCCCGACAACCCCACTCACTGAACGCCTGTTCAATTGGGAAGGCGACCTTAGCCCAAGGGGGCATTCGGTGCCGTTGCGCTTGGCTGGCGCGCTGCATGCGTTGGTCTTGGCCGCGCCGGACAGCCCGTTGGCGAAAGCCTATCCGCCGCATGTTGCGGATGACGACACGCTATGGAACGCAATCGAGCAAACCCTGACGGCCGAGGCGTCCTTCATCGACACATTCCTCAACAGCGCGCCACAGACAAACGAGGTGCGGCGCAGCGCGGCGATCCTGCCTGCGGCGTTGCAAGCCTGCGCACATTTTGGCCTGCCCCTAACCGTGTCGGAGCTGGGCGCAAGCGCGGGGCTGAACCTGAACTTCGACCGCTACGCCGTCGCCGTGGATGGGCGCAGCTACGGTGCGCAATCGCCTGCCCTAACCCTGACGCCTGACTGGACCGGCCCACCGCCCTGCGATACCCCGTTTTCGGTCGTGGAGCGTCGCGGCGTCGATCTGAACCCGTTAACAACCGCCGAAGACGCCGACCGCCTGCGCGCCTATCTCTGGGCCGACCAGCCAGAACGGCTGGCGCTAACCAATGCGGCTCTGGCCTTGCCACGCGCGTCCGTTGACCGCGCCGACGCCGCCGAATGGCTGGAAGCGCGCCTTGCGCACACCTACACCGGAAGCACCCATTTCCTGTTTCACACAATCGCGTGGCAGTATTTTCCCGATGCCGTGCAAACCCGCTGCAAGACCGCCATTCGGTCAGCGGCTGAACGCGCGACGCCTGATGCCCCTTTGGCATGGTTCTCAATGGAGGCCGATGACGGTGCAGGTGGCCAAGGAGCCAAACTCACCTTGCGGCTTTGGCCGGACGCACTAGGTTTTGATCTGGGCCGTGCAGATTTTCACGGGCGTTGGGTCAACTGGAGCTAAACTATGAAACGTGAGCCATCTCTCAATGTGTTGGGCGACGAGCTGAAAAACTGCTCTGACGACCCCGTCACGGGATTTTTCAGGAATGGGTGCTGCGATACAGGGCCGATGGATCAGGGCAGCCACACGGTCTGCGCGATCATGACCGCCGAGTTTCTGGCCTTCTCCAAATATCTCGGCAACGACCTGTCCACGCCACGACCGGAATACGGCTTTGCGGGGCTGAACCCGGGCGACCAATGGTGCCTATGTGCCGCGCGGTTTTTGCAAGCCCATGAGGAGGGCGCGGCCCCGAAGATCCGCCTCGCCTCCACCCATCAGCGAGCGCTTGATATCGTGCCGCTGGAGGTTTTGGTCAAGAACGCGCTGGACGCGAATTAATGCTACGCCATAGCGCGGCTTAGACGAAAAAAGGCGCCTCCAAGGGCGCCTTTTCTTTAGGTCTGGTCAAGCGATCAGGCGAATTCGCCCATCTCGAAGCCCAGTGCACGGGCGACAGTGAAGATGTCTTTGTCACCGCGTCCGCACATGTTCATGCAGATGATATGATCCTTTGGCAAATCGGGCGCGATCTTCATCACATGGGCCAGCGCGTGGGATGGCTCAAGCGCGGGAATAATCCCTTCCAAAGAACAGCACAGCTGGAACGCTTCCAGCGCCTCTTTGTCGGTGATCGCCACATATTGTGCGCGGCCAATTTCGTGCAACCACGAATGCTCCGGCCCGATGCCCGGATAGTCCAGACCAGCGGAAATCGAGAACCCTTCAAGGATTTGCCCGTCATCATCTTGCAGCAGGTAGGTGCGGTTGCCATGCAACACGCCGGGGCGACCCCCAGTCAAAGACGCGCAATGCTCCATCTTGGCGTTCACGCCCTTGCCGCCAGCTTCGACGCCGATGATCTCTACATCCTTATCGTCGAGGAACGGGAAGAACAGCCCCATCGCATTGGAGCCGCCGCCGATCGCAGCAACCAGCGTATCGGGCAGACGGCCTTCGGCCTCCATCAACTGCTCTTTGGCTTCGTTGCCTATGATCGCTTGAAAATCGCGAACCATAGCGGGGTACGGGTGCGGGCCGGCGACCGTGCCGATGCAGTAGAACGTATCGCGCACGTTGGTCACCCAGTCGCGCATTGCGTCGTTCATCGCGTCTTTCAGCGTGCCACGGCCGGACGTCACAGACACCACCTCGGCACCCAGCAGGCGCATGCGGAACACGTTAGGGGCCTGACGTTCCACGTCATGCGCGCCCATATAGACCACGCATTTCAGGCCGAATTTGGCACAAACAGTCGCGGTGGCAACGCCATGCTGGCCCGCACCGGTTTCCGCAATGATGCGCGTTTTACCCATGCGGCGGGCCAGAATGATCTGTCCCAACACGTTGTTGATCTTATGTGCGCCAGTGTGGTTCAACTCGTCGCGCTTCATGTAGACTTTCGCGCCGCCTAGATGCTCGGACAGGCGCTCGGCGTGATACATTGGCGAGGGGCGGCCCACGTAATGCTTCCACAGAAAGTCCATCTCGTCCCAGAAGGACTTGTCGGTCTTGGCGTGCTCGTATTGCTCTTCCAGCTCCAGGATCAGCGGCATCAGAGTTTCGGACACAAAGCGCCCGCCAAAATCGCCAAAGCGGCCCTTTTCGTCAGGGCCGGTTTTGTAGCTGTTCAGCAGATCATCAGGCATTTTGGAACACTCCCGTTGCAACTCTGTTGATGTAGCCCGTGAACCCGTCGGGGTAAAGCGCAAGGCCGACGCGAGGTGCGGAAACTACAGCTTGGGTGTATCGTCGAGGGCTGCAGCCACAAACTGTTTGATTAGCGCTGCGTCTTTGACGCCGCGCGCGCTTTCCACACCCGAGGACACGTCAACTTGTTTGGCACCTGTCAGACGGATCGCCTCCGCCACGTTGTCAGGCGTTAACCCGCCAGCAAGCATCCATGGTACAGACCATCGACGGCCCGCGATCAGACGCCAGTCAAAGGCCAAACCGTTACCCCCTGGCAGATCAGCGCCTTTCGGCGGCTTGGCATCGACCAGAATCTGATCGGCCAGACGCATGTAATCCTCCAGCATCGCAAGATCGCCTTCATCGGCGATGCCGACGGCTTTCATCACCGGCAGGCCAAAACGGTCACGCACCTCTGCCACACGCTCTGGGGTCTCGGAGCCATGAAGTTGCAGCATATCCAGCGGTACCTGATCCATCAAAGCGTCCAGCGCCGCATCGTCCGCGTTGACCGTCAGCGCCACCTTGGCAAGGCCCAGCGGCACCTCCATGGCAAGCGCGCGTGCGGCGTCCAAGCTCAGATGCCGGGGAGACTTTTCGAAGAACACGAACCCCACATACGCAGCGCCCGCAGCTGCGCAAGCGGCCACATCGGCAGGGCGGCCCAAGCCGCAGATTTTGATACGGGTTGTCATATGAATGATCTAGCGCGCAGCAGCGCTGTCGTCGAGCAGGGCCAGAACTTCGTCCTTGCCTTCATTCGACTTGCGCTTGAGGCCTTTGACCTCACGCTCCAGCTTTTCCTTCTCGCGCTTTTGCAGGCGGGCGTCGGCGCGGTGCTTGTGCTCGCGGAACCATTCCCAAACGAAACCGATCAGCAGGCCGATGATGATGCCGCCAAAGATCACAACGAATAGGGGCAGGTCATAGGACAGAGGCTGTCCCAGATAGGCCGCCATTTCTTCGGGCAGCAGTTTGATCGTGACCATGCCGCGATTGGCAAGGGCGACCAGAATCAAGGAGAGGCCGACGACGGCCATAAACACATAGCGAATGTAGCGCATTTAGTTCAGCTTTCGTTTCCGTTGAGACGGTCTCGTAGCAGCTTGCCGGTCTTGAAGAAAGGCACATGCTTCTCTTCTACATGAACGCTTTCGCCTGTGCGCGGGTTCCGACCCGTGCGCGCGTCGCGTTTTTTGACAGAGAACGCGCCAAAGCCACGTAGCTCAACGCGGTTGCCCGAGGCCACCGCGTCCACGATTTCTTCGAAGATGGTGTTCACGATGCGCTCTACATCCCGTTGGTACAGGTGCGGGTTTTCATCGGCGATCTTTTGGATCAGCTCAGAGCGTATCATCAAATATCCTCCCCAGGACTTTGTTAGTGCAACGGGTGGCCACCGTGCTTCGGTGAACTATAGGACAAATAATCCAACTGAGGAAAGCGTTTACAGGGGGGGCAGCGCGGTCATGCGCGAGAAAATAGCGTGAAAAATACCGCTTGGCGGCACAAATTGCGTCTCTGTGTCACACAAATGGACGCAAGCCGCATGGCACCAAGGGCCAAATTCAGGTCGATTCGGGGCACTTCCCACAAACGAAAACGGCCCCGCCATTTCTGGCAGGGCCGTCCTCAAACTTTATCGAGAGCGATTACTCGTCGTCGGACTTCAGAGCCGCACCAAGGATATCACCCAGGGACGCGCCGGAGTCAGAGGAGCCATACTGCTCGACTGCTTCTTTCTCTTCCGCGATCTCGCGTGCCTTGATCGACAGACCCAAACGGCGGGTCTTGGCGTCCACATTGGTCACACGCACGTCGAGCTTGTCGCCAACGCCGAAACGCTCAGGGCGCTGCTCGGCACGGTCGCGCGACAGGTCGGAGCGGCGGATGAAGGATTTGGCACCCTCATATTCCACTTCGATGCCGCCATCTTCGATCGAGGTGACCTCGACGGTGATGATGGAGCCGCGCTTGACGCCGTCCACTGCGGTGTCGAACGAGCCGTCCAGAGCTTTGATCGAGAGCGAGATA
The DNA here is from genome assembly GCF_004365635.1 of Litoreibacter halocynthiae. Taxonomy (GTDB): domain Bacteria; phylum Pseudomonadota; class Alphaproteobacteria; order Rhodobacterales; family Rhodobacteraceae; genus Litoreibacter; species Litoreibacter halocynthiae. The sequence goes on along the minus strand of NZ_SOBH01000003.1, from coordinate 618,461 downwards.
CGCTCTTTCTCAACATCCACCTCGGTTACAACGGCCTTGACCATGTCGCCTTTGCGGAAATCGCCCAAGGCGTCTTCGCCACGGCCGTCCCACGTGATGTCGGACAGGTGAACCATGCCGTCGATATCGTTCTCGAGGCCGACGAACAGACCGAATTCGGTGATGTTCTTGACTTCGCCTTCGATCTCTTTGCCGACAGGGTTGTTCTCTGCGAACACTTCCCACGGGTTGCGCTGAGTCTGCTTGAGACCCAGGGAAACGCGGCGCTTGGCGCTGTCGATTTCCAGAACCATGACTTCGACCTCTTGCGAGGTGGACACGATCTTGCCGGGATGCACGTTCTTCTTGGTCCAGGACATTTCCGAGACGTGAACCAGACCTTCGACACCGGGCTCCAGCTCAACAAATGCGCCGTAATCGGTGATGTTGGTCACGCGACCGGTATGCGTGGAATCCAGCGCATACTTGTTGGCAACGGCTTCCCATGGATCGTCCTGCAACTGCTTCATGCCAAGCGAGATACGGTGCGTCTCCTTGTTGATCTTGATGACCTGAACCTTGACGGTTTCGCCGATCGACAGGATCTCGCGCGGGTCATTGACGCGGCGCCATGCCATGTCGGTGACGTGCAGCAAGCCGTCTACGCCGCCAAGATCGACGAATGCGCCGTACTCGGTGATGTTTTTGACCACGCCGTCAACAGCCTGACCTTCGGTAAGGTTGCCGATGACTTCCGCACGCTGTTCAGCACGCGATTCTTCCAGAATGGCACGACGGGACACAACGATGTTGCCACGGCGACGGTCCATTTTCAGGATTTGGAACGGCTGCTTCAGACCCATCAGAGGGCCCGCGTCGCGCACAGGGCGCACGTCGACTTGGGAGCCGGGAAGGAACGCAACGGCGCCGCCCAGATCCACGGTGAAGCCGCCTTTGACGCGACCGAAGATGGCGCCTTCGACGCGCTCTTCGTCTGCGTAAGCTTTTTCCAGACGGTCCCAGGCTTCCTCGCGGCGCGCTTTGTCGCGGCTGATGGAGGCCTCGCCGCGGGCGTTCTCGACGCGGTCAAGGAACACCTCAACTTCGTCGCCCACTTCGATTTTTGCGGATTCGCCTGGTTCTGCGAATTCTTTAAGGTCGATACGGCCTTCCATTTTGTAGCCGATATCGATGATGGCTTGGCCGGCTTCGATCGCCAGTACCTTGCCTTTGACAACCGAACCTTCGTCGGGGGTGTCCATTTCGAAGCTTTCGTTCAAGAGGGCTTCGAATTCGTCCATAGATGCGTTTGTAGCCATGTGGCGTGTGTTTCCTAATCTGATGTTTATACGGGCCGAGCGGTTGTCTCCGCCGGTCTTTGGGTTTCAGTTGGTCTTCGGGGTTTTCTCAAAACAAGAAGGGCCGGAAAACCGACCCTGCTCGCCCTGAGACTGTTCTCGCCCCTTAGACAGCCGCGCGTATAGCGCGGGTTGGGGGGAAGGGCAAGTCTGTAAGGGTTAGGACGATTGTATCGCGCCCAATCAAGGCTTGGGTGCAAAACGCACCCTGTAGCGGCGATTCAGGCGTTGTGTGAGTAGTGCTCAGGCATCCGAGGATTGACTTCGACGATATTGGAGTGAAATCAATTAAGTCGCCTGTTCCCAATAGCGCAGAATGATCAGCTTAGCGGACGGAGCCGCCATTTCGCTGCACTTTCACGAACGGCAGCTTTCAGGTCAGTGTTTCAACGGTTGCGGTAGGTCTCGCGGATTGCCGTTTCCACATAGTGACGATGATTACTGTGATTACAATTTGCGCGGCTGAGAATACGGTCATAGCCGCCAGCAGGCCAAGCATGTCGGCCAATGCGCCATTGGCAATCACGGGAAGAGAAAACCCAAAATACGCATAAACAAATAGTCCAGCCGTCGCCCGAGCGCGATCCTGTGGAGCGCGAAGGGAGACCTCTGAGAGCGATGCGAGATAGCTGAAACCATAGCTAGCAGCGCTCGTGATGCATGTTCCGATAAGCACTAAGGCGAGGAGATGTAGCCAGACGCCAGCTAGGAGAACCAAAAATCCGAGTGGGATCAGCGCAAAGCCCAAGGCGAGCGATTGGCTATTAGTCATACGGCGGGCAATCGGCTGGCAGAGAAATCCTATGAAAATCGCGAGAAAGATCACCAGACCCGTCCAGCCGCCAAGACCGTTTGCTGCTAACTCCAGCGGCACCACCGCGATTGTCATGCCCGTGGTGGACCAAGCCAAGGCCATGGCCACCCCAAACACCCATGTCCCTTTCGGAAATACCGGCAGGCGTAAGACCGACACTTGTTTCGGACGATCTACGCGGGGCAAGACCAATGCAATGATTGCCAGCAGCGGCGCAGCGACAATCAATGCAATGTAACTGACAGGAAGAAGCGTCGGTCCTTGCAAGCCAAGGCTGATGCCAGTGGCCAACGCACCTCCACCAAAGCCAAGAGACGTAGCCGATGTGACAATGAGTGCTGCGCTGCGGGATCGATCTTCGCCAAGTATTTCGGTCATGTAAGCCGTTCCTGCCGTTGTCGCGAGGCCGGTTCCAACTCCAAGAAAGAGCCGCGCAATCACGAGGCTGCTCCAGCTTGGCACCTGCACCAAAAGCACAGTTGCGACCACTCCGAGCAGCAGAGCCATCGCAATTGGTATCCGGCGACCGATGCGATCAGACAACCCACCAAGCAGTATAAGGGTCGGCATAAGGCCAGCGGCATAGGCCGCAAATGCGACCGTCACAGCCGTCGCGCCAACATTACTTTCAGCCGCATAAACATCATACAGCGGTGCTTGCAGGTTCACTGCGAATGTCACCGTGAATAGCCCGAGTGCGAGCAGCGATGCGGAAACCGTTTTTGTCATTTGAACACCATAGGAATTGACTTGAGACCCAAATGCCAAGAAGACAGAAATATAACAATTTTTAAATTGTCATAGATACAGTGAGACAATGCCCAAAGCCAGATACCTGACCCTCGCCGATACGATGGCCCGTTCGATCCAAACGGGCAAATTGGTGCCGGGAACCAAACTGCCCACGCATCGCGCCTTTGCCGAACAGTTTGACATCGCCCTCGCGACGGCCACCCGCGTCTATGCAGAGTTGGAGCGTCGGGGGCTCGTTGTCGGAGAGGCCGGGCGCGGCACCTTCGTGCGTGACCTCGATTTACCCATGACACTGGGCATCCATCAGACCGCCAGTGATGGCTTGATCGATCTTGTGTTCAATATGCCGGGTGATGCCGCTGACGTTGATGCGTTGCGTGCCGGTCTTCGAAGGCTGGCGACGGCAGGCGATTTGGAGGCGATGCTGCGCTATCAGCCCCATGGCGGGCGGCTCCATGAACGACGGATCATCGCTGAAAGCCTTCACTCCACTTTGGATCGCGTTGAACCAGAGCGTCTTTTGGTGACGTCCGGAGGCCAGCATGGATTGGCGATAACAGCCCTTGGGCTTCTTCGGCGCGGAGATATTGTGGCGGTTGATGCGTTGACATATCCCGGCTTCAAGTCGGTTGTTGCCTTGCAGGGGCTAGACGTCACCTCAATCGAGGGGGTTCAGGGCATAATGGACCCTGATGATCTCGATCGACAGTGCCGCTTGCGACCGATCAAAGCTGTCTATCTGATGCCGACCGTACACAATCCGCTTGGGTCGGTGATGGACGAAGTAACACGCGGTCGTTTGATTGAGGTCGCGCAAAAGCATGACCTTCTTATCATCGAAGATGCCGCCTATGCGTTTCTGGAACCCGATCCACCACCGACGTTTCTCACCTTGGCCCCGGAACGGACGATACACGTTGGCGGGTTTTCCAAGAGCATCGCGACGGGCCTGCGTATTGGATATGTGATTGCACCGGCGACGCACATAGACCAATTGATCGAAGCGATCCGTGCAACAACCTGGAACGCTCCGGCGTTGATCTCGGGGTTGGTGACAGGCTGGATTGAGGACGGCACCTTGGCCGCATCCGAAGAAAACCGAAGGCGCGACGGAGCAGAGCGTCAGCAGATTTGCAATGCCATCTTCGAAGGCATCCCCATTGTGGCCCATCCCAATGCTGGGTTTGCATGGCTGCCCCTCGATCAAGCTGTTCGGGCTGAGCCCATCATTAGTCGCTTAAGGGAAAGCCGCATTTTGGTATCTGGAGCGGAGCCATACGCAACCACCACAGCGGTCCCGCAGGCGTTACGGCTGGCCTTTGGTGGTGTCCCGAAGGCTGGCTTGAGCACGGTTCTCGTGGAAGTGCGTAAATCTCTGGGGATTTGATCGAGAGCAGACGTTCGTGACAACCGCAGCATTGGGGAGTCTTGGGTTCCAAAGCCGCCATTCGCGCGTAGCCACTCTGAGTACCCTATCGCCCCTGCAGCCCCAATTGACCTAACGCAACGACCGGCCACGCCAGTGCGTGTAGATTCGGGGTATCACTGCAAATGAAACCAAGTTGGAGATGGAACCATGTATAAGAATATCCTCGTACCGGTCGTTTTCGATAACGACCACGACACTCAGGCATCCTATGCCGTCGCGCGCGCGCTGGCGGACAAGGATGCAAAGTTTACGGTGGCGCATGTGATAGAGGACATTCCAGACTACGTCACCTCCTCTATTCCGCGCGACGTGCTTGCCTCGACACGGCGCGAGGCCGAGGCCTCTCTGGCTAAGGCGGCCAAGGATCTGTCAGGTGCAACGCCAAAAATGATTTCCGGTCACGCGGGGCGCTCCATCGTCGATTACGCCAACAATAATGGTATCGACTGCATCGTGCTGGCATCGCACAGACCGGGGTTCAGCGACCTGTTTTTGGGCTCCACCGCCGCCAGAGTCGTCCGCCATGCAAAATGCGCCGTTCATGTAATCCGGTAGCAAAGGCACCGAACGCAGCCACCACCAAACCTTAACGCATCCGCCCTATACCCTGTCCTCGGTTAACCAAACGCGTGGCGCTCTTACCGCCTCGCATTCGATCTGTGTTCCATGGCTCCGCGCAAGGAGTTTCCCGCGACCGCCGGCAAATATAGGGGCACTTGACCCCCAAGGGATGCAGGGTAACGCCTGTAATAAAGATGACCGCAGCCCGAAATGGGCGGCCGCCTATCTTTTCTTAGTCCGAGACAGCTTTTATCCGCGCCCGAACCACTCGGGTTGCGGCCGCAACCGCGTCGTGAATGAACATGTCCGAGGTGTCGATCACCACCGCGTCTTCAGCCGCCGCCATCGGGGCCGTTTCGCGGTCACGGTCGCGGGCGTCGCGCTCCGTCAGGTCTCGCAGCACACCCTCGCGGGTGACCTCGTGGCCGTTTGCCGACAGCTCCAGATAGCGCCGCTCCGCACGGACCGCGTCGGAGGCCGTGACGAACAGCTTCACATCCGCATCGGGACAAATCACCGTTCCAATGTCGCGCCCGTCCAGCACGGCACCACCCTCGCGGCGGGCAAAGTCGCGCTGGAACTGCACCAGTGCCGCGCGGACCTCAGGGATCGCCGCAACCTTGGAAGCCGCTTGCGCCACAGCCGTGGTCCGCAAATCGTCGCGCTCCATATCCTCGGGCTCGAGGCTTGTCGCCGCCTCCACCGAGTCGGCGCCTGCGAGAACCCGCGCACCCGTGGCGCGATAAAGCAGTCCGGTGTCCAGATGCGCGAAGCCGAATTCTTCGGCCACACGCTTGGACAATGTCCCTTTTCCGGCTGCGGCTGGCCCGTCGATTGCAACTGTGAATTTCATGGCACTTGTGTCGTCAACATGGGGTCTTCGGCATCCGCACAAGGCAGATCGTCAGAGATTTCGTAATAGTCCCCTTTGTCGGCGCAAAAGATGTGGCCCGCAAGCCTAAGCCCAGCGTCACCGTCAAAGCTGCCCGCAGAAATGGAGAGGTTCACCCCCGGCCCGTCCCAGAATATCTGGCTGCCGCAGGTGCCGCAGAACCCGCGCCGTGCGGTGGGGGAGGATGCGTACCACGTCACCTCGCCCGTAATCTCCACATCACCCCGCGCCGCCGAGGTCGCCGCCACATGATGCCCGCTGGACTTGCGGCATTGCTGGCAATGGCACGCGATAACGGGGCGCAAAGGGCCAGTGACGGTGTAGGTGATCTGGCCGCACAAGCAGCTACCTTTGGGCATCGGCGCGCCTCCATTGCAGGAGCAGGCTGGCGGCCATCAGCACCAAGGCTGCGAATTTCAATTTTGTGAACTGGGCAATCTTTTCAAATGCCTCTGGGGCAATCAGGTGGAACCCGTCGCCCATGGCAAGCCCGACAAGCCAATTCTCAACAAAGTCGGCCGCGCCATACAGGAATGCGGCGCAAAGACTCAACCAGAACAGCTTTCCGCCAAACCTCTGGGCCAATGCCACCGCGAGCAAGACCAACGCCACAATGAAGGCGGTATCCAATGGCCTCAGAACGCCAAAGTAGTAACCTTGCGCGTCCGACGTCAGGTTTACGATGTAGGGTTCGGCAATGTCGAAGGGCATCCCGAATGGTCGCATATCAAAGCCCAAAATGCCCCTCGCAAGGAAGGGCAAGGTGACGTAGGACCCGTAGGCCAACACGCCATAGAGCGCGGCGGTCGCGACCGCCCACGCCCAAAGCAGGGATTTAGGAACCGAACGCAATCGGCTCGCTCATCGCGATATGCTCGCCCTTTGCGACCCGCGCTGCCAATGCACTTGGCTTGGCGTCGAAGTCATAGGCGTCGTCGGCATGCAGTTCGGAATCCATCAGCCCCTCGACCGAGGTGATTGTCGCGCCGCCCTGCTCCGCATCGCTGAGCATGATGCGCAGGCCTTGGATGGCGTTGTCGGCCTTCACTCCCACCAGTGCGACTTGGCCGCCGCCGGATTTCACCGCCAGCTCCACCAGTGCCATTTTGCAGCCGCTTTCGGGCAAAGCCTGTGGCAATGCGCCGGGATAGGGGTCACCCGCGATCAGGCGGCCGGGCTGGATGTCCATCGCCTTTACGGGGCCAAGGTTGATCGGGGCATCAAAGTCGCCCTCCTCGAAATCATCCAGCAACGCGGCGCGGCGCAGCAAAAGCAGTTTGGTGTCGTCTTGATCAAAGGCCATCATCAGTGTGGCCAGAAACTGCGCTATGCTGTCGGAATGCCCGACAAAAATGCGCGAGTTGGCGTCCAATTCACCTTCGCCACCGACAACAACACTCGCAAAATACTTCTGCATAAACCCTAGTCCCTTGTAATATTCGCGCCCAAATCGCGCATCAAATCCTCAAAAATCGGGAAGGACGTCGCGATCGGCCCCCCGTCGTCAATATGGACCGGCTTTTGCGTGCCCAGCCCCAGCACCATAAACGACATGGCAATGCGGTGATCCAAATGCGTCGCGCAAGTGCCACCCCCCGGAACGCCGCCTACGCCCATACCGTGCACGATGAAGGTATCCTCGTCTTCCTCGACTGTCACCCCGCAGGCTTCCAGCCCGCGCGCCATGGCGTCGATGCGGTCGCTTTCCTTGACCCGCAATTCCTTGACGCCGCGCATGACGGTCTTGCCCGTGGCAAAAGCCGCGACAACGGACAGCACCGGATATTCGTCGATCATCGACGCCGCGCGCTCCGGTGGCACCTCGATCCCCTTCATGTTGTCGGAGAATTTGGCGCGCAGGTCCGCCACAGGCTCCCCGCCTTCTTCGCGCATATTTTCGAATGTCAGGTCCGCGCCCATTTCCTGCAACGTGGTGAACAACCCCGCACGGGTGGGGTTCAAGCCGATCCCTGGCACCAGCACGTCGGAGCCTTGGGCGACGATCCCCGCGCAGACAGGGAATGCAGCGGAGCTTGGGTCGCGCGGCACGGTGATGGTTTGCGGCTTAAGCTCGGGCTGGCCTTGCAGCGTGATCACGCGGCCTTCCTTGGTGTCGTCGACGCTCAGGTTGGCACCAAAACCCGCCAACATCCGTTCCGAGTGGTCGCGGGTCGCTTCTTTCTCAATCACCACGGTCTCACCAGCCGCATTCAGCCCCGCCAGCAGTACGGCGGATTTCACCTGAGCCGACGGCATCGGCACGGTGTAGCGCACGGGGGCCGCGTTCGCAGCGCCCACGATGGTCATCGGCAACCGCCCGCCCTTGCGCCCATAGCTTTGCGTTCCGAACAGCGCCAGCGGGTCGGTCACGCGGCCCATGGGACGACCATTGAGGGAGGTATCGCCCGTGAAGGTCGCGGTGATGGGCGAGGTCGCCATTGCCCCCATGATCAACCGAACGCCAGTGCCGGAGTTACCGCAGTCGATCACGTGGTCAGGCTCCGCAAAGCCGCCGACGCCCACGCCATGCACCGACCAGTTGCCGCTGCCGTGGTTGATAACCTCCGCCCCAAAGGCCTGCATCGCGCGGCCCGTGTCCAGCACGTCTTGGCCTTCCAGCAGACCGGAGACCTTGGTCTCCCCCACAGCCATCGCGCCCAAAATCAGCGAGCGGTGGGAGATGGATTTATCCCCCGGCACATGCGCCTCGCCAGTTAACGCGCCGCCAGCGCGGGAGGTCATTGGAATGGGGTCACCGTGGCCGGACATAGGGCAGTTCTCTCTGGTCAGTCAAAAGCCCTGACGTGATAGCCCAGAGGTGCGTGAGGGTCCATGGTGGTTTGTCGTGGGTAGAAGCGGCGCGTTTCGGTTAACCTCATTGCAACACACTGGGTCAAAGGTCCGCAATGCGGACTTAGCCGACATTAGTTCGGTCACGGGCTGTGCCGATTACCTCAAAGCAGTATCGGATTCTGGAAACGTTCATTGTTTACCTCGTCCTGAGAAAAAACCGAACGCTCCCCATATAGTGCCAAGCACCAGCAACGATTTTTGAGATGAACGTTCGAACAACAGAGTTGGTGATATAGAGTTATCAAAGACCCAAAAGAGGGAAAGCAACAAAAATCCAGTGACTAAAAGACTTAAATAGCAAGCCAAAAAACCTGCCAAAAGTGCGCGGGTTTTTGTCACCTCATCCCTAACAGTCATCCGGTGATCGTAAATATCAATGTATTCGATGAACCAATCAACAAGCCTCAAATTATTCCCCTGCACTTTCCAAAAATCCATAAATCATGGTCGCAGCCAAACTTACACCTGATTTAACAAATTGCGATGCATGTATGTGAGATCATTCCTACATTGTGTTGGTAGGTATGGGCTCAAAGCAGACATTACTGCTCGCCATCTCTCGTCCGGAAGCAAGCCGTAGGCGCCGGGCGATCGTCGGACCGTCCCACGGGTCGGCGATTTTGCAACGGGCGCACCGGCTTGTGAGGGACGATAAACTTGGCAGAGATAAACTGCCAAACTGCACCGAAGGATCGCCCACCCCCGGTCCGCCGACCGCCCGGCGTGCGCTCCAACAGGTATCGCTACCCCTCAATCGCCGTGATCATATCCACCCGCGTGGCGTGGCGACCGCCCTCGAACTCGGCGCTCAAGAAGGCGTCCACAATATCAAGCACCAGCCCCTCGCCGATCACACGCGCCCCAATCGACAGCATGTTGGCGTTGTTGTGTTGGCGGATCATGCGGGCAGAGAACGTGTCGGAGCAGACACCGCAGCGGATGCCTTTGACCTTGTTGGCGGCCATCATGATGCCCTGACCCGTGCCGCACACGATGATGCCCAAATCACAGTCGCCGGACGCCACACGCCGCGCGGCGGCTTCGCCGTGTTGGGGATAGGGCGTGCTTTCCGAAGTCATCGGGCCGATGTCTTCGACCTCGTAGCCAAGACCCGCGACATGCGCGGCGATGGTCTGGCGCAGCTTGATGTCGGCGTGGTCGCTCGAAAGGACGATGCGTGTCTTGGCTGTCATGGCAGATGATCCCGTTTGAAAGTTAATCGCGTATGAAGGTCATGTAATGCGGCGAACGCCCCTCGCGGAGCGCCTTTTGCTCGTAGCGGGTGGAAAACCAGTCATCCCAAGGCCTGCCCAAATCGGCGGGGTTTTCCGTCAGCTTGAAGCCTGCGCGCGGCACCTCTCCCAAGGTCTGGCGCACGTAGTCCTCGATATCGGTGGCGACGCGAAACTCGTGGCCGGATTTCAGCTTTTCGGCCAGCGGGTCCAGATGCTCCGGCGTCACGAAGCGGCGGCGGTGGTGGCGGGCTTTGGGCCACGGGTCGGGATAGAGCAGGAACATTTTGTCCAAGCTGTTCGCGGGCAACACGTCCAGCAAATCCCGCGCATCGCCCGGATGGATGGCGATATTGCTCATCCCCTCGCGGCGGATTTTGCCAAGCAGGGAGGCGACACCGTTGACGTAAATCTCGCAGCCGATGAATTGCACGTCCGGATTTGACTTGGCCTGATGGACAAGATGCTCGCCAGACCCGAAGCCGACTTCCAGCCACAATGGCTTGCCCTGCGCAATTGCGTCGACATCCAGCATCGCCCGCTCGGGGTTGTCCTCGCGGCTGACCCCGTCCAGCAGAAAGTCTGGCAGCACCTCGTCGAAATCCTGCCGCTGGCGCGCGTTGAGGGTCTTGCCCTTCAGGCGGCCATAGAAGTTGCGTCGGGGCGTCGTGGAATCTGTGTCTGATTTGCTCATGCGCGGCGGTGTAGCCGCGCCATGCGGCGGGTGCAACGGGGCATGCCGCAAACGACTAAGGGCGCGCCACTGACACGCCCTTAGTTTTCGCTATGCCGGATCGCGATCAGACCGCTTTTTTCAGCGCCTCAACCAGATCGGTGCGTTCCCACGAGAAGCCGCCATCGGCTTCGGGCGCGCGGCCAAAGTGGCCATAGGCCGCGGTGCGGGCATAAATCGGGCGGTTCATGCCCAGATGCTCGCGGATACCGCGCGGAGTCAGGTCCATCAGGCCCGCTACAGCGGCTTCGATGGCGGCGTCTTGTGCTTCACCAGTGCCGTGTGTGTCGCAATAAATCGACAGCGGCTTGGCCACGCCGATGGCATAGCTCAGCTGGATCGTGCAACGCTTCGCGAGGCCGGAGGCCACCACGTTTTTCGCCAGATAGCGCGATGCATAAGCCGCCGAGCGGTCCACCTTGGTCGGATCTTTGCCGGAGAACGCGCCGCCGCCATGCGGGGCCGCGCCACCATAAGTGTCGACGATGATCTTGCGACCCGTCAGGCCCGCATCCCCGTCAGGGCCGCCGATGACGAACTTGCCGGTCGGGTTAACCCACCATTCGGTGTCAGCTGATAGCCAGCCCTGTGGCAGAACTTCGGTGATATACGGCTCGACCACCGCGCGCACATCGGCGGAGGTCATGCTCTCGTCCAGATGCTGTGTGGACAGCACGACGGAGGACACGCCCACCGGCTTGCCATCAACATAGCGCACGGTCAGCTGTGACTTGGCGTCGGGGCCAAGCGTCGGCTCGGTGCCGTCTTTGCGGACCTCGGCCAGACGGCGCAGAATGGCGTGGGCGTAATGGATGGGCGCGGGCATCAGCTCCGGCGTCTCGTCACACGCGTAGCCGAACATGATGCCTTGGTCGCCGGCCCCTTCTTCCTTGCCACTCGCCGCGTCGACGCCTTGGGCAATATGGGCGGATTGTTCGTGCAGCAGGTTGGTGACCTCGACGGTCTTCCAGTGGAATTTGTCCTGTTCGTAGCCGATGTCGCGGATGCAATCGCGGGTGATGTCGTCGATGCGCCCCATGTATTCGTGCAGCTTGTTCTTATCGGACAGGCCAACCTCGCCCCCGATCACCACGCGGTTGGTAGTGGCGAAGGTTTCGGCTGCGACGCGGGCCTCGGGCTCTTCCGCAAGGAAAGCGTCCAGAACGGCGTCGGAAATGCGGTCGCATACCTTGTCGGGATGTCCTTCGGAAACAGATTCCGAAGTGAAGAGATAGTTCTGTCGTGCCATGGGGAAGTGCTCCGGTTTTAATGCTCCGCCACGTCAGGAAGCCGTTGTGGCAGTGAATGATTGACCTGCCCTACTCTTGTGGCGAAGCATGGTCAATGGAAACACGGCGTCGTGCGGCGATCCGCCAGATCAGCAACAGCACCAAAAGGCCGCGCATCGGCCAGTCATACAGGCGACTGTAGAGCGTAGCAGGCGCAGCTTCGGGCAAACCCGCGTCCAGAACCGCAGCCACATTCAGGTCGGTTTGCGCGGTGATCCGGCCCCTTGGGTCGATCACTGCTGAAACGCCTGTATTGGCGGCGCGGATCAGCGGCAGGCCTTGCTCGACCGCGCGCAGACGGGCTTGGGCCAGATGCTGGTAGGGACCGGAGATGTTGCCAAACCAAGCGTCATTGGTGATTTGCAGCAGCAGGTCCGGGCGCGGCAGGCCGATAAAGCTGCGCGGGAAGATCAACTCGTAGCATATCAGCGGCAAGGCGGTGCCGATGCCCGGCAAATCAATCAGCTTTGGCCCCGGACCTTTAGAGAAGCCGCCGCCGTCGCGCGACGCCAGACCGCGTATGCCCATTTTGGACAGCGCCTCGCCGAAGGGAATGTATTCGCCGAACGGCACGAGGTGGTATTTGTGGTAGGTCTGCTCCCTGCGGCCTTCGGGGCCAAGCAGCACGAGGGTGTTGCGCCAACCATCCTCAACCCTGTCATTGCCGCCGACGATCACAGGCTGCCCGCCCGCCGCGCGTGAAATGGCTTCCAAAACGGTTGGCGCGTCGTTCAACGCGTAAGGCACCGAGGTTTCGGGCCAGACGATCAGGTCCGGCGCAGTGTCCGCAGGGGCTGAAGTCAGGTTCACCGCGCGCTGCAGAAACGTGCCGACATGTTCCGGATCCCACTTCAAATGCTGCGCAGCATTTGGCTGGACCAGACGCACCGATATGTCAGTATTCTGCGCAGCATGGGTGGCCAGTTGCCGGGAGCCATAGCCCCACCCTGCCAGCAATAGAATGCTAGATACTGCCAATCCTACAAGGGGTTTTCGAGCAGCGGGGCCGGCAGCAATGGCCAAAGTGAGCAACGTCAGAACCGGAGTGCCGCCATAAGCCGCGATCTGCAAGATCGGGTGATCCGACCAGATATGCCCGACGGTGGCCCAAGGAAAACCGGTAAACAAAACGCTGCGCAGCATTTCCATCGCGGTCCACAACGCGACAAGCGCGATCAGGCCGCCAATGCGGCGCGCCACACCGAAGGCCGTGGCCCAGAGCAGGGCCAACCCACCGGCCATGAAGAACAGCGCAAACGGGGCCATCCAGCCATGACGCGCGATATCGACCATGAACGGCTCCACCAGCCAGAACAGTGACACCACGAAATAGCCCGCGCCACCTGCCCAGCCGATCCATGCGGCCTTGGGTGCTGTGGCGGAGGCTCGGTAAAGCCAGATCAGCCCGCCGAAGCCCAGCAACGCCACCGGCCAGAGCGACCATGGCGCCTGGCCCAACGCGCCAAGCGCGCCAAACCCGAGGGCAGCGAGAAACTGCGCCCGACTGGGCCGCGCGGCGGGCCGGAAGGCACGACGGATCATTGCGATCAGCTTGCTTGCCCTGCGGGCATCAAAACCCGAATGCGCTTGATGCGGCGCGGGTCGGCGTCCAGAATTTCGAACTCGGCACCGGAGGGGTGCTCGACCACCTCACCACGCGCCGGAACACGGCCCGACAGCATAAAGACCAAGCCACCGAGCGTGTCGATTTCCTCGTCCATCTCGTCATCCGACAGGCGTTGGCCGATCTCGGCCTCGAACTCTTCCAGCGGGGCACGGGCCTGAGCCAGATAAATCCCCGGCTTTTCCATTTTCCACAGATCGGCCTCGTCGATGTCGTGCTCGTCCTCGATCTCGCCCAAAACCTGCTCGATCAGGTCTTCGATGGTCACCAAGCCGTCAACGCCGCCATATTCGTCAATCACCAGCGCCATGTGTTTGCGCTCGGTCTGCATTTTGGCCAGCAGCACCCCGATCGGCATCGAGGGCGGCACGAACAGAACCGGACGCACCATGGCTTCCAGATCGAAATCGGGGCTTTTGCCATTGAAGCCGTGACGCAGAGCCAGATCTTTCAGGTGGATCATTCCGATCGGGGAATCCAGCGTGTCCTCGAACACCGGCACACGGGTGAGACCGCTGTCGCGGAACACCCCTACCAGATCATCCAGCCCGATGGATTTCGGCACCGACACGATTTCAGCGCGTGGAATGACAACGTCTTCCACACGCTTTGCGCGCAAATTACCAAGGCCGAGCATTGCCCTGCCGTTCCCGTTTCTGTCGGAGATTTCATCGTCGGAATCGGGCGCACGGAACGCTGCAATTACGCGTGAAAAAAGTCCAGGTTCCGTCTCGTCGCCAATCGCAACTTCGGTCTGGTTCGTGTCTATGTCCTGCGCGCTTTGCGCTGCGGTAGACGAGCCTTCTATTTCTGCGCCCATCGGTCCTTTTCCAATAAATCGGCCCCATACACGGGCCTTACACCCTATATGGGTCCTCAATGCCTAATTTTGCAAGAATTCTGGTCTCCAAACCCTCCATCAAGGCGGCATCTGGATCATTTGTGTGATCAAAGCCCAACAGATGAAGGGTTCCATGCACCAATAGGTGCGTCACATGGTCCTCAAAAGGCTTGCCAGCGTCGTCGGCCTCGAGGGTGCAGGTCTCGAATGCGATAGCGATATCGCCCAGTTCCAGTTCGTGCGGCGCCCCATCGGGCAGCATCGGAAACATGCCGGGGATTTGCGCCGCGCGCTCCTCGGACGGCCAGGACAGCACGTTGGTCGGCACAAGTTTGCCGCGAAATTCGGTGTTCAACTCGGCCACGCGGGCGTCATTGCAGGCCAGCAAGCTGATCTCGTAGTCCGCGTCCAGCGACAGCTCGTCCAAGGCCGCGCTGCACGCCTTCTCCGCCAGTGCGGGAAGGGCCGCGTCGGTCCAGCGTTCGTCTTCGGTGAGGATTTCAATTTGTGCCATGGTTTCCCCTGCCAGCAGGTTTGGGCGGCGTCAACCGGCGTTGCGGAAACGTATCTCGAAAACCGCGCCCTCCGCGCTTGGAAGGCAGTCCAACGTCGCGCCGTAGCTGTCGAGCACTGCCACGACGATGGACAGCCCCATGCCGGTTCCCCCTTGGTCGCGACGGGTGGTGAAGAACGGCTCGGTGACGCGCTTGCTGTCGTTTTCGGTGATGCCATCGCCATCATCGATCACACGCAGCACGTTGTCGGCATATTCAACACGAAACTCCTGCGCCCCGTGGGCGCGCGAATTCTGCGCCATGTGGTGCAAGATCATCTGCCCGTGTTCGACCGAAAGCGGCAGGGTCGTCTCCGGTGCGGCGTCCATGACAACCTTTAGGCCGTCAAGCTGCGGCAGCATTTGCGCCAATTGCCCCGGCTTGCCACCTTGGGTCACGCGCAGCCGTGTCATATCGCGCAAGCGGCCCAGAAGGCGGTTCATCCGGCGCGCTTGCGTTTCGATATTGCCCAGCAGTTTGGCGCGGTCTTTTGGGTTCAGCGCGTCGTCCTGCAACAGCTCCGCCGCGCCAATTACTGCCGTGACCGGCGACTTCAACTCGTGGGTGACGTGATCCGTATAGGTCGAGATTTCTTGCGACCGTCGAGACAGCGTTTCCGCCATAGTCGAGACACTGTCCCCCAGATCGGCAAGTTCGCGCAGGCCGTAATGCAGCACGGGGTTGTCGTCAGGCTGCTGATCCGCTGCGATCATTCGCGATGCATCACGTAACGCATGAATGGGGCGGGAAATCAGCCGTAGCAGCAGCAAGCCGATCAGGGTGGCCCCGATCACCGTCGACACCAGCATTGTCAGAAGTGCGTATCGTTCCTGAAACAGGAACTTTCCGAGGTTCAGTGGCGTGCGCGACAGGTAGACCACCCCGATCACACGATCCTGCACGATAACCGGATAGGTCAGGAAAACGCGAAACCCCGTGTCGCGGCTGAGCGACGAGAATGCGTGTGGCTCAAAGTCGTCATCGCGCGCCCTGAGCTTGGCGCCAATGTCACCGCTCAGGGCGGTTTGCACTTCCGCGACCGCCGCGAGCGACGGCGCGCCGTCTGTATTCAACTCCCGCCCTGTATGATCCAGAAAGACCACACCGGCCAAGGTGGTCCTTTGGGAACGCCGCGCAATTTCGAGCAATGGCCCGATGATATCCGCGTGCCGCTGGTCCAGCGCATCGGTGACGGGTTCACCGTCAGGGCGCGGCGGGGCGACGCTTTCGCGACGCACATTCAACTGCGCGCGGGCGGGGTGCAGATTGGCATTCCAGTGCTCTTTCTGATCGTTATCCAGCGCCGTCCCGATCAACGGGCCGTCCAGCACGGTAAAGGCTTCCGCGTAAATCTCGGCATAGATCGCGCCTTGCTGGATCAGGGATTGCTCGGTCTCGCGCACGAACTGGTTGGAGGTCAACCGCACTGCCAGCAAGGCCAGAAGCGGCACCGAGACCAGCGCCGCGCAAACAACGGCGATCACCATTGCGATGGAGGGACGCCACTTTTTGCGCGAACCGATCACCGGCTGCACGCGCCAAGTTTCACGCCGACGCCGTGGACCGTCACGATGATATCGTTGCAGCCCAGTTCCGCCGCCTTGGTGCGGATGTTGCGGACATGGCTGTCCACCGTCCGCCCCGACAGGGTGTTGTTCGGCCCATAGACCTGATCAATCAACTGGCTACGATCATGGACCTGCTCTGAATGCGCAAGCAATGTGGAGAGCAGCGCGAACTCGGTCGCGGTCAGGACCATTTGCGCGCCGTCGATGCGGCAGTTGTGACCCGCGCTGTCCATTTCCAGCACGCCATGCCGCAGGGCTTTGGTTTGCGGTTTGCCGCGGGCCAGAATGGCCTTGATCCGCAGCACCAATTCGCGCGGACTGAAGGGTTTGGACACAAAGTCATCCGCCCCCAACTGGAACCCCAGAACGCGGTCGATCTCGTCATCCTGAGCGGTTAGGAACAGGACCGGCACGTTGGACTTGGCGCGGATTTCCTTGCAGCAAACGAACCCGTCCATCTGCGGCATTCCGATATCCAGCACCACAAGGTCGATGGTTTCGCGCCCGATATGGGTCAGGGCAAGCCGGCCGTTTGACGCCTCCAGCGTCGCATATCCCGCCGCCTCCGCCGCGATGCGCACGACGTCGCGGATGTGAGGGTCGTCATCAACGATGAGGATGCGGGCTGTCATGCCATTTGTGTTGCAACTCACGCCGCGTTTGTCCAGCGAGGCGTGCATTCACCGGACCCTCCGCCGGAACCCGAACAGGGTCATCGCGGCGATCAGCAGGAAGCCGATAATAGCTTGAGGTTCGGGCGAGGACGATCCTGCGAAGGGCTGCGGATAGGCCTCTTTCGAGACGCCGGACACCATGGGAAGCGGCACATTTGCCAAGGTGGCCTGATGCCCGCTGGTATTCACCGTTTGCTCTGACACGGCGACAAAGGAGGTGTTTTGGGTTTGGAGCGAGAATTCCAGCCCCAGCTTGGTGATTTCCTTGTCTGCGGCTTCCGGCTGCTCGCCCACAGCGATTTGACGGGTGAGCGACGCGATACGGTTGCGCGCCCAAATGAGCGGTAAAGCTGCGTTTTCCGCGTTATCCGTCAGGGTCAGTTTGACCGGCATCGCGGCTTGGCGTCCCTGCACGAGCCCCTTTAGCGTGACCTCCGCCGCACCCGTGCCGGAGTGGCGGGCATAGATGCGCAAGCTGTTACCCGCGAACAAGTCAGGCAGACGGGAAGGCGTGACATCGGTAACGTCAAGATCGCCCCAGTCGATAGAGATATCCGTCAGCAGCGGGGATTTCAGGTCGGCGGCCAGCGTTTCCGCAACCTCGTAGGCATCCTCGTCAACGCCGACATAGCGGGCATATCCGCGCCCCTCATCCGCCATGGCGTCCAGCAAGTAGCGGTTCACCGAGGTACCGACCCCGAACGCATAGATGCGGGAATTGCCGATTCGTTGGCGAATTGTGCGCAACACCTGGGCCTCGCCGCCGATATACCCGTCGCTCAGGAAAACTACGATCTTCATGGTGTTTTCAGGCTGGGGAGTGCTGAAAGCAGTGCGAATCGCGTTGTCGATCTCGGTGCCACCGCCTGTGCTCAGCTTGTCGACATAGGCGCGGGCGCTGCGAATGTTGCGCGCCGTCGCTTGCTTGGACACGCTGGAGAAATTCTGCGTGTGATTGGCGAAGGGAATGATGCGGAAATAATCTGTGGGGCGCATCCCGCGCAGGGCCGCGTCCATGAACCTTTTGCTGGCCGCCATTGGCTGGCCACCCATGGAGCCGGATGTATCAAGCACAAAAACCAGCTCGCGCGGGGTGATCGTCGCGGCATCCGGCACGGCTGGCGGCTCGATCATCAGCGACACGAACCCGCCGCGTTCGTCCGTATGGGACAGGCTGGCGGCCTCTAGAGTTTCGCCGCCCAAGGTGAAGCGGATAACCAGATCGCGGTTGTCGAGCACCTTGCCCTTGGCGAATTTTGCGGTCAGGCCGTCCCCGGTCGACTGCACCGCAAGTTGGTGGGTGTCGCTGCCGAAATCAGAGATCGACACGCCGCCTGTCAGCGTCAGATCAAGGGCAACCCGTTCGGACGTGAAGGTGTCGGGCAAGTCCAACCCCACGACTTGCGGGTAGGCCGGCACGTCACTGATCGTCCATGAGTTGGCGGTCATCGGGACGTCTTCGCTGTCCTCATCCGGCAGTTGCACGGCCGCACTTTCATATCGGGGGCCAACGATCAGCGGGATCACCAACTCATGCTGGCCGTCGATTTTCGGCACCATCTGCACGTAGCGCAGCGTCACGGTGATCGGCAGGCCGGGCATCAAGTTGGCAATGCTTTGGGTGAACATGTTGGGGCGATGCTGCGTCAGAAGTGCTGCGGCTTTGCCATCTTGGGCGGCCTTCTTGAACTCGGCCTCGGCCACGGCTTTTTCCCTGATCTTCGCCTTTATGACCTCGTCACCGATGAGCATGTCCATGCTGTAAACGGCGGCAAGCTGGTTCAGCGGGAAGAGGTATTCCGCCTCCACCGGCACATGTGCTTCGTTGATGAAACTTTGCGTGACCTCAACCGTTGCCATGTCGCCTTCGATGTTGACGCTGATTTTGCTGTCGAGCATTGGCAGGTCATAGGACGTTCCCGCCACATTCGCGATGACCCGTCCCGCGACTTCGTCGGTGTCAGACGCAAACGCCGAAAAGACCGCGCTTAGGGAGAATATGGGGATCAGGATAAAGAAAAGTCGCATGGGTTTGGTCCTCGTTTCGGGTTACAGGTCAAGCGCCGCCAAAGCGGCATTTTCAAAGGAAATACGGTCTTGTTCGGGCAGGGATTTCGGGGTGACGCGCTGCACGGATTGCCAGCTGCGCGAGGAGCCGCCGAGCCAGCTCCAGACAGCTTCGCCGACGCTGGGGGTCTGTTGGCCGTCATCCGATATGAAGCTGACTGCGACGGTCCAGACCCGCCCGTCCGGACCGGTTGCCTCGTAGACAGAGGTCGGGAGGGGATCGTAGCGCGTGCCCATAAACTGCACGCTGTAGCCCATACCGAGCAAGCAGGTTTCAGGGGAATGCAGGTGGCGCAGCGGCGAGGTCGTGCGCACGATGTTCAGCCCCATCGGCCCGTATTGGACCTTCTGCGCGGAGCCGCCATAGGCGGTGAAATACCGCTGCTCGGTTTCGCTGAGCGCGATGGGCTCGGCCCGTGCGCCTAGCAGTTGCATCGGCAGGCGTGCGGGGACCACTTGGGCAGACAGGTCCACCGGGCGTTTCGGGGCGTTTACGATGGCAATTGCAGCAACCAACGCCACCGCGACCATTGGAATGTGCAGCGACTTTGGAAATGCCGGCAGCCGCCATTGCAGCATGCGCACGGGCTTGGCGGAGGGACGATAGAGCAATACGACTGGCGCAGCTGCAACCATCAGCGTGACCAACCCGATCGAGTTGTGGAGCGTGGGCGCCATGGTGTCGATGCCCTGCCCCAAGCCGCCAGCCAGCAAACTGATTCGCAAGGCGTTGCCAAGAATGCTCAGCCCGATCACGGCCAATCCGCCCGTAAACGCGGTCAGCAAGCGCGGACGATACAGGATGTTGAGGAAGGCCCAGAGGCTGACCATCAACAGCAGGCCCGACGCGCCGGAGCATGGCAGGTCGACCATGGCGTCCACGCCGTTCAGGCGCAGGCGGACGCCTTCGCAGATCAGGTCCGCGAAGAAAGGTGACATCATCTGGCACGCCAGATCGGCCGAGACCATCTGCAACGGAAACCCCGCGACCCGCTGCAAGATCGGTCCAAGCGGCAAGGCGAACAGGAAGAACGTGGCCATCCAGAACGGCGACAGCGCGAGCTTGCGGCGATCCAGACGCAACATTGTCGCGAGGGCAAAGACGTCCAGTGACAGGGCCAGCGCGCTCAGGATGTTGATGGCCAGCATCTGGCCCGCCAGCCGGATGAGGGCGGCAAAAAGGAATAGAACAAAAACGCGCCCTGCGATGGCTGGCCCGCCGGGAGGGGAGCTTTTCAGGGACAGCCCCACCAGACCCACAAGCACGATGCAATAAACCGCGCCGTAGGACTGGTAGGACGGGTCACGCCAGCTTGTAAAAAGCCACCGAACGGGCTCGATGGCGAGCAGCGCTGACGCAACAGTCAGACCAATCCAAAGCAGGGTATCGCGTTTTTGTTCCATGCCGCTTTGTCACGGCTGGTGGTGCAGATGGGCGCGTGGAGTTGTGCAGAAATGGTGCAGATCGAGGATAGTCGGCACAAGCCGCGGGCTTGAAGCGACGCTTTAGGAATCCTCCTGAAATGTACCGATTAGCTCCGCATCCGTGCGAATTCTGGATCATAGGGCGATGGATCGATGACCTGCGCAGCAACGCGTTCGCCGCACAAATCGAGCTGCATCGTTGAACCTGTTTGGCTGAAACCAGAGGTGACGAAAGCATAGGCGAGGTTCATGCCTACGCGGTGGCCGTAGTCCCCGGAGGTGATTGTGCCGATCACTTTGTCGCCTTGCATCAACGACGCTCCCGGATGCGCTGGCGCATGGGCCGCATCAATCTTGAGCGTGACCAACTGGCTCTGTGGCCCAGCGGCCTGACGTTTCAATAGCGCGGCCTTACCAATGAAGTCTTCTTTGTCCAACTTAACGAAGCGCGAGAGGCCCGTTTCAAATGGATCAAATTCCGTAATCAAATCCGCCTTCCAGTGCAGGAACCCTTTTTCCATGCGCATGGAATCAACAGCACGCGCCCCGAAGAGTTTCAGGCCATGCGTCTCACCAGCCGCCCTTAGCGCCAGATAAGCGGCGTGGAGAGAGGCGTTTGGCACGTGGATTTCATACGCCAATTCGCCTGAAAAGCTGACGCCCATTACGATGGCAGGTGCGAAACCGATTGTGCATTCACGGACTGAAAGCCACGGAAATGACGCGGCAGACCAGTCGCCGCGCGCGCACTCGGACAGAACAGCGCGCGCCTTCGGTCCTGCCAGAACAAGGATCGTGTGATCATTGGTCAGGCTGCGCAGTTGCACGTCTTCATCCGGGTTCAGATGCGCGGTCAGCCAATCCATGTCGTGGTATTCCGACGCGGCTGCTGATCCATACCAGATTCGATCCGGCCCCCGGTCCGAGGCGGGCAGATTGGCAACCGTCGCTTCGCCCTTGATGCACCCGTGTTCGTTAAGCAGGTAGCCAAGCCCAACGCGCCCACCGCGCCTCGAAACGGTCCCACAGATCATGCGGTCAAGGAAGGCGTGACGATCCTTGCCGGTAATCTCGATCCGGTTGAAGCCGTTGACCTCGGTTAGCCCCACATTTGTGGCAACGTTGTTCACTTCGGCAGCAACAACGTCAAAGGCTTCATCGAAATTGAAGCTGAGCGAGGGGTGAAAATCTGGTGCGGGTTTGATGTAATCGACGCGCTCCCACCCGTTCACGACGGTAAACTCTGCCCCTTCCGCAGCGAGAATAGGTGTCAGCGGCGTTGTCTTGGCATTACGCCCTGCGGGCCGATGCTCATGGGGGAAATGGAAACGGAATTCGTTTTGATAATCCTCAATCGACTTTCGTGCAGTCAATTCAACGGTCGCATGTCCGGTGAAGCGTCGGGGGTCTGTCACCCAAGTGTCGTAGCAGGCCTCTCCATGAACAATCTGCTGCGCAAGCAACCAACCATGGCCGCCGCCTTCACCCAAGCCTGCGCGCAGACCGATAATGCAATAGGCGTTACGCTTGCCCGGAATAGGACCAACCAATGGCGCTCCGTCGATGGTATAGGTAATCGGGCCATTTACGATCCGTTTGATGCCGACCTCGGCCAATGCGGGCATGCGTTCAAACGCCCCTTCAAGAACGTCCATCACACGGTCCAGATCATCAGGGCAAAGATCGTTGGAAAAACTTGGGCTGATCCCGTCCATCCCCCAAGTTTTGCAGTCCTGCTCGTAGAACCCGACCAGTAGACCGCCCTTTTCCTGACGCGAGTAGTAATCCGAGATCGGGCAGCGAAGCAGCGGCATCCGGTGTCCGGCCGCCGCGATGGCAGGGATGTCTTCTGTGATGAAATATTGGTGCTCCATCGACGCAACAGGATGCTGCACGCCCATCATCGCGCCAATTTCGTTCACGCGGTATCCGCCGGCGTTCACGATGAAGTCGCAGTCAATATCACCGTGATCGGTGTGAACCGTCCAAGTGTCATCCTTGTGTTGCGTCAGGCGGGTGACGGGTGTGTTGCGATAGATCTCTGCGCCCGCCTTACGCGCATGAAAGGCAAGCGCTTGGCAAAGCTGAGCGGGGTCAATATCGCCGTCCTGCCCGTCCCAAAGCCCGCCCAGCAGGTTCGTTGTTGTAATCAACGGGTGGCGGCGCGCACATTCCTGCGCATCAATGACCTCGTATTCCACTCCCATCCCGCGCGCCATAGAGGCGAAGTGGCGATAGCCCTGCATTTGTTCTTCGGTATTGGCGAGCCGAATACCGCCATCGCCATGGTGATAGCCCACTGGGTATTCGGGATCGTCACGCAACTTCTTGTAAAGCGCGATGGAGTGGGACTTGAGGCCAACCATAGTCTGGGCCATGCCGAAATTTGTGACCTGCGCCGCCGAATGCCACGTGGTGCCAGACGTCAGCTCATCGCGCTCGACCAAGACGACATCTGACCACCCCTCTTGGGTGAGGTGATACAACGTCGAACAACCGGCAATGCCACCGCCGATGACGACAACTTTGGTTCTGGATTTCATGACTCGATCCCCGATCTATGGTCAGAGACACCCTGCCAAATGCGTTATCCTTTGGAAAATAGTTTTATGTGATGCAATATCTCAAAAAATCCGAGGTTAAGTCATGACATTGTCCGTCCGCGCAATGCGCTACGTTCAAGCTGCACTGAAATATGGCAGCATCACCCACGCGGCCGAGGCTGCCCATGTGACGCCATCTGCAATCGCAGCCGCTTTGGATAAGGCCGAAGCCGCCTTTGGCGTTGCGCTCGTGACACGCGCACGGGCCAAGGGGATATTTCCAACCGCAGCGGGCCGCGACATTGGGCGGCGCATTGATGATTTATTGGACCGGTATGATATGTTGCTGACGGATGTCTCCGACCTGCAATCCAGCCTCTCGGGAAATTTGGCAATCGGATACAACGCGCCAATCGCCCCTGCCTTCTTGCCAGAGCTTGCCGCACAAATGTTGGCAGCCTATCCCGGCGTGGCCTTCACATTCACCGAAGGCGACAATGACTCGATCCAACAGGGGTTGCTGGACGGACAATTCGATATGATCCTGTTTGTCGAAGAACTGCCCAACCCACAGATCGAGACCCGAACGCTTATCTATGCACCAACCTATTGCCTGTGTCCGGCTGACCATGCCTTAGCAGCTTATGATGCTGTGACGGTCTCCCAAATTGTGTGTGAACCGCTGATCCTTTTGGACCGGCCTGCCGCGCGTGGGTATTACCTGGAATTGCTTGAGCAAGGGGGCGCAGATCTTCAGATCGTGGCAACTGCAAATTCTACGGAAATGGTCCGTTCACTTGTCGCCTCGAAAATCGGGATTTCCCTTTTGAACATGAAACCACGGGACGTGCCGACGTATTCAGGCAGCAACATTCGCTGCCTGCCAATCACCGACAGCACAAGCGGTGTCACCCTGTCACTCGGCTTTGCATCGGGGCCTAAGCGAAGACTAATTGAGATGTTCGCCGAAAGCTGCGTAGCGTTTTGCCAAGGACCATCGGGCACGGATTTGATCCTGCCCAAAGCTTGAAACGACTGAAGTTTAACTACGGCCAAATTCACCAATAATTATTAGCCCGACGACATTCGTTAGAAAGGGCATAAAACAGCCACTCCCCACATCCGCAGCCCAACCTACCCTTTGGCCTCTGCTGCCTCGTAGGCTTCGATGATCCGCGCGACGAGCGGGTGGCGGACGACGTCTTTGGCGGTGAAGTAGCTGAAGGACACCCCTTTGACGCCCTTGATCAGTGTCTCTGCCTCGCGCAGGCCGGACTGGACACCGCGGGGCAAGTCGACCTGCGAGCGGTCCCCTGTGATCACCATGCGCGACCCCTGCCCCAGACGGGTCAGGAACATCTTCATCTGCATGGTCGTGGCGTTCTGCGCCTCGTCCAGCACCACGAAGGCGTTGGACAGCGTGCGGCCCCGCATGAAGGCCAGCGGCGCTATCTCGATGCGCTTTTCCTCAATCAACTTGGCAGTCTGTTTGCCGGGTAGAAAATCGTTCAGCGCATCGTAGAGAGGCTGCATGTAAGGATCGACTTTGTCCTTCATGTCACCGGGCAGGAAGCCCAAACGCTCCCCCGCCTCAACAGCGGGGCGGGACAGAATGATCTTGTCGACCTTGCCGGTGATGAACAGCGATACGCCCACCGCCACAGCCAGATAAGTTTTACCGGTACCAGCGGGGCCGATGCCGAAGGCCAGCTCGTTGTTGAACAGCGAGGTGACGTAGTCTTTCTGGGCCTGCGTGCGCGGCTCCACGGTTTTCTTGCGGGTCTTGATCTCGACGCCTGCGTTGAACATCTCGATCTGGTCGCCGTCACGGATGCCGGTATTGTCGGCAGACCGGCCCATGCGGATTTCGGCCTCGATATCAGCCATCTCGACCGAGCGCCCGCCCTCCAGCCGCATATAGAGCGCCTCCAGAACGGCGACGGCTTTTTCCATCGCTTCGCCCATGACGGCCAACTGGTTGCCACGTCGCACGATTTGCACGCCTAGGACTTGTTCGATCTGGGCAAGGTTGCGGTCGAACTCTCCACATAAGTCAATCAGCAACCGATTGTCGGGAAACTCCAGAAGGGTTTCGGACGGGGCCGCGTCCGTGGCGCCCACGGTCAATTCACTTGTGGTCAAAGAGCTCTCCTGAGTTGGGTTGCATGGGAAGGGTGCATGAGCAGGCATGGGCGTGCAAGGGGGGTGGGCCATGTTTCACATGTCTGATACGAAAAAAGGCCGCCCCGGAGGGCAGCCTTTTCAAAATTTGCAGAAATGCAAGGCACCTAGATCGGGTCACGCACGTCGTCGGAGCCGCGGTAGTTGCCAGTCGCGTAGCCGGGAGGGGCTGCACCGGAGCAAACGGGCTTGCCGTTGCGGTCCAGACGGGCGGAGAGGTAACCCTCGATACCGTCGTCGATGATCCAGTGATCACAGCCGCGCGGATCAACCCAGATGCCGGCTTCCAGCTGGCTTAGGTCTTTTTGGCCACGCCCGAACAGGCCGGAGTAATCGCGGGTTTTATCGCCGCCATTGCCTTCGCCAGTGAGCCCACCGCTACACGCGGCGAGGGCTCCAAGGGAGACAACTGCTAAAAGTTTGGTCATTTTCATGTCATCGTTCCCTTAGCGAATGCACTGAATTTCAACACGGCGGTTGGCCGCCATGCCGCGTGAGGTGCCGTTGGACGCTTTTGGTACGCGTTCACCGTAGCCGCGTGTCGCGGAGATACGAGCCCCAACAGAGCGGGCCACCTGAGCAACCGCATTCGCGCGGCGCTGCGACAGGTTCAGGTTGTAGGCATCGCTGGCGCGGCTGTCGGTGTGACCTTCGATGATGTAAGCCGTGGCACCTGCCGACTGGAAGAACTGCTGCAAGCGACGCTTGTTCGCTGCGTTGATGGTGGCTTGGTTGGTCGCAAAAAGCTGATCCGAGTTCATCACGGCACAGGTGTTGCCACGGCGGCAAACCGGAATGCCCTGACGGGTGACGTGCGGCGTCATGAAACCTTCGAAACCGTCATCCATAACCCAGTGTTCGCACCCGTCCGGGTCGACCCAGATGGTCGGAATGTAGCGCTCCGCACGGATGGTTGTACGACGAACGATCTTGCCGTTGGCCACCGTGCCCTGGCTGAACCCGTCTTCGGTATAGACATATTGCTGCTGCGCAGAAGCGCCTGCTGTCGAAAACGCCAAAGCGGACACCACAACGGCACATCCCCCCAACGCGCTTCGCAGGATTTTTGAAAGATTGAGTTTCACTGCCTCGTCCTTTTGCGTGTAAATCTTGAACTTCTTGCACCGACCCGTTGACTGGTTACCGATACATCCACCTATATATGCCCAAGACTATCAAATTTGTGTGTAAATTAAAGAGGTTTTTACCACATATAGTTGCCGAATCGGCAACAGTGGTAGGATTTTTCGCAGAATTGTCCGAAAACCCTGCCCTTAGGGCACTCTTGGGTGCTGGGGACTTCCCTAGGCCAACACGCCTTTCAACGAGTTGGTGACACTGGCCTCGATGCGCACGCGTTGAACGGTGCCGATCATGTGCTCCGGCGCGTCACAGTGAACCGCGTGCAGGTAGTCGGATTTGCCGACCAGTTGCCCCTCAAGACGCCCTTTCTTTTCGAACAATACGCCGACCACGCGCCCGACCATGCCACGCTGTGCGGCGTATTGCTGCTCGGACAGCAGGGCTTGCAAGCGCTGCAAACGCTCCGACGCGATGTCGTCCGGGGCTGGTGCTTTTTCGGCGGCGGGCGTTCCCGGGCGGGCGGAGTATTTGAAAGAATAGGCCTGCCCGTAATTCACCTTGCGGACCAGATCCAGCGTGGCCTCGAAATCCTCCTCGGTCTCGCCGGGGAAGCCGACGATAAAGTCACCGGACAACAATAGATCAGGACGCGCGGCGCGGATGCGGCCGATCAGGTCGATGTAGCTGGCGGCAGTGTGCTTGCGGTTCATCGCCTTGAGGATTTTGTCGGACCCTGACTGCACGGGAAGGTGCAAATAGGGCATCAGCTTGTCGCAGGTGCCGTGTGCCTCGATCAAGGCGTCTTCCATGTCGTTGGGATGCGAGGTGGTAAAGCGGATGCGTTTCAGCCCCTCGATGTCGTTTAGCGCCCAGATCAGGCGGGCGAGCCCCCATGTGCCGTCCGCGCCTTCGCCGTGATAGGCGTTGACGTTCTGGCCCAGCAGAGTGATCTCGCGCACGCCGCGCTCCACCAGATTGCGGGCCTCGGCGATCAGGCGTTCCGGTGGGCGGGAGACTTCCGCGCCGCGGGTATAGGGCACCACGCAGAAGGCGCAGAACTTGTCGCAACCTTCCTGCACCGTCAGGAAGGCGGACGGACGGGCCTTGCTTTCGCGTTTAGGTAAATGCTCGAACTTGTCTTCTTCGGGGAAGTCTGTGTCGAGCGCTTGTTCGCCCTTGTTCACCTTCTCCATAAGGTCGGGCAAACGGTGGTAGGTTTGCGGCCCGACGACCAGATCGACCATCGGCTGACGGCGCATGATTTCCGCACCTTCGGCCTGCGCGACGCAGCCGGCCACACCGATTTTCAGGTCCGGTTTGTCTTCCTTCAACGGGCGCAACCGGCCCAGATCAGAATAGAGCTTCTCGGCCGCCTTTTCACGGATATGGCAGGTGTTGAGAAGGATCATGTCGGCGTCGGCCATGACCTCGGTCGCCTCATAGCCTTCGGCCCCCAAGGCTTCCGCCATGCGTTCGCTGTCATAGACATTCATCTGGCAGCCATAGGTCTTGATAAAGAGCTTCTTAGCGTTCGACATGAGACACCTGCGGGATAAGGGTTGAGGCGGGGCATAGCGCAGCCTGTGCGATCTTGCAATTCAAGGCGCAATGACAGAGTTTAGCCGCGAGCAAAAAGGAAAGAATAACAGGCATGCGGCACAGCTCTTTACGTGCGTTTCTGGACGTCGCCCCGACGCATCTGTCGGCCAAAGGACCATTCGCGCTCGTGTTTATCGAGGATGGCACCGAGGTCGAAAGCACCATTGCGCATGTTCAAAAGATGGGTTTCCGCGAGGTTCTTGCCTTTGCCTCCGGCCATTTGCTGCCTGAAGACCGCGACGGCCTGCACCTGATCGAGGCGGATGTGCATGAGCAGGATGCCTTTGCCACCATCACGAACGAGGTCATCAAGCTCTTTCCCGGCGTCTGGATGCACTACTGCTTTAACGCGGAATATCTATTTTTCCCGTTCTGCGAGACGCGGAATGTGCGCGAGCTGATCGCGTTCAACATCGAAGAGCGGCGCCACACGGTCATGACCTATGTGGTCGATTTGTATTCCAAGGACCTTGGCAAGTACCCCAATGCGGTGTGTCTGGATGACGCCTATATGGACAAGTCGGGCTATTATGCACTGGCGCGCTTTACCGAAGACGGGGAGGCGCTGGACCGGCAACTCGACTTCTTCGGAGGGCTGCGCTGGCGGTTTGAGGAGCATATTCCATGGGCGCGCCGCCGTATCGACCGCGTCGGGCTGTTCCACGCCGTCAAAGGGTTGAAGCTGAACGGCAATCACACGTTTAACCTACAGGAATACAACACGTATTGCTGCCCGTGGCACCACAACATCTCGGCCACGATCTGTTCGTTCCGCACGGCCAAGGCGTTGGTGTCCAACCCCGGATCAATGTACGCGATCCCGCATTTCTGGTGGAAAAATTCCGCGAAATTCGAGTGGAATTCCAACCAGTTGCTGGAACTGGGGCTGATGGAGCCTGGACAGTGGTTCTAGGATGTTGGCCGACCCTGCGGGGCGAATATTTTTGCCAAGATGAAGCAATAGGTGTGGCGGGTGACGGCGCGCGTTAACCTTACTGCGGAGTTAAGGCTGCGGTCCGGAGCAACCACTGATCAATAAAAACGGCCCCAGCTGGGGAGCACGGGGCCGTTTCCGTTAGGCGAGAGGGTTAGGCCTCGATCGCCTTGGGATCAGATGCTTTGCTGATCTGGATTTGGCGCGGTTTCAGCGCCTCGGGCACTTCACGCACCAGATCGATATGCAGCATCCCGTCGGCGTGGTTTGCCGATGTCACGCGAACGTGGTCCGCGAGGTGGAAGCGCTTCTCGAAGGCGCGGGTGGCGATGCCACGGTGCAGGTAGGTCTTTTCCTCGCCCTCATCGGCTTTCTTTGCAGATACCACGAGCGCGTTTTCGCGCTGTTCGACGGTCAGGTCAGCCTCGGAGAAGCCTGCGACAGCTACCGAGATGCGGTAGGAGTCGTCGCCGGTTTTCTCGATATTATAGGGCGGGTATGTGGAGTTTGTGACTTCCGTGGACATCACGCGGTCCATCAGGTCGGCGACACGGTCAAATCCGACAGTGGCGCGGTGAAGGGGGGCGAAATCATATGCTCGCATGGTTTTCATCCTTTTCAAAAGCAATGTTTACAGTGTCGGGCCTTCCAAATGGACAGGCCCGGTTTGCAGTTGCCGGACCCCGTTCGGGCATCCGGTAACATTGATTTGGGAAAGGATGGTCGGGGTTTCAAGCCCCTGCGCTTACGGTTTTATAAACAACGCGCCGGACGGCTGGATGCCCGATTGCAGCGCCACGCGGGAGGCGCCGGTATCGACGCGGCGGAACACACCATCATTATATTCGATTTCGCTCAAAAGCACGGACAGGCGTTGGTCCAGCCCCACGCCAAGCGCCACTTTCTGCGAGCGCCATTCGGCTTTGGCGGAGACCACGGACAGGATCACCGGCTCACCGTTCTGGATGGCGAAGATCGGCGCGCCCGAAGAGCCGAAGTCCACGTCGCAAGAGGTTACATATACACCCGGATCGCGTGCAAGCACGTTGCAGGTTTCCTGAATGGACGGGGAGTTTTCGCGGTGTTTGGCGTAGGAAATAACCTGCACCTCCTGCCCGCGACCCACCTCAACGGCCGTGTTGAACGGACGAATGGACGGGTTCTTGATCGGCTGGTCCAGCTGGATCAACGCCAGATCGGACGACACTTTGTCGACATTGCCACGCCCTTTGTAGACGTAATCGGGATGGATCACCGACCGCTTCGCCCCGCGATAAGCGGAGGCGCGCCCGTGTTGCCATCCGGCCAGAAATTCGATTTCGGAATCGTCGGTGCGCGCGCCGGTGTTGTCGAAAAAGCAATGCGCCGCTGTCAGCACCAGATCGGGGGCAATCAAAGTGCCTGTGCAAAATCCAGAGCTCCCCAAATTGATGCGGCCCACGCCCTGCCATGCCTTGGTCGCGTCCAGCGATGTGAGCGACTTGAGCACGCCTTCCGCCTGCGTAGAGGTTGCCAGCAGTAATGCCGTTATCAGTGTTGCCAGAAATCGCATAAATCGCCCCGATATGCCCGTTTTGATCCTCAGTAGAAAACAGTTGGGGCAAGAATGCGGCAGGCATGGGTTAATTTTTGGCGCTTAGGCCAGCACAGCCAGTGAGACCAACGTCAGCGGACTTGTCCAGACCACCTTTTGAGCAATCGCGCTACGACGGATATTATGCGGCAGTGACAGACTGTACTCCATAGGCCCTGCGGAGACCATAAAACGGGAACCGTGCCATCGGTGCGGTTCCGGTCAGGCTGAACCCCAAGATGGGCAATTGCACCGTCAGCGTAGGACGGGAATGTCCATCGGACGCGCGCCACCATTCGCAGCCGCAAGCATCGCAGGCGGTTTCGGACCGCCCGTAGCCCAATCCAGAAGCTCGACCGTGTGAACGATCGGTACCTGTGTGCCAGACCCGATTTGCATCATACAGCCGATATTGCCGGCAGCGATGATATCAGGGTTCTTGGCCTCCAGCGTTTGCACCTTGCGGTTTTTCAGCTGCTTGGAAATCTCGGGCTGCATCAGGTTATATGTCCCCGCCGAGCCGCAGCACAAATGCGGGTCTTTCGGCTCCAACACCGTGAAGCCAGCACGCTTGAGCAGGTCTTTCGGGTAGGTCTTGATCTGCTGGCCGTGTTGCAAGGAACAGGCTGCGTGGTAGGCGACTTTCAAGTCCTGATCCGCGCCTTGCGGCAGGTCCAGCTTCATCAGCACCTCCGACACGTCCATGGCGATTTTCGACACCGCGTCGGCCTCTGCGGCCAGCGGCTCATTGCGGAACATGTGGCCGTAATCTTTGACCGTCGTGCCGCAGCCGGAGGTGTTGATGACGATGGCATCCAAACCCTTGCCCTTCATCTCGGCGTCCCAAGCACGGATGTTCTTGGCGGCGGTAGCGTGGCTTTCGGAGGTTTTGCCCATGTGGTGGGTCAGCGCCCCGCAACAACCAGCACCCTCGGCCACAACGACCTCGCAGCCCAGACGGGTCAGCAGGCGAATGGTGGCATCGTTGATATCGGTGTTGAGCGCCTTTTGCGCGCAGCCGGTCATCAAGGCGACGCGCATCTTTTTGGAGGCCTCGGGCGCGAAGGTCTGCGGGTCGTCGTTGCGCGACACTGGTGGAATGGTTTTCGGGGCCATTTCCAGCATCGCCCTGAGCCGCGCATCCGGCATGAAGCGGGCGAAGGGCCTGCCGATCTTGGCACCCAGAAGCGCCAGACGGAAGCGGTTCGGGTAGGGCAGGATACGCGCCAACACCCAGCGCAACGCGCGGTCGGTCAGGGGGCGGTCGTAATGCTCCTCGATATACTCGCGGGCATGATCGACCAGATGCATGTAGTGCACGCCCGATGGGCAGGTCGTCATGCAGGCAAGGCAGGACAGGCAGCGGTCGATATGCTTGACCGTCTTGGCGTCGGGTTTGCGGTCGTTTTCCAGCATGTCCTTGATCAGGTAGATGCGGCCTCTGGGGCTGTCCAACTCGTCGCCAAGAATCTGGTATGTCGGGCAAGTGGCGGTGCAAAACCCGCAATGCACGCAGGTGCGTAATACCTGCTCGGAACGGGCGGTGGAGGGGTCTTTGAGCTGCTCTGGGCTGAAGTTCGTTTGCATGGTTTACCCCATCAATCCGGTGTTCAGAATACCGCGCGGGTCGAACTTTTCACGCAGACCTCGGGAGATCGCCGCCACCGGCGCAGGCTCCGGATGGAACGTCGGCGCGCTGCCCCGTAGACAAGTCGCATGGCCCGCGATGCCACCCAGCGCGGCGCGAATGTCCGCGCCTTTGGGTGCGACAACCCAGATCATCCCCCCTCCCCAGTCGAGCGACAGGCGCGCGCCGTCGGGCAAGTGCTTGACCACGTCCGGCGCGTCGCTTGGTTTTACCGAAATGCGCCATAGATCGCCCTGCGCGCCCGCAAAATGCGTCACGTCGCGGGTGGCGGTCCACAGATCGCGGGACGCGTCGCCATGCAGCTCTTCCATATCACCGAACCCGTCCAGAAGGGCGCGGAGCTGCGCCATGCGATACGTTACAGACGCCTCAAAACCTTCCAACCGGAGTGTTGTTTGACCTGTTTCAGGGAAATGCGCGGCGGCCGAAATTTCGAACGGGGAGCCCAACGCCTTCGACATCGCATCCACCGCGCGAGTCACATCCAAGCCGTTCAGCACCAGTGTCGCCGTGGCCTCAATGCCGGGCAGCACCTTGAAGCCCACCTCGGTCAACACGCCCAAGGTGCCATATGACCCTGCCAACAGCTTGACCAAATCATAGCCGGTGACGTTCTTCATCACGCGCCCGCCGTTCTTGATCACGGCCCCCTGACCGTCCACGTAGCGCACCCCGATCAGACTGTCGCGGCAGGCACCGGCCTGAATACGGCGCGGGCCGGAGGCGTTCGTGGCCACAACCCCGCCAATCGTCGGCTCCCCCTTGGTGCCAAGCAACGCGCGGTGGTCCATCGGATCGAACGGCAGCCGCTGGTTTTCCTTGGCCAGTGCCGCCTCGATCACCGCCACAGGCGTGCCCGCCCTAACCACCAGCGTCAAAGCGCCCGGCTCGTACAGCTCGATACCCGACAGGCCAGCGGTAGACAGCACCTCGCCCTCCGCCTGCCCGATCGGTCGCGTGCCGCCGCCTTGAATGCGCAAGGGGCCTTTCGCGCCTGCGACCGCTTCGGCCAACGCTGCTTCACTGTCAGGTGTCATCATGTCGGATCAACTTCTTCAATAGCGTTTCATCTTGGCAAAAATATTCCCCCCGGAGGGGCGGGTTCAGCCTGCGCGTCGGGTCTCGGTCACGCTCAGCGGGAAGACCTTGGCAGGGTTGAGAAGCCATTTCGGATCAAACACATCCTTGACCTTCATCTGCGCTTCCATGTCTTCGGGCTTGAACTGGTCGAACATCAGATCGCGTTTTTCGATCCCCACACCATGCTCTCCGGTCAGACAACCGCCGACTTCCACGCATAGGCGCAGGATGTCGGCACCCATAGCTTCACACAGCTCCAGATCGCCTTCCTTATTGGCGTCGAACAGGATCAACGGGTGCATGTTGCCGTCGCCTGCGTGAAACACGTTGCCGACGTCTAATCCGTATTGCTTGGACAGCTCGCCAATGCGTTTCAAAACGTAAGGAAGCTCTGACACGGGGATCGTCCCATCAAGGCACATATAATCGTTGATTTGCCCCATCGCCCCGAAGGCAGATTTCCGGCCCAGCCAGATTTTGGCGCTTTCCTCGGCGGAGGTGCTTTCGCGCAGCTCAACCGGATTGTGACGACGCGCGATTTCGAGAATTTTACTCAACTGCTCGTCGATTTCTCCGGGGGAGCCTTCGACCTCCACGATCAGCAGCGCCTCGCAATCTGGGTAGCCTGCGCCCGCGAACGCCTCGGTGGCGCGAATGACCGGGCGGTCCATGAATTCGATGGCGACGGGCAGCACGCCCGCCTTGATGATGTCGGCCACGCATGCGCCTGCGACCTCGTTATCGTCAAAGCCCATCAGCACGGGCCGCGCGCCTTCGGGTTTGCGCAGAATGCGCAGGGTGGCTTCGGTCACTACTCCCATTTGTCCCTCGGAGCCGCAGATCAGGCCCAGCAAATCGTAGCCGCCCGAATCCAGATGCGCGCCGCCGATCTCAACCACGGTACCGTCCATCTGCACCATGGTCACGCCCAGCAGGTTGTTGGTGGTCACACCGTATTTCAGGCAATGCGCCCCGCCGGAATTCATCGCGATATTGCCCGCAATAGCACAGGCCAGTTGCGAGGACGGGTCGGGGGCGTAGAAGAAATCGTTTTCCTCGACGGCTCCGGTGACGCTGAGATTGGTACGTCCGGTCTGGACCTTGATGTAGCGGTCCTCGTAGCTTGTTTCGATCACATCGTTGAGCTTGGCGACGCCGAGGATCACGCTATCCGCCGTGGGTAACGCGCCCCCTGCCAAGGACGTGCCGGAACCCCGTGGTACCACGGGGACGCCTTCCTCATGGCAAATCTTCAAGACGGCTGAGACCTCTTGTGTCGACGATGGCAGCACCGCGCAAAGCGGCGGGCATTTATAAGCGGTCAGGGCGTCGCATTCATAGGCGCGCGTCTCGAACTCGTCATGGATGACCGCATCAAGGGGCAGCACCGATTGCAGGCGCTCTACCAACTTGGCTTTCTTGGCCATGATCTTCACGTCCGGGGCAGGCATTTCCATCGGATATTCTCCTGAGCTGCGGCAATTGGTAAAAACATATTACCAATTTGGCCATATAGCAAGTCCCATGAAACACGCGTAGGATTGTCTGATGACTATACTTGAGCACCTGTCTTTGTTGACGATGTTGGACGCCGTGGCGCTGGCTCTACTGTTGTTCTGCTGGATCACCGTTAGTTGGCGGATTGAGAATCCGAGCGCCGTTAGACGCTCCGTCACGGTTATTATGGTCGAGTACCGGCGTGAGTGGATGCGCCAGCTGGTGACCCGCGAGCCGCGCATTTTCGACGCCGCGATCCTGACCAATTTGCGCCAAGGCACCGCGTTCTTTGCCTCGGGCTGCATGATTGCCATCGGCGGCGCCTTGGCAATGATCGGCAATACCGAGAAAATCCAGATGGTGGCCTCCGACCTGACGGTTGAAGCTGTACCGAACATCGTGTGGCAAATGAAACTTCTGGTGGTGGTGCTGTTTCTGACCCACGGATTTCTGAAATTTGTGTGGGCAAACCGGCTGTTCGGCTACTGCGCGGTGGTCATGGCTGCGGTGCCGAATGACATATCCGAGCCCTCGACCTACGCGCGTGCCGCCCAAGCGGGCGAAATCAACATTCGCGCGGCGTGGAACTTCAACCGTGGGCTGCGTGCTATTTACTACGCTCTGGGCACACTCGCGTGGCTATTGGGGCCGATCCCCTTGATTATAGCGACCATCGCAGTCACATTCATTATCTGGCAGCGCGAATTTTCGTCGCTGCCGCGCACGATTCTGGAAGGTGGCCCAGCTATGCCAGCCGCCACCAAGGAGACCTGAACCATGAGACCTCTATACGTTTCCGCTTTTGCAGCGATTGTTCTCGCCTCACCCGTTCTGGCGGATCAGGCGCAGGTCAAACGTGTCACCGCGCGTCAAGCAGGCGGCGGCTGGACCTTTGACGTCACCGTCAGCCATCCGGACACCGGCTGGGACCACTATGCCGACGGGTGGTCAGTGAGCACGCCCGACGGCACCGAGTTGGGGTTTCGCAAGCTGGCACACCCACATGAGACAGAGCAACCGTTCACGCGGTCCTTGTCCGGTGTGACAGTGCCAAGCGGTGTTAACGAAGTGATTATCCGCGCCCGCGACAACGTGCATGGCTGGTCCGATCAGGCCTATACGGTAAAGCTGAAATGAAGTGGCCCCTAGTGGCAGCACTATGCCTTCCAATGCCTGCCCTCGCGGATCAAACCGCGTTCGTAGAGGCCAATCTTCTGTCCATATTCTACCATGAAATGGGTCACGCGGTGATCGACCTCATGGAGGTTCCGATCTACGGCCAAGAGGAAGACGCCGCTGACACCATGGCGGTGTTACTTATCGACGCGCTGTATGACGAAGATACAGCGCAAGAGATCGCCTATGACAGCGCATTTGGCTTCATAAACGACCCCGACGGAAAAGAAGAAGTCGCCTATTGGGATCTGCACGGCACCGATGAGCAACGCTATTACAACCATATATGCCTGTTCTACGGCGCGGCCCCCGACGAGCGAGAGGAACTTGCCGAGGAACTTGGCTTGCCAGAGGAACGGGCCGAGAGCTGCGCCGATGAGTACGAACAGGCAATCTCGAGCTGGGGACAGATATTCGATGAAATGGAAAAGCCCGGCAGCGGTGAAAGCTTCAAACTCGCGCTCGGCTCTGGCGACCGTGAGGCGCTGATCCGCCCGCTTCTTGAAGCCGAGATCGGAGAATTGAACAGCGATTTTTCCCTCCCAGAAACGGTTGAGATTCGCATCGAATCTTGTGGTGAGGCCAATGCGTTCTACGATCCTGACAGCATCTCGATTACCATGTGCACGGAATTCGTACCGCATCTGGAAGAGTTATTTCAGAAGTTCGAATAGGCCTAGCGACGGCCTTCGCGCAGCCAGGCACCGACGGTCAGCAAAATTGCCAGAAACAAGAACAACCACGGTGAGACCAATGGGGTTACCGTCACGTTCGTCGTGAGATACGCGTTGCGGGGGGTCAGGCCGATCCAGCCACGGCCCGCCGCGTTACGCCCCTCGCCGACCATGCGCAGGTTGGGTATGCCGCCTTCCAGACGTAGAATGCCACCACGGGTCGCATCTACCAAATCTTCCAGCTTGTCACCGGACGCGATCGTCTCGATGAATTCGCGCGGGGCGGCTGGCCCCAAGGCGACGACGCTTTCCTGATCGCCTTCCTTCAGGCGATAGAGGCCGGGTTCCGGCCCCTCAAAGGTCGCGGTGAAGCGGCCCGGAGAAGTTTCCTCCAGCGGCAGCGTCGTGACTGTGCCGTCGGGCGCGGTGATTTCCAACTCGCCGGTCTCCAGCGCCAGAGTGCGGCGCGTGAGAGTCATGGTCTGGCCCTCGGCTATCGCGGTCAGGGCCTCTTCCTCAAGGTCGGGCTCCTTCATCATCCAATGCGCAAGGCGGCGCAGCAATTCGAGTTGCGGCCCGCCGCCCTCGAACCCGCGATGCCACAGCCACGCCTGATCCGACGCCATCAAGGCGATGCGCCCCTCGCCCACGCGATCCAGCGTCAGCAGCGGGCGCTCCTCAATGCCGGTCATCACGGTCTGTCCTTGAAGCGGCTTCACCTCGATCTGGCGCATCCAGCGGCCCCAGCCGGGGATGCCGTCGACGGTGGGGTTGGGCGCGAATTTCTCCAAGCCTTCGGTGACGGGGTGTCGTGCGCCCAGCTCTGATATCAGCGGTGTAAAGCCCTGATCCAGTACCCGCGCGGTTGGCTCTGCGGGCATGATGTCCCCCAAGGGCGAGCGGTAGATGCTGTCGGCAGAGGCGAAATCGGGACCTGCGGCAACCAGCACAGCGCCGCCTTTTTCGACATATTGCCGGATGCTGTCAAAATAGAGCGCAGGCAGGATGCCGCGGCGCTTGTAGCGGTCGAAGATGATCAGGTCGAACTCGTCGACCTTCTCAAGGAATAACTCGCGGGTCGGGAAGGCGATCAGGGACAACTCCGACACCGGCACGCCGTCCTGCTTTTCGGGCGGACGCAGGATGGTGAAGTGGACGAGGTCCACGGCGCTGTCGGATTTCAACAGATTGCGCCATGTGCGCTCGCCCGCGTGCGGCTCGCCGGAGACCAGCAAAACACGCAGCCGGTCACGCACGCCGTTGATTTGCACCACGGCGGAATTGTTGCGGTCGGTCAGCTCGGTCTCGTCGGCGGCCACGTTGAATTGCAGCACGTTCATACCGCCATGAGGCAGCTTCAGGGGCAGTTCCAGATCTTCGCCTGTTGGCACCTGGAAGGTCTGCGCCTCGGCCCCGTCAATCGCGATGGAAATACTGGCGCGGTCAGGGATGTCGCGTGGCACCGCGCCTTGGTTCTCGATGCGCAGGGTGAGGGTGATTTCCTCGTCCAGAATGGCGAAGGCAGGGGCGTTTTTGACGATCAGGCGGCGGTCCCAGTCGGTACTGCGACCCGTGAGCAGCGTATGCAGCGGGGCCTCCAGTGCAGGCGCGCGCGCCGCGTCATGCAACTGGCCGTCAGTCAGAAGGATCGTGCCCGCAATGCGCGATTTCGGCTCCTCGGACAGCGTATCGTTGAGGGCGGTCATCAACTCGGTGCCCGCGTCGCCCTGCCCGTCCGGCACGGTGATCGTGCGCAACTCCATCCCGCGCGAGGTGAGGTCGGTGGTCAGCGCCTCCACCGCCTGCGCGGTCTGGCTTGCGCGATCGGACAGACGCTGCGAGGCGCTTTCGTCCACGATCATCACAACGATATCGGACAACGGATCGCGCTCCTCATCTTGCAAGGACGGGTTCGCTAAACCCAGAAGCAGCACCGCCATGGCAGGAGCGCGAAGCCACCAGCCGCCAAGGCCGCGCCAGATGGCGAGAATGGCGAAAAGCATGGTGATCGCTGCAGCGATATAAAGCGCGGGCCATGGGACAAGGGGGGAGAAAATCACGTCCATCTCAGTTCCCCAACCGCTCGAGCAGGGCCGGAACATGGACCTGATCCGATTTGTAATTGCCGGTCAGCACATGCATCACCACGTTGACGCCGAAACGGATGGCAAGTTCGCGCTGACGCTCTCCGGCGAAACCTCGGCCAACGGGATAACGCGGATTGCCGCGCTCGTCGCGCGCCCACGCAGCCGCCCAATCGTTGCCGCCGATCAGCACAGGGGTCACGCCGTCGTTCAGGTCGCGGAAGGGCAAACCGTCGACAACTTCGGCGTCAGCGGGGGCGGCCTCGACCCAGATGTCGCGGGAAGTGAAGCGACCGGGGAAGTCCTGCAACAGATAGAACGTGCGTGTAAGCACGTGGTCCTGCGGGATCGGCTCAAGTGCTGGAATATCCAACGGCGCGGCCAAGGCTTGAAGTTTGCGACCTTGCGGGGTGGAGGTGCCAAAGCCGCCGATATTGCCGTCGCGGGTGTCGAACAGGATCATCCCGCCGGTGCGCAGGTAGCGGTTCAGCTTGGCATAGGCGTCAGGCGACGGGGTCGGCTGGCTCTCCGTGATGGGCCAGTAGAGGATGGGGAAGAAGGCAAGCTCGTCCGTTTCCAGATCGACGGCGATGGGGTCCGCAGGTTCGACCGAGGTGCGGCGGAACAAGCTGACCGACAGGCCCTTCAGCCCTTCGTTCGAGAGGCGGTCCAGCCCTCTATCGCCAGTTTTGACATAGGCCAAGACGACCTCCGAGGTGGCTTTCAACGCGCGGGTATCATCTTGGGCGCGGGATTGTTGTGGCAGGGCCGAGACCGCGATCAGGACCAGAGCCGTTGTCGCGGCCCCGCGCAGTTTTCCGGACAGCGCCAACGAGGCGATGATATCGACCAGCAGCAAGGCCAAGGCCAGCGAAAGAAGTGCGCCCATCAGCGGGGTTTCCTGTGCGACCACGATGCCCTCGACGGTGGTGCCAGCGGGCCATGCGGTGGGGGTCAGCGTGGCACCGGCAGGCAGCACGTTCAGCGCGATGCGGCGATCCTCGCCAGCATAAAGGCCCGGCGGCAGGTCGGGGCCGATTGGGGACTCGGCAATCGTTTCCCCCGCCACGCCTGCCAGATTGCCCGCGTCACGGACCACGCCGAACGCATCTAGCGTTTCCTCCGGCACCCAAGTGGTGCCTGCCAAATCCTCGGCAGCGATTTCAGCGGGGCGGGTGGAGATCGCGAGGCGCTCCAGCATCTGCACGAACAGGCCGGAGAGCGGCAGTGTGGACCATTCGGCGTTGGCGGTGACGTGAAACAGGATGATCTGCCCGTCGCCTAGCGGCTTGCGGGTGACCAGCGGCGTGCCGTCGGTCAGCGACGCGATGGTGCGTTCGGCCAAATCGGGGTCAGGCTGCGCCATCACTTGGGAGCTGACCTGAACGTCATCGGGGATTGTCAGGCCGAAAAACGGGCTGTCGCGGGTGAACGCGCGCAGGGCTTTCGGCTCGCCCCATGACATTGCCCCGCCGACACTGCGCCCCCCCGCACGCAGGCGCACGGGCATCAGCGGGTCGTTGTTTTCGATGTCTGCGGCGGCGGTGCGGGGGCCTGCGAAGCGGACCAGCATGCCGCCCTCGTCGACCCAATCCAAGAGGTTGTCACGCTCGGCGCCAGAGACGGTGGCGATATCGGCCAGTACCAGCACGTCGGGGCTGGCAAGCAACATGTCCTGCAACGCGCCTTCGATCAGGTCGGCGGTCGGCACCAGCGCCTTGTTGAGATAGTAAAGCGGCGACAGGAGGTCCTGCGCCTCTTGGTCGTTGCGACCAGACAGCAACCCCACTTCGCGGCGCTTCAGGGCGTCATCTGTGAGCGTCACGGCGCCTGCGGAGCGGGTGCCTTGCACTTCGAACCGATTGACGCGGTTGCGCAGTTCGGTGGGCAGGTCGAGCAGAATTTCCGCTTGGTCTGCGCCGATGGCGAAGGAGGCGGTGGCGGTTGCCAGTTCCTGCTCCGTCCCGTTGGGATCGGGGCCAATGGCGGAAATTGTAATATCGCGGGCAGCGCCAGACGGGCTGCGCAGGGCCGTGACCGAAATGCGTCCGTCTTTGAAGACGGCAGGTGTCAAGGCGTAGACAGGGCGCGGGGTTTCAATGACGGTCACGTCGCCTTTGTCGTTGAGCGTTGCCAGCAGATCGGCGCGGCTATCGCGGTCGAGGCCATCCGAGAACCAGATGGTTTCAAATCCAGTATCGCCAAGGCGGGTTTGCCAGTCGGTGAGCGTGTCTTCGTCCGGCTCCCAAGCGCGGGGCTGGACCCCTGCGAGCGTTGCGGCGACGGTGTCGGCGGATTGGAAGATCAGATCACCTACGGGCGGCTCGGACAGCACGGCGATGGCGGCGGGACGGCCTTCGCGGGCGGCTTCGGCCAGCAGTTCCTCGACCCGTGCGGTGCGGGCGGGCCAGTCGCGGGCGCTGGCCCATGAGCCGTCCATAGCGATCAACAGCGGGCCGGAGCCTGCGCGGTCCTCTTCGGGGTTCAGGACGGGACCGGCAAAGCCGATGATGAAGGCCGCGACGGCCAGCATACGGAGTAACAGCAGCCACCACGGCGTCGTGTCGGTTTGGGTCTCGTCATCGTTCAGGCCCAACAGCAGCGCGATGCCCGGAAAGCGGCGCTTTATCGGTGCAGGCGGCACGGCGCGCAGCAACCACCACAGGATAGGCAGGATCGCGAGGGCGGCCAGCAAAAGGGGCGTGGTGAAGGCGAGGTTCGCTATCACGATGCACCCCGCTCAAGCGATTGATAAAGCCATAGCAGCGCCTTGGCTGCCGGATCATTGGTGTGGTGGCACATGTAGCGCCAGCCGGTTTTGCGGGCCAGATCCTGCAACTGCGCT
Source organism: Litoreibacter halocynthiae (assembly GCF_004365635.1). Taxonomy (GTDB): domain Bacteria; phylum Pseudomonadota; class Alphaproteobacteria; order Rhodobacterales; family Rhodobacteraceae; genus Litoreibacter; species Litoreibacter halocynthiae. The sequence goes on along the minus strand of NZ_SOBH01000003.1, from coordinate 576,898 downwards.
TTGCGCGCAGCGAGGCGCTCAAGATAGGCGTCGCGCAGGGAGTTGGCTTTCAGCGTCTCGAACTTGATCGCGCCGGACATGCTTTCAAACACGGTGCGGCCGTCATAAGGGAAGGCTTCCTCGTCCGGGTCGAGTATTTGGACCAACGCACCGCGCACACCGTGATCGGTGGCGGAGGTCAAGGCTTCCGCAACCTTGGACGGGTCGCCCAAGAAGTCGGAAATGAACACCGCGCGAGAGCCTGCGGGCAGGATGCGGGCGTTGGGCGTGCCATAGTCAACCTCGGCTTGCGCGTTCATCAAATGGCGGGCGACACGGGTCAGCTGCGCCTCGCCCCTGCGCGGCGGAGTGCCACGATCAGCAAGGCCGAAACGCTCGCCTCCCTTGTTGAGCAACACGCACAGCGCCATAGCGATGACGCGAGCGCGGTGGCCTTTGGTGGGGCGATCTTTGCCGCCTGTGAACGACATCGACATGGCATCATCCACCCACAGCATCACCGATTGCGCCGCTTGCCATTCCTTCTGGCGCACAAAAGTCGCGTCGGAGCGACCGGAACGGCGCCAGTCGATATCACGCACTCCGTCGCCATGTTGCGAGGGGCGGTATTGCCAGAACTCGTCGCCCATGCCCGCGCGTTTGCGGCCATGCTCCCCCAAAAGAACCGTCGACGCCAAATGATCCGCCTGCGCCAAAAGCGCGGGAAACGCGCTGGCGTGCGCCTCTGCGCGATGCCGGAGGCTGGCGGGTGTGGTCGCCGGATCGTTGGGGGAAGGCTGGCTCACGCGGCGGCTTTCCGTTGACCTGTTTGGGTGGCGACATCCGCGATGACGTCGGACAGAACGCGACCCTCGGCGCGGGCGGCGAAGCTAAGAGCCATTCGATGCGACAGGACCGGATCGGCCAGCGCCAGCACGTCGTCTGACGAGGGCACAAGGCGGCCTTGCAGCAGCGCGCGGGCGCGAACGGTGAGCATTAGAGCTTGTGCAGCACGCGGACCAGGCCCCCATGAGACGGTGTCGCGGACAAGGTCAGTGGCTTCGGCCTCGTCAGGACGGCAGGCGCGGACAAGGTCAAGGATATGTTCGACCACGGCGTCACCCACGGGCATACGGCGCACGAGGGTTTGCGCGGCGATCAACTCCTCGCCGGTGAACACGGCGGTCGATTTGGCGGACACTGTGCCGGTCGTGGCCAGCAGGATATCGCGCTCGGTGTCGCGGTCGGGATAGTCGACGTTGATCTGCAACAGGAAGCGGTCAAGCTGGGCTTCAGGCAAAGGATAGGTGCCTTCCTGCTCTAGCGGGTTCTGGGTCGCCAGGACATGAAACGGCGCGGGCAAAGCGTGGTCCGTGCCCGCCACGGTGACGGAGCGTTCCTGCATCGCCTGCAACAGCGCGGACTGGGTACGCGGCGAGGCGCGGTTGATTTCGTCGGCCATCAGCAATTGCGCAAAGATCGGGCCTTCGATGTAGCGGAAGGCGCGGGTGCCGTCGTCGGCGGTCTCCAGCACTTCGGAGCCGATGATATCGGCGGGCATCAAGTCGGGCGTGAACTGCACACGGTTGGCGCTAAGGCCCATCACGGTGGACAGCGTGTCCACCAGCAGCGTTTTTCCAAGGCCCGGCAAGCCCATCAGCAACGCATGGCCGCCGGACAGCATGGCGACCAGCGACAGGTCCACGACGTCCTGCTGGCCGATGATCTGCTGGCCGATGCTGGTGCGGGCGGTATTCAGCTTCTCCGCTAGGGTTTCGATATCTTTTACCAGATCTTGCGCGTCGGCCATGTGACAACTCCCTCGGGGCGGCTATACTCTATGGGTATATAAAGGCAGATATGGCGGAATAAGAGAATGGCAAAAGAACCCGATGCACAAAAGCTTGAGGTGCCGTCAGCGGAAAGCATCGCAGCCGCTGCGCAAGAAGGTGCCAAAGGCGGCTTGCCGCCGGTGGACAAGTGGAATCCGCCGTTTTGTGGCGATCTGGATATGCGCATCGCGCGGGACGGGACGTGGTTCTATCTGGGGACGCCTATCGGGCGGGCTGGATTGGTAAAGCTGTTCTCGTCGATCATTCGCAAGGACGGTGACGATTATTTCCTTGTGACTCCTGTCGAGAAGGTCGGGATCACGGTGGATGATGCGCCGTTTGTGGCGCTTGATTTTGATGCAGTTGGCGAGGGCGAGGACCAGAAACTGCGGTTCGAGACCCATGTGGGTGATACTTTTGTCGCGGGGCCGGACCACCCGATCCGCGTGGCCTATGACGACGACGGCGAGCCGTCGCCCTACGTTCTAGTCCGGCGCAATCTGGAAGCGTTGATCGACCGTAAGAGCTTTTACCGGCTGATTGACCTAGGGGTTCATCGGGACGGGTGGTTCGGCGTTTGGTCTGGCGGGGAATTCTTTGAAATCATCAAGTCGGAGGCATTGGAGAGTTAAGCCTCAATGCGCCTCAGCCCAGTTCGCGCCCTGCCCTGCGTCAACGACCAGCGGCACGTCGAAATTCACCGCAGGATCAGAGGCATTTTCCATGATCCCACGCACCACGTCGATTGTTTGATCAACCGCACCCTCCGGCACCTCGAAGATCAGTTCGTCATGCACCTGTAGCAGCATTTTGCAAGGCAGGTCTTTGATCGCATCCGGCATACGGATCATGGCACGGCGAATGACGTCGGCGGCGGTGCCCTGGATCGGTGCGTTGATCGCCGCGCGTTTGGCGAAGCCCGCACCGGGGCCTTTGGCGTTGATCTCCGGCGTGTTGATCTTGCGGCCGAACAGGGTCTGCACGTAGCCGTGGTCTTTGGCAAACTGGATGGTCTCGTCCATATAGGTGCGGATGCCGGGGAAGCGCTCGAAATAGCGGTCGATGAAGCCCTGCGCCTCGGCCCGCGGGATGCGCAGGTTGCGTGCGAGGCCGAAACCGGAGATGCCGTAAATCACCCCGAAGTTGATCGCCTTGGCTTTGCGGCGCACGTCGGGGGTCATCTCGTCCAATGGCACGTCGAACATCTCCGACGCGGTCATGGCATGGATGTCATGGCCGTCCTTGAACGCCTGCTTCAGCGCGTCGATGCCCGCGACATGGGCGAGGATGCGCAATTCGATCTGGGAATAGTCGAGCGACACAAGCACGTTGCCCTGCTCGGCCACAAACGCCTCGCGGATGCGGCGGCCCTCCTCGGAACGCACGGGGATGTTTTGCAGGTTAGGCTCTGACGACGACAGACGGCCCGTGTTCGCACCGACGATAGAATAGCTTGTGTGAACCCGCCCGGTGTCCGCGTTGATGTGGGTTTGGAGCGCGTCGGTATAAGTCGATTTCAGCTTGCTGAGTTGCCGCCAGTCCAGAACCTTGCCGGGCAGCTCGTGCTCGGTCGCGAGATCTTCGAGGATATCGACGCCGGTAGAATAGGCCCCCGTCTTGCCTTTCTTGCCGCCCGGAAGCTCCAGCTTATCGAACAGGATTTCACCAAGTTGCTTGGGCGAACCTACGTTGAAATCCTGCCCTGCAAGTTCGTGAATCTCGGCCTCAAGCCCCGCCATCTTCTGGGCGAAGGCGTTGGACATTCGGCTGAGGGTGTCGCGGTCAACTTTGACGCCGTTCCGCTCCATCTGGGCCAGCACGGGAACCAAAGGGCGCTCCAGCGTCTCATAGACCGTGGTGACGCCTTTCTCGTGCAGTTGCGGCTTCAAAACCTGCCACAAGCGTAAGGTGATGTCGGCGTCTTCGGCAGCGTAAGGCGTCGCCTCGTCGATTGGCACTCGGTCAAAGGTGATTTGGCTTTTGCCCGTGCCCAGAAGCGATTTAATCGGGATCGGCGTGTGACCCAGATAGCGCTCCGACAGCGCGTCCATGCCGTGATTATGCAAGCCCGCATGCTGCGCGTAGCTGATCAGCATGGTGTCATCGAACGGTGCAACTTCCACGCCGTAGCGGTGAAAAATCTTGGCGTCGTATTTCATGTTCTGGCCGATTTTGAGGATGCTTTCATCCTCCAGCATCGGCTTCAACAGATCGAGCGCCTCTTGCAGCGGCATCTGCCCCTCGGCAGGTGCGTCGGAGCCGAACAGATCGTCGCTGCCGTCTTTGTGCGCCAGCGGGATGTAGCAGGCATGACCCACGTTCACGCAAAGCGAAATGCCGACCAGATCGACGACCATCTCGTTCAATCCGGTGGTCTCGGTGTCCACGGCGACATGGCCATGCTCGTAGGTCAGGTCGATCCATTTTTGCAGGGCCGCCGCGTCGCGCACGGTTTCGTATGTCGCGTCCTTCATATCCGGCATTTCCGGCGCGTCGGCTGCGGGTGGCGCGACGTCCTCGATGACAGGAGCTTCCACACCCAATTTTTCGGCAATGCGTTTGGACAGCGTGCGGAATTCCATTTCGGCGAGGAAGCTCAGCAGTTTGTCTGGCTCGGGCTCGCGCACCTCCAGATCGTCGATCGAAAAGGTCAGCGGGGTGTTCTCGTCCAACTGCACGAGGCGTTTGGACAGCTCGATCTGCGCGCGGTGGTCAATCAGGGTCTGGCGGCGCTTGGGTTGCTTTATTTCCTCGGCACGGTCGAGAAGTTCTTCCAGCGTGCCGTATTCATTGATCAACAGTGCCGCCGTCTTGACGCCAATGCCCGGCGCACCCGGCACGTTGTCGACGCTGTCGCCGGCAAGTGCCTGCACATCGACCACACGGTTCGGGCCGACACCGAATTTCTCCTCGACGCCTTCGACGTCGATCACCTTGTTCTTCATGGCGTCGAGCATTTCGACGCCGCCGCCGACCAGCTGCATCAAGTCCTTGTCGCTGGAAATGATGGTGCAGCGGCCACCGAGTTCGCGCGCTTGCACAGCCAGCGTCGCGATGATGTCGTCGGCTTCGTAGCCTTCCATCTCCTCACAAGCGATATTGAAGGCAATGGTCGCCTCGCGGGTCAGCGGCATTTGCGGGCGCAAATCCTCGGGCATGGCCTCGCGGTTGGCTTTGTAGAGGTCGTACATATCGTTGCGGAACGTGTGCGACCCCTTGTCGAAGATCACCGCCACATGGGTCGGCGCGTCGGAGCCGTTATTGCCCTCGACGTAGCGCTGCAACATATTGCAAAAGCCCGCGACAGCCCCGATGGGCAACCCGTCGGATTTGCGCGTGAGCGGTGGCAGGGCGTGGTAGGCACGAAAGATGAAGGCAGAGCCGTCGATCAGGTGCAGATGGCAGCCCTTGCCAAACGCCACTAGACTTTGCCCTCGAAATCCTTGTGGACGATTTTCTTGTCGCAATAGGGGCATTCCACAAAGCCGGTATCGGCAGGGATTTGCAGCCAGACGCGCGGATGGCCCAAGGCCCCTTCGCCGCCATCACACGCGATACGCATGGTGTCCACAATTTCGATCTCAGGGGCAGCAGTGGCCATGGTGTGTCGTCCCGTTCCAAGAGTAAATCAGAGGCTGCGATCATAGCGTCCTCACCCGTCCCGACAAGGGGCGAGTGAGGGTTTTGCGTTATGAGCTTCAGGGGGACTTCGACTGATCTTTGGCGCGTCTTTGGAGCACGCTGCTCAGGATCAAATCCAAGAGCTTCAATCGATACTCACATGAGTTTTATTTGAGTGGTGATGTCAGCTTTGCGGACTTTGGTGCCATTCGTTTCGACCACGCGAATGGTCGCTTTCCGTTTGCACGGCATGAACGTATGAGTTGTGGTAGAACAGTAGAGATCAGTATCGCGCATCGTCAGCTAGATTGTGATTTCCACAGGGTACAAATGTCCGACTCTTGGGATCATCTTGCGTAATCGCCTCAACGCCATTTCCCCGACACAAAAAATTCTTTGGTGTATCGGTGACGTCGCACAGCTTAAGCGATCTGTAGTGACCTACTCGATCCTTTCGAACGTAGACTACAAAAAATTCGCCCTCCCATCCTGTTCCGCCACCAGTGAAGCCATTACGCTTTGCCCAAGTATAAATTGATGCTGACGATGCGGAGAAAGTCATATCCATCAGAGCGGCTTTCCCACCTTGTGGGGTCACACCAATGGTTTTCAAGGCAATCGAACAAATGGCAAAGCCATTAGGTATGTTAAAGTGGTATTTTCTTTCCTCGCCTGCGAAAGGCAGGCCTTCCCGCACCGGAGGCCCTCCTGTTCGATGAGCGGCTCGGAAAGCAACAGGAGGTGCGATAGTGTGTGCGATAGTTCTAATAGTGTCAAAGGCTTGAAGTGCGGCAGCAGCTTTGGGCGAGGCGGTCGCCACGGCGCTTGAGCACTCCTCGTCCTTGGCGCAGTTTGAAAGCGCTTCGTCAAGCTGTACTGGGTGGATTTTCGCTCTAATGCGGAATGAATCTAATAGAAAGTCAGCAGGATCGTAGTCGACGGTGGGATTCGATAGCCAGCCGATTTTTGCAGCACATATTGCTGGTGGGTTTTGGCTTTGGTCGATGAAGCCAAAGTAATGGCCATTGACGCCTTCCATAGCGCAATTCAAATCCGCACGAAGACAGAAGTTTGTTCCAGCCGCGGGCCCTGGGAAACAGTATCCCGATGCGCAATCGCTACTCTTTGCACACTTAGCGCCATTCGGCGTGTCGCCCGCTTCAATTGGATAAGTCGATCCCAGAAACGCAATTAGAAACAAGTATCCGAGCATTCTCATGACGGACTCCTCTACGCTATTTCAAGTATTTATCAGCCTATCATAAAATCGGCTTCACTGCTATGGCGGGTTCAGCGCGTGGGAAAACCGGACTTTCGTTCGAGTTGCAGCATCGGTCACGTTGGGCTCAATGCGGGCCTTGAATAGTCACGAACTGACTGCACCTTCCTAGGCGAATATCAACCCTCTCCGGCGTTCCGAATTTCGGCCTAATCGACCTTAGACAACATGCGGCCCAGCGGTCTGCCACCGATGATATGCACATGCAGGTGTTGCACCTCCTGCACACCGTGCTCGCCTGTGTTGGCGATGGCGCGGAAGCCGTTTTCGCTGACACCTTCAAGGCGGCAGACTTCGCCAATGGCGCGCATGAAGCCGACCAACTCGGCCTCGGAGGCGTCTTGGGTGAAGTGGTCCATGGACACGTAAGGCCCTTTGGGGATCACCAGCACATGGGTCGGCGCCGCAGGAGAGATGTCGCGGAACGCCAAGGCGTGATCGCTCTCGAAAACCGTGTTGTTGGGAATTTCGCCACGCAGGATTTTGGCAAAAATATTCTGGTCGTCATAGGTGTAGGCCATGGGCGTTAGTCCTCAAACAAGTAGTCGATGTTCAGTATCTCGCGGGCTTTATCCTCGGTCACGTCGAGAAAGGCCATAAGGGGCGTGATATTGGCCTCCTGCGGCACGTTTTCAGAGACCTTGAAGTAGTTGGGGAAGTCCGCGTCTTTGATCTGGTCACTTTCGAACAGGAAGTTCTGGCGTACGGTCGGCAACAAGCGGTCGATGGTGTCCTGCGGGGTCATTTCCCCCGCCAGCCCGACGCGCTTGGCGTGGCCAAGCAGGTATTCATCTTCGAAGCGGCACTCGATCTCCAATAACCGCGTGGTGGAGTTGTCAGAGAACAGATCAGTGAGCAGGTCCAGATTGGACGGATCGAGACAGATCACCATGCGGTTCTGCTCGTAATGATCATAGAGCAGCCGCATCAGCGCGCGGCGGTGACGGGTGCGTTTGTCGAGCGTTGTCTGGATGCCGCCCAGATCGGGCAGAACCGAGCCTTCCTCGTCAAACAGGTATTCCGCGCCTTTAAGGTCGGTATGTTCCAGAATGCGGCTAAGAAGACGCTTGGCGACGTGCCACTTCTTGCATGCGATTACCATCAACTCCCGCTCGCGACCCAGCGAGCTTTCACGCTCCCAGAAACGTGGGGCGAAGCGGCGGCCGATACGGCCACGCCCGGTCAGGAATTTGAACAGTGTCAGGCCTTCGTTCGAGGTCTGGAAATCCATCCGTTCGGAAGCGTAGAGGTCGCCCAACCGTTCCTTAAGCTCCAGCGCATCGGCGGACACCTTCCGCGCGAACAGGAAGTCCTGACTGAGCAGCAAATCATAGTGGTCATTGTAGAACGTCACCGGCATTCCGTAATCGGTGAACATCAGGAAGGTCAGCGTGCGGGTCTTGATCTCGTCCGACGGCACCAGATGGCGCACTAGGGTCTGGAAAAAGGTCTCGTCCGGAATCCATGTTGTTTTGAAAAAACGCATCACATCGGGCCGGTCACGGGTGAAATCAAGCACCCATTCCACCGTGCGCCGCCGCAGGCACCACCATTGCGACCCGATCATCATCTGCAGATCGCTTGGGATGTCCCGTTTCAGACCGAGCTTCTTTTGTAGCTCGTAGGAGGTGTAGAACAGCCATTTCTTCGCGCGTTCGTTGAACCAATGCCTGTAGATCAGCCGGTCGGCCTTCATGCCCGTCTTGATCCAATCGGAGGCGAAGAAGTCGAAGCTTTCGATATAGTCGACATCGTTTGAGTCGAGCGCCTCATGCGCGTAGGTGGCGGATTTGATTGCCATGCAATCACCCGACAGCATGTAGAAATGTGTGGCCCTCGGGAATTCGTCAACCGCTGCGCGCATCGCATGAAGGGTGGCTTGCACCAGCGACCACTCTCCCCAGCCGCATTTGATGCGCTTCTTGGCGAAAGCCACATTAGGATTGTCGTCAAGCGCCTCGCGGATTTTGCGATAGGCAGCAGGATCCGCGCTGGCATCGAAGTGGATGGCCATGCAGTCGCCAGCCGCCGTCAGACGCTCCGCCTGGTCGATAATCGCACCGGGGTCTTTATGACACAGCAGAATGAAGGCGATTTTTGCCATCTGGAATTTAACCCCGGACCTGTCTTAAAACTCTTTTAGGTTTACCTACATAACCTTAGCTACTGTTGCTTAAACAGTCCGAGAATGTATTTGTAGGGTCAATTGTGGCCAAAACGTAAACAACGGGCCATTTAGTTCAAGAACGAGGACAGCAGTATGGGGTTTCCAGGAACCTGGATGACGGAAAGTGAAAGCATGGTGTACCGCGTGGTGCCCAAATGCGCCTGCTCATCCATCGGCCAAATCATGTATTATTCCGACCACGGCGAATTCTTCGACGGCGACATCCATGATGCCACCGGAAAGATGCACAAATGGGCAATCGAGAAGAGCCAGCCGAAGATCGAGAAGAACGTCACATCCCATAAAAGCTATTCGTTCACCTGCGTCCGCAACCCGTATGGGCGGATCCTGTCGTCGTTCTTCGACAAGATCTGTGGCATCCAACGCAACGGCAAACGCTACCGCGGCAATCTGGTCCCCTTGCTTGTGCAAAAATACGGCATCGAGGTCGGCGATCCGGAAACCGGCTTCGAGTTCGACCAGATCCAGTCCTTCCGCCGCTTCTTGCTGTTTGCCCGCGACACCATCCGGTGGCGCCGCCCGATGGACCCTGACATCCACTGGTCAGCCCAAGCGGGCCACATCTCGACCTTCATTGTGAATGGCGGGCGCTACGACAACATCTTCTTTACCGAGAAATTCAACGACGGCATGCAATCGGTGATGGATGCGGTGGACACCAAGCACAAGGTTGACGTCGCAACGATCCCGCGCTTCAACGAGAGCGAGGGGCACGGCCCCAAGCGCGCGCACCCGATCGAGGATTATTTCGACGATCTGTCAATGCATCTTGTCTATGAAATCTACAAACGCGATTTCAACCTGTTCAAATACGACTTCGCCAACCCGGGCAACAAGATGCCCATCGGGGAGATTGATCTGGACGAGGTGCACGCCAAGCTGGGTGACTGATGGATGGCGGGCCGCCTTGGTTTGATAAACCAAGACCCGTGCGAAGCGCCTAACTTGCGCCGTGGCTTCGGTCGTAGGATGACGGAGCCGGTGGGTTGTGCGCGGCACGGGCCCCCTTTCCGGGATCAAAGACCTCGATCAGAAGCGGATAGCAGGTTGTCGCATCCGAAGAATGCTCTTGCGAGCAATCGCCTCCGGGACAGGCCGATAGACCAACGGTCAGGTCAATCTCCGCAAAAAATTCCAGATAGTCACCCGGGCGTACGGGGCTTGCCTTCATAAAATACTGCCCCGTATCGCGGGTGAAGCCGGTACACATAAATACGTTCAACACATCATGCACGTGGGCCTCGGCCTCGGATAAGGTCAGATCACAATGATCGGCCAAAGCCCGTGTCAGGTTCGAGTGGCAGCAATGATGGTATGAAGTGCCTGACAACAGTTGTCCGGTGTAAGGGTCGCAGCGCGTCCCGATCACGTCATGGACCGAGCCTCCAAACGCATCAAACCCGTACCAGTCAAGCGTATCAGCCGTAATCGTGGCCATTGGCCGGAGCGTCGGGAAGCTCGACCACATGCGATCACCCGTGGATAGGTGCGTGCCATGGAGCGCTCGCGTCTTGCCTGAATAGAACCGCTCGGTCAGGTCGGCGCTGTTCCAGATGTTCAGGTCACCGACCTGCGCGCCTTCGACCGACACGATCCGAAAAAAGCACCCCGCAGGCACGTCAATGCATGCACCTTCACGGGGCGCTACGGTCACTTCGCCGGTTTTCTTGGCGCTTTGTCTCAGGCGGGCCAACCCCTTAAGGTCTGGTGGGGTGAGCGTTTCGGGAGGATAGCACACAACCGGTCTGACAGCGTGCCGTTCAGCGGCATCGCTTGGTGCGGCAAATTCCGGTGTCTCTGGCTTCATGGCGTCCCCCTTCGTCGCGTTCAGTTTCTAGGAAGCTGCGCGTCGATCATCCTCAGGTCTTGAGCAACCCCTGCTTCTCAAACAATGCGTTCAAATCCGCTTCGGGCCGTGCGCCGATGTGTGAGATGACTTCGGAGGCCGCGATGCATCCCATGCGGCCGCTGGTTTCGAGATTATACCCATTGGTGAGCGCCCATAGGAACGCTCCGGCAAACAGATCGCCCGCGCCTGTGGCGTCGACGATCTGCACAGGCATTGCGGGCACGTGCCAACGCCGACCGTGCGATAGAATGTACGCGCCGTTTTCACTATCGGTACAGGCGACGATCTCAACCTCGGAGGCGGCGATATCAAGGGCTGCGTCAAAATCATCAGTCTCGTACATCGACAGCATTTCAGCGCGATTGCAGAACAGCAGGTCGACATGATCCTGAATCAAAGCGCGGAAGGCATCGCGGTGGCGTCCAACGCAGAACGGGTCCGACAACGTGAGCGACACCCGCCCGCCGGAACTGGTGCAAGCGGCAATCGCCTTGTCAAAGGCGGCCACAGATTGCGGGCCGTCAAAGCGGTAGCCTTCGAGATAAATCCACTCGGCCTGCGCCATCTGCGCCTCGTCGATGTCTTCTGGGCCAAGAAATTCGGTCACGCCAAGGTAGGTGTTCATCGAGCGTTCTCCGTCGGGAGTGACCAACACGATACAGCGGCCCGTTTCGGCCTCGTGGGTGCTTGGGGCCAGCGGTGTCTCATAAACCGCGCCTTGCGCACGCAGGTCATGAGAGAAGATCGCGCCGAGCTGGTCGTCTTTAACTTTACCGACATAGGCCGTGGAACCACCCAGATGGGCGATACCCGCGATCGTGTTGGCAGCAGAACCACCAGAGATTTCCTTGGCAGGTCCGATCAGGTCGTACAACTCCACACCGCGGGCGCGGTCAGTGAGCTGCATGATGCCTTTGTCGATGCCGTTGTCGGACAAGAACGCATCCGTGGCGGAGGCCAACACGTCGACCATAGCGTTGCCGATGCCGACGACTTGGAATTTCTTATTCATAGTTCTTGTCCTCAGAAGTGCAGAGATCACGGATGATACAGTTGGCGCAAACGGGCTTGCGGGCTTTACACACGTAGCGCCCGTGCAGGATCAGCCAGTGATGCGCGTGGTGCTGGAATTCTACGGGTATGTTATCTTCGATCGCACGTTCGACCACATCCACGTTCTTTCCGGGGCAGATACCAGTGCGGTTGCCAACGCGGAAGATGTGGGTGTCGACGGCCTGCGCCGGATACTGCCACCACATGTTCAGGACCACATTGGCCGTCTTGCGGCCTACGCCGGGCAACGAGATCAGCGCCGCACGGGAGGACGGAACCACCCCGCCGTATTCGTCCACCAAAATCTGGCTCAGCTTGATGACGTTCTTGGCCTTGTTACGGAACAGGCCAATGGTCTTGATGTGCTCGATCAGGCCCTCAAGGCCAAGGTCCAGCATTTTTTGCGGCGTGTCAGCAATCTGGAACAGCTTCTCCGTCGCCTTGTTCACCCCGACATCAGTGGCCTGCGCCGACAGGGCCACGGCGACCACCAAAGTGTAGGCGTTGACGTGGTTCAACTCCCCCTTGGGTTCGGGGTCAGACGCGGCGAAACGCGTAAAAATCTCATGGATCGTATGGTAGTCGAGCTGTTTGGCAGGCTTGGTCATGTGCGCGGTATGCCCCGTCGCCTGCGCGCGGGCAAGAGGGTGCCAAGTGTTTCAAGTTTTACAAGTTCGCCCAAGTCAGGTTCAGCGACGCTTTACTTATGGGCGGCACTCTTGCGCAGAGCGACATGAGTAGGGGCAGAATGGCGATTTTGCACAAAAGCGAACTGATCGGGCAGAACGGCTTATTCCAGCCGTCAGCGTTATGGCATCTTCCGGTGTCGGGATTTGGCGGTGGAACACTCATTGCCACCGATGAAGGGTATGTGCCCATGGACTGGCTGCGCCCCGGTGACATGGTGCTGACCTATAACGACGGGTTTCAGAAGGTGCGGTGGATCGGTCGTGATTGCCTGGTCGAGCAGCCTCAAAACTCTGCCGCAGTGAGGTTGCCAGACGACGAGGTCGTTGAGAAACCGAACGCTCAGGGCATGCTTTTGGCCGCCCGCCACCGCGTGCTTCTGACCGGATGGCAGGTCGAGTTACATTTTGGCATGGCCACAATTCTTGCTGAGGCGCACGATTTTGGGTTCCCGCTAGATCACTTCCGCCCTACCGCGCCGGAGCGCATGGCATGCTCTTTGGTTTTGCTCGACCGTCCTCAAATTATTCTGGCAAACGGATGCTGGGTGGAAAGCCTGCAACTGACGTCTGCCGCCCGGGCGTGTCTGACTGAAAGCGCGACATCCAGGATTGCTGAACTTGGTCTCGATCCGGCAGACCATATCCGTCCGGCAGCTGGATGCATGCAGCCATGGGAAGCCCGAACGCTGGGTCTGGACCTATGCTCCCTTCGCGCGACGGACCCGCGATGACACGCGTTGCAGCCCATGAAAGCGCAAAAAACGGGTCGATACGGTGGGGTTTGCGGCATAGGTTGGATGTATGGAACATAGAACCGCACATATCGCCAATCATGACCACGCCGCCGGTGCTGAAGGCAGCTATCACTACGGGCTGGTGAAGCGCGCCATTGAGGCGATTGACCAGCACAAGGATGGCCCGCTGTCGTTAGAGCAACTGGCGCAAGAGATGCAGATGAGCCCCGCGCATTTCCAGCGGGTGTTCAGTAAATGGGCAGGCGTGTCGCCCGGGCGGCTGCAACAGTACTTACGGCTAGGACATGCCAAGGCCCTGCTTGAAGAGCGGTTCACGATGCTGGAAACCTCGGATTCCGTTGGTCTGTCGGGCAGCGGGCGATTGCATGATCTGTTCGTGAAATGGGAAGCGATGAGCCCCGGCGAGTTTGCCCGCAAAGGCGAAGGGCTGACGATCTATTGGGGCTGGTTCGAAAGTCCGTTTGGTCCGGCCTTGGTGATGGGCACCGACAAGGGGATTTGCGGCATCGGGTTCGGTGCGGAAACGGGCGAAGCGGCGGCGATGGACGATTTGGTTGGCCGCTGGCCAAGAGCAACATACGTTGAAGACCCCGCGATGTTGCGCCCTTGGGTGCTGGCCGCGTTTGGCGCGGATGCGGCAGGGACCGAGCATGCGCCCCTTTACCTGATTGGCGCCCCGTTCCAGATCAAGGTTTGGGAGGCTTTGCTGGCAGTGCCAACCGGGCATGTCACCACCTATTCCGAGATCGCTAACACGGTGGGTCACAAAAAAGCCGTGCGCGCTGTTGGCACTGCCGTGGGGCGCAACCCGATCAGCTGGCTGATTCCATGCCACCGCGCGCTGCGTAAATCGGGTGGTTTGGGCGGTTATCACTGGGGATTGCCGGTCAAGCGGGCGATGCTGGCCTATGAGGCGGCGAAAACCGGCTTATGATCTGGCGGATTGCCGCCGGAATTCCAAGTGTTTCAATGAATTGACCTCGCAGGCGGGAATGCGCCTGAACAGTTTCTTGCTGCCACTTGAAACTTTTTGGCCGCTTGCCAGTTAATAGAACAAGCGCCGCGCTGTCGCGGCTCAACGAGGACATGAAACTATGAAACCTATTCTTTTGGCTCTGCCCGCTGCCGCCATGATTTTGGCAGGTTGTGACGCATCCACTCCGAACCAACGCACCAAGAACGGCGCCCTGATCGGTGCAGCCATTGGTGGCGCTTTGGGCGCGAACTCCACATCCGACAACAAACTAGAGCGCGGCATTATCGGCGCCGCCGTCGGTGGTGCCGTGGGTGGTGCCATTGGCAACAGCCTGGACAAGCAGGCCGAAGAGTTGCGCGGTGATCTGGGCAACAATGTTGGCGTGGTCAACACAGGCTCCGAGCTGCGGGTGACCCTGCCGCAAGATTTGCTGTTCTCCACGGATAGCACAAACTTGCGCCCTGACCTGCGGGCCGACTTGCGTGCCGTTGCCAACAACCTGAACGATTATCCCAACAGCGAAGTGATCGTTGTGGGCCATACCGACAGCACCGGTGACGCGAACTACAACCAGAACCTGTCCGAGCGCCGTGCACAGGCTGTATCCTTCGTGTTGCGTGATGCGGGTGTGTCGAGCTCCCGCCTGCGCACAATCGGCAAGGGCGAAAGCCAACCGGTTGCGTCCAATGACAGCAGCTCCGGGCGCGCACAGAACCGCAGGGTCGAAATCATCATTCGCCCCTACTCCTAAAGCATCGGGCCGGCGGCATGTTTTCGCCGGCCTACGCTTCCCCCTTAACAGACGCACCGAATTGGCCTAATATCTGCCTATAACCCACGCCGCAAAGGCGGGACCCATATACCGAGGCAGGTACCATGACGATCAAACCTATCGCAGCCCTTGTGGCCGCCACGCTTGCTGTCAGTGCGTGTACAACCGACAGCGTTTCCCAAGCCAACAAATCGCAAACCGGCGCCATTATCGGCGGAGCCCTTGGTGGGCTTATAGGTGCGTCAAGCGACGACAACAAAGTGATCAAAGGCATCGTAGGTGCCGGCATTGGTGCCGCCGCTGGTGGCGTGATTGGCCATCAGTTGGACAAGCAGGCTGAAGATTTACGCCGCGACATCCCTAACGAGAACATTGATATCGTAAACACCGGTGAGGAGCTGCGGGTCACCATGCCGCAAGATTTGCTGTTTGCGGTGAACAGTTCTGATTTGCGCTATGATTTGCAGGCTGATCTGCGCGCCTTGGCCGACAACTTGCGCGACTATCCGGACACGACGGTCAACATTGTCGGGCATACCGATGACACGGGTTCTGACGGCTACAATTACGAGCTGTCGGAGCGTCGCGCGCAGGCCGTTGCCTTCACGCTGGAAGACGCGGGCGTCACCCCGTCGCGCATCAGGTCCTACGGGCAGGGTGAGACACGCCCCGTAGCATCCAACGTGACCGAAGAAGGCCGCGCCCAGAATCGCCGCGTCGATATCGTTATCCGGCCAAACGCGGCTTAATCCGGTTTAGAACTGATCATAACGGCCCCCAAGTCGGGGCCGTTTTTTGTTGTCTAACGCGATGACTGGTCATATATTTTTACCAATTAGCGGGGTGTGACGATGCCATTCAAGAAGATCGAGGCCGAAAAACTCTCCAACGCCGTTGTGCGCCAGATCGAGTTGCTGATCTTACGCGGCATCCTCAAACCGGGGGAGCGGCTGCCGTCCGAGCGAGAACTGGCAGAGAAACTGGGGGTCTCGCGCCCTTCCTTGCGTGAAGCCGTTGCGAACCTGCAAGACCGCGGGCTTCTGGCAACCAAGGCGGGGGCCGGAATTTACGTCGCCGAAGTGGTCGGTGCAGCATTTTCAGATGCCTTGGTACAACTGTTCGCGGATCACGATGAAGCCGTCTTTGACTACATTTCCTTCCGCCGCGATCTGGAAGGGCTGGCCGCCGCCCGTGCCGCGCGGCTGGGCTCGGATACCGACCTAAAGGTCGTCGACACCATTTACCGCAAGATGGAAGCGGCGCATTCGAAACGGAACCCCGCCGAGGAGGCGCAACTGGACGCCGAGTTTCACCTTGCGATTATCGAGGCCAGCCACAACGTCATCATGCTGCATATGATGCGCGCAATGTTTCAAATGCTACGCGAAGGTGTGTTCTACAATCGTCAAAAGATGTTCAAACAGCGCATCACCCGCGACACATTGCTGGAGCAGCATCGCACGATCAACACAGCGTTGCTTGCCCGTGACGAGGACGGTGCCCGCGCTGCCGTGGAGGCGCATCTGAACTACGTCGAAGACAGTCTGAAAGACAGCCTCAAGGCGGAGCATAACGAGACGATCGCCAAGCTGCGCCTACAGCACGAAACCTCTAGGTCTTGAGCGGCGCGCCACCGGCAAAGGAATTGCCATTTTGGTAGTCGCACGGCTCTTCCTGCATTTGCAGATGAAGGCCTGTGCCGGTGAAGGGATTTGCCCGCGCCAGATCCTCGTCCAGCGAAATGCCTAGACCCGGTGTTTCCGGTGGTGTGATGTAGCCGTTTTCAACCTTGATTGCCCCGCCGATCAGGTCCGCGTGGAAATCCGTCTCGATGGTTTCGCACATCAGCAAGTTGGGGATGGAGGTCGCCAGATGGATATTCGCCGCCCATTCGACCGGACCTGCATAAAGGTGCGGGGCCATTTCGGCGTTGAAGACCTCCGCCAAGCCAGCAAGCTTCTTCATCTCCCAGATGCCACCAGCGCGGCCCAGTGCGGGTTGTAGGATTTTCACCCCGCCCGTGCGCAGCAAAGTCGCGAATTCTGCCTTGGTGGTAAGGCGTTCACCTGCTGCAATCGGGATGCGCACGGCCTTGGCGACCTCTGCGAATTCCAGCGGATTGTCAGGTGGCAGAGGTTCTTCGAACCACAAGGGATAGTACGGCTCTATCGCCTGCCCCAAACGGATCGCGCCGGACGTGTTGAATTGGCCATGCGTGCCGAACAGCAGGTCTGCGCGGTCGCCCACGGCGTCACGGATTGCCTTGCAGAACGCCACAGACATGGAGATGTCGAACATCGCGGGCTGGTGGCCGGAATGGATTGTGTAGGGACCTGCGGGGTCGAATTTGACGGCCGTGTAGCCGCGTTCCACGGCATCAAGTGCCGCTTCAGCGGCCATTTCCGGAGATGTCCAAAACTCTGTCAGATCATGGTGAGGCAGCGGGTACAGATACGTATACGCCCTAATTTTCGGGTTCATCTTTCCGCCCAACATAGCCCAGACTGGGCGATCCCGCGCTTTGCCGAGGATATCCCAGCAGGCCATTTCCAGGCCGGAAAACGCGCCCATAACGGTCGGGTCTGGCCGTTGCGTGAAACCCGAGGAATAGACGCGCCGGAACATCAGTTCGATGTTTTCGGGGTTTTCACCTTCGATATGGCGCGCAAAGACGTCTTCGATCACCGCGAGCATGGCATCCGGACCAACGGCGGAGGCATAGACCTCTCCGATCCCTTCGATCCCACAAGCGGTCGTCAGCTTGACGAATATCCAATACTGCCCGCCCCAGCCGGGTGCGGGGGGCGACGTTACAATGATCTGCAGGTTCTGGAGTTTCATTTAAACAAAATCACATTGCGGCGCGCAGCGCCTGAGCGCGTGTCGGCAATGGCCTCGTTAATTTGATCCAGACGCCAACGCCCAGACACCAATTCATCAAGCTTCAGGCGTCCTTGTCCGTAAAGGTCGACCAACCAAGGAATGTCGCGCTTGAGGACGACATCACCCATTTTAGTCCCCTTCATCCCTTGCGCCATAGCGCCGAAGATTACCGGCTCGTAGGTCGCTTTGTCGCCCGAGTGGGGCATTCCGACGAGATACATATTGCCGCCAGAGCCAAGGAACCGAGGGGCTGATTCAAACGCGGGAATTGCACCGACTGTGACCATGACGGCATCAGCCATGCGGCCTCCGGTAATCTCGGCCACTTTCTTCCATGGCTTTGGATCGGTCGCCAAAACGCCGTCCGTCGCGCCGAACTCCTTCGCGGCTTCCAGCTTTTCAGGAACCATATCAATCGCTATGATCCGCGCCGCGCCCGAGATTGCGGCACCTTGGATTGCGTTCAAACCAACGCCGCCCGCGCCGATAACTACGACGGTTTGACCGGGGCGCACCTTGGCGGTGTTCACCACCGCGCCGACGCCCGTGACGACGCCGCAAGACAACAACGACGCGGCGTCCATCGGGATCGTGTCAGGGATGCGCGCGATCTGGCTTTGGTCGACCACCGCGCGTTCGGCGAAGGCACCGCAGGCCAGCCCGTGCTCCAACAAACTGCCGTCGGGCATGGAGAGCGGTCCCGACATGCGGTCATAGGGTGTCGCGCATTGCGTCGGCACGCCAGAAGCGCAAGGCGTGCAGGTGGCGCAGGAGCGGATCAGGGTCACAAGCACCGCGTCGCCAATTTTCAACCCGCTGACACCATCGCCCAAAGCGGACACGCGACCCGCGGCCTCGTGGCCATAAACCGCGGGCAGGTCACCGCCCCATCCACCGTCCAGAAAAGAAATGTCTGAGAAACAGATCGCGCAGGCTTCAAGCTCCACCTCGACCTCGCCCGCCTGCGGTGCGCGAAGTTCCACCTCTTCGATGCTTAGAGGTGCGCCGAATTCGTGGCACACGGCGGCTTTGATTTTGGTCATGGCTCGGCCCTCGCAATATGTTGTGTTTGAAGACAACCCGCGAAGCTGGCACATCGCAAGGGCGATGTGCAATATTTCTGCGATGGACCTGCATTTTCGCCCCCAACACGGATCATGAGGCCGCCACTGTGAAATTTGACCTTGGACACATCACCCTGAACGTCGTTGAGGACGGCGACCCGTCCGGCGCGCCTGTTGTGTTCTCCAACTCGCTCGGGACGTCGCTGGAATTGTGGGACAAGGTGATCCCCCTGCTCCCGCAAAACCTGCGGCTGATCCGGTATGACATGCGCGGCCACGGGGCGTCGGATGTGCCGGATGCGCCCTATTCCATGGGCATGCTGATACGCGACGCCGAGGCGTTGCTGGATCACTTAAAGGTACGCGATTGCGTGTTCGTCGGCCTGTCGGTTGGCGGCATGATCGCGCAAGGTTTGGCTACGAAACGGCTGGACCAGATACGCGCCATGATGCTGTCGAATAGTGCTGCCAAGATGGGCCATCCCCAAATGTGGAAGGACCGCATTGCGGCGGTTGAGCAAGGCGGGATCGAGAGCATCGCCGACGATGTTACGAAGCGGTGGTTCTCGCGTGCGTTCCTGAAAACGCCGGAGCTGGCCTATTGGCGCGACATGCTGACGAGCACACCAAAGCAGGGCTACCTTGGGGCCTGTGCTGCGATCGCCGGAACCGACTTTTACACGACCACAGCAGCGTTGACGCTTCCGACACTGGCAATAGCAGGTAGCGAGGACGGGGCCTCTCCGCCAGACCTGATCCGCGAGACGGCCGACCTGATCAAAGGCAGCCGGTTCGAGCTGATCCGCCGCGCGGGCCACCTGCCATGTGTGGAGCAGCCCGAGATTTTCGCGTCCCTGCTGGCGCAATTCTTAAGCGACATTGGCCATACGTAAACCTTGCCTTACACAGCGGTCGCAGCCATTTAGGCCGCTATGACCCGCAACCTGCCCATCATTTTCATTCTGATCACCGTGCTGATCGACGCGATGGGCATCGGCCTGATCCTGCCGGTGATGCCGCAACTTATTCAAGATGTAGGACATACCGACATCTCGGGGGCGGCGGTATGGGGTGGTACCCTGTCGGCGGTGTTTGCCTTCATGCAGTTCATGTTCTCGCCCATGATTGGCTCATTGTCAGACAGGTTCGGGCGGCGTCCGGTGTTGCTAACCTCGAACGCTGCCATGGCCTTTGACTATGTGTTGATGGCATTGGCCGGCACCATCTGGTTGCTGTTGATCGGACGCATCATCGGCGGGATCACCGCCGCGACCCATGCCACCGCCAATGCCTTCATGGCGGATGTGTCCCCGCGCGATAAGAAGTCCCAGAACTTCGGCCTGATCGGTGCCGCCTTCGGCGTCGGCTTCGTCCTTGGCCCCGTGATCGGCGGCTTGCTGGCAGAGCTTGGACCGCGTGCACCGTTTT
Organism: Litoreibacter halocynthiae; assembly: GCF_004365635.1. GTDB lineage: Bacteria > Pseudomonadota > Alphaproteobacteria > Rhodobacterales > Rhodobacteraceae > Litoreibacter > Litoreibacter halocynthiae. The sequence goes on along the minus strand of NZ_SOBH01000003.1, from coordinate 556,530 downwards.
GGGCGGCGGCGATATTGGCAGGTGCGAATTTCGTGCTTGGCTATTTCGTGTTGCCGGAAACTGTGACGCCTGAAAAGCAACGCCCGTTCCAATGGGCGCGGGCCAATCCCGTGGGTGGGCTGAAAGCGGTCACCGCCCTCCCCGGGCTTGGCGCTTTGCTGTCGGTGTATTTCTTCTACCAGATCGCCAACATGGTTTATCCAGCAATATGGGCTTATTACACCGCCGCCAGCTTTGGTTGGTCCCCAGGTGTCATCGGGGCTTCGCTGGCGATCTATGGTGTGTCCATGGCGATTACTCAGGCCGTGCTGATCCGCTGGGTGATTGCGAAACTGGGAGAGGTGAAAACCGTCTATTGGGGCTTGATCTACAACGCCTGCACTTTGGCGATGATGGCGTTTATTTCCGACGGATGGGTGTTGCTGATGCTTACGCCTTTGGCGGCGTTCGGGGCCGTCGTCGGCCCTGCTTTGCAAGCCGTGATGTCAGGACGCGCTGCCGACAACCAGCAGGGCGAGCTGCTGGGCGTAATGTCATCCATCAACGCCCTAGGCATGATTTTTGCCCCACTGGTGTTCACCCGTGTGTTTTCCTACTTCACCGGAGAGGACGCGCTGTTTTTCTTACCGGGTGCGGCCTTTTTGCTGGCCATGGGATTGATGCTTGTCGCATGGGGAATGGTAGCGCGCGCCCTTACGCGTCCCATAAGCGCAGGTGCGCCATGATTTGCCCATGGTCCGAGGCCAGCTTGTTATAGGGCGCCTCATCATGCGAGCCATCAGTCAGGTGGTCGTTGAACACCGAGAAATACGACATTTCGCCGATCTGATTGATCCCGCCTGTGAAATGGCGCGACAGCAGGATTTGATCGATGCTCTCGAAGACCCCACCAAACGCAGAGGTATAAACCATGTCACGCAGTGACTTGCGGACGAACAGCTTTTCGCAGCTTTCCAGTCGAACGGCTTTGATCTTTTCCTGAATAATCTCGTTCTCAGCGTCGGAGTACCGGTCATTTGCCTTCTTGGCATCGTGCCGCCGCATCCACGCGTAGTTTTTGAACGGACGTTCACCGGCGATGATTTCGGAGCTAACGGCGTTGTCGTTGTCGTTAAGATCGCCCAGCACGATAACAGGGTTCCCTTTGTTGATCTCTTCGACAACCAACTGGCGAAGGACCCAAGCTTCGGCCATCCGGCGGGTTGCAGCACGTAGGGACCCAAGCGCACGACCGACCGGATCATAATTGACCAAGTCGACTTCGGGCGGCTGACCACCCTCGTCGGGGCGCGTGAACTCGCCCAGTTTAGACTTCAGGTGGCAGTTGAAGACCGTGATGATCTGCTTTCCCACTGGAATCCGTGCCTTCAGGATCGGGCGCGACAGGCGGTCGAGACGAAACGAGCCGCCATCCCCGCCGCTCATCATGGCGAAGGGGATCACCAAATCGGGGTCAACTTCCTGAATCACTTCTGGTTTGCCGACGAAGCCATAGCGCGACAAGATCGCGAGGCCGGGTCGACGTTCTCCCGGCTCCCCGTCATTCAGGTTCGGCGCGAACGCCAGTTGCGCGCTAGTATAGTCCTTGTAAGCGAGCTTGCGGAAAATCGCCTTGCGGGCGTATCGCTTGTTGCGATCCGGAACGGCGTCTTCGTTGGAGGCTTTGCCGCGACGGTCCGCCTCCGCGATCACCTCTTGCAGCGGGGCTTTGTCGAAAATTTCCTGAAAACCCACGATATCGGCGTTCAGCGTGAAAACCTGATCGGCCAGCCAGTCTTCCTTCCACGCGTGTTCCTCAGGCGTATATTTCTCGAAGCGATAATACTCCTGATCAGCGGCGATCAGGTTTTTGACGTTGAAGCTGGCAATGGTGAAATCGGTCATACGTCATTCCCGTATTTCGCCAGCGCCATCTGGAACACTTCAGCATCGACATTGCCGCCAGAGGCCACGGCGATGACGTCATCGCCCTCGATTTCGTCCCCGTGATATAGCGCCGCGGCTAGCGCGATTGCCCCGCCCGGCTCCAGCACCACCTTGAGGCGGGCAAAGGCTACTGCCATGGCGCGCAGGCAATCCTCCTCGGGCACCACGAGGCCAGAGCCGCACAAGCGCTTGAGGATCGGGAAGGTAACATCGCCCGGTTGCGGGGTAATGATCGCGTCACATATCGAGCCGGACAGGCTTTTGTTGCGCTTGATCTGCCCCGCTTCCAGCGAACGGGTCACGTCGTCGAAGTTTTCCGGCTCAACGGGGCGGACACGCAACTCCGGCGCTTTGGCCTCCAGCGCCAATGCGATACCAGAGGTCAGACCGCCACCGCCACAGCAGACCAGAACCTCTCGCGCATTTGCGCCAAGTTCAGCCGCCTGCTCCGCAATTTCCAGACCGACAGTGCCTTGGCCTGCAATAACCAAGGGCTCGTCGAATGGCTTGATCAGGGTCAGGCCCCGCTCTGTGGCCAGGCGTGCGCCAATTTCATCGCGGTCCTCGGTTGCACGGTCGTACAAAACCACCTCCGCACCCAACGCGCGCGTGTTCTCGATTTTCATCTGGGGGGCGTCCGCTGGCATGACAATGACCGCACTCGTCCCGTGCTCGCGGGCTGCCAACGCCACACCTTGTGCATGATTACCTGATGAGAACGCAATGACACCCGCCTTGAGCGCATTGTCGGTAAGCGCCGAGACCGCCGACCACGCGCCGCGAAATTTGAACGACCCGGTGTGTTGCAATGCCTCGGGCTTTACGAAAACACGGCGACCAGCAATCTCGTCAACAAACGGGGAGGTCAGAAGCGGCGTGCGGCGCGCATGGCCGTCAATCCGCTTTGCGGCGGCTTCGATCATTTCGATGTTCATCGCATTTCCTCAAGCCATGCTTTAATCGTCAGCAGGGATTCCGGCTCGTCAAGGAATGGGACATGGCCCCGTCCCTGAACGTCGACCGACAGCATGTCCGGTCGGCGTCGCTCCATCTCTGCAGTGGTTTCGCGTGTGAGCAAGTCCGAATTCGCCCCGCGTAAGAGTGCCAATGGCAAACCCTTTAAGGCATCGAAAAAGGGCCATAGATCGGGGTTCAGGTTTTGCGGCCCTGACAGCACAGCTTCGCGCAGTTTGGGATCATAATTGATGTCCAACCCGTCAGGCTTTTTGACATAGTGTTTCTCTGCCTCTTCGCGCCAGCGGCTTTCGGGGACATCCTCAAACCCCGCCATTAGTTTGGCGCGCTGGGCGGTTGCCTCGTCATATGTTTTGAACGTCGGGCGGCGGCCAAGATAGTTTTTGATCGCGTCCAAACCCGGCTCCGCGATGTCCGGCCCGATGTCGTTCAGGCAAACACCCAAAAGCCGGTCTTTAACAGTTGCCGCCAACCCCATGGCGATGATGCCGCCACGCGAGGTGCCCAGGATTGCGGCTTTCTCGATGCCGAGATGATCCAGCAATGCCAGCGCGTCCTGCCCTTCCTGCGGCAAGGTATAAGTCGACGGGTCCGCCCAGTCAGACTGCCCCCGCCCGCGATAATCCATGCGGATCAGGCGCACGTCATTCAGGTGCGGCGCGACATAGTCGAAGTCAGAGCTGTTGCGGGTTAATCCTGAAAGACACAGGACCGGAAGTCCCTCGCCCTCGTCGGTATAGTGCAGGGAAAGTCCGTCCGCGGTCGTAAATTTGCTCATAGGGATGCCGCCAATTCTGGAATTGTTGTCAGGTCGCTGAGGATGTGGGCAGGTGTCCATGGCAAGCGATCGACCGGCTCGGCGGCACGGTTCACCCATGCGGTCGCAAAACCGTAGCCTGTCGCACAAGCCGCGTCCCAGCCGTTGGAGGACACGAACAGCACTTCGTCCTTCGCGCAGCCGAACCGTTTACCGACCAAGTCGTAAACTGACGCATGAGGTTTGAAAACGCCCACATCTTCCACCGACAGGACATCGTCCAGATGTTCGCCAATACCCGCTGACGACACCGCACCGTCGAGCATGTCAGGGGAGCCGTTCGACAAGATCGCTGTGTTCATTCCAGCCGCCTTCAAATGGGCGAGCATGAACGGCACTTCCTTGTAGGCACGCAATTCCCAATATAGGGCGAGCAGGCGTTCCCGAAGCTCCGGATCGTCTAGACCGTTGGCTTCCATGGCCCAGTCCAGCCCGTTTTGTGTCACGTCCCAGAAATCGGCGTGGTCACCGGTTACCGCGCGGAGCCAAGTGTATTGCAGCTGCTTGAGACGCCAGTCACTCGCGACCTTCTGCCAGCAGGCTGCAAGCTTGTCGCGGCCCGGCTCCTCTGCCGCGATACGGGCGGCGGCGGATACGTCGAACAAAGTGCCATAGGCATCGAAAACACAGGTGGTGATTGGCATATGGATTCCTCCGGCTGTGCGGGCAGAGTGGCACAGCCAGAGACCGAGGAAAACGCCTAAAGGTAGCGCATCAACATCGTGAGCCCGCCCCAGAAATGCGCGCCCGCCGTGAACAGGTAGGCCGCCAGTGCCAACACGCCTTGCGGCTTGGTCAGCGGGGTTCTGTGCACCCACGCCTCTGACCAGCTGAACAGCGATTGCGCGCCGAGTATGGCGAAAAAGAACAGTGCCATAGAGTGCATCGCCACGGCAGCGGCAGCCAAAGCCGCGCTCATTCCCAAGGTGACGAAATTTGTGGCACCGGGCGCGAATGTGTCGATCAGGATGCGCACGCAACGCCCGCCATCAAGGGGCCAGAACGGCAACAGGTTGAAGAAGTTCAATGCACCGGTGACGATGGCAAACACCCACAAGAAATGTGCAGCTTCGGCGGAGTATGGCGTGATGACCTCCGACAAGGCGTAGGCCAGCGCCATCGGGGCAAGGCAGATACCCGGCCCCATCAGGGTGATGAAAAAGTCGTGGGCTTGCGTTTCTGGTGCGCGGTCCGATATCGCCACGCCCCCCATCAGCGGGATCAGGCGAAAGCGTGCGTCGTCATGGCCCGCGATGCGGTAAGCGGCAACGTGACCAAATTCATGGATCATCACGGACAGAACGATTGCCACGCCATAAAGCGGACCAAAATACCAAGCGGCTGCCACAAAAGCGAGCACGCCCATGCCGAGGCCCTGGATATCCATGCCAACGACCGTCAGGCCGCGATTGGATACCATCCCTCCGCGAAGGGTGTAGACCATCAATGTGCACAGCACGATTGCAGCGAATAACACGAACATTGCAAAACCTTTGTCAGACCTGACGGCAAAGAACACTGATAAGGTGGCCAAAGAAGGACGTCATATTGGCCCAATTATGGGCAATGACGCTTGTCTTGGCCCTACAGGTTCTCTGGTTGAGGCATGCCGAGCACGTGATAGCCACCATCGACACGGATGATTTCACCTGTCGTGCAGTTGCCGTGATCGCTGGCAAGGTAGACGGCGGTGCCACCCACGGCCTCCAGCGTCGCATTTGCCCGCATGGGGGCGTTCGCCTCGGTCTGGCGGAAGGTTTTGCGCGCGCCACCGATGGCAGCCCCCGCAAGGGTTTTCATCGGACCAGGCGAGATTGCGTTGACGCGGATGCCGTCCGGGCCAAGGTCATTCGCCAGATAGCGCACAGTCGACTCAAGCGCCGCCTTGGCGACACCCATGACGTTGTAAAACGGCGTCACACGGTTGGAGCCCTGATAGGTCAGCGTCAGCAACGTGCCGCCGTCCTTCATCAACGGGGCCGCACGGCGGGCGACGTCAATCAGCGAGTAGCAACTGATGACGAGCGAGTTCTTGAAGTTGTCGCGGGAGGTGTTGATGAACCGTCCCGTCAGCTCGTTCTTGTCCGAAAATGCGATGGCGTGGACGACGAAATCGAGGCCGCCCCACTTGTCTTCAAGTGTCTTGAAACAGGCATCCAGCGAGTCGTCGTCGGTCACGTCGACATCCACCAAAATGTCGGACCCTACGGAAGTCGCTAATGGCTCCACCCGCTTACCAAAGGCATCGCCTTGGTACGAAAACGCCAGCTCAGCGCCCTCGGCCGCCATAGCTTTTGCAATGCCCCACGCGATGGACCGCTCGTTGGCGACTCCCATAATCAGGCCGCGCTTGCCGTCCATCAATCCAGCCATTTCTTATTCCTTGAACTTTGAAAGCAACATGGACCCGTTGGTCCCGCCGAACCCGAAGGAGTTCGTCATCACCGTGTCCAGACCTGCGTTTTCCACCAGCTTGGTGGCAATTTCTTCCGGCTTGAGCGCGGGATCAAGCGTCTCGACATTGATCGAGGGGACGATAAAGTCGTCCTTCAGCATGAGCAGGCAATAGACGGCCTCCTGCGCACCGGTCGCCCCTTGGGAGTGGCCTGTCATCGATTTGGTAGAGCTGATTGGCGGAGTGCTGCCCTCGCCGAACACACGGCGGACGGCCTCGACCTCGCCCACATCACCTACAGGTGTCGACGTGCCATGTGCGTTGATGTAGCTGACCTTGCGGCCCTCCGGGATCGTGTCCATCGCCAAGCGCATCGCGCGCTCGCCGCCTTCACCCGAAGGGGCCACCATGTCGGCGCCGTCGGATGTTGCGCCGAAGCCTGTGACTTCCGCATAGATCTTCGCACCCCGCGCCTGCGCGTGCTCAAGGCTTTCCAGCACCACGATGCCGCCACCGCCTGCGATGACGAAGCCGTCACGGTCCGCGTCAAACGCGCGGGAGGCTTTCGTAGGGGTGTCGTTATACTTGCTGCTCATCGCGCCCATGGCGTCGAAAAGGCAGGACAGGGTCCAGTCCAACTCCTCGCCGCCGCCTGCGAACATGACGTCTTGCTTGCCCATCATGATCTGCTCGGACGCGGCGCCGATGCAGTGCAGCGAGGTCGAGCAGGCCGAGGTGATCGAGTAGTTGATACCCTTGATCTGATACGCAGTCGCCAAATTGGCGGAAATGGTAGAACCCATGCATTTGGGAACCGCAAAGGGTCCAATCCGTTTGGTGGCACCGGTTTTCAGTACCGATTGATGCGCCGCGAACATGGCCGACGTAGACGGCCCGCCGGAGCCTGCGATCAGACCTGTGCGCGGGTTGATGACATCGCTTTCCTCTAGGCCCGCATCGGCAATCGCCTGCTCCATCGCGATATGTGCATAAGCCGCACCAGGCCCCATGAAGCGCAGGCGGCGTTTATCGACATGATCGGCCACGTCGATCTTCAACGTGCCGGCAATCTGGCTGCGAAACCCGTGCTCCGCCATTTCAGGCGAGGCGACGATACCGGAGGTGCCGGATTTCAAGGCTGCGGTGACTTCCTCGGCGCTATTGCCGATTGGGGATACGATCCCCAGACCTGTGACGACGACGCGACGCATGGGCGTGCTCCTCTTTGGACTTTAGCTCTCGGAAAGAGCGACTTTCATATCTTTGACTTCGTAAATCACTTCACCATCCGCTTCCACGATTCCATCGGCGACGCCCATGGTCAGGCGGCGGGTCTGGATCGCCTTGGTGAAATCAATCTTGTAGGTCAGCATTTTGCGATCAGGGCGCACCATGCCTTTCAGCTTCACTTCGCCCACGCCCAAAGCATATCCACGCCCCTGCCAGCCGCGCCAGCCTAGGTTGAAGCCGGTCAGCTGCCACAGGCCGTCAAGGCCAAGGCAGCCGGGCATAATCGGGTTGCCGGGGAAGTGGCATTCGAAGAACCACAAGTCGGGGGTGATGTCGAACTCGGCCAATATATGGCCTTTCCCGTGTGCACCGCCATCGCCGGAGACCTCGGTGATGCGGTCCATCATCAACATGGGCGGCGCTGGAAGCTGCGCGTTGCCCTCGCCAAACAGCTCACCGCGCGCGCATTTCAGCAGTGCGTCCTTGTCAAAGCTCGTTGGGTAATCGCTCATGCCACCCTGCCCCCATATCTCGTTTTGTTACCTTATGTTACACCTAGCATTGGCGCTTTATCGCGTGCAAGGGCCGCCATCCTACAAGCTGCGACTGATTTTCATTTGAAACGTGGGGGGTACAAGCCCTATATGTAAGGCGAGCAAAGGGAATTTGGCGAATGTTGTCGATAGAAACCAAGCGTGGAACCGAATGGCTGGCGGGTGCAGGGTTGCGCCCGACGCGTCAGCGCGTGGCTTTGGCGGAACTTTTGGTTGGCGACGGCCAGCATCGCCACATCACCGCTGAAAGCCTGCACGCGGCCGCAACCGATCAGACCGACGGTGTGTCGCTGGCGACGGTTTACAACACGCTCAAAGCATTCTCCGAGGCCGGATTGATCCGCGAAATCATGGTCGACGGCACCAAAAGCTACTTCGATACACGCGTTGACGACCACCCGCATTTCTTCTGGGAAGACGAAGGCCACCTGACCGACGCCCCGAAAGAGCAGTTGGAAATCGCCTCGTTGCCCGACGCACCCGCTGGTACAGAGATTGCCAAAGTCGACGTCGTCATCCGGTTGCGCCGCACCTGAAACGCCCGCGTCAAGGGAACCTGACCCCATGCTGAACGCCCGAAAAGGTATCGCCGCTGTGCTTGCCTCGATGCTGGCTTCCGGACCCGCGCCTGTCGCGGCCCATCCCCATATTTTCATTGATACCGGTCTCGAGATTATTTTCGACGCCGAGGGGCGACTGACACATGTAAAGGTGACGTGGAACTACGACGATCTTTATTCGCTGCTTTTGGCCGAGGACTACAAGGTCGACGCAGATGGTGACGGCTCCCTTACCCCCGAAGAGCGCAAAGAACTGACGGGTTTCGACGCGGATTGGGTGCAAGGTTACGCGGGCGATTTGGAAGCGGTACTCGACGGCCAGATATTGAAGCTGACACGACCAATCGAGCCGACCGCGGATATGGTGGATGGCAGGATCATCTCGACGCATCTGCGCGAGGTTGTGGGAGCGCCAATTCTGTCGGGTGACCCGATATCATTCAAAGCCTTTGATCCGACCTATTACACGGCCTACGACATGACGCTTCCGGTCACGGTCACAGGGCGTGACGACTGCAAGATTTTGCGTATCGAGCCCGATATCGACGGCCAGCTGGCGCAGATGCAGGCGCAGCTTTTGACGCTGGACGCCAATGCCGACCTTGAAGAAAACGACATCCCGTTGATCGGCGGGGATTTTGCCACCGACATCCGCATCACATGCCCCGCGTTGTAATAGTTCCAGTCGCAATTGCTATTGCAGCGCTGATCTGGCTCTGGAGCAGCGGTGGCTTTGACAGCCTTGCGGCCTTTGCAGCAGGCGAACAACGCGACTTTCAGAACCAGATCGCGCGCACTCTGCGCGCGTTGCGCAGCGGCGACGCGGGCGCGCTTACTCTGCTGATGACGCTGTGCTTTGCCTACGGGTTTTTCCACGCCATCGGTCCGGGCCATGGCAAGGTTCTGATCGGCGGGTACGGTCTTGGTCGTCAGGTGCCATGGATGCGCTTGTCGCTGATCTCGCTTGTGTCCAGTCTGGGACAGGCGACCACCGCCGTCTTGCTAGTCTATGCAGGAGTGCTGGTGTTCAACCTGAGCCGCACCCAGATGGTCGGCGCGGCGGAGGACTATATGGCCCCCTTCAGCTATGCTGCAATCGGGGCAATTGGCTTGTGGCTGACGATACGCGCCCTGCGGAAATTCCTGCGCCGTCATCAAGCGGCCACCCATGACCACGCGCATCATCCCCACGGGGAGGACGGCACCTGCTCGGAATGTGGCCACAAACACGGGCCGAGCCTTGACGAGGTGGAGAATGCCAGCTCCCTGCGTGATGCGCTGATCCTAATCGCGGGCATCGCGATGCGTCCCTGCACCGGTGCGCTGTTCGTACTGATCATCACTTGGCAGATGGGCATCGCGATGGCGGGAATTGCCGGAGCCTTCGCTATGGCGCTTGGCACCGCGGTGGTCACAATTGGGGTCGGCGTTGCCGCGGTGACGATGCGGGCGGGGGTGATCGGATCGTTTGCGTCTTCGCGCGTGGCCACTGGAATTGTGCCCGCCATTGAGTTGATCGCAGGGCTCTTGATCCTGTTCATCGCGTCGGGCCTGTTGCTGCGCGCCATATGAAAAGGCCGCCCCGAGGGGCGGCCAATCATTCTAATTCCCGTATGCGATGGCAGGAAGCCATGTCACGATACTGGGGAAGGCGAACACGATCCCTAGCCCCGTGAGCTGCAGCAGCACAAAGGGGATAACGCCGCGGTAGATGTGGCCCAGTGTGATGTCCGGCGGGCAGACACCCTTGAGATAGAACAGCGCAAAGCCCACAGGCGGCGTCAGGAATGACGTCTGTAACGTCACCGCCACCAGGATGGCGAACCAAACGATAGACGGGTTATCCACCACCCCAAAGCCGTCGACAGGGATGTCCAAAGCCAAAACAACCGGCAACATCAGCGGCATGATGATTAGCGTGATCTCGATCCAGTCAAGCAGGAAGCCCAGCAGGAAGATGATGAACAAGATGAACAGGACCACCAGATACTTGTCGTCGAAGGACGACAGCACCAGATGCTCGATGATCTCGTCCCCGCCAAAGCGGCGCAGAATGAAGGCAAAGAAATTCGCGGCGATGAAGATACCCACGATATAGCCCGACGTATTCAGCGTCTGGCGCATCACGTCCTTGAACACTGTCATATTCAGCTTGCGGTTCAGGAACGCCAGAATGGTCGCCCCCATGGCCCCCAGACCGGACGCCTCGGTGGGTGTGGCGAAGCCGAAGAAGATCGAGCCGAGCACCAGCAGGATCAGCGCCATTGGCGGCATCACCGACAAGGCGGTTTCCTTGATGATCGTCATGTCGACCGGAGGGCGGTTTTCAGGCACCGGCATCGCTTTGGGATTAACCAAGCCATAGACGATCAGGAATACGATGTAGAGCACGCCCAACAAAAGGCCGGGGAACAGCGCGCCCATGAACAGGTCACCAAGCGAGATGGCCAACTGATCCGACATGATCACCAGCATGATCGACGGCGGAATTAGAATGCCCAACGTGCCGGACGCCGCGATCGTACCCGTCGCGATGGGTTTGGAGTAGTTCTGCGCCATCATTGTCGGGATACCCATGACGCCTAACAGCACCACGGAAGCTCCAATGACGCCAGTCGAGGCCGCTAGGATGATGCCAATCAGCATGACCGACAGCGCCAGCCCGCCTTTCAGCGCGCCAAACAGAACCTGCATCGCCTTCATCATGCGTTGTGCCACGCCGGACTGGTCCAGCATCAACCCCATGAAGATAAACATCGGCAAGGCGACAAGCACCGGGTTGTTGATAATCCCGCCAAAGAAACGGCTGCCATTGGCAAAGAGCTTCGTGTAGGTGATGCCGGTTCGGTCGAATTCTATGAATTCGTTGATGTATTTGCGGTTCGGATCAAGCACGAATTCGCCCAAAACGATGAATACCAATGACACCCCCACAAGGGCGTAGGCCACCGGAACACCACGAAACAACATCACAATGAAGACCGCAAACATCAGCAGAACAGACCATTCGTTCAGCGTCAGGAAGTTAAATAGGGAAAGCAGTTGCATGAGTTACGCGTCCTTCGCTGAATTGCGCGATAGCGCATAGCCCACGACCAGCAACACTAGGATAGTCGCGATAGCGATGTAGCCTGTTTGCTCGAAAATGGGTTCTTTGGTGATGCGACGTGGATTTAGATCGGGCTGGCTCAACGCGTAGAACCAATAGGCCGCATAGTGGATAATGCGCGTCAGGAAGAACAGCATCGCAGGCAAGCTCCAAAGGACGACTTTGTGCAGCGAAACCGACGAGAAGATTGCTAGATTGCGCCGGAAAACACCCCATGCTGCAATAATCGCAATGATGAACATCACCGGCAGCGAGGACTTCAGCAGGTAGAGGTGGTGCAACCCGTTGGGGCTACTCGACCCTTCAAGCGCCACGATAGACGACCACGCATAGTGCAGCAGAATATCAGTCATGATGACCAAAAATGGCAGCAGCAGCCAGCCAATCGCGAAGACCTCGATCCTCGCCTTTTTGGCGGGTGAATAGTTTTGGTGCAAAATGTCGACGCGCACATGGCTTTGCGTGGTGATGGCATAGGCGAAGCCTGTGAGCATCGCAAAGCCGTAAATCCACCATTGCGCATCATCAAGCCATGCTTGGTTCACACCGCTTTGGCGCAAGATAACCTGAGCCACGATGCCCACCATCAAGAGCGGAAACAGCCATGCAACGACATTTCCGACATTGATCATCAGGCGGTCAGGCCAGCCGTGATGCTCGCGATCTACGTCACCGGGATCGGTGATCGCGATGGAGACATCATCCAGCCCTCCGGCCAGTTCTACAGTTTCACCGGACATGTTGTTCTCCCCCGCCCCGCTCGGAACGTCCAAATCTTTGGAAAAAGGGCGGCCGACCGGGCCGCCCTCAAAGTTTTAATCTCTAACTGCGCGCCTTAGTTGCGTGGGCGTGGCAGGTAGATGTTGTCGTTCCAGACTTTGTAGCCGGCACGGTATTCTGCCAAGTCAGCCCAGACTTCCGCGAAGAGTGGATCTTCTTTTGCCAGATCGGCCGCAACTTCGTTCCAAGTGCTCTCGAACAGGTCAAGAAGCTCTGGCGACCACTGACGGATTTGAACGCCGTTCTTTTCGGTGTTCTCTACCATGGCTTCAAAGTTGGTCGCTTCGCCTTCCGCAAGGTTGGTCGTGATGTTGGCCAAGCAAGCCACTTCGATTTGTGCCTGTGCCATTTCGCCAAGACCTTCCCACGCGTCTTTGTTGACCAGCAGTTCGAACAAAGTGGACGGCTGGTGCCAGCCGGGGAAGTAGTTGAACTTCGCGATTTTGTGGAAGCCCAAGCGCGAGTCGATGCGTGGCATGGAGAACTCGGTCGCGTCGATCGCGCCACGCTCAAGTGCCGGGAAGATATCCGACGCGCCAAGAAGCGACGTAGAGACGCCGATCTTTTGCATGACTTCAGCACCAAGGCCAAAGAAGCGCATGTTCAGACCTTGCAGGTCTTCAGCGGAATTGATTTCGTTCTTGAACCAACCGGAGGTTTCCGGCGCAATCACACCGCAAGGCGTGACGTGCACGTCGTAGCCGGCTTCGTCATACATACGCTGCCAAAGTTCTTTGCCGTCATCATACAGAATCCAGCCAAGGAATTCGCCAGCTTCCGGGCCGAACGGCACAGCGGCAAACAGCGAGGCGGCCGTGATTTTACCCTGCCAATAACCGGAGGTCGTGAACGCGGCGTCGACAGAGCCGTTCGATACGGCGTCCAACGCCTCCAAAGTCGGGACCAGCTTGCCGGGGTCAAAGTGCTCGAATTCGACTTCGGTCGAAATCGAGTTCAACTTTTCAACAAAGTCCGTCGCGGCAGTGCCAAGGATCGGAAGGTTTTTGCCGAAGGCAGATGTCATTTCCAGCACGTCTTGTGCTTGAGCTGAGCCAGCAGCGACCGATAGGCCAAGCGCGGCTGCGATTAGGTTGGTTTTCATAGTATCTCCTCCCAGAGAGCTAAATTGGTAATATTTTTTCACCACATTGGGGTTTTGCGTCAGTAGAGCGCCGTCAGCAATACCCAGAATTTAGTAGACTAGAGCCAAAACAGCGATGTTGGCAGCCCCTTAGTGGGAAAACAGCGATCTGATTCAATTTTCTGACGGGTCACAAGCATCTGACACCGGCTTCGCGCAACAGCCGCGCAAACCGATTCGGGCGAGCCTGACACCCGAAAAAGAGAGTCTCCGCTATACTATTGCCATGATGTTTTTGCTCTCTATACCTAAGAGACATTGAATCTAAGAATTTGGCCCAGACTTAAAATGCGAATTGATATCCGGTGAATAGTGCCGTGACTGCCCCACTTGACCCTTGGCTGCTGGTGAAAGCGCTGGAGGATGCTGCGCCCCTTGATGCTCAATTCGGGTCGCCTGCGCTGCAGATGCCGGAGGAGCTGAGTGAGCCGTTATTTGGTGATCCCGACCCAAAGGCAGATTACGAGGCATGGGGTGGGAAAGAAAATCTGCCGCCCCTAAAAACTTATGCACTGCTTGATGCCGCCTGCCATCCGGCGCTGCCTAATATTCTGGACACCTCGGATCTGAACCACAAATGCCTGTTCACCGGCAAGGCGCTTGAAGAGCTTGGCGAGGCGGCCCCCTGGCTTGTCGAGCTGGAGCCCGACCACAGCCTGACACGAAAGCTGATGACGACCGACACCGCCCCGGGTGGGTTGTGGGAAAAGCAGCTGGGCATCTTCCTACGTTCGCGCGTGGATATGAACAGCCTGTGGAAACACTTGCGGCGATTCACCCGTCTGCGTGACGAAACCGGAAAATGGTACTTCTTCCGGTACTGGTCCCCACCGATCTGCACACGGCTGATGGCCATGGGCAATCACCCCGACGTCGCCCCGCTGGTCTCCGCAATGTTCCCCTCTGGGACCGAAGCGCTGTCGATGGTCGTGACTGCCCCCAGACAGGCGGCAATACTGTCGCGCGCTCCGGGAACTGTCGCACCGCGACGCGGAACCCGTGTAATACTGACCCCCGAAATACGCGCGATTATGCGCCAGATCAGGCGTGAGCAGGAATTCGACGACATCTCGGTCGTCGCGCACCGGCATAGTTCCCCCCAAACCGGACTTACCCTCGACGAAAGCCTTTCGGAGTTAGAACATCTGCGGCACAAGGTTTTTGAAATGGGCTTCTGGCGGCGCGACCACATCGCCAAGATTTGTTGCTGGGAGCTGATCCTCGGGCCTAATTTCATTTCGGAATATGCGAATGGCGCTATTCGGTCTATCCTGATGGGAGCAGAAGCGGCCCATTATGCGATTCAGGACATCGAGAAGTTTCTGGATGCCCAAGCCGAAGCCCAACGCGAGGGTCTTCAACACATCCGTGGCGACGCGGCACATGGAGATACCGATATATGGACGGAGATATGAACAGTGCGCACCCTTCCCCAAAACGGCCACGTCGCGCCCTTGTGGTGGTGTTCGGCGCCTGCGTCGCGTTTCTGGCGGGGGCTGCGATGATATTCGGGTTTGGCCAATCGCGCCCGAAATCGCTTAGCTTGTCGGTGCATTCCCATGTGGCGGCACCCGCCGTGAAGCGATTGGTTCAGAACGGACGTATGGTTGTAGAGCTGTCGACCAAAGGGCGTAACGAAGGCGGGCCGACCACCTATGGTGACCGCTCCGACGACTTGCTGCAGTTCGAGCTAAGCTGGTACGACATTGTCGCCAAACAAACCTACTCGGCGCAATTCGAGCTGCCTGCCAAGAAGCTGTCGACATTCGGAGATGATAAAGATCACGCCTCAATCGACATTGTGTCCGGCCCCGGCGCGGATGTGAAGGTGACCACGCCCAATCCCGAAGCGCTGCGTTTGGTCGGCTTGCGGCAAACCGACAAGATCACACCTGAAATGGATGCACCCGTTGTGCTTTTGGAACTCTGCGCCAAGCCGGTCGCTGCATCACAGCCTCTGGCTCAAGAGCTGGCCGCCGGCGTCGAGGACTGGTCACGGGACCGCGCCCTTGAACAACGTAAACGGTATCTCGCATCAAATCCCGCGCCTCGTTCGCGCTGCGCATCGTAAGGAGCATCAAATGGGCACCTCTGAAGACCAAGATCCAGCCGCAGCGAACGACGCCGCACGCAGTGCGGGCAACGAAGTGGGCACTGATCCGGCTGATACCATCGCGGTGGCCTGCGACCTGCTGCGGATTGGGGTGTTCTTCGATGGCACGAAGAACTCGCGTGACCACACCGTGGCCGTCGAGGCTTGGCACACCAATGTCGACTTGCTGGAACACCTGTATCTGGAAACCCAAGGCGAGCCCGAATGGATCACGGTCAATGGTGAACGCAGACAGGCGAAATTCTTCAGCCGCTACGCGCGTGGGATCGGCGTCGAAGACGACGGCGGCACCACCACCCGCGGTCTTGCGTGGGGTACCGGAGACGAAGGTGTGGAGACCCGCGTAGCCAACACGATTGACGAGTTGCTGAACGACATCCGGACCAAAGCCTCGGGCATGGAGCCCTGCGACATATGGTTTGACACTTTCGGCTTCTCTCGTGGGTCGGCGGCTGCCCGAGATTTCGCCAACGGTGTGAAAGACGGCGAGATCACTTTTGGCGCTGCAACTATGAAAGTTAAATTCATGGGCTTGTTCGACACCGTGTCCTCGGTGGGCAACGCGGGCAATACCGGCAACTACGAAGGTGTAAGCCTGAACACATCCATCGCGACCGCGGAAACAATTTTCCACATCACCGCCAAGGATGAAATTCGGGAATATTTCCCGCTCACCCTCGCAAGCCACGGCAGGCGGATTCAGATGGTGGGTGCGCATTCCGACATCGGTGGTGGGTACTGGCCCACCAACGGCACGCCGGATCAAGATACCTTCACCTACGACCCCGAAGACTATCCGGGGGTTACCGCGTTCTATCAGGACCGCTGGGGCGTCACGAACAACTCCCCCGGCACGGGAGACAATGACAGCGTTACGACCACGGTCGATGAAGGCTACATCTGGGACACCACCGAGCGGGTTATCTCGACCTCGTCGCATCACGGCCTGCAATTTGTGTCACTCAATCTGATGTTCGACCACGCAAAAGAGGCTGGTGTCCCGATTGGTGAAAGCCTGCCCGACTCTATCGAAGGGTCTCAGGTGAGTATGGATGCAAACTTGACCGCCTATTACGAGGCTCTCAAGTCAGGCGCCGTACGGCCGGAGCTTGAGCAAGCGATCCGCCGCCGCTATGCGCATTTCTCGTCCAACAACTACAGCACATGGGGACAAAGCCCCAACCTGCCGCAGACCAATGGGCGACGGGTCGTTGCGACGATGTAGCGTTTTTGGCTAATGGCGATCCCTGAAGGACTCGAACCCTCAACCTGCTGATTAGAAGTCAGCTGCTCTATCCAGTTGAGCTAAGGGACCGCTGCCCGCTTATTGCGAAAGGCGGCATCGAAACGCAAGGGCTTTGCTTCTTTATCGCCACTGGTTAAACGTGAACATAGTTCAAGGGGGCCATATGGCGGGTAAAGTTCAAAAGAAGCGCGAAGATTTGCGTGCAAAGCTTATTGACCTTGCTGAGGAGCGGATCAAGGTCGGCGGCATCTCGGCGGTCCGCGCCCGTGACCTTGCCAAGGAAGCAGGCTGCGCGGTCGGAGCCATCTACAATGTCTTTGGCGACATGAACGATCTGGTGATGGCCGTGAATGCACGCACGTTCAAGCGCGTTGGTGCTCAGGTCTCAGCTGCGGTCGCGGCGGAACCTCCCGGCCATCCCGTCAAAACCATGATCGCGATGTCCCATGCCTACCTGCACTTCGCGCGGGACAACACTCCCGCATGGCGCACCCTTTTTGATCTAGAGGTCTCGACCGAAGAATCTGTACCGAAGTGGTATCTTGAAGAATTACAAAAGGTGTTTTCGCTGATTGCTGATCCGCTCAAGCGAATCTTCCCCGATATGTCGCCCGAAGATGTGAGTCTTATGACCCGTGGGCTGTTCTCCTCGGTGCATGGAATCGTGCTTTTGGGGCTGGAAAAGCGGATCTCAGGTGTCCCTATTGATCAACTTGAACACATGATTACCCTTGTTTTCAGTCACTTAACCTCCACTCCGTCAGAAAAGTGAACATTGTTCAAAATATTTCTTGAACAATGTTCAGAAACACGTATCTTGAATTCATGAACAGCGTTCACGAAACGCTACCATGTAGGAGAGACCAAGATGTTTTTGACTTTGAAGACCCTTATGACCGGTGCGAACGCCCGGGCCGAAGAAAAGGTCCGCGACGTCTATGCCATCGAATTGATTGAACAAAAGACCCGTGAAGCCTCAAGCAGCCTCGCCGCTGCCAAGGCGACGCTTGCCAGCCTGATCCAACGCCACCGCGGCGAGGATCGCCAGGTCCGCTCGATCGAGGCCCGCGTATCTGACCTTACAGATCGTGCCACAAAGGCGCTGGACGATGACAACGAAGCCATAGCCACCGAGGCGGCCAACGCGATCGCCCAGCTTGAAAACGAGCTGGAGGTCCGTCGCCAAACCCTCGCCCGCCTTGACCAGCGCATTATGCGTCTGCGTCAAAGCATCGAGACCGGCCATCGACGCATCATCGACCTGAAGCAAGGGGCCATCACGGCAAAGGCCGTGCGCTACGAGCAGTCGATACAAGCCAAGCTGAACACAACCCTGCAAGGGCAATCCAGCGTGGCCGAGGCGGAAGAGCTGATCGCCAACGTGTTGAAGAAGGACGACCCGTTCGAGCAGGCAGAAATCCTCGCCGATATCGACCGCGACCTGAGCCACGAAACGCTCGCAGATCGCATGTCGGATGCCGGATACGGTGCCGCGACACGGGCCACGGGGGCAGATGTCCTCAAGCGCCTGAAGTCCAAGAAATAACCCATTCAAACCCAATATCTAAGACAAGGAATAATCCAATGAACAATGCATTCAAATCCGACAACGCCCTGATCATGATGGTGAATTTGGCTGGTGTTTTTATCGCCTATGGTATGCTGGCACTGTCGCTCTACATGTCTCCTGACGTGCCGCTGGCCACCAAAGGTTACTGGGGTATCGGTATCCTGATGCTGTCGCTCAGTTTGGTGAACTTCGTCAAATATCGCTTTGACGAGCGGATCAACGAAGACCGCATCCAGCAAATCGAACGCGCCAAGAACGAGAAAATCCTCGAGGACTACGTGACGGTCGACAAAGCTGCTTAACCGATCCTCACGATAGCGACCGCGCCCTCCTCCCCGGGGGCGCGGTTTTTCTTGATTAAAGCACGCAAACCTTGTCCCTTGGGTGGACCAAATAAAAAGAGACCCCCATATGCGCCGTTTCGCCGCCTCCATCGTTGGGCATTTTCTGATCGTCTTCGCGCAGTTCATCACCGCCGCGCGTGCTGACTGGCGCGGGATCGAGCCCGTACGTCGTCAACGCATCTACTACGCCAACCACTCCTCCAATGCGGACCTTCCCCTGATCTGGACAGTCCTGCCCGCGGCCCTGCGCCGCGATACCCGCGCCGTGGCCGCGGCCGACTACTGGCTGAAAAACAAGCTGCGCGCCTTCATCGGGCGCGACGTGTTCCAAGGCATCCTGATCGACCGCCGTGCCGAGCACCGCACCGAGGATCCAATCGCAAAGATCGTCGAAGCCTTGGACGAGGGCGCGTCGATCATCATCTTCCCCGAAGGTGGCCGCAACCGAACTGAAGACCCGCTAATGCCGTTCAAGGCCGGCCTCTACAACATCGCCCGCCAACGCCCCGAGATTGATCTGGTCCCCTGCTGGATCGACAACATTTCCCACATCATGCCATCGGGCGAGGTGATCCCCGTCCCTCTTGCCTGCACCGTCACCTTTGGTGCCCCCGTTCATGTGCGCGAAGAAGAGGCCAAGAACGCCTTCCTCAAACGCGCCTCCGACGCCCTGCGTGACCTGATTCCGGCACGAGGGCACGCGTGATGGAAATGACCCAAACCAATTCTGACCTCTTGCTCCTGCTGGCCGCCTGCTGTGGTCTCCTCGTGATCGCGACGTTGATCGGCGAAGTGCTGCGCGCACGCCTGCACAAGACGCATGCCAACCTTACTGTGGAAACCTATCTGACACGGGTCCACAGCTGGTGGGGCATGGTGTTTTTGTTCTCCATCGCGCTGCTGCTGGGGCCCGTCGGGATCATCGTCCTGTTCGCCTTCTGCTCGCTCGCCGCCTTGCGCGAATTCCTGACGCTGACCACCAAGACGAACGCGGATCACTGGTCCCTTATCGCCAGCTTCTACGTCATTCTGCCGCTTCAATACGTGCTGATCTGGTGGGGGGAGGTCGGGTTGTTTTCCACCCTGATCCCCGTTTATGCGTTTTTATTGTTGCCAATCCTCAGCGTTTTGCGAGGCGGCAAAGGGGCAAACAAGAACTTCCTCGCCCGCATTTCGGAAACCCAATGGGGCCTGATGATCTGCGTGTTCTGCGCCAGTTATATCCCCGCGCTGGTGACGCTCGATATTCCCGGTTACGGCAGTCGAACACCGCTTCTGATCGCCTATTTGGTCTTCGTGATCCAAATAGGCGATCTGATGGAATATTTCGCGGGTCGCCGGATCGGGAAGACAAAGGTTGCACCCGCCGTATCTCCCAAAACCCGCGAAGGAATACTCTGCGGGGCCGCGCTGGCAGCGGGCTTAGGCTTTCTTCTGACATGGATGACGCCGTTCTCGCCGCTCGCCTCAATGGCGATGGCATTGATGGCCTATTTGATCGGCGTCGGCGGCTCGCTGGTTCTGGCGGCAATCAAGTCAGATCGCGGCATCAAGAACTGGGGCCACCTGATCCCCGGCCAAGGCGGCTTCGTCGATCAGCTCGACTCGGTGGTCTTTGCCGCGCCAGTGTTTTTTCACATTACGCGGTATTACTACGGAGGTTAGTGCGTCCAAACCCCACGACGGTTCGTCGCGAAATTCTCGCCGTATCCGCCCGGGCGGATCACCGGTTTGCGTTTCTTGGGGTCAGTGACGACCGCGACGATGCCCTTGTCTTTGGCATAATCCAGCGCGGCTTCCTTGCTGTCGAAAGTCAGCTTCACCTGCGCTTGCGTGTCAGCCGACGACGTCCAGCCCATCAACGGGTCCACTTCACGGGCCGTTTCGTTCACAAACTCCAAAACCCAATTCTTGGTCTTGGCCGTGCCTGATTGCATGGCGGTTCTGGTTGGCTGGTAGATGCGTGCGCGCATGGGATCGTCTCCAAAAACTCTGTGTATATATCGCGCTCCTGACACCCCATGGCAAGAGCACAAAACAGCACGGGTTGAAGCTGCTGCCAAAAGCCTCATCTTAGGAGCAACCTCCGAGGAATCGCGCGACATGCACAACAACTCCCCCGAACAGATGCCGGATCAACTTCCGATCCTGTCCAATCCGGCACCGGACGTGAAAACCCGTGGCAAGCTGGAAGGTGGCATCAAGTTCCGGCTGGAAACGGAATTCGAGCCCGCAGGCGACCAGCCGACGGCGATCCGTGAGCTGAAAGCGGGCATATTGAATGGCGACCGCGACCAAGTCCTCCTTGGGGCCACAGGTACCGGCAAAACCTTTACGATGGCTAAACTCATCGAGGAAACCAACCGCCCCGCGATCATCCTTGCCCCGAACAAGACCCTCGCGGCGCAACTCTATGGCGAGTTCAAAGGCTTCTTCCCCGACAATGCCGTGGAATATTTCGTCAGCTACTACGACTACTACCAGCCCGAGGCCTATGTCGCCCGCTCGGATACCTTCATCGAGAAGGAATCCCAGATCAACGAGCAGATCGACCGGATGCGCCACTCCGCCACCCGCGCGCTTTTGGAGCGTGACGATGTGATCATCGTCGCCTCGGTCTCGTGCATCTACGGCATCGGCTCGGTGGAGACCTATGGTGCGATGACCCAAGACCTGCATGTGGGCCAGGAATACGACCAGCGCAAGGTCATGGCCGACCTCATTGCACAGGCCTACAAGCGCAACGACCAAGCCTTCCAGCGCGGCACATTCCGCGTGCGCGGCGACTCGTTGGAAATCTGGCCCGCCCACCTCGATGATCGCGCATGGCGGCTGTCCTTCTTCGGCGAGGAGCTGGAAACCATTGCCGAATTTGATCCGCTCACCGGCACCAAAACCGACACTTTCGACCGCGTCCGCATCTATGCGAACTCTCACTACGTCACGCCTCGCCCGACCATGCAGCAGGCCATCAAAGGCATCAAAAAGGAGTTGGCGCTGCGGCTGCCGCAGCTGACGGGCGAGGGCAAACTGCTCGAAGCCCAACGCCTTGAACAACGCGTCAATTTCGACCTCGAAATGCTGGAAGCTACAGGTGTGTGCAACGGCATCGAAAACTACTCCCGCTACCTCACAGGCCGCGCACCGGGGGAGCCGCCCCCCACCCTGTTCGAGTTCATCCCTGACAACGCCATCGTTTTCGCGGACGAGTCCCACGTCTCCGTCCCGCAAATCGGTGGCATGTATAAAGGTGACTACCGCCGGAAATTCACGCTGGCCGAACACGGCTTCCGCCTGCCGTCTTGCATGGACAACCGACCGCTGAAATTCGAGGAATGGGACGCCATGCGCCCGCAATCCGTCTTCGTCTCCGCCACCCCCGCGGCGTGGGAAATCGAGCAATCCGGTGGCGTTTTCGTTGAACAAGTGATCCGCCCCACCGGCCTCTTGGACCCGATGATCGAAATCCGCCCCGTCGAGACGCAAGTCGACGACGTCATGGACGAAATCCGCAAAGTCACCGCCAAGGGCATGCGCACGCTGGTCACCACCCTGACCAAACGCATGGCCGAGGACCTAACCGAGTTCCTGCATGAAAACGGTATCAAGGTCCGCTACATGCACTCCGACATCGACACGATCGAGCGGATCGAAATCCTGCGCGACCTGCGCCTTGGTGCCTTCGACGTCCTCATCGGCATCAACCTGCTGCGCGAAGGGCTCGACATCCCCGAATGCGGCCTCGTCGCCATTCTGGACGCCGATAAGGAGGGCTTCCTACGCTCCGAGACCTCCCTCATCCAGACCATCGGCCGCGCCGCCCGCAATGCCGACGGCCGCGTCATCATGTATGCCGACCGCATCACTGGCAGCATGGAGCGCGCCATGGGCGAAACCGACCGCCGCCGCGCCAAGCAGATCGCTTATAACGAGGAACACGGCATCACCCCCGCCACGGTGAAAAAGAACGTCGAGGACATTCTCGCCGGTCTCTACAAAGGCGACGTCGACATGAACCGCGTCACCGCCACCATCGACGCGCCTTTGGCCGGAGCCAACTTGCAAGCCGTGCTGGACGGCCTGCGCACCGACATGCGCAAGGCCGCCGAGAACCTTGAGTTCGAAGAAGCGGCGCGTTTACGTGACGAGGTCAAGCGGCTGGAGACCGTCGATCTGGTGATCTCCGACGATCCTCTGGCGCGTCAATACGCGGTGGAGAAAGCCGTGGCCGACGGCCAGAAAATGAGCGGACGGTCTACGGCTGGCAGGCCGGGGCAACGGGGTGGTGTTAAGGGGCGGGGGAAGAGGTGAATTTCGCGCTCAGGTCGTTGACCGATCAAAGAATATGATTATTCTCAGGGTCGGAGGGTGTTGATTTGAAACCAATATTATTATGTTTCTTGTTTTTGGTTGCTGGATCCGGCTCTGCAATTGCCGAGCGGTATGAAAGCTCTAATCTGTTCGCCCACAAGGCTTGGAAGGTCAGCCTTACCTACGACACAGCAGACAACAAGTTCTGGTGTAATGCTGAAACCTACAACCGATCTGGCCAGACTTTGAGTATAACTGCTTATGACAGCGGCTTCGCGGCGGTGTTCTTTTTTGACAACCGTTGGCGTCTCCAAGAGAGAAAAATTAGCTTTATCGTCGATATAGACTATTCGCGGTGGACTGTTGATGGCAAAGCTCACCAGTCAGGTATTTCTGCGGGCTTGAACAACGGAAAAACTGCGGGAAAATTTGTAGGAGAGTTAGCTGCGGGTTCAGCTGTCGCATTATATAATAGCAACCTTGCTAGACTAGCGACATTTAGCTTGAGCGGCTCCAAAGCAGCTCTGCTCAAACTGGGTGAATGCTGGAATAATATCCAGAAACGTGATCCCTTCGGCGCTTCGACCGACCCGTTCTAGAAAGCTGATCGCTCAGAAAAGTGACTTAGGGTCCCCCTCACACATTCCTCACGCGCCGTAACCAGCCAAATCAGCTACACTCCCCACCATATCAACAAGTTCTTTTGTCAGCCCACGGGGGTGCCCCGATGCTCAATATTGCTCTTGGATACGGATTTTGCCTGCTCACCGCGTTGATCGTCATTACCGGTGACTACCTGCTGAAAGTCGCCGCGGATGGCGACATGGCCCTCAACTCGCGCCACGTCATCGCTGGCGGCCTGCTCTATGCCAGTTCGGCCATCATGTGGTACTTCGCCATGCGCTATATGACCTTGGCGCAGGCGGGTGTGGTGTTCTCCATGCTCACCCTCCTGGCGCTTTGCGCCATCGGCTACTACGCCTTCGGGGAGCGTTTTTACCTGCGCGAATACGCCGGAGTCGGCTGCGCCTTGGCAGCAATGGTCCTACTGGTGCGCGTCACCTGAGAAGGCACAGCGCCGCGCCGTCAAAACCCCTCGACCACCTCATACATCACCGGCTCGAAGCTCTTGCACAGCCCGCTAATCACGCGGTTGCGTTTGCGCATCTCGTCGGTCCTCAGCATCGCCTGAAAATCCTCGCGCCGCTTCCATTGCGAATAGTTGGCGATCCGCGTTTGGGCGTCGTTCACATGCAGCGCGGCAGAAATGAACCCCGGCTGGCTGGAGATAAACTCCGCATAGGCCGAGGTCAGCTCGTCCAGCAAATCCTGACACGTCCCCGGCGTCATCTCAAACGTGGTGATCACTGTTTGGCATTGTGTTTGTTTTGAAATTTTCGTCATTGAAGGACCCTCCTGTGGTTAACCCTAACATATCAAATTCCAGATTGGAGCGGTGCCTTTAACGAAACCGCAACCCGAATCCACCCAGCCTTGGCGTATGACAGACCCCACAACAGACCCGTTGGCCCTGCGCCATGGCCCGCTGATCACCCAAATCTGGGACCAGATTGCCGAGGCCCGCCGCACCGCCCGCGCCCATCCGACACAAGACCGCGCCGCCTTCTGGCTGCGCCGCATCCGCCATCTGCGACGGCAGGTTCTAACGGCCCATAAGCTGGAAATGACGCGCCACGATGCCTCCACACCCGCCATCGACGGCTGGTTCCATCCCGTGACCTCAACGCTGGACCGCGCGGAGGCCCATTTCGCGACATATCTCGCAACAACCGCGCTGGCCCAAAACCAAAAAACCGCCACAGCCAGATGACTGCGACGGTCAATTTGAGAACCCAACGCGCCCTAGCGCACCACATGCACCGCGCATTGCGCATACCGCACAACGCGGGCCGCCGTGCCGCCCAGAAAGTAATCCTGCACGCCGGGTTTGTGCGACGACACGATGATGCAATCATTGCCATGGGTGTCGGCCCATTCCAGAATGGTCCGCGCGGAATGCCCCGTGACCACCATGGCCTCGCCACCCGGTACCATAGCAGCGATCTCGTTCAGGCGCGCCTTCACCTCGTCGCGGCTTTTCTCGATAAAATCGCCGGATACATAACGGGTGGCATAGCTCGGCAGCTCTTCGATAACATGCAAGATGGTCACCCGTGCGTCATCTGCCGCAATGGCCTTGGCCACTTCAAGGGCCGCATCAGGGGTATGCTCAGGATCGAACACCACAGGAACTAGAATTCTGGAATACATGAGAAGCTCTCCTTTTGTTGTCCCGTTCCTACACTTAGATTAAGCCCGCGCGCCTTGATCCACGTCAAGCAAGACCAACAGGGCTTGGCCAGCCGGAACCCCGACTGGCCGCGCTTATCCTAGTACGGATTATCAACCCGTGCAGTGACGTTGATCCTTCCCCTCACCGCGCTTGGCCAGATAATGTCGACGGAACCGCCGCCAGCCCCTTCTTCGGGGTCGGTATAATGGGTCACAAACTGCTTCACATTATTGGCGTTGCGCAGCGCGCCCACCGGCGTCACATCCGTTACGTTACGCGCGCGCCCACCAAACGGCAGCCAGTCCGAGAAATCACAACGCCAGGTCTCGGCCGGACTGCTTTCGCTAAAGGACAGCATCACTGGGCTTTGCGTCCACTGGTTGATCGCGTGATAACTGTTGTCGGACCAATTGATGTTGCGGAACCGGCTGGTATCCAACGACGCCACGCTGTCATCCACCTTGTCCACCCGACCGATATTGCCATTCGTCACCTTGAAGGTATTGCCCGACACATTCAGCCCATTGATGAAATGCCCGCTTCCATATGGCTTGATAACGATGAAACGGAAGTAGGACGCAGCCCCGATTGCGGTGAAGATATTGCCGACAATCGACAACGCCCCAAAGCTCAGCTCGCTGGAAAAGTCCGGTAAAGCGTCATGCTCGTTGTTCCATTCAATGTAGTTGTTGTCGCTGTAATTCCCGTTAATCACAATCTTCGACGACGGCTTCGTCAGGATCAGCCCCGCCACGCGCGGGGCGCCGTTCAGATTGTCACCGTGGAACCAGTGATTGCCCAACAACATATGGCCGGACCCGTGAATGACCGCGAAGGCCCCCATCCGAATGCATCTGTTGTCGCGAATTTTGGCGTCATTCGCGTTGATGTTGAAGCCGATAGACGTGCGCGCCGTCGCCGCCAGCGATTGCTCGTTCGAGATGAACTGGCAGCGGTCGATCATCATGCCCTGACATGCCAAGCCAATAGACGTCACCGCGCGGTCCAACGGCTGGTTAAAGAAGCAGTCGCGCAGGTGCCAGATCAACCCCGCAGGTGGCAGCATCACGCAACTGGCCACGCCGTCCGCCTTCAGATCGACATCCGCGATGTTGAACTGCGACAGCTTCTGGAACCCGCTAAAGTCCAACATGTAGCGGAAACGCTTGAAGCTATAGGATTGCGTCCCCACCGCATCATAAAGCTGCTGGCTAAGGGTCAATGTCTGGGCGCCAACATTCTTGCTGGTAACATAGACCTCGCGCCCTACACCATTGCCGCTGACCAGACTGCCGATCTCGATATTGGCGACATTGGTCACGTTGCTCAGCCGGTAGGGTTGGGAGGTCGAATAGGTGCCGGTCGACGTCGCCGTACCCGTGGTCCACGCCGGATCGCTGATGGCGTCAAGCTGGCCATTGCGGATCACCCGCCGCGACGTGAATGACGACACATCAGGCACCGCCGCGCGCATATCCACCGGCCCCCGCAACCCGATGGAGCGTCCGCACAGGTCAAGACTGTCATGGCTCGATTGCTTCAAAAGCGCCTGAAACGCCTTGCGAAACGCCAGTTCTTCATCCCCGAAGGCCGCAGCATAATGGTCGAAGTCGAAATTCTGCGACAGCGCCAGATACTTGTCGGTCGGCATCGTCACCGTGCCTTGGAACCGGACGCGGTTGTCAAACGTCACATTGCCCGCCAAGTGGAAAACCCCGTCAGACACCAGCACCTCGCGCCCGTCGGCAGCCGCGTCAGCTGCCTCGAACGCGGCGGTGTTATCCGTGGTTCCGTCGCCCACAGCACCGAAGTCTTTAACATCGACCCAGTCCATCATGGTGCGCAGGAAGGCCCCCGTGACATCCTCGATCTGAACATCATCAATGCGAACGACACCGCCATTGGGGCCTGTCAGATCAATGCCGAAATGCCCGTAAAGCGCGTCACGCCCCCAGCTGAGGTCAACACCATTGCGCGCACCACCGCCAACAATCGCGGTGACTTCGACCACATTCCCGTAACTTGTCAGGGCCACGCTCGGCCCTTGCGCTTGCACACCACTGATCGCAGCACCGCCCACACCACCGGCGAAGGCACCCACCCGCACGGTGGGCAAATTTCCCGACACAGCCTTGATCCGCACTTTGATCTGCAAGTAGCAGCCCGGCAGCAGCGGTGTCTCACCCATGTAGCGCAGGCGCTGCGTGTTCTCGGTTTTCAAAACCTCAAGACAGCCACCGAAATCCTGATCCGCAGGGACAAAGGCCGCTGTGGCATAGCCGTCATATGTCGCGGTTCCCGGCGTCCCGTCACCGCGAGACCACACGTCCAGACCGTTTGCAAATGGGGGCGGCGTCAACACCAGCCCGTCAGTAATCGCCTTGTTCATCGGTAGCCCTTTTCAACTTGGTTGGAGCGGGCGTGTCGGACAATTAGGCGCGCAAGGCACAGGCCAAGCGCCCCTTTGGCAGGGGGTATTAGATTTGCTCTGAATAGGAAGTGTCGGACACGCCGTCCTGACGGGGGCGGTTTAACTCCGAACAGTTAAGGCAGGTTTAAATAGCACCGTGCGCAGGTCGGGCGATCACGCACCAACGGGGGGTGCAACAAGGTATTGCACGCCGTCGATCACCCAGCCCTGCGCGGTCTGCATCATGTTGTATTCCAGCACATGCGGCGCGCCGTTTTTGTCCACGAACAACACCTTTTGGAACAGCAATTCGCCTTGGCGGCGCAGCTCCAGAAACCTCACTTCGGACGGCGCCCACACCATCGGGTAGCCGTTTTGCACCATCGTGCCAAACCGCTCCGGCGTGCCAAACAAGCGCTTTAAATTTGGGGAGGCGTAGGAAAATGCTGTCGCGGTGTCTTCCGCCAAGAAGGCATCCACCTGACTTTGAATGGTGTTCTCGATGCCTGCCGAACGCTCTTCGGCCATCGCCGAACCCGCCACAAACACCGCCACTACTATCGCAAACAAAACCCGCATCGCATTCTCCTTATACCGATCAAGGTAGACGCGATGCGGGTTTAGTCAAATCACACGACTGTCAGCCAACCAGTTTGCCAGCCAACGCATCATCAATCAGCGCAATGGTTTCATCTACGCCATACAACGCGATGAACCCGCCAAATCGTGGCCCTTGGGACGCTCCAAGCAGCACTTCATAGAGCGCCTTGAACCAGTCGCGCAGCGGATCAAACCGCTCGCGACCGCACGCAAACACCACCGATTGCAGCGCCTCCGCGTCCAAGCCACCGTCCCATGCGGCCAACTGTCCACGCAGATCCAACAGCGCCTCGCGTTCCAGATCGTTGGGCAGGCGGAACACTTTGTTCGGCTTCACGAAATCGTTGTAATACCGCACGGCATAGCCCGCCGCCTGATCCAGATCGCCATGCGTCTCCGGCGTCGCATCCGGCGCATAACGCTGGATGAAGCCCCACAGCTGGCCCTTTTCTTCGGCATTCGCCACAGAGGCCAAGTTCAACAGCATCGAGAACGGCACGACCATTTTCGATTCCGGCACATCCGCGCCGTGAATGTGGAACACGGGATTATTGGCCCGCGCAACAGCATCCTGATCCACATAAGCCCGCAGCTGCTGGTGATACTCATCCATCGCCTTGGGGATCACGTCGAAATGCATCCGCTTCGCCGTCTTCGGCTTTGCGTACATGAAATAGGACAGCGATTCCGAGGACGCATATGTCAGCCACTCGTCAATAGAAACGCCATTGCCGGACGATTTGGAAATTTTGTGGCCATCGGCATCCAGAAACAGCTCATAGGTGAAATGCTCCGGCTTCCGCCCGCCCAGAATTTCGCAAATCCGGTCATAAATCGGCGTATTGGTCGAATGGTCCTTGCCGTACATTTCGAAATCCACGTCCAGCGCCGCCCAGCGCGCGCCAAAGTCCGGCTTCCATTGCAGCTTCACGTTGCCGCCCGTGACAGGCAGCGTCCATTCGCGGCCATCCTCGTCGTCAAAGGTGATCTCGCCCTTCTCGGCATCCACATTCTTCATCGGCACATACATGACGCGCCCAGTTTCAGGGTGGATTGGCAGGAAGATCGAATAGGTCCCCTGACGCTCTTCACGCAAGGATTTCAGCATCACTTTCATGATGTCGTCGTATTTTTCACAAGCCCGCAGCAGCACCTCGTCGAACTGGCCCGACGCGTAAAATTCAGTGGCCGAGATGAACTCGTACTCAAACCCGAACGTATCAAGGAACCGACGCAGCATCGCGTTGTTGTGGTGGCCAAAGCTCTCGAACTCGCCAAACGGGTCCGGCACTTTCGTCAGCGGCATCTGCAAATATTGCGTCAGTTGCTCGGGGTTCGGCACATTCCGCGGCACCTTGCGCATCCCGTCCACATCGTCCGAGAAACAGATCAACCGCGTCGGAATGTCCGAGATCACCTCGAACGCGCGCCGGATCATCGTCGTCCGCGCAACCTCGCCAAACGTGCCGATATGCGGCAGGCCGGACGGCCCGTAGCCCGTCTCGAACAGCACGTAGCCCTTTTCCGGTGCGCCCTTTTCGTACCGTTTGAGCAACGTCCGCGCCTCCACAAAGGGCCAGGCTTTCGAGGTCATTCCAGCGTCACGCATATCCGTCATCGGAGCACATCCAGTTTTATCGCACGGCACACCATATGCCGCAGCAGTGTCGCTACCTATTGTGTGCTATGGCTCAGGTCAATATTCTGCGCTGCAACAATACAATTGGCCGGAGGCCGCGATGACACTCGATACTGCAAACCTGACACCTCAAGACGCCCTCGTCGCCATTATGATATCGGTCTCCATGTCCGACCAGAACGTCCGCACGTCAGAACTGGTCGCCATCCAGCAAGCGGTGAACTATTTGCCCATTTTTGCCGGCTACGATGTCGATCGCATCAAGGAAATTTCGCAGATTACAACCGAGCTTTTTGAGGAAGAAGAAGGGCTCGATGCCCTGTTCGGCATGGTCCGCGCAGCATTGCCTGAACATCTATACGAAACCGCCTACGCCTTTGCATGCGACGTCGCAGCCGCCGACGGGGCCTTGTACCAACCCGAACTCCGTCTCTTGGAAGAAATCCGCTACGAGCTAAAAATCGACCGCCTCCATGCGGCGGCAATTGAGCGCGGGTCCCGAGCGCGGCACCTGAAAGGCTAGGTTCCGTGAAGCACCGCCCAGCGGTTAATCAACTGCGCCTGTAGCTTCTTCGCCCGTCCGTTCCATGACCGCGACCCGCGCGGCGCTTCCCGTTCAGACTTTTTCAACGCCCTGCGGCGCGGCACATCCGCCATGAAAATCGCGAAAGCCAGATCGCGACCATCAGGTGTGCGCACATATCCGGCCAGTGCACTGACAAAATTCAAAGTCCCCGTCTTCGCGACCACCTTGGTCGGGCTGTTTTGGACGACTTTGTTGTTCTCATCGCGCACCGCAATTGGCTTCAGAATGGACCGAAGTTCACCCTTGGCTCCAGCACCCACAAGCGCTTTGACCATTTCCTGAGCACTGATCTGCGACGCATCCCCAAGGCCGGAGTGGTCAACAAACTTTGCCTTCCTCACCCCGTGCTTGGTTTTCAACCAATCCGTCATCGCACGCGCAGACGCTCTCAGACTTCCCGCCCCGCTCGATTGCAACCCCAGCACTTCGGCGGTCAGGTTGGTTGAAAACCTCAACATGTCTTTGGCAATGACCCACACGTCCTGACTAAGATGCTCCACCAGCAAAGTCCCGCGTGGCGCGGTAGAGGCCCGAACAGGAAATGGCAGTTTTATCCCATGCGAGCGGGCAACCGTTTGCAGCACATCGCCCGCGTAAATCTCTGGACGGCGCACAGGCAGCCAGCGCCCGCCGCCTTTGCCCAGCGCCTTGCTGGCGACGCTCCAATTGTCGCGCCCGCCGCTGCCCGAGTATTTGAAAATCGGCAAACTCCGCGCCTCGACCGTCGTTTTCGCAAACCCGACACCGGGCCTGATTTTTTCGGACCGCGCGTCCATGGTGACGGCATACCCGCTCCCGTTCCGCTTCCATTCCAGATAGACGCGGTTGAAATTCAGGTTCAGCCCCGCCACGGCAGGGTTATACCCCACATGGTCCGGCTGGTCGGCGTCAATACGGTCGATCACGGACGCCCCGCCATACACCCGCAGCTTGCCTTTGACCGAGGTCACGCCCGCGGTCTTCAACCTGCCCGCCATTTTGAACAGATCGTCCGTGCTCAGCGTCGGGTCACCGCCGCCCCTCAGCACCAAATCTCCGGCCAATGCGCCTTTCTGCACCGGCCCGGTCGCGATCAGCTGCGTCTTGAATCGTTTGCCGCTGCCCAATCGGTCCAGCGCAAACAGGGTCGTGATTGCCTTCGCCACGCTGGCAGGTGGCTGTCCGGCAAGCGGGTTATGCGCTTCCAAAACCTGCCCTGTTCGCGCGTCGGCCACGACGAAACTGACCTTGCCGCCCAGTTTGGCGTCCGAGATCAGCGCATCGACGCCTTTGACCGCTCGCTTGACCGCGTCAGACGGCTTGCGCACCGGACGCAGCGAAACAGCCGGAGCACCCGCCAGTGCCGCGTCAGCCACACCGAACATCAAGAACCCCAAAACGGTACGTCGACCAAATCTTGCCACGGCAGCGCCCTCCTCGTCCTAAACTTAATCGCCTATGCGGATGATGGTGGCAAGCGCCGTTGCGCCCTGTTACGCAGCTGTGATGGAGCGTTCAATTCTTTTAGCAGTCACCATTATGTCGGTGGGCATGTTGCTGATCCCCTTGGGGGATACGGCTGGAAAATTGATGACCTCGTCTGGCATCGCGCCGTTCTTCGTGGCGTGGACGCGCTACCTGATCGGGCTAGCTGTGCTGCTCCCCTTTGCCATGCACAAAGACGCCGTTCGGCTGCTGTCAAACTGGCGTATCTGGTTGCGCAGCGCCATCCAGGTGGTCACGATCACAACCATCCTCACCGCCCTGCAAACCGAGCCGATTGCCAACGTCTTCGCCGCCTTCTTCCTTGGCCCGATGGTCAGCTACATCCTGTCCGTCACGCTCCTGAAAGAGCAGGCCAGCGCCATGCGGATCATCCTGCTGGCCATCGGTCTTGGTGGGGTGATGCTTGTGGTAAAGCCCGGCTTCGGCATGACGCCCGGCCTCGCATGGGCAGCGTTTTCGGGCTGTTGCTACGGCATGTTTCTGACCGCGTCCCGTTGGGTCTCCCCATTGGGCAAGCCCGTTCATTTGTTGATCACGCAGCTTTTCATCGGGGCGCTTTTGCTGACCCCGCTGGGCCTGCTAAACCTCCCGCCGATCACGCCAACGCTTTCGGGCCTCGTGGTGTGGTCCGCCATCGCGTCAATGCTGGGAAACCTGCTGCTGGTGTTCGCCTATGCCCGTGCTGGCGCATCGGTACTGGCGCCTTTTGTCTATGTCCAGCTAGTCGGTGCCACGGCCTATGGTTGGCTGGTGTTTGACAACTGGCCCGACGGCTTGTCCGCGCTTGGCCTCGTGGTAATCTTCGTGTCGGGCTTCGCCACGCTGTTCCTCAGGAAATCCAAGCCCCGGACGCTCTGATCGCGCTCGAAGACGCATCGCTTAGCGGCAGGTTGATGTAGCACCAACGCGGGGCCACCCCCCTCGCCAGAAGTTGCGACGCCATACCCGGCAACTGGTCATTTGCATACCGCTGGGCCGCGACGGATCGGCGGGCCGAAATCCGGTCCCCCGGTCGCGCCAACACGCCCACCGGCACGTTCTCCATGATCCAGTCCCAGTCCTGCCACCGGTGAAAGCTCGCCAAATTATCCGCCCCCATCAACCACACGAAATTCACCCTCGGGTATCGGTCCTGAAGGGCTTTGAGGGTCTGCGCGGTATATCGCGTCCCCAGTTTCGTCTCCAGATCGGTGACCTTCACTCTGGGGTGCTGCATCACCTTGCGCGCCCGCATCATCCGCGCATCCATCGGCGCAGGCCCGCGCTCTTTAAGCGGATTGCCCGGACTGACAAGCCACCAGACAAAATCCAGATCGAACCGCTTCAACGCTTCACGCGTGATATGCGCATGCCCCGTATGCGCAGGGTCAAACGATCCGCCCAGCAAGCCAACAGTTTGCCCCGCTTGCGCCACAGGCCAGCCT
This sequence comes from Litoreibacter halocynthiae, assembly GCF_004365635.1. Classification (GTDB taxonomy): domain Bacteria; phylum Pseudomonadota; class Alphaproteobacteria; order Rhodobacterales; family Rhodobacteraceae; genus Litoreibacter; species Litoreibacter halocynthiae. The sequence continues at coordinate 523,022 of NZ_SOBH01000003.1, read as the reverse complement.
GCCCTCATGAGATCAGTCGGTTTCAGAGGATTTTGCCCAAAGGTTGATCTCCTCCTCCGAGGAAATGCGGTCAATCTCCGCCAACTCGTCGGCGGTGAACTCAAGATTGGCCACAGCCCCCGCACAATCCTCGATCTGGCTCGGCTTCGACGCGCCAATAAGCGCGGTCGTCACACGCCCCCCGCGCAGCACCCAAGCCAGCGCCATCTGCGCCAAGGTCTGCCCACGGGCCTCCGCCACATCATTCAGCGCACGCACGCTGGCCAAAGACCGCTCGTTAATCATGCCATCCAGCAGCGATTTGCCTTGCGTGGCGCGGCTTCCTTCAGGAATACCGCCCAGATATTTCTTCGTCAGAATTCCCTGCGCCAAAGGCGTAAACGCAATCGACCCAACGCCTAAATCTTCCAGCGTATCCAGCAACCCGTCATGCTCCACCCAACGGTTTAGCAAATTATACGACGGCTGGTGTATCAGCATCGGCGTGCCAAGGTCTTTCAGGATCGCCACGGCCTCACGGGTTCGCTGCGAGTTATACGACGAAATCCCCGCATACAAAGCGCGCCCCGACCGCACGATATAATCCAGCGCGCCCATGGTTTCCTCCAACGGGGTGTCAGGATCAAAGCGGTGCGAGTAGAAAATATCGACGTAGTCCAGCCCCAGTCGCTTCAACGACTGGTCACAGGACGCCACCAGATACTTCCGGCTGCCCCATTCGCCATATGGCCCCGGCCACATGTCGTAACCCGCCTTGCTGGAGACAATCAGCTCGTCCCGATGCCCTGCAAAATCGGTCCGCAAAATCTCCCCAAACGCGCTCTCCGCACTCCCCGGAGGCGGCCCATAGTTGTTCGCCAGATCAAAATGCGTGATCCCGTGATCAAACGCCGTCCGGCACAAACCACGCTTCACTTCATGCGGGGTATCCCCGCCAAAGTTGTGCCACAGCCCAAGGCTGATCGCGGGCAGTTTCACACCGGATTTCCCGCAGCGACGGTACACCATGCGGTCGTAACGGTCGTCGGCGGGGCGGTAGGTCACGGGGCGGGGCTTTGCGGGGCGGCTGGGTTTTGTCATGCCGCGCAATCTGCGCTGTATCCGACGCGCCGTCAAATCAAAGCGCTACGATTGCCCTTGGCCGCAAGCCCGACTAAACACGGCCCAAAGCAAACTCATTCTAGTCCGGAGCTCATCCCATGGCAGCCAATCAATTCGTCTATTTTATGGACGGCGTCTCAAAGCAGTATCCCGGCGGCAAGAAGGTGTTCGAGAACATCCGCCTGAACTTCCTGCCCGGCGTCAAAATCGGCGTCGTCGGCGTCAACGGTTCCGGTAAGTCGTCTCTGATGCGCATCATGGCGGGCACCGACAAGGACTTCACCGGCGAGGCTTGGGCCGCCGAGGGCGCGCATGTGGGCTACCTGCCCCAAGAGCCCGCGCTGGACGAAACCCTCGACGTGCGCGGCAACGTGATGCTGGGCGTGAAGGCCAAGAAGGACATCCTCGACCGCTATAACGAACTGGCGATGAACTACTCCGACGAGACCGCCGACGAGATGGCCAAGCTGCAAGACGAGATCGACGCCCAGAACCTGTGGGACCTAGACGCGCAAGTCGACGTGTCCATGGAAGCCCTGCGCTGCCCGCCTGATGATGCATCGGTCGACACACTGTCCGGCGGTGAGAAACGCCGCGTGGCCCTGTGCAAACTGCTGCTCGAAGCCCCCGACATGCTGCTCCTTGACGAGCCGACCAACCACCTTGACGCCGAAACCATCGCGTGGCTGCAAAAGCACCTGATAGACTACAAAGGCACCATCCTGATCGTCACCCACGACCGCTATTTCCTCGATAGCATCACCGGCTGGATTCTCGAGCTCGACCGCGGTCGCGGCATCCCCTACGAGGGCAATTATTCCAGCTGGCTGGAACAAAAAGCCAAACGGCTGGAGCGCGAGGCAAAGGACGACAAATCCAAGCAAAAGACGCTGGAGAAAGAACTCCAGTGGATTCGCGCCGGTGCCAAGGCCCGCCAAGCCAAATCCAAGGCCCGCATCAACTCCTATAACGAGATGGCCAACCAGTCAGAGCGTGAAAAGCTCGGCAAAGCCCAGATCATCATTCCCAACGGCCCCCGCCTTGGCAACAAGGTGATCGAGGTCGAAAACCTCACCAAGGCCTATGGCGACAAGCTGCTGGTCGAAGACCTCAGCTTCTCCCTGCCTGCGGGCGGGATCGTCGGTGTGATCGGCCCCAACGGGGCGGGTAAATCCACGCTATTTCGTATGCTCACAGGGCAGGAACAGCCCGATTCCGGCACTGTGACCTTTGGCGAGACCGTGCAGCTGTCCTACGTGGACCAGTCCCGCGACGCGCTGAAAGCCGACGCCAATGTCTGGGAAGAAATCTCCGACGGCGGGGAAATCATCCAACTGGGCGACGCCCAGATGAACTCCCGCGCCTACTGCTCCGCCTTCAACTTCAAGGGCGGCGACCAACAGAAAAAGGTGGGCCTGCTGTCTGGTGGTGAACGCAACCGAGTGCACATGGCGAAACTCCTGAAATCCGGCGGCAACGTGTTGCTGCTCGATGAACCTACGAACGATCTGGACGTGGAAACGTTAAGGGCGCTTGAAGATGCCATCGAAGATTTCGCCGGTTGCGCCGTGGTCATCTCCCACGACCGCTTCTTCCTCGACCGCCTCTGCACCCACATCCTAGCCTTTGAAGGCGAGGCCCATGTGGAATGGTTCGAGGGCAACTTCGAGGCCTACGAAGAAGACAAAATCCGCCGCTTGGGGCCGGATGCCGTCGAGCCGAAGCGGGTGAAGTATAAGAAGTTCACGAGGTAACCAAAACGCCAAGCATCATTGATCCCGAGTCACTTAGGCCCAAAAACGTTTCTATGCTATACTGCTAGGTGGCAATTGGGTTCGGGAGGCGGAGCACTGTGGAAGATGATATATGTCGCCGCGGATTCGCCTTGGGAAGTGCTGCCGCTCTGGGTTCTTTAGCTTACCCAGCGCATGCTCTAGCTGAAGGACGACTTAAAGATATTGCGGCGCAGAGCGGAATTGTGTTCGGGTCTGCGATCGACTATCCCGACTCCCACATTTTTTTGAATGCAGATGTCTCAAAAATATACCTTGAACAATGCGCGGTGTTCGCAACCGGATACCAGCTTCTTTGGTCACAAAACCAATTTTCACCCAACGTAGCATTCGACTTTGCGAAAGCAGATAAGGTGTTCGACTTCGCAACCGCCAATGGGGCTTCCGTTGGGGCACATCCGCTGATCTGGCACCAATTCGTCCCGAATTGGGTCCAACGCGAGGTCGGCAAGGAAGGCGGGCGCAAAATCATCGAGACACATGTCCAAACTCTGATTGATCGCTATCGCGGGAGGACAAATTACTGGGTCGTCGTCAATGAACCCTTTGACTGGAACAAGCGCCGTTCGGATGGCCTTATTCCCTGCGCATATGCCGACGCATTCGGTGAGGAATATATAGATATTAGTTTTGCTGCGGCTCAGGACATCGACCCAAATGCACTTCTGGTTCTGAACGAGGTTGGAATGGAGCACGATTATCCAGACGCCGCCCGCAAACGCCAGAAAGTGATCTCGACCATAAAGCGTCTTAAAAACAAAAACATACAGATTGATGCCATCGGAATTCAGGCGCATCTCCGCCCGAATTTCCCATTCAATCGATCCAAGTTCCGCTCCTTCATCCGAGACATCCAGCGACTTGGACTGGAAGTGATAATCACCGAAATGGATGTCGAAGATGGGTCGCTTCCGGGTAATATCGACCGGCGGGATGCCCGTGTTGGCAAGACTATGCGGGATTTTGTTAACACGGTCGTCGGCACACAAGCCTGCCGAATTGTAGTGACCTGGGGTTTGCTGAACCAACACAGCTGGCTGAACAAACCTGTAGCCAATATGGGCAAGTGGGATTTGCGGAATCGCAGAAGCGACAACTTACCCCATCGTCCCCTGCTATATGACGAAAGCTTGCAACCGACGGCAGCTTGGAACGCGATTGCAAAAGCTTTATCTGGCCATAATGTTCCTATCCGGTAATCCGCAAGCAGCTCAGTCCGCACAGCTGCGTTTCTGCGACTCTACCGTCTACTAGTCCCCCCCCTTCAAACCTCCCCCTCCCTCGGCCCCTGCTCGATATCGTCCGGCACCGGATCGTTATACTTGTCCATCGAGAGCTGGACATACGCATGGAAGTCTCTCTCCATTTTCAGGAACTCCGCGATCTTGGTCTGTGCGTAGGTCGCCAATATCCGGTTGATCCGCGCCTGATAGCCGTTGCCCCAAGCGCGGTAGAACTTCGCCACGCTGCGGTCGACGCGCAGGGTGATCTTCACCTTCGGCTCCTCCACATCGATGTCATGCTCCAGCCGGTGCCACGCCTGCGGGACCACCTCGCGGACCAGATCGGTCAGATCATCATCCAGCCGCGCCAGTTGCAGGTAGTGGTTCAACCGCTCCTTGGCGATACGCTGGGTCTTCGAGCGGGAGCTTGGCGGGTACGACATGGCGGGCTGTCCTTTGGCTGTGCAGGTGGCCCGACCTACCGCAGCAGCCGTTAAATCCGCACAAACCCAGCGCGCGCAGCTGCCCGACACAATGCCGACGCTTTGCCGACGGGATGCCGACCCTCCGGAAAACGCAAAAAACGCTCAGGCGGTCCTGAGCGTTTTCTGGGGGGAAGGGACCGACAAGTCGGCCCTTGGCGGAGCGCTTTACGTGTAGCGAGCGACGCTCCTATCGCGGCTTACGCAGCGATGAACAGGTTATGCATGGGGTTTTGCGTTCTGCGAGACGAAAACATGATCCTATCAGCTTCCCGATCTGCGCACGGGAAGAGTGTTACGCGGTCCGAACCCGACTTGCGAATGTGGAGGGCACGCAGAGCGACAAGGCGGTTGTGGCGGGCTTTTTCGATGAGTGATACGGACATGGCAGTCTCCTGAAATTTGTTTGGCGGTGAAGAACTGATTACGCAACAATAAGGCGAAACGCGGCCATTTCTCGCAAGTATGTTTCTCCTTACTGATTTGATTTGACACATAATTTCCACATTTTGCGCTTGTCGAGAACACATTTCCGCCCGGTTCTCGGGCAATTTCGGCCATTTAAGGCAAAGACGTGTCAGAAAGCGCAAAATTTGGAAGCAAAAAATTTCAACAAAAAATTTACCATTTGCGCATACCGTCAGATTTCCCACCCAGAATCGCCTCGAATCGACACATCACGACCCGGATTTTGACCGTCGAAACACAATCTCCATTCCGAAGATTTGCCGACTAAGACATCACATAGAGGAAATCGTTGGTGCCTTTGACCCACATCAATGCCCCGCTTTCGCTGCCACTCATACTCGCAACGAAGAAACTTGCTTAGGGAGCAGAACATGTCTCACACCCCACACGAACTCGCAGAAGAATTCCCCGACAAGATCGCGCAGATGCACGACCTCAAGGAATCCGACGCCCACTTCCGCAAGCTGTTCGACGAGTACCACGAGGTTAACCGCGCCGTGCACCGGGCCGAGACCAATGTGGAACCGACGGACGAAGCCCATGAGACGATCTTGCGCAAGCAACGCATGGCTCTGAAGGATCAGATCGCGGCAATGCTATAAACGGAAAGAGCTTTACTTGCAGGGCGAACTCTGCCAAATAGCGCCCTGCAACGTTTGCCTCTTTCGACCCACTGTCTTCCCTAATACGGCCGCCAGTCTATCGTCACAGACCAATCGAGCCGGGTTGCCGCATTCTGCGGGCAGCATAAATTAAGGAATAACACGATGGCTAATGGCACCGTGAAATGGTTTAACTCTACTAAAGGCTTCGGCTTCATCGCACCAGAAGGTGGCTCCAAGGACGTGTTCGTGCACATCTCCGCACTGGAACGCTCCGGTCTGTCCACTCTGGACGACAACCAAGCAGTTACTTTCGACGTTGAAGCAGGCCGTGACGGCCGCGAAAGCGCCGTGAACATCGCTCTGGCCTAAGCCACCGCGATAACGATTTGTAAGGGCGTGCGAGGGCAACCTCGCGCGCCCTTCTTCTTTGTCCGCTACTTTTTCTTCACAAACTCGGTCAGGATCACGATCCGCTGCCCCTCGACGCGGCCCTCAATGTGGCCCGCATTGTCCGCCACCAGCGAAATGCTCCGCACGGCAGTACCACGCTTGGCGGTAAACCCGCCGCCCTTCACCGGCAAATCCTTGATCAACACCACATTATCGCCAGCCGCCAGCAACGCCCCGTTGGCATCGCGATGCTCCAATGGCACATCCGCCGCCCAAGCGGCCAGGTCATCATCAAGATAAACCATGTCCAAGGTTTCTTGCGCCCAAGACGCCTCAAGCTTGCGAAGCTGGCGCACGGCATGCACCTGCACGGCAGGAACCTCGGACCACACGGCGCTCTGAAGGCACCGCCAATGGCTGTCATCCGCATCACCGGAGGCACAGGTCGCACATAGCGCAACAACGTCTTCGCGCGGCGTCACTGCCATACCGACCGATGCCTCAGCACCGCAAAACTCACACGCCCCGTTGCTGCGCGCCATAACTGTCTCTGGTATCATGAAGTGTTCCTATTCTGCTGAGACGTGATCTATCCGGAACAGGCGCGGAATACCATCGCGCCCTAGGGTGCAGTCGCGCATTGGCAGCACCGCCCCGATCCCCTAAAAGCCACCCATGTTGGAATATGATCTGATCATAATAGGCTCCGGCCCCGCAGGCTCTGCCGCCGCAACCTCTGCGGTGAAGGCCGGACTGTCGGTCGCCGTCATTGATAAGGCCACGTTCCCGCGCGACAAGTTATGCGGCGGGTTGTTCACCGGACGCAGCGAAAAAGCGATGCGCGCGATATTTGGCCGCGAAATCAGTGACGATCTGTTTGTGACCACCAACCACATGCGGTTCCTGTCCAAAGGCCGCGTGCTGGCGGATATCCCCAATGCCCCGCCCGTCCACCTGACAATGCGCCGTGACTTCGATGCCATGCTCCATGCCGAGGCCGTCGCCGCGGGGGCGACCCCCTATCTGGGCCAGCCGATCACAGAGCTGGGGGACAACACGCTCACGCTTAAAGGTGGCACCACACTCGGCTTCAAAGCGCTTATCGGGGCTGACGGGGTAAATTCCTTCGTGGCGCGCACGCTATTTGGCAGGCCGTTCAATCCTGACACCATCGGGTTCGGCCTAGAGATCGAGTCCCCCCGCACCACGTCCCGCGACGACGCGGTCGAGGTGGATTTCGACGCCGCAAGCTGGGGCTACGGCTGGTCGTTCCCAAAGCGAAAAACCGTGACCGTCGGGGTCGGCGGGATCAACTCTTGCAATGACGACATGAAAGCCAACATGTCCGCCTATGTCGACCAAACCGGCAGTGACGCAAGCCTGCGCTACAAGGGGCAATACCTGCCCTTCGGTGACTACAAAAAGAAACCCGGTCGCGCGCATATCCTGCTGGCAGGCGACGCGGCGGGCTTGGTTGATCCAATCACGGGTGAAGGCATCGCCCTTGCCATGGAAAGCGGCCATCACGCTGCGGTCGCTGTGGCCAAGGCCCTGAAGGACGGGCAGCCCGAAGCCGCTTTGGGTCACTACATGAAACTGGTGAAACCAATTCAGCAATCTCTCGATCAGGCGAAGATGTGGCGGATGATCATGTTCCCCAAAGCGACCGAGGGCTATTTCAGGAAAGCCTTCGAGCGGGGGAGTTCCCTGCAAATGAAGTATCTGAAGCTTCTGGCAGGGGAAGCGGAATACGCCGATTTGCGCGGTGCGCTGCTGCGGCGTATTCCAAAGCTTGGCTGGCGGCTTCTCAAGCACCGCCTCGGGTTTAAGGGCCCGGCTTAGTCTTCCAGAACGAAGGTCACTTTCAAGATCACACGGTATTCAGATATCTTGCCGTTCTTGACGGTGCATTTTTGGTCCTGAACCCAAGCACCTTCGACGTTTTTCAGCGTCTTGGACGCCCGCTCGACACCACTTTCGATGGCATCTTCAAAGCTTTTTGTAGAGGACGAGATGATTTCGGTAACGCGTGCAACTGACATTTTGATTTCTCCGGTTTGAGTATGAACACCTACGCTACGCTGTTTCGCCAAGAACTCAACTTGTGCCTGCGGGGAAAATCCGGTCACATCTGGCAATGCGTGATCCATTCTTCTTCGGCTACGGCTCTTTAGTTAACGCCGCGACCCACAACTACACCTCTACTCACCCTGCCAAACTGGCGGGGTGGCGGCGGGTGTGGCGGCATACATCAATGCGTGATCTGGCCTTTCTCAGCGTTGAACCGGCTGAGGGCGTCCAGATCGACGGGCTCATTGCCGAAGTGCCAAACGCCGATTGGAATGCGCTGGACCTGCGCGAAACAGGCTACTTCCGCAGCCAACTGCCCGAAACCTCCCTCAACCATCAAGCCGGGCCTGTAGAGGTGCAGATGTATCAAACGCACACCAATCAAGACGCCTCACCCGCGATGCAACACGCGATTCTGCTCAGCTATGTTGATGTGGTCGTGCAGGGCTTTCACAACGTATTTGGCGAGGACGGGGTAGAGCAGTTCTTCAAGACCACCGCAGGCTGGGACACTCCGATTTTGAACGACCGTTCAAATCCACGCTATCCGCGCAGCCAGTCCCTTTCCCGTGCAGAAACCGAACTGGTTGATCACCACCTCGCCGCCCTGAAGGCGCAGCTCATCTCTGGTTGAGCGCGCCTAAACCGACATCGTCGCCTTAACGGCTTTCTTCCAGCCGGTATATTTCTGGTTCCGCGTCGCGTCGTCCATATCCGGCTCGAACCGGCGCTCCAACGCCCAGTTCCTCGCGAAGCCGTCCATGTCGGGGTAAATCCCCGCCCGCGATCCGGCGAGCCATGCAGCCCCCAAGGCCGTTGTTTCCAGCACTTCCGGCCGATCCACCTGCGCGCCGATAATGTCGCTCAGGAATTGCATCGCCCAGTCACTGGCCGTCATGCCGCCATCGACGCGCAAGACGTCTTCGCCGTCCGCGTCCCAGTCCGCCTTCATCGCTTCCAGCAAGTCGCGCGTTTGGTAGCCCACGCTTTCCAGCGCGGCGCGGGCTAACTCTTCCGGCCCGGTCCCACGCGTCAGGCCGAAAATCGCACCACGGCAATCCGCATCCCAGTACGGCGCACCCAGACCTGTAAAGGCAGGTACCAAAATGACCTCTTGGCTCTGGTCCGCTTTTTCGGCCAATGGCTGCGTTTCACTGGCATCGCGAATGATCTTGATCCCGTCACGCAACCATTGAACCACAGCACCCGCGATAAAGATGGAGCCTTCCAAGGCATAGGTCGGCACCCCGTCAAACTGATAGGCAATCGTCGTCAGCATCCGGTTTTTCGATGCAACTGGCGTATCGCCCGTGTTCAGCAACGCAAAGCAACCCGTACCATAGGTCGATTTCATCATCCCCGGCTGGAAGCAGGCCTGACCAACGGTCGCCGCCTGCTGATCCCCCGCAACACCTAAGATGGGCAGGGACTTGCCAAACAAATCCGCGCGGCACATGCCGAAATCAGCGGCACAATCCTTCACCTCTGGCAGCATCTGCATCGGGATGCCCAACATCTCGCAGATGGTGCTGCTCCAGCGCCCCTTGCGAATGTCATAAAGCAATGTCCGCGCCGCGTTGGTCGCGTCCGTCACATGCGCAGCGCCGCCAGTCATTTTCCAGATCAAAAAACTGTCGACGGTGCCGAACAGCAACTCGCCCGCCTCCGCCCGCTCCCGAACACCGTCCACGTTCTCCAATATCCAGCGCAGCTTGGTGCCAGAGAAATAAGGGTCCAGAAGCAGCCCCGTCCGCTCTGTGAACATCGCCTCATGCCCCGCATCACGCATTTCACGGCAATATTCCGATGTCCGGCGGTCCTGCCAGACAATCGCGTTATGAACAGGCTTTCCAGTGGCTTTGTCCCAAACCAAGGTGGTCTCACGCTGGTTGGTGATGCCGATCGCCGCAATCTCTTCAGCCGTGATCCCTGCGCGTTCAATCGCCGCGCGGCACGTCCCTGCGGTCGTGGACCACAGGTCGTCGGGATCATGCTCGACCCAACCGGATTGCGGGAAGTGCTGCTCGAACTCTTCCTGCGCCGACGCGACGATCTTCATGTCACCGTCAAAGATGATCGCTCTGCTCGACGTCGTCCCCTGATCAATTGCCAGAATATGTGTCATTAGCGCCCCCGCTCCGTCTGCATCCACTCGTCCAGCAGATTGATCTCAGCCTCGCTCATCCGCAACCCCAGTTTGGAGCGCCGCCAGACGATATCATCCCCGTGTCGCGCATATTCATGCGCCATAAGCCAGCGCACCTCGCGCTCCGTCAGGTTGGCCCCGAAGTTCCGCCCCAGATCCGAAGGGGCGCCAGCATCTCCCAACATCCGCCGCGCGTCGGTGCCATAGGCCCGAACCAAACGCTTCGCCCACGCATCATCCAGAAACGGGTAGTCGACGATCAGCCCTTCAATCAGGTCTTGCACCCCGTCGACCGGAAAATCACCCCCCGGCAACGCCACACCAGCAGTCCAGTTGTCCGCGATGTCCCCGATAAACGGCGCTATCTTGGCCAGCGCGTTCTCTGCCAGCTTGCGGTAGGTCGTGATCTTGCCGCCAAACACGTTCAGCATCGGCGCACCATCATCATAGACGCTCAACACATAATCCCGCGTCGCCGCCGTCGCGGATTTCGCGCCATCGTCATAAAGTAGCCGAACCCCCGAATAGGTCCAAACCACGTCATCCTTGGTGATGTCGTGCTTGAAATACCCGTTGGCGAATTTGATCAGATAGTCACGCTCTTCATCCGTGCAAACCGGCTTGGACGACACATCTGGGTGCTCCGCGTCGGTGGTGCCGATCAATGTAAAGTCGGTCTCATAGGGGATCGCGAATATGATCCGCCCGTCTTCACCTTGAAAGAAGTAGGCTTTGTCGTGCTGAAACAACCGCTTGGTCACGATATGGCTGCCCCGAACCAACCGAACGCCCTCGCTTGAATTGGTCCGCGTCACCTGCCGGATCACGTCTTCCACCCACGGGCCGCCTGCATTGACGAGCATCTTGGCGCGTCGCTCAAAGGTCTCGCCCGTCTCCCCATCAGTCAGTGAAATCACCCAATGCTCATCCGCGCGTCCGGCCGAGGTCACCTTGGTTTGCACCATAATCTCCGCACCGCGCGCCTCTGCGTCGCGGGCGTTCAGGACCACCAAACGCGCATCCTCGACCCAGCAATCGGAGTATTCATAGGCAAAGGTGAAGCGGTCCTCGATGCCTTGCCCCACATCGTCGGTGGTCAGATCAACCTTGCGGGTTGCGGGCAATATTTCGCGCCCCCCCAGATTGTCGTATAAAAACAGCCCCAACCGGATCAGCCATGCGGGTCGCCGACCCTTCATCCACGGCATGAAAACACTCAGCAGCTTCGATGTCGGCGTGTCCCCCTCAAAGCGCATGTCTTTGTGATACGGCAACACAAACCGCATCGGCCAGCTGATATGCGGCATCGCGCGCAGCAAGGTTTCGCGTTCAATCAAGGCCTTACGCACCAGCCCGATCTCGAAATACTCCAGATAGCGCAACCCGCCGTGAAACAGCTTGGTCGAGGCGCTGGAGGTGGCCCAACCAAGGTCGTTCATTTCCGCCAAGGATACCGACAAACCACGACCCGCCGCATCGCGGGCAATCCCGACGCCGTTAATGCCACCGCCAATGATAAATAGGTCAACAATGTCGTCCTGCGCCATCTCGCGACTCTCCTTGGGTTCGGCACCAGTAATCACAAGTTTACTTTCGTTTGGTCAAGGTTTACTTTCGTTTTTACGTCAATTGGAGCAAGTTATGGCCGAAAACTTCAGACAATCCGAAATTCTGGACATAGCGCGCCGCAAGGGTCGGGTCAGCGTCGAAAAGCTGGCGCGGCGCTTTCAGACTTCCGCCCAAACCATTCGCAAAGACCTGTCCGACCTGTCTGATACCGGGCATCTGAAGCGGGTTCATGGCGGGGCCATCCTGCCCGAAAACGCGTCGGTCATCGGCTACGAGGACCGGCGGAAGCTGAACCACACCGCCAAGACCCGCATCGCCAAGGCCTGCGCCGATGATATCCCCGAAGGCGCTTGCGTGTTCCTGAATATCGGCACCACAACCGAAGCCGTGGCCCGCGAGCTGCTCAATCACACCGCGCTGATGGTGGTGACAAACAACCTGAACGTGGCAAATATTCTATCCGCCAGCCCCCAGATCGACGTGATGGTTGCTGGCGGCACTTTGCGCCGCTCCGACGGCGGGCTGGTCGGGGCGATGACCACCAAACTCATCGCCCAGTTCAAGTTCGACTATGCGGTCATCGGCTGCTCGGCCTTGGACCATGACGGCGATATCCTCGACTTCGATATTCAAGAGGTCGATGTCAGCCAAACCATCATCGCACGGTCCCGCAACACGTTCCTCGTGTCAGACACATCGAAGCTCCAGCGCACCGCACCAGTTAAAATCGCCTCGCTGGAAAACATCGACCGCTTTTACACCGACGCACCATTGCCCCCTTCCTTGGGGCAAAGCTGCGCGGCGTGGGGCACTGAACTGGTTCAGTGCTAAGGCCACATCAATCGTCGTCCGGTATACCCATCAACGCCATCGGGCTGACGCCAAGCGTGGCAGAGGCGAAGGGCCCACCGTGGCAGGTGAGCCCCAGATCATTCAAATCCGCAGGCGGTGTTTCGGCCAGAATTTCCGCCGCATAATCCTCGGCATTGTCTTTCGGGCGATAGCCCAGATGCGACGCCGACGCGTTATCGACAGGCGAGCGGTCATTGTTTGAAACGCCATAGATCACCGTGAACCCCACCACAGGCGTATCAATCGCCCGCGTCACCACCTGCACCAGATCGTCAGGGCTTAGCCATGACCCCAAAGCACGGGCGTTCCCAGGCCGCGAGGTCGCGGACAGGATGCGGATATGGACCGACTCCAACCCTTCCTTTTCCCAGAACATGCGCCCCAGATCCTCGGTAAAGCACTTCGCCAGCCCATAGTAAGTATCAGGCCGGTGCGGCATATCGGGCGTGATCGCCACGGTCTTCGGATACATCCCCATCGCATGAATTGACGAAGCGTAAACCACGCGGCGCACGCCATGCTCTTTTGCGGATTGCCAGATATTGTAGGAGCCGACGAAGTTCGGACCCCAGATGTCCTCGAACGGCACCTCATCCACCAGCGCGCCGAAATGCACGACCATATCCGCGCCTTCCAGCAGCGGGCGGATATCGTCCATCTTCGCCAGATCGGCCTGCACGAATGTCTCGTTCGCGGCCAGATCGCCTACGCTCTCAGAAATGTCGGTGGATAACAGTTCCTCGCACATCGCGGCCAAAGGCGCGCGCAGGATTTTCCCAAGGTTTCCGGCGGCGCCGGTCAACACGATCTTCTTCATGGTGATATCTCCCAAATCAATCGGGATGACCTCAACACTCCGGAATGTTGACCGCAAGCCCCCCTTGCGAGGTTTCCTTGTATTTCGTGCTCATATCAATGCCGGTCTGGCGCATCGCCTCGATGCAATTGTCCAGCGGCATGAAATGCGTGCCATCCCCGCGCAGCGCCAGCGAGGCGGCGGACACCGCCTTGATCGCGCCCAGCCCGTTGCGCTCGATGCACGGCACCTGCACCAGCCCCGCAACCGGATCGCAGGTCATGCCCAGATGATGCTCCAGCGCGATCTCGGCGGCATTCTCCACCTGCTCGTTGGTGCCACCCAAAGCCGCACACAGCCCCGCCGCTGCCATGGAAGACGCCGAGCCGACCTCCCCCTGACACCCGACCTCTGCCCCCGAAATCGAGGCATTATGCTTGATCAACCCGCCAATCGCCGCCGCCGTCAGCAGGAACTTGCGTTGGCCGTCTTCCGTCGCGCCGATGCAATGCTCGCGGTAATAACGCAGCACGGACGGCAGCACCCCCGCCGCCCCGTTGGTGGGCGAGGTCACGACCTTGCCCCCCGCCGCGTTTTCCTCGTTCACCGCCATGGCGTAGACGCTCATCCAGTCGTTGATCGTGTGCGGCTGGCTTCGGTTCATTCCCTGTTCGGCCAGCAACTGGTCATGGATACGCTTTGCGCGGCGCTTCACGTTCAGCCCGCCCGGCAAAATCCCGTCCATCCGCAACCCGCGATCGACGCAGTCAAACATCGCGTCGCGGATCACCGTCAGGTTCCGGTCCAACTCCGCACGCGACATCGTGGCCAACTCGTTGGCCTCCTTCATCTGCGCGATGGTTTTGCCATGGGCCGCGCCCATCTCCAGCATCTCAACCGCCGAGCCAAACGGATACGGAAACCCCGCCTGTTCCTTCTGCACATGCAGGTCCGGCTCTTCATTCGCCAGCTCGGCCTCGGTCATCACGAAGCCGCCACCGACGGAATAGTAGGTCTCCTGCATATACAGGTTGCCCGCCGTGTCCCACGCTTTCAGGATCATCCCGTTGGCATGTCCCGGCAGCGTTAGGTCATAGTCGAAAACCACGTCTTTGGCCGGATCAAGCGACAGCGCAGGCAGCCCCTCGGGCCGCACGACCTTTTCCACCGCCAGGGTCTCGATCAACCCATCCACCGCATCAGGATCCATCGTCGCGGGCAGATACCCCATCAGCCCCAGCATCACCGCGCGGTCCGTCGCGTGACCCTTGCCGGTAAACGCCAAAGAGCCATGCAGCGACGCCGAAACGCCCGCCAACTCCCCCGCGCCCGGTTCCTTTTCACGCCCGCCACGCAGGTCGTCCAGAAAGCGCCCCGCAGCCGTCATCGGCCCCATGGTGTGGGACGAAGACGGGCCGATGCCCACTTTGAATATGTCGAAGATACTTAGAAACATACGGGCATATACGGCCCAAACGAAAACCGCCGCCTATCGAAACAAGACAGGCGGCGGTGAATTCACGACATGGGCCAAGATTTAGCTGCGGCCCTTCCAAGGCACCAGCAGACGCTCCGCCCAGCGCATCAGCACGTCGATGGAGAACCCAATGACACCGATCAGGATAATCCCCATCAACACGATGTCCGTGTTCTGGAACTTCGAGGCCACCATAATCATCATGCCCGCACCCTTCTCGGCGGCGACCAGTTCGGCGGCCACAACGGTGCCCCAACATACGCCCATCGCGACCCGCGCGCCGGTGAATATCTCCGGCAGCGAGTTCGGGATGATGACGTGCCGCATGATCTGCCACTTGGACGCGCCCAGCGAGTAGGCCGCATGCACCTTGGTGATGTTGACCCCCGACACGCCGGACCGCGCGGCAATCGCCATGATCCACAGCGCCGCAAGGAACAGCAGCACGATCTTGCCGACCTCGCCAATGCCGGCCCAGATAATGACCAGCGGGATCAGCGCCAAGGGCGGCACGGGCCGCATGAACTCTACCACCGGATCAAACCAGCCGCGGAACCAGTTGGACAGGCCCATGGCATAGCCCAGCGGAATGCCCACGGCGGCCCCGATCAGGAAGCCCACGATCACGCGGAACAGCGAGTATCCAAGGTGTTCCCAAAGCGTCGAGTTGCGGAACCCTGTGTTGGAAATCTCCACCAACCGGCTCGCGACCTTTTCAGGCGGCGGCAGGTACAAGGGCTGCATCTGCCAGCCGGTCTTCGGCTCGATGTTCAGCGTGCCCTTGGGCGTCATGGCCACGCGGGCAAAGTCGGTCATGACCTCGCCACCCGGCGCAATCGGCTTGCCGTTCACGGCAACGATCAGCGCGCCGTCGCCGCGGCCCAACTCGTCATTCGCATCTACCCGCAGCAGCTTGGAGCGGTATTTCACAATCGAGACAGAGTCGTTCTTGGCGAACCCGTCCCCCGGCGCGACCGCCGGAACCGCGGCATCGCCGTCGGCTTCATGCACGTTGACCGTGACAGTCCCCTCATCGGTCTTCCCGTCCGCATCGACCGTGTAAGTGAACACGCCCGTGCCGGTAAAGGCGGCCGGCGCATGCAGGAAGGACGGGATCAGGCTGGAGCCGGTGAACGACCCCCACAGCAGAAAGATCGTCACGATTGATATGACTGACGCCGCACGGTTTGGCCGCACTGCGCTTTCATCCCCGAAGGTCACGGTTTTAAGCGATGTGTAATCGTTCGGGCGTGCCGAGGCGGTGATGTATTTCACCGCAAAGAAACCGCCGATGAAGATGGCGACGTAGATTGCAAGAATGGTCATGCGCTTTCCTCCGTGCGGCCCATAATCTCCTCTTCCATGTCCCAGATCATGGCGAGGATTTCCTCACGGGTCTTGGCATAGTCGGGGTGCTTCTTCACCTCCCGCAGGTCCTGGTCGACACCAAGATCGGCAAACGGCAAGCGGTATTCCTTGTGGATGCGGCCGGGGCGCGGGGCCATGACCAGCAACCGCTCGCCCAACAGCAGCGCTTCCTCGACCGAGTGGGTGATCAGGATGATCGTCTTGCCCGTCTCTTTCCACAGCTTCAGCACAAGGCTTTGCATCTTCTCGCGGGTCAGCGCGTCCAGCGCGCCAAGTGGTTCATCCATCAAGATCACGTCGGGATCATTGGCCAGACAACGGGCAAGCGCCACACGCTGTTGCATCCCGCCGGACAGTTCGTAGATGGCCTTTTCCTTGAAGTCCTGAAGGCCGACAACGTCAAGCAAATGGTCCACATTCGCCCCGTACTGCGCTTCCCGCTCGCCTTTCATACGCGGCCCGAAGGCGACATTTTCGCGAACGCTCATCCACTCGAACAAGGCACCTTGCTGGAACACCATACCGCGCTCGGCGTCTGGTCCCTGTACGGTGTGCCCGTTCATCGCGATGCGCCCTTCGGTCGGGGCCAGAAAGCCCGCAACGATGTTCAGCAACGTGGTTTTACCACAGCCCGACGGGCCAAGAACGCTCATCAGCTCGCCCGGTTTCAGCTCGAGCGTGACGTC
This sequence comes from Litoreibacter halocynthiae, assembly GCF_004365635.1. Lineage (GTDB taxonomy): Bacteria > Pseudomonadota > Alphaproteobacteria > Rhodobacterales > Rhodobacteraceae > Litoreibacter > Litoreibacter halocynthiae. Next base: position 505,996 of record NZ_SOBH01000003.1, on the reverse strand, counting down.
CTTCAACGCTTGCACTGATCCGCCGTTGGGCAGATCGAAGCGCATGGAAATATTTTCGATTGTTAGGCCCGACATGGCTGCCCCACTCCTTGTTAATTCGGATTCGGAAGTGAAAAGGGTGGCGCGGAAACCCCGCGCCACCCCTAGTCGGTGCTACATTTCAGACGCAGCTTGCAGCGGGCCTGTGTTCACAGTCGCCTCATAGCTTTCGAGCGCCGCATCAATGGATTTGGCCTCCACAAATACGTCAGCCACACCCTTCATGAAGGTCTGTGCGCCGCCGCCGAGCCACGTGCCGCCAAGCTGATCTGCAATGCTCGGGAACGCAAACCCTGCAAGGGTGGACGCTGTTGCTGCTTCATCCATACCAGCGTCTTTAGCAATCACTGGCAGCATTTTCGCGTGGTTGGCCTCATCGGCCCACATTGCGTTGGCGTCTGCGGTGACCTTCAGGAATTTGGCAGCCATGTCGCCATTCTCAGCCACGAAACCAGCCGGTGCAGAGGTCACATCGAACACCAGAATGCCGAGCGCTTCTTTTTCAGCGCCAGTCAACAGGATGTTGCCAGCCTCTTTCATCGTACGCAGCGCGCCGCCCCAGCCACAGGCCATATCAACGGAGCCTTGCGCAAGTGCCGCAGCACCTTCAGCAGGGGCCATGTCGACGACGCTCATGCTCGTAATGTCCACGCCGAAGTGGTTCATCTGGCTCAAGAAGCCGTAATGCGCGGCGGTGCCCAGTGGAACCGCAACCTTTTTGCCAGCCAGTTCGCCAGCGGAGTCTTTGTCGATTTCCAGGCCCGAAGCGACAACGCAGTTATCGTTCTCGGAGTAGGACACAGCCACGTCGAGGATCTGGATGTCCTGGCCCGCAGAGGTCGCAACCACGAAAGGTGGCACACCTTGGGACACGGAAATGTCCACGTCGCCGGATGCCATGGCCGCCGACATCGCAGTGCCGGTGTCGAAGGATACCCAAGTCACAGGCGCGCCCAGCGCCTCGTCATAGGTGCCGTTCACCTTGGCGTACTGGAATGGCATCGGCCACTCGAGGAAATAGCCGACGGTCAGCCCGTGGCCATCAGCCATGGCAGCTTGTGCGCCGGACAGCAGTGCAACGCCAGCAACGGCGCTCATCAATTTGGTGGTTAGTTTCATATGTTCATCTCCCATGTTGAACAGCATGCGCCTCTCGACGCGTATATTTCCCTCAGAGTAGCCAGCTCGGTTTGCCGAGTCTCATGCACCCTGAAGGGGCTGGTTGAACAAATCACAAGGCCGCTAAGAAGCCAGTGCAGTTTGCCCTCGCAGGCGAAGTTTCATGTTTTCGCACGTCTCCATCCTGCTTTTCCACATGCAAACTAGGCGGTGGGGGGTGGGTGCAGTCAATGGATTTAATCAGCTCGGGCCGCGCTGCCTTTTTGCTCTGTCATCCCCCCGACAATTCTCTAAGCTTATGAAAACAAATGATACCACATTTGAACACCCCATGAAACGCCCCTCTTGAGCCCCGATTCTGGCTATATGCGTGATGGATTACTGGCCCTATTCCGCGCACGGATAACATGCAGCTTTATGATTAGCGCCGTTCTTGGCGTAGAATAATATAGAATCGTCGGGCATTTTCACCCGGCCGCCTCAAAATCTGGAGCAAGCCGATGGACGGTAATCTGCAAAGCAATGATCTCTCCGGCGTTGTCGAAGCCGACCGCGCCCATGTCTGGCACCATCTCAGCCAACACGCCGGCTACATGGCCGAAGAAAACCGCACCGACCCCAAGATCATCGTCGAGGGCAAGGGCCTCAACGTCTGGGACCAGCACGGCCGCAAGCATATCGACGCGGTCTCCGGCGGCGTCTGGACCGTCAACGTTGGCTACGGCCGCGAAAGCATCGCCAACGCGGTGCGTGACCAGCTGGTGAAAATGAACTTCTTCGGCGGCACAATGGGCTCGATCCCCGCCGCGCAATTCTCCGAGCGCCTGATCTCCAAAATGCCCGGCATGTCCCGCGTCTACTACGCCAACTCCGGCTCCGAGGCGAACGAGAAGGGCTTCAAAATGGTCCGCCAAATCGCCCACAAGCGCTATGGCGGCAAGAAGCACAAGATCCTCTACCGCGACCGCGACTACCACGGCACCACCATCGCGACCCTGTCGGCTGGCGGCCAAGATGAACGCGGCGCGCAATACGGCCCCTTCACGCCGGGCTTCGTCAAGGTCCCCCACTGCCTCGAATACCGCGCCATGGATCAGGGCTTGGGCGATCTGTCCGGCGAGGCCTACGGCATCGCCTGCGCCAACGCGATCGAGGAGATCATCCTGCGCGAAGGCGCCGACACCGTCGGCGCACTCTGCCTTGAGCCCGTCACCGCAGGCGGCGGCGTCATCGTCCCGCCCGAAGGCTACTGGCCCCGCGTGCAGGAAATCTGCCGCAAATACGACATCCTGCTGCATATCGACGAGGTCGTCTGCGGCATGGGTCGCACCGGCACATGGTTCGGCTACCAGCACTACGGCATCCAGCCCGATATCGTGACCATGGCCAAGGGCGTCGCCTCCGGCTACGCGGCAATCTCGTGCTGCGTGACCACCGAGAAGGTCTTTGACATGTTCAAGGACGACAGCTCCGATCACATGAACTACTTCCGCGACATCTCCACTTTCGGCGGCTGCACCGCAGGCCCCGCCGCCGCGCTGGAAAACATGCGTATCCTCGAAGACGAGAACCTACTCGAGAACACCACCGCCATGGGCAACTACATGCTGGAGCAGCTAGAAGAGCTGAAAGGCAAACACGCCTGCATCGGCGACGTCCGCGGCAAGGGCCTGTTCCTCGGCGCAGAGCTGGTCGCCGACCGCGAAACCCGCGCGCCATTGCCCGAGAAGCTGGTCGCCCAAGTCACCGGCCACTGCATGGCTAAGGACGCGGTTATCATCGGCATGACTAACCGCTCCATCCCGGGCTTCAACAACACCCTCTGCTTCTCGCCCGCATTGATCGCCACCAAGGACGATATCGACGCGATCATCACCTCGGTGGACGGGGCGCTGACGGCGGTGATGGGGTAAGCACTCACGTCTGAAGACATGGAAGGCCCGCGACCTCAAGTGAGGTGGCGGGCCTTTTTTTCGACGTGCCTTTGTCCGCTATGCGGGACGAAGCGTCATTTCGCGCTGACATTCTCGTCGGCTGCTTCTGGATGAAAGCTCCCTCCGCCGACTATAGCAGAAATACTTTGTAGTTTCCTCAGACCGGACATTCGCTCAACAAGCAATATTTTCCCAATCTTGACGTCCGCTATTCTATCCATGGTCTCCGATAGCGCCAATCTTCAGATATGGGCCGCTTCAACCTCCAAGCGGTTTGCACTTTATCCAGCACAGCCCTCAATTCCATACTATCCTCGCATAGTCATACATCAGCCTAGAAATTTCTGGTACTTTTTTGCTTCAAAAGGTAAAGCTTGGCGAACTTATGGGGGCCGATTGGACAAACAATCCGGCGCATTGGGAAGCGAGATCAAGACAATGTTTGCTTCTTCATACCCCATCATATTGACGCGTTGAATAGCAGGTTTGCGGGCGATGAAATTGGTAGTTTTGGCGGGCGGCCTTGGGACACGCATTAGCGAAGAGTCGCATCTAAAGCCCAAACCAATGATCGAAATCGGTGGGCGTCCAATCATTTGGCACATCATGAAGCATTACAGCGAGCACGGGATCAATGAATTCGTGATTTGCTGTGGCTACAAAGGATACATGATCAAGGAGTATTTCGCGAATTACTTCCTGCACATGTCCGATGTTACGATTGATTTGGAAAACAACGGTCTGGAAATCCACTCCCGTCCGGCAGAGAGGTGGAAGATCACTCTGGTGGACACGGGCGAAAGCACTCAAACTGGGGGCCGCATCAAGCGTGTTGCAGATTATCTGGATGATACTTTCTGCCTGACATATGGCGACGGCGTAAGTGACGTCGATCTGACCGCTTTGATCGAACACCATCGTGCGCAGGGATGTGAGGCAACAGTGACCGCGATTCAACCCGCTGGGCGCTTTGGCGGGCTTGCAATCGAAGACGGTCTTGTATCGCGTTTTCAGGAGAAGCCCGAGGGCGACGGGCGGTGGATCAATGGCGGATTTTTCGTATGCGAACCGGCGATTCTTGACCGTCTTGCAAATGACCAGACGGTCTTCGAAAAAGAGCCGTTGGAGTCTCTTGCGGCAGAACGTCAGTTATCGGTGTGGAAACATAGCGGCTACTGGCAGGCCATGGATACATTGCGCGACCGGAACGCATTGGAAGGGCTTTGGGCAACGGGTCAGGCACCGTGGAAAACTTGGGAATGAGTGACTTCTGGAGCGGCAAGCGCGTTCTGGTTAGCGGTCATACCGGTTTCAAGGGAAGCTGGCTGTCTTTTTGGCTGAGCAAGTTGGGGGCCGATGTCGCAGGTTTGGCGTTGTCACCCGACACGAACCCTGCGCTGTTTGACCAAATGGGCATCGAAGCTTTGGTTGACCACATGATAGGTGACATTCGCGACGCTGATTTGGTTGCGCGCCGCGTGGCCGAGGTTCAGCCTGATCTAGTGTTCCACCTCGCAGCACAACCGCTCGTCATAGAATCCTATGCAACCCCGTTGGAGACTTGGCAAACGAATGTCATGGGCTCGGCCCATGTTATGCAGGCTATCCGCCAGTTGTCCGGTCGCTGTGCCGTAGTGATGGTGACGACTGACAAGGTTTATGAAAACCTCGAAGATGGCAGGCCTTACAACGAGCAACACTCGCTGGGCGGTCACGACCCCTACAGCGCCAGCAAAGCGGCGATGGAAATCGCGGTGTCGAGTTGGCGGCGGTCTTTTCTGGGTGGGACAGATATCAGGATGGCTTCGGCAAGGGCCGGAAACGTGATCGGTGGTGGCGACTGGGCGGCGAACCGCATCGTGCCCGACATCGTCAGGGCATTGTCGCGCGGCAAGCCGATTGAGGTGCGCAACCCTGATGCCGTGCGTCCATGGCAGCACGTTCTGGAGCCGCTGGCCGGATACCTTGTGTTGGCGGAACGGCTTTGGACGTCGGATGATCCGGTCTATCAATCCGGCTTTAATTTTGGACCCGATCCTCAAGACGCGCGACCGGTACGCGACGTGGTGACCGAAGCGTTACGCCATTGGCCGGGGCGCTGGAACGATGTATCGCCAGAGGATGCTGTGCATGAAGCAGGGCTTCTCAGCCTTGATCCCGCCAAAAGCGAAGCCCTACTAGGGGTCAAGCCACGCTGGTCATTCGAGCAAACGATCGAAAAAACCATCAATTGGTATCGCTCGGTCGGCGACGGGAAATCGGCGGCGGAGGTCACCGAGGCACAACTTTCCGACTTTGGTGGCCTATGATCTTCAGACCGCTTTCCCTTGACGGCGCGTTTGAAGTGCTGCTGGAACCGCGTGGCGACGCGCGTGGCTTTTTCTCACGGTTTTATTGCGACGAAGAATTCGCGAGCTACGGGCTCAACACCCGTTGGGCGCAGATGAACATTTCGTATACCCGTGGGATCGGGGCCTTGCGTGGTCTGCATTTTCAGCGTGGAACCGCAGCTGAGGTCAAGCTGGTGCGCTGCCTTCGCGGGCGGGTCTATGATGTCATTGTCGACCTGCGTGAAGGGTCGGGCAGCTTTGGCCGGCATGTCGGGGTTGAGCTCGACGCGGAACGCCGGAATTCGATCTACATTCCCGAAGGCTTTGCGCATGGCTTTCAAACGCTGGAGGATGACGTCGAACTGCAATACCTCCATTCCCGACCGTATTCCCCGACACAAGAGGGCGGAGTTAATTTGATGGATAGCCACTTGGCAATCGACTGGCCTTTGCCACCGGCTCAAATATCAGAGCGCGACAAAAATCTCCCCGCCCTGGAGGAAGTATCACCCTTATGACGCAGCTGTGCCGCCATTGTGCTACCCCTCTGAGCATCCGGTTTCTTGATCTCGGGTTTGCCCCGCCATCTAATGCCTATCTCACCCCTGTGGATCTTCGGAAGCCCGAATTGACCTTTCCGCTGCGGCTTTTGGCATGTGGCGATTGCCGACTTGTGCAGACCGAAGATTTCGCCGCAGCCGATGCATTATTCACTGATGACTACGCCTATTTTTCATCGACCTCAAAAGGCTGGCTGGATCATGCGGCGCGCTATGCAAATATGGTGACCGAGCGGTTTGGCCTTGGGGCGGACAGCCACGTAATGGAGATCGCATCAAATGACGGCTATCTGCTAAAGAACTTCGTGGCCAAGGGCATCCCTTGCGTTGGTGTGGAGCCGACGGAAAGCACAGCCGCCGCTGCACGGGCGCTGGGTATACCCGTGGTGCAGGAATTCTTTGGCATGGAGCTTTCGGCTTCGCTGGAACAGGCGGACCTGATTGCGGGCAACAATGTCTATGCACATGTGCCTGATATTAACGATTTTACCGAAGCGCTAAAGATGTCGCTGAAACCGGAAGGCGTCATCACGCTGGAGTTTCCACATCTGATGCGTTTGGTCGAATTTCGTCAGTTCGATACCGTCTATCACGAACACTTCTCCTACCTTTCCTTGCTTGCTGTTGACCGCATATTTGCCGCAGCGGGGCTGCGTATTTTCGATGTAGAGGAGTTGCCGACGCATGGCGGCAGCCTTCGCGTTTTTGGCTGCCATGACGGGGCGGGGCATCCGCAAGACAACTCGGTCGCGGCGCTGATGGAGCAGGAGAGGGCGCGCGGAATGGACCGCGACGATTTCTATCTGGCGTTCCAATCACAAGCTGATGACGTCAAAAACGACTTCCTCGGTTTCTTGTTGCAGGCGAAAGCTGAAGGCAAATCCGTTGCCGGGTACGGTGCAGCGGCCAAGGGAAACACGATCATGAATTACGCTGGCGTGCGGCCGGATCTGATCCCATTTATCTGTGACGCAGCGCCGGCAAAAATCGGCAAGCTGATGCCCGGCAGCCATATCCCCATACTGGCACCATCGGCGCTGCGCGAAAACCGTCCCGATTACCTGATCATCCTGCCTTGGAATATTGCCGCGGAGGTGAAAGCCCAATGCAGCGACCTTGCTGCGCTTGGCACGCGATTTGTCACTGCGGTGCCAACGCTTGAGGTGTCGGAGTGAGCCGCATTCTGATCACAGGCGCTACAGGTTTTGTTGGTCTGCCCGTAGCGCAAAAGCTCGTTGCCGCCGGACATGATTTGACCTGTGTCATTCGCTCTGGCACCGAAAAAAAACTGGAAGGCTTGAAGACTAAAACTATCCATTGCGACGATGTATTCGCGCAACCCTCCAACTGGTGGGCCGATACGCTGACAGATATCGACACCGTTGTGCACCTTGCGTGGTATGCGGAGCCCGGAAAATACCTGACCTCTGAGCGTAATCTGGATTGCCTGGCTGGAACACTTTCGATGGTAAAAGGCGCGGCGGCCTCAAAGCTGCACCGGTTCGTGGGCATCGGCACCTGCTTTGAATACGACCTGACGGTGGGCGAATTGTCGGTCAATACTCCACTTGCGCCCGATACGCCCTATGCGGCGGCCAAAGTTGCGGCCTTCACAATGTTGAAATCATGGTTCGCCACAACTGAAACTGAATTCCTTTGGGCGCGTCTGTTCTATCTCTATGGTGCACGCGAAGACCATCGCCGCCTTGTTCCATATCTGCATGCTCAGATGCGCGCTGGTCAGGCGGCTGAACTAACCAGTGGAACGGCCGTACGCGACTATTCGGATGTCGATGCGGCCGCCGACCTGTTGGTGAGTGACATCACTGGTACCCACGTTGGTCCGACCAACATCTGCAGCGGCAAGGGAGTCACGATCCGCGCCCTTGCAGAGCAAATAGCCGATCAATATGGGCGCCGTGATCTTCTTAAATTTGGCGCCCGCCCGGACATCCAGACGGACCCGCCGGTTGTAATCGGCCAAAGAACGGAGACGGCGACATGAAACAAGCCCCTGCAACCCGTCTGTTGTATTCGCAAGATGACTTTCCGGTCTTTCAGAACCGAATGTATAACACTGCTGAAGATGCCCGGAATTGTCCGCGGGGTGACATTCGCATCGTCGAAGACCTGAAATCGGGGTTGGTACGCAATGACACTTTTGATCCATCCCTCGTCGACTACGATTCCGCCTACCAAAACGAACAGGCCAACAGTGCGCCGTTCCGCCAGCATCTGGACTGGGCCGCTGATCTGATTTCCGACAAGATCGGGCTAGATGATCTGGTCGAGGTCGGGTGCGGTAAAGGAACATTCCTTGAGATACTCGCGGGGCGCGGCGCTTCAATCACGGGATTTGACCCCACCTATGAAGGGAATAGCCCCCGTATCCAAAAGCGCTATTTCGGCCCTGAACTGGGTTTTTCGGCAAAAGGACTGGTGCTTCGCCATGTGCTGGAACACATTCCAGACCCTTATGCGTTTCTATGTCAGTTGCGCGACGCTAACGGCGGTCGCGGCCTGATCTATATTGAGGTTCCGTGCTTTGACTGGATCTGCGGCAAGCGGTCATGGTTCGATATTTTCTATGAACATGTTAACTATTTCCGGCTGTCCGACTTCTGCAAAATCTTCGGCAAAGCCCCTGCGATGGGCCACTGCTTTGGAGGGCAGTACCTTTATGTCATCGGTGATTTGTCCAGCTTGCGCGAACCTGAGTATGACCCGCAAGATCCTGTAATGTTCCCCGACGGTTTCATAGCCTCCTTACAAGATCGTGCTTCGGCGTCGACGAAATCGGATGTTGTCTGGGGTGGTGCTTCGAAAGGGGTGATCTATGCCTTGCTACGTGAACGTGCAGGCGCATCGGTTGAAGCTGTGATCGACATCAATCCAAGCAAACAGGGCCGCTTTCTAGCCGGAACCGGATTACGTGTCAGCGCGCCTGAGGAGGTTTTGCCAAACCTGCCCCGGTCGTCACGGATCCTTGTGATGAACCCTAATTACTGCGAGGAGATCCGGACAATGTCGAACGACGCATTTACTTATGTTGAGGTGGGAAATGACTGAATTTAAGCAAGAGATCGCAGGCCGCATCTCGGACATGATGGACAACAAGCCACTGAACGACATGGCGATGGCATTTCTACAAGCCACGACCGGTCCGAAATACTCATACAACTACCACTGGCAAGATCGCCCGATCATTCAGTATCCGCAGGATATTGTCGCGATGCAGGAACTGATCTGGAGCGTTAAACCCGATCTGATTATCGAAACGGGCATCGCACATGGCGGCTCACTGATTTTCAGCGCGTCGATGCTTGCACTACTGGACATGTGTGATGCCATCGAGGCGGGCACTATTATGGACCCGTCGAAATCTTCCCGCAAAGTCTTGGGTATCGATATCGACATTCGCGAGCACAACCGCACCGCCATTCAGAACCACCCGATGGCCACGCGCATTGAGATGATTGAGGGTTCCAGCATTGATGCGGATATCTTCGCTCAGGTTCAAAAGGCAGCAGAAGGATACGAGCGCGTGCTTGTATGTCTGGACTCGAACCACACCCATGATCATGTCCGAAGCGAGCTGGAGCTGTATGCGCCGCTCACGTCGGTCGGAAGCTATTGCGTCGTGTTCGACACGTTGATCGAGGACATGCCCGCTGATGAATATCCCGATCGGTCCTGGGGACCGGGCAACAACCCCAAAACTGCGGTTTGGAACTATCTCGAGACCCATCCCGAGTTCGAGATCGACAAGAGTATTCCGGCAAAGCTGCTGATCACAGTGGCGCATGACGGCTTTCTCAAACGGCTCCGGTGATCAAAGCTGACGCTGAAAGCCCATAGACCGGCGCTTGGCCGCCTTCCAAGCCAAGCGAGATGTCATGTCGCCCGACAGAACTGCACCAAAATCCTGGCCGAGGATCGCATCCATCGTGTGTGCTGCGGTAAGAATGGTGTTTTCAGCGCCCTCAGCTGCGGAAACCCTGAAGCTATGTAACTGCCCGTGCGCACGGGCAAGGCGCTCCTTCGGGCTTCGTTTGGTCTGCGAGGGGCCTTTCAGAGCGGCAGTTAGGGCGGATTGCGTGTATGTCGCTGTCGCGTGATCCCGCAGAATGCCGCGCATACTTTCCGCCAGCGCGGGATTCTTGCGGGTCGACCCGAGTACATAACGATACCAGCTAAGGTAGTCCGGCTCGAATTTCTCAAGCGCATGGTTACGCCGCAACGTCTCCAGAGTTGAGAAAAACGCCAACGCGACCGATCCGGCATGAGGGCACACATCGCTCATGGTGTCGGCAAGGTTTTCCTTCGCAAATATCTTGCTGCTGTTGGTATCAGAGTGGTTGTTCTGTTCTGCCCCGTGACCGCCACCCGTGCTTGCCGGACTGTATCCGTTGATCGAGAACGGGTGGTTAACCCCGACAAAGCTGCCGTCTTTCAAGATGGATCTATAGGTAAGGTTGACGTCAGGTATGGCGCTGTCGAAAACCGTGTTTCCGTCCATCGAGGTTTTGAGCATGTATGCACGCGAAAGGCAGCCATGATAGATATCCGGAACCGGACGCAGGTTGGACACCTCTGCCGTCATTAGTTTCCGAAGGTTATCAGCGCCGCGAAATGGCTTCGGAGAGCCGAAACAGTTGCTGCGGTAGAACCTGACACCACCGGTTTTCTTGCCATATCCGTCGATGGGCCAGCCATAGGTTGCCTTGATCCAACTCAGTCCATCAGGTCTGCTGGCCTCTAAAAGTTCCCTTAGATACGGGAACTGTTTTGGCAGTATCCCGTCGTCATCGCCAAAGAAAATCAGATAGTCGCCAGTCGATGCCTCAAAAGCACGTTCAAAGTTCTGTCTCATCGACAGCCGCGCGCCCGTATTCACATAAACCAGTCGGCGGTCGTCGACCTCTTGCATCAACTCTTTGGTCCCGTCGGAGCTGGCATTGTCGCTCACAATGATCTCAATATTGTCATCGTCAATCTCCAGAGCAGTTTGAACAGAATGTCGCAGATACCGACTTCTTTCTCGGGTCGGAATGACAATACTGATTTTCATTTTGTCTAGCCTCTTTCTGCGTTGTTCTACGTCGAGCCGATTTTTTTATCTGTTGCGATTTGTCCGGGCCGCAGTGAAACTGGCCTCCAAACGGTACCCGTACTGTCGAAATTGAAATTCATACAACCAAAATAAATTCATGTTGATGGCTCAAGTTTGGCCAATTCAAAACCATTTAGCATTGCCGGTTCCCAACGACTGATGCGGCAACCGAACCAAACTGTAACGTGTTCTGAAGAATTCATTGCACTCTTCCCTTTGAATGCTGCCGGACTTAAGAATGTTCCAGCACTCAGAACGTCCGGTTCCGATCACTAGAGATCGCAACTTCGCACTCTGAGCGAACAACCGCAAACACCCGATGCCGCCTTCCGCGCTTCGCGCAGCATCGGCGACATCGGGCTCAAAGCAGACATTCCCCACCCCCGCCCAGCCCAAACCCTCAATCGCCGGGTGATCGTCGGCCCGTCCCGCATTCACCAAATATCAACCTTCCTCACCGCCCGCCGCGTTAACACGCGAAATCCCGACCCCGCGCCCGACGCAATGCCGACGCTTTGCAGACGGCTTGCCGACCGCCCAAAACCCTTGTTTTGCAGCCGTTAACCCTCGATTCGCACCCCAAGCGTTGCGCACCGCGCAGACACCGCCCCACGGGTTAACCCTTCCGCCAGACGCCGATTTCCGATATAGCCAAATCACAACTGACTTAAGGCCAGCCGCACATGCCCATCGCCCTCGAAACCTTCTTTCTGGACCCCGCCTTCGAGGGCACGCTTCAGCAGCAAATCCAGCAGATGGTCGCAGGCGGCATCCTGTCGGGCCGCTTCCGCCCCGGCGAAAAACTCCCCTCCTCGCGCAAGCTCGCCACGCATCTTGGCGTCAGCCGGATCACCGTCACACTGGCCTATAACGAGCTGATGGCCGACGACTACCTGTCCTCCGCAGGCCGCTCCGGTTACTTCGTGTCCGAGAACGCGCCAGAGCCGCCGCAGCTCAGCCCGCGCTCATCTTCGGACACCGTTGACTGGACGCGCGCCATCGGCAACAGGTTCTCCGGAAACCTGCAAATCGAGAAGCCTCTCGACTGGCGAAAATATAAGTATCCCTTTATTTACGGTCAGGTAGACCCTTCTTTATTTGATCGCCAGAACTGGCGTCTTTGTGCGGTCCGCGCCCTCGGGCAGCGTGATTTTGACAGTCTGACGGCGGATCAGGTTGATCGGGACGATCCTCAACTGTTGGAATTTATCGCCCGGAACACCCTGCCCCGCCGCGGTATTCTGGCAAAACCCGAAGAGATTTTGATCACCGTCGGCGCGCAAAATGCCCTGTGGCTGGCCGCGCAAGTCCTGCTCACCCAGCGCCGGACCGCAGCGCATGAAAACCCGTGCTATCCCGGCCTGCGTTCGATCCTGCACCAGTCGCGCTGCCACCGGATCGAGATACCCGTGGACGGTGACGGGTTGCCCCCCAACCTCGTTCCACCTGAAACCGACGTGGTCTTCACAACGCCCAGCCACCAATGCCCGACAGCCTCCACCATGCCGATTTCGCGCCGCAAAGAGCTTCTGCGCCGCGCGTCAGAGGATGACTTCCTGATTGTCGAGGATGACTACGAATTCGAAATGTCCTTCCTCAAACCGCCCTCACCCGCCTTGAAATCGCTCGATGACGACGGTCGCGTGATCTATGTCGGGTCCTTCTCCAAATCCCTATTTCCCGGGCTTCGTCTAGGCTATCTTGTTGGTCCTGAACCATTTATTCGCGAGGCGCGAGCACTTCGCTCAGCCGTTCTCCGGCATCCTCCGGGTCACATGCAACGCACCGCGGCGTATTTTCTGTCCCTTGGGCATTACGACGCTTTGGTGCGCCGCTTGCGCAACGCCTTCCACGACCGACGGCGCATCATGGATAGTGCCTTCGCGGAATACGGGCTGACCGTGGCGGGTGCCGGCGCATTTGGCGGCTCCAGCTACTGGATGCGCGCCCCTGACGGCGTTGACACCAAAGAGCTGGGGGACCGCTTAAGACACAGGTCCGTTCTGATTGAACCCGGAGCCGCCTTTTGCGAAAGCACATCGCGGGAATACAAGCACTACCGTCTGGCCTATTCCTCTATCGGCGCCGCGCAAATCACGCCCGGGGTGGCATTAATTGCAGCCGAGATCGAACAAATGCTGCGCTGAATTAGCGTTTACACCTCCCGTGCGCGACGCTCTGAAACGCTTTTAACGACTGGAAAACGAGCACGGCGGATCAGTTTTTGGACTTATAGTCAGAAACAACTGGTCATAACGCGACTCTCGTCCACGCCATAGTTTCCATCCAGACACCTAAACTTGGGCACCTGCGCCCGCCTTTACCTACATTGGGAGATCGCCACCATGAAGATGACGACCGAAGAAGCTTTCGTCAAAACCCTGCAAATGCACGGTATCCGCCACGCATTCGGCATTATCGGCTCCGCCATGATGCCAATCTCTGACCTCTTTCCAGCCGCGGGCATCAAGTTTTGGGACTGCGCCCATGAAATGACCGCCGGTATGATGGCAGACGGCTTCACCCGCGCCACCGGAGAGATGTCGATGATGATCGCCCAAAACGGGCCTGGCATCACCAACTTCGTAACGCCTGTTAAAACCGCCTACTGGAACCACACCCCGCTGCTGTTGGTTACGCCTCAGGCCGCAAACAAAACCATCGGCCAAGGTGGCTTTCAGGAAATGGAACAGATGAACCTGTTCAAAGATTGTGTGGCTTATCAGGAAGAAGTGCGTGATCCGACACGCATCGCCGAGACGCTGAACCGCTGCATCATGCAAGCGCACCGCGCTTCCGCCCCCGTTCAGATGAACATCCCGCGCGACTTCTGGACGCAAGTGATCGACATCGAACTGCCTGTCGCTGTTGACTTTGAACGCCCTGCTGGCGGTCAAGACGCTGTTGCCAAGGCCGCTGATTTGCTGTCTTCGGCCAAGTTCCCTGTGATCCTGAACGGCGCTGGCGTTGTGCTGGCAGGCGGTATTGATGCTTCAATGAAGCTGGCGGAAAAACTCGATGCGCCCGTTTGCGTTGGCTACCAACACAACGATGCTTTCCCGGGCAATCACCCGCTTTTTGCAGGCCCTCTGGGGTACAACGGCTCGAAAGCCGCCATGGAGTTGATCTCCAAGGCTGACGTCGTGCTGGCACTTGGCACGCGTCTGAATCCATTCTCCACTTTGCCCGGCTACGGCATCGACTACTGGCCCACAGAGGCGAAGGTCATACAGGTTGACTTGAACCCCGACCGCATCGGTCTGACCAAGAAAGTGACCGTAGGCATCGTCGGAGACGCCAAAAAAGTGGCCGAAGGCATTCTTGATCGCCTGAAAGACAGCGCAGGCGACGCTGGCCGGTCAGATCGCAAGAACCTGATCGCACAGACCAAATCTGCTTGGGCGCAAGAACTCACCTCTCTTGACCATGAGAACGACGATCCGGGCACCACTTGGAACGAGCGCGCACGCACCCGCGAGCCGCAAAAAATGGCGCCTCGTCAGGCTTGGCGCGCCATTCAAGCTGCTCTGCCGAAGAATGCCATCATTTCTTCGGACATCGGCAACAACTGCGCAATCGGCAATGCTTACCCGTCCTTTGAGGAAGGCCGCAAATATCTGGCCCCCGGCCTGTTCGGTCCATGCGGCTACGGCTTTCCTGCCATCACTGGCGCAAAAATCGGTCGCCCCGATGTTCCGGTTGTCGGCTTTGCCGGTGACGGCGCATTCGGCATCTCGATGAACGAGATGGTCTCCATTGGCCGCGGCGACTGGCCTGCAATGACCATGGTCATCTTCCGCAACTATCAATGGGGCGCCGAGAAGCGGAACACCACCTTGTGGTATGAAGACAACTTTGTTGGCACCGAGTTGAACGACAACGTCTCTTACGCGAAAATCGCTGACGCATGTGGTTTGAAAGGTGTTCAAGTCGCCACCATGGAAGAGTTGACCGAAGCGCTGAACACAGCGATCAAGGGTCAGATGGAAGACAACGTCACTACGTTCATCGAGGTTCTGTTGAACCAGGAACTGGGAGAGCCGTTCCGCCGTGACGCAATGAAGAAACCTGTTGCGGTTGCTGGTGTAGCTGCATCGGATATGGCCGCCGAGTAATTCTCGCGTCATACTACGAACCTTACCCGCCCCAAGAAATTGGGGCGGGTTTCGTGGTGAACAGGCCGCGTTTTGGGAGAGACCGCAATGACCACCGACAATCCATTCCTATCCCAACGCGACGCCGTATGCCCAAGCTGGCTTCTGGACATGGCGCAAAAAGCCGCGACCCCACGCGTTGCAATCGCCCGCGCTGGCGCGCCCCTGCCCATGGAAGCCGCCCGTGACGCCACCGAAGCGAACATCATGGAGCCGGTCTTCACCGGTGAGCGCGCGATGATCGAGGCCGAGGCCGAGAAGCTGGGCTGGGACATCTCGCAATTCCAACTGATCGAAGCGACGGGCGAGCAGGAAAGCGGCCAAGCCGCCGCCATGGCCTGTGGCGAGGGCCGCGCTGACGTCATGATGAAAGGCCAGCTGCACTCCGACACTTTCATGCGCGCAGCCTTGGCGCGTGACGCAGGGCTGCGCACCGGCAACCGTCTGGTCCACATCTTCCACATCACCCATCCAGATGGTGGCAAGTCGATCTCCATCTCGGACGCCGCAGTGAACGTCTCCCCGAACCTTGAGACCCGCAAAGACGCCACCCGCGAAGTGGTCAAGCTGCTCCAGATGCTTGTAACAGACCGCCCCAAGGTCGCCTTCCTGTCCGCGACCGAAAGCGTGCTGCCGGCCGTCCCCTCCTCGGTCGAGGCGGATGAATTGGCAACTTGGGCCAAGTCCGAGATCAAAACCGCAGACTTCTCCGGCCCCTTAGCCCTTGACCTGATCCTGTCCCCCGCCGCCGTTGCCACCAAGAAGCTGACCGCCGACCCCGTCGCAGGTCAGGCGGATGCGATCATCGTGCCGGACATCGTGTCGGGCAACTCACTGTTCAAATCGCTCGTCTACCTCTCAGGCGGCTGCGCTGCGGGTATCGTCATGGGGGCAAAAGTCCCCGTGCTGCTGACCTCTCGCGCCGACCCGCCTGCTGCCCGCATGGCGTCCTGCTGCCTCGCGGCGATCGTCAACGCCGCCAACAAAAACAGCTGACCGGAGTCTTCCCATGAGCCAACCCGTGATCGATCTCTCCCCCAAGGTCAGCGACGAAATACGCAAAACAACTTGCTACATGTGCGCCTGCCGCTGCGGGATCAATGTTCACATGAAAGACAGCAAGGTCGCTTATATCGAAGGCAACCGCGATCACCCCGTAAACCAAGGCGTTCTCTGCGCCAAAGGCTCGGCGGGCATCATGCAGCACAACGCGCCCTCCCGCCTGACCGCCCCGATGAAGCGCACAGGCCCGCGTGGCTCCGGCGAGTTCGAGACAATCACGTGGGACGAAGCCTATGACATCGCGACGGGCATCCTGAAGCCGATCCGGGAGTCCGCCCCCGAAAAACTGGCCTTCTTCACAGGCCGCGACCAGTCTCAGTCCTTCACCTCCCTCTGGGCGCAGGGCTTCGGCACGCCAAACTATGCAGCCCATGGCGGCTTCTGCTCGGTCAACATGGCCGCCGCTGGCATCTACACCATGGGCGGCGCGTTCTGGGAATTCGGACAACCCGACTGGGATCGCACCAAAATGGTGATGATCTTCGGCGTCGCCGAAGACCATGACAGCAACCCGATCAAGATGGGCCTCGGCAAGGTCAAGGCACGCGGCGCCAAGGTCTATGGCGTGAACCCCATCCGCTCCGGCTACAACGCCGTGGCGGACGAATGGGTCGGCATCACCCCCGGCACGGACGGGCTATTCATCTTGTCGCTGGTGCATGAGCTGTTCAAAGCAGGCAAGCTGGATCTCGACTATCTGGCGCAATTCACCAACGCGCCAGTCTTGGTCAACGGCGACGAGAAGTCCGAGGATTTCGGCCTGCTGATGCGCGACAAAGACAACAAGCTGATGGTGATGGACCGCGCCACCGGCAAGCCTGCGGCCTTCGACGCCAAGGGTGTGAAACCCGATCTGGCTGGCTCCTTGCGCGAGGCAGGTATCAGCCACCGCTCGGTCTTCCAGCACATGGCCGAGAAATACCTCGACCCGCAATATGCCCCCGAAGCCGTGGCCGAGCGCACAGGCATAACCGCCGACCGCATCAAGCGCATCGCCGCCGAACTCGCGGACGTAGCCTTCAACCAGTCCATCGAACTGGACCGCGAATGGACCGACTTCCGCGGCCACAAACACACCAAGATGGTCGGGCGTCCGGTGTCCTTCCACGCCATGCGCGGTATCTCCGCCCACGCCAACGGCTTCCAGACCTGCCGTGCGCTGCATGTGTTGCAGATCATCCTTGGCAGCGTCGAGACCCCCGGCGGCATGCGCTTCAAACCGCCCTACCCCAAGCCACCGGAAGCCCACCCGAAGCCACATTATGGCGTCACACCCGGCCAAGCCCTCGACGGCCCGCATCTGGGCTTCACCCATGGCCCCGACGATCTGTGCCTGAAGGAAGACGGCTCCCCCGCCCGCATCGACAAGGCCTTCACATGGGAAAACCCCATGTCGAGCCACGGCATGATGCACATGGTCATCTCCAACGCCCACGCGGGTGATCCCTACAAGATCGACACGCTGTTCATGTATATGGCCAACATGTCGTGGAACTCCTCGATGAACACCCGCGGCGTGATCGAGATGCTGACCGACCAAGATGCCGACGGGAATTACGTGATCCCCAACATTATCTATTCCGACGCCTACAGCTCGGAAATGGTGGCCTATGCCGACCTGATCCTGCCCGACACAACCTATCTGGAACGCCACGACTGTATCTCGCTGCTGGACCGCCCGATTTGCGAGGCGGACGCCGTCGCCGATGCCATCCGCTGGCCCGTGGTAGAGCCAGACCGCGACGTCAAAGGCTTCCAATCGGCGCTTTGCGATTTAGGCGCGCGCCTTGGCCTGCCGGGCTTCGTCAACGAGGATGGCTCCCAGAAATACAAGGACTACGCCGACTACATCACCAACCACATCCGCCGCCCGGGCGTTGGTCCGTTGGCGGGCTTCCGTGGAGACGGTGACGACCACGGGCGTGGCGACAGCAACCCCGACCAACTCGACCGCTACATCGAAAACGGCGGTTTCTGGATGGAGCACGTCCCCGAGGACGCAGCATTCTACAAGCCGTGGAACATGAACTATCAAGACTGGGCCGTGAAGAAGTCCTTCTTCGATAAAACCATGCCCTACCTGTTCAACCTCTACGTCGAACCCATGCGCAAATTCCAGCTCGCCGCCGAAGGCCACGGCACCCGCCAGCCCCCGGACCACCTGCGCGAGCGGATCAAAGCCACGATGGACCCGCTGCCGATCTGGTACTCGAACGAGGACGAGAACAAGGTCGACGAGTACCCTATCACCGCGCTGACCCAACGTCCGATGGCGATGTATCACTCGTGGGGGTCGCAAAACGCGTGGCTGCGCCAAATCCATGGCCACAACCCGCTCTACGTTCCTCAGAGAATCTGGGACGACAACAGCTTCTCCGAAGGCGACTGGGCGCGCGTCACCTCCCCCCACGGCGAGATCACCGTCCCCGTCGCATTGCAAAAAGCGTTGAACGACAACACGGTCTGGACTTGGAACGCCATCGGCAAACGCAAAGGCGCGTGGGCCTTGGAAGAGGACGCGCCGGAAACCACCAAAGGCTTCCTGCTGAACCACCTCATCCACGAGCTGCTGCCCCCCAAAGGCGACGGCCTCCGCTGGGCCAACTCCGACCCGATCACCGGCCAAGCCGCATGGTTCGACCTCAAGGTCCGCATCTCCAAAGCAGCACCCCCCGCGCACAACCAGTCGCAACCAGAGGTCGAGGCGCAGGCGTCGCCGGTTGGCACAGGGCCATCGAAACTGGCATGGAAGGTGGGGAAATGACCGCTATTCCTGATCGTTTTAGGTGCCATACAGAAATCCGACGCAATGCCGACGCATTGCCGACAGCCGGAAAGGGCCTGAAATGACCCAACTCCCGACCCACACCGAAAAGAAGCTGGGCCTTGTGATCGACCTCGACACATGCGTCGGTTGCCATGCTTGCGTGATCTCCTGCAAAGGCTGGAACACCGAAAACTACGGCGCGCCATTGTCGGACCAGAACCCCTATGGCGCGGACCCCTCCGGCACCTTCCTGAACCGTGTGCACTCCTACGAGGTGACGCCGGATGAGGGCGCCGCGATGACCGTCCACTTCCCCAAATCCTGCCTGCACTGCGAAGATGCACCCTGCGTCACGGTCTGCCCCACAGGCGCCAGCTACAAGCGTGTGGAAGACGGCATCGTGCTGGTCAACGAGAGCGACTGCATCGGCTGCGGCCTCTGCGCATGGGCCTGCCCCTATGGCGCGCGAGAGATGGATCGAGCCGAAGGCGTGATGAAGAAATGCACCCTCTGCGTAGACCGTATCTACAACGAAAACTTGCCGGAAATCGACCGCGAACCTGCCTGCGTGCGCACCTGCCCCGCAGGCGCACGGCACTTTGGCGATCTGGGCGACGAGACCTCCGACGTGTCCAAACTGGTGGCCGAACGCGGTGGCATGGACCTGATGCCAGAGCTTGGGACGAAACCCGTCAACAAATACCTTCCGCCGCGCCCGAAGGACGACCAAATCGACATCCTCGCCCCCTTCCTTGAGACCGTCGCGGAGGAGCCGACAGGCTTCCTCGGCTGGCTCGATAAAACGCTCGAAAGGATCGGCTGATGCACCCCGCTCCCTCCATTATCTTCTTCACCGTTTTCTCGGGGTTGGGCTTTGGCCTGCTGACATTCCTTGGCTTCGGCAAACCTGACTATTCGGGCTTCACCGCGTTCATTTTCTTCCTCATCGCCTATGTGTTCGCAGTGGGTGGCTTGGTCTCCTCTACCTTCCACCTCGGCAACCCCCGGCGGGCGCTCAAGGCCTTCTCACAATGGCGCAGCAGTTGGTTGTCGCGCGAAGGGTGCTTGGCCGTTGCGGCCCTGACTGTCATGGGGATCTATGCCATTGGTGTGGTCTTCCTCGACACCCGCTGGACCCTGCTTGGACTGGTCGGCGCGGCCCTAAGCCTTGCCACCGTGTTCGGCACCTCGATGATCTACACCCAGATCACCACCGTGCCGCGGTGGAACCATTGGACCACACCAGTGCTGTTCATCTTGTACGCATTGACGGGTGGCGCATTTCTGGCGGGCCAGACGTCGATCGCGGCCCCCATGCTGCTCTTGCTTGGCGTGTTTCAATGTGTGTACTGGATCATCGGCGACAAGCTGTTCTCGGCCTCCGGCTCCACCATCGAGACCGCTACCGGACTGGGCAATATGGGCACGGTCCGAATGTTCGAGGCCCCGCATAGTTCCAAGAATTACCTGATGAAGGAAATGGTCCACGTGGTTGGCCGCAAGCACGCCCGCACCCTGCGCATCATCGGCGTTTTGTGCCTGTCCCTGCTGCCCTACCTGCTGCTGGTCATGCCGCCGTTCTACCACCTGATATCGCTACTGGCGCTACTGCTGCACATCGGCGGCGCACTCATACTGCGCTGGCTTTTCTTCGCGGAGGCAGAGCACACCGTGGGTCTTTACTACGGCAAACGCTGAACCAAACCCGCTCAACGCAAAAGGCCCCGCCGTGATTGGCGGGGCCTTTCTAATTCCAGCTGTCAAAACTAAATATCGACGCTGTGCACCGCCTTCTGTTCAGCATGCAGGTCCGCCAGCGTCGTCTCGCCAGCAACAGCCGTGGTGCCGACCGAGACCGCTGGCAGGATGCCTTCGGGCAGATACACGTCCAGGCGGCTGCCAAAGCGGATAAGGCCAAAGACCTCACCCGCCTTCAGAGCGTCACCAGTTTTAACAAAACAAACAATGCGACGCGCCACCAACCCAGCAATCTGGACGACACCGATCCGGTGACCGTCAGGGGACTCGATGGCCAATCCGTTGCGCTCGTTGTGCTCGCTCGCCTTATCCAAAGAGGCGTTCACGAACTTGCCTTCGTGGTAAACAATCTGGGTGATCGTCCCATCCATCGGGGAGCGGTTCACGTGGCAGTTGAACACGTTCATGAACACCGACACGCGATAGACCGGAGCATCGCCAAGACCAAGTTCGGGAGGTGGGGCCAATTCTGAAATAAGCGAGACGACACCGTCCGCTGGCGACAGGATCAGGCCCGCGCGTTGCGGCACCGTGCGCACCGGATTGCGGAAGAAATAGTAGCACCAAACCGTAGCACCGAGACCCAGCCAGAAAAGGGGCTGCCAAATCAGACCAAGCAGCACAGCGATGCCAGCGAATATCGCGACAAACTTGCGGCCTTCCGGATGCATTGGCACCGCCACAATCTTAAGCATGTTCATAGGTATGTCCTGTCCATAACAAAGCTGGCACGCTCAGTGACAGCAAAGCTGTTGCAGGGCAAGTGCGCCTAGCCTTCAGCCAATCGGGTTTCGCGCTCTCGCATGTAGGAAACCGGCAGCGAGCCGAGATACATCAGGTTCGCAAAGATGAAGGTGTGCCACGGATATACCATCAAGCAGATCACCACGATTGCCGACCCAATCGCGATCATAGGCAAGTGATTCCGGCTCACCGACGCGTGCTTGATCGAGAATGTCGGGATCATGCTGACGGCCAGCAGCGCGATTGCGATCTCGTAGACGGCGATAATGTGCGAATGCGTGCCCAGATTGCTCCACCCCACGAGGCTCAGGAAAACGGGCATCAACGCCAGTGATGCCAACGCCGGTGCGGGAACGCCGGTAAAGTAATCCCGTTGCCCAGCTTTCGGAGGAACCGATAGCCCCACATTAAACCGTGCAAGGCGCAATGCGCAGCAAATCGCCAGAACAAGACAGCTCAGCCAGCCCAGATTCTGATACTCCGACGCGTGGTAAAATGCGTTGTAAATCAGCAATCCCGGCGCAATGCCGAAGTTGAAAAAGTCCGCGAGCGTGTCCAACTCCGCGCCGAAGGGGCTGGCGGTGTCCAGATATCGTGCGATTTTGCCATCGGCCGCATCCAGAAACACGGCAAGCATGATCAGATACAATGCTGCCGGAATATTGCCTTCGATGCTCATCCGTAGCGAGGTTAAGCCCGCGCAGATTGCAAACACCGTGACGAGACTCGGCACGATATGGCGCAACTTGATGCGACGCTCTTGCGCCAATGGTGCGACCGGAGTGTTTTTCTGCTCGCTTTTGTCTGTCTTGATGTCAGCCAAATTCTTAACCCTTACGGCTCTATGCTCAATTCCGTGCCTTGTCACACCGAGAGCGACAAGCCGCCCCCACCTTGCAATATGCAAATCACGGCCAAGGACCTTAGGTCTTTAGCACTTCGAGCAAACCCCGCCCAGTCCGGATTGAGGTAATCGACATGACACGCAATGGCAGCGTTCTAGGCTTCAACGGCGACCAATAAAAGGAACTGGCCGATCGGAACAGATAATTCGACAAGTATTGCCAATTATCCAATGCCGACCGGATCTTGGCTGAAACCAACCTACTCTATGCGTTCCTGGTACGCGACTTCGAAGCCCCAATCGTCTTTCTTGCCGAACTTCTGCAAGCGCCAATCACAGGCTCGCGCATGGGCGTCCATACCTTCGGTGCGCGACAGGCGAGAGGCAACCGAAGACATCATCGGATCCGCGTCAGTCTGGATTTCCTGCCAAGTCAGGATTTTCAGAAACTTCATCACGTTCAAGCCACCCGTATACCGCGCAGCCTGACGGGTTGGCAAAATGTGGTTCGTGCCAGAGCATTTGTCGCCATGGGTCACGGTGGACCCTTCGCCCAGAAACAACGACCCGTAATTGCGCAATCGCGTCTTCCACCACTCAAGGTCTTCGGCCTGCACCTGCAAATGCTCGCACGCGTATCTGTCCGACACCTCGGCCATTTGCTCGCGATCGTCGCAAATCACGATTTCCCCGTGATTGGCCCAAGCCTCCGCCGCGACCTCGCCTGTGGGCCAGTCTTTCGCGATGACCGGAAGGATACGGTTTACCGTTTCAGCCAGTTCGGACGAGGTCGTGAACAACCAAACGGGCGAGGTTGTGCCGTGCTCTGCCTGTGACAACAAATCAATTGCCACCGTCATCGGGTCAGCCGTCGCATCGGCAATAACGGCGCTTTCGGTGGGTCCTGCGAACAGGTCGATGCCAACGCCGCCAAACAGCTGCAACTTTGCCTCGGCCACAAACGCGTTGCCCGGGCCGACCAAAATATCGGCTGGTTTCGCACCGAACAGGCCCATCGCCATAGACGCAACGGCCTGTACACCTCCCATCTCCAGAATGAGGTCAGCGCCAGCAAGATCCATCGCATAGGCCACTGCGGGATCAATCGCATCGCCACGCGGAGGCGACGCCGCGACAACGAACGGAACACCAGCCGCGCGGGCCGTTGCAACGCTCATCAGCGCGGACGCCACGTGGGCATAGCGACCACCCGGCACGTAACAGCCAGCGCAATCCACAGGCACGCAGCGCTGGCCAAGGGTCACCCCCGGCTCGGTGTCGATCTGGAAATCCGTCAGGCTCTCGCGCTGCGCTTTGGCAAAGCGCTTGATCTGAGTGTGGGCGAACTGAATATCCTCCTTCGCCTGATCGGACACTTGGGCGATCAGCTTCGCCTTCTTCTCGTCCGATAGCGCGAAGTCCTGCGTCCAACCATCTAGTTCCTTGGCGTAGCCGCGCACAGCCTCTTCACCGTTCTCGCGGATGTTCGCGAGCATGCCTTCCACAATAGCGCGGGTCTTGCGATCCGAGTCCAGCTTGTCGACTTGCGGGGTCTTGAGATGCTTCATCGGAACGTCCTCACTGTTACAGCCTTGTGTAAAAGGCATGTTGTACGCGGGCGGATGGCGCAAATCATATTCGGGGTCTTGGCAGCACTTTCAGGAAACCCGAAGGTATGGTTTCTGCTAGTCGTTGTCTTGCAGCCCTGCCCCTGCACCAGACTGCCGAGACGCCTCGGAGAATGGCACGAAGGTCTTCGCCGCAAGTTCCTGCAACCGCGCTAACGGCAGCAGGGGAATCGGTTGAGGAGGGCCCAGTGGCTTTAACCCTTGCTTCGCTGTCGAGACCATAATCGTCCGCGCATCCGGTCGATCAATCGCCAGCGAAATACCGTACACCTGTTCTGTTCTTACCAAGACTGGCCAAAGCAGTTGTGGCCAGTCCAGATCGTGCAGCACCACGCGTTTTGCTCCGCAAACAAAAGCATCGGCCAGTGCTGGCCCCGCCATTGCGATACGCGCGTCGTCGATCACCATATGCTCCGCCGTACCTTCACAACGCACTGGGGCATGCGGACCTTCCAGCGCCGCCGCCGCCATCGCAAAAAGTTTCGGGTCGCTCATCAACAGCGCTGCCATGCCGGAGACGTCCTGAGAATGCCCCAACGGGAGCTTTGCCCCCAAACCCGCTTTCAGCAGCAACGCCTGCACTTCCGCGACAGAGCGTCGTTCTGCCGGATATTCCGGACCGTCATCCAGGAAAGCATCAATCCAACTCATTGCTTGAAAACCGGCACCCACCAATCATCCGCGTCGTCCAGCTCGTCATACAGCGGCGCACCCTGCGCCAGTGTAATGCGGGTCCACCTGTCCGATTTGGGATCGAATTTCGCCGCGCCAAAGAACGCCAGCTTGCAGCGCAGCATATCAATCGGTTTGCAGCGGTCGCAAATCAGGTTCTCGCGTATTTCGGCATAGGGGTATGTCGCCAACCGCTGGACCCGACACGCTGCGTTCCGATGTTGCGGAAACACCCGTAGGAATGCGGCCAGATCACCCGTAGCCCCAACCAGATCACGCGCCAAGCCCTGCATCTGTCGTGCAATATCCAGCGGGCTTTCCAGCTCGCAGCCGGGTTCCTCGTATCTGGACCCCAAGCGCGGTTCCTGCTTCTCCTCGCTGACATACCAAAACTGGGCTTCCTCTTGAGGGTTGCCGAAGTCGTATTCCAAAGCCCAAACGCAGTCGCGTTGAAGTGCCGTTCGCAAGTCAGCAACGTCGGTGCGCGGGTCAAGCGGTGCGCTGGCCGCGGCCCCCATACAATCCGTCAACCCGTCAACCAGATCGCCGAACGGCTCGATCACGAGCGACACAACCAGTTCCTGACACTCCAGCGTAAACACTTTGGACACACGAACCAGCTGATCCAGTGGTTTCGGCTGGTCCAATAACTCAGGCAACTGCGCCGCCAGATCCGCCCAATCCTGTCGAAGCTGCTCGATGCGCGCCTGCTGCGCGCTGTCGGGCACATCCCATTGGCTCAGGTGCTGTGTCGCGCGGGCGGCAAGCTGTTGAAGCCTCTCGCGTTGCGGCAGTGGTAGCATTGGCACAGCACGCACCCGCGCCAGAGCGGTCTCGCGCACCAACATCCAATTGTTCAGCAATTCCGGATGGGACACCAGGAAGGGTGCCATTCCAAGACCGGTAGAGTTTCCAATCCCCAAGTGCCGTTTCAACTCGCGGTCGAGTTCAGCACCGCCGACATGTTCCACAAGATCATGCGTGAAACCGCGGATCAGCCAAACCGTGAGCATTTCCGCGGCGAACGGACCTTCCAATCCGGGGCGGTCGGCAATTACATCCCTATCCGCTATCCCAAATTTGCCATTTCCATATACGGCTGTCGTGCGCATCAAATACCCGATGTCTCCGATCATCTCCGCGTTAGGCTGTCGGCCTTCGCGCAGCGCCTTGGTCACCTCGGCAAACAACCGCACCGACTTGTTTGCACGGCTCAGGACCAAGTCCCGTTCGGTGAACCGTCCGGCTTCCTGTTTCGGGGCGTTCTCCCTCAAGCGCTCGATTTCAGCGGCATCCGGCACACCATCATACAACACGAATGCCGCATCCCACGCTTGCGCAATGACGCGGTCCGTCCGTTGGTCCGCGTCCAGCTCGTTGGAAAACGCGATCAGGGAATAAACATGCCCGCCCAGCCTCAGCGAATAGACAGCATGACCGAACCCGTCCTTGTTGATCTGCCAAACCGGGCGAGTCACGACGGCCTGGTCAGCACTCAAGCGTCTGGTCAACGAGCGCAAAAAACTTAGCCGCGTGGGAAACATCGAGCCCATGCGCTCCAGTCGCATCACCTCGTCAGGGCTGCGGAGCGGCTCTTGTGGTGGCAGGGCTATTGTCATTCCTCACCTCCGAAGGATTGATCGTAAAACCGCAACCAGTTCTCCCCCATGATCGCGTCAACTTCGGGCTGGGAAAATCCCGTTGCGAGCAGTCCGGCACTGAGGTTCGGCATATCGCAATTGTCGACAAACCAATCCGGTTGAGGTGGGAAGCCCGCCTGATCGGCGGATCCCTCGCCGTAGTCCATTTGCTTGGACCACCGACCGTTGCGCATCCAAGTCACAATGCTGTCGGGTTGATCTTGGCACAGATCCGACCCGATCCCCAGATTTTCCACGCCGTAGCGCGTGGCGGCTTCGGCGATCATCTCGCAAAAGCTGTCGAGGGTGCAGTCTGTTCCATCTTTCAAGTGATGCGGATACATCGAAAACCCAAGCATCCCGCCGGACCCTGTCAGTGCTTTCAGCACCTCGTCCGACTTGTTGCGCAGCGCGTTATGCCACCATTTTGGATTGGCATGGGTGATCGCGATTGGTCGGCTGGAATGCTCTATCGCCTCAAGCGTCGAGCGGTCGCCGGAATGGCTCATATCAATTACCAAGCCCACGCGGTTCATCTCGTCCACCGCTTGCCGCCCGAAGCGGGTCAGTCCGGTGTCGTCGTCCTCATAGCACCCCGTCGCGAGCAGCGACTGGTTGTTGTAGGTCAGTTGCATGAACCGGATACCAAGCTGGTGCCAAACCTCGATCAGGCCGATATCATCTTCAATCGGAGACGGGTTTTGAAACCCGAAAAACACCGCCGTGCGACCCGCCTCGATGGCCTTGCGCACGCAATCCCCCGACGTGCCGCGCACGATCAGATCAGGATATTGCTCGAACCAACGGTTCCATTGCGAGACGTTCAAAACGGCCTCGCGGAAGCTCTCGTGATAGGCGATGGTGACATGGATGGCGTCGACGCCACCCATCCGAAGCTGGCGGAATGCGGTCTCGGACCAGTTCACATATTGCAGGTTGTCGATAACAGCTGGTTTCACACAAGCACCCTGCCAGAAAGTTAATCAAACGCAAGAAAAAGGGCGCCTAAGCGCCCCCGTTCAGAAATCGACTGCCGTGTATTTGACGTCCAGATAGTCGGCGAGTCCTTGGCTGCCACCCTCTTTCCCAAGGCCGCTTTCCTTCACCCCGCCGAACGGCGCTTCAACGGTGGTAATCAGGCCGGAGTTGATGCCGATCATACCGTATTGCAGCTTCTCGTTCAGCTTGAATATCCGCCCGACGTCGCGCGTATAAGCGTAAGAGGCCAAGCCGAACTCGGTATCATTGGCCCACGCAATCGCGTCGTCTTCGTCCGTGAAGCGGAAAACAGGCGCGAGTGGCCCGAAGATTTCTTCTTTGGCGAATTTCATGTCCTGTGTGGCGTCGGTCACAATTGTCGGCTCGAAGAAGCTATGCCCGTTTCCATGACGCGCGCCGCCGGTGACAATCTTGCCACCTTTGGCTGTCGCATCCGCGATGAATTCCTCGACCTTTTCGACCGCATCCATGTCGATCAATGGCCCTTGCTCAACGCCGTCTTCCCGACCATCGCCGACCTTCATTTTTTCGACGGCTGTTTTCAGCTTTGAGACGAACGCGTCATAGACCCCCGACTGCACATAGATGCGGTTCGCGCAGACACAGGTCTGGCCCGAGTTGCGGAACTTGGACACCATCGCACCTGTCACCGCCGCATCCACATCCGCGTCGTCGAACACCAGGAACGGAGCGTTCCCACCCAGCTCCATCGAGACCTTTTTCACCGTATCCGCCGACTGACGTATCAGCTCTTTGCCAACTTCGGTCGAGCCTGTGAAGGTCACCTTGCGCACGCGCGGGTCGTCCATGATCGCGCCGCCGATCTTGCGCGCGGACCCCGTCACGATATTGACGGAGCCCTTGGGATAGCCGGCTTCCTCGGCCAGCGCACCCCAGGCCAATCCGCTATACGGGGTCGCGGTTGCAGGTTTTGCCACCACCGTACATCCAACTGCCAGTGCCGGTGCAATCTTGCGCGCCAGCATCGAGGACGGGAAATTCCACGGCGTAATCATACCGACGACACCAATCGGGTGGTTGGTCACCAAAAAGCGCCGTCCATTCGTCGGCGCTGGAACGATTTCGCCCTTGGCGCGCCGGACCTCCTCCGCAAACCAGCGCACATATTGCGCGCCGATGCCGATTTCGCCCATGGCCTCGGCCAGTGGTTTACCCATCTCGACGGTCAGCAACTCGGCCAGCGTCTTCTGGTTGTCCATCAAAGCGTCGTGCAGCTTCCATAGCATTCCGACGCGCTCCATCAGAGCCATGCCAGCCAGCCCGTCAAACGCAGCTGCAGCGGCATCGATGGCGCGGCGAGTCTCCACGTCCCCGCACGCAGGCACAGTGCCGATAACCTCTCCCGTTGCAGGATTGGTCACATCGATGGTGTCACCGCTGTCTGCACCGATCCATTCACCACCGATGAAGTTGGCCTCTTTCATGTATTTCGTATAGCTCATAGCGGATTATCCCTTGGTAAATTTGAATTGCGTGTGTTGATTGTAAGTTTCTCCCGGACGCAGCACTGCGTTGGGAAACCCTTCGTGATTGATTGCGTCGGGCCAGATCTGCGGCTCCAGCGCGACGCCGGAATTGGCATCATAAACGCGGCCACCAAGCCCCGTCGGCTTCACCGACAACTTGAAGCCATCATATACTTGCAGCCCCGGCTCCGTCGAGCGCATCTCCATCGATACTCCCGACACAAGCGATCTCAGTGACCCGATGCGGCGAATTGTTTGCCGTTCATCAGACAGGCACAGGTTGTGGTCGATAAACATCTTGTCATGGATCGGTCGTTCAGTGCGAAAATCGTATCGCGTCCCCGACACATCGCGACTTTCTCCGGTCGGAATGAAGCCATCATCCACGACTGTCATGCGGTCGGCGTCAACTTGCATGACATGGTCGCGCGTATCTTGCCCACCATCCAAGTTCCAATAACTGTGATGCGCGAAATTGCACAAGGTCGGGGCATCTGTTTCGGCTTCGATCTTCACGTCGAAAATACCGCCCACCAAGCATGAGTAGGTGCATCGCGCCACCATGTTTCCCGGGTAGCCCATTTCGCCATCTGCCAGATCAATCCGCAGCGTTACACGGTCCGGCCCGACGTGTTCTACCGTCCAGTTGCGTTTTCCGACGCCCGCCGACCCGCCATGCAGATGGTGTTGGGCATTAAAGTTCCGGTCCACCTGAAACGGCTTTCCGTCGATCTCGAATGTGCCGTTTCCGATGCGATTGGCGCATCTTCCTGCGATCGCCCCGAAATAGGGGCTATCAGTCAGATAAGGCGCAAAGCTTTCGAACCCCAACACAAGCGGGGCTTCGTGCCCCTCCAGCCGCAAGTCCTGCAACACGGCACCATAGGACAGCACATCGGCCACAAGCCCACCGCCTGAAATCCGGTGCTTTAGTACCGCGCTGCCATCTGGCATTTCTCCAAAAATCAAAGCGTGACCCCGACAATCATTGTGGCTTCAGAGGCTGCGAAGACTGCCCCAGTACACACAACCTGACCAATCGCCAACCTGCAAGAACAGTTCTGATCTGGAATGATCAAATTCTGGCTAAGTATAACCACGCAGTTTGGTGTCGCTCGGGGCTTGGTCACAGGCAAGAGTGTGCTAGTAACCGCCACATGTCGAACCAACTCACATATCCCGACTGGATTGCAGTCGATTGGGGCACGTCCAACCTGCGGGTTTGGGCTATGGCTTCGGATGGTGAAGTTTTGGCTCGGAACGGGTCCGATCAAGGCATGTCAGACCTTGCGCCTGACGAATTTGAGGTCACGCTGCTGTCTCATATCGCGCCTTGGTTGGGGCGTGATACCACGCCGGTGATTGCGTGCGGCATGGTGGGGTCACGCCAAGGCTGGGCAGAAGCACCTTATCGCGCTGTTCCAACGACACCGCTCGGGCAATCACATGCCGTTATCTGCAAAGACAGCCGCATTGCCATGCATATCCTTCCCGGTCTCAAGCAAGAGCGCTCGGCAGATGTCATGCGAGGCGAGGAAACCCAGATTGCGGGCTACCTAGCTGATGCACCGGATTTTGACGGCATCCTGTGCCTTCCCGGAACGCACACAAAATGGGCGCATATCAGCGCGGGCGAGGTGGTCTCCTTCCAGACCTTCATGACCGGGGAGCTGTTCGATCTTCTGGGACGGGACTCCGTGTTGCGCCACTCCATCGGAGAAGGCGTCGCCCTTGATCAAGAGGCATTCGCAGGCGCTATCGCAGATACAATCAGCCGGCCGGAAGCCGTTGCAACCCAGTTGTTCAAAATTCGCGCTGTCGACCTTTTGCACGGGGCGGACCCTGCGATCTCACGCGCGCGCCTGTCTGGCATTTTGATGGGGTTGGAGTTGGCAGCGGCGCGGCCCTACTGGCTGGGTCAGCCAGTGGCGTTGATCGGGACCCCAGCGTTGAACACGCTCTATAAAAAGGCGCTCATGGCACAAGGGGTAGAGCCATCGGTACATGATGCGGACGCGACGACCCTCCGAGGGCTCACATCTGCCTATAATGAGCTCACGCGATAAACTTGAACGAGTAAGAAACCACGACCGCCCTGGTCGAAAAAAATGATGTGGTATGAGTATGAGTACAAAAGTCCACGATGAACGCGCCTGCATTTTGGGCGAAGGAGCTTTCTGGCATCCCGAACTAAACAAGCTTTTCTGGTGCGATATTATTGGGCGTCGGTTGCTATGTGACGACGGCGCCGAATGGATGTTCGACGAACATATCTCCGCCCTTGGCTGGATCAGTGAAACGCTGCTTTTTATTGCAAGCGAAACCGCCTTGTTCAGCTTCGATCTTGGCACGCATGTCAAAACGAAGCTTTGCGATCTGGAAGCCGACAATCCGGCCACCCGCTCGAATGACGGGCGTGCGGACCCACAAGGGGGCTTCTGGATCGGCACCATGGGCAAGCAGGCCGAACTGGAATCCGGCGCAATCTATCGCTTTTACAAAGGCGAATTGCGTCGTCTGTTCGCGCCGATCACCATTTCCAACGCCATTTGCTTTTCACCCGATGGCACCGTCGCGTATTTCACCGACACCTACTATTCCCGTGTTATGTGTGTCCCTCTGGATGCAAAAGGTTGGCCGCGCGCAGCACCAAAGCTGTTCCTTGACCTAAGTCAGGACGGGTTGAACCCCGACGGAGCCATAACCACTGCGGATGGCGATGTTCTTATCGCTTTGTGGGGGGCGGCCCGTGTCGCGCGATACAATAAATTCGGCGACTTCCAAGGCAGCTATGACATGCCCACAGACCACATCACCTGTCCCGCCTTGGGTGGTCCGGATATGGCCACCTTGTTTGCGACGTCTGCACAGCAGGGCTTGTCCGCGACAAAACGGCAGGCCCAGCCGGATGCAGGCAAAACGTTTTCGGTTGATACAGATTTACGCGGACTTCCCGCGCCTCGGATCATCCTTTAGCCGCAACAAAAAACCCGCGGAAGCATCCATGCATCCGCGGGCTTATTTGGTGGCGTTACCTGGACTTGAACCAGGGACCTAACGATTATGAGTCGTTCG
Organism: Litoreibacter halocynthiae; assembly: GCF_004365635.1. Lineage (GTDB taxonomy): Bacteria > Pseudomonadota > Alphaproteobacteria > Rhodobacterales > Rhodobacteraceae > Litoreibacter > Litoreibacter halocynthiae. Next base: position 474,071 of record NZ_SOBH01000003.1, on the reverse strand, counting down.
CTCTAACCAACTGAGCTATAACGCCGCTGGGCGGGGGATATGAAAACGCGGCGACGGGGTCAAGCGGGAATCGATGGTTTGGGGCTTGCCAATACCGCCAGCGCAGAGGAACTTCGCACCGAAGACGGAGGAACCCATGACACTGCTGACCCAATTGCGCGAAATCGTAGGTGACACCCACGTTTTGACCGACGCCGAAACTGCGAAGTATGACCACGACTGGACAGGCAAATATCAGGCCACACCGATTGCCGTTGTGCGCCCTGTCTCCACCCAAGATGTCAGCGACATCGTCAAAATCTGCGCCGCAGCGAAAACTGCGATCGTTCCAGTGTCGGGCAACACGTCCCTTGCTGGCGGTACCTACGGCAAAGACGCCGTGATGATCTCTATGGAGCGCATGAACGATATCCGCGAAATCCGCCCCGATGCCCGTATCGCAATTGTTGGCGCGGGCGCCGTACTGTCTTCGATACACGATGCTGCCGACGCGCATGATCTCGTTTTTCCGCTGACTTTCGGTGCAAAAGGCTCCGCGATGATCGGCGGGGCGCTGAGCACCAATGCCGGCGGGTCCAACGTGGTGCGCTACGGCTCGACACGTGGGTTATGCCTTGGCCTGGAGGTCGTGTTGCCCGACGGCCAGATTATGAACCTGATGAGCGAGCTGCACAAAGATAACTCCGGCTATGATCTGAAAAACCTGATGATCGGCGCGGAAGGTACGCTTGGCCTCATCACCTCGGCCGTTTTGAAACTGTTCCCGAAACCACGGGCATACGCCACCGCAATGGTCGCCGTTCCCGCCTTTCCAGACGCGCTTAGACTGCTCAACGACCTACAAGCCGCCACCGGTGGTCTTGTCGAGGCCTTCGAGTACATGGATGCGTTGTATATCGCCGACCACCTGACCATGTTCCCCAAAGCCCGCGCGCCGTTTGAGGACAAGCACGACATCAACATCATGGTCGAGGTCGGCGCCACCGCTCCGAACATGACTGACCTGCAACCCGACGGCACGATCCCGCTTGTCACGTTGTTAGAAGGCACTTTAGGGCAAATGATGGAAGACGGTCGTGTCGTCGATGCCGTCGTCGCCCAAAACGACGCCCAACGGCGCGAGATGTGGGAGCGGCGCGAAGCAGCGGGCGAGGTCATGTTGCTGCGAAAAACGATGATCAACAACGACATCTGCGTGCCGGTAGACAAGGTCGACGACTTCTTTGAACACATCGACGCGCGGCTCGCAGAACTGGACCCGAAGGCATTGCATTCTTCTGTCAGCCACCTCGGTGACGGCAACATTCACTTCCTGCTGTTCCCGACAAAGGACGACGCCCAGCATATCGACATACTGACTGAAGCTGTCGAAGACGTTGTGTTGTCTCTGGGCGGCAGTTTCTCGGCGGAGCACGGGATCGGGTTGACCAAGAAACCGTCCATGGCACGGCGCAAAGACAAGGTGGCGTTGGCGGTCATGCGGTCAGTGAAGGCCGCAATCGACCCCGACAACATCATGAACCCCGGAAAGGTTTTGCCTCAGACCAACTGAGCGACCAGCGCTTCAAGCTCGCCCAAATCCTTCATCACCCGAAATCTCGGGTGATCCACCGGTGCCTCCGCCCTCTCCACTTCCCACTCGAACTTCGCAGGAACGTGTATGCCCCAACCGCCCGCCTCAATCGCGGGCACCACGTCTGATTTCATCGAATTGCCCACCATGATCGCGCGGTCGGGCCCATGCCCGTGGCGCATAAACGCGCGGATATAGGTCTCTGGTGTTTTATCGGCGACAATCTCTACGGCGTCGAACATCTCGCCCAGCCCCGACTGGGCGAGCTTTCTCTCCTGATCTAACAAGTCGCCCTTGGTGATCAGAACCAGCCGGAAGTCTTGCCCAAGCGCCTCCACGACCTCACGCGCATGGGGCAACAGGTGAACGGGGTGGCTGAGCATCTCCTGTCCGGCTTCAATAATCGTCTGGATCACTGACACCGGAACCTTTTGATCCGTGACCTCAATTGCGGTTTCGATCATCGAAAGCATGAACCCCTTGATGCCAAAGCCGTATTGGCCAAGGTTCTTCCGCTCGGACCGCAACAGCCGTTCAGCCAGATGATCCGGGTCGGCATAATCGCGCAACAGGTCGTAAAACACGTCTTGAGTCAGCCGGAAGAACTCCTCGTTCTGCCAAAGCGTGTCGTCCGCATCAAAACCGATCGTCGTAATCTTTTGACTCATTTGGCGTTTTGCCCCCTTTTCTGGACTTATATGCCTCTTATATAGTAGGCCTCGCCAACCGAAAGATTGTCGCCGCAAGGGAAAGCCAAAAGTGACCCCGATTGAGATCACCATGTCTGACAAGGATGACAACCCAGAGGGGGATACCTCTGTTGTCACCAAGACAAAGCCAAAAACCAAGCGGCCACCTATGTATAAGGTGATGCTGCTCAATGACGACTATACTCCTATGGAGTTTGTCGTGTTGGTGCTGGAAAAATTTTTCGGCCTCAACCACGCGCAGTCGGTCGAGATTATGCTGACGGTCCATAAAAAGGGACTGGCGGTTGTTGGCGTGTTCGCGTTCGAAATCGCGGAAACCAAAGTGGCGCAGGTTATGGAATCAGCCCGCCGCAACCAGCATCCACTGCAATGCACCATGGAGAAAGAGTAGGCCCAGCGCCTACCGCCCCCTATGACAGAAACTCGTTTTTCACTGGCGCTGGACCAAGACCTCCTGAGCCTGCCCGAAGGGGATGTCGCCGTGCTGAACGCAGCGGGCGATATGGACTTTGACTTTGCAGACACCAGCCGCCTGCATCTGACCCAAAGCTTCTATCCAGACTACCAGTCACTGTCGTCGCGCGGGTTCAATGTCAGCGTTGATGCTGCCGCACCTGTGGCTGCCAGTTTGGTGATGTGCCACCGCTCGAAACCTTCCACGTTCGATTTGATCGCCCGCGCTTTGAGCCAAACGGCCACTGGCGGCATCGTCGCCATTGAAGGCGCCAAGACCGATGGCGCGGAATCGGTGCTCAAAGCTGTGCGCGCGCGTTTTGACGGGGTGGAGACCTATTCCAAGGCCCACGGCAAGCTGTTCTGGTTCGCGCGTCCCGAGACATTGCCCGACTTGTCTGATTGGATCGCCAATCCCATCACCGTTGACGGTGGCTTCACCACCTATCCGGGCGTGTTCTCGTCTGATGGTATCGACAAGGGCTCTGCGCTGCTTGCTCAGCACCTACCCGACTTCAAAGGCCCGGTGGCAGATCTTGGAGCCGGTTGGGGCTACTTAGCTCGCAAAATTCTGAGCTCCGAAGGTGTCACATCGCTTGATTTAGTCGAGGCCGATCACCACGCACTGGAAGCCGCCAAGCTCAACATCACCGACCCCCGCGCCGCGTTTCATTGGGGCGATGTGACCTATCATGTGGGCAGCAATTATGCAGCCGTGGTGTCGAACCCGCCGTTCCACCTTGGCCGCAAACCCGCGCCGGAGCTTGGGCAAATGTTCATCCGCCGCGCCGCGGACATGCTTATGCCCAAAGGACAATTCTGGATGGTTGCCAACCGCAACCTCCCCTACGAGCAGACCCTGAACGAGCGTTTCGGGCAAGTCGACACCATTGCCCAAACGGCGGGTTTCAAGGTGATCTGCGCCCGCCGCCCGATGAAGGCACCGCAAAGCGCTCGCGCTAAGCGTTGAATCACCCTAGTTTGACCGAATCCAACCGGAGACATTCCAATGTCATTTTCCATTGCTGGTAAGACCGCCATTATCACCGGCGCTGCAAACGGGGTCGGTCTCGCGATTGCCCGGCACTTCATTGCCGAGGGAGCCAATGTCATGATGGCCGACCGCGACGAAGAGCATCTGCGCGCCGAAATGGGTGATATTGCCGATGACGATGGCAGCGCGCGCATCTTTTCGTGCGACCTGCGCGAAAAGCTTAGTCAGGCCAATCTGCTATCCGCCACCATCGACGCCTTTGATCGCGTCGACATTCTGGTCAACGCGTCACGCCAAGTACTGCCCACAGACCCGATGGACGACGAAGACGACTCCGTGGAGCAATTGCTGCAACAGAACCTGATGTCCGGCCTGCGGCTTAGCCAGTTGATCGCCAAGCGCATGATCAAGCAAGCCGAGGGTGCGGATGAAGGGGAGATGGCCGGCTCTATCGTGAATTTGTCGTCCATTGCTGCCCGCAGATCACGGCCCGGACTGATGGGATACTCGATTTCCTGTGCCGCTCTCGACCAGATGACGCGAACCCTTGCGATTGCGCTGGCCCCGAACCGCATTCGGGTCAATGCCGTCGCCTTCGGCTCGGTGATGAGCGCCAGCTTGAAAAGCTCGTTGAAAGAAACCTCCGACCTTCGGGAAGACATCATCGAACATACGCCGCTGGGGCGCATCGCGCCCGCGAATGAAGTCGCTGAGGCTGTGCAGTTTCTCTGCTCCCCCGGCGCAAGCTTCATCACCGGCGAAATCATGACTGTCGACGGTGGCCGCGCGCTTCTGGATCCGGTCGGAACCGCAGCGCACTAACCGGCCACGGCTTCACACTGCGCCCAGAAATCGACGTTCACCCATCCAAGCAGCGGGCTGGGTGAGCTTGTGTCAGCGGTTCCATAAGACACAAACTGCCACCCCTCGAACATCGAGTAATAAGCCAGCCCAATAGTGTCGCCGGCGCGGATACGCCCGATTTGTGCGGTTTGCTCGCTGGCCCCTGTGAAAACAGCAATATCCGCGCCGCGGTAGCCCAAGCAGCTGCTTTCAAGACCGTCGTTGACGGCGACATCAACCAGCTTGCGGCGTAGATCGAGCCGGTCCAGATCGAGATAAGTGGCTTTCGTGTTGATCTTGCAGCCCCAACGCGCCTCTTCCTCGCGGATCGCGGAGACGGTATTTGCCGCCCCCGGCGACAATTTGGGAACGGTCGAGGTCGTGCAGTCGCCATTGTAGAATATCGATTTCCCAAGTGGTGAGGCAAAGCAATACCCCGCTTGATCAAACAGGTGATTGCGTGACCACCAGAGGTCCGCACACGGTTCATCCGCGAACGCAGGTAAAGGGATCAGGGCGATCAGGAGCAGGGAGAGATATTTCATAGGCCTAAACAGACCACTCCCCCCGCTCCCGTCAAGTGTTTCGCCGTTCTACAATGCGATGCGGAATCGCGCGAACCCGTCAGGGCCGTCACCCGCTGGCTCTATCTTCACGCTAGTTACGTCACCTATGTATTTTGAAGCCGCGGGCCCTGTGTCAAACAGCACCGACGTGCCTTCCAGCGGTGCGAAGGTCCAGTTTGCATCAGCACGCGGACTGACGGTGCCTTTGTCGACGATGTAGCGCACGATCACGTCACGGTTGGTGTCCGGCCCTTCAAATACGATGGTATCTCCCGTGCCGGGGAAGCTGCCCCCGCCGGACGCACGGTAGTTGTTCGTGGCGATAATGAACTCCTGCGCGGGGTCAATCGGCTTGCCCCCGAATGTCAGGTTCACAATGCGGTTGGCGTCCGGGTTCTGAGGTTCCCCCTTGGAGGTAAATTTGGACGGCTGGGACAGGTCGATCTGGTATTCCACCCCGTCGATCACGTCGAAATTGTAGCTGGGGAATTCGGGGTTCAGAAGCACCTGATCGGGCTGCCCCGCCTCCACCTGATTGAACATGCCCGCAGAGCGTTCCAGCCAGTCCTTCACCTGCGCTCCTGTCACACGCACTGCGCGCACAGTGTTTGGATACAGGTACAAATCCGCCACGTTCTTGATCGCCACGTCACCCACCGGCACGTCAGTGAAATACTCCGGTCCACCACGGCCACCAGCCTTGAAGGGTGCCGCGGCTGACAGGATCGGCAGGCCTTCATGCTCAGTACCTTTCAGCTGATCGGCGATATACCAAACCTGCGCGTTGGACACGATCTGCACCGACGGGTCATCCGCCACCAATGCAAAGTAGCTGTGCAAGGCCGCGTCGGTCTTGCCCACTGCACGGCGCACGTATGCCAGCGTTTCCTCATGCTCCTTTGCGACCGAGGCCAGTACCGCCTCGTCGCTTTCCACCAGCGCGGTGACCGAACGGTCCTCATTGCGCTGCGAGATCGGGCGTGCTTCCGACATATGTGAGACGATCTTCCACTCGTTACCAGACCGCTCCAGCATCAGGTCGATCACCCCAAGGTGCGATCCCCAGAAGCCGCCCATCGTGGCGGGTTTGCCGTGTAGCGTGCCTTTCTCGGCATCAACGCCCGCAAACTCCTCATATTTCAGGCCGGGGAAGACCAGGTGGCTATGCCCCGTCATGATCGCGTCAATGCCGTCAACCATCGCCAGCGGCACGGAGGCGTTCTCCATCCCGTCCGTGTGATCCGCTGCCCCGATGCCGGAGTGGCTAAGCGCAATGATAATATCCGCCCCCTGCTCTTTCATCATCGGCACATAGGCCTTGGCAGTGTCCACAATATCGCGCGCCTGCACGTTGCCTTCCAGATGCTTGCGGTCCCAGTTCATCACCTGCGGTGGCACGAAGCCGATCAGGCCAACCTTGATTGGATGGCTGTTGCCCTCGCCGTCATTAACGGTCCGGTCCAGAATGACGAATGGCGGCAACAAGGTTTTGTCCTTGGTCGGCTCGGCGCCCATTTCCTTGACGATATTGGCCGACACCACGGGGAACTCGGCCCCTGCCAGTGCTTTGGTCAGGAACTCCAGCCCGTAGTTGAATTCGTGGTTCCCCAAGGTCGACCCATCAAAACCCACGGCATTCATCGCCTGAATGACGGGGTGCATGTCGCCCTCCTTCATGCCGCGCTCATAGGCGATGTAGTCGCCCATCGGGTTGCCTTGCAGGAAATCGCCATTGTCGAGCAGCATGGAGTTCGTCGCTTCCGCGCGAATGCCATCAATGATGGTCGCCGTGCGGGCCAGCCCCACCGTGTCGATGGGCTTGTCGGCGTAGTAGTCATAAGGGAAGACATGGACGTGCAGATCGGTCGTCTCCATGATCCGCAAATGCGCCTGATTGGCAGCGGCGCGTGCCGAGAACGGGTGAACTGCGATCAGGGCGGCGGTGCCAATCAGGAAGTGGCGGCGATCTAGCGTCAATTTGGTCATGTCGTTTTCCCCTTTGTATTTTTCCGATTGAGCAACGGATTACCTGAGTCTCACAACAAGTTTCTGACATGGCCGGAGTTTTGCGCCCAAATTGGCCTGTTGCCCGTCGCCAGACATGCCAATGCGGGGCGCAGCCCTAGTGGGTAAATTTCGGAAAATGGTTGCAGCCGCAGCAGAGGTGCAGGCATTTGGTGTTCGATCCCCATCGGCGGTAGCCGCGCGAAAGGAAACATGATGGCAAATCCACTTTACGACGAACTTTTCGGGATTCACGCCGGACAGCCCACACCCTTTTTGCACCTCACTGACGGGACAATTATCACCCACACGGATTTCCTCGCCACGGCCGCACGCATCGCGTCACTCACCGCGCTGATCGGCTTGAAAGCGGGTGACCGGATCGCTGTGCAAGTCCAGAAATCCCCAGAGGCGCTTGCCCTTTATGCTGCCTGCGTCCAAGCCGGATTGATCTTCCTGCCCTTGAACACCGCCTACACCGTCGAAGAGTTGACCTATTTCATCGAGAACAGCGGCGCGGCGCTAATCGTCTGTGATGGCGCGAACCAAGAGAAGCTAGCCACCTTGGCTTCGCGCTTGGGCGCGCAGGTTGAAACGCTGAACGGCGACGGGTCCGGTAGCCTGATGGCGAAAGCCGCCTCGATGCCAAGGGAGTTTGCAACGGTGGACCGCAACTCCGATGATCTGGCGGCGTTACTCTACACATCCGGTACGACCGGCCGTTCCAAAGGGGCAATGCTGACGCAGGACAACCTGCTGTCAAATGCCCGAACTCTGGTTGAGGAATGGCGCTTCACCGCCAACGACGTCTTGCTGCACGCCTTGCCGATTTTCCACACGCACGGGCTTTTTGTGGCGACCAACGTGACGCTAGTCGCAGGTGGCAGCATGATCTTCCTGCCGAAGTTCGACACCGACGAGATGATAGACCTGTTGCCCGATGCAACCACCCTGATGGGCGTTCCGACCTTCTACACACGGCTGCTGTCCGACGCCCGCTTCACGCGAGACCTAACCCAGCATATGCGCCTGTTTGTGTCCGGCTCCGCCCCGTTGCTGGCGGAAACGCATGTCCAGTTCGAGGACCGTACCGGTCACCGAATCCTCGAACGCTATGGCATGACCGAAACCAACATGAATACGTCCAACCCTTATGACGGCGACCGGCGCGCGGGCACGGTGGGCTTCCCCCTGCCCGGCGTAGAGTTGAAAATCACCAACCCTGAAAATGGTGCAACGCTTCCAGAAGGCGAGATTGGCCAGATTGAGGTACGTGGGGCCAATGTGTTCAAGGGATACTGGCACATGCCGGAGAAGACTGCCGCCGAGCTTCGTGACGACGGCTACTTCATCACTGGCGATCTTGGGAAGGTCGATTCTGACGGCTATGTGCACATCGTCGGTCGCAACAAGGATTTGATAATCTCGGGTGGCTACAACATCTATCCGAAGGAAATTGAGCTGGTTCTCGACGAGCAGCCCGGTGTCGCGGAAAGCGCGGTGATCGGAGTGCCACACCCAGATTTTGGCGAAACCGTGTTGGGGGTCATCATCCCCCAAGCAGACCAATCTCCGGATCTGGACGGAATACTGGACACCTTAAGCCAGTCACTCGCGAAGTTTAAACTCCCCCGCAAGCTGGTGGTGTTGGACGAGTTGCCACGCAACACGATGGGCAAGGTGCAAAAAAACATTCTGCGCGATCAGTACGACACTCTGTTTACCGGCACATAAGCCACCACGAAAAACGCCGCCACCCATAGGGCAGCGGCGCAATCGTCAGCATCGCTAAATAAGATCAATCGTCGTCTTCATCCGCGCTTGGCGCGTCTGGCAGGTTGAACAGGCTGTCGGCATCCACCAGCAGGTTGTCATCCTCTTCCTCGTCCGCATCGTCATTGCCAGACAAGGTAAATGTCTCCAGACCCGAAATCGCTGTAGGCAGCTCAGGCTCGGGCGCTTGCCCCAACGATTGCTCGGTGGAAACGAGCTTGCGGCGCTCCTCGTCGGACAGGGCGGTGCCCTCTTTCAGGCGCTTGGCATTGGCCTTTTGCACAGCGGCGTCCAGCTCGGACTGTTTGCACAGGCCCAAGGCAACCGGATCAATCGGCTGGATATTCGAGATGTTCCAGTGCGTCCGCTCGCGGATCGCGTTGATCGTTGGCTTGGTCGTCCCGACCAGCTTGGACACTTGACCGTCCGACAATTCGGGGTGGAACTTCACCAACCACAGGATCGACGCGGGGCGGTCCTGACGCTTTGACAGCGGCGTATAGCGCGGGCCACGGCGGACTTCTTCACCCTCGGCAGCAGCGTTGTATTTCAGCTGGAGGCGGTATTTCTTATCTTCCTCGGCCTTGTCGATTTCTTCTTGCGTCAGCTGGTTGTTCGCAATCGGGTCAAACCCCTTCACACCTTGCGCCACATCGCCGTCTGCAATGCCTTGAACTTCCAGCTCGTGCAGGCCGCAAAATTCAGCGATTTGAATGAAGGTCAATGTGGTGTTGTCCACGAGCCAGACGGCGGTGGCTTTCGCCATAATGGGTAGTGCCATTTTGCTTTCTCCTAATTGCCGCATCTGCGGACACATCTTCCCCGTCACCCGGCTTAGGGGCTGTTCCGTTTGGAACAAGTTCGTGATGTTGGGGAACTTGGACGCTATATAGGGGCGGATTGATCGTAGGGGAAGAGAAAATGCGCATCTTGTTACTTGGCCTGCTGATCTGGGGGGCACCGCTATGGGCCGAAGGAGAGCGCGCCGGTAGGTTTGACTACTATGTCCTTTCGCTCAGCTGGTCGCCCACATGGTGCGCATTGGAAGGCGACGCACGCGGGGCGGATCAATGCGATGACCGGCACGACTTCGGCTGGACACTTCACGGGCTTTGGCCCCAGAACGAGCGCGGCTGGCCATCCTATTGCCGCACCGTGGAACGTGATCCTTCCCGCGGGCAGACCAAAGCCATGGCTGACATCATGGGGTCAGGGGGGCTTGCTTGGCATCAATGGAAAAAGCACGGGCGATGCTCGGGACTGTCATCTGACGCGTATTTCGAGATTTCGCGCCGAGCCTATGCGTCGCTTACCCGTCCTGCGGTGTTTCGAAAGCTCAAGGACCCCGTCAAATTGCCCGCAAAGGTAATTGAGGAAGCATTTCTAGAATCAAACCCGCGATTGTCTCCGGATATGATCACAATAACCTGCAAGAATCGCCGTATTCAGGAGGTGCGCCTCTGCCTGAACAAGGATCTGGAACCTAGAACCTGCGGAAAAGATGTAAATAGAGACTGCTCTATGAAAGACGCGCTATTCGCTCCAATTCGCTGAAAATATACAATATTTTAGGTTTCGCGCTTATCGGAAGGTTACCAAAAACCTATTGTTTCCAAATTCGCCCTTATTATTTTATCGTCAGGTATGGTATTCCATACCTGTGCGTTACTTCCTGGGGGAAGGAATCATTGTTTTTTTAAACGCCGGATTTGGTGAAATTTGCGCTCGGGTATAGCGCGTCACTTATATCTGGAACTTGGCATCTACTGTCAGGAATGGTCACGAGTTTTGTAGCTCTTTGGGCAACCAAAGATTTAGGCGGTTCAAGCCGGGTCGCCCCCGACCCGGCTTAATTTTTCAAACCTTCAACACGATTTTTCCGATATGCGCAGAGCTTTCCATGTGCGCATGCCCCTTTGCGGCGTCATCCAAAGCAAACTCACTATCCATAACCGGCGCAATGCGGCCCGCTTCGATCAGCGGCCAAACCTTGTGCTTCAGCTCCTCAGCTATCCGCGCCTTCGCAAGATCGCTTTGCGGGCGCAAGGTCGAGCCTGTGATGGTCAGGCGTCGCATCATAACCTGGGCAAAGTTCAGCTCGACCTTCGGGCCCTGCAAAAACGCGATTTGCACCAACCGTCCGTCATCCGCCAACGCGCGTATGTTCCGCGGAAGGTAGTCTCCGCCGACCATATCAAGGATCAGGTTTGCTCCACCTTCGGCTTTCATCACCTCGACAAAATCAACGTTGCGATAGTTCATTGCCTGCTCCGCGCCCAGCTTCAAACAGGCGTCGCATTTCTCATCCGATCCGGCGGTCGTGAAAACGCGTGCGCCCATGGCGTTCGCCAGTTGAATGGCCGTGGTCCCGATGCCGGAAGATCCACCATGCACCAAGAACCGCTCCCCTGCTTGCAGGCCACCGCGCATGATCACGTTGGAGTAAACCGTAAAGAATGTCTCTGGCAGCGCTGCTGCTTGAGACATGCTCAACCCCGACGGAACAGGCAGGCAATGCGCGGCAGGCGTCCGGACATATTCGGCATAGCCACCACCCGGTAGCAGCGCGCAAACCTCGTCCCCGACACTCAAACCGGATACTCCATCTCCAAGGGCTGCGATAATCCCCGCGCCCTCTAGCCCGGGAAGGGGCGAGGCCCCTTTCGGCGGATCATACATGCCAGCGCGCTGTAGCGCGTCAGGCCGGTTTACGCCTGCATAGGCCAGCTTGATCAGCACCTCGCCATAGCGTGGGCTGGGAAGCGGCATCATCGCCGGTTGCAGGACCTCTGGCGCGCCGGGCTTGGTGATCTCCACAACCCGCATCATTTCTGGAAGCGACATAAGCAGTCCTTATTTAGAGTTAGTGTGGCCGGGCAGGTCTGAATCAAACCCGGACCCCGGCGCCTTGAGTTGCGACAACAGCCAGTTCGGCCCTGCCATCAGCTTGGAGGCCACGGGGTTCGCGTTCACTTGTGCTTTAACCTTCTCGAATTGCATCACGTTGTCGATGCGTCGGTCAAGAAACTCCCAGGTCGCCGCGTGATCTTCGCTTTCGTCACCCAACCAGAACAACACAGTTGCACCATAGACAGCCGAGAGTGTCGCGCGTTTCGTGTACCAGTTGTGGTCCTTGGATTGGTCTCCCAAGGCCGTCCAAATGGCGTCAGCGGTGCCCCATATTAGCTTGGCACCGTCGGCCGCATTCATTGGCAAGGCGAACAGCGCAGAGCCGCGGCGCACCGCTTCCTTGTCTACGGCTGCTGCTTCCAAGCGGTAACGCACACCAGCCGCGATTCGGTCGCGAAACCGCATCGACATCAGGTTTTCCGATTTCAGGCGTGCCACCATCTGCGCGTCGCCCCGCTTGTGGAACGCAATTGCCAGATCCAGAGCCCCGCGCGGATATATCGACTTCGCCAACCCCGGATCAATGTCGCAGTCTTCAATTGCTGCGTCGAATGTCTCTTTCGACCAGCCGTCAAAGGCGACGTGCGGCAGGCTTGCGTCAAGGATTTTGGTCTTCAGGTCTTCCATAGCGGGCTCCTTTCGGGTGCATACTTCCTTGGTAGACAAGTTAGAGCGGCTTTGCTATATCGCCACTTCCTGCAATCTTGCAAAATCTAACCTAGGAAGGTGGTGACACCACATGCAGGTAAGCGTTCGCGACAACAACGTCGATCAGGCTCTCCGCGCTCTGAAGAAGAAACTTCAGCGTGAAGGCGTTTTTCGGGAAATGAAGCTCAAGCAACATTTCGAAAAGCCGTCTGAGAAGAAAGCACGCGAGAAAGCCGAAGCAATTCGCCGTTCCCGCAAGCTGGCTCGTAAGAAGCTCCAGCGCGAAAACGGCGGGTAGACCCCGACTTTTCAGCACAAGAATAACGACCCCCGCAGCGCAAGCCGCGGGGGTTTGTTTTTTTTGGGAGCAAGCGCAACAACGCCTCAACGGGTAGACAGCAGGATACCCACTGGCACCGCGTAACCGCAGGCCGGAACTACCCCCCCCTCACAGCTCGACAATGCCCTTCCATGACTGCCTTTTAGCGATCTGGAATGTGCAAAATCTGTGAGTTTGGCTTTGCGCTTATGCGCCGCCCGGAAGTTTGGCAGAATTGTCGTCAGGATCGTCGTCATACACCTTGCGGGTTTTGACGCCCGGGAACTTGGCGAAGGCTTCCATCGTCTTCACGGGGAAAAACGTAGATTTGATGCTCTCAAATCCAGGCAACCGGCCAAGAATGGCGCTGGTTGATTGCGAACAGGATGCTTTTGAAACCGCGCCGTAGCCAGCCGCTTCTTTGATCGCCTGCTCTGCGACTTCGGGCGAAACCTGAAGCTCTTGCAGCACTGTGTGGTAGGTCTCACGGGTGTGGTAATCCACGTAAACGTCGACCATGCGGTCGGTCATTCCGTAGTGCAGGTCATTGCGTTCTGGCGCGTTAGGGCTCCACCATGTGCCTGCCGGATCCCAAACGACCCGTTGAGACCCGTTAATTAGCAGGCCCGTATGGCCACCCGCACCAGACCGGTTGTTTATCACTGTGATCAAAGTAATCGAAGACGGGCCGTTGTGCCGGTAGGCCTTGGCACGGACTTCTTCTTCCGGCGCCCAAACAGGTTCAGCGCCGCAGGCTGCTAAAAAAGCAACCAGCCACAATGATAAAAACAATCGTTTCATTTGTGATCGGATTACCCGTTCACCATCGCCAGCAGAACCAGAAAGATCAGGATGCCGATGACCGCGTATGTGGTGAATTTCACGAAACCCGCGAAGGTCTTTTCGTGGTCGCTGGTATCCATGGAGCCATGTTTGTGCTCAGCCATTGGTCTTCTCCGTTGTTGGCGTTTGGGGTGAAGTAGCGGATTCTCTCACCGCTGTCACGCGTCAGGGGGCCGCGGACACAGGAAAGGTCATGCTTTTTCCAGAACTTCCGCCAGCCTGAACCCAATGCGGTTAGGTTCGGGCTGATCCACATGCTTGGGCAGCGCCCGCAATTGCACGTTCAACTGGCTGACATGCTGGATTTGTTGTGTCCGTGCGCCGCCCAAATCCGCACCATAAAAAGTAATGACATCAGGTGCATAGAATCCGATCCCCTCGATGCGCATGACGCCCGTGTCGCCCCCCACGAAGCCCATCGCAATCTCATGGTCGTTATCGAGCTTTTCCTCGAAATTCTTGATGTAGAGGATTATCCGCTCGTAAGCCCATTCCGCTGGTGATTTCTGCTCTATCGGCGTTTTGCACATCGACTCGGGGAGCGGCTCTTCTTCGGGCGTCGGGCTACAGTCATTTACGTGAACGACACCCGCCCGGCGCAATGCAGAGGCTTCAACCACCTCTGCAGTGGTCTCGATTTTGTCGTCCATAAGTCAGGCCCCTTTGCGCTGGTAAACATATGCCCCATCTTCGCGCAAAGACCGGGTCGCTTGTCCAGCCAAATATAAGTGAGCACAATGCGCCACGCTTTCGACCAAAGCCAACCCGTATTCGCCGCCACGAATTTCGCGCTTGAACAGCGGCAGGAAACACTCATGAGCGGTTTTGGGTGTGTCGAGGTGTTGTAATAGCCGCTCCAACGCGCCGTGGTGGTTGTCGATCAGTTGCCGCATCCGCAGCGGCAGGCCGGTAAACGGTAGCTTGTGGCCGGGCAGAACCAGCTGCTCCGGCATGGCATAAGCTCCCAACCGCTCGCAGGCCTCCAGCCAGTCTGAAACGGGATCGGCCTCCGGCTCGGTCGGGTAAACGCCCAAGTTCGGGCTGATTGACGGCAGCAACTGGTCGCCGCCCAATACGACGCCATCCGCCCACAAGGTCGCGTGTTCCGGAGCGTGGCCATTGCCCATGCGCACTGTCCAGTCCCGACCGCCTGCACTCAGCATGTCACCTTCACGGACACGTCGATATCCAAGCGGCATTGGCGCAACGCAATCGGCAAAATTGAATGGTCGCTCAGCTGCCCGTTGCGCAAAAATCGCAGGCTCCATACCGGCGCGTTTCCAGAACTGTAGGGATTCCGCTGTTGGACGATCCTGCTCGTCCAGCACCAGCATCCGCGCCATGAGCCATGCAGTGCGCGTTGTCACCAGTTCCGAACCATGTTCGGACTGGAACCAACCCGCCATGCCGATATGGTCGGGATGGTGATGGGTCACGATCACGCGGCGGACCGGCTTGCCTTTCAGCGGCCCGACAAGAAGCTTTTCCCAAATCGCCACGCCGCGTTTGGAATGAAACCCTGTGTCCACAATCGTCCACGCATCCCCGTCATCCAACGCATAGATATTGACGTGGTCCAGCTTCATCGGCAGCGGCAGACGCATCCAAAGGATGCCTTCCGCGACCTCTATCGCTTCGCCCTCTGCGGGGATATCGGGGAACGGGTAGCGGAGCGTTTCGCTCAAGCCACCAAATCCTCTTCGCTCAAGGCATATAGGTCATCTGCCCCTTGGCGCGCTTGATCAGCCAGACTTCCATGCTCCGGCAAAAGGCGCTGAATGTAGATTGTCGCCAAACGCCCGCGCGCACCGTCCAAGCCCGCAGCGTTCGCAGCACAGAGGTGGTAGTAGCCCCCCAGAACACGCGCAAACATACGCAGATAGGAAACAGCGCCTGCAAACCGGTCATTCAACTCCTGCTCAACCAACCATTCGGTGGTTTCGCGCAGGGTTTCAGCTGCAGTGAATACAGGGCCAGCCAGCTCCGGCATCGTTGCTTTGCAGCTTTCTGCATAAGCCTCGATCTCGTCGATCAGGGCATAAGCGGCCTCGCCGCCGTCCATCATTTTACGTGCCACAAGGTCCATCGCCTGAATGCCATTTGTGCCCTCGTAAATCGCCGTCACCCGCACGTCGCGCAGGTATTGCGCAGCACCGGTTTCCTCGATGAAGCCCATGCCGCCATGGACTTGAATGCCTTGTTGCGCGACCTCGATACCGGTGTCGGTGCCGAACGCCTTGGCGATCGGTGTTAGCAAGGCGGCGCGGGCAGTCCATTCAGGGGCGCCTGTGGCCGTTTGCATATCAATCGCCGCCGCACAGGCCGCTGCAATCGCGCGGGCCACGAACACATCCGCCTTCATCTGCGCCAGCATCCGGCGCACGTCGGCATGGCCCAAGATCGTCTCGCCCTCTGCCGCTTTGCCCTGCTTGCGCTCCTGTGCATAAGAAAGCGCATGTTGATAAGCAGCCTCAGCCACCGCGATACCCTGCCCGCCGACGCCAACGCGGGCGTTGTTCATCATGGTGAACATTGCCGCCATGCCACCATGGGGCTTGCCCACCAGCCAGCCAGTTGCTCCGTCATATTGCATCACAGCAGTCGGCGAGCCGTGCAGGCCCATTTTATGTTCCAATGACACCACTTTCAGCGAATTCGCCACGCCGGGTTTGCCGTTCTCGTCGGGGATCAGTTTGGGGACCATGAACAGCGAAATGCCCTTCGTGCCCGGCACGCCGTCAGGCAAACGGGCCAGCACCAAGTGGCACACGTTCTCGCTGAAGTCGTTATCAGCCCAGCTGATGTAGATTTTCTGACCGGAGATCGCGTAAGTGCCGTCGCCATTGTCCTCGGCCTTCGACTTCAACGCGCCCACGTCAGATCCCGCCTGTGGCTCTGTAAGGTTCATGGTGCCGCACCATTCGCCCGAGATCAGCTTCGGTAGGTAAAGGTCCTTGATCGCGTCGGACGCATGATGCTCAAGCGCTTCGATCTGGCCTTGGCTCATCAGCGGATTCAGCTGCAACGCAAGGCAGCTACCGCCCATCATTTCGTTTACCGCATTCTGGATGGAGAACGGCAACCCCATGCCGCCATATTCGGGGCTGGCGGCCATGCCGATCCAGCCACCTTCCGCGATGGCCTTGTAGCCGTCCGCAAACCCCGGTGATGTCCGCACGACACCGTTTTCCAGCTTGGCGGGGTGTAGGTCGCCATTTCGGTTCAACGGCGCAAGGACCTCGTTCGACATTTTGGCGGCTTCATCAAGAATTGCCGAAACCATGTCCGGTGTCGCCTCCGCAAAACGTTCGGTTGCAGCGACCTCGTCGAACCCGACGACATGGTCGAGCAGGAATTGGTAGTCAGCGGCAGGGGCACGATAAGGCATATTCAGTCCTCGAATAGGTGTCACACGGCTTTGCAACGGGCCGTCGGATCAGATAAGGGGTCCATCATCAATACCGTTCACTGTGCCGCTCCGACGCCAAGGCATCAAGCAAAACGCAACGTCAAAATTGGGCCATCCCTTATGACCGACCTCGACACGCTTTTACTTGGCCACGCCGATTTGGCCAAGGCCGCCAAGATGTTGCAATCGGGGCAGCTTGTCGCCTTCCCCACAGAAACGGTCTACGGCTTGGGCGCAGATGCGCGAAATGGCACAGCCGTCGCCGCCATTTACGCCGCCAAGGGGCGGCCCAGTTTCAACCCGCTGATCGTCCATGTTGCCAGCATGGAAAAAGCCGAAGCGCTGGCCCATTTCGACCATGACGCCCGCGCTTTGGCGCAAGCGTTCTGGCCCGGCCCGTTGTCATTGGTCCTTCCCCTGAAGGACGGACACGGGCTGTCGTCACTCGTCACCGCAGGTCTTGATACCGTCGCCATACGGATGCCCGCACAGCCCTTGGCCCGCGACTTGCTTGCGCTAGCCGACTGCCCAGTCGCCGCCCCTTCGGCAAACCCGTCCGGCCAGATCAGTCCTACAACCGCAGCGCATGTGTTGGCGGGCCTGTCAGGCCGGATCGACGCGGTGTTGGATGACGGCCCGTGCGACGTTGGCGTGGAAAGCACTATTGTTGCTACGATCCCTGTTCGCCTGCTACGTCCCGGCGGCTTGCCCGTAGAGGCGTTGAACGCCGCTTTGGGCAGCCCGATCGCCGAGGACACCAACCCCGACACGCCCAGCGCGCCCGGTCAGCTAGTTTCGCATTACGCCCCGAATGCCCGCGTGGCGCTCAATCAAACCGACGGTGCTTTCATGTTGGGGTTCGGGGCGATCGACGGGCAGCTCAACCTCTCGCCCTCCGGTGATCTGCACGAGGCGGCCGCCAATCTGTTTGCGATGTTGCGTCAGATGGACGGGTTGGCCTCCGACACGGACACGATCCACGTCGCACCGATCCCGACGACGGGGCTTGGCCTCGCGATAAATGACCGCCTGACCCGTGCGGCAGCGCCAAGATCAGGCTGAGCCGCCGCCCGGTGACAAGAGCAACGGGTTGATCCCCAACAGGTCAAGCGCGCCCGTCCATTTGGCCTCGTTAGCACCTTTGAACACCAAATCGCTGTCTGCATCACAAATCAGCCAGCCATTGCGCTGAATCTCGTCTTCGAGCTGCCCCGGTCCCCAGCCAGCATAGCCCATTGTCAGTAGGCACCGTTCCGGCCCCTCGCCCAGCGAGATGTCTTCCAGAATATCAAGCGTTGCGGTCAGCCCGTAACCGCCTTCAATGGTCATCGTGCTGTCGTCGCTGTGGTAGTCCGGCGAATGCAGCACGAACCCGCGTCCGTAATCCACCGGCCCGCCAACATGTACCCTGATCTCGCGGGAGCGCGGCGCTTCGGGGATGTCCAACTGCTTCAGCAGGTCGTTAAACTTCAAATCCCGCGCGGGCTTGTTGACGATAAGCCCCATCGCCCGCTCCTCGGAGTGGGAACACATAAAGATCACGGACCGCTCGAAGCGCGGGTCACCCATATCCGGCATCGCGATCAGCAGCTTGCCTGCCAGCTTGGTCGAATCAAAACTCATGCCTTCAAGTTGGCGGCAAGCTGCGGTTCATTCAAGCGACCTTAAGAGCGCAGGTCGCAACTTGTGTCAGCGCATCGCTTAAACGTGAGTTTATTGTCATATTCGGAACGGCTATCGACGTTGCAATGACACTCAACCGCATTACCCAGTTCCTGGCAACTTGTGCCGCCAGCCTCGCATTGATTGCCCCTGCGACGGCGCAGGTCGTGCAATATGATGCGTCCGATGTGGTAAAAGTGACGATGCTGAACGGGTGGCGCGCTGATGGTGGGCGGCATTTCGCTGCGCTCAAGTTCGATCTGGCACCCGGCTGGAAAACCTATTGGCGCGCACCGGGGGATGGTGGCTTTCCCACGCAGTTGAACTGGTCGTCGTCGCAAAACCTTGAGAATGTAACGATCCTTTGGCCAAAGCCGCAGGTGTTTCGCCAGAACGGCTTGCGCTCCATCGGGTATCACAACGAATTCGTTCTGCCCCTCGCATTTCAAGCAATCTCTGATGGTCCCATCTTCGCGGAGGGCCAACTGAATTTCGGCGTTTGCGACGAATTCTGCCTTCCCGTGACGCTCGACCTGCACCTGATGTTACCGCCCGAGCAAACAACACCCGTCGAGGAAATTGCGGCGGCCTTGCGAAAGCAGCCGATCAACCCAGCGCAGGCCATGGTGCGACAGGTCCAATGCCGGGTGTCTTTCCGCGATGGACGCGGACGAATTGACGTCGAACTGGTCATGCCGCCGTTGGAGGGAAAAGGCGAAGCGATGGTGATCGAAGCGTCAGAGCCAAGCCTTTGGATCAGCGAGCCGTTCGTCACACGCATAGGTGGCACCCTACGCGCAACAGCCGAGGTGATCACCCGCAGTGGCAAGCCGTTTCGCATGAATTTGAACCACGTCCGACTTACTGTTCTGACGACCCAACGCGCGGTCGACATCCACGGCTGTTCCTAGGTCTGTTTTCGACGCAAGGTGCCATGCGCCACCGCGGCAACCAGCCAACTGATTGTCAGCAATACGCCGGTTCCCGCCAAAAACAGCAGAAGCGCTAAGGACGCCTGAGAGCCACCCCCTCCAATGCCAGCCAGCGGACCCGGAAGGGAGCCGCTGAAAATTGCGCTGCCCAATGTCGCGGCAAAAAGCCCAACGACAGCAGCGACCAGTGCGAAAGTCACCCAACGAAGGCCACCCGCGGATTGAACCGCGCGGCGCAGTGCCTTCACCTGCCTCGATACATCCGCCTGCATGGCCATCAGGGACGGAACAACCAGCAGCACCAACACCAGCCCGAAGCCAAGCCCGTAGCACAGCGTCACCACCGTCGGCTTCAGAAATTGCGCCTGTGACGATGTCTCGAACAAGAGCGGTGCAAGACCCAGAACCGTCGTCAAAGTCGTCAGCAAAACAGGCCGCAACCGGTCCGATGCGCCGTCAATGATCGCCGGAATCAAGCCCCGTTCCTGCGCGTATTCATCCACCGTCGAGACCAGAACAATCGAGTCGTTGATGATGATGCCCGTCATGCCGATCAGCCCGACCACCGTGAACATCGACAGCGGAATATCCCAAGCGTTGTGGCCATAAATTGTCCCGACAAGCCCGAACGGGATAATCAGCATAATGACGATGGGCCGCGTCCAGCTGGAGAACACCCACGCCAGTGTCAGATATATGCCGATCAGGCAAAACAGGAAGCCAAGACCGGCATCCGTCAGGAACTCCGCTTCTTGTTCGGCCAAGCCGGACATGTTGGTGGCCACCCCGAAATCCTGCTCGATCATCGGCAAAATGGTGTCTTTCAGGCTCGCCATGATCTCTTCGGCGCGCACGGGGTCGTCCTCGGAAATGTCGCCCGTCACTGTCACCAGCCGTATGCCGTTCTCCCGCCGCACCGTGGAGAACCCCGATTGCCGGACAACGGCCACGATGTCGCTTAGCGGGACATATTCGCCGGACTGCGCACGCAGGAACGTCCGCTCCAGAAAATCGGCTGTCAGCTCACCTTTAGGGAGTTCAACACGGATCGCGGCGGAACGCGGACCGTCGGGATAAGTCGCGGCCTCGATGCCATTTAGCCGGTTGCGCAATACGCGCCCCAAACCGTCGATGGTGAAGCCCAAGGCTTGGCCTTGCGCAGTCAAATCAAGGATCAGCTCTTCCTTGTCATAGGCAAGATTATCCTCAAGCGCCGAGACTTCCGAGAATTTGGCGAGGGCCGTTTTCAACCCCTCCGCCGCCTGCTTCAACGTCTCGGCATCTGCGCCGTATATCTGCACGTCCAGCGCATCACCGCCCGGCCCCGAGCGCCATCCTCGGAAGCTGACGGTCTCCAGCATCGGATGACGGCGCACCGCATCCTGCAACTCGCCCACGAACTGGAAGCTGGAGTAAGACCGCAGGTCGGCGTCGATCAATTCGATCGCAATCGAGCCAAGCTGGTCGCTGTCCTTGGTTTCCTGTCCGGCCAAGCCGCGCCCTGTGGTGCCGCCGACCTCGGCCAGCACGTAGTCGATGGGGTTGCGCCCGTGCTCCGCCTCGTATGTCGCGGCCAGCTCGTCAGTGGCGCGCTGCATTTCGCGCATCATTTCGATGGTGTCGTCGCGGGTTGCCCCCGGTAGCATGGCAAAGTTGCCAGAAATGGAGCCTCGTTCAGGCGCGTTGAAGAACCGCCAAGTCACGTCGCCTTTAATGAACAACGCGGCCTGCGACATCAGCAAAAGCAACGCACCTGCCATCACCGGATAGCGCGCCCAGATTACACCCGCGATGAAGGGGCGGAAGACATTCTCCCGTACCCAGTCAAACCCGCGCGTTACGGTGCGCGATGGCCAGTCATACCAGCGCTGCTTCGCTTGTGCGGCCAAGGCATGGGACATGTGGTTCGGCAAAATCAGGAAGCACTCTACCAGCGACGCCAGCAAAACCACGATCACGGTAAACGGAATGTCCGCGATCAGATCACCGAAACGCCCGCCAACAGCGACCAAGCCGAAGAACGCGATTACCGTGGTGATTGTCGCCGCAAACACCGGCTGCGCCATGCGCCGCGCCGCATTTTCCGACGCGGTGGCCGGATCCTCGCCCAGTCTTGAGGCCCTAAAATCGGCGTGTTCCCCCACCACGATGGCATCATCGACCACGATCCCGAGCGTGATAATCAACGCAAAAAGCGAGATCATGTTGATGGTAATGCCCGCCGCATACATCAGCGCAATAGCCCCCAGCATCGCGACGGGAACACCGGCGGCCACCCAGAACGCGGTGCGGGCATTGAGAAACAGGAACAGCAGCAAGACCACCAGCCCAAGCCCGACCAGCCCGTTGTCAAGCAGGATGTTCAAGCGTCCGGTGATCGCCTCTGAGCGGGTGCGGATCAGGTCGACTTTGGTGCCTTCGGGCAGCGTCAGTTCCAGATCTTCCGCGACCTTCTGAACCGTCTCCTGAATGGCAATGGCGTCACCACGGTTGCTACGATCGACCCTGACGGAAACCGCAGGGTTCTCCCCCACAAAATAGGCTCGCTCGCGGTCTGTTCCTTCGACAAAAATGCTCGCCACATCACCAATTGTCAGCTTGGAGCCGTCAGCATTGGACCGCAGAACGATCCCTGAAATCTGGTCTGCGCTGCGCTTGGCAACCCCCGTGCGCACACGGGCATTCGCTCCGTCCACGTCACCCGCCGGATCGGCAGAGGCCTCGCCGCGAATGGCTTCGGCAATCTCGGCCATGGTGACGTCGTTGCGGATCAGCGACAGCGAGGACACCTCGACAATCGTTTCGGGAGCAGCCACGCCCCGAATGGTGGCCCGCGTCACACCCGCCGCAAACAGTCGCGTTACAAATTCGTCGGCAAACCGCCCCAACTGGTCGACGGAGACAGGGCCGGTAATGACGACATCCGTCACCCTGTCGCGCCACGCCCCTCGCCGCACATTCGGCTCTTCGGCGTCGTCAGGCAGGTTCGATACGCTGTCGACCGCCACTTGCACGTCATCCGCAGCACGCGACATGTCCCAATCAGGCTCGAACTCAAGGCTGATATTGGCGCTGCCTTCGCGCGATTGGGAGCTGGAGCTTTCCACCCCCTCAACGGACAACAACGCAGGTTCCAGCAGCTGGACAATCGCCCCATCGACATCGTCCGCGCCAGCCCCGTCCCACTGCACGCTGACCGAGACGTTATCAATCACAACATCCGGAAAAAACTGCGTGTTCATGCGCGGCACGGCGGCTGCACCAATCGCGATCATCATCACCAGCAACAGGTTCGCCGCGGTGCGGTGGCGCGTAAAGTAGGAAAGCACTCCGCCAGTTTTGGATGCGATGACATCCCTCATGGCTTAGCTTCCCATCCGGCTTTCAAGCCGCTCGATCATGTCAGCAGGCACCTGCGGTTCGGCCAGTCGAGCCAACATGCGGGTTTTGACCTCGTCGGGAATGCGCGTGTTCGCCTCAACAAATGCAATCAGCTTGGCGCGACGGTCTTGGTCCAATTCGACCATTTCCGGCTCTTCGGGAGCCGCGCGATCACCGCGCAGCGGTTTAACCTTGATGCCGGCCCCCAACAGTTGCGAGCGTTCGGCGACAATCTCCCGACCCTGTAAGCCGCGCGCGCGCACTAACACATCATCACCCTGCCGCCGCAGAACGGTGACCTCTGCGTTCTCCAGCCGGTCTTCGTCGTCCAGAACCAGCACTGTGCCAGCCGCATCGACGGCAGCCGACGGCACAACCGCCACACGTTCCAACGCAGGCTCTTCAATCGCAACCGTCACAAAGTCGCCGGGACGCAGCCCGCCTGTGTCAGTCAGTTCAGCAAACAGAAGCCGTCCTGTGGTGCCTTCACTGACTGCGGCGCTCTCGCGAGTCAGACGGCCCTGAAAGCTCAGGTCGGTGCCAAGCACATCCAGCGTGACGGTAACGGGCGCGACCGTAAGCTTTCCTTCACCATCCAAAAGCCGCGCATATTGCGCGGTGGAAACACGGAAAGACACTTCCAGATCATCGGGGTCGATCAATTCCGCCAGTTGCTCGTTATTGGCGACAAGCCCGCCTTCGGTAGCAGTCACGCCGGACAGCCGCCCGTCAAAGGCTGCGAACACTTCGGTGTCTGCCAGCAAACGCTCCGCATTCGTCAGGTTGATGCGGCGTCGCTCGATGAGGGTTTGCGTCTGGCTTACCCGCGCCTCTGCCTGTTGGATGGCTTGGCGGCGCGACAGGACCGATTGCTTGGCACTGGCTTCCGCAAGTTCCGCCGTCTCGACGGTCGCCTCAGTACCGACACCGCGCGTTTTCAGGTCGCGCTGGCGCTGGAGCGCGCGCGCACGTAAGGCCAGTTGTTCTTGCGCAGCCGCCAAATCGTCCTGTGCGAGCGCCAAAGCGTTACGTGCTTCGCGCAGGTCAGCCTCGGCCTCAACCAAATCGGTGCGGGACACGTCTACGGCGGTCTGAGCATCCGCAGGATCAATACGCGCCAGAAGCTGTCCCTTGCGCACGGTGCCCCCTTCTTGGAAATCCGGTGACAGTTCAACCACAGTACCACCGACCGGTGCCCTTAAATCCAGCGTGCGGCGGGACCGCACTTCGCCAAAGCTGGTCAGGACAGGGGTAATGGTTGCAGGTTCAAGTGCGACGACATTGACAGAGAATACCCGTTCGCGGGCCGTTCGTGTCACGCCTTCCCGCGCCCAACGCTCCTGCAGGGAGCTATAGATCGTGTGACCGCCCACAGCGAGCAGGCCCACTGTCAGGGCCATCAGAAACAAGCCGACAAGGCTACGGCGGAAAAAGCGCATGGGCGATCAGGCTCCGAAAAATCACTTATAACATGTAGAGCGCAAACATGCGCACGTCCAACTCCACTGACTTAAACGTGTCGTTTCGTCATTTCCGTCGCTTGTGCTCGTCCAATCTCGGAAAAATCTCCACAAAGTTGCAAGGGCGGTGACGATAATCCAGTTGTAGCGACAGAATTTCGTCCCACGCATCCTTGCACGCGCCGGGACTACCCGGCAGCGCAAACAGGTATGTCCCGTTCGAGACCCCACCTGTGGCGCGGCTTTGAACGGCAGATGTCCCGATTTTATTCATCGAGACGATGGTGAACACCGTACCAAAGGCCTCGATCTCTTTCTCGTAAACATCGCGGTGCGCCTCAACGGTGACATCACGGCCCGTCAGCCCCGTGCCACCCGTCGTCAGGATCACGTCAATTTCAGGGTTCGCACACCATATGCGAAGCTGTGCTGCAATTTCAGCCCGCTCATCGCACAAGATCATGCGATCGGCCAGTTTGTGGCCCGCGACTTCCAGCCGGTCCACCAGCGTCGTTCCGGATTTGTCGTCGTCCGGCGTGCGCGTGTCCGACACGGTCATCACCGCTATCCTGACCGGCACAAAGTCCTTGCTTTCATCAATGCGGCTCATCGGGGCTCCTTTCGAGGCACGGCACAGATCATCGCCCGCGCAGCCTGTCCTTTAGACTTAACAAATCGGCCCATGCCTCGCGTTTGGCATGGGGCATCCGCAGCAAATATGCAGGGTGGAGCATTGGCAGCGCCGGTTTGCCAAACACCTCGTCCCACTGGCCGCGCATTTTGGTGATCCCTTTACGCCCCAGCAAAGCCTGACAGGAATGGTTGCCCATCAACACCAGAAAATCCGGATTTGCGAGCGCGATGTGACGCTCCAGAAACGGCAGCATCATCGCTACTTCGTCGGGCTTCGGGTCGCGGTTTTGCGGCGGACGCCACGGCAGGACGTTGGTGATATAAATCGGGCTCTCTGCATGGTCGCGACCATGATCAATGGCAGCAAACATCGCGTCCAGCAGCTGGCCAGCCGGTCCAACGAAAGGCTTGCCTTGCTGATCCTCTTCGCGGCCGGGGGCCTCGCCGATTATCATGACCCGCGCACCGGCGATACCATCGCCGAACACAAGATTGCGGGCGCCGTTTTTCAAGTCGCAATGCGGGAACGACGCCATCGCAGCCTTCAGCCCGTCCAGATCTTGCGCGCCTTGGGCCAGCTGGCGAGCGATGCCCACAGCGTCGGGGCCTTGCTGCGTCACGACCGGCGCGGCGTCGGCAGGTTCGGGCTTGGCGGCTTTCGGGGCTTCTTTGGGAACCTCATAGCGGTTGATCGGCACGTCCCCGATCGCCTCGTCAGCGCCAAGGTCCACGTGCCAGTCCAACAGCGCTTTGGCCGTATGAAAGTCCAGTCCCGATTCCATGGGGGTAAACCTAGTCTGGCCGCACTGGCCCCACAATGGCATAACCGTCGCAGGGTGGCCTTGCCCGACTGAACGCTCCCCCTTATAACCCGATAAAATTACGAGAGGGCCTCCATGACATTCCGCGCGAAGCATCTGCTAGGGATTGAACATCTTGCCCCCGATGAAATCACCACCCTGCTTGATCTGGCCGACCAGTATGTCGACCTGAACCGCCGCGACGTGAAGCATTCCGACACGCTGGCGGGGCTGACCCAGATCAATATGTTCTTCGAGAACTCCACCCGCACGCAAGCCAGTTTCGAGATCGCCGGCAAACGTCTTGGCGCGGATGTGATGAACATGGCGATGCAGGCGTCCTCGGTCAAAAAGGGCGAGACCCTGATCGACACCGCCCTGACGCTGAACGCCATGCACCCCGACCTGCTGGTCGTGCGCCACCCGCATTCGGGTGCTGTGGATTTGCTGGCCCAGAAGGTCAACTGCGCCGTGCTGAACGCTGGCGACGGGCGGCACGAACATCCCACGCAAGCGTTGCTGGATGCCCTGACTATTCGCCGCGCCAAGGAGCGGTTGCATCGCCTGTCCATCGCAATTTGCGGCGATATCGCCCATAGCCGCGTCGCTCGCTCCAACATCCTGCTGCTGGGCAAGATGGAAAACCGCGTGCGCCTGATCGGCCCGCCGACCCTGATGCCGTCAGGCATGGAGGAGTTCGGCGTCGAGGTGTTCGAGGACATGCGCGAAGGCCTGAAAGATGTGGACGTGGTGATGATGCTGCGCCTCCAGAAAGAACGCATGGACGGCGGTTTCATCCCGTCCGAGCGCGAGTATTACCACCGCTACGGCCTTGACCCCGAAAAGCTGTCTCACGCCAAATCCGACGCCATCATCATGCATCCCGGCCCGATGAACCGCGGCGTCGAGATCGACGGTGTGCTGGCCGACGACATAAACCGCTCGGTGATCCAGGAGCAGGTCGAAATGGGTGTCGCCGTCCGCATGGCCGCCATGGAGCTACTGGTCCGCACCCGCCGCGAGGCAGCGCAAGAGCAAGGGGTGATGGTGTGAACGAACCCAAAGACCCGCGCACCTCTGGCAAGGTCGCCATGTATGCCCTGCTCGGCATCTTTGCGTTCACGGGTCTCATGATCTGGCTGGGGGGCTGACCAATGGACAATCCACTTGAGATATCGAAACACGAAACCGGTTTACTTCGTGTATTCCAAGTTACGGACGACGTGGCGCTCCCCTATTCGTTGAAGGGCGACAGTGAATACTTGGAACGCGCCTTGGGGGGCACAAGTCTGGACCCACAAGAAATGCAGAGCCTAAACGCGGGCGAGCTATCCGAAGATGAACTGAGACGCCTGCTGGTCGAGGGCTATGACATCGCACCGGAAACCGTCAACATGTCGAAAATTCCACATACGACATCCGCGTTGATACTGGTCCGCAGCGCCGCGTTTGAGAAAAAACCTGTGCTGTTGAAGCTAACTGAAAACGCCAAGCTGGTCGCCACCCTCACCGAAGGCCGCGCCCCCGCGCCGAAGTTTACTCCGCTGGTCAGCGACGCCGCCAAAGGTTTGCTCGAGGGCCCCGCAGCCGATGCGAAGCAAGGGCGTGGATTTGGGGCGCGACTGGCATTGATCGCGTTGGCAGCGATGGTTTCGGCCGCCGCAATCATGTACTTTTATTACACGGGGCTTTGATGGCTGACCTGCTTTTTACCAACGCGCGACTGATCGACCCCGAGGCCGGAACGCTGACTCTTGGCTCCCTGCTCGTCAAGGACGGGCGGATTAACGAAATATTACCGCAAGATATTGACCTGAATGACAAAAGGTTCCCCGAGGGGAACCGGATCGACTGTGGCGGGAAAGTCCTCGCCCCCGGCATTGTCGACATCGGCGTGAAGGTCTGTGAGCCCGGAGAGCGGCACAAGGAAAGCTTCCGCACCGCAGGTCTGGCAGCAGCCGCAGGCGGCGTCACCACCATGGTCACCCGCCCCGACACCATCCCCACCATCGACACCCCCGAGACGCTGGAATTCAGCAAACGCCGCGGTGCCGAGATGGCCCCTGTCCGCATCGCGCCCATGGCGTCGCTAACCAAAGCCCGCGCGGGGCGCGAGATGGTCGAAATGGGCTTCCTGATGGATGCCGGTGCGGTGGCGTTTTCCGACGGGGACAACGTCGTGTCCGACAACAAAGTTCTGAGCCGTGCGATGACCTACGCCCGCTCGCTTGGCGCGTTGGTGATGGGGCACCCGCAAGACCCTAATCTATCGAAGGGCAGCGCCGTGACCTCTGGCAAATTTGCCTCCCTTCGCGGGCTGCCAGCCGTGTCGCCCATGGCGGAGCGTATGGGGCTGGAGCGCGACTTGGCTTTGGTGGAAATGACCGGCGTGCGCTACCACGCGGACCAGGTCTCCACCGCCGTGGCCCTGCCCGTTCTGGAACGCGCCAAGGCGGCGGGCCTCGACGTCACGGCGGGCGTGTCGATCCATCACCTGACGCTGAACGATCTGGACGTGGGCGACTACCGCACCTTCTTCAAGGTCAAGCCGCCGCTGCGATCCGAGGATGACCGCGTGGCGATGGTCGAGGCCGTGGCCAGCGGGTTGATCGACGTGATCTGCTCCATGCACACACCGCAGGACGAAGAAAGCAAGCGCCTGCCCTACGAGGAAGCCGCGTCCGGCGCGGTGGCCTTGGAAACCCTGCTGCCAGCCGCCATGCGTTTGCTGCATGTGGGCGCTGTGGACCTACCGACGCTGTGGCGCGCGCTGTCGCTGAACCCCGCCAAGCGGTTAGGGCTGGAAGGTGGCCGGCTCAGCGTCGGTGCGCCTGCAGATCTGGTGCTATTCGACCCCGATGCGCCGTTCGTCATGGACCGCGAAACCTTGCGCTCCAAGTCCAAAAACACCCCGTTTGACGGACAACGGATGCAAGGCCGCGTGCTGCGGACCTTTGTTGGCGGCACGGAGGTGTATGCCCGTGCCTGAGATCATTACCGCCCCCTACCTTCTGATTTTCGTCGCCGTCGCGTCCTACCTGCTCGGCTCCATCCCCTTCGGGTTGGTCATTGCCAAGGCCATGGGCCTCGGCGACCTGCGCCAGATCGGATCGGGCAATATCGGGGCCACAAACGTGCTGCGCACCGGCTCCAAAAGCGCCGCCTTGGCGACGTTGTTGCTGGACGCGGGCAAGGGCGGCATCGCGGTCCTGCTGGCACGGTTCTTCGTGGGCGAGGACGCGGCACAACTGGCGGGGCTGGCGGCATTCATCGGCCACATCTTCCCCGTTTGGCTGAATTTCAATGGCGGTAAAGGTGTGGCGACCTATCTTGGCACCCTGCTGGTGCTATCGTTTTTCGCGGGGTTGGCGGCCTGCCTGACATGGCTGGCCTTCGCGCTGGCGTTTCGGATTTCGTCGCTTGCCGCGTTGGCCGCAGCGGCGTTGATGCCGCTTTGGCTGCACTTCATGGGCCTGCCAAGTTATGTGATGCTGGCGGCGTTGCTGGGGGTGCTGATCTGGATGCGCCACGCGGGCAATATTCGCCGGATTTTGAACGGCACCGAGAAGAAAATCCAGTTAAAGAAAAGTTGATGGGACCGCTCGCAGCCCTCCGCTCCTGCCTGTCAAAGAGCTTTCGGTGGCGCGGGCGTGCCGCGCGGTCGGAATTCTGGTGGTTTTTCGTGATCTTCTTTGGGGGCCTGCTAGCCACCACCACCTACACCATTCTCTCGGTGGAATCCGGAGAAGATGTGCTTTGGCCGCCTGCGGTCTTCCTGCTGGGCCTGTTTCCCGCATCCCTCGCCGTGATGGCACGGCGGCTGCATGACAAAGGGCTGACCGCGTGGCTGATGCTGCTGGGGTTCGTGCCTTTTGGCCAGCTTGCCCTGCTGATCCTTGCAGTTTTGCCGGGTGACCAAGGCCCAAACGGGTATGGCGACGACCCGTTGGGCCGCGCCAAGCCGGAGGGGCTGACCTATGGCCGCTCCCGCGTGCCGTTGGTGCGGGACGACGATTAGTAGCTGTATTCGTCGTAGATGCGGCTGAGGTTACCGTCCCATTCGCCGTGATACTTGGCCAGTAACTCATCCGCAGGGGTTTGGCCCGTCTCGATACTTTCCTTCAACGCGTTCAAGAAATGCGTCTCGTCCGGCACCAAGCCGCCAGCGCCCGGTTTAGCGCGGGCTTTCAGGCCGGATTCCGAGATATCCACCACCTCGCGGGCGAGGTCGATCATTTTCATGCCGTTCACTTCTGCCGCCAAGCCATCGACGGAGGCCGCGACGCGCCATGCCTCGCGGGTTTCGGCGTCCCAACCTTTGACGACGTCCCATGCGGCGTCGAGCGCGGTTTGATCGTAACACAGGCCGGTCCAGAACGCAGGGAGGGCACATAGGCGGCGCCATGGGCCGCCATCAGCGCCGCGCATTTCGATGAACTGCTTGACGCGGGCTTCAGGGAATACCGTCGTCAGATGGTCGGCCCAGTCGGACAGCAGCGGCTTTTCGCCCGGAAGCGCTGGCAATTCACCTTTCAGGAAGTCACGGAAGGACATGCCCAAAGCGTCGATATACTTACCGTCGCGGTAGACGAAATACATTGGCACATCGAGCACCCATTGCACCCATGCCTCAAAGCCCATGCCCTCGTCGAAGACGAAGGGCAGCATGCCAGTGCGATCGTCATCCAGCGCGCGCCAGATGCGGGAGCGCCATGATTTGTGGCCGTTGAGCTTGCCTTCAAAGAACGGCGAGTTCGCAAACAAGGCCGTCGCCACGGGCTGCAATGCCAAGGCGACGCGCATTTTCTGAACCATGTCCGCTTCGGATCCGAAATCGAGATTTACCTGCACGGTACAGGTACGGCGCATCATGGCGGTGCCCATGGTGCCGACTTTTTCCATGTAGTTGTTCATCAACTTGTAGCGGCCCTTGGGCATGAGGGGCATTTCCTCATGGCTCCATTCCGGCGCGGCCCCAAGGCCGATAAACTTGACGCCAATCTCGTCGGAGACGGATTTTACCTCCGCCAGATGGGAGTTCACCTCGTCGCAGGTCTGGTGGACGGTTTCCAGCGGGGCACCGGACAGCTCAAGCGCGCCGCCAGGTTCCAGCGATACATTCGCACCGTCTTTGGTCAGGCCAATCAGGTATCCGCCCTCCTCAACAGGTGCCCAGCCAAAGCGGTCACGCAGGCCGGATAGGACGGCGTTGATGGATCGGTCGCCCTCGTATGGCAGCGGTTTATGGGTGTCTTGGCAGTAGCCGAATTTCTCGTGCTCTGTGCCGATGCGCCAGTCTTCCTTGGGCTTGCAGCCGTCGGCCAGCAATTGCGCAAGTTGGGAATGGTCGGTGATCAGGCCGCCGCCGGATTGAGGAATGGACATGTCGGAGGCTCCGCCTAAATGGTTTAACGTCTAGGGGTGAGGCGATTTGCGGGGGATGTCAATGCAGGCGAGCCGGCTCTTTGGCCCAGATCACAAAGCTGTCAGGGGTCGACGACCCCATGGCGCGGATCGCGGCTTCGAAATCCACGCCCTTCAATGGCGCTAGCGCATCGTACAGTTGTGCCGCCCCCTCGGCGGAGTTCGGGATCAACAAACGTGAGCCACCGTTTTCCTCCAGCAGCCAATGGACGTCTTCGGCAAAGGGGCCTCGGTCGTCGGTCAGGATCGTCACGCGGGCGAGGTCGTTAATCGACACGGCACCGCCACCAAGGGGAGCGAAATAGGTGATTTGGCGCTCGTCCACTTCCACCACGCCGGGGCCGTCATGGGTTTTTGACGTGAGCCGCACGCGCCGCCACGCAGTCCATAAATAGGCGAGACCCGCCACGACGAACATCGCGCCGATCCCCTGCCACAGCAGACCATGCAGGTTGAAGATCATCACACCCATCACAATGATAGCAGCGCCGATCAGCAGCTCGAAATAGCGCCAAAACAGGTCGTGGATTTCAGGACGGATCATTTCAGGTCTCCATCCAGCGGATGCCATGCGGTTTCGTCCGCGCTTGCGGCGGGGCGAACGTCATAGGGTGCGACGATGGGCTCGAACTCCATGCCATGAAAATCGCGAATGAGTGTAAGCGAGCCGTCCGCGTTCCTGCGATGCAGACATCCGTTCATCGTGTCATAGCGGTCCAGCGGCTTTGTGTCCGGCGGGGCGGTGCCGTCGAGCAAGGTGTCACGCACGGCTTTGGTGAGCGGCGCGGGCTGGCCATTGAGCAGACGCAGACCCGTGCGGCAGTCCTTGGTGACCTCGCCCCGCGTGACCGGCTGCATTTCTTGCCCCGCCCAAAGCGGTTTGTTGAGATGGTGACGATTGCCAACCTCAAAAAGAGCGTTGCCGAGGAAGCGGCCCCAACTCGTCCAACAATACCGCGCGTTAGAGACTGGCAGTGCTGTGAAATATGGCGGATGCGAGATAACTGTGTAGCCGTCGCGATACTTCCCTCTGGCCCAATGGGTATTGACGGAGAACATGAAGTGCCGCCCGTCGGGGGTAAGGGAGCAACTATCAGCGTAGACTTCAGCCTTGAGCCATTGGCCATCTTGAAACGTATCGGTGTCGCGGTGCCAAAGCACCAGACGGTAAAGTTGCCGCGCAGTGCGTATGAGAATGACCGCCGTTTCATTTTCCGTGGTGAAGAACAGATGAAGTCGCAGATCCGGCTTGAGCATTACCAGTCGCCCAGTGCTGCTTGCCACAAGGCCAGCGCCGCTACGGCGGCGGTATCGGCGCGCAGGATGCGCGGACCGAGGCTGATGGCGTGGCTCTGGGGATGATTGCGCAAGGTGTCGCGTTCACGTTCCGAGAACCCGCCTTCGGGGCCGATGACGAGCGCCCACGGGCCTTGTGGCAGCTCATTCAAGCGGGATGGCTCCCCCGCCATGGATTCGTCGCAGAACAGCAAGTGGCGGTCTTCGGGCCATGTGTCCAACATGGCCGATAGCTTCTGGATATTCGCCACCTCCGGTACGTAAGTGCCGCCGCATTGCTCGGCCGCCTCGATAGCGTGGGCTTGCAGCTTATCCTGCCGGATGCGGTCGGAGTTTGTGTAGTCGGTGTTTACGGGGAATATCCTGGCCGCGCCCATTTCGGCGGCTTTTTCCACGATGAAATCCGTGCGCGCCTTTTTAATCGGCGCAAACAAGAGCCACAGGTCGGGGGGCGTTTGCAGGGGCAGGGTTTGCGCCTCGCAGACCACCATGCCGCGGCGCTTGGCGGCGTCTACCACGCGGCACGTCCATTCGCCGTCCTGTCCGTTGAACAAGGCCACCACGTCGCCCACGCCAAGGCGCATGACGTTGAAGAGATAATTCGCCTGCGGCTGCGTCATCGGGACGGAATTGCCCTGCCCCAACGCCTGCTCTACAAACAACCTGATTTTTGCGCGTTCCATGGGGCTGAACATATGAGCGAGACACGCCAAACGCCAGAGGGCCAAGTGATTGATGCTGTCGATCAGAACTGGGTCGACACTTGGGCCCCCGCCGTGACCCGTCCCTACCTGCGACTGAGCCGCGCTGACCGGCCTATCGGGACGTGGCTGTTGCTGCTGCCGTGCTGGTGGGGTGTCTTGTTGGCGGCGGCCGCCGACCCTGCTGGATTGGCGTGGTTTGACCTGTGGATCATCGTGGGCTGCGCCTTGGGCGCTTTTTTAATGCGCGGCGCGGGATGTACGTGGAACGACATCAGCGACCGTGATCTTGATGCACAGGTTGCGCGCACCAAGTCGCGACCGCTGCCCTCGGGGCAGGTAACGGTCAAAGGCGCCGTGATCTGGATGGCTGTGCAGGCATTGGTGTCCTTCTTCATTTTGCTGACCTTCAACACCGCAGCCATTGTGCTGGGCATTCTGGCGCTGCTGCCAGTCGCGATTTACCCGTTTGCCAAGCGGTTCACATGGTGGCCGCAGGTGTTTCTGGGACTCGCGTTTAACTGGGGGGCGTTGCTGGCATGGACGGCGCATACGGGCTCTTTGAGTGCTGCTCCGGTGATTTTGTACCTTGCCGGTATCTCGTGGACGCTGTTTTACGACACGATTTACGCCCACCAAGACAAAGAAGACGACGCGCTGATCGGGATCAAGTCAACCGCCCGGCTGTTTGGCGAGGACTCTGTTTGGTGGTTGCGCCTGTTCATGGCGATGTCGGTCCTGTTGATGGCCATCGCCATCATCGTGGCGCTGGTTCCTGATGCAAATATTATGGCTTTGACGCTTGCCCTTTCGGGGGCGTGGGCCTTCGGATGGCATATGGTCTGGCAGTTGCGCCGGCTGGATACCGAGGACTGGACCGTCTGCATGCGCTTGTTCCGGTCCAATCGCGACGCGGGTCTAGTTTGTGCGCTGTTTCTTGCCGCTGCGGCGTTGCTGTGATTGAACAACCCAGCCGTCCCCTTTAGACGGTATGAGTGCCTTGCCGCACCTTCAATGGTAGACGAACCGTATGAGACTAAAGACAATTGCTGCTTTTTGCTTTGCTGCCGCCCTGTCCGTTGGGGGTGCGTGGGTTTCGGCCGGACTGGTGGAGACCCGGTCTGCGGAGGTTGTGACCTCCAAGCTGATCGACGGGGAGC
This sequence comes from Litoreibacter halocynthiae, assembly GCF_004365635.1. Classification (GTDB taxonomy): domain Bacteria; phylum Pseudomonadota; class Alphaproteobacteria; order Rhodobacterales; family Rhodobacteraceae; genus Litoreibacter; species Litoreibacter halocynthiae. The sequence continues at coordinate 439,577 of NZ_SOBH01000003.1, read as the reverse complement.
ACGATTGGACAACTGTCACCACAGACGGGCTGCTTGTTGCCTTGGGCGGGGAAGCCCCTGACGAGGCCACCCGTTTTCGCGTTGTTTCTGCCGTTGGTGCGGTGATTGATCCCGACCGGATCGTCGACAATATGGATGTGAAGGCGCGCGAAAAAATCGAAGCGCCGCGTTTCTCGGTCGAGATGCTTCGCAATGGCGAAGGTATCTCGTTGATCGGGCTGATCCCACCTACTGAGGAAGGCGATAGTATCGCCGACCAGCTGCGTGATCTGGCAGAAGGGTCCGAGATTACCGACCTTCTCGAAACCGCCAATTATCCCGTGCCCGCCAATTGGGAGCCGGCACTGGCATATTCGATCAAAGCGTTGCGCGATCTGGAACGCTCGAAAATATCCGTGTCCGCCGACCTGATCGAAATCACGGCCATTTCCGACAGCCCCGACAACAAGCGGCGCATTGAATCGCAACTGGCCCGTAGCGCGCCAAACGGGGTGCGCCTTGCTCTGAACATTTCTGCGCCGCGACCGGTCATCACGCCGTTCACCCTTCGGTTCACACTGGATGCGGAAGGTGTGGCCGCCTTCGACGCCTGCTCCGCTGATACCGAGGAAACCAAGCGCCGTATTCTTCTTGCAGCCAGCGCCGCAGGCCGCATCGAGAAGCCGGAATGCGCCATCGGGCTGGGTGTCCCATCCCCCAATTGGGCCAAAGCTGTCGAGGTCGCGATTGCGGGCCTTAAAGACGTTGGCGGTGGATCTTTGACGTTTTCAGATGCCGACATTACGATGGTAGCACTTGATACGACCGGCCAAGGCACCTTTGATCGCGTGGTTGGTGAAGTCGATGCGGCGCTGCCCGAAGTGTTCTCGCTGCACGCTGTGTTGCCGGAGAAAGTCGTCGTAGACGGCACCGGCGCCGAAGCCGCGATAGAGTTCGTCGCAACCCGAAGCCCGGAAGGTCTGGTGCAGCTTCGTGGCAGGCTGCCTGATGACAATGTCGAACAGATCGTCGGATCTTTCGCGCGCGCGCAGTTCGGCAGCGACAAGGTCTATTTGGCAACGCGCGACGATTCCACGCTTCCGGAAAGCTGGCCAGTACGTGTGTTGGCAGCGCTTGAGGCATTGGCAAGTTTGGAAAACGGCAGCGCTGTCGTTCAGAAAGACTATGTCGAAATTCGCGGCGTTAGCGGTGATCAATCGGCTTCGGATACCATCTCCAGAAAGCTTGCGGACAAGTTAGGCGACTCGGAGAATTTCGAGGTCAATGTGCGGTATGACGAGATGCTGGATACAACCCTGGACCTGCCGACGCCCGAAGAATGCGTGGCACGGATCAACTCGATCCTGAACTCGGCCAAGATTGTGTTCGATCCGTCATCCTCGGAGATTACAGAGACCGCAGGTCGCACGGTTGACCGGATCGCGGAGATTGCAAAGCAATGCGAACGTGTGAAGATGGAGATTGGCGGCTACACCGATAGCCAAGGCCGCGAAGAAATGAATACGGCCCTGAGCCAACAACGCGCAGATGCGGTGCGGGCGGCATTGCTAGCTCGTAGAGTTCTGACGAGCAACATCTCCTCCAAGGGGTATGGCGAGTCTGACCCGATAGCCGACAACGACACCGCTGACGGGCGGGAAGCCAACCGCCGCATCGAGTTCAAGCTGTTGACAGACGCCCGTGCGGCGGCCACAGACGAGCCTGAGGGCGACACAACTGAAGCAGAAACCGAGACACCAAGTGAATAGATCAGAATTCATCATCGCCACCGCATTCATCCTGTTTCTGGCGTTCTGTGTCGGCTGGTTCACCTGCTGGCTGGTGCAACGGTTCAGCCGCGTGACTACAGCAGATGTCGCGGAGCTGGATGAGATGGCCAAAGCCCTGCACGACGCGGAAGAAACCCGCGATCAGGCGATCACCTACCTGCAACAGCGTGAGGCAGAGCTGACCAATCAGCTATCACAGACCGAAGCGGAGTTGAGGGCGGCGATGGACGGGTTGCGCGACGCGCGCCATGAGGCGGAAGAGCTGCGCGGCTATATCGAGCGGGCCAACCAAGGCGCCTGACGGGGCCTCCGGCGGGAATATTTTTGCCAAGATGAAGCGGGAAACGCGCTAGTCCCAGCGATCGAGCGCATCCTCGTCACTGTCTTTTGCGGCAACCCATTCCGACCCGTCGGCGGTGATTTCCTTCTTCCAGAACGGCGCGCGGGATTTCAGGTAGTCCATCAGGAACTCTGCCGCGGCGAAGGCGTCCGCGCGGTGCCGCGACGCGGTGGCGACCATCATGATGTTGTCACCCGGCTCCATGGTGCCGAAGCGGTGGATCACCAGCACATCTGCCAAGCTCCAGCGTGTCTGCGCCTCTTCGCAGATTTGCGTGAGGGCGCGTTCGGTCATGCCGGGGTAATGCTCTATCTGCATACGGCTGAGACCGCCCGAGACATCGCGGGTCACACCTGTAAAGCTGACCACCGCACCGATATCGGTGTCGCCCTTGGCGAAGGCATTGAGTTCCGCCCCCGCGTCGAACAGGGCTTCCTGAACCAGCACGCGCATGAGTTAGCCGCCTGTCATCGGTGGGAAGAACGCCACTTCGCGGGCACCGTTCAAGGGAGCGTCGAAATCGGACAGGTCCTGATCCACCGCGACCCTGAGCGACGAAAGGTCGGAGAACGCCAGCGCGTAGCGTTCCTCGCGCGCGCGGAGTTCCTCGACCAGATCCATCACCGTGGTGGCGGTGGTCTCCAGCTTTTCTTTCGGGATGCCGATACGTTCGCGCACCCACGCGAAATAGAGAACGTCGATCATTGATTAGCCTCCTCTCGTAGGAATGGCATCGCCTTGCGCAGGTAATCCCATCCGGTGATCAAAGTGAGCAGTGCCGCCGCCCAGAGCAGGACGGCGCCGATGTTGAAGGTGATCTCTGCAGCACCTGCGAACCATGTCAGGCCAAGCGGGTCTTCGGCCGCACCCGACATGATGGCATCCAGCGTTTCGTTGTCCATGCCGGAGGTGCGGTCCAGGAATTCATGCTCAAATAGACCGGTGGCGAACAGCACCGCGATGGCCGTCATTTGCGCGGTGGTTTTCCACTTCGCCAGATTGGTCACTTTCAACAGGCCAGCCGTGTCGCCGAGGAATTCACGCAAGCCGGAGACGAACACCTCGCGGAACAGGATCAGTGTCGACGGCAACAGCACCCACGGGTTCATGCCGGAAAAGCCGGTGATGACCAGCAATGCGATGATCACCATCGCCTTGTCGGCGATCGGGTCAAGCATCGCGCCGAACTTGCTTTCCTGCTTCCATGCGCGGGCGAGGTAGCCGTCAATCCAGTCTGTCAGCGCCGCTGTCACGAACAGGATCAGCGCGAACCAGTCGGCCCATGGCCGCTGGAAATACAAGAACATGACAGCCACGCCCGGGGCCGCCAGAAGACGCAGAAGCGTCAGGATATTAGGAATATTCCACGTCATGCGCCATGTGTAGCTGAGGCCTGCCTCGGGGGGAAGTCACGAGTTCGGGCGGCACAAGTAGGGCGTCGACCAGGTAGAGACCTCAAAGCCTGTACTACCAATTGCTGCGTTAAGCCGGAACGCACGCTAGGGAATTCCCGCAGCGATCAGAGCTGCAATGACTTTGCGACCCAGATCTGCTTTGGCGACGGGATGGGCCGCCTTGTAAGCATCAAGATTAAACCCTGGAGACCTGCGCATCAGCTCTCCAGCAGTAGCACGGGCTTCTTCACCACGGCCCAAAAAATGCAGTGCGGTAATTTTTGCGCGTAGCGTGGAAAGATGCCGGTCATTGTATGCCAATGACTCGTTCGCAAGCTTCAAGGCGTGATCGTAGTCTTCGGCGGCCAGAAACGCGGTGCTAGACAGGCTATCAAAATAATATCTGAACGGATCAATTGGCGACAATCCGCGGGCTTTCAGTGCCGCAGTTACCGCGCCCGCACCTTCGTCCTGAAACGCCAGAAGCGCCGCACGCAAAAGCCATGACAGGCTTTCGCTCGGGTTGATGCCAATCGCGCTGTCATAGCGCTGGCTGGCAACCCCCATTTGCGGCGGCAGATTGTTAAGCGCAATCCCGTCAATCACCAAAGAGAAGGAGCTGTCGGGGTTGATATCAAGCGCCCTCGATGTCGCATCCAGCGCTTTTTGGGTGTCGCCCGCCCTATCCGTTGTCCAGCCGTTGAACACGCATAAAACATACCACCTTGCCAGCCACGCATGTGTTTCCGCGGCCATGGGCGTACGAGACACCGCCTCTTCCAAATAGGCGCGGGACCTGGCGAAGTCGCGGAACGTCAAGCTGTGCATCAGCGACACGCCCCCGATAAGCAGGTGATGATCTTCAAGCTCGGGCAAAGGGCGGTCGTTTATATAGGTAATGGCCTCGTCGGCGATAGAGCGGCCAATCGCGCGCACGACATCGTCAAGCCCGCTGGTCATAGCATCCCAGAAATTCGCCGGGGGTCCGGCGATCTGCCGCGTCCATAGGATATTGCCATCGCGCGCGTCGACGAAATCCATGTCTACGACGATCCGCCCTCCCATTTCGCGGATCGAGCCGGTGATGAAATAATCAACGCCAAGCTTTTGGCGGACATCAAGGGTGCTGGTCGTGCTTGTTGCCAAGGCACGGCTCGACAGATGGGAAATGACGGACAGAAGATTGGAGCGCGACAGCGAGCGGCAGATTTCTTCTGCCAGCCAGTCGCCCAGTACCCACAGGTTCTTGTCCCCCAATACCCGCTGAAACGGCATTGCAGTGACACGCGGCAAGGGGCGTCCAAGCGCCGAACGTGGTGATGTACGATACAAAGCCGCAATCTGGCTTTCGTTTGCCCGCATCGCAGCGACCCAGTTTTGAAAACCCGCGACATCAATGCCGATACCTTCCATGAACGCCCCGTTCCCCGGTGCGCCCGAAAAGTGAACGGACGACAAGTCCAGTTCGATATCGCTGTTGGTGCATTTGATAAAGCGGTCAAAGTTTGAGCCCAAAATGTTACGCAGATCGGACAGCGCTCGACGCAAATTCTGGCGTCCATCATCATAGCAATACGGGCCCCACAACGTCCGCTCCAGATAGGATCGGGTACGTCGCCCCAGAGGTGCCGTTGCCAGAAGCGCGAACAGCGCCCTGTGCTTTGCGCCCTTGATTTCGATCCCGTCGGTGCCTTCGATGCGCACGTCGCAAGGCCCGAACAATGAAATTTTGAGTTTGTCGGCCACCAAGACCTCGCTGCTTGTTCTGAAGACAAAGCTAACGAGTTGCCACGAGGTTCACCAAGTTCTTCACGATTTTCTCACATGAGAAAAACCTCCTGATTGGAAGACCTTAGCGTGCGCCATCTCGTGTGCACGGGGCTATCTGACGGTCAGAAACAGGCGACCACTTGCTGCACCACGGCGTCGAAGTCCTGCGCTATGTCGATGGCGAAGCCTGCCTCGTCAGCTTGCAACGGTTCCAGCGTCGCGAACTGGCTGTCGAGCAGGCTGACAGGCATGAAGTGTCCAGTGCGGGCGGACATGCGGGCTTCGATCACCGCGCGGTTGCCGATGAGGTGGACGAAGCGGGCTTGTGGACATGCGGCGCGGATGCGGTCGCGGTAGCTGCGTTTGAGAGCGGAGCAACCGATCAGCGTCGGGCCGCCGGCTTGCATCAACGCCGCGCCCACCTTGTCGAGCCACGGCGCGCGGTCAGAGTCGTCGAGCGGTGTGCCTGCGGCCATCTTTTCGATATTGCTTTGCGGGTGCAGGTCATCTCCGTCGAAATAATGCGCACCCAAGCGACCCGCCACTGCATGCCCGACCGAGGATTTCCCCGATCCCGCAACGCCCATGACGATGGCTTTCAGCATCTAGAGTGACGCCGTGATGCCGCCGTCGACATAAAGGATATGCCCGTTCACAAAGCTGGACGCGGGCGAGGACAGGAATACCGCCGCGCCCACCAGCTCGTCCACATTTCCCCAGCGGCCTGCGGGGGTGCGCTTTTCCAGCCACGCCGAGAAGTCGGCGTCGGCGACCAGCGCGGCGTTCAGCGGGGTGTCGAAATAACCCGGCGCGATGGCGTTGCATTGCAGTCCGTGCTTGGCCCAGTCGGTCGCCATGCCCTTGGTCAGGTTGCCCACCGCGCCCTTGGTCGCGGTGTAGGGCGCGATGCCGGGGCGGGCCAGTGCGGTTTGAACCGAGGCGATGTTGATGATCTTGCCTGCGCCGCGAGCGATCATGTGGCGCGCGACGGCTTGGCCGACATGAAAGACCGAGGCGATGTTGGTTTGCAGCAGCTTCTCGAACGCGTCGGCGGGGAAGTTTTCCAGTTCTGTCCGGTGCTGCATCCCTGCGTTGTTGATCAGGATGTCGATGGGGCCGGTATCGGCCTCGAACTCGTCCACCGCCTTGCGAACGGCCTCGTGATCAGTCGCGTCGAATGCCAGCGTATGCGGCGTGTCGAGCGCCTTGGCGGCGGCGCCGAGTTTGGCCTCGTCGCGGCCGTTCAGAATGATCTCGGCGCCTGCATCCTTCAACCCTTGGGCCAAGGCGTAGCCGATGCCCTGAGAGGAACCGGTAACAAGCGCGCGCTTGCCTGTGAGGTCGAATAGAGCGGCGCCCTTGGTCATGGTATCATCCTTGATGTGTAGGTGCCAACATTGTGGCACGGAAAACGGCTTTGGGAAAAGCGCTTATGTTTAGGGGTTGAAGCAGGGCTGTGGGTCGTTCTCGGCGGGGGTCGCCTCAAAGATCGCGCGGGCGATGGCGCGGGCAAGGCAGGTCGCGGCGGCGTGGCCGATCCTCAGTGGGTCGCCTTGCTTGTCGCCTGCAGAGACCGCGAAAATCAAGTCGCCGTCCATTGGTGTGTGCGACGGCACAATGGCCCGCGCCATGCCGTCATGAGCGGCGACGGCCATGCGTTTGGCTTGCGGTTTGGTCAGTTTGGCATCGGTGGCGACGATGGCGATGGTGGTGTTCGCGCCCTCGCCCGCGTCGGTTTTCAAGGGCAGCCTGACCGCGCCGTAAGAAGCGGGGTCACCTCCAAGACCGCCGAATTCGGCGTCGATTTCAGACTGCGCGGCCCAGAATTTTCCCTTGGGCGTGACGACCGAGCCGATGGGATTGGCAACGACCAAAGCGGCGACGGTGACGCCATCGTCAAGGATGATGGAGGCGGAACCCAGTCCGCCCTTGTAGGTGGCGGAGGTCGCACCTGTGCCAGCGCCGACCGACCCCAAAGCGAAATCTCCTGTTGCGTTGTCGAGTGCTGTGCGGCCCAGCTTGGCGTAGGGGTTCTCGCCCCAGTCATTGCGCCCGCCATTGAGCAAATCGAAGATGATCGCAGCGGGGACGATCGGCACGCGTACGTCGCCGACCGCGAAGCCACGCCCCTGTTCGCGCAGGCCTGACACCACGCCGGAGGCTGCGTCCAGCCCGAAAGCGGAGCCGCCGGAGAGGACCAGCGCGTCGACGGCTTCGACGGATTTGTCGGGGTCGAGCAGGTCCGTTTCCCGCGTGCCAGGTGCGCCGCCCATGACATGGACCGACGCTATGAAAGGCGAGCCTGCCGTCAAGACCGTGACGCCGGATTTCAGGGCGTCGTCCTGCGCATGGCCGACCTTCAGGCCCGCCACATCGGTGATCAGATTTCGCGGACCGGCCTTCATCAGATGCAACGCCCACCATCGACTTCCATGCAGACACCGGTGATCATCGACGCCTCCTCCGAGCAGAGAAAGCAGGCAGCGTTTGCCATGTCCTCGGGCGTGGAGAAGCGGCCCAGCGGGATGGTGGACAGGAACTTGGCACGAATTTCCGGCGTGTCTTCGCCCATGAAACTCTTGAGCAAGGGCGTTTCGCCCGCCACGGGGTTGATCGCGTTGACGCGGACGCCTTCAGGGGCCAGTTCCACCGCCATGGCCTTGGTCGCGGTGTTCATCCAGCCTTTGGAGGCGTTGTACCAGTTCAGCCGCGGGCGCGGGCTGACGCCTGCGGTGGAAGCGACGTTGAGGATGGCACCGCTGCCCTGTTTCTTGAGCAGTGGGACGAGGTGTTTGGCGGTCAGGTAGACGGATTTGCAGTTGACCGCGAAGACCTTGTCGAAGTCGTCTTCAGAGACGTCTTCCATCGGGGTCGGCAGGTGCGTGGTGCCTGCGTTGTTGATCAGGATGTCGATGCGCCCGAAGGCGTCGAGCGTGGCTTGCACCATGGCTTGAACGCTGGCGTCTTGGGCGACGTTGGCCTCTACCGCGCGGGCGTTTTGGCCAAGCTCTGCCACCAAGTCATCTGCCATGTTCAGATCTGCGATCATGACGTTGGCGCCTTCGGCCACAAACTTGCGCGCAATTCCTGCGCCGAACCCCGACGCGCCGCCGGTGACGATTGCTGTTTTTCCTTCAAGCCGCATGTGGGGTCTCCCTTATCTTCAATTCAGCCGTGCAGGGCGGCGACAGTTTTGAGGGTTGAGAAGCCATAGAGCGCCTCGAACCCTTTTTCGCGGCCATGGCCGGACAGGCCGGTGCCGCCGAAGGGAAGCTCCACCCCGCCGCCTGCGCCATAGTTGTTGAGGAACACCTGACCCGAGCGCAGCGCCTTGGCCAGCCGCATCTGCCGCGCCCCGTCGCGGGACCAGACGGAGGCGACAAGGCCGAACTGCGTGCCGTTGGCGATAGACAGCGCCTGTGCCTCGTCATCAAAGGGAATGACCACCTGAACCGGGCCAAAGATTTCTTCCTGTGCAAGGATGTGGCCGGGGCTGACGCCTGCGAAGAGCGTGGGCGCAACGTAGTGGCCATCTGCAGGCGCGTTGTCCACGATCTGGCCTTGGGCGGCTTTTTCCAACGATGCACCGTGAGACAGGAAACCTTCGACCACCTCTTTCTGGCGGGCAGAGATCAGGGGGCCCACGTCCAGATCTTCCATCGCGGGGCCGACTTGCAACTCGCCATAGCGGGCGGCCATGCGGTCCAGCACCTCGTCGAACACGCCGCGTTGCACAAGGATGCGTGAGGAGGCGGAGCAGGTCTGGCCCGCGTTCTGCACACCCGCGTTCACGAGGAACGGTAGCGCCGCGTCGATGTCGGCGTCGTCGAATACCAGTTGCGGGGACTTGCCGCCAAGCTCCAGCGTGACGGGGACGATGTGTTCTGACGCTTGGCGCTGGATTAGCTTGCCGACGCCGACGGAGCCGGTGAAGGAGATGTGGTTAACGTCTGCATGGCCGGACAACGCTGCCCCGGCCTCGATGCCTAGACCCGGCACTACGTTTAATACGCCGTCAGGCAGGCCCGCTTGGCGGGCGAGGTCGGCGAAGGCGAGGGCCGTCAGGCAGGCTTCCTCGGCAGGTTTCAGCACGGCAGCGTTGCCCATCGCCAGCGCCGCGCCGACGGACCGCCCGATGATCTGCATCGGGTAGTTCCACGGGATGATGTGGCCGGTGACGCCATGCGGCTCGCGTAGGGTGTAGACGGTGTAGCCGTCGAGATAGGGGATCGTGTGGCCGTGCAGTTTGTCCGCCGCCCCGCCGTAGAATTCCATGTAGCGGGCCAAGGCAAGGGCGTCGGCTTTGGCCTGCTTCAGCGGTTTGCCGACATCCATGGCCTCCAGCCGCGCGAGCCTGTCGGCGTTCTCCAGAACCAACTGGCCGATGCGAGCAAGAATGCGCCCGCGTTCAGGGGCGGTCATGCGGGCCCATGGGCCTTGAAGGGCCTCTTGCGCGGCAGCCACGGCGCGGTCGATATCGTCTTGCTGGCCACGGGCGATCAGGCAGATCACCTCGCCGTTAGAGGGGTTCTCAAGCTCAAGCGTCTGCCCTTCCGCCGGGTCGACCCACGCGCCGCCGATGAAACACAGGGCAGTATCGAACCAGATGTCTTGGATGCTCATGGGATGGCCTTTCTATGGTTCGGGAAGCGTCGGTGCGGCAGCTATTAGAGTCTGAGTGTAGGGATGTGTGGGGGCAGTGAACAGACGTTCAGTGTCGCCTTCTTCGACGATTTTGCCCGATTGCATGACGAGGCAACGGTCGGTGATGGCGCGGACCACGGACAAATCGTGGGAAATGAACAGGTAGGTCAGGCCGAACCGGTCGGACAAATCGGCCAACAAATCGAGGATTTGCGCCCTGATCGACACGTCGAGGGCCGATACGGCCTCGTCCAACACGATGAGTTCGGGCTTGATGATCAGGGCGCGGGCAATGGCGATGCGTTGGCGCTGGCCGCCGGAGAACTCGTGGATGTATTTCGTCTTGTCGGCGGGGGTGAGGCCGACGGAGATGAGCGCTTCGTCTATTTCGGCGTCGGTGGCTTTGCGGCCCACCAGATGGAACGGCTCGGACACCAGACGGGCGACCTTGTGCCGCGGATTGAAGCTGCCATAGGGGTCTTGGAACACGACCTGCATTTTGCGGCGAACTGCTGGCCCGACGGGTTGGCCGTCGAGCAGGATGGTGCCGCCTTGCAATGGTTCCAGCCCCAGAATGGCCCGTGTCAGCGTCGATTTTCCGCAACCGCTTTCGCCGACAAGGCCAAGGCTTTCACCGCGCTTGATCTGGAAGCTGACATTGTCTACGGCGCGGAAAGTATCCGCCGCACCGAAGAGGCTTTTGCGTGGCAGCGTGTAGTCGCGGATCGCGTCGTTGATCTCCAGCAGCGGTTTATCCTCTGGGGTGGCGTTGCGTTCGGGCTGATGACTGGACGCCGCGAACAGCGCCTTGGTGTAGGGGTGCGTCATGGTGCGGTGCAGATCCGCACCGCCTTCCTCCACCACCTCACCGTTTTTCATGATGGCAATGCGGTGCGCCATGTCGCTGACCACGGCAAGATCGTGAGAAATGAGCATCAACCCCATGTCGTCCTCGCGCACCAGCCGCGACAGCAGATCGAGGATTTCGGCCTGCGTGGTCACGTCGAGCGCCGTCGTCGGCTCGTCCGCGATCAGCAGTTTCGGCTGCAAGGCAATCGCCATGGCGATCACCACGCGCTGGCGCTGGCCGCCTGACATCTCGTGCGGGTAGCGGCTGAGGGGAAACTTGTATTGCGGCAGCTCGCAGCGGGTCAGGGCATGGGCGGCGCGCTTCATCGCGTCCACCTTGGAGGTGTTGGGCTCGTGGATCAGGATAGTTTCCGCCACCTGCGCGCCGATGGTTTGCACGGGATTCAGCGCGGTCATGGGTTCCTGAAACACCATTCCCACGTCGCGGCCCCGCATCGCGCAGAGGGCCTGTTCAGACTTGGTCAGCACGTCCCCGCCCAGCAAGTTTATGCGCCCTTGGCATGTCGTGCCGCTTGGCAGCAACTGCAGGACCGAGAACGTCGTCAGCGACTTGCCGGAGCCGCTTTCGCCAATCACACCTAGGATTTCGCCATGGTTCAACGACAGCGACACGTCGCGAAGAATTGGAATACCTCGGATCGACAAAGACAGGTTTTCGATGGACAGGAGGGTCATCGCAGCACCCTCAGTTTCGGGTCCAGCACGTCGCGCAAGCCGTCGCCTGCAAGGTTCAAGCCCAACACGGTGAGCAGAATGGCGAAGCCGGGGAACAGGGCGACATGGGGTGCAAGCGCGATCAGGGTTTGCGCGTCTGCCAGCATCCGGCCCCAGCTTGGCGTGGGGGGCTGCGCACCTAGCCCGACATAGGACAAGGCGGCCTCGGCCAGAATGCCCAACGAGAACTGGATTGTGCCTTGCACGATCAACAGGTTGGCGACGTTGGGCAGGATGTGCTCGACGGAGATGCGCGTCGCACCCTTGCCCGCGACCCTTGCCGCCAGCACGTAGTCACGGGTCCAGAGAGACAGCGCCGCGCCGCGGGTCAGTCGCGCAAAAACGGGGATATTGAAAATGCCGATGGCGATGATGGCGTTGACGGCGGAGGGGCCGAAAATCGCGGTGATCAGGATGGCGATCAGCAGCGACGGGAAGGCAAAGATCAGATCGTTGCCGCGCATGATGACCTCGTCCAGCAGCGAGCCTTTGCGGGCAGCGGCGGCGAGGCCAAGCGGCACGCCCAGCCCCATGCCGATGACGACCGCGACGATGGCCACGGCGATGGAGGTGCGTGCGCCGACCATGATCATCGAGAAGATGTCGCGCCCGAAATGGTCGGTGCCGAACCAGTGGTCGGCGGTCGGGGACTTAAGCTTGTTGGCGATTTCCAGAACGGTGACGTCATAGGGCGTCCAAACGAAGGAGACCAAAGCGCCGATTGCGAAAATTGTGGTGAGGATGAGCCCGAAGGTGAGGTTCCTCATGACCGCCCCCTGAGGCGCGGATCGACCCACGCATAGGCCAGATCGACGGCGAAATTGACCATGATGACGGCGAAGACCAGCAGGAATACCACGCTTTCCACCATAATCAGATCGCGCTGCGATATGGCTTGGAAGACGAGGCGGCCAAGGCCCGGCAGGTAGAAGACGTTCTCGATGATGATCGCGCCCGCCAGCAGAAACGAGAATTGCAGGCCGATGATGGTCAGCACAGGGATCATGGCGTTGCGCAGGGCGTGCCGCCAGAGCGCTTGGCGTTGCGTCAGCCCCTTGGCGCGGCAGGTGCGGATGTAGTCCTCTGACAAGGTATCAAGCAGGGCGGAGCGCATGACGCGGGCAAGGATCGAGGCCTGTGGCAAGGCCAGCGCGATCGCGGGAAGGGTTAGCGCTTTCAGGGCCGCCAGCGGGTGTTCCCAGCCGGGAAAACCCCCCGCAGAGAACCAGCGCAGGTTTATGGCGAACAGCAGCACCATGAGCATGGCGAACCAGAAGTTGGGGATCGCGATGCCCAATTGCGTCGCCCCCATCACCGACATATCCGCCCAAGAGCCGCGTTTTGTGGCGGCGAGGATGCCGACGGGGAAGGCGATCAGGACCGTGAGGCCCAGCGCGATAAGCGCAAGCGGAAGGGATATCCAGAGGCGGTCACCGATGATCTCGGCCACTGGTGAGCGGTAGGTATAGGAGGTGCCGAAATCACCCGACAGCATTCCGGTCACCCACGACAAGTAGCGCGCGCCAAGGGAGGCGTTGAGCCCCAGTTCTTCGCGCAAGGCGGCGACCGTGTCGGGCTGCGCGTTGATGCCCAGCATAAAGGAAGCGGGGTCCCCGGGGATTACCTCGATGCAGGCAAAAATGACAAGACTCGCCACGATCAGCGAGATCGCGAGCGAGCCTATTCTCTTGATGGCATAGCGTAGCATATTGGTCCGCTATGCCCCGCGCTTACTCGGCCCAGCTGACGGCGGTCAGATCAATCGCCTGCGTCGGTGCATCGGGCCAGATGCCTTGCAGCTTGGCGTTGACCACCGTGGTCAAGGCCAGCTGGAACAAGTAGGCGTTGACGTAATCCTCGGAAATGATCGTCTGCGCCTGTTGCAGCATCTCGGTGCGTTTAGCGCCTTCCGCCTCGACGTCGAAATCGGCCATCAGCTTTTGCAGGTCGGCATTGTCATACTGGAAGTAGTAGTCGGGCCGCGCATAGATACCGATATCCATCGGTTCTGTATGCGACACGATGGTCAGGCCGAAATCCTTGCCACGGAAAGCCTGTTCCAGCCATTGCGCCCATTCCAGATTGCTGATTTCCGTCTCGATCCCTACCGCACGCAATTGCGCCGCAATGATCTCGCCGCCGCGCCGCGCGTAGGAGGGTGGCGGCAGTTTCAGCGTGGTTTTGAAGCCGTCGGCCATGCCTGCCTCGGCCAACAGGGCTTTGGCTTTCTCGGGGTCGTATTCGGAGTTTCCGGTCAGGTCGATATAGGCCGGATTATGCGGCGCGAAGTGGGAACCGATGGGCGTGCCGTAGCCGAACATCGCGCCGTCGATGATGGCTTGCCGGTCGATGGCGTGGCTCACGGCCTCGCGCACCAGCTTGTTGTCGAAGGGGGCTTGCTTGTTGTTCATCGCAAGGATCGTTTCGCCCTCGGTATTCCCGGCCAGCACGGTGAAGCGCGGGTCGGCTTCGAACTGTGCGAGGTTTTCCGGCGCGGGGTAGCTGTAGAAGGCATCTACGTCTTCGGCCATCATGGCGCCGAAGGCGGCGGTCGGCTCCGAGATAAACTTGAACGTGGCTTTGTCCAGCTTGGCCGCGTCGCCCCAGTAATCTGCGTTCTTCACCAAGGTGATGCTGTCGCCCTGTTTCCAGTCGTCAAACTTGAACGCCCCGGTTCCGACCGGTTTGACCTTTATGTCGTCGATGCTTTCAGGGGCCACGATCACGGCGTCGCCCCATGCCATGTTGAACAGGAAGTTGCCTTGAGGTGCGGTCAGAGTGACTTTGACGGTCAGCGGATCCACGGCTTCGACGCTGGCGATATTGGCGAACAGCGCTTTTTGAGCGTTCACCGAATCTTCGGCCCGCGCACGGTCGAGTGAGAATTTAACATCAGCAGAATCCAGATCCGTGCCGTCGTGGAATTTCACGCCACTATGCAGTTTGAATGTATAGGTTTTGCCGTCCTCGGAAATGTCCCAATCTTCCGCCAATCCATTAATGACCGAGCCGTCGGAAGCGAAGCGCATCAGCCCCTCGAACACGTTGGCATACAGAACCTGGTCGATTGCACCTGCTGCGGCAGAGGTCGGGTCCAGATGCGGCGGCTCCAGTTGCAGCCCGATGGTTACATCGGTTTTGGCGATGGCCGCCCCTGTTAGCAGCGCTGTTGCTGCCATGGTTCCAAAAATCCAGCGGGTCATTTGGGGAATCCTCCGTTCGGGTAAACGCGATAGCCGCGCCGTTGGGCGAAGTCTGTAACGGATTTGCAAGGTAATCAAGCGCAAGCCACTGGTAACACAGACGCTAAATTGCTAGGCCCTGCGCAACTTTGTTGCGAGAAGGCCCGCCCTCATGAGCGCCACTGCCCGTAAAGCCCACGAAGATGCCCCCCGCAGCGACCCTGCGTCGGGGTACACATTTACGAAAACAGCACCGGAGCAATTGACATGAGCGCGCCTATTGTCCGCTCCCTGAGCGACTTGCGCGGGATGGTTTCAAGATGGAAACAGAGCGGTGAAACCGTAGGCGTGGTGCCGACCATGGGAGCGTTGCATCAGGGGCATCTGAGCCTTGTGCGAGCGGCCAAGGAAGGCTGCGACCGCGTGGTCGTGACTATTTTCATCAACCCCAAGCAGTTCAATAACCCCGAGGACTACGAGAACTATCCGCGCACGGAGGAAGACGACGCCCGCAAGCTTGGGCCTCTTGATGTTGATGCCGTCTATGTTCCCGATGGGCCGACAATGTATCCTGACGGTTTTGCCACCAATGTATCTGTTGGCGGGCTGACGAATGTGCTGTGCGGCGCGCACAGGCCAGGCCATTTTGACGGCGTCGCGACTGTGGTCAGCAAATTGTTCCTGCAAACCCAAGCCGACCGCGCCTATTTTGGCGAGAAGGATTTCCAGCAGTTGCAGGTGGTCACTCGCTTGGCCGCTGACTTGGACATTCCCATCGAGGTTGTAGGTTGCCCGACCATCCGCGAGGAGGATGGATTGGCCATGTCGTCACGCAACCTGCTACTGTCCGACCGCGCCCGCGTTTGGGCGCCTGAGCTGAATGCAGCGATGGAGGAATTGGCCGAAGGGTTGTTGGCAGGAGGCGATGCCGTCGAGCTGCGCGCGCAGGCCGTGGGCCGTATCGAGCGGGCGGGCTTTACCGAGGTCGAATACCTGGACCTGCGCGCCTGCGATACGTTGGAAGAGCTGACCTCCCCCACCCGCCCCGCACGACTGCTGGCCGCCGCATGGCTGGCCGGAGTGCGATTGATCGACAATATTGCGGTGGGGTAGTTGGAGTGCCGGATGTCTGGTTTGAGCCCATTTTGAGCGATGCTGCGCGACGTGCGAATGACGGCATTGTTCAATGAGATTGTCATCTTGAGGGTAGCAACAGTACCCCTTGCAGGGATCCAAGGTCAGCGAATCACCTCAAGCACTCCGAGCCGGATTGACCAAGACAATGGAACTGCCGTTGCCCGCGCAAGGCCGTGCCCAAAACCTTCAAAAACTTACGGGGTTTTGTCACAAGTATTTACCGCACCTAAGTCATTGAATCTAAAAGCGTGCATCTCACGTGGCAAAACTACGTGGCAAAAAAACGATCGTTTAATCACCAAAAACGCAATAATTATGATAAAATTACAACCATTCAGTTTTTAGGAGTTACTCAAATGCCATTAAAGAAAATTGTTATGCATTGGTCAGCTGGTGGTCATAACGCGAACTCGTCTGACAAAAGACATTACCACGAGATCGTCGAAGGTGACGGAGACCGTGTCGGAGGTGATCACCTTCCCGAAGCCAATAACTCTACTTCTGACGGCCACTATGCGGCACACACGCGCGCGTTCAATACTGGCGCTATTGGTCTTTCCATGGCTGCGATGAGTGGTGCAAAAGAAAGACCATTCTCTAAAGGAAAGTATCCGATTACTCCGGTTCAACTAGATGTATTTGTCGAGATGGTTGCCGAGTACGCCGATACATACAACATCGACATTACCAGAGAAAACGTTTTGTCTCATGCCGAAGTCCAAATCACGCACGGAGTAAAACAAAACGGAAAGTGGGATATTACATGGTTGCCCGGCATGGCTAAGCCCGGTCACCCGATTGAAGTTGGAGATCATCTTCGAGAAATGATTAGGGCTAAACAAGTGGAAATCTTCCATGAAGATGCACCAATCATGGCTGGGCTTAATATGGATAAATTCTCAGAAAAACTCGCTTCTCATATTGGGGAATTCCTTAAATCTCAAAAGGCATAGCTAGCCGAGATTTCGGCAAAAATTTAGTATATACGGATATTTTTGATGATCTATAGTCTCAAAGCAGTAATTTCATGTATTGCGATTTGTTTTTGTACGTTCCTGTCTTTTCCAGTGATGGCTGAGGCTACTTTTGTTCGACCTGAGGATCGCAATACTCCTCGCAACGCACGCCTCATGGTGTTTGTTCACGGAATTACATCAGACGGGAAGGCTGCATGGCTAAACGAAGAATCCGGTGCATACTGGCCTCAGATAGTAAAGGATGATGACACATTCTTTGGTACAGATATCATAGTGTATGATTATCCATCTTCCTATTTTGGAAACGGGTTAAGCGTTTCTGATCTTGCCGCCAAATTTGCTGAGGACATGCTGGCTGCTGATGGAATAGATGCGAGTACTTACGATGATGTCGTATTTGTTGCCCATAGTATGGGTGGCCTTATTGTGCGGCGTGCGTTGCTTGACAGCGAAGTTCTAAGATCGATTACGCCAGCTATATTTACCTTTGCAACGCCCTCCGGAGGCAGTTCATTAGCATCTGTCTTGGATTTTTTCAGTTCGAATTCCGCAGTCCGAGACTTAAGACGTTCCATAGATCAGGAGGCTGGCGGAGCTGACAGTTTTTTGGTGACGTTGCGCAATTCTTGGAGAAACACACATATGGCAAGGCAAACTTGGAGTTATTGTGCATTTGAAACCATTGGCACCACCAAGTGGTTAGTGTTTACTGCGATACCTGTCGACAAGCTTAGCGCAGAACTTCTCTGTGACTCTGGGTTAACCGGTATTGCAGCTAACCACAGCGATATTGTTCGACCAATTAACAGATTTTCACATCAACACCAGCAGCTCGTAATCTGGTACATTGACACATTTCCAGACTCCGGCTTAGCACGCCGTCAAGAAGCGACGGAACAAGTTGTCATCGCGAGGTGTTCTACCGACCATTACGGTGAAGATTTGTACTCGACAATATCGTCTGAGATAGTCCGGATCGGTGCTCAATGGCGCTTTACGAGAGAGATGCCGCAAGATTGGCGGCAGAGTTTTTCAGCATATATCTGGGAACTTGAGCCACCTAAAGTCCTTGTTTTACACTATTCGTGTTTTCAACAAGGGCCAGAGACAACTGAGGGCAGAAATGAATCTATCGTAGACTTCAACAATATGCTCCATGAACTTCAAACTTCAGGTGTAAAAGTCGTAACATTTTCAAGAGGATTTGTCAGGTACCCGACATTCGCCCACGACAACCTCGCCCTACGGGACGGACTTGCAAGCCACTATTCCACTGATTGTCAAAGGCTTTATGCTGTGCCAGTTCCCGCCAAATTAGAGTACGCAACTGCTCGAGAATTACAGGAGCAATTTCAAGATGTCGTCGAGAGTGCTCTCAATTCGGATTGTGATTAGGAAAAACATCAGAGACTGATCATCACACATTCCGAAGAAGTACCCAATTTATGGTTCCAGCCCCTGATCGCGTTTTCTGATCGGCATTATCCACCGCGTACGACCATCTGTCCGCCTGCCGATCAAGCCATTCTTCTGAATTGGCAACATGGGCGAGCTGGTTCGAGTCCTTGCCAATAGCGACACACAGAAAGCAAGAGTACTATCGACTACGGTGAGCAACGAAATCTCTTGGAAGCAGCCATTGGAGCAAGTGCAGCGAATGAACCCATTGTCCGCAGAACAGACCTTCCAATTTCCTAGCTACTCCTTGGACACCAACAAATCCACCAGAACCAGCGCCATGACCTTGGCGCTGTCGAGCATGTCGTCTACGCCAACATATTCGTCAGGCTTATGCGCCAACTCCAACAAGCCCGGCCCGTAGGCGATGCAGTTATCGAGCTTGCCGATCCGGTCGATGTGTTTCTGGTCATAAGTGCCCGGCGAGACCACGTATTCGGCTTCGACGCCCAACACATCCCCGATGGCCTTCGCCACTGACGTCACTACCGGTGCATCTTTCGGAGCCATGGTCGGCTCCACAGACCAGATCTCGTTGAGGTCATAGCGGAAGTTTTCGCGCTCTGACTTCACCTTTTCCAACACCGCACGTACCTCGCTCTCCACCTCGCCCTTGCTTTCCTCCATGAGGTATCGGCGGTCGATGATCATCTTGGCGTGGTCGGGGACGCAAGCCGAGGGCAGTCCGGTGAAGTCCTGTTCGGGTTCCGCCTGCCCGCCATGCAGCGAGTTGATGTTCATCGTGGACGACCGCGCGCCGACCGGCACCACAGGCATCGCCGTCTTTTTCTGCGCCAAGGCAGGAAACAGGCTCTCTTCCATCTCGTGCAGGACCGCGCCCATGTGGCGCACAGCGCAATCGCCAAGGAATGGCATGGAGCCATGGGCGATCTCGCCATGAGTTTCAACCTCCGCCCACCAGACGCCACGGTGGCCAAGGCAAATCCGGTCCTTTTGAAGCGGCTCGGGGATGATCACGTGTTGGACGTTTTTGTAATGCCCCTGCTCCGCCAGATAGGCCACACCGCCATAGCCGCCGGTTTCCTCGTCAGCGGTGCCGCTGATCTCGATGCTGCCAGAGAAATCGGGGTGCTGTTCGATGAACGCCTCGGCGGCGATGATAGATGCGGCGAGGCCACCTTTCATGTCGCAGGTGCCGCGTCCGAAGATTTTTCCGTCCTTCAGCTCGCCGCCAAACGGGTCCTTGGTCCAGCCGGCCCCGACTTCGACCACATCGGTGTGACTGTTGAAATGCACGCAATCGCCGGCACGCTTGCCTTCATATCGGGCGACAATGTTCCATCGCGGATATTTTTCGCTGTCACCGGGAGTCCCAAACGCGCGGATCAGGTCGCAGGTGAATCCCCGCGCCTCTAGCCGCAGCTTTAGGTATTCGCAAATCTCGCGGTAGTTCTCGCCCGGCGGGTTCAAGGTCGGGATGCGCACCAAATCTTGGGTGAGCGCGATCAGATCGTCTCGCTTTGCGTCGATACGGGTACTCAATGCTGTGTCAGTCGTCATACCAGACAAGCTATGGAGAACCGGAGTGTCTGCCAAGTGCGCGCGACCCGCCTCTTATCCTTTTTCGTGAAAATGGTCGTAGATTACGCGGGCCATCGCTTCCGACACGCCCTCGACACTTGTCAGATCGTTTAAGTTCGCGCGAGCCACTGCTTTGGCGGAACCGAAATGCAAAAGCAGTGCTTTCTTGCGTTTCGGACCCACGCCCTCGACCTCGTCCAGCGGGTTCTTCAATTGCGACTTGGCGCGTTTGGCGCGGTGGGTTCCGATTGCGAAACGGTGCGCTTCGTCGCGCAGGCGCTGGATGAAGTAGAGCACAGGGTCGTTGTGGCGCAGCGCGAAGGGGCGCTTGCCCGTGCGGTGGAATTCCTCTTTGCCCGCGTCGCGATCAACGCCTTTGGCGACGCCGATCATGGTAATATCCTCGACATCCATCTCCCGCATGATCTCGCGCACAGCTGACACCTGCCCCGCGCCACCATCGATAAGCAGGAGGTCGGGCCACATGTCGGTCTTACGCTCTGGATCTTCCTTTTGCAGGCGCTTGAAGCGTCTTTGCAGCACTTCCTTCATCATGCCAAAGTCGTCACCCGGTACCAGTTCCTCTCCTTTGATGTTGAACTTGCGATATTGGTTGCGCAGGAAGCCCTCTTCGCCCGCGACGATCATGCCGCCGACGGCGTTCGTGCCTTGGATGTGGGAGTTGTCGTAAACCTCGATCCGCTTCGGCGGCTCCGGTAAGTCGAACGCCTCGGCCACGCCTTTCAGAAGTTTCGTTTGGGTCGCGCTTTCGGACATCTTGCGGGCCAGACTTTCACGGGCATTACGCAGGGCACTGGTGACCAGCTCTTGCTTCTCACCACGCTGCGGGACCAAGATTTCAACCTTTCGCCCGATTTTCTGCCCCAAGGCCTCCGCCATCAGGTCAGGGTCTTCGATCCCGTGCGACAGGATGATCTGGCGAGGTGGCTCTTTGTCAGAATAGAACTGCCCCATGAAGGCTTGCAAAATCTCGGGCTCCGCCGCGTTGGCGGTCTTGGGATAGAAGTCGCGATTGCCCCAGTTTTGGTTGGCGCGAATGAAGAAGACCTGCACGCAGGCCTGCCCGTGTTCCAGATGCAGGGCGATGATGTCGGCCTCGGCCACCGTTTGCGGATTTATGCCTTGTGTTGTCTGCACTTGGGTCAACGCGCGAATGCGGTCACGCAGAGCGGCAGCGCGTTCGAACTCCATATCCTCGGAGGCTTGTTGCATCTGTTTGGCCAAGGTCTCCTGCATGTCGGTGGAGCGGCCTGAAAGAAACTGCTGCGCATCGCGCACCAGCTTATCGTAGTCAGTCTCGCTGACCTTCCCGACACAGGGCGCAGAACACCGTTTGATCTGGTATTGCAGGCACGGGCGCGACCGAGTCTCGAAATCGCTGTCGGAACAGTTGCGCAGCAAAAACGCGCGCTGCAATTGGTTCAATGTCCGGTTCACCGCGCCGGCAGACGCGAAGGGGCCGTAATAGTCCCCCTTCTCACGTTTCGCGCCACGGTGTTTTTTGATCTGCGGAAACTTGTGCGTGCTGGTCACCAGAATATTCGGGAAGCTTTTGTCGTCGCGCAGCAATACGTTGAACTTGGGCTTCAGCTGCTTGATCAGGTTCTGCTCCAGCAGCAGCGCCTCGGTTTCGGTCTTTGTCGTCAGGAACATCATTGACGATGTTTCCGAAATCATCCTCTCGATCCTCGGACTGTGGCCGTTGGGATTGGCGTAATTGGAGACACGCTTCTTCAGTGACCGCGCCTTGCCAACGTAAAGCACGCGTTGCTGCGCATCGAGCATTCGGTATACGCCCGGAGAGTTGTCGAGCGTCTTGAGATAGGACTGCACGCAGGCATGCCCCGTTAACGTAACGGAAGCTTCAGGGGTGGCGTCTGAGGGTGACTTAGCGTCAGTCATGGGTGCTACGTGATTCCTTACCTTCGCTGCAATGTCGCGCGGTTGGGTTCAAGATAAAAGGTTTCCACTATTTCTGTGGATAACCTTGTGGGGGAAATGTGGTGAGCTATAAATTATCCTTAGTTTTCGGGCCTACCAGCTAGTTGCACAAAAATTAGGCGATAAATTAAGTTATTGTTTTTAAATGTTATTTTTTATCAACCCTGACAAACACCTGAAAACATTAGTCTTTTAGTAACAGATTCGTGACGGCAATTGCTGACGTGGACAAGTCAATCCCGATACGGCAAAAAGCTGATACTTTTCCCCTATTCAACACCCAAAACATCGGGAGTGCGCCATCCAAGATGTTGGCCGCCGTCGATACACAAAAGCTGCCCCGTCAGCGCCGACGATCTGACAATATACTCCACCGCAGACGTGATGTCCTCGGCATTTGATCCGCGTTCCAGAATGGTCGCCGCACGCTGCCGTGCGAAGTGATCATCCGACTGCCGTGCGCCCTGCAATGTCGGTCCGGGGCCAATCGCGTTAACACGTATCGCTGGAGCCAGTGCCTGTGCGCTGGTCTGCGTCAGTGCCCACAACCCCATCTTGGCGAGCGTGTAGGTCATGAATTCAGGCGTCAGTTTCTCAACCCGCTGGTCGATCATGTTTATGATCACTGCCTGCGCTATCCGTTCGCCGTTTTGATCCTCACCCACTTGTGGCGCTTGCTTGGCAAATGCCTGTGTCAGAAGAAACGGCGCCTGAAAGTTGGACCCCATGTGGCGGTTCCACCCCTCGCGGGTGGCAGAGTGAAGAGTGTCATACTCGAATATCGAGGCGTTGTTGATGAGGACTGTCAGCGGTTGCCCAAAAGCTTTGGCGGCGGCGGGAACCAACGCCTCTGCTGCGTCCAGGTCCAGCAGGTCTGCTTGCAAAGCCACGGCTTTGCGCCCCTTCGCCTCTATCTGCGCGACAGTTTCGGCGGCGGCCTCGGAGGACGAGGCGTAGTGCACCGCGACATCGAACCCCATATCAGCCAGCTTAAGCGCCATAGCGCGGCCCAGCCGGTCCGATGCCCCTGTTACCAATGCCCGCCCGTTCGTCATTTACGCCTCTGCGCCCAACACGATCACAATGTAGATGACATATAACGCGCACAGCGCGAAGCCCCAACGCTTGCCCAGATCTTTGTGCCAGAACACAATGGGAAACAGGATCAAAGATGATGCCAGCATCACCCACAAATCAAAACGCAGGAACGCGGGCGGAACAGGAAGCGGACCAACCAAACCAGCAATGCCGATAATCACAAGAAGGTTGAATATGTTGGACCCGATCACGTTGCCCAAGGCCACGTCGGCGTGCTTGCGCATTGCGGCAACCACAGTGGTCGCGAGTTCCGGAAGTGAAGTGCCAACAGCGACGAGGGTCAGGCCGATGACCGTATCAGACACCCCCATACGGGTTGCGATCGCGCTGGCGTTTTCAACCAAAAGACTCGCCCCGAACGGAAGTCCGATAAGGCCCACAATCAGGTAGGCCGCGATTTTCCAACCGCGCATTGTGGGATCTGCACCCTCCGGCTCCTCCTGCGCTGCGGCGGCGCGGCCACTCAGCGCGTCGCGGAACTGATCCGTCAGGATCAGCGCAATGCCCGCAAGCAGAACCAAAGCGTGCACCCATGTGATCGGCCCGAAGAAGTTGACAGCAATGAAAAGCAGTGTCGCCGCAATCATCTGGAGGTAGCTCTTCTGAGTACGAGACTGGCTGGTGGGAAGTCCATAAAACAAGGCGGGTATACCCAGCACCAGCAACACATTGGCCGTGTTCGAACCGACAACATTGCCCAAAGCCAAACCAGGAACGCCGTCAATCACCGCCTGAATTGAAATGAGAAGCTCTGGCGCCGATGTGCCAAAGGCAACTACGGTGAGACTTACAATCAAGGCCGGAATACCAAGCCGCAAAGACAAGTTTACCGCGCCACGCACAAGGGCATCGCCAGCTAACAGCAGGATAATCAGCCCGCCGAGCGCCCCGAGAAATTCAAGCATGCCTTAGCCTTTTTTCTGACAGGGGCACGGGCCCTTGCCTATTCTGTAACTTCCGCATTTGCTGCATTTCAGCGCGGTTTTCGCCCCCAGTTTCGGGCCAACTTTAGGGAATTTAAGCTTACCAAACATCGCCAATACAGCCATGCCGACAAGAAACAATGTGATGATCTTGAATATCATGAGGTCAAAGCCCGAACTGCGCCCAAAGCGCTTTTTCATCGAGCTGATCAATTGTGTCAGTCAGAACCCGCGCCCCAAACCGTTGGAACAAGGAGCGCTTCGGTCCAAAGGTGTTGAACCGGACTTTGTCTCCGAACCGTTCTTTCATCACGGGTACCAAGTGGCCGACTTCGTCAGCAAGGCCAACCTCGATCGCTTTCTCGCCCACCCAAATCTCGCCGGTAAACAGGTCGCTATTGTCGGACAGCTTTGACGCCCGGCGGGATTTTACATGCGCGATGAATGTATCATGGATTTGCGCCTGCAAAGCCTTGAGGCGCTTGATGTCAGCAGGCCGCTCCGGACGGAATGGATCCAGCATGGACTTGTCCTTGCCCGCCGTGTGCACGCGACGCTCCACACCTTGGCGTTGCATCAACTCGTGAAACCCGAAGCTTGCAGAGATCACACCAATAGAACCGACGATAGAGCTGTGGTCCACATAGATGTGGTCGGCACTCGCGGCGAGCCAGTATCCACCCGAGGCCGCCACGTCCTCGACAAACGCGAAGACAGGCACATCATTCTCGTCGGCCAACCGCCGGATGCGTGCACCGATCAAAGAGCTTTGAACGGGAGAGCCGCCAGGCGAGTTTAACTGCAAGGCAACAGCAGTCGGTTTCCCCTTCTTGAAGGCTTTGTGCAACATCGACGCCAGCCCCGCGTCGTTAAGATTGCCACCCCGACCGCCAGCCGCGATCACACCGCTCATCGCGACGACGTTGACCGTTGGCGGCGACTTCACAAAAGGAATAAAACGTTTCATTCCTAACCATGTAGAGCCCCCCTCCGTTCCAAACAAGGGCGATGTCGGAAACGGGCTTGCAGGCGTTGCCTTTTGGCGCAACCCGTAGCCAACGGCTTCGGGAGACGCCAAACGAAAGACTTAAACTTCCTCAACGAAAACAACGCACACCACATGTGGCATCCGATGGGCCACGTGGGAGCTATGCAAGAACACCCGCCGCGCATTATTTCATCGGCACAAGGCTCGACCATTTGGTCGGACCGGCGACTGGTCCGGCTCGCGCCACTGGGGTGTTCAGCCCAACATGATGACCATGGCCAAGCGCATCACCTCCGGCTACTTCCCCTTTGGTGCCGGTATGGTGTCCGAAGCGGTCGTCGAAGTTTTCGAGACCTGCGACCCGAACCTCGCGGCCATTTTCCACGGCTACACATATTCGGCGCATCCCGTCGGCTCGACCGCTGCTTTAACGTGCATCAGAGAAACCCAACGAATGAAGATCAACGCGAACGTGGCTCCGCGCGGGTCGCAACTATTTAACGGCCTGCTGTTCTTGAAAGACAAGTATGACATCGTTGGCGGCGTGCATGGTGGCCATGGGTTGATGACTGCTTTGGAATTGGTGTCAGATACGAACGCCAAAACACCAGCCGCACCGTCCAGTGTCTCGGAAGTGTTCAATGTAGCCTATGAGGCTGGTGCAATGGTGCGTATCGGCGGGAATAACCTGCTGATGTCGCCACCACTCATCATCAGCGAAGGTGAAATTGCGACCATATTGGAAGCGCTCGACGCGGGTTTGTCCGTCGTTAGCGCTTAACCCGCTCAGGGTTTAGTTGGGGACGCGTCACCGTTTTGTCGACGGCGTGGTTGCCCGACGCATCAGTTCTACATCGCTGTACAAACGCAGATCGTAAGTCTGAGGTATTGTGTTTGGTTGCGGGAGTAGGATTTGGCTTGTACCGAACTCAAGGAGGCATCAAAGATCAAAGGGCGTAGGATAGCGGGCAATCCTAAGCTATGGTCAATCCCGTGTCCCAGAAACAGGAGTTCCCACAGCGGTCATTGGTAACATAACGCGAGGTCCGGCATCGGCGGTCTGCGCGGTGCGACAGCATCACTTGGTAGTAACCTCCGAAAAAAGCCCGCTAAAACTTGGCGATCAGGTTGATGAAGACACCTTTGTCGTCATATGTCAGATCGGTCAGATCATCTGAGAACCGGCCGGAATTATAGCCGACACCCAGTTTGAAGTTGTTTCCGACATGGCGATAGATCGCGCCAACCAGCCCGTATTCCTTCGTCTGGATTTGCCGCGCATTCAAAACGCGGGCCTCCAGCAGCGCATCCCACTTGTGGACCAAATGATACCGGACATTCGCAACACCAAGCCACGCGTCGTTCTCGGAGAACGCCGTTGTGGCGTTAGGAGAGGAGTCAGACAAACGTGCGCCGATCTTGCCGCCAATCGTCCATTGCTGGTTCAGATCGTAAATGGCGTCAAAGCTCAGCACATGGCTGCGCTGGCGCGGGCCGGTCACGTCGGTGCCGTCTATCCGCTGGCCGTAATCGTCATAGAGGTAGCGGTATTTCAGCAAGACATTCAGGCGGTCATTGTCGACAGGGCGATAGGCATATCCGATGGACGCGTCGACCAGCTTGCCGTCGAGGATCGATGACTGATCCGTATCGGTTTTCGAGGCGTCCAGATTGAACACCAGCCGTTGGGTGTCGTCGATCTTGTAGCGACCGGAAGCGGCAAAGAGGATGGTATCCGCATCCCGGTTGGTGCCGGATGTGAGACCACGTTCGCGGCGGTATTCCAGACGGCCCCGTGCGGTCAGACTTTCATCCTCGTACCGCACGCCGAATGACAGCGCGTGCCGGTCAAAGTCGCCATTGATGCTGTCGTTGATCCGGCCAACCTCAAGCGATCCGGTGTAGGACAGGAACTCGCTGCGCGCGTAATCGACGCCGTAGGTGCTGGTCAGTGACCTGTGGGAGCCGAACAGGTCATAGGTGTTTTCCCCGTAATAGGCGAGGTCACGCGTGACCTGTCGGCGGCCACCCGATACAAACCGCCCCTTGTCTTTGCCAGTTACACTGCCTGCAAAGAACTCGCGGTTCGGGTCCAGCTCGTAGCCGAAATAAACGCTGTTGTTGTTCTCGTCCTCGTAGGAGACACGCGCGGCGGCTCCTACACCGGTGGAGCCATCCGACACTTCGCCTTCGACCTTCCAGCCGTTGTTGAAGGCGTAGGATCCCCCTGCCCCGACGCGGTTGTTCTTTTCCAGACCTGAGCGTTTCAGCGTCGCCTGCCCATAGACGAACCATTCCAGCCGCTCGTTCGGTTTCACCGTGTAGCGCAGCGCAAAATCGGTCCGCGACCCTGTTTCGCGAGCGGTCAGCTTGTCGAGATGCTCGATCCCAAACCCAAGCGTGCGGGTCTCTGACAGCTTATAGCTGCCTTCGACACCGCCCTCGCGTGCGTATTGACCGGCGTCGTTCTTGTAATCGTCGTAATACAGCGTGAACTTCAACCGCTCGGAGGCCTGGAATTCGGTATAGGCCCCCCATAGCGTTTCGTCGCCCGTCGTCGCACTCACCTGATGGTCCAGCGTCGAGAAGCCTAGCGTGCGGTGCTCATAGTACACTCCGAAGCGACCATCGGTGGTAAATCCGAGATCTGCGAAATCGGCAACGACTTCCGCCTTGTAGGCCTCGCCCGTGCCGCCAGCTGGCGCCGTGTTGTCGATGATCAGGCCACCATCGGTCGAGAAGCTGGAGCCGAAGCCCGGACCCTCGCTGCGGGCGTATTCCAGCGTCGCATAAGTGCGTTCGCTGAACTGATAGAGCATATCCGCGCCATAGGATTTCTGGTCGGCGGCTCCGGTCTTCTCGATCAACGCGGTTGCGCCGAAGCGCAGCTGATCCGTGGCCCAAACCTGCGCCCTGCCCCCGTAGGAATATCCGTCAAGGCCTCCGGCGGTCGGGGTGTATTCGTATTGGGCAACCAGATTGACGTTTTCTTCACCGCCGGGATTGGTGACGACCACTCCACCGCCGATGCTGCTGCTCAAGGGTGCGCGCAGTGTCACGACGCCTTGCAGATAGTTGATGTCGTAATCCCGGCCATAAACCAGCGTGCGCCGCTCCAGAACCCGGCCTGAATCCGGATCGCGGATTTCGACGCTCAGGGTTTCCGAACCGATGGAGATATCCTGCCGCTGAAGGAAATAGACCGACCCGCCCGTACCGCGGAAAATATCGCGCTGCGGCAGGTTGTCGGGCTGTGCCGCATAGAGCTGTAGTTCCGCCTTTGCATCGCCGTTCTTGGTCTGCTGAGCGGATTTATACTGCGCCTGTGCGCCGTAAAGCGTGCGCTCGTTGCGCAGGAAATGCGATCCGTTGACTTGGCCCTTGAATGTACCCCAAAGCGCGAAATTCTCGTCCTTTTCCGCTTTGAAATAGAACTTTCCCGCCGTCGGCGCGGCCTCCTCGAAGGTGCTGTCGTCGCCGTAAGTTAGGTAGTATTCGTCCGGGTCGATGCGCGTCAGCAGGCTGCGCGGGTCTTTCTCGTCGAATTTGCGGAAGATGTCCGATAGGTCTTCCTCCCGCGTATCCGCCGAGGCTGTGATGGTCACGCCATTGGCGTTTGTGCCTTGCGTAAAGAACGCCAGACGGCCCTTTTGATAGCTTCCATCCGTGCCGGTCACGGCCTGCTCGCGATGGCCGACGGTGATGTCGGCGACGGCGACCGTGAACCAGTCCGCTTTACCCAATTCAACCTCACGCGCCAGCGTCACGTCGCGGCCTGCGCTTTTGGTTTGGACAATGACGGTTTGATCGCCTTTCGGCAGGATGCGCTGCAACACAAACCGGCCCTGCGCGTCGGCGCGGATCGTTTCGCCCAAGGTCGAAACGGTCTCGTTCGGGGCAAGCGAGCTGCCGGAGACCGTCACGGCCCCGCCACGGACAGGGATGCGGTCGATGGCGGTGGTCGAGCTTCCCTCCTCGACGTCGTCCTGCCCACGCGCCTGATTGGGGCGATCCAGCACCAGCGCGGTCGTTTCGTCATAGCGGCCACGCGCGTCATAGACGCGGTGAACGGCCACAAGATCGCGGCCATCAGGCAGTCGAACTTCGGCCTGACCATTGGGGCCAATCGGGAACACGCCCACGGTGCGCGGGCCGCCACGGGCCTGCTGGTCGATGATGCGCACCTCGCCACGGGTCAGGAACGCCGGATAGTTGGTCGCGGATTGGAACCGTACAGTGTCGCCCGGTTTGTGGCCCCGGGTTGGTCCCATGACCTCCAGGTCCAGACGCTTCTCGACAGCCAGATCATCGGCTTGCACGCGAATGTCAGCCTTTGCCAAAGCCACGTCCGCTTGCCGCTTCTTCTGCTCGACTTTCTCGTCACCCTCGAAGGTTTCGCCATCGACGCTAATGATAAATCCGGTCGCGGGCTGGCGTGCGCCGTTTGCGATTTCGGTATTCACGCCAACGGGCATACGGACCGTGTCGCCCGCATTTCCGGTTTCGCAGGATGCGGGCAATACCCCGTTGACCAGATCGCAGTTGTTCTGCGCGGCGGCGGGCAGTGCTGTCGCAATCGCGCCAAGCGCGGTTGCCCCAAGCAGAGTGCGGATGAAGGATTTTCTGTGGTGAATGTTCATGATCATATCCCTCACTGCACCCGCTTGACGGTCTGCTCGATGTTCAGCTTGTAGCTGCCCACCCTGCGCCATTTCGTGCGTAGTAGTTTTTCGACACCGCGAAGCCGCGCCCGTGCTGTTTTCAGGTCGTCATTCTCAAGAATGTAGGACAGGCGCAGCACCGAAGGTTTGCGCTGTATCGCGCCCAAGAGCCGATCAACGCTGTCTTCAAATCCGTCGACTAGCTTGCCCGTGGTCGGATCGAACGCCGCCGCCGTCAGGTCGATGTCGATCACGCTTGAAATCGAGGCGCCGAAGTTCAGCTTGGCCATTTTGCCCGCTGTCACGCGGATCACCCGTGGGTTCTCCGTGGTCACCCGGTAGCCGGTAGGCAGGCTGTTGGTGTCCAGCTTCAGCGTGAAGTTCGACCCGATGTCGGAGGGCAGCTCCGCGCAAGGCACATGGTATCTGCCGAAGGAGTCAGTGGTGATCCGCACGCCGCGGACGGTGACGACACGGACGCCCGCCAGACCCGGCTCGCCCTCGTCCTGATATCCGTTGTGGTTCTTGTCGTCGAACACCTTGCCGATGATGTCGGCGCAGTCGAAGACATGTTCCGCCACGATCCGAACGATAGCGGTGCCATCGGCGGTCAGCGGATTGCCCGTCGCCGGATCAACCAGACGCGCACGGTTGACCGCATCACCCGGAGGCGCGGCACTTGTAACACGCGCTTGCAGGACCAGCACGACATTGCCCGAGGCAGGCACGGTCACACCCGGCACGGTAATACGGTTGGCCACGACGGTCGGGACAACAGGCGCGCCGTCCAGCGTTGCGCTGCCCGGTGTGAACAGGAATCCCGGCGGCAAGCTGTCAACCAGATCGACAGGACCCGCAGCAGTCAGGTTCGCGTTCGCAGCGGTGATCGTATACGTCACCGTGTCGCCCAAGCGCGCGGTTGAAACACTAGCAATCTTGGTGACGGTCAGGCCCGCTACCGGCACCACAGGAATAGGGTCCAGCGGGATATGGTTATTGATGACATCCGGATCGCCTGCTTCCAGCAAGAAACTGAAGTAGTAGGGCGTCGGTGCAC
Source organism: Litoreibacter halocynthiae (assembly GCF_004365635.1). Taxonomy (GTDB): domain Bacteria; phylum Pseudomonadota; class Alphaproteobacteria; order Rhodobacterales; family Rhodobacteraceae; genus Litoreibacter; species Litoreibacter halocynthiae. The sequence continues at coordinate 409,091 of NZ_SOBH01000003.1, read as the reverse complement.
CCGCCGCAGGGGGTGCCAGTGATGCCGACAACTGGCAGCTGCCACCGGGGATGGCATCAACCGGACATGTGGTGGCGTCCAGCGATCCAGCTTGTGGCGGAACCAAGGCCGAGGGGGCCGCGACATAGCCAGGCGGGTAGGTCGTGATGGCGATCTGGTACTCGGTTTCACCGGCAGGACATTGCGGTGCCGCACCGGGGATCACGTCAAAACCGTAAGCGCCGGAAGCATTTGTCGTCTGGGGCTGCTGTCCCGGCAACAGACAGGCCGTCGGCAGCGCAACGCCCGCCGCATCGGTCAGCTGCAAGGTTGCACCCGAGATCGGCAAACCCGTGGAGGAGTCGTAGACGACGCCCGCCGGATCAATCGGCTGATTCTGGTCTTCGAGAATTGTATCGACCTCGAATGTCAGGTCCTGGATCGACCCGACAGCGATCCCTGTCTCGGGGTCGGTAAAGATGATCTCGTAACCCGAGTTGGGCGGGAAACCGGAAAGCAGGTATTCGCCATCGGGGCCGGACACCGTTTCTTCAACGACCTCGCCATTGCGGAGCAACTGCACCACATAGTTTGGCAAAGTCTCGTCCGCGCCCGCATCGAAGGCGCCGTTACCGTTGCTGTCAAGGTAGACCGTCCCGCTGACCGCAGGGACAGAGCTTTCGACCGGCACGGACACCGTCGCGGTCGAGCAATTGGTCGGGTTCACAACCTCGCAGATCTGATAGTCGAACGTGTAGATTCCGTTAGGCACAAACGCGGTCGTGTCCACGGTCCCATCGGGGTTCAGCACAAAGTTGGCGGGCAACGCGCCTACCGGCGTCACCGTCACAGCACTGGGATCAAACGCCGCCCCGTTGAGCGTGTCATTGTCGAAGACATTCACAAGTCCGGCCACAGGCAGGGCCAAATCAACAGGCGTCGTCAGAATGTTGTCGACCGCTTCAATTTCCGGCGGATCGACCACGACGGTGACCACGGCCGTATCGCAATTGGCGGGGTTGAGGTTCTCGCAAAGGTCATAGGTGATCTCGTAGGTGCCAGCCGGTGTTCCTGCCGGAACGGACACGATACCCGTCGCCTCCTCCAGCACCGGAACAGGTGCGCCCGGAGTCACCGGCGTGGCCGGTGCCGTAACCGCAACAGATACATCGCTTGGGTCAACCGGCGTGTCGTTCAACGTATCGTTGTCCAGAACGTTCACGACCTCAGGGTCGCCAAGCAGGCCGTTCACGGGCGGCGGGGTATCGTCCTCTGCCCCAATCGGGGCCTCCGTTACCGTGACGACGACAGTTGCATCGTCGCAGTTGGTCGGGTTCAGGTCCTCGCAGATTTCATAGACAATCGAGTATTCGCCCGCCGGAGTTTCCGGCGCTACCGATACTACACCTGTGGCCGTGTCCAGAACGGGAACGGAAGCCCCCGGCACAATGGGAGTAGCCGGGGTCGTCACCGTCGCAGTGATATCCTCGGGATCGACAGGATCACCGTTCAGCGTGTCATTGTCGAAGGCATTGGCAACCTCTGGATTACCCTCAAGCCCGTTCACAGGCGGCGGCGTGTCATCGACTGCTTCTATCGGGGCTTGCGTTACAACCGCCGTGACGATCGCGTCATCACAGCTGCTCGCGTTCAGGTTCTCGCAGATCTCGTAGCTGATCGTGTAGCTGCCGGCCGGCGTGTTCGCAGGCACCGAGACGGTTCCCGTCGCCGGATCCAGCGCCGGCACCGGCGCGCCCGGCGCAAGCGGCGTGGCGGGGGTCAGCACGGTGGCGGTGATGTCGGCAGGAACGACGGGATCGCCGTTCAGCGTGTCATTGTCGAAGGCGTTGCCCACATCGGGATCACCGGTCAGACCATTGGACGGGCCGTAGCCATCATCCGCCGCAAGAATATCGGCGGGCGCGACCTCGACGGTGATCTCGGCGTCGCTGCAATTGGTCGCGTTCAGGTTCTCGCAGATCTCGTAGCTGATCGTGTAGCTGCCGGCCGGCGTGTTCGCAGGCACCGAGACGGTTCCCGTCGCCGGATCCAGCGCCGGCACCGGCGCGCCCGGCGCAAGTGGCGTGGCGGGGGTCAGCACGGTGGCGGTGATGTCGGCAGGAACGACGGGATCGCCGTTCAGCGTGTCATTGTCGAAGGCGTTGCCCACATCGGGATCACCGGTCAGACCATTGGACGGGCCGTAGCCATCATCCGCCGCAAGAATATCGGCGGGCGCGACCTCGACGGTGGCGGTTGCAGTTGCGCAGTTTGTCGAAAATGCCGTCTCGCAAATTTCGTAGTTATAGGTGTAGGTGCCAGCGGTCGTACCCGGTGCAACCGTGATGGTGCCATCCGGGTTCATGGTAAGCGAACCCGCAGTCGGCGTGGGAGCGGTGCCCGGGGTCAGGGTCACATTGGTCGGCGTTGCCGGGCTCCCGGCGAGTGTATCATTATCAAGCACCGAGCTTGTCGTCCCGCCGACAGAACCGATTATCGGGGGGGATGTATCGTCTATTGCAACTATCGGGTCGGTGATGAAGACTGGAAGCGGCGACAATGTGAAAAACATGCGTGCTGATCGCACGCCTTGGACATCATCCTGAATAATTTGAAACGTCGTCGCGGGAGTATCGAGAACAAACCTCGCCTGATCGTCGGTCGGATCGTTTACCGAATCTCTCGCCAAAAAGCTGCCGACACCACCGGAGGCAATAAGACGGCCGACTTCATCGGCGAAGCCGGGTGGCGATGTGAGGCTGTATTGCCCCAGACCCGTGGTAGAACTCCATGTCCCCGGAACATTCGACGCGAAACTGTCCCGCGACGTGAAGCCGTCCATGTCATCAATATCGGCGAACAGGACATCGCCCATTTCAAACCCGTTCGTTGTGAACGTCATGACGATGGAGCGGTCACAGGCGGTCGTATTGTTTACTAGGGGTTGAGGATATGAAGCGAACATCGTGACCCGGCCAGCGGAGGTAATCGAGAAACAGTTGGAGTTTGTCGGGTCGCCGGTAACTGTGATCGTGTTCCCGTTCCCGTCGCCGAGGATCATTGTATAGAAATTGGGAACTGACTGGACGGTGAAGGTTTCCTGACCCGCAGAAGCTGTAAGGGGGGCAGTGAGAGCGACAACCGTGGCCAAAATACGTGAAACGATCTTTAGGTTTCGATCCCAAAAGCCTGTAGCCACCGAGCAAGATCGGCGCAGATAATTACCCGGAGTTTGGAAAAGAGATATGCCGCGGCGTATTGCCAGAAACCCGAAAAGAACAACCAGCCAAATAACCGACTGCATTGCGCCACGCATTATGCCCGACATCACGTTCTCCCGCACTATCTGCGACGCGCTCGGCCTGCTCAGCCGATTCAATCGCAATTTATTATTTGGAAGTCTGCTCTCCTCGGTGGGACTCTTAAAAAATGAACTTGAAAAAACCGCAGGTTAAGACTTCTTTAACTTTTGCCTTTGTCCATACGTCATTTTTTGCTGGGCAGTCCACGACGTAGATCACGCAACTGTGAAGCCGTTGATCTGTTGTATCTGATTTGTCACTAGATAGGACGATTCTGCTTTGTCAAATGCCCCGCGGGCACGATTTTAATACCACGTAGTTGGCAAGAAAACCGCCATGCATCTCCTCCTTCAAGCATTGCGAGTTTTCGCCCGATTTTCTCTATGCCTCAAATTTGGATGATCAGGCATCATCAAGATGACTGGAGATTGTTGCAACCGATTGGCCCGACATTACGCGCTTCGGTTGCTTCTACAGAGCTTCCATGGCGATAGCCCTAACGCCGAAAGCCACCCTTGGGTGGCTGTTAACACATTGTGGTAATTGGTTGATTTTGGTTACGCGAGCTCGATTTCAGAAATACTTGCCTTTGAATGCTACCTCGAATACCGGCATGCCTTCCTTCTAAGGGGTGATGACAACTACCCTGATACCTTAAAGATGAAGCACCTTCAGAGCCCAATATGCGGCAAGCGGTCTTTCGCCGCGTCCTGGACGGTGGTCCGCTGTGCGGACTTAGCTGACTTTTGATTCATTCGGTCCAACAGCCGGTATCAACTCGTAACTGTGTATTCGGCGAAATTCGTTCGAAAACACGCAATGCAGCGAAAATCGGTAACGAGTTTTTGGGTCGCCGACGGCAGTATTGAGATCGCTATGGTATTTCGACGAACACAGATCTTTGGGTTATGTCTGGTTTGATTATCGCGGTCTTGGTTGGCTCCCGCGCACAAGCACGGGAGCCTTCTTCGTTAACCTAGAAGAACCCAAGTTTGTTGGGGTTGTAGCTGACCAGCATGTTCTTGGTCTGCTGATAGTGGTCCAACATCATCTTGTGGTTCTCGCGTCCGATGCCGGATTGTTTGTAACCTCCAAAGGCCGCATGCGCTGGATAAGCGTGATAGTTATTCACCCAAACACGGCCTGCTTCGATTGCGCGGCCCATACGGTAGCAGGTATTCATATCCCGCGACCAAACGCCGGCACCAAGGCCGTACATCGTATCGTTCGCAATTGCCAAGGCTTCTGCTTCGTCCTTGAAGGTTGTGACCGAAACGACCGGGCCAAAGATTTCTTCCTGAAAGACGCGCATGGAATTGTCGCCTTTAAAAATCGTCGGCTGGATGTAGTTACCGCCTGACAATTCGCCACCAAACTCCGCAGCTGCACCGCCAATAAGAACTTCAGCGCCTTCTTCACGGCCAATGGTGAAGTAAGACAGGATTTTCTCTTGCTGGGCGGTACTGGCTTGGGCGCCAACCATCGTTTCAGGGTCACGTGGATCACCGTGCTTGATCGCTTTCACACGTTCGATGACGCGCTCCATGAAGGCCTCGTAGATGTCTTCCTGCACCAAGGCGCGTGACGGGCAGGTGCAAACTTCGCCCTGATTGAAGGCGAACAGAACGAAGCCCTCGATCGCCTTATCAAAGAACGCATCGTCTTCGCGCATGATATCGGAGAAGAAGACGTTGGGGCTTTTGCCGCCCAGCTCAAGCGTGACGGGGATCAGGTTCTCGGTCGCGGCTTGCATGATCGTGCGGCCTGTCGCCGTGGACCCTGTGAACGCGATCTTCGCGATACGCTTTGACGTGGCCAATGCCGCGCCAACTTCCGCGCCATAACCGTTGACGATGTTCAGCACACCCGCCGGAAGCAGGTCATTGATCAGCTCTGCCAAGACCATAATCGCAGCCGGTGTTTGTTCCGCCGGTTTCATCAACACGCAGTTGCCCGCAGCCAGTGCTGGCGCAAGTTTCCACGCGGCCATCAGAATTGAGAAGTTCCATGGAATGATCTGGCCGACGACGCCCAGCGGTTCATGGTAGTGATAGGCCACAGTATCGGCATCAATTTCGCTCATTGAGCCTTCTTGCCCACGCAGCACACTCGCAAAATAGCGGAAATGGTCTGCGGCAAGCGGAATGTCCGCGGCCATCGTTTCGCGGATCGGCTTGCCGTTGTCCCATGTTTCGGCTTGGGCCAGCAGCTCGAGGTTGTCCTCAATCGCGTCTGCGACCTTCAGCAAAATGTTTGCACGCGCGGTTGTCGACGTCGCGCCCCACGCGGCTTTCGCCTCATGTGCAGCGTCCAATGCCAGATTGACGTCATCCGCGTCAGAGCGGGCGATGTCGTTGATTTTTTCGCCGGTAATCGGCGTCACGTTTTCAAAGTAGCGTCCGTTCACAGGCGGCACGAATTTGCCGCCGATAAAGTTGTCATACTTTGTTTTGAACGGAGACGTGTATGTCCCAGACTCAGTATGTGCGAGATCTTTCATTATTTTTTCCTCCTGAATGCCCAAGTCCTCCACCTGGGCTGAGGCATAACCTGACAAGGGCTTTCGCGTCCGTCAGTAGGGCAAAACAGAAAGAGTGGGTGATGTGTCTCATCCCTGAGACAGATTCAGTCAGGTTTCGTGCAAGCCCAGCCGCTTCATGCGCCGATAGAGCGTCGCGCGGCCCACACCAAGCTGGCGCGCGGCCTGTGACACGTTGCCGTCGGCCCGCGCAAGCGCACGCACCACGGCGGCGCGTTCAGCGCGCTGGAACCCTGTGGGGCCGTCTTCCTGGCCCAAAATATCAGCGGCAGGACGCGCGGCAAGCGGCCCCGTTCCGGCCAATCCAAACGCGCGGCGTGCCTCGCGGGTTGCGCCAATGACAAGGTCGTGGCTGTCCACGGCCAGCAGGGTCGCAGAATCCGCTTCACTGCTTTCGGCCACGATAATGCGCGCCGCGCTGAACGCCGCCCGAAAGTTGGCCTCTTCAATCGCGCGGGCGGTTTGCGCCACTTGCGCCCCGATCAGTCGATTAAAGGCCTCGGTTTGATCCGCCCGCGCCGAGGACACATCAAGCGCGGCCACGATCTGCCCGTTCTCGTCAAAAATCGGCGCATCAATACAGCTCATTCCGGTGTTGCGGACATGAAAATGTTCGTCCTGATGAATGATCACACGGCGACGCTCGGTCAGGCAGGTGCCAATCCCGTTGGTTCCCTCACGCTCCTCGCTCCAGTTCGCGCCCGCGCTCAGGCCCCAGCTTTCAAAGGCAGGGGTGTCAGCATCCGACATGCGCTGGTCGAGGATAACGCCCTCGGTGTCCGTCATCAGAACCGCACACCCCGATTGCCCGACGAGCGAATACAACGCGTCCAATCGCGGTGCGGCGACCATCATGAACTTCTCGTAGACCTCCAACCGTTCCCGCAACGCAGCGTGTTCAATCTTGTCTGGTGCGCGTCGGTTGTTGGGGTCCAACCCGTGTTTCTGCACGGATCGATGCCAGCTCGCCGCGATTTGCGAACGTGCGGCAGCAGAAGCGGAACGTGTCGCTTCGAGAACTCGATCAGCGTGCGAAGTCTTAGGGTCCATCGGCCTTCCTATTATCGTGAAGGTGGACCTATCTTATGGCAATCGGAGCATCTGGCAAGCTGATTGCAATTCCAACAAGCAGCACCAGCACAATCTGTTTGATATTGGCTGCGAAGTTGAAGGGATATTCTGCTTGCGTATTGAACTGTGTTTAGTTTGTGTTTCGCCCAGAGATAGCCAAAGTAGCAAGATGCACTACTGAAGAAGCAGACTTTCGTGCAGATTGCAGCATCGGTATGAGAGGGCTCGGAGCAGACCTCGGAGGCGATGCAGCATTTGGACCTGACACTGCCCTACCGATGGGGGGGACGGCCCATGGCTGCCATTGACCACTGTCATGCGATGTTGCACACGCGGCCTTCGTTCATCCACGACGAAGCGAATTTCACAGTGGAAGCGCGCCAGAGATCATACTCTTTAGGGTCATGCAGATTGACTTGTATCAAAGATATATTCTTAATATTGAATACATTGTCCGCTGAAGTCACAAGACAGTTTCTGACGGTCGATTTTTCGTAGTCGACCAACGCAACGTTAACGGAAACCCCAAAGGATCATTATCATGCGCACTTGGATAATCGTTTTCAGACGGCTTTTTGCCGTGGGTATTCCGCTAGCGTTAGGCGTTGGGGCGATCCTCTACTCTGGCTCCATCAAATCCGAGGCCGCCCCTAAGGAAACCGCATCACTATCTGTACCGGTGCGGGTCATTACCTTGAGCGAAGTCGATCTGATCCCTCGTGTCACCGGATATGGTGTTGTAGCCCCAGCTCGCGAATGGCGCGCCATAGCGCGAGTGGAGGGCAATATCATAAAGTCTTCACCGCTTCTCTCGGATGGGCATTTTGTGCCATCGGGGACAGAGTTGTTGAAGATCGATGACACGGATGTGCGGCTAACCCTTGCGCAGTTGGATGCGCAAATGGCGGCATTAAATGTGAAAGATGATACGCTGAATGCAAGCCTTGAACTTAGCCGCGCCGATCTGGCCATTAGCGAGAGTGATCTAAAGCGGCAACAAGACCTTCAAGACCAAGGCGTCACAACACGAACTGCGCGCGATCAGGCGGCACGGGCGGAGTTAACGGCCCGCTCTAAACTGACGGATATCCAAAACCAACTTGCATTGAATGAGGCCGAGCGCGCGGTCCTGTTGGCGCAACGTGCCAGTTCTGCGCGTAGCCTCGATTTTATGTCGGTGGTCGCGCCTTTCGACGTTCAAATCAGATCAGTTGAGGCAGACCTGGGACAATATGTGGCCCGCGGCGCTGTCTTGTTTTCAGCAGATGGAACGGAAGCCGTGGAAATCACGGCTCAATTCCCCATCGGGCAAATGGGCCCGCTGATACGGTCGCTGGAGCCCGGCATGAGCGTTCTGGACCTGAACGCGCAAGTCGAGTTGAGCCAAGCCGGTCGTGTTATCGAGTGGCCTGCAACTGTCGCACGCGTCAGTGATGCAATCGAAGCGCGCACCCAAAGCGCCAGAATTGTTGTTCGGGTTGACAGGCCCATGGAGCAGGCGATTGCAGGCGAAAGGCCGCCGTTGCGCCGCGATATGTTTGTCGAGGTACTGCTTCGCGCTCCGTCACGCAAAGCTCTGGTCGCACCGTCCACCGCGATCACCCAGAACCAAGCGCTTGTTGTCAGCGCGCAAGGTAAGCTTGAGCCACGCGAGGTTAAGCTTGCCTACACAGTCGATGGTCTGGCCATTATTTCTGGCGGACTTGCTGTGGGCGATAAACTCGTAGTCACAGATCTGTCTGTAGCAGTACCGGGCATGGCTGTTAAACCAGTTGAGGACAAAGCACTTGCAGCCGCATTGGCCGTTCAGGCGTCAGCTCAATGATCGAGCTGTTCACGCGCCACGCAACCGCCGCCAACATCTTGATGGTGCTGTTCATCGGCCTTGGCATCGCCGCCTTGCCAACACTGCAACGCGACAGTTTTCCCGAAATCCCGCCGTCCGATGTTGAAGTGCGAATCGTCTATCCCGGAGCGGCACCAGCCGACGTCGAAACTGGCATTTGCATGGTCGCCGAAGACCCGATCCGGAGTGTCGACAACCTCGCGGAGCTGACCTGTCAGGCGCGCGACAACATGGCTGTTCTGACAGCTGAAATGGTCGAAGGCGCCGACATGACGCGCTTTGCCGCTGATGTGAAAGCCGCCGTGGATGGGGTCACCGCCTACCCTGCAAAGGCCGACGCTCCAGTAACCCGCATCGTAGAACGCGTCGCAAACGTTGCCTCGATCGCGGTGACTGGCTCGACCGACCCCAAAGTTCTCTTAGCCTACGCCGATCAGTTTGCGGAGTTTTTAAAGGCTGATCCGAAGATATCCCAAGCAACCGTAGGCGGTTTCTCTGACCGAGAGATTGTCATCGAAATATCCGCCACGGCGCTGCAACGTCATGGTTTGACCATATCTGCGGTCGCAGCCGCATTGTCCCGCAACAGCTTGGATGTCCCCGCCGGAACGCTAGAGGGCCCCGAGGGTGACGCATTGGTACGGTTTGCTGGTGAACGCCGACGCCCAAACGAGTTGGCGACAATCCCATTGCTGGGATCAGAATTGGGCACTGAGATTTTGCTTGGGGACGTCGCAAAAATCACCAACAGGTTCGCGGACGACTATGATGCGACGTTCTACAATAACAAGCGCGCAGCAATCGTCAGCGTCACGAAGACCTCGACGCAAGATGCGTTGCGTGTGATGGCCGCATTAAAAACCCGCTTGGATACGGCGCGCGCGCAGGCACCCGCTGGGATCGAATTGGCAATCTCGCAAGACAGTACATCCAATATCACCGAACGACTGCGGATCATCACCACGAACGGCATGCAGGGCTTGGTTCTGGTCCTGATCGTGATGGGGTTATTCTTTGGGCTGCGCTTTTCCTTCTGGGTCGCGTTGACGCTGCCGGTGTCCTTTCTAGGCACCATCTTCACGATGCAGCTTTTGGGGTTGACGATCAACATGATTACAATGGTAGCACTCTTGGTCGCGATTGGCTTGCTGATGGACGACTCGATCGTGATATCCGAAAACATCGTACGTCGCAGATTGGCTGGGGAAACGCCCGTACAAGCCGCCTTGAAGGGGGTCACACAAGTGGGCCCTGGCGTTATGGCCTCTTTTCTAACAACCGTCATGATTGTGGGTCCACTTGGGCTCATGGCGGGTCAGATTGGCGCAGTGCTCAAATTCCTTCCCGTGGTCTTGGTGATCACCCTTATTGTTAGCCTGATAGAGGCGTTTCTTGTGCTCCCGAACCACCTTGCACACGCACTGCGCGGCGACATGCAGCCCAATCGCGTCAATCGTTGGATGAATGGGGTTTTCGACATCCTCCGCGACCGAGCCATTGTGCCGCTTGCACGCCAAGCGCTGCGGTTTCGCTACTTCACGTTGGGGGTGGTTGGCTTCATCCTGCTGGTATCAATCACTCCGTTCACCGCAGGGCTGATCAAGTTCCAAAGCTTTCCGACTTTGGAGAGCGATACAGTCGAAGCACGGCTCCTACTCGCGCAGGGCGCGCCGCTGGCGCAGACCCAAGCACGTGTTCAAAAGGTTGTCGCTGCGCTGGAAAAAATCAACGCCGCGGAAACACCAAAACAACCTGACACGCAGCCGCTTGTCCAAAGTGTAACGGTTACCTTTGGTTCAAATGCCGATGCTGCGTCTGAAAGTGGCCCTCATCTGGCAACAGTCAGCGCAAAGCTTCTGCCAGCTGGGGTCCGAACGACAACAGTCACACAGATCGTCAGCGACTGGAGAAAGGCCACTGGCCCAATGCCGGACATGGCCAGCCTAAGATTTACGGACAAGGAACGCGGCGTTGGCGGCAAGCCAATTGATGTGCGTTTGCAGGGGCCTGATATGGTGGCACTGGAGGAAACAGCGCGCGACATGCGAGCATTCTTTCGTGCCTTCCAAGGCGTACGCGACGTAGCCTATGATCTGCGTCCGGGTAAACCTGAGTACGTCGTTTCGCTGCGTCCCGCCGCCGCCTCGGCGCTTGGAGTGTCAGCACAAGGCATCGCGACAGAACTACGAGCAAGCTTTCGTGGCGATACCGGTCTGGAAGTGCAGGACACGCTGGGTGGGCTTGATATCGTTGCGCGTCTCAACGCGTCAGACCGCAATGCTGCCAGCGATATCGGTAGCATCCGCGTGTCTGGAACTGGCGGTGCATTGGTGCCGCTTTCATCTGTGGCAGATATTCGTCTGACGCGAGGCTATGCCTCGATCACTCGGATTGATGGAATGCGAACGGTTTCGGTGACAGGCTCCATCAATCCCAATGTCGCAAATTCGCGCGAGCTGATGGCGGCCATGCGCACTGGCTTTCTCCCTGATCTAAGCCAGCGCCATCCGGAAATAAACGTCGTGGTCGTGGGCGAGTCCAAAGACACCGCCACCACCGGTGCATCGCTGATGCGCAACCTCGCCATGGGGTTCATTGGTGTTTGGCTCATCCTCGCCTTTCAGTTCCGTAGTTTTATCCAGCCAATTGCAGTCTTTCTTGCAATTCCATTGGGCATCATCGGGATGATGTGGGGGCACCTTGCGCTTGGAATGCAGTTGTCCCTGCCAAGTTTCGTTGGTCTGGCAACGCTTGCTGGCGTCGTTGTAAACAACTCGATCTTGTTGGTGGAGTTCATCAAGAGCCATCATGATACTAGCGATGACCTGATGGACGCTGGGGTTAGTGCGGTGCGGGATCGTTTTCGCCCGATCTTCCTGACTTCCTTGACCACCGTCGTGGGGCTTGGCCCACTTCTGTTTGAACAGTCAACCCAAGCCCAGTTCCTGAGGCCGATCGTCGCGAGTCTGGCCTTTGGATTGTCCGGCGCTACGTTTCTGGCACTGTTTGTAACGCCCGCCGCCTACATGATCTTATATGACCTGCGATTGGTCCGCGGAGACAAGAAGCCGCTGAAGTCTTGAAGACGACGCGGACGAGACCGAACTTCCGCATTAGTCATGGATGCTCGTTGATGGCGGTAATGCCTCCATTGGCGCAGCGACTGCCAAAACCACCTTCTCAGCTTGTGCTTCCAGCGCCGCGGAAACGCCGTTCTGGCACAAACTCGAGAACTTAAATTTCGAATGGCAGCATTTGGGTTTGGGCGTGTTTTTCTTGACGTCCATCGATCAGAGGTCGTTGATACAGAATAATGCTACGAGACCTGCTAGGGGCCGGTATTCGCAGCTTGCGGTCATCTGTGCACAATGCAGCATCGGTCAAATTGGGCTCGAAGCCGCCTTTGTTTTCGCAGAAACACTTGATGACGCGCCCGCGGCGAAGCCGACATTAGTTTATAGGCTACCCCAACTCACCGCATAAGGACGGAGAAGGAGAAACTCGCGGAAAATGGGATTTCTTTCCTTTGGCCCCAGATTGTGCGCGAGCAACCTAGGATAGTCGTGACTGCGACACCGAAACTTGTCTACTGCTGGATCCGACAAAGCCTGAAAATCAAAAGCAAATAACATTTGACGAACGCGGTTTGGCCTCCGATTGAGCGCTGCCCAACAGTTGCTTGGCAATTCCGTGCGATCGATGGTTTGGGTCGACATATAGCTCTGAAGTTTCCCCGAATTTGCCGCCTGCATAGATTTCTTTGCATTCGTTGAGGGTCATCGCTCCTACAGGTTGGCGATCCTCATAAGCGATCAACGCGATAACACCAGCGTCTGAAACGACGCGCGATGTTATCTCAAAGACTTCCTCAATTGTAGCTGTCTCACCACCAGACAATTCGTCCACGAGAGCATGGACAAATCGGGCAACTGTCATGGCGTCGCTGATATCGGCCCCGCGTATGGAAATCTGGGGGACTTCCTTGCTTGCAGCTGCCGTTCCCGCTTGCGAGCTGCTTAACGTATTTTCAATGTCAGACACTTGTAACCCCGGTCATGGTATCGTCCGCGTAACGCGAGTTCTTATCTGCCGCAGATATCTGAAAGATGTTATCGAGCAGAGGCAGACAATCCGTAAGAATAGATATTGTTGAGGTATCCTTGATCTTAAATTCGAAATTCTGTTTCCCCGACATGCTTGAAGCCTTGAGAAATGTAAAAGGCTATTGCTGGAGAGTTCTCGGCTTTGTCGCCAGCCAGACAGAACTCACGCCCTGTTTGCGACAGTGTTTAAGGGTAGTGTTCAGAAGTCGTTTGCCTATTCCTTGTCCGTGGTGGCGCGATTGGACATAGAAAGTTGCAATTTCCGTGTCTGAACAGCCTTCAAACGGGGGCGGGGCTTCTCGGTGTTACACGTAAAAAGCCATCAATTCCTTCTGCGTTTTCAGAAACCAAAATGAACTAGGATGGGTCGGATATCAGAGCGCTCGTCTTACAGACGTGAAAGTCTCTAACGGATACTCGGCAAAGAACGTGCTCACGCCTCTTTTGAGATAGGTCCCGATCCAAACTTCCATTGAGATTGCTGCCATGATTGACGCGTCTGATGGGGTCGCGTTGCGAATGGTCATGGCTGGCGCTCCATAATCATTCGAATGCCAAGCACTACCAAAATTGTTCCAAGTGTGCGTTCAAACCAAACGCCAAATCGGTTGTAAATCGCACGGGCAGGACCAGTAGACAGTATCGCGACAACGATCGTGTACCATAAGACCTCCATCCCGAATCCTATAAAGAGAATGGCGGACTTGGCGCCAAGTCCTGTCTCGGATGATATCGCGACCGCATAGAGGCTGACAAAGAAGGTTATCGCCTTAGGGTTGGAAAGATTGATCAGAAGTCCTAATCTGAGACCACGTTCGAAAGTGTCGTCTGACAACACCGTCGGGCTTTTCGGTTTGGACGCGTTGGGCTGAAGCCGGCTCTGAAGTCCGAGATAAATCAAAAACAATCCACCCGCGACTTGAACAAAGCTGCCAAGCCAACCCATATGTGACAAGACCACCGCAAGACCCGTCATGCTGAGAACAGCGTATAGCGTTGCCGCCAAAGCAAGCCCCAGTGTCGCTCCATGCGCAGTTCGAGGTGCGCCTGAAATCGCGAGCCTCGATATGAGCGCGAAATTCGGACCGGGGCTCACCACAACCGCTGCATAGAGAACCGCGACCGTCGCGATCGTGATCAAGTCATTTGACATACGTGTTTAGCTCCTTTCGTTTCTTATCCAGCCTGTTCGATACACGCTTCCAGCTTGATTCTTGAAAGGCCAACATCAGGACGACATCCACCCATATTTCCATGATTTGCTTCCACATTGTGATGCCTCCTGACCAAATCCAACACTTGGTAGGTCGAGTTGCTCACCAGTATCGGTCGTTTTCGGCACTATCTATGGCAGGTCATATAGACCGAGTGCATTGCCAAAGGGGTCGGCGAATTCGGAGTATGTCACAACACCGGGAATATCGATTGCGTCCCCAGTATTGATGCCAAGTTCAGCACGCTCGCGCTGCGCATCTGCCATATCTTCCACCAAGAATTTGATGATGGCCCCGGACGGTTGTTGGTTTTCGACTTCAAAGAGTTGAACTCAGGTGTCGGGCGAAACTTTGAATTCAACAACGCCGGGAAAGGGCCGCATTATTTTGGTTTCTGCACCTAGAAAGTTTAGATACCATGTCTCCGCTTCTGCGATGGATGAGACGGGGACACCGACTGTGACTTCGCCGAACGGCTCTGCCGAGGCAAAACTAGTGGGCGCAAGAAGTGCTATTGAGGTTTTTGTTAGCCATCTCATCGTTAGATACCACCCGTCAGATCTTCTGCAAGCATGAGCGCGTTGCCATCAGGATCATAGAAGGTCGCGGTCTTTACCATGCCCTCTACGACATCTGTTTCACCATCAAACTTAACTTTGGCATGCTCCAGTTTTTGACGCGCGGTATCTAAGTCAGCAATTCCGAAAACTGGCACGCAGTTGCCGGGGGCAGGTTTGGTATGCTCACCAAGACCGATAGTGACCCCAGTTGTTTTGGTCTGGAGTTCAGACCAGCCTGCCTCATCAGCATGAAAATTTGTCTGAAACCCAAGCATGTTTTCATACCACTTGGCGCTTTTGTATCGATCCGTCACTGACAAAGCGATAGTAATGGTGTTTTCTATTGAAACGAGTGGCATGGGCTTCCTTTTGGTTAATAATATAGTAACTATACTTTATGGACATTGATTTTCTTGTCAACATCACTTCTCGCGCTTGGGCACTTTCCATTCTATCGAACCTGCATGAAGGTGTTGCTGGGCGACAGGCGGCGCTGCTGACTGCAACAGGTGCCAGCAGATCAGCCTTCGGCCAAAGCATGGAACACCTTATTGAGAGTGGGCTTCTGGAACGGAACCCCGGCCACGGCCATCCGCTGCGGCCAGAGTTTCGTCTGACGCCAAGTGGCGTAACGGCCGCCGCAATCGCTTATAAAGTTCAAAGTGTTTCTGGAGACGAAGATCAGGACTTGCTGCGTCGTTCATGGACATTGCCAGTTTTGACAACGCTTCAAACGCCGCGCCATTTTAACGAGATCAGGCGAAACCTGTTAACGATTACGGATCGTGCTTTGTCGCAGACTCTGAAATCTATGGAAGAGCGAAGCTGGGTGCATAGGAGCGTTACCAATACCGCCCGTCCGCCGAGATCAATCTACAGCGCCGTCAACACAGGGGGAGTTATTAGCCAGATCACGGGGGCTGAGGTTCGGCTCG
The DNA here is from genome assembly GCF_004365635.1 of Litoreibacter halocynthiae. Lineage (GTDB taxonomy): Bacteria > Pseudomonadota > Alphaproteobacteria > Rhodobacterales > Rhodobacteraceae > Litoreibacter > Litoreibacter halocynthiae. The sequence goes on along the minus strand of NZ_SOBH01000003.1, from coordinate 393,542 downwards.
CTCGACATTGATTTGGTGTTGAAGCATTCCGAAACGGTTCATAGCGCGGTGGACAAACGTTGGGATTTGACCGATTTCTCGTTGAAGCTGACGTTGGACATACGTTTATTGGGCGACTGTAATGCGGCGATTGTGTTGAAAAACACCGCTTTTGGTACTGACTGCCGAACTTTTTCGCTGTACAGGCCGATGAGTTTTTGGTGGCGAGAGGCGGCCTAGTTGACCTCTGGCCGCTCAATTGCCAACTCTCTTCGCCTCAGGAACGTTCTCATTTGACTTCCTAGTATAACGGGCTTTTGCCTGAAAGTTACGACATCCGAATTTCGGAGTTTTTCAACACAATCGGGACCTAGCCAACATTTAACTCAGCCGAACGAATGTCCGTTCAAGCGTTCCGGCGATATGAGCGACTTCCGCACTGATCGCCCCTATTGACTAAGGTCAACGTCAGGCTTCGTTCTGCCCCAAGACTCCTTGGGCAGGGATACATCATAACCGAAGACAGCCCCAATACCTCGATGCTGAGTATTTCTTCCGCTGGCGATAAACGTATAAAAAATTTATAGTTCAGTCACCAGCGCAACAACAGAAAGCCCAATGTGAAGAATCCTACGAAGGTGCATAACAAGGGTTTTGTAAGCGCCCTGAAGGTTGCGGAATTGGCAGGCGTTTCCCGGTCTGCCGTATCACGAACATTCTCCGATGGCGGCAGTGTTTCACCCGAAACCCGACAAAAGGTCATCGCGGCGGCTAAAGAGCTTGGCTATCACGTCAACCACCTTGCTCGCGGGCTCTTGTCGGACCGCACCAACATCGTGTCGCTGGTCATTCGATCCGTCAGCAATCCCTATCAGTCGCGTATGATGGACGAGATAATTCGGGTTCTCCAAGCCTCAGACCGCGTAGCACTGGTTATCAACGCCGACGGTGTTGACGACGGTGCAGCACAAGCCCTAACGCAAAGTCTGAATTTCCGGGCCGAGGCCACGGTCGTATTGTCCGGCCAACCCTCATACGATCTGGTCGATACCTGTCTGGCAAATGGTCAGCACGTTATCCTTCTGAACCGCGGCAAGCGACACGACGGTGCCGACCGGATTTCAATCGACAACGAAGGAGCAGCAACCGAGGCCGTTCGCCTGAACAAGCGGGCCGGCTGCCGTCGCCATGTCGTTGTTTCCTCGACCAGTCTGACACCAAGTCTCGCGGCTCGCGAACTGGCCTATGTCACCGAAGCGAAGGCGATTGGTGACGAAGTGGAGGTCGTGGCCGTCGGCCCTACCAGCTATGCCACGGGGGCAGAAGCCGCGCGTAGGGTTTTTGGACGCGCATCGACACCGGATGCAGCGTTTTGCGTTACGGATATACTGGCGCTTGGCTTCATGGACACGGCGAGGCAGGAATTTCAATTGAACATTCCCGACGATCTTTGCGTGATCGGGTTTGACGATATCGAGCAAGCGCAATGGACGTCCTACCGGCTGACAACATTTCGGCAACCAGTTACCGAGATTGCGGAACAGATCGGGCGCCTCTTGGGCGATCCGCCGGTGGGCGGCGTTGGGCGTGACATCGCGTTGAAGACCACCCCGATTTGGCGCAACACGGTGCGTCCGCGTTAAGTGACCGAGCCGTTGGTCAAATCTACTGTAAATTTGTCATCCGGAAGTGCCTGACTGTAGCGCGCCAACCCCATGATCAGGCGTCTTTGGCTGTCACCACCTTTAAGGGGTTCGGCCGAATCAAGCGCCCTATAGACAGACAACCGTTCAGCCGGAATTTCCGCAAGCTGCCCACCACGTTCCAAGAAGTAATAGTCGTCAATTGCCAGCCGCGCGGGAATTTTTGTCGTGGCACTATCAGCGTTGACCCCTATCTGCGTTAAGATATCGGCCAGCGTTTCCTGCTCTAGATACGCGCCGAATTCGGTGGGCCAATCACGCGCCAGATACCGCCGACCGGTGAGCTCACCCAGATGGTCCCGCAAGAAATCGGCATAGCTTTCACACCGCGGAAGCGTCGCATCGGGCTGCTCGGCAAGGTAATGCGCAAAGCCCGCATCGAACCCCGGGACCTGTCCCAGTTGAACGGTTTCAACGCGGGCAGAGGTCTGCTCCAGATTGACCAGCTTAAAGGCGGCAGGAAAGCTTGCGGTCGACGGAATCGCCACATTCACTAACCAGTCCTTCCCAAAGTGCCGTGCGCCGGTGCGGTTGATATGCCAATGCCCGCTGAAATGCAGGCCCACACCCGTTGCTGTCGTGGCATCTGCGGTCAAGTGCGTGGGCATCACCCGTTGAGCCAGCCCGCCGGGCACGTCGTTCAGCACGTCGATCGCCGGAAAATGTGACATGGTCAAAAGCTGCTTACCCTGCGCTTTGGCCCGTGCAGCGACGTCGCGCATCCAGTCCAACAACCAAGCCTTGTGGTGCAGAACGGCGTTCCAACCCTGTTGCCCACAATCCACCCATCCATCCGTGCCAGGCAAGTAGACATTGGCGTCTACCGACAGAATCCACAGCCCCTCCACGGGTTCCACCAGATAGGATAAATCAGGACCCAGCACCGGATCACCATCAGAATCCGTCACCGTTCCTATGCGATCGGCTAAAGCATCGGACACCCCGAAGGGCGTTTCCCAATACAGATCGTCGTCGTGACGGCAAAATCCAAATGAACGCGCATAGTCCAGCATCTCCGCCTGTCCGACTTGCCGCATCGCGGGGGCGTGGACAGCGCTTGGTTCGGATGGGTCGCCAGCAACAGCAAAGATAACTCCGTCTCGCGTTACCATCCCTTTTTTCAGCGCCTTGCCGTCACCATACCATTGATCGTGATTGCCCGGCGTCAGGAAGAACCTCATCCCGTATTTTTGCGTATATTTATGCAATAGACTGGCAGCGGCATTCCAGTTTGCTGGTTGGCCATCATCGGTCAGATCACCTGCGATCATCACCAGTCGCACGCCATGTTCCACCAGTATGTCCAATGCACGAACCAACGCTGCACCGCCCTCATTGAACACTCGGGTCGATGAGGCCGTGTCCGCCAAACTGCGAAAACAATCTTCGTGAACCAGCCCATAGGCACGACCGGCAGCTACATCATGCAAATGCGGATCGGCCAGAACGGCGACCTGTCCCGTCCAGTGCGAAGTCATTCCGTGCCTTTTCCATCATAGCGTGGCACGTCGTCGTGACCGATCATGTCGATCCAGTCCGACGCCTGCTTTATGGCATCAACCAGAACCTGCTTCGGCGTCTCGTGCCATTCGTCCCGGCGCAACTTCCGCCGTTCGCGGACATGGGCAAGGGCCGCTTCCATGGTCGGATAGGTATTCGGCATGGATTTCTGCAGGAACAGGCTGACCAAGGCCGTCGATCGACTGCGTCCGCCACGACAATTGACCAGAATATTCCCTCGTTCGCGATGGGGATAGCTGGGGCGGTCCGGCAATTCCTGCACCAGCGCACCGCGCAAAATGTAGTAACCGGCCAGCATCATCGACGCCGGGCTTCCCGATCCATCCACCAAGCCGATCTTGTAATACCGCAACGCCCCGTGCCCATAGGGAACGGGGGCATCAATGCGGGATGGTTCCTCCGTTGGGACATAGTTGAGATCCAGATTCACCGCACAGTTCACGACGATAGAAATCCCGTGTTTCTTCAGGAGCGGCAAATCGGCAGTACCTTCGCGCCCGCCAATATAAAGCGCGACGTCAAACGGGGTTACTTTTTCTTCGATCAAGCTGATCGCAGGTCGGTCATAGTGTGCTGTGCCCATCTGGCATCCTTTCTGGAACGGCGTGTAATCGACGACGCCGAGTCGTGTCTGACTCAAGTAGCGTACGCGAGATCGCGCGCGGCAGGTGCTAAGGCAAGCCCACTGACATCGCTTAACTGGTCGGCAAGTGCCGAGACGCTGGCAATGACCGGGCCGCCACCCTCAAGCGGGCCGCCTCCTAGGAAATCACAAATTCGCGCACCGGCTTCTTGCGCCAACAGCAGACCCGCGAGGCAATCCCAAGCATTCATGTGCAGCTCAAGATAGGCGTCGGATCTCCCATCGGCGACATAGGCCAAACCCATCGCGCCCGAGGCACCACGCCGCACATTGGCCCCCAAATCGAGAATACCGGTCAGGATTTTCAAGTACCGATCCTGCGAAACTCGCCCCGACCAGCCAAGCTCAACGCAGGCAGCATCAAAATCTTCCGTCTTTGCTGCATGGATAGGTGCACCATTACGGGTGGCACCTTGCCCCGCTTGCGCGAAATACAGATCGTCAGTTGCGGGCGCGCAGATTGACCCGATCTTGATTTCCCCGTCAGCGACAAACGCAATGGAGACGCAGAAATGTGGTATTCCCCGTGCGAAGTTCGCGGTTCCGTCGATAGGATCGACCACCCAGACGCGTGCTGTCGGCGCGCCACCAGTTTCTTCTCCCATAAAGCCGTCTTCAGGGAAAGCTTCGGCTATGCGGGCACGAATGTGCCGCTCGACCGCACCATCAGTTTCCGTCAGAAAATCCTGCGGCCCCTTGCGCTCACTGGCACCAGTGTTGCGATTTTTAAACCCTTCCAGTGCAAGCGCTGATGCGCTCGCGATCAAGTCGCGACAAAAGTCAGCCCGCGCTTTCAACGCGCCGTGATCAAGGGGCTCTGGTTGCTGTGACATGAGTGTATTCCTAGGTGTGACGACTGTTTGAAGCCCGCCTCCCCGAACTTGAGAAATGTCCGGAGAAGCGAAGGACGCGAACCAAACGTGCAGAGTGTTTGACTCGTATCGTTCCGTAAGGTGGGGAAGTGATCAGCGGCTGTAGTTCAGCAGCCAGAAATCCTGCCAGTCCTGGCGAGTTTCCCAGTCATCTGCCGCAGTGGAAATGCGGTAGTTTTGCACTTGATCCAACACGTTTCCAACACCGGATGCCTCGTCAGCGGGCAGCCCCACGTCCGAGTTGGAAGACATTTTGCCGTCGTTGTTTTGCGGCGCGATGCCTTCAGGTGTCATCGCATAGTGCAAAAACAGCTTGGCCGCGTTCGGACTGTCCGACCCTGTCGCAATGACCCCGACATTGACGCTGGTAAAGCCGACAAACGGTTTGATGCCATCACACAGGCCCAGCTTGTAGTCACTGTCCGCGTTGTCGCGGTATTTGGCGGACGCCATCAGCCCCATGAAGCCCTCGCTTTGGCCCGGTGCTCCAACCGATTCAGCAGCCGCGCTGTCCGAGGATCCCAGCAATGGTGCGTTCTGACCTAGCGCCTTCAGCCAAGCCTTGGTTGCGCTGCCTGCGTCGCTGTCCAGCGGTTTGCCGTATTGCGCTTCATAGGCGGCCCCGATCTTGTCGTCGTGGTGCATTTCAAGCTGGTTGAACCAGTTGGTCAGTCCAGGATTGCGCAGCGGATCCTGCATCGCGACTTTGCCTTTCCATTCGGATTCAGTCAGTTGCCAAATGTTGGAAACCGGGCAGGAGTCATAGAGTTCAGTGTTGTAGGTCCAGAGATTGGCCGAGGCGACGACAACTAGCGGGTTCTGATAGTCCGGGTCGATCTTGTCGGCCAGATCGGGTGGCGACCAGCTTGTGACGGCCCCAGTCGGGATCAACTGGGCGATAACAGCGGAGGCATCCGAAATGATCGCGACGTCTGCCTGAACATTTCCGGCGCGGGCTTCGCGGTCAAACATCTCGATCTGGGCCGGGGCCTTCATCTTGGTTCCGACGGCGTCGATACCGTATTTGGCCGAGAAAGCTTCGGCCATTGTCTTGATTTTGCCGGTGCTGTCAAAAACCGTCAGCTGCGGCTCGGCGCGCGCGGCCTCGATCAACGCGTCGAGGTCGAAATCCTGTGCATGCGCCATGCCAAGGCCGCCTGCTAGCAGGGCGGCGAAACTTGCCGATGTCGTCGCGATGCGTGTCCTGTCGATAATTCTCATTGTTATTTCTCCCTTTCGTGTTGGCCTTGCCGCCGGGTCGATGACCCAGTGATGCAAGAGTACAATGCCAAAGAAGCTTCCACGTCTTTGGCGGTGGTTTTCATCCAGCGCTGTGTCCTAGCGCTTTGTCAGCGTTAAGCATCCGTTGCCCATCCGTATCGAACAGATGAAAAGCGGCGGGCTCGACGACCATCGTAACATCGTCCCCTGCTGACAGGGTTGGGGCTACATGGGTTGTCATAAAAAGCAATTGCCCCCCCGCGCGAACTTCGACGATCCAACTGCCGCCGGTTGGCAGAACCCCTTCGATCACTGCGCGGAGATTGAAACTGTCTTGCGGAACATCTTTGGCATCGGTGTGCAAAACAATCGCTTCCGGCCGGATACCTGTAAGCGCCACGGCCCCGACATCGTGCAACCGACCGTCCAGATAGCTGGCAATGGCCGCAGCAATTGGCGTATTCGCGTTCTGTTCAATCAGGTTAATTGGTGGCGAGCCGACGAATTCCGCTACAAACCGATTGGCGGGGCGTTCATAGATGTCGTCGGGTGTGCCCATCTGCTGGATTACGCCGTCGTTCATCACGGCGATCGTGGTGGCCAGCGTCATTGCTTCCCATTGGTCGTGGGTGACGAAAACAATGGTCGTTCCAAATTTGCCATGAATGCGTTTCAGCTCGGCGCGCATTTCCAGCCGCAACCGCGCATCAAGGTTTGACAATGGCTCGTCCAGCAGCAGAACGCCGGGACTGACCGCCAGCATGCGCGCCAAAGCCACCCGTTGTTGCTGCCCGCCTGACAGCTGCGAAGGATAGCGGTCGCGGTATTGTTCGATCCCAAGCGCGCGCATCACGTCATCGGTTCGCTTGATGCGCTCCGCTTTAGGCACCTTACGCAAACGCAATCCGAAATCGGTATTGCGTTCGATGGTAAGGTGCGGCCAAAGCGCATAGCTTTGAAATACAAGGCCAAGTTTGCGGTCTTCTGGCGGTACAAACGTCGCCTCAACTGCGCTGTCGACCACCCTGTCGCCGATCCTCAGTTCCCCGGCTGATAGGTTTTCCAGCCCAGCAATCATCCTGAGGGTTGTCGTCTTACCACAGCCCGACGGCCCTAACAGACACATGAATTCACCGTCAGCGATTTCCAGGTCCAGCGACCGTACCGCATCGGTAGAGGATCCAGGATAGGTCTTCCTGACCTGACTAAGTGCGATTGTTGGCATGCTAGCCCCCCAGACCTTCAGCAAGATTTGTATTCGTCAGACGCTGCGCCAGAAGTGTGCCGAAATAGGCCACCGCCGCGATGATAAGGACCACGGCATTCGCGGCCTGCGTGTAGTTGTAGTCAATCAGGCGGAGCGAGTAGGTCGTCAGAACGTCAGTACTTGGGACAGCCAGCATGACGAAAAGACTGAGCCCCTTGATACCCGAAATGAACGGCAGAAGGACTCCGGTCACCAGTGAACGCTTCTGGATCGGGATCACAATGGACCTCATCCGCCGCACCCATCCGGCACCAGCGACCTGCGCCGCTTCTTCCGGCTCCTTGCCGAGTTGCATCATCGCCGAGATTCCGGCGCGGGAGGCATAGGGCATCTGATCTGCTGTTAGCGCAAGGATCAGGATCGCAGTGGTGCCGTACAGTGCCGGCACCGGCCCGTGCGACACGGCAAACAGCGACAGGTAAGCCGCCGCAAACGCGATCCCCGGCACTAGATACGGCAGGAAAGTTACATGCCTCAGGAAGGTCGACAAAGGTCGGAAAGGCGTCCGCACTACGACATAACCTACGAGCAGCCCGAGGAATCCGGCGGAAACCGCTGCTGATCCGACAATGCGCAAGGTATTCCATGCTGCCGACCACATGTCCGGCGCCAATAAAATACCGGTGCGCATCGCGACGGTTTCAAGGTCTGTGCCGATCCAGTATTGTAGCGTGAAGTTATCCAAAGTGAACTTTGCCGGTACGAACATGATGGTTGACAGCGTCAGTGTCAGGACCGGCAAGCCGACGCTGATTATAAAGATGAAGGCGGCAAATCCGGTCGCGGGGATGCGCCATTTCTTCAGCTGGGACTTGCGGTCCATCGACCCTTTGGACCCGACGGTCACGAACCGACGCGCCTCGCGCACAACATATGCGTCGATCAGCAGCGCGACGATCCCCATAGCCATGATCGACCCCGCAAGAACTCCGGCGACGCCTGTCTGTCGCGACCCAATGGAGCGGTAAAGCGATGTCGCAAGAACGTCGAACTGCACCGGCAACCCCAATACATAGGTCACGCCAAAATCGCCAAGGCATTTGGCAAAAATCAACAACGCCGCCGAAAACAGCGCCGGTCGCATCAGCGGCAACAGGACCTGAACCGCGATCTGTCCGCGTGTGGCACCAAGGATCCGTGCTGAATCTTCCAGTTGACTGTCCAAACGGCGCAACCCGTTGCCCAGCAGCAAAATGATGAACGGCGCATAGTGCAGCGACAAAATAATGGTGATCGGGAATTGCCCGTACGACATCCAATCAGGCGGCGTCATGCCCATCGCTTCCAGCCATCCTTGCTGGCCACCAACGGTGCGGTTCTTGAACAAGGTCGTCCAGGCCAGCGCAAAGGTCCATGAGGGCAGCATGTATGGAACGATCAAAGCAGTCGCGAACCAGCGACGCGCGAACATGTCGGTGCGGCTTAGCAACCATGCAAGCGGCGTGCCGATGAGGAAGGATAGCAAGATCGCACCAAGCGCGACGGACAGAGTATTCTTCAGTGGCCCCCAGAAAAAATTCTGTGCAACTGGGCTAAGGAACGTCCGATGCAGGTAGTAAAGCGTTCCATCCCCAACCTCTCCGCCAATGCGGCGGGCATCGCCAAGTTGGACTTTCACGGCGTCTAGAAGGATCGACAGCACGGGAAGCAGGATGAGATATGCGAAGATAATCGCCACAACAAACCCAACTGCAGTCGTCGGTTCGCGCATCGTCAGCTTCATCTTGTAACGCATAGCCTGAGTGAACGACGGCTTGTCGTCAGGTAACGCAAGGGGTGTTTCGACCCGCATCAGTTGGGCATCAAAGTGCTGAAGCTGGAAGCCGCCACTCTAAGGGTTGTCATCTATCCTCCCCGATATTGAACCCGTACATCCGCCAATGTCGATGCGACGTGTCGCATACCGGCAAAGACGGTTTAAGAAACCCTTGCATAGCGCAGGTGTGCAAGTCAATTTACAGTTAATAAATTTACTAAAGTAGATATTTTGACCTATAGTTTGCACTGGTGGTCATTCCAAGTTTTCACGCTCCAGCGGGTTTTGTTACGTTGTCATCTGTCATGACTGATACTGTGACTCAACCAAAGGGCGAGACTTCTATGGCTCGGCGCAACCCCTTCTAGTGTAATCGGTTTCGTAAGGAGGTGATCCTTTTAGCTGTCCGATGATGTTTCCGATATCCACCATCATCGGGATTTTGGGTCCAAAGCTGCCTCTAAATACCTCTCGAATCGATGGTAGCTATGCGGACGGAGCCGCCGTTCAAATCGATGCCGGCAATGTCTGTTACTGCGGTACGAACCTCTCATCGTCGATCCGCTCAGTGCCGACTAGTCAGGGCACTCCCGATACTTGACCCATCGTTTTCAGCATTCCGCCGAAGACCGGCACGGGGCCGTTGTCTACAAAAATGCAGTCGCGGTCGTTGGAAATACAGCAACAACAAGCAGAACAATCAACATCACGCCGACGAATGGCAGCGTAGCCGCAAATATCTGCTCGACGGAGACGTTAGGATCGTTGAGCGTATTGTGGACGGTAAACACCGATATCCCAAATGGGGGTGTGAGCAACCCGATCTCGACGGCCAGTACGGTAATGATCCCGAAATGGCTCAGGTCGATACCCATGCCTTGAGCGATAGGGGCAGCAATCGGCACCATGATCAGCAGGATTGATGTGCTGTCGAGGATCATACCCATAAGCAGGATGAGGACTGCGTAAAGGAACAGAAAGCCCAATGGGCCAAACCCCGATCCCTGCACAAGGTTTGCAATCGCATTGGGTAGCCCGGCAATCGACAACATGCGCGAATAGAAGCTGGCCGCGATCAACAGCAACAGGATCGACACCGAAATAATCGCCGTTTGCTTCATCACCTCCCACAACCGCTTGCGATCAAGCGACCTGCGCGACACCGCAACAATGAGTGCGCCGAACGCGCCAATGCCGCCGGCCTCTGTTGGGGTGAAGTATCCTGTGTAAAGCCCCCCCAGAACCAAGATGACCAACAGGACAATCGGCACAAGCTTAGCCAGCATTATGAAGGGCGGCATTTTCTCCGCATTAAGGTCCTGACGCCGCGCCTTGGTAGCGTCAGGGTCCATCAGCACAAAGCGTGGAAACAGGACAGTAACGCCGACCAACATTGCGACAAATCCACCCGCGAGCATGAGCCCCGGAAGGATACCGGCAAGGAACATTCCGCCGATAGAGACCTCGGCAAGCACGCCATAGATGATCAGCAGGAGGCTTGGCGGGATCAACATTCCCAGAACCGAAGACCCCGCCACTGTCCCTGCCGAGAACGCGGGCCTATATCCGTGGCGCGTCATTTCAGGCACTGCGACCCGCGTAAACACCGCAGCCGACGCGATGGATACGCCAGTGACCGCAGCAAAGATTGTGTTTGCCGCTACAGTTGCGACGCCAAGCCCACAGATCATTCGACGCAAAAGCTCTTCGGCCACCTCGAACGTGTCGCGCCCCACGTTGGAGACACTCACCAGAAGCCCCATCAGCACGAACAGCGGGATCGTCGCAAAAAGGTAATCTGCAATCCCGCTATAAGCAGTCAACTCCAGCATCTTAAACGCCAGATCCATGTTGTCGCGAATGACCCAAATGCCGACAAACGCCACCGCAAACAGAGCATAGGCGATCTGCATACCCAGCAGGACCAACCCCACAAGGACGGCGATCAGAATGAAGCCAATGGCAAGCGTGGTCATTTGGCGTCCCTCCGAAAACTGCGGATTTCATCGGCCATGCGATAGAGCGCTGAAAGCGAAGCCACAGCGGATCCAAGCACGGTAATTGCCCTGAATGGAAAGGTCGGAATGGTAAAGACGCCCTGCACGCCGAAATACTCGGCTCCGGTCCAGGCATCTATCATCTTGGGCCACGAGGCCCAGACGATCAGGGCAAACACGATTGCCCCGCTCAGTGCAAAAAACGCCTCTAACAAGCACACGGTGCGGGGCGATGATCGCTCTAGCCTGCGCACCAGAAAGTCCGCCCGCGTCAGCCGCTTTTGCTGGATCGCCGCAGCGACTTGCAGGAATACGATTGCCACAACCGTGCGGGCAGCTATTTCGGACACCCCCGTGATGGGCGCGTCAAAGAAGTTGCGGCCCAAAACGTCGGCCACGACCAGCCCCATGAGCCCGCCAATGCACAGCGTTCCAACCGAGAACATAACTGCCGCCACACTACCCAGAATTGCCCCCACCGGTGCCTCGGCAAAGCTGGGGACAAAGCGATCTGTTTCGTGGCTTGGGTAGTCCTGGCTCATATCAGCGCGCTCGTGAATTTCCGGAAAAGGGGGAGTTGCAAAAAGGCCCCGGCCGGATTTTGTCCAGCCGGAACCTTATTGTTCATGGTCGTAATTTAGCGGCCTTCGTCCCAGTTGCGCAATGGAGTTGCACCGCGGTCGCGCAGCGCATCAAAATAGGCTTTGAGAACAACCTTGCCTGCGTCGCCCGTTTGCTCGAGCCATGGCGCGACAATGTCGGGAAGACCCGTCACCCACGCCGTTTTCTCCGCCTCGGGCAGCTCGTGAACCGTCAGGCCCGCGGCTTGCATTTCGGTCATCGCACGTTCGGCCAGACCAGACACATAGTCGCCATGTGCAGCCGACGTGGACTTGGCTGCCTCACGGAATGCCTGTTGAACCGGCTCGGGCAATCCATTGAAGAAGTCCTCATTCGCAGCGATCCCGCCGAAGTACATTGACCCGATCCCGACACGGGTCAACTCGGGTGCGACTTCGTAGACGCGAGTTGGCAAGATGCCTGATGCAAATGACAAAGTGCCTTCGGTCACGCCGGTTTGGATGTTGGTGTAGTAAGTGGTCAACGCGCCATCGACAGGGGTTGCCCCAGTGTCACGAAGCCAGTTTGCCGAGGTGCCCGGCGCATTCAGCTTGCGATTTTGCAGGTCGGCCATCGTGTTGACCGGGAAGGTCGCATAAATGTCGTAGCTGTCAGTGATCAGCGACGATAGGTGAACCATGCCGTTCTCAGACCAGCTATTCGCCAACTCGGGTAAGTTCTGGCTTAGGTCATCGAAAATCTCGATAATCATCTTGTGGTCTGATGTGGCAAAGGGTGTGAAGTAGGTGACGTTCTGGAGCGGCATGTTCGCCCCTTCCCAAACCGTACCGACCATGCCGACATCGACGATCCCGTCCATCACCGCCTCGCGGGTGTCGGTGAATTTGTAGAGCGTTCCGGCGTAGGCTTCGTTCCAGTTGACTTGGTACTCTCCCGCTTCGGCCAGAATGCGATTCACCTCGGGTTGGAAGGTGTTCTTCATCGCGTAAACCCAGATATTGGCCTCCGGATGTGACGAGCCGATATTGATCGTGATCTGCTCTTGGGCCGTGGCCCATCCTGCGGCGCTGATCCCCAATGCGGCAACTGCGCTGAATGTAGTGTATTTCATGGTTGTTCCTCCCTGAACATGGATGCTCATGCGCATCCCTTTGTAATCTCAGTCTTCAATGGCACCAAGCGCGCGCAAGATGCGCTCTGGTGTGAATGGCATTTGGGTCACCTGCGCCCCCAAGGGTCGCAACGCGTCGTTGATCGCATTCATCACAGCCGCTGGCGCGCCAGCAGTGCCGGCCTCGCCCGCACCCTTGGCGCCAAGCTCGCTTTCCTTGGTCGGGGTTTCCACATGGCCCACGACCATATCAGGCATCTCGCCTGCCATGGGCACCAGATAGTCAGCCATGGACCCGTTAAGCAGCTGGCCTTCGTCGTCGTAATGAATTTCTTCGAATAGCGCGCCGCCAAGCCCTTGAACGATGCCGCCCCTGATCTGCTCGTCCACCAGTTGTGGGTTGATGATCCGTCCGCAATCTTCCACGCACCAATGCTTTAAAAGCGTCACGACTCCGGTCTCGATATCGACCTCAAGGTAGCTGGCCTGCACCCCGTTGGTGAACGCGAACGGGTATTCGGATGTGATGTAATGGCGGGTCTGCACCAACTCGCGCGGCAAGCCTTTAGGCAGCGTATCGCCACGGAAATAGACAATGCGCCCAAGCTCTTCGAGCGGCATACGCTCTGCGCCCGTTTCAATATCCACGACATGACCGTCGCGAATATCCAGAGACGCCTGGTCCGATTGTAGCATCGCGGCTGCAACTTCGAGGATCGAGTCCCGCAGGGCTCGTGCTGACCGCAAGGCCGCCTCTCCGCCAATGCCCGCGCCACGAGACGCCCAAGTGCCACCACCATACGGCGTGACTTGGGTATCGCCGGTGATCACCCGCACATTGCTAGGCAACACGCCCACACCTTCGGCGACAATTTGAGACAGCATCGCTTCGGTGCCCTGTCCCTGCTCGGTAACCCCTGACATCGCCACGATTGACCCGTCCGGGTCCATCCGCACGGTGCAGCCATCCTGCGCCGAGATGCGCGCACCGCCGATGCCATACATGAATGGCGAGGGGTTGGTCAGTTCAATGAAACTGGCAATGCCGATACCACGATGGACCCCGCGCGCACGCGCCTCTGCTTGATCGGCGCGCAGTGCGTCGTAGTCCATCAAACCCATCAGCTTATCCATGCTTTGGTGGTGCGACAGCCCCTCGAACCGCATATTCGCGGGCGAGGTCACGGGATAGGCATCGTCAGCATACATGTTCCGGCGGCGTATCTCGACCGGGTCCATGCCCATCTCTGCCGCCGCCATATCAACCAGACCCTCGGTGATAGCCACCGCAATCGGATGCCCGACTGCGCGGTATTGGCAGGTCGGTGTCTTGTTCTGGAACACCACGGTTGTCTTGGCACGGTAATTGGCGAAATCATAGGGCCCGCCGCATAGATTCACGACCTGATTGCCCTCGATCGCTGATGTCCTCGGGTAGACCGAATAAGCGCCAATGGCCGTCCAGTCGTCCACATCGAACGCTAAGATTTTGCCGTTTGCGTCCACCGCAATCTTAGCCTCGATCTCGTGGTCGCGGGCATGAATGTCGGTGGTGAAGCTCTCTAGACGGTCAGCGATGAACTTGACGGGTCGTGCCATGATCTTGGAGATCGCAGCCGTTGCCACCTCATCGGGATAGACGTGGACCTTGATGCCATAGGACCCGCCGACGTCGCCACAAATGACCCGAACGCGGGACTCGGGCACGTCGAGATGTGTCGCCAGAACGGTCTGAACCATATGCGGTGCTTGCGTTGCGTGATAAGCTGTCATCTGTCCTTCGGCGGGATTCCAGTCGACCAGAATTGACCGCGGCTCTAACGTGACGCCTGTGTGTCGTCCCGTCTTGAAGTGTGCAGAAACAACCTTGTGGGCAGTTGCAAAAACGCCGTCCACGTCGCCCTCTTCATGCAAGCGCTGAAAGGCGAGATTGTCACCCATCTCAGGATGCAGAACCGGCGTAGACGCATCAAGCGCCGTCATCATGTCAGCGACAACGGGCAGCGGTTCATAGTCCACATCAACCAACGCAGCGCCATCTTCAGCCGCCGCACGAGACGTCGCGACCACAGCAACCACCGGCTCCCCGACCCAACAGGATCGGTCCATGGCCATGGGATGCTCCGGCGGGGATTTCAGACCCTTGAGGTGCTCCAGCACAGCGACCCAAGGCGTGCAGACCTTGGCCAAATCCGCCCCGGTGAATATCCGCAGAACACCTTTGACCGACTTGGCGTCTTCCGTATCAATGGAAAGTATCTTGGCATGCGCGAACGGCGACCGTACGAAGGCCACATGCACCATGCGTGGCAAGGTAATGTCGTCGACGTATTTACCCCGACCCTCGACCAATCGGCCGGCGTTGGGGCGTGGAACCGTCTTGCCAATGTAGGAATTGGGCCGGTCGGGATTGCCAAACTGAACGGTCATACCTGCACCTGTCCCGCTCGTTGCTGCGCCACCGTTTCGACGGCATCGACAATTGCCTCATATCCGGTACAGCGGCAGTAGTTGCCTGACAGATGCTCACGGATTGTGGCTCGTTCGGGCACGCCGCCTTGCGCCAAAAGCTCTTCTGCTGCTACCAGCATTCCGGGTGTACAGAACCCGCATTGCAGCGCGTTGCGGGCAATGAACGCCTCTTGAAGGTCTCGGATAGCCTCTTTGTCGGAGAGACCTTCGATGGTCCACACGTCGGATCCGTCCAACTGGGCGGCCAGCATGAGACAGCCCCGCACCGACGACCCATCCACGCGAATTGTACAAGCGCCGCAAACGCCATGTTCGCAGCTGGCATGAGCACCGGTCAAACCAAGATCCTGCCGCAGAAAGTCTACAACATGCTGTCCGGCTGGCACACGTGCCTCGACCGGTTCGCCATTGACTGTCAGTTCAATAACGACCTTGTCAGCGAAGGCTTTGGTCATGCGAAATCTCCTTTTTCCTGTGCCACAGCACGGCGCAGCAGAATTCCGGCGATGTGGCGGCGGTAGCTTGCGCTTGCCTGCGTGTCAGACGGCGGGTCAATCTCTGCCCGTAGTGCGGCGACCGCACCATCGACATTGCCTTGATCAAGTTGCGTCATCGCGTTGCGTGCCAGAATTGGCGTCGAGGCGACTGACAGTAGCGAAATCCGATGCCCGCTGCTGCGGGCGACAAGGCACAACCCAACCAAGGCGTAGTCCCCAGATCGGCGCGCAACTTCTTGCAAGACCTGACGTTCGTCCGCTTCGGCCTTGGGAACTGTGATGGCTGTCAAAATTTCATCTTCTTTAATGGATGTCTCAAACAAATCTTCAAAGAAGTCTTCGGCAGCGGCGCTCCGTTCCCCATCTGGGCCATGAATGTGCAGTGTTGCGCCCAAGGCCAACATGCAGGCCGGGAACTCTGCAGCTGGGTCGGCATGCGCCAGCGCCCCGCCGATAGTACCCCGGTTGCGAATTGCGGCATGCGCGATGAACGAGACCGCGTCGGCAAGCAAAGGGGCATGCGCGCGGATCAATGGGTGTGCACCAATCTCAACATGCTTGGTCAAGGCTCCGATACGCAGGGTTTCCCCTTCGTCGATGACGCCCGACAAGCCTGATACACGCGAGATATCAACCAACATATCACCCGTTGAAAGCCGCATATTCATCGCCGCTATAAGGCTTTGCCCCCCAGCGAGAACGCGGCCCATACCATCGGACAATGCCAAAAGCTCTATCGCGTGCGATAGGTTATTTGCTCGGGCATACCCGCCCGCAGACGCTTTCATAAGCTGATCTCCCTTGTAATCGACACCTCCCGCATCGACTATTGATCACATGATCAATAAAAGATTTATGATTGCAAGGCTTTTCTTTTCTGACCAAGAGGGTGGGTATGAACAAAACCGATATCACCGACCCGAAAGCAAAACGGCGGCGCCTCCCCCCTAGCGAGCGACGGCAACAAATTGTGGACGGGGCCGTGGCGTTCTTTGCAAAAGTCGGGCTTGAGGGAAAAACCCGCGATTTGGCCAAGCATCTTGGCATCACTCAATCGCTTCTTTTCAAGTACTTCGAAAACAAAGAAGCGCTGATCGAAGCCGTCTATGCACAAGTCTATATTGATAGGCTTTCGCCGGAATGGCCGCGCCGCCTAATAGATCGAAATGTGCCGTTAAGGTCCAGGTTGCTGGCCTTTTATAGGGATTACAGCAAGCTGATTTTCGAATACGAGTGGATGCGAATTTTTATGTTTTCGGGACTGGCTGGTGCGGAGCTGAACCGCCGCTATCTGGAACACCTGAATAAAATGATCTTGGGTCCGCTGGTCAACGAAATTCAAGCCGCCTCTTCAAGCTCGATGAAGCCCGACATGGAAGATCTTTGGAACTTACACGGTGGCATCGTCTATATCGGCATCCGCCAGCACATCTACCGAATGCCCTGCCCAGAAGACCCCAGTCTGGCAATTGAGCATGCGGTTGATCGTTTTTTACAGGCTTTCTCGATAGAGCAGAATGGAAGCGCTAACCTTTGAGCGTTGGACACTCGCACATAAACATTTGATACTTATTGCGCACGCGATTCCTCTTAAGCCGTCATTGGAGCGCAACGCAGCATCGGTCACTCTGGGCTCGTTGCCGCCATCGGAGGCAGCGCAGCATTCACCGTGCCCAGCAACTATATCACCCTCAAGAACGGCCCATAGCTGCCGTTCATCCGCCACCTCTGATGTCGCGACGCTTCCGTCACAAGAGACATTCGTTCGGATGGTGCTTCGCAACTCATGTGGCCCTAAGCTAAGGTCATCGGGTTGGCTAGCTGCAGCCAAATATTCGCTCGATAAGATTCTCAGATCTACCCAAAAGCACTCGTCAGCTTAAGTTCGATCTAATTTGAGGTTTCATACTTTGTCTTCGCTTGTTCCAGAACTTTTAGACCGCCACCGCCTGTTAACACTTGCGGATGCAAATGAAGCAGAAACAAGACTAAAACTAATTGACCGTATCATTTTCGAAGTGCTTGGCTGGGGACACGACGATGCCAGTGTGGAAGAGCGTGTGAGTGAGGATGGGAATACCACATTTTCTGACTATGTCCTAAGAACAGGTTTTTCGTCCCTTGTGATCGAAGCAAAAAGGTCGGGGCGATCAGATTTAGTTGTCGCTGACAAACGCAAAGCACTACTAAATCGGAAGCTTGTCTCAGGTGATACCGGAGATGCCATCATTCAAGCCCGCGACTATGAGCGGAAGCTAGCTATTCCGTTTGCAATGGTCACCAACGGCGACCAATGGGTCATTTTCCCTGCAACGCGTACAGATGAAGTACCATTCGAAAAATCGAGCGCTATCGTCTTTCCGAATATCCAATCTGTCTTGGAGCGAGATTTTTCTGATTTCTATGATCTCCTTTCGAGAGAAGCCGTGATCGGAGGGTCGCTCGAAACTGAGCTTCTCGGACGAATTGAAGACCAGACGGACGGCCGTCGCTTAAACCAGTACTTCACCACCGGCTTCTCGAAATTGTCACGAAATAGTATATTTCCACTTGATAGAGAACGAGATTTCAACAGCATTCTCAGAAGACATTATTTCATCTGACCCCGACCTATTCGCCAAAGCCTATGTCGAGACGCCAGAACGTTTACGGTACGACAAGCGCATTGGAATGCATCTTTCAAAACGCCAAAATGTTGCACCGAAAGCCCCGCACAAAGCAATGTCTCCCCAAGGAAGGCGAGCAATTTCTGGGGCTATTGAGCGGGCAGCGGACTCAGTTAGACCGCTAGCTTTGCTGGTACTTGGACAGGTCGGCGCAGGAAAGACAACGTTTATCACACACATCAAGACTGTTCGCGAAAGAGATCGGTTCGAACCGAGGGCAGACAGGCCTTATCCTCACTGGATCTACGTAGATTGCCGAAAGCTTGGTCAAACTGAAAGCCCATCGGATTTTATAGCGTCTGTCATGTTTGCGCACCTAACTAATGATGAGTTTCTGTCGAGCTATGAGCGTTGCGTGAAATTTGCTTACAAAAAAGAAATTGAAGCAATGCAACGTGGTCCGCTCAGCCTGCTTGCATTCGACGAGAATGAACAAAAACGGCAGATCGCGGAGTTTCTGACTAAGGATTACGAAGCCAAGAAGCCGTACCTAGAGCGTGTCTTCACCTACGCTGCAAAAAACTCGGCCGTTTTCCTGGTTATCGATAATGTTGACCAATTCGACGATCCAAAACGCCAAGAAATCATTTTTGGCGATGCAATTGCGGTCGCGCAGCGGTTAGGCCTTTGCCTAGTTCTCGCCATGCGTGATGCTACTTATGTTGAAAACAGGGCAAAGCCAATTTTTGATGCTTTTGATTTTGACCCCGTTCAGGTTGAGGCCCCCGACGTCAAGGCAGTATTGGCACGGCGATTTGCTGTCGCAAAGGAATTGCTCAAAGACAAGCCATCAGATTTCACCGCTGAAAACGGCGCGAAAATGCACCTAGACGACACTAGCATGCTCATTGATCTGATATCCTCTTCAGTTTTGGACAGCACAGTCGGTTCGGCGATCTCCGTTCTTTCAACAGGTGACATCAGGTTATGTTTGCGCATGACTCGAGAGTTCTTACGGAACGGATATACTGCTACCGGAAAGGCCGTCGATATCTTTCAACGCACTGGAAGATATCGACTCCCTGCGCATGAAGCTATGCGAGCAATAATGCTCGGATCTCAACCCGTATATTCTGAAGAGTTTAGTCCGGTAGCCAATCCATTTGACGCGAAGCTCGATCTCAGCAAGGCTCAGCTGCTACGCCTCTTTGTACTTTCGGCGATAGTTAGGAAATGTTCGTCCCGGAAAGTATCTAGCATTTCTGGGGAGGAGATCAGAAGCGCGCTACTAGAAATGGGCTACAGCCCAGACATTACGCTGAAAATCCTTCAAGGAATGTGTGCCGCCCGCTATATTTTTACGACGGCTCACAGCAAGCCAACATTTGAAGCAAGTTTCCTGCCATCTAGGCTGGGTGGACACGTTCTGAGGGTGCTCATGACAGAGTTTGTTTTTCTTGAAAACGTGGTCATGGATACATTCATCGATGATGACGATACTTGGTTTGATCTTCAAGGTATCACATCGGAAATCTACAGCGAACGTGCGCCTACAAAAAGGATAATAAAGAGAATTGAGAGGGTTGAAAGGTTTTATGAATACCTCACTCAACTGTACTCGGGCCTCAGAGAAGAAGCCTCTCGACGTGGGTTGAGTGCAGAGTGGCAGGCAGATCCGTTCAAAGAGGGTAAGTCTGTTCTCGCCAGCAATATTGAGAAGGTTAGGCGATCAGTAAGCCGCAACTATGACAGCACTGGGAAGCCACGAGGCATTAGAAAATAGGCACCTAAGAGACGACCTCAATGGCTGCTTTGACAATTTGCCTTGACCGTTTTGCAACCGCAGCGAACTTCTGCTTTCCGCCCGTTGTGCCGAATTTTCTCGCAAACCGACTGGACTTCGGCAGCAACTAGAGCGGTAGTATCACTGCGCGATAGGTATTCGCGTGGCTCGCCTGGAACTTCCAGGCTTTGCTCAGTAGCAGCGGGATGTTCCCGCTGATCATCTGAGGAAACGGCCATGACCAATTCACCTAAGAAGCGCACGACCAAGAAGGACCAGCTGATCAAGCTGCTCGGCACGAAGTCCGGCAACGACATCAAATCACTGAGCGCAAAGCTTGGTTGGCAGCAGCATACGACACGAGCGGCAATGAGCGGTCTGCGCAAAGCCGGGTTCGAAGTGGTCAACGAGAAACCAGCGAATGGTGGCATTTCGAAGTACCGCATTGTGTCATCGCCAGCGATGCCGCAGGGCACAACAGCGGTGGTTGAGGCTCATGGGGCGTAATCCAAACCCTGAGCGTCCGGCGACACTTGAGCATTGGACGGCGGTCTTTGGATCGCCTCCTCCGCCGTATCTGTCAGTGCCATTTATGCAGAAGGCCTTGGCGTATGAAGCACAGTGTAAAGCGCTGGGCGGATTGTCAGCGGGGATGAGGCGCGCGCTCAAACAGATCGCAAAAGGGGATGGGATCGAAGCCGTGAGCCGAGCATCCCTGCGACCTGGCGCGCACCTTGTTCGCGAATGGAATGGAAGAACCTATCAGGTTCACGTGGTGGACGGTGGCTTCGAGCTGGATGGCAAGGCGTGGAAATCACTGTCCGCAATCGCCAAGCACATCACAGGCGCGACGTGGTCGGGCCCGCGCTTCTTTGGGCTGAACGCACAGGCTCGAGGGCGCTCATGAAGAAGCTCCGCTGCGCCATCTACACCCGTAAGTCCTCAGAAGACGGGTTGGAGCAAGAGTTCAACTCGCTGGATGCACAGCGCGAAGCCTGTGCAGCCTACATCACCAGCCAGAAGCATGAGGGCTGGGTGCTGCTGCCAGAGCATTATGATGACGGAGGGCTGTCCGGAGGATCACTGGAACGGCCTGCGCTGCAAAAGCTCCTTAACGACATCGCAGATGGGCGGGTGGACCAGATCATCGTCTACAAGATCGACCGCCTGACGCGGTCCCTCGCGGATTTCTCCAGGATCGTCGATACACTGGATGCAGCAGAGGCATCGTTTGTCTCTGTCACGCAATCCTTCAATACCGCGACCAGCATGGGACGTTTAACGCTGAACATGCTGCTGTCGTTTGCCCAGTTTGAACGTGAGGTGACGGCAGAGCGCATCCGCGACAAGATTGCAGCCTCGAAACGCAGAGGGCTTTGGATGGGTGGCAATGTGCCGCTTGGCTATGTTGCCAACGGTCGAACACTCAAGATCAACGACAATGAAGCACTGACGGTCCGCACGCTCTATGCCCTCTATGAGCAACATGGCACCGTGCGGGCGGTTAAGGCTGTTGCAGATCAGCGAGGCTTGCGAAGCAGGCAACGATCGACCGCCGATGGAAAGCGAACAGGCGGCGGCGCGTTTGATCGCGGCCACATTCACCACATCCTGACCAATCCGATCTACGCGGGTCGCATTCGGCACAAGGCTTTGGTCCATGAAGGCCAGCATGATGCGATCATTGATCCGGACCTTTGGGACCGCCTCCAGCAGGTGATGCAGGACGGGGCCGCAAAGAGCCGGGCGCGCAAGACGGCCAAGCAGCCATCCCTTCTCTGCGGCAAGCTCTTTGATGAAACCGGGGATCGGTTGACGCCTTCGCACAGCAAGACCAAGGCAGGGGTCAGGCTTCGGTATTATGTCTCTCATCGTTTGATCAAGAAGAGCGGCGAGGCGAAGCGCGACGGCTGGCGCCTGCCCGCACAGGAACTGGAAAGGAAGATTGCACATCTGCTGCGCTTACGGGTCAGCGATATGAGCTTCATTGGCACGATGATTCCGAACCGCTCAGCTGAGGAGATCAGGGCGCATCATAAAGCCTTGCAAACCCTGAGCGCCGACGGCGACACCAAGCAGGTGCTCGATCTTGTCGTCCGGATCGATCTGAGCCCGGGTGAGTTGAGCATCACAATCGATCGCGTTCAGTTTGCGGCGCTGATCAAAGTGGACCCTGACGAGATCGATCCGGAGTTGCAAAGCATCACGGCACCGTTCCAGCTCAGGAAGCGCGGCGTCGAGACGAGGCTGGTCCTGAGTGACTCGCCGGGCGGCTTGGACGAGGTCCTGATCCAAAACATCGCCAAAGCGCATCTCTGGTTCGAGCAAATCAAAGCGGGCAGGACGCTTTCAGAGATCGCGAAAGCTGAAGGCACCACGAACGGCAGACTTTACCAGGTGGTCGGTCTGGCCTTTCTCGCGCCCGACATCATCCGCGATGTCCTCGATGGCAAACAACCATTGGGCCTCACGTCCGACTGGTGCGTGCGTCATACATTACCGAGCAACTGGCAAGACCAGCGCGCCCTGATCGCGACTCTCGAAGCACTCCCGGCGGACACTCGTATCGCGCAAAACCCGACCTCAGACTTTGGAGTGTATCGAGGCCTATTTACCAAGCGTGGACAGTCTGCTGTGAGCGGAGACACCCGTAACCCACGGAAATGACGCGACTACCATGAGCGACACTCGTATCGCCTGCATTTGCGGAAGTGGTTGGCTGGGATGGTAGGATTCGAACCTACGATCTACTGTACCAAAAACAGTTGCCCTACCGCTAGGCCACATCCCAATACCGAACTGTGATTTAATGCGCCTTTCTCTATGCTGCAACCCTAAAATCGCGACTTGTGGCAATGCGGAGCGGGGTTTAAGTCCGGCCTCATGAAAGCACAGGTCGTAATCATTGGCGCAGGCGCGGCAGGCATGATGTGTGCCATCGAAGCTGCGCGGCGCGGACGGTCGGTTTTGATCCTCGATCACGCCAAAACAGTCGGCGAAAAGATTCGCATCTCGGGCGGTGGACGCTGCAATTTTACCAATCTCGACATCCAGCCAGATCGTTTTTTGTCGCAGAATCCTCGCTTTGCCTTGTCAGCGCTGAAGCGCTTTACGCAATGGGATTTCATCGCAATGGTCGACGCGGCGGGCATCTCTTGGCACGAGAAGACTCTGGGTCAGCTGTTTTGCGACCGGTCTGCAAAAGATATTATTGCCATGCTGCTTGATCATATGGAGCAAGTCGGTGTCCGCGTGAAACTCGGGATTTCAGTGGCTGGTGTCTCGCATAATGGCTCAAGCTTTACCGTTGCGACCTCGTCAGGCGACATTGAATGCGAAAGCCTGGTGATTGCCAGCGGTGGCAAATCTATCCCGAAAATGGGGGCTACCGGCTTCGGTTATCAAGTGGCGGAGCAGTTTGGTTTGCCAATTGTCGCAACCCGCCCCGCTTTGGTGCCCCTGACATTCGCCGAGCAGGAGCTTGAGCAGACGCGGGCGTTGGCAGGAACGTCGGTACAGGCCAACGTATCGTGCAACGCGGCCAACTTCAGCGAAGGGCTGTTGTTCACGCATCGCGGGCTATCCGGCCCCTCGATCCTACAGATTTCGTCCTACTGGGGCGATGGGGATACGTTAGAGGTCAACCTTGCCGCGTCCAACGATGTCGCGGTAGAACTCAAGACCATGCGGTCGGAAACAGGGCGTATCTCCATTAAGAATGCGTTGGCACGGATCATCCCTGAAAAGCTCGCTTCAGTTGTTGTCTCCGAAACGGGGTTGGTCGGAAATCTGGCTGATCAGAACAACACCGCACTAGATGTCTTGGCACAACGTGTTCATCACTGGACGATTAAACCTGTAGGCTCGGAAGGATACCGCACGGCCGAGGTCACGTTGGGTGGGGTGGACACAGACGTACTCAACGCCAAAACGATGGAAGCCAAAAACATGCAGGGCCTATATTTCATTGGCGAAGTCGTAGACGTCACCGGATGGCTGGGCGGCTACAACTTCCAATGGGCATGGTCATCAGGATGGGCGGCGGGACAGGCAGTTTAAGCTATACGCGGCAGGGGTCAGCCTTTGCCAATGCATCAAACTGCATCAGGCTTTTTACCAACGCTGGCATCTGATCCAGCGGGATCATGTTTGGCCCGTCAGACGGTGCGTTGTCAGGGTCTTCATGGGTCTCGATAAAGACACCTGCAATCCCCAACGAGACTGCGGCACGCGCCATCACGGGGGCGAACTCGCGTTGTCCACCGGTCGAGCCACCCTGCCCGCCCGGCTGTTGCACGGAATGGGTGGCGTCCATGATGACCGGATATCCGGTCTTCGCCATGGTCGGCAGCGAGCGGAAATCAGCAACCAATGCATTATACCCAAAGGACGCGCCACGTTCGGTCAGCATGATGTTTTCGTTGCCTGTGCTTTCGACTTTGGAGATTACGTTAGGCATATCCCATGGCGCCAAAAACTGGCCCTTCTTGATGTTGATAACCGCGCCGGTTTCACCCGCCGCAATCAACAGGTCAGTCTGGCGGCACAAGAACGCGGGGATTTGCATGACATCGACGGCTTGGGCCACGGCAGCACAATGCTCCGGCGAATGCACATCGGTCAGTGTCGGGCAGCCGATCTCCGCGCGAACCTCGTCCATGACGCGCAGGCCTTCATCAAGACCAAGGCCGCGCTTGCCGGACAGGGATGTGCGGTTTGCCTTGTCATAGCTGGCCTTGAACACATAGCCCGCACCTGCATCCGCGCAGGCTTTGGCCATGGCTTCGGCAATCATCAATGCGTGATCAAGGCTTTCAAGCTGACACGGGCCTGCAATCAAGGTCAGGGGCAGGTCGTTGCTGCACTCAAGCGCGCCGATATGGATAGTTTTCATTGGGATTATACCTGTTCACGAAGGATCGAAGCCGTCAGCGAAACCATCAAGTAAATGCCGGCGAAGATCAAGAACGCCAGAATGGTGTTCTCGAACGAGCGCGGATAGGTTGGCTCGTCCGGGGCCACCGGGCTCACGCCGACTGACAGGTAGCGCACCTGACGGTTAGCTTCGAGGCGCGCCGCCTCAAACTGGGCTTCGGCCGCAGCAAGGAATTCCTGACGCATGGCCAAGTCGCCTTGGGCCACCATCAATTCACCCGAGATACGGGCAAGCGAGCCGGTGTTTGCGTTGCTTTCGGTCAGTTGCGCACGATATTCGGCGATCAACTTTTGCAGCTCTGCAATCTTGTTTTCAGATGCCCTGACCTTCGCCTCGTTGGGCCGGGGGTTCGCAAGAAACTGTTGTAGCGAAATTCGCTCGGTCAACAGTTCGCTTTCCAGTTGTGTTATCTGTCCAAAAATCGCCTGCACTTCGCTTTCGGGGCTAAGAACTCCCAGTTTTTCCTGAAGCTCCACGATGCGGTCCTGCGCGTCACGCATTTTGACCTCGGCCTCGGCACGGCTCTCAAGGGCACCCTGCATCTGGTCACCACGCAGGCGGGAAGTCAGTTGGTCAACGCGCTCTTCTGCGTAGCTGATGAGCTTTTTGGAGAAGGCCGCAGACGTTTCGGGGTCAGCTGCACTGACCTCCATCTTGATCACCCCTTCAGCCGGATCATAACCGATCCGCACGTGCTTTTTATAAAGCGAGTATGCCGCCTCATTGGTGCTATCCAATTCGATACGTTGCAACGCATCAATGTTTTCCTGCGAGAAATGTGTCTTGAATCCCTCGTCCTCGTTCAAACGCACCATCGCGTCACGGGACTGAAGGTAGCCTTGAACAGTGATGCTATCTTGCGACGTCGCAAGCCCCGTTCCCGAGAATAACCCGCCAAGCTGGCCAGCCGACGACGGCTCTGCAGTCTGGATGACAAATTCCGACTTGGTCGCGTACATCGGCGTTGCAACACCATAGTAGTAATAACCTGCGACGAAAGTCGGCAGCAGCACAAAAACCATCATCCGGATGGCGAGCAAAGTAGCGCGGCGGCGGCGGCGCTTCGCGATGTCGCGCTGGATCGCCATAATCTCTGTCGCGCGACGATCTTCCGAGATCACTTCGGTCGATGGCAGGGATGGCTTGGCGGTAACGGTCGACGGAAGTTGCGATTTAACCTCGGCCTCATCGCCTTTGTTCTTGCCGTCTGGAACGACCAGTTCCAGCATGTTGGACCGCTTGAACGGGTCGATCCCCTTCTCGCGCAGCAAACGCACAGCGTCATAGTCTGACACCGGCGCCAACCCCTGCTTTTGTGCAACGCGGCGTGCCATGCGAAGCTGTCGCCCGGTCAGGCCTTCGCGGCGGATCGCATCAATCATCTCCGCCGGGCTTTGGGTCGCGACCGCCTCCTGCACGTCCGGCTCGTTTGGTGCTTTCTGCGCAGTGGTTTGCGACCTGAAATCCTGCGCTCCAAAGCCGTCATCAGTCGGCGTCGCAAACATCATCTCTTCTTTTTGCAACACATCTGCGACTGCCGCGTTGGTACTGTCTGGTGCCACCGCTTCCACTTTCGGCGCGGTCGGGCGCGCAGAGGAAGTCGGGCTGTCGCTGCGCCGAAGGCGATACTTCTTAACTTTGGGTTTCGTAATCATACAGTCGCTTCGCTTCTTCCAATGTGTCGAACATGACCAGCTTGCCACGGCTTAGCACCGCTGCAGATCGACAGAATTTTTCCAGCGTTTCAGCTTGGTGCGATACCACGATCACCGTGGCTTTTTTCAATCGGTCTTTAAGGATAGACCCAGCCTTGCGGTTGAACTCTACATCCGTGGTGGCAGGCATCCCCTCGTCGATAAGGTAGATGTCAAATTCCAAAGCCAACATCAGCGCAAAAGTGAACCGGGCCTTCATGCCTTGGCTATAAGTGCCCACCGGCATGTCGAAATATTCTTCGAGGCCGCAAAGATAACGGCAGAACGCTTCGATATAGTCAGGATCCAGCGAATACAGCTTGGCAATGTAGCGAGCATTTTCTCGGGCGGTGTGCTTCGGCACGACGCCCCCCATGAAGCCCAAGGGGAAAGATATGCGGGAGGTCCGGATGATCTCGCCCTCGTCGGGCTTCTCCAATCCCGCCATCATATTGATGATCGTCGTCTTACCAGTGCCGTTCGGGGCGAGAATACCAATGGAATGCCCCAGTTCCACGCGAAACGATGCGCGGTCAAGGATCACCTTGCGCTGCGTGCCAGTCCAGAAGGACTTGCTGACCTCTTGAAACTCAATCATCTCCGGGGAAACCCCCTACCTCATCTAGCCCGCATGTCCCCTGCGGATCGTTAGGCGCATTCTAGGCACCCTTTAAGTCCGCATTATGTCGGATCGGGCCACTGCATTTCAACGCTATATCAGTAAATAGGCCATGAATCAGACAAGAGAACGCAAATAAATGCGCCGTCTTGCCAAACGATCACAGTGTTTCGTATTGCGGTCAGCCGTTTTGCTTCTCGACGCGGCATAGTCTCCCCGCCAAAATCGAGACGCCCGCCGCCGCAAAGGAGAACAATGCACCCATTTTGGCCGCATCCTGCACCGGTCCGGGATCAAACGCCACGGAGGCAACGAACAGCGAAACGGTAAAGCCGATCGCCGCCACGCAGCCGATCACCACAAGGTCAATAATTCGCATACCTTGCGGGATGCCCAGCCCGAGCGGTTTTGCCGCAATCCAGCCGAATATCAGGATGCCCAGGGGCTTTCCGACCATCAATCCAGCCAAAACCAACCAGGTCGCATCGCCCATGGCGTTAAACTCCACACCCGCATTCAGCAGGCCGAAGAAGAACAAGATAATCTCCACAGGATGCTTCAGCGCGTGCTCGATCTGGTTGAGCAGATCTGTCAGATACTGCTCCGCCTCCGAGAAGATACCAAACGCGCGGTCGGCGTGTGGTATCGTCGGCACGATTGGCAGCAAGCCCAAGGCAGGGTGCAGGCCACTTTCCGCGAAGCCATACCAGCTCAGACAGGCCGCAATCAGGTAGGGGACAAAGTGCAGTCTCGTGCGAACAAAAGTCGATACCGGACGCGACTGATTACCTCGATCCAGTTTGCGCGGCAGCCAGTTGGCCAGCACAAAGACACCAACGGCGGCGGCCACCGAAAGCAACAACCACTCCGGTGCCAATTCGCCCGACGGGTAGAAGATCGCCAGAATGACCAACCCTGCGGCGTCATCCGCTATCGCCAGAAGCAGCAAAAAGCGAACAGCAGGGTGGCCCGCGCCGAAGACCATCCGGCCCACAAGATAGCTGAATGCTATGTCCGTTGCAGTCGGAATAGCCCAGCCATTGGCGACCGCGTTGTAAGTGTCGGAGCCCATGAAATAGGCCAGTCCAAGATACACCGCGATAGGCCCGAACATGCCACCCGCTGTTGCAAACAGGGGTGTTGCGGCCTTCTTGCCGCGCAAAGATCCGTTCTTCAGGATCACGGCTTCCCAGACTTCCTTCGCGGCAATCGCAAAGAACAAGGCCATCAGAATGTCATTCACAAGGTAGTGCAGGCTCAACACCTTAGTGATGTCCCCGACCTCGTATTTCTCAAATCCGTCGCCGTAGGACTTCGTCCAATAGGAGTAATCCAGTCCGATCCAGTCGTTAAACCACAACGGATGCTCGACAAAATGGTGATAAGCATGCGGGTCTGTATTTGCCCAAAACAGCGCAATAACAGCGCCGACAATCAGCAACAAAGAGTAGTTGGTGACGAAATTCCAGACGCGATACATGCCGCTCCCCCGCGCTTAAGCTCTTAAAGCGGAGTTAAAGCAATCGAAGTCACGGGGCAATCATCTCAGGCGACCACATTCCAGATCAATCCCGCGGTGACACTGCCGATAAAAGCAAAGCCCAGATAGGCGGCAAAAACTCGCGGTTTGACCAAGGCCCACACAGCAATTGCGGCAGGGATACAGCTGACACCTCCGGCAAGCATGAAGGACATCGCGGCCCCGTTGCTCATACCTTGGGTCAAAAGCGCATCGACCAACGGAACCGCCGCGTAGCCGTTCAAATAGGCGGGCGCGCCAACCAAGGCCCCCAGAATGACAGGGCCAATACCGGAGCCTCCCAGAACCGAGGAGACTATGCTCGCCGGAACATACTGCAGCATGATGTTCTCAAGCAGGTAGGCAAGGAACAGCCACTTCGCGAGAAACGCCAAGTTTTCTATCGCCGCAGACTTGAAAACGGCCACGCGCTTCGGCTCTTGCCAAAAGCACCAGTTCGGCGTGCCTTTGAACGGCGAGCCACAGCCACAACCACCTTGCGTGACCTCACGCAACGGGTCTGCGAACAACGCGGTTTTGGCAAGCGTCATAGTTGCGAACCCGCCAAACATCCCCAAACCGACCGCCGACAGCGTTTTGGCCACCGCAAAGTCGAAGCCCAACGTGCCGGATGTGATCAAGAACATGGCGGGGTCCATCAATGGCGATGCAAGCCAGAACGCCATCACGGCGGATAACGGCACTCCTGCGACAAGCAATGCAGCGATGAAGGGGATCACTTCGCATGAACAAAACGGCGCCAGCCCGCCAAGGGCAGCTGCCAGAAAGATCATCCGCGACTCGCGGCCCTTGAAGGCTTCGGCGACCACAGCTTCAGCACCCGTCGCCTTGAGATAGCCAATCGCCAGCACCGCGAAGATGATAAATATCGCGGTGTGGCCCATCGCCTCAAACGTGCCGGTCAGAATAGGCAGCCCCTGCGGACGATCGAGCAGGAAAACGAGCGCGATAATGACCGCACTGGTCACCCAAACCTTGGAAAGTTTGCTCCAAAATGCCGGTGTCGGGGATTGGGTCAGATCAGCCATGTTCGTGGTCCTCAAGATCGGCGCAACATTCCGCCAGCAAAAAGTCGTTCAACCGTTTGAACGTCGCGTAATCCGCCATTGCGCAGATAATCGAGCGCCCTTGCTTGGTCTGTTTGATCAGCCCGGCTTGCGCTAATATCTTCAGATGGTGCGTCAGGTTCGCGCCGCTCAGGTCGGTCGCGGCCCCTAAAGTGCCAATGTTCATTCCCTTGTCGCCCGCCCGCGTGAGCGTGCGCAGCAAGGACAGGCGTTGCTCGGAGCCAAGGGCAGCATAGGCGCTTGCCGCTTGAACAAGGGACAGATTCGGATCATCAAATGATTTCATATTTCTATAATTATAGAATAATAAATCATTCGCAATCATTTTCTGCCTCTCTATGATCGGTCTCATGCCAATCTCCACCCTCAAACGCGACCTCTCGGCCTGCGAAATCTGCAAAGACCGCTTTGCGGCAACGCACACCGCGCATACCCCGCGTCCCGTGGTTTGGTTCGAAAAATCTGCACGCATCCTCATCGCAGGTCAGGCACCCGGCGCGCGGGTTCATGAAAGCGGCAAGCCCTTCACCGACCCGTCAGGGGATAGGCTGCGCGACTGGATGGGGGTCGATGATGCCACATTCTACGATCAATCCCGCGTCGCCATTCTTCCCATGGCCTTCTGCTTTCCCGGCTACACCGCAAAAGGCGCTGACCTGCCACCCCCGCCTATCTGCGCAAAAACGTGGCGCGCACCAATTCTTGAACAGCTGCCGGACATCCGCTTGACCCTGCTCATCGGTGGCTATGCGCAAAAGTACCATTTGGACAAAGCCGCAAGCAATGTCACCGATACTGTCGCCAACTGGCGCGACCATGCACCCGTGATTATCCCCTTGCCGCATCCCTCTTGGCGCAATACCGCATGGATTAAACGAAACCCGTGGTTCGAGACCGAGCTTCTGCCCGTCCTCAAATCCCGCGTGAAAGAGGCACTTGTCCCATGAACACCCCGCTTGATCAGGCCCACATCGCCATGGACGCCGCCCCCGATGACGACACCGCCCGCCTACGCTTCTACGAGCGCATGGGAGATTCCGAGCTGTTCGTGTTGCTGGAAGGCGAACCGGAAGGCGACAAGATCACTCCGCAGATCTTCGAGGTGGAGGACGCATCCTATATCCTCGCTTTCGACCGCGAAGAACGCTTGGCCGAGTTCGCGGAAGGTTCGGCCCCCTATGTCGGCCTGTCAGGCCGCGCCTTGGCGCAAATGTTGGCAGGGCAAAACTTTGGGCTTGGGATGAACCTCGGCGTGGCGCCATCCTCCATCCTGATCCCGCCCTCTGCCGTGGACTGGCTGCACGAAACACTGTCCCACGCCCCTTCCGAGGCCGCTGAAACGCCAACCGAGATCACCCCGCCAAAGGGCTTACCTGACAGCTTGGTCACAGCCATCGACATGAAACTCGCCACGGCAGCAGGTCTTGCCCAATGCGCCTACTTGGCTGGGGTGACCTACGCCAGCGGGCAGCGGTCGCACATATTGGCTTTCGTTGGCGCGGAACCCGCCGCCGAAGGCGCACTGGCTCGTGCCGCGAATGAAGCCTTGGTTTTCTCTGGAATTGAAGCTGGAGCCTTGGACGTGGCCTTCTTCGATGCCAGCCACGCAATTATTGGCGCTCTCGAAGCTCAGGCACTGCGATTTGACCTGCCTCAACCGATCCAACCCGCCGAGCGCCCAGCCCCGGGAAGCGATCCATCCAAGCCGCCGAAACTCGTCTAGCGTCAATATCCAGCCGCGCGGTCCACAACGTGCAGCAAGGGTTCGTCGCCTTCACCACGCCGAATGTTTTCCGCAATGACTTCCGAGGCCGTCGTGGCCTTCGTCTCCGCCGCGATATGCGGCGTCACGGTTACTTTCGGATGCGCCCAGAACGGATGATTTTCAGGCAAAGGTTCCACACGGAAAACGTCTAACGTCGCATGGGCGAGCTGCCCGCTATCCAGCGCTGCAATCAGCGCGTCGTCATCGACCAAAGGCCCCCGACCGGGGTTCACGACGAAACTGCCTCGTCGCATTAACGCGATGCTTCGCGCATTCAAAACGTTCTCAGTTGCTGGGGTGTCAGGCAACAACAGGGCCACCATATCCGCATCCGATAACGCGGCGTCCAGCCCGTCTGCTCCGTGGTGACAGGTCACCCCCTCAACTTGCTTGGGGCTTCGTGCCCACCCATGCACCCGAAAGTTCAACTGCACCAAGGCTTGCGCACAAGCGGCCCCGAGCGCCCCCAGCCCCAGCACACACACCTTGCGGTCCCGCGCCAAAGGCGCAGCAGTTCCAGCGCGCCAAACACCGTCCTGCCCCGACAAAAACTTGTCCATCCCAAGGTGATACCTCAGCACATGGCCAGTGACCCATTCTACCATGCTTTCCGTCAGGCCATGATCCACCATCCGGCACAGCGGCACCTTCAACGTCGGGTTGTCCACCATGGTCTCAACACCCGCCCAAAGACTCAATACAGCCTTCAATTTGGTGAACGGGGTAAAGTCAGAAACAGGCCCGCTCGGCGCGTAAACGATGTAGTCCACATCCGCAGGGTCGAACTCAGTGCCAAGCTGCGCATCAATCCCAGCCTTGGTGAACGCGGCACGCAGCGGTGCTTCGTATTCGGCCCAGCTTTTGGGCTGGGCGGAGAACAATACGTTGATCATGGAACTCTACCTTGGTCTGTGAACATGGGCGCTTTGCATCAAGCCAAATGCCAGCAACAAAACAATCATCGCGGAGCCGCCATAGCTCACCATCGGCAGCGGGACCCCGACGACGGGGGCCAACCCCATGACCATCGACATATTCACCGCAAAAAACAGGAAGAACGTCAGGCCAATGCCCATGGTCAACAAGGACGCGAAACGGTCCTTATTGCTCAATGCCGACACGACACAAAACACCAACACGAGAACATACAGACTCAGTAATGAGATGCCGCCGATGAAGCCGAACTCTTCGGCCAAAGTCGTGAAAATAAAATCGGTATGCTTCTCCGGCAGGAAGTTCAGACGGCTTTGCGTGCCTTGCATATAGCCGCGGCCGGTCCAGCCTCCGGACCCCAGTGCGATTTTGGATTGGGTGATGTGATACCCTGCCCCCAACGGGTCCGATGCGGGGTCGATAAAGGTGTCGATACGCCGGTATTGGTAGTCCTTCAACAGCTGCCACTCTGTTCCTCGGCTCTTGAAGACGGCCCCCACCAACCCCGCAGCGGCACCGACAACGGCGGCAAAATAAAGCCAGTGGACCCCCGCAAGAAACATCAGGCCGCCACCACCGAACACAAGCAACAATGCAGTTCCAAGATCAGGTTGGCGCAGGGTCAGAAACACTGGCAACGCGATGATCACAATCGGGATAAGCACCCAAAGAGGTCGCGATATCTTCTTGATGTCCACCCAGTCATAGTAGGCGGCCAGAAACATAATCAGGGTGATTTTGGTCAACTCGGACGGTTGCAGCCGCATGAAACCAAGGTCAATCCAGCGTTGCGCGCCCATGCCGGTAGAGCCGAAAAACTCGACCCCCAGAAGCAGCAGAACGGATATCCCGTAAGCCGCCCCTGCGATGTTGCGAAGGAACCACACAGGAATCATGGCGACGCTGATCATCAGGAACAAACCCAAGGCAAACCGCTTCATCTGCGGTTCTGCCCAAGGCAGCATCGACCCTCCAGCGACGGAATACAGCATCAGGAACCCGACGCTGGCAATTGCCGTAAGCAACACGACTACGGGCCAGTTCAGGTATAACACCTTTGACAGCCCGCTCGGGACCGATTTGACGTTGTACTCAAGATAGCTCATGCCTGCGAGTCCGGTGCTTTCGGCTCATCAAGCCCCCACACCTGCAGCTTTTTCAACGCCGAGCTTACGCGCCCGCGCTGCGCGCTCGGGTAGGCGGATAACGGTGGCATCCCACCCGTTTGGGCGGCCAGCATGATGTCGCGGGCAATCGGGGCCGCAGCCGTCGAGCCACCACCGCCATGTTCGACCACCACGGCAATCGCGTATTTGGGCGCATCGGCGGGGGCAAAGCCTACATACAATGCGTGATCGCGGCGCTCCCAAGGAAGATCGGCGTTGCGGAACACACCACGCGCCCGCTCGGCCTTGGTGATGTTGCGAACTTGGCTGGTTCCGGTTTTGCCCGCCATGCGCATCGACTTGTCCGCAATGCGGGTGCCATAGGCCGTGCCACCATTTTCGTTCGCCACGGCAAACATGCCGCCCTGAACATGGGCCATCATCTCGTCGCTCAACCCCAGGGGTTCGCCCGCGCCGGATGGCGTCTCGACCCCGTCAACGGATTTCACCAGTCGGGGCGACACCGCACGGTTGGTGGCAAGCCGCGCGGTCATCACTGCAAGCTGCAACGGCGACGTCAGGACAAACCCTTGCCCGATGGATGCGTTGAGACTGTCACCGATGACCCAATCATTGTCACGGTTCTCTCGCTTCCACGCTTTGGTCGGCATCAGACCGGAAGCTACGGCGGACATCGGAACATCGTGCCGCTCGCCCAATCCCAAGCGACGCGCCATGGCCGAAATCTTCTCGATCCCCACCCGTTGTGCCAGATCGTAATAATACACGTCGCAAGATTGCTTCAGCGAGTTGCGCAAGTTCATCCGCCCGTGACCCCCGCGTTTCCAGCAGTGGAAGCGGCGATTTGCAACTTCGGTATACCCAACACAGCGGATCGTCTCGTCGGGGCGAATTTCCTCCGCCTCCAATGCCGCCAGCGCTGTCACCATCTTGAAGGTA
This sequence comes from Litoreibacter halocynthiae, assembly GCF_004365635.1. Lineage (GTDB taxonomy): Bacteria > Pseudomonadota > Alphaproteobacteria > Rhodobacterales > Rhodobacteraceae > Litoreibacter > Litoreibacter halocynthiae. The sequence continues at coordinate 358,912 of NZ_SOBH01000003.1, read as the reverse complement.
GAGCCCGGAGGATAAGTTCCCTGCACAGCCTTGTTGGCCAGAGGCCGGTATTTGTTATTGGTCAGTCCACCGTAATCCTTCACCGAAATGCCGCGGACGAACAGGTTCGGATCAAACGCAGGTGCGGAGCCGATCGAAACCAGATCGCCGGTTTCCACATCGATCACAACAGCGGCGGCGCTTTCACCAGCCAGTCGTGCCTGCACGAAGTTCTGCAACGTAGCATCGATGGTCAGCTGGACATTGGCACCTTTCTGGCTTTCATCGCGTCCCAGCTCGCGCATCACGCGGCCAATGGCATTTACTTCCACCCGCTTGGTGCCGGCCTTGCCGCGCAGCTCGTGCTCCATCTTGTTCTCGGAGCCGGTTTTGCCGATCTGGAATTTCGGAATTTGCAGTAACGGGTCCTTGTCTTCAATCCGGCTCAGATCATAGTCGCTCACCGGCCCGACATATCCAACGATATGAGCGAAATCGGCACCGCGCGGGTAAATCCGGCTCAATCCCACCTCTGGAGTGATGCCCGGCAGCGCGGGCGCATTCACCGCAACTTGACTAAGATCTTCCCAAGACAGACGGTCCGCAATGGTTACAGGCACCAGACGCGACCGCTTACGCAACTCCTCGCGGGCGCGCTCCATGTCCTCTTGGGTCATCGGGATCAGCTGAGCCAGATCACGCAGCACTTTTTCAGGGTCGTCGACTTCGTCGCGCACCATCGTTACGCGGTAGTTCTGCTCGTTGCCTGCCAGTAACAGCCCGTTGCGATCAAAAATCTGCCCGCGCGCAGGGGGCAGCAAACGGATGTTGATCCGGTTTTCCTCGGCCAGCAGTCGGAACTGGTCGGCCTGATCCACCTGAAGATGCCGCATCCGCAGCCCCAAGACACCCGTGACCAAGGCCATACCACCGCCCAGCACAAGGCCACGACGACTGAGAATTGCAGCGCTTTCCTCGGTATCTTTGGCCGAGCGTCTCATCCGATAACCCCGTCACTATCCAGCTCACGGACCCCCGCCCGCCTTACTCTCAATATAAAGTGGGTCACGGCGATAACAAAGGGATAGGCGATGGCAGTCGTCAAAACGTGAAGCAAGACAGTCCCGAGGTTTGGATGCGGCACGGCAAAAATCAGGTGGAACACCCCGTTCACAACAACTGCCGCCGTAAATGCCCCCATTACCAGCGCGATCTCCAAAGGCACCGAAACCTCATTGCTGGCATTGGTCTGGCGCCGCAAAAATTCGTAAGCCACAAGTGATATCGCTGGCCAAAGACCCAAGGGTCGCAGGTACAAAACATCGGCCAGCAAGTGCACAAAGACGATCAGGACAACCGGTGCCCAGCGCGGACGGCGCATCAGGAATGCAGCGGTCAGACAAAACAACCAATCCGGCCCGGGCAGGCTGAAATAACTGCCACCCTCCTGAATTAACGCGCCACTCACCGGGTCAATCAACGGCAATACATCCGGCGCGGTGTTCAGCGGCAGAAGTTGCCCGAATATGATGAGGGCGCTAACGACAAGGAAAACGATGCGGTACTGAAAGCGCCGCCAAGTGATCGGATCAACCATCCGTTCCCTCCGCCACAGGCTCGGCCTCGCTCACCGGTCCGTCCGCCGCGATCAATCCGCCAACCGTCCCGATTGTGGCCGAATGCGGCGTGCGTAGCACGCGTAGGAATTCCAGCCGCCCGTAATCCGCCGCCAGCTTGACCCGCAAACGGCGATCCGGCCCCAGCGCGATTTGCCCGACCAGCACATCCGCCGGGAACACCTTGCCGTCGCCCGATGTCACAACGCGGTCTCCCGGTCGCACATCTTCGACATTCTCGACAATATCTACCGGTGGCGCGAGCGTGTTGTCCCCCACCAACAGCGCTTTCTGACCCGAAGGCTGGATTGTCACCGGAACGCGGCTGTTGGTATCCGTCAGCAAGATCACACGAGACGTTTTATCACCAACACCGGCGATGCGGCCCACGAGCCCCAGCCCGTCCATCGTCGCCCAGCCATCCTGAATCCCGTCACGCGCACCCACATTCAGCAAAACGGACCGCCGGAACGGCGAGCCATTATCCGTGAGCACCACCCCTGTCACAAAGGTCAGCTGCGCATTCAGGCGCACCTTGTTCAGATCCAGAAGTCTCGCGTTTTCCTGCTCCAGTTGGATCGCGGCCTCTCGCCAGGATTTCATGCTTTGCAATTCACGCCGCAGCTCTTGGTTCTGCTCGTAGATGCGTGCGTAGCTCTGGAAATCGTCAAACATCCGGCTGACCCGCGTCACCGGCACCAAGGCCCAGTCAAAGGACGGCACAACCTTATCGACAATAGCCGAGCGGAACCGCTCCATCCGTGGGTTATCAATGCGCCACAGCCCGAAAATCGCCAGCAAGACAACAACCAAGACCCCGATCAGGACACGCCTGACAGGGCGGGCGTATTCTTCTTGTCCGCGTCGGTCGATCGCCATGGGTTAAGTCCAAACTGCCGTGGGCAGCCGAACGGCCACCCGATAGGGTTAACTATCGTAATCTATCACGTGGCGCAGTTGTTTTTCGTATTCAAGGGCTTTGCCGGTACCAAGCGCCACACAGTTCAGGCTCTCATCCGCCACCGAGATGGCCAAGCCGGTCTGTTCCCGCAACGCCAGATCCAGTTCGCCCAGCAGTGCACCGCCACCCGTTAGCATCACGCCACGGTCGACAATATCCGCCGCCAAATCAGGTGGCGTCGCTTCCAATGCCGTCATTACCGCTTCGCAAATCTGCTGCACCGGTTCGGCCAAAGCCTCCGCCACCTGCGCTTGATTAATCTCGGTCTCTTTCGGCACACCATTGAGCAAGTCACGTCCACGGATCACCATCGACGCGCCACGCCCGTCATCCGGCATCCGCGCGGTCCCGATGGAAGTCTTGATGCGCTCCGCCGTGGACTCCCCCACCAGAATGTTCTGGTGGCGGCGCAAATACGAAATCAACGCCTCGTCCATCCGGTCCCCACCAACGCGCACGGAGCGCGCATACACAATGTCACCCAGTGACAGCACGGCCACTTCGGTCGTCCCGCCACCAATATCCACAACCATGGATCCGGTCGGATCTGTGATCGGCATCCCCGCGCCAATTGCCGCTGCAATCGGCTCAGCAATCAGCCCCGCCTTACGCGCACCGGCCCCCAGAACAGACTGGCGAATGGCGCGTTTTTCAACAGGGGTGGCACCATGCGGCACGCAAACGATAATCTTCGGCTTGGTAAAGGTGGAGCGGCGGTGCACCTTGCGGATGAAGTGTTTGATCATCTCTTCGGCAGTGTCGAAATCCGCGATCACGCCTTCGCGCATCGGTCGGATCGCCTCGATAGAGCCGGGCGTACGCCCTAGCATCAGCTTTGCGTCCTCGCCGACCGCCAACACTTCCTTGCGTCCACCTTTGGTGTGATAGGCCACAACGGAAGGCTCGTTCAGCACGATTCCCTTGCCTTTGACATAAACAAGCGTGTTTGCCGTGCCGAGGTCGATGGCCATGTCAGATGAAAACAGACCCGAAAAGATACCAGCCATGTAAATTATGCCCCAAGCGTTCAGAATTAACCCGCCGACTCACAGGCCCGCGGGGAAGATTGGCGACTTATAGGCGCGCCGCGCTCCGGTTGAAAGCCACCTGAGCTGTCATATCAGCACTATTCCGCCTCTCTCAGGCAGGTTAGAAGCGCGGCATGCTGTCATACCAACACATCTTTCATGCCGGAAACCCCGCTGACGTACACAAGCACGCGCTGCTATGCGCCATGCTGTCTTACATGACCCGCAAGGACAAACCGCTCAGCTATCTCGAATCCCACGCCGGTCGCGCGCTCTACGATCTCTCCTCTGCCGAGGCCTTGAAAACCGGCGAGGCCGAAGCGGGTATCACCGCGCTAACAAATAAGTTCGCGCCCGATCATCCCTATATTAAAGCGCTCACCGCCTTGCAAGATCAGCACGGAGGCGCTGCTTATGCAGGTTCTCCCATGCTCGCCGCCTTGTGCTTGCGCCCGACCGACAAATTGCATCTGGCCGAACTGCACCCGCAAGAATATCAGGCCCTGCGCGACACGATGCGCCCCCACAATGCCAAATGCTACAAACAAGACGGCTTTGAAATGGCCCAAGCCGTCTGCCCGCCAGAGCCACGTCGCGGATTGCTGCTCATCGACCCCAGCTACGAGATCAAATCGGACTATGAGCTGATCCCGAACCAGATCGCCAAACTACACCGCAAATGGAATGTCGGCGTGATAGCACTCTGGTATCCGATCCTGACGTCTCAGGCACATGCGCCGATGGTTCAGGCCCTAAAGGCCCAAAACCTGCCGGACGTGCTGCATCATGAGGTCACCTTCCCCCCTGTCAGAGACGGGCACCGCATGACCGGATCAGGTATGTTCATTATCAACGCACCCTACGGCCTGACCGAAGAAGCCAAAACCCTGTCACAGGCTTTCCAAGCATAGGGTTTCATCTTGGCAAAAATATTCTCGCCGAAGGCAATTCCACACCAGCACCAAACGTGATGCTCGTCTATGGCGGCTCACGCCTGCCACACACTCCAAAATGAAGCGCGCCGCAGGTGCTCATTGAGGTAAACCTAATCCTAGCTTACGTCTTTATACGAGACTTCCGGCGTGTCGCCGCCAGACTTCTCGCGACGCACGACAAGACGGTTCAGTGCATCAACATACGCTTTTACCGAGGCCACCACGGTGTCCACATCTGCCGATTGACCCGTGGCGATCTTGCCATCTTCCTCCAGACGCACAGATACGGTCGCTTGCGCATCCGTCCCCTCGGTAACAGCCGCCACTTGGTAGACCTGAAGCCGTGCTTGGTGCGGGAACAAGGCCTTCACAGCGTTGAACGCAGCATCAACCGGGCCATCTCCCGTCGCCCGCACCGAGGATTCCTTGCCGTCGATCTCCAGCGTCATCTCGGCGGATTTCTCCAGCCCCATCCCGCAGGAGACCTTTAACGCCGTCAGCCGGATGTGGTCCGCTTCCGCGTCACCACTTTGCATCAAGGCGATCAAATCATCGTCATAGACTTCCTTCTTCTGGTCGGCCAAGGTCTTGAACCGCACGAAGACATCCTTCAGCTGGTTGTCCCCCAACTCATACCCAAGCTCTGCCAGCTTCGAGCGCAATGCCGCCCGTCCCGAGTGTTTGCCCAACACAATATTGGTCGCTTGCAGACCCACATCTTCCGGACGCATGATCTCGAACGTCTCCGCGTTTTTCAGCATGCCGTCCTGGTGAATGCCGGACTCATGCGCGAAGGCGTTCTTGCCGACGATGGCCTTGTTGAACTGCACCGCAAACCCTGACACCGAGGCCACACGGCGCGAGATGTTCATCAGCTTCGTGCTGTCGATACCGGTCTGATACGGCATAATGTCATTGCGTACTTTCAATGCCATCACGACCTCTTCCAGCGCAGTATTCCCCGCGCGCTCCCCCAAACCGTTGATCGTGCATTCAATCTGTCGCGCGCCAGCCTCGACAGCCGCCAAAGAGTTGGCCGTCGCCATGCCCAAATCGTTATGGCAGTGGGTGGCAAAAATGATCTCGTCCGCCCCCGGCACCCGCTCCAACAGCATCTGGATCAGCGCCGCACTTTCACGCGGGGCCGTATAACCAACGGTGTCAGGAATATTGATCGTCGTCGCCCCCGCCTTGATCGCGATCTCGACCGTGCGGCACAGGTAATCCTCTTCCGTGCGCGTGGCGTCCATCGGCGACCACTGCACGTTGTCACACAGATTGCGCGCATGGGTGACAGTCTCGTGGATACGATCCGCCATCTCGTCCATGTTCAGGTTCGGGATGGCGCGGTGCAGCGGTGACGTGCCGATAAACGTGTGGATACGTGGCCGCTTGGCGTGTTTCACAGCTTCCCAGCAGCGGTCGATGTCTTTGAAGTTGGCCCGCGCCAATCCGCAAATCACCGAATTCTTAGCTTGCTCGGAAATGGCCTTCACCGCAGCGAAGTCACCTTCTGACGCAATCGGAAATCCGGCTTCGATAATATCGACGCCCATTTCGTCCAGCAGGCCCGCAATCTCCAGCTTCTCGGCATGGCTCATGGTGGCGCCAGGCGACTGCTCGCCGTCGCGCAAGGTGGTGTCGAAGATGAATACTTTGTCTTGTTCGCTCATGATCTTGTTCTCTCAAATACGTGGTTTCGCGGCGGCAGTCTCTGCATCGCCAGTGTTCGGCAGGCCTTGCGGCTCGATCAGCAGCACCTTGGCCTCTTTGTCAGCACGAGGACGGTGAACGACACCTTTGGGAACAACGCACAGCTCCCCCGGCCCCATGGTTACGCTTTCGCCGCCTTCACGGTCGAGCATTACCTCGCCCTCCAGCACCAGAAAAAAGTCATCGCTGTCGTCATGTTTGTGAAACGGGAACGCGCCCTGAAATTTAACGACCATAATGTCATTGCCATTATAGTCGGCCACCACCTGCGGGTCCCAATGGGACGAGAACAGGCTCAGCTTTTGTTCAAGATTGACCTTTTGCACGGGGTCACTCCTTAGCTATTCGTTTTTTGGGAAGGTCCGGTGCTGGCACTACTGAGCGGCACGCACCGGGAAGGCACGCTCAGCGCAGGCTAAGAAGTAGGTTATGTGCGTCAATGCTCATGAGACAGATCATACGAACCCCGACGAAAAAGGAAAGCCGCAATTTGACTTGCGACGCGGGACCGTTACCTCTGCCCTATGACACGAACACTCATCATCGGCGCCTCGGGCGGCATCGGAGCCGCGCTTTCGCAGAACGTACAAGCCCGAGGCCACGACGTGACAGGATTGTCCCGTAGTCACGATGGATTGGACGTCACGGATGAGGCATCAATCGAACGGGCATTCAAAACCCTGTCCGGCAGCTTCGATATGATCATCTGCGCCACAGGGGCCCTCGTGATTGACGGACACGAGCCCGAGAAGTCGGTGAATGCTCTGGCGCCCGCAGGCTTGACCCGACAGTTCCAAACCAACGCCATGGGTCCAGCGCTTGTCCTCAAACACGCAATCCAGTTCCTGCCCAAAGACCGCCCCGCGCGTTTTGCGGCACTTTCTGCCCGCGTCGGGTCCATCGGCGACAATAAGATCGGCGGCTGGCACAGCTACCGCGCCGCCAAGGCCGCGCTGAACCAGCTGATCCACGGCGCATCAATCGAACTGGCCCGCACCCACAAACAAGCCACCTGCGTCTGCCTGCATCCCGGCACAGTGGAAACTGATTTCACCGCCAAATATGCAAGCCGCCACAAGACGGTGCCAGCATCGCAGGCGGCCGAAAATTTGCTTAACGTGCTCGACGGGCTTACGCCTTCCGACAGCGGTAAATTCTTCGACTATTCCGGTAAGCAGGTGCCGTGGTGAGTCGCCTTGTTCTGGTCTTGGGCGACCAGCTGTCTCCCAACCTGTCCGCCCTCCAAAAGGCCGAAAAAGACACCGACATCATCGTCATGGCCGAGGTAGCGGACGAGGCATCCTACGTCCCGCACCATCCCAAGAAGATCGCTTTTATCTTCGCCGCCATGCGCAAATTCGCGGACGCGCTACGCAACAATGGCTGGCAGGTCGACTACACCAAGCTCGACGACCCCGACAACGCGGGTTCCATCACCGGCGAGCTTTTGCGCCGCGCCGAACAGCACGACGCCAGCGGCGTCATCGCCACCGAGCCGGGCGAATGGCGGTTGATCGAGGCGCTGCAAGAGATGCCCCTGAAGCTGCACATGATCTCCGACACCCGCTTCATCGCATCCCACAAGGAATTCGAGGACTGGGCGGAGGGCCGCAAAGAGCTACGCATGGAGTGGTTCTACCGCGACATGCGCCGCAAGACGGGCCTGTTGATGGATGGCGACAAACCGGTCGAGGGCAAGTGGAATTTCGACCACGACAACCGCAAGCCCGCCCCCGACGATGTCGACTTCCACGGCCCGATGCAGTTCACGCCCGACGAGACGGTCGAAGAAGTCCTTGATCTGGTCGAGCAGCGCTTTGGCGACAATTTCGGCACCCTCCGCCCGTTCTGGTTCGCAACCGACACCGGACAGGCGCGGCGTCAGCTGACACATTGGATCAAGCACGCCCTGCCTCAATTCGGCGATTTTCAGGATGCGATGTTGAACGACAACCGCTTCCTCTATCACTCGATCATCAGCTTCCATATCAACGCGGGCCTTTTGGATCCGCTAGAGGTGTGTGAACAAGTCGAACAGGCCTACAAGGACGGCCACGCCCCCATCAACGCCGCCGAGGGCTTCATCCGCCAGATAATCGGCTGGCGCGAATACATGCGTGGCATCTACTTCTTGGAAGGGCCCGATTACACGTCGCGCAATGCGCTCAAGCATTCCCGCACCTTGCCATCCTTCTTCTGGGACGCTGACACCAAAATGAACTGCGTGGCAAAAACCGTCGCCCAAACCCGCGACGAGGCCTATGCGCACCACATCCAGCGCCTGATGGTCACCGGCAATTTCGCGCTGTTGGCGGGCATTGACCCGCACGAGGTCCATGAATGGTATCTGGCGGTCTATGCCGACGCCTATGAATGGGTGGAGGCCCCGAACGTCATCGGCATGAGCCAGTTCGCGGACGGTGGCATCGTCGGCTCCAAACCTTACGTGTCTTCGGGGGCCTATATCGACCGCATGTCCGACTACTGCAAACACTGCGAGTATAAGGTGAAAGACAAAACCGGACCGGAAGCCTGCCCGTTCAACCTGCTCTATTGGGACTTCTTGATCCGCCACCGTGAGCGGTTTTCAAACAATCCGCGTATGGGAAACATGTACCGCACGTGGGACCGCATGGACGAGTCACGCAAAGAGGCGGTTCTTAGCGATGCACGGGTGGTCCTGAAGCGGCTCGATCTCGGCGAATCCATCTGAATTGAGGCATTTCTTTGTTAATGAAGCGGACAAATGCGGGCGATTCGAGTCGAGAAAACATCGTTTTTCACTCAAAAAATGCAGTTAAGTATTTGATTATTAACAATTATATTACATTAACCGAAGATGAACACAGGGTTCGCGCTTCATTCAACACCAATAGGTCATAACCAACAGCATGGAAGGCCAATCAAGACGGTCTGCCAGTAACGAAACAAAGGAACACGCCATGACCGGATCATTTGCCGAGAAAGCCCGTACCCGCCGTATTGTCGCCCTCCAAGCGATGCAGGCGAATCGCGCTGGTGTTAGCCCTAAAGCCGTGAACCTCTGCACGGCCAAAGCCTCGCGCTTCCCGCCTGTTGACCGGGTGCTGGCGGCGCTGTCTTCTCAGGAACCTCTGCGCCTTATGGCGGCCTGAAAGAAGTAAGGATTACGTATCCCTCCAAAATGAACGTATCCCTCCAAACTGATAAAGGCCGCCTCCTCTGGGCGGCCTTTTTCTTTGCCGGAACACAAAATATCTGATCTCGCTTCCGCCCATTCACGCTGCATTCATCTTCGCTCTGCTATGAGTCGTCCTATGTTCAAAAGTGTCCAGTTACTCGGCATCGTTGCCATCGGTTTTGCCAACCCGTCCTTTGCGTCCTCTGCGCATGAGATGGGGCAATCTGAACTTCGTCAGATCGCAGCAACAGGGAAAACCGTAAGCATGAAGTCTACACTAAGTTCAGTTTCCAAGTCCCTCCACGCTAAAGTCGTCGAAGCCCGCGCATTCAGCGCCGGCGGCGTCTACTATCGCCTCGTCTTGAAACGATCCAACGGCAAGCTGGTCAGTGTAATAGTTGACGCACAGACCGGTCGCCAGGTGTCCTCCAAGTCACCGGTCGGTCGACAAGTCTCTGCAGCGGCATCTTCCAAGGGCACGAAATCTTCCTCAAAAAATTCTTCCTCTAGCCGCTCCAACGGGAAATCTGGGGGCAACGGGAACTCAGGGGCTGGCGGTAACGGCGGCGGTAACGGTGGTAGCAACGGCGGCGGTAACGGTGGTGGTAACGGCGGCGGTAAGAAATAAATTCACCACGCTTCGGCCACAAACGCGCCCAAGTCCGCTGATATCCCCGCATGCATGAGAATATTGCTTGCAGAAGATGACACGACCCTTGCCTCTCAGGTGAAGACCTTGCTAACCGCAGAAGGTCGCGTGGTGGACGTCGCCCAGGACGGCGAGGAAGCTGGCTTCCTCGGCTCGACCGAACCCTATGACATGGTCATCCTCGACCTTGGCCTTCCCATACGGGACGGCATCTCCATTCTGAAAGAGTGGCGCGCGGCGGGACTGGACATGCCGGTTCTGATCCTGACAGCCCGCGATGGTTGGACGGACCGCGTCGATGGCCTCGACGCCGGCGCCGACGACTACATGACCAAGCCATTTCACATGCCAGAGCTTGCCGCCCGCGTGCGCGCAATGCTGCGCCGCAAATCCGGTCGCACCAATCCGCTGTTCGAAAAGGACGGCGTGGCCTTCGATACGCGCAACGCCAAAGTTACATTGGGCGGCATCCCCGTAGACCTGACCTCGCAGGAGGTCGCGGTGCTGTCCTACCTGATTCACAATGCGGGCCGTTTGATTTCGCGGACCGAACTCAGCGAACATATCTACGAATATGACGGTGACCGCGACAGCAACACTATCGCGGTGTTCATCACCCGCCTGCGCAAAAAACTGGGGTCGGACTTCATCCAGACCATCCGCGGGCGCGGCTATATGGTGGACGCAGCCTGATGTTGTCCCTGCGCCGCAGGGCTATGATCGGTGGCGCTCTCTCCGCCATGGCGTCCATTCTTGTGGGCGCCTTTGTGCTTCTCAGCTCCATCGAGAACAACGTGCTCGATCGCTTCGACCGCGCGCTGGCCGACCGCCACTCGCAACTGGTTGTGGCTCTAAATAGCACGGCCAACGACCCCACGCAGCTTGAAGAACGCGTTTACGATCCTGCTTACACCACACCCTATTCCGGCCGCTATTGGCAGATCACATCCCCGGACGGGCAAATATTCACATCGACCTCCATGTTTGACGCCGCGCTGAAAGAGCCGTTCGGCGCTCCTAGCACCTCGACCCGCCGCTCCATTATGGGGCCGGCAGGTGAGCCCATTCGCGCAGTGTATCAAAAGATCACACTGGAGGATGGCAGTGCGTGGGGTGTCAGCGTTGCAGAAAGCCTCGCGGCCCTCACCGCGGAACGGCAACAAACCCGCCGCTCCCTTTTGCTCGCCTTCGTGCTGGTCGGCCTGCTCGGCCTCGCAGGCGCATTCTTGCAGACAACCACGATCCTGCACCCGCTCGACAAGCTGCGTCGAGACGTCGCCAAACGCTGGGAGCAGGACGAGGACCTGACAACCGCCGACTACCCCGAAGAAGTCGCGCCGCTAGTCGACGACATCAACGAGCTGCTGGCGCGCAACCGTGACATCATCGCCCGCGCACGACGTCAGGCCGCTGATTTGGCCCATGCGCTGAAAACGCCCACAGCCATTCTTCGCAACGAATTGGCGCTTCTGGCCGCCCAGAACCACGACATGGAGGCGTCTGTTGAGGCCTTGGATCGGGTGGATGCGCAACTCGGACGCTCTCTGGCCCGCATGCGTGCCGCCAATAGTGGCGCCGCTGCCAATATCCGCACCGATCTATCCAACTCGGTCGCACGTTTCACCCGCCTGTTCACCTCGATGGCCGAGCGTGACGGCAAAACGGTCCGCACGTCCTGCGCTCCGTCCCTCAGTATCCGCATGGACCAACAAGACATCGAAGAGGTTATCGGCAACCTGCTCGATAACGCTCTGAAATGGTGTAAATCGGAGATATCCCTGACAGCCCATAAATGGGACGAGGGCGTTGAAATCCTGATCGAGGATGACGGCCCCGGCATCCCTGAAGGCCAAGAGCGCGAGGCGCTGAAATCCGGTGGTCGCCTGGATAGCTCCAAACCCGGAACCGGCCTTGGTCTCGCCATCGCAATTGATTTGTTGCAGGCCTACGGCGCGGAACTGAATCTGGAAAAATCCGCAAAGCTTGGCGGCCTTGCCGTGCGCATCTTCATCCCCGGAAAAATCCGCACGGTCACACCACAAAAAGCCGCCGCTTAATTATCTGCGGCGGGCACGGTCACGGGAGCATCTATGGCATCGGGCTGTACCAGCAAGCCATCCTTCCAGATCCCACTGGCAATTTCACCCGACGCGTAATTCAAAACACCCCGTCCTTCGCGCTTTCCAGCAGCGAACTCGCCTTCATAAACATCGCCCGTATTGTAGGTGGCAATTCCCGTGCCGTGCATCTGGCCGTCTTGCCATTGCCCCGTGTAGCTGAATTTGTCCGTCGTCGTCAGCGCCCCCATGCCAGAGCGTTTGCCCTCTACAAAGCTGCCTTCGTAAACCATCCCGTTCGGGAATGTTGTTTTCCCTTGGCCGTGCTTCTGGCCCGCAAGCCACTGACCCTCATAAACCTTCCCGTCCGGAAAGGTCATCGTGCCTTGACCTTCGTTGCGGGCGTTGCGGAATTCACCTTCATACCGGACGCCACTCGGGTAGGACGCAACGCCAGCGCCTTCGATCACACCCTTCACCCAGCCACCTTCATATGTGGCGCCGTCTGGATATGTGATTTTGCCCTGACCGTCTGCCAGGTCATCGCGCAACTGACCGACATAGACCGAGCCATCGGGATAGGTCACGGCGCCTTCTCCCTCGACCCGCCCGTCAACCCATTGTCCGGTATAGGCGAACCCGTCCGCGCGTTGTGACGTGCCTTGGCCGTGGCGTTGATCCGCCTTGAATCCGCCTTCGTAGACATCGCCATTGGCGTATTCCATCCGGCCTTGCCCGTCCCGTGCACCAGCCTTCAAAGTGCCAGTGTAGACGTCGCCATTGGCATGACGTCGAACGCCTTCGCCTTCCATCTGGCCGGCAACCCAGCCGCCTTCGTAAGTCAGCCCGTCTGGCATCTCCAGTTTGCCTTGGCCTTGGCGCATTCCTCCCGCCATCTCACCGTCATAGGCAGAGCCGTCAGGATAGGTGATCTTGCCACGTCCGTCCTTCACCCCGGCGGTCCACTGGCCTTCATAGCGGTAGCCGTTGGGGTTCACCATCACGCCAATACCGTGATGTTGCGCATTCAGGAATTCGCCCTCGTAGCGAACCCCGTTTGCATAAATGGCAATGCCACGACCAGTAATTTTGCTGTCGACCCAGTCGCCTTCGTAAGTGCCGCCATCCGCGAAGATAATCTTGCCAAAGCCGTTCGGCTTTCCGTCCTTGAACTGCCCTTCATAAAGCGAGCCGTCGGGGAATCGCGCGGTGCCTTGGCCACTGATCTCTCCATTTACCCAATTGCCGGAATACTCGTACCCGTTCGGCAAGGTAAAAATCCCCTGCCCGTGGCGTTTGCCCTCTTTGAAGGCTCCGGTATAGACGCCCCCGTCTTCATATTGCTTGGTCCCCGTATCCTGCGCAGCGGCAGGAAACGCGGCAAGGCCGAGGCAAATCAACGAAACGACACTCAAACGCATATAGCCACACTCCAACGGACGATTTCGGCAGAGCCTAGTGGAGCGGTATCGCCCTGACAAGCAAGGCAGCCACGACATCACCTCCTTTTGGCGCGACCTCTTTCCCTCCGGCGCGGGTCTGCTAAATGTTGGCGCGTTGATCGAAGGACAGATGACATGAGCGACACGTTCCGCCTTACACTTGCGCAACTGAACCCCACCGTCGGGGATTTTGCGGGCAATGCCGCCAAAGCCCGCGACGCATGGCAGCAAGGCAAGAATGCAGGTGCGCGCATGGTCGCCCTGCCGGAGATGTTTATCACCGGTTATCAGGTGCAGGATCTGGTGCTCAAACCCGCCTTCACCGAAGGGGCAATGGCAACCGTCGATCAACTGGCCTTGGAATGTGCGGACGGCCCCGCCATCGGCATTGGCCACCCGATCTTCATCGACGGCGCGCTCTACAACGCGTATTCCATCCTTGAGAACGGCAAGGTCAAAGCCCGCACCCTCAAGCACGAATTGCCCAACACCCACGTGTTCGACGAACAACGCCTCTACTCCGAAGGCCCGCTTGGCGGCCCCTACTCCATCGACCCGCTGCGCATCGGCACGCCGATCTGCGAGGACGCATGGCACGAAGAGGTCTCCGAAACCCTCACCGAATCCGGTGCCGAAATCCTGCTAGTGCCAAACGGTTCGCCGTATTTCAGGGGCAAGCACGACATCCGCCTCAGTCACATGGTGGCCCGTGTGGTCGAAAACGATCTGCCGCTGGTTTATCTCAACATGGTTGGCGGCCAGGACGATCAGGTCTTCGACGGCGGCTCTTTCGTCCTGAACCGTGGCGGCAAACTGGCGCTGCAAATGCCCGCCTTCGACGAGGCGATCGCCCATGTCGACTTCATCCGCGAAGATCATGGCTGGACTGCCATCGAGGGCGAGAAAACCGCGCTGCCCGACGACTATGAGCAAGATTACCGCGTTATGGTCGAAGCCCTGCGCGACTACATGCGCAAGACCGGTTTCAAGAAAGTTCTGCTTGGCATGTCCGGCGGCATCGACAGCGGCTTGGTCGCGACAATCGCCGCCGACGCACTTGGCCCTGAAAATGTGCGCTGCGTGATGCTGCCCTCTGAATACACGTCGGAGCACTCTCTTGAAGACGCCTCCGAGGCCGCCCGCCTGCTCGGCACCCGCATCGACACAGTCCCCATCTCTGGCCCACGCGCCGCCGTGACCGAGGCCCTCGCGCCGCTGTTCGAAGGCACCAAAGAAGACCTAACCGAAGAGAATATCCAAAGCCGCCTGCGCGGCGTGCTGCTGATGGCGCTGTCCAATAAATTCGGGGAAATGCTGCTCACCACCGGCAACAAATCCGAGGTCGCGGTGGGCTATGCCACGATCTACGGCGACATGGCGGGCGGATACAACCCGATCAAGGATCTCTACAAAATGCGGGTGTTCGAGACCTGCCGCTGGCGTAACGCCAACCACCGCCCTTGGATGATGGGGCCGGAAGGCACCGTGATTCCCCAGCGGATCATCGACAAACCTCCTTCAGCCGAACTGCGCCCCGACCAAAAGGACGAGGACAGCCTGCCCCCTTACGAAGTACTCGACGATATTCTTGAGCGGCTGGTCGATAAAGATCAGTCCGTGGCCGAGGTCGTCGCGGCAGGGCATTCGCGCGAGGTGGTCAAAAAAATCGAGCACCTGATTTACATCAGCGAATACAAGCGCTTCCAGTCCGCCCCCGGCGCGCGACTGACCGAAAGCGCATTCTGGCTCGACCGTCGCTATCCAATCGTCAATCGCTGGCGCGATGACAGCTGAGCCCACCACCAAGCAAAACGTCCTTGTCCTCGGGGCTTACGGTCTCATCGGGTCTGCCATCGCGCGGCACCTCGACTCTGCGGGGCACTCTGTCAGCGGACTTGGCCGCACGCGCGCCACGGCGCTCAAGGTTCTGCCAAACATTTCTTGGATCATTGAAGACACTAGAAATCTGACCACCCAGCAGGCTTGGGCAAGCATCTTGTCAGACGTCTCGATCGTGGTGAATTGCACAGGTGCGCTGCAAAACGGGCCGCAGGACGACCTTGAGGCCGTGCATCACCATGCCGTCACGGCTCTCGCCACCGACTGCACCAAGCGGGACGTGCAACTGATCCAGATATCAGCCGTTGGTGCAGAGTTGGACGCGCCCTCCAGTTTCATGGCATCGAAAGCCCGCGGTGACGCCGCCATCAAGGCCTCTGGCTGCCGCTCTCAAATCTTTCGCCCCGGCCTCGTGCTGTCCGAAACTGCCTATGGGGGCACAGCGATGCTTCGAATGCTTGCGGCGGTCCCGTTGGTGCAGCCCCTCGCCTTCGCTGAAACACAAATCCAGACGGTGTCCACCGCAGACATCGCCGCCGCGGTCCTAGCCGCCGTGAAGGGCGACGTCCCCGACGGCTTCGAAGGCGATCTGGTCGAGCCAGAACCACACACACTTGCAGAAGTCGTCCACCAACTCCGCCACTGGCTCGGCTTTTCCGATGCGGCGTCGCAGTTTCACCCGCCGCGCGTGGTCATCAAAACTGCGACGGCAATCGCAGACGGCCTCTCCCTGCTCGGCTGGCGCTCCCCGC
This sequence comes from Litoreibacter halocynthiae, assembly GCF_004365635.1. Taxonomy (GTDB): domain Bacteria; phylum Pseudomonadota; class Alphaproteobacteria; order Rhodobacterales; family Rhodobacteraceae; genus Litoreibacter; species Litoreibacter halocynthiae. The sequence continues at coordinate 342,781 of NZ_SOBH01000003.1, read as the reverse complement.
TACGCAGCAACGCCGTCAGCGTTCTGGAAGGCGGCATTACGGGTGATCCCGCCCCGTGGCGCGCTCTAAATCTGACGCCCGTCGCGCCCCTGACGGAAACGCTTGGCACCATGACAGCGCGCGCCGAGGACCGCCTCGCCGCGCGCATTTCGCTTGTCACGCCGGTGCTGGTCGCGACATTGGCGCTGTTCTGGCTTGTGTCCGGTGTTGTCGGCCTGTTTCAAGCGAACAACGCAGCCCGAGTTCTACAGGATGTCGGCTGGCCCTACCTGATGGCCGTGACCAGCGTGGTTTTCTGGGCCTTCGTCGATATAGCCCTCGGTGCCGCAATCATGATCCGTCGACACGCAGCCAAAGCCTGTTGGGCAATGATCGCCGTCAGTGCAATTTACCTCGTGGCATCAACTGTAATTACGCCGCATCTCTGGGCCGACCCGTTGGGGCCTCTTGTCAAAATCTTCCCTGCCATGGCGCTCGCGTTGGTCACCCGTATCTCACTAGAGTCCCGCTGATGGACTGGCTCGACCTTGTGCGCTTCTTCCATGTGATGGGCGCTTGTGTCCTGATCGGGACTGGCGCGGGGATCGCGTTCTTCATGGTCATGGCGCACCGCTCAGGCGATGCAGCCAGTATCGCGCAAACCGCCGCAACCGTTGTGATCGCCGATACGCTTTTCACCGCCACCGCCGCAATCCTTCAGCCAGTCAGCGGCACAGCGCTTGCATGGGGTTTGGGATGGTCGCTTTTGGAGGGGTGGATCGCAGCCTCAATCGCGCTCTATGTGCTGATCGGAATGTTGTGGCTCCCCGTAGTCTATATCCAAATCCAGTTGCGCGACGAGGCGAGGCTGTCTGCCCGCAATGACGCCCCGCTCAGCCAGCGCTATTTCAGGCTTTACCGGATCTGGTTCGCCTGCGGCATTCCAGCATTCACCGCAATCACGGTACTGTTGTGGCTGATGTTAATTCGGCCAGACCTCTCGTTCTAAGCCCATAGCACAGCCTTGTGATTTGTCTGAACGCCCGCGATTTGGCACCACCTTCATATGAAATTATTAGCAACCCTCGCCACCGCCATGACGACATTTGCCGCGCCTGCCTTGGCCTGCGGGCCGGATACCGATTGCAAACTCGCCGACCGGACCTACCGCATCGCAATGCCAAGCGGCCATAACGGCAAAACGCCCGTCGGCGCCATCGTGTTTTCCCATGGCTATAAAGGGTCTGCTGCCGGACTTATGCGAAACCGAAATTTGCGCCGCGCCGTCTCCGATATGGGGTTGGCCTTCATCGCGCTGAAATCCAAGGAAGACGATTGGGTCCTGCCGAACTCGCCGCGTCATATGGACAGCGACGGGGCCGAGGAATTCGCTTACGTCGACGCGGTCATCGCCGACGCCACCAAGCGCCACCCGATTGACACGCAGCGCATGGTCGCGGCCGGATTTTCAGCTGGTGGCATGATGACATGGAACCTTGCGTGTGCCCGATCTGATCTGTTTGCCGGCTTCGTTCCAATCTCCGGCACCTTCTGGCAAGCGCCGCCCAAAACCTGCACGGGACCGGTGGCGAACATCATCCATATTCATGGAGACAGTGATCCAACCGTACCGTTGAACGGGAGGCGCATTCTGAATACGCGTCAAGGAAAGGTCGCCGACGCCATGGATATGTACAGTGCCTATGGTGGCTTTCAGCCTATCCAACCCAGCAAAACCAAACGGCTGTCCTGCAAGAACAGTCGCAACCAAGACGACGATCTACTGAGCTTTTGCCTGTTTGAGGGTGGCCACAGCTTCCGCAGTGAATATTTGCGCTTCGCGTGGGAGGCCTTTGCGAAAGCAGGGCGCTTGTGAAGAACCGCGCCCTAGCTCGCTCGCGCATCGGGCTGCGCTGCCTGCATCTCGTGCATATGACCCGGAAGGGTCACGCAAACCGTTGCCCCCTCATTCAGGCAGGACGTTGTCGTCATGGCACCTCCGCGCTCTTTCACCAGCGCCGCCGCCATCGCAATGTCACCCACGCATTCGACCCCGCTTTGCTCAAACGCGCTGTCATCGGAAATTGTGAAGGCCAACGTGTCTTTGCCAGATGCTTCGACAGCCACGTCGATCACACTCACAGCGCGCAAGGTCGCCTGTTCCAGAAGGCAGCGCAGGACAACTTGTGTCACAGCCCAATCGCCAAGCACCGGATGGCTGGGCAGGCTCATCGAAATTCGGCCTTCCGGATCAACTAGGGCCGCAATGTCCCGGCACATATGCGCCAGATCAATCTCCACGAACTCCACAGGGCTTTCTCGCAGATGACTGGTGCTGTGAAGCACTTCGTCCAGTTCCGCGATTGCCTCCACAACGACCGTCTGGATCGAGTCCAAGTGCTGTGACTTGCCATCACCCAGATCCAAAAAGCCCTCTCGCACCATATCAAGATGCGCCAGCACCGACCGCAACGGTGACTTGGAATCAAGCATCGAATTGGTGGCAAAGGCCCTGACCTTTTCAGCGGCGGCTTTCTGGGCACTCAGTTGCTGGGTCAGTTCGATCTCCTGCAAGGTAGACTCCGTAACATCCAGCGCGACACCCAGTATCTGCGTAACAGGCCCGTCTTTCCCTGCGCCGAAAATCGGCGACAGGGTCGTGCGCCACCAACGCGATCCAGATGCTAACTCCAGAATTTCCTCGTAGGATTCGACCCCGCGTTTTGCGCGGCATCTCTCGTAATTGGCAACGACGGTATCAGCCTGCCTTTGTGGCAACACGTCGTGTGGCGCTTTGCCGACCAGGGCCGCGGCATCGATGCCAGTCTCCCGTTCATGCTGACCGCTCACATGGCTAAAGCGAAACTGCCCCTGCCCCGCCGCGTCCACGCTGACGTCCAACAGGAAGGACGGCAAGCCGAGCATCTCCATGACGTGCTTGATCTGTGGCGATCCGATCCATCGTAATTTACTTGGCATTTTTCCCTCACTCGCTTCCCCTCAGAGGTACGAGCAGTTGGGTTTACAGACCAATAACGCCGTCGCAGAAGGCCGAAGCGAATCCAGATCAATTGAAATGGATTTGCTTCAATTGCAAGGGCTAGAGCATCATCTGATAGCTCATCGGCACATACTCGAACCCGTCGCCTTTCGTGGCAACATAGCCCATCGCAGGAAACGGCATGTGGTAGCCCACCATCGCCACACGATCAGCCGCCAGCATGCCCAGAACCTTGCGGCGGGACTCGGCGGCTTGCGCTTTGTCCATGTCGAACCGGACCTCCCAATCGGGTTTGGCGAGTGACCAGACAGGGTGGTTCGCCAGATCGGCAATCAGCATCAGCTGCGCCCCGTTACTTTCGATCATGTAGCCCATGTGACCCGGCGTGTGACCGGCAGCCAGAACCGAGGTGATCCCCGATGCGACCGAGGCACCGTCCTCGATCATCGTCATCTTCTCGGACAGCGGCGCTACCTTGGATTTGAACCCGTCATTGTCGGCCTTGGACCAGTGGTTATGCTCCACCGCCCCTGCGATGTAGGAGGCGTTTTTGAAGGTCTCGCCATCCTCATCCATCAAGCCACCAATGTGGTCGCCATGCATGTGGGTGATCACCACCTTGTCCACCTGATCGGCGGTGTATCCGGCGGCCTCGACCGCTGCGGTGATGCCCTTGGCGTTCAGACCGGTGTCGAACAGGATCAGCTCGGAGCCGGTGTTGATCAGCGTCGGCGTAAAGAAGAACTGCACTTTGTTAGCTGGCAAAAACGCCTCTTCCGACACTTTGGCAAACTCTTCCGGGCTGACATTCATGCCGAAGATGCTCTGCGGCTCGTCGCGGGTGGCGGTTCCTGCCAGCAAGGTCGTCACTTCGAATTCGCCCAGCTCCACGCGTCGGGACTTGGCGATATCCATGCCTTTCATCTCGGCCTTGGCGGCGGCAGCATGGGGCAATGCAGCGGCCAGCGGCAGGCTGGCCCCAAGGGACAATGCGGCGCGTCGGGTCAGTTTCATGGTAGGAACTCCTCTGTTGGATGGCATTGGCGCAATCAAATAGTGCTTTGAGGCCTGACGCCAATCAATAGGCGGTGAACACGCGCAGATATGGACAAATGCGGGCCGTTGTGGTTCACGAACGGCAACCCGAAAAGGACCAGTTCAATGACCGTCACTCGCTTCGCCCCATCGCCTACAGGCTACATTCACGTTGGCAACCTGCGCACTGCGCTGTTCAACTACCTGATCGCACGCAAAGCAGGCGGGAAGTTCATCCTGCGCCTTGATGACACAGACCCTGTACGCTCGACGCAGGAATACGCGGATGCGATCAAGGTCGATCTGGAATGGCTCGGCATCGAATGGGACCGCGTGGAGACGCAATCCTCCCGCCTTGACCGCTACATGGCCGCCGCCGACACCCTGCGGGAAAACGGTCGTTTCTACGAGGCGTTCGAAACCCCGACCGAGCTGGACCTAAAGCGCAAGAAGCAACTGAACATGGGTAACCCGCCTGTCTATGACCGCGCCGCGCTGACCCTGTCCGACGACGAGAAAACCGCCCTGCGCGCCGAACGTGGCGATGGCGTCTGGCGTTTCAAACTGGACCATGAGCGTATCGAATGGGCGGACGGCATCGTCGGCGATATCTCCATCGACGCGGCTTCGGTGTCTGATCCCGTGCTGATCCGTGGCGACGGGCAGGTGCTCTACACGCTGGCCTCCGTGGTGGACGACACCGAAATGGGCGTAACCCATGTGGTGCGCGGCTCTGACCACGTGACCAACACGGCCACCCAAATCCAGATCATCGAAGCACTCGGCGGCAATGTCCCCAGCTTCGCGCACCATTCTCTGCTGACTGGTCCACAGGGCGAGGCTTTGTCCAAACGCCTCGGCACCCTGTCCCTGCGCGACTTGCGCGCTGCAGGTGTGGAGCCGATGGCGTTGTTGTCGCTTATGGCGCGCCTTGGTTCCTCCGATCCGATCGAGCTGCGCACCTCAATGGACGAGCTGGTCGAGGGCTTCGACCTGAATAACTTTGGCGCGGCCCCCACCAAGTTCGACGTGCAGGACCTCTACCCGCTGACCGCCCGCTATTTGCATGGTCAAAGCGTGGGCGAGGTCAAAGCCGATCTGGACGCCCTGTCCATTCCGGCAGACCAGCAGGAGGCATTCTGGAACGTTGCCCGCGAAAACATCACCACCCGAAAGGACATCGCGGGCTGGTGGGATCTATGCGTCAACGGCGCTGATCCGGTGATCGACGACGAGGACAAGGATTTCGTGGTAGACGCCTTGGCCATGCTCCCCGACGCGCCCTTCACCGACACCAGCTGGTCCGAATGGACGGCTGCGGTGAAAGAGGCCACCGGTCGCAAAGGTCGCGGGCTGTTCATGCCACTGCGCAAGGCGCTGACGGGTATGGACCACGGCCCCGACATGGGGTCGCTGATGCCGTTGTTGCAAAAGATCAAAGCGAAGGGCTAAGCGGCCCTTCGCGCCCCCGACCGGGCATTTGGTCCTAAGTCGGTCAACGTCAGATAGGCGGACTTTGCGGGCTTTCGCTGCAATTGCGCGAACGTCAGGTGTTACTGTGATGCGCAGTCGATTACAAAGGCAAGCATGTCAGGATTTACTCGTTCACCCAAACCGTCACCGCGGCTGCGGCAGCAATACCTCAAGTCTCTCGAAGAACCCCAAGAGTTCTTCTTAGAAGAATTGGTTAGCTTGGGGAATGTTTGGACGAATGAAGATGGGTCGTATGGAGTCATAAGCGGAAAAAGCTTGGTCGAATTCTTTAGCCCTGATCCAAAAAACTCAACGAAGCTGCTATGTGGTCTCCACGAGAGACACGGTTTCTCAACAGCGCTGGTCAAGTCTTATGATCACAACTTTATGGGATCATGTCAGAAGCTAGGGTGGAAGGGTTCTGTGGGCGGGCTTCTTTTCAGAAAACGAGAGAACCGCATTTACACTGCATTCAAGAACGCTGAGATTAGCGCCGCAATGCAAAGCGATGTGAAACCACTTTGGGAGATCAATGATGGCTTCTTTGAAAGCCAAGATGAGATCGCGGCTCTCGCCAACACAGGCAAGCTCTGGACAGTTAGAGTAGACGCAGAGATCGTCGGTTGTGGGGTGTCCAACCGCTTCTTTGAAGATAGCGATGCGGTAGATATCGGAATGATGGTTGGCCAATGCTTTCGTCGCAGAGGATTGGGAACCCACATTGTTAGCGAAATCGCCAATCGAATTGAGAAAGCGGGATTGCGTCCAATTTGCGGATGTGGGGTCAGCAACGCGGCGTCGAAGGCCACCCTTGAAAAAGCTGGTTTTGTTTCAGAGCATCAACTGATTTCATTCGCTGTCTGACGCCTGCGCCATCTGCAGCTGACGTTCGTGCTTTGCGCAGCAAATGGAATTTTGGGCTCACGGCAGCCCATGCCCGCGCGGGTCGCGAGTGGTATTTCTATCACCCGCGAACGTTGGTCATTTGCGAACGTATCGGCAAAGCCGATCCATCCTAAACCTTTCGCAGCGCCTAACTCCCACTCATCCAGCCGCGCAGCATCGCTTGTGCAGTGGGGCTGTCCCATTCCGCATCGCCGTTGAAGCGGGCAACCTCAAGGCCATCCGGCCCGATCAGCACGGTCAGCGGCAGGCTTCCGCCGCCGATCGCACGCAACAGGGCCATTTTCGGGTCAAACAGCTTCGGCAGATGCGTAATTTTCTTTTCCGTGAAGAACTTGTCCACCGCAGCGCGCGAATTCCGGCCCGTGGTGATGGTCACCACCTCGAACTTGGCGCTTCCCAAAGCGGCGTCCAGACGCTCCAGCGACGGCATTTCCTTGACGCAAGGCGCGCACCACAAGGCCCAAAAGTTCAGCAACACATACTTGCCGCGATAGTCGGACAGCTTAACAGCCTTACCGCTCGCATCTGTCACAGCCGTTGTCGGCACCGCACGCGGCTCCCCGTGCAGCTGCAAAGCCGCCAAATCACCTTCGGCAAGGGTGAACAGCGCATCCGTGCCAGCGACCACAGGGTTTGCACCCGCCGCAAGGCCCGCGTATAGCACCAAGAGCTTCAAAAACCGCATTTCATTACTCCAAAGAGCCAGTCCCATGACCGACCAGAAAAAAGACGCATCCAACGCCATGTGGGGCGGGCGCTTCGCCGCCGGTCCAGACGCCATAATGGAAGCAATCAACGCTTCCATCGGGTTCGACCAACGGTTCGCCCGTCAGGATATCGAGGGCTCCCGCGCCCACGCCGCCATGCTTGGCGCCAAAGGCATTATTACGGGTAACGATGCCGAGGCAATCAGGGAAGGCCTCCTCACGGTCTTGTCAGAGATCGAGACAGGAAAGTTCCAGTTTTCCGCCGCCTTGGAAGACATCCACATGAACGTGGAAGCCCGCCTGCGAGACCTTATCGGCGACGCCGCGGGTCGGTTGCACACCGGACGGTCCCGCAATGACCAGGTTGCACTGGATTTCCGCCTTTGGGTGCGTGACCAAGTGGACGCCGCCATCGTCAGCATACAGGCGTTGCAAAAGGCGCTTTTGGCACAGGCGGAAGCCGGAGCGGACTGGGTCATGCCCGGCTTCACCCACCTGCAAACCGCGCAACCTGTAACATGGGGCCACCACATGCTGGCCTATGTCGAGATGTTGGGCCGCGACGTATCCCGTTTCACCGATGCCCGCGCCCGTATGAACGAATCGCCCCTCGGCACGGCTGCGCTTGCTGGCACGTCTTTCCCCATCGACCGCCACATGACGGCGGAAGCCTTGGGCTTCGATCGCCCCGCTGCCAATTCGCTGGATGCGGTCGCCGACCGCGATTTCGTGCTCGATTTCCTTGGCGCGGCGTCCATCTGCGCCATGCACCTGTCCCGCCTGTCCGAGGAGCTGGTGATCTGGTCCTCCGCCCAATTCCGCTTCGTGACGCTGAGCGACCGTTTCTCCACCGGCTCGTCGATTATGCCGCAAAAGAAAAACCCGGACGCCGCAGAGCTGATCCGCGCCAAGATCGGCCGCATCTACGGGGCCAACACCGCGCTGATGATCGTGATGAAGGGGCTGCCGCTGACCTATTCCAAGGACATGCAGGAAGACAAGGAAATGACCTTCGACGCCGCTGACAGCTTGATGCTGGCCTTGGCCGCGATGACCGGCATGGTCGCCGATATGACCGCCAACACGCCGGAACTGGAAAAAGCCGCCGCGTCAGGCTTCTCCACCGCGACCGATCTGGCCGACTGGCTGGTCCGCGCCCTTGATATGCCGTTCCGCGACGCCCACCATGTAACAGGCGCGCTGGTAAAGCTGGCCGAGGACAAGGGCTGCGACCTGCCCGACCTCAGCCTTGCCGACATGACTGGCGTGCATGCTAAGATCACACGCGACGTCTTCGACGTGCTCGGGGTTCACAATTCGGTCGCCAGCCGCACCAGCTATGGCGGAACTGCGCCCGACAATGTCCGCGCGCAGGTCACACTCTGGAAGGAGAAACTGTCATGAAATACGCAATAGCACTGGTCTTAACCGCCATGCTGGCCGCTTGCGGCATCGACGGCGAACCCAGCACACCGGAACCGGAAGCCGCCACCAAGACGGGCATCACAATCACCGGCCGCGCCGAAGTTGGCGTGGGCAAAAAGTGGTAGTCTTCGGCTAAAGCAGCCAAAATAGGCGATCCCCCGCCGCACCTACCGCTTGCAAATGGACAGCGGCACGGGTGAAGTGAATAAAGGGCGCGGGCAACGCGCCACGCAAACGGTAAGTGAGACAATGGAAAAAATCCCAATGACCCCAAAGGGGTTCAAGGCGCTCGACGGAGAGTTGAAAAACCTCAAAGTGGTGGAACGCCCGGCAATCATTCAAGCCATCGCTGAAGCCCGCGAGCATGGCGACCTGTCGGAAAACGCTGAATATCATTCGGCCAAGGAAAAGCAGTCCTTCATCGAAGGCCGCATCAAGGAACTCGAGGGCATGATCGGCCTGGCACAGGTCATTGATCCCGCCAAGCTGTCGGGCCCGATCAAGTTCGGCGCCACCGTCAAGCTGGTGGACGAAGACACCGAGGAAGAGAAAACCTACCAGATCGTGGGCGAGCAGGAGGCCGACATCCATAACGGCCTGCTCAACATCGCATCGCCACTGGCCCGCGCCCTGATCGGCAAGGACGAAGGTGACAGCGTCGAGGTGAAAACCCCTGGCGGCACCAAAGACTACGAGATTCTGGAAATCAAATACGCCTGACAACGGCGGCAGAGACACAAGAACCATGTCAGACCGAGAGCCCGAAATTATCACCGACAAACACCTGGAACTGGGGGTCTACGCACGCCCGGACCGCGGGTTGGCGGCGGCGGATATCATCGCCATTGCCCTGTCGGCGGTTTGGCTGCTCGCGGTTCTGATCTATTTCTTCGTTCTGTCCCCCGCCGAAGAAACAACCCGCGGCAGCTTCATTGTTGCCATGCTGGCGATCTTCCTGCCCATCGCGCTGATCTGGATCGGGGCCACGGTGGTCAAAACCGCCCGCGTCATGCGCGAAGAAGCCTCGCGCCTGCAATCAGCCATCGACGCGATGCGTCAGGCCTACGTCTCTCAGGCACAAACTTCCGGCATGGGCATCAAACCGGCGGTGGAGCGGAAACTCGACGAAATCGCCTCGGCCACCAAGCAAACCCAGAACGCCATGGCCACCTTCGCCACCTCGCGCCAGTCTGTTGTGTCCCAAACGCCGATGCAGCCCGCGCTGGTGAAGCCGGGTGTGTCTGCCGACAGCCAGCCGGCATTGGCCCTCGGGACCCCGTCGGAATCGATGAACCCGCCGCTCTCGGTCGATGATTTCATCGGTGCGCTGGACTTCCCCGAGGACGAAAACGATATGGAGGGCTTCCGCCAGTTGCGCCGTGCGTTGGCCGATCACGAAAGCTCCAAACTGGTACGCGCATCGCAGGATGTGCTGACCCTGCTCAGCCAGGACGGCATCTATATGGATGACCTGACCCCCGACCGCTCCCGCCCCGAACTATGGCGACAGTTTGCCAAGGGCGAGCGCGGCGCAGCGGTCGCAGGGATCGGCGGCGTGCATGACCGCTCCTCGCTGGCGCTGGCCTCGGGCCGGATGCGCTCCGACGCAGTGTTCCGCGACGCGGTCCACCACTTCCTGCGCCAGTTCGACAAGACCTTCGCCCGCTTCGCCGAAGGGGCCAGCGATCAGGATATCACCAAACTGGCCGACACCCGCACCGCACGCTGCTTCATGCTGCTCGGTCGCGTCACCGGCACGTTCGATTAACCCGCCGTTAAGGTTAACGCGCCCCGCTCTTAGTTTCATCTTGGCCGCAAATATTCCCCCCGGAGGGTCGCCTCGCGCCGGGTCCTACCGCGCGATTTCCCGCACCATCGTCGTCGCCTTGCGGAACCCGAACACGCGGTGCAACGGCCACGCGTCAACCTCGCCCGAGGCCACAAATCCCTGCCGTTCATACAGCGCCCGCGCCCGCGGGTTGGTGTCGATGACATCCAGCCGGACATCATGGCATCCAGCATCGCGCGCCTGTTCGATGATCGCATCCAGCAAGGCCGTTCCGACGCCTTTGCCACGCGCCGCCACATCCACGAAAATCCCGTCCATCAGCAATTGCCCATCCGCAAGGTCTCGCTCCAGCTGATCCAGCAGCACCCCGCGCCACAGCCCACCAAACGCCCCGTAAACGGGCGTCAGGTCCGACAACTGACCACCGACAAGTCCCCCTTCAGCGGTCTTGAACCCTGCTACACCCAGCAGCCGCTCTCCCTCGACCGCACAGAATGCGAAATCCGGTTGCAAAACGGGCGCGATAAACCGCAGCGCTTTCTCCTCCGGCCCCAACACCCGACCCAGCTTGCCCGAGAACGCACCCCAAAACAGCCGCGCGACATGGTCGCGCTGCGTCTCGTCAAAGCCGCGCACGATCCGCATCACAACCCGAAGCTGCCATACGGCAGGTAGCGGACCAGATCGCCGCGGGCGATATCCATCGCGCCGTCCGGCAGCTCGACCATCCCGTCCGACCAGCTCAGACCCGAGATGCGGCCGGAGCCTTCCGAGGCAAACACCTCCACCCCGTCCGGCCCCATACGGGCGCGCAAATACTCGCGCCGTCCCGGCTTTTTGCGCTTCTCGAACGCCGCCGGAACCATGAACCCTTGCGGTTCAGCGAACGCGGCCCCTGCCAGTTTCAGACAGGCAGGCCGCGCAAAGATCAGCGCGCAAACGAACGCTGCGACCGGATTGCCCGGCAGGCCAAACACCGGAACACCCTGCCACAAAGCCAGCGCCAAAGGCCGCCCCGGCTTCAATGCGATCCGCCATGCCTGCAAATTCCCCTGTTCGCTCAATAGTGCGGAGACGTGGTCCTCGTCCCCCGCCGACGCCCCGCCGGAGGTTAGGATCACGTCACACTGCCCCACCGCTGTATCCAGCCGCGTCTTCAGGGCCGCGCGGTCGTCGCGCACATGTCCCAAATCCACCGCCTCGAAGTTCCACGCCTCGGCGAGCTGCAACAGCATCGGGCGGTTGGCATCATAGGTCCGGTCGGGCGGGGCTTCTTGCGAAGGATCAACCAATTCGTCCCCCGTGGACAAAACCCCGACGCGCAGGCGTTTGAACACGGGCAAAGCGTCAACGCCAAGCGCCGCCAGCAGACCCGCATCCTGCGCGCGCAGCATATGCCCTTTGGCGAACACGTCGCCCCCCGCGACCACATCCTCACCCGCCTTACGGGTATTGGCACGCGGCTTTACAGGGCCGCGAAACGCCAAATGCGTATCGGTCACGCTGCAATCTTCCTCCAACACCACCGTGTCCACTCCGTCAGGCAGCACCGCGCCGGTCAGCACTCGGATGGCCGATCCATGAGGGACTGTGCCACCATAGGCACCGCCCGCAGCAGCGCGACCGGCGAGCAAGGGCAACACCTGATCACCTTCACCCGTCGCGTCATGCGCGAAGCCGTAGCCATCCACCGCCGAGTTGGGCGCAGGCGGGTTCGACCGCCGTGCCGTTACGGGCTCCGCCACGACGCGCCCGACCACTTGCGTATGCGACACTTGCTCGATCCCGACAACGCAGCGCAGCGCAGCATCCAGACGCCCCAACGCCTCGTCAACCGGCGTCCAATCCACTCCCGCAGGCAGGGCAAAGCAGTCGTCGCGCAATTTCGGGGGTCTCGGCAAGTCTGTCGGTTTCATCGCGGCCTCCAATATGTCCTCGGCTCCCACGCCCAATATCCAGCCTTCCGCGCCAGAGCCTTCACCCTTAGCAAGAGCCTGTTCCAAGCTGCCTTGCCCGTCCATCACGGCCATGGCACGGGCCACCGCCCGCACCTGTGCGGCATCCTTGATCACACCGTCCGGAAAAGTCGGTGCCAGAAGTGACGGCCAGATTTCCACAAAAGCGACCGCACTATCCAAAGCCTCGAACGGCCAGACCTTCGCACCATACTTGCGGCGCAATCGCGCCAGTACCGGCAGGCCCATCATCACCTGAGAACCGACCGATCCCGCTCCGGCCATTTGCCAGCAGGTAAAGCTTCCCTTGGCGCGCGTCTCTACGTGACGTTTTTCGGGGAAGTCTGCGTTGGTCCGGTCAAGCCCCTTGCGCGGCAAATGATCAATCTCGCGTTTCAGCCCATTGAACCAAAATGGCCCGACGCCTGAAACCCCGGCATTGATCTCTCCGGCGATATCAAACCGGTTGTTCACCTTGGGCGCATCCTCGATGCGCGCTTCGAACCAGTCCCAGAGCGCCAAGGCGTCCTCGTGGCCCGTCAGATGTTCGGCAAAACCCGCCGGATAGCCGAACGGGAAGTCGAACCCGACGCAGACCTGCCGGCCAGCCTCGGCCTCCAGCCGCGCGGCGAGCCAGTCTTCGGCCACCTGCCGGTTGCGCAAATAAACGGGTTCTTCCCCTGCCGCACAGGCCCAGATTGCATCCTTTTTGGGCTTGGCCCCACGGTCATTGCCGCCCGACCAATCGACGGCGATATATGTGTCGAACAGGCTCACAAGCCGACGCGGGCCAGTATGAAATCCGCAACCGCGGTGGTGTCATCCAGATGCATCAGCGGAACCGAGACCTCCGGCGAGCTGTCCGAGGCCACCGCCACGATGGTTTCGTCTTGGGGTGCAATCAGTGGCTGACCCGTTGCGGCGCGGTGGGCTTCGATCTTGTCATGCCCTTCGCGTTTATAACCCTCGACCAGCACCAGATCGACAGGGTCCAGTTTGTCCAAAAGCGTTTCCAGCGAAGGCTCCTCCGCGTCGCGCAATTCCGCCATCAAGGCCCAGCGGTTACGCGAGGCCAGGATCACTTGCGACGCCCCCGCTTCGCGATGGCGATAGCTGTCCTTGCCCGCGTGATCGACGTCAAAGGAATGATGCGCATGCTTAAGCGTCGAGACCGTAAACCCGCGCCCCGTGATCTCCGAGACTAGCCTCTCCATCAATCCCGTCTTGCCGGAATTCTTCCAGCCGGTGACGCCAAAAACCTTCATAGGAACCCTTCCGCCCGCGCCATGTCATCGGGCGTGTTAACATTGAAAAACGGATCGAACGGCGTGGAGGGAAACTCGGCCATGGCCGTGCCATGCTTGTCGGTCCAAGCCACCACTTTGCGCACGCCATCTGCCAGCGCCGCGCGCAGGTCGTCGCGCAAATCAACCGGCCACAGCCCGAAGGTCGGATGCCGCGCCAAGCCGCGCTCTGGGTCCGGCGTGGCTGCCAATGCGATTGGCGCTCTCTCGGCTGCCAGCATCAAGCGCGGCACCAGATCGCAGGGAAAAAATGGCGTGTCTGCGGCGGCGGTCACAATATGGCTATGCCCCTGCGCTGCCGCCCAATCCATGCCTGCCAGCACCCCCGCCAAGGGGCCGGGAAACTCGGAAATGCTGTCGGCAATGACGGGCAAACCGAAAGGTTCAAACCGCGTAACATCGCCATTGGCGTTCAACGCAACTTCCGCTACCTGAGGCTCCAGACGCGCGATCACCCGCGCCAACAACGTCTCGCCACCCAGCGTCAGCATACCCTTGTCGCCGCCGCCCATGCGCCGCGACTGGCCACCTGCCAGAATGACCCCTGCTGGTTGCTTCATGCTGCCCCCTTCCGACCCGATTTCTTCGGCTCGTCAGACACTTTCGACAGGTCCGCATCCCAGACCAGACGCTCCGCGCCGGACAGGCACACAAACCTCTGCCCGCGCATCCGGCCAATCAAGGTCAGCCCCACCTGTTGCGCAATCTCCACGCCCCACGCGGTGAAGCCGGACCGTGACACCAGCACCGGAATGCCCATCAGCGCCGTCTTGATCACCATCTCCGAGGTCAGCCGCCCAGTGGTATAGAGCACCTTGTCGGCAGCCGTAGCCGCGTTCAGCGCCATCCAGCCGGACACCTTGTCGACGGCGTTATGTCGCCCCACGTCTTCCATATAGACCAACGGGCGATCGCCTTGGCACAGCACGGTGCCATGGATCGCGCCTGCGGTCAGGTAGAGCGACGGGACCGTGTTGATGGCTTTAGCCAAAGCATAAAGGTCTGATGTCCGCACTCGCGTTGCAGGCAAACTCAGCCCCTCCAGCCCTTCCATCATGTCACCAAATACCGTCCCCACGGCACAGCCCGAGGTGCGGGTTTTCTTCGCCAGCTTCTCCTCGTGGTCTGTCACGACGGCGGTGCGCACCACGACGGTGGCAATCTCGTCATCGTAGTCGATGCCGGTGACTTCATCCTCCGGACCAATCATCCCCTGATTGCGCAAGAACCCCAGCGCCAGATATTCAGGGTAGTCGCCAATGGTCATGGCGGTGACGATCTCGCGGGAATTCAGGTAAATCGTCAAAGGCCGTTCCTCAACCACACGGATCTCGGTCTCGCGACCCTCGTGGTCCGTCCCGGTCACAGCACGGGTCAGCCCCGGACGGTCGGGATCTGGGGCCAGAAGCCAGCCGTGATCTGATGTATCAGCATTTGCCATTTGAACCCGCTCCCAAGGCGCACTAGCACTGTTCAGACCGTAACCTTAAAGGCAGAGCATGTCCCCTTCCACCACCAAATCCGCTCTCTGGCGCGGGGTTTACTCCAGCCTGCCCTTCATCATCGTGGTGGTCCCTTTTGCCATGCTCTTTGGCGTGGCGGCGACCGAAGCCGGACTGCCCATTGAACAGGTCATGGGCTTTACGGTGCTCGTCGTCGCGGGCGCGTCGCAATTCACCGCGCTGCAATTCATGATCGAAAACGCACCGGTGTTGGTGATCCTCGCCTCGGCGCTGGCGGTGAATCTGCGCATGGCGATGTATTCGGCCGCGATCACGCCCTATCTGGGTGACCAGCCGTTATGGAAGCGGGCGCTGCTCAGCTACGTTCTGGTGGACCAGACCTACAACCTCGCGATTCTGGAGTTTGAGGAAAACCCCAACCAGACCACCGCCCAGCGCACCGCGTTTTTCGTCGGATGCTCCCTGCCGCTGATCCCGCTGTGGATCGGCTTCACTTGGGTGGGGGCAGCCTTGGGCGGGCAAATCCCGCCGGAATACGGGCTGGACTTCGCCCTGCCCATCGCCTTCCTCGCCATGGTTGCGCCCGCCTTGCGGACGGTGGCGCATATCGCTGCTGCGGTCACCTCCGTGGTGCTGGCGCTGGCGCTTGGGTTCATCCCGCTGAACCTTGGCCTGCTGGCCGCAGCCATAATCGCCATGATGGTTGGCGCGGAAGTAGAAAGGCGCATGGCATGACCTATTCAGACACCACGATTTGGTGGATCATCGCCATCCTTGGCGTGGGCACCTTCCTGATCCGCTTCTCGTTCATCGGCCTCATCGGGTCGCGCCCGATGCCGCCTTGGGTACTGCGCCACCTTCGCTACACGTCGGTGGCGATCCTGCCCGGGCTTGTGGCCCCGTTGGTTGCCTTTCCTGCGGCGACAGGTGGCTCGCCCGATCCCGCCCGCCTGTTGGCGGCGGCTGTCACGGTGGGGATAGGGTATTGGACCAAAGGCGTAGTACGCGCAATGCTTGGCGGGGCAATCACCCTATTTGCGGTCCAGTACATGCTTGGCTAACGCTTTTTGCGGCGCCGGTGTTTTTGCGCGCGCTGCCGTGATCCGTCAAAGTCGAGCCACAGCTTGCCTTTGTGATACCCGCCATGGATCAGATGCCCGCGGTTGCGCACTTCGGGGAAATCCTTCGCCCAGTCACGAAAGAGATCATTGGTGACAATCCGAGCATCCAATTGGCGTGCAGCCTTCAACAGGAACGGATCAGCCGGAACGCCCTTTCCCACGACAATCACCTGATTTTCTGGCATTCCGAGCATCTGCGCAAAGTTATGATCATGTTGGTACCGTTCGGACACGAGGTAACCGGCATTCGCATCAAACATCACGTTGGGCGTGTATCCTCGCTCGACAAGAAGGCAAACTGCATCCTGAACGGTCTCAATTCTGGGTGTGTGATCATCCCAAAACATCACGTTCGAACCATCAATGAGAATGTGGTTTTCCGGTGCTCGGGGTGTTCGCTTTAAAACCCAAACGACAACCGCCCAGAACAACACCGCGACTCCAATCATGAAATACAACATCACACGGTTCTCACACAGGCAAAGCTGTCGTCTTGAACACCGTGCGCAGGGCAAAACTCGATTGCATCTGCGCCACCCCCGGCAGTCGCGCCAGCGCGCGGCGGTGGATAGCGGCGAAGCCTTCGGTGTCTTCGGCCACGACCTTCAGCAGATAGTCCGCCGTGCCTGCCATCAGGTGGCATTCCAGAACTTCGGGGATCAGGGCCACCTCCCGCTCGAACGCGTCCAGCACCTCGTCGGTCTGACCGCGCAGGGTGATCTCCACAAACACCGTCGTAGGCCGCCCCACTTTGCGCGGGTCCAACATCGCCACATAGTCGCGAATGATGCCCTCTTTCTCCAGCCGTTGCACACGGCGGTGACAGGCCGAGGCCGACAAGTTCACCTTTTCCGAAAGGTCGGCATTCGACATGCGCCCGGACTTTTGCAACACGCGCAGGATTCGCGCATCCGTGTCGTCGAATAGCGTCATAACGAAGATTCCTCTCAAGAATTGGCCTGAAATCGCATGAAACGTGCTCAGCTTAGGTTCCACAAGAGATAAATTGCGAAAATTTGCATCCGGTGCGGCGCTATCGTCATGACAAGGCTTAGAGGAGGAAACAGCCATGATTATCGGATGCCCGAAGGAAATCAAACCACAAGAGTTCCGCGTCGGAGTGACGCCAAATGCTGCACGGGAAGCCGTGGCCCATGGCCACACAGTGCTGATCGAAACCGGCGCAGGTCTTGGCGCGGGTTTTGACGACGCCGCCTATATCGACGCAGGTGCGCAGATCGAGGCGACGGCGAAAGACCTCTTTGCCAAGGCCGACATGATCGTGAAGGTGAAAGAGCCACAGGCCCCAGAGCGCAAAATGCTGCGTGAGGGTCAGTTGCTGTTTACCTACCTGCACCTTGCTCCGGACCCCGAGCAGACCAAGGAC
Source organism: Litoreibacter halocynthiae (assembly GCF_004365635.1). Lineage (GTDB taxonomy): Bacteria > Pseudomonadota > Alphaproteobacteria > Rhodobacterales > Rhodobacteraceae > Litoreibacter > Litoreibacter halocynthiae. The sequence goes on along the minus strand of NZ_SOBH01000003.1, from coordinate 325,236 downwards.
CTGTTGGCCTCCGGCGCGACCTGTATTGCCTATGAGACCGTGACCGACGCGAAAGGCGGCTTGCCTTTGCTTGCGCCTATGTCGGAGGTCGCGGGCCGTCTTGCACCGCAAGCGGGTGCGTGGGCTTTGCAAAAAGCCAACGGTGGGAGCGGCGTGTTGATGGGCGGCGTCCCCGGCGTGCGGCCTGCCAACGTGGCCATCATCGGCGGTGGGGTCGTCGGCACGGCGGCCGCGCGCGTTGCGGTGGGGATGGGGGCCAACGTCACTGTGCTGGACCGCTCGGTCCCGCGCCTGTCCTATCTGGATGATGTCTTTATGGGCCGCCTGACCACGCAATACTCGGACAAGGGCGCGATGGAGGAGTTGCTGCCACGTATGGACATGGTCGTCGGTGCCGTACTCGTCCCCGGTGCCGCCGCGCCCAAGCTTGTCACCCGCGAACAACTGTCACTCATGCAACCCGGCTCGGTGCTTGTTGATGTGGCCATCGACCAAGGCGGCTGCTTCGAGACCTCGAAGGCAACCACCCACCAAGACCCGATCTACGAGGTCGACGGCATCGTGCACTACTGCGTCGCCAACATGCCCGGCGCGGTGGCGCGGACCTCGACCATCGCCCTTGGCAACGCCACCATGCCGTTCATGCTTGCATTGGCGGGTAAGGGCTGGAAGCAAGCCTGCAAGGACGACGCCAACCTGCTGAACGGCCTGAACGTCCATGCGGGCCAGCTGACCTATGCCGCCGTGGGCGAGGCGCTTGGGATCGATGCGATCACACCGCAGCAAGCGCTCGACGTCTGAACGCAAAAAGGCCCGCCACATCCGGCGGGCCTTTTCAATTCAAACGTGGCGAAGCCTATTTCTTCGCGAGGCTGTTGCGGATTTCCAGCAATACGTCCAGCTCCGACGGACCGGAGTCAACTTCTGGTGCCACTTCTTCCGGTTTTTCTGCCGCCGCTTTCACCTTGTTGACGTAGCGCACCAGCATGAACACCACGAACGCGATGATCAGGAAGTTGATGATCGCCATGATGAACGATCCGATGGCGAAGACCGCCGCACCGGATTCACGCGCGGCTTCCAAAGATGCGCCCTCAGGAACTTCGCCGGACAGCACCCAGTACATGTTGGAGAAGTCGATGCCCCCGATAACCAGCCCGATGATCGGGTTGATCAGGTCTGCCACAAGCGAGCTTACGATTGCGGTGAAGGCTGCGCCGATGATGATACCAACGGCCATGTCCATGACATTGCCCTTGGCGATAAAATCCTTAAATTCGTTAAGCATAGTTTCATTCGTCCCTTGTTCGTTTTGTGTGCGCCTGCTTTGTGTGTGCGCATCTGTGAACGTGCATAGCATTTTTATGCACCAATCCACCCCTTTTTAACTGATTGTTTCCCTAAGATTTAGGGGGAAATCGAATTTTTGATGCTCACAACACCCCACACGTCGCCGGGCAGGGCTGCGAACGCAAGGGTAGCAACTCTTAAACCCGCTTGGCATACAACCTGTCCCGTCTAGACAGCATTCGGTCAATTGGGCTTCCGGTACTATGGAAGCCGCCTTTGATCACCGGTGAACGGGGCCACAAAGCCCCAGAAGGTGCGGGATTAAAGCCCCGTCCAGCGCGACCACAAACGGCGGCGCCGCCACTTTGCAAGATACAACACCGAGACACGCCAAACCGCGCCGCCCGAAACAGGGCCGCGCGGCGTTGGTGCTTGTGCTTTATGCGGGCAGTTTGCCCGTCAGCACGTAGCGCAGAATTTCAGCCACCTTCGCAGGGTCTTCGGTCACGGCCAAAGCCGCGGCGTCGACCTCTTTGAGCGGATGCTGATGCTCCGGCCCATGCACCACGATCAGCGACTTGCCAAGTGCTGCGGCAAAGCCCGCATCAAACGCCGCGTTCCACTGTTTGTATTTCTCGCCAAACCGCACGACGACCACATCGGCATCTGTGATGCCCTTGCGGGTGCGGATCGCATTGACCATCGCGCCCTTGTGGTCATGCCAGTATTTCTGGTCCTCGGCGCCCAGAATGGCCACGCCGCAATCATCCGAGGCATCATGATCGGTCACCGGTGCATCGAAGCTCACATCGAGCCCTTTGCAGCCTGCAATAATCTGCTCGCGCCAATCTGTGTGAATCTCGCCCGACAGGTAAACTTTCAGCGTCATGTTCCGTCCTCCTCGTTCTGCTTCGGCAGCAAAGTGACGTGATCGACGCCGAAGGCAAGCGCTTTTAGACGATAGCCATCGGGTCTTCGACATAGAATGCCATGAAGTCAGTCTCGCTTATACCCTCTAAGGCGATGGTGTAGTTGCGCTATATTTGAACACCTCTAAATGCTAATTCACAAAAAACGCCCGCCCCTTTTGCGAGGGGCGGGCGTTTTCATAAAATTTTGTGGTGGATTTAGCCGATCATCGGCGCGCTGTACTCGGCCACGAATTCATCCATGTCGGTATCCGCGAAGGTCAGCGTCAGCCCCCTATCCAGCCGCAAGACCAGATCGTCACCGCTTTGGGTCAGCGTCGCGTCAGCCTCCCCCGCCAGCAGGCTTGCCATGTAGTCATCATCCGACACGCCCGCGATGACAAAATCATCCAAGCCAATCTCAAAATCGGTAATTGTCACGAGGGAGCGTTTTTTGGCCCCCATGCCGTAGAATTCGAACGTGTCCGCCTGCGAACCACCGGTTAACGTATGCCAGCCGCCTTTGGTGGCGTTTGCCATGATGTGATCCTGACCGGATCCCCCATCCACAACCGAGCCATGCAGGCCGGTGTCGATCGTATCCCTGCCAGCGCCGCCATTCAGGGTGTTGTTGCCCTTCACCCCGAAGATGAAGTCGTCACCTGACCCGCCGTCGATCACGTCGGCACCCTTGCCGCCATACAGCGTGTCATTGCCAAGGTTGCCGGAAATATCGTCCGAACCATCGCCGCCATTGACGAAGTCGTCATGCTTGCCCGCGATGATCGTGTCGTCTCCGAAGCCGCCCAACAGCGTATCCTCGCCTTTGCCGCCCCTTAGAACATCATCTTCAGCGCTACCAACGACGCGGTCGTTACCTTTGTCCGCGCGAACCAGAAATCCCTCTTCATCCTCCAGACCAAGGAGCGGGATGCTGATGTCGTCGTTTCCAGACGTACCTAAAACTGTCGTTACCATTACATAATCCTTACTTCGTTCACAGTATCGACGCATGCCCCCAGACACATCGGATCACGGCACAGACACCACCAAACCATGGCGGTATCTGAGCAATCTTAAGACAATTTTAGGATGTGTCCCGAATTCCCTACCCAATCAGGCGGGAAAGCCGGAATTAGCCACGCAAAGTGCCACCAGTCGCCTTTGAAACCTTCTCGACGATCTTGGCGCTCACGGCCTCGATATCATCGTCCTTCAGAGTCTTGTCAGCCGGCTGCATGCGCACCGTGATCGCCAGGGATTTCTTCCCCTCGCCCAAGCTGCCGCCGATGAACTCGTCGAACACACGGACCTCTTCGATCAGCGCCTTGTCAGCACCGGCCGCAGCGTTCACCAGCGTCAACGCCTCGACCTCGGCATCGACCACAAAGGCGAAGTCGCGCTCCACCGCTTGCAAGTCCTGCAAGGTCAGAGCCGCACGGGTGGCGGTTTTCGATTTCGGGAACGGGATTTCAGCAGGCCACAAGGTAAACGCCATCGCGGGGCCTTTGATGTCGTAGGCCGCCAGCACCTTCGGGTGAACCTCACCGAACACGCCCAGCACCTTTTTCGGGCCAAGACAGATTTTGCCGTGGCGACCGGGATGCCATGTGTCATCCGCACCGCGCAGAATTTGCACCTTGGTGGGCGCTCCCATCGCGGATAATGCCGCCTCGGCGTCTGCCTTCACGTCATACACGTCGACGGCGCGGCGGGTGCCATGCACGTCCTTGGGGCCTGTGTGACCAATCAACAAGCCGCTCGCCAACAAGTGCTGCTCTTCCGGCTCGCCACCATGAAATGCGGGCCCGACTTCGAACAGCGCCATGTCACTATAGCCACGCGCCTGATTGCGGGCCGCAGCTTGCAGCAGACCGGGCAAAAGCGCAGGCCGCATATGGGACATCTCCGAGCTGATCGGGTTTTCCAGCTTGGTCGCATCAGTACCGCCACCAAACATCGCCGCAGATTTGGCGTCGATGAAGGAATAGTGAACGCACTCGTTGTATCCTAGCGCCGCCATCGTGCGCCGCGCGATCTGCTCGCGCTTTTGCATAGGTGTCAGGATCGGCTTAGGAATGCCCGCATCAACGCGGGGCAGCGGGCGGCCTTCCAGTTTGGTCAGCGACGCGATGCGGGCGACCTCTTCCACCAGGTCAGCCTCGCCCATCACGTCGGGCCGCCATGACGGCACTTGCGCCATGTCGCCATCCAACACGAAGCCCAAAGCCTCCAATGAGGCGCGTTGGGTTGCAGCGGGAATATCCATGCCCACCAGCGACTGCACGCGGTCGGAGTCGAGCTTGTAGGCGCGGGAGTGGTCAGGCATTGCGCCCGCCACGACGACCTCGGACGCCTCACCACCACACAGGTCCATAATCATGCGGGTCGCGTGTTCGATGCCGATCGGAGTCCATTCGGGGTCGATGCCGCGCTCAAACCGGTACCGCGCGTCAGAGTTGATCTTGAGCTTGCGCCCCGTATGCGCCGTGCGGATCGGATCGAAGAACGCGGCTTCGAGGAACACGTCGGTGGTGGTCTCGTCGCAGCTGGAATTCAAACCGCCCATAATGCCGCCAAGGCTCTCGACGCCATTCTCGTCGGAGATCACGGTCATACCCTCTTCCAGCGTATATTCTTTGTCATCCAGCGCCGCGAATGTCTCGCCGCCCTTAGACAGATGTACCCGCAGGTCTCCCTTTACCTTCGCCGCGTCAAACACGTGCAAAGGCCGGTTGCGGTCATAGGTGAAGAAGTTGGTGATATCGACCAACGTCGAAATCGGACGCAACCCGATGGCCTTCAACACGTCCTGCAACCACGCAGGGCTGGGGCCGTTCTTCACGCCCTTGATGACGCGGCCATAGAAAACAGGGCAGGCGTCGGTGTCGTCGATGGTCACGTTGATCGGGCACGGGAAGGTGCCTGTGATCGGATCAGTATCGCGCGCCTTCAAGGTGCCTAGACCACGCGCCGCCAGGTCACGCGCAATGCCGCGCACGCCCAAAGCGTCGGGGCGGTTCGGAGTAATGGCGATCTCGATCACCGTGTCGACTTTGGACGGGTCATTTTCCGCCAGCCAATCGGTGAATTTCTGCCCGACCTCACCGGAGTCCAGCTCAATGATGCCGTCATGCTCTTCCGACAGCTCCATTTCGCGCTCGGAACACATCATGCCGTAGCTTTCCACGCCGCGGATTTTGCCGACGCCGATGGTAGTGTCGATGCCCGGCACATAGACGCCCGGCTTGGCCACGACAACCTTGATCCCCTGCCGCGCGTTGGGCGCGCCACAGATGATCTGCAACTCGCCCTCGTCGGTTTGCACCTGACACACCCGCAGCTTGTCCGCGTCGGGGTGCTTCTCGGCGGAGTTGACGTAGCCGATGGTAAAGGCGGACAGACGCTCCGACGGGTTCTCGACGCCTTCGACCTCAAGGCCAAGGTCAGTCAACGCATAGAGGATGTCATCAAGGCTGGCCTCGGTGTCGAGGTGGTCCTTGAGCCAGGAGAGGGTGAATTTCATGCCACGCGCCTTCGTCTATATATATAAGTCGGGGCCATCAGGCCCGGTTGGCCCCGTGCTACCCCATCAATAAGGCAAGTGAAAGTGCCTCGGCGCTAATCCGAAACTGCACAGGCGTTGAGGATTGTGGCTTCAGGCCATATTCTCGCCACAATTTGGAACCAACTTAGCCACAAGTGGGGCATACAACTGTGATTCTTAAGTTCTAAGGTAAAAGTTATGCATTTTTTGTTTGACATCATGGCTTCGGTTTTCAAACCGTCGATCATTGCCCTTTCCATCGCGTTTGGATTGGCTGTCATCTCGTTCAACGACTCGCCATATTCAGTCAAAAAGAACTCAATTGATCTAAGCAATCTCGGCTGCCCTAGCCTGTTGAGCGTTGTTTGCGGCCCGAACGGTATCCTGCGCTAAAGCGCTGGTCTTCATTCCGGGCTCAGGGACCTGGCGCATCGTTTTCCAAAGGTGTCGCTGAATGGGCATCGTGAACAAAAGTACTCCTTCAATTTGCATGCTGCATATCGGCAAGACCGGTGGCAGCTATTTGCGTTCCATCCTCAAACATAATGAAGCGCGGTGGACTCGCCCCCTGCATCTGCTGGGGCATGGTGCGACGCTGAAAGGCACTGCGAAACGGTTCGGGGCGGACCGGCAGCTGGCTTTCGTTGTGCGCGATCCGGTGACCCGTTTTTCATCCGCATTCTACTCGCGCCAGCGGCAAGGCCGCCCGACCTACCAGTCCCTATGGAGTGCCGAGGAAGCCGCCGCCTTCTTGTGGTTCGAAACGGCGGAGGAGCTGGCACTCGCATTGGCCTCTAAAAACGAGCGGGAAAAGTCTGCAGCACTCTTTGCCTTCGACGCTATCCAGCACCTGAAGGGCGATCTGCGCCACTATCTGGGCGGGGTGGAAACACTTCTGGCAGCGCGCGATAACATCGCCGTTTGCGTGGACCTAGCCCATCTCGACGCGCATTTGCCCGCGATCATGGCGCGACTGGGTCTGCCTGATTTCGACATGCCACCGAAGCCGAAAGCCCATACTGCGCCTGCTCCGGCACCCAAGCTCAACCCGCAAGCTGAACGAGCCCTCCGCGCCCACTGGGCAGAGGAGTTCGAGCTTTATGACGTGGCCTGTGATATTGCACGTCAGTTGGAATTTGGTCCGGCGGACGCATAGGCACGCACGTACCGCTTGGCTTCGCGTAGGAGTTGCCTTCGCGAGCGCAGATAGCTGCGCGGGAGCGGGCCTCCTGATTGTTCAAGAATGCGCTCCCGGAGAACCGTAGCCAGCACCAGCGCCACCTCGGCCTTGCGATGCGGAAGCACGGGGCGAAACGGCTTGGCGGCGTAAAGTCCCACGATCCACATTGCATGACGAAATTGCGCATAGAGCGCGTCGGCATCAAGGCCTTCGGTCGCCATGTATAAGCGCACGCGCAGACGGTAGTCGCGTGTGATGCGAAGGCAGTAATATAGAGCAGCGAAGATGAAGGCGGTCACGTAATGCAGGTGCAGCAGCGCCGCCCAAACAAGCGTCATCCTACCGACTAAGCCCGCCTGCCAAATTCGGCTGGTCCAGCGCGGCAAAGCCGTAGTGGCGCAGCCAGCGCAGGTCGCTATCGAAGAATGCGCGCAGGTCGGGGATGCCGTATTTCAGCATCGCGATGCGGTCGATGCCCATACCGAAGGCGAAGCCCTGATACTTGGTCGGGTCAATGCCACCCGCTTCCAGAACCCTCGGATGCACCATGCCGGAGCCGAGGATTTCCAACCAGTCGTCCCCCTCGCCCACTTTCAGAACGCCACCTTCCCAAGAACAGCGGATATCGACTTCTGCGGAAGGCTCGGTGAACGGGAAGTGCGATGCGCGGAAGCGCAGCTCGACGTCGTCGACCTCGAAGAAGGATTTCACAAACTCCTCCAACACCCATTTCAGGTTCGCCATGGAGATGTCGGTATCAATCGCCAAACCTTCGACCTGATGGAACATCGGCGTGTGGGTCTGGTCATAGTCGGCGCGGTACACGCGGCCTGGACAGATGATACGGATCGGCGCGCCCTGCCCCAACATGGAGCGGATTTGCACCGGCGATGTATGCGTCCGCAGCACATGCGGCGGGCGGTCGTCGCCTTCGTTGCGGTGCATGTAAAACGTGTCCATCTCGCCGCGGGCGGGGTGGTGGCTTGGAATGTTCAGCGCGTCAAAATTGTGCCAGTCGTCTTCGACCTGCGGACCTTCGGCAACCGCGAAGCCCAGATCGGCGAATATGGCGGACACCTCTTCGGTGACCTGACTAATCGGATGGATCGACCCGGCGGGACGACTACGACCCGGCAAGGTCACGTCCAGCCATTCGGTGCGCAGGCGGGCATCCAAAGCCGCATCCGCAAGCCCTGCCTTCTTGGCCACCAGCGCCGAATTCACTTCATCCTTCAGCGCATTCAACGCAGGGCCGGCCACTTGGCGTTCTTCGGGGGTCATCTTGCCCAATTCGCGCATCCGCAGGCTGATCTCGCCCTTTTTGCCAAGCGCGGAAACCCGCAGGTCTTCGAGCGTGGCTTCATCCGCTGCGTCAGCAATTTGGCTTAGATATTTGGCTTTAAGATCGTCCATGACGGCCCCCGATTTGGTGTTACCGCTCTGCTATCCGCCACATGGCCCGATTGCAAGTGGACGGCGCGGCGCGGCTGAGGGGTTGCAAAGAGGACTCATTCCCCGCGAAAAGTTCGAATATCACAAAACTAAGAGCCGATTGAGGTTCAAAACACTAAATAATGTGTGTAGGCCTACATTGAATGCTGTCAAAAGACATAGCAGTTGCTGGGGAAAGCAATGCAGGCCACTCTCTATGCCCATCGCCTCAAGACGGTGCTGCAACACACCGTTGTTGATCTGGGCCTAACCATGTCGATCGACGACGAGACCGCCAAGGTCTCTTTGTCAGACAATGAGGCCGTGTTGGTGGAGACGGCGTCTGCGCTTGGGATTCAGGTGGACATTCAAAAATCGACGAACGCGACAACGGTGACTTTTTATCGGTAGTATAGTGTGTGGGTGACTTAAATGGGACTATTCAGTACAATTAACGCAGCGAAATACCGTGCCGAGGGGCTGAACCTCATGCAGGCGTTTCGACTTGAAACAAACCTTTCGAAACTCGATTTCAAAAGTACGGAAGTCGTTGCCGCCCTTGCCTTCATGCTGGTTGGCAGCCTGTCTTTCATCGCGATGCAATCGGTCGGGGGGGCAAGCGCACGCTCCGAACAGGTCACCGCGGTACAGGCAGAACCTGCAGCAATTCTGGATCAACCACGCATCGAAGATACCACCCCCGAGCCACTGGCGGACGCGCCCGCATCACAAAACGCCTCTGTGATTCAAGCCTCACTGACACTGCCGGCCCCAGTGGAACCCGTAGTGGCACCTGCCCCCGCCATAGTGGAAGCCGCAACCCTCGAGGTCGTCGCACCGGCCCCAGCGCCGCAAGTGGCATCAACCGCGCCAGAGGCCCCGGATTGCCTTGTCGAGCTGCGGCAGATTGCTGACAACGCAACATTCTATTTCGGGGTGGGTAGCGCCCAACTCAACGGCACGGACCTCGTACGCCTGTCGCAACTGGGACGGATGGCCAATGCCTGCCCCGAAGCGAAAATCCAGATCACAGGGCATTCCGATACCACTGGCAGCGATCTGATCAACTTTGATCTGAGCTGGAAGCGCGCCGATAGCACTATGAACGCTCTTACGCAGCTAGGGTTGGACACGTCACAGTTCGAGCCTGTCGGGTTTGGCGCGCGTATGCCGCTCTCTCAGGGCGACGCGTCTGACGACGACCGCAATCGCCGCGTTGAGTTTGTAATCCTGCGCAACGATCCCGACAGCTAAAGAAGGACGAGTTTCATGCTAAATTTCCTGATCCTGCTGTTCGCCATGACCGCCAGCGGCGCTATCGGATACTTTTTGGCCCGTGACCGCTATCTTGGGCAAAGCGACAAGCAATTGCGCATGTTGGGATCGGAAGTTCTACGAATGCGCAGACGCACGCGCGATGCGGAGGCGCAAAGCGCCCGCTCCAAATTCGAATGTGACAAGATGAAGCGAACCTCTGGCAAGCGACGCTAAACGGAAATCGTCAACTTGGTCGGCGTTTCCATCATCAGATCCTGCAAGACGTCGAGCAATGTGTCGACATTCACCGCCTCGGGATTCATCATATCGGTGGCGAAGTAGCGCAGGAACACCTTCCGCGTTTGCGAGTCCATGCCTTGGTGCAAGGCCATCGACCATGTCGGGAACATGCGCTCACGGACATCGGTGCAAGACAGCAGAATAATATTGGAATGACGCGGGTCTCGGGCAATGCGGTGGTACAACGCAGACACCTCTACGCGGCCACCCTCGATCACCTGAATAAAGTGGTCACCATTATAGTGAAGCAAGCCCGTCAGGTTCTGGCGCGGGTTGTTGCGCTTGCACGTCTCGATCAGCGAATTGATGTCCAAATCCTCGGACGGGTTTCGCTGGCTGTAATACACGAGGCGGGTGAGGTTCATGCTGGCCTCCCTAGGTAATCGTTAAAACCACATTTAGTAGTGTTGTAAGCCGCATAGGACAAGATCAAGTGAAACCTGCCCGTTTAAACAGTTTATCCACAGATAAACCACCCAAAACTGCGCAATAGAAAACGCCGCCCCGGTTTCCCGGAGCGGCGCGTCGTCATCTGTCCCTCAGATGGCGGAGTGTCTTAGGCCAATGCGGCTTTCGCTTTTTCGACCACTGCGGCAAATGCCTCAGGCTCGTTCACGGCCAGATCGGCCAGAACTTTGCGGTCGACTTCGATACCAGCCAGCGACAGACCGTTGATGAAGCGCGAGTATGTCAGCGCTTCGTCGATGGCACGACAGCCAGCGTTGATCCGCTGGATCCACAACGCGCGGAAGTTGCGCTTGCGGTTCTTGCGGTCACGTGTCGCGTATTGGTTCGCCTTGTCCACGGCCTGCGTAGCAACGCGGAACGTGTTCTTGCGGCGACCTTGGTAGCCTTTGGCGGCTTTGATGATTTTCTTGTGGCGGGCGTGTGTTACGACGCCGGATGTAACTCTGGACATTTCAAATTCTCCTTAGCGCGCGTATGGCATGTATTTTTTCACGATCTTCTCATCTGCTGCGCAGAGGATCGTGGTGCCACGGGCGGTGCGGATAAACTTGGTCGAGCGCTTGATCATGCCGTGGCGTTTGCCTGCTTGACCAGCTTTGACGCGACCGGAGGCCGTCATCGAAAAGCGCTTTTTAGCGCCTGATTTTGTCTTCATCTTCGGCATTTCCATCTCCTCAAAGATCGAGTGGTAAAACGCGCGACTCGGCATGCCATTCGCCGGACGCACGGGCTTGAGCGCGCTTCGTAGGACCAAAGCGCACCCATTGCAAGCATTAGGATTACCTTGTGGCCCGTTTAGCGCACAAACCCTGCCACGACCTTGGTGAATACGTCGGGGAGTTCCGCAAAGGTGTACCCGCCCGGCGCATTATAGGCGGCGAAGACGATCATCCCGCCCGACACCACGGCAGCGATAGTCGCCACCCGCGGGGCGCTGCCATCCAAGAATGCCGAAAGCATGGCCGGGACCGTGAGCACACCAATAATAATACCCAGAACAAGGATCAGGTCGTAGTCCATAATCGTCTCCCAAACAGGAATGTAACGATTTACTCAGGGTCGGAGCTGTAAATCAACCTTTCCTCGCATGGGGCCACGCGAAGAATGTTGGTTGTGCCCGGTTGGTTGAACGGAACACCGGCGGTGACCACGATCTGGTCGTCCTCCGACGCGAAGCCGTCCTCGCGCGCGGCACGTGCAGCGCTGACCACAGCGGTTTTGAACCGCTCGACCACGCCTGCGGTGACAACGCAATGCGTCCCCCAGCTCAGCGCAAGACGCCGTGCGGTGCCGACCAGTGGCGTCAGCGCGATGATCGGGACATGCGGCCGCTCCCGCGAAACCAGCAACGCGGTTGTGCCGGACTGGGTAAAGCAGCAGATGGCCTTGATGTTCGTCGTCTCTGCAATCTCGCGGGCGGCCACCACGATGCCATCGGCAATCGTCGTTTTCTTGCCGCCGCGTTGTGCTGCGATGATTTCAAGATAGTTCGGGTCGCTTTCCACCTCGATGGCCACGTTGTTCATCGTGGTCACCGCTTCGATCGGGAAGCTGCCAGCCGCAGATTCAGCGGATAGCATGATTGCGTCGGTGCCTTCGTAAATGGCCGTCGCCACGTCCGAAACTTCGGCGCGGGTCGGCATGGGGCTGTCGATCATCGATTCGAGCATCTGTGTCGCCACGATCACCGGCTTGGCAACTGTGCGGCAGCGGCGGATCAGGCGCTTCTGGATTGGCGGCACATTTTGCACCGGAAGTTCGACCCCCAGATCGCCACGGGCAACCATGATGCCGTCGGACACCGCAAGGATTTCGTCAAACGCCGTGACAGCGGCCGGCTTTTCGATCTTCGACAGGATCGCGGCGCGACCATCGGCTAGTTTCCGGGCCTCTTCTACGTCCTCGGGGCGCTGCACGAAAGACAGCGCCAGCCAGTCGACGCCAAGTTGGCATACGAATTCCAGATCCTTGCGGTCTTTGTCGGACAGCGCCGCCAATGGCAGCACAACGTCCGGTACGTTCACGCCCTTGCGGTTGGAAATCGTGCCGCCAACAACAACTTCGCAATTGGCGAAATCAGCACCGCAATCTTTAACCTTGAGGCGGATTTTACCGTCATTCACCAGCAGGCTGGAGCCTACCTCTAGCGCTGCGAAAATTTCTTTGTGGGGTAGCTGCACACGGTTTACGTCACCTTCGGCAGGATCAAGGTCAAGCCGGAAGGGGGCGCCTACGACAAGCTCTTCTTCTCCGTTCGCAAAAACGCCGACGCGCAGTTTTGGCCCCTGAAGGTCGGCCAGAATGGAGATGGGCCGCCCCAGATCTTTCTCGATCTGCCGTATGATCTGGTGGCGCACGCGAATTTCGCTGTGGTCGCCATGGGACATATTCAGACGGAACACATCTGCGCCCGCCTCGAACAGCGCACGGATCATATCGTAGTCATTGGACGCCGGACCCAGAGTGGCCACGATCTTTACCTTGCGTAGTCGTCTTTGCATAATTGTCCCTCGGTCGGCGTAAATGTTAGCGGTATCATATGACGGAATTTGCACCTTACCGCAACTGGCGCTTTGTCTTATTCAAAGCTATTATGGGCCAAATTGTAACAGGCAAAATATCCCGTGACCGCTGAAAGCTACGAAATTGTGGGCAAGACCCGCCCGTCGCGCGTGGTCTGCCTTTGTGACCACGCAACAAACACAGTCCCGCATGGTCTGCCCCCGCGTCTTGGACTTCCGGAAAGCGACATGGCCCGCCACATTGCCTATGACATCGGCGCGGAGGGTGTGACCCGCGCCCTCGCGGACGCTTTTGACGGGCCTGCGCTGATGTCGCGGTTCTCGCGTCTGGTGATCGATCCGAACCGCGGCGAGGACGACCCGACGCTTTTGATGCGCCTTTATGACGGCTCGATCATTCCGGCGAACCGTAACGCCTGCCACTTGGAACGCGAACGCAGGCTCGACGCATATCACCGACCCTATCACCATGCCGCCACAGGCCTTGTTGCCCAACGAGAGGCACCAGTGATCGTGTCGGTCCACAGCTTCACGCCACAATTAGCAGGCCGCCCGCCGCGCCCTTGGCACGTAGGCGTGCTGTATGCCCATGATGAACGGCTGGCCGCACCACTGCTGTCGCGACTGCGCGCCGAAAGCGATCTGTGCGTCGGCGACAACGAACCCTATACCGGACGCCTTCCCGGCGACACGATGGAGCGCCACGCTTTGACGCACGGGCATCTGCACGTCTTGATTGAACTGCGCAACGACCTCATCTCTAGTGAGACACAACAACAGGCATGGGCCGCGCGATTGGCGCCCATGATCACCGCCGCAGTCGCGGATGCCGAACGCTAAAGGAGCCTTGACCATGGACGCCCAAACCAAGCTGGAACTGGAAGCCGCCGCTTTCCGCACGCTGCAAGCCCACCTGCAAAAGCGCACGGATGTGCAAAATATCGACATGATGAATTTGACGGGGTTTTGCCGCAATTGCCTGAGCCGTTGGTATCAGGAAGCCGCGATTGAGCGTGGGATCGAGATGAGCAAAGACGAGGCCCGCGAGGAATTTTACGGCATGCCCTACAGCGACTGGCGCGAGAAATTCCAGACCGAGGCGAATGACGCGCAAAAAGCTGCGTTCGAGATTTCGCACAAAGACGCCACTTAACTGTGAATTGGGTCGCAGCGTCCTTATGTGATAGGATGACTGCAAAGGAGACCAAGATGAAACGCCTGACCCTAACTGCCCTGTTGACCGCACTGGCCTTGCCGGTTGCCGCCAGCCAGGCGCCTATGCGCGAGCACCTGAAGCAAGAGCTACCCACTTGGGGCTATTCCGACGTGGATGTGGACGGGCTGACCCGTGCGCAGGTCGTGCATATCAACCACCTGCTTCACAGCAACAAATCGCCAGCGCAAATCCGCGGCAATATCGGAGCTATTCTGGGTGACAGCTTGTTGAAAACGCTGTTCGGACGCCAATGATACGCGCAGGGTTTCTTGCGGTTCTGCTGGCGCTATCCGCACCCGTGAGTGCCGCGCCGAACGAGCAATTGCTGCGCTCTATCGAACACAGGCTCGCATTCTGGAACGTCGGGCCTGTGGACTATAAAGCACTGACGACCTCGCAGGCAGCAGCTTTGCATATGAAGCTAGGCAACGCCCCGTCTAGGTTTTCCGGGCGTTCACATATGTTCCGTCAGGAGTTGCTGACAATTCTGCGATGGGACGGCACCGAGAAGAAGTAGGCGCCAGACTTTCGAGGAAAGTCTGATTTCAAATTCTCGGGGAGAATTTGCCACGCGCGACAGGCGCTCAGAGCGCCTGCTTCATGCTTTCATCTAGGTAAATCTCGCGCAGACGAGCCGCAGACTTGCCTGGCTTGCCATCGCCCAAGGCGACCCCGTCAATTTCCACCACGGGCATAACGAAGGTCGAGGCCGAGGTGATAAATGCCTCGTCCGCGTTCTTGGCCTCGTCGATGGTGAACGGGCGTTCCTCGATCTGCATCTGTGCCGCTTCGGCATAGGCCAGAACCGCCGCGCGGGTGATGCCGTGCAGGATTTCGTGGCCCAGATTGCGGGTGATGATCTTGCCGTCTTTCACGATATAAGCGTTGTTGGAGCTGCCCTCGGTGACGTGGCCGTCTTCGACCATCCACGCATCATCGACGCCAGCGGCTTTGGCCATCATCTTGGCCATGGACGGGAACAGAAGCTGCGTCGTCTTGATGTCGCGGCGCGCCCAGCGTTGGTCTTCAACCGAGATGACCTTCATGCCGGTCGCAACTTTCGGGTTGTTCAGCAAGTTGGCCGTTTGGGTGAATAGCACCACTGTCGGCGTCACATCCTCGGACGGGAAGGCGAAGTCCCGGTCGCCGGGATTGCCGCGCGAGATTTGCAGGTAGATCATGCCCTCGGTCAGCTCGTTGCGTTTGACCAGTTGGTGATGCACCTCCAGCAAATCCTCCGTCGTGATCGGGTTCTGCATTTGCAACTCGCCCAGCGAGCGTTTCAGGCGTTTGGCGTGGCCGTCAAAGGCGATGATCTTTCCGTCAAGGATCGACGTCACCTCGTAGACCGCATCGGCAAACAGGAAGCCGCGATCAAAAACCGAGACCTTGGCCTCTTCTTCCGGCAAGTAGTCTCCGTTCACGTAAACGATGCGGCTCATGTTTTTATCCCCATAGCTCGGGCTTGGGCGCGTGGACGCCGGCCTCGTCAAAAATCAAAGGTTCGCTACGGTCTTCGGCCAGAAGCAGCGGGCCGTCAAGGTCGGTGAAAGCCACGCCCTGCGCCAAAATGGTCGCCGGAGCCATTGCCAGCGACGAGCCTACCATGCAGCCGACCATCACGCCGTATCCTTGCGCCAGCCCTGCATCCTTCAAGGCGAGCGCCTCTGTCAGGCCGCCGGTTTTGTCGAGCTTGATGTTGATGACATCGTATTTGCCCTTGAGCGATGGCAGCGAGGCGCGGTCGTGGCAGGCCTCGTCGGCGCAGACCGGCAGCGGGCGGTCGATTTCGGCCAGCATGTCGTCCGCGCCTGCGGGCAAGGGTTGTTCCACCAGCTTCACGCCAAGGCGCACAAGATGCGGGGCGAGGTCGGAATAGACCTCCGCCGTCCAGCCTTCATTGGCGTCGATGATGATCGGCGTGTCGGGCGCACCACGACGAACGGCCTCTAGGCGGGGCATGTCGTTGGGGGTGCCGAGCTTGATCTTCAAGAGCGGACGATGGCTGTGCTTGCGCGCACTTGCCTCCATCGCGTCCGGCTCGGCCAGTGACAAGGTGTATGCGGTGATTTCCGGCTTGGGTGCGGGCAGGCCCAGCAAGTCCCAAACGCGGACGCCTTTTTTCTTGGCCTCCCAATCCCATAAGGCGCAATCAACCGCGTTGCGCGCCGCCCCTGCGGGTAACGCGCCTTGCAAGGCGGTGCGCGTGATCTCGGAGGGCAGCGACAGGATCTCCGCGATAACGGAATCCAGCGTCTCGTCATAGCGGGCATAGGGGACGCATTCGCCCTGCCCGACCACGCCGTCGCGGTCGACGCGGACGGTCAGCACTTGCGCCTCGGTGCGCGAGCCGCGCGAGATGGTAAACACCTCGGCCAGCTGGAACACGTCCTTGGTGACTGTGATGCTCATGGCGCGATCCCCCTAAAGTGCTTCGAGCGCATCCACGAGACGCTCCGCCCCGAAGCGGAACGGGTCGGTGGTGGGCAGGCCCATGCGGTCCTCGACCTCTTTGATGTAGGCGCGGGCTTCGTCCTCGGCCATGTGCTGCGTGTTGATCGAGATACCGGTGACCTGACAGGCCGGATTTGCCACCCGCGCCATCAGCAGCGCCGTGTCGCGTAACTCTTCGAGCGACGGTTGCTGGTAGTCTGGCAGGCCGCGCATGTGCTTGCGGGTCGGTTCGTGGCACAGCACCAGCGCATCCGGTTGACCGCCATGGATCAGCGCCATGGTCACGCCGGAATAGGATACGTGGTAGAGCGAGCCTTGCCCCTCGATGTGGTCCCAGTGGTCGTCGTCATTGTCGGGCGTTAAATATTCGACCGCGCCTGCCATGAAGTCGGCGATCACAGCGTCCAACGGCACGCCGCCGCCGGTGATCAGGATGCCGGTTTGGCCAGTGGGGCGGAAGGTGGATTTCATCCCGCGCTTGAGCATTTCAGCGTCCATGCACAGACCAGTATACATTTTACCGACCGAGCAATCGGTGCCAACCGCAAGGCAACGCTTTCCGGTACGCTTGACGCCATTGGCAATCGGGTAGGCAACCGAGGGGATGCGCACGTCATGCAGCGTTCCGCCATGGACCTTCGCTGCGCGCTGGATTTCGTTCTCGTCGCGCAGCAGATTGTGCAGGCCGGAGGCGATATCGTAGCCCATTTCCAGCGCCTCAACGAGAACCTTAGTCCACGCTTCCGAGATATAGCCGCCCCGATTTGCCACCCCGATCACCAGCGTTTTGGCGCCTGCGTCCAGACCCTCTTGCAAGGTCATGTCGGTCAGACCCACGGTGGTGCCGCAGCCCTTCATACGGAACTGGCCCACGGCGTTTTCGGGACGCCAGTCCTTGATGCCTTGGGCGACTTTTGCAGACAGGGCGTCAGGTGCGTCGCCGAGGAACAGGAGGTATGGGGTCTGGATCATGGCAGGTCTCCGTATGCGTGATTTGGAGGCAGCATAGGTGGCCGTTTTGCGGATTTTGTCCGTGATATCCTGACTTGCAGCTATGAGGTGGGAGAAACTCCCGCTCAGGCGCCGATTTATCGAAGATTATTCATCTTCACTCAAGTCGGACCAGATATCTTCAACCCAACCTTTGATTTTCAGCGATTCCTCCCAGCGGTTGGACAGCTCTTTGCCGTCCGGCCCCGTCATCGCATATTCGGGCGGGCCAAGCTCGCACAGGAAGATGCAGTCGCCTGTTTCGTTGCGGTCGCGCCAGCTTGTCATGCCTTCGCGCCACCAGCCTTTGAACAGCTCCACCCATTTCTGGTGCTGCGGGAAATCCAGCGGCAACTGGATCTGCTGGCGGGACGCGACGCGGCCTTGGAAGCTGTCAGAGCGTTCAAGAACGCGGCTGATCAGGCCTAAGTCATGATCCGACAGCGGATACCAGAATTCTCGGTCCACGACGTAGTGGCTAAGGTCGGCGCAGACCCGCATTTCGGGGATGAAGTCCAGAAGTTGCAGCATGGTGTAGAGGTCGTTGGTGATGCAGTTGCGGTGGGTTTCGAACTGGATCGGCATGCCGATTTTGTCTGACATTTCCATCCAAGTCTCGATCACCGGCACCATATCATCCAGCGCAATTGGCATAACCTGCCCGATGACGTCGACAAACGGCGCGCCGAAATCCTTGGCCATTTTCAGAGTGTCTTCGAGGCTTTCCACCGTCTTGGGGAAGGCCACGATCAGGGGCGTCAGGTTGTTGCGCTCCATATGCGGGCGGACGGCGTGCGCGACCTCTACATCGGACGCGCCAAGGTCAATCGCCATGCCGTCGAAGCCCGCGCCCGCGACCATTTCGCAGACCTGATCATAGGGCAGTTTCACCCCAGTATGGTCATGCGGCTGCATCGCCCAAAGCGAGGTGTAGACCTGTAGCCGCCTCATTCCGCCGGTATCCGCGCGGCGCGGCCGCCGGAGGTGGGGACGACCCAGACCTCGTCCATCGGGTATTGGCTTTCGTCTTTTGCCATGAGCTTGCGGATCACTTCGATCTGGAATTCGATCCAGCCCATGCGGTGCACCTCGCCCGCTTGGGCTTCGATCTTTTCGTTCAAGTCCCGCAGCTTCCAGAACGGCACGGCGGGGAAGACGTGGTGCGCGGTGTGGTAAGGCATTTGCCAGCACAGCCAGCGGATAAATGCGTTGGTGCGGGTCGAACGGGTGTTCTCGAGGATGTCATCCTCATGACTGAGGCCCAGATGCTCAATGGTGTTTTGCAACTGGTGGATGGGCTTGGTCAGCACCATTGGCAGCAGCCAGAATGTGACCGCGACCCATGAGCTCGAAGCGACGGAGAGGACAGCGATCAAGGCGTAGAGGACGACGTGAATACGCGCCTCGCGGATGATCTTGGCCTCTTCCTCGGCACGGATGAACGGCTCCAGAATGATCCCGCGCGCGCGGCGGATATTGCCGAAAATGCGGTTGCGCCAATAGGTGATGCCGCTGAGCCAGAGCAGGTAGGTGGTGAGCGTATAGGGCTCGCGGACCAGCTCGCCGTCGCGTTCCCAATCCTGCGTATAGGTGTGGTGGGCGAAGTGCATCACCTGATCAAAGTCGCGCGGGAACAGCTGGATGAAACCGATGATGCGCCCGAAGACCTCGTTCGCCTTGCGGGTTTTGAACACGGTGGCGTGGCTAAGTTCGTGCTGCGCGGCATAGAGGAAGTTCAGCAAAATACCGAGCGCCGCACCGGTGAGCCAAACCCAAGCGGTGCCCATGGCTTGCGCGTGCAGGATGACCACGAGCGCAATCGCACCCATGTGGCTGGCCATCTGCATCGCGCCCTTCAGATCGGACCGTTCGTTCAGCGCGCGGAGTTCCTGCGGCGTGACGAGTTTGCGGCGAGAGAAGCTGGCTTCCATGAATTGTCCCCATCTAAAAGTAAGACACCAGTTTGACCTGTATTTTTTCTCATGTCATACGATTATTATTCAATTATCACATGAAGTGAATTCATATGCCGATCCCGTCGACCTCTGCCCTGCGCGCCTTGGTGACGCTGGCCCGTACCGGCTCCATCACCGGCACGGCGGAGGCGTTGTCGGTGACCCAATCCGCGATCAGCCATAAACTGAAGGCTTTGGAGGAGCAGTTGGGCTTTCCGCTGATCCGCCGCGAAGGGCGCGGGGTGCGACTGACGGAGCGCGCGCGCCAATATGTATCGGAGATCGGCCCTGCTCTTGAGGTGCTTGCACGTGCGTCTGAAACGCAGACCTTGACCGGATCGCTGACCTTAAACGTCGCCTCCGGCTTCGCCGCAAGCTGGCTTGCCCCGCGCATCGGCAGTTTTCTCGCCAAGCATCCGGGTGTTGCCCTGCGGATCAATACCCCGCGTGGCTATGGCGACTTGGGCGCGCGGCGAAACGATCTCTATATCAGCTTCCTGCTTCCTGACGAGGTGCCGGCGGGATCTACCAAGCTCATGGATGTCGGTTTCTTTCCAGTCGCCGCCCCGTCCATGGTCGGCGGGCAAATGGTTCATGATGCCACCGCCTTAACCCGTTTTCCCTTGCTGCATCTCGACAACCGTCAGGACTGGCAGCGCTGGATTGCTGCTGCGGGCAGCACTGATACGCCTGACGCGGGCGTGGTGTTTCAGGATTTACAGATCATGGAGATGGCCGCGAAGGCCGGACAGGGGGTGTCGTTAGGCGACCACTTGACCAGTCGCGCAGCGATGGAGCGGGGGGAGTTGATGCAGGTGCATCCATTCGAATTGCCATCGCCCCGCGCCTATTGGCTGGTACATGGCAACGCATTGCCAAGCGAAAGCGCAAGGGCGTTCGAGGCGTGGTTGCTGGCGGAGCTTTAGTGGCTTGGTAAAAGAGCGACTGGTGCGTCCTCTTCTTCCACGAAATCCAGTGCGGGGCCTTTGGCGGTTGCGGTATTGCGCTTGAATTCGAACACAACGGCATCACCGTCGAATGACGTCGCGACGACCAGAGCCTGATATAAATGACGCGACCCATCGTAGATGTCGACAAGACCACGCAAGCGCGGCGCTAGCTCCCGCTCGATCGCAAAATTGCTGCCGGTCAGGCGCACCAAGGGGATCATATCCTCCCCCGATTGCACGCGAAGGCGGGTCTTTTTGGAGGCGGCTTTCAGCCGCGCCTTAGCCAATCCGTCTTCAATGTCTTTGGGCAAATACTCGATCATTGCAGCGATTCCTTTGCTCTCCCTCAGGGATTATTGAGCATCGAACCCGTTAACATCAAGTTTTTACGACAATTTTACGAAACTTTGACTTTCGGACGCAGCACATGCGGCGTCTCGGGGTCGTATAATGCGCTGTCGCGGAAGTCCTTCACCTCTGCCAATGCGGGACCAACGAGGATCAGCGCGGTGCGGGTGATCTTCTCTGCGCGGACCTTCTCGCGGATGTCTTTGAGCGTGCCACGCAGGTAAAGCTCATCGGGCCAAGAAGCGCGATAGGCGACGATCACGGGGCAGTCCTCGCCATAATACGGGATCAACTGGCGCTCGATTTCGCGCAAGGCGCGGATGCCCAAGTGGATCGCCAAAGTGGCCCCCGTGCGGGCGAAGTTTTCCAGCGTTTCGCCTGCGGGCATGGAGGTCGATTTCATCGACATGCGGGTCAAAACGATGGATTGCGCGATTTCCGGCACGGTCAATTCCTGCCCTAAGGCAGCAGCAGCAGCGGCGTAGGCGGGGACACCGGGGATGATTTCGTAGGGGATGCCTGCGGCCTTGAGGCGGCGGATTTGCTCGGCAATTGCGCCGTAAAGCGACGGATCGCCGGAATGGACGCGGGCCACGTCTTGGCCGTTGGCATGGGCCGCGACGATTTCCGCATGGGTGTCGTCCAGCGTCATGGGCGCGGTGTCCATGACCTTTGCGCCGTCGGGTGCGCCCGCGACGACCTGTTCGGGAACCAGCGAACCTGCGTAGAGGCAGACGGGGCAACGCGCGATGGTTTTCTGCGCTTTGAGGGTCAGCAGTTCGGGGTCACCCGGCCCTGCGCCGATGAAATAAACGGTCATGAGGAAGTTCCTGTCTGGGCGAGGTCGCCGTCAATTTTCCGCGCATAGCCGCGCGGGGTATACATGCGCGGGCCTTCGCCCAGCTGCGCCAGTTTGGAATGGCTGGAGCCGACCAGCACGACCGTTAGCATGTCGACCTCATCGACCTCCAATTCGTCCAAGCGGCGATAGCGCACGTGTTCTTCGGGACGGCCCAGCGACGATGCCAACATGACCGGCGTGTCGGAAGGGCGGTGTTGCAGCAAGATGTCCCGTGCCTCGGCCAAAAGCGTGCGGCGGCGCATGGAGACGGGGTTGTAGAAGGCGATGACGAAGTCGCCTTCGGCGGCGGCGTGCAGGCGTTTGACGATATCTTCGCGCGGGGTCAGCAGGTCCGATAGCGAGATAGCGCAGAAGTCGTGACCCAAGGGCGCACCCGCGCGGGCAGCGGCGCCTTGCAGGGCCGAGACACCGGGGGTGGAGACGACTTCAACACGGCGGGCGGCGTCGGTGACGCCGAGGTCTTCTGGGCTACGGTCGAGCAGTTCGAACACCAGCGCGCCCATGGCGTAGATGCCCGCGTCGCCGGAGCAGATCAGCGCCACGTTACGCCCCTCGCCCGCGCGTTCCAGCGCGTAGCGGCATCGGTCTTCCTCGCCGCCAAGCGGGAAATCGGAGCGCTGTTTGCCGTAAGCCAGCGGTCCGAGCAGGTCGATATATAGGCCGTAGCCGACGAGTTCTTCGGCCTCGTTCACCAGCTGCGACGCCTCGGGCGTGCGCCACGAATGCTGGCCCGGACCGATCCCGATGATCGACAGCTTGCCACGGGTGCGACCGCGTAATTCGGTGATTGGCGCGGGAGCCAAGGCGATGGCGCATGTGGCGTTCTTGGTTTTCTGTTTTGGTGCGATCAGGGTGGCTTTGTCTCCGGCACCAGCCAAGGCCGCGGCCTCGGAGACCCCGTGGGTGCCGACCTCGGCAAAGACCACATTGGACGGGTTTTCAAGACGCGGGGTCTCGGCCTCCAATGCGGCGGCGTCAAAAACCCGCACGGGGATGTCGAGCGTGCGGGAAAGGGCGTGGACGGCGGGCTCGTCGGCTTTCAGGTCTAGCGTGTAGATCGCCTTAAGTGCGGCGGGTGCGATGTCGGCCTCTGTCAGGGTTTTCATAACAAGGTCGTGCAACTCTTCCGGTGCGCAATTGCGGGCGCAGCCTACGCCAAGGGTGGCCTGCTGCGGGTGGAACACGAGGTCTGCTGTGGCGGGTGCGGTGGTGCAGGCGATGGTGACAACGTCGCCTTTGGGCAGGTCCGCCAGCCACGGAGCGGTGCCTTCAACGGTTGCACCTGCGCCGGAGAGCATCTTTGCCATGACGTATTTGGCGTTCTCGGGGTTGGCGAGACGGTAGCCTGCGGGCGGCTCGTCAAGTGCCACGCCAAGCGCCACGTCGCCTGCGGTGGTCACGGCGGCGGTTGCACCCAAGGCGTCCGCGATTTGCGCCGCCAGACGGTTCGCGCCACGATGACCGCCCAAAAGCGGCACCACGACCGCGCCATCGTCGGAGACGGACAGCACGGGTGGCTCGGCTGTTTTGTCGGCCAGAACAGGGGCCACGGCGCGGATCAGGATGCCGGACGCGCAGACGCCGATAACGGGCGTGCCCGCTTGGAACAACATCCGCGTGTGGTCGAGCGCGTTGGCGAAGAACACGTCCGCGCGGTCGACGCGGGTTTCGCGGCCATGCACGGGGGCGTCCAGCAGCTTGGCAATGCGGTGCGCGGTGGCCTCGCCCGCGCGGTTGAGGCACAGGATGACGGGTTTTACAGCCATGGATCGGCCCCTTTGGTCAGCAGAATGATTGAGAAATACGGCGCTTTTTCGGGCGCTTGGGAGAGCGGCAGAACCACCTCTTCCGGTAGCGTGGCGCGTTCGACATACATGGCTTGATCGGTCAGCCCAAGATCGTCGATCACAGCGCGAATTTTCGGCAAGTGGCGACCGACCTTCATGATGACGACGCTTTCGGCCCCGTCGATGCGCAGGCGCAATTCTTCCTCAGGCAGCGGACCGGGCAAAATCGTCAGGCGTTCGTTTCGGGCGGCCAAGGGCATCGCCGCGCGGGCGGCGCAGGCGGTGACGGAGGTGACGCCGGGGATGATTTGGGTGTCGAACCGGCTGGAGAGGCGTGCGAAGAGGTACATGAAGGAGCCGTAGAAAAACGGGTCGCCTTCGCAGAGGCAAACCACGTCTTCGCCAGCGTCCAGCACTGCGGCGATTTCTGCGGCGCCGGTGTCGTAGGCGTCCTGGGCGGGCTGGCGTTCGGTGCTCATCGGCACGTCCATGCGGATTTCGCGGGTGCCGTTGGCAATGAGGCCAGCCGCGATGGCGCGGGCGAAGCTGTCGCCACCCGCCAGCGTCGGGTAGGCGATGGTGGTCGCGCCTTCAATCAGCCGCGCAGCTTTCAGGGTGATCAACTCGGGATCACCGGGGCCAAGGCCGACACCATAAAGCGTGCCACTCATCGTTTTACGAGGCTCCATTGGGTGACGGTCATCGACGGACGCCAGCCAGTCAGGCGACCCACGGGTTCGGCGCGTTGCACACTGATTTTCACCAGATCGCCGCCGTGCTGCTTGTGCAGGTCAATGAGTATTGCCTCGCTTTCCAGCGTCACGGCGTTGGCGACCAATCGGCCCAAGGGGCGCAGGTTGACCCAAGCGATGTCGAAGGTCTCATGGCTGAGACCGCCGCCGATAAATATCGCGTCGGGCGCGTCGAGGCCGTGTAGGGCTGCGGGGACTTCGCCGTCGATGAGTTCCAGCTTAGGTGCTCCGAGGGCCAGCGCGTTTTCGGCGGCCATGGCCCGGCGGTCAGCGCGGGGTTCGATCCCCAGCGCGCGCGCATATCGCGCTGCCCGCATCCATTCGATGGCGACGGAGCCGGAGCCTGTGCCGATATCCCAGAGAAGCGCACCGCGCATTGGCATCAGCTTGGCAACGGTCGCGGCGCGGACCTCTTGCTTGGTCATGGTGCCGTCGGACTGGAACAAGCTGTCATCGAGGCCAGGAACACGCGGCAGAAGCGCCGCGTCAGGGGCGGCGATGCAGTGGACGGCGAGGGTGTTGAAGGCGGGCACCTCATGGGACCAATCGGCGGCGGTGCCATCGAAGCGTTGTTCTTTGTCGCCGCCCATGGAGGCGAGCACGGTCATCTGCGACTGGCCGAAACCGCGTTCGGTCAGGAATTTCGCAATCTGCGCAGGCGTGTCCGCGCCGGTAGTCAGAATGATCAGGCGCTGATCCGGTTGGATGAAGGCCACCATTTGCTGCACGGGGCGACCATGCACGGTGAGGGTTTCGACATCGGCGAGGCTCCAACCCATGCGGGCGGCTGTGAGTTGGAATGCGGACAGTTGCGGATGGTAGACGATCTGCGAGGGGTCAATGGACCGCCCGATCCGCGCCCCCACCGAAAACCAGAGCGGATCGCCCGTCGCCAGCACCACGACGCGCTTGCCCTTGTAGCCTTGCAGCGTCTCGATCAGCGCGTCGAAAGGGGACGGCCACGCGACGCGGGTGGCGGTGACGTCGTCGGATAACTGGTGATGACGGTCGCCGCCGATGATGACTTCCGCCGCCTCGACCACAGCGCGGGTGACGGGGGTGAGACCGTCCATGCCGTCCTCGCCAATGCCAACGATGTGGAGCCATTTTTCGGTCATGAACGATCCTCCGGCAGGCCAGCGGCCAAGGCGTTAACGGCGGCCGACGCAAGGGCGGAGCCGCCTTTGCGGCCCCTGAGTGCGACGAATTCACAGCCACGCGGGTTGGCGGCCAGCTCGGCCTTGGACTCAGCCGCCCCGACGAAGCCCACGGGGAATCCGAGGATCACTGCGGGCTTGGGGAAGCCCTGATCTATGAGGTCCAAAAGGTGAAACAAAGCGGTCGGCGCGTTCCCGATGGCGACCACGGCACCTGCAATATGCGGCTCCCACAATTCGACCGCCGCGGCCGACCTTGTGTTGCGCATCGCGGCAGCGCGGTCGGGGGTGGATGGGTCGTTCAGGGTCACGATGACCTTGTTATCTGCGGGCAGGTAGCGGCGGATGATGCCTGCCCCGACCATTTCGCAATCGCACAGGATCGGCTTGCCTGCGGCGAGCGCTTGGTTGCCCACGGTATAGGCGTTTTCCGAGAAAGCCAGACGGTCCGCCACTTCGACCATACCACAGGCGTGGATCACCCGTGTGGCGAGGCGATCCAGGCCGTTCGGAAAACGGTCCAGATTGGCCTCGGCGCGGACCGTGGCGAAGCTTTGGGCGTAGATCGCCGAGGGGTCTTTTTCGTAGGGTCTCACGGGCGTTCTCAGGTTGTGAGGGCGGAGCCTCCGGCGGGAATATTTAGACCAAGATGAAACAGTCAGATCTTGGCCTTACGCGCACTTTCCGGTCCATGCGGGTGTTTGGCATGGGGATAGGGTGCGTGATGGTGGTCGTGATCATGGTGATGGTCGTGATCGTGGTGGTGGTGATCATGGCCATGCGCATGGTCGTGATGATGGTGGTGGTGGTGACCTGCATCCTGAAGGCGGCACATGCCGGTGCAGAAGGTATCGCACAGCGCGCAATCTGCAACGTTGGAGCCGGGTGCATTGGCCCCTTGGCCTTCGACATGGTGGTGATGTGATTCTTGCACGGCACCGACCTCGCCCTCAAACCCCAGAACCTGCACGCGGTATTTGCACAAAACGCAGGTGGGTGGTGGCGTATCGGAGAAGGCCGGATGACCTTGGCGGGTCTCTGCGGGAATGGTCACGGACGCGCCGTGCTCGCCTGCCAGTATTTGCGTGCGATAGGCACAGATGCCGCAATTGGGGGGCGGGTTCGCGCCCATCTGTTCTGTGATCCGTTCGGCAAAGGTTTCCAGCACCTTATCATGGTCGTTCAGATAGCCTGCTTTGACAAACTCGATGTCAGAATGCTGCGCCGCGACTTGATCGGTGAAGCCGTAGATGCGGTCGATCAGGATGCCGGTGAACAGGAAGTAAGGGAACACCACGATGCGCTTGTAGCCGAGCTTGGCGGCATGGGTCAGGCAGGGCTCGACCAACGGGAAGGTGACGCCGGAATAGCCGACCTCGACCCAGCCGAAGCCCATGCCTTCATGCAGCATACGGGCGATTTTGGCGACATTGCCATTGGCGTCAGGGTCAGACGCGCCGCGCCCGATGACTACGAGGCAGGTTTCCTCGTTCGGCACATGCTTCACCGCATTGGCAGCGTCGACGGCTTCTTGAATGCGCGCACCTGCGGCGGCGATCATCTTGGGGTCGACACCCAATTCGCGACCATAGCTGACTTCGATGTCATGCTTGGCCGCATAGGTATTCAGCACGGTGGGAATGTCGTTCTTGGAATGCATCGCGGCAAACAGCATACCAGGCACGGCTAGAATCTTATCGCAGCCTTGTTCGCGCAGTTTGTCCAAGCCGTCGCGGATCACAGGGTTGGCAAATTCCAGATAGCCATATTCAACGGGCCAATCGGGCGGCAGATAGGATGGCAGCTTTTCTGCGAGGACGGAAAACTGGTCCACCGCAGCCTGAGAGCGCGAGCCGTGGCCGCAGATCATGACGCCGATTTTGCTCATGCTGCTTCCTCTTCCGCGTCGTCAGACGTGTCAGGCTCTGCTTTGTCGGCGTCTTTCTTGCCCTTCAAGGCTCCCCAGATGGACACGGCCAATGCGGCCCCCAAAGCGGCACCGGCGACCCAGTGATCGTGACCGGCAAACTCGCCCACATGGCCCACATGGGCTGAGGCGGCAGACGCCGACAGCATTAGAATTGAGGTGAAAATCAGTCGGGTCATTGCGGCGCCTTTCATCCAAACTTCCATAGGGGAGAGATCGGGGCACGCACCCGCATCGTGACGATGCAACCGTTGGACCCCCTATCTGGGTCGATCCGAAGGCCGCCAACCTCTCTGGGCTTCAAGCCCTCGTCTTTCGACTCGGAGGTATATGGGGCGAGACCGCCCGCTGCAATGGGGCAGAGCGGCGGGCGAGGTTCCAAAACCGGCGTGAAGCGCAGTTTCTGTGCATTCACGCGAGGTGACGGGTGTGGCGGCGCGGGCTAGAGTTCGGATTGAAAGCGGAGGGTATTTCCTTGGGACAACTCGTAGACGGCGTTTGGCACGACACTTGGTATGACACAAAATCGACAGGCGGCGCGTTCAAACGCTCGACTGCCAGTTTTCGCAACTGGATCACGGCAGACGGCAGCGCAGGGCCGTCCGGCGAGGGAGGCTTCAAGGCGGAGGCCGGTCGCTACCATCTTTATGTATCCCATGCGTGCCCTTGGGCGCATCGCACGCTGATCTTCCGCAAGCTTAAAGGGCTGGAAGAGCTGATCGACGTGTCGGTCGTTCATCCCGACATGCTGGGTGACGGTTGGACATTTGAAACAGACAGCCATGGTGCGACGGGTGACAGGTTGTACGGGCTTCCCTTTGCCCGCGATATTTATCTGAAGGCGGATCCGCAGGTGTCTGGCCGCGTCACTGTGCCGATCTTGTGGGACAAGCAACGCGAGACGATTGTCAGCAACGAATCCTCTGAAATTATTCGCATGTTGAACTCGGCATTTGACGGGATCACCGACAATACGCTGGATTTCTGGCCCGAAGCGCTGCGCGACGGCATCGAAGAGGTTAACGATCGCATTTACAGCACGGTAAATAACGGGGTCTACAAATCCGGGTTTGCGACTACCCAAAGCGCCTACGACAAAGCTGTCGGCCCGCTCTTTGACAGTCTTGACTGGCTGGAAAACCGATTGGGTGAAAACCGCTATCTGATGGGCGATATAATCACCGAAGCGGATTGGCGGTTGTTCACCACGTTGGCGCGGTTCGATCTGGTGTATCACATGCACTTCAAATGCAACCGCAAGCGGCTGATCGACTATCCCAAGCTATGGGCCTACACGCGCGAATTGTATCAATGGAAAGGCGTGGCCGAGACGGTGAATTTCAATCACATCGTGCGCCATTACCACTACAGCCATGACACGATTAACCCCAACCGCATCATTCCCATCAATCCGGTTCTGGATTGGCAGGAGCCACACGGTCGGGGCTAGGGCCTAGCGGCCGTGATACTCCACCAATGCCGCCAAGTCTGACGGCAAGGTATTGGTGGGAACCATCGCGCATGCATTTGGCATGTAGCGGAAAATCGATCCGTCGGAGAAGAAGCTGTTGCTGGTCACGAAGACCACCTTGGCTTCCGGCCGCCGGAAATTTGCATAATCCGCGATGGCTGACGCATCACCCGCACGCGGGTGAAGGTTGAGATTTATGACGAGAACATCGAACGACTGCTGTCGCAACAGCGCCTCTGCTTCCGTTTGAGTATGAACGAGGGCAACTTCGCACCCGAGCCGACCAACATGATCAGCCCAGAGCTGGCCGAGGCCACCCCCATTTTCAACAATGAGAACTTCCATTAACTACTCCGACCTAGGCGAGGGTTGGCCGGTACGCTTCCCGCAAAATTCAATTCTTTTTGGTCCCTGTGCTGAAGGGACGCCCTATATTGCGCTCCGACTCCCTAACGAATGGTTAACAAACGGTAGCCACCGTGAGCTTCTTGCGTCTTTTGCGATTTTCCGCTTCATGGTCCCCTGAACCGAATTGCAACGCGAGCCCCCCGATGACTACCTGGATCACCATCTGCGACACATGCAAACGCGACGACTGGGACGCCCGCGCGCCCGGGGTGACTGACGGCGAAGTGTTCGCAGACCTCATCGAAGCCGCCGCAGCGGGAACCGCAGATGTCCGCACACGACGCCATTCCTGCCTGATGGGTTGTGCGCGCGGCTGCAATGTGTCGATCCAAGGGGCGAACAAGTTGAACTACACCGTCGGTGAGTTTGAGCCGTCGCAAGAAGCCGCCGAAGCCGTCGTCGGATATGCCGCCCTGCACGCCGAAAGCGAGAGCGGGCAGGTGCCGTACAAGCAATGGCCTCAGGCTATTAAAGGCCATTTCGTAACCCGCCATCCACCATTGCCGACCGATGAGTAACCTCCCCCGCGACCACGGTGGCGGATTAGACGCCGCCGTCGAACACTATGGCGGATTACGAGAGCAATGGCTGGATCTGTCGACGGGCATCAATCCCGTTCCCTATCCGATAGGCACCATTCAATCCGACGCCTGGACCGCCCTGCCCGACCGCGCTGCGCAAGACCGGATCATTCTGGCCGCACGCAGGTTTTGGGACGTGCCGGACGAGGCGGAAACTATCGCTGCCGCAGGGGCCTCGGCCCTGATCGCACGCGCGCCACATCTGTTTGAGGGCGCGACCGTCACCATCCCGACGCCAACCTATAACGAGCACGCCGCCGCCTTTCGTGCCGCCGCTTGGGCGGTTCAGGATCGCGACCCGTCAGACGTAACGGTTCTGGTGCATCCCAACAATCCCGATGGACGGGTTTGGGGTGCAGAAGACATATCCGGCAACACCATCATCGACGAAAGCTTTTGTGACGTCATGCCAGAGCTGAGCCATGTCGCCGACAGTTGGCGCATCGACAGGGTTGTGCTGAAAAGCTTCGGCAAATTCTGGGGGCTGGCGGGGCTGCGCCTTGGCTTTGCGATTGCGCATCCCGCGACCATCGAACGCTTGGGCGATCTGATGGGGCCATGGGCCGTCTCTGGGCCAGCCTTGGAAATCGGAGCAAGGGCTCTGGAGGATTTGGCTTGGGCCGACGAGACGCGGGCGCGCCTGTGCAAGGAC
This sequence comes from Litoreibacter halocynthiae, assembly GCF_004365635.1. Classification (GTDB taxonomy): domain Bacteria; phylum Pseudomonadota; class Alphaproteobacteria; order Rhodobacterales; family Rhodobacteraceae; genus Litoreibacter; species Litoreibacter halocynthiae. The sequence goes on along the minus strand of NZ_SOBH01000003.1, from coordinate 294,823 downwards.
GCGGCGCGGCTGGATTTGCTGATGGCCAAGGCCGGTGCCAAGCTGGAAGGCGGTACCACACTGTTCCGCCTTTATGATGTCGGTGATGCGGCGGCGTGGCAGGACAAGCTTGCGCAAGGTCACGTCTGGTCGCGCATCTTCCCGTATTCCGACCGCTGGTTGCGCCTTGGCCTGCCTGCGCCGGATCGCTGGGACCAACTGGAGGCCGCGTTATGACTGTCGTATTTGCGATGCTTCTCGACGCAGTTCTGGGCGAGCCGAAATGGCTTTGGGACCGCGTGCCGCATCCTGCCGTGCTGATGGGTCAGGGGATTTCATGGTTTGAGACCCGGCTGAATACCGGCAAGGACCGTCGCGCGAAGGGCATCCTGCTGATTGTCCTTCTGGTTGCAGCCGCACTGGTCGCAGGCGCTGTGCTGTCCGCGTTCGGGCCGCTTGTCGAGATCGTCATCGGTGCAATTCTGATCGCGCAGCGCTCTTTGGCGGACCACGTGTCAGACGTCGCCCGCGCCCTGCGCCTAAGCCTTGGGGACGGACGCATAATGGTCGCGAGGATTGTCGGGCGGGACGTCAAAACGCTCGACCAATCCGGCGTGGCGCGGGGCGCGATAGAAAGCGCCGCCGAGAACCTGAGCGACGGGGTGATCGCGCCGGTCTTCTGGTTTGCGCTGCTCGGCCTTCCCGGATTGCTGGCCTACAAAATCATCAATACCGCTGACAGCATGGTCGGCTACAAAAACGACCGGTACGAAGAATTCGGCTGGGCCTCCGCTCGCCTCGACGATCTGGTGAACTGGCCCGCTGCCCGCCTTACCGCGATCCTGATCGCGTTGGTGCATTTGCGACCTGACGCCATGACAGTGGCACAGCGCGACGCGGGACTGCACCGGTCCCCGAATGCTGGATGGCCCGAAGCGGCTATGGCGTCGGTGCTGGGTATCTCGCTGTCAGGTCCGCGCAGCTATGATGGAACCTTGCGCGACGAGCCCTTTGTGAACCCAGAGGGCCGCCGCCACGTGGGACCAGACGACATCGATGCATCGGTCACGGTGCTTTGGAAGACCTGGTGCCTCACGCTAGCGTTCGTTGCCCTCTGGGGGGTGATTGCATAGGCTGCGCCGGAATTGTTTTTGGAGTTTTAAATGCGCCACCTCTGCCTTGCCCTTGTCTTTTCATTGATCACCCCCGCCGCCTTTGCTGCTTGCGGGGGAAGCTGGGCCTCATTCGTTGGCGATATGAAGACCGAAGCGATATCGAAGGGTCATTCCAAATCCGATGTTGATCGCTTCTTTTCATCCGCCCGTCAGGATCCCAAGGTCCTGAAAGCCGACCGCTCCCAAGGTGTGTTCAAACGCGATTTCATTGATTTCTCGCGCCGCGTCATTTCTCAGTCGCGCATTAATAAAGGCCGGAGCAACGCTAAAAAATACGCGTCTGTTTTCCAACGCGCCGAGCGGGACTATGGCGTGCCTGCTGGCGTCCTGCTCGCGTTCTGGGCACTGGAAACCGATTACGGCGCTGTGCAAGGCGACTTCAACACGTTCAACGCATTGATGACCCTAAGCCATGACTGCCGCCGCCCCGAGCTCTTTCGCCCGCAAATTTTCGCGGCTTTGGAATTGTTCGAACGTGGCAACTTCGATCCGAAAACCACCAAAGGCGCATGGGCAGGCGAAATTGGCATGGTGCAAATGCTGCCGGAGGACATCATTGAAAACGGTGTGGACGGTGATGGTGACGGTAAGGTCAGCCTGAAAACATCAGCCCCGGACGCGCTTCTGTCCGGCGCCAAAATGCTGCGGTCTTTGGGGTGGACCCCCGGTCAGGCGTGGCTGCAAGAGGTGCAGGTCCCGTCCCAAATGGACTGGTCGAAAACAGGGTTGGACAGCACGCTAGGTGTGACCGAGTGGGCGGCAATGGGCGTCAAACCACGATCAGGAAATTTTCAGGGAAACAGCGGCTCCATTCTTTTGCCAATGGGCCGGAAAGGTCCGGCATTTATCGCTTATCCGAATTTTCGCGTTTATTTCGAGTGGAACCAAAGCTTCGTCTATGTGACGACAGCCGCTTATTTCGCCACCCGCCTTTCCGGCGCACCGGTCTACAATGCGGGCAATCCCGATCCGGGCCTTTCCGACGCGAATATGAAGGCCCTTCAGAAAAAACTGGCTGCGCGCGGGCATGACGTTGGCAAGATTGACGGCATACTGGGCTCGGGAACACGCGGCGCTGTGCAGGCGGAACAAAAGCGCCTTGGCTTGCCGGCGGATGCCTGGCCAACTGTTGAATTGCTCAAAAAGCTCTAGGACACGAAACTCTTGGAATTGGGAAAAAATTGCTTTATTGCCTCCATCATTCACAAAGCTGGGGAGCTAAATAAAACAAATGGCAAAAGTTGATCTAAAACCACTGTCACTGGCAGAACTCAAATCGCTGAAATTGCGTGTCGAAAAAGCAATCGCCCGTCACGACAAAAAACAAAAAACAAAAGCACTGGCCGTTGTGAAAGCAAAGGCAAAGGAGCTGGGCTTCTCGCTGGATGATTTGACAGGCCGCACATCTGCGAAGAAATCGACCGCAAAAAAACCTGCGAAGGCAGCTTATCGCCATCCTGATGATGCCAGCAAAACATGGGCAGGCCGCGGCGCTCGCCCGCTTTGGTTGAAAGATGCGTTGAAGTCCGGAAAATCTTTGGAAGACTTCAAGGTTTAAACAATACTGTTTCAGGGGCTTTCGGCTTTTCCGGAAGCCCCTAAGACAACGCCGAAAACGCCCGACCTGCGCTAAAGTTCCAAGAATATTCCATGTATATTTTGGGAACGGACAGCACAATTTCACGTTCTCCTATCAGACACGCTTCAAGCGTAAAAACTGACAAAGGAGAATAGACTGATGAAGACTTTCCTCATTACCACCGCCCTCGTAACCGGCCTTGCACTGCCTGCGCTTGCCGACGGCCACTCCAGCAACATGACATTTCTCGACAGCGCTAAAGAGAGCACCATGACCGCAGCCGAACTTCGTGTTTCGGACCTGATCGGCAAACGCATCTATACCGCTGAAACCGATGTCGACGCCGTCGCAAATGAGGCGTCCACGGATTGGGAAGATATCGGCGAGATTAACGACGTGATCATGTCTCGCGATGGCAAAACACGCGCAATTCTTCTGGATATTGGCGGGTTCCTTGGCATTGGTGAGAAGACCGTTGCCGTGAACATGGGCGAACTCAAATTGGTGGCAGATGGCGATGATGCCGGCGATTACTTCGTAGTCTTCACATCGAACCGCGCCACTTTGGAGGGCGCACCTGAGTTCGACGAAGATTCAGTCGGTGGGTGGACCGAAGCCCACATGGATATGAAGTCTGATGAGGCCGAACCTCGGCTCGCTACGGAACGCGACGGTTACACCAACTATGATCCATCGAAGCTGACAACTGAAATGGTGACCGGAGCTGCCGTGTACGACCAGAACGACGAGCACATCGGTGAGGTGTCGAAACTGCTCCTGAATGACGCCGGCGAGATCACTCAAGCCGTCATTGATGTGGGTGGTTTCATCGGCCTCGGCGAGAAGCCGGTCGCACTGGCGATGAGCGAGCTGAACATCCTGCGCGAAACCAATGGCGACGACCTGCGGGTCTACGTTGATCAGACAAAGGAAACTTTGGAAGCGCTGCCTGAATGGAACGACAAAGGCTAAACTTACTAATCCGAAAATATTTGGGCGCGCGGAGGTTCTGCGCGCCCATTTTTCGTGCGTTACGCGACCAGCTGTTCCGCTTTCTTCAGATCAACAGACACCAGTTGCGAGACGCCCAGCTCCGCCATGGTTACCCCGAACAGGCGATCCATCCGCGCCATCGTCACCGCGTGGTGTGTGATGATCAGGAAGCGCGTGTCGGTCCGGCGAGCCATTTCGTCCAGCAGATCACAGAACCGCGTCACGTTGGCGTCGTCCAGCGGGGCGTCGACCTCGTCGAGCACACAGATTGGCGCAGGGTTCGCAAGGAACACCGCGAAGATCAGCGCCAGTGCCGTCAGCGTTTGCTCGCCCCCGGACAGCAGTGACAGGGTCGACAGCTTCTTGCCGGGTGGTTGGCACATGATCTCCAGGCCGGCTTCCAGCGGATCGTCGCTTTCGACCATGACCAGCTTCGCCTCGCCGCCGCCAAACAAGTGCTTGAACAGCGTGGCAAAACTAGAGTTCACTTCCTCAAACGCTGTCAGCAGACGCTCACGACCCTCTTTGTTGAGCGAGGCGATACCGGTGCGCAGGGCAGAAATTGCCGCTTCTAGATCAGTCTTTTCACCGAACAGGTTGTCGTGCTCTTCCGAAACCTCTTTGGCGTCTTCTTCCGCACGCAGGTTCACGGCACCCAACGCATCCCGTTGGCGTTTCAGACGGTTCACGTCAGCCTCGACCCGCTCTGCCGGGGGCATGTCATCCGGGTTAGTGTCCAAGGTTTCGAGCAACGCCTGCGGCGTGGTTTCCATGTCCTCACGAATACGCTCCACCGCGTAGGTCACCGTTTCTTTGGCGGCCTCGGCCCGGGCATCCGCACGGGCGCGGGCTTCGCGGGCCTCGGACGCTTCGCGTTCAGCCTCGCGTTCTGTTTGCACACCTTCACGCAGGGCTGTTTCGGCCTCCGCCAGATTGTCTGCCGCCGCTTTCCGGCGCATCTCGGCTTCGTCAATCGCGGTTGTCAGCTCGTCGCGCTTGGCGGCCAGCTCCGACGGCGCGGCTGAGGCTTCTTTCAGCTCTGCCTCGGAGGTTACCTTGCGCTCCTCCAGCTCGCCGATCCGTTTGCCAGCGGTTTCCAGACGATGCTTCCAGCCGCTAACTTCTGTGGTGATTTCCTGACTGCGCTTGGTCCGCGCTTCGCCCTCGCGGCGCAATTCATCATGTGAGGATCGTTTCGCCAGCATGGTCATGCGCGACGCCTCGACGGTCATTTTGACGTCTTCGACCTCGGCACGGGCAGCGTCCAGATCCCCAAGATCAGCCACACCCTTGTCGGCTTCACGAAGGCGTTCGCGGGCGGCCATCGCCTCTTCCTCATAGCGGGTCACGGCCAGTTCAAGGCTTTCGACGCGGCCTGCGGCAATGGACTTCTCGCCCTCGGCACGTGACACCGCACGCGACGCATCGGCCATTGCACGGTCGGCGTCCTTGCGGGCTTCTCGCGCGTCACGGTCAGCTTGCGCCGCTTCGGCCAGCTCTTTGGTCAGCATCTCATGCGCTTGACGCGCACCGTCGGCACGTGCCGTCGCGCCCTCAAGCGCTTGCTTCAACTCTTCAAGTCGGTTGAGCTGTTGCAGACGCATCGCAGCCGCCGAAGGTGCATCGTCAGCCCCCGTGCGGAACCCGTCCCAGCGCCAGACGTCACCCTCCACCGAGACCAATCGCTGCCCCGGCAACAGGGACTCTTGCAGGCGGTTGCCATCGCTGGCATCCACCAAACCTACTTGCGACATGCGGCGGGCCAGCACATCGGGAATCGTCACGTAGGTGGTGAGCGGGTTAACGCCTTCCGGCAAGCGTTGCGGCTGAGGATAGGCCGCAAGGCGCGCCCAACCTGTGACTTCGTCATCGTCGATTTGCGGTGCACGCAGGTCATCGGCCAAGGCCGCGCCAAGCGCTTTCTCATAACCCGATTTGACCTGAACGACATCGAGCAGCTGGCCTTGCTCCGACGTGTCCCGATCCACCAAGCGTGACAGCGCGGTGGCCTCCGCACGCAGGGCGTTTGCTTCGCCCTCAGCCTCCGAGCGTTGTGAGCGGGCGTCGCTTTCGCGGTTCTGCGCTTCGGAACGCGCCGCTTCGGCAGCGGTCAAATCGGTATCGGATTTTTCAGCCTGAACCGACGCTTGGGACAACGCCGTTTGCGCCGCGATCAGCGACGTATCCGCGTTGGTCGCGGCGGCCTGTGCGTGATCAACCGAGGCACGGGCTTTGTTCGCCTCGTCCTCGTAACGCTGCAATGTCTTGGCGGCGTCTTCGCGCAGACGGTGCGCGGATTGGTGGCGCGCAGCAAGGCGGGCGACGTCCTCGGTATGCTCGGCCAGTTGCGTCTCGCGATCTTGCAGCACGGTCGCGGCTTCGCGCGCCTCGGTCGCGGCGGCGTCCAGCTTCGCAACATGCCCTTCGGACGCCTTGGCGATTTCGCGGGCTTCCCATTCCAGCCGCTCGATCGTCTCGCCCGCATCGCGGTTCAGCGCGGTTTCGCGTTCGATATCGCGGGCCAGCTGATCAATCCGCGCGGTCAGTGTTTCTATCGTTTGCTGGGCCTGACGTTCCTGATCCGTCAGCGTGTCGCGCTGAACCTGCAGGCGTTGCAGAACGGCGGCGGCGATCGCTTCTTCCTCGCGCAATGGCGGCAAGGTGTCTTCCATCGCTTGACGCAGTTTGGCGACCTCACGCACTTGCGCTTCGGACATAGCGGCCTGTTTCGTGCGTTCTGTCAGGATTTGGCTGGCGGTCAGGTTCGCGTCTTCGGCCTCTTTCCAACGACGGTAGAGCAGCATCCCTTCGGACTTGCGCAACTCCTCCCCGATTTCGCGATACCGCGCGGCTTGGCGCGCTTGGCGGGCCAGTTGGGCCAGTTGCGCCGCAAGCTGTTCGATTACATCATCAACGCGGGACAGGTTGGTCTCCGCCCCGTTCAGCTTCAATTCCGCTTCATGGCGACGTTGATACAGCCCCGAGATACCCGCCGCTTCCTCAAGGATACGACGGCGTGCCTTGGGCCGCGCGTTGATCAACTCGGAAATCTGCCCCTGACGCACCAAAGCAGGCGAATGTGCACCGGTCGATGCATCCGCGAACAACATCTGCACGTCCCGCGCCCGCACATCCTTGCCATTGGTCTTGTAGGCAGATCCTGCGTCTCGGGTGATCCGGCGGATGATTTCCAGCGTGTCGAGATCGTTGAACCCCGCAGGGGCCAAACGCTCCGAATTGTCGATTTGCAGGGACACTTCCGCGAAGTTTCGCGCCGGACGCGACGACGCCCCCGCGAAGATCACGTCTTCCATACCAGAGCCGCGCATCGACTTGGCGCGATTCTCACCCATCACCCAGCGCAGCGCCTCCAAAAGGTTGGACTTGCCGCAGCCATTTGGCCCCACAACACCCGTCAGGCCGTCAGCTATCACCAGCTCCGTGGGGTCCACGAAGCTTTTGAAGCCGTTCAGTCTGAGTTTAGAGAAGCGCAATGCGGACCTCGCGGGGGAATCGGTGTGTAGTGGGTTATTGTTTGAACCTAGCCCCTATGAGTCAACGTAAAACCACTGCATATGGCCGACTAGACAGGGTTATCCCCAAGATGTTGCGAATTTTCGCTTAAGTTAGCGTGCCGCGAAATGCATGTGGGCTGTCGGAATCGACCTTGACCCGCACGGCGCCCCTGACGCATTGTGCCCAAGCATGGTTCCCCGCGACGTGCAAAGCACAGTGGGGAAAAATGGGAATTCGGTAGGCGTGACCCAATTAGGGACGCAACTCCGGAGCCGCCCCCGCGACTGTATGCGGTGAGCACCCTGCCAACGAGCCACTGGAGTAATCTGGGAAGGCGGCAGGATGCATCGACCCGCGAGCCAGGAGACCAGCCATGCGCAATGAAACCCCTCCCGTCGGGTGTGACGGGGCAAGGAGATAAAGACATGAACGACGACGTTAAAGTAATCGCCCAATCGCCAGATACTGCAAAGGTCGACTCTGGCCTCATGGGCATTGCCGGTGCCATCATGCTGGGTGCCATCTTGCTGTTTTCCGCAGGCTTCGCGCAAGCAACAGTCATGCACGACAGCTCCCACGACATGCGTCACGCCATGGCGTTTCCCTGCCACTAAGCCATGCTTAAACATATTTTGACCAGCGCGGTGTTCGCTGGGATCGTTGCGGGGCTCTTCGCAGCGGTCATTAACCTGTGGGCCGTCATTCCAATGGTCATGGAAGGCGAGCTTTACGAATCCGGTGAGCGGGTCCACTTCGCGGTGGACGGCTCCCCCCAATCCGACGCGGGCAGCCCCTCCATCATGGACGACCCCGCGCGCCACCTTATGCCTGCCGCATTTAGCGTTGTGACCTTCACGGGCTATGCGTTCTTGATGATCGCAGGCATGGCTTTGGCGGAACGCTATGGCCACAAGCTGACCATGCGCCAAGGGCTGATCTGGGGCCTGTGCGGCTTTATCACGTTCCAGCTGGCCCCCGCCATGGGCATGCCACCGCAATTGCCTGCGACGCCAGGGCCAGAAGTGGTGCCACGCCAACTCTGGTGGCTGTTAACCATTCTGTGTACTGCAACCGCGCTTGGCCTCATCGCCTTCGGGCGCGGCGTCTGGCCAATGGTTTTGGCCGCCGTGTTGCTATTTGCACCGCATATCATCGGATCCCCCCGGCTCGACACGTATTTCGGCTTTGCCGCACCAGAGCTCGCCGCCCATTTCGTCGGCTCCGCTTTGGCCGCAACCGCTTTGACTTGGACCATGCTCGGCCTGTGCTGCGCCTGGTTCTGGGTCAAACTGCAACAGGATTAACCCAATGCAAAAAATCCCCGCCACCGTCGTCACCGGCTTCCTAGGCGCCGGTAAGACAACCCTGATCCGGCACATGCTGGAGAACGCCAAGGGCAAACGCATCGCGCTCATCATCAACGAATTCGGTGATCTGGGCGTGGATGGCGACATCCTGAAAGGCTGCGGCGACGAGACCTGCACCGAGGATGACATCATGGAGCTGTCCAACGGCTGCATCTGCTGCACCGTGGCCGACGACTTCATCCCGACCATGGAAAAGCTGCTGGCCCGCGAAAACCGCCCCGATCACATTGTGATCGAGACCTCGGGTCTCGCCCTGCCCCAACCCTTGATCCGCGCCTTCAACTGGCCTGAGATTTCGACCAAGGTAACGGTCGATGGCGTGGTGACGGTGGTCGATGGTAAAGCCGTCTCCGAAGGCCGTTTCGCCCATAACGTCGCCGCCGTGGATGCCCAGCGCAAACTGGACGAGAACCTTGACCACGAAACGCCCCTGTCAGAGCTGTTCGAGGATCAAATCGCCTGCGCCGACATGATCGTGGTCAACAAATCCGACCTGCTCGGCGAAGATGAGGCGGACGCGCTGGTCGCAAGCCTGAAAGCCGACAGCCGCGACGGTGTTCAGGTCGTGCGCGCCTCCATGGGCAAAATCCCGGTCGATGTGTTGCTGGGCCAGGGCATGGGCGCAGAGGCCGATCTGGAGGCCCGCCATGAGGTGCATCACCACCACCATCACGACGATGACGACGACCATCATGATCACGAACATGAGCACGGCCATGACGAGTTCGAGAGCTTCGTCGTCACCCGCAGCGAGATTACAGACCCCAAGGCTTTCTCCGAGCAAGTCGCAACCGTGATCCGCGGCCACGACATCTTGCGCCTCAAGGGCTTTGCGGCAGTCGAAGGCAAACCGATGCGCCTGACCCTGCAAGCCGTGGGGCCACGGGTAGATACGTATTTTGACCGCCCCTTCGGCAGCGCCCCACGCGAAACCCGCCTCGTCGTCATTGGTCAATCCGGCCTTGACCAAGCCGCGATCACGGCGGCGCTGCAAGCATGATGGTAAAGCGCGGTGATCCCCGTGACCCGCAGGTCACCGCGCTCTTGCAAGCCAGCCACGCGCTGATGACATCGCTGTTTCCGCCCGAGGAAAACCACTACCTCTCCATCGACGCGCTCTGCGCGCCTGAGGTTGATTTCTTTGTGGCCAGCGAGGATGACACGCTGCTCGGCTGCGGCGCGGTCAAGCAAATCGGAAACTATGGAGAACTGAAATCCATGTTCACCGCCAAGGCCGCCCGTGGCAAAGGTGCGGCATCCGCCATCCTCGATCACATCGTCAAACACACCCGCGCACTGCGCCTGTCCTCACTCAAACTCGAGACCGGTAAAGGCCTGAACGCCGCCCACAGCCTCTACGCCAAGCACGGCTTTACACCCTGCGGCCCGTTCGGCGACTACGCCGCCAATGAGACGAGCATCTTCATGGAGAAGCCGCTCTAGGTTTCATCTTGGCTAAAATATTCCCGCCGGAGGCATCCTCCGCCAGCCATAAGGCGCTGACATGCACCTACTTGCAGCAACCCCCGGAAGCATAGACAACGGCCAAGAGCCGGTTGATTTAGGTCAGACGCCCGCCGAAATCGTGGTGATCTCCGCCGCCGATACCGAACTGGCCGCCCTCTCCGCCGCGCGCGGCGAAATGGCGGCCCCACCCAGCCTGCGCCTCGCTTCCATGATGCACCTGATCCACCCGATGTCGGTGGACCTGCATATCGAGGCCTGCGCGACCAAATCCAAGCTGGTGATCGCCCGCGTTCTGGGCGGTGTGGGCTATTGGAAATACGGCGCGGAGCAATACGCAGCCCACCTGCATGACTCGGGCATCCCTTTGGCGCTGCTCCCCGGCGACGACAAACCCGACGCCGAGTTGCGCGGACTTTCCACAGTCTCGGACGAAGACTACGACGCGCTTTGGGCCTATCTCGTCGAAGGTGGACCCGCCAATTCGGAAAACTTCCTAGGCTATGCCCAAGCGATGGTCGCCGGAACCGAGCGCCCGTCACCAGCCTCCCCCCTGCTGCGTGCAGGCGTCTATTGGCCGGGTTCGGGCATCTCCGACCTCGCCGCCGCGCAAGAGGCATGGGCCGATGACGCGCCTGTCGTGCCATTGATCTTCTACCGCGCGTTGGTGCAGGGCGCGGGCCTGAACCCCGTGAACCGGCTGGTGAAGTCGCTGCTGCGCAACGGGCTGAACCCGCTTCCAATCTTTGTGGCCTCCCTGAAAGACCCCGTCAGCCTCGCCACGCTGGAGCACCTGCTGAGGCAAGCCCCGCCCGAGGTAATCCTGAACGCGACTTCCTTCGCCACGGGTTCTCCGCATCAAGGCGACGCGGAGGTGTTCAACCCACTCGCCGCCCCCTTCACCAATAAGGCCCCGGTCTTTCAGGTCATCTTCTCCAGCTCGACCGAGGCCGCGTGGGCTGACGGTCTCACTGGCCTGTCCGGCCGCGACATCGCGATGAACGTGGCCCTGCCCGAGGTGGACGGCCGCGTTCTGTCCCGCGCGGTCAGCTTCAAGGACGAGGCCTATTTCGACGAGGCCACCGAATGTCCCATCGCCACCTATCGCGCACGCGGCGACCGCATCCAGTTCGTGGCCGATCTTGCCGCCAACTGGACCAAGCTGCGCCGCGCCAAAACATCGGAGCGCAAGATCGCGCTGATCCTCGCCAACTATCCCAACAAGGACGGACGGCTCGCCAACGGCGTCGGCCTAGACACGCCCGCCGCGACCTCTCATGTGCTGAAGCTGCTAGCGGATGAAGGCTACCACGTCGCCAACCCGCCCCCCGACAGCGACGCCCTGATGAAGGCAATGATGGCTGGCCCGACCAACTGGCTGACCGACCGCCATGTGCGTACCGGCGGCGTCGATCTGTCACTTGCCGACTACCACCGCGACTACGCGCAACTGCCCTACGCCCTGCGCCAACAGATCGAGGACCGCTGGGGCGCCCCCGAAACAGACCCGTTCTTCAAAGCGGGTGAGGTAGATTGCGGACGCTTCGCCCTGTCGGTCCTGCATTACGGCAATGTGGTCGTCGGGTTGCAACCGGCCCGTGGGTACAACATTGACCCAACGGACACCTACCACTCGCCCGACCTCGTGCCGCCGCATAACTACCTCGCCTTCTACTTCTGGCTGCGCCACGAATTTCGCGCGCACGCCATCGTCCATCTGGGCAAGCACGGAAACCTCGAATGGCTGCCCGGCAAGGCGCTCGCCCTGTCCGAGGAATGCTGGCCCGAGGCGGCCCTCGGCCCGATGCCGCACGTGTACCCGTTTATCGTCAACGACCCCGGCGAAGGCACCCAAGCCAAGCGCCGTGCGCAAGCGGTGATCATCGACCACCTGACCCCGCCCATGACGCGGGCGGAGACCTACGGGCCGCTGAAAGACCTCGAAGCGCTGGTCGACGAATACTACGAGGCCGCAGGCGTCGATCCGCGTCGCATCGAGCATCTGCGCCGCGAAATCCTGTCCATGACCTCGGCCACAGGCTTGGCCGAAGACGTAGGTCTGTCCGGCGACGAGGAAACCGACCTCGCCAAGCTGGACGCCTATCTCTGCGAATTGAAAGAGGCCCAGATCCGCGACGGCCTGCACATTTTCGGGGTCTCGCCCGAAGGCGTCCAAGCTCGTGACCTGACCATCGCCCTGACCCGCGTGGCGCGCGGCGATGGCACAGGCGCGGACGCGTCACTGATCCGTGCACTGGCTGACGATCTGAAGCTGGGTTTCGACCCGCTGTCGGCCGATCTGGCGCAACCTTGGTCAGGCCCCCGCCCCGACATTCTGACGGGCGGCAAATGGCGCAGCACCGGCGACACGATCGAGCGCCTAGAAGAGCTGGCAATCCGCCTGATGGACGGTGAAACGCCCCCCGGCCCTGCCAGCGCGACGGTGATGGAGCATATCCGAAAACATGTGCAACCAACCGTCGCCGCCTGTGGACCCATGGAAGGGGCGGGGCTTCTCAGCGCCCTCAAGGGGCACTTCGTCGCCCCGGCACCATCCGGCGCCCCGACACGCGGACGGATGGATGTTTTACCCACCGGGCGCAACTTTTTCTCAGTGGACAGCCGCGCAGTCCCGACGCCCACCGCATGGGCCTTGGGCTGGAAATCCGCCAATCTGCTGATCGAGAAACACCTGCAAACCCACGGCGACTGGCCCCGCGCCTTGCTGCTGAACGCTTGGGGCACCGCCAACATGCGCACAGGCGGCGACGACATCGCACAAGCCTTGGCGTTGATGGGCTGCAAGCCGAAATGGGACGCCGCAAACCGCCGCGTCACCGGCTTTGAAATCCTGCCGATGGGCGTCCTTGGCCGCCCTCGCGTCGACGTCACCCTGCGCGTGTCCGGCTTTTTCCGCGACGCCTTCCCGCAACTGATCGCCTTGGTCGACAGCGCCGCCCGCGCGGTGATGGAACTCGACGAGCCCGAGGCCGACAACCCCGCCCGCGCCAATGGCGGCGCACACCGCGTCTTCGGCTCCAAACCCGGCGCCTACGGGGCCGGCCTGCAAGCCATGATCGACGAGCGGCTCTGGTCCGACAAAACCGACCTTGCCGAAGCCTATCTGCAATGGGGTAGCTACGCGTATGGCAAAGACGCCGAAGGCACCCGTGACCGCGCCAGCTTTGAGGCCCGACTGAGCCAAGCCGAAGCCGTGGTGCAAAATCAGGACAACCGCGAACACGACTTGCTCGACAGCGACGACTACTACCAATTTGAAGGCGGCGCGGCGGCGGCGATCGAAACCTTGCAAGGTCGTGCGCGCCCTGTTTACCACAATGACCACTCCCGTCCTGAGCGCCCGGTCATCCGAACGCTGGAGGACGAAATCGGCCGCGTCGTTCGCTCCCGCGTGGTGAACCCGAAATGGATCGAAGGCGTCAAACGCCACGGCTATAAAGGCGCGTTCGAGATGGCGGCAACGCTTGACTATCTGTTCGCCTTTGCTGCCACCACGGGGGCCGCAAAGTCCCATCATTTCGATTTGGTACATCAGGCCTATCTGGAGAATGACGACACCCGCGAGTTCATCGCAGAGCACAATCCAGCGGCCTTACGCGAAATGGCGGAACGGCTGAACGAAGCTATCGAGCGGGGGCTGTGGAACCCAAAATCAAACTCTGCAAGGGCGTTGATTGACCGACTGCTGTGAACACCCACCCGCTAGGACAACGGCAGCCTAGCACAGGATATCCGCTTGAATGACAGCCACATCGCCCCGAACGGAACTCCGGACGACATGGCAGCCGGTAACACGCTCAATGGCAGTGGTCCCGGCTGCGAACACTTCACGGGACTTGGGTTTAAGGGCGATGTTGGAGCGATACGCCTCGGCATGCCCGCCCCTGAATTTCACATCAAAAGAATACGCCCCGACGGTCGCAGAACCTTTGGAGCCGCCCATCGCGCCGACGCTGGGCGCAGCGCAGGCCGAAAGAAGAGTTAAAAAAAAATAATGCAACAAGCGCATGGCCAAGTCCCGTTATTGGCGGAGAAGGCCATCCTAGGCCCTGCATGATTAACAACCCCTTACCGCCTTTAGGCTTGCATCAGGCAGGCCAGTCCAACAGGCTACCCGCAACCCAATTCCGGAGCACATCATGACCAACGAGACCCCAGACGATCTAACCCGCCACGCCACAAAAATGGCCAAGAAAAAGGCCGCGCGCGATAAAATCATGGCGACCAAGACCGACAAGCGCGGTCTGATCATCGTGCATACCGGCAAGGGAAAGGGCAAAAGCTCCGCCGCCTTCGGGATGATTTTCCGCTGCATCGCGCATGATATGAAATGCGCCGTGGTTCAGTTCATCAAAGGCGGCATGAGCACCGGCGAGCGCGATCTGATCTTGGGAAAATTCTCAGACATCTGCGAATTCCACACTATGGGCGAAGGCTTCACATGGGAGACGCAGGACAAATCCCGCGACATCGAAATGGCGCAAGCGGCTTGGGCGAAAGCCAAAGAACTGATCCGCGATCCGTCGAACCACATGGTGTTGCTGGACGAGGTCAACATCGCGCTGCGCTATGACTATATCGACATTAATGAAGTGGTCACCTTCCTCGCTGAAGAAAAACCCGACATGACCCATGTGGTTTTGACAGGCCGCAACGCGAAAGATGAGCTGATTGAATTGGCCGATCTTGTGACCGAGATGGAGCTGATCAAGCATCCATTCCGCTCCGGCATCAAAGCGCAGATCGGCGTGGAATACTAACCGGATATTAAGGTTAACACGCGCGGTGCTTGGCAGCGGTTGTGTTTCATCTTGGCCCAAATATTCCCGCCGGAGGCTTCCAAACTATCAAACGCCAGCATGGCTGATAGGATAGAGCCTCCGGCGGGAATATTTTAACCAAGATGAAACCAGAATCGCATCTACTGCCTAGGCGGTACAGGGTGGAAACCCGATGGCCGTCCAAGGTGAAGCCTCGTATTGAGTGTCTTCGAATGCTTCAGGGGGACCACGTGCGCCCCCTGAAGGACACTCATTTACTGTTATGTTCGCCCTGCGCGCGGGTCTCTGACAGGGTCATGCCAGTCGACAGAACCTCATCATCCAGCCGCAATTCTATGACAGATAGAACTCCGTCGTTCTGCGCCGTCTCGAACGCCGCCGCAAAATCTTCGGTGCGGGTAACCGTCTGCCCTGTCCCGCCATAAGCGCGGGCCAAGGCGGCGAAGTCGGGGTTGGCGATCATCGTGCCGGACACCCGCCCCGGATAGGTCTTTTCCTGATGCATACGGATCGTGCCGTATTTGCCGTTATTGACTACAATCACGATCACCGCTGCGCCGTGTTGAATGGCGGTTGACATCTCGTTGCAGGTCATCTGGAAGCAGCCGTCTCCGGCAAAGCAGATAACCGTGCGGTCCGGATGCTCCAGCTTGGCGGCGATCGACGCCGGAAAGCCATATCCCATCGAGCCAGAGGTTGGGGCAACTTGCGTCTTGTAGCTCCGGAACCGGTGATAGCGGTGGACAAAAGCCGCGTAATTTCCAGCTCCGTTGGTCAGAATTGCGTCCTGCGGCAAGTGTTCTGCCAACCATGAGACGACCTGCTCCATTTTTACCGGGCCGGGTGTCTGCTTGGGCTCCTGCCACACCTCATACTCGGCCCGCGCCTGCGCTGTCCAGTCAGTCCAACTGCCCACCTGAGGGCCAGCATCCGCGAGCGCTGCGACCAGTGCCGCACTGTTGCAAGCCAACGCCAAGTCCGGTGCATAAACGTGTCCCGGCTCGTCCGGGCTGGGATGGGAATGGATCAGGGTCTTGCCATGATCCGCCGGGTCCAGCAGCGCGTAGCCGTTTGTCAGAATGTCCCCAACCCGCGCGCCGATCACCAGCAGCAAGTCCGCGGCTTGCAGTCGCTTCGCCAGCGCCGGATTCATACCTACACCCAGATCACCCACGTAATTCGGGCTGTCATTGTTCAGGTAGTCCTGCCGCCGGAAGGGAACCGCGACGGGCAAATCCATGTGGCCCGCAAAGCGCTCCAGATCTGCGGCAGCCTGCGCCGACCACCCCGGCCCGCCGGCAATCACCAAGGGGCGCTTTGCCTGCCCCAGCATGTCGATGACACGCGCAACATCGTCCGTCGACGGCATCGCCCGAGCCACTTGAACTTCGGGGCGATCGGCCACGTCTGCCACCGCCGAAAGCATATCCTCGGGCAGCGCCAGAACCACCGGCCCCGGTCGGCCCGACTGCGCAATCTGGAACGCGCGGGAGATATATTCAGGCAGCCGTTCGGTTTGATCAACCTCGGCCACCCATTTGACCAACCCGCCAAAAAACTGGCGGTAGTCGACCTCCTGAAACGCCTCTCGGTCGCGATGGTCCCGCGCAATCTGCCCGACAAACAGCACCATCGGCGTGCTGTCCTGCATGGCAACATGCAGCCCCGACGACGCGTTGGTCGCCCCCGGCCCGCGGGTCACGAACGCCACGCCGGGGCGCCCTGTCAGCTTCCCATGCGCCTCGGCCATCATCGACGCGCCACCCTCCTGCCGGCACACCACATTCTGGATGCCGCTTTCATAAAGCCCGTCCAACGCCGCCAGAAAACTCTCGCCCGGGACCGAAAACACCCGCGTCACGCCCTGAATTTTCAACTGGTCCGCAAGAATTGTACCGCCATGTCTGATCGCCATTGGAACCTCCGTGTCATTTGCGCGTAGTCTTTGGACAGGTAAGCACTATTTGCAACGGCAATCTCGTAACGAAAGAGGGCGATGAATGAATTTACTCGGTATCTCCGGATCGCTTCGCAGCGACAGCTTCAACAGAAAACTCATCCGTGAAGCAGCCCGTCTTGGCAAAGCCGCAAGCTTCATCGAGGCAGACTTACGGGTCCCGCTCTATGACGGTGATCTAGAAGCCACGAGCGGCATCCCCGAGAGCGTCCAAACCCTCACCGATCAAATAAAGGGGGCCGATGCGGTGATCATCTCCACGCCCGAATACAACAAAGGCATCTCTGGTGTGCTGAAAAACGCGCTCGATTGGGTCAGCCGCACGGAAAGCAACCCGTGGCTCGGAAAACCGGTTGCGATCATGTCAGCCACCGCAGGCCGCGCAGGCGGGGAGCGGACGCAGTTCAACCTAAGGCTCTGCATGGTGCCGTTTCGACCGCGCATCCTGCAAGGGCCGGAGGTTCTGGTCGGTGGTGCGTCAAACGAGTTTGACGACAGCGGAAAGCTGACCAACGAACGCTACGTCAAAACCCTGACGCAGTTAATGGAAGACCTTGCGGCGGAGGTGAGCGGTCAGGCCTGAGGCTTTAGGGCAGATACACAGAGATTTCGATCAAGTTGCCATCGGGATCACGAATGTAGACGGACTGGATCGGCCCTTGTGCCCCGCTCCGCGCCACCGGCCCCTCCTCGATCTCGACACCCGCATTATCCAGATGCCGGACCCAGCTTTCCAACGGCGCGTCGGTCAGCAAACACAAATCTGCACTGCCCGGCATCGGGCAACGACCATGCGGGCGGAACTCGGCCCCCGCCACGTGGAGGTTGATTTTCTGCTGCCCGAACATCAGGGCTGTCCGGGTGGAGCCGTTCGCAGGTTGGAATTCCTGCACCTCCATCCCAAGCACATTGCGATAAAACGCAACGGTCTTCCCGATGTCGCGCACCGTCAGCACCAAATGGTCGAGCCCGGTCAGTTTTGGGGTCATTACACGCTTGCCTTTCGCCGTTCGAGCGGAGGATGATATGGCCATGACCCAAGATCAAGACCGCTCCGTTTGTGACGACATTCTGGACCCCGCGCGCCTCTCGGCCCTTGCGGCGACGCTTGCTCTGTCGGGCGAGGCAATACGACCCTTCTGGCACCAGATATACTTCTGGGATGCGCAACCCGGCGGCGAACTTGGCGTGGATGGCCATCCCAAAACCGGCGCGCTTATCCCCGACATGGGGCTGCCGCGCCGCATGTGGGCGGGTGGCAGGCTCCGGTTTCACGCGCGCCCTACGCTGGGGCAGACTGCAAGAAAATCCACCACATTGCTAAGCGCAAACCGCAAGCAAGGTCGCACCGGCGCGCTTGGGCTTGTCACCTTGCACCACGAGATATCCCAAGGCGGCACCCTCCTTGTCTCGGAAGAGCAGGACCTGATCTACCGCGAGGCCGATGCCAAATCCGGCACCCCACCGCAAGCAGCAACGGACGAAACCGCTGCCAGATCGCACAACTTCACCACCACAGAGCTGTTTCGCTATTCCGCGCTCACCTTCAATGGCCACCGCATCCATTACGACCGCGATTATGCGCGAAACGTCGAGGGCTATGACGGCCTCGTCGTGCACGGGCCACTTCTGGCGCAATACCTGATGATCATGGCAGAGGGTTTGCTTGGCGACCTCGCAACCTTCGACTTCCGTGCAACCGCGCCTTTGTTGGATCACCAATCGGTCACCTTCTGCGCCAAACCCGTGGACGGGGGCCTTACCCTATGGGCAAGGGCAGAAGACGGGCGTCAATGCATGACGGCGACCGCAAGCTAGGGCTACAAGCAACGCGCGGCCTGAAACTCCGGCGGGATGTGGTCGACACCGTCCAGCACCAAATCCGCCATCACCGCCGCCACTTTGGGTGCCACGCCAAATCCGATCTTGAACCCCCCATTGGCGACGAACGCCCCGTCCTCGAACGGATGCGCGCCCAGCATTGGCGCGCGTGACCGCGCACGGGGGCGCACTCCGGCCCAGCGCGCGATGATCTTCGCCCCGCCAAGCAGCGGCACGCCCGCCACCGCCCGCGCGAGGACGTCATCAAGCTGCGCATCAGTTGACGCGGGCGCGTCAAAGTAACGCTCCGACGTCGACCCAACGGCCACCGTGCCATCGGCATGCGGCACAACATGCAATCCATCGAAATACAGCTGGGGCAGGTCACGCGCCTCATGCGCCAGCAGAACCGCTTGGCCCTTCACCCCGTTTCCCACCTGACGCGTGTGCTGCGCGGTCATGGCCACCAGACCTTCCACGCCCGTGGCATGCACCACTGCGCCCTCAACAGCGCCGTCACGCACGATCTCGCCGCCGGACGCCTCTATCGCTCCCGCCAAAGCAAAACAAGCCTGACGCGGATGCAGCCGCGCGGATAGCGTATCGAAAATCACCTGACCCGTCGGGCTGGCTGGGGACCAATCGCCCTGCGCGCGGTCCACGCGCCACTCCGCAGCATCCCCCCAAAGCATGCGTGCCCCTTCGGCGCGTTGGTTGGCCAACGCAAGACCCGCCGCGTCCAGAACGGGTTGCACCCGCCCAAGCCTGCCATACCCCGCGGTCAGTCCCGAGACCTCCTCGATCTCTGCCCAAAACCGGCCCGCCATGAGCAGGCTTTCCAACTGGAATTGCTTCTTGTCGTTCCAGTTCTCGGGCGTATGCGGGGCCAACGCCCCGACGATCCCACCCGACGATCCTGCCGCGACCCCGTTCGGGTCAATCACACGCACGCGCGCGCCGCGCTGGACGCAGACCCATGCAATCGACAGGCCGAACGCACCCGCCCCCAGCACCGTTACTTCTGCTCTGGACAAGGTTGTCCCCTTTACTCAGTGTCGCCCTGCGGGAACCTAAGGCAAAGCGGCATGAGCGACCAGACAGCACAACTCGAATGGCGCGACGGCACAATCCCCGTGTCCACCAGATTCGACGATCCCTATTTCTCGCTTGCCGGCGGGCTGGACGAAACCCGCCACGTCTTTCTGGCAGGAAACGATTTGCCAAACCGCTACCGCGACGGGTTCCACATCGCTGAGCTGGGGTTCGGCACCGGCCTGTCGATGCTAACTGCGTTGCAGGCCTTTCAGGGCAACGGCACGCTGCATTTCACCAGTTTCGAGGCCTACCCCATGGCCCGCGCCGACATAGAGTCCGCCCTAAAGGCCTTCCCGGACCTTGACCCCTCGCCCCTGCTCGACCATTGGCCAGCAACCACAATCCGAACAGACCGCCTGCATGCCGACATCATCATCGGCGACGCGCGCGAGACCTTGCCGAACTGGACTGGCAAGGCCGATGCGTGGTTCCTCGACGGCTTTTCGCCCGCCAAGAACCCCGAACTCTGGTCGCCCGAATTGATGCTTGAGGTCGGCACCCACACGGCGCCGAAAGGCACATTCGCCACCTACACCGCCGCAGGTCATGTCCGTCGCAGCCTCACCGACGCGGGGTTTGACGTGAAGCGCGTGCAAGGCTTCGGTCGCAAGCGTCACATGAGCGTCGGACGCCTGAGATGAGCGGCAACGACACCAAACGCGGCATCATGCTGATGTCGCTGACCATGCTGATCTTCGCCTCGCAGGATGGCATCTCCCGCTATCTGGCGGGTGAATACAACGTGATGATGGTGGTGATGATCCGCTACTGGTTCTTCGCCGCCTTCGTGCTGACCGTGTCCGCCAAGCGTGCAGGCTCCATCGCCAACGCCGCCCGCACGCGACAACCTCTATTGCAAATCTTCCGCGGCGTGCTTCTTGTGCTGGAAGTCTGCATCCTCGTTGCCGCCTTCACCTTGCTGGGCCTGATCGAGAGCATGGCGATCTTCATCTCCTACCCGCTCATCGTCGCGGCCCTGTCCGGCCCCATTCTGGGCGAGCAGGTCGGCCTCTACCGGTGGACCGCCATCGGCATCGGCTTCATCGGGGTTCTGGTCATCCTGCAACCCGGT
Source organism: Litoreibacter halocynthiae (assembly GCF_004365635.1). Classification (GTDB taxonomy): domain Bacteria; phylum Pseudomonadota; class Alphaproteobacteria; order Rhodobacterales; family Rhodobacteraceae; genus Litoreibacter; species Litoreibacter halocynthiae. Next base: position 274,003 of record NZ_SOBH01000003.1, on the reverse strand, counting down.
GGTGGCGTGTTCAGCCCCTACGCGCTGCTGGCGGTTGTGTCGGCGATGATGTTCGCGCTCTACACCCTGCTCACCCGCTATGTGGCCCGCAAAGATACCGCCGCGACCAGTTTCTTCTGGACAGGGGTCGCTGGCGCCGTGGCGATCTCGGCAATCGGCATCTGGTTCTGGGAACCCATGGCACGCAGCGACTGGCTCTGGATGCTGGCCCTGTGCATCTCCGGCGCCACGGGCCACTACCTGCTGATCAAAACCTACGAAGTCGCCGAGGCCTCCGCCGTACAACCCTTCGCCTACCTGCAACTGGTGTTCGTTTCGGTGATCGGGCTGTTCGTCTTCAACGAGGACCTGCGCACCAATGTGGTCATCGGCGCGGGTCTGGTGATCGCGGCAGGGATTTTCACTCTCTGGCGGGCGCGCCGCGCTACTGCTTGAGTTGGTCGCTCAACTTGATGTCATCCACTTTGCCGTTCAAACGCGCACGGTATGGGGCGAAACTTTCCGTCACCCGCATCACGTAGTTTCGGGTCTCGCGGAACGGAATGCCCTCGATCCAGTCCACCACATCCACATCCGACCCGCGCGGGTCGCCAAACATCGCTGGCCAGCGCTCCGCCCGACTTGGACCGGCATTGTAGCCGATCGACATCAGGACAGGATTGGCCCCGAACCGCTCCGACAAGGACCGCAGATACGCCGTGCCAAGCCGCGCATTGTAAGTGGGGTCATCCGTCAGGCGGGACCGCTCATAATCCTCGCCAATCTCGCCCGCCACTTCCTGCGCCGTGCCGGGCATCAACTGCATCAACCCGCGCGCGCCAGCGCCGCTCACCACCGTCGGGTCGAACTCGCTTTCGCGCCGCGCGATGGACAGGGCGAACTCCTCTGGAATCTCCATTTTGACACCTTTTGGCACCGATAACGGGAAATAGCCGTGATAAATCTCATAGCCCTGCCGTGCCGCCTGTTTGGCCAGCATCAACGCGATGTGCGGCTCGTCCCATTCAAGCGCCAGGTCAATCATCTGGCCAATGCCGTCACGTGTCTGGCTTTCGGCAAGATGCACCAAAAACCGCTCTGACAGGCTCAGAAGTCCCGCCAGATGCAAGGTAACCGCCGCGTCATAGACCGAGGATTTGGTGAATTCGCCCGTGCGCCAGTCCGGAAATTTTTCCGCACCTGTCATCTTCGGGTCACGCGGGACGCCCCCACGCTCCGCCGCCAACTGGCCATAGAACGACGACTGGTACAACGCACCGAACTCATACGCCGCCTTGGCAAGTTCCGCATTCCCGTCCGCCTCATAAGCCCGCCCCAGCCAGTATCCGGCCCGACCTAGGGAAATCGGCGTCTCCACCGCTTCCTGAAAACTGTTGAAATGCACAAGCGCTTGCTTCGGCGCGTTCAGCTTCCGCAGCGCAATGAATCCCGACAGCCATTCCAGATCGGCATAGGCCGACCCCGCCGTCAGAAAATGCTGGGACGCGACGGCATAGGCCTCCGCATGTTTTCCGTCGCGCATAAGCTGGCGCGCAATCGAGCGCCGCCTGTCCGCCCATTCAATCGGTCGCCCAAGGTCTTGCACCGACAACGACCGCTGCAACAAAACTTCAACCGCCCCCTCGGTCCGGCCCTTCCGCGCCCGCCACAAGAACCGCTCATAGGCAAGACCTGCATCCTCTGCCAAGGACGCGGGCACGGCTTCGATCATGTTGTCGACACCGCGATCCAGCCCCCGCAAGCCCAGGCGCGCCACCGCCAGCTTCGCCCAGTCCTCGGACACCAGATTGAACATCCGGCGCGCGGCTTTCTCCTCGCCACGCCACAGCAGCAGGTCAAGCCGGACCGTGTGCAAATCCTTCAAGTCATCACCATGGCGCTCGATGAACGCGTCATGCTCGACCTGTGCGAGGTTGAACACCTGCCACGCCCGACGCGCCTCCTGAACGGCCTCGTCTTTCCGACCGGTAGCGTTTAGCGCCTCGATCAGGCGCAGCGATCCGGTGCCCGTTTGCGGGATCGTGGCGGCAAAGAAATCCAGCACCAGCTGCGGGGCAACGCCGCTTCTGGGGATGGAATATTCGCACCGCAAGCGCAGCAAAGGAAGTCCCGGCCAGTCGCTGTTACGGCTCAAAAAATCGACGCATTCGCTAAAGCTGCCCTGCCGCCCGCGCATCCGCATCCAGTCCAGAACCTCCCGCGAGATTGGATCGGAAAGTCCGGCCCGCAACTCCGCCGCCTTGTCCCAGTCGCGCGATCCGGCGGCTGCAATCGCTTTGGCCAAAGGGGGCGCGTCTTGTGCCGCCACGCCGCCCACACAGCCCATCCAGACCGCCAGAACAGCACCACAAAACCTTGTAATCACAACCACCCTTTCGCGCGACTCATCCCCATTAGGTAGGCGGACACCCGCCCCTTGCAACTCACTAAGATGGCATCTGCCCCCTTGCAGCGACCTTCCGCCAACGGTATCGGAGCAAAGAGACATCTTAATCAAAGGAGAACGTGTCATGTTCAAAGGCTCAATGCCCGCACTGGTCACGCCGTTCAAAAACGGCTCGGTGGATTTTGACGCGCTCAAACACTTGGTTGAGTGGCATATAGAACAAGGCTCCAACGGCCTCGTTCCTGTCGGCACCACTGGTGAAAGCCCGACCTTGACCCATGCAGAGCATGACGCCGTGGTCGACGCCGTGGTCCAAACCGCCGCTGGCCGCATCCCTGTCATCGCAGGCGCAGGTTCAAATAACACGGTCGAGACCGTGCGCTTGGTCGAGCACGCCAAGAAAGCCGGAGCCGATGCTGCCTTGGTGGTCACGCCCTATTACAACAAGCCGACCCAACGCGGCCTGATCGCCCATTTCGAGGCCGCCGCCGCCGTGGGTCTGCCGATCATCATCTACAACATCCCGCCCCGCTCGGTCGTCGACATGACGCCGGAAACCATGGGCAAGCTGGCCAAGAACCCGAACATCATCGGCGTCAAGGACGCGACCGGCGATCTGTCCCGCGTCCCGCAACAGCGCATGACCTGCGGCACCGACTTCATCCAGCTGTCCGGCGAGGACGCAACCGCCCTTGGCTACAACGCCCATGGCGGCGTTGGCTGCATCTCGGTCACCGCCAACGTCGCGCCGAAGCTCTGTGCCGAGTTCCAAGCCAGCACGCTGAACGGCGACTATGCGACCGCGCTGATCCAGCTCGACCGCCTGATGCCGCTCCATAAGGCGATCTTCACCGAACCGGGCGTTGCAGGGGCCAAATACGGCCTGTCGCTGCTAGGCAAATGCTCTGACGAGGTGCGCTCCCCGCTGACCAAGCTGGAAGAGGGCACGCGCCTGATGATCAAAGACGCGATGATCCACGCGGGTCTGATCAACTAGCCGTCACGTTCTTTCTGATCCGAACCACCGAGAGGATCGAAGATGCTGGAAGACACCCTAGCACGTATCGAAAAAGACATGCGCGAGGCCCCCGACAAGGGCCTCGTCGCGAACTACATCCCCGAATTGGCGCAAGTCGATCCGAGCCAGTTCGCGATGTCCGTGTGTCTGGCCGACGGCCAGCAGATCAGTTGCGGCGATTCCACCACCGATTTCTCCCTGCAAAGCGTGTCCAAAGCCTTCACGCTTGCCATGGCGCTCGGCCGCTTCGGTAACGGCCTCTGGGGCCGCGTCGGACGGGAGCCGACCAGCAACGCGTTCAACTCGGTGGTCGATCTGGAACTCGCAGGCGGCAGGCCGCCCAACCCGTTCGTCAACGCAGGTGCGATCGTCGTGACCGACGCGCTGCTCGCCGGACGCAGCCCGAAAGAGACGCTGGCCGAGATCGTGCAATTCGTGAAGGCCGCCATCGGCGACGAGGAAATCTATATCAACCACGACATGGCGCGGTCCGAGAACATCACCGGCCACCGCAACTGGTCGCTGGCGCATTTCCTGAAATCCGCCGACAATCTGGAGCATGAGTGCGACCTGACCCTCGGCACCTATTTCCACCAATGCGCCATTGAGGTGAACTGCCAGCAACTCGCCCGTGCGGGCCGCTTTCTGGCGGGCCTCAGCCGCGATGACGATATGATCGCCAAACGCCATGTGCGCAGCATCAACGCCCTGATGATGACCTGTGGCCACTACAACGGATCGGGCGAGTTCGCCTACCGCGTGGGCTTCCCTGGCAAAAGCGGCGTCAGCGGCGGCATTCTGGCCATTGTGCCGGGGGTGGCCTCCATCGCGGTCTGGGCGCCGGGGCTCAACAGCTTCGGCAACTCCATGCTTGGTACCATCGCGCTGGAGCAACTGTCCCGCGCCATGAACTGGTCGGTCTTCGAGACCGTCTGAGCAAACCCCGACTTGGGATTGACCCCAAGACCCGCCCTCCCTACCTAGAGAAGAGTATGGCAAAGAAACCCAAATCAGCCGAAGAGCGCAATTATAAGGTCGTGTCGGAAAACCGCCGCGCCCGCTTTGACTATGCCATCGAGGACGATCTCGAATGTGGCATCATGCTCGAAGGCTCCGAGGTCAAATCGCTCCGCACGGGCCAAGCCCAGATCGCCGAAAGCTACGCCGCCGTCGAAGAGGGGGAGCTGTGGCTGGTGAACAGCTATATCCCGCCCTATGCGCAGGCCAAAACCTTCCAGCACGAGGAACGCCGCCGCCGCAAGCTGCTGGTGAAGCAAAAAGAGCTGGCCAAACTTTGGTCAGCCACCCAGCGCGAGGGCATGACGCTGGTCCCGATGGTGCTCTATTTCAACCACAAGGGCCGCGCGAAGATCAAAATCGGCATCGCTAAGGGCAAGAAGCTACACGACAAACGCGAGACATCAGCCAAACGCGACTGGCAACGCTCCAAGGCACGGCTGATGAAGGATCACGGGTAGGGCTGGAGTTCGGGATAAAGGTCCGCTTTGAGCCCGACTTGTGAATTCAATATTTGTGCTGCGCGTTCTCGCAGCACAAATATTGCGGCGGAAGCGAAAAAACGATGCCAACTTGCAGCAGACGTTGCGGCCATTCGTGCTGATCGCGGCACAAGCTCAGACGCCGAATACACGCATCGCGGGACAAACGGTGATTTCGCATGAATCTTGCCGATGACGCAGCCGCGCCAACCGAACAGGGGTGAGCGGTTGGCGCTGTTGAATTGCCACAAGTGTCACTTCAACGCTAGCGTACTTCTGAGCCGATTGGGAGCGTCCTTGAGTGCGTCACGGTATGCCCCAGCCGCAAGGTCGCTGTTGCCCGCCTGAGTAAAGAGATCACCCAACAGTTCTCTGGCTGGCAACACGTGGCCGGGGGTGACTGGCGACTTCCCGACGGCATCTTCAATGTCTGCTGCTTTTGTCTGAAGTTCTATTGCAAGATCAGTATTGCCTCGGGACAATTCCACCCAAGCTTCAATGCTCAAAATTTGTGCCTCGACCAGTTTGAGCCAATAGCCCTGTTTTCCAGCCTCAAGCGTTTGCCGCAAATCTGCCAATTCTCGCAGCGCTTCGTTGGCGCGGGTCAGATTATCGCTGCGCGCAGCTCCCAACCCGATAGCGAACCAGCGCATCGCGACAGTCTGCGGAAACTTCTCCCAGGAAATAGCCGGGTGTAGTTCACCGCTCATCCCTGCCAGGCGCTCCCATTGTTCCTGTTCCAGAGCCACCCGAACCGGTGATGCAGCAAGTGCGTAGGCTGCGCCAAAATTGTCCTGTTGATTGGTGTATCCAACAAACTCACCCAGCAATTTTTCGGCCTGTTCAAAGTCGCCTTTTTGCAGCACCGCGTAGATCCAATAGTCCATCGCATGCGCATAGTGGTTGGAAATTACGCCGTTCAGCGGCTCTGCCAAGGCAACCCTGGCAGACCTTGCATTCCATTCAATGACCTGATCCCATTGACCTGCCCTAACAAAGATATGAGACGGCATGTGCAATGCATGTGGAACGTCTGGCGCAATTTTTCCGTAGTCGTTTGCGTATGACAGTGCATTTTCATAGAGAACCGGATTGTCATAGGCGTGAATGGCATAGTGATAGACCGCCGGATGCATTTCGGTTCGGGCGTCTAGGTCTTCCATCAACGCCCCTGCCTTGCGCTGGTTTGCCATTGTCTTGTCGCCCCTTGGTGCGGTTGCAAGCAAGGCCAGCGCGTGAAACGCAGTGACATCATCGTTTTCCGGAAACTCCTCAAATGCCTTGATCTGTGCGGCCGCCCAGCTAGCGATCCGTTCGGGATAGGGCGTATTAGCCCCTTCGTAATAGGCCTCGGCAGCCTCGGTGAATGCCTGCTCGATATCAGATCCCGGCTCAGCGACTTTCATGCGTTCAACGGCGGCCTGACCGGCTGCAATTTTCTCTGGGCTTGGTCGGCCGGGCCACAGAGGGTGAAACTTGCTCATCGCGACACCCCAATGCAGCATCGCGCATTCGGGCGACCTTTCTGCCGCGCCTGCAAAGACACCTTCAGCCTGAAAGTACATCATATGATGAAGGAGGGTCAGTCCTTGATCAAACGCTTCGTCCGCTTCAACGGTGCAACTGGTTTCGAAATCAACTTTTCCCAGGTTGTTCGCGAATGCTTGCGGGGCGAGCGCGACGAATGCGGCGAGAGACGCACCAAAGGCGCAACGCCTGACCGAGGGAAAAATATCAGGCCCAGTGGCCAGAAAAGAATGTAACATTTGGAAATCTCCTAGGTTGTGAGGCGGCTTATGTCCAAGCCCTATGCAAAACGTGGCCAAAGAGGGTGGCGGAGTCTTGAAAGCGGGTTGAAATTACCCTGAAAAACCTATGAATTCTGTAGTCTTGCCCATGCTGATGGTGCAGCTTTGTTGGATATAAAACGCGTTTTCTGCTATCATTTTGTGCGCGCAACACGGAGTTGTCAGATGACCGAAAAGCCCATCCTGGATGAGGCCGGGTTTATGCTCGGCAAGACGTTCTGTCGTCTTGAGGGGGGCATGCTATTCGATGATCAGGGCCAGCCGATTGCCTTACGTGCCAAATCCCTGCTATTTCTCAAAACACTGCTGGAAAGGCATGGCCGCATCGTCAGCAAATCCGAACTGGCTGAAACAGTCTGGTCGGGATTGATTGTGAGCGATGAAAGTATCAGCCAATGTGTCGCCGATATTCGCCGATTTCTCGGCGACGAAAACCGCGCCGTGCTGGAGACGTTCCCTAAACAGGGCTACAGGATCAATGTTGCCAAATTTGCAACGCCTTTAACAAACACGCGTCAAGGCAAATTCGCTTTGGTTGCCGCCATCATTGCGGTGCTGGTGGCCTTGATCGGGGTGTTAATATTTCAAAAGACAACAGTGCCAACACCAGTGCTTCGCGAGGTGATTGCCGTCTTCCCACTCCGTGAAGATGACGGCGCGACTGAACAAAGTTATTTTGCGTCTGTATTCGCCGAAGAATTGAACGGAAAGCTGGCTGAGTTGTCAGGGTTCAGCGTCATACCCAATTCAGTGTCATCAACCATTGGCGATGACACTGAATTGGCGACCAATCGGGCGGAGGCACTGGGCGCGCGATACGCCGTAGACAGTTGGATCAAATCCTCCGACCTCCAGTTCCGAATTGTCGTCGAACTGATTGATGTCCGCGAACACAAGGTTCTGTGGGCATCGAGTTTCGAGGGGACGCCTGAACAGTTGCTGCAAATACGTGACGAGATCATCAAAAGCATCACCCTTGAGATTTTCGACAAGCTGAACCCTTCTGACCGCTCTCGGATTGCCCAGAAGGAAACGTCCAACCCGCTGGCCTATGAGGAAGTCTTGCGCGGAAAGCACGCCGGTGGAACGATCACCCGGGATGATAGTTTGTTGGCGGAACGCCATTTTCGCCGTGCCATTGAATTGGACCCGGACTATGCACGGGCTTATGCCGAACTTGCTGCTTTGTTTGCGATCCGTTTCGAAAACGGTTGGATAACGTTAAACGAAGCGGATGAAATTAAATCGCTTCATTTTGCAAACACAGCCATTGCGCGCAATCCTGATCTTTGGCTGGCGCACTATGCGCTCGGTCGTCTCCACACGGTCATCGGGGAAAAAGACTATGAGATGGCGGAACACCATCTTGAACGCGCCATTTCCCTGCAACCGGCAAATGAAGACGCGCGGGCCTATTTTGGTGCCGTGAAGAACCTCCAGGGTGAGGTGGATTTGGCGATCACGATACTTGAGCAAGCAATCGCATCGCATCCAAGCCCGCCCTTCTGGTACTATCTCTCACTTGGTCATGCCCTGTTCCATGCAAAACGCTATGAGGATGCAGCCATCGCCCTTGAACAATGCCTGACCCAAATGCCAACTGCGCCGTATTGTCTGAGGTTTCAGATCGCCAACTACGGGGCGATGGGGCAGATTGAGGATGCAGAATGGGCGGCGGACGAATACGAATTATTGGGATTTGAAGCGTCGATTTCCTCGATCATGAGCCTTTTCATCATTCAGGATCCTGCTGCCCTTTCTAATCTGGAGACTGCATTGCGCGTTGCTGGTTTGCCAGAATAGATACAGGCGCTGTTGAAACCCGATGAAGGTCACTCCTCGGAGGTGACACCAATGTTTAATAGAAATAGCCGTTTGAGCAAAGGGCGGCTCTCTGTCCCGCGACCTGTTTGTTAGGACTGTGTGAGGCGAAAACAGGGTCTCTGTTGCACCCAAAACAACGCTCTTGAACGGCTGGAATGGCGACACACGCTGCGTTGCGACAACAAAGGTGCCGCGTCTGCGAACAAATGCTGCGTCAGCAATAGCCGCGCTTGCCAAAGGCAACTTTGTCCCGCACAGCGGACCTTTCACACATCCAGAAGTCGAGTTCTCAACCTCCCCACCCAACGCGCAAAGCTTTTCCGTTTTGACGCCATGATGCGCCCCCCCACTTGCCTCCAAACCGCCACAGGTCTACCAAAAGGCAATCCCGTCTGGAGGCTTCCCAATGACTGACGATCCCAAAACTCTCGTTTCCACCAAATGGCTGGAGGATCACCTCAATGATCCCGACCTGAGGATCATCGACGCCTCTTGGTACATGCCCGATATGAACCGCGACGGTCGCACTGAATACGATCGCGGCCATATCCCGAACGCGCGGTTCTTTGACATCGACGAAATCAGCGACACGCGATCGTCCCTGCCCCACATGGCCCCTCCGGTGGAAAAATTCATGTCCCGCTCCCGCGCGCTTGGCGTCGGCGACGGGCACCAGATCGTGGTCTATGACGGCGCGGGCCTGTTCTCCGCCGCGCGCGTCTGGTGGCTCTACCGGCTGATGGGCAAGACCGACGTCGCCGTGCTGGACGGCGGCTACCCCAAATGGCTGGCCGAAGGCCGTCCGACCGAAGACCTGCCCCCCGTCCTCAAAGACCGCCACATCACAATTCACCGACAGGCGCATATGGTCCGCGACGTCACGCAGGTCGCCGCCGCCTCCAAACTTGGCGATCACACCATTCTAGACGCAAGAAGCGCGCCGCGCTTCAAGGGTGAGGAAGCCGAACCCCGCGAGGGGCTGCGCTCGGGTCACATACCCAGCTCGCAGAACATGCCTTACACGTCGCTTCTCAATTCAGATGGCACGATGAAATCCGTCTCCGACCTGCGCGAAATCTTCCACAACGCCAAGGTTGACCCGTCCAAGCCGGTCATCACCACCTGCGGCTCCGGCGTGACTGCCGCGATCCTCAGCCTCGCGCTGGAGCGTATCGGCAACCGCAACCACTCGCTCTATGACGGCTCATGGGCCGAATGGGGCCAGTTCGACCAGCTTGCCGTGGAGGAAGGATAATGTTCGAAGCCCTCAAAGCCCAACCCGCTGACAAAATCCTGTCCCTGATGGCCGCCTTCCGCGACGACCCGCGCGAGGACAAGGTCGACCTCGGCGTCGGCGTCTACAAGAACGCCGAAGGCCAGACCCCGATCATGCGCGCCGTCAAAGCCGCCGAACAGAAGCTCTGGCAGGTCGAGGACACCAAAAGCTACACCGGCCTCGCGGGTGATGCGGGCTATCACGAGGCGCTGCGCAGTTTGATCCTGAACGATACCGTCTCCAAGGATCAGGTCGCAGCCGCCGCCACCCCCGGTGGAACGGGTGCGATCCGGCAGGGGCTGGAGCTGATCCGCATGGCCGCCCCCGACGCCCGCATCTGGCTGTCCGCGCCCACATGGCCCAACCACCCGTCCATCATCAAATATCTCGGCATGCCGATGGCCGAATACCGCTACTTCGACGCGGAAACCCGCGGCGTGGACTTTGGCGGCATGCTCACTGATCTGGACACCGCCAAGCCCGGCGATGTCGTCCTGCTGCACGGCTGCTGCCACAACCCGACCGGCGCGAACCTGACCGCCAGCCAGTGGCAGGAGGTCGCGGATTTCCTCAAGGCCAAGCAGCTGATCCCCTTCGTCGACATCGCCTACCAGGGCTTCGGCGACGGGCTAGACGCCGACGCTTTCGGCCCACGCCACTTGGCGAAGACGCAGCCGGAAATGCTCATCGCCGCCAGTTGCTCCAAAAACTTCGGCGTCTACCGCGAGCGCGCGGGCCTGTTGATGGCGGTTTCCCAAGACCCGTCCAAGACGCCGCTGAACCAAGGCACCGTGGCATTCCTGAACCGTCAGAACTACTCCTTCCCGCCCGATCACGGCGCGCGGCTGGTAACGATGGTCTTGAACGACGAGGCCCTACGCGCCGACTGGCTGACCGAGCTGGAGGGCATCCGCACCGGCATGCTCACCCTGCGCCAATCACTCGCGGACGCCTTGCGCCAACGCACCAACTCCGACCGTTTCGACTTCATCGCCCAGCATCGCGGCATGTTCTCCCGCCTTGGTGCAACCGAGGCGCAGGTCGAGCAGATGCGCCAAAGCCACGGCATTTACATGGTCTCCGACAGTCGCCTGAACATCGCGGGGCTCAATGCGCAGTCGGTGCCGATCCTTGCGGATGCGATTGTGGCGGCGGGGGTTTAGGGGAGGTCGGTTAGCTTTGTCGGCTATGCGGACGAAGCGCCAATTCGCCGCGGTTGCGCCAATGTCTGCATTGAGGAAACGATTGGGCGCGTGCAGTCATCTAAGCCAGATATCAATCCTGCACTTTACGTTCTGTTTGATGCTCTGATGCATTGGCCAAAAGGTGTGCTCTACGGTGAAGGTTGATATCGAGGAGCCGCGTGCGACAGGTATGAAGGCGATGCATGTGGAGGCGCTGGAGCGGATCATCGAGCGCGACAGCCTCCGGTCACCTTAAAGTTGGTGGCAAATCAAGTTCGATGTTGCTGTCCAACGTTCGCAAATCATTGGTTTCAAAGTTAGGAGTCCAATCTCTCTGACGACGGCTTTCAGAAAAAAACGCACCAAATCTCCAATCATGTTCCCTCACCGCTTCGTATATTCGCCTTCGTACGAGATCGTTGTAGTCTGGACCAAATTTTCTAAACGTATCATTGGGATCAAGATGCCTTATCTCAATAGTCTGATCAAGAAGTCGATATTGATTGTCCCAAAACTCTCTGATTGCTGAGTTGTGAAGAGCCCTACGCCCTCTTCTATTGTGCATTGTTGTTGAATCAAAGGAGAGGCGCTCCGGTGGGATACCCCTCATATTTGAAATATGGTTTAACTCATCTACTGGAAACACATTCGGATACCGTGTGATGACCTGTAATTCAATCGCATGATGGACTTGTCCACCTCGACCGCGAGCAATTCCAAGCGCTCGCTGAAATTGGGGCCGAAGGCGATTGAACGCACGTCGAGCGGATGAAAAAACTGACCTTAGAGCGCTACTACTTAGAGGAACGGTTGTGATTTCAGGTGTAATTTGCATTCCTCCAACACGATCACTGTCCGAAATCGCAGGTTCCAATCCTCTATTTCCCTCAATGTGTCTACCGTTAGAGTTAGCGTTGCTAAAGTTAGCGTGGCGAGCGGACTCTGGCACATCACTTGCTGGTCCAGCCAGATTGTGATTATCGGGCAAATTTTGACCTCTCACGGCTTGATCGCTGATCCTGGGTAAGACGGGTGTTGTGTTGTCGAGTAATAATTGTCTATTTGGTTGAGACGCGGTGTCCGAAATAACTCGTCTTCCTGACCGCCGCGCTATTCCAGTAGCGAACTCCACAGGGGCAGCTAGTGCTCTGCGACCAGCAGAAAGTGCAGCACTTGCGCCACCAGTCGCAATAGAGATTGCTATTTCAATTAGTAATGGACCTAGAAATTTTCCCATTTCGAACGCACGGTCATGCGTGTCTTGCATGTTCAATAGTCGTACAAGCTGTTGAATTTTACGGCTGCTAATTCCTCTTCCCATTCTCCGTAGGCGGCCTTGCATATTGTTCCCGTTATATATGTTCCGCGCTTGATCTATTATCTCTTCGACAGAACTTCCGATCCTGTAGATCATGACTAAGACTTGTGCTTCCAAAACGGAACGCCCCACGCCTGCCCAAAAATACGCTGCTGTGTCTGGCCTAAGAAGAGCGGCGCCAGCCGAAGCCGCATGTAAATTCCACACGCTAGAGAAATTATTTCTTATGTGGTTTGGAACATCAAGAATACCGAGCCAAACACCGTCAAAATATGCTCCAATTCCCTCAGCAACCCTCGTAAATGGATTGCTGAAGTCGATAACAGGTCGGCCAAATTGGGCTGAATACTCGGATTGGATCTGGCTCACTGATTTGGCGCGATAGCGAGAAATGATGACGTAAACTGTTCTATATAATTCTATCGAAGATTCTTGTAATTCGGCAAGCTCTAATCGAAGTGAAGCTATTTGTACTCCGACCATACGATTTAATCTTCGTCCGCCAATTCTGGAGTCAAGCAACCGTTGCCTTAATTCAGAGCGAAATATCGTTACAAGTTCTTCAAGCTCGGGAGGGAGCATATTATTCGCCGTTTAAAATTTGCTGCGGATTACCAATAATTTCTGTGCGTTTATCAACATCAGGGTCGTCCAAAAGGGGTTGGTCTTGTGCTAATCGTGCGGCGAAGCGAAGGTTCTCCAGGCGTGCCTTGCGGACTTCCTCTTGGACCTTGTTTTGGTCGTGTTCACGATGAGCCCTTTTGAAGGGTTCAAGAAGTGTGTTTTCACCTACTAGGGCATCAAGATAGACCTGACCGGTATGAAACAACGTCTCAATTTCGCCGCCAGGGTTGGTCAGACTCAAGCGTTCGATGAGCTGTGCCAATTCCTGCTTCTCAATCTCGGAAAGAAACGGCGTCGGATCCGCGTCGGGGCTGGTTGCCGAACTATACTTAAAGTTCCAGGCTTCCTTTGCATAGGCAATCAGATCTTTGGCAGTGTAGGATCTATTGGTTGCCGGATCCTTGGTACCAAAATACTCATCAAAATAGCTGTGCAACATGACATCTGTGATCAGGCAGCATTCTCTGAGCGGGAAGATTGCAAAGTTACCTCTAAACCCCAGTGGACTGTCCAGATCCGCAATGTCAGCTAGTTTCCTGCGTGGGACATCGGACTGATCGGAGGGAGGGGTCGGCGCGTCAAATTCAAGGACATAGGGATTTGCGTCTCGGCGCAAGCCAGGAATGGGGGCTTGAAATTTGTCTCCTGGTTGTGGCCTGCGCAGCCGATAGTTGGTGTCTGAAGCCGGGAAGAAAGGAACTTCCATATCGTAGAGAGAGAAAAAGCGTTTGTCCTTATGTTCGCGTTTCCATATCTCGTGCATGTAGTGAAAGATGTTATCTTTGAGATGCAGAATGAACTGAGCGATCAATATGTCTTTACGCGACTTTTCAACCATGAGGTCAGAAAGAGCTTTCGAAGCTTGGTTGAGACCGTCTTCGGCGCTCCTCATGTGACGCACTTTAGCTTCGTATTCGCTTGTCAGGTAATTTAGGGCCTTCTCGGCGTTATCCGCTTTCGCCTGATAGTATTCTGGTGATTTCCCATCATTGTCGTCTCCAAAAAGTTCAGTGAGACCGCCGGACATGATTGCGCCAAATATATCACCAGCGGTGTCTTCCCGTTCCTCGGCGTCAATCGCATGGTTGCTGTAGCTTGTCACCCGCTCTCTATGAGACTTCACCATCTGCGCCAATTCAAGGGCGGAAGCCTCTGATGTATCGTAGAGTCTGGATTGCTTTTCGTGGGTCGCTTTCGCAATTTCGATACGAGCTAAATCAGCGGACAAACCGTCCTCGACAAAATCGAGTGCCCCCTCAAAATCGCTGCTTAACAGAACATCCCTGAATATTGAGCTATAGCGCATAATAAAAATTTCGTTGATCTCGTGGGGCGCTGGCATATCCAAAGCGACAGCGATCACTGGTTCGGCGCGCTGCATGTTGGTTGAAACTCTGTACCGGCGTTCAAGCTCATACAGAATGTACGTGACAGTAAGTTCATTGTTCGGGTTGCTGATCGTCCGTTTCGTCGAGACTTCTTCTTCGAAATTAGAAGTTGTATCGAATGAAATGTGAGTTTCGTTGTGTAATTTTTTTTCTACCTTGCTCACTCCTTCCAGGATTCTTTTGTTCGTTTTTTGACGTTCTTGAGCGGAATTATTTTTGGCAGATGCTTGGGCATTAATGTTAACGATGCCAAAATTGAGCCCGCCGTCGCCGCCAGCTTGCAGTTCCAACGCTTGCGTCACCTTGGCCATGGCAGTTACTTCAGATTTCGTCGTCTTCTGGTTTTCAAAATTTGTTTCGCGCAGCGTTTTTTCCAGCCTCTTTTCGTTTAAAGACTGCGTGGTTTCACTTTTATAGCTAAATTCGAAAGTTTCGCCCGGTGCTAGCGGAAATGTTGATACGCAGCGGGTTGGCTCCATTCCCATGGAGTAAAAGTTGGTTCGCGTTGTCTCCATTAGGCCGAAGTTGACAGAGCCGGGAACAAAGTAATTGAACACATACGGTTCGTTCAGTTGACTCTGCATTTGCAACGCAAGTCGCGCCAAATTATTCTGAGGTTTCGATGGGACGACATACGTAAGGGCGCCACCAGCGCTGTCGGGAGACCACAATTGGCGAACTGCATTCTCTGCTTGTTCAACGGCGTCGTCCATCCGAAGTTTGTCTTGGTTCGGGATGGATGGATCGTCACGCTGCCTCTCATAGTCTCTGAAAATATTTACGATTTCTACTTGCTTCGAGTCTGAAAATGAACTCCAGGTGTATGGATCCATCCGTGGAAGGTATTCCAGGACTTCCCTCGGAAGAACCGGCACAGCTCTGATTGCGTTGTCGGCTTCAGGATCACCAGCGATGCCGTTCAAGACTTTGACAAGTTCATTGTGTGCGTGAATAGATTCCATTTGAATTCGCCCAAACGGATCATCAGGCATTACTTTTACTGTTTCACGAAACAACTGGGAAGCAGTTTCTTCAAAGTTTTTGTCAAAAGTGGAGGTCCAAACGGATTCAAACGCAAGATTAAGAACATTGTAGTCGTACCAAGTCGCTACGTTGTCTGGCCCCCCTGAGTGTTCCAGACTACTGACGATCTCCTTTGTGCGATTTAAGTCGTTGGTTGAACTGGCTTGAGAAGACAGCTCCAAATCACTCTTTTGTACTGAAGGGATACTAGAAACTTGACTGGCTATTTTTCCGAGAATATCAGAGCGAAGCTGTTCCGGGAGGCTGGTGTCGTTCAAAATTTCGCCACCGTCCTCCGAAGTCACAACCGGCTTGGAAGCGCTGGCCAAAATTTCATTAAGAGCCTTCTTCGTTCTGATTTCAGTTAGTAGGTCTTTGTTCTTCTCTAAACCGCTTCCGTAGCCAAAATGCCGCATCAATTTACATAATGAAGGGCCTCTGGCAAAATCCACATCTACATCTACATCCAGTTCATCTATGTCCCAATCGCTTAGATGCAGAGAAATCGCATCCTTTGCGACAAACCAGTCAGGCATCACCGTCAAACCCTGGGTGATTTGCATCGGCGGCTCGTCACCCCAAAAATAATTTTCACTATTGCCGCCACCCTTTTGCAACGCAAGTGTCTTAAGCACTGCGGTTTTGGTGTGGGCTACAGCCTTTTCGAGGTCACTATTTTCATCTTTAAATTCAGCGTATAATTCTCTCTGCTGAACATCTATTGCGGCTCGAAGATCAAAACGATCCCTTGTTTGGCGTGCTAACTTTGCGCTGATTTCCTTCTTATCCGGCACTACTTTATCCGGTTTGACGATCATCCCCTTTGCAGCTAGCAGTTCCTCATCCAGTAGAATTATGTAGCCCTCAGTCCGACCAACGTTCATACGAACTTTGAGGTCCGAGATATGAAGAAGGCGGCTAGAGAAATCGATCCCGAATGGTGCGCTGTTCGAATTTTCGGAGAAGTCTGGTCCAAGAACAAGCAGCAAAAGGTCTGGGCGAGTACCATCAGCTTCTTTGACCAATTCATCTTCGTAGTGAAGTTCGAAGTAACCACTTTTATCGGTTAGGACACTTCCAATTCTATCGGGCTGGGTAAGCGATGGGTCTGGTGGGGGTAGATTATGTACCGCATCTGACGGAAGTAGATCGGATACAGCGGTTGGATTTAAACCCGTAATCCAACTCAGAAAACTCGCATTTGTATCCCTGTCAAATTCGTAAACAACGACAAGCAGATTTTCGATCCCTTGATGGTCGGACTTCTGCAGAATTTTTCCCGAAATTTGGTTATCATTCACTGAACTAATCTCCATTTAGGTCGCCAAATGTCAGAGTTAAATCTGTGGCGGGTGTGAAGAGCCGGTACTGGCTCGTCGGAGTGCTGTGCCGGGCGCAGAGATCGAACGAGGCAAGATCGCCGCAGAAGCTGATGGTAGCAACTGATGGAACAGTGTGGACGCACTGTGTTGAAGTGGTCGCCCAAGTCCTCAATCAGAATCTGTAAATACCTAAGCGAATAGGCCGATAGTTTCCAAATAGAATAATAATTGATGCATCATGCCGCTGTTTTTTGCCGCACGCAAGCTTCCTGCACACGCAGCGCCCTAGCGCATGCGTTTAGTGTATGACTGGAGTCTGACTTCTGATGTCAGCCAGTGGGACAATGATAGTGTCGAAGCCAAAAACGGTCGTTTTTGTCACTTACCCTTGGTTCACCGAAATCATTGGAAAATCTTGTGACACAAACCCTTAGCAAAACCCTGTTTGATTTTGTCACGTTTTGGGCCACGTCTTGAAAACCGGACATTCGTGCGCAGTGCGGCATAAGGTAAAGTGGGCTCAGCGCTGCCGTAGGAAGTATCAAACGATCAAGGCCGCTTCGAAATGACGAACGGCTCCAACCGTTCGTCAGAATTCTCAGATATCAATCCTTTCTGCTATGCTCAGCGCGTCTTCGAGCTCGACCCCCAGATATCTGACTGTGCTATCAATTTTTGTGTGGCCAAGCAGTAGCTGAACAGCACGCAGGTTGCCTGTCTTGCGATAGATTTCCGCCACCTTCGTTCGGCGCATAGAGTGGGTGCCGTAGCCACTAGGTTCCAAACCAATCGAGACAACCCAATCCCGAACCAAGCGCCCATACTGGCGCGTTGATATGTGCGGCCGATCATGAAATCGGCTCGGAAATAAGAACTGACGCCCGATCATTTCCGGAAACTTAATCCAGTTGGTCACAGTTTCTCGCGTGTTTTCAGCCAGTTCAAACTGCACAGGCTTGTTCGTTTTACTTTGAACGACGGACACGCGTTCACGAATTCTGTCGTCCCTGAGAAGGTCAATGACCTTCAGTGACACCAAGTCGCAACCGCGTAACTTGCTATCTATTGCGACGTTGAACAATGCGAGATCGCGGAGATTACCCGCTAGTTCGAGGCGAGCGCGGATGGCCCAGACCTGTTTTGGCAGAAGCGGGCGCTTTTGCCCGACGAGGCGACCCTTATTCCAGGCTCTTCGTTTTGGGGTGACAGCGGGAAGTTGAACTCTTGGCATGATTTGCCCTCCATCCAACCCTCCTACCCAAACATCAACACAGCGCTGACGACGTATCATAACCTAAAAACTAATGTCGGCTTCGCCGCTGGCTCGCCATCAAGTGTTTCTGCGAAAGCAAAGGGCGGCTTCGAACCCATACCGTTGAAAAAGCAGTGCCGAATTCTGCTTATTACTTCTTTACGCAACCACTCAAGACACTACCAATTTCCCTCGCTTTGGCTATGGAAGCGGCGTCGGAACACCAGCTGGAATTACGCTTTTTCGTACAGTTGACATTTCTTTTGGAAGAATTCGGGGCGCTCGCACGTTAATGTTGGAGTGACACCAACGAGTGCTGCCTCAACCTTTCGGAAGGAACACAAAATGCGAACCACAGCCATTCTTGCAACAACTGTATTGATTGCCAGCCCTGTGCTGGCCCAAGATACGCAATTTTATGATTCAGCTATCAAACACATGCCAAAGGACGGCATCGTTAAGCTCTATGGTGCTGGGGGTCCACATACTGCATTTAAGAAAGTCGCCGAAGTTTGGGAGACGCAGACTAGCAACAAAGTTGAAATTATTGCAGGCCCAGAATCCAAATGGTCCGCAGCGGCTCAGGCGGATGCTGACATTCTTTGGGGCACATCTGAACAGTCGATGACAGCGTTTTTGCAGACGTACCTGACATTTTCGTCCGATCAGGTTGATCCGATCTATATTCGTCCGACAGTGATCGCTGTGAAGGCAGGCAATCCTAAAGGTATCGACGGTTTCGATGACTTGCTGAAAGACGGAATAAAGATTGTGGTGACTGAAGGCTCTGGTGTCTACAATACCTCCGGCACCGGCACATGGGAAGACGTGGCTGGCCGTACAGGCAACCTTGAAGATGTGCGCGCGTTTCGGAAAAACATTGTGAGCTATGCCCTCGGGTCCGGTGCCAGTTTTAAAGCATTCAAAGATATGGATGCTGATGCCTGGATTACTTGGCCAAATTGGCCAATCACACATCCGGACGTACTGGACATGGTACAAATCGACGATGACCGCCAGATTTGGCGCGATGTGAATGTGGCCGTCGCACCCGATGCCGACCCTGAAGCGCAAATGTTCCTTGATTTCCTGATAACAGACGAGGCCCAAAGTCTCATGAAAACAGAGGGATGGGTTCGTTAAGAAGCGTTTTTTAAGAAAAGGTGTAGGGCTGCGGGAATAAAACCCGCGGCCCGTACGTCAATATCGAAAGACCTTGGGTGCGCGATTGCATACCGAGGCACTGCCAGGGAGGAACATATGGCACTCGATGATGACAAAAACAAAACGGTCCACGGATTTTTTTCGAAAGACCCTGAAAAAGCGGACAAGGAATTTTTTGGCCGCGTCGCCAATCCTGACCGTCGCGGATTTCTGAAACGCACCGGCTATGCCACGATGGCGGCTATGGTTGGGACATCAATCCCGTTTTCAGATAAGATGCCCATCGGGTTTGTCCCTGCTGCCTTCGCACAGGACGACATTTTGATGGGTAAGGATGGTCTGACATTGCTAAACGATCGACCGATCAATGCCGAAACACCCCCTGAATTTCTCGACGATGCAATAACGCCAACCGCGCGGCACTTTGTGCGCAACAATGGCATTCCACCCGAAGACGTCGATCCAGCGACTTGGACGCTGACCATCGACGGTTTTGTTGACGCACCGATGGAACTGACCATCGCCGATCTGCGTGATCAATTTGAAGTCGTAACAATGGCTTTGACGCTCGAATGTGGAGGCAATGGTCGGGGATATTTCAATCCGCCTGCCAAAGGCAACCAGTGGACCTATGGTGCAGTTGCTTGCTCTGAATGGACAGGTGTGCGTCTGAAAGATGTGCTGGAGAAGGCTGGCGTGCAGGCAGGCGCGATCTATACTGCGCATTACGGTGCAGACGCGCATTTATCAGGCAATCCTGACAAACTGCCTATTTCTCGCGGGATGCCTATCGATAAGGCGATGACTGACAACATCTTGATTGCGTTCGAGATGAACGGCGATGCACTCCACCCGTTGAACGGCGCACCCTTGCGTCTTGTTGTACCGGGCTGGCCTGCGTCTACAGCGCAGAAATGGCTGACACGCATCCAGCTGCGCGACATCGTTCACGATGGACCGAAAATGACCGGCACCGCCTACCGTGTGCCCAATCGTCCGGTCGAGCCAGGTGAGGACGTGGACAAAAAAGACTTCGTTATCATTGAGCGGATGCCTGTGAAGTCGCTGGTTACATTCCCCGCCAACGGTGCTGCATCCGGAATGGAGACTGAAGTACGTGGCCATGCATGGTCAGGTGACAGGACCGTCGATAAGCTCGAAATTTCCATCGACTTTGGCGCGACTTGGCAGGATGCCGATATGGACGCACCGGTCAATTCAGGCGCATGGCAAAACTGGCGGTCAAACGTGACCTTCCCCATTGCAGGATATTACGAGGTTTGGGCGCGCGCCACAGACAGCGAAGGCGACATGCAGCCGTTTGCGATTGATTGGAATCCCAAAGGGTATCTCAACAACACCATGCACCGCGTCGGCCTGCGGGTGAGTTAATCTAATCAGGCGGGCGCTTTGTTGTGCCCGCCGAATTAAATTCTGGAGATTTCTATGTTTCGTAAGATGAACCTGGGCGCGCTGGCCCTTGGTGCTACGATTTTGTCACCCCTTCCCGCCTTTGCTGATCTCACCGATGCGCTTGCTTCGGCGGATGTGTCGCAAGGGGAGAGCGTTTTTCGCAAATGCAAAGCCTGCCACGTTGCCGCAGCAGATGGCAAAAACAAGGTTGGTCCGAACCTCTACAATATCGTTGGCGCATCTGTCGCGACAGTTGACGGATTTAAGTATTCAGCCGCGCTGACCGAATATGGTGGCGATTGGACACCCGAGCGATTGGACGCCTTCCTCGCCAAACCCAAGGCCGAGGTCAAAGGCACAAAAATGGGGTTCGCAGGGCTGAGAAAAGATGATGATCGCGCCAACTTGATCGCCTATCTGAATACATTGTCCGATACCCCAATGGAATTTGGTGCGACGCCAGCCGCCGCTGAAGCCACGCTACCAGAAGAAGATCCTGAATTCGGGGTTTTGAAAGTTGCGCCGGGTGTTGAGGAAACGTTTTATGCATGTACGGCCTGTCACTCCGAGATGATCGTCGCCCAACAAGGATTAACGCGCGAGCATTGGGACGAATCCTTTGAATGGATGGTCGAAGAACAGGGCATGTCAGAAATAGACGAACCCGATCGCACAATCATCCTCGA
Organism: Litoreibacter halocynthiae; assembly: GCF_004365635.1. GTDB lineage: Bacteria > Pseudomonadota > Alphaproteobacteria > Rhodobacterales > Rhodobacteraceae > Litoreibacter > Litoreibacter halocynthiae. The sequence continues at coordinate 252,818 of NZ_SOBH01000003.1, read as the reverse complement.
CTATCTTGCCAAGCACTATAACGAAGATCGTCCCAATTTCCCTCGACCCTTAAATTAACTGTCCTGCGCGTGCCCAAGGTAATCGCTCCTGCTATGATAAGTAGGAGCGAAAATTATGCGCAGGGTGTTGCGCCACGTACTGCACCCAATAGTGCAAGCACAGTCGCAGGTTTACGTTGGTCTTGGGTGGATTGCTGTAAATATACGGTCAACGCATCAAATTTCACTTGATCCATGCCAGTTGCCAAAGATTGATACCACTGCTCACCTACAGTCCATTCTGCAGACTGCAGGGTCTGGATGGGCTGCGGGGGAGCGCCAATCCCACGCAAAAGAGTCAAACGGCATCCATTCTCTCCAACGTAGTGAGCTGAAGCTGTTGCATCAGCTGTACTTGTAACCACCAACACCATGTTCGCATCCCGCAAACTGGGGAAGCCATCTGTCTCAGCGTTGGATACAGAACGGAGGTCATTCAGCGTTGGCGCTGGAAAAGTCTGGGCCGTGTAGGCATTGTGAATGTCCAACGGGTCTTGGACACTTTGCTGAGGGGCCAGAAACACCGCCACCGCAATCGAAGCAGCGACAGCCGCGCCAGCGATCCAGCGATACGGACGCCGATTTGAGTTTGCGGGTTGTGACGTATTATTTTGGCCTGGCTTCAAGGTAGACAGTGCCTGTGACATCTCGGTGATTGACGCAAGTGCCGCCTGTAATTCCGATTCGTTGCGGAGCCGTTGTTCAAGGCGTGCAGCATCCTCACCTCGCAATTCACCATCTGCAAAGGCACTCACCAATTCCCAGTCTTGTTCCGTTATCTGTGTCATCGTCCATTACTCTTGCGGTCCTCGGAGGGCCCTTCCACCAGTTCTAACAGCGCGCGTCGTGCCCTGCTTAACCGGCTCATCACCGTGCCGTTGGGCACATCCATCACCTTTGCCGCTTCAGCGTATTTCAAACCCATAATATCCACCAGAAAAAGCACTTCGCGGGTGTCTGGCGGCAGTTTTTCGAATGCACGGCGGATCAGCACGTCCCGCGCATGATCTCCCGTTTGCATGCTTTCCTCAGATAGACGTCCCATACCGGCAGAATATTCCCGGCGCACACGTAATTTTCTCAATTCATCGTAATGCAGATTACGGATGACCCGAAACATCCATGGTCGAAGTTGATCCAAAACGTCTGGCTTATTATTGCTGCGCAAGGCACGCTCTATGGCGTCTTGAACGAGATCTTCCGCACTATCAGAGGCAGACGTTATCGATCGGGCATATGCCAGAAATTCGGGCATGAGTTGTTGAAGATGAGCGGAAACGATCATATCAGCGAACTTGCTCTAATTCCAAGCAATCGTCAAAGTGAAGCTGTAGATTTAAGATCGCTCGTTTGAACAGTATTTTGGATTGATAGATTAGAGACTACTTCGCACCTCTTTCCTTGGCTCACTGTAGCATTGGGTACGTATCCAAAAACTGAAATTGTTGCTGGAAGTTCTGAGCAATTTCTCGCCGTTCATACATTGCGTCGTTATGCCGAACTTCTGCTTTTTCCATACAAGCCTCTGAGATTCGCATTTGCAGCGAAAGTTGACTTTGTCCGCAGTCTGTGAATTCGACCTCTGATCCTTGCTGCACTCTGCACGAATGGCTGGTTTTTCCGCCGCGCGGCAGCACCGAATTTTACGCTGACGCAGCATTTTCCACGCTGCGAGCGCATGCAGCGAGAAAACCGAACTCACACAATGGGCTCTCTGCCGTCATTCGCTGCATTTTGCTTCGATGTCCGCTGTTCATGAAAGCTGCCGTTCGCAGTTACTGTGCGAATGGCTGATTATGACGGCATTGGTTGACAGAACTAGGCTGCGCTGGCATCGCTCTCGAAGCTCGTGGCAATAAAGCGCGCCCTATCAATCATTTCGGTAAGCGACATCTAAATCGGAACACCCATGACCACGAAAATTCATATAGATCGCAGAACGAACTTGCTCGGCAGCATCTGGATGGTCGCGGCGATGGCTATATTTGCCATTGAGGACGCGTTTGTGAAAGCGGCATCCTCCACCCTGTCGGTTGGGCAAATCTTGATAATCTTCGGTTTAGGCGGGGCCGCTGTGTTTGCGAGTTTGGCACGCTTCAAAAGCGAACCGCTATTCGTGCAAGATGTGGTATCGCGGCCGATGCGCATCCGCGTCGTATTCGAAATAGTCGGCCGGTTGTTTTATGTCCTTGCCATTACCTTGACGCCATTATCCGCCGCGACGGTTATCTTGCAGGCAACCCCGCTTGTTGTTGTCGCTGGTGCCGCGTTAGTTTTCGGCGAAAAGGTCGGGTGGCGCAGGTGGTTTGCGATTTTCGTCGGTTTGATTGGTGTGGTTATTATTATCCAGCCAGGAACAGACAGTTTTTCGGTGCTGTCCATTCTTGCGATTGTCGGCATGTTTGGTTTTGCGGGGCGTGACCTTGCGAGCCGTGCGGCGCCCGCCACGCTCAGCACAAATATCCTCGGCTTATATGGCTTCCTGTCGATTGTGGTCGCTGGTGGGGTGTTCTCGGTCTGGGAAGGGGCGACATTTGTTTCCCCCGACATTGAGACGTCCTTCTACCTGTTAGGGGCAATCCTCGCGGGTGTTGGCGCTTATTCGTGCCTAATGAAGGCTATGCGCACTGGCGAAGTCTCTGCTGTGACACCCTTCAGATATACAAGGCTGCTTTTCGGGATTGCGCTGGGTGTTGTGATGTTCGACGAACAATTGAGTTCCGCAATGGTGCTTGGTTCCGGTTTGATCGTGTTTTCAGGTTTATTCATCCTTTGGCGTGGGAAATCGTCAGAGTAGCTTTAGCAATGCAGCGCCTCTGACCTGTTAAACGAAACGCCTTGATCAAAGCGTTTACGGCATCAAATACGTAATAGCTGCCGTAGCTGCATCGCGCAGCATCATGCGCTTTTGGGCTCAAAGCAGGCATACACACTGCACAGGCGCATTGCCTCAGCTTCCAAAATCGCGTCCCACGCTAGAAGCAACACTCACCACAATCCGTATCCAGCAAAATCCCGCTTATGGTTGAACGCCGCGCTTGGCAGACATGCGAGGCGCAGCTATCCCAATTTTCATGATACGTGCATTTCTTATCCTCATGCTGCTGGCCCTGCCCGCCTGCTCAAGTTCCGCCCCGAAAGAGAGCGCGGAGCAGCGGCAGGCGATCCCGCTGCATCCCAATGAGACGCCAGAGCTTCGTCTGCTCATCAACAAATACGCCGATCTCTACGAGGTGCCGCGTGCGCTGGTACATCGCCAGATCATCCGCGAAAGCACCCACCGCCCCGAGGCGCGCAACGGGCCGTATTATGGCCTGATGCAAATCCTGCCCGCCACGGCCCGCACCATGGGCCATCGCGGCCCGCCGAACAGTCTGCTCGATGCGGAGACCAACCTGAAATACGCCGTCAAATATCTGCGCGGCGCGTGGCTGCTCTCCGATGGCAGCTACGACAACGCGGTCAAATGGTATTCGCGCGGCTACTACTTTGAGGCCAAGCGCCGCGGGATGCTGGTCGAGACCGGCTTGCGGTCCGGCTAACGTTCACGGCGAGCACCCTCCGAAGCGCGTTAACCTTTTGACGCCCTGCCCGACACAGCCCCGTTCAAGGCCCGACGGAATGCCGACGCATCGCCGACGCTTTGCCGACAGCGCAAAACCCCTGTGCAGCCTTGGTTAACGCAGGTCTCGAGGGGTCGCGCCACTGCCGCCCGAATTCCACCGTTCTCCACGTTAACTCTTGCCCCCATTCCGCCGTTCCCCTAAACGGCGTCCTCATCAACAAGTCTCCGCTACCTTGTCAAAACGGAATCCATTATGACACGTCTCCTCCCCGGCATCCTTGCCATGGCCGCCACCGTCGTGGCCTCTAACATCCTCGTCCAGTTCCTGCTCGGCGACTGGCTGACATGGGGCGCATTTACCTACCCGATCGCCTTCCTCGTCACCGATGTGATGAACCGCATCTACGGCCCCCAAGCCGCACGGCGCGTTGTTTTCGCTGGCTTTTTCGTCGGCATCGCCTGTTCCCTGATCGGCTCGCAAATCATGCTGGAATACGGACCCGCCGTCCCGCTGCGCATCGCCGTGGCCTCAGCCATCGCGTTTCTGACGGCTCAACTTCTGGACGTGTCCATCTTCGACCGCCTGCGTCAGAGCGTCTGGTGGAAAGCCCCGCTGGCCTCGACCCTCATCGGCTCCATCGTCGACACCGCGCTGTTCTTCACCATCGCATTCTCCGCCACGGTGACGATCTTCGGCACAGGAAATGACGCAGCAATATCATGGGCTTGGGAAGCTATCCCCCTGCTCGGACAAGGCCCCGTGATGCCGCTTTGGGTCTCTCTGGCCATCGCCGACTGGTCGGTAAAACTGGCCGTAGCCTTGCTGGCTTTAATCCCCTTCCGGATGATCGTTGCGAAACTTTCACACAAAACTGCGTAGAAAACTCTTGAGTTATCCACAAGATGTGGCACCTTTCCCTTGAACAGCAACCATTGAAAGGAGGTGTCCATGTCTAGAGTGATATTGGAGCAAGGTGTCAGGCAAGGTACGGAGGTGCGTGTCTAGGGGCAGCCCCCTAACCCACACCGAGGTATCGGTCACGGATCAACCTGACCCACCTCCATCAGATCTCGTCAAAGGGCGCCCGTGCTGTGGGCGCCCTTTGCTTTTTCAAATCAGTCGTATGCGGCGTCGACGATAATTTCGACCAACAACTCCGGCCGCGCCAACCGCGCTTCACCACATGCACGCGCCGGGGCGTGGCCTTCTGGCACCCACGCATTCCAGACCTCGTTTAGCCCTGCAAAATCGGACATATGCGCCAGCCAAACCGTGGCCCGCAGCATTTTTTCGCGTGAGGACCCGGCCAAGGTTAGCATGGCATCAACGCGGCGCAGACACTCCTCGGTCTGCTCTTTGATGCCGTTTCCTTCACCAACCTGGCCCGTAATGTAAGCCACGCCATTGTGCTTAACGACCTTGCTGGACCGCACACCTGTTTCAATTCTTTCGATCATTTTTCGCTATCTCCTATTGCTGCGGCAAACTGTATGCCCTGTGCCGTTTGAACGCACCCCCTATACAACAACGCCCAACCAGCGTATTGCCGCCCACTTGCGGTGCGCTCTCAGGGCACGGGCCGCGTTTGTGGCCAAATAGGGGTGGCTGCTTTTTCCTTTATGCCCTGACCAGAAAGACGTGACCCGTGATACAATCCATTCAAGACGCGCTGACCGAGCGCGGCTACACCGACCTGACTCCGGTCCAAACAGCAGTAACCGACGACGAATACGGCAACGCGGACCTTTTGGTCTCTGCGCAAACCGGCTCCGGCAAAACCGTTGCGTTCGGCCTCGCAATTGCACCGACCTTGCTCGGCGACGAGCTGAAATTCGGCCGCGCTGCAGCACCGCTTGCCCTTGTGATTGCCCCAACCCGCGAACTGGCGTTGCAGGTCAAACGCGAGTTGTCGTGGCTTTACGCAAAGGCTGGTGCTGTCGTGGCGTCCTGTGTTGGCGGCATGGACATGCGTGACGAACGCCGTGCATTGGACCGTGGTGCGCATATCGTCGTCGCGACACCGGGCCGCTTGCGTGACCATATCCAACGCAGCTCGATCGACCTGAGCGAAGCGCGTGCTGTCGTTCTTGACGAAGCTGACGAAATGCTGGACCTCGGCTTCCGCGAAGATCTGGAGTTCATCCTGTCCGAAGCGCCGGAAAGCCGCCGTACCCTGATGTTCTCGGCAACGGTTCCGGCGTCTATCGCCAAACTGGCGAAGAGCTACCAGAAAGATGCGATCCGCGTTTCTACAAAAGCCGAGAACAGCCAACACTCTGACATTGAATACCGTGCGATGGCGGTAGCCCCGCGCGATGCGGAGAACAGCCTGATCAACGTTTTGCGTTATTACGAAGCACCCACTGCGATCGTGTTCTGCAACACCCGCGCCATGGTAAACCGCCTGACGACGCGCTTTTCAAACCGGGGCTTCTCGGTCGTAGCCTTGTCCGGTGAGTTAAGCCAGAACGAACGCACCCACGCATTGCAATCCATGCGTGATGGCCGAGCACGCGTTTGCGTCGCCACTGACGTCGCTGCACGCGGGATTGATCTACCCAACCTTGAACTGGTCATCCACGCCGAGCTACCAAACAATCACGAGACCCTGCTGCACCGGTCTGGCCGGACGGGCCGTGCTGGCCGTAAGGGCGTCAGCGCGATGATCGTCCCTGCCAAAATGCGCCGGAAGGCCGAGCGCTTGTTGCAAGGGGCAAAGGTCAAAGCCGAATGGGCCGAGGCCCCCTCCGCCGACGATGTAAACGCCCGCGACGAAGAACGCCTGTTCAACGATCCGGTTTGGGTCGACACGGCAACGGATAGCGAAGCCGGTCTGGTCGCAAAGTTGGTCGAGCGTTTCTCGCCCGAGCAAATCGCGACCGCCTACACTCGCCTGTTCCGCGAACGTCAATCCGCACCGGAAGATCTGGCCCCGTCCGGCTCCGACGCGCCAAAAGAACGCCCTGCATTCGGCGAAAGCGTCTGGTTCTCGATCTCTGTTGGTCGCAAAGACAACGCAGAGCCACGCTGGCTTCTGCCGGCAATGTGCCGCGCCGGTGACCTGACGAAAGACGATATCGGCGCAATTCGCATCCAGCAGAACGCAAGCTTCGTCGAGATTTTGAAAACCAGCGTCGACGGTTTCCTAAAGGCGCTTGGCGACGGGATGAAACTGGAGGACGGGGCGATTGTAACGCGCCTTGATAAGGCACCGGACTTCACGTCCATGCCGCGCCCACAAGGTGGTGCTGGCAAAAAGCCGTACGAAAAGAAATCCTACGATAAAAAACCGTATGACAAGAAACCATACGAGAAAAAACCGCATCGCGGCGACTATGATACGCCGCCGCGTCCCGCAGCGACGGAGCAACCCAAGTCTGGCAAAAGCATCAGCGATGCACGGCCAGCGGGTGCGGTGACAGATCACAAGCCGCGTCCTGCCGGTGACAAAAAACCGTACGAGAAGAAGCCTTTCGACAAAAAGGGCGACAAGAAGCCATACGACAAGAAACCTCGTGGCGACAAAGCACCCTACGAGAAGAAGGGCGACAAGCCTGCTTTCGATAAGAAGCCCGACGGCAAAAAACCCTTCCGCAAGGCCGACGGGGACAAGCCGTTCCGCAAAACCGATGGCGACAAGCCGCGTTTCGACAAGAAGCCCGGCGGCAAAAAGCCGTTCAACAAAGCCGATGGTGGCAAGCCTGCGGGTAAGCGCCCTACTGCAAGCGCCAATGATACGTCCAAACGCTTCACGCCTCCGGGCGGTAAAGTGAAGCCTCGTGTCAACAAAGGGGCTGGTGCCACTCCGAAACGCGGTAAAGGCAAACCTTAATCCGGCGTATTCATCACGCGGATCATGGGGTATCAAAGCCCTATGATCCGCGTGAACGACTCCATTACGATTGAAGATTGGGAATTGACCGAAAGCTTCACCCGCGCCCAAGGGCCGGGCGGGCAAAACGTCAACAAGGTTTCTACAGCCGTCGAGTTGCGTTTCGAGGCGGAGCGGTCCCCAAATCTAACCGGTCCGGTGAAGGCGCGCCTGAAACGGCTTGCCGGACGGCGCTGGACCAATGACGGCGCGTTGATCATCTTTGTGCAGGAGACCCGATCCCAAGCCCGTAACCGCGAACTCGCGGAAGTTCGCCTGCGAGAGCTGATCCTGAAAGCGCTGGAAACACCCAAGCGGCGGATAAAGACACGCCCGACGCTTGGATCTCAACGCCGCAGAATTGCGGCCAAGAAACAGCGCGGTGAAGTCAAATCCCTTCGCGGCAAGGTCAGTGACGACGACTGATATACTGTTATGCTAGGTCCACAAATCTAGCTTCAGACGACAACTGCAATGTCTTTCTGATCACCGACGCCGAAGACGCGTTTGTACCGCGCGATCTCCTCCGCTGGCCCCATTGCCTTGCGGGGGTTGTCAGACAACTTCACCGTCGGGCGGCCATTTGCGGACACGGCTTTGCACACCAGAGAGAACGGGGCGAGGCCGTCATTGGGCACCAGCCCCCTGAAGTCATTGGTCAACAACGTCCCCCAACCAAACGACACACGGACTCGCCCGCGGAATTTGGCCTGTAGTTCTATTATTTTGTCGACATCCAGCCCGTCCGAAAAAATAACCAGCTTCTGCGTCGGGTCTTCACCGCGCGACTTCCACCAGCGAATGGCCCGCTCGGCACCTTCCGCCGGATCGCCACTGTCGATACGAATTCCTGTCCATCCGGCAAGCCAATCCGGCGCACCGGCAAGAAATCCGTCCGTGCCGTAAGTGTCGGGTAAGATTATACGCAGATTGCCTTCATGTTCTTCATGCCAGTCGGCCAACACGTCATAAGGCGCCTGCCTCAACGCCTCGTCACTCTCGGCCAGGGCGGAGTAGACCATGGGCAACTCGTGCGCATTCGTCCCGATAGCCTCGACTTCGCGGCGCATCGCGATCAGGCAATTCGAGGTGCCCACGAACTTGTCGCCGAGCCCCTCCTGCATCGCTTGCACGCATCGGTCTTGCCACATGAAGCTATGCCGGCGGCGCGTTCCGAAATCCGCAAGGCGCAGGTCGTCAACGCCTTGCAGCTTCTCGACCTTTTCCCACAACCGCGTCATCGCCCGCGCATAGAGCACTTGAAGCTCGAACCGGCCCATGTCCTTTAAAACAGCACGAGAGCGCAGCTCCATCAAGACAGCCAGCGCTGGAATTTCCCAAAGCATAACTTCGGGCCATTTGCCCTCAAAAGTCAGCTCATACTGGCCGTCGCGCTTTTCAAGATGATAGGCAGGCAACGAGACATTCTCGAACCACTCCATAAAATCAGGACGGAACATCTGTCGCTTGCCATAAAAGGTGTTGCCGCGCAGAAAAGTGCTTTCGCCGCGGGACAGAGACAGCGAGCGGATGTGATCAAGTTGCTCTCGCAGCTCTCCTTCATCCACAAGATCTGCCAAGCGGACATCCTTGCTCCGGTTGATTAGCGAGAAGGTGACGTTGGTATCCCGCTTATTGCGGAAAACCGATTGGCACATCAACAGCTTGTAGAAATCGGTGTCGATCAAAGATCGCACAATTGGGTCAATCTTCCATTTGTGGTTATAAACCCGTGTCGCGATATCAACCATTGAGCTGCACTCCCGCGCGTTTCATATTTTCCAGTGCAGCCTCAAGCGAGCCGTCCATATCAATTGCGCGGCACAGGTTTTTTTTGACGCTCACCGCGAAGCCAAGTTTGGCACCGTCTACGGCAGAGAAATTCACGCAGAAATCCAGTGCCAGTCCAACCATCGTCAGCTTGGTAATCCCGCGCGTGCGCAGATACCCCTCCAGCCCAGTGGGCGTGGTCTGATCGTTCTCGAAAAAGGCGGAATAGCTGTCGACCGCAGGGTTAAAACCCTTTCGCACAATCATTTGCGCAGTGTCCGTGAGCAGACCCGGATGAAACGCAGCCCCTTGGCTTCCTTGCACACAATGATCCGGCCACAACACTTGCGGGCCATAGGGCATGGAGGTGACTGAAAACGGCTCAAGCCCCTCGTGGGAAGACGCAAAAGACGAATGCCCCTCGGGATGCCAGTCCTGGGTCAGAATAACCGCTTGGAACTCGGTCATCAGCGCGCTGATCGGCTCAACAATCTCGTCGCCACCTGCAACGGCCAGCGCCCCACCCGGACAGAAATCATTCTGAACGTCGATGACGATCAAGGCTTCGTCGGCTGCGCGCATATCTCATCCTCCCGGGATTTCGCCTGAACTTGCTAGGGCCATGCCCGCCTTGCGTCAACAGCCCGCACTTGATCCTGCTTTTGCACAGTCGTAAAGCGTTCGCATGTTTACAGTTGCTGCACTTTATCATTTCACCCGTTTCGAAGACCCTGACAGCTTGCGCCCTGCCTTGGTTGCGCTTTGCGAGCGCGAGGGCTTGCGAGGGACCTTGCTGGTTGCCCACGAAGGGATCAACGGCACGGTGGCAGGCAAACGTGGTGGAATTGACGCCTTGCTGGCGCACCTTCGTACCCTACCCGGCTGCGCAGGGCTGGAACATAAGGAATCCACCGCTTCTGACATGCCGTTCAACCGGATGAAGGTCCGCTTGAAGCGCGAGATCGTGACGATGGGCCAGCCGGATGTAGACCCCTTGGCGGGCACCGGCCATTATGTCAAACCAGCCGATTGGAACGAGCTTATCCAGTCAGAAGACGTCGCCGTCATCGACACACGCAACGACTACGAGGTGGCCATTGGCACCTTTGAGGGCGCGATTGATCCTCAAACCAGAAGTTTCGGTGAATTCCCCGCCTGGTGGGAGGCCAACAAAGAGCGCTTCCACAACAAACGGATCGCGATGTTTTGCACCGGTGGCATCCGCTGCGAGAAATCCACCAATTACTTGCTCGGCCAAGGAGTCGAAGACGTTTACCATCTGCAAGGCGGCATTCTCAAATATCTGGAAGAAGTTCCCGAAAGCGAGAGCACTTGGGATGGGGAATGCTTTGTCTTCGACGGGCGGGTTTCCGTGGGACATGGATTAAAAGAAGGCGAGTTGAAGCTGTGCTATGCCTGCCGCCGCCCCTTGCAGCCCGAAGATATGCGGCGCGCGGAGTACGAGCTTGGCGTTAGCTGCCACCACTGCTTGCACGAAACCACGCCTGAGGATCGCGACCGCTTCCGCGAGCGTCAGACGCAGATCAGGTTGGCGACCAATCGCGGCGAAAAGCACATCGGTTAGCGACCGCCAAGCATCCGGCCGATCTTGCGCCCTATGGACTGAGCACCCCGTTGCGCAATCATACGCGCCGAGAAATCATTCTGGAAAAAGCGCAGCAACTCCTCAGGTGGCAAAGTGCGCATCCTTGCGACCGACCGATCCCAATCGCGCGGCGTATAGGCAGCGGCACGGCGATTGGCCTCGAAACCAATGCGATACTGCAAAGCCAGTTTTCGGCGAACTATCCTCTCCCACTGCGTCAAGGCTTTTGGGGAGTTCTTTCCCAATGCTGCGCCCAACGTGCGGCCGTGTTCGATACATATCCGAATGCCTTCCCCTAATGTCGGCGTGGCCATATTCGCGCTATCTCCGACGCGGATGACCCCGTCGAAAATCAGATCGGATGTGAACGGCACGGATGGCAGAATTCCTGCGTTAACGTGGAAGCTTTGAGGCCTTGGTAAACCCATGCGCTCCATCGCATTGCTTGCAAGAAGGCCCTCCATAAGCGCCTTTGGCGACTGGTCGGAATCCGGCTCAATCAAGCCCACACCCAACCGTAAGCTCCCCAATGTCGAGGGGAATGCCCATCCATATCCCGTGGGTGTCGCTGACCCGAAGAAAAGGGCCGCGCGATCTGGGTCGTGCGATGGTGCTGCAAACTCGTACTCGATACCAATCCCGCGCCTGTCGGGCGGTGGACTGAGACCCAAACTTTGCAAAACTGCGCAATGCCAACCCGAAGCATCCACGATCACCCGCGAGGCAATTTCGTACTCGACTCGGTTTTCGCGCAGCCGCGAGATGAGCTTTCCACCTTCTCGCCGAGTCCCCAAGTATTTGGTACCACATCGAATGTCGGCCCTAGATTGACCCGCTAGCCAGCGATACAGAGCCGTTACATTCAACACTCCAACAGGGTCTGATGACATGTCGAGCTTCAGGTGTTCATTGTCTGAATATATATCCGCATGGTGCACGGGGTGAGCGAATTCAGCTGGAATGCCCAGCGCGTTGACGTCCCGCATCCAGCATCCACCGGAAGTGCGAACCGGGGTGCCAATGCTGCGGTCTTGGTGCACCAAAATCGCCGAAATATCTTGAGGCAGCGTGGACGCAACAGACAATCCGGCGGGGCCACCGCCGACAATTAGGATTTCTGTATCGACACGATCCATCATACCCGTATTTGGCACAGCTTGCGAAGGTGACGCCATGGGGAAACCAATTTAGACAGCGGCTACTTCTTCAATTCCGCAACATAAGCGGCCACTTGCCGCGCGGTTTGCCCTCGTAATTTGCGTAGCGCGTCAAGCTGCAATGCAGTCGGCAAATCTATAAGATGCTTTGCAATCAAGGCCGGATGCTGCGCCATTATATCAGGCTCCCCTGTTGCGGATGCGGCGGGTTCTACAGACACTGTGCTCTTTTGCCCCTCAGTGTTACGACGGCTTTCGCGTGACCGATGAGGCTCGGCCAATCGCCGCACAAGGGTTGCCAGCGCTTTACTCATATCAGGTGGTGCGGCTTTCCTGTCCAACGGCTGAACGGCAGTGCGGGCCAGATCCTTGAAAAACGGGTGTGCAGATGTCTTGGCAAAATCAGCGCCAAGCATTGAAACAAGCATACGCGCTTTCTTGACCTGATCCGGTGATGGCACCCCCTCATTGTGCTGAGGCATAGTTGGCAAAGGCTCGGCAGAATCCGACATTTATATATAGCTCCTTACAAGTGCGCTTGAGATCAAACTCCACCCATCGGCCACAACAAAAAATGCCAGCTTGAATGGCAAAGATACGATGGCGGGTGGCACCATCATCATGCCCATCGACATGAGAACCGCCGACACCACCAGGTCGATGATCAAAAATGGTAGGAACACCAAAAAACCGATCTGGAATGCACGCTCGATCTCGCTGAGCATGAACGACGGAATTAAGATCGAGAATGACGCCTCACTGGGGGCGCCGCCTCCGGCTTGCTCCGGCCGAAGATCCGCCAGCGTCAAAAAGGTATCCATATCCAATCGCGCAGACATGAACCCGCGAAATGGTTCCAGCGCCTTGGGTATGGCCTCCTCGATTGAGAGAGCACCTTCGTTCAAGGGTTTCAGCCCGTTTTCCCAGCTTGCCATGAAAACTGGGTCCATTACGAAATAGGTCAGAAATAACGCCAAGCTGACAATCAGCATGTTGGGAGGTGCAGATTGCAGGCCGATCGCCTGACGCAAAATAGACAACACCGTAACGACGAACGGGAAGCATGTGATCATAATCGCGATGCCCGGTGCGAGGCTCAGGACAGTCATCAACGCAATCAACTGCATCGCACGCGCGCTTAGTGATGCGTCATCCCCCAGCGAAATCGACAGGTCCTGTGCGTGTGCGGGCAACGCGAGAAATATCACCGCCGTCAGAACGAGTACGACCATACGACCGGTTGTTTGCAAACTCGTCATTTCAACCCGGTTGTCGGATCACCTACAGCGGTCAGCCGCACCGACAGGCTGCCGTCGTCACCGTCGGGCGACGTTTCTAGAAACCCTTTGGCGATTAGCTTGTCACCAACATAGAGTTCCACCGGATCGTCGACATGGGTACTTAATGGTAGAATTGAATCCGGCTCCAGCTGCATCAGGTCTTTGATGGTCGGTGACGCGGAGCCGACGCACACGCGTACATCAACGCTTACACCTTGTAGAAGATCGTCCTTCAAACTTGTCGGGTCAGGCATGCTCCGCCTCCATCAATTTCGGGGTTCCAAAGAAGGTATTTATCGCATCCCGTAGATCATCGAGCGTGGCATCCAGATCAATGCGGGCCTGCCCGTCGCCAAGATGCACCGTTGCCTGAGATGCGGTGAGGGTCGGCTCGGCTTTCACAATCACCGGAAACTTTATAGTGTCAGCCACCAGTTCTTCTAGCATGGCAGTGCTTTCCGGCGCACACGCGATCGTAATCGTCGTCTCGATGCCGTCGGCAGCATCAGCAAGCACTTCTACGATCCGGCCTCCAATGCTTTTGGCTAAAAGCCGGGGCAGGATCACTTCAACCATAGCATCCAGCACCGGCCTCACCGACTGCATGACGTGCTCCCGCGCCTCGAAATATGTGAAGTTCACCACCTGAAGCGCAGAAGACAATCCTTCGCGCGTTTCGCGATCTTGGTCTTGAGTTGCGGCAGCCGCATCCTGCCATCCACATTTATAACCATCGTCGAATGACGCGCGCAGGGCATCTGCGTTTGCCCCATCTGACTGCGTCCTTGCCTTTGGTCGCAGGCCAGCAGAAGAGAAATCCTCTAGATACGAAGCCTGGGTCATTGTGCCGTCACCTCCGGCGCTTCGATCCAGCTTTTTAGAACCTCAACGGTTTCATCTTGGCGTTCGTCAATTAGGGCCTTCAACCGCTCTACAGGGTCTTCGGGCTGCGCGGGTGCGTTCAATGAACTGGATCCGATAACCGGCAAAGCAGTCGATACAGAATCGGCCTGACCTCTCTGGGTCTGATCATTGCCGATTGCAGCAGGCAGGGCAGGAACTTGTGTGGGCCCGGAGATCAGATCAGGCGAAGCTAGCTCGTTCAGCGGACGCTCGGCGGCGTTGGCAGCCACCAAAACGGGCCGCAAAACAAACAACCCAAGCGCGAGAACAACGAAAGCCGCGGCCCCGATCTGGGTTAATGCCATGACATCCAGCGGACGAGACGTCACCCAACCGTTCTCGGGTGTTTCAGTTAAAGTCGGATCCGGCGTCAAATCCATTGAGCGCAACGTCACTGAGTCGCCGCGCGCCTCATCAAACCCGATCGCTGATTTTACCAATGCGTCGAGCGCGCGCAATTCGTCGTCACTCCGGGGTTCCCAAACTTCTACTCCCCCCTCGTCAATTCGCTTTGTCCCATCCACAAGCACGGCAACGGTGACCCGCTTTATCGAGCCTGCAATTCGGCGGATTTCACGGGTCGTTTCCGAGATTTCGTAATTAACAATTTCTCGGGTGTCAGAGTTTTGGCCGGACTGTTCGTTTCCACCCTGACCATTGCCTTCAGGCAGGTTGCTAGCGACTGTCACTGCCCCGCCGCCCTGGTTCCGTGAGGAGCTTGATGTCTCTTGCGTGTTTGTGCTGATCGCCACTCGACTGTCGGGATCCACTTTGCGTTCAACAATGGTTTCCGCGTCTGTCAGCGTATCGACATTAACCTCCACGACCGCACCACCGATGCCGGTTCTTGCCAGAATGAGCCGCTCGACATTTTGCTTGAGACGCTCCCCATGTGCCAAGGCTGAACGCGCGGGGGTATCCTTGCCTGAAGGTGTCATGATCACTCCGAGATCCGCGTTAATGATTGATACGTCATCGGGTTGAAGCCCTGCGATAGCCGACGCGACAAGGAAACGAATTGCATCAGCGGTCGCGTTCGGAATTTGGCCGCCATCCCCTCGAACCGATACAGAAGCAGTCGGTTGCACAGATCGCCGAAACGGGCTTTGGGAGGCTTGCGCAATGTGCACTCTGGCCGCGCTGATCTGGGGATTTGCCACGATTGTCCGCGCCAATTCCCCCTCTTTTGCACGCAAATAAGCAGCATCAAACATCTGCGAAGTTGTCCCAAAGCCGCTGAGTTCATCAAGAAGCTCGTAACCATCGCCGGAATTGGCCGGCAATCCTTCCCCCGCAAGCGTCAACCGCAGTTGGTCGCGTCGGGCATCGTCAACATAAATCGCCCCACCTTTTACCTCGAACGGAACACCCTGAGCTTCTAGCTGTGCAATAACTTCACCGGCCGCATTCGGCGCGAGCCCGCTATAAAGAAGGCCCATATTCGGCGTCGCAGCCATGCGCGTAAGAAACAAAACGCCCAGCATAACGATCACCGTCGCTCCAATGACAATGACGCGCTTCCGCGTATCCAATGCGTCCCATAACTGCTGGAATTGCTTCACGGCTGAACCTCTCACAATGGCGAGTCATTCTGACCCGCTGACAGCCACTTAAAGTGATCAGCCTTAACAATCGGTTAGTCGGTTGGCCCGTATAGCTGAAAAAAACCAGCGAGAATCAAATGACGGATGAAACTCAAGAACTGCCCAAGAAGAAGGGTAAAGCCGGACTGGTCATCGGGCTCGTCCTAGCCATACTGGGTGGCGGCGGTGGATTCTTTGCGGTGTATTCCGGCATGATCCTTGCACCTGAAATCGGGCACAAAACAGAGGCAGCGCATGACGTAACAGAACCGCTTCCAGCAATCAGCTTTGTGCCAATCAATCCCATTGTCGTCACTGTAGGGCGCTCTGGAAATCGTCAACTTCGGTTTCGTGCAGAACTGGAAGTCGCACCTGAACGCACTGAAGATGTTGCGTTGTTGATGCCGCGAATTCTGGACGTTTTGAACGGCTATTTGCGAGCAGTGGACCTTTCCGAGCTCGAAAATCCGGCCTCACTGATCAGACTTCGGGCACAAATGCTGCGCCGGGTGCAGATCGTGACAGGCACGGGGCACGTGCGTGACCTCCTAATTACCGAATTCGTTTTTTCGTGAGGACCTCGTTTGACTTTTTTAGCTGATATCCTCCTTGGACTTGGGGCAATTGCCGCCGCAATCTATTGCTTTGTCCTGTCCCGAAAACTGTCCAAGCTGAAAGGTCTAGACCAAGATTTAGGCTCGGCCATTGCCATACTGTCGCGGCAAGTGGATGAAATGACACGCGTTTTATCATCGGCACAAGATACCGCAAACACTTCGGCAACCGACTTGAAGGATAAAACCGAAGTTGCCGCGAACATCGCCGACCGCTTGGAGTTAATGATCGCCGCACTTCAGGACCTCCCCGAAACTGAAGTGGAGGCGGACGCTCAATTCCTTGCGGAAGCAGCGGCTGCGAAACCGGACGCGAACATCTTCGTTCGGAATGCTTCCCGAAAGGCATCGCAATGACAGATTCCAAGAAAGCCCGATCACCACGAAAGATACTGATCTTCGTCGTCGCCATGTTGCTTTTATCTGGCAGCTTGCGTCTCGGTTCGGTCGGAATTGCGGTTGCATCCAGCCCTACAGACACGGAGCCATCGACGGGAAGCGGCGCGACCTTGGAGTGCGTAACTGATGCAGAAACGCAGGAGCTTATGGCACTATTACGGGATCGCTCGGATCAGGTGACAGAAGTAGAGGCCACGCAGGCGCAACGACAGAAGGACCTTGCCCGAGCCGAAGCGGAACTTCTGGAGAATCTTAATAAATTGGAGATTGCAGAGGCCCGTCTTGCCGCGACTATTCAGCGTGTCGACGGGGCGTCATCGAATGACATCAGTCGACTGACTTCAGTCTATGAATCGATGAAACCAAAAGATGCGGCCCTACTATTTGAACAAATGAGCCCCGAATTTGCTGCAGGCTTCCTTGCGGAAATGTCGCCTTCGGCAGCTGCAGGTATTTTATCTGGTCTCTCAGCAGAAAAAGCCTACGCAATCAGCGTCGTTCTTGCTGGCCGGAACGCAAACGCTCCGAAAACCTAAGCCACATCTGCGCAGCAAAGAAAGGAGTATCTGAAAATGGTTGGAATAGTCGGGGTCGTGGTCGTATTCGTGATGGTCTTCGGTGGCTATCTTGCTGCCGGTGGCAAAATGGGCATTATCCTGAAATCGCTCCCCTTTGAATTCACCATGATAGGCGGAGCAGCCGTCGGAGCATTTCTGATCAGCAACGACTTTTCGGGCGTCAAACACACCGTCAAAGACATCGGAAAAGTATTCAAAGGCCCGAAATGGAACAAGCAGGATTATCAAGACCTGCTTTGCTTGCTGTCGGAGCTTTTGCGTGTCGCCCGCCGCAGTCCGGTAGAGCTTGAACCCCATATTGAAGCGCCTGCGGAGTCGGCGATTTTCACAGATTATCCCAAGATTTTGGCGGATAACGAAACGGTCAACCTAATCTGCGACACATTGCGATCCGCAGGAATGAATTACGACGACCCGCATCAAGTCGAAGAGGTTCTTGAAAAGCGCATCGAGGGAAACTCACATCACGCGATGCATTCAAGTCATGCCATGCAGACCATCGCGGATGGTTTGCCAGCATTGGGCATCGTGGCGGCTGTTTTAGGTGTCATCAAAACAATGGGATCAATTGACCAACCCCCCGAGGTGTTGGGCAAGCTCATTGGTGGTGCGCTTGTAGGAACTTTTTTGGGTGTATTTCTAGCTTACGGCTTTGTGGGGCCATTCGCAGCGAAGATCAAAACCGTCATTGAAGACGAGGGGCATTTCCAGTCCCTGATACGCGAAATCCTGGTTGCCAATCTTCACCAGCATTCCGTGAACATGTGCATCGAAGTCGGGCGGCAAAACACGCCAAGCTCTCTTCGCCCTAGTTACTCCGAGCTTGAAGAAGCCCTGAAAGGGGCCCGAAAGGACGCGGCTTGAAACCTATCGTTTTCCTTTTGGGCATCCTGTATTGCGGGAGCGTTTGGGCAAAGCCGGCAATTGTCAAATCCGGCGAACATGACGGATTCTCACGGTTGGTTCTCTACACAGGCAAGGCGCAGACATGGTCCCAATCCCGATCAGACAACTCAATCTCGGTCACAATCGAGGGTTGGACATCGGGCTTCGATACCTCCGACGTTTTCCGCATGATTCCTCCTGATAGAATTGCGCGGGTGGAGTCCACCAATTCGAGCTTGAATATCGTTCTTGATTGTAATTGTCCAATAGACATCCAGACGGTGGATCGACTGGGTCTGCTGGTGGACGTCTTTGACGAACCCGTCAGCTTGACGACAGAAGTGAAGCCCGCTCCCGCTACATACTATTGGCCGGACCCAGAGGAATTCACCCGCCAACGTGAGGATACATCCGCCGTGTCTGCCCTTCGGGAAAACCTGTCGGAACGCATCGGGAAGGCCGCAACACAACAATTACTGACTCCAATTCCAACCAAGTTGCCGAAGTCAGAAGCCCCTCCTACACCGACCGAAGCAAAACTGCTCCCTGAACCACCAGCCAACCGGATAAGAACAACTTCTGCCTTTGATCGCGCTGCAAGACGGGAGCACGTCTCAGCCACAGCGAAACCTGTATGCCCACCAGAACGGCTTGGTGATATCGAAAACTGGGGAACCGAACTCTCATTCTCGGATCAGATCAGTGACGCACGCAACTCGCTTGTGGGTGAATTTGACGAATTGGATCAAGCAGAAGCGTTGCGCCTTACGAAACTCTACCTCTATTTTGCCATGGGAGCCGAAGCGCTCGCGACGATAGATACACTCGGGTTGACTGGTGAGCAGGTTCAATTCCTGAGGCCGCTCGCAAAAATTTTGGATGGCGGCAATACAGCGAATTTTCCGACCAATCTTCCAAGCAACGGTTGCGATGGCATGCTCGCTGTATGGGCAGCGATTTCAAGCGGCGACGGCGTGAAAATCGCCGAACCTCAGGCGAAAGTAATTACGGAGAGCTTCACCCGCCTTCCCCATCATCTAAAATCTGCACTTGGTCCTTATTTGATGGTACGGCTGCACCAAGACGGCCAAGAGATCGCTCTTAGTGTCCTTCGAAATTCACTGGGCAGACATCATCCAGACTTGGAGGCTGCTGCTCCGGTGCAGGGCGATCTAGAAAGTCTGCCTGTCGAAGATTTGATGGTCATGGTCGAGAAGAGCAATAGTGAAACACCTCAAGCTCTGATCCTCTTGCTTCAGCAGGCAATTGAAAAGGGTCTTGCCGTCGAGCCACCAATGGAAGAAATCGCAAGATCGTTTGCCGTCCAGCAAAGTGGTGACAAATCGTCAAAAGACCTGACAATGCTCCTAGCGCAAAATTCTGTACTAAGAGGAGACTACGCCGATGCATTAGATGCGGCCGCCAAACTCATTGACGACGATCGCATTGCAAAGATTGTCTCCTTTGCTGCCAAGCATTTGGCACAGCACGGAAGCGATACTGACATTGCAAAATTTGCGTTACGGCTAAAGCCCGAGCAGCGGGACAAGTACCTACAGCCCGAGACAGTCGACTCTATTGAAAAGCGACTTAAATTGGCAAGCTTGGACTCGCTCGCGCAGGCGTTTTCTGGTCGTTCAACAATTGATACTAATGCCAAAACGGATTTTCCTGCCGACGCTGGGAATGTTATTTCTTCCAGCGCCTTGCCCTCCGAAACTACTGTACCGCCAACACTGTTTTCAGCAAAGGGCATGCTTGGAGACAGTAAAGACTTGCGCCAAAAAATCGGAAACCTGCTGAGTCCTGAAAGTGCTTCGGTCGTCGAATAACGGCAAGCAAGTTAACCATCCATTATTGCCTGCAAAACTAAGCTGGACGGGCGCTTTCAATACCTAACTCCAACCGGCTTGATCTTTTGATGAAAATGTTCCTCCAACCCACCGTTATTCTGGCCGTGGCACTCATGGCAATCATTGTAATGATGATCCTGCCGATGCCTGCATGGGTGTTGGATCTTGGCTTGGCCGCATCTTTCGGCCTTGCGATCCTTATGTTCACGACGACGTTGTTTCTGGAACGACCACTGGATTTTTCGGCATTCCCGACGATCTTGCTGGCATCTTTGATGCTGCGATTATCGCTCAACGTCTCATCAACCAAGCTGATTATCGGAGAGGGACACACCGGAACCGGAGCCGCAGGAAACGTGATTGAGGGCTTCGCCAACTTTGTCATGGGAGGCAGTGTTTATCTTGGACTTGTGGTGTTTTGCGTCCTGCTCATCGTGAATTTTATTGTTATCACCAAGGGCGCAACGCGCATGGCGGAAGTGGGCGCACGTTTTGCGTTGGACGGAATGCCGGGCAAGCAACTGGCAATCGACAGCGACATGTCCGCAGGTGCCATTGATCACACCGAGGCCAAATCCCGACGAGAACGTGAGCAAGCTGAAACTACTTTTTTCGGCTCTCTCGACGGCGCATCAAAATTCGTGAAAGGCGATGCCGTGGCGGGCCTGCTGATCACCATGTTGAACCTCGTGATGGGCCTCATCATTGGTGTGGCAGCTCACGGGATGCCAATGGGTTTGGCATTCGAAACTTACGCGATCTTGACGGTCGGCGATGGTCTCGTAACCCAGATACCGGCCGTCATCATTTCAATTGCCACAGCCCTGCTTCTTGCCCGCGGTGGGACCAGCGGCGCAACCGACATTGCCATGGTTGAGCAAATTGGGAGGCATCCATCCGCGATTGCAACTGTCGGGGTGCTCATGGTGTTCTTCGCATTAGTCCCAGGGATGCCTTTCATCCCGTTCATGTTGGGAGCTGCGGCGCTTTTGGCTGCAGCTTATTATTTCAAACGCAAGCTCGACCTGACGCCGGAAATTACAGCGCCAATATCAATCGAGCGAGTGCCAGAAAAATCAATGGGTGACATTCTTGATCTGGACGAGATTCATGTCGAATTCTCACCGGACCTTGTAATGATGGCACTTGATCCAACGACCGGCTTGGAAACTCGAATTGCAAATATGCGCAGCCATGTAGCGAGCAGCTTTGGCCTGGTTTTGCCTGAGATTAGATTAACCGACGACGCATCTCTTGCATCTGGCGTGTACCGAATACGCATTCATGGCGTCGTGAAGGCTGAGGACAAGCTACTCCCTGATTCCGTGCTTGCCCTGCTTCCGCCTGATGCCCCGAACGCAATTGAAGGCGAAACCGTCAAGGAACCGGTTTACGGCGCGCCCGCAAAGTGGATGGCGCGAAAATATAAAGAAGACGCTGCCTTGGCCGGATGCACTGTGGTGACTCCTCCGGAGATCCTAGCGACACATTTGTTGGAAGTCATCAAGGGCAACTTCGGGCGACTATTGAGCCTAAGAGGGCTACGTCGAATTCTTGATGAATTTACCAATCTCTCAGACGCAAAAAGAAATGAAGCAAACCGAAAGATTTTGGATGAGCTCATTCCAGAAAAGGTCTCCCTCGAGACTCTTCTTCAGGTGCTCCGGCTGCTTCTAGAGGAGCAAATTTCGATCAGGAACCTTCCAGTAATTCTCGAAAGTATCGCGGAAGGGCGATCAATCCATTCGACGGCAGAAGGGTTGTGCGAACATACGCGCCAACGGTTAGGCGCTCAGTTGTTTGCTGAGCTAAAAAGAGAGGACGGTTCACTCCCGCTGATCCAGCTTTCACCCGATTGGGAAGATGTGTTCAGCAAATATTCCAAGTCAGAAACACAACCTTCAGACGTTTCTCTACCCCCCGAAGACTACACCCGGCTGGCGGAAGGCTTAACTGAAAAGCTGACACATCTTAATGAGAATGGAGTCTTTCCCGCTGTCGTAACATCAGTCCTTCGTCGCAGATTTATTCGACTGCTCTTGGCAAACCGCGGGATCAACACTTCTGTCTTTTCTTACGAGGAGATCGCGTCTGATAGTCGGCCTGCTATCGTTGGTATGGTCGCGGCGTGATGTTGGGGCTCCTTTCCGAAATCGCTTTCCCCCAAGCATATATCTGGGCAACTTCACTTGTCGTCATGCGGGTAGGAGCCGCGATGGCATTTCTACCAGCATTCGGAGAACAGGTCGTCCCGATGCGCGTCAAGCTCGCGGCTACACTGGCCTTCTCGGCAATTTTAACTCCGATGATTTGGCAAAATCTGGAACAGGCCAGCCCGCAACGTGACTGGTTTGCGCTAATAGGCCCAGAGGTCATCGCCGGACTTATGGTAGGATTTGTATTTCGCCTTTTGGTGATTGCATTGCAAATTGCAGGCACTATCGCGGCACAATCCACCTCTTTGTCACAGTTTTTCGGCGGCGGATTGGGTGCAGAACCCCAGACAGCATTCAGCACACTATTTGTTGTTGCAGGTCTTAGTTTGGCGGTGATGCTAGGACTTCACATTCGCGTAGTCGAACTCTTACTGAGTTCTTACGAGACCTTCCCAGTCGGCGTTTGGCCAGCCAGTGGTCCGACCGCCGAATGGGCTGTCTTGAAGGTGGGCCAGATCTTCGGCCTAGGTTTCACTCTGGCCGGCCCCTTCGTTTTAGCATCTTTGATTTACAATTTGGGACTGGGTGCGATTAACAAGGCGATGCCTCAACTCATGGTCGCGCTTGTCGGAGCGCCAGCTATCAGTTTGGGCGGCTTGATTTTACTTCTTGTCTCTAGCCCCGTCATCCTGACTGTTTGGGGCCGCGCATTTGCGCACCTGACCAGCCCGTCTGGTGCGGGGTTCTAATGTCAGATGCTCCAGAAAGCGGGGAAAAGACGCATGAGCCGACACCGAAGAAACTCCAAGATGCGCGAAAAGAGGGGCAAATTGCTAAGTCGACCGACTTGTCTGCCGCAGCCGCATATGTCGGGTTAATTCTGGCGCTTACGGTGTTGGGCCCAACGGCCTTGCTAGATGCCGCGACAAAGCTGAGTCACTTCATCTCTGAACCTCAGCACTTTTCAAATTCAGAACACGCAATGGATAGTGCGTCAATCGCTGGCTTGCTCGGGTCGCTCGTATTGACATCACTGCTGCCTCTTTTTGCCATCCCTGCGATAGCGGTCGCACTTAGCCTTGTGGCACAAAAAGCATTCACTTTTGCTCCCGGCAAAATACGTCCCAAAT
The DNA here is from genome assembly GCF_004365635.1 of Litoreibacter halocynthiae. Classification (GTDB taxonomy): domain Bacteria; phylum Pseudomonadota; class Alphaproteobacteria; order Rhodobacterales; family Rhodobacteraceae; genus Litoreibacter; species Litoreibacter halocynthiae. Next base: position 229,428 of record NZ_SOBH01000003.1, on the reverse strand, counting down.
TGAGCAAAATTTCTCCTATCACCACCGCAAAGAATAAATTCGGCGCGACTGGACTCTTCGAGTTTGCGAAATCAGCGACCAAGCTTGTAGTCGTCAGCCTCGTCATGGTGTGGTTCTTGAAAGCTGGACTGCCGGAAATCCTTCAAACCGTAGATCTCCAGCCACCACAAATGACAGGCGTACTTGGCAGTCAAATTCTGGCATTCCTGACCTTGCTACTGGTCGTTTCGATCATTGTCGGGGGTGTCGACTACCTTTGGCAGGTTGCAGAGCATCACCGTAAAAATCGCATGACGCGAAAGGAGGTGGAGGACGAAAGCAAGGAAGCGGAAGGCGACCCTCACAACAAGCAGGCCAGACGCCAAAGAGGATTGGAGATTGCAATGAACCAAATGCTGTCGGACGTACCAGATGCGACAGTTATCATCGTGAATCCCACTCACTACGCAGTGGCATTGAAATGGAATGAATCCGCATCAACTGCGCCAATCTGTGTTGCCAAAGGTGTGGATGAGATTGCAGCCAGAATCCGAGAAATTGCGCTCAAATCATCCATTCCGATCCATCACGATCCGCCTTCCGCCCGATCCCTGTTCGCTCGCATAGAAGTAGGCAGCGAGGTTTGGCCGGATGACTACCGTGCAGTTGCCGCAGCAATCCGCTTTGCCCAGTCGGTAAGTGCAATATCGAGGAGAAAACCATGAAGGCCGCTGGATTGCTCGCAGCGCTTGATACCCTCTATCAGGCAGACCAAGCGAAATTTCAGAAGTTAAAACAACGACTCTCCGAACTGGAGAGAAAGCGCGTCACACTCCAAACTACGCAACAGCATGATCAAATAGGTACTGGTGGCTTTCAGCTCGCTGAGGCCGCCTGCAAATACGCTGCCTGGAGACGGTGCGAAGCCCACAAAATCTCACGAATAATGTTTGAAATGGACCCGGAACTTCTAGAAGCAAAGAGGAAGCTAAAGACTTCTTTCGGTCGGCTAGAAGCGATGCGGGAACTGATCACTAGAGGAGAGCTTTAGATGTCCTGTCGAACGATGTCGGTGATCAATATATCGGATATATTTTCCCCAACTACCTTGCGTGCACTGGCAAGCAGCGAACGGCGCAAGGTGTCCATCGCTGGGGATGCAGTGTAAACACCATCAAAGCCACCTAGATACGCGTGATCGAAAAGCACTTGTAAAAATGCGTCTCGCAGTTTTGGCTCCCGATCGTAGACAGCGCTTGTTTCGGACGCCAGAGTCTCCAAGCTGAGCGATAAAACAACCAAAGCCGACACCCGATCCTGCTTGATCACAGGCACAACAAACTGGTTGTTAATTTTCACATAGCTCAGTTCACTTTGCGGAGCTTCCACCGCGACCTTCTCTTCCTCATGATTTTCAGGGTGTTTAACATCGGCGGTTTCTTCATCGACCGATACAGGGCGGAGGGCAAATCCGGCACCGGCACCCAGCCCCACACCCAGCACAACTAGAACTATTGGTAGCAACGCACCCATTGGTCTCTCCTAAAACGGCAATAAAATATCAGCAACCTGCTGTCCGTAGCGCGGCTGCTGCACATCGGTGATCTGCCCGCGCCCGCCATAGGAAATCCGCGCGGCAGCAATGCGATCATAAGAGACTTCGTTCTTCCGATTGATGTCGGCGGGTCGCACATATCCGCTGACAAGCAGTTCCCGAAGTTCAAAATTTACGCGAACCTCTTGCGTCCCTTGAATACTTAGAACCCCATTCTGAAGCACGTCCACTACCGTTGCGGCCACTCGGATCGAGAACTTTTCTTTGCGTCTGACCGAGCCGTCCCCTGACGAAGAACTCGAGGAGTTTGTTGCGACTGCAGTGTCGAGGCTTGCGCCTTCTGGGAGCGCTTCGTTAATCCTTTGTGGGATTCCAAATAAGGACGGAATGCCCATCGACTCGGACCCGGCCCGTGCACGCGAGGTGCTATTGGAAATCTCGGCGCGCTCGTCAATTTCGACGACGACAGTCACGATATCGCCAACTTGCTCTGCGCGTTGGTTCCCCAGCAATGAATGACGGCCGGATTCCCATAAGGACGCGCTATCAGACACCAACGCAGGCTCAGACGACTTGGGCAATGGAACCCGCATCATCGCATAGTGTTCGTTTGTATTTGCGATTGGGCTTATCTCAGGAGCCTTGCCAACATTTTCCAAACGCCCGCATGCCGAGAGTGCGACGAATATCAAAGCCCAGCGTAATTTGTTATCGATCAGTCTATTCATCATGCTTCCTATTCGCGCCCAACAATGACAGTGCCGAGTTCATTAACGTGACCTGAAACGGTATTTCTTGACGAAAGATTAAGCACCTTAAGCTTGTCGCCAATTGCACCGCGCCCAAGCGAACGCCCCTCTGTTTCAATGCTAAGTTCTCCGATGCGATAGACCAAAGTTACGATCTCGTTGCGCTCTACCACAGCGGGGGTTCCGATATCGCCCGGACGCATCGGGCGGCCACGGTAAAGAACCCTTTGCACCTCGAATCCCAAAACTTGAACAAGTTCAGAAAACCCATCGCGCACTGAGGCTTCGGCAATTTGAACATCGTCAATTGAGATGATGTCACCGGGTTGAAGCGTATGTGTAGGAACAACCGTCTGTGCCGTTGCGGCATTGGCGGTGACGCTACAAAGGATCAGTATAAAAAGGAGTTGAACGCTTGCTATCATCGGATCTGTGTCGTCGCACTCAGCATCTGATCAGCAGCAGTGATCACCTTTGCATTCAATTCATACCCTCGCTGCGCTTCGATCAGCTCGGTCACTTCCCGAACGGCATCGACCGAAGAATCCTCAAGATAGCCGTGTCGAAAGCTGCCCAAGCCGTTTTCACCGGCAGTTCCGACGATTGCGCCACCCGAGGCCGAAGTTTCAACGAAAAGATTACTCCCGATTGCCTCCAAGCCCTTTTCGTTGGCGAAGCCGGCAAGCGACAGTTGCCCCAATTGCTCAGGTTCGACCCGATCAATGAAATACGCAAAAACTTCCCCTTCAGGACTAATCGAAATCGATCTGGCGTCCTCGGGAATGGTAATGTTCGGAACAATCGGAAAACCGTCCGATGTGACCAGCAGCCCCTCTCCGGTTCGCTTGAGTCCACCGTCACGCGTGTAGCCTGAAATCCCGGACGGCATCGTGACTTCTAGATAACCTCGCCCCTCCACTGCAAGGTCGAGATCACCTCCCGTTTGGGAGAGCGCGCCTTGCGAAACATTCACTGAAACAGCTGTTGGACGCACCCCCAACCCCATTTGAACTCCCGCAGGAACAACGGTGCCATCGGCGGCATTGATGCTACCGGCTCGGGTAAGTTGCTGATAATGAAGGTCGGCAAACTCGGCGCGCCGTGCATTGTAACCCGTCGTCGACATGTTAGCGAGATTGTTTGAAATCACGTCAACACGTGCTTGCTGCGCCGCCATTCCGGTCGCTGCGATTTTGAGTGCATTCATTTGATTGCCCTTTCCTCTAGCGCCCGCCAACGAGCGTCATAATTGAACGCAGCCGTTCATCTTCTTTTTCAAGAAACGACTGCCCCATTTCATAAGATCGCTGAACTTCGATCATCCGTGCAATTTGCTGAACTGCCTCGACGTTAGAGGATTCAAGAAAACCTTGACTCACCGTGGCTGTTTCAGCCGGAAGAAGTTCTGAGTTGCTTTTGAACCTCACCCCATCTTCCCGCTCAAGAGTGTTAAAATTTGATGGGACGACCAAGCCAATTTGGGAGATAGGATTCCCATCAGCAGACATGGTTCCATCTGCAGAAATACTTATCTGGCCCACGTCCGACGGGGCAAATATCGGCGCACCGCCGGCATCCAACAATCGGAAACCTTCCGGGGAAACCAGCTCTCCCGCTGCATTCGGACTAAACGCTCCGGCACGCGTTATGCGAATGCCAGCTGGGGTTTCCAACTGGAAGAATCCTTCCCCGTTAATCCCGAGGTCAAAAGTCCCACCAGTTTTTGTCATCCCGCCTTGTTGAAAACTGGTCACATGCGCATTCGCCCGCGCCATTGATACGCTTCCCTCGTTTTGTCCCAACGGCATGATGTACTCGGAGAAAACTGCTGTTTCTGTGCGAAAGCCGGTCGTCGCGAGGTTAGCGATGTTATTTGCAACAACGCGCATCTCATTCATCAATCCAGATTGACGTGTGATTGTTGTGTAAACCGTGCTTCCCAATCTAACCTCCTGCAACTAGGGGTAGAATCGTGTCTGACCAAAAAATCACTAAATGGCGCGTCATGAAGCTCATAGAAATCCAGAACGTCGCAAGAATGGCTCCGACCTTGGGAACGAAAGTGAGCGTCATTTCCTGAATTGAGGTTAGGGCCTGAAACAGGCCAACCAACAAACCTACGCCAAGCGCAACAATCAAGATGGGTCCGGAAATCACAACAGCGACCCACAACCCTTGCCGCAAGACATCGAAAAACTCTGACTCACTCAACATCAAACCGGCATCCGAAGGATTTCTTGGTAGGCTTCAACAACTTTATCGCGAACACTCACTGCGGTTTGAACAGCCAGTTCTGATTGGGTAAGGGCCTCGACAAGGCTGTGTGCGTCAGCGCGGCCTGCCATCGAGTCTATCGCGACCCGCTCTCCTACGGAAACAAGGTCCGAGAACGTCTGAACAGCATGACCCAACGCCTGTTCTTCTGTTGGCTTGGTTGCTGGCCGAGCGGCACCATAGGCGCGCTGCGCGAGTGTAGTAGAAACATCCATTCTGGACTATCCTTATGTTGTTAGGGGCCGCTACCGGCGCAATATATCTAGCAACGCGGTTGACATTTTTCGCGCTTGCTCAAACATTTTCAAATTCGCATCGTAACTTCTTTGCGCTTCCCGCGCGTCGGCAATTTCAATCATGAGATTGACGTTCGAGCCTTCAAAATATCCATCAGAGCCAGCAAGAACATGGGAGGGATCGTAAATTTTTGGCAATTCACTTTGATCGAGATGTGTCCTGCCTTTACGTACTAACGCCGTTTCACCGCTGTCGTCAAAAACCTGTTCAAAAGACGACATCTTACGCCGGTATCCCGGCGTATCTACGTTAGCTAGGTTTTCCGACACCATGCGTAACCGCGACGACTGGGCTCGCATTCCGCTTGCAGAAATTTCCAAACTTTTCCCAAAATCACTCATCTGTAGAACTACCGCCCTCTCCCAATCGACATTTTCAGAAGATCAATGGAATGCTGATAAATCGCGATCGCTCGCGAATGTTGCCGCTCTGCTTCAATTGATTTCAATATCTCATGCTCAACTGAAACCGTGTTTCCATTTGGATCTGCGGGAAAATTCGTTTCTGATATTTGCGCATTTAAGCTATTTACTTCAGAAGCCCCAACATGCCCCGATCGCGTCGCCCGGAAAACGGAAGAGTCAACTTCTTCTGGCATTTCACTAGAAAACTCAATGATATCTTTCGCTTTAAAATTTGGTGTATCTGCATGTGCAATGTTTTGCGAAATTAGACTTTGCCGAGACGTCGCGTGCCGAGCCATTTGCCCAGCTACGCTCATGATTGTAATTTTCTCGAACATCAGGGCTTCTCCCGTCGAATGTATACACATTGTCTTAAGAGTGATTCCTTTAAAAAAGGTAATCGAATTGGGAGCAGCCAGATGACACCGCAAAACTTCAACGCCTTGCTTTCCGCGATCAATGACATTCCGCGCACATTTCGCGACGGATCGATATGTTCAACCTCGGCCAATTTGGTTCAAGTCCGTGGGCTTTGTAGTTTCGCGAAGGTTGGTGATCTGGTGACCATTCACCCCAAAAACGCATCATCCGTCTTTGGAGAAATCCTTGCACTTCGCGAGACAGTCGCAGACATCCTGCCGGAAACCGGTTCGACAGGCATCGCCCTGGATGACCGTGTTTCGCATTTGGGCCCAAAACGCATTATGCCCGATAACAGTTGGCTAGGTCGGATAATAGACCCCCTGCTGCGCCCGCTGGATGGCAGACCATTAAGCAAAGGCCCGAAGGACGTTGCACTAAAAGCTAGCCCTCCAGCGCCATCCACAAGGAAGCGCTTCGGGGAGCGGCTCAATAGCGGGCTTGCGGCATTCGACACGTTCTTGCCAATTGTGAAAGGTCAGCGGCTTGGTATCTTTGCGGGCTCGGGCGTGGGAAAATCCACCTTGCTTGCCGATCTTGCAAAAGGGATACAAGCCGACGTTGTTGTGATAACTCTGATCGGAGAAAGAGGACGTGAGCTAAAAGATTTTGTAGAAGACACATTGGGACCTGAAGGTCTAAAGCGAGCAGTGATTATTGCGGCGACTTCCGATCAATCAGCGATGCTCAGACGCAGAAGTGCATGGGTCGGCATGGCCATTGCTGAGTATTTCCGAGACCAAGGCGCCCATGTTCTTTTGCTTGCGGATTCAGTCACAAGATTTGCAGAAGCGCATCGAGAAATTGCACTCTCAACGGGTGAGACCGCAAGCCTAGACGGCTTCCCGCCATCAACTGCTCAGGAACTGATGGCACTTAGCGAACGTGCTGGTCCTGGAGCCGTCAAAGCGGGAGATATCACTGCAGTATTCTCCGTTCTTGTGCAAGGCTCAGATATGGAAGGTCCAATCGCGGACATTATGCGCGGTGTGTTAGATGGTCATGTTGTTTTATCACGTGAAATCGCGGAGCGAGGACGGTTTCCAGCCATCAATATATCAAAGTCGGTATCCCGGAGTCTGCCCAACGCGGCAACAAAAGAGGAGAATGAAATCCTCACACAAGCTCGTCGTCTCATTGGTACATATGAAGAAGCTCAAATCCTGATCAAATCTGGTCTGTATGAGGCCGGATCGGATGACGCAATCGATCAGGCGATCAGTTTTAGACCGATAATTGAAGCATTTCTTTCCTCAGCACGGCTTACCACCACAAAGAAAGCCTTTAGTCATCTAGAAACATGCCTGAAAAAATGCAGAGAGTAAGAGCATCATAATATACGACAGGTCTAGCCTTCAAATTCAAAAGGGATATGCCCAAATGGTTAAAGATTTTTGCTAGTACACAAAGTGTTAGCTTGGTTTTCCTATCGACATTTAGTTGAATTATTTATTAAAAAAATTTCAACAATCCCACCCAAAAAGACCAAATTCTGATTTTACTCCAAAATGAGATAAGTTCATATTTCTGATATGATCCGTGTAACTAGACGAACCCTCGCGACACTTGTCGGATCACTGTAGCTTGTCTCTGAGAGCTTCGTAAGGGGTCTGACCATTGTGTGCACCATGTGGCCTTGCGAGGTTGTAGAAACGCTCCCATTAGTCGAGTTTGGCTTCGAGATCGACGTCGCCCTTGTAACTGAGGAGCTGATAGAATTCCTGCTGATTGGATCGGTGAGAGCGCTCCGCATTCCCGTTGAGCTGTGGCGTGCCTTGTTTGATGTAAAGGCCGTCGCCATGTTTTCTATCGCCGCGCGTTTCCACGTCCCGACCTGCTTCGCCTCTCACACATGCTTTGCATGTGTTGCCGGTAGCTTTGCATGTGTTGCCCGTAATAGATGCACGCCGTATTTCTTGGACAGCTTGGCAAGCGTCATCTCCTTGCGGATCGCTTCAAGAACAACCTTGGCCTTAAAATCCGGCGAATGGTTCTTTCGTTTCTTCATTTTGGATCGTCACTTTCATCATGATATCCACCTGAACATCTGGTCCGAATTTCCGCGACCACCTCTCATATCTACATATAATCCGAAATTCAAATATCGATACTTATCTCGCCACCATAATCAAATACGTTTTTTTTGACCCAGTAGTTGAAAAGGACATCTTGTTCTCTTAGATATCAAAAACGCAGTGTGGCGCTACCTTGCAACAAATTTAGTGCTGTCGAAGCACTACTCAAACCCCCACCTTCAGTGATTTGTGACGCCAATAGAAAATTGACGCGAAGCTTTCCCCTAACGTCCGGATCCCGAAAATTTTCGAAATCAGACACCCCGAGTCTTGAGTTCGATTTCTCTTTGAGGATGGTGACTTGTTTGTCTATGGGAAGGTTTCCAAAATTAGATGGTAAAAACAGTGACCTTTCCACCATAGATTTCAGCGGTGCATTCCCTAAAACTTCGAGCCACTTTGCCGTATCACTGCCTCCTCCATCTACAATATCCAGAATCTCTCGATCGAAGGACAACGCCAATCTCAGGTCCTGACTTTGTTCTCCAACGGCGGATTCAAACTTACGCGTGTTATAAGCTGACAAGATTTCATCAGGAAAATCGCTAAGTTGGGTTCTCGGAACATCAAAGTCACCAAATCCAAATGCCTTAGATAAGCTTAGGTAGCGCTTATCCGAAAAGCGATTGGCCAACGCGTCCGGCGATAGCGTTCCATCCTCAAGTACTTTCTTAATGAGGAATACGTTATCGATGTCTGATTCTAGCCCGAACGCGGTTAGGGTCACTGATAGCAGCTCCCGATCACCTACTAATTCTTCGGCAGATTTGATTCCCCCGATCTTCTGTCTGAATGCCTCTGACTCGCGCTTGACCTCGCTTGAGTTGATCAAACTCTCTCTCTGGGAATCGATAGTCTTGGACAAAAAAGTCCAACCTTGAAGGCCAGGGAAAGGAATCACTGGCGTAAAAGTCATTGGCTCGCGGCGGCCATTAACCTCGCCTCTCGTGCCAAAAGTTGACGAAGCGATTTAAGCCCAGGATAAAATTGTTCTTTTACGACATGCTCTGTGGAAACATCAAGGATACGCCGGCTATCCGCATCCCAAAATGCGTGGCTTAATTGCTCAATACCGTTAAGAACCTGTCGCTTACCATCACCAAGGTTAGCATCCCCAGAAAGTATAAGCTGGAGAATGTAGCACACTCGACGTACTGGTGTGGTTACTTCGTCTGGGTGGATCGCATCTTTCAGTCGAAGGATTTTGGCGTTAGGCGTCAGTATCTGCACCCGACCACGACGACTTCCGTTTTCCACAACCACACCATTAATGAGGACGCGTTCCTTCGGCCCTAGTTTCAATACAAGCCCACTCATTGCCATTACCCTTTCAAACTCAATCCGCGCATCACGGACAAATTTACATCAAGCAACGCGCTGACCGTTGCGTTCCCGGCAAGAGCTTTACTCGTGTGAACATTGACGAATTCTGCTAGATAAAAAATTTGAGCCCTAAGCATTTTCGGAAGTGCATTTTCAACATCTGCAACATCGGCAGCAAGTGTATTCCAAAGCTGTCTGTTAGCATGTAATGCCTCAACAAGTTTTGGAAAATCTGTCACGTCGGCATTCCGCGCCTCGGTTAAAGATCGTGTAACGCGAGCGAACACTTCATATTCAATGCCACGATTCGTCCTTAAGGGTGTATTATTCTTTCCATAAGCGGAAATAGCTCTAAGCGTTACGTTCATATAGTCACCTTATGTTCTGAGAACGAACGAGGCACCGAAGTGGTGCCTCGTTCTTAGGTTCGCCTAGCGGAAGAGCGAAAGAATGCTTTGCGGAGCCTGATTTGCAATCGACAATGCTTGGACGCCTAGCTGCTGCTGGACTTGGAGTGCTTGCAAGCGCGCAGAAGCCTCTTCCATATCCGCATCAACCAGCGTTCCGATCCCAGATTTAAGAGAGTCTGTCAGCTTGCTAATGAAATCAGATTGCGTCTCAATGCGGCCCTGGGCAGAGCCAAACTCAGCGGCTGCATCAATCGAGTTCTGGATTAGGACTTCAACATTTCCCAGAGCAGCCTCGGCACCCTGATTAGAAGTGACATCGATGCTCCCCAAACCGAACAAGCCGCCTGAAGCCGTTCCATCTTGCGCGCCGACTGCAGTGAAAGTCGCAATTGCCGAGGCACTGTCATTATCAATTTTGAGCACCTGCTCACCATTGCTGTTTGTCGCAACTCGCGTCGAAATACCTTCAATTCCAACTGAGTCGATTGCAGCCTTCAAGCCATTTGCGACGTCTTCAAAGGTTTCGCCCTCACCTGCCACGTAAGTAGCGACGTTGGAGCCAAGCGTAATTCGGTATCCGTCACCTGCATTGACTTTCGAAACTGCTGAAAAGGTGACATTTTCAGCGCGCTCTGCAATTGTTGCGGTTCCATCGACAACCGGAGAGCCTGAAAAGGCAAGATCAACTGTTTCAAAAGCTCGTGTAGACGTGACTTCGAGGTCGCTACCGTTACGCGCCGCACTAATCCCCTCCAGACCAAGGGCATTGATCGCCCCTGCGATCTGGTCAATTGCAAGTTCCTCGGTATCGGTCGCCAAGAATGTTCCTGACGCAAAGTTCAGCGTGGAACCGCCAACAGTGATCTGGAAATCTTCACCTGACATGTCTGCGCTGTCAGAAAATGTGATGGCTTCAGTGGTTCCGGTGTTTGCCACTGGTCCAGCAGACGCCGTGGCATTAGCCGTCAACGATGTTCCAGTGCCGTATGTCCCGGAACTGTCCGAAAGGTCAGCTCGTGCGATCGAGATATTCGAGGCGGATACAGATCCGTCGCTTAAGCGGTCCAGAGAAGACAGGATGTCGACTGAATCTGTGCCCTTGAGCATATTCAAACCGTTGAATTGCGCAGCGCCGACAACCGACTTGATCTGTGATGTCAGCGCATCAATGTCAGTTTGAATTTTATCTCGATCGACGTTCTCCTCCTGAGCCGAAACCACCTTACCCTTAATTTGCGTCAGAAGATCAGTTACTGTTTCCGCACCCTGACGCGCCACAGCAACGGTAGATTCCCCGAGTGACAGGCTTTCCGAAATTGCGTTAAATCCTTTGACGTCCGACTCCATAACCTTGGAAATCGCCCAAAGTGCTGAGTTATCTTTTGCCGACGCTACAGATTTGCCCGTGGAAATTTCTGATTGGGTTTTAAGCAAATCAGAATTAATTGACTTAAGAGTCTGCAATGCAACCATTGCGCCATTGTTAGTTAGTATACTAGACATATCGTTTCCTCTGATACGACGAATTCAACGCCGAAATTAAATCACACTTGGTGACTGAAGAGCCGTTTTGACTTTTGCTTGCAGGGTTTTCCCCAAACACGCGCCACCCCATTCGCAGGATGCCTGTCTATGTGATCTGAGACTTGCTAAGAGTTCCCTAAGACTCCGAGTCCTCTTGGATAAACATTTACGAAATAGATCAGTAAAACCTCTCTCGTGTAGAAATTTGAAAACCTTGGTTACGCCCTGCAGCATCATAGGTCTTCAAATGCTCAGAGGGACACTGCACCGACTGGAGTCTAGAGCGTGCGGCTACTAGTCCAGCTTGAGCAGATCGGTATAGATCCTGCAAATCGCCACAAGCACTCAATATGACAGCAATATCTGTGTCGGAAAATTGCTCTTTATATTTAGACACACTTTCGATCGCTTTTTGCTTTTGACTTGAAATTTCAGCAAGTCCTTCAATCTTGCCGTCGATCAACGCTTGCCGTTCGTCGAAGACGAGTTTCATTACCTCTGCAATCTTACTGTCATTATTTGCAGATGCCATTTCACTTCTCCGCCATGCTGTTAAAAAATTGCTCAGCGAGGCCCAACCCGCCTCTATCGACAATGAGGCGAGCATGCTGCTCTCGGAGGAATGATTGAAACTGTTCTTCACCAGCACCGCCTCCAAACTCAGATGAAAGCTCCTTCATTCCCACGAAAGACAGCATTTCGGTAACAAAAGCGACTTCTAAATTTTTTGAAATCTCTTGACGCTGACTTTTATTATTGTCCGTTAAAGGTACACGTAGGGTGCTCGGGTTAGTAGATATTTCCATGTCATCCTCAGGTTTCCTCGTTCCTCAAACAAATATTCGCCAGTAGTAAAGATTGAGTAACCCCTTCATGGCAAAACACACCCGAGTTCTTGGAGAAGTTTTTCGTGAAGATGTCGACACCACAATTTGCATTCAACATCCTATTGGGAGGCATCAACCAGGAGGCTCGTAACATGTCTGGCTGCGAGACTACGGTACCTCAAGATCATCAAGCGGATTTCGGCACGACTCTAACCAAGTTAAACAATTGCAACCATGTCGAGACGCTTCCCGAATTGTTGGTAAACGACACCCTGCCACGCGACGTTCAATTAAATCCGTCGGCCACGACACAGCCGCAATATCAGGAGAAAACGGACACAGAAGCTGCGCTTATCGAGAAGTTGATCGAATTTCAGTCAACGCCGCTTGAACAACAGTTAAGGTCGACACTGCCTATTCTGGAACCGACCGAAGCTGATGCTTTGGGGGCTAACACTCAAAATACAAAAGCAAATGATAAAAACACACTTGAAGCTCCCAAAACACTCGAGCCATCTGGCTTGCCCATCGATCAACTATCCACTGAAGGTCTGACCGCGCCACACACGATGTCGACCGCATCTAACACACCCATTGGCGATCCTCCGGAGAGCAAAGGCTCATCGAGCACAAACCCTGCTAGACTTGAAGACAACAGCTATGCTGGCGTTCCATTGCGCGTTGCCCACAAAGGAAACTCTGAGTTAGAGGCCGCTGACGATCAGCCAAAGCCTCTAGAAAGCTCGGATGCCAGCACAAATAATTCATCCTTCAACTTAACAGAGTTTCCGGCAGACAGCGTATCAGATGTATTTGATCATGATCTTTCACCTTTCAAATCCGTCGAAAAGTCTACGATACCAACCGAGGGATTAGAATTAGCCACGAGCGGCTTGGCATCTTCACGGTCAGCGTTGGAGAGCTGGGCCATTACAGACGTATCACGGCCCCCAGCGGTGATAATCAGTTCAACACTTGCCCCGATTTTACAAACGCTTGAGATGGAAGCTGCTTCCATTAAATCCGCAACGCAAAGCATTACAGATTCGGCTCAAGAGATAACAACTACGGGTACGTTCCCATCTGGCAACCTTGGGCTCACGGTAAGCAGACCATCTGGCCGGATGGGCGCCGAAAGAGATACGCCCGCGCCTGACACATCAGAATTTGAAGCCATTGATGCGCAGGGAATTGGCTCGACGAACACTGCCGCAACGACGGTGCCTTCGCAAATCCTGATACCCGCCAAATCCACAGTGCAAACTCCACCGGTGGCGCAACAAGTAGAAGGCGACCACACGACGAGCGTACCGGCGCCACCTTCAATCATAGCCGCCTCCGGTACAATTCACTCGGCATCGCCCAACTCTCCGACACCACTGCCGAACCATATTAGCACGCAAATTTGTCAGGCTCTTGAAGGTGGTGGAAGTCAGGATGTCGAGATTCGGCTGGATCCAGAGGAACTCGGACGCGTTCGAATTGTGCTTTCAACCAAAGAAGGGACAATGAACATTACCGTCTTCACCGAAAGACCTGAAGTCCTGGACCTGATGCGCCGGAACTCCGACCTACTCGCATCAGATTTCTCAGATATCGGATACGAAGGCGCCAACTTCTCGTTCCAGGAAGAGCAGCACGAACGGGACCAACCCACGGACAGCGCTCGGGAACATTGCGACACAGGTATGACAACGGACGCGCCAGAATCGCACCAGCCACAAGCAATCGACGGTTCAGCGCGGTTAGATTTAAAATTTTAAGGAGTTTTCGATGGATGCGATAACACCCACTTCGACGACCACGCAGGCCCAAGCTGCAAACAAGGCAACTAGCAGTGTAATCAGCTCGGACTTTGAAACTTTTCTTGTGATGCTAACTGCGCAGATGGAAAACCAAGACCCCTTGAACCCGTTGGATTCCCAAGATTTCGCCACTCAGTTGGCGACATTTTCAGGTGTCGAGCAACAAGTGAAAACCAACGACCTACTCAGCGCGCTCACCAGTCAGCTTTTAGTGTCCAGCATGGGTGACATGGCAAGTTGGGTCGGTATGGAGGCGCGCATGGCAGTCCCAGCACATTTCAGCGGCGCCCCGATAGAGATCGTATCGAACCCTCCTAACTTCGCGGAGCGGGCAGTACTGGTGATAAAAAACGAAAGCGGAACAGAGGTTCAGCGAATCGAAGTTCCGGTGTCCGACGAGCCGATGCATTGGGCCGGTGTGGCAGACAATGGTCAACCATTCGCGCAAGGCACCTACAGCTTTGAAATCGAGGCCTACTCAAACGACGCGCTCATCGACACTCATATTCCCGACGTGTTTGCGCGTGTCTCGGAAATCCGCACAATAGACCAAACGGCCGTGGTCGTGCTGGAAGGCGGCACCATTTATCCCGCCAACTCCGTTACAGGCTTAAGGTAGCAATGACCAAACAATGAAGGCCCCGGCTGCAACGGTAAAACCTGCCGCAAAAGTAAGCATCTGATTGTGAACAGGTTTAGCGCGTACGGGGTTGGAATTTTGGCTTCTCTGCATCAATGCTGCCTCCATTATTTGAGGCAACTTCGGGCCAAAACGCCCCAAAACCTGGGCAGTAGTGACGAGATCTCTAAGCAATGCTCTCGGCCCAACATTTTGCTTAATGTAGTCCTCGACAACAGGCTGCGCGACCTCCCAAATGTTGATTTGGGGATACATCGTCCGCGCCACTCCTTCGACCACGACCATGGTCCGTTGAAGCAAGATCAGTTCGGTTCGCGTTTCCATGCCAAAACGCTCAGTGACCTCAAAGAGGTAAGACAAAAGATGCGCCATCGACATCTGCGTCGCATTCATGCCGAAAATCGGCTCGCCAACAGCACGCAAAGCTTGCGCGAACTCGTCTATGTCACGATCCGCAGGGACGTAGCCGGCTTCAAAGTGGACTTCTGCCACACGTCGGTAATCCTTGCGGATGAAACCAATCAGGATTTCTGCATATACACGACGGGTATATTCGTCGATGCGCCCCATGATACCAAAATCATATGCGATTATGTCGCCGCTCGCACTAACCTTCAAATTGCCTTGATGCATGTCTGCGTGGAAATACCCGTCGTTCAGAGCCTGACGCAGGAACAACTGCAAGACGCGTTCTCCAAGGGCTTTGCGGTCGTGGCCTTCAGCGTCAATCGCTTCAACGTCTCCAAACGGGATTCCTTCGGCCCATTCCATGGTCATTACGCGCTTGGCCGAGTGGAAAAAGTGGGTCCGCGGAACGACAAATCCAGCGTCGTCAGCTGTCTTCGCCGCATATTCCCCGGCGGCCGCCGCTTCCAAACGCAAATCCAGCTCACCTTGGACAACACCGTCAAAGTGCTTGATGACCTCCGAGGGATGCAACCGGCGCGATGATGGTGAGATGAGCTCAATCAGAGATGCTGCGAAATAAAACGCATCAATGTCTTTCCGAAACGCTTTCTCGATGTTGGGGCGCAAAACCTTCACCGCAACCTCTTGCCCCGTTTCCTGTAGCCTTGCCCTATGCACTTGTGCAATCGAGGCCGCAGCAACGGGCTCCGAGAAGTCCGAGAAGACAGCATCAACTGTTTGGCCCAACTCGTCTTCGACCGTTGCTTTGGCGATAGTCGTTGGAAATGGCGGCAGCTTGTCCTGCAGAACCCTCAATTGCAGTGCAAGATCATCGCCCACAATATCCGGCCGCGTTGAAAGAACTTGGCCAAACTTTATATAAGCCGGTCCCAAAGCGGCCAGCGCGCGGACCGCAGGCGGCATGCTCGGATCACCTTTGAGGCCGAGCCACTTGAATGGCCATCCCATCACCCGCGACACCAATCGCAGCGAAGGAGGCGCATCGAACGCGTCGAGTACCAGATTCATAGCCCCCGTCCGCTCCAGCGTGGCGCCCGTTCGAACGAGACGCCATAAATTATGAGGTCCGCGCATCTATATCTTCCAGCCAGAATGCAACGCGGCAACGCCAAGTGTCATATTTCGGTAACTTACATTCTCAAAACCCGCAGCGCGGATCATTGAAACGAATGTCTCCTGGTCAGGAAACTTGCGGATGGACTCGACTAGATATTGGTAGCTCTCGCTATCGCCTGCGATCACTTTACCCATCTTCGGGATGACGTTGAACGAATACAGATCATACGCCTTCTGCATCATCGGGTTCGGCAATTGCGAGAACTCCAGCACCATCAGTCTCCCGCCCGGACGAAGCACGCGATACGCCTCGGACAACGCATCCGCGATGCGAGTGACGTTACGGATACCGAAGCTGATTGTGTAAACGTCGAAGCTGTTATCCTCAAAAGGCAATGCCATCGCATCGCCGACGACCCAATCCAGGCTGTCAGCAAGGGAAGAGGCTTCAGCACGCTTACTTCCTTCGACCAACATCGATTCGGTCATGTCCAACACAACCGCTTGCGCCTGCCCCGCGCGCTTTAGAAACCGGAAGGAAACGTCGCCGGTGCCACCTGCCACGTCTAGAAGCCGTTGCCCCGGGCGCGGTGCCAGCCAATCCATCATCGCATCTTTCCAAATGCGGTGAATTCCGACGGACATGACATCGTTCATAATGTCATATTTAGAGGCCACGTTGGTGAATACCCCGTGGACCATCCCCGCCTTCTGCTCTTCCGGAACGTCGGTAAACCCGAAATGGGTAGTTTTTTGCGAATCTTCAGCCATCTGTTCTTGCGGTCCTTACAGTCTCACCCTTCTTATAGGTCGAGCCTGTCCGGTTACAATGCGACCGGAAGGACCAAAAGGAGGCCAAGTGCCAGAACTGCCCGAAGTAGAAACCGTAAGGCGAGGCCTCCAGCCGGTGATGGAAGGGCGCGTCATCGCCCGTGCAGACGTAAACCGGCCCGATCTTCGCTGGCCATTTCCCGAAAACATGGCCGAGCGCCTTAGCGGGCGGATTGTGATGGCGTTGCGCAGGCGCTCAAAATACATTCTAGCCGACCTGGATAGCTGCGAAACGTTGATCATCCATCTCGGCATGTCGGGCCGAATGCAAATCGACCAGCATGATAGCGCAAAGTTCCATCAAGAAGCCCCGATTCACCAAAAGCACGATCACGTGGTCTTCCATATGCAAGATGGCACAAGAATTGCCTTTAATGATGCACGAAGGTTTGGCGCGATGGATATCATAGCCACAGCGGGCGTTGAGAATCATTGGTTAATCAACAAGCTGGGTCCGGAACCTTTGGGCAACGCGTTTGATGAAACCTATCTATTTGAGGCCCTTAAAAAGAAGAGTGCACCCATCAAAACCGCGCTTCTGGATCAGCATATCGTCGCAGGATTGGGGAATATCTATGTCTGCGAGGTTCTGTTTCGAACTGGAATATCCCCAAAGCGAAAAGCATCGAATCTAAGCGCTACACGCGCCGCATCGCTCGTTCCGGCAATTCGCGAGGTATTGAGCGAGGCGATCGAATCTGGCGGATCATCCCTGCGAGATCATCGCCAAACCAATGGTGAGTTGGGTTATTTCCAGCACAATTTCGCAGTGTATGATCGCGAAGGACAGCAATGCAAAAACGATTGCGGTAGCAAGATTTTCAGGGTCGTACAGTCAGGACGTTCCAGTTTTTACTGCCCGAAATGTCAAAGATGAATTGAACCTTCTCGCGAACATGATACGTCTCATGCCCTGATAGCAATGAGGGTTCACCATGGCATTCAAGACAATTATCGTGGAAATTGAAGAGCATATCGCTCTTATCAAACTGAATCGCCCTGACGCATTGAACGCGCTGAACGCCGTTTTGCTGAAAGAATTGTCCGAAGCGCTGACTGACGCCAACAAAAATAGCAAAGTGCGCTGCATCGTCCTGACCGGGTCAGAGAAAGCGTTCGCTGCTGGTGCAGACATCACGGAAATGGCGGACAAGTCCTTTGTCGATGCATTCGGAAATGATCTGTTCTCGGAGTTTCCGAATATCTTCCTGCGCGTGCGCAAGCCCATCATCGCTGCCGTATCTGGCTATGCGCTAGGTGGCGGTTGTGAGTTGGCGATGATGTGTGACTTCATCATTGCGTCTGATACAGCCAAATTTGGCCAACCGGAAATCAACCTCGGCGTTATGGCTGGCTTGGGCGGAACGCAGCGTTTGACACGCTTTGTGGGCAAGTCCAAGGCGATGGACATGAACCTGACCGGTCGCTTTATGGATGCCGAAGAGGCAGAACGCTCTGGGCTAGTCAGTCGCGTTGTTCCAAGCAAAAAGCTCATCTCTGAAGCTATGGCCGCCGCTGCCAAGATTTCCGAGAAATCGGCTTTGGCGTCCATGGCAGTAAAAGAATCGGTGAACCGCAGCTATGAGTCGACTTTGAATGAGGGACTGCTGTTTGAGCGCCGCGTATTCCACTCGCTCTTTGCCACTGAGGATCAGGCAGAAGGCATGGCTGCCTTTGTAGAAAAGCGGGAACCTCAGTTCCGCGACAAATAAGGCCAATTAGGTCGTTGACTTGGCTCTGAGTCGGTCCTAGAAGCGCATTCTTAGATTTACACACCGAACCATCGGGGTCCTTACGTATGGCAAATTCGCCTCAAGCTAAAAAGCGTGCGCGTCAAACCGAACGCCGCACAGAAGTTAACAAAGCGCGTCGCTCGCGTATCCGCACCTTCCTGCGTTCCGTGGAAGAGGCGATTACATCCGGCGACTCGGCTGTCGCGAAAGACGCGTTGAAGTCTGCGCAGCCAGAGCTAATGCGTGGCGTGTCTAAAGGCGTGATGCACAAAAACACCGCAGCGCGCAAAATGTCGCGCCTTGCGTCGCGGGTAAAAGCACTCGGCTAAGCCGTAGCTCACGCGTCAATCCAATCTTTTAAAACGCGCCTTCATGGGCGCGTTTTTTTTGTGTTCAATCGCTTAGAGGACCCAAATGAAGTCGCTTTAGGATTCGGGTTCGAACTAAGTATGAGTCAAGCGCGAAGATAAGTTGCGAGACCGCCCCTCCACTCGCTATCCCTAGTGAGCGATTCACTTCGTCTCGGGGGGACATGGAATGAGCACGGACACCGGTCCGGCTGTGCAAGAGTTGCTGCCAACTCAAGCATGGGACCTTTTGGAAAGAGAACCAAATGCTGTGCTCGTTGACGTCAGGACAAAGGCCGAATGGTCATTTGTAGGGAAGCCTGATTTGTCGAGCCTGAACCGTTCGGTCATTACGATCGAGTGGTCTAGGTATCCAGATATGTCCGTTAATCCGCGGTTCGTTGAAGAAATGAATGAAGCATTGGGCGACAGCAAACCGTCCCAAGTTTTGTTCATTTGCAGGTCAGGTGCACGCTCGATGAGTGCGGCACTGTCATTTCAAGCGTCTCTGGCTGGAGAAGCGCTTGGACCTGATCTGTTCAATGTGACCGAGGGCTTCGAAGGCGATTTGGATCCTAGTAAACATCGGGGGGGCCTGAACGGTTGGAAGGCCCACGGATTGCCATGGAGGCAATCCTGATCTGCGGAACGGGTAAATGATGACGAACGACACTTGGGGCGAAGCACGTGAAACTCTGCAAACAACAATTGGTAAGAACAACTACCAAACCTGGATTGAACCACTAACTTTCGTTTCCTGCGAAAATGGTGTGGCTGAGTTTGGCGTACAAACCAGCTTTCAAGGCGATTGGGTGTCCCGCAACTTCGGCGACGAAATCTTGCGACAGTTTGAAAAACTAGGCGCGTCCGTTGATCGCCTGAAGTTCTCCGTTCAAGCCAACCGCCGTCCACCAGTTGCGCAATCGTCTCCGGCGCGCGAAAATTTCGTCACGAAGCCAGCCCGTAGGCCGGCAATTTCTGATGAGCCCGTCCTCGGAGCGCCGCTGGACAAGCGCTTCACATTTGATCGTTTCGTTGTTGGCAAACCCAACGAGTTGGCACACGCCGCGTCGCGCCGTGTTGCTGAAGGTGGTCCGGTCAGCTTCAACCCGCTGTTCCTTTATGGCGGCGTTGGCTTGGGCAAAACGCACCTGATGCATGCAATCGCTTGGGAGTTGCAGACGCGCTCACCAGAGCTCAAGGTCGTTTATCTTTCGGCCGAACAATTCATGTACCGCTTCATTCAAGCACTGCGTGATAAGCAGATGATGGACTTCAAGAGCCTCTTCCGCTCGGTCGATGTTCTTATGGTCGATGATGTGCAATTCATTGCCGGAAAAGACAGCACGCAGGACGAATTCTTTCATACTTTCAACGCGTTGATAGACCAACAGAAGCAAATCATCATCTCCGCTGACCGTGCACCAGGCGAAATTGACGGCTTGGAGGAGCGTATCCGATCTCGCCTGCAATGGGGTTTGGTTGTTGATCTGCACCCGACCGACTACGAACTCCGCCTCGGCATTTTGCAACAAAAGGTCGAGCAATATCGCGCGCAGTATCAAGAACTGAAAATCACCGATGGTGTGTTGGAGTTCCTTGCTCACCGCATCTCCAACAACGTCCGTGTCCTCGAAGGCGCGCTAACCCGCCTGTTTGCCTTGGCCTCTCTTGTAGGTCGTGAAATCACGTTGGAAATGGCCCAAGAAAGCCTTGCTGACATTCTGCGCCAGTCTGACCGCAAAGTCACGATGGACGAAATCATGCGGAAAACTTGCGACTATTATAATGTGCGCATGTCTGACCTGCTGTCGCCCAAACGCTCTCGCAACATCGCGCGCCCGCGTCAAATGGCTATGTGGTTGGCGAAGCTCCTGACGCAGCGCTCCTACCCGGAGATCGGCAAGCGCTTCGGCAACCGTGACCACACCACCGTAATTCATGCTGTTCGCAAGATTGACGAGCTCAAAGCACAAGACAGCCAAGTCGCTGAGGACGCGGAACTCCTCCGTCGGATGCTGGAAGCCTAATTGGCTTGACGATCCCGCAAGAAAAGCGGACTTTTCAACAAATTGTTTGCATAAGCGGGCGGAGAGGATAACTTCTCCGCCCCAGCTATCTTCCAAAGAGGGACGGATATGAAAATCAGTGTCGAGCGCAGCGCCCTGCTCAAGGCTGTGAGCCAAGCCCAATCTGTTGTTGAGCGCCGCAACACCATTCCGATCCTTGCCAACGTGCTGATCGAGGCTGAGGGGAATGATGTATCATTCCGTGCCACCGACCTCGACATCGAAGTGGTCGATAAAGCCCCGGCACAGGTGGAACGCCCAGGCGCTACAACTGTATCCGCGACAACCTTGCACGAGATTGTTCGCAAACTGCCAGACGGCGCTTTGGTATCGCTCACCGATGACGGCACATCCGGTCGGCTGACCGTAGAAGCCGGACGATCGACATTTTCGCTGGCCACCCTGCCCAAAGAAGACTTCCCGGTTATGGCGACATCGGAATACCAATCCAATTTCTCGGCTCCGGCACCCATGCTGCGCCGTTTGTTCGACAAATCTAAGTTTGCAATTTCCACGGAAGAAACAAGGTATTATCTCAACGGCGTCTACATGCACGTGTCTGACGGCGAAGGTGGCAAAGTGCTGCGCTGTGTGGCCACTGATGGGCACCGTTTGGCGCGCATTGACGCCGATCTGCCAGACGGTGCGGCCGACATGCCGGGCGTCATTGTACCCCGCAAAACCGTAGCCGAACTCCGTAAGCTTCTCGAAGACGACGACATGCAAATCGCGGTATCCGTGTCCGAAACCAAAGTGCGGTTCGCAACTCCGGACATCACTCTGACGTCGAAGGTCATCGACGGGACTTTCCCAGACTACACCCGCGTGATTCCGCAAGGAAATACACGCAAACTGGAAGTCGACGCGACCGAGTTCGCCAAAGCCGTGGACCGTGTGGCAACCGTGTCTTCGGAACGCTCTCGCGCGGTGAAGCTGTCGCTTGACGAAGACAAGCTGGTGCTGTCCGTCAACGCGCCTGACAGCGGTGCAGCTGAGGAAGAACTGGCTGTTGCGTATAGCGACGAGCGCTTGGAGATCGGCTTCAATGCAAAGTACCTCCTCGAAATTGCCGGACAGGTTGATCGCGAAAACGCGGTCTTCATGTTCAATTCGGCAGGAGACCCAACCTTGATGCGCGAAGGCAATGACCAGTCGGCCGTCTACGTCGTGATGCCAATGCGCGTTTAACGCGCGCTCATGGCGGGGCTGTATTTCTCTGCGTTAACTCTGTCTCATTTCAGGTCTCACCGACGGGTGGAGCTGAACCTTGACGACCGTCCCATAGCGATTTTCGGCTCTAACGGGGCCGGAAAAACCAATATCCTAGAAGCAATTTCGATGCTGTCACCGGGCCGCGGCCTTCGGCGTGCGAAAGTGGATGAAATCGCACGCGCACCGGAGGCACTGGGCTGGAAGGTGTCGGGTCTCCTGCACAGCTTGGGGCAGCTTCATGAAATCGAAACACGAGCCGAGAACGGCAGCAATCGCACCGTTAGCATCGATGGCAAAACGGCACCTCAAATCGCGCTTGGGCGTGTGGCACGCGTGGTTTGGTTGGTGCCGGCGATGGACCGCCTCTGGCTAGAAGGTGCTGAGGGACGCCGCCGTTTTCTGGACCGTATGACGCTGAGCTTCGAGCCAAAGCATGCCGAAGTTACTGTAGCTTATGAGAAAGCGATGCGAGAGCGGAACAGGCTCCTCAAGGATATGGTTCGCGATGCCATGTGGTATGGGGCTCTGGAATCGCAAATGGCCGAAGCCGGTGCGCAGGTTATCGCGAACAGAGCCGCGGCACTGGCACGGCTGCAATTCGCAATGGAGAATGCGCAGACCTCCTTCCCAACCGCGGAGCTATCTATCGAGAACCCCGACGATGCCGATTTCATTGATGGTGCTGAAGCATTGTTAGTCGCCCTTCAGGCATCGAGATCCACCGACTTGCGCGCTGGAAGAACGCTGGTTGGCCCTCACAGGGCTGATATGAAGGCCATCTACAAAGCAAAAAATATTGAAGCAAAGCAATGCTCTACCGGAGAGCAGAAAGCCCTGCTCCTCTCTTTGATCCTTGCCAACGCGCGTGCCCTGTCAGAAGATTTCGGAGCCGCACCAATCATCTTGCTGGATGAGGTCGCAGCACATTTGGATGCGGGCCGCAGGGCGGCGCTCTATGACGAAATTTGCGCGTTGAAAGCACAGGCGTGGATGACTGGCACCGGTGCCGAGTTATTCACTGAACTGGGCGATCGCGCTCAGCATTTCGAGGTGTCGGACGACGATGGTGCTTCTGTGGTGGAACCGCGATGAAGATGTTCGACACTGATCTCACAAGTATAGTTGTAAACGGTTTTTGACCATGACCATCACCCCACTCGAATTGTTGTTTTATGCTGGCGGGCTTTTCATCCTGTTTCTGACACCCGGTCCCGTTTGGGTCGCGCTTCTGGCGCGGGCTATGTCGGGGGGATTCCGGTCAGCATGGCCCTTAGCTTTCGGCGTGGTTGTCGGGGACGTCATATGGCCGCTCATTGCGGTTCTTGGCGTCACATGGATAGTCGATCAGGCCAGCTGGTTTATGGACGTCCTCAAATGGGTCGCCGTAGCAATGTTCATCGCGATGGGCGTATTGTTGATCCGTCACGCGGACAAAGAGCTGTCGGAAAACTCGAGCCTCACGCGTCCCGGCATGTGGGCGGGTTTCATCGCCGGGGTCGTGGTGATCATGTCCAACCCGAAAGCGGTTTTGTTCTACATGGGTGTACTGCCCGGTTTCTTCGATCTGACAAGAGTGACCCGTTGGGACATCGCCGCGATCTGCTTCCTAAGCTTCCTCGTGCCGCTATTGGGCAATCTAGTGCTCGCGGCCTCGGTCGACCGCGTCAGAGGGCTCCTGAAGGCCCCGGGCGCTGTACGTCGTATGAACGTGATCGCGGGCTGGTTGTTGGTCGGTGTTGGCGTGGTGATTGCCGTCAGCTGATGAACACCTATCGAGCTTGAATAGGGGGTCGAAACAGGCTCTGAAGGGGTGGCCGAGTAAACCACAATATCTTGCGCCAATTGCGTGACATCCCCCTACAAAACGCCTATATTTCGTGCAACTTAAGCGGGAAATATCTCATGTCCGACGAGCAAGAAAAAAAAGAAGACTACGGCGCCGATTCCATCAAAGTTCTCAAGGGCTTGGAGGCTGTCCGAAAACGGCCGGGGATGTATATCGGTGACACCGATGACGGCTCTGGTTTGCACCACATGGTTTACGAGGTCGTAGATAACGGAATTGACGAGGCACTGGCCGGTCATGCCGACGCAGTAAACGTAAAGATCCATGCAGATGGCTCCGTCTCCGTCGGTGACAACGGACGCGGAATTCCGGTGGGCATCCACGAGGAAGAAGGCGTCTCGGCAGCCGAAGTCATTATGACCCAGCTGCACGCTGGCGGTAAATTTGACAGTAACTCCTACAAAGTATCCGGCGGCCTTCACGGCGTGGGCGTGTCCGTCGTAAACGCTCTCTCCGACTGGTTGGAACTGCGCATCTGGCGCGAAGGCAAGGAACATATCGCGCGGTTCGAGGGTGGATTCACCGTGAAGCATCTGGAAGTCGTCGGTCCGACCGACCGCACCGGTACCGAAGTACGGTTCATGGCCTCCACCGACACGTTCTCCAACCGTGACTACGTGTTTGAAACGCTGGAAAAGCGGCTGCGAGAGCTGGCTTTCTTGAATTCAGGCGTCCGGATTATTCTGGAAGATGAACGCCCCGCCGAGGCCCTCCGCAGCGAGCTGTTCTACGAAGGTGGCGTCAAAGAATTTGTGAAATATCTCGACCGCTCGAAAAGCTCGATTATGCCCGAACCGATCTATGTGGTCGGCGAAAAGGACGATATCGGCGTAGAAGTCGCAATGTGGTGGAACGACAGCTATAACGAAATGGTGCTGCCATTTACCAACAACATCCCGCAACGCGATGGCGGCACGCATATGGCGGGCTTTCGTGGCGCGCTGACGCGGACGATCAACAACTACGCGCAATCGAGCGGCATCGCAAAGAAAGAGAAGATTTCGTTCACCGGTGACGACGCCCGTGAAGGGCTGACATGCGTTTTGTCGGTGAAAGTTCCGGACCCGAAATTCTCGTCCCAAACCAAGGACAAACTGGTGTCGTCCGAAGTGCGCCCCGCTGTCGAAGGCCTGATGAACGAGAAACTTGCGGAATGGTTTGAGGAGAACCCCAACGAAGCGCGGATTATCGTGTCGAAGATCGTGGAAGCTGCACAAGCCCGCGAAGCTGCCCGCAAGGCCCGTGAGCTGACCCGCCGGAAAAATCCGATGGACATGAATTTCTTGTCTTCGAAGCTAAAAGACTGCTCGGACAAAGACCCCTCCAAAACTGAAATTTTCCTTGTAGAGGGTGACTCCGCCGGAGGGTCTGCCCAAACGGGCCGTGACCGCCAAACGCAGGCCATCCTGCCTCTGAAGGGTAAAATCCTGAACGTCGAGCGTGCACGGTTTGATCGGATGCTTGGCAGCCAGGAAATTGGCAATATGGTCATGGCGCTTGGTACAGGGATCGGACGCGACGAATTCGACATCTCCAAACTGCGTTACCACAAGATTGTCATCATGACCGATGCTGACGTCGACGGCGCACACATTCGCACATTGCTGCTGACGTTTTTCTACCGCCAGATGCCCGAATTGATCGAGCAGGGGCACCTGTATATCGCGCAACCGCCTTTGTATAAGGTCGCGCGCGGTCGATCGGAAGTTTACCTGAAAGATCAGGCCTCAATGGAGGATTATCTGATCGAACAGGGTGTGGACGGGGCGGTTCTTAAACTCGCCTCGGGTGAAGAAATCATCGGGCAGGATCTGCGTCGTATCATCGAAGAAGCCCGCACTGTCCGGCGCATCCTGCAAGCGTTCCCCACCCATTATCCGCAACACATTCTGGAACAATCCGCAATTGCCGGTGCGTTTGAGGCCGGTCAGGTGGACGGGGATTTGCAGGCCGTCGCGAATACCGTTGCTGCGCGTCTGGACCTGATCGCTCTAGAATATGAGAAGGGCTGGCAAGGCCGCCCGACCCAAGACAAGGGCATTCGCCTGTGGCGTGTCTTGCGTGGCGTGGACGAAGTTCGCGTTCTCGATGGTGGGGTCCTCCGGTCCGGCGAAGCCCGACGCCTTGGCCAGCTAACCAAAAGCCTGCAAGAATCCTACGGCAAGCCTGCGAAACTTGTTCGCAAAGACCGCGAACAGCCTGTCTACGGCCCGATCGACCTACTTCAATCCATCCTTGAAGAAGGCGAAAAGGGCCTGTCTTTGCAACGCTATAAAGGTCTGGGTGAAATGAACCCCGGCCAATTGTGGGAAACCACCTTGGACCCCGACGCCCGCACATTGTTGCAGGTGAAGGTCGAAGACATGGCCGAAGCCGATGATATCTTCACTAAGCTGATGGGTGACGTGGTGGAACCGCGGCGCGAATTCATCCAGACCAATGCGCTTAGTGTCGAGAACCTGGATTTTTAAGAATCGGCTGGAGCGCTGAACTCACCTCGACAGGGTCAATCAGCGCCCCTACTGAACGATAAATTCTGCATGCAAGGCTCCAGCTGCCTTAATGCTTTTCAAAATATCGATCATATCCAATGGTGTGACTCCCAAAGCGTTCAATCCCGAGACCACGTCTTTCAGGGTCGTGCCGGGTTTGATCTCCGCAAGGCCGGTTCCCTGATCCTCGCCAATGGTCGCCGTGGTTCGCGGCACGACCACTGTTTCGCCCTCGCTAAACGGGTTCGGTTGAACCACCACTGGCGCCTCGTCTATCGTTAGCGTCAGATTGCCTTGCGCGACCGCCACTCTGGAAATCCGGACATTTTCATCCATTACAATCGTGCCGGAGCGCTGATCAACTACAACCCGCGCACGTCTCTCCGGCTCAACGATGATGTTCTCTATCCGGCTCAGAACATGCGCCGGTGATCGCATCCCCGTCGCGTCAATATTCAGCTCGACCGTGCCTGCATCCAACATCAAGGCGACACGGCGGCCAAGCGCGGTATTAATCGCATTTTCAATCTTTTCGGCGGTCGAAAAATCAGGCGTTCGCAAGGCCATCCGCAAACTCGACAGCGTCGAAAATTCAAACTCCACTTCGCGCTCGATCCGTCCGCCGGATGGCACGATCCCGGCGGTTGGAACTCCGTGCACCACCCGCGCAGCATCGCCTTCTGCAGAGATTCCGCCGGCAATAACAGTCCCCTGCGCGACTACGTAGACATCGCCGTCAGCAGCATTCAACGGCGTCATAATCAGCGTCCCGCCCAGCAAGCTTTTCGCATCTCCGATTGCAGACACGGTCACATCAACCTTGCTTCCTGCGCGGCTGAAAGCAGGCAGGGTAGACGTCACAAGAACGGCAGCTACGTTTTTGGGTCGGAACTGCTCCCCGCCAACATTCACACCCAGCCGCTCCAGGATGTTGATCATCATCTCCTCGGTGAACGGGGAATTGCGCAAACCGTCCCCGGTACCGTTCAACCCGACAACGAGACCGTAGCCCACCAGATCGTTGCCCCGAACCCCGTCGAATTCGACAAGGTCTTTCAGCCGCACACTGGAAGCCGACACCAGAGTAGGCAAGGCTAACAGAATGGAGAAAAGAACAGCACGGATCATCGCAGGTAGTCCGAAAGCCGGAGTTGGGATGTACGGGCAGTCAGTACATATAACGTCTCTATCTGGTACTGTACGGCCTCAAGCGCGCTTGCCGTTTCGTAAGGGTCCGCACCTGTGATTTTTGATCGGGCCATATCCAAAACGCCGTGCTCTACACGCCCTGCCACATCAGCCTCAGTCAACAAGTTTTCAGTTACACCGGTATCTCTTTGCATTGCGATCAACGCCTGCTCCGATGCAATCAAACCTTGCCCTACCTCTGAAAGGGCGTTTCTTTTTTCATCTTGAGGAACCGCTATAGTACCTTCGGAGATTGCGGTGGCCACTGCCAGATCCCGCAAGATCGCGCGAAACGTCTGATCATCCGCCTTAAGCGGAAGGTCAATCTTGTGCTGCTCCGATATTGCGATGCTGGATTGGGATTGGTCACTGCCGCCATAGACAAGCGTCTCAAACCCGCCGCCAACATCTTGGAACCAAGCGTTCACCTGATTAGTGAAGTCAGCGATGTCAGTAGAAGAAGCCGCGAGCCCATTGATATGCAGCATGATGTCTTCAGAGCCAACGAGAGGTGCCTGCCCGGTCGCCACGCCAGAGAACAAAAACTGACCGGACACTTGGGTATTCAGAAAGGACACAACCTGACTCATTCGCCCTGATGCGCTGGCGAGTTTAGCATCAAGAACGTCGGGCTGTTCTAGCGATGCGGCGGCGGTCAGGTCCGTGCCAAATGTGGCAACGGTAGTTTGCATAGCCGCCAAACTTGTTTGCAACCCCGACACCCTCAGCTGCAGGTCAGAACGCCCCAAGGCAAATCCGTCCAGTCGGGACAAAGACCGCTCCAATCCGGCCAACGGACCAAAGTCGCCACGGACATGGCTCGTAAGGTTCTGCTTGTCGCCGGTTGTCAGTTCGCTGGTCAGTTTTGCGAGCGTTGTTTTCAGCCCCGCACCCTGCCTGCGCAGCATCATATTCTGGCCAAGGTCACTTAGGTTGCCGTAGTTCATGTTATATCCTCAGCAATGATTGAAGCATTTCGTCGACGGCCTGAATAACCTTGGCATTCGCGGCGTAGTTCCGTTCGATCAGCAACAGCTTTTGCATCTCTTGATCAGTATCGACGCCACCGGCCTGCTCTACATCGCGGAAAGCTTGAACCCGGGTTGCTTCGAAGCTTTGCCGTTGCTCAGAACCGTGCCGGTTTTGGCTCACTTGTGACAGAAAATCCCCCATCAAAGCAGAGCTTGAGCCAGCAATGGAAAATGCCCCGCTGACCGGTTGCTGAGAGGCCGAGAAGACCTGCTCGTAGGCGCTCAAAAGCGTGTTGTCGGATGCAGGGCCCTGCGTGATCGCGTTAATGCCATCGCGCATTCGCCACGACGCGCCGCCGGTAGTAGTTTGCACCGCTGCATTAACCAAAAGTCTGGAGGCGAGTCCGGCCTCATCCAGCGGATCCAAAGCTCCGCCAGCATCGGTGAACAGCCCGGCTTGCCCGGGCAACAGCGTCGTATCCGCTGCAATGGCGCGGTCTATCAGATTGCGGGACAATGCATCCAGATTTGTCTGCACGGTGGGGATATCCTGGTCGCGCACTGCAAATGCGCCGGCCAAGGCCCCACCTGATATGGCTTCAATCGCAGAGCCGTTCACGCTAGATGCCCCGACGATTTGAATGCCGGACAACGCGCCGCTTGCGAGGGACATATCCGGTGTGATTACGCCGGTCGGGGTGAACTGGAACTGCGCTGCTTGATAGTCAACAAGGGTCGTGCCGTTGGGTGTAACCAACGCGATTTGTCCGTAGTCTCGGCTCACCGCCTGAACGGGGACAATCGAGCTGATACCATCCACCACCGCTTGCCGTTGATCCATAAGGCCTGATGGGTCACCACCCGAATTCACCTGTTGACGAATTTCGCGGTTCAATCTGTCGACGTCTGTCAGGGCTGAATTCAACAAACCGACCTGTGAGCCTATTGATCGATCAGCAGCTTCCCGTTTGCCAACAAGCTGGGCGGAGATATCATTTATTTTCCCGACCAGCCCCAGGGCGCTATCGACCACAGCGCTTAAACGGGAGCCACTGGATGGATTGGCCGCAGCCGCGATCAGGCTCTGGTCAAACCGGTCCATAAACGCTGAAAGCGAAGAGGCCATATCAGGCGTTCCTATCGTCTGCTCCACCGAGGCAAAGAAACTGGCGCGTGCGTCTTGATAGCCCAGCTCTGCTTGCGCCAGACGACGGTCCGCGATGGCAGTTTGGTTGACTACGCGATCCACACCGGAGATTCTCACACCAGCGCCTTGGCCGCCTACGGTAGCAGCCCCAAGTGAAAGCTCCCGTCGCCCGTAGCTTTCGGTCATGGCGTTCGCGACGTTGGCCGATACCAGTTCTGCCGCCCGGGATACCGCTGTCAAACCGGACACTGCGTTGGAAAGAGACGCTGATATGCTCATGCGAAGACCCCCTACTCTAAATTAGCGTTTGATATTGGTCGTTTCCTGCAGCATCTCGTCCACGGTCTGAATCACTTTGGCGTTGGACGAATAAGCCCGCTGCGTTTGAATGAGCGCCGTCAGCTCGCCAGCAACATCAGTGGTCGATTCCTCAAGTGCATAGCCAAGGATGTCTCCGGTCGGACCATCGCCTGCGTCCCACAGGAAAAACGAACCGCTGTCATTCGACGGAACATAGGTTTGATTATCCATTGCCGTCAGCCCATTCGGGTTGGGCAGGTCCACCAAGGGAATTTGATAAATCGTGCGCGTGATTCCGATGTCGAAAGTAGCTTGGACATACCCGTTGGCGTCCACGTCCACAGAGGTCATGTTACCAACAGGAGAGCCGTCTTTCGTGATCTGTGTCGGCGCAAAACTATCTGATAACTGCGTCACGCCGGTTCCGGACCCCAAATCACCGATCGTGATCTCCAACGGGCCGCCATCCAGTGTCACAGGAAAACTGCCCGTGGCCGGATCATAGTCCCCGCCAACGGCTGACGTGCGCACAACACTCGCCAGCGTACCGCCGCTGCCTCGCGTGTCGTCGAAGGTCATGGTGTATTCCCCGACGACGGCACCACCACTGGCAGAGTCGCTGAGTTGCATGGTCCATTGATTGGACGCGCCAGATGCTGGAATCACTGGGGTGTATGTCACAAGAAGATTTTGCGATGTGCCCAAATTATCGAAGTACTCAACCGAAAGTTCCAGAGACTCCCCACTTGCACCCGCTTCGGTTTCGGTTGCAGGCAGGTTCACACCAAGGCTCATGCGTGTGGTCGGCTCCCCTGCGAACTGATTGACGTTGATCTGGATTGGCTGAAGCCCGTCGGCGGTATCACGCGGGAACGTAGGGACAGTACCGTCTGAATCTGCAGGCCAGCCCATCAGAACCATACCGGTATCGGTTGTCAGATATCCTTGCGAATCCGTGCGGAACGATCCGGTGGTGGCCAGCCGGAAGGGTATGTCCCCGCCCTGCAAATTCACGGCCGATTCAGTCGTGATAGGTAGAAAACCCCGACCGCGAACGGCCAGATCAGTCGAGTTGGTCGTCGTTAGAAGCGCGCCAGCCTGATCAATCAGACGTTGGGATGTAACTCGCACGCCACCCGCAGAATAGCTGCCCTGACCGTTCGAAATGACCATCGAATGAAACTGTGTTTCAGCACGCTTGTAGCCATTTGTCCCGGAGTTCGCGATATTGTCGGAAATCGTTGACAGACGGCTTGCGTTGGCGGCCAAGCCCGCGACGCCGGCATTGAGGGAGGAGGAAATCGTCATAATGCGCCTTTCTGAAGCATACGTCTTGCGAGCCACTATCCGAACGCCGCCTTAACATCGCGCTAACAGATAAAATTCGAACGAGATTGCTAAACGGTCAGCGCATTTCGCGCAGCAAAGTGACTTCAAGCCGGTTGTTGCGGACCGACATCGGGTCATCGAGCAATGGCTTGCTCTGACCGTAGCCCGTCAAACGCTCAAAGCGGTTGGGATCCATTCCATGAAGGTCCATCAAATCGCGTGTAACATGCGCGCGGGCGGTTGTTTCGTCCCATGCAGGATTATCAATCAGCACGCTGGGATAAGCCCGAGAATGACTGGAAATAGAAATGCGATTGGTCACCGCTGCGAACGTCTCCACGAGCATTTTGGATATCTCACGCAGGACCGAAGTCGGTTGTCCGCTTTGAGGGTCAAACAAGGGAGCGCCTTCCAAGTCGAATATCTCCACGACAAGACCTTCATCAGTGACATCTGTTATGATGTGCTCCAGCGCGAGTTCCTTGATTAGGCTGTCGCCACCCTTGCCGAGAATTCCGTTCGCAAGTTCGGTGAGCTTCGCCTGATCTTCACCCGCAAGGGTTCCCTGTTCCGTCAGGAGTATTTCCGGCACACCACCTTGCCCGGATTGCGGCAGGCGGCTTTCGATCAATAGAGAATTTCCACCGAACGCCCCGGCACCACCTCCGGACACACGAGCAATAGCAATCGTCGGCGCAAAGTAATCCGCGAGTCCTTTGCGCTGTTGTTCGGTCGTCGCATTCAGCAGCCACATCAACATGAAAAACGCCATCATCGCCGTCACAAAATCGGCATAGGCAACCTTCCATGCACCGCCGTGATGCCCGCCACCACTGATAACCTTCTTGCGCTTGATTATAATGGGGCGGGCCGAATTGTCGCTCATGCTTGTCCTCGCAGTGTTGTCTGGCGGACTAAAACAGATGCAACTGAAACACCGGTTAACAATTAAAATTGATCAGTTTTTTCCAATTACCCTCTGGCACGGTCAAGCAACAACGACGTCTCACTGCCGGTGACCCCCTGCACTTCACGCACCTGTCGCAATATGCGGTCGAAATCTGGAAGGCTGACTGTTTCGATTTGCGCAACCAAATCCCAGACACCATTTGTCGTGTGCAAATCTACGATCTCCGGCATGCGCCTGAGCTGTTTGACCACCGCTGCGGTTTGCGCGCCCTTGACCTCAATCATCATGATCGCATGGATTAAATCATCCAGCCCGACCTGCCCCAACTCGATGGTGAACCTGCGGATCGTGCCATCGTGCTTCATGCGATCCAGACGCGTCTGAACTGTCACGCGCGACACCCCAAGCGCACCGGCCAAAGTCGTTACAGACGCCCTGCCATCCTGTTTTAGCAGCGCTACTAATTTCTGATCTGTTGCG
Source organism: Litoreibacter halocynthiae (assembly GCF_004365635.1). Lineage (GTDB taxonomy): Bacteria > Pseudomonadota > Alphaproteobacteria > Rhodobacterales > Rhodobacteraceae > Litoreibacter > Litoreibacter halocynthiae. Next base: position 196,806 of record NZ_SOBH01000003.1, on the reverse strand, counting down.
TCCATTTTTATCCATTTATATACATATTGATAAATTCATTGCTCACTATGATAAAGAATATATCCATATTTTCCATACTGATTATCGCATTTGCGAAATAACTTGGATAATTTCAATGCAACCCACTTAGGAGAGCGAAATGACCTCGAAATCATGCACACTTATCGGCGCGCCCGTTCAATCCGGCGCCAGCCAACCCGGTTGCGTTATGGGACCAGATGCGTTTCGCACGGCCCGCTTAGCAGAAACTCTGGGTGATCTTGGCCACAGCGTCAGCGACATTGGCAACGTCACCGCAAACGATTTGCCCGACGTGACCCACGCAAATGGGGCCATTCACGATCTGGCGCAGACCGTTGCGTGGGCGAAGGCGTTGGAAAGCGCCGCGTTTGACGCCGCTCAAAGCTCCGACATGCCCATTTTTCTGGGCGGTGATCATAGCCTTTCCATCGGAACAGTGCCCGGCATTGCGCGGCACTGGGCATCGAAAGACCGTCCGCTCTTCGTGCTGTGGTTGGATGCGCACCCAGACTTTCACACGCTGGACTCGACCAGCAGCGGCAACCTGCACGGCACCCCTGTGGCGTATTTCAGCGGGCTTCCCGGCTTTGACGTTTACCCGCCCTTGGCGGCACCTGTCGATCCGGCGAACCTGTGCATGCTGGGCATCCGCTCGGTTGATCCTGCGGAAAACGCCGCACTGGCGGAGCGCGAGGTGGAAGTCAGCGACATGCGTGCAATTGACGAGCATGGCATTGCAGCGCCGTTGCGTGCCTTCCTAGAGCGCGTGCGCGAAGCCGACGGCGCGTTGCACGTGTCCCTCGATGTGGATTTTCTGGAGCCATCCATCGCCCCTGCCGTCGGTACAACAGTGCCCGGTGGCGCCACATTCCGCGAGGCGCATCTGGTGATGGAAATGCTCTGCGACAGCGGGCTGGTTACCTCGCTTGATATGGTCGAGCTGAACCCGTTTCTGGACGAGCGCGGCCGCACCGCCAGTCTGATGGTTGATCTATGCGCCAGCCTGATGGGTCGCAAGGTTCTTGACCGCCAGACAAAACGCTTCTGAGAGGAAACACTATGACAACGCCTTCAAAACTCGCCCTAGTCCCGTTCGTTTCAGTCGACAACATGATGAAGCTGGTCAACAAGATCGGCCCCGCTCCGATGATCGCAGAGATCGCCGATTACATTGAAACCGACTTCAAACGCTGGGAGCTGTTCGACAAGACCCCGCGCGTCGCCGCGCATTCCGACGAAGGCGTTATCGAGTTGATGCCAACCTCCGACGGCGAAAGCTACGGCTTCAAATACGTCAACGGCCACCCTGCCAACATGGCGCGTGGTTTCCAGACTGTGACGGCTTTCGGTGTGCTGGCGCGGGTCGATAATGGCTATCCGGTGCTGCTGTCGGAAATGACGATCCTGACGGCGCTGCGCACCGCCGCAACCTCCGCCTTGGTGGCAAAATACTTGGCACCGAAGGGCGCAAAGGTCATGGCGATGATCGGCAACGGCGCGCAGTGTGAGTTCCAAGCGCTGGCGTTCCAAACCATCGTCGGCATCGACACCGTGCGCCTGTACGACATTGACCCCGAGGCCACCGCGAAGGCCGCCAGAAACCTCGCAACAACCGGCCTGAACGTGATTTCCTGCACCTCGCCTGAGGAAGCCGTGGCAGGCGCGCAGATCATCACCACCTGCACCGCTGACAAACAATGCGCAACCATCCTGACCGACAACATGGTAGGTGCGGGCGTTCACATCAACGCCATCGGCGGCGACTGCCCCGGCAAGACGGAGCTGCACCGCGACATCCTCCTGCGCTCCGACATCTTCGTCGAATACCCGCCGCAGACTCGCATCGAGGGCGAGATTCAGCAGTTGGACGAGGATCACCCTGTCACCGAGCTATGGCGCGTAATGACCGGCCAAGCCGAAGGCCGCCGCGACGCGCAACAGATCACTCTGTTCGATAGCGTAGGCTTCGCCACCGAAGACTTCTCGGCCCTGCGCTATATCCGTGACCAACTGGCCACCCACGACACCTTTATCGAGTTGGACATGCTGGCCGACCCCGACGATCCGCGCGATTTGTTCGGCATGGTCGCACGTGCCGCTTCGTAAGACGCATTTGCGCTTGCACCCCAAGGAACGGCCCGCCATCTTGGGGCTGTTCTCAGGGCGGGGTGAAATTCCCCACCGGCGGTAAGCGGCGAAGGCCGTAAGCCCGCGAGCGCCTTTGCCTTGGCAAAGGGTCAGCAGATCAGGTGCAACTCCTGAGCCGACGGTCACAGTCCGGATGAAAGAGAACGAGCGTTGCGCCCTTTGGGGCGGAGCGCCCGTGATCGCCTTGGGTGACGTGTCTGTTGCAAAAGGAGAGATCACCATGACACCCACCCGATACGCGTTCGTCAAAGCCAACTGGCACTCGGATATAGTCGACCGGGCGCTGGAAGGTTTCTGCGAATTAATCCCCGCGTCGCAAGTCGATGTATTCGACGTGCCCGGTGCGTTCGAAATGCCGCTGGTCGCCCGCGATCTGGCTGCGTCCGGCAAGTACGGGGCCGTGGCCTGCGCAGCGCTGGTGGTCGATGGCGGCATTTACCGCCACGACTTTGTGGCCCAAGCGGTCGTGGACGGCTTGATGCGGGCAGGCTTGGATACCGGCATTCCGGTGTTGTCAGTGTCCCTGACCCCGCACCACTTCCAAGAGACCGAGCACCACATGACCATCTATCGCGACCACTTCGTCACCAAGGGCCGCGAGGCGGCGCAGGCCGCGTTAATGATTGGCAAAACACGGGCGGCGCTGGCGGCTTAGTGCAAAAGGTGCATCCGGGAGGACGTCACTTCCTCCGCGGTTCGCAATGACCGGCGAGACGGGATACTTTACTCGGATGCCTTTCCATTTTCACGCGAACCTTCGGGCACTGCAACAAGAATCGCGCTTAGCCTTAAGCCAGCTTCTGCGTGTCCCCGCAGATCGAGATCGCCTGTCCAGAAATGGTTCTTCCCCGCGTGGATGCGAGGAACAGGCACTGGTCGGCGATCTGCTGCGGGGTCACGTAGTCCTTGATGGAAACGTGGGAGAACGCCTGCGCCTCAGTGACCTCATAGGCCTGCCCCAACCGCTGCGCCTTGGCCTCCAGCACGCGGCGTTGGCGGTCGCCTGCGACCAAGCCGGGCAGGATCGCGTTGGCGCGGATGCCGTGGGGGCCAAGCTCCAGCGCCAGTGATTTGGTGAAGCCGATGACGCCCCATTTGGCGGCAGCGTAGGGGCTTCGCATGGCAAAGCCGACGCGCCCCGCGAGTGAAGACAGATTGATGATCGAGCCGTTGGCGCTCGCTTTCAACGCCTCTACCGCGCAGCGCGTTGTGTTGAATTGCGAGGTCAGGCAGATCGTCAGCGTATCGTCCCAGCCGTCTGGCGGGATGTCTTCGACCGCGCCCGTCGGCCCCGCGATGCCTGCGTTGTTCACGACGCAGTCCAGCCCGCCCATGTCGCTGATCGCTTGCGCCATGAACCGGCTCACCGCGTCCCGGTCGGACACGTCGACTTGTGCGGTGGTCATACCGTCGACCGTGGCCAACGCCTCCGCGTCTATGTCGCACACCGTCACCACTGCACCCTCATCGCGGAAGCCTTCTGCAATCGCGCGACCGATGCCGCTTGCCCCTGCGGTGACGATCACGCGGTGGTCTTTCAAACCCAAATCCATAGTGCCCCCTTTCCTGAACTTCGCCACTACGACAGTATCAGCGAAAAGGAGACCCGCAATGTCCGATCCCGTCATCGTCACCGCCGCCATCACAGGTGCCATCCACACACCCACCATGTCGGACGCCCTGCCCGTCACGCCGGAGCAGATCGTGGACGCCGCCGTGGGTGCCGCAGAAGCGGGGGCCGCCATTGTCCACCTGCACGCCCGCAATCCCGAAAACGGCGCACCAGACCAAAGCGCAGAGGCGTTCGCGCCGATCCTTGGCGCGATCAAGGCGCGGGCGGATGTGGTTATCAACATCACCACCGGCGGCGCGCCAACCATGACCGTTGCCGAGCGCGTACGCCCCGCGCAGCACTGGCAGCCGGAGCTTGCCTCGCTCAACATGGGGTCGATGAATTTCGGGCTGTTCGGAATGCTGGGGCGGTTTCCGGAGCTAAAACATCAGTGGGAGGCGGACTACCTCGGCAACCGCGACATCATCTTCCGCAACACATTCCAAGACATCGGCTTCGTCCTCGACACTCTTCGCGACAGCGGCACGCGGTTCGAGTTCGAATGCTACGACACCGCGCATCTTTATAACCTTGCCCATTTTCGCGATGCGGGCAAAGTCGAAGGTCCGCTATTGATCCAGACCGTGTTCGGCCTGCTGGGCGGCATCGGGGCGCATCCCGATGATGTGGCACATATGAAGCGCACGGCGGACCGGTTGTTTGGCAATGACTACGTATGGTCGGTGCTGGGCGCGGGGCGGCACCAGATGCCCTTGGCGGCAATTTCCGCATCGCAAGGCGGCAATGTCAGGGTCGGTCTGGAGGATTCGCTGTGGCTGGAGAAAGGCGTGATGGCACCGTCCAGCGCGGCGCAGGTCGCCCGCGCGAAGGAAATTATCGAAGGCGTGGGCCGACGCCTCGCCACACCGGACGAGGCACGGGCAAGGCTGGCGCTGAAAGGCGGTGACCAAACCGCGTTCTAGATCACCGCCCGCTCGACAAAGCTCTCCCGCGCTATAATCCGCTCGACTCCGAAGGGCGACAGGTCCAGCGAGCGGTACTCGCCATAGGTGATCCACTCCGCCACGCCGCGCCCTATGGCAGGGCTTTGCTGAAGGCCGTGGCCGGAGAAGCCGTTGACGAACAGGAAGTTCTCCAGCTCGGGCGACGGGCCGACAATCGCGTTCTGGTCAAAGGCGTTGTAGGCGTAATGCCCGACCCATGAATTCACCAGCTTGGCCGTCTCGAAGGCCGGCACGCGGGTGGCGGCGGCAGGCCAGACCTTGTTTTCCCAGATCGAATGATCCTCGACAAAATCGTCATAGGCTACGGCAGGATCGTCGTCCGGCGGGCAGCCCGCCATGTAGTATTTCCCGTCGCTGCGCATATGCACGCCGGAGGGGTCAATGGTCAGCGGCAGGTCACGATCCAGCGGGGTTTCAGCGTCGAAAATGAAGGTGTAGCGCTTGCGGGGCTCGACCGGAATATCCAGCCCCGCCATCTGCGCCGTAAGCGCCGCACGAGGGCCGGAGCAGTTCACCAAGGTGCCGCAAGAGATGGTCTCTCCCGACGCCAGCGTCACACTTTTAACCCTGTCGCCCGCACTGTTACGGGTGATGCCGCACACCTCGTTATGAACGTATTCGGCCCCCTGCGCACGGGCCTTGCGCTTCCACCAATCGAAGATGGTGCCGCCGTCGAAATAGCCCTCGTTTATCAGGTTGTGATTGCCGCCGATGATGCCGTCGAGGTTGTAGAACGGATAGGCCGCCTTGATCTCATCCACTGCCATAAACTTGGTGCCAGCCCCAAGGCGCTGCTGTATCTGCTGGCTTTCACGTAAGGTTTGCGCGAAGACCTCGTTGTCGGCCAGATACATATAGCCATAACTTTGCAACACGATCCTGGGCGCGGCGTCGTCTTGCATGAATTCCTGAAAGCCGTGAATGAACTCCGCCCCGAACTGGGAAATCTTGATATTCACCTCTGCCGAGAACTGCTGCCGGATGCAGCTGTTCGTATGCGAGGTCGAGGCGAATTCGTAGGTCGGGTCACGCTCCACCACCAAGATCGAGCCACCAAAATCAGGGTTGCGCGACAGCCACCACGCAACCGAGGAGCCATAGATAGCACCCCCGACAATCACCACGTCGTAGCTTGTTCTTTTTGGTGCCTGCATAACCCTGTCCTCCCCCGTGCAACACGGGCATCAGACATATCAGACAGCTCTTTGGCAATAGCTTGTGAACTAGCTGCGCGGCTTTCCCAGCCCGGTCAGGATCGGGCAATCAGGCCGCCCATCTCCGGCGCAGTCGCGCACAAGTTCGCCCAACGTGTCCCGCATGGATTGCAGGTCCGCGATCTTGCGGTCAATCTCGTCCAAATGCTCGCCCGCGATCCGCTTCACATCAGAGCTGGCCCGCGACTGATCCTCCCAAAGAGCCAGCAGCGCGCGGCAGTTTTCGATGGTGAAACCCAGTGCGCGCGCACGGCTCAGGAAGGTCAGCTTATGTAAGTCGGTTTCGCTAAACGCACGATAGCCGTTCCCGTCACGTGCCGGACGGATCAACTTGATATCTTCGTAATACCGTATCGTTTTTGCCGGCAGCCCTGCGCGCTCGGCCACTTCACCAATGTTCATTCAAGCACCTCCCATCCGACGCAGCCTAAGCGCGTTGCTCACCACAAAAACGCTCGACAATGCCATCGCGCCAGCAGCCAACATAGGCGACAGGAGGATGCCCCAGGTTGGATAAAGCACTCCCGCTGCGACAGGAATGAGAGCCGTGTTATAGGCGAAAGCCCAAAAAAGGTTCTGGCGAATATTGCCCATGGTCCTGCTGCTCATATCAACCGCTCGCAGCACGCCAGACAACTCACCCGACATCAACACCACATCTGCAGTCTCAATCGCCACATCGGTTCCGGTTCCTACCGCAATGCCGACATCAGCCGCCGCCAAAGCCGGAGCGTCATTGATTCCATCCCCTACAAAAGCCAAAGCCCCTTCGCCTTTCAATTCTGCCACCGCGTCCGCCTTGCCATCTGGCATGACGCCAGCGACGACCTTTTCAATACCTAACTCGCGCGCGACCGCCTTGGCGGTATGAACGGTGTCGCCGGTTATCATAGCGACCTTGATGCCACTTCGGGCCAGTTTAGACACGAGTTCGGCAGCCTCGGGCTTAACTGGATCAGCGACCGCAATGACACCCACAAGCACGCCATCGATGGCGATAAACACGGGAGTCTTGGCTTCATTCGCCCACTGGTTGGCCTGTGTGGCAAGGTCGCCCAAACCGATATCTTCTTTGGCCATGAGCCGGTCAGCACCGACCAACACGTCGCTGTCTCCAACACGCGCCCGTAGCCCTAACCCCGTGATCGAGGCGAACTCCGAAGCGGTCGGGATGCTCACTCCGCGCGCCTCGGCCTCGCGCACGATCGCGGCTGAAATCGGGTGTTCGGACAAGGCTTCTACCGCCGCAACTTGTGCTAGAACAATTGCCTCGTCACGCCCTTCGGATACTACGAAATCGGTCAACTCGGGTCGGCCCATGGTTAGCGTGCCGGTTTTGTCGAAAGCGATTGTTTTTACCTGCGACAGGGTCTGCAAGGCAGAGCCCTTACGGAACAAAACCCCAAGCTCCGCCGCGCGACCTGTTCCGACCATCACCGATGTCGGTGTCGCCAATCCCATGGCACAGGGACACGCCACAATCAGGACCGAAACGCCCGCAACAAGCGCATGAGCAAGGGTCGGCCCGAAACTAAGCCACACAAGAACCGTGACCAATGCTGCGAGCAGCACTGCAGGCACGAACCAGCGCACAACCTGATCGACAACCGCCTGGATGGGCAGCTTGGCACCTTGCGCCTGTTCGACCATGCGTACGATGCCCGCCAGCACCGTGTCGCCCCCGACAGCGGTGGCCTTCACCTGCAACGCACCGGTGCCATTCACCGTACCACCAATCACCGCATCCCCTGCGCGATGTTCCACCGGAACAGGTTCCCCGGTCACCATGCTTTCATCCACGAAGGACTGCCCGTCGACAATCTCGCCATCCACTGCGACCCGCTCACCGGGACGAACCAGAACGACATCCCCTTTCGCGATCTCGGCGATTGGCACTTCAACCCAGTCCCCATTGCGCCGCACATCCGCAACCGAAGGTTGCAGCCCCAGAAGCGACTTGATCGCGGACCCGGTCTGCGCTTTCGCACGAGCCTCAAGCCAGCGACCGAACAGGATCAATGTCACGATCACCGCTGCCGCTTCGAAATAGACGGCGCGGCTTCCGGCAGGTAGCAGAGTTGGCGCGAAAAGTGCGACGGATGAAAACAACCAAGCCGCAGATGTGCCAAGAGCAACAAGCGCATTCATCTCGGGCGCGCCGCGTAACAGCGCCGGAAACCCGTCCCACAAGAACCGCCGACCGGGCCACAGCAATACCGCCGTCGCCAGAACCCATTGCAAAAGCCAGCTTGTCTGTTGCCCGATAGTGCGCTCGACCAAATCGGCCATGCCCGGAATGAGATGCCCGCCCATTTCGATAATGAACACCGGCAAGGTCAGCGCTGCAGCGATCAGGGTGTCGCGCCGCAATGTGTCCGCTTCGGCGTCGTGCTTGCTCTCAGGTGTTGGTGAGTTGCTTTCCGCGTCCAATGGCGTTGCGGCATATCCCGCGTCGGTAATGGCGCGGGCAACGTCTTCCTGCGTTATACTGCCTTTCAGCCAAGTCACCGTGGCTATGGCAGTCGCCAGATTGACCGATGCGTCCACCACGCCCGCCAGACCTTGCGCTCCGCGCTCCGCACGTCCCACACAGGACGCGCAAGACAAACCGTCAACGGAAAATCGCGCTTCCTCCGTCACGGCCGGATAGCCAGCGCCGCTCAACGCTTGAACCAGAGTCTTGGCATCCGCGCCTTCCGCGTCGACTTCGGCGCGCGAGGTGGCCAGATTCACGGCGGCAGACGCCACGCCTTGCACCGCTTGCAACGCTCGCTCGGCCCTCCCCACGCAAGACGCGCAGGACAGGCCTTCAATTTCGAAAGACAGATGAGTAGCCGTGGGCATGGAACAAGCCTCTGAATGTGTCAGTGACTCGTTATATGGTGCTTCCAGCTACTGGAAGGTCAACCCCTCAGGATGTTTTAGATATCCCGTCAGCAGAAAAGACGTGAAGCCGTTCCGGAACCGCAGTGAAATGCAATGTATCGCCATGCGCCTGCGTTGGCGGTGTTTCCATCTTGGCGATGAACTCCGATCCGGCAGGGGAAATCAGGTGAGCCAGCGCGTATTCGCCCAACTGCTCAACCAGCTCCAGCTTGCCCGACACAAAGGCGGAGTCTGCGTCGCATTCGATCAGGTGTTCAGGGCGAATGCCCAACGTGTCGCCATCCACAAAGACTGACGGGCGGGAGTCAGCAACCACATCGGCCGCAACGAAGAAGTTCATTTGAGGGCTACCGATGAACTGTGCAACGAAGGCATTCGCAGGGCGTTCGTACAACTCGATGGGCGAGCCGACCTGCTCGATCATACCGTCGCGCAGAACAACAATCTTATCGGCCAAAGTCATCGCTTCGACTTGGTCGTGTGTCACGTAAATCATCGTCGACTTGAGACGCTCGTGCAGGCGCGCAATTTCCAAACGCGTTTGCACACGCAAGGACGCGTCGAGGTTCGACAGCGGCTCGTCAAACAGGAACACTTCCGGGTCGCGTACAATGGCGCGACCAATGGCCACCCGCTGGCGCTGACCACCCGACAAATTACGCGGGCTACGTTCCAAGTAGTCGGTGATTTGCAGTACTTCGGCGGCGGACCGGACGCGACGGTCGATTTCGTCCTGAGGCGTCTTCGCCTGCTGAAGACCAAACGCCATATTCTTGTAAACCGTCATATGCGGGTAAAGCGCATAGGTCTGGAACACCATGGCCACGCCACGCTTGGAAGGTGCCACTTCGTTCACGACGCGGTCGCCAATGGCAACCGTCCCGTCTGAAATGTCTTCCAGACCGGCAATCATGCGAAGCAAAGTGGACTTGCCACACCCCGACGGGCCAACAAAGACAACGAACTCGCCGTCATTAATATCCAGATCGACGCCATGCATAACCTGCACGTCGCCATAGCGTTTCACCAAATTGCGTATGGTTACACCGGCCATGTTAGCTCCATTTCTTTGATCGCGCCGCGTAGGGCGTTGGAGAAGTCTTGGAAGCGGTCAGGTAGGTCCGCCCAAAGAAGCTTCGAAGTACAAAAAGCGTCCAGCCCTGCATCCCCTTGGAGCATGTCCTCCAAAGAGGCCCAGCTGGGTTCGAGATAGGTAAAAGGAATGTTTCCTGCCGCCACGTGCTTGGCGAAAACATACCAGCTCGCAACCGACCGAAGCCCGGCGTCGGGTGTGAACCCTTGGGCGAAACATTCTTCAAGTGTCGGTCGAATGAAAATAGGGAACTTCGCCATACCGTCCGCGCAAATACGCGAGACGGAGTCCGCGATCGCGGCATTGCCGAAACGGTCTGCGATGCTTTGAAGATATTCCGCACGGTCGAAAGGCAGATCAAGCGTCAGGGCTGGTAGAACCTCGTCACGTTCATAGGCCCAGAAATGGGCATTCAGCTCAGGGTCCCGCATTGCGGCATCGAAGGTCTCCAGACCACGCAAAGCCGCAAGATATGTCAGGCAAGTATGTCCGCCGTTCAGGATACGGATTTTGGCTTCTTCATAGGGGTGAACATTCTTCGTTACCGTAACGCCAACCGCAACCAGATCAGGCATTTCGCTGGCAAAATCGTCCTCCAGAACCCACTGAACGAAGGATTCCGCAATCACCGGTGCGGCCCCGTCACGGCCGAACAGCGCGCGGGTTTCAGCCTCGAGGTCGGGGCTACTGCGCGGCGTAATCCGGTCGACCATCGAACACGGGAAGGTCACGTTTTGCTGCACCCAATTTGCCAGATCGGCATCCCCAAGCAGGGTCAGATACCGCTTGAAATTTGCCCCCAGTTTGGTGCCGTTTTCACGAATGTTATCGCAGCACAAAACAGTAAGCGCCCGACCACTTGCGGCTTTCCGGGCCTTCAAGGCAGCGGTCAGATAGGCATAAACGGACACAGATTTTCCGCCTGAAACCTCGGATACGATAGTCGGGTCTTCGGGGTTCAGCGCGCCAGAATCGTCAGTGTAGTAGCCGCTTTCGGTGACCGTGATTGTCACGGCGTGAACTGAGGGCAGCGCCAACAACTCTTCGGCTTGGGCAGCGTTCTTGCTCCAGTCCTCAAAAGCCACATGCGCGCGGACTTTGCGAAACGAAACCTGCCCGTCAGGCGAGATAGACTTGATCACGTAGCCATCAGCATCAGCACTATGCCGCGCAAAAGCGTCTGCCTCGGCTGCACGTAGATTGACCGCGGCGATGCCCCACCGCAGATCGCCCGTCTTTTCCATCATGTCATCGATATACATCGACTGGTGCGCACGGTGAAACGCGCCGAAGCCCAAATGCACAATACCAATTGAACAGGCATTCCTGTCATAGCTGGTGGCATAAAGGGACTTTTGGTTCGGCTTGTTCATGACGCGCGCGTCCCTTTGGAGGCCAATTCGTGACGCGCAAAATCGCGATATGCCGAAGGGGTCATTTCCTTCATTTTCAGGAACTGACGGTTGAAATTGGCGAGGTTCTGAAACCCCACATCATAGCAAATCGCCGAAATCGGCTCATCAGTAGCATAGAGCATGCCGCATGCCTGCCCGATGCGCACGCGGTTTACGAACTCGACGAAACGGTGGCCCGTCACAGCTTGGAAGTTGCGCGAAAACGACGTCGTGCTCATGCCAGCTTTCTGAGCTGCCAGATCAACCGAAATATCGTCGGCGAAATTTTTGACGATGTGATTGATCACCTCCGCGATGCGCGTCTGTTTGCTACCGCCTTCGGGCTGCACAATTTTCATCACCGACAGTGCTTTCTTTTCCGCGTGCTCGTTTACACGAATAAGAAACCTGAGAAGTGCCACAATACGCTCCGGCCCTTTGGAATCGCGGATCGCCTCAAGATGGCCCTGCGCAAAGGTCGGGTTGAAGCCGACAAATTCGATGCCCGATTGGGCAAGGGTCAACATCGGGCGCAGATCCAGAAACTCCGGAAAGGCGGTCGCTAGGCGGTCCAGACTGCTTTGGCTGAATTGCACCATCATATCGCGGACTTTGACCGGATCGCTGTAGACCTCGTCGGTGATCCAGTTATGCGGCAGATTTGGCCCTGTCAGGAACAGGCTTCCTGGATTGAAATCACCGATATAGTCGCCAACAAAGGCTTTACCGCGCGTCTCGGTAATCAAATGCAGCTCGTACTCACGGTGGCTGTGCCAACGGCACAATTCCGTGGGCCAGCCATGCTCAAGATAGCGGACACTCTCTATCGCACGGTCAACAACTTCGATTTCCGGTTGGATAATCGACATTACTTCACCGCCCCGAATGTCAGGCCTTGGACCAATTGCTTTTGCGCCATCCAGCCAAATACCACAATCGGTGCGCAGGCCAGCGTCGACACGGCGGAAACCTTCGCCCAGAACAGTCCCTCAGGCGCTTGGAAGGAGGCCACGAAGGCGGTCAGAGTACTGGCGTCAGTTGTCGTCAGAACAATCGACCAGAACGCTTCATTCCAGCACAAGATGATGGACAGCAAAGCGGTCGACGCAATCCCGCCCCATGCCAGTGGCAGGACGATCTGGCGAATTTCATTGAAGGTCGACGTCCCGTCCATCCGCGAGGCTTCCAAAATCTCTTTCGGAATTTCGCGGAAGTAGTTGAACAGGATCAGCATCACAATCGGCAGGTTCATCATTGCGTAGATGACAACCAGAAGGGTCCTTGTGTCGAACAGGTCAAACTTCTGCGCCAGAAAGTAGATCGGCATCATAACACCAACTGCAGGCAACATCTTTGTGGACAGCATCCACATCAACACATCCTTGGTACGATGCGTGGTGTTGAACGCCATGGAATAGGCCGACGGAATTGCGATCAGCAGCGCCAGCAAGGTGCCGCCAAAGGCCGTGATGACCGAGTTCATGGCGAACTTGAAGTAGTTCGTGCGCTCTTGAATCTCCAGATAGTTCTCCAGCGTCGGCTCGAAAATCAGCAGCGGTGGCACCTGAATGGCCTGCCCTTCCGTCTTGAGGCTGGTGAGAACCATCCAGAAGATCGGAAAGAAGAACACAAGGGCGGCGATCCATGCGGCCGTTACGGCGGCGCGGTCGATCCAGATTTGGCGTTGTCTATCGGTCATGATTACACCGTCAATGTTTTGCCAACAGCGCGGATGAGGAACAGCGCGACAATGTTGGCGAGGATGATTGCAAAGACACCACCGGCGGAGGCTACGCCCACGTCAAAGGCTTGCTGCGACTGGATATAGATTAGGTAGGTCAGGTTGGTGGACGACACGCCCGGACCGCCGGAGGTTGTCACGAATATCTCGGCAAAGATCGACAGATGGAAGATCATCTGAATCAGCAGCACGATGGAAATCGGGCGGGCCAGATGCGGCAGCGTCAGGTTCCAGAACTGGGACCAGAAGCCAGCGCCGTCGAGGGTGGCCGCCTCTTTTTGCTCTTGGTCTTGGGACTGAAGCGACGTCATGAAAATCAGAATCGCGAAGGGCGTCCACTGCCAGCTGACCATCAAAATGATCGAAAACAGCGGGTACTGGGCCAGCCACTCAACCGGCTCCAGACCAAATGACTTTGAGAAGGCGGCGAACAACCCGTTATTCGGATCCATCAGCATGTTCTTCCAGACCAGTGCCGACACGGTTGGCATGATAAAGAACGGTGAGATCAGCATAACACGGGCAATCCCGCGACCACGAAACGGGCGGTCGATCAGGATCGAAATGGCAAGGCCAAGGACAATGGTAATGACCAGTACGGAGCCGACGAGAACCAGCGTATTGATCAGCGCCGGACCAAAGGACGGGTCGGTGGCGAAGAAGCGGTAGTTATCAAGACCGATGAAACCGGTGCGCTCAGGGTACAGCAGGTTGTAGCGGATGGTCGAGAAGTAGATCGTCATGCTCAGCGGGACGATCATCCACACCAGAAGCAAGATTACGCTCGGTGCCTGTAGCCATCTGACAAGTGTCGGATTCATGGAGTAGCCCCTTGGTTGGCAGTTCGATCAGAACGCGGACAGCGTTCGAGAAACCAATTATAGAGTAGAGTAACGCAGAGAAGAGAGGTCGAGGCGGGCACCGAAGCGCCCACCCCTAACAGTCAGCCTAGGCTTAGTAGTAGCCGGCTTTCTTCATTTCACGGTCCGCAGCAGCTTGGCCATTTGCCAGAGCTTCTTCAACCGTGATGTTGCCCGCAAGCGCATCGGTCATTTGCTGACCAACAGCTGTACCAATTGCTTGGAACTCGGGGATCGCAGCGAACTGAACACCAACATAAGGGGATGGGTTCATTGTGCTGTCTTCCGGGTTCGCAGACAGGATGGCTTTCAGTTCAGCTTCGTCGAAGGTTGCAGCTTCCTGAAACTTCGGGTTGTCGTAGGTGGACTGACGTGTGCCAGTCGGCACCGAGCCCCAACCGTTCTTGGATGCAACAAGTTCGATATAGGACTTGGAAGTTGCCCACTCGATGAACTTTTTGGCGTCGTCGCCTTGCTTGGTACCGGCCGGAACAGCCAGCGCCCATGCCCACAACCAGTTCGCACCTTTGGTGGTCGCTTTTTGTGGCGATTGTGCGAAGGCGATCTTGTCAGCCACTTTGGACTGCGCAGGGTCGGTCACGAAGGAAGCCGCGATAGTTGCGTCGATCCACATGCCGCATTTGCCTTCGTTCATCAAAGCAAGAATCTCGTTGAACGAGTTCCCTTCAGAGCCGGGAGGGCCCGATTCGTTGAGCATCTCAACGTAGAAGGTGACTGCATCTTTCCAAGCTTCGGAATTCAGAGCAGGTGTCCAGTCTTCGTTGAACCATTGTGCGCCGAACGAGTTCGCCATTGTCGTGATGAACGCCATGTTATCACCCCAACCCGGCTTGCCGCGTAGACAGATACCGTAGACGCCTTCGTCCTTGTTGGTGATCGCCTTAGCAACTTCGCGGATGTGATCCCAGCTCGGGTTGTCCTCGATGGACATGCCAGCAGCTTCGACCAGGTCCTTGCGGTACATGATCATCGACGATTCACCGTAGAATGGTGCCGCGTACAGTTTGCCTTCGTGGCTCAGACCGCCGCGCATCGCGGGCAGAATGTCATCAACGTCGTATTCGGCGTCGAAAGTCAGCTCTTCCAACCAGCCACGCGCACCCCAGATCGGAGCCTCGTACATACCAATGGTCATAACGTCGAACTGGCCACCCTTGGTGGTGATGTCCGTCGTAACGCGGGAGCGCAAAGTGCCCTCGTCAAGCGTAACCCAGTTCAATGTGATGCCTGGATTTGCAGCTTCAAACTCTGGGGTGAATTTTTGCATTTCGACCATGTGGCCGTTGTTTACTGTGGCGATGGTAAGCTCGCCGGCGAATGCGGTCGTTGCACCGGCGACGCCGATGGCAAGACCTAACGCAGTATTGCGAAGAGATTTCATGTTATCCTCCCTGAAATCACGGTTTGCAGAATTCCGTGAGGTAAGCTTGCTGATCTTCCCGCTTCTCAGCCAATATCATTTTATCAAGGATTGATACTTTTTGTGCGCCTACTGCGGCAAAGTACGAGAATTTGCGTCAGAATAATACAACCCGCACCCCTTTCCACGCCCAAACTCCAGGATTTCATGACTCCCTCGGGTGGTCGAATCATGTTCCTGCCCACCGAAGTCCCGCTCGAAAATTTGGTTTAGAATTGGAATTCTTGCCACCAGCATCCTATTTTCAAACCAACGGACCGAAACGCAAAGGATCTGCGCCATGAAATATGAAAAGACCGAAGAAGCGCTGGCGAAACTCACAGCCGAGCAATTTCGTGTAACGCAGGAGAGCGGCACGGAACGCCCCTTTACCGGAGAGCTGACAGACAACAAGGAGCCAGGGATCTATGTCGACATCGTCTCTGGCGAGCCGCTTTTCGCGTCGTCGGACAAATTCGAATCCGGCTGCGGGTGGCCCAGCTTCACCAAGCCCATCGTTACCGACCACGTAACAGAACACCGCGACGCTTCTTTGGGCATGGTCCGCACAGAGGTCCGCTCGATGCACGGGGATAGTCACCTCGGGCACGTCTTCCCCGATGGCCCCGCCGACCGCGGCGGGTTGCGCTACTGCATCAACTCCGCCAGCCTGCGCTTCATTCATCGCGACGAGATGGAGAGTGAAGGCTATGGCGATTTCGTGGATCAAGTGGAGGAAATCGAATGACTGAACGCGCTGTTCTGGCCGGTGGCTGCTTCTGGGGCATGCAGGATTTGATCCGCAGGTTGCCCGGCGTTGTCTCGACCCGCGTGGGCTACACTGGCGGCGATATCGAGAACGCCACCTACCGCAACCACGGCACTCACGCCGAAGGAATCGAGATTACTTTTGACCCCGAGCTGACAAGCTACCGCACGCTGCTCGAGTTCTTCTTCCAGATTCACGACCCGACGACACCCAACCGGCAAGGCAATGACCGTGGCATGTCCTACCGCTCCGCGATTTACTATGTCGACGATGCCCAGAAAGAGGTCGCGCTCGACACGATCGCCGATGTCGACGCCTCCGGCCTCTGGCCCGCCAAGGTGGTGACAGAGGTGGAGCCCGTCGGGGATTTTTGGGAAGCCGAGCCGGAGCATCAGGATTATCTGGAGCGAATCCCGAACGGATACACATGCCACTTCGTCCGACCGGACTGGGTTCTGCCACGTCGTGCAGCCGCCGAATAGCTAGAGGTTGATAAGCGCGGCCTTATTTGCAAGGGCAACCGTCGCTCCAGTCAACTACTTTCACTGTCAGAATAATTTTTATTGTTGACCCTCACAAGATGTCACGACAGGCTACACCCTAGGAACGCCAACGAGCGCCTACGGGGAAACAGTTGCCACAGACGACAGTACAAGCGAAAGCACGAAAACCGGCCGAAGGGCTGGGTTTGCGGATGCGCGCACAGCGGCATCGGTTGTCGATGACGTTACAGCAATTGTCAGCGATGTCTGGTGTCTCGGTCGGCTACCTAAGTCAGGTGGAGCGTGGCAACGCGACACCTACCTTGGGCACACTCACACAAATCGCACAGGCGTTGGAGGTGGACGCTGGTTATTTTGTCCGCCCTCCCCGTGCCGTCGACAGTCTGACCCGCAGCGCAGCCCGGCCCAAATTCGCTGTGTCTGGATCCTCCATTGAATACGAGCAAATCGGCGCGGAACGTGCAGGGCACGAACTGACATCCTTTGTGATGAACGTCCCCCCGGGATACGAATCCGAGGTGGTCACCCATATCGGCGAGGAAATCATCTACATCCTTGAGGGTGAGATTTCACAAATGGTCGGCGAGCGGGAATACCTGATGGGGGTGGGTGACAGCCTGCACTATCTCGGGTCGACCCCGCATTGCTGGTCCAACAAGACATCCCGGCTCGCCCGCATTCTGTGGGTTGGCCGGATGCAATACGATAAGTCCGGCGAGATCGGACAACTAGAGGCCACGCAACATGAGACTACGCGTGAGATGCTACCACTCAGGCCTTGAAACCCATCACCATCAGCGGCATCGATAGGTCGCTGACCACAACAAGTCGTCAACTAGGAGAGAAAAACTGATGTCTTTTAACAAAATCATGGCCACTGGCCTGTTGCTGAGCACGCTGGGCGTGTCGGCGCATGCGCAATCACTGGTCTATTGCTCGGAAGGCTCGCCCGAAGGCTTTGACCCAGCGCTGTATACCGCTGGCACCACCTTCGACGCGTCCAGCCACCCGATCTACAACCGCTTGGCGGAATTCAAGGTTGGCACCACGGAAACAGTTCCTGCTTTGGCTGAAAGCTGGGAAGTGTCCGAAGACGGCAAAACGGTAACCTTCAAGCTGCGCAAGGGCGTGAAGTTCCACTCCAACGCTCAGTTCACACCAACGCGCGACTTTAACGCGGATGACGTGATTTTCAGCTTTGACCGTCAGGGCAACGCGGAAAACCCCTACAATCAGGTTTCCGGCGGCACGTGGGAATACTTCGGTGGCATGTCCATGCCTGACCTGATCGAGAGCATTGAGAAGGTCGACGACTATACGGTTGCGTTCAAGCTGACTCGCCCCGAAGCGCCAATCATCGCCAACATGGCAATGGACTTCGCCTCCATCGTGTCCAAGGAATATGCGGACGCCATGCTCGAAGCTGGCACGCCCGAGATGCTAAACCAAGCGCCAATCGGCACTGGCCCGTTCGCGTTCCAAGCGTATCAAAAAGATGCGGTTATCCGCTATCTGCGTAACGACGACTACTGGGGCGACAAAGCCAAGGTTGAAAGCCTGATCTTCGCAATCACGCCTGACGCCTCCGTGCGCTTCCAGAAGGTCCAAGCGGGCGAATGTCACGTAATGGCCTATCCTAACCCGGCAGATGTCCAGTCGATGAAAGACGACAATGACATCGTGGTGATGGAGCAAGAGGGTCTGAACGTCGGCTATCTCGCCTACAACACCCAAGTCGCGCCTTTCGATAACCCGAAGGTTCGCAAGGCCCTGAACATGGCGATCGACAAGCAAGCGATCATCGACGTGGTCTTCCAAGGCTCTGGCCAGATCGCCAAGAACCCGATCCCACCGACCATGTGGTCCTACAACGACGCGATCGAAGACGATAACTACGACCCCGAAGCCGCGAAAGCTGCGCTCGAGGCCGAAGGTGTCTCCGATCTGTCGATGAAGATCTGGGCGATGCCGGTTCAGCGTCCGTACAACCCGAACGCCCGCCGCATGGCCGAGCTGATGCAGGAGGATTTCTCCAAGGTCGGCGTGAACGTGGAGATCGTGTCCTACGAGTGGGGCGAGTATCTTGAGCGCTCCAAAGCCAAGGACCGTGACGGTGCGGTTCTGCTGGGCTGGACCGGTGACAACGGCGATCCGGATAACTTCCTCGCAGTTCTGTTGGGCTGTGACGGCGTAGAGAAATCCAACCGCGCACAATGGTGCAACGAGGAATTCGATGCGATCATCCAGAAAGCCAAAGTTCTGCCAACACAGGCAGAGCGTGCGAAGCTCTACGAAGAGGCACAAGTCATCTTCAAGGATCAAGCACCTTGGGCCACCATTGCGCACTCGGTTGTCTACATGACCATGCGTCCGGAAGTTGAAGGCTATGTCGTGCACCCGCTGGGCGGCCACATCTTCAACCAAGTCGGCCTGTCGCAATAAGCGGCTGATAGACCTGAGGGGCGGCGCACCATGCGCCGCCCCTTCCATATTTTGCGAATTTCAAGGCGCACCACATCATGCCCCAATCACTTGAACAGCGTCTTTCTGAGTATGCCGGTGTTGCCGCCGATTTGGGCGTAGATGCTGTGGCATTGGTGCCCGGCCCTAATTTCACCCGCGCAATCGACCAGAGCTTCATGAGCCACGAGCGGCCGTTCCTTTTGGTTATTCCAGCTAACAAACCATCCGCTGCCTTGGTGCCAAACCTGGAGTTGGGCAGCTGGAACCAGGTCGGGTTTGACGGCGCCGTGTTCGATTGGCGCGACCAGACGGGCTATGCAGACGCCTTCGCCGCACTGATTGACCACTTGGGCATCTCGTCTCTGGCTGTCGAAGGGCAAGTGATGCGCGTATTCGTGCACCATGCCCTGATCGCCGCGCAGCCATCGCTGAAGATCACCGACGCCGAACGCGAAATCTCCGGTCTGCGTATGATCAAGACCTCTCAAGACATTGCTGCGATGCAGGACGCCATTGATATATCAGAGCGCGCGTTGCACCGGACTCTGGACAGCGTCAAGCTGGGCCAGACCGAAAAACAAATCGAACAGATGCTCATCAAAACGCTGTTTGACGAAGGCGCGGATGATCTGGCCTTCAACCCGATTGTGGTCGCCGGAGACGGCACCGCCATGCCCCACGCCCACGCGCGGCATGACTACAAGGTCAAGGCAGGTGATGCCCTGCTGATCGACTTCGGCGCGCGCAAGAACGGGTTTGCCGCCGACATCACGCGCACGGTGTTTCTCGACCACGTCTCCGATGAAGGGCGCGCGGTCTATGACGCGGTGCTACAGGCCAATCTGGCCGGCTTGGCTGTCACCCGCGCAGGTGTCACGGCCCACGAAATTGACGATGTCGTCACCGGTGTGCTCGAAGCCTCGCCCTATGCTGACCGCATTCGCACCAAAACCGGACACGGGCTGGGCCGAGACGTGCATGAAGCCCCTTACATCATGCGCGGCAACCACATGACGTTACCCGCCGGAACCGTTTACACCAACGAGCCCGGTTTATATCAGATAGGCAACTTCGGCGTGCGCATCGAAGACGATGTGCTTATAACCGAAGATGGCTACCAAACCCTGACCCATTTCCCCAAAGAATTGATGGTGATTTCGTGCTGAATTATGCCCTAAGCCGCCTGCTTACCTTCATTCCCACCTTCATCGGGGTGACGCTGATCTCGTTCAGCTTCATTCGCGCCCTGCCAGGGGACCCCATTCAGGTCATGGCGGGCGAGCGGGGCATATCAGACGAACGCTACGCCGAACTGGCCAAACAATTCGGCTACGACCGCCCTATCTATGTGCAGTTCTGGGATTACCTGACAGGCGTTCTGCAAGGCGATCTGGGAAACTCCTTCGTCACCAAGCGCCCCGTCTGGGACGAGTTCTTCGCGCTCTTCCCCGCAACGCTGGAACTTTCCATCTGCGCCATGATCTTTGCCGTAGCACTGGGCTTGCCCGCAGGGGTGATCGCCGCCGTAAACCGCGGTAAGTTCTTCGACCGCGCGCTGATGTCGACCGCCCTTGTGGGCTACTCTATGCCAATCTTCTGGTGGGCCTTGCTGCTGATCATCGTGTTCTCGGGCAACTTGCAGTGGACACCAGTGTCAGGGCGCATTGACCTGCTCTACTACTTCCCCGACCCAACTGGTTTCATGATCATCGACAGCCTCGCCTCGGGCCAAAAGGGTGCCTTCACCTCGGCAATGCGCCATCTGATCTTGCCCACAATCGTGCTGGGCACGATCCCGTTGGCAGTGATTGCACGCCAAACCCGTTCCGCGATGCTGGAAGTTTTGGGCGAAGACTACATTCGCACCGCCCGCGCGAAGGGTATGTCCCCGGGCCGGATCAACGGCATTCACGCGCTGCGCAACGCGCTGATCCCCGTGATCACCGTAATTGGTTTGTCGGTTGGCACATTGCTGGCGGGCGCGATCCTGACCGAGACCATCTTCAGCTGGCCGGGCATCGGCAAGTGGATGGTCGATAGTATTTTCCGGCGCGATTATCCCGTCGTGCAAGGCGGCCTGCTGCTGATTGCCGTGATGGTGATGATCGTAAACCTTACCGTTGATATGCTCTACGGCGTCATCAACCCCAAGATCAGGAAACGCTAGGATGGACGACGCACTCTCAGCCGAAGCAGAGACAGTTCAGGACCGCCCGGGCCGCCTGCGTGAATTCTGGTTTTACTTTCGCGAGAACCGCGGCGCGGTCATCGGCCTATGGATATTCGCGGTTTTCGCGTTCCTCGCTTTCTTCGGGCCGTGGATTGCGCCGCATGATGCAACCGCCCAATACCGCACCGCGACCTTGCAGCCCCCCGTCTGGCAGGACGGCGGCTCATGGACCCATATCCTCGGCACCGACCCGTTGGGTCGCGATATGCTGTCCCGCCTGATTGTCGGCGCGCGCTATTCGTTCTTTGTCGGGGTCGTTGTCGTCAGCATCGCCGCCACCGGCGGCATCATCATCGGGCTGATCGCCGGCTTCGCTCCCAAATGGGTCGACAGCATCATCATGCGCATCATGGATATCGTGCTGGCCTTTCCGTCCCTGCTGCTGGCGCTGGTGCTGGTGGCCATTCTGGGGCCGTCGCTGACCAACGCGATGATCGCCATCGCCATCGTACTGCAACCCCATTACGTGCGTCTGACCCGCGCCAGCGTGTTGTCAGAGCGGCAGAAAGACTACGTGGTCTCCGCCCGCGTCGCAGGGGCGGGGATATTCCGGCTGATGTTCATCACCGTGCTGCCCAACTGTCTGGCACCGATTATCGTGCAAGCGGCGCTGTCATTCTCTACCGCCATTCTGGACGCCGCCGCCCTCGGCTTTCTGGGAATGGGGGCGCAACCACCCACGCCGGAATGGGGCACCATGCTGGCCGAGGCGCGCGAGTTCATCTTGCGCGCGTGGTGGGTCGTCACCTTCCCCGGCCTCGCAATTCTTGTGACCGTTCTGGCCATCAACCTGATGGGTGACGGGCTGCGCGACGCGCTTGATCCGAAACTGAAGCGGAGCTAGGCCAATGACCCTTTTGCACATCAGAAACCTTAGCGTCGACTTCGCCACCGCCTCCGGCCAGTTCCGCGCGGTGGACGGCGTCGATCAGGACGTCAACGAAAGCGAAATTCTCGCCATCGTCGGCGAAAGCGGCTCTGGCAAGTCGGTGTCCATGCTGGCCGTGATGGGCCTGCTGCCATGGACCGCGACCGTCACCGCTGACGAGCTGACCTTTGACGGGCAAGACCTGCTGACAATGGACCCGCGCGCCCGCCGCAAGATCGTCGGCAAAGATCTCGCGATGATCTTTCAGGAGCCGATGTCCTCGCTCAACCCCTGTTTCACCGTAGGCTGGCAAATCCGCGAGGCACTGCGGGTGCATCTGGGCATGGGCCGACGCGAACGGCAGGCCCGCGCGATTGAGTTGTTCGAACAAGTCGGCATCCCCGACCCTGAAAAACGCCTGTCCGCCTTTCCGCACCAGATGTCCGGCGGCATGAACCAGCGCGTGATGATCGCCATGGCAATCGCCTGCAAACCCAAGCTGCTGATCGCGGACGAGCCGACGACAGCCCTCGACGTGACCATTCAGGCGCAAATTCTGGACCTTCTCGCATCACTGCGCGACGAAACCGGAATGGGTCTGGTGTTGATCACCCACGACATGGGCGTGGTCGCCGAAACGGCGGAGCGCGTCAGCGTGCAATACGCGGGCCAGAAGATCGAAGAGCAGCCTGTGGTGCCGCTGTTCGAGACACCGCATCACCCCTATACCTCCGCGCTGTTGGACGCCTTGCCGGAACGCGCGACCGAAAAGCGGCTGCCAACGATCCCCGGCGTGGTCCCCGGACAGTTCGACCGTCCGGCGGGCTGCCTGTTTTCACCGCGCTGCCAGTTTGCCAATGCAAAGTGCAAGGCCGAAGCCCCGCGCCCGTCAAGCATCGAATTGGGCCACGCACGGTGCTTCTACCCATTGAATTCGAACGAGAGGGCGGCGTCATGACAGACCCGGTGATGACAGCAACAGCACTTGAGCGGCATTATGAAGTTAGCAGCGGATTGTTTCGCGCCTCACGCACGCTGAAGGCCGTGGCCGGTGTCGAGTTCGCGCTCTACCCGGGCAAAACGCTTGCCGTGGTTGGCGAAAGCGGCTGCGGCAAGTCCACGCTGGCCCGTATGGTCACGATGATCGAAGAGCCGACCGCCGGGTCTTTGACGTTGGACGGCAAACCCGTGGTCCCCGAAGACTGGGCCTCCTTGCGTAAATCGGTACAGATCGTGTTTCAAGACCCCTACGGGTCGCTGAACCCGCGCCAACGCATCGGCACCATTCTAGAGGAACCGCTGAAGATCAACCGCCCCGACATGAGCAACACCGAACGCACCGCCAAAGCGCGCGAGATGCTGGGGCTGGTGGGCCTGAGACCCGAGCATTTCGACCGCTACCCCCACATGTTTTCCGGCGGCCAACGTCAACGGATCGCGATTGCCCGCGCTCTGATGCTGGACCCGAAAGTGTTGGTACTGGACGAGCCTGTCTCCGCGCTGGACCTGTCCATCCAAAGCTCGGTCCTGAACCTGTTGGTGGACCTGCAAGAGCGGCTGCAACTGGCCTATCTGTTTATCTCTCACGATCTGAGCGTAGTGAAGCACGTCGCCGACGAGGTGATCGTCATGTATCTGGGCCGCGCCGTCGAAAAAGGCAGCCGTGATACCGTGTTTGCAACGCCGTTTCACCCCTACACCAAGGCGCTTCTTTCTGCGACGCCGCAAGCCGATCCACGGGCGAAAAAGGAACGGATCAAGCTGGACGGGGAGCTGCCTTCGCCATTGGCTATTCCGGACGGGTGTCCCTTCGCGCCGCGATGCTGGAAGGTGCAGGAAAAATGTCGTGCAACGCGCCCTGCATTGTTTGGCGACGCCCATTCAGCGGCCTGCTTCTTCCCGGAAAACAGCCCGACCTAAGCGCCGGACGTTCGGGAATTCATAGCAGGGAAATGGTGCCCCAAGACGGACTCGAACCGCCGACCTTGTCCTTACGAAGGACCTGCTCTACCAGCTGAGCTATTGGGGCTTCGGCGCGGGAATTAGCACCCTGTGCGCGATGGGGAAAGTCCTAATTTGCTTTCGCGGCGTCTTCGTCCTTGGCGGGCTCGTCGTCGAGTTTCACCACGATGACCTCGTGATCCGGCACGATTTCGGCATCCTCAGCCTCCACAGCGTCGGACTTGTCCTGCAAGGCCCCGACAATCAGCGGTAACATCGCGGTTCCCGCAGGCATCGACACTGATGTCTCCGGTACTTCGGCCCAGCTTAGCGTATCAAGGCTGCCACAGCTGGAACAGGTCGGCGCCCATGCAGGATGCACGGTCTGGCAATTCTGGCAGACCCATTGCGGGCCACGCGGGGCGGAAAGCGCACGGGTCAACCAACCTCGAACAACCGCATCGTCAGAGCCTTCGCCACGCTCGATCGCCGCCATAATGGTCAGCGAGCGCGCGGTCGCAGCGGTCTCAGCCAGATCACCGACGGCGCGGCGCGCTTCGGGGAAGTTCTCGGCTGCGATGTTCAACTCGGCCAGAAGCATCTTGGTTTCGGGGTGGTCAGGCTGCGCCCGTGTCAGCGCGGTGAAGCGCTTTATGCGTGCCTCAGGCGTCTCGTCCGGCACGATCTCGGCAAAGACCGCGGCCAAATCCGGATGTGGCTGTGCGGCCCAAGATTTCTTGATGACTCGGGTGGCATATTTGGGTTTGCCCTGTTCGATATAGCCGCGCGCAGCAAGTACCGCCGCAGGGATCAAATCGGGGGACAGTCGGTTGGCCTCGATCGCGGTTTCCCGCGCTTCAATGCTGGACCCTTCGGCCAGAATGTCTTTCGCCTCGGACAGCGCCAGAACCGCATCGCGGCGGCGATGCACATCGCGCGGCAAGCTTCCGTGCTTGAGCTTGGCGTTCAACGTCTTGCGCGCGCCGGACCAGTCTTCGGTCTTGGCTTGCAAACCAAGCAACACATTCTGAGTTTCTTCATGCTTCGGCTTCAGGGCAAACGCCTTCTCGGCCAGTTTAAGTGCTGTGTCCGTATCCCCTTCGGCCAGCTTCTGCTTCATGATACCGCGCACACCCACAAAACGGGTCCGCTCGTCTGTCAGCAGCCGCTTGTAAACCTCTTGCGCCTTCTTGGTGTCGCCCGCAGATTCAGCCGCTTGCGCGGTCAGCAGGTTGGTCAATTCCGGGCGGGCCAGATATTTCTCGGCCTTCGCCGCTTTCGCCATCGCGGTGCGGCCTTCGCCCGACGCCAGTGCCATCAGGCCATCGGCCAATGCCTCAAAGCCTTTCCGCTCGCGGTTGCGGGTGAAGTAGCGGCTGATCGCCGTCTCGTCGCCATTGAGGAAATGGAAGGTCGCGTTCAAAAGCCCAAGGACTTTCAGCAACACCCAGAACCCTGCCAGCAGGGCCACAAGACCCAAGATCGCCATCAGCGGGCTTAGGGTAAATTCGGTATTCGCCACCGACACGCGGACCCCGCCGCTGGTTTCCAGCAACATGCCCAAGCCCAGAGTGATCGCCACAATGACGCCCACAAACACCAGAATTTTCACGAGAGACCAAAGCATATAACTATCCTAATTCGCGTTCAGCGCGTCTGAGAGGCTGTCGAAAGCGGCAAGGGCATCGCGGCGCGTTACGGCGGCGCTTGCCCAGTCTTGAAGTTCGGCTTTGCCCGCGTCCGGCAAGGCGTCAATGGTTGCCAAAGCGGCGTCCAGATCCCCCGCCTTGGTGGCGGCTTCAGCACGCGACAGCACGGCATCAGGGTCATCCCCTTCGCGTGGTGTCAACGAGCGTGCGCCAAGCTGGTCCTTCAGGAAAAACGTCAACCGTTCTGTCGGCGTATCACCTGCCGTCGCTTTCAGCGATGCGGATAACGCCGCACGGGCACCTACGGCGAACCGGTCTTCCAGCGCCTTGGCGGTGGGAACACCGGTCTCGGCATTGGCGGCCAAAACCTCCGGCACATCTGTGGCTGCGGCAATTTCCGGCACGATCGGGGCATAGGGCGCTCCTGTGGTCAAAGCCGTCCGCAAGGCGTTCAATGCCCCGCGTGCTTTGGCGCGGGCTTCGGCCTGTGCCGCGTTTTCCTGCTGGGCTTGCGCGGCCGCGATCTGGCCTTGAGTCAGTTCCCGCATCTTCGCAAGGCTCGCTTCCAGCGTCTCCATCTCGGCGCGCTGCGCATCCAGTTTGGCCTGTACGTCTGCCGGTAGCGGGGCCACTGGCGCAGTTGTCGGCAATTCGTCGATGCGGGCGCTCAAGGCTGCGCGGGCTTCCGCATCGCCGGCCTGTGCGGTGTCCAACGCGGCTTGCAATGTGGAAACGGTTTCGGATTGCTGGGCGATCATCGCTTCCAGCCCGCTATCGCCACCGCCCCCGAAAACCGGCCATTCAGCCGCTTTGAAATAGATCGCGCCGCCAAAACCGATCAACGCAGCCAGCGCGCCACCAAGCAGGGCCGACCAGAAGCCGCCCCGTTTTTCGACCACAGTGACCGGTGCCGACACGGGTGCCGGAACAGGGTCTTCCGAAGGACTGTCGGCTTCGGGCTCGTCCACGGGCTTGGCACTTTCGCCATCCTTGGCGGCACCCTCGTCGACGACTTCACCGTCAACCACGACCTCGCGGTGGGTTTCCACCGCTGGCAACTGGTCTGGCGTTTTGTCGTCTGGGGTATCCGTCGCAGCGTCCTCGTCCAGACGCACACCTTCAACCTTGGTATCGGCCATCGCGGCGTCCAGCTCGTCGAACTCCGCATCTTTCACCACGCCGGAAATAGCACCGGCTTTTGACGACGACGCTTTGCTGTCGGTCGCGTCTGTCTTGGGCGGAGTGTTTTTCTTTCGGGCCAAGGCGCGTATTCCTTTTCACTTCAATCGCGCGCGGCGACTCTCTGGGACACCGCCACACCCGACCTTAAACCAACAACTTACCCGCTCTCAAGCAGAACACCTAGCTCCGACGGGCTTCAATGGCGTGTAACATCGCCACGCCATCGGGCGCATCCGCCACACAGGACACCTGCAACCCCGCGCCTTCGGCAACTTCAGCAGCGGCTTGGCTGATAACAATCACGTCCAGCGCCGCCTTTTCAGTGCCGTTCAACTGTTTCGCAAACAATGCGGCACTTCGCGGGGAAAACAGCGGGACAATCAGCTTGCCGTCAGTGCCCAACGCCCTTCGCGCGTCTTCGGTAAGCGACAAAGGTCGTTGCTCATAGGTCACTAAAGGTATCGACGGCAGGATCAGATCCCCCGCGACGTGCCGCCCGCGAGAGTGAACCAGCCGCAACCCTTCGGCACGGTCGGACAGTAAAGCATTCAGGTCGCGCAGGTCCCCGTCGGCGCTTTCCGCCTCGAATCCCGCATCACGAGCCTCTTGCGCAGTGCGCTCCCCCACGCAAAACGCCAATCCGCGCCATGCCGAGCCACGCACAAACCCGCGCACCCCGTTTTCCGAGGTGAACACCATCGCATCTGGTGGCGTGTCCAATGGTTCGGGGTCCAAAAACACCGTCTCCATCAGCGGTGACAAGATCACAGGTACTGCCAGTTCAGCGGCAAAACGCTCCCCCGCGGCTTTGGGGCGGGTCAGTAAGACGGTGGCTGGGATTGTCTGTGTCATGGCAAAGGTGTTACCCGTTGCAAAAGCCCCGCACAACAGGCCCGACCCTTGGCGCAAACCCTCACCATCCTTGGCATCGAAAGCAGCTGCGACGACACCGCCGCCGCCGTGGTGCGCCATGTCGATGGCCAGCCGCCTGAAATCCTGTCGAACGAGGTCTTCGGCCAGACCGACCTGCACGCCGATTTCGGCGGCGTCGTCCCTGAAATCGCCGCCCGCGCCCATGCGGAGAAGCTAGATGTCATGGTTGAGGCGGCTTTGACGACCTCCGGCTTGACCCTCGCGGATATGGACGCCATCGCCGTTACCGCCGGCCCCGGCCTGATTGGCGGCGTCATGTCCGGCGTGATGTGCGCCAAGGGGCTGGCCGCTGGATCGGGCAAGCCGCTGATCGGGGTGAACCACCTCGCTGGCCACGCCCTGACTCCGCGACTGACAGATCAGTTGGAGTTTCCCTATCTGATGCTTCTTGTCTCCGGCGGGCATTGTCAGTTCCTGATCGCGCACTCTGCCACCAAGTTCCAACGCCTCGGCGGCACCATCGACGATGCCCCCGGCGAAGCCTTCGACAAGATCGCCAAACTCATCGGCCTCCCACAACCCGGTGGCCCCTCCATCGAGCAGGCCGCAAAAACCGGTGACCCCAAATCCCACAAGCTCCCCCGCCCTCTGCTGGACCGCGAGGGCTGTGATATGTCCTTTTCCGGCCTCAAAACCGCTGCACTGCGCGCCCGCGATGCGCTGGTCGCGGAGCAAGGCGGCCTGCACCCGCAAGATCAGGCCAACCTGTCCGCCAGCTTCCAAGCCGCCGTGACGGACGTTCTGACCGAGAAGACCCGTCGCGCCTTGCTCCAGTATCTAGAACTCGAACCAAAGGCCCCCGCCATCGCCGTCGCCGGTGGCGTCGCCGCGAACCAGACCATACGCGCCAGCCTGTCCGGCTTGGCCGACCAGCATAGCGTCCGCTTCACTGCCCCACCGCTAAAGCTTTGCACTGACAACGCCGCGATGATCGCGTGGGCGGGGTTGGAACGCTTCCGCCTTGGCCTGATCGACGACCTGACACTCACCGCGCGGCCTCGCTGGCCGCTGGACGCCGCAGCCCCCGCCATGCTGGGCTCCGGCAAAAAAGGAGCGAAAGCATGACCAAAATCACCGTCGCAGGCGCGGGCGCATTCGGCTCCGCGCTAGCTGTCGCCTTGGACATGGCAGGCCGCGAGGTCACGCTCGTGGGCCGTAACATCGACACCTTCCAGACCAGTCGCGACAACCCGCGCCTCAAAGGTGTGCCGATCCCTGACAGCATCACGCTTACTTCCGAGCTGAACGTCACCCAAGACGACCTGCTGCTGCTCGCTGTCCCCATGCAAGCCATGTCGGGCTACCTGGAAGACACCAAGCCCAAACCCAAGGCCGCCATCGCGTGTAGCAAGGGCGTCGACCTCGCCACCGGGCGCGGCCCGACGGCGATCATCAATGACCTGCTGGACGTGCCGTCCGCCATCCTCACCGGCCCCAGCTTCGCCGCCGACATCGCCCGCGGCCTGCCCACCGCGCTGGTTATCGCCACAGAAAGCGACTTGGGCGAGGAGTTGCAAGAAGCCCTCTCGACCGACACCCTGCGCCTTTACCTGTCCCACGACCCCATCGGCGCGGAACTTGGCGGCGCGTTGAAAAACGTCATCGCTATTGCCTGCGGCATCTGCATCGGCGCGGGCCTTGGCGAAAGCGCGCGCGCCGCGCTGATGACACGCGGCATGGCCGAAATGCTGCGTATGGCCGTTGCCATGGGGGCCAAGCCTGAAACACTTGCGGGCCTCGCGGGTTTCGGCGATCTGGCGCTCACCTGCACGTCCGAGCAATCCCGTAACTTCAAATTCGGCCTGTCCCTTGGTGGAAAAGGCCCTGCCCCGACGGCCACCACCGAAGGCCGCCACACCGCCCGCGCCATCGTGAAGCTGGCCGAGGCTAAAGGCGTGGATATGCCCATCGCCAAAATGGTCGCTGGGGTGGTAGAAGAGAAACTGACACTGGAACAAGCGGTCTCGATGCTGCTGTCCCGACCGCTGACAAAGGAATGGCCCTATGCTTATCGCGCTGATCTGCACCGATAAACCCGACCACCTCGACACCCGCAAGGCGAACCGCGATGCACATGTGGCGTATCTGAAGGCCTCCGACTGCGTGAAGCAGGCGGGTCCCTTCCTTGATGAAAGCGGCGACATGTACGGATCACTCATCGTACTAGATGTGGAGGATATGGATGCCGCCCACGCGTGGGCCGCTGCTGATCCCTACGCGCAAGCTGGCCTGTTCTCCGAGGTGCGCCTTGAGCAATGGAACAAGGTGATCGGCTGATGCGCTACTGGCTGTTCAAATCCGAACCCTCCGTCTGGTCATGGGATGATCAGGTCGCCAAAGGCGACGCGGGCGAGGAATGGGACGGTGTGCGTAACTACCAAGCCCGCAACTTTATGCGGGAGATGAAACTCGGTGATCGCGGCTTCTTTTACCACTCCCAAAAGGACCGCGAGATCGTCGGCATCGTTGAGGTCTGCGCCGAGGCGCATCCCGACAGCACCACCGAAGACGACCGCTGGGAGTGTGTGGACATCAAGGCGGTCAAGCCGCTGAAAAACGGCGTCACACTGGACCAGATCAAGGCTGACGGACGGCTTGACGATATGGTGCTGGTCAAAAACTCGCGCCTGTCGGTGCAACCCGTGACCGACGCCGAGTGGAAACTCGTCTGCGGGCTGGGCGGACTGTAACCACCGCCCCCTAACACTTCGCTAGCACTACCCTATCAACACCGCCCAGCAAGGCCGGCAACGCGGTTTGTGACATTCAAATCGCAAATAAATTGACGCGAATCTCTCATTGGTATACTAGAATACATCACGCAGTGGGCGTGTTGTGAGGTTGGAGGACCCCGCCACAACGCAACTGTGAAAGAATCAAGACGATCAGGGAGGATCGAATGACATTTATTTCAAAGTTTAACACAGCCATGGCCGGTGCAGTGGTCGGCGGATGCCTTGCAGTCGCCGCAACAACAGCAGGTGCTGCGGAGCTGCGTGGCTGGAACATCCACGTCGAGGATTATCCGGTGTCCATCGCCATGGAATCCTTCATGGCCGAAGTGGCCGAGAAGACCGGCGGTGAAGTGACCGGCAAGATTTACCACAACGGCGTTCTGGGCAACCAACCGGACGCCATCGAGCAGATCCGCCTTGGTGTGATCGACTTTGGTGAATTCAGCCTCGGGCCAATGGGCCAGTCTGTACCGGAAACCAACGTCGTTTCCCTGCCCTTCATATTCAAAAGCATCCCACAGATGTACAAGCTGATGGACGGCGAAGTCGGCGCGGCAATCGGTGAAGGCATGATGGCCAAAGGCATGGTGCCGCTGGGATGGTATGATGCGGGCGCACGCTCCTTCTACAACTCCAAGACACCGATCAACACGCCGGCCGACGTGACAGGCCTCAAGGTCCGCGTCATGAGCAACGACCTGTTCGTGAAAATGGTCGAATCCATGGACGGCAACGCAACACCAATGGCATTCGGCGAAGTCTACCAATCGATCAAAACCGGCGTTGTAGACGGTGCGGAAAACAACCCGCCCTCCTACGAGTCGACCAACCACTTCGAGGTCGCCAAATACTACTCGCTGACCGAGCATCTGATCATCCCCGAATGCCTGTGCATGAGCTTGAAGACTTGGGAAAAGATGACACCGGAGCAGCAGGCTATCCTGAAAGAAGCCGGCCAGAAAAGCGCCAACTTGCAGCGTGAGCTGTGGCAGGCCCGTGAGGCAGCCAGCATGGAGAAAGTCCAGGCAGGCGGCACGATCGTGAACACCATTGCAGACAAAGCGCCATTTCAGGCGGCAATGGCCCCTGTCTATGACAGCTTCCTCGCGGCAAATCCTGACCTGACTGATCTGGTCAACATGATCCGCAACGCAGAGTAATGTGATCTGAACGACGATAGGCCCGCTGCTTCCTTTGGACAGCGGGCCTTTTGTTACCAGACTGCGCCTACACACATCTGCGGAGACTATGATGTCAGGACATTCACCATTCATTCAGCGCATCGAGCACGCCTTGGACTGGGTCCGGTCCCTGTGCATCCTGCTCTCATCCATCGCCCTTGTGGTCCTCGTCACCACTTTCGGCTGGCTGGTCTTCGGGCGCTACGTCTTGAACGTCACCCCGACATGGGTCGAACAATTGGCCCTTTTGCTCATCTGCTACGTGGCGTTTTTAGGCGCTGCCGCTGGCATCCGCGACGACACCCATATCGGGGTCACGCTGTTTCGCGACATGATGCCCGTCAGAGTGCAGAAAGTCCTGATGATCGCAATCGACCTGATCCTCGCGGCCTTCGGGGGGATCATGTTGTTTGCCGGAACGGTGCTGATGCAATTCGGCTGGGACACCTTGCTACCGATGCTGAACATCCCAGAAACTTTCCGGACGCTTGCAATCACCTCCTGTGGTGCGCTGATCTTGCTGTTCGCGGGTCTGCGCGGGCTTATTCGTATTCTTACGTTTCAGGACTGGGCGCCTGAAACCGAACTCAAGGAGTCCTGAGCGTGGGACTAGCCATATTACTCTGCGTCTTCGGCGTAGGCGTCGTGATCGGCGTTCCCGTGGCCTTCGCCATGGGCATCGCAGCCGCCGCGGCCTTCTGGTACGAGGGCTTCCCCCTTCTCATCACCTTCCAGCGGGCAACCGCAGGCGTGTCGGTGTTCTCGCTGCTTGCCATCCCGTTCTTCGTGTTCGCAGGCGAGATCATGTTGCACGGCGGGATCGCAACACGCTTGGTCAAACTCGCCTCCGCCTTGGTCGGCCACCTCAAGGGTGGTTTGGCCATGGTCAACATCTTCTCCAGCATGCTGTTCGGCGGCATCTCCGGCTCTGCGGTTGCTGACATCTCGGCGCTTGGCTCGCTGCTTATTCCGGTGATGAAAGAGCGCGGTTACCGCCCCGACTTTGCGGTCAACGTCACCGTGACCTCTTCCATCGCGGGCATCGTCATTCCGCCCAGCCACAACATGATCATTTTCGCCGTGGCCGCCGGTGGGGGCATATCGGTCTCCAAGCTGTTCCTGGCTGGAGTGATCCCGGGCATCCTGATGTGCGCCTGTCTGGCCATCGCCGCCTACATCCTTTCCATCAAACACAACTACCCGTCAGAGCCGTTCCCCGGCTGGGGCGAAGTGGGCCGCAGTGCCGTCGACGCCATTCCCGGCTTCTTTACGGCGGTGATCATCGTGGGCGGTACGCTGTCGGGTGTTTTCACCGTGACGGAATCCGGTGCGTTCGGTGCGATCTACGCGGTGCTGCTGACGCGGTTCTACTATCGCAGCCTCAGCTGGGATGCCTTTGTTCTGGCCGTAACAGGTGCGGTGCGCACAACGGCCATGGTGATGATCCTCATCGCCTTCGCCAGTTCCTTCGCCTACCTGCTGGCGCTCTATCAGGTTCCGGCAAAGCTTAGTGATCTTCTGGTGTCCATTTCCGACAACCCGATCATGATCCTGTTGATGATCAACGTGATCCTGCTGATCTTGGGCATGATCATGGACATGGCCGCCCTGATCCTGATCTGCACACCGATCTTCTTGCCCATCGCCAAGGGGCTGGGCATGGACCCGACCCAGTTCGGTATCATGATGCTGATAAACCTCGGATTGGGCCTGTGCACACCACCTGTCGGCACCTGCCTTTTCGTTGGCTGCGCGGTCGGCAAGATCAAGATCGAGCAGGCGCTCAAGTCGATCTGGCCGTTCTACATCGCCATTCTGGGCGCGCTGCTGCTGGTCACATTCGTCCCTCAGGTTTCACTATGGCTGCCGTCGCTCTATGACTGATCAAACGGGGCTGGGGATCGGGGCAAGAGCGGTGGATTAACCGAGGTTACTAGTATACGTAACCCCAACACAAAGTGGGAAAACGGTATGTCACAGTTCACAAGTATCGCAGAGCGCCGCACCAGCGTCGATGAAGTCTTCGACACGCTTCATCATGACATCGTCACCTTGAAGCTGATGCCGGGCACCAAGATTTCCGAGGTCGAGATTGCGAACAAGTTCTCGGTGTCCCGCCAGCCTGTCCGCGACGCGTTCTCCCGCTTGGGAAATTTGGGGCTGCTGCTGATCCGCCCGCAAAGGGCAACCGTGATCCGCAAATTCTCCATCCCCGATATTTCCCACGCCCGCTTCATCCGCACCGCGATCGAGGTCGAGGTCTTGCGCACGGCAATCCTGAAATGGGCCGACACCGACACAACCGCCATCCGCGAAAACATGACGGAGCAGGCGAAAGCGGTGAAGGCGCAGGATACCGATCGCTTCCACGAGCTGGACTACGAGTTTCACAAACTTTTATGTCTGGCAGCCGGATTCGAGTTGGCGTTTGAAACGATTGCCGAGAACAAAACCAAGGTCGACCGCCTGTGTCGTCTGTCCCTTGAAGAACCCACCGAGATGGGGGTTCTTCTGGAAGACCACACACAAATCCTCGCTGCATTGGACAAGAACGATTTCAACGCGCTGGAAACTACAATCCGCAAACACCTTGCCCGGCTGGATTCTATCGTCGAAAGAATTCAGAAAGAGCATTCCGAGTACTTCGAGTAAAGCCAACAACCTAAAAAGTTGGTCGCGTCCTCACACCGCTGCTATTCTGCTGCGTGAAACAACGAGGAGGACGTGCATTATGGGATTCCTGTCAATCATCGTCGCTGCATTTGCCGGATTCGCGTTCGGCGCCGTTTGGTACATGACACTGGCCAAACCGTGGATGGCTGCAGCAGGCATCAAAACCGGCCCTGATGGCAAACCCGAGAACGACTCCATGACACCTTATCTTATGGCCGCTGTTGCAATGGTCATCGTCGCGGGAATGATGCGCCACACCTTCGCGGCATCGGGTATCGACACCGCGCTGTCTGGCTTGGTAGCGGGTTTGGGTATCGGGCTGTTTTTCATCTCGCCTTGGATCATGATCAATAATGCCTATGGTGATCGCCCGTTTAAATTGACCCTGATCGACGGTGGCTATGCCAGCTTTGGCTGCGCTATTATGGGGCTGGTACTTGGCCTGTTCTAAGGCTGCCGCGGCGCCAAGGCTGTCATTGCAACGCTGAAAATGAAAAGAGGGCTCCGACCCCCCGGAACCCTCTTCTACCCCACGTGTTTGGTTACTCGCACCACGTGACTATGAAACTGGGTCCGGCCTTACTGGCTCGGTGTCTTATGGGTAGCGACCGCATCTCAACATTGCAAACAAACTATCCCCACAATTCGATCCCCATTTCGTTCAATTTTTCCATACCAGAAAAGCAAAACGCCCGCGCGAAGTCCGGCGGACGTTCTATCAATGCACAAGAGCGGCAGGGCTTAGCCGTACACGGACTCTTTGCTGAAATGCTTGGTCAGCATGTAGTAAACCACAGCGCGGTACTTGTTGCGTTCGGATTTGCCATAGGTCTCGATGACCGAGTTAATCGCTTCCATCAGCTGCGGGCTGTCGGACAGGCCCAGCTTCTTGATCAGGAAGTTGTTTTTGACGGTTTCCAGCTCTTCTGGCTGGCTACCGGCAACAGTCGATGCGTCCGCGTTGTAGATTGCAGGACCGCACCCGATGGTGACCTTTGTCAAAAGGTCCATATCAGGCGTCATGCCACATTTATTTTTCAGATCATCCGCATAGACAGCGATCAGTTCGTCACGTTTTCCCAAAGAAATATCTCCCACCAATGTTCGGGCGCATCAGGCCCCGTTTCAGGCCAGCAAACGGCCTTAGAGTGCACAATACTGGCTAAATCAGCCATTCCAAAGGAAAAAAGCCGCTACTTTTCCCCGCAGGCGGCATCAAGCCTAACGGCAGGTGCCCCAGCCCCTGTTTTGCAAATGAAAATGGTCTGCGTGCAGCGCGTTATAGTCGGGTCCCAGCACGGTGGAGAACCATTCACAGCACGCGTCGCGTATGTCGCGCAGGAAGGATTTCTCTTGCGGCGTGCCGTTCCAATCTGCCAGCAACTCGATCCGTGTGCCGTCTGCCAGCACAACCCCGCCAATGTCGATCGCTGCTGCCGTGGCGTGCTTGCTCATCCGCGTGCTGGAGCCACGAATGGCGCGGCAATTGTAGCTTCCGATATGGCGAAGCGCCGACACACCCTGCCCCAGATGCACCTGTGCGGCGGGCTGGATACCGTGCTGCTCCCACATCGCAAGTCTCAGGGCAGTTTCACACTCCGTCTCGACTGCTTGCAACCTTGTAGCACCCACTCCGGTCAGATCAACACGGTTGGCGATGCCGCACCGTGCGCTGGCCACCAACGGGGTCATTTCTTGGTAACGGCCCGCCTGTGCCAGCACGGTCAGGCACAGCTTCGGATCATCGACCACACGTCGCAGCTTGAAATGCGTCACCGGCGTCACAGGATCGGACACCACCAATTCACGCAGGGGATTCCATTCGCGCGGCACAGGGCTGCTCGGATCAGTAAACGCCCAGTAAACGCCAAACGCCACCGCAGCAAAAACCGCGATGGCGCTTAGAATACTCAGCAAGATGCGAAAAGTGGCGATAGTACCGCCCCCTTAGTAGCGATAATGCTCTGGCTTGAACGGACCGTCAGGCGACACGCCGATATAGGCCGCCTGCTCTGCGTCCAGTTTCGACAGCTTCACCCCGATGCGATCCAGATGCAGGCGGGCAACCTTCTCGTCCAGATGCTTGGGCAGGATGTAGACGTCGTTCTTGTAGGCATCGTTGTTGGTCCAAAGCTCCATCTGCGCCAGCACCTGGTTGGTGAAGGATGCGGACATCACGAAGGACGGGTGGCCGGTGGCGTTGCCAAGGTTCAGCAAACGGCCCTCGGACAGCAGGATCAGACGATGGCCATTCGGCATCTCGATCATGTCGACCTGTTCTTTGATGTTGGTCCATTTGTGGTTCTTCAGCGCGGCAACTTGGATTTCGTTGTCGAAATGGCCAATGTTGCCGACGATCGCCATGTCCTTCATCTCGCGCATGTGCTCGATGCGGATCACGTCCTTGTTGCCGGTGGTGGTGATGAAAATGTCAGCCGAGGACACGACGTCCTCCAGCAGCACAACCTCGAACCCGTCCATGGCAGCTTGCAGCGCGCAGATGGGGTCGACCTCGGTCACCTTCACCCGCGCACCGGCACCGCGCAAGCTAGCGGCAGAGCCTTTGCCCACGTCGCCATAGCCCATGACCACGGCAACCTTGCCCGCCATCATCGTATCCGTGGCGCGGCGGATGCCGTCGACCAGCGATTCCTTGCAACCGTATTTGTTGTCGAACTTCGACTTGGTCACCGAGTCATTCACGTTGATCGCAGGGAACGGCAATTGGCCTTTCTTCACTAGATCATAGAGGCGGTGAACACCCGTGGTGGTCTCCTCGGAGACACCTTTGATCTGGTCGCGCATCTTGGTGAACCAGCCGGGGCTGGCTTCCATGCGCTTCTTGATCTGCGCCTGAATGGCTTCTTCTTCCTCGGAGGTTGCTACGCCAAACGCTTCGCCACCTTCGATGCGGGCACCCAGC
Source organism: Litoreibacter halocynthiae (assembly GCF_004365635.1). GTDB lineage: Bacteria > Pseudomonadota > Alphaproteobacteria > Rhodobacterales > Rhodobacteraceae > Litoreibacter > Litoreibacter halocynthiae. The sequence continues at coordinate 159,402 of NZ_SOBH01000003.1, read as the reverse complement.
AGGATATACAGCGTCGCGTCGCCGCCATCGTCGAGGATCAGGTTCGGGCCGTCAGGGAACATGAAGGACTTGTCGAGATAGTCCCAATGCTCTTCCAGCGACTGGCCCTTGATCGCAAAGACCGGCACGCCAGCCTCGGCAATCGCCGCGGCGGCGTGGTCTTGAGTCGAGAAAATGTTGCACGACGCCCAGCGCACATCGGCACCAAGAGCCACCAACGTCTCGATCAGAACAGCCGTCTGGATGGTCATGTGCAGTGAGCCGACGATGCGCGACCCGGCGAGCGGTTTGCTCTCGCCATACTCGTCGCGCAGGGCCATCAGCCCCGGCATTTCGGTTTCTGCAATATCAAGCTCTTTGCGGCCGAAGGCGGCAAGGTTGATGTCTTTGACGATATAGTCGTTAGCCATTGTATCACGGTCCTCTTGGGAATTTGCGCTTCGCGTAACAGCTAAACGCCCCGATCTCAATGGGTCACGACCCTGAGGTGCCTTGTTCGTTGAGCAAGCCAGCCATCAGTGCGTCCGCATTCATACGCGGCGACCAGTTATCACCCTGAGCCAATGCGCAGCTTGTCCCGTTATCGTTGTAGCTTACCACGGTCCATGTCCCGCCGATACCGGATGCCCAAACGATTGTGCCGTCTTCGTCCATCACGGCAGGGGTTTCGTCATACCAGTCGACAAGTGACGCCTCCATTTCTTCCGTGGCCATGCAGACCACGTCATCCTGCGCGAACGCAGGCAAGGTGCTAAGAGCAAGTACAGCGGCAGTAAAAAGCGGTTTCATCGTTTTCTCCTTCGGGGGTAGAACGGGGAAACCGCACAGAAGTTCCGGACGATCACGAAAAGGTGGGCAGGCAGATGAAACAACCCAGAGCATGGCAGCGCATGTTGTCCGGTCGCAGGCTCGACCTGCTGGACCCAACCCCGATGGATATAGAGATCGAGGACATCGCCCACGGGCTGGCTTTTGTCGCACGCTGGAACGGGCAGACCATGGGTGAGTTCGCTTACTCCGTGGCGGAGCATTCCGTGCTGGTGGAACGCCTTTATTCCGAAGCAAATCCAAACGCGCCGGTAAAGTGGCAACTGGCCGCCTTGCTGCACGACGCGCCGGAATATGTGATCGGGGATATGATCTCACCGGTGAAAAATGCGGTCGGGCCGGGCTATGCGGAACTCGACGACCGGCTGACAGCCGCCATCCACCTGCGCTTTGGCCTGCCCGCGGCGATTCCGGTGGCGGTGAAAAAGCAGATCAAAAAGGCCGACAAGCTGTCCGCGTGGCTAGAAGCGACGCAGATTGCGGGGTTTTCTATTGAGGAGAGCAACAAGTTTTTCGGCGCGCCACGCGGCAGCATACCACTACCCGACAAGCTGATCCCTCGCCCGCCTATGGAGGTGAAGGCGGAGTTTCTGGCCCGCTTCAACGCATTGTCGGAGGCATTATGATCATCCGCAAAGTCGCCCCGCAAGACCGCGACGCGATCACTGCGATCCTGAACGAGGTCATCGCGATTGGCGGCACGACCGCTTATCAAAAACCGATTGAGCCTTCGCATTTCGACCGCTTCATTGCGCCCGAAAACGACCGGACGTTTCTGCATGTGGCCGAAGCAGATAGTGAGGTTGTGGGCTTTCAATGGATGAGTCCCGACAAAGACGGAATGGGCATCATCGCAACTTTCGCACGTCCCGGAACCGTGCAACGCGGCATTGGCTCGGCGCTGTTTCATCGGACGCTGAGGTGCTGTCGCGAGGCGGGATATACGCTGCTTGATGCAACGATCCGCGCCGACAACACCGGCGGATTGGCCTACTATTCCAAGATGGGATTCAAGGACCATTCCGTGACCCCCGCGGTGCCTTTAAGCGACGGAACCCCCGTGGACCGCGTCCACAAGCGGATGCACCTGAGGTAACCCATGGGTTACGCTGCATTGTAGCGAGCGTTAACCAGCTTTTGCAGGCCCGCAAGGCGATGGCTGAGAGTGCGTTTACACCTGTTTCGAGGTGGTTAATTCAATCAAATCAAAAAGCGGGTGTTTTTGATTTGATTAGCGTCGCGGCCAAATTCAGGCCGCCGCCGATTTCAGCCATCTGATGAAGGTTTTCAGCGCCTCCGACCGTGGCACAGGGCGGGTCGCAAGGTAGTATCCGAGCGTGGAAACCGGTGCTTCTTGCAGGCAGACAAGCGTGCCGCGTTGCAGGTCGCCCTCCACCATGGCGCGTGTCTGGATCGACAACCCCGCACCGCCGCGCGTCGCGGACAGAACCAGCGAATTGGTAGGCAGGTCGATGCTGGTGGTGCAGGACAGATCAAGCCCGACCTCCTCCGCCCAGACGCGCTGCTCCATCCGTCCGGCCTCGAACACCCATGGCAGGGAGCACAGGCCCAGCATTGTGGTGTCGTTCGTCTTAGCCGCCAGTTCGGGGCAGGCCACGACGACATAATTGGCATGGACCAGCAACTCCGCGTCCAGCCCAGCCCATTCACCGTGGCCGTAACGGATCGCAAGATCAAAGCCGTCGCGGCGCATGTCGACGACCGCGTTGGATGGCTGCAAGGCGACCTCTATATCGGGATGCTCTGCCCAGAACGCGCCGATGCGCGGCATCAGCCAGTTTTCGGCGAAGGTCGCGGTCAGGGCAACCTTCAGCGGTTGGTTCTGCTTTAGTGCGCGGATGTCGCGCACGCCACTGGCAATGGTCCCGAACCCCTCGCCCAAGGACAGCGACAAGGCCCGTCCCGCTTCGGTCAGCGCCATGCCGGTGCCTTCGCGGAAGGCCAGCTCCGCGCCGAACTCCGCCTCCAGCCCGCGCACATGCTGGGCGATGGCTGCATGGGTCACGTTCAACTCCCGCGCTGCCGCCGAGAAACTGCCGAGCCGCGCGGTGGCCTCGAACGCCTTGAGCGCCGACAAGGATGGGATGTCGCGCCAGTCCATCAAGTATATGAAAGTTGAGCTAACATATGTGAAATCATACTGACGTGCAGAGCAAAGGCAAGCGGTGCATGATGGGTCATCACTTCATAGAAGGACTATAACCCATGTTTAGCATCATCGCCGAAAGTATGCTCACAGCCATCCGCCGCCGCGCGGACTTTCCCGACCACCTCAAGGATCACGCCGACCGCTATATCCGCAGCCCCCGCGCGGCGCGGCGGGACGGCGTGTCGCGACGCTCCGAGCGGTACGGACGCGACCTATGGTAACGTCCACGCTCCGAGCGCTGGACCGTGAGGCCGCCACATTCGCCCTGAAATGGGCGGCCTCACTGGTCCAGATTGCGGGCTACGCCACGACCGCCTTCGGGATGGCGCCGCTGAACATCTACCTGTTTCTGGTCGGCCTGATCGGATGGTTCGCGGTGGGTGTTCTGTGGAAGGACCGCGCCATCATGCTGATTCACGCCGTCGCATTGGCGGCGATGGGGGCTGGGCTGCTCAGCAGCTAAGCCCGGCGCTGCCCGTCGCGTTGGTCCAGCCGCGGAACTCCCCTGCGGCGAAGACCAGCGCGGTGCCGTCGGACCATTCGACCTGTTGCACACCGCCCGCGCAATCGCGTGTTGCGGTGGGGCCGCGCCCGACCAGCTTCGTCATGGCAGGGATAGTGGAGTGGTCCGTGCGCCCGAAATCAATACGCTGCGCACGGTCGGACAGCTGAACACCGCCCGCGTCAAGCGTGTAGGAGATAGGCTCAGAGCGCGGAGAGTTAGGTGCCGCGGGCGCACAAGCGGCCAGCAGCAGAACTGCCACCAGCGCGCGCATTACTTGGGCGACCGCTTGGCAAGGATGCGTTGCAGCGTCCGGCGGTGCATGCTCAGCCGGCGCGCGGTCTCGGAGACGTTGCGGTCGCACAGTTCATAAACCCGCTGGATATGCTCCCAGCGCACACGGTCAGCGGACATGGGGTTTTCCGGTGGGGGCGGCAACTCGTCACCATTGGCCAGCAGCGCATTCGTCACGTCATTGGCGTCGGCGGGCTTGGACAGGTAATCCGTGGCCCCGATCTTGACCGCCGCCACGGCGGTGGCAATCGCGCCGTAGCCCGTCAGCACCACGATTTTGGCGTCGGGCCGTTTCTCTCGCAACACCTCGACCACGTCGAGGCCGTTCCCGTCGCCAAGTCGCAAATCAATCACGGCGTAAGCGGGTGGGCGGGCAGTGGCTATGGCGCGGCCCCCTGCAACGGTGTCGGCAGTTTCGGGGGCAAAACCCCGTTTTTCCATGGCACGGGCCAGTCGGCGCAGAAACGGCTCGTCATCATCGACAAGCAGCAGGGAATTGTCTTCGCCAATCTCTTTTAGCGCGTTGTCAGCCATGGCAATTTCCCTCGTTCGCAATTCATCTACAAGATGTAGGTCGCAAGCGAGGGCGCGTCAAACACTACTGCGGCGGCGTGACGCGGCCTAGCTGCTGGCGTTGACGTAGCACGCGACGGTGTCGGCGATCTGCTCTGGCGTGGATTCGCGGCGGAAGAATTCAACAAACCCTTTTTCCGGCAGCACCAGATAGGTGAAGGTCGAGTGGTCGACGAGGTAGTATTCCGGATCGCCGGTCTGCTTCTTGTAATAGGTTTTGTAGGCCTGTGAAGCGGCTTTCACCTGCTCCGGCGAGCCTGTCAGCCCGATCATCTTGGGATGCATCACCTCGGTGAACTCCGCCACGACCTCTGGTGTGTCGCGTTCCGGGTCGATGGAGATGAACAACGCCCCAGCGTCGATGCCACGTTCCGCCAACACATCCAGAGCCTCGGCGTTACGCGCGCTGTCCAGCGGGCAGACATCGGGGCAGAAGGTGTAGCCGAAATAGACCAGCGTCGGCGACGTGATTACATCGGTATTGGTGACGGTTGCGCCAGTTTCGCTCACCAACTCGAACGCACCCCCGATATCACCACCCGCCACGGCCGAGGACCGGCAGGACGCGAACTCGTCCTCGCCCCCGCGGTTAAATACAACATATGCGGCGGTCCCACCGAGCATGGCTATGACGAGTCCGATTGCAGTGGCTGAATAGATCTTGTTCATGGTCATGCTCCGCAGTGATATTAACGCTTCAGTTGATCCGCTATACAGCGCCATGTATCAATCTGCCATTATGACGCTGCACCTCACTTCTTCGCGATGGTAGATACCTCGCTTGGCCTTGCCACGGTGGGGACGCGCGGAGGCGTTGTCCGCCTTCGTACCCTCATAATTTTGCGATGGCTCGCTGTCTTCGGCCAGATTTTCGCCATTGGCGTCGCCAGCTTCTTTCTTGAACTGAAAATCGAGCTGGGCCTGTGCTTCCTGGCGATTGGCGCATCGGTCATCACCAACCTCGTGGCGCATTTCGTATACCCCGAGAACCGCCGAATGCCGGAGCGCGAGGTGTTGATCACCCTGCTGTTCGACATCAGCCAGCTTGCCTTTCTGCTGTACCTCACCGGCGGTTTGAACAACCCGTTTGCCCTGCTGATGTTGGCCCCCGTGACGGTGTCGGCCATGACGTTGCGCGCAGGGCCGACCTTCTTTCTGGGCGGGTTGGCCGTGGTTCTGGTCACGTTGCTGGCCTATTACTACGTGCCGCTGCGCAGCGACCTTGGCTTTGTGCTGCGCATGCCGCAGCTGTTTGTGGTTGGGTTCTGGGTCGCCATGGTCATTGGCATCGTGTTCTTGGGTATCTATGCCGCGCGCGTCACCGCCGAGACGACCTCCATGAGCAAGGCGCTTTTGGCCACGCAGATGGCGTTGTCCCGCGAGCAGAAACTGACCGACCTTGGCGGGGTGATAGCGGCAGCGGCGCATGAGTTGGGCACACCGCTTGCCACCATCAAGCTGGTCAGCGCCGAGCTTCTGGACGAGTTGGAAGACGCTGACCTGCGCGAAGATGCCGCCCTGATCCGCGATCAGGCAGACCGCTGCCGTGACATTCTGCATTCCATGGGGCGCGCGGGAAAGGACGACCGCCATCTACACACAGCGCCGCTCAGCTCTGTGATCAAAGACGCGGCGGAACCACATACCCATCGCGGCAAGACGCTGAATTTCAAGTTTGGACCGAGGCAAGGGGCGGATGACAAAACGCCCAATATCTACCGCCGCCCCGAGATCATCCACGGGGTGCGCAACCTTATTCAGAACGCCGTGGATTTCGCCACCTCTCAGGTCTGGGTCGAGGTGAAATGGAGCGACCGCGAGGTAATCGTGCGGGTTCTGGATGACGGACCCGGCTATCCGTATGACCTTTTGGGGCGAATCGGCGATCCGTTCATCAAACGGGGTGGCAAGCGCGAAAAAGACGCGTCGCGGCCCGAATATGAAGGCATGGGACTGGGACTGTTCATCGCGAAAACGCTTCTGGAGCGCTCTGGCGCGAGGGTGAATTTTGCCAACGGTTCCGACCGGCACAATCACCCGGGCAGGCCACGATACGGGGCGATTGCGGAAGTGATCTGGCCGACGGAGGCCATCGTGGAGGCCAGCGATGGCCCCTCCAAACCGCTGGGCGAAAACAAACCTATCGAGATTTAATCAACCCTTAATGAATCTAGTTTCAGTTCATCAGCAACCCGATGTCAGCATCAAAGGTGGCACTGATGGCAGATTTATTGTTCGAATTCGCAGCGACAATGGCGCTGGGCGCGCTGCTTGGGGCGATGGCCGTTTACTCCTTGTTGAGATTGACGTCTCCGCCCGAAAGCGCAGACAAGTCCCAGCTGGAATTCCGCTTCGAGAACCGCGAACTGGTCGGGGCTTGTCCGCGGGCGCGGCGCTCGCTCAGCCTCGAAGACCTGGACGAAGACGTTTACCACCAGCTGATTGACAGGCTGGGCAGAATTTTTCCCGACCTGCGGCAACGGCTCGACGATACCACCCTTCACAGCGCCAGTTTTACGCTGAGCGAAGCGACGCAAAACGGCCCCGCCTTACTCGATGTCGATGCGCATGGCGGCAGTTTGCGCCTGCGCCTGTCCGGAATTGATGCACCGTTATCGCGCAAGGTTCTGGTGGACAGCGACCAAGCTACCGCCGTCGCGGCCGAGCTTGCGGTTTTGCGCGCGGCGACCGAGACCGCACCCTTTTTGTCGTGGCGCGAAACGGCCGATGGGACCGTGGATTGGGCCAACAAAGCCTACACCACAGCCGCCGGAGAAGCCGACATCCCGCGCAAAGAAACATCATGGCCTCCAGCGCGCCTGTTTCATGGCGGGGCCGTTGCACAATCGGGCGATCAGGCCCGTCCCAAACGCTCCACGCTGATGATGAATTCGGGCGAGCGCAGAACCTATGAGGTCCTTCGCTACGGCAGCGGCAACGGGACGCTGAACTTTGCCCTAGATGTCGGCGCAACCATCAAAGCCGAAGAATCCCTGCGCAGCTTCATGCAGACGCTAACCCAGACCTTCGCGGCGTTGCCCATCGGATTGGCCATCTTTGACCGATCGCGCTCACTGGTCATGTTCAACCCCGCGTTGATGGATCTGACCAATCTGGAGCCAGAATGGCTGAGTGCACGCCCGACATTGTATGATTTCGTCAACCAGTTGCGCGAAAAACGGATGCTGCCGGAACGCCGCGACTTCGCCGACTGGCGCAAGAAAATAACGGAACTGGAGAAATCTGCCGAAGACGGCACCTATTGCGAAACCTGGACCTTGCCGACGGGCCAAACCTACCGCGTCACAGGCAGACCCCACCCCGAAGGTGCTGTGGCATTCCTGATGGAAGATATCACCGCCGAGATGAGCCTGACCCGCAAATTCCGTCGCGAGATGTCGATGAACCAGGCGCTGCTGGACCACCTGCCCGAAGCACTGGCTGTCTTTGCCGATGACGGTGTCATCACCATGACCAACGCCGCCTATGATGCCTTGTGGGGTACCGATCCCGAAGATGCGCTGGGCCAGCTCACGATCACCGACGCGACACGCCTTTGGCAGGCCAGCAGCGCGCCGAACCCGATCTGGGGCGATGCGCGCGACTTCGTCAGCCAGCGGGGCGACCGGTCGGAATGGACAGACACCGCAACGCTCGCAAATGGTCTTGTGGTGACCTGCCGGTTCCAGCCGTTGGCAGGCGGGGCAACGCTTGTCGGGTTCACACCCGCGCATCAAAGCGCGTTGCCGCCCCCACGTTCCACACAATTGGCGGCGATTTCTTCCTGATCACCGCTTGAAGGCAGGGCGGGTTGGCGTAAGACTGCATCATATGACGTCTCCCGCCCCATCCCGACACGATGCAGACACGCCGCGCTCCGTCTGGACCGCCGATCTGACATCGCCGGACGCGACCGCCACACTGGCCCGCGCGTTCGCTGCTATCGCGACGCCGGGCCTGTGCGTTTTGCTCGACGGCCCTGTGGGCGCGGGCAAAAGCTTCTTCGCACGCAACGTTATCCAGACCTTGATGGCGCAAAATGGCGCTTTGGAAGATGTTCCGTCCCCGACCTTTACGCTGGTGCAGACCTATGAGCTGGGGCCGTTGGACGTGTGGCATGCCGACCTTTATCGGCTGACAGATGCGGGCGAGCTGATCGAACTGGGGTTGGAGCAGGCCTTCGACACCGCCTTGTGCTTGATCGAATGGCCGGACCGCTTGGGCAGCCTGCGCCCGGATGGCGCGGTGGAGCTGACCCTGACGCCCGACCCCGATCACGAGGACAGGCGGCATGTCAGGATTGACGGCCCGACCGATCTGATCACCCGCTTGCCCAGCGCCATGGAGCCCCCCCCCGAATGACCCAGACGCGGCAAGAGCTGGCAGAGCGATTTATCGCCTCAACCGATTGGACCGGCGCAAATCGCACGCCCTTGGCTGGTGATGCGTCGAACCGGAAATATGACCGTGTGCGCAAGGACGGCCTGCCACCTGCGGTGCTGATGGACGCGGCCCCGGAACGGGGCGAGGACGTGCGGCCGTTCACCACCATCGCGCGGCATTTGTCCGACCTCGGACTGAGCGCGCCGATGATCTATGCAGAGGACGCGGCGCACGGGTTCTTGCTGATCGAAGACCTTGGCGATGACCTTTTCGCGCGTATGGTGGCGCGTCGACCGGACTTGGAAGGCCAACTGTACCAAGCGGCCATCGACGCGCTGATCGTGGCGCAAAATGCGCCGCCGCCACCCATTGCCCCCTATGACACTGACGCGATGGCGGTCACCGCGATGCGGCTGACGGACTGGTACCTTCCCCACGCGACCGGACATGCGGTTCCCGATGCGCTGGCGACAGAGTATGACGCGCTGGTACGCAACATGCTGGACCGCCTTATGACCGGCCCGTCGGTGATGGTTCAACGCGATTACCACGCCGAAAACCTGCTGTGGCTGCCGGACCGTGACGGCGCCGCCCGCGTCGGCTTACTGGACTTTCAGGACGCGATGCTGGGCCATCCGGCCTATGATCTGGCCTCCCTGCTCAAAGATGCGCGGCGTGATGTGGCGGTGGATGTGCAGCGAGAAATGCTGGCTTATTACATCGCGCAAACGGGGGCTGATGCTGAGGCGTTCACCGCGGCCTACGCCGCGTGTTCGACGCAGCGCAACTTGCGGATCATCGGCGGCTTTGCCCGCCTTTGCGTTCGTGATGGAAAGCCAAACTACCCCGACATGATGCCGCGCGTCTGGGACAATTTGATGGACGACCTGAAGCACCCTGCGCTTGCTGCGTTGCGCAGCTTTATCGACACGCATGTCCCTACGCCCAACGCCGCGATCATCGCCCGTATCAAGGCTGCCGCGCATGGTTAATCCAACAGCCGCAATGGTGTTCGCCGCAGGATTTGGCACCCGCATGGTGGCATTGACCGCGAACCGTCCAAAGCCGTTGATTGAAGTCGCAGGACGGGCGTTGCTGGACCATGCGTTGGACCTCACCACCGCCGCAGGGGTCAAAACGGTGGTGAATGCCCATTACAAAGCCGACATGGTTGCCGCGCATTTAAAGGACCGCCCGAACACCGAACTGCTGGTCGAGCAGCCGGAGATACTCGACACAGGCGGCGGATTGAAAGCGGCGTTACCGCGGCTGGGAAGCGCGCCGGTTTTCACGCTGAATTCCGACGCCATTTGGGCGGGGCCAAACCCGATCGACTGCCTGCACGCGGCGTGGCGCCCTGAGCAGATGGGCGCGCTGCTGCTGCTGGTTCCTTTGGAGCGTACGGTTGGCTACACCCGTGCCGGAAACTTCGCCACCGACGCGCGAGGGCATCTGACACGCAGCCGTAGCGGCATGGTCTATACCGGCGCGCAGGTGCTTCATACGGGCGGGCTTGCAAAGATCACCGAGGCAAGTTTCTCGCTGAATGTGTTGTGGGACCAGATGCTGCCCGAACAACGTCTGTTTGGCGTGGAATATCCGGGCTATTGGGCGGATGTAGGCACCCCTGACGGCATCGGGCTGGCCGAGCAAATGCTGGAGCAACATGCCGATGTTTGACCCTTCCCACCGCCCGCGCGTCTTTGCCCTGCCACCCGGTGTGGATTTTCCGGCGGCCTTGGTGCGCGGGTTGCGTGACCGTATAAAAGACGCCGCACCGCATGACTTGGCGCGGGTGGAGTTGTTCGTGAACACCGCCCGCATGCAACGCCGCATCCGCACATTGTTTGCCCGACAAGACGCCAGCTTTCTGCCCAAACTGCGGCTGGTCACCGATCTGGGGCGCGATGACATTGGCGCAAACCTTCCCGACGCTGTGAACCCGCTGGTGCGACGGCTGGAACTGGCGCAACTGGTGCGCAAGCTGATCGAAGCCGAACGCGACTTTGCTGCCCGCGCGCACACGTTTGATCTGGCAGACAGTCTCGCCGCATTGATGGAGGAGATGCAGGGCGAAGGCGTGCATCCCGACACGCTGGGGCAACTGGATGTGGACCGCCACTCCGCCCACTGGGAACGCAGCCAGAAGTTCCTGAAACTGGTGACCAAGTTTTTCGCCTCCGACGCGCCGCTGAATGCCGAGGCGCGGCAACGTGTCGTGGTGAACCGGTTGATCGCACGATGGGCGGACACACCCCCAACGCATCCGGTGATCATCGCGGGCTCGACTGGATCACGCGGCACCACGCGATTGCTTATGGAGGCGGTCGCGAAGCTGCCGCAAGGCGCGTTGGTTTTGCCCGGGTTCGACACTGATATGCCTGAAACCGTGTGGAACCAACTGGACAATGATCTGGCCAGCGAAGACCATCCACAATATCGGTTCCATGCCTTGCTGCGCGCGTTGGATCTGACAAATACCGGTGTGCCGCTTTGGGATGACACCCCACCCGCGAGCGCGGGACGGAATGCGTTGGTGTCGCTGGCCTTGCGACCTGCCCCTGTGACCGACGAATGGCTTCTAGAAGGCCCTAAACTGCAGAATTTGACTGCGGCGACCAGCAATGTGACCTTGATCGAAGCCCCCACCGCCCGCCACGAAGCGCTCGCCATTGCGTTGCGTTTGCGAAAAGCGGCAGAGGACGGCCAAAGCGCCGCGCTGATCTCTCCCGACCGGATGCTGACCCGTCAGGTCACCGCCGCATTGCAACGCTGGGGGATTGAGCCTGACGACAGTGCGGGCATTCCGCTGCCTCAAACGCCAAGCGGGCGCATTTTGCGTCAGACGGCGGAACTGATGGGGCGCAAACTGCCCTCGGACAAGCTGCTGGCCTTGCTGAAACATCCATTGGTGGCATCTGGCGAGCGCGGCGATCACCTGAAACGCACCCGCGATCTGGAGCTTGAGCTGCTGCGGGGCGGCCCGCCCTTCCCCACCCGTGACGAGGTTTTGGAATGGGCCGAAAAGCGCAAATCCGATGAAGGCATCCAAACATGGGTCGCGTGGATTTGGGATGTGCTCGACGCCCTGGCGAACTGCACGACCGCCCCCCTGCCGGAACTGCTGGAAAGTCACATCGCATTGACCGAGCAACTGTGCGGCGCGGCGATGTGGGACAAGCCCACTGGCGAAGAGGCGGCGAAAGCTGTGAGTGAGTTGCGTGAAGCCGCCAGCGCTGGTGGCGAGATGTCCTGCACCGATTATGGCGACCTTGTGCATTTTGTCCTGAACCGCCACGAGGTGCGCGACCCGAACGCCCCGCATCCCGGCATCATGATCTGGGGGACGTTGGAAGCGCGGGTTCAAGGCTCTGACATGGTGATCCTTGCGGGGTTGAATGACGGCATTTGGCCGGAACTTCCCGGCCCCGACCCGTGGCTCAACCGACAGATGCGACGCGATGCAGGGCTTTTGCTGCCGGACCGTCGCATCGGGTTGTCGGCGCATGATTTCCAGCAAGCGATTGCGGCGCCGGAAGTCTGGCTTACCCGCGCCAAACGCAATGCGGAGGCCGAAACGGTGCCATCCCGCTGGGTCAACCGGCTGACCAACCTGTTGGGCGGGCTGGAAGACGAAGGGAAACCCGCCTTGGATGCAATGCGTGGGCGTGGTGCCGAATGGGTCGCACTCGCCGGGGCACTGGATACGCCGCGCGGAGATTTACCCCCCGCCAAGCGCCCCTCCCCGATACCGCCGCTGACAGCACGTCCGAAAAAACTGCCGGTGACGCAGATCGAAACGCTGATCCGCGATCCTTACGCGGTTTATGCCCGCTATGTATTAAAGCTTCGCCCGCTGGATGCGCTCCACGCCTCTGCCGATGCACCGCTGCGTGGGTTGGCGCTGCATGACGTGCTGGACCGCTTCATTGACGAAACTTCAGCGCATTTGCCGGATGACGCGGTTCAAAAACTGGCCGATTTGGCCGAGGAAGTCTTCGCGGATATGGTGCCTTGGCCCGCGACCCGCGCCATGTGGCAAGCGAAGCTGGAGCGGGTCGCACCATGGTTCATCGAGACGGAACATCTGCGCCGCCAATATGCCCGCCCGCTGCTGCAAGAGGAGCGCGGTGCGGTGAAACTCGACGGGCTCGACTTTACGCTGGAAGGCCGTGCCGACCGCATTGACGAGGCCACAGACGGCGCGCTGTTCTTGTATGACTACAAAACCGGCTCTCTGCCAACGAAGGCGCAACGAGAGCACTTCAACAAGCAGCTTCCGCTGCTGGCGGCGATTGCTGACAAGGACGGCTTTAACGGTATAACACGGCGTAAAGTCGTTGGTGCCGACTATATCGGCCTGGGCTCCGCTGCAAAACAGGAGGGTGATCGCTTCGAGTTCGGTGATCTGGACAAAGTTTGGGAGGAGCTGACCGCATTGATCAGTGCCTATCTAGAACCGGACAAGGGATTTTCCTCCCGCCGCGCGGTGTTCGAGACCCGTTGGGAACAGAATTACGACCACCTCGCCCGCTTTGGCGAATGGGACGAAACCGATGAGGCCGTTGCACAGGAGGTGGGCCAATGAAGCGGGACGCGGCCACACAGGCGCAGGTTGCGGCAGCCGACCCGAAGGCATCGACATGGCTCGCCGCCAATGCGGGATCCGGCAAAACGCGGGTGCTGACCGACCGCGTGGCGCGACTGCTTCTAGACGGCGTGCCGCCACAGCGGATTTTGTGTCTAACCTATACCAAAGCGGCCGCGTCCGAGATGCAGAACCGCCTGTTCCAGCGCTTGGGCGACTGGGCGATGATGCCTGACGCCGCGTTGCGCGACAGCCTGACAGCTTTGGGCGCGGAAGACATCGCGCCGGACGTGCTGTCGGAGGCGCGTCGGCTGTTCGCCAAGGCGATCGAGACACCGGGCGGGCTGAAAATACAGACCATCCACTCGTTCTGCGCGTCCTTGTTGCGGCGGTTTCCGCTGGAAGCTGGCGTGTCTCCGGCGTTTACCGAAATGGACGACCGTGCGGCCAAAGCCTTGCGCGAAGACGTGATGGAAGAGGTCGCATTACAAGACTCCGACGCCATGGCTGCCTTCGCGCAGCATTTCAGCGGGGCTGAAGTGGACGGGTTCCTGCAAGAGTTGCTTGGACGCAAGGAGCTGTTTGACAGTGCCGCCACGGACGCCGACTTGCGTACTGCAGGCGGGTTGGGTTCAGGCGTGACCGAAGCGGTTGTTTTAGAGTCTGTATTCCATGGGAATGAAGCTGCGCTGCTGCGCGATGTGGCGGCCGTGCTGCAAAGCTGCACGGGCAAGAGTGACATGCAGCTGGGCCAGAGTTTGGCCATGCTGGATTGCTCCACCCCAAGCTTGGCGCTGCTGACGCAGTTGGAAAAACTGTTCCTGTCAGCGTCCGGAAAATCGGAAGGATTGCCGAAGCTACATCCACCGACAAAAGGCGCGAAAGAGGCATTTGGAGCCTTGTTAGACCCTTTTGATGCCCTTCGAATGCGCGTATCCGAGGCGCGACCGATGCGGCAGGCTTTGGCTGCGCACGCGCGCAATCTGGCGCTGCATAAATTTGCGCAGGCCTATCTGCCTCGGTTGGACTCCCACAAGCAGTCCCATGCATGGCTGGATTTCGATGACCTAATTTTGAAAGCCCGCCGGCTATTGACCGATCCAAGCGTCGCGGCGTGGGTGCTGTTCCGTCTGGATGGCGGGATCGATCACATTCTAGTGGACGAGGCGCAGGACACCGCCCCGCGGCAATGGGACGTGGTGCGCTTGCTGGCGCAGGAATTTACCGCCGGACAGGGCGCGCGGGCCGAGACGGAGCGGACGATCTTTGTGGTCGGCGACCAGAAGCAGTCGATCTACTCGTTCCAAGGGGCGGACCCCGACGCGTTCGAGGCGATGCGCGCCCATTTCGACGAAGCCCTGACCGCCATCGGGCAGCCTTTGCAGCGGCAGGACTTGTTGCACTCTTTCCGGTCTTCCAAGGCGGTTTTGGGTCTGGTTGACGCCAGCTTCACCGGCGATCTGATGCGCGGCATGGGCGACCGCGTGGAGCACGTAGCCTTCAAGCAAGACCTGCCCGGACGGGTCGACATTTGGGACTGGATCGACGAGACTGAAAAGGCTGAAAAGAAGGACTGGTTCGATCCGGTCGATACGGTGGGCGACGACCACCACTCCGTCATTCTGGCGCGTCAAATTGCGGCGACGATCAAGGACCGGCTGCTGCACGGCCAGATCACCGAGGTGAAGCGCGTGGACGGGCGCGACGTGCAGCAAACCCGCCGGATCGAGGCGGGGGATTTCCTGATCCTCGTGCAGCGCAGATCGACCCTGTTCCACGAGATTATCCGCGCTTGTAAGGATGCGGGCCTGCCTATGGCGGGCGCGGACCGGCTTCGGATCGGGGCGGAGCTTGGGGTCAAGGACCTGACCGCGCTAATGCGCTATTTGGCGACGCCGGAGGATGACTTGTCGCTGGCCGCGGTGCTGCGATCCCCTTTGTGCGGATTATCGGAAGGGGAGCTATTCGACCTTGCCCATGGCCGACCGAACTACCTGACCCGCGCCTTGGAGGACCAGAAAGGCCGCTTCCCGCAAGTGACCGCCATGCTGCGCGATCTGCGCGACAGCGCCGACTACCTGCGCCCCTATGATCTGCTGGAGCGTGTTCTGACCCGCCACAATGGCCGTGAAAAACTGCTGGCGCGGCTGGGGATCGAGGCCGACGAAGGCATCGCCGCGCTGCTGGATCAGGCGATGGCGTATGAACGCGCGGACATCCCGTCGCTGACGGGTTTTCTGGAATGGCTGGCCCGCGACGAGGTGACGATCAAGCGCCAGATGGACAGCGCGGGCGACGCCATTCGGGTGATGACGGTGCACGGGGCCAAGGGGCTGGAAGCGCCGATCGTGATTTTGCCGGATACGGGGCAGGTCAGGAACTCGGTCCGCGACGATGTGCTGAACCGCGACGGGGTGGCTCTGTGGAAGGCCAAGTCCGAGGACCTGCCGCCTGCTCAGGTGGACTTGACCGACGAGATCAAGAAACGCCAGCGCGAGGAGCGGATGCGGCTGCTTTATGTGGCGATGACGCGGGCGGAAAGCTGGCTGATTATCTGCGGCGCGGGCAAGCCTGCTAAGCTGGAAGATGGCGGCTGGTACGCGGTGGCGGAGGCCGGAATGGCTAAGGCGGAAGCTGTGGACGGGCGGCTGGAGTATTTGCAATGGCCCGAAGATCTGCCCCGCCGCGAGGCCGAAGCGAAACCCGAACGTGCGGCCCTGCCCCCTTGGGTGGAGACCAAAGCCCCGACCGTCGCGCCAACGCCAGAGCCGATTTCACCGTCCAAATTTGAAGGGGCAAAGGCGCTGCCCGATCCGAGTGGCGCAGCCTTGTCGGAAGATGATGCCAAAGCGCGGGGTACAGCACTGCACCGCTTGTTGGAGCATTTGCCCCATGCGGCTGACCCGATGGATTTGGCGAACCGCGTGGGTCGGTATGGCCCGAATGAGGAAGACCTGTACCCGTTGGCGCAGGCGGTTCTGGGCGATCCGTCCTTGGCCCATATCTTCGCGGATGGCACTTTGGCGGAGGTCACATTGACCGCAAAGCTGCCCTCGCTTGGCGGGCAGGTGGTATTAGGCACGATCGACCGGTTGATCATCAAAGACGATCGAATCCTTGCCGTGGATTTCAAGTCCAACGTAGTCGTTCCTGACACAGCAGAAAAAACACCGTCTGGCGTTTTGGCGCAGATGGGGGCCTATTTGGAGATGCTGGAGCAGCTCTATCCGCAAAAATCTGTAGAGGTGGCAATCCTTTGGACGCAATCCGCGCGGCTTATGACGCTCCCGCACGACATCGTGAGGTGCGCACTGGTCGCAGCCCATACATCTTGACGCGCGGGGCGGGGCTACCTAGGTTCCAACCAACGCAATTCTCATTCAGTTTGGAGGGCTAAATATGGCCACCGTCGCAGTCACCGATGCAACTTTTGACGCCGAAGTACGCAACTCGGACATCCCGGTCATGGTCGATTTTTGGGCCGAATGGTGTGGCCCTTGCAAGCAGATCGGCCCGGCTTTGGAAGAATTGTCCGCCGAGTACGAAGGCAAAGTGAAAATCGTCAAAGTGAACGTCGACGAGAACCCGAATTCCGCTGCGGCCGTTGGCGTCCGCTCCATTCCGGCGTTGTTTATGTTCAAAAACGGCGAAGTCGTTTCGAACAAAGTTGGCGCAGCTCCGAAATCCGCGTTTGAAGGCTGGATCAAAGAGACCGTCTAAACCGGTTTTCAGTTAGAAACAGGAAAGGGCGCAGCCAGATGGCCGCGCCCTTTTTTTATCGCGTGGCAAATGCCTAGTTGGTGAACTCTGGATAGGCCTCCATACCCAGCTCTGCCATATCGAGCCCCATAACCTCGTCTTCCTCGGACACGCGGATACCGATGGTCGACTTGAGGATGAACCAAATGGCGCCGGACACGATGAAAGTAAACGCACCCACCACAAGGATCGAATAGAGCTGCGTGCCGATGTTGGCGTCGCCGTTTGTGAAGACCACAGCAATGGTACCCCAGATACCCGCCATCAGGTGCACCGGAATGGCACCGACAACATCGTCGATTTTGAGCTTGTCGAGGAAGGGCACCGCGAAGACCACGATTACCCCACCGACGGCACCAATTAGGGTCGCTGCACCCAAGGTCGGGGTCAGTGGTTCCGCCGTGATGGAGACCAGACCGGCCAGCGCGCCGTTCAGAACCATGGTCAGGTCGACCTTCTTATAAAGAAGCTGCGTCAGCAGCAGTGCGGCGACGGCCCCACCAGCTGCGGCGGTGTTGGTGTTGGCAAAGATGCGGCTGATATCGCCGACATTGCCTGCCGTGTTCATGTAAAGTTGCGAGCCACCGTTGAAGCCGAACCAGCCAAGCCACAGGATGAACGTCCCCAGCGTGGCCAACGGCAGGTTGGAGCCCATGAACGGCACCGTGCGGCCGTCCTTGTATTTGCCCAGACGCGGGCCGAGAATCAGGGCACCTGCAAGCGCTGCCCAGCCACCGACGGAGTGAACGACCGTGGAGCCTGCGAAGTCGAGGAAGCCCATGCTGTCAAGGAAACCACCGCCCCATTTCCACGACGCTTGGATCGGGTAGATGAACGCGGTCAGCACGATCACGAAGAACAGGAAGGGCCACAGCTTGATGCGCTCGGCCAATGTGCCGGACACGATGGACGCGGTGGTGGCGCAGAACATCAACTGGAAAAAGAAGTCCGAGCCGACGGAAGCGTAGGTCAGATCGGGCTCGGCGCCGTCAAGGCCGACGGGTTCCAGCGACGCGGTGGAAAATGTGCCGAGGATGCCGTTGATGCTCCAGCCATCGCCCGGATACATCAGGTTGTAACCGATAAGGTAGTAAGCAATCGCCGCCAGCGAGAACAGCGCGATGTTCTTGGTCAACTGCATCGCCACGTTTTTGGAGCGGACCAGACCCGCCTCCAGCATGGCGAAGCCTGCCGCCATCCAGAAGACGAGGAAGCCCGCTACAAGGAACATGAAGGTGTTGAAGATAAAGCCGATTTCAGCGCTGACCGGCAAGGTTTCGGCGTCTTGGGCAAAGCCCGTGGTTGGCAACGCGATCAGCGTGGCAGCGGGTAGAAGGTGAGTGAGTTTCATGTGTTGGGTTCCCTTACAACGCGTCTTCATTGGTTTCGCCGGTGCGCACACGCACGGCCTGCGTCACGTCCAGCACGAGGATTTTGCCATCCCCGATTTTGTCGGTCCGCGCGGTGGTGGTGATGGTCTCGACCACTTGGTCGGCCATGGCGGCGGTCACCGCGATCTCCAGCTTGACCTTGGGCACAAAGTTCACGGCGTATTCCGCACCACGGTAGATTTCGGTGTGACCGGACTGGGAGCCGAAGCCCTTAATCTCGGTCACCATCATCCCGCGCACGCCGATGGCGGTCAGCGCTTCACGGACCTCCTCCAGCTTGAACGGCTTGATTGCTGCAATGATCAGTTTCACTGTCTTCCCCTTCGATTTCACCCCGATACGCAGGGCAGGTCTGGCATCAGGACAGCGAGGAAGAGGGGCGCGCAGCAATGTTTCCCGCCGCGATTTCGGGGCAAATGCTGCCATGCGGCATGAATTTTTGCACAATTTCTAGCCGATGCCCGCGAATTGAGCACAATTGAGACGTGCTCTGCGCAGACTTCCTCTCCACATCTGCGACAAGCCGCCCTATATTGACCCGAACAAAAAGTAGCCTTGAAGCGCAGGTACATGAGCAATTCCGGACGTAAAAAGCCCCCTCTGGTGGCAGAAAAGCGCTATTCCAAGGCGCCCGCAGCGAAGCCGAAACCCAAGGCCAAGCCGAAGCCTCGCGTGACCAAGCGCAAGGCCGCGCCCAAGAAGCGAGGCGTGATCGGGTGGATTTTGTTCCCGTTTGTCTGGACCTTCCGGCTGAT
The DNA here is from genome assembly GCF_004365635.1 of Litoreibacter halocynthiae. Lineage (GTDB taxonomy): Bacteria > Pseudomonadota > Alphaproteobacteria > Rhodobacterales > Rhodobacteraceae > Litoreibacter > Litoreibacter halocynthiae. The sequence goes on along the minus strand of NZ_SOBH01000003.1, from coordinate 140,159 downwards.
CTGGCGTCTGACATGGCGGATCACCGCCGTCGCCGCGATCCTGCTGGCGGCTGCCGTGGCCTATACTTACGCGCAACTGCCCCCTGTGGAGGAACTACTGGACGGGCGGACCCGTGGTTCGGTCACAGTGCTGGACCGCGAGAACGTGGTTTTCGCATGGCGCGGTGACAATTTCGGCGGTGCGGTCCGCGCGGAATCCGTAGCCCCAGCGTTGAAAAACGCCGTGGTCGCGACCGAGGACAAGCGGTTCTACTGGCATCTGGGCATCTCGCCCCGTGGTATCGCATCGGCGATGCGCATCAACATGCGCGAGGGGCGCAAGCCGTGGAAAGGCAACGGCGGCTCTACCCTGACGCAGCAAACGGCCAAGCTGTTGTGCCTTGGTGTGAAGTTTGACCCCACCAAGTGGAAGAACGAAACCGACTACGAATCCGACTGCCGCCGCACCACATTGGCCCGCAAGGGCAAGGAAGCGCTTTATGCCTTGGCGATGGAAGCCAAGTATTCGAAGAACGACATCCTGTCGGTCTACCTGAACCGCGCCTATCTGGGCAGCGGCGCACGCGGGTTCGAGGCCGCATCGCAAATCTACTTCGGCAAACACGCCGCCAAGGTCAGCGTGCCGGAAGCCGCAATGCTGGCGGGCTTGCTGAAAGCCCCGTCCACCTATGCGCCGACCAACAACCTGCAACGCGCCCAAGACCGCGCGGCGACAGTTTTGAAACTGATGCGTGAGCAGGGCTATATTACCTCCTCTGACGAGGCCGCGGCAAATGCCGCCCCTGCGACCCTGTCCAAAGCCGCGCAAGCGCGGGCGGGTGGCTATTTCGTGGATTGGGTGATGGACACCGCGCCCGACTTTCTGGCGAACGATACGACCGAAGACGTTATGATCCGCTCGACATTCGACACGCGTCTGCAAAAAGCCGCGGAAGACGCTCTGGATTACATCTTCGAAGAAAAGGTGCGCGAAGGCTCCGAGGCGCAGGCCGCAATTGTGGTCATGTCCGCCGATGGCGCAGTGCGCGCCATGGTGGGTGGACGTCAGGCCAAGGTCTCTGGCGCGTTCAACCGCGCGGTGCAGGCCAAGCGGCAAACCGGATCGGCGTTCAAGCCATTCGTTTATGCCGCCGCGATGGATTTGGGCTTCCAGTATGACAGCATCGTGGTGGATGAACCCTTCACTATCAACGTCCCCGGCTCGGGCCCCTACACGCCGAAGAACTACACCCGCAACTTCAAAGGCGAAATGACGCTGACCGATGCGCTGGCGCAGTCCATTAACACCGTGGCCGTGAAAGTGTCAGAAGCCGTGGGCCGTGACAACGTGCGCGATGTGGCCGAAAGGTTCGGCATCGACAATGAGTTGGCCGCCGGCCCCGCGCTGGCGCTTGGTGCGTCTGAAAGCACGTTGCTGGAGATGACGGGGGCTTATGCGGGCATCCTGAACGGCGGCCGTGCAGTGTCGCCCTACGGCATCCGCGAGCTGCGCCTGAAGGGTGACCAGAACGCGCTGTTCGGCCAAGGCGGCGGCTACGGCGAGCGGGTTATCACCGAGAGCGCCGCACAACAGCTGACTTATATGATGTACCGCGTCGTCAATGACGGCACGGGGCGCCGCGCCAAACTGGGCGACCGCGAAGTGGCGGGCAAGACCGGCACCACAAGTGCTGCAAAGGATGCTTGGTTCATCGGCTTCACCGCGCAGTATGTGGTCGGTGTCTGGATGGGGTATGACGACAACACCCCGCTGAAAGGCGTGACCGGCGGAGGATTGCCGGCGGAGATCTGGAAAGAGACCATGGTGCGCGTAACGGACGGCCTTCCGGCGGAACCGCTACCGATGATCCGCCCCGCCAACCCGCCCCGAGTCACGCGGCCAGAACCCGTGCAGCAACCACAAGTGGCACAGCGACCACGCGGAAACGGTCGCAGCAATCAGGGTCAGCAAAATCTGGAAAATGTCACCGAGCAGATCATCCGCGACGTGGGCAATCTGCTCGGGAAGCTGTTAGGCGGGAATTAGCCCAGCTTTTTAAGGTCGGCAGTCAAAGCGCCAATATCGCCGCGCCGCTTGTCAAGCATGGCACCGATTTCGGCCCGCTCGGAGGTCAGCGTGTTCACACCTTCAATGATGATGTTGAAGATTTTCGGGCTGCCGGATTTATCGGACACCAGCCAAGTTACCTTGAACGGTGCAGAGCCGCGCAGCTTTGCGGTGGACTGAACCTCCACGTTGCTTTTGGAAGCGCGGGAGCCTTCGACGATGATCTGGCCACCAACGAACTCGTTGAAACGCTTGCCGTATTTGCGGGTGAAGTAGCCCTTGAAGGCCGACACAAAGGCTGACACTTCGGCCTTGCTGGCGCTACGACGCGCTGGACCAAGCGTTGTCAGCGCGATGATGTTCACATCGGCGTAACGCTCGAAGACACGTTCGAAATCACGCAGCATCGCATTCCCGGACTTGCCCGAAGCGATGATTTTATTGATGTCGCCGACCGCGTTCTCGACAAGCTTTTCGGCAGCAGGGCCGGAAATCGCGAAAGCAGGAAGAGGAAGCGTCAACGCAGCAAGGCTGGCGACAAACGCGCGACGGGAAAAGAGGTTATTCATTACCATAGACGGCCTCATAGGGATCAATATAGTCCGGCTGCGCCCCGCCCGAAAGCTTGAAGCGCCGGTTTTGCAGATACAGAAGCCGCGCCTGTGCGTAGCTGTCTTCGCTTTCATATAGAACAGAGTCTACCAAATCTGAATAGCGGTAGCGATCACCAAACCGTGCGGCCACGCTGGCCCCGGTCCCTGCGCTTCGCAGCGGGCCTTCGACCGCAAAATTCAGCGGGTTCATCAGAATGTCGACAACACGGCCAGCGGCATGACGCTCGGTCGAGGGACCAATGAGCGGAAGTTCGAGATACGCCCCCTCAGGCGCGCCCCAGACATGCAGCGTCTCGCCGAAATCTGTGCGTCTGTTTTCCAAACCGGCCTCTGTCGCCACATCCAGCAAACCACCGAACCCGAACGTCGTATTCATAAGGAAACGGAAGGTGTTGTGGCCTGCATTCTCAATGCGGAATTGCAGCAGGTTGTTGAGCACCTGCCCCGGCAGGTTCAGGTTTGAAGCAAAGTTCGACACACCCGTGCGCACCGGAGATGGCACGGCGGAACCGTAGCCGTTCGACGCAGGACGCACCAAGGCTTTATCCAAAGCACGGTTCGCCGCGTGGGTGTCACGGTTTTGCTGTTCAATCGGATCGTCAATGCCGACACCAATAGGCGCAGCGGTGCAACCGGCAACAGCCGCAGCCACCAACACGACAGCAACGCGCTTCAGCAGTACATGTGCAAATTTTGTCATCTTGCCCCCCATCAGGGTCGTCTTAAAGTCCAAGTATCGCGCTATATGAGACGATGTTGCAAAGTTCCAGATGTTCAAGTCACGACCCTTCAATCTTTTGTCGATAGAGGATTGAAAGGCACAATCCTGCCGCCGATTTCACAATGCACTGGCGCGAGACAGTAAAAATGGGGTTAAAACTCTCGCATGAGAAGAGAGCAAAATCACCTTGGCCGGGCTGAACTGACCGCCGCACGCCGCGAAAGCCGCCCGTTATTCGTCGCGGCCTTCATTTTCAGCATTTTTGTTAACCTCCTGATGTTAACTGGCCCGCTTTACATGCTGCAGGTCTATGACCGTGTCCTCGGCTCCCGCTCCGAGGAAACACTCGTCGCCCTCTCAATACTTGTGGTGTTCCTTTACGCTATGATGGGCATATTGGATTATGCCCGCGGACGCATCCTATCACGGATCGGCGCGCGTTTTCAGGACAAACTCGACCGCCGTGTCTTTTCCGCGATGCAGCGCAAGTCCAATCTTGCCCCGCAATCGGGTGACAACAACACCGGCTTGCGCGATTTGGAATCGGTGCAGACCCTGCTGTCATCGCCGGCATTGCTGGCCTTGTTCGACATGCCTTGGACGCCGTTCTTCGTTGCCGCCATTTTCATCTTTCACCCCTGGTTGGGATATCTGGCCGTCGCCGGTGGCACGCTTCTGGTGATCCTGACATTGGTCAACCAGCGCACTACCCGCCAGCCGCAACTGGAAGCCGGAATATCCGGCCTTCAGGCGAACCGGTTATCCGACGAAATCATGGAAGAAACCGAAGTCATCGCAGGCCTTGGGATGCGTGGGGCCAGCTTTGACCGCTGGCAAAAGTTCCGGTCGGAATCCTTGCAAAAGTCCATCCTGAAAGCCGACCGCGCGGGCGCGATCAGCGCCACCACAAAGACGCTACGGCTGTTCTTGCAGTCTGCAATGCTTGGCCTTGGTGCCTATCTGGTCCTGCAAAATGAAATGACGGCGGGCGCAATGATCGCGGGCTCTATCCTATTGGGTCGCGCACTTGCGCCGATCGAAATGGCAATCGGGCAATGGGCCTTGGTGCAACGCGCTTTGATGGGATGGGACAGTCTCAAGGCGTTGCTATCCGAAGTCGCGGTTCTGCCGCCCCGCACCCCGCTGCCGCGCCCCGAGGCGCATCTGCGCGGCGAACAGATCACCGTTATTCCACCGGGCGAAAAGCAGGCCACATTGCGCATGGTGTCGTTTGAACTGCCAGCCGGTCAGGCCATGGGCGTGATCGGGCCGTCCGGCGCGGGCAAATCCACGCTGGCCAAGGCGCTGACGGGCATCTGGCCGACCGCGGGTGGCAAAATCCGCCTTGGGGGGGCCGCGCTGGACCAATACGACCCTGACACATTGGGAAGCCATATTGGATATCTGCCGCAGAAAGTGACCCTGTTTGACGGCACGATCGGCGAAAATATCGCGCGGCTGCAGGCCAACGCCGATCCTGAGGCAATCATCAAGGCCGCGCAAAAGGCGGACGCCCATGATCTGATCCTGCGCCAACCAAACGGTTACGACACGCATATCTCGGCCACGCGCGGGCGGATGTCAGGCGGCGAGTTGCAGCGGATCGGGCTGGCGCGAGCGCTGTTCGGGGAGCCGGTTTTGCTGGTCCTGGACGAGCCGAACTCCAACCTCGACAATAACGGGTCGCTGGCCCTAAACACTGCCATCCGCGCAATGAAGGCGGACGGCGGGTCGATCATCATCATGGCCCATCGCCCGTCCGCCATCTCTGAATGCGAGCTTTTGATGGTTCTAGAACAAGGCCAGCGCCGCGCCTTCGGCCCCCGCGACGAAGTTCTGCGGGGCACGGTTGCAAACCATGAGACCATTGCCAAAAAACCCGGTCCAGGAGGTGTGTCATGAGTGGCGCGAACAAATGGTCCGCCCGCACCCCCGTCAGCATAGGCCTGCTGGCTTTGGTGGTCTTACTGGGCGGGTTTGGCCTGTGGGCTGTCGAAGCCAACATCTCTGGCGCAATTATCGCGCCGGGGCGCATCGAGGTCGACCAGAACCGTCAGGTGCTACAACATCCCGATGGCGGTGTGGTCGCAGCGGTGCCGGTGCGAGAAGGGGATCGCGTCAAAAAAGGCGATCTACTGGTCAAGCTGGACGACACGCGACTGCGCTCCGAACTGCTGATCGTCGAAGGTCAGCTGTTTGAAATCCTCGCGAGGAATGGCCGGTTGAAGGCTGAACGTGACGAAACAGATAAGATCACGTTTGACCCGCTGCTTCTGGACGCCGCGCAACGCCGCCCGCAACTTCTGGAACTGATCGACGGGCAACAACTGCTGTTCGAGACGCGCGTGTCTTCGGCGAACCAAGCGATCGAGCAGCTTGAAAAACGCAAGGCTCAAATCGACAATCAGGTGGACGGCGTCCGCGCGCAGCAACAAGCGCTGGAGACGCAGCTCGACTTGCTGCAAGAAGAACTGCTGACCCAGCAAGACCTGCTCGAAAAAGGGTTGGCACAATCCAGCCGCGTATTGGCGCTGCGTCGTGAAGATGCGCGGCTGCGTGGGACGGTAGGTGAACTGACCGCCTCCGCCGCCGAAAACGAAGGCCGCATCACCGAGATCGACCTTGAAATCCTGCGCCTTGCCACCCAGCGCAAGGAAGAGGCGATCACCCAACTGCGTGACCTGCAATACCGCGAATTTGAACTGCGCGAACAACGCCTGTCGTTGCAGGAACGCCTGTCGCGACTTGATATTACAGCACCGGTTTCAGGGCTGATTTTCGGCCTCACGGTATTTGCAGAACGCGCGGTTATCAAACCCGCCGAAGCGCTGATGTTTATCGTACCGCAAGACCGCCCGATGGTGATCACCGGTGAGATTGAGCCGATCCATGTGGATGAGGTCTATCTGGGGCAAGACGTCACCCTACGCTTTGCCACCTTTGACGCCCGCACCACGCCGGAGGTATTCGGCACCGTCTCGTCCATCTCTGGCGACGCATTCCGCGACGAGGCAACGGGCCGTAGCTTCTACCGTGTCGAGATGACTTTGAAAGAAGGCGAGATCGACCGCTTGGGCGATGTGGACCTTGTGCCGGGTATGCCTGTGGACGGATTCATCCGCACCGCCGACAGATCACCGATGACATATCTGCTGAAACCTTTTACCGATTACTTCAATCGCGCCTTCCGCGAAACCTGAATGGAGATCACCATGTCACATTACGAAACCCGCCTTGCCGAACTTGGCGTCACCCTGCCCGACGCCCCAGCCCCCGCCGCCAATTATGTGCCGAGCGTTATTGTCGGCGACACAGTGTATATCTCCGGCCAGATCAGCCAGAACGACGACGGGTTCATCACCGGAAAAATCGGTGCAGACCTGACCGCCCAGCAAGGTGCCGCAGCCGCCCGCACCTGCGCAATCTCGCTTCTGGCGCAACTGAAAGCCGCCTGCGGCGGTGACCTCAGCCGCCTGGTGCGTGTTGTGAAACTGACCGGCTTCGTGAACTCCACGCCCGATTTCACCGAGCAGCCGAAGGTTATCAACGGCGCGTCGGATTTCCTTGTTGAAGCCTTGGGTGACGCTGGCAAACACGCCCGTTCTGCCGTCAGTGCCGGCGCGTTGCCCTTCAATGTCGCCGTCGAGATCGAAGGCATTTTCCAGATCAATACATGACCCTGCCCGCCGCGTTCTTTGCCCGTCCGATCACACATCGGGGGTTGCACGACCGCTCCAAGGGCGTGATCGAAAACTCCATGTCGGCCTTCAAGGCCGCCATCGACGCGGGCTACGGGATCGAGCTGGACGTGCAATTGTCTTTCGATGGGCAAGCCATGGTGTTCCATGATTACGACATGGCCCGCCTGACCGGCAAGGGCGGGCCTATCCAGACCCGCACGGCGGAAACCGTGCGGGGCATGACGCTCAGCGACAGTGACGACACGATCTTTGACCTGCAAGCCGTGCTGGAACTTGTCGCCGGTCGCGTCCCGCTGCTTATCGAGTTGAAGGATCAGGACGGTTCCATGGGTCCAAATATCGGCCCTTTGGAACGCGCTGTGGCCGACGCCCTGAGCACCTACCAAGGCGACGCAGCGGTCATGTCTTTCAACCCGCACTCCACAAAGATGATGTCCGAGCTTAGCCCCAACCGCCCCCGCGGATTGGTCACAAGCGCCTACAAACCGTCCGACTGGGCACCCCTTTCAACCAAGGTTTGCGACCATTTGCGCGAAATTCCTGACTACGAATGGAGCACGGCGTCCTTTATCTCTCATGAAGCGCCAGACCTCACCCGCCCACGCGTGGCGGAGCTGAAGTCACAAGGCGCTCAAATCCTCTGCTGGACGATCAAAAGCCAAGCGCAGGCGGATGAAGCATTGAAATTCGCGCAAAACATCACCTTCGAGGGGTTCATCCCCGCTTGACCCTGCATCTTGAAGGCCCATCTTTCAGTCATGCATGACGGGACCGATGATAAGGCGGAGACGCAGATAGAGATCAGCGTCATCGCGAGCCTCACGCAGATTGATGCCGCCGACTGGGACGCCTGTGCTTGCCCGGAGGCCGCAGATGGCCGCCTCGTCGATCCATTTACAACGCATCGGTTTCTGCTGGCTCTGGAACGCTCCGGCTCTGTTGGCGCTGGCACGGGGTGGCAGCCGCAATACCTGCTCGCCCGCCAGAACGGCACACTGATCGGCGCAGCGCCGCTTTACGCCAAAAACCATTCGCAGGGCGAATACATCTTCGACCACAACTGGGCGCATGCCTTCGAGCGCGCAGGCGGAAACTACTACCCCAAGCTGCAAATGGCCGTTCCGCATACCCCCGCCACAGGGCGCAGGCTGTTGGTGAAGCCCGAATTCGAGGCAGTAGCGCAATCTGCGCTGGTGCAAGGTGCTGTGCAACTGGCGTCACAAAACCACGTCTCCTCCCTGCACATCACGTTTTGCACTGAGGACGAGGCCGATGCAGGTACGCAAATGGGTCTGATGCCAAGGCTCAGCCAGCAGTTCCACTGGGTGTCGGGCGGGTACAAGACCTTCGACGATTTCCTTGCCTCGCTGTCGGCGCGTAAGCGCAAAAACATCCGCCGCGAACGCGCACAGGCCGCGAAGTTCGGCGGCACCATCCATGCCCTGACCGGCGACCAGATCCAGCCTGAACATTGGGACGCCTTCTGGCTGTTCTACCAAGACACCGGCGCGCGCAAATGGGGGACACCCTACCTCACCCGCGCGTTCTTCGACGAGGCGCAAGCGAACCTGCGCGACGACATGGTTTTGCTGCTGGCGGAACGTGACGGGCAGTTCATCGCGGGCGCGCTGAACTTCATTGGGCGCGACACCCTCTATGGCCGCTACTGGGGCTGCCTAGAGGACCACCCCTGCCTGCATTTCGAGCTGTGCTATTATCAGGCTATCGACTGGGCGATTACCCACGGGTTGACCCGCGTTGAGGCCGGCGCGCAAGGCGCACACAAACTGGCACGGGGGTATCTGCCTGTCGCCACCCATTCGCTGCACTGGATTGCCGATGAAGGCTTCCGCGACGCGGTCCAGCAGTTTCTTGATGCAGAACGGACCGCCATCGACGAGGATATCGAGATCATGACCGAATACGGCCCGTTCAAGAAATCTGATCAAAAGGTGGACCCATGACCGACGCCCTCAGCGACGACGCACGCGAAACCGATCTTCAGGAGCTGTTGCAAAACGGGTGGGAAACGCATCCCGATCGCGACGCCATCACAAAAACCTATAAATTTCGGAACTTTATCGATGCATTCGGGTTTGTGTCCCGAGCCGCCATCCATGCGGAAAAGCTGAACCACCACCCCGAGTGGTCCAATGTCTACAACAAAGTGGCGGTCACCTTGATCACCCATGACGTCGACGGCCTTTCCCCGCTGGATGTGAAGCTGGCTCGGATTATGGACCGACTGCGAGAGAGTTAAGTGGAAGAATTACTGAAGACCGAAATCTGGAACGGCAAAAGCATTGCCGATTATCTCACCCTCGACATGATGGTCTCCATCGTTGGCAGTATCGCCAGCGCAATCGCCATTCTGGTGATTGCATTGCTGGTGTCAGGCTGGATCAGTCGCCGCATACGCTCGATTGGCGAGAACCACGCCAAGCTGGACGACACCCTGTTCAATTTTCTGTCGAACATCGCCCGCTATGTGGTGATGGCCTTCGCGATCCTGTTCGTGCTGAACACGTTCGGAATCCAGACCACCTCCATGGTTGCGGCAATCGGTGCTGCTGGCTTGGCGATTGGTTTGGCCTTGCAAGGCACCCTGTCCAATGTTGCGGCGGGCGTGATGCTCATCCTGTTCCGCCCGATCAAGGTGGGCGACTTCGTCGAGATCAACGACAAGAGCGGCACGGTAAAGGATGTCACCCTGAACTTTGTTGAGATGGCATCGCTGTCGAATACGCAGGTGATTGTTCCGAACTCCGAAGTCTGGGGCAACACGATCACCAACTACTCCGTCTACCCGACCCGCCGCGCGGAATGGACATTTGGCGTCGGTTACGGCGTCAATCTGGCGAAGGCCGAACAAGTCATCCGCGACACCATCATGGCCGACGAGCGCGCCCGCACGGACCCCGAACCGTTCATTCAGGTCAACAACCTCGGCGGCAGCTCCGTCGATTTTCTGGTACGCGTCTGGTGCGACCGGACGGATTATCTGGCCTTCAAGACAGACATGACCCGCAAGGTCAAAGAGGCGCTGGACGAGGCGGATATCGACATCCCGTTTCCAACCCGCACGATTGTCAGTCAGGCGTCCTGACGAAAGAAGGTCCCGTGATTTCGCGGGGCCTACTCTTCACGTCTCTCTGGCCTGCTCCGGCCGCGTTCATATCGCGCCAATTCCGGAAACTGCGGTAACCATGCCTCACGGCGAACGGTCCAGCATTCATAGGTGGGCCTCAACTGGTCCGGCGCATCAAGCGCCCCCAAATGCAATTCAACCTCGTCGGCACTGCGCGCGAAGACGGATGAGCCACATTGGGGGCAGAAGAACCTTTGCTCGTACTCTCGTGTCTCACCATGAATTTGAACCGCGGCCTGCGGAAACACCGCTGCCGCATAGAACAACGCTCCGTGGTGTTTTCGGCAATCAAGGCAATGACAGATCCCGACGCGGTACGGGCGCCCCGAAGCTACAAACCGGACCTTGCCGCATAGGCATCCGCCCGCCAGTCGGTCCAGCGCCTGTTCACCAACCTCGCTCAGACTGCCACCCGTTGCAGATGATCGCAGACAATGGTGACTGTCTCGGCATTTGCCGAGCGTTCGGGGGCAATAAGCCTGCCCCGAAAGCGTGATGCGACACCGCCGCGAGCGTTGGTCGCGGTCAGGATCAGCATGCGTCCGACAGCGCTCCGCAGTTTCTGAGCGGCAGATTTGCCGATATCTGCGGTCTTGACCCGCACCGCGACAGGGCCGTAGCCGACTGTTTTCTGTACAGCGTGGGTCAGCTCATGGGCGAGAAGCTTGCGGGGCGTTGTTCTCGGAGTGACATCAACCTTGGTCGATATCCCCTGCAATTCGGAGAAACTCGCAACCTCGACTCCATCGACCGAGATCGAGAACCGCGAGGCGGCAACTGGTGTTTTATTGGGCATGGAATGATCTCTTTCACAATTGAATGAACAGATCGTACCATGAAATCGCCTTTATCCCAACGGACCGTCGCCGCCCGCTTGTCAGGGCCTTCGCCCCTTACAAACTCGCCAGCAGTGCTTCGCCGCCCGACACTTCACACTGGCCGGGGTTTTCCTCGGCTTGCAGGACTTTCACCACGCCGTCATCCGCATACATCGCGTAGCGTTTGGAGCGGGCGATCAGGCCCGCGGGCGGAGCGTCGAAATCCATGCCGATGGCCTTTGTGAATTCGGACCCTGCGTCCGACAGCATAGTCAGGCCCGCCTCGGTGGCGCCGGTCGCCTCGCCCCATGCCTTCATCACGAACGGGTCGTTGACCGACACGCAGATGATCTCGTCCACGCCCTTGGCGTCGAATTCACCCTTGGTGCGGATGAAGCTGGGGACGTGGGCGGAATGACAGGTCGGCGTATAGGCCCCCGGCACCGCAAAGATCACGACCTTGCGGCCTTTGGTCAGGCTGGACAGGGAAACCGCTTCGGGCCCCTCGGCTCCGAGGCGGATAAGATTTACGTCGGGCAGTGTGTCGCCGGTAGAAATAGCCATGTCGATTTCCCTGATTGAGTTCTGGTTACCCATGCATATAGGTTCTTACCGAACGCTAGACCAGAAAAAGGCAGTCTGCATGAGCCATATTATCGTGATCGGGGCGGGGCAGGCCGGATCATCCCTGACCGCCAAGTTGCGCAACTCAGGCTTTGACGGGGACATCACGCTGATCGGGACCGAAACCGTGCCACCCTACCAGCGCCCGCCATTGTCCAAGGCCTATCTGCTGGGTGAAATGGAGAAAGAACGCCTGTTCCTGCGCCCCGAGCAATTCTATGCGGATCAGAATATTACCCTACGCCTTGGCGCGCCTGTGACGGCCATAGACCGCGCGGCCAAGACAGTCACCGTCGCGGGGGAGACGCTGAACTACGACCAACTCGCGCTGACCACCGGCTCCAACCCGCGCCACCTGCCCGCCAGCATTGGCGGTGCTTTGCACGGCGTACATGTCGTGCGCAGCCTGGATGATGTGGACGCCATGGGCGCCGAAATGGCCCCCGGCAAACGCGCCTTGATCGTCGGTGGCGGATATATCGGGCTGGAAGCGGCCGCGGTGGCCTCCAAGATGGGGCTGAAGGTCACCGTGATCGAAATGGCCGACCGCATCCTGCAACGGGTCGCGGCCCCCGAAACCTCCGGCTACTTCCGCAAGCTGCACGAAGCACATGGCGTCGATATCCGCGAAGGCGTCGGGCTGGACCGCTTGTTGGGCGAGTCCCATGTCAGCGGTGCAAAGCTGACCGATGGCAGCCATATCGATGTAGATATGGTGATCGTCGGCGTCGGCATCACACCGGGTGACGCACTTGCGGCAGACGCTGGTCTGACCATCAATAATGGCATCGAAACGGACACCCATGGCCGCACCTCCGACCCCGATATCTGGGCTGCGGGCGACTGCGCCTCCTTCCCGTGGCAAGGCGGGCGCATACGGCTGGAATCGGTGCAGAACGCCATCGACCAGGCAGAACTGGTGGCCGAGAACATCATGGGCGCGGGCAAGGACTATTTGCCGATGCCGTGGTTCTGGTCCGACCAATACGACGTCAAATTGCAGATCGCGGGGCTGAACACCGGCTACGACAAAATCGCCGTGCGCCACATCGATGATGCAGTGTCCTACTGGTATTACAAAGGCGACAAACTGCTCGCGGTCGACGCGATGAACGATCCGCGCAGCTACATGATCGGCAAGCGTCTGATAGAGGCGGGCAAAAGCCCCTCGGCGGATTTGGTCAGCGACCCTGACACGGACATGAAGGCGCTGCTCAGGTGAGGATCATCGGCGGCACCCACCGCTCCGTCGCACTGACGCCTGTGGGCAAAGGCGACGAGGCGGGCCACCTGCGTCCCACCACCGACCGCATCCGCGAAAGCCTGTTCAATGTGCTGGCGGGTGGCCGCTTTGGCGACCCCCTCACCGATGCGCGGGTGCTGGACCTGTTCGCAGGCACCGGCGCGCTTGGGTTGGAGGCTTTGTCTCGCGGGGCCGCGCAGGTCTGCTTTATCGAAAAGGGCCGCTCGGGCTACAAGATCCTGAGCAAGAACATCGCCAAACTGCGCGCGGGCGAGGTCACCAACGCCCTCACATGGGACGCCACCCGCCTGCCCGCGAACCCCTACAAGCCCTTCGATCTGGTGTTTCTGGACCCGCCCTATGGCAAAGCGCTTGGACCCGCAGCGCTCATCTGCGCCAAGGCGCAGGGCTGGATTGCCGACGACGCGCTGATTGTCTGGGAAGAGGACAGCCCGCAAGCCGCCCCCGAGGGTTTCGCGCTGCTGGAGAGCAAAAAATACGGCTCCACCAACATCACGTTTATGGAACCCGCATGACACCGGTCGCATCATCCGGATTGTCGGCATGACCGACACCCCCGATCATTTCTGCCCGGGTTGTGGTGTCGCCCGAAAAAGCTTCCCGCGCTACGCTTGGCACTTTTGCTCCGATTGCTGCGAACAAGCGACCAATGGTAGCGGGCGACAAGTGGAATGCACCAATGTCAGCATGTCGGGAGGCTTCCAATGGCGGTATATCGGGACCGATGATTGGACAACCTGCCGTGGTCTTTACTGCTACATTCTGAATCGCGACGTGTACCTTACCGAGGCGCGCTTTGGTGGCATCGTGGCACAACCGCTGCTTTCACGGCATCGCGCGACGGACACTGAAGGCTTGTTCAAATCCATCGACATTCGCAATGACTAATGAAAAAGCCGCCCCGAAATTCGGAGCGGCTGGGTATATTACTGGTTACTCAGGTAATTACCGACCTTCAGCAACAAACGCTTTGGCGTCTTCAACAAGCGCTGCGCCATCAAGGCCTTTTTCGGTCGCCTCAACAATCCACTCGGCGGTGACTTCCTCGCCCAGCGCCATGATGCGGGCGGTTTCTTCCTCGGACAGAACCCCGATTTCGTTGCCGTCAGCAGTCATCACCTGCTTGCCAACCACGTCGCCCTCGTCATGGGCCCGACCAGCCCAAGCGGAAGCAAACTCGCCGGAATTGGCGTCAATTATTGCCTTCAAATCAGCGGGCAGGCTGTCGTATCTGTCCTTGTTCATCGCCCAGATGAAATAAAGGTTATAGAGCGCCTGATCCCCCGCCACATCGGTGTGGCTGTCGGTCAATTCGTCCAGCTTCAGAGAGGGCGACATTTCCCACGTGATCACGCCACCATCCACGACACCTTTTGACAGCGCCTCGGGGAAGGCCGGAACCGGCATGCCGATAGGCGTGGCCCCCATCTTGTTCAAAAGCAGCGTCGCAGGGCGCGACGGGCCGCGCAGCTTCAGGCCTTTGAAATCCTCGACCGTTTTGATCGACGGGCCTTTCTTGTGCACGATCCCCGGCCCGTGCATGTGGGCCGCTATCAGGTGGACGTCTTTGAAGTCGTCCATCAGGTATTTTTGTGTAAATTTCCACGCGGCCACAGATGCGGCCTCGCCGGATTTGGTGGTCATGAAGGGCAGCTCCATGGCCTCCGCCTCGGGGAAGCGACCGGGCTGGTAGCCGGGGATCACCCAGCCGCCATCCACCGCGCCGTCGCGGATCAGGTCATACTGGTTCGGGGCTTTGCCGCCCAACTGCATGAACGGGTAAAGTTCCACCTTGATGCGGCCACCCGAGTCCTTCTCGATCTTGTCCGCCCATGGCTGCATGAAATACGTTGGGTTCGCCGATTTGGGGGACACGAAGTGCTGGAAACGCAGTGTCACGTCCTGTGCGAAGGCCGTCGAGGCGCTTGCCATGGTGATAAGGGCGAAAGTTGTAGTTTTTAGAAAGGTCATCTTAAGACCTCCTTTTGCAAGATCGGTTGGCGAAGCTTTAGCTGCATCGCAGCAAATATGTAAGCAGAGATACGCTTATTGCAAGTCATTCGCAAAAACTTCTTCTAGATGTAGTGGTCACAGGGATTGTTTGCACAAGTAAAATATGGGAGTTTCGGCCAAAATCGAGCAAATGACAAAAACAGGCGAAACCCCCATGCAAGACCCGCAAACGCTGCTGGCCGATATATTCGGATTCGACGCCTTCCGTCCCGGTCAACGCGACATTGTGGATGCCGTTTGCGCAGGGAAAAACACGCTGGCCATCATGCCGACAGGCGGCGGCAAGTCGCTATGCTTCCAACTGCCCGCCCTTGCCCGCGACGGGCTTACCGTTGTGATCTCTCCGCTCATTGCACTGATGCGCGATCAGGTCCGCGCCATGCGGGCGGCGGGTGTGCAGGCCGGTGCGCTCACCTCCGGCAACACCGAGGAAGAGACCGACACGGTCTTAGACGCGCTGCACGCAGGCACTCTGAAACTGCTCTACATCGCCCCCGAACGCCTCGCCTCCAGCGGCACCCGCGACATGCTGGGCCGCGCGAACTGCACCATGATCGCCGTGGACGAGGCGCATTGCGTCAGCCAATGGGGCCACGATTTCCGCCCCGACTACCTGCGCATCGGCGAGTTGCGCCGTGCGCTAAACGTGCCGCTGGCCGCCTTCACCGCCACCGCCGACGCGGAAACCCGCGAGGAAATCGTCACCCGCCTGTTCGACGGGGTGCAGCCCGAAACTTTCATGCAAGGCTTCGACCGCCCCAACCTGAACCTCGCGTTCGAGGTCAAGGACGGCCCCCGCCGCCAGATCCTCGACTTCGCCGCCGCCCACCGCGATCAGGCGGGCATCGTCTATTGCGGCACCCGCGCCAAAACCGAAACGCTGGCCCAAGCCCTGCGCGAGGCAGGCCATTCCGCCTGCCATTATCACGGCGGCATGGACAAGGATGACCGCCGCGAAGTGGAGCGTAGGTTCTCCCAAGAAGACGGCCTGATCGTCGTCGCCACCATCGCTTTCGGGATGGGTGTCGACAAACCCGACATTCGCTGGGTCGCCCATGCAGACCTGCCAAAATCCATCGAAGGTTATTATCAGGAAATCGGCCGCGCAGGCCGCGACGGTACCCCTGCCGACACGCTGACGCTTTACGGCCCCGACGACATCCGCTTCCGCCGCCAGCAGATCGACGAGGGGTTAGCCCCCGACGACCGCAAAGCCGCCGACCACGCCCGCCTGAACGCGCTGCTGGGACTGGCCGAGGCGCTTGAATGCCGCCGCAAACCCCTGCTGGAATATTTCGGCGACACCGATATCACCTGCGGCAACTGCGACCTGTGCGACAAGCCCCCCGACACGTTCGACGGCACCGTCGCGGTGCGCAAGGCCCTGTCGGCAATCCTGCGCACCGGTGAATATTTCGGCGCAGGCCACCTGATCGACATCCTCTTGGGCAACTCCACCGACAAGGTGCAGGCCCGTGGCCATGACCAACTGCCGACCTTCGGGATTGGAGGCGAATACGACAAACGCGGCTGGCAGGCCGTGTTCCGCCAGATGATGGGCCGCGACCTGATCCGCCCCGACCCGTCCCGCCACGGGGCCTTCCGCATGACCGAAGCCGCCCGCCCCATCCTGCGCGACGAGGCCACGATCACGCTGCGACGCGACACCATCAAGAAGGGCGCAAACCGCCCCGCCGTCAAAACGCTGGTCTCCGACGAGGACGCGCCGCTGCTCTCCGCCCTCAAGGCCAAACGCCGCGCCTTCGCCGAGGCCGCGCGGGTCCCCGCCTACGTGATCTTCAACGACAAGACCCTGATAGAGATGGCCGAAACCCGCCCCGCCGATCTGGACGCCTTCGCCCGCATCTCCGGCGTCGGTGCCAAGAAGCTCGAAAGCTTCGGCGCGGCCTTCCTCGAAGTCATCAACGGCGCCCCCGCGCCGGAACTGCATCCGACCCGCCGCAAGCTGGCAGGCCGCGACAGCGGTGCGCTTTACGATCAGCTGCTGGAGGCACAAGCCAACCTCTCACGCGGCCCCGAGGGCTATGACAAACCGCTCAGCTGCTCCGCGTCCCTGATCGCCAAGGTGGCAGAGGTCAAACCAAGCGATACCAACTCCATGGCCCGCCTTTTGGGCGACCGCCGCGCCGAGCGTTTCGGCGAGGCCTTCCTCAATGTGCTCCGCGCCTCTTGAGGCTGCGGCCCAGCCCCCTACATTAGGCCTCAAAGGAGACCGCCCATGCTGACCGTCATTTCCCCCGCCAAGAAACTGGATATGTCCGAGGTCGACGTGACCCCGACACAGCCCGAATTCCAGACCCAAGCGAACGAGTTGGCAAGCGTGGCCCGCGACCTGTCCGTGAACGACCTACGCAAGCTGATGCACATCTCCGAAAACCTCGCCAAGCTGAACCGCGACCGCTTCCGCAATTTCGCCGACGCCAGCACGCCAGACAATGCCCGCCCCGCGATGTATATCTTCGCGGGCGACACCTATACGGGTCTTGAGGCCAAAAGCCTCGACGCCGAAGAAGTCACCTTCGCCCAAAACCACCTGCGCATCCTGTCCGGCCTCTACGGCCTGCTCAAGCCCCTCGACGCGATCCAGCCCTACCGCCTGGAAATGGGCAGCCGCCTAAAAACGCAGCGCGGCAAGTCCCTCTACGACTACTGGGGCGACACCATCAGCAAGGCTCTGAACCAGCAGGCGCAAGAGGTGCAAACCGACACGCTGATCAACTGCGCCAGCCAGGAATATTTCGGCGCGGTTAAGCCCGACGCCTTGTCGCTGAACGTCGTCACGCCCCAGTTCTACGAAGACAAACCCGGCGGCCCCAAGATCGTCAGCTTCTTTGCCAAGCAGGCCCGTGGCGCGATGGCGCGGTTCATCATCCAGAACCGCCTGACCAAGCCGGAACAAATCCGCGACTTCGACACAGGTGGCTACACCTACCAGCCCGACCAGTCCACGCCGGACCGCCCTGTATTCCTACGCGCCGAGGCGCTCGCTAAAGCCTCCTAGAACGCCAGCGGGTCGCAACGCATCTTTTGCCAAACAGATAGAATCTGCTTAATCTGCCGTTAACCGTTACAAACTCCGCGGAAATTCCAATGACGGGGTCGAAACAGAAGACGGGGCAGAGGACACCAGATGAGCAATACAAGACGCGCATTCCTGCTCGGCACTGGCGCATTGGCTGGCGCATATGCAACCCGCAAGTATTACACCACGCCCGACCCGTCCGGTCGTCTGCTTGGTGGGGTCTCGAATGATCCGCTTGTCCTCAATGACGCGTCCGAATTGTCACCGACGCGCGTGGCCAAGCATCTCACACTTACCGACCGGTTTGAGACCCCGCAGATCGACGCGCTCAGGGCCGAGCTGGTCGATGCCAAACAAGCGGGTCGCCCCGTCATCGCCTCCGCCGCGCGCCATTCGATGGGCGGGCAAAGCATGGCTGTGGCTGGCACCACGATCACCATGGACCACGACTGGATCGAGCTGGACAAAACCGCGCTCACCTATCGCTGCGGCGCAGGCACCCGCTGGTCCACCGTGATCGCAAAGCTGGACGCGGAAGGGTTCTCTCCCGCCGTCATGCAGTCCAACAACGACTTTGGCGTGGCCGCTACGTTTTCGGTCAATGCCCATGGCTGGCCAACGCCCTTTTCCGGCATGGGCTCCACCGTTGACAGTCTGCGCATGATGCTGGCCGACGGGTCCTATATCAACTGCTCGCGCGACGAGAATGCCGACATCTTCTTCGCCGCAATGGGCGGCTACGGACTGTTTGGCGTGATCACCGATATGACCGTCAGGATGGTGTCCAATTCCCGCCTGCAACCAACGTTCGAGAAGATGGATGCCGAGTTGTTCGGCCCCCGCTTCGTGCAAGCCGTCAAGGGGGGGACGGGCGTGCAGATGGCCTATGGCCGTCTCGACGTCAGCAAGGACCGCTTTTTCGAACGGGCGATGATGATCACCTACCGCCCCACCCAGGACCAAAGCGACCTGCCCCCCGCCCCCGGATCCGGTTTCATGTCCAAAGCGGCGCGGTCGGTCTTCCGCGCGCAGCTCGGCTCCGACAGCGCCAAGCACCGGCGCTGGTGGTTCGAATCCGGCCTTGGCCCGTGGATCGGCGGCGGGGAGACCACCCGCAACACGCTGCTGAACGAGCCGGTGATAACGCTCGACGACCGCGACGACACCCGCACCGACATCCTGCACGAATACTTCATCGCCCCCGACAAATTCGCAGGCTGGATACATGCCTGCCGCGAGGTGATCCCCTCAAGCTACCAAGAGCTGCTTAACATCACGCTCCGCTACGTGGCGCAGGATGGCGAAAGCTGGCTCAGCTACGCTCCTGCCGACCGTATCGCCTGCGTGATGCTGTTCTCTCAGGAGAAAACCCATCGCGGCGAGGAGGACATGAAACGCATGACGCAGGAATTGATCGACCGCACCCTGGATCTCGGCGGCAGCTACTACCTGCCCTACCGCCTTCATGCCCGCCAAGACCAGATCATCAAGGCCTATCCCGGTCTGCGCCCCTTCGTGGCCAAGAAACGCGCCATGGACCCGACCAACCTGTTCCGCCACGCGATGTGGGACACCTACATGGCAAGGGGTTAACCCGATGACCACATTGCGCCTGATCACACTCGGCTACTTCGTCTCGCTGCTCATCGCGGCGTCGCTAAACTACCTGCCCATCCCCGGCATCATCGATGACCAAGCCTACGCTTTCGGCATCTTCGCGCTGGATGTGTTCGACGACCTGCTGCACGTGGCATCGGCCTTGTGGGCATTGGCCGCCGCATTAATCTCGCACCGCGCCAGCCGCATTTTCCTGACCTATTTCGG
Source organism: Litoreibacter halocynthiae (assembly GCF_004365635.1). Lineage (GTDB taxonomy): Bacteria > Pseudomonadota > Alphaproteobacteria > Rhodobacterales > Rhodobacteraceae > Litoreibacter > Litoreibacter halocynthiae. Next base: position 120,342 of record NZ_SOBH01000003.1, on the reverse strand, counting down.
CGCTTTATACTTTGCTGACGGCCTGCTCGGCCTCGCCACCGGCTCCGGCTTTCTGGACGCGGGCATCCTGATCTACGGGTTCTATGAATACCCCAGTTTCCTGATCAAACTCGCCGCCAACATCCCGCACCTGTTCTTAGGCGGCTTCGCCCTCGCCGCCGCCTATTTCGGCCGCAAATGAAGCGCCTGCTCAAATGGCTAGGGCTTGGGATGCTCGCACTGGTCCTGCTGATCGCTGCACCCATCGCCTACACCGAAACCATGTGCCGCGGCACCCCGCTGGAACAAGCCGAGGCCAGATATATCACCGACCCTACGTGGCAACGGGCCGAGGCACGGACCTATCTCACCTACCCCGAATGGCATATCGTCTACGCCTATGAAGGCTATGCCGAGGTCCTGAAACGCGCCGACCCGCATAACTTCCCCTACACAAAAGCCGTCACCGGCTTCTGGTCATCCCTCTGCGCCCTGACCGAGAAGGCTGATGAGTTGGGCAAGGCAGGCACCGACGCCAAGCTGACGATCTACACCATCGGCGCCAGCTTCACGCTGGAGATGCTGTTCAAAGCCGCCTACGAGGAAACAATCGGGCGCATCGCCTCTTGGACCTCCGACACCTCCCCGCAAGACAAGGTAGAGATGGCGATGGCCGCCGACTACGCCACCTTCCTGCAAGAAATCCCGTGGTACAAATACGACTTCGACGCATGGTACGCCAAGCTCATGGCCGCCCCCACCGAAGGCATCCGCTCCTACGAGCGCCGCATAGCGCTCGGCATCGAATGGAAAGCCAAGGCCGCCTACGCGCGCATCATCGCCAAGGCCGCAGGCGCGGTGGGTGTGGACAAGCTCACCATGCGCATCGCCATCCAAGGCGTCACGCCCGACGACCTAAAGGCATACCCCGAGATCACTGTCATCTCCGGCGAAGGCGGCACCATCATCGCCGAAGTCCCCCGCTACCGCACCTTCACCAAACTCGTCGAAAAGCTCCTCTTCGACTACAGTCAGGCCCGCATCGTAGAAGTCGCGGGCAATGACGACATTCTTATCAGCCTCGACGCCCGCCCAAATCCTGTGCTCCGTGACGATCTGAACGTGCTTTCCATCACCAACCGCGTTGGCTTTTACGAGCGAACCCGCGTGCTGGTCGCGATGAAAGTCGACCAGCTGCATACGCTCACCCCCACATTGAAGCTGAGCGGGCTGGAGCACATATATGACTACTAGATGCGCCCGTTCCTGATCATAGTCACTCTTGCCGTCGCATGGGTCGCCTTGGCCCTCGGTGCCATGCTCACCGGCACGATCGAGACGGCAGCGGTCCCCAAAGGCACCCGCATCCCCGCGAATATCGCGGTCATCGGCACCGCCCCCGGCTTGCTCATTCTACGCAGCGATGATCCCGGCTACGTGAGCAAACTATACCAAGCAGGCGCGACCTTCGTGCTGCCCGCCCGCCGCAAGACCTGCCTCGACCTGCAACGCTGAAGACACAGGGCAAACCCCAGTCTCCATTTGGTCAAAAATACTCAAATTCCGTCAGCAGCCGAAAAACCCGCAATCGCGGTATTTCAGAACCGCTTCAAACGTCTTGGGCAACGTGCCGGACGGCTGGATAATCTCCAGCGTCGGGATCACAAGCTCCACCGTCGTCCCGTCCGCTGAAATCGTCCCGTTGGAGCTTTCCACTTCCAGCGCACGGAACCGCATGACAATCTCGGACCCTTCCAAACCGCCGGTGATCATTCCGAACATCGGGTTGCTGGCGTCAAGTTCGTCGGGCTTGCCCTCAATATTCTCAAAATCAAGCGGCAGGCTGATCTTCATCCGCTCGTCATCCAGCCGCACAAACTCCATCTCGCCAAAGAACGGGTCTTCGGTCTTGGCCTTCTCGGCTTCCTTCATCGCGTCGTCGATGGTCATGGTCTCGGTTGTCCGGCAGGAGACGCTTTCCGGTGTCTCGACCTTTTCAGAGTCCGGCGGGCAAAGCCCTGTCCCCTGCTCCCCCATCATCTGCATCATATCGAACAGCTGTCGTCCCAGCACCATCGTGGTGTCGGCGGTTATAATCTCGTCCTCGCCGATCGTGACCTCGGATTCGACATCAAGACAGGCAGCCAAAGGCAGCATCATAATCAGGGCAAGTCGGCGTAGGCGCATTGTGAAACTCCAAAAACAATGCGGCCAGTTTGCCCGACATAAAGCCCGTTGAAAAGAACGCGTGTGAAGGCGGCCTGCAGCGACGCAAATCAAAGCCCGAGGACCGCGTTGCCAATCGCGGCCTGGGGGCGGTGCATGGCCAATTGCCGGCGCGCTTCGTCGTGACGTCCCAGTCGCAGCAAGACCCCGATCGACGCATATTCAATCAGATCACGTTGCGCACGACTTCCCCCCAGCCGCGCATGATCCCACATCGCCTTGGTCAAATAGTCGTTCGCTGTGGACCAGTTCTGATCCGCGATAGCCCTGAACGCCTCCGCCAGATAGCGCACTATATCTGCGGCAGGGCCCTTGGCGCCGGTGATGATGCGCTCTAGCGCCTCTGACCGTCCGGCCATCGCGTAGGCAAGTGCCGCGTGTGCATCCGCGAACCCCAACCGCGGTTGCGGGAATTTCGCGGCGGCATAGTCACAAACGACCTGCCAGCGCCTCTTGGGAACCTCGACGCCCGACAGTTCGGCGCGGTAGAGGACGGCGGCCAGATCAACCATCACGTTGAGTGGAGGCCCCCACGCCCCACTGGGGTCGATATCGCGGTCTACCACCCGCCACATCTCCTCTGTGTCGCCGCGCGCCAACGCCCAAAGCGCGATGTGCCACGCGATATGGCAGTGCATTTGCCCCTCTTTCTCGTAGGAGCTTTGCCAGTCGGTGATAAACGCATATCCGGCGTCGGTTTGGCCGGTCTCATAGTAAAGATGAGACCGGAAATGGGCACCATGAGCATTTCGCGGATTCGCCGTCAGGGATTTGTCGATGCTGATTTCTGCGCGATCAAACTGCCCCACCTCAACCTGTGCAAAGCCCAAAAGGCCTTGAAACCACCAATCATCGCCGTAATGCGGCGCTAGAGTTTCCGCCATTGCAAGGTTGTCCGCCTCCCGCCCGGGCTGTCCGCTGAACCCGATCAAACTCAGAACGCCAAGGCAAGCCTGCGCGACAAGCACGTCGCGGGGGTAGTCGCGCAGTTGCGCGCGGGCGGCGTCGTAGGCGGCGGTGCTTCGGCCCGCGACCAATAACCCGACGAAATGGATCTGTCGTTGTTCGCGGTCGGTCAACGGCCTGCCGCACTTCTGCGCCGCATCTAGGGCCGCGCGTGCGCCTTCAACGTTTCCAATAAGCTGACGGTAACGGGCCAGAACCGCGTAAGGCAAAGCAAAATCGGGGTCTTCGCGGTTGGCCAGAGTGAGTGCCGCTTCCACCCCGGTTCCGGCACTAAGGAACAGATCAAGTCCAGAAACATACGCGTCCCGCGCAGCTTGGGAATCGGTAGACACTGGGTTTTCGTAGCGGTCCTTCATTGGGTGTACCTTCGCTGGACGCCGCCAAGATACATTAATGCGCGCGATCTGTCTGCCCAGCGACTTACACCATCCAAGGGCCTGCAACGAAAAAGGCCCCGGCATTTCTGCCGAGGCCTCACATCAAGTTATCGCAGTGCCCTTAAGCCGAGCGCGACGCGCGTTTGCGCTCGTGCGGGTCAAGGTGGCGCTTTCGCAGACGGATGGCATTGGGGGTCACCTCCACCAGCTCGTCATTGTCGATATAGGCAATCGCCTCTTCCAGCGACATGCGCACAGGCGTGGTCAGACGCACCGCTTCGTCAGTGCCGGAGGCCCGCACGTTGGTCAGCTTCTTGCCCTTCAGCGGGTTCACTTCCAGATCGTTCTCGCGCGAATGCTCGCCGATGATCATGCCCTGATACACAGGCTCCTGCGCGCCGATGAAAAACTTGCCACGGTCCTCAAGGTTGAAGATCGCGTAGGCCACGGAAACCCCGTTCTCCATCGAGATCAGAACCCCAGCGCGGCGCCCCGGAATCTCGCCCTTATGCGGCGCCCATTCGTGGAACACACGGTTCAGCACGCCGGTGCCGCGGGTGTCGGTCAGGAACTCGCCGTGGTAGCCGATCAGCCCCCGCGACGGCACATGCGCGATGATGCGGGTCTTGCCAGCGCCCGCCGGTTTCATCTCGGTCATCTCGCCTTTGCGCACGCCGGTCAGCTTCTCGATCACCACGCCGGAATACTCGTCATCCACGTCGATGGTGACTTCCTCGACCGGCTCGTGCCGCACGCCGTCAATCTCCTGGAACAGCACCTGAGGGCGCGAAACCGACAGCTCGAACCCTTCGCGGCGCATGTTCTCAATGAGCACGCCCATCTGCAATTCGCCACGCCCCGCAACCTCGAACGCATCGCCGCCCGGCGTGTCGGAGATCTTGATCGCCACGTTCGACTCTGCCTCTTTCATCAGGCGGTCGCGGATCACGCGGGACTGCACTTTCTTGCCGTCCTTGCCCGCCAAGGGCGAGTCGTTGATCCCGAAGGTCACGGTAATCGTCGGCGGGTCAATCGGTTGCGCGGGGATCGCGTCATTGACCTCCACCGCGCAGATCGTGTCCGCCACGGTCGCCTTGGTCATGCCCGCCAGCGAGACGATGTCCCCCGCTTCCGCCACGTCGATCGGCTCTTGCGTCAGGCCCCGTGCCGCCAGAATTTTCGTGGCGCGGAACTGCTCGATCTTGGTCCCGTCCCGCGACAGCGCCTTGACCGTCTCGCCCACTTTCAACGTGCCCGCCTCAACGCGCCCCGTCAGCAGGCGGCCAATGAACGGGTCCGCCCCCAGCGTGGTTGCCAACATGCGGAACGGCTCGTCGCGGGCCGCCACCTGCTTGGGCGCAGGCACATGCTCCACGATCAGGTCCAGCAGCGCCGACAGATCCTTGCGCGGCCCATCCAGCTCCATATCAGCCCAGCCCGACCGGCCCGAGGCATACATGGCAGGGAAATCCAGCTGGTCGTCATCCGCGCCCAGATTGGCAAACAGGTCGAATACCTCGTCCAAAGCACGATCCGGCTCCGCGTCGCCCTTGTCCACCTTGTTCAGAACCACAATCGGACGCAGGCCCAGCGCCAGCGCCTTGGAGGTCACAAACTTGGTCTGCGGCATCGGCCCTTCGGCGGCGTCCACCAGCAGCACAACGCCGTCCACCATGGACAGGATGCGCTCCACCTCGCCGCCGAAATCGGCGTGGCCGGGGGTGTCGACGATGTTCAGGCGAATGCCCTTCCACTCGACCGAGGTCGCCTTGGCAAGAATCGTAATCCCGCGCTCGCGTTCCAGATCATTGCTGTCCATGGCCCGTTCGGCCACAGCTTGGTTTTCACGGAACGAGCCGGATTGCTTGAGCATTTCATCCACCAGCGTCGTCTTGCCGTGGTCAACGTGAGCGATAATCGCAATATTGCGAAGGTCCATTAGACTAACCTTGTAAGGAGTGTTTGCGCGCGACCTAACGCACCCGCCCTACAAAAGCCAGCCTATTCGCGGCAACGCGGCAAATAGGGCCGTTTACTGCGGCTTAAAGGCTTGAAGGACTGCTCCCTCAGCTCATCCACTGCCCGCCATCGACGTTATATGTCTGGGAAACGATATAATCGGCATCCGAAGACGCCAGAAAGACCGCCATCCCCGTCAGGTCGGCCGGCACCGCGAAACGTCCCGCTGGTACACCCGCTTCCACCTCGGCTTTCTTCTGGCCCAATGGCTTGCCCTCAAGCTTGGCAAACATCGCGTCCACATGTTCCCAATGTTCGCCATCCACCACGCCCGGGGCGATGGCGTTGACGTTGATGCCGTCCTTGATCAGGTCCAGACCGGCTGATTGGGTCAAGGAGATCACCGCCGCCTTGGTCGAGCAATACACCGCTACCAGCGCCTCGCCGCGCCGACCGGCCTGCGAGGCCATGTTGATGATCTTGCCACCATGCCCTTGCTTGACCATCTGCCGCGCCGCCGCCTGCATCGTAAACAACGTGCCCGCCACGTTGACTGCGTACAGCTTGTCATAGCTGGCCCGTGTAATATCAACCGTCCGCGACGCATCAAACAATGCGGCGTTGTTGATCAGGATATCCAGCTTGCCCGCATTGGCCACAACAGCGGCTATCCCTCCATCAATACTGTCCTGACGGGTCACATCCATCTGCACAGCATAGGCCACATCGCCCAGTTCTTTTGCGGTTTGCTGCGCCGCCTCAAGGTTCACATCCGCAATCGCCACCGTGGCACCTTCGGCGATATATGCCTCGGCAAACCCACGCCCAATTCCGCGCGCAGAGCCCGTTATCAGCGCCGATTTTCCATCCAGTCGTTTCATGTGGATGCTCCAGATTACCGCAGTTTCTTCAAAATATCCAAGCTCGCATACCCGTCCGGCACCAGCCCGATAGAGCGCTGGAAGCCGCGCACCGCCTCGATCGTCAAAGGCCCGATCTTGCCGTCGATTTTCTTGGTGTCGAAGCCCTTGGCGGTCAGCAGTCGCTGCATCTCCTTGCGCTCTGCAAACTTCAAGGCACGGTCTCCACGCGGCCAGCCCGACCGGATCGCAGGCCCGCCCTTGATCCGGTCCGCCAGATGCCCCACCCCGATCACATAGGCGTCGGCGGTGTTGTAGCGCTCGATGACCGAAAAGTTCTTGAAGATCATAAACGCCGCCCCCTTCGCCCCCGCAGGCAACAGGATCGACGCTTGCCCATGGTTCGGTACGGTTTGCCCGTTCATCCCCTTGATACCTATTGCGCCCCATTGTGCAGGCGATTTCAGTATCTTGCGGTTTGCCAACGCGTAGTCGAAGCCTTGGGGCAAGGTGACCTCCACCCCCCAAGGCTGCCCCTTTACCCAGCCAAACTTCGCCAGATAATTCGCCGTCGACGCCAGTGCATCTGTCGGGTCATCCCCCCAAATGTCGCGCTTGCCGTCGCCGGTGAAATCCACCGCGTAATCCAGATAAGAGGTCGGGATAAACTGTGTATGACCCATCGCACCGGCCCAAGAGCCGGTCATGCTGCGCGGGGCCACGTCGCCGGATTGCAGGATTTTCAGACCCGCAATCAACTGCTGCTCGAAAAACGTGCCGCGCCGCGCGTCAAATGCCAAAGTCGCAAGCGAGCCCACCAGATCCTTTGAGCCGCGGAACGTGCCATAGGCGCTCTCCAGCCCCCACACGGCGGCCACGATCTCCTTGTCGACACCAAAGCGCGCCTCGATCCGGTCCAGCGTGCTTCGATGTTTTGCAACCGCCGCCTTGCCATTGGCAATCCGCGTGTCACTGGCTGCACTGTCGAGATAGTCCCAAAGCGTCTTGGTAAACTCGGATTGGTTGCGGTCGCGCTTGATCACATCCGCATCATAGCGGACACCCAGAAACGCCTGATCAAATGTCGTGCCGGAAATGCCTTTGGAAAGCGCACGCGGGCGGAAACCTTTGATCCACGCCTGAAACCGCGCATTGGATGCGACCAGATCAACCGGAGCAGGCTCCGCGGGGGCCGCCTCACGCACAACGCCGCGCAAACGCGGGCGCAAGGACCGCTCCACTGCCAAACGCGAGGTCGTGGGCGAAATGACCAAGGCCGCCTGCACCGCAGGCACGTCAAAGGCAGGCCGTAAAATCGGGCGCTTCGACGCCTCGGCCATAGCGCCCTGCGCCATGCAAATTGCGACTGTTGTCGCCGTTAGAATTCTCATTTTTGACACCTGCTCGTGTTCTCGGTTTGGAAACAGTCTACCCAGAATCAAGACCCGAGGAAAGCTAACCCCGTTTGCGCGACAGCTTCTTCTTCAGCTTGGCACCTTTGGCCTTGTATTTGCCGGACTTGCGCCCTTTTGGCGGACCACCGCGACCGCGTCCGCCCGTTTGCGGCAGCGCTTTTCCGTCCAGCTCCAGCAATTCCAGCACCAATCCGCCGGTGATCGGCGTGGCCTCCGCCAAACGCACCAGAACCCGTGCGCCAAGTCCGATCACCACGCCGGATTTCTCGCCCCGTAAGGTCTGCGCGTCGCGGTCATAGGCGAAGTATTCGCGCCCCAGCGTGCCAATAGGAATGAATCCGTCCGCCCCCGATCCGTCCAGCCGCACAAACAGCCCGAACTTGGCGATCCCGCTGACGCGGCCCTCCATCTCGGTGCCCACACGGTCCGCCAGGAAGGCCGCAAGATAGCGGTCGGTGGTATCACGTTCCGCCACCATCGAGCGCCGCTCGGTCATCGAGATATGCTCGCCCGTCGACTTCAGATCATCGTCGACCAGCCCGTCATTGCCAAAGTTATGCGCCGAGATCAGCGCACGGTGTACGATCAAATCCGCATAGCGCCGGATCGGCGAAGTGAAATGTGCGTAGTCCTTCAAGGCCAATCCGAAATGCCCGAAATTCTGCGGCCCGTAATAGGCCTGTGTCATCGAACGCAGGGCCGCAATATTGATCAACTCCGCCTGATCCGTCCCCTCGGCCTGTGCCAGAAGCTGGTTCAGATGCCGCGTTTGCAGCACCTGCCCCTTGGCCAGCGTTAACCCGCTGGCCTGAACGATTTCGCGCAGGGCATCCAGTTTTTCGGGGCTGGGTTCCTCATGCACGCGGTAGAGCAGCGGCGTGTTGCGGGCCTTCAACTCCTCGGCGGCGCAGACATTGGCCAGCACCATGAATTCCTCGATCAGCTTATGCGCATCAAGCCGCTCCCGAAACGCGACGGAGATCACCTTCCCCGCCTCGTCCATCGCAATCTTGCGCTCCGGCAAATCCAGCTCCAGCGGTTGCCGCCTATGCCGCGCCTGCCGCAGCACCTCATAGGCTGCAAACAGCGGCGCGATCACGCTGTCCATCAACGGCGCAACCTTATCGTTTGGATCGCCATCCTGCCCCGCCTGAACCTCTTCGTAATTCAGCGACGCAGACGAGCGCATGAGCCCGCGCGCAAATCTGTGCGAAAGCTTGTTGCCTAGCGAATCCAGCACCATGCGCACCGCCATACACGGGCGTTCAACCCCCTCATGCAGCGAGCACAAATCGCCCGACAGCGCCTCCGGCAGCATCGGCACCACACGGTCGGGAAAATAGGTGGAATTGCCCCTTTTACGCGCCTCGACATCCAGCTTCGAGCCGGGCGTCACGTAATGCGCCACATCCGCAATCGCGACCCAGACCACATGCCCGCCCTTGTTCTTCGGGTCGTCATCGGCATGGGCATAGCAGGCGTCGTCATGGTCGCGCGCGTCGCTCGGGTCGATGGTGATCAACGGCAGCTCGCGCAAATCCTCGCGTTTGCCCAGCTTGACGGGCTTGGCGTTCTCGGCCTCCGCAATCACGTCGTCAGGGAATTCATCCGGTATCCCGTGCTGGTGAATGGCAATCAGAGACACGGCACGCGGCCCCGCAGGGTCGCCCAACCGCGCCACGATCCGCGCCTGAGGCAACCCCATCCGCGACTTCGGCCCCGTCTGCTCCGCCTCGACCAATTCACCGTCCAGCGCTCCGGACACGGCCCCCGGCGGTACCCGCCATTCCTTGTCGTCGCCCTTGTCGATCGGTGTCACCCGCCCGCCTTCCGCGCCTTTGCGGAAAATGCCCAGAATCTTCGCCGGCCCCGTGCCAATGCGCCGGATCAGCCGCGCCTCGTAGGCATGATCCTCGCCTGACACCTTGGTAAGGCGGCACAACACGCGGTCGCCCTCGGCCAAGGCGGGGTCGCCGTCCTTGGCGATGAACAGCACCCTTGGTGGGGTATCCCCTGCCTCCACCGGCTCCAGAAACAGGTCGCCATCCGCATCCACACCGGTGACGCGGCACACGGACACGGGCGGCAACGCCCCGTCCTCGCGATAGGTCTTGCGCCGCTTCTCCAGATGCCCCTCGTCCTGCAACTCCTTGAGCATCCGCTTCAGATCAATCCGCGCGGCGCCCTTGATGCCAAAGGCGCGTGCGATGTCGCGCTTGTTGGTCTTGGTCGGGTTGTCCTCAATGAAGGACAGGATATCGGCTTTGGTGGGAAGATTTTTCATGGACACCGCCTAACATGCCCCACGCGGGACGTCATTGCTTCATCTTGGTATAAATATTCACAGCGCCAAGGTCCGCCACAGTATCGACGTCCCTTAGAGTATCAACATAAGCCACTCGCGCCCCGCACAAGGACGCAACGCTGTCGGCCAGCGCATGTTCCGTCGACCAGCGCACCCCGTCGAACAGCCCCGCATGACGCCGCATCCCCTTGAGGCCGACGAGCCAGTAGCCACCATCCAGCGCGGGGCCGAACACGGCCTCCGCCCCGCCCAATGCCGCGAACGCGCGGGCCACATGCGCCCGCGTCACGCCCGGAATATCCGCCCCGATCACGCAGACCGGCCCCGCTTGCATGGCATCCATCGCAGCGCTCATCCGGTCGCCCAAGTCTCCACGCCCCTGCGCCAATCGCCGCAAATCCGCAGGCCAGACCCGAGACGACAGCCCTTCTACATCAGGCGACACCGCCAGCACCAAGTCCCATCGCGGATCGCGCAACCGGCGCAACAGCGCGCCCGTCTGATGGCGAAACCACCAAGCCGCGCCGACCATGCCCAGATCGCGCCCCAGCCGCGTCTTCACGCGGCCTGGATGCGGCTCCTTGACCATGACGACGAGGGTTTTACGCAAAGTAGTCCTGCAAAATGCGGGTGTAGATACCTTTGAGCTGGCGCACCTGTTCCACACTCACCCGCTCGTCCACTTGATGCATGGTTTTGCCGACCAAGCCGAACTCCACCACAGGGCAGTGATCTTTCACAAACCGAGCGTCCGACGTCCCGCCGGACGTGGACATCTCCGGCACCACGCCCGTTTCCGCCTCCACGCTTTTCGCCACCATCGCGGACAACTCGCCAGGCGGGGTCAGGAAGCTTTCGCCCGAGACTTGGGTTTTCATCTCGACCACAGCGCCACTCTCGGCGGCAATCTTATCCGCCTCACCACGCAGCCACGCGATCAACCCGTCCGAGCTATGCTCATCATTGAACCGGATATTCACCGTCGCGCGGCACTCTGCCGGAATGACGTTGTTGGCCGTGTTGCCCGTGTCGATCGTGGTCACCGCCAAGGTGGAGGCGTCGAAATGATCCGTCCCCTCGTCCAGCACATGAGACGCCAGCCTGTCCATCAGCCGCGCCATCACCGGCACGGGGTTCAACGCGCGGTGCGGGTAGGCGGAATGGCCCTGCACGCCCTTCACCGTGAAATAGGCCGTCATAGAGCCACGCCGCCCGATCTTCATCATCTCGCCCATCTCGTTGGGGCAAGTAGGTTCTCCCACCAGACAAACGCTCATCGCCTCGCCCTGCGCCTTCATCCAGTCCAACAGCGCCACGGTGCCGTCCACCGCATCCCCTTCTTCATCGCCGGTGATCGCCAAAATCACCGCCCCGTCCGGCGGCGTATCGCGCACGAAATCCACGGCAGCGGCGGCAAACGCGGCCACGCCGGACTTCATGTCGGTGGAGCCGCGCCCGTATAAAAACCCGTCTTTGATCTCTGCTCCAAACGGGTCCATCGTCCAAGCGGCCTCGTCCCCCAAAGGCACCACATCGGTGTGCCCATTGAAGCCGAAGCTACGCCCGTGGCCCTTGTCGCCCCAGCGTGCATAGAGGTTCGAAACCTCTCCACGGTCGACCCGCGTGCAGTCAAATCCGGCCTCTGATAGCAGCGTTTCCAAGGCCACCAAAGCGCCCCCTTCGACAGGCGTCACCGACGCGCAGCGCACCAAAGCTGCCGTAAGATCAACAGGATCAATAGGTTGGTTCATTTCGCTCTCCGCTCATTCTCCACCCCTTCTAGCCCGCCCCATAGGTGCGGCGCAATCGCAACAGGCAGGCTGAAACTAAGGCAAAATCTTGGGGAAATTGGGTCGATGCCAAGAAAATCCTTCCCCGTAAGCAAAACCGTACGTTAACAAGATACTAATAATATTAAGCCCGAGGCAGGGTATGCGGTTCGCAATAGAACCGTTCGAGCGTTAGATTACCGAGTTCCAGCTTATGCGGAAAGAATCGCATTCTTTCTTCGGTTTACGCTCGCCTGCTCTCCGGGGACGGAGGCAGTAATGGTTGCAGCATCGGAGATTCCGATCAATGAAGGCGCGTCTGCGGTGCAGATGGCCAACGAGATTTTCGGCAACGGCGCAACCGTGGTCGGCGCATCCTATTCCGGGTGGTCCCAATCTTCGGGCATCTACTCTAACGGCGACAGCGTGTCTCCCGGTGTAACGCCGGGCGATACGGGCGTGATACTGTCCACAGGGCGGGCCAGCCATTTTACCAACTCCCGCGGGCAGGCCAATCAGGACACAAACACCTCAACCAATACTCCTGGTGCAAGCAACGACGCTCAGTTCAACGCGTTGGCAGGCACCAACACCTATGATGCCTCGATCCTGACGGTCGACTTCATTCCGGTCGGCGACACAATGTCGATCCAGTTCGTGTATTCCTCCGAGGAATACCCCGAATACGTTAACTCGATTTACAACGATATGGTGGGCGTGTGGGTCAACGGTGCGTCAGTTTCTTTGGCGGTAGGTGACGGCGATTCCGACATCGGCAACATTCATGCCACCAACAACGAGAACCTCTACAACGACAACACCACGTCCGACTTCAATACCGAAATGGACGGCTTCACGGTCACCCTTACGCTGACACTAAACGTCAATCCTGGGGTGGTGAACTCCATCCGCATCGGTATCGCCGATGTGGCGGATAGCAACTACGACAGCAACCTGCTCATCGCGGGCGGGTCGATCCAAAGCGACGTGCTGGCCTATGACGATGCTTTCGATGTGGTCCAGAACGGCACCCCCACCTTGGATGTTCTCGCCAATGACGTTGAAGGCAGCGGCGGCACGCTCACCATCACCCATATCAACGGGCAGGCCGTAACGACCGGCAGCACCGTCACGCTGGCAACCGGTGCGCAGGTCACGTTGAACGCGGATGGCACCTTTGGCTATGTCAACGATGCTGATATTGAAGAGGTCAGCTTCACCTATACGATCGAAAACAGCGCTGGTGTATCCGACGTCGCGTTCGTGACGGTTAACACCATCCCCTGCTTTGTGGCCGGAACATTGGTGGAAACACCCTCGGGTGCCCGCGCGGTCGAATCTCTGGTCCCCGGCGATCTGGTCATCACCAAAGACGAGGGCGCGCAGCCCGTGCGCTGGATCGGGTCTCGTGCAGTGGACGCCACCGGAACACTGGCCCCCATCCGCATCGAGGCCGGAGCCTTCGGCGATCACGACGCCCTGTCGGTCTCTCCACAGCACCGCATTCTGATAAGCGACGAGATGGCCGAAATCCTGTTTGGCGAGAAAGAGGTATTGGTCGCTGCAAAGGATCTGGTCAACGATCAGACTGTGCGCCGTGATACGTCACAGGCGCAGGTGACTTACGTTCATATCCTCTTCGACACCCATCAGGTGGTCTATTCGGAACGCTTGGCCACCGAAAGCTTCCTGCCCGGGCCGCAATCGCTCCAAAGCTTCGACCACGAGGTCATAAACGAAATCTGCACTATTTTCCCCGAGATTGATCCCATGACCGGAACTGGATATGGGGCAGCAGCGCGCACCGCGCTGAAGGGATACGAGGCGCAGCTGCTGCTGTCGCAAGGCTATGCGGCGTAGCATTACCCCCAAATATGGCAACAATGCCTTGGTTATTCCTCGGAATGATCACGGCCCTTTCACGCTTTTGGCGCGGATGACCGATACTCAACATACATCCAAAGACCTTTTTGGTCGTGTGTGGGGTAATAGGTAATGAGACAAATCGCGTTAAAAATAAACGGGCACGAAGCCATACTGGGCCGTGAGGAGCTGTTGGAAACAGTCGCTTTACGCGCCAACGGCCGCGTCGCCAACGATGTGGGTCTCAAGCCCGCGTCCTCCAACATCAACGATTTGCCAGAAGCGCCCGCGAATACCGGCATGATGGCCGATACACGTATCGCAACACCCACAGGACCTCGTCGCATCGACGAATTGTCTGCCGGCGATACAGTGCTGGACGCGCGAGGCCGCGAAGCAAAAATCCGCCACGTTCTGAAAACCGACGCGCCGCGCAACTCGTTCCTCATGCGCGCACCGTATTTCGGGTTGGACCACGATGTGGTCCTCGCCCCCGATCAAAAGATCGTCGTCACATCCGATATCGCTGAATACCTGTTTGGCGAAGAAACGGTGATCATGCCGGTTTGGGCACTGGCCGATGGCCGCAAGGTCGGCCACTACGAGACCCGCTCGACCGACCGGATGTATCAGCTACAGCTGGACACACCCGAGCCGATGGCCATTGGCCGTTGCGCGGTATCCGCCTTGTATAAGGACGGGGCAACACAAGGCCGCGTGCTCAGCGATGAAGAAGCCCGCTGCTTCGCGACCGAGCACCGCGTCGGCTTCCACAACTAGGCGTCACCTTCGTAAAACGCGGTGGTTTGCGCCACGACGACAGAGTTCTCGTCAAGCGCCCGCTGCATCAATGCGCGCTCTTCTTCTTCGATGTCATGCCCTTCCGCCAGCCGGTCATCCAGCGAGCCGTAGCCCGTGACGTCCAGCGGGGCCAACCCAGCTTGCTTCATCAGCGCCACAGTTTCACGCACTGCTTCCGCCTCGTCCACGCCGCTGGCATAGCACATCAGCGCGGCACCTGACGCCGCATCCGGCAGCCCGTCTTCCTCCTTCCGGCCAACTTCGACCAGAAGGGTGAACACTTTATGCTGCTTCTTGGGCTTATCCTTAACCATCAGCCGCTCATGCGCCTCCGTCCAAAGCTCTGCCATTAGTCACGCAGCAACTCGTTGATGCCAGTCTTGGACCGTGTGCGCGCATCCACGCGCTTCACGATCACGGCGCAATACAGGTTCACGCCATTCTTCGACGGCATGGAGCCCGCGACAACCACGGAATACGGCGGCACTTCGCCATACATCACTTCGCCGGTTTCGCGGTCCACGATCTTGGTCGACTGGCCGATAAACACGCCCATCCCCAGCACCGAGCCTTCGCGCACGATGCAGCCCTCGACCACTTCGGAGCGAGCTCCGATAAAGCAGTTGTCCTCGATGATCGTCGGGCCAGCTTGCATCGGCTCCAACACGCCGCCGATACCGACACCACCGGATAGGTGCACGTTCTTGCCGATCTGTGCGCAGGAGCCAACTGTGGCCCATGTATCAACCATGGTGCCTTCATCGACATACGCGCCAAGGTTTACGAAGGATGGCATCAGCACCACGCCCGGCGCGATAAACGCGGATTTGCGCACGATGCAGTTCGGAACAGCACGGAAGCCCGCCGCTTTCCACTGGTTGTCGCCCCAGCCTTTGAACTTGCTATCAACCTTATCCCACCAGCCCGCACCCTGCGGCCCGCCGTCTTGCTGTTCCATATCCTTGATGCGGAAGCCCAGCAGCACGGCCTTCTTGGCCCACTGATTCACATGCCACGACCCGTCACCCTGCTTCTCGGCAACACGCAGTTTACCGCTATCCAAAGCGTTCAACGTATCTTCGATTGCGTCACGTGTTTCACCCGTGGTCGATGGCGTAATGGTGTCGCGGGCCTCCCATGCGGCTTCGATGGCGGTCTCTAGCTGAGCGTTGGACATGGTAGGATTCCCTCAATCGTGTCTGGTTTCAAAACTTGAACGCCTATAGACCGAAACGACGCACCCGCGCAATGAAGAGGCAGACATTATGAGAGACCACCGCAAGCACCCCATGCGCCACTCCCGTCAGGACATGGAGGAGGTCAAACAGATTCCCGACACGCCGCAGACACGATCCCCTGCTTACGAACTGGCGTTCACCGATAATGACTTCATGTGCCGCGAAGAGCTGCGCCCCGTACGCCTGCAGCTGGAATTGCTGAAGCCGCAACTGATGATGGACGAGGCCGGAATTGTCTCGACCGTCGTTCTGTTCGGCGGCGCGCGCATCCCCGAGCCTGCCAAGAAGGACACCGCCCGCACCGAAACGCTGGCCGAGCTGTCCAAATACTACGACGAGGCCCGCAAGTTCGCGCACTTGATGACCGAACGCTCTGATGGCAATCACAACGTGATCTGCACCGGCGGCGGCCCCGGTGTCATGGAGGCCGGCAGCCGCGGCGCACTGGAGGCTGGCGGACGCTCCGTCGGCCTCAACATCGTGTTGCCGCACGAGCAGGCCCCGAACGAATACGTCACGCCCGAGCTGTGTTTCAACTTCCACTATTTCGCCATCCGCAAAATGCACTTCCTGATGCGCGCCTGCGCGATCACCGTCTTCCCCGGCGGCTTCGGCACTTTGGATGAAACCTTCGAGGCGCTGACCCTGATCCAGACCGGTCGCATGTCCCCCGTACCCTTCGTGCTGTTCGGCGAGGCGTTCTGGCGCAAGATCATCAACTGGGAGGCACTTTTGGATGCAGGCACCATTGGCGCTGACGACTTGGACCTGTTCCACTTCGTCGAGACTGCCGAGGAGGCCATCGCCGTCATCGACGCGCACAAGTAAAGCGCATCAAGCAGTTTTGCTTTTGTAATGATACCTAGAAACGATTGACCAATGAAAATAAGAGCAACACGGAAAGACGACACAGCCGACTTGCAGGCGGTGCTTGTTGGCGCCGAGCTTTTCCCAAGTGAAATGCTGCCCGACATGATGAGCGGCTTTCTATCCGATGACGAAAGTTCCGATATCTGGCTAACCTGCGAAGCGAACGGCAAGGCCGTGGGCTTCTGCTACGCCGCTCCGGAAGAGCTTGCAGAGGGTGCGTGGAACATGCTCGCAATCGCAGTCCTGCCGACTGAACAAGGCAGTGGCTGCGGTGGCGCCATCGCAAAACATCTTGAGGCCGAGCTTAAGAAGCGCGGACAGCGCATCTTGATCGCGGACACATCAGGGGCGGATGACTTTGCAAAGACACGCGAGTTCTACCGCAAGAACGGCTATGCCGAAGAAGCACGCATCAGGGATTTCTGGGCGGCAGGAGACGATAAAATTGTGTTTTGGAAGTCGCTCGCTTGACCTCAAGAATCACGCGTTGACACGCCTCACTGCACCAACCGGTACTCCACCAACTCGGTGCGCTGGAAAAACTTGAAGTTGTCGTCCGAGATCATCGTAACGCGGATCGCCCCCTCGGGCGTGGCCCAAACGGCAATGCCTTCCAGATTATCATGCGTGCCAGCGGTCGTGCGCAGCAGCTCGCGCTCGTCGGTCAGCGCGTTGCGGCTCAGCTTGAAGCTGCGCACCCGGCTGGCAAAACCGCTTAGACCGACCAGCTCCCGTTCCAGCAGATACAGCCGCCCGTCCGGCCCGAAATCCGCGCCAACCGGCAAGAACCCGTCGCGACGCGGGATGCTCAGCGTGCGATCCCATCGCCCGCCACGATAGCGATACACCGGAAACGGCCGGTTCAGATCGCCGGAGCGTTCCGGCATCGTATACAGCACACCCGCATTGTCGATCGCCAGTGCTTCAAGGGACGAATTGCTTTGCAGGGACTCGCGCCAAGGTAGGTCCGGCAATGGCCTGCCCACGCCTCCTACGCTGTCATAGGCTACGACCCGATGCGTCCCCTCATAGGACACATAGATCGTCCCGCCGGGCGACACCGCCAACCCCTCCGCATCAGAGCGATAGCTTCGCCAAGGCATACCGTCTGCGTTCAACAACGGCATAAACCGCAGGTTGTCCAAGCCGCGAATGCGGTTGCCATCGCGCAGGATACGCCCCTCGGCAATCATGCCCTTGTCGGAGGTTGTGATGAAACCCACACCATTCCGGCTCACCTCAAGCGAGGAGAAACCGCCGAAGCCATCGACAGCATTCTTCCAGCCATACCTGCTGACAAACTCCAGCGATTGCGCATAGGCAATCCCCGCAGAAAGCCCGAGGGCGGCGAGTGCTAGTTGGAGTTCAGAACGCCAACGCATGCTTTTGGTAGATCAGCTAGCCGCAATTCGCGCCGCTTCTTCGCTTTCGGCGGGTTCTTCGGCGGGGGTGGCGGGTTCAGGATGTTGTTGACCCATTGCTGGGCGTCTGCGCAGCCGTCACCAGCGGGCGGCGGGTCTTGGTTCACGCAACCGCGCGACCCTTTCGGGCAGCTTAGCCGCACATGGAAATGGTAGTGATGCCCCCACCAAGGCCTGATTTTGCGCAGCCATGCCCGCTTGCGCTTGCTTTTGGCCTTCTCGTCCTTGCACATCTGCACCTTCGCGCCGGGGAACACGAAAATCCGCGCCACCCGCGGGTCACTCGCGGCGGCTTTCAGGATTTCATGATGCGCGCGGGTCCATTTGTCGTTCACAAAAGCTCCGCCCGCACGCCGCATGGAGATGGCGGAAATATTTTCGCGCTGGTTGCGGTTCAGGTTCACACGCCCCACCGGATTCATCCAGATATCGGCGTCCAGCCCCAGTTGGTGGCTGCGGTGCCCCGTCAGCATCGGCCCGCCACGCGGCTGCGAGAAGTCGCCGAAATACAGCCCCTTCCAGCCCTGCTTCACGGCAACGCGGCTCAGCTTCTGGCTGAAATCAATCAATTCGGGATGGCCCCAATTGCGATTGCGGGACAGGCGCATGGACTGCCATGTCGGGCCGGTCTCAGGCATTTGCACCAAACCGGCAGCGCATCCTTTGGCGTAAGAGCCGAAGGCGGCAGCTTGTTGAGCAGAGCCATCTCTCTTGGCTCCAAAATACTGCTTTGCAAGTTTCTCCGCGCTGGCAGGCAAGGTCATGCAGACCGCCGCCAATGCCGCAACTATCAGGTGCCGGAATCCCATACTGATGCGTCCTCTCCGTCTGGTTTCACCCAGAGTAACAGGACCAGCCCCAAAAGGAAGAGCCCGATGAGCGGGGTAACGCCAATTCTCTGCGACCCGGACAATGTGGTGAACAGCGCGATCAAGCCCGGCGCAAGGAACGACGTCGCCTTGCCCGCCAGCGCATACAAGCCAAAGGCCTCGGTCATGCGGTTCGGGTTGGCCTGCCGGACCATCATCGTGCGGGACGCGGATTGGATCGTGCCACCTGCGGCCCCGACAAGAATACCCGCCAGATAAAACGCGATGTCGGACGCGGTGCGGCCTGCAATCACGCCCTCGTCCAGAACCGCAACGCCGAATATCGAGGTCGGCGTAATCATCACAATCGAAATCGCCGCAATAATTAGCGCAATGATCGACACCAGAATAACTGGCTTGGGTCCGAAACGGCTGTCAGCTCGACCGCCCAGGTAGGCCGCTATGGCCCCGCCAATCACCGCGAGAATACCGAAGACGCCAACATCCACAACGCTCCAGCCCAGAACCCCGACAGCATAGACACCGCCGAAGGTATACATGCCGTTCAATGCGTCGCGGTACAGCATCGAAGACGCCAGATAGTTCGCAAGGCTCGGGCTTTTTGGTAGCCGTTTTATGGTGCGGCCCAAGCTGCGCAGGCCCGCCGCGATAACACCCTTCGTGCGGGCAGGGCGATCTTTCGAGTCCCGCACCCAAATATAGAACGGCACCATGAACAGAATGAACCATATTGCCGAGAAAACGCCGACAAAGCGCGTCCCTTCACGCTGCTCTGAATCGAGCCCGCCCAAGGGCGACAATCCGATCAGGGTGCGGCCTTCGCTGTTTTCCGCCAAAAACAGCAGGGCGAAAACCAAGGCCAGCAAACCGCCCCAATATCCCATCGCCCAGCCCGAACCGGAAATGCGCCCGATTTCCTCGCGCGTGCCCAAATCCGGTAGCATAGCGTTGGTAAAGATCGTGGCAAACTCCATCCCGATGAGCCCGACAATAAACAGTCCCATAACCAAAGGCAGGCTGAAACCTTGCGGGTCGGCGTGCCAAGTGCCAGCCGCGCCAATGACGTAAAGCACTGAAAAGACCCAAATATAGGGAAGTTTGCGCCCGGTGCTGTCAGCGACGGCACCAAGGACAGGCGCCGACAGTGCGATCAGCAGGCCAGAGATCGTCAGAACCCAGCCCCACATGCTTTGGGCGCTTGCTTTGGCAAGGTCCACCTCCATGCCGTCAGCCACATATTGCGCGGTTACCAGCTCTGCAAAATAGGGGCCAAAAATGAATGTCAGCAACAGTGTATTGTACGGCTGGGAAGCCCAGTCGAACATAAACCATCCCCAAATGCGCTTCTTGGCAGAGGTCGCCATACTTACAAATTTCCCAGCACTGATGCATTGACCTAGGGCTATCTAAGCACACGAAGCAAGGAATAACTTACCTCAAAAAGTGACCTCGACGTCACTTCAGGGCTAGAATGGCGGCCACGGACGCAACGCTTCGGCTTCGGTCCATGCCTTGATCCACGCTGGCACCTCCGGGGCCTCCATCTTCAGATCAAGCGCCTCCATGACCGTTTGCGGGGACACGATCCCGCCTTTGCCCGTCACCGCCGAGCGGTACAAAATATGCGATGTCGCCTCGCCGCGCACGCGCATCGATTGCTCCAGATACAGGAACTTGTCGTCCCAGCACACCGCGCGGGACCGCATCTCGATCCGGTCGAACATCCGCACACGGCGACGGTAGCGCACTGACGCCCCCGCCATGGTCAGCCCCCAGCGATGCTCTTTCAGCGCTTTTATCAGGCCAACCCGCCCCGCCAAGGGCAACCGCCCCATGTCGTAAAGGGTCAGCGTCCGCCCATTATTCAGCTCCCGCCACAGGTCCAAATCCCACGGCCAGCAAATATGGTGGGACACATGGGTATCCAGCGGCCCCAGCGGCGGGTCGTTGCGATGGCGGAAGAACTGGAAAATCAGGCGTGGTATCGGGTACATGAAGGCTCCTTGGTTGCGCCGACACATGCCCTACTGGGTGGCAGCGTCAACCAAGACATCGCGTCACACCTTGCGCGCAGGCCGCGCGACGCTTACCTACTTCGCAACCTTTGACCGGAGCACCCGAATGACCAGCCTTTTTCAAATCCTGATGTTGCTACTTGGTGTGGTCCGCACGGTGATCATCATCCACTTCATCATGAGCTGGCTGATCAGCTTCGGGGTATTGAACATGCGCCAGCCTATCGTCGCCCAAATCTGGGACGGGCTGAACCGCCTGTTGGAGCCGCTATACGGCCCCATCCGCCGCATGTTGCCGCAAATGGGCGGGCTGGATCTTAGCCCTGTTGTGGCGCTACTGGGCATTTACGCGTTGCAGATCATCCTGACCAACAACGCGGCACTTTTCTACTAATCCAGTCGCTTAGTTGGTGAACGGCGCGGAACTGCCCCAAAGCTGTTTCACCCGTTGGTCGCGCCCGCACGCATTGCGGTACTTCTTGTAGGCCTTGGCTTTTGATTGCGGTCCGAAACGGGTCAGTATCAACTTGTCCTGCTTATAGTAGTCCTGATGGTACTCATCCGCCGGAAAGAACGGTTTTGCGTCCAGAATGGGCGTCACAATCTTTTGCCCCAACTCTTTCTCGGCGGCGGCTTTCGCGGCTTCGGCAGCTTCGCGGTCCGGTCGGTTCGTCACAAAAATCGCGGTGGAGTAGCTTTCGCCACGGTCACAAAACTGCCCGCCCGCATCCGTGGGATCAATCGAGCGGAAGAACAAATCGTAGAGCTTGCGCGCCGAAATCTTGGACGGGTCATAGTCGATCTGCACCGCCTCCAGATGTCCGGTGCCACCTGCCACAACCTGTTTGTAGGTCGGGCTGGCCACTTTACCGCCTGTAAAGCCTGACACGGCCTCGCTCACCCCTGCGACGGACTCAAAGTCGGATTCAACGCACCAGAAGCATCCCCCCGCGACGGTAATCTCCGCCGCTTTCGCCATGTTTGGTTGGGCGGAAATACCTGCCAGAACGGCAAGTCCAAGTCCCGTCAGATACCAGCGTGTGCGTTTGAAATGTGTCAAGGTGCCACTCCCGTGCAAGGTCGTTTTGAATTCGCTGTGGGGCAATCTGCTGCGCCCACTTGTCAAACTCAACCAAACTTGCCGTGATTGGTTCCATCAGACTAAAACGTCTTCGTGATCAAAGCCTGTCGATATAGGCGTCGATGGCCTTCACCCGCTCCGCGCTGGACGGGTGGGTGGACTGCCATTGGGGTGGCTCCTGGTCGCCATATTCTTCGTCCAGCTTCTCGAAAAACAGCTTCAGCCCCGCCGGATCAAAGCCGGAGGCATCCGACAGGGACAGGCCGAACTCGTCCGCCGAGGTCTCCTGCGCACGGCTGAATGACAGGGACAACAGCACGTTCCCTTCCAGCACCACATCTTCCAGAATGGGCCCGACATCGCCTGCCAGAAAGGCAATCAGGATATACATGCTCAACGACCGGTAGATCCGTTTTAGCCCGTGTTGCTCGACCACATGCCCGATCTCGTGGCCCAATACACCGGCCATCACATTCGCATCGGGAAAGTCTTTCACGAACGCATCGGTCATCACCATCGTCCCACCCGGCAGCGCAAAAGCGTTTGGCCCCATGCCAGGCATGTCGCGGAACAGCAACTGGAAGCTGTGCTCGTCCTGCACATCTTGTGGCAGCGACTGGACCAGCCGGCGATACACTTTGTTGACGTCGGCCTTTTGCGCATCCGTCAGCCGCGATGGCTCCGCCATGGTGAAGTCGATTGTTTGTAAGGTGCCCACGTCGATCTGCTCGATCACGGCAGGCGGGGTGAAGGCGATGGCGACCGAGGCCATGATGTCCAGCCCGTAGCGCCACATCACCCAAGCCGCGGCAAGGCACACGGCGACCACACCAATCAGGCGTGCGTTAAAGCTCTCGTAATGGTGCAACAGCGACCCTCGGGTTTTGCCCGTCAGCGCCTCGATGGCGTCGTGGTCAGTGGTCTCGAAAACGGCGCCGTCAGGGAAGGTCACCTTGCGCGGCGCGGTGCCCAAAGGCGGGTCGACCCGTAGGTCCGACAGATAAGCGCTGGCAAGAACCGCACGTTCGTCGTTCTGAATATCGACCCAAAGGTCTTCGCCCCCTTCGCGCGTCAAAAGACGTGCGGGTTGGCGGTAAGAGGAACGCGCCGCATAGGCATGGCCGCGAAGGCCCCGAAGTTGCGGCGCGTCCCCCATCATTTAAATCGGCAAGCCGACGTCGATGCCTTCGAGGTCCGTATAGGCATCCCCGAGTGCGCCGCCAGCTTCCTGCTGCTGGGTCACGAAGTCATCCATGGAGCCACCCGGAATGAAGCCGGTATGCGCCGCCAGATACCGCGCCATGCGGACCTGCGCCCATGGCAGCATCAAGAATAGCGTGAACACCACGACGATCATGTTCGTCACGGCCAGCCACAACAGTTGTGGCGCTGTTACGTTGGAGGCAAAAGCATGTCCGCCTTCCAGAGTTGTGTTGTTGTAAACCGCGTTGCGAACCAGCGCCTGATAGAGGAACGCCGCTGGCAAGAAGGCCACGAAGAACAACAGATAGAACAGGCCCATGACTTTCATGGCTTGCTCTGGCGCACGGTCGGCATTGTCCATCGCATAGGCAAACTCGTTGAAGCTGAAGCCGGTGACGACGACGCCAACCAAGCCAACAACGATGATCCACGCAATCGCGACAAGGAACGCTTTGTAGAACGGGCCCAGGCCAACCTCCATGTTGAACCGCGCTTGGCCCAGCTTGTGGTTGTCGATCGAGAAACGCTTCACTGCGCGGTCCAAAATCGGGAAGGTTGTATAAAGCGTCAGGGCGGTCAGGATCGGATAGACAATGAATGTCAGGAACGCCTGCCCGACGGTGCCCACAAACCCGAACCGCACATTCGAGAAACTGGACATGCGCGCGTTGAAGATCATCGAGCGTACGATCAGCCACGGGAAGATGAACAGAAGCCCGATCAGCAGCAGAAGGCCCAAGATGGGCAGAACTGCGGTAATGATCTGGAACACGATCACAGCCCCGATGACGATCAGGCGACCGATCAGGATTTGCTTGCCGGTGGCGTGGTAGTCGAAATTGCGCCCTTCGACATAGGTGTGGTTGTAGAAATACTTCTTGGTCCGGACCTTCGCCCAAGCCGAGTAGATGCCAATCGTCACGATGCTCAACAGCAGATTAACGATCCAGATACCGAACCACTCCTTGGCGTTTCCGGTAAAATCAAAGGGCTTCGCACCCTGTGGTAAACTCTCACTCATTGTAAATTCCCTCTGTTCAATGAAATTGGTTTTTTCAAACCTAATAAACAAGCCCGAGTCGTTTGTGAATCCTAAGAATTCCACTGGCCCAAACTTAAAATTCAGGCTCTATGTCGATGTAGGAGGCCCCAATGACAGATCACCAGACCACACACCAAGCCGAAGAAGACGCCCGCAACGACAAGATATTGATCTATGTCGACGGCGAGCTGAAACCCAAAGCCGAGGCTACGGTCTCTGTCTATGATAGCGGCTTCATGCTGGGCGACGGCGTCTGGGAAGGGCTACGGTTGTATAATGGCACATGGGCTTTTCTGGACGAACATGTCGACCGCCTTTTCGAGGCTGCCAAAGCCATCGACCTTGATATCGGCATGGACCGCGCGGGCGTCATCGCCGCCCTTGAGCTGACCCGCGATGCCAACGGCATGGTTACCGACACACATGCCCGCCTGATGGTGACCCGCGGTGTAAAGCACCGCCCGTTCCAGCATCCTGCTTTGTCCCGTTCCGGCCCGACCTTCGTGATCATCATGGAGCATTCCCAGCCGAAGCTGCCCCGCCCGATCCGCTTGGCCACCGTCCCGCATTTGCGCGGCTTGCCGATGACGCAAGACCCGAAGCTGAATTCGCACAGCAAGCTGAACTGCATCCTCGCCTGCATCGCCGCCGAAAAGGCTGGCGCGGACGAGGCGTTGATGCTGGACGTCAATGGCTTCGTGAACACCACCAACGCGTGCAACTTCTTTGTGGTGAAGAAGGGGGCCGTTTGGACCTCGACCGGTGACTATTGCATGAACGGGATCACCCGCCAGAAGGTCATCGACCTGTGCCATGCAAATGGTATCCCCTGTTACGAGCGGAATTTCTCGCTGGTCGATACCTATTCCGCCGACGAGGCCTTCCTGACTGGCACCTTCGGCGCGCAAACACCTGTGTCGGAAATCGACGGTCGCCAGATCGGCACCGGCGAGCTTGGGCCTATCACCACCCGCCTGCGCGCTCTTTATAAAGAACTGGTAGAAAGCCAAACCAAATGAAGATCGCCATGTGGTCAGGCCCCCGCAATCTGTCGACAGCGATGATGTATAGCTTCGGCAACCGCCCCGACTTCGAGGCGGTGGACGAACCCTTCTATGGCGCTTACCTGCACGCGACGGGGATCAAACACCCGATGGGCGCGGAGGTCATTGCCTCGCAAGACACCGACCCCGCCAAGGTCGCCGACGCCTGTGCGGCGGAGCCCGCGCAACACCGCTACATGAAGCACATGCCGCATCACATGCTGGACGGTGTCCCGCTGGACTGGACGCAGGATTGCGTCAACGTCCACCTGATCCGCCACCCTGCCCGCGTGATCGCCAGCTACGCCGCCAAGCGCGAGAACCCGACGCTGGAAGACATTGGCTACCCGCAGCAAACCGCGCTGTATGAAAAAATTGGCGGCTTGGTGATCGACAGTCACGACATCCGTGAAGACCCCGAGGCCGCGTTGCGCGTCTTGTGCGACGCTATCGGCCTACCGTTTTCCGACGCGATGCTGCACTGGCCCGCCGGCCCCAAGCCTTTTGACGGGGTTTGGGCATCGCATTGGTACGGCGCGGTTCACCGCTCCACCGGCTTCGCGGGGCCGGAAGGGGCGCTGCCGAAACTGGACGGGGAAGCGGCGGAATTGTGCGAAAAAGCCCTGCCGCATTACGAAGCGCTGAAAGCGCGAAAACTGCTAATCGCATCATAAATGGCGGGTTTTTGATTTGATTGGGTTTACGGTTCTTCAACACCTGTAAACGCAAAACAGGAAAACCCAGCCAGATCAGCCGAAGAAAGTTAACGCAAAAATATCCAAGGTAACCCATGGGTTACCTACCATTTTCACCTTTTTTTCAACTCCGGTGAAACTTCCTAACTGCTGGATACGTGTCTCCAAGCACATCCCCCATAACGGGGGAGCTGAGCTTAAGGAGTTACGACACATGAAATTCTTCATCGCTACAACCGCCGCCGCCCTGATGATCACAGGGGCCGCGCTGGCCGATGGTCACGCCCCGACCCCAAGCGTCACCGCCATGGATCAGGACGTCTCCAACGGCATCGTTTCCGCCGATGCCGTCACCGCTGGCGTCAACGGCTGGCTGGTCGTTCACCGCACCGACGCCGACATGAAACCCGGCCCGGTGGTCGGCTACGCCCCCCTGCGCATGGGTGACAACGCAGACGTCGCCGCCATCCTGCAAGAGCCTGTTGCCTCTGGCGATATGCTGATGCTGATGGTCCACGCGGAAGAAGGCGGCATGCAAACCGGCGTCTTCGAATACACTTTGGGTGCCAAAGAAGACGGCCCGATCAAGCCGGACGGCAAACTGGTGATGCAGGTCATCAAGGCCAAGTAAAGTTAGTGCGGTAGCGAGTGCACGAGTAGGACGGCGCCCTCAACAGGGCGCCGTTTTGGCTATTTCTTAAGGCGCTTGTCGCGGGCTGCCAGCAGCTTCAACCGCAGCGCGTTCAACTGGATGAAACCAGCCGCGTCCTTCTGGTCATAAGCGCCCGCGTCTTCCTCGAACGTCACATGCGCTTCGGAATAGAGCGAGTGATCCGACCACCGCGCCACAGTCCGCGCCAAGCCTTTGTAGAGCTTCAGGCGCACGGTGCCGGTGACATGTTCCTGAGACTTGTCGATCAGCGCTTGCAGCATTTCGCGCTCTGGCGAGAACCAGAAGCCGTTATAGATCAGCTCTGCGTATTTCGGCATCAGCTCGTCTTTCAGGTGCGCCGCGCCCCGATCCAGCGTGATCGACTCGATCCCGCGATGGGCTTCCAGCAGCAATGTGCCGCCCGGTGTCTCGTAAACGCCGCGCGACTTCATGCCAACGAAGCGGCCTTCGACCAGATCAAGACGGCCGCAACCATGCTTGCCACCCAGCTCGTTCAGTTTGGTCAGGATCGTCGCGGGGCTCATCGCCTCGCCGTTGATCGACACCGCGTCACCGCGCTCAAAGCCGACTTCCACGAATTCCGGCTCGTTCGGCGCGTCTTCGGGGTTCACCGTGCGCTGATAGACGTAATCGGGTGCCTCGTCGGCGGGATCTTCCAGCACTTTGCCCTCGGAGGACGTATGCAGCAGGTTCGCATCCACCGAGAACGGCGCTTCGCCGCGTTTGTCCTTGGCGATCGGTATCTGGTTCTGCTCGGCAAATTCCAGCAGCTTGGTGCGGGACGACAAATCCCATTCCCGCCAAGGTGCGATCACCTTGATGTCGGGGTTCAGCGCATAGGCGGCCAGCTCGAACCGCACTTGGTCGTTGCCTTTGCCCGTCGCGCCATGCGCCACGGCGTCAGCGCCAGTTTCGGCGGCGATCTCGACCAGACGCTTGGATATCAGCGGTCGGGCAATCGATGTACCCAGCAGGTACAGGCCCTCATAAACCGCATTGGCGCGGAACATCGGGAAGACGAAATCCCGCACGAATTCCTCGCGCACGTCTTCAATGTAGATGTTTTCCGGTGCGATCCCCAGCAGCTCGGCTTTCTTGCGGGCTGGCTCCAGCTCCTCGCCCTGACCCAGATCGGCGGTAAAAGTCACCACCTCGCAGCCGTATTCGGTTTGCAGCCATTTCAGAATGATCGAGGTATCAAGACCGCCAGAATAGGCGAGAACTACTTTTTTGGGGGCGGACATTGGGCGTCTCCGGCTGAGGCTAAAGGTCGCCAAGGGCGATAGCGCCAATGTCACAGGGGTGCAAGGGCGTGCATCGCCGTGATTGACCCAAAGGGCGTTTAACCGCAGGGTCGCATCAAAGAAAAATGACGGGCAACGAGCACTATGCGGCAAGCAATCGACATCTTCACCTATGGGTTAACGCAGCTATTCGGCAACTTTGGAACAGCACTTCGGCTCACCGCCCTGATCTGGGTGTTGGCGAGCTTGCTGATCTACGCGCTTGGTTACCTGATGGTCGGTTTGCCCATCGGGGCAATGTCCTTGCAACCGGATGCCGAGGGGCAAATGCCGAACCTGTCGGCGACCTTCACCATGCTATCGGTGGTCTTCAACCTGATTGCGGCTTGCTGCGTTTCCCTGATCTGGAGTCGCTTTTGCCTTGGCGCAGACACGCCGCGCGGTGTGATAGCGTCACTGAAGGCGGCGCCGTTTGGCGGATTTTTGATGACGCTGATCCTGATCACCGGATCAATCGGCGCGGCGGGCTTCGTGATAAGCAGTCTCGGATCGTTCGTCCTGCCCTACCTGCCGCTGCTGGTCGGGTTCACCGTCTATCCCTTCGTGATTGCATGCCTGCTGCTTTGGCTGTTCTTCAGACTTGGGGCAGCACTGCCTGCCGCCGCGGCGGGTCAGGTGTTGTCCCTGATGCAAGCGTGGTCCGGTTCACGCGACAAGGGGCTTTGGATTTTAGCGATTTTCGCCGCGTTGCTGGTGACGTTGTTGTCGGTGCCGTCCGCCGTACTGTCGGGCCTGCTGATCGCTGGCAACATCGTCAGTATCGTCTCGACATGGCTGATCGTGCTGATCGGCACGGGCTGGCTCGTCGCCATCTTCCGCCTGATTCCGCCGGTGGCAAAATGACCGATTTCCCCACCACCGCCCGCGCCGCGTGCAAAGCGATGCGCGCGTTGTTCGACACGACACCGCTGCAACTGAACGACTACCTGTCAGAGCGGTATAACGCGCGGATTTACCTGAAGCGCGAGGACCTGTCTCCCGTGCGGTCCTACAAAATTCGCGGCGCGTTCAACGCCATGTCGAAACGCAGGATCAGCCATCCGGAGCAACGCAATTTCGTCTGTGCGAGTGCTGGCAACCACGCGCAAGGTTTCGCCTTTGCCTGCCGCCATTTCGGCGTGACGGGCGAGGTCTTCATGCCGATCACCACTCCGCAGCAAAAGATCGAGAAAACCCGCGCCTTCGGGGGCGACTCCGTCAAAATTCGCCTGACGGGCGACTATTTCGACCAGACCCTACGCGCCGCGCAAGACCATTGCGCCGAGATTGGCGCGCATTTCCTGTCGCCTTTTGATGACCCCGACGTGATCGAGGGGCAAGCCTCCGTCGCGGTCGAGATTGAGGCGGAAATGCCGGAGACGCCGGATATGTTGCTGCTGCCCGTCGGCGGTGGCGGATTGTCGGCAGGTGTCACGCGCTATTTTAACGAGGTCGGTGCTGACATTGCGTTTCGCTATATCGAGCCTGCGGGCGGTGCGTCCCTGACCGCCGCCTTGGCCAAAGGCGAACCTGTGAACCTGCCCCATATTGACACGTTTGTGGATGGCGCCGCCGTGGCCCAGATCGGGAAACACACCTTCGAGGTGCTTAAACATGTCGATCCGGCCCATGTGTTGCTTGCGCCTGAAAACCGCATTTGCGGCACCATGATCCGGCTGCTGAACGTGGAAGGGATCGTGCTGGAACCCGCCGGTGCGCTGGTGATTGATGCGCTTGACGATCTGGCGGCAGAGATCAAAGGCAAGACAGTTGTGTGCGTGACCTCTGGCGGGAATTTCGATTTTGAACGCCTGCCCGAGGTCAAAGAGCGCGCCCAGCGCTATGCCGGATTGAAGAAATACCTGATTTTGCGGATGCCCCAACGCCCCGGCGCGTTGAAGGACTTTCTGGCGCTGCTTGGACCTGACGACGACATCGCGCGTTTTGAGTATTTGAAGAAGTCCGCGCGCAACTTCGGCTCCGTTCTGATCGGGATTGAAACCAAGGAGCCAGATGCCTTCGCGCGCCTGTTCCAGTCCATGTCCGATGGCGGGTTCGAGCATCGCGACATCACCAATGACGACGTGTTGGCCGAGTTCCTGATTTAGGGGCCCATCCCTTCCAGAAACGCGGTTTTCGAAAGCGCGTACAGACCGCGCAGATCACTTAGCTGTGCTGTGTCCGGCGTGTTTTCCATCTGCTCGCACATCGCGCGAAAACCTTCGAACCCCAGATTGGCAGCGCTGCCTTTCAGGAAATGAAGGTCGTCGGCGAAGATGTCTGGCGGGTCAGAGGATAGCTCTGCCAGCTTCTCCTCCACCTCCTCCAGAAACAGGGTGGTGATTTCGCGAAAATCCTCCTCTCCCAAATCCTCTTTCAACTCTGCCACTCGTGACCAGTTCAACATTCCACAGATCCTGCACACGTCTTTGATGCGCCATGCTGTGGTCCTGAAGATTAAGGAACGGTGACTGTTCCAATTGTAATTAATCCAATTTGAGCATTCACAGAGCCTTAAGAATTCAGGCGCTTTCTGCATGTATGTTACGTCATACTTCGCCGATCCACGGGATCGCACATGCTCAACAGTTCGACCCCCTTGAATGGGAAGACAGCGGCGACACCGATCCGGCGGTGCCGCGGCAGGTTCTGGTGGTGGATGACAGCCGCATGCAGCGGCGACTGCTCTCTGCCAACCTGCGCAAATGGGGCTACGAAGTGCTGGAGGCGGAATCAGGCGCTGACGGGCTTGCGCTGTGCGAAAAACATGACGTGTCCCTGATCCTGAGCGATTGGGTGATGCCCGGAATGTCCGGGCCGGATTTCTGCCGCGCGTTCCGGCGACTGGGGCAGGACGGGTACGGGTACTTCATCTTGCTCACCAGCAAGGGCGGCAGTGGTGAAATCGCCGAAGGGCTGAATTCCGGTGCCGATGACTTTCTAACCAAGCCGGTCAATTCCGGCGAATTGCGGGCGCGGTTACGGGCGGGCGAGCGGGTATTGCAGATGCAAGCCGCGCTGATCGACAAGAACGAGATCGTCAACGCCGCACTGACGCGGATCGAAACGCTCTACGACGCGCTCAATCACGACCTGTCGGAGGCGCGGCATCTCCAGCAATCCCTTGTCCGCGAAACCGATATCGAGCTTCCGGAAGGCCGCATTGCGTTGAACCTGACACCCAGCGGCCATGTCGGTGGTGACCTGGTGGGGCAGTTCCGCGTGAACGATCACCAGATCGGGCTGTTCTCGCTTGATGTGTCCGGCCATGGCGTCACATCCGCGCTGATGACGGCGCGGCTGGCGGGGTATTTAAGCGGGCTGACCCCCAGCCAGAACATGGCGTTGCACAAGCTCGGCAATGGTAAATTCACGGCCCGTGATCCGGCCGAAACCGTCAGCGACCTGAACAAGCTGCTGCTGCGGGAGTTGGAGACCGAGCATTACTTCACTATCGCGTTGAGCATTGTGGACCTGAAAAGCGGGCGCATGCGAACGGTGCAGGCGGGCCACCCGCATCCGGTGCTGCAAAGGGGCGAAAACCCTCCTGTGCTGCTTGGCGATGGGGGTATGCCGGTCGGATTAATCCCCGACGCGCCTTACATTTCGTTCGAGACGCAACTGGAACCAGGGGACAGGCTGGTGCTGCATTCTGACGGAATCACCGAAGCCGAATCCCCGAGCGGCGAGATGCTGGATGACGACGGCTTTGGCGCAATCCTGACCGCGGCGCGCGATCAGGACGGACAGGAAACGCTGTGCCAGATGTTGTCGACGCTGCGCAGTTACACGGGCGCCACCGAATTCAGCGACGATGTGTCGGCGTTGATTTTCGACTATCACGGGCCTGTCCGGTGACACCCAACGCTGGCATCACAGCGCAAAAAGCTGACGCACGAAATGGCGGTCGCCTTCATTGCCAAGCAGCCGCGCAGCATCCGCAGGGGACATCCAGACCGCAGAATGATCCGGCTCGATCGGCGGGCTGCGTTGCAAAACGGGACGGGCGATGTAGACGCTGCAAAGCTTTTCGGCCCAATAGCCGTATTCAGGCATATAAACGAACCGTCGGAACGCCCCCAGCTTGCGTGGGGACGCCATGGCCCAGCCGGTCTCTTCCATCACTTCGCGATGGAGGGCGGGGATTGGATGCTCGCCCGGATCAATTCCGCCACCGGGCAGCTGGATTTCCGGATCGTCACCATCTTGCATTGTGGTCAAAAGTTCCTCGCCATTCCACAAAATCGCATAGGCCCCGGGCCGTAGCCGATAGGGTTTCCCGGACTGGAAGGGTTCTCCAAAACGCCTGATCATTGTGCAACTCCGCCATGCATGAAGCGCCTACCCCTTGGGGAATGGATTGTCGCGCCTATCTAGACACGGTATGCCAAGCCCCTAGGTGTAAGGAAACCCCATGACTCTTGGACAAAAAATCGCGTGGGACGACACCGTTCTGCCTTTCCAGTTGGACAAAATCGACATTCGTGGCCGCGTGGCGCGGCTGGATGGCGTGTTGGACCTTGTGCTGGAGCAACATGACTACCCGCCTTTGGTCGAGGCGATGGTGGCGGAAGCGGCGTTGCTGACGGCGTTGATCGGGCAAACGATCAAGCTGCGTTGGAAGCTGTCCCTGCAAATTCGCGGCGACGGGCCATTGCGGCTGATCGCGACCGATTACTACGGCCCGACCGAGGACGGTGAGCCTGCCCGCATCCGCGCCTATGCGAGCTATGATGCGGAGACCATCGACCTTGACGCGGATCCGTTCAGTCAGATTGGCAAAGGGTTCCTTGCAATCCTGATCGACCAAGGCAACGATATGAAACCCTATCAGGGCATCACCCCGCTGGCCGGTGGCAGCCTGTCTGCCTGCGCGGAGACTTATTTCGCGCAGTCCGAACAGCTGCCGACCAAATTCTCGCTAACCTATGGCCGCTCCACCGAACGGGGCGAGGCGGAAACCTGGCGTGCGGGCGGCGTGATGTTGCAACATATGCCGAAAGCCTCGCCGCTGATGGCGAAGGACAACGCAACGGGCGAAGAAGGATTGCTGGCGGCCGATGACATTCTGGACGGTGACGCCTCGGACAACTGGAACCGCGCGAGCATAATGCTGGACACGGTCGAAGAGTTGGAGTTGATCGGACCAAGCGTGGCCCCGACGGACCTTCTGTTCCGCCTGTTCCACGAGGAAGGACCGATTGTCTACGACGCCCAACCGATCAAGTTCGGCTGCACCTGCTCCGAGGAAAAGGTGCGCCAAAGCCTGTCGATCTATTCGGCCCGCGACCTTGCGCATATGACCAAGGACGACGGCACCTTGACGGCGGACTGCCAGTTCTGCGGGGCGCATTACGTGATGGACCCGAAGACGATGGGCTTCGAGGCCGAGACCCCCGATGACGGGAAGTGACCTGATCAAAACAGTAGAGGCCGCGCTGGCAAACCCCGGCGCGGCCACCTCTGATTTTGACCTGAACCCGAATGTGGTTTTGCCGGAGACCCGCGTGTTGCGGGACGCGGCAGTGTTGGTGGCCTTGATGCCCGCTGATGACGGGGCGCGACTGATCCTGACGAAACGATCCTCTGCCCTGAAACACCACCCCGGCCAGATTGCCTTTCCAGGCGGTAAGCGGGACGGGGACGAAACACTGGCGACCGCCGCGTTGCGCGAAGCCGAAGAGGAAATCGGGCTGGACCGCAAACAGGTGCGCCTCATCGGGACGTTGCCGACACATGAAACCGTGACCAGTTTTCAGGTGTTGCCGCAGGTCGGTGTGATTGACGGGCCGTTTGAGCCCGTGGCGGAACTGGGCGAAGTCGCGGAAATTTTCACCGTGCCATTGGTCCATGTTTTGAACCCTGACAATTACGTAATCGAGGGACGTCGGTGGCGCGGCCAGCGGCGACAGTATTTTGTGGTGCCATACGGCCCTTATTACATCTGGGGCGCGACGGCGCGGATGCTGCGGTCTTTGGCCGATCAGGTGCGGCTGTGACCACGATCAGGGGCGACTGGCTGCTGGCCCCCGCAACGCAAGCGGTGTTTGACGCGGTAGAGACCACCGGACATCAGGGGTATTTCGTCGGCGGCTGCGTGCGCAACGCTTTGCTGGATGCGCCCGTAGCGGATATCGACATGGCCACCGCCGCGACACCGGACGCAGTGAGTGCGGCAGCGGAAGACGCGGGGCTGAAGGTTGTGCCAACGGGGATCGAGCACGGGACCGTGACAGTCGTATCCGGTGGCGTCCCGCATGAGATCACCACCTTCCGCCGCGATGTGGAGACCGACGGGCGGCACGCGGATGTGGCGTTCTCGAACTCGCTGGAGGACGATGCCGCACGGCGGGATTTCACCATGAACGCGCTTTATGCAGACCGGCATGGGACGGTCACCGACCCAGTAGGTGGATTGCCCGATCTGGAGTTGCGGCAGGTAAGGTTTATTGGGGACGCGGAGGCAAGGATTGCAGAGGACTACCTGCGTATACTGCGGTTTTTCCGGTTTCATGCGTGGTATGGCGACGTTGCCCAAGGCTTGGATGCCGATGGCCTTGCCGCCTGTGCTGCGACTGCGGACGGGTTGGAGCAACTGTCGGCAGAACGCATCGGGGCAGAGATGTCAAAACTGCTGAGCGCGCCCGACCCATCCCCTGCGGTCGCGGCCATGGAACAGGCCGGAATATTGACGCGGGTGATGCCGGGGGCCGATGCAAAAGCGCTGCCGATTTTGGTGCATATTGAAGACGGGCAAGACCCTAACATGGCGCGGCGCGCGGCATGTTTGGGGGGCGAAGGACTGAAAGAGCAATGGCGGCTTTCCAATGCCGTGGCCGCGGAGATTGCATTGCTCAGGGACTTGATCGGAGCGGATACAGGTTTGGCAGAGATCGCCTACCGCCACGGCGCAGACTCCGCGCGGGATGTCGCGTTGCTGCGCGGAGCGCTGTTCGAGCAGCCGTTGCCGGGCGCGATGCAACGTAAAATTGCGGCAGGCGCGGAGGCGATTTTCCCCGTGAAAGCCGCCGACCTGATGCCGGAGTTTTCCGGCCCTGCCCTTGGCGCGAAACTGCAAGAGCTGGAGGCGCGCTGGATTGCCTCCGGGTTCACGTTGACCAAAGCCGAGTTGCTTGGATGAGTTTTGATCCGCTCTATGCCTTCGTCTTTGCGGGGCTGTTTTCGCCGGGCCCGAATGTCATTTTGCTGACCACCTCCGGCGCGCGGTTCGGGTTCAGTCGCACCTTGCCGCATGTGCTGGGCGTGGCGTTCGGGGTGGGCATCACCTCGGCGCTGACGGGGTTCGGGATTGGTGCGCTGTTGCTGGCGCAACCGGCCCTGACATTTGCGCTGAAATGCCTCGCCGCCGCGTGGATTTTGTGGATGGCGTGGAAGCTGTTCCGCTCCACCAGAGGACCGCAGGCGCAAGGGCGCGACAGGCCGTTTACCTTTATTGAAGCGGTGTTGTTTCAATGGGTGAACCCGAAAATCTGGGCGATCGCCATGGCGGCCTCGTCAGGTTACGCCATCGGATTGCCGCCCGCGCAGGAAGCCTTGCGGCTTGGCACCGCATTCTCCGGCATCAACCTGTTCGTGTGCCTGTTCTGGACCTTCGCAGGGTCACTACTGGCGGTACTAATGACACGGCCTGTCTGGTGGCGCGGTTTCATGAGCGTCATGGCGCTTGCATTGGCGGCGTCGGCGGTCATGGTTTTCCTCTAACACTCGGCCTATATACTGAGGCTGAGACAGAGGTGTGAATGTTCCGGTTTCTGGAAAATCTGGTGGACCCCTACGGACCCTATGACGAGGTGGACGCCCCGCCGCGAAAGCTGTGGCCGTTCCTGAAGTCATATTCGCAGCCGTTCAAAAAGGTGTTCATCTGGGCCGCGCTGCTGTCGCTGATAGTCGCGGCGGTCGAGGTCGGACTGATCTACTACATGGGCCGCGTCGTGGATCTGATGTCGAGCGGCGAACCGTCACAGGTGCTGGAGCAATACGGGCTGGAGCTGTTCCTTGCCGCCGTGTTCATTCTAGTGATGCGCCCGCTGATACAGGCGGCCGATGTGGGCATTCTAAACAACGCGATCCTGCCGAACTACGGCACCTTGTTCCGCTGGCGTGCGCACAAGCATGTGCTGCGGCAATCGGTGGGCTGGTTCGAAAACGACTTCGCCGGACGCATCGCCAACCGCATCATGCAGGCGCCCCCCGCCGCTGGTGAGGCGATTTTTCAGGTGTTCGACGCGATCACATTCTCGGTCGCCTACATCATCGGCGCGTTCATTTTGCTAAGTGAAGCGGACCCGAGGCTGGCAATCCCGTTGGTTCTTTGGATGATGCTTTACGCGTGTTTGGTGTCGTGGACGATGAAGCGGGTTGGCCCTGCGTCCAAGGCGTCATCGGACGCGAGGTCGATGACCACGGGGCGGGTGGTGGACAGCTATAGCAACATCCACTCGGTCAAGCTGTTCGCGCATCACGAGGGCGAGGTGGCATTCGCCAAGGAAGCCATCGAGAAAACCCGCCAGACCTTCGCCCGCGAGATGCGGATTTTTACCATCATGGACGTGATGCTGGTGACGCTGAACGGGCTGCTGATCGTTGGCGTTGTCGGCTGGGCGATCTGGCTGTGGGCGCAAGGCAGCGCGTCGGTGGGCGCGGTCGCGGCGGCGACAGCGCTGACCTTGCGATTGAACGCGATGACCGGCTGGATCATGTGGGCGTTGTCGTCATTCTTCCGGTCCCTTGGCGTTGTGTCCGAGGGGATGGAGACGATTGCGCAGCCGATTACCTTGGTGGACGTACCGGATGCGAAGGCGCTGGAATTGACCGATGGGGTGGTAGAGTTCAAGGCGCTGACGCATCACTACGGGCGCGACAAGGGCGGGCTTGAAAGCCTGTCCCTGCGCATTAGCGCGGGAGAAAAAGTCGGGCTGATCGGGCGCTCCGGCGCGGGGAAATCGACCTTGGTGAAACTGCTGCTGCGGTTCTATGACCCCGAAGGCGGGACCATCGAGATTGACGGGCAGGACATTACCCGCGTGACGCAGAATAGCCTGCGGCATGTGACGGGGATGGTCAGTCAGGACAGCTCTTTGATGCACCGCTCGGTGCGTGACAACATCCTGTATGGCCGCCCTGATGCGTCGGAGGCGGAGATGATTGAAGCCGCGAAACGAGCCGAGGCGCATAAGTTTATTCTGGACCTGAGCGACCCTGAAGGGCGCGAAGGCTACGACGCCCATGTCGGCGAGCGTGGGGTGAAGCTGTCCGGTGGGCAGCGGCAACGGATCGGGCTGGCGCGGGTGATCCTGAAAAATGCGCCGATACTGGTGCTGGACGAGGCGACGAGTGCTTTGGACAGTGAGGTGGAGGCGGCGATTCAGGACACGCTTTATGGCGTGATGGAAGGGAAAACCGTCATTGCCATCGCCCACCGTCTGAGCACAATTGCGCATATGGATCGGATCGTAGTTTTGGACGACGGCAAGATTGCCGAGGAAGGCACCCACGCCGCGCTTTTGGCGAAGGGCGGGCTATATGCAGGGTTTTGGGCGCGTCAATCTGGCGGGTTCCTGAATACGGATGCGGCGGAATGACGGGGTTTTTTGGTAGATTATTCGAGCCGGTGCTGACCCGTTTGGGCGACAGCATCGACCCGTTCCGCGAGGCCGAGACCGCGCCGCCCCGCACGCTCTGGGCGTTTTGCAAATGGTGTCTTGCGGGATCTTGGCCGGTATTGGTGCTGGCCTCGGTCTTCTCGGCGCTGGCGGGCACGATGGAGGCAGTCACAGCAATGCTGCTGGGCTGGGTCATCGACGCGGTCTCGGCCACGGGGCCAGAGGGCTTTTTCGCGCAAAACTGGTCGCTGATCGCGCTGTTCGTGGGCTTCTTCCTGATCCTACGCCCGCTGTCCTTCGGGGTCAGTGCGGCGTTCAACGGCATCGTGGTGCCACCCAATGTCTACCCGCTGATCCAAAGCCGCCTGCACCGCTGGACGCTGGGCCATTCGGTAGATTACTTCGACAACGACTTCGCCGGGCGCATTGCGCAAAAGCAGATGCAGACCGCCCGTGCGCTGACCGAAGTGACGGCGGAAGCCATCAACGTGGTGGCCTTCGCACTGGCGTCGATCATGGGCTCGGTGCTGCTGCTGGGCACGATCAGCGGCTGGGTCGCACTGGCGCTGGCGGTCTGGCTTGCTGGCTACATCCTGATGATCCGCTGGTTCATGCCGCGTATCCGCAAACGCGCGGCCGCGCGGGCGGGGGCGCGGACGATGGTGACGGGACAGGTCGTGGACACGATCACCAACATCAAGACCGTTAAGCTGTTCGGCCATTCGCAATTCGAGGACGAATCCGCCCTGAACGCCATGTCCGTGCTGCGCGACCGCGCTTTAGAGTTTGGCCGCCTGTCCACAGGTTTCCGCTTTGCGCTGATGGCGGCGGCGGGGGTTTTGCCTGTGCTGCTGATCGGCGGCACGGTGATGTTGTGGCAATCGGGGATCGCCACAACAGGCGACATCGCGGCGGCGGGGGCGATCTCCATCCGCATCGCGCAGATGACCGGCTGGGTCAGTTTCTCGCTGATGGCGATGTACGCGAATGTCGGCGAGGTGGAGGACGGGATGCGCACGCTGACCCCGCCGCACGCCTTGCTGGACGCAGAGGGGGCGACGCCGTTGCGCGTGCCGTCGGCGGAGGTTGAGTTCGACCACGTCACCTTCCGTTACGGCCGCGAGGCAGGAGGGATCGACAACGTCTCCTTGCTGATCCCGTCGGGACAGAAACTGGGGCTGGTGGGCGCATCCGGCGCGGGCAAGTCAACCTTGGTGAGCTTGCTGCTCAGGCTTTATGACACCGAAACAGGTGCCGTGCGGATTGACGCGCAGAACGTGTCGGAGGTTACGCAAGAGAGCCTGCGCCAGAGCATCGGGATGGTCACGCAGGAAACGGCGATGTTCAACCGCTCCGCCCGCGACAACCTGATGTATGGCCGCCCCGATGCGACCGAGGAGCAGATGATCGCCGCCGCCAAACGGGCCGAGGCGCACGACTTCATCTTGGAGCTTGAGGACCACAAAGGGCGCAAAGGCTACGCCGCCCATCTGGGCGAGCGGGGCGTCAAGCTGTCAGGCGGACAGCGGCAACGGATCGCGCTGGCGCGGGCGTTGTTGAAGAACGCGCCGGTTCTGGTGCTGGATGAAGCGACAAGCGCGCTGGACAGCGAGGTGGAAGCCTCCATCCAACATGCGCTGGAACGCG
Organism: Litoreibacter halocynthiae; assembly: GCF_004365635.1. Taxonomy (GTDB): domain Bacteria; phylum Pseudomonadota; class Alphaproteobacteria; order Rhodobacterales; family Rhodobacteraceae; genus Litoreibacter; species Litoreibacter halocynthiae. Next base: position 81,158 of record NZ_SOBH01000003.1, on the reverse strand, counting down.
CGATGGAGGGAAAGACGGTGATCGCCATTGCCCACCGGCTCAGCACGATTGCGCGGATGGACCGGATCGTGGTGCTTGAAGAAGGGCGGATCGTCGAAGACGGCACCCACACGGAACTTCTGGCGCAGGACGGACGATACGCTGGCTACTGGCGGCGGCAGTCCGGCGGGTTTATAGGCATTGCAGAAGCAGCCGAGTAAGCCCCCATGACACAGACCATTTTACGACTGAACCACAAAGGCGAAGGCGTGCCGGAGACGGGCGCGCCGATCCCGCGCGTGTTGCCGGATGAGGTGGTCGAGGACGGGCGCATCGTGACGCCCTCTGCGGACCGCGTCGCGGCCCCTTGCCGCCACTACAAAAGCTGCGGCGGCTGCGCGATGCAGCATGCCAGCGATGAATTCGTGGCGGACTGGAAGACGGATGTGATCCGGCTGGGCCTGTCCGCGCGGGGGATCGAGACCGAGATACGGCCCATTTTGACCTCGCCCGCGCAATCGCGTCGCCGTGCGACGCTGCATGGCCGCCGGACCAAGAAAGGTGCCATGGTGGGCTTCTTCGGGCGCGGCTCTGACGCGCTGATCGAGGTGCCGGACTGCAAGCTGCTGGACCCGGCCCTGATCGCGGCCTTTCCGGTGTTGGAGGAACTGACCGTTGCCGCGGCTTCGCGGAAAAGTACTGTCGGGCTGGTCGTGACCTTGTCGGAAGCGGGTCTGGATATCGACATTCGCGATGCAAAACCATTGGAACCGCAGGGCATCTTGGAGATGGCGGCGTTGGCGGAGCGGCACAAACTGGCGCGGCTAAGCTGGGACGGGGAGGCCGTGGCGACCCGCGAACCGCCGGTGCAAAGCTTCGGCAAGGCCAAGGTTGCCCCGCCGCCCGGCGCTTTTTTGCAAGCGACCGCGCATGGGCAAGCGGCGTTACTGGCCTGCGTTCAGGAAGCCTTGGGCGATGCCAAACAGGTCGTGGACCTGTTCGCGGGCTGCGGCACGTTTAGCCTGCCCGCCGCCGAGAAGGCGGAAGTGTGGGCACTGGAGGGCGAGGCCGCGCTGATTGATGCGTTAGACGCCGGATGGCGGAAAGCTGTGGGGCTGAAGAAGGTCAAGGCTGAGACCCGCGACCTGTTCCGCCGCCCGTTGTTGCCGCAGGAATTGCGCAAGACGGACGCGATTATCATCGACCCGCCGCGCGCGGGTGCGGAGGCGCAATCGGTCGAGTTGGCGCAGAGCGGCGTGAAGCGGATCGCGGCGGTGTCCTGCAACCCGATCAGCTTCGCGCGGGACGCGGAAATCCTGATCGCGGGGGGATACCGCCTCGATTGGGTGCAGCCGGTGGATCAATTTCGCTGGTCTTCGCATGTGGAACTTGCGGCGCAGTTCAGCAAACCCCATATGGGCTGAAACCCCTAGACCGGAGCCCCCATGTCCCTGCGCGCCCGCACGCAAGCCATCCTTGATCGACCACTGACCCGCAACTTCATTTTGGCGGTCATCCTGTTCAACGCGATCATTCTGGGGCTGGAAACAGTGGAGCCTGTGATGGCTGTCGCAGGACCGTTGATCTTGGCGTTGGACACGCTTTGCCTTGCGATTTTCGTGGTGGAGATTGCCGCCAAGCTGTTCGCACAAAGGGGGCAGTTCTTCCGCAAAGGCTGGAACCTGTTTGACTTCGTGATCGTCGGGATCGCGCTGGTCCCCGGCTCGGGCGCGTTCTCGGTCCTGCGGGCGTTGCGCGTTTTGCGGCTGTTACGGGTGTTGTCGGTCGCCCCGTCCATGCGTCGCGTGGTGGAGGGGTTGGTCACCGCCCTGCCCGGCATGGCGTCGGTATTTTTGCTGATGGCGCTGTTGTTTTACATCGGCGCGGTGGTGTCGACCAAGCTGTTCGGCGCGGCCTTCCCCGACTGGTTCGGCACGCTTGGTCTTTCGGGCTACACTCTGTTCCAGATCATGACGCTGGAGAGCTGGTCCATGGGCATCGTGCGCCCGGTGATGGAGATCTACCCCTACGCGTGGCTATTCTTCCTGCCATTCATTCTGGTGACGACATTTGCAGTGGTGAACCTGCTGGTGGGCCTGATCGTGAACTCTATGCAGAACGCCCATTCGGAGGAAGAGCACGCCGCAACAGATAGCTATCGCGACGACGTCTTGGTGCGATTGCAAGAGATCGAACGGCTTATCAAAGCCCGCAACTAAGCGCGGCGCGTTGCCATATCGGCGATGCCCAGTGTTTCCAGAACCTTGGTTTCGATCTGCGGCGCGTTCATGGCGGCGGCGGCATACATATCAGCCGGGCTGGCTTGGTCGATGAAGATATCGGGCAGCACCATGGAGCGGTATTTCAGGCCTTTGTCGAACACGCCGTTTTCCGCCAGTAGCTGCGCCACGTGAGAGCCGAAGCCGCCAATGGCGCCTTCCTCGATGGTGATCAGCGCCTCGTGGTTGCGGGCGAGGTTGAGGATCGCGTCCTCGTCCAGTGGCTTGGCAAAGCGTGCGTCTACCACGGTAGGGGTGATCCCCTTGGCGGCGAGATTTTCGGCGGCGGTCATCACCTCTGACAGGCGGGTGCCGAAGGACAGGAGGGCGACGCGGTTGCCCTCTTGGATCAGGCGGGATTTGCCGATTTCCAGAATCTGGCCCTTCTCCGGCATCTCGACACCGACGCCTTCGCCGCGAGGGTAGCGGAACGCGATGGGGCCATCGTCATGGGCGACGGCGGTGGCGGTCATGTGGACCAGCTCCGCCTCGTCGGCGGCGGCCATCACGACCATGCCGGGGAGGTTCGCCATAAAGGCGATGTCAAAGCTGCCCGCGTGGGTTGCGCCATCGGCCCCGACCAGACCGGCGCGGTCGATGGGGAAGCGGACGGGCAGGCGCTGCAAGGCGACGTCGTGGACGACTTGGTCATAGCCGCGTTGCAGGAAGGTAGAATAAATCGCGCAAAACGGCTTCATGCCGCCCGCTGCCAGACCGGCGGCGAAGGTGACGGCGTGTTGCTCCGCGATGCCCACGTCGAAGGTGCGGGAGGGGTAGCGTTCGGCCATCAGTTTCAGGCCCGTGCCATCGGGCATGGCCGCGGTGACGGCGACAATCTTGCTGTCCTCGGCGGCATGATCCACCAGCGCCTTGCCGAACACCGAGGTGTAGCTGGGCGCGTTCGACGGGGATTTCTTTTGTTTGCCGGTCACGAAGTCAAACTTCGCAGTGGCGTGACCGCCATCAGCGGCATTTTCGGCAGGGGCGTAGCCCTTGCCCTTTTTGGTGATCGCGTGGATCAGCACCGGACCATCGGCGCGGGATTTGACGGTGCGCAGGACGGCAAGCAGTTGCTCCATGTCGTGTCCGTCGATGGGGCCGACATAGGAAAACCCGAGTTCCTCGAACAGAGTGCCGCCGACGGTTGCGGCTTTCAGCAGCTCCTTCGCGCGGCGGGCCCCCTCTTGGAAAGGCGGCGGCAGCAGGGAGACCGCGCCTTTGGCGGCGGCTTTAAATTCCTGGAACGGCGCACCCGCATAAAGGCGCGACAGGTAGGACGACATGGCACCGGTGGGCGGCGCGATGGACATTTCGTTGTCGTTGAGGATGACGATCATCCGCTTGCCCAGATGGCCCGCGTTGTTCATCGCCTCATAGGCCATGCCGGCGCTGATGGAGCCGTCACCGATCACCGCGATGCAGTCCCCGATGCCATGCTCCGGTGCGCCGCCAAGATCGCGGGCGACAGCCATGCCAAGTGCTGCGGAAATGGAGGTGGACGAATGCGCCGCGCCGAACGGATCGTAGGGCGACTCGGACCGTTTGGTGAAGCCGGACAGCCCGTCTTTCTGGCGGATCGTGGGCATCTGGTCGCGGCGACCTGTGATGATCTTATGCGGGTAGCATTGGTGTGACACGTCCCAGATCAGGCGATCTTTCGGGGCCTCGAACACAGCGTGTATCGCGACGGTCAGTTCTATTACACCCAAGCCTGCACCAAGATGGCCGCCAGTTTGAGAGACCGCGTAGACAGTTTCCAACCGCAACTCATACGCGAGCTGGGTCAGCTCGGCGTTGGACATGCTCTTCATGTCAGCGGGGGTCTTGACCCGATCCAGGAGGGGCGTCTGCGGTCTATCGCTCATCTGCGTTGTCCTTCACGTGTCGCGATCCACGACGAACCGCGCCGCTGCTTTTAGGTTGTCCGCCGCGTCACCGTAAGGGGAAAGGGCATCGCAAGCTTGCACGACCAACTCGTTCGCGCGGGCCTTCGCCCCTTCCATACCAAGGAGTGACACGAATGTCGCCTTCCCGGCATCAGCATCTTTTTGCAGGCGTTTTCCTGCCTTTTCAGCGCAGCCTTCGATATCCAAGATGTCATCGGCGATCTGGAAAGCAAGACCAAGCGCTTGGGCATATTGGCGCAGCGGGGCTGGATCGGCCTCGGCGAGGATCGCGCCTGCCTGCCCTGACCACTCGATCAATGCGCCGGTTTTACCAGCTTGCAGGCGGGTGATTTGTTTAAGCGTTAAGGGTGTTTCTGCGGTCTCGGCAGCAATGTCGAGCACTTGGCCCAACACCATGCCCTGCGCGCCAGCAGCTTTCGCCATCGACGAGATCAGCGCGAGCCGCACCTCTGCATAGGCGTCCATATTCGACAGCAGCTCGAAGGCAAGCGTTTGCAACGCGTCGCCGGTTAGGACCGCGGTTGCTTCGTCCCATTGGATGTGGACGGTTGGCACGCCACGGCGCAGGTCGTCGTTGTCCATACAAGGCAAGTCGTCGTGGACGAGGCTGTAGGCGTGGATCATCTCGATTGCTGCTGCGGCTTGATCGGCCACCTCGGGCGACACATCATGCAAGCGCGCACCTTCCATCACCAAGAACGCCCTGAGCCGTTTGCCACCAGTACAAGTGTAGCGCATGGCGTCGGCGATGACGCCATCAAGTGGTCGCATCGCCTCGTTCAGCGCTGCTTGCACGCGGGATTGCGCGTCGGTTAAAGCGTCTTGGAACACGGGATTTACAGGCCTTCGACTGGCGTGGTTCCTGTTGGCTGGCCGTCACCGCCGAGGGTGATTTGCGCCACCTTTTCCTCGGCTTCTTTCAGCTTGGTCTCACAGCGTTTTTTCAGTTCTGCACCGCGCTCATACAATTTGATGCTGTCTTCCAGGGGCACGTCGCCACGTTCCAGTTGGCCAACAACCTGCTCCAGCTCGGCCATGGCCTGCTCGAAGCTCATTTCGTCTACTTTTGTGTCAGCCATGGGTGCCTCGCTTGATCAATACTTCCAGATGCGCGCGCGTCGACGCAGCGAGGGCATCAAGATCATATCCACCCTCCAGAGTCGAGACGACGCGACCTTCGCAATGCGTATCGGCAACATCGCACAAGGCTTGCGTCGCCCAAGCGAAATCAGCCTCGTCCCAGTTCAGGTTTGCCAGCGGATCATTGCGATGCGCATCAAAGCCTGCGGAGATCAACAGGAGTTGCGGTTTGAAGTCGTTGAGGGCCGGGATAACCACCCGTTCATAGACTTTGCGAAGCTCCGCGCCGCCGGAATTCGCCTGTAGCGGGATGTTTATGATGTTACCGGATGCGCCCGTTTCATGAGCGGCACCAGAGCCGGGGTAGAGCGGCATCTGGTGGCTGGAGATGAACAGCGTGCGCGGCTCGTCCCAGAGCAGGTCTTGTGTACCGTTACCGTGGTGGACGTCGAAATCAACGATGGCGACCCGCTCCAGCCCATGGGAATCCAGCGCGTGTTTCGCGGCGATGGCGATATTACCGAACAGGCAGAACCCCATGGGTGTTTGCTTTTCGGCATGGTGACCCGGCGGACGCATAGCGGCGAAGGCGTTCTGAACCTCGCCGCCTAGCACCATGTCGACCGCCTTGGTCATGGCCCCGACACCGCGATAGGCGGCTTTGAGCGAACCGGTGGACATATGCGTGTCGGCATCCAAAGCGATCGACCCCACGCTCGGGGCTGCATCCGTCACGGCATCAATGTGCGCGCGTGGGTGGGCACGAAGAATGTCGGTATCAGTACCCATCGGCGCGTCGATCCGCAGGACATTGCTTAGATCCATCGCGTCGAATGCGGAATAGATCGCCATCAGGCGGTCGACCCGTTCGGGATGACCCGGAGGTGTGACGTGGTTCAGGCAATCGGTGTGGGTGATCAGGGCAGTCGTCATTCCGGTTCCTTAGTCAGGCGCGAGCATATAGCCGGAGCCGCGCACGGTTTGTAGGTAGCGGGGCTGTTTCGGGTCGGCTTCGATCTTGCGGCGCAGGCGAGTGATTTGCACGTCAACGGCGCGTTCTTGCGCCTGACCGCGGTCGCGACCAAGGTCTTCCACCAGTTTGGCACGTGAAACAGGTTCCCCCGGACGTGTTGCGAAAATCTTCATCAATTGCACTTCGGTGGCGGTCAGGCGGATCAGGTCTTCGCCGTGCCACATCTCTCCGCGCTCGATGTCATATCGGATGTCGCCCAAGGACAGCGTCTTCGGCACGTCGATGACCTCCTGGCTTTGAGGCACGCGACGCAGAATTGCATTGATCCGAAGCAGCAGTTCTTTCGGCTCGAACGGTTTCGGCAGGTAGTCGTCTGCACCGGCTTCCAGCCCCGAAATCCGATCGTTGCTCTCACCCTTTGCGGTCAACAGCAAAATCGGGGTGTCCCGAGTCTGACGGAGTTCCCGTGTAAAGGTGATCCCGTCATCTCCGGGCATCATGACGTCGAGCACGATCAGGTCGAAATCCAAGCCCTCCAACAGACGCCGAGCATGGTCGGCGTCGCGGGCAGATGTGGTGAAAAATCCGTTCCGGCTGAGGAATTGCTGGATCAGTTTGCGGATGCGCTCATCATCATCGACGATAAGCAGATGAGCGTCGTTTTGGGTCAATGACACTTATGAACCCTCCTTGAAGGCTTGGAAATGCCTGCGCATTTCAGGGTCCATGATTTGCTCCAGCACCTGCCGAAATCCGGCAACTGCGTCTGGTCCAGCGTCACGATAGGCGGCGCGCATCCGGCCTCGCTGCGCTTCGGATAGTTCTTTTTCAAGTTCTTGTCCGGTTTCGGTCAGGAACAGGTGACGCTCGCGACGATCCTGTTTGCCAACGCGACTTTCGACCAGACCGTCCTCGATCAACGCCCGCAGCACGCGGTTCAAGGATTGTTTGGTCACACCCAATATATCCAGCAGATTGTTCACGGTGGTGCCGGGGCTGCGTTTGATAAAGTGGACCGCGCGGTGATGCGCGCGACCGTAGGCATAGTCCTGCAAAATCCGGTCAGGGTCCGCGGTGAAGCCGCGATAGGCAAAGAACATCGCCTCGATTCCGCGCCGCAATTGGTCATCCGTGAGGAACAGCAGACTTTCCCCGCTGATTGGTGTTTGACCCGTCCCTCGATCTGACATGCGGCAACTCCCTCGCTCTTGCTGCTTGAGGTCAGTTTATGTCAGCCTTGTTGACTTTCCAAGTATCGAATGGTAGCGAATCTCCAGTTTAGTGAAATATTGTGTCCGAAACGGGCCTATCACGCGCAACAAATGAAAAGGATGAAGGCAATGGCTGGTGGATATGACGATCGCGATGGCGTCATCTGGATGGATGGCAAGCTGGTGGACTGGCGCGATGCCAACGTCCACATCCTGACCCACGCGCTGCACTACGCCTCTTCTGTGTTCGAGGGTGAGCGTTGCTACGACGGCAAGGTCTTCAAAAGCCGGCAGCATTCCGAACGCCTGCTGAAATCCGGTGAGCTGATGGATATGGCGATCCCTTACACCGTGGATGAAATCGAAGCCGCCAAACGCGCCACGCTGGATGCCAACAAGCTGACAAACGCCTACCTGCGCGTGGTGGCCTTCCGTGGTGCAGGCGAAGACATGGGCGTCGCCGCCTCTCGCAACCCGATCCGTATGGCGGTGACGGCTTGGGAGTGGGGCAACTACTATGGCGACGCCAAGATGAAAGGCGCGAAGCTCGACATCGCGAAATGGAAACGGCCCAGCCCCGAGACCATCCCTGTGGCAGCCAAGGCGGCGGGATTGTACATGATCTGCACCATGTCCAAACACGCGGCGGAAGCCAAAGGCTGCTCGGACGCCATGTTCCTAGATTATCGCGGCTATGTGGCCGAAGCGACGGGGGCCAACATCTTCTTTGTGAAAGACGGTGAGGTGCATACCCCGCTGGCCGACGCCATCCTGAACGGGCTGACGCGCCAAACGGTGATTGGCATGCTGAAGGATCGCCAGATCAAAGTCCACGAGCGCCATATCATGCCCGAAGAGCTGGAAGGCTTCGAGCAATGCTGGCTCACCGGCTCTGCAGCCGAGGTGACACCGGTCGGGTCCATCGGTGATTACAACTTCGAGGTTGGCGCCCTCGTGCGCGATATCGCAGAAGGTTACGAGAAGCTGGTTCGGGCCTAAGCCTCGATACCGCGCTCAATTCTGGAATACTGCTGAGGCCGTCCCGAATCTTTCGGTGCGGCCTTCTTGCGACGTTGCAGCGCGAGCGTTGCAGCACTTGGCATGTCTTTGAGTTGCAAGGCAAAAGCGTGACGCTTTCCAGCCTTGTCAAGTGACGGGGATGGCTTGTCGAGGACGTGTCTCATGCAAGTGTCTCCTTTTGATTGTCGGGGAACATTAGCACAGATTACCGCAAAATGGAGGTCTGGTTCTCCTGCACCAACGCAACCTTATCTAATTCAGCCCTTTCACAAAGGTTAAGGCCTGCCAAAGGAGCGCCCGCACTTGCGGAAACGCGATAAACACGACGATCAGGATTTGCACCCAGATGATCGCATTCAGCTGGCGCGCGAAGGGTTGTTTGACCGTTTTGTGGCGCAGCCGTTTCTGGGCCAGTTTAGCCGCCGGAGTGCCGCCCACAGCGGACCACAACAGCAGGTTTGACTCGCTGATCCTGCGGCCCCGCACCCGTCCGCGCCGCTTGTCGAACGCAAATAGAATGTAGGTGATCAGATTGACCAAAGCCAGATAGGCCGCGGCAATCGCCAAGGGTAGCAGCGAATCCGGCATCCTACCCCTGCGGTGTCATGGCTTTGCGAGCCTGTTTGCGCTCGTGACCCAGCTTGCCTTCGCGCCAGATGATCAGGATGCCCGCACAAACGATCAGGGCAATCCCGATGAGCATCACGGCAGTCGGAACCTCCTCGAATACGAAGTACCCGATGGCAAGCGCGAGCAGGATCGAGAAATACTCGAACGGGGCAACGACAGAGGCGTCGGCATAGCGATAGCTGGAGGTCAGGAAAATCTGCCCGATGCCGCCACATATCCCCGCCCCGACGAGTGCCGCCGCTTCCGGCCCCGTGGGCCAGACCCAGCCAAAGGGGAGCGTCATAAGTGACAATGTGGACGCCGTGACCGCGAACCAGAACACGATGGCGGAGGTCGGCTCTGACATGGTGAGCTTGCGCACGAAGACATGGGCCAAACCGGCCATGACGGCGGACCCGAAGGCGAGCATCGCGCCAATGGCCAGATAGGGATCAGTCCCACTGTCGGAGAAGGCGGTGAGCCGCGGCGACATAATAATTAGCACCCCGGTCATCCCAAGTGCCACCGCAGTCAGGCGGAAGGCGCGAACCCGTTCACCAAGGAACATGGCAGCGAAGATAACCACCAGAACCGGTTGGGCGTATTGGATGGCTTTAACCTCGGACAGCGGCAGCAGACCCAGCGCGGCGAAGCCCATGGACATGGCTGTCACCCCGACAAGGCCACGCCAGAAATGGCCTTGCGGGTTATCGGTTTTCAACCCTGTACGCAGCTCCCCGCGCATAGCGATCCAGCCCAAGATGATGGGCAGCCCGAAGAAAGAACGGAAGAACACCGTCTCGCCCGGTGGAACGCGCGCGGAGGCGATTTTAACCAGCGTCGCCATCGCCATGAAGAAGAACACGGCCCCCAGCTTGGAAAAAATCGCAACGGGGATATTTTGTTTTGGAGCATCCATATCCAAACCTTAGGTGAGGCCTGTCTCGGGGGCCATGCCTGTGAAATCCGGTGCATGATAGAGAGGTGTTCCGGTGGCCTTTATCTGGTCCATGACCGCTTTGATCTTGGCGTCAGGCCCAGGGCCGGGCTCTCGTAATACGACGGAATGGATACGCCCTGCGTGCCGGTTGATCGCATCCAGATAGACCTGCGCATCGTGCTGGCCGGTGTCGCCCATCAAGATCACAGGCAAGTCGGGATTGGCGGCAAGGATGGTGTCGATGCTGCCACCCTTGTGATCCCCATGCGTGCCGGTGATGAATTGATCGTCACTCAAGCCGAGGTCACGCAAGAACATAGGGCCGCGCACCAAAGCCGCTTGGAGGAATATCTGCTCAAGGAAATAATGGAAATTCCACGGGCTGGAACTGACGTAGAACACGGGGTTCCGCGCGTCATCCGACAGCCGCTCCATCATCGCAACTGCGTCGGGAAACACCCGCCGCGTCAGCACATTGCCGGTGAGCGAGGTCCAGAGGTTCTTCCACAGCACATATGCGCCGGTTTCGATCATCGTGTCATCAATGTCAGAGATCACCAGAAACCGCGCATCGTCGCGTGGGACTAAAGCGGGGCAGGTAGCAAGATCCTCATACCCTTCGATGGTCACCGCGACGTTGTGCCAGCCCGCCGCTTCGGGGCGTGGCAGATGGAGCGTGAAATACCCTTCTTCGTCGCTGGACGTCGCGGCAGCGCCGGAGTGCAGATCAACAGCCGCGACCTCATCCGTTACGAACAACGAAATCATCTGTCGGATATTCGTCAGCAGTCGCTGGCCCTTCGCGGGCTTGTTGCGCGTAATCTTCGAGAGAACGCGACCGCGCACGACCAACGCATCGGGCGTCGCATAGCCGATATAGGGGTCGATCACCCGCCCTTCGCCAGTGCGTCCGAAAAGGCGGTCGGCGACCCTTTCGGCCTTCAGCGCGAGGCGATGGATCAACTGCTTCATAACATCAGGTGCTGCAGCACCCTCACAGGAATACCCGCTCGACCGCCCAGTAACCGCCGACGATTGCGATGAATACGGATGCAGGGATCGCGATGCGCGCGCGGTACCACGGCTTGTTGCCAAACCAGTAGCCCACCGCAAGGAACGCCAGCGCGATAACCGTGAGTTGGCCAACTTCAACGCCGACGTTGAAGCCGATAAGCCCAGCCACAAAGCGACCCGGCGCAAGGCCGAATTCCCCCAGAACAGAGGCGAAGCCCAGACCGTGCAGCAAGCCGAACGCGAAAATCACGATAGGCCGCCACCACGTAATGCGACTGGTAAAGATGTTTTCAACCGCGACGTAAACGATGGAGGCGGCGATCAAGGGCTCCACAATTGCGGGGTTGACCGAGACGTAGCCAAGGCTTGCCAAAGCCAGCGTGATGGTGTGCGCTACGGTGAATACTGTGACCTGCGTGATTAGCGGGCGCAAATGCAGCGAGAGGAAGAACAGGCCCAAGACGAACAGGATATGATCCAGACCTTTGGGAATAATATGGTCGAAGCCGACCCCGATGTAGCGGACAAAAACCGACAGCGCAGATTCCGTTGCAGCGCCGGTTCGCGGAAGCGGCTCGCTGAGTGCGCCGTTCTCCAGATAGCCCGCATAGGCGTCATCCCCACCCTCTGCCTGACGTATGATAATCGGCCCGTTGGCTGCCTGCCATCCGGCGCGCACATCGCTGTTATCGGTAGGCAGGACGCCCCTTAGAACAACCATCGTATCACGGGGAAGTTCGATATCCGGCTGGTCTGCGACCTCTACGCTTACAAGTTCCAAGGCGACGGGCGCATCGCCCGCCAACACGGAGACCCCATTCGCGATGTCGGGCCACGCCTGTTGAAACTGTGCGGACAGTTCAGCAGGGGGCAACGCGCGCAGGGCGTCGTATTGCTCGGCTTCGGGGGCTTCGTTGGTGTCTTGCAGCCCTTCAAGGTCAATGCCCGCAATCAGCGGCTCCGCCGTCATACGGATCTTCATTTCCAGCGCGTCTTCGGTCAAAGTCACATCTGCGATGGCTGGCCTGATCTCATGCGCTACAAGCAACGACGTCATCGTGAACAACGCCAGCATTGACATCGCACCCAGTTGCACCAGCATGTGTTTTAACTTGTTCAAAGGATTTGCCATGTTGCCCCGCCTTACCTGTTTTGCCGTCTTGATCACCGTGTGGACGGCCACAGCCAATGCCCACGAATTCTGGATTTCTCCCGAAGCCTACGTGACCCCGAAAGGCGGCGAGGTTCAAGCCCAACTTCGGGTAGGTGAGGAGTTTGGCGGCGCGTCCTACGCCTTCAACGAGAATCGGTTTACGCGCTTCGATCTGGTGATGGGCAATCAAGTCACGCCGGTCGCCGGACGGTTGGGGGACACCCCTGCCCTGAATATGATCGCACCTGCCGAGGGGCTGGTCATTATCGTGCACGAAACGGGTGACAACCTTCTCACCTACAAGGGCATGAAGAAGTTCACCAAATTCGCCAAGCACAAGGATTTCGAGTGGGCGGTTCAGAGCCACGCGGAACGCGCGCTGCCGACCGAGCGGTTTATGGAACGCTATCGGCGATATGCCAAAAGTCTTGTTGCTGTGGGTGACGGCAAAGGGGCTGACCTTGAAGTCGGGTTGAAGACTGAAATTATCGCGCTGGCCAATCCGTATACCGACCAGATGGATACGTTTCCGGTAAAGGTGCTTCTGGATGGCAAACCCCTCGCGGATGCCCAGATTGAGCTGTTCGACAAAGGCCCCGACGGCAAAGTCGAGATCACGCTGCACCGGACAAATGCCGAAGGAATCGGCGCGTTCCCTGTAACCGCCGGTCACGAGTATCTTGTTGATGCCGTGCAGTTACTACCGCTGGATGAAGGGGACCCAACCAAGTTTCCGGTTTGGGAGTCCGTCTGGGCGTCGCTGACGTTTAAGGTTCCGGAGTAGGGAAGTTATCAGTCTACATTGATCCGGCTTCGGTCATGAATCGTGCAGATAACGTTGGCTGATCCTGACAAATGAGTTGAAGCAAACAAGCTTCTTTTTGACTATTGTGGGACGGTTCGGTCGGTGAGGAACACCAAACCCTTCTTCCCGCCGTCAAACACGAAATATAATTCAAAGTGGATGTTTTTGATGGGTTTCTTCAACTTCAATTCTTTGATTGCCTTCGCCATTCTGACATCCGTTCCAAGCGTGAGTCTTGCGGATCGTATGATCATCTCGGATGCCGCCCTATGTGGCACCTCGGAGGAGACCGTTCTGGATGCAGGGGGGTTTATCATGTCAGAAACAACCATCGAAGCGATTGAGTTTCTTTGTGAATTTGACCAACTTCCACAATTGGATTTGAAAGAATACCAGACCCTTACCAGAAAAGGGTACTGTGCGGGTCCGATGTTTTTGATCCCGCAAGTTTTTGCTTTCCGTTTTGGTGAAGACATTGGTGACATCGAGATGATCGGGCAATTCGCTCAGTATGTTCCTAGCGGGCGTATTACCTTTCATGTCTGCGAGTAATCAGCTTTTTGACGTAGCCTATGGAGTATCGCGACATTGTTGGCGCAACCCAACCATTTGCCCTTCACAACTCCAGCACAAAGAAAAACCCCCGGCCTGATAACCAGACCGGGGGCTCTTTAACTATGTAGCACCCGACACGGCGATCTGGGTGGGGGCTGATCACACCGCATCGGGCTTGAGCTTACACTCGCTACAAGGCGTGTATCGCCATCAAGTGGGGCGTCATCGGGGAGGCGGAGTGGTGATGCTTGGGTCATCACGCGGCAATTTAAAGGCAAAGCTTGATTTGAAACGAAACGCGGCCCACCATACTTGCATGAACCAAAACGCGCCGATCCCCTTCCGACCAAACCAATCTGAAAAGGTTGCGTTTCAGCGGCGCGAGCTAGGCGATATTTTAACGGTCTATGGCCGCATGGTCGCAGCAGGGGAATGGCGCGACTACGGCATTTCGATGCTGAAGGATGTCGCGGTATTCTCGATTTTCCGGCGGGCGGCAGAACACCCGATCTACCGGATCGAAAAGCGCCCAAAGCTGGCGACGAAAAAACAGACCTACGCTGTGATTGGCATGGACGGACGCATTCTGAAACGCGGAGCCGACTTGCGGCAGGTCTTGCGCGTTCTTGAGAAAAAGCTGATCCGCTCCGTCGACTAGATCCGTTTTACAGAAGTTACCGGACCGTCACCCGCAGCCTCGATCCGCGAGATGGCGTCAGACAACGGCTCGTAGGCCACGGCCATATGATAGGCGTTGGCGTGCAGGATCATGTCGTCTCCCGAGACAAGCGCAACATGGCCCTTCCAGAACAACAGATCACCACGCCGGGCATCTGCCAGCTCGATCGGGGCGCCGACCTCGGCTTCCTGCATGTCGCTGTCCCGCGGACAATCCATCCCGCAACTGCGCCAGGCGATCTGCACCAGACCGGAGCAGTCGATCCCGTGCCGCGTGCCGCCCCCCCAAAGATAGGGCGTTCCCATATAAAGGTCAGCGACAGACACCGGATCGTTCATCCGCTGGTCGATTGGCAGCAAATGCATGGTTGGTACATAGCCGCCGTTGGACAGGCGGGACCAAGTGCCCTCCTCCTCCATCACCTGCACTTCGGAGCCGAGATAAAGCGCGCCGTTATTCATCAGCTTCATGTTGGGGCCAGGATAGAGATGCGTGCAGGGCATCGCCACCCAATGGCTTGCGTCATGGGGTCGGTCGAGCAGGTCTTCCCGCACATAACCGCAATATCCGTCATGCACCGTTTGCCCGAACGCGAAACCGTTGCGACGCTCCAGCACATTGAACAAATCGCCATAGATCAGTTGCGACGTGCGCCGCCCTTCGGGCTTTCCAGTAATATCCGCGAAGGCCGCGCCGCATTGGGCAATATCACCGTCCGTGTAGCTTGGCGCGTCGACCACCTCCTTGAGGTGGTTGGCGGCAACACGCCCATTGGCCGGAGTAACGCGCGGGTCATGGCTCATAGGTTCATCGCTTTCGGCAAAGCTGCAAGGATGGCGCGCGCACCCATTCCGACACCCCCTTTAGGTCGTCCCGGAGCGGCAACGGGTTGCCAGCCATAGACGTCAAAATGGGCAAATCGCGCTGTGTTAGACACGAAACGGCGCAAGAACAGCGCCGCGGTGATGGTGCCAGCGAAGCCCCCTTTCGGGGCGTTGTCGAGATCGGCGATGCCCGGCTCGATCAATGGCTCGTAGGGGTCATGGAACGGCAGTTCCCAAACCGGATCGCGCACCTGCCGCGCGCCTGTGCGCAACGCATCTGCGAAGGCCGCATCACCGGTGAAGAATGGCGAGATATCGGGGCCAACAGCCACGCGCGCGGCACCTGTAAGCGTCGCCATGCAGATCATCAAATCAGGCGGCGTCTCATCCGCAAGCGCCAACGCATCTGCCAGCACAAGGCGGCCTTCGGCGTCGGTGTTGTTGATTTCGACGGTAAGCCCCTTGCGGGATGTCAGGATATCCTGCGGGCGATAGGCCGATCCGTCGATGGCGTTTTCAACTGCGGGGATCAGCACCCTAAGCTTGAGTTTTAGACCCAACGCCATTATCATGTGTGCCAGCCCCAATACGGTTGCGGCACCGCCCATATCCTTCTTCATCAGGCCCATCGACGCGGCAGGTTTGATATTCAATCCGCCCGTATCAAAGCATACGCCCTTGCCGACCAACGCAAGCGTCGGGCCTTCATCGCCCCATGTCATGTCGATCAGGCGCGGCGGGGTCGCGGATGCACGGCCAACCGTGTGGATCATGGGGAAATTCTGGGCCAACAGGTCATCGCCGGTCACCACAGTGATGGCCGCACCATGTGCTTTCGCCAGCGTCCGCGCGGCGCCTTCCAAGTCGTTCGGCCCCATGTCCGACGCGGGTGTGTTGATCAAATCGCGGGTCAGGGTCTCTCCGGCGGCGATGGCCTCTATCCGGTCTTTGTCCACTCCATCAGGGCAAACGAGGCGCGCACTGTGCGGTGGCTGCGCGCGGTATGTCTCGAACGCGTATTGCGACAACAGCCAGCCCAATGCGTGTTCTTCCAGATCATCTGCCGCGTGGTCACTGACGAGCTGATACGTTCCGGCAGGCAGCTTGGCGGCAATCAAGGCCATCGTGAAGCGCCCGCGCGCGCGCGACTGAGCATCGCCCAAGCCCGCAAGCGCCATGGAAATAACGCCACCCCCAGCGGGTATGATACAAGTTGTGCCTTCGGCAGCTTTAAAGCCCTGCGCCTTGACCCAAACCTGTACATCTTGTGGTTGGGACTCCAACCAGTCATCAAGTGCATCCACGCCGAATGCCAGGAGCCGAACCGCGTCGTCGCTGGTGTCGGCAAATTTAAGCCTTGTGTGGTTCAACATAGTCCATGCCCTTGGTGCTGCAGGGGCAGCCTACTGCTTGCGGCGCAATCTGCAAGCAAAGGCGTGTCGCAGAGCGGCGTCTAACCCGGAATGTTTTGCATATCCCACACTGCACTGAGCGAACGATCGGCAATACGCCGTAGCCTGTTCAAGGTAGCACCCAACGAAACGCCTTCTTTCAAACGCCCGCACGCGGCGACATCATCCGCTACCCGGGAGAACGTCGTCATCCCGATATTTTCGGCGGTCTTTACCAAAAGATCGGCGCGACGGGTCAAAACATCCATGTTTTGTGCCGCATATGCGTCTTCAATCGCGACCATTCCTCGTGCCAATTCCTCCATCGCGGTGGTAATCAGCGCCTCGGCACGTGCTTCGCCCATGGACACGCACAGCTCCACCAAACGGTCCGGATCAACCCGAACCGGTTCACGCATTTCGAGTTTCAAAACATCCTGCATAACGCACCCCATTATCCGTGCCCCCTTAAAGCACATTGCAAACATCGGCGGCGAAGCTGAACAAAGTCTTTCCGGTGCGGCACGATTTCCCTCGAATTTCTGCTCAATTCGACATACTTGTGTTCGAAACTTTCAGAGGTACCCCATGCGCACGCCCAAACCCCTGCCGCACTATCTGATCAACCGCTACCATGGCTGGAAGGCCACGACTTATTCGGAGAACGAACCGTGGTACCGCCGCCTTGCCGCCGACGGGCAAAACCCGCGCGCCATGGTGATTTCATGTTGCGACAGCCGAGTGCATGTCACCTCGATTTTCGGGGCAGAGCAGGGCGAGTTTTTCATCCACCGCAACATCGCCAACCTCGTGCCGCCCTATAATCCGGATGGCGAGTATCACGGCACATCAGCCGCCATCGAATACGCAGTGGGCACCCTGAAAGTTGCACATATCATCGTGCTGGGACATTCAAACTGCGGCGGTGTCAACGGGTGCCACGACATGTGCTCGGGCAACGCGCCGCAACTGGAGGAGAAGACCAGCTTCATCGGGCGCTGGATGGACATTTTGCGTCCCGGCTACGAGCGCGTGAAAGACATCGAGGACGAGGCAGAACGCCGCAGCGCATTGGAGAGGGAGGCAGTGTTGGTGTCGCTGGAAAACCTTGCGGGGTTCCCCTTCGTCGCAAAGGAAATGGAGCAAGGGATGCTCAGCCTGCACGGCCTGTGGAACGACATTGGCGAAGGCGGCCTCGAGCACTACGTCCCAGAGACGGGATTCGTTCCAGTTTAGACCCTAACCCGCCGGAGGACCCGCATGGGCGACGTGCTATCACTGGCAGCTGACAACTTGCTGTCCCCATTGATCCTGTTCTTTGTATTGGGCGTTCTGGCCGCGTTCGCGCGATCTGATCTGACAATCCCGGAAGCCGCCGCCAAGGCGTTGTCGATCTACTTGCTGTTTGCGATCGGCTTCAAGGGCGGCGCCTCTGTTGCCGCGCATGGTGTGGACGCGGGGTTGATCCTGTCTTTGATTGCCGGTGGGATCTTGTCAGCGACAATTCCGTTCGTGGCCTTCGGACTTCTGCGCATCATGACGCAGCTAAGCACCATCGATGCAGCCGCCGTTGCAGGGCATTACGGCTCTATCTCTATTGTGACGTTTGTGGCCTGCACCAGTGCGTTGACAGGACGCGGGTTGGACCCCGAAGGCTACATGGTTGCGGTTGCGGCCATCATGGAAGCGCCAGCGATCCTTTCGGCCCTTTGGCTGGTGTCGCGAAAGGCAGGCGGCAACCAGATGGACGGAAATTTGTGGCGGGAAATACTGCTGAACGGCTCCATCGTGCTTTTGATCGGCAGCTTCGTCATTGGCGCGATCACGGGACAAGACGGGCTGGAAAAAATCGCCAGTTTCATCGTCTCTCCGTTTCAGGGCGTTTTGTGTCTATTCCTGCTGGATATGGGCCTTGTCGCAGGTCGCGGGTTGCGGGACAGCGGCAAATATCTGACGCCAGGCGTGTTCGCTTTTGGCATGCTGATGCCACTGGTCGGCAGCTGTTTCGGCCTCGCGGCCGGAATGCTGCTGGGGCTGTCCACTGGTGGTGTTGCGTTATTCATGACCCTTTGTGCATCGGCCAGCTATATCGCCGTTCCAGCGGCAATGCGCGTGGCGCTGCCAGAGGCCAACCCGTCCATATATCTGACACTGTCCTTGGGGATCACCTTTCCCTTCAACCTGACCCTCGGCATCCCCGCCTATATCGCGATTGCCAGCCAAGTAACCGGAGGATGACCCATGCAAACCCATGACGCGAAACGCGTAGTGATCACGATCGAGGCCGTGATGCAAAGCCGCCTGACCGACGCACTGCAAACGGCGGACGTGACCGGCTACTCCATTCTTCCCGTCCTTGGTGGCTCGGGCCAGTCCGGCCCATGGAGCCGCGAGGGGCAAGTCAGTCGTGCTGGCGGCATGGTGCAGGTGATCTGCATCGTGCGCCCCGACAAGCTGGACAAACTGCTCGACGCGGCCTTCGCGGTGGTCGAACGGTATATCGGCATTGTTACCGTGACCGATTGTCAGGTGCTGCGGGCGGAGCGGTTCTAGGCTACGGCTGCCAGAACAACTGCTGCCCTTCGGGCCAGTCCATATCGACATTCACACGCACGGTTTTTGTCTCGCCCGGACCGACGTCTAGATTCCAGACAGATACACCGCGCTTCTGCTCGAAATCAGTTTCATCCGGTGACGGGCGCGAACTTGTTGTGATGCTGAGGTCTTCCTGCTCGGCGTATGGCAATGCAAAGATAGTTTGGACCTGCTCTGTCGTGGCCAGAAGGTTTTCCACCGAGAACTCCATCTGCTGCACGCGGGTGCTGCTGGAGGTCAGGAAACCACGGTCGCCTGTGTCGTTGTCGAGCAACTTGTAATCGAGGCGCAGACCTTCAAGCGTTCCGAAGGACACCTCCGCCTTGTCGCCTGCGGGGACCAGCGGTAGGGCGCTGCGCCCAACAAATACACCATCGCGCGACACCGACATTTGCCCCGGCAGGAAAGGCTCCTGTGTGGAGTTGGTAAACTCCGCCATCAGGAAAGCCGTTTTGTCGAAGCGAGGTGCTGCACGGTTGAACTCACGGGCATCGAAGGTGAAATCGTCCAAGGCAAGGATCAGTTCCCCGCCGCCGGACGCGAGGTTGACGGGCTGAGGGTACTCATAAGTGACTGACAGGCCGTCTATTACAGCTGCGGCAGTAACAGGCACCGCCTCCTCCATAATCGGTTCTGCTAGGCCACCTGCCCGCGAAAGTTCAGCGTAGTCTGCCTGTGGTGCGGCCGTTCGAACCGATCCGTATCCCGCTTTGCCCTTAGCTTGAATGAACGCTTGAGACGGATAAGGCTTTGTCGGGTCGACCTGCGCAAAAGGGTTAGCCGTGGAAAGGGTCAAATTCACGTCGGACCACAACTCGCCCGACGACTGCTGCATGACGACTTTGCGCTCCATCGCGACGCGCGCGTCATCGCCACGGGTCAAGTTCAGATCGTAGTCCGCCCGCCAACCTGCGTTGTAAATCAAACTGTCCAATGTCATCTCAACCGTACCCGCAACGGCAGCCTCGACCGTGAGCGCCAGCATGGTGACGGCACCACTTGGCGGGGCCAGCCGGTTCAAGTCCTGCTCGGCCTGCTGAACTACCTTGCGTGCTTCATCGCGGGCTTTCTCGTCGGCACGAAGTGCGACGGCAGCGGCGTATTGGTCACGCCACGCTTTCTCCAACTCCTCGGCCACCATGTTGCTGGCGGCGCGCATCGCGTCGGCGTCAGCACCTGTCAAAGCAGCGCCCGTCAGCGTGCGCAGGTAGGCGTTCTTGGCGTTCTGCGCTTCCACGGAAGCTTGTCCACGCACGACCACGTCTTCCAACGCCTGTAAAGCATCCTTGGCAGCTTCGACACGTTCAAACGCGGCGGTTTGCTCTGGGGAATAGGCCGCTTTCGGGTCACTCAGGAAATCGTTCAAAACTTCCATCGCACCAATCGCAAAACCGTCCGGCGCGTTCACGCGCGGCGGGCCGTCGCTGCTGCCGGCTTGGTAGGGAACCAGTATCCGGTGCTTGCCTTGCGGCAGGTCAGCCGCAATGACCCGCGTAACGGTCGCACCTTGCGGATAGACGGTGACGGAGGAGACGGGCGCAACCAACTGAAAGTCCTCGGCGTAAGCAGCGGAAGACAACAGGGCGGCGGATAGGGCAAGGGAACGGAGCATAGAAAAAGGGCCTCAAATCAATTGATCTGAGGCCCAATGTTTCGTGTCAGAGTGGGCTTTGCAAGCCTAGCCTTTTTTCAAGCACCGCGTGCCCAGCGTTTCGGCGATTTGCACTGCGTTCAGGGCAGCACCCTTGCGCAGGTTATCGCTGACGCACCACAGGTTCAGGCCGTTGTCGATGGTGCTGTCCTGACGGATGCGGGAGATGAAGGTGGCAAAGTCGCCAACGCATTCGACGGGCGTCACGTAGCCACCGTCTTCGCGCTTGTCGATCACCATGACACCGGGGGCTTCGCGCAGGATGTCGCGGGCCTCGTCTTCGTCCAGATGGTCTTCGAACTCGATATTGATCGACTCGGCGTGACCTACGAAAACCGGAACGCGCACGCAAGTCGCGGTGACCTTGATATCCTTGTCGACGATTTTCTTGGTCTCGACGACCATCTTCCACTCCTCTTTGGTGGAGCCGTCGTCCATGAACACGTCGATATGCGGAATCACGTTGAACGCGATCTGCTTGGTGAACTTGCTTGGTGGTTTGTTGTCGACGGGGTTGTAGATCGACTTGGTTTGATCCCACAGCTCGTCGATTGCATCTTTGCCGGCACCGGACACCGATTGGTAGGTGGAGACAACAACGCGCTTGATCCGCGCCCGATCGTGCAACGGCTTCAGCGCCACAACCATCTGCGCCGTAGAGCAGTTGGGGTTGGCGATGATGTTTTTCTTTGTGTAACCCATCACGGCCTCGGGGTTCACTTCAGGAACCACCAACGGCACGTCGGGGTCGTAACGGTAGAGCGACGAGTTATCGATCACCACGCAACCAGCTTTGGCAGCAATCGGCGCGTATTTTTTCGTGGCCTCGGAGCCCACTGCGAACAACGCAATGTCCCAGCCGGTGAAGTCGAAGGTATCAAGGTCTTTGGTCTTCAGGGTTTTCTCGCCGAAGGAAACTTCGGTGCCGATCGAGCGACGGGAGGCCAGAACCTCGATTGTGTCCACTGGGAACTGACGTTCATCCAGAATGTTCAGCATCTCGCGACCCACGTTGCCCGTGGCGCCTACGACGACGATTTTGTAACCCATGATCCCTTTGATCCTTCTATAGGTCTTGTTTCAGACGGGGCCTGATACTCTTTTGAGACCCGATGGGAAAGGGCCATGTTGCCCCAGCCTTGCCGCGCCGCGCAAAACTGCGTTACACAGATCGCTAAAGTAGCCATATGTGAGCCTTTTCTTGAGCAACCCGACAGACCTAGATCTGGCCCAGTCGACCGAGAGCGGAGGCAAGCTGTTTGCCCGCCTGTGGCGTGGGTACTTGCGCAAACACTGGATGCTTTTCGTGCTGGCCTTTGTGTTCATGGTCATCGAAGGCAGCACCTTGGGTGCGCTGAGCTACATGCTTCAGCCGATGTTCGACCTTGTGTTCGTCGAGGGTCAGGCAAGTGCCATCTGGTGGGTCGGCATCGGCATCTTCGCGCTTTTCGTCATCCGCGGCATCACCGGCATCATCCACAAGAGCATTCTGACCGGCGTGTCCTTCCGTGCCTCGACGGAGGTGCAGGTCGACCTGCTGCGGCACACGCTGACGCTTGATAACGCATTCCACTCCCGCACCTCGCCCGGCTCGATGATCGAGCGGGTTCAGGGGGATGTAACTGCGATCCAAACCCTTTGGAATATGATCCTCGTGAGCGCTGGTCGCGACCTGATTGCGTTGCTTTCGCTTCTAGGTGTGGCCTTGTCGATTGACTGGAAATGGACGCTGGTGGCAATCATCGGCGCCCCGATGTTGGTCATCCCCAGCTTGCTGGTGCAGCGCTATGTACGGCGCAAATCCAACTACCTGCGCGACGTGGCTGGCAAGCGGACCACCCGTCTGGACGAGGTATTTCACGGCGTCACCCCGATCAAGCTGAACCGGATGGAAGAATATCAAGTCGAGAATTTTTCTGGCCTTTCAGATACTTGGGTAAAAGCGACGATCAAAACTACCATCGGGCAAGCCACCGTGCCGGCACTGGTCGATTTCGCCGTGGGCTTCGGCTTTTTCTGCGTGTTGCTTTACGGCGGCCCGCAAATCATTGCCGGTGAAAAGACCATCGGCCAGTTCATGAGCTTCTTCACCGCCATGTCACTGGCCTTTCAACCCATGCGCCGTTTGGGCGGAGTTTTGGGCTATTGGGAAATGATGATCGCCAGCCTCAGCCGCATCTTCGGGCTGTTTGATACCAAACCCGCCGTGGCGGATCGAACATCTGCCGAAGCCGTGCTGGATGGCTCCTCCATCGTCTTTGACAACGCCTCTTTGTCCTACGGTGACAAAGCCGTGTTGAACGGCCTGAGCTTCACTGCGAATTCTGGCACCACAACAGCGCTGGTTGGCGCGTCAGGGGCGGGCAAGAGCACCGTGTTCAACGTGCTCACCCGCTTGGTTGATCCAGCAAGCGGCAAGATCACCATCGGGGGCGTGGACGTCAAAGACATGCCCCTGTCGCAATTACGCGGCTTGTTCTCGGTCGTGTCGCAAGACGCTTTGTTGTTCGACGAAACGCTGCGCGAGAACATCCTGTTGGGCCGTGAAGACGTCGATGACGCGCGGCTAAAACAGGTGCTGGACGATGCACATGTCAGCGATTTTCTGAAAGACCTGCCCGACGGGCTGGAAACCGCCGTTGGCCCACGGGGCAGCAACCTGTCAGGCGGGCAGCGCCAACGCGTCGCCATTGCCCGCGCCCTACTGCGCGACACACCGATTCTGTTGTTGGACGAGGCGACGAGTGCCTTGGATGCCGAATCCGAAAAGGTGGTCCAAAAAGCGTTGGAACGACTTTCCAAAGGCCGCACGACACTGGTTATTGCCCACCGCTTGTCCACTGTCCGCGACGCGGACCAAATTCTTGTGCTTGATCACGGCAAACTGGCGGAAAGCGGGCCTCATGACGAGTTGATCGGCAAGGCCGGTATCTACGCCCGTCTGCACGACCTGCAATTCCAAACCGGTACCAAGCCTTTCACCGGAGATATCCCCGTGACGTCCAAGACCTTCACGCGCAGTACAGGCTCCGGCATCTGGCGCAGCCTCAACGGCAAAGAACGCAATCTTGACGATGCGGATGATAAACTACCATTTGGCCATTTCGCCCCGAATGCGGTGCAACGCGGTATGATTTCACTGGGCAAATCAACCCCGCTCAAACGCGGTGTGTTTCGTGGTGGTTGGACATCTTCGGTGCTCGCTGCCGGACGTGGAAAGCTAGATATCTACTTCCGCGACTGCGCCTACCGTATCCGCGGCGAGAACAACCTTATCGAATACGGTCTCCTTCTGAATCCCGACTATAACGGCGAGGACCTGGACTTCCTGACGAAAGACGCGCCGGTTGATGCCAATTTCCTGGACCTTGGCTGCAACATCGGTCTGTATGCCCAGCCGATGGCCCGTTGCGCGCCACAAGGCCGCACACTTGCTATCGACGCGAACCCGCTGATGGTTGACCGCCTGACGTGGAACGCCGAGGCCAGCGGGTTGGACAACCTGACCGTGATCCACTGCGCTGTCAGCGATCAGGAAGGGCGGGGCGATCTGCAAATCCGCAAAGATGATCTGGCAATCGTTGCAGTTGAAGAAACACCCGACGGGGATATGCCTGTGCGCCGTCTTGATGCCCTGCTGGACGAGCACGGGATTACGGCGATCTATGGCTTGAAAATCGACATTGAAGGGCATGAAGACAAAGCATTGGTGCCCTTCATGGAGGCCGCACCCGACGCATTGCTGCCGCGGCGGATTGTCATTGAGCATCCCTACCCTGACGCGGATTATCCCGGCTGCACCAAAGCGTTCGCAGCGCGTGGCTACGTCTTGGTCACACGCACCCGAAACAACTCGCTATACGAGTTACCCGCCGGTTAGTTGTACTTGCGCGATAGCGTTGCGACTTGGTTTCGGTAGGTCCAGCGCTTTGCCGCGGCGATCAGTTTTTGCCACAAGCTCCGCTTGCGCGACACAGTGCTGCCACCCGACTCCTGCGTTAGATCGGATACGCCTGATGGCACAACGCAATGCGGGCGCACGCCTGTTTCCCAGAACAGCTGAAGGAAACCATCCACCGGCCGGTCAATCTGTTCGCTTGCGGTCAGCAGCGAGCGGGCGGCGTCCAAGCTGACCAATTGCGCCGAAGTCCGCAAGGGAATAACCTGAGGCCGGATGACCGCGACAGGGCCGGACTGCTCTACCATGGAAAAAGGTGGTTTGACGGCCCGTACTTGAAACTGGATGTAGCCCAATGCGGCAATGTGGGGCTCCGCCATGGCAAGCGCCGCACGAAATTCAGCCGGTTCGATGGCGACGTCATCTTCAAGGATGAGCGCCGCGTTCACGTCGTTTTCGACCATGTGACGCCAGACACTGCGATGGCTTTCAAAACAGCCAATCTCGCCCATGGAGAGCGAAAACGGGTAGGCTGGCTGAAACAGCGCAGGGCCGGAGACGAGCTGGTCCCGCACCGCCGGATCCATCGCCGCCCCGTCACACGCAGGCCAGATGCGCGCCGGATAGGGTGATTCCTGCATCATGGTTTCAACATGAGGTCGACGCGCGGAGGCGCGTTCCAGATGGATGATAAAGGTTTCGGTCACTGGCGAACTGCCTCGTTCCAAAGCTGTTGATAGACGGTGTTTATGCCATCGACCTCGGTCTGAATTCCATAGCTATCACGCGCGACTTGAGTAGCGCGGAGTGACATTGCCTCAAGCAGCGACTTATCGCTTAACAAGCTCCGGATCTCGTCAACTGCGCCACACACATCGCCAAGCGGCACCACGCGACCAGACTCGCCTTGCGCTGAAAACGCACTGAAGTATCCGGTATCGGTTGCGACAAACGGCACGCCTGAGGCCATGGCTTCCAGTGGTGTCATGCCGTAACCTTCATAGCGCGGCAAAGGTACCAGAAGGCTAAGGCCGCGTAGAATCTCTGGCAGCTTATTAGGCTCTATTTCACCTGGAAACAGGATACGATCCGACAGTCCCGCAGCTTTCACGCGCGCCTTGAGGTCGGCCAAAAACGTCTCGTGCGACCTGCCAGCGCGGCCAATGACCAAAGCAGTGGAGTCCGGTTGGGATGGCAGCGCACGGATCATTGCATCGACAAACTGGTCGGTGCCCTTCTCGGGCCGAATGCGACCGACTGCGGCAATCCCGCGTTTGCCGGGGAAACCTGTCGCGGCCCAAGCTGCGGCCCTGTTTTCAGCGGGATGAAAAGCATCTGTATCCACGCCATGGGGGACGACCGCACGCACATGTGGCACGTACTCTGCGGCGGCCTCGGTCGTTGCGATAACGGCATCCATGCGCGAGATCAGCCAGCGCGGAAATGCGGAGTGCCGTCGCTGCGCGGCCGAGGTGAAAACGATCTTTATCGGCAGCCTGAGCACGTCGCGCGTCCAGATCGCCGCACGCATCTCTGTATTGCGTCTCACATGCCAGATCGAGAATGGGTAGCCATCCGGCTCTTTGCGAGACAGAGCACGGGCAGTTTTCAAGTCGATCGGTTCAGGACATTCCGGCAAAGGCTGACCTACCAGCCGCAGATCAAGCCCCCTTGCCTGCGCGCGCACAACGCCAGCGGCGGTCGCGGATACGCCGGTAAAGTTCTTGTTGAAGTTGGTCACAAAAATAGGCGGCGTCTGGGTCATGCCATTTGACTACGCGAGGCAAGCGCGGCGCGCAAACTGTAAGCGAAGCCTCTATCGCTTCAGCGCTGCCAGTCCGAGCAAAAGCCATCCCAGCAACCCTTGGCTATGCGCTGAAAGGTTTGCACTCGCTTGAAAGCTCAGCAGCCGTAAGATGTGGAGAGGTCCCGGAGGCCGGCCAATGACCCATTGCGCCGGCAATCCGTCGATGATGATGCGGTAATACTGGAAATAGATTTGCGGGGACAGCCAGACGAAGCTGACAAACACTGCTACCCCAATCACAATCCGCAGTATCAGTGGCCGTTCGGCACCAAACCGCCATGCACCGTAGCCCCAGCACAGCATCAAACCCGCAGACACTACGACAAGCCCGATCTGTTGCAGACCGGTTAGCGTGAAAAAGCTGTCGTATTCGTACAAATCAGGCTCTAATCTGGCGCAAATTCAGGTTTTCTCGCGTGTGGGATATGCCCAAGCTTCATCCAGACCCGTGTCCCGTTGTCACCTGCGTCGGCACGCAAGGTTGCGCCCATGGGCAGCCTTAGCCAATCATGTTTCTCCAAGATATAGCCACCCTCGGTGGCTGACCCTTCGAGAACCAGAAGTTCTCCACCATCGGGCAAATCCAGTTCGATAGACGCACCTGCATCCCAGGTTTCCACTCGAACCTCTTCGCGGCCGTCACGGAACAAAACTGCGGAACGCACTCCCCGTCGATCAGCGTCCGGCGCAAGCTCGAGGGTATTCATATCGGTAGTCACGGCGCTTCGGTCGTCCATATCGAACTGCCAAAGCTTCACGAAAATTGTGCAACCATCCTTTGACCCCGGCATGTGGCTGGAAGTTGGCGGATTGCGAACGTAGGTTCCGACGGGAAAGTCGCCATGTTCATCTTGAAAACGCCCTCGAGCACGATGAATTCTTCGCCACCTGTGTGGGTGTGGGCGGAAAAATGGCTGTCGGGCGCGTAGCGCACAATCGTCGTGGCCCGCGCAACCTCGTCCCCGATGCGATCGAGCATGCGCCTGTCGACACCGGGCATTGGCGACGCGACCCAATCTATTTGATCGGTGTGGACAACGACGCGCTGTGAAAAGTCTGAATTCAGGTCCATGTCGGCCTCCGCTGGGATTTGGCCCAAGCTAACGGGCATTCGAGCGAAGGCAATCCGGCCACACGACTATGTGACGCGCTGACTTGCCTATTTCTTCGGCTGAAACGGCTTCATGAAGGACCCAATACGCGGTGATGTTCCCGTCTCGGGGCGTGACCGTGTGTTGAGAACAGGGGTTCCTGATGTCGTGGACCTGCTTTCACGCAGCACGATATACATGCCGCTGGCGATGATAATGGCAGAGCCTACGAGCGTTCCAAAGTCCGGCCATTCATCAAAGAACAACGCACCGTAGACCGTCGCCCAAAGGATCTGGCTGTACTGCATTGGCGCGACAATCACGGCCTCGCCGGTATTGTAGGCTCCGATCAAGAAGCGGCCAGCGATCCATGCGAAAACTGCGACGATGGCAATGAGCCCAAGGTCTTCGATTGGCATCGGCACGTAAACGGTCGGCAGCAATGCCCCCATCACCAGAAAGTTCGCCATCATGGGATAGAGCATGATCACGACTGTCCGCTCTTCACGCCCGATCTTGCGCACGATCACCGATGCGAATGCCCCGCCAACCGCGCAGGCAAGCGCCGCCAGGTGGCCCAAACCAAGCTCTGTCTGCCCAGGGCGCAACACGACCAAGACACCGCAGAGGCCCACCAGAACGGCAAGCCAACGACGCAGACGGACTTCCTCACCCAGAATCGGGATGGCGAGGACGGTAATCAACAAGGGCGAGGCGAATATGATGGCGTAGACTTGCGCCAAGGGCAGGACCGAAAACGCGTAGAACGCGGAAAATCCGGTGATCACGGCAGCAACTGTCCGCGCAACCATCCAATACGGGTGTCGCGGTATCAGTGTCCCGCTGGTCTGGTCCCGTAGCAACCATAGCGTGGCCAATGGAAAGCTGAGGACAACCGAAAAGAACACGATTTGTATGGGCGAGTATGTCCCGCCCAATACTTTGATGACAATGTCATGCGTCGCGAAAATTCCGAACGCAACCAGTGCAAGTAATGCGCCTTTAGCATTCGGAGTCATTTGCGAACTCCTACAGGCTAGCGTCCAGCGCGGCCAGAATAACATCACCCATTTCGGTCGTGGAGACCGGTGTGCCGCCATCAGGGCCCATCAGGTCGGCCGTGCGGACGCCATCTGCCAGAACCTTCTCGACGGCCTTTTCCAGACGGGTCGCTTCTTCGCCTTCGTCAAACGAATAGCGCAGCGCCATTGCGAAGCTGAGGATACAGGCAATCGGGTTCGCTTTGCCTTGACCGGTGATATCCGGGGCGGAGCCGTGAACCGGCTCGTAAAGTGCCTTCGGGCGGCCTTCAGCATTGGGCAGTCCCAGCGACGCGGAGGGCAGCATGCCAAGCGAGCCTGTCAGCATCGCAGCACAGTCGGACAGCACGTCACCGAACAGGTTGTCGGTTACGATCACGTCGAACTGTTTGGGTGCGCGGACCAACTGCATCGCACCGTTGTCGGCGTACATGTGGGACAGTTCCACGTCGGGATATTCAGCATCATGGATTTCCTGAACCACATCGCGCCACAGGATGCCGGATTCCATTACGTTGGCTTTTTCCATGGAGCAAACCTTGTTGCTCCGCTTGCGGGCCAGCTCGAACGCGGAACGGGCGACGCGCGCAATCTCGGACTCGGTGTAGCGTTGCGTGTTCACACCCACGCGCTCGTTGCCTTCCTTGTGGATGCCGCGAGGCTCCCCGAAATACACTCCAGAGGTCAGTTCGCGGACGATCATGATATCGAGACCGGACACGATGTCCTTCTTCAACGAGGAGAAGTCGGCCAACGCGTCGAAACACTGGGCAGGGCGCAAGTTCGAAAACAGGTCCATTTCTTTACGCAAACGAAGAAGGCCGCGTTCCGGCTTCACCGAGAAGTCGAGATTGTCGTATTTCGGGCCGCCAACGGCACCCAGCAAAACCGCATCAACTTCCATCGCGCGGGCCATTGTTTCATCCGACAACGGCACGCCGTGTTTGTCATAGGCAGCGCCGCCAACAAGGTCAGTTTCCACGTCGAACTTCAAATCACGCTTATCACCGAACCAGTCGATGATACGCGTCACTTGCGCCATTACTTCAGGGCCGATGCCGTCGCCCGGCAGGATCAGGATGGATGGGTTGGACATGGACTGCGCTCCGTCAAAAAATGAGTCCTCAGCGGGGTATCGCGCACGGCCTATGGGGTCAAGGTTACTAGGGGGAATGCATGATCGGGATTGAGCTGTCTTGCGACAGGTCCGGCTTCAATCCGTTCTCCAAAACCTTCCAAACCGCCGCAACACGAGGCGTGTGTCGAAGGGCTTCATGTGTGGTCAACCACAGCTCCAATCCGGGAACCGGAAATTGAGGAAGTACAGCCTCAACCTCAGGCATGCGTGCGCCCAGATTGCAGGCCATTACGCCGATACCGGCGCCAGCGCGGATCATCTCGCAATGCACTTGTTGCGCATCACACCGGAACGCAAAATCTTGCCGCGTTAACTGCCACCCCAACTTCGCTGCGCCGCGAATGAATCGCTCGGAACGGTCGTAGCCCAGCAAGTCATGCTGCATTAGTTCTTCGATATTGGACGGTGTGCCGCGACGCTCCAGATAGCTTTTCGCTGCAAAGAACCCCAGTTTCAGGATGCCTATTTTCTTGGTAATCACCTCAAGTTGGGTCGGGCGGTACATACGGACGGCGATATCCGCTTCGCGGAACAACAGGTTCTCGCTTAGGTCCGTGGCGTTCAATTCGATCTGGATATCGGGATGATCTATACGCAATCGGGCCAACACGGGCGGCAGAGAGTATAGCGCCGTGAAATCACTCGCGGTGATGCGCACTGTCCCTTGCAAGGAATTGTCATGCCCAGCCGCTGCTGTCGCCAAACCCGATGCAGCTTCGGCCATTGCCGTTGCATGGGGAAGGAGGGCCTCGCCCTCGCCCGTAAGGCTCAGCCCTTTGGGTTGGCGGTAAAACAAGGCAATGCCAAGCTGCTCCTCCATCGCCTTCACTTGTCGACCCAAAGTTGGCTGGCTCACACCAAGGGCGCGCGCGGCACCGGAGAGAGAACCCTTGGCCACCACCGAGAGGAAGGCTTGGATCAACGTCCAATCGAGTCTGTCTATGCGTTCCATTCATATATGAATATCAGACATCCGAATTTTGGCAATTTCATTTCATATTTGAATGAGTGACGCTAAGGCAATTCCGCTTCAGGAGATTTCAAGATGACCAAAACTGTTCTCATTCTCGGCGCCAACGGTCGCTTTGGCCGCAATGCCGCTGCCGCATTTTCATGGGCAAACTGGAACGTCATCCGCTTCGACCGCGCAACAGATGCACTTCCGGATGCTGCGTGGGGGGCCGACATAATCGTCAACGCGTGGAACCCCGCCTATCCCGATTGGGCGAAACTGGTTCCACAACTAACCAAACAGATCATCGACACAGCCAAGGATACCGGTGCCACGGTTCTGATTCCGGGTAACCTTTACAACTACGGCGCTGATATGCCCTCAGAGCTGAACGAGGCGACACAACACAGGCCGACAGGCCCCTTGGGTGAAATTCGCGAAACTATGGAGCGCGCCTACAAAGACGCGGGAGTGCGAACGATTGTGCTTCGTGCAGGCGATTTCATCGACACGGCCCCAAGCGGGAATTGGTATGACAAGGTCATCACTGCGAAACTCCGTAAAGGCTTCGTCGACTACCCCGACGATCTGGATACGCCACACTCTTGGGCCTTCTTGCATGATCTGGCCGACGCAGCCGTGATGCTGGCCGAGCAGGCTGATGACTTGCCCGGCTTCTTCGACATCAACTTTCCTGGATACACCCTGACCGCGCGGGAACTGCATCATGCGTTGGAGCAGGTCACCGAACGGCATTTGGTCCTGCGACAAATGCCATGGTGGCCATTGCTGGCGGCCAAGCCATTCTGGCCAATGGCAAAACCGCTGCTGGAAACACGCTATCTTTGGAACACTCCGCATAGTGTGAAATCGTTGCGCTTCACAGATCTTCTTCCGGATTTTGCGCCAACACCGTTGCATGACGCCATCGCAGCATCATTGCAAAGT
Organism: Litoreibacter halocynthiae; assembly: GCF_004365635.1. Taxonomy (GTDB): domain Bacteria; phylum Pseudomonadota; class Alphaproteobacteria; order Rhodobacterales; family Rhodobacteraceae; genus Litoreibacter; species Litoreibacter halocynthiae. The sequence goes on along the minus strand of NZ_SOBH01000003.1, from coordinate 49,619 downwards.
GACGTCGACCCAGACCGGATAGTGCCGCGACTCTCCGGAGCTTCGAGGCGTCCGCTCAACCTTTGCTGCCCGTACTCGAAGGCGACTTGACGGCAAGACGTAATCTACCCGAAGCGCCAGACCAAATGCCCATTCAGCGGTGATCCCCCCGTTGGCGTCGGTCGAATGCGGGTCTTGCAAGGCATCGTGGTTCAGTAGGCTTTGAATAGCGGTGCGATGTCCTTCACCGCCTGACGGGTCATTGTTCAGAGTACCAAGCAAGACAAAGGGCATCTGCTGAAGTGCAGGCTGCTCGATATAGCGACGCCAGAACCCAAGCTCTGCAGCATTGCGCAATCCGTTGCGATCCTCTGGGCCGTCGAAAGCGGGGGTCGAGGCATGTGACGTCAAAACACGCAGCGGCCCCGTTGGTGTCTGGATCACGACATCCCACGCGTTAACGGTATGAAGTGGCAATATTGCCAATACTCCATCTGGGAAAAACCCACCTGCGGGCAGATCGGGCGTTTCTTGGTCGCGCCACAGAACATGACTCAAGTCGCGGGTCTGCTCGTCAACCAAGGGGAATCGCGACAACAACAGCATTCCTCCCTGACCCGCAAAGCGCCCGTAACCCAGCATGTCCCTCGGCTCTCCCAACTTGCCGTTCCGGTCCAGATCAGCACCGCTCCCAATCCCGGTGTTCGGACGAGCGGCGTAGGAAAACGGCATTTCGTGCCCCATGTCAGCCAAACGGGTTTGGATTAGGTGAGCCGCTATCCGGTCATGATCAAAGTCGACGTTCTGCAAAACAACGATGTCGGGAGCGAGATGCGCGATCGGCCTCAGCTGCTCATCCGCCTTCGCTGCCATCAGATCGCGCACAAGCAAAGCCGGCCCGTCGCGTGACAGGCCGGTGTGATAGGTCATAATCCGGTAAGTTTCCGCTGTCGCAGGCAACGCTGCGACAAACAGTGCGGTCAGGCAGGCAGCAAACCAGCGGCCACAGCCCGTGCGCCACGCATCCGCTTTTCGTCGATCATGTCGGCGATGCGGTTCATCGCGATACCGCGCATGAACAGGCTTGCCGGAAGGAAGGCCCATATGGAAATCATCCAAACCAGTGTTTGCGGCGAATCCATCATCGACGCATTGAACAGCCCCGAGGCAGAACGCGCCACGGCAGGGGTCAAGAATGGCAGGAAGAATCCTAACGCTATGTTAAAGCGCGCGTCGCGGTTCAAACGTGTCACGACATCCGCACCCATGGTTGGGTCGAAGGTCGGCAGGTTGGTCCAGAAGTTGAACGCTTGTGTGCGGTTTGGCCAACCCATTACCCGCAGAACGATCATAAACACAGCCAGCGTCAGCAAGGATACGAGATAGCTCACACCAACTGCAGCGCGCATCAGATTCATGTGCTCCACGTTGCTTTGGTCGGGAACCAGCAACATGATCAGGCGAACCGGGCTGTAAGGGAAGTCGATGACATAGCCAACAAGATGCCCGACAGCCTGAACGAAGCGTGTCAGAGTCGTCGGCTCGTAGAGACCCCGGAAGATGATCGAAAGCAGAAAAATCGTCACAAAAAGCGACAAGAAGCGCACGCGGTTAAACGGCGGTGCGTTGCGGAATTCTATAAGGCATGGATAGGTGGAGCCATATTCAATGAGCGTGATCAAGCCCGCAAAGAGCCCTACCAGCACGACCATTTGTGTCGTGTCTTGCGTCACTCCCGGAAGCAATAGAGATGGCGTGCAAATCAACAGCACGACAAACATTGCGCGGGCGACCGCGCCTGTCAGGCGTGATACCACGTCGATAAACCTCTCTACCCGAGCGGGCCCGATACTTTGCCGAACCCTGTCCCAGAAAGATGATCCTTTGGCTTCTGCCGAAAGGTGCCTCATTTTCGCCTCAGTTTTGCCTAGATTCAGATACTCCTTCAACCATCTGATAAGACTGAGGGATTTTATTGGAAGATTCCGTGGTATTCTTGTGTCACTCGAAATCGCCCATTCGCGCATCTAGACAGGCGGACACCCTCATCCGCAATATCTGGGGCGAAACATGGCAGCAATGTGTGGCGGCCTTGTGAACGGCCACACCAACAGGTTAACCATACCCTTCGTTTTCAGCCTGTAGTTTCAGCCATTGGCTCGGGGCTGCATGCTTGATCCGAAGGAACTCGCGGTTGAAATTCGACTTGGTATTGAAGCCCGCCGTGAGCATTGCCGAAGTAACGCTCTCCCCGTGTTGCAGCGCTATACAAGCCACATCCACGCGGCGCGCATTGATATAACGTGACACGTTTTCACCCGTAGTCCGGTTAATGGCGCCCGACACTGCCTTGACCGGAAGCACCAACCGTCGAGCGATCTGGTTGAGGGTTAGATCCGGATCAAGGTAGAGTTTTTGCTGCATCATCAGAGCTTCGAGGCGCGCCATGATCTTGGCATCCTCTTCCGGGTCGGATTGCGTTTTTGGCTCGGAATCCTCGTCGTCATCCGCAGTCTGCGTCCAGAGACTGCTCGACAAACTCAACGCCCCCAAGAGCAGCAACATCCCTGTTGATGACACCGCGACGATCCAAGGCTGCCACGCGCCTTGATCAAAAATCTGCGCCAGAACGATCGCGGCATCCCCGAGGGCCGACACGATCAAGGACACGCCAATGACCCGCCATATCAGGCCCGGCACATTCCCAGCCGAAAGCCGCGTGATCGGCAATGCATCCGAGCCGCGCGATGACACAACAAGAATGGCAGCACCGTAACCGACGAACAGCGCCGGAATCAGGAAATCGAGCGGTGTGCGTGCAAAGACAACGCAGAACGCGATGAAGACCGGAACCAAAGCGTGGGGCAAGTGGCGGCGCGGATCGAACCGGCGCACCGCAGAAGTCTCGAACGCCACCCACGCCAAGGGAGGAATAGCAGCAGCCGTAATCGGCTGGATCGCAAGCGCCCACGAGACCCCGTAGTGCTGGCCCAGTGAAATGATCAAGCTCTGCAAAGAGCTTTGAAGCAACAAGACAGCGATGAAGCTACGCCCGCGCCCATCGACGATCAGCTTGAGGAACAGGAACGCCAAGATGAGGCTTCCGAACAAGGGAATAGGCAATACGGGCATGAAGAACGGTCCTTTCGACGCCCTTGCTAGTCCTAGATCGCGTTCTGCTCGACCTAAAACCGGTTTTGGGACGCTCATGCCCGCATTTTCTCGCATCACTGCTTCAGTCGCATCACACATCAGGAATACCACTATGAAACACATCGCACTCCTTGCAGCTTTAAGCTTGGCACCTACGCTGGCTTTCGCAGAGACAAATATCGGCATGGCCGACTTCACCTACGAGGCCGCACATCATGGCAAGCCGGTCTCGTCGGTAATCTGGTATCCGTCCAGCGAGGGAGGCACCGTAACCCGCGTGGCAGAGAATGCCGTGTTCTACGGGGTAGACGCCCGCCAAGACGGGCCATTGCCGGAAGGAGGCAAGCTGCCCGTGGTTCTGCTTTCCCACGGACTCGGGGGAAACTGGCGCTCGCTCGCATGGTTGGCCGAAGATCTGGCGGGTCAAGGCGCACTTGTTATTTCCGTGAACCATCCTGCCAGCTCGACATTTGATTTCGACATGGGAGAAGGCCTGAAACACTGGACCCGGGCGCGGGACATGTCGCGGGCGTTGGATAAGTTGATGGACGACCCGACATTCTCGGGCCGTATCGACACCAGCCGCATCATGGCTGCGGGGTTTTCCTATGGGGGCTGGACGGCACTGTCTTTGGGTGGCGTTACAGGCAATCTGGCGGGCGAGATCGCGGAATGTGAAGTGCAGGGGGACGCATCGAGCCATTGTCGCGATCTCAAGAAAGCCGGTGTTAGCTTCGGTGATCTGAAAGCAGGTATTTGGGACGCATCATACAAAGACGCGCGGATCACCCATGTCGCGGCCATGGATCCCGCGCTGCATCACGGCTTCACGGAATCCAATGTGGTGGATCTGACCGTTGACACGGTGTTGATCGCACTGGGTGAAGGGGCTGACCGTTTGGTGGCCACAGATTTCGATGCAAGTGGCTTTGTCGACCTGTTGCCGGACGCCAAGGTGCTTCGGATCACTCCGGCCTTTCACTTTAGCTTGCTACCGCTTTGCAAGCCTGCAGGGGCGGAGATTTTGAAGGAAGAGAAAGATGATCCGGTTTGTACCGACCCTAAAGGCGCTGATCGCGCGCAGATCCACGCTGCTGTGATTGATGCACTATCTCAGCAACTGGGTCTTTGAAACCAAAATGGCCAGCCTCTGATCGGGGCTGGCCATATTGCTTATCTAATTTGCGTTAGACCCAAGGGCGCTCAGCGCTGGCCTTGGCTTCGAACGCCTTAACGCTGGCGACCTTTTCCATGGTCAAGCCGATGTCGTCCAAACCATTCATCAGGCAGTGCTTCTTGAAGCTATCCACTTCGAAGCTGAACACTTCGCCATCCGAGGTCGTCACAGTCTGTGCCTCGAGGTCGATGGACATGCGGGCGTTCGCACCCTTCTCCGCGTCCTTCATCAGCACATCGACCTGCTCCTGTGGCAACACGATCGGCAGGATGCCGTTCTTGAAACAGTTGTTATAGAAGATGTCTGCGTAGCTGGGCGCGATAACGCAGCGGATGCCGAAGTCCTTGATCGCCCAAGGCGCATGCTCACGCGAAGAACCGCAGCCGAAATTGTCGCCCGCGACCAGAATCTCTGCCTCGCGGTATTGCGGTTTGTTCAGCACGAAGTCGGCGATTTCGTTGCGGTCGTCGTCATAGCGCATTTCGTCGAACAGATTCACACCCAGCCCGGAGCGCTTGATGGTCTTCAGGAACTGCTTGGGGATGATCATGTCGGTGTCGACATTGATCAGGGGCATCGGTGCGGCGATCCCGGTGAGTGTTTCGAACTTGTCCATGGTCGACTCCTTGTCAGACGGTCGCGCCCTTGTGCCAAAGCTCTATCGTCTATGCAAGATGGCCTGCATTGAATCGGCGAGCAGCTTGACTTGGATCAAATCAGAACAGGGCAAAATAACATATTCAACAAATGCAATATGAATAGGAGATGAGTCGATGTCGACAGAGCAAACTAGTCCACGGCTGACCTATGGGCCGCTATATTTCCTCGCAGCCCTCGGGGCTGGGGGGCTTACCGTAACCTTCTTTCTATACCTGATGTTCTGGGTGCCACATGCGGGCCGCTCTGTTCCGGTGTTTGAAGATATCATGGCGGCATTTGTTGCAGGCACGATGCTGACAAAGATTATGATCTCCATCGCATGGGCAGGGATCGCTATATTTTCGGCGCTGCTGGTTCAGATGTTGGTTTGGAACCTGCGTGAAATGGCACGCTTTCGCAAAACAGAAGGCTTCACGGCGCTGCATGCCGGCAACGCTGAATCGCAGATGATGGCAATCCCGCTAACCCTCGCCATGGGTGTGAACGGGGGCTTCATTCTGGGGTTGGTGTTCGTTCCCGGACTTTGGTCGATTGTCGAATACCTGTTCCCGCTGGCGATGGTCACCTTTGTTGCGATCGGCGTTTACGGGCTTCGTCTCTATGGTAAATTTCTGGGCCGCGTACTTACGTTGGGCGGGTTTGAATGCTCGAAAAACAACTCTTTCGCGCAAGCGTTACCGGGCTTTGCCTTTGCGATGGTGGCTGTCGGCCTTGCCGCACCTGCGGCGATGAGTTCCAACCTTACGACTGTCGGGATCAGCCTGATCCTGTCGTCGTTCTTCGTCATCATCGCCGCCTTGATTGCAGGGGCCGCGATGCTGTTGGGGCTACGGTCCATGATGGAGCACGGAGCGAACGAGGACTCGGCTCCGACTTTGTTGATCGGGATTCCGTTGCTAACCGTGATCGGCATTGCTCTGATGCGGCAGGTGCACGCGCTGCACGCCCAGTTCGGGGCGCATGGCGAAAACGTGGATAGTTTCAACATGCTGACAGTCATCGTCATGGTGCAGATCGCCTTCGCGTTGTTCGGCCTCGTGGTGCTGCGCGCGCAGGGCTATTTCAGCAAGTTCGTGTCCGGTGACCAAGTCTCCGCAGGGAGCTATGCGTTGATCTGTCCGGGAGTGGCGATGTCGGTGATGTTGCAGTTCTATGTGAACAAGGGCCTCGTGGGCATGGGTATGATCGAGAAGTTCTCGACTGTTTACTGGCTGGCCAGCACGCCCGCCCTGTTGATCCAGTTCGGCACGATCGCACTGCTGGTCATGCTTAACACCAAGCATTTCTGGGGTGCCGCGAAGCCGATTTCGGCGCTGCCTGCCTAGAGATCACTCACAACTTACAAATAAGGCCCGACACATGGAAATGTATCGGGCCTTATTTTGTCCAAACTCTACGTCACGCCCAAGAATTTGGGCGGAACGTACAGATCGCTTAGGCTACATGACCTCACGCACATCCGTCAGATGGCCGGAAATGGCGGCGGCGGCGGCCATCGCTGGCGACAGCAAATGGGTGCGACCCCCACGACCTTGGCGGCCTTCGAAGTTACGGTTGGAGGTTGCCGCGCACCGCTCGCCCGGAGCCAATTGGTCGGGATTCATCGCAAGACACATGGAGCAGCCCGCCAAACGCCATTCAAAACCGGCATCCTGGAAAATCTGAGCCAAACCTTCTTCTTCCGCCTGTGCACGGACCAGACCGGAACCCGGAACGACCATCGCCCGCATTCCGTCCTTGATCTTCTTGCCTTTCAGGATTGCAGCTGCTGCGCGCAAATCCTCGATACGGCCGTTCGTGCAGGAGCCGATAAAGACCGTGTCAATCTTGATCTCGGACAGCGGGGTCCCGGGGGTCAGGCCCATATAATCGAGGGACCGTTGGACAGCTTCGACCTTGCCACCTTTGAAGTCTGACGGCGATGGCACTTTGGCGGTGATCGGCAGAACGTCCTCGGGGGAAGTACCCCAAGTGACGGACGGCGCGATGTCTTCACCTTTGAGAGTGATAACCTTATCGAAATGCGCGCCTTCGTCGGTGAAGAGCGTTTTCCAATAGGTCACGGCAGCTTCCCACTCGGCACCCTTTGGTGCGTGGGGGCGGCCCATGCAGTATTCATAGGTCTTCTCATCTGGCGCAATCAGGCCGGCGCGGGCGCCGCCTTCAATAGCCATATTGCAGACCGTCATGCGGCCTTCCATCGACAGGTCGCGGATGGCTTCGCCGCAATATTCGATGACGTAGCCGGTGCCGCCAGCAGTGCCGGTCTCGCCAATAACGGACATGGTGATATCCTTGGCCGTCACACCGGGCTTCAGCTTGCCGGTGATTTCAACCTTCATGTTTTTCGACTTCTTCTGGATCAGCGTTTGCGTTGCCAGAACGTGCTCGACCTCGGAAGTGCCGATACCGTGAGCGAGCGAGCCGAACGCGCCATGGGTGGCGGTGTGGCTATCGCCGCAAACGACGGTCATGCCGGGAAGCGTCCAGCCCTGCTCTGGGCCGACGATATGCACGATGCCTTGGCGAACGTCGGACACAGGGTAGTAATGCAACCCGAATTCCTTGGCGTTCTTATCGAGCGCCTCGACCTGAACGCGGCTGTCTTCGGTCATGGTCTTCGCGTTGGCACGGTCGAGCGTGGTTGGCACGTTGTGGTCCGGTACGGCGATGGTTTTGTCCGGTGCGTGAACGGTGCGGCCCGCCATGCGCAGGCCCTCGAATGCCTGCGGGGACGTCACTTCATGAACGAGGTGGCGGTCGATATAGAGCAGACAGGTGCCGTCCTCGGCCTCGTGGGCAAGGTGGGCATCCCAGATTTTGTCGTAGAGCGTCTTGGGGGACATGGTGGTCCTCTCCCGAATTGATGAGTTTAAAGGCTGACAGGCAACGGGCGCTTATAGATACGCGGTCACTGAAAACGTCGCGCCGTAAAAGCGTTCGCGCAGTCGCGCGCGGTCGTCGATGTCAAAAACAAGCGTCATGGAACATGCAGATACACCTGCGCGTTGAGTCTCGCAAGGTCTGGCGCTTGCGGGTTTTCATCCTGCATGCGAGGTTCAAAAAGTTAGATGAGGGAGCGACATGGCAGACGAGACCGGTACCGGCAGGACCTTTCCCAATCAGATCGACGGCACAGCAGCCCCCGTTTCGGCACCCAAGCCAAACGACGCCCCCGATTTGGTACCCGATCTTGCGACGCAACCTGTTACAGAGCTGGTTGATCTGGGACAGTCCCTGATTGCGCAGGCAGATACGTTTCTGACTTCGATGTTGCGCCCGTGGAATGCCTACCAGTTCGGCATTGCGCTCGCACTGTGGGCGCTTGCCCATATCCTGCGCACCCTTTTGGGGCCACCGATCCGGAATTGGATGGGTACCCGTGAAGGCTGGCCGAAATGGCGGATGCGGATCCTTGTGGTTGTGCATCAGCGGCTGAGGCCGATTTTCTTCGTCATGCTCCTTTGGACCGCCGTGATCGTCATGCGTGAGATCACTTGGCCAAGCCGGTCCTACATTCTGGGGATCATTGCAACCTTGGCGACGGCGTGGATTGTCGTGGTATTCGCCACCCGTTTGATCCGGTCCATCTTCTTACGGCGTACGGTACGATACGGTGCTTGGGCTTATGTGACGCTGCATGTTCTTGGCCTGACCTCGGATGCCGCACGCTTGCTTGACCGCGCAGCGCTTGAAGCGGGAGAGTTCCGCATATCACTGCTGCTGGTCGTACAAGCGGTGGTCATTCTTGGCGTATTGATCGTCGTCGCACGGTTCTTCACATCCACAACGTCAAAGCGGATTCAGTCGAACGAAGACATCTCGCCCTCTATGCGGGTGCTCATCGTCAAGATGCTGCAAATCTCGTTTTACGGGATCGCTTTCTACATCGGTGTAAAGGCCATTGGCATCGACCTGACGGGCCTTGCGGTACTGTCAGGTGCCATCGGTGTTGGTCTTGGTTTTGGTTTGCAAAAAGTCGTGTCGAACCTTGTATCCGGTGTGATCATTCTGCTCGATAAGTCGATCAAGCCCGGCGACGTCATTTCTTTGGGCGAGACCTTTGGCTGGATTAACACGCTGGGTGCACGCTACGCCTCGGTGGTCACGCGGGACGGCAAGGAATACCTGATCCCGAACGAGGACTTGATCACCAACCAAGTGGTGAACTGGTCGCACTCGGACGACTTTGTGCGATTGGACATTTTCTTTGGCACCGCATATGGCGACGACCCGCATGCAGTGCGCAAGCTGGCCATCGACGCCGCCAAAGGCGTGGATCGGGTGCTGAGCTTCAAAGCCCCCGTGTGCCACATCGTAGGCTTCGGAGACAGCTCGGTAGATTATATCCTAAGGTTCTGGATTCGCGACCCCACGCAAGGGCTGACCAACATTCGCGGGAACGTCTACCTCGCCTTGTGGGACGCGTTCAGCGAGAACAACATTTCCATCCCGTTCCCGCAACGGGAGGTAAAGATGTTGGGCGGTGAGATGCCAAGTGCCCCCGACTGACCTGCTGGATCAAAGCGCCACCGCACAAATTGCGGCGGTTCGGGCCGGAGATATCTCCGCACCCGAGCTGATGGCTGCAACATTGGACCGGATTGCGGAGCGTAACGGACGGGTAAACGCCATTGTGGCCCTGCGCGAAAGCGACGTTTTGATCGCGGAAGCCACGGCGCAGGCAGGAAAACCGCTCGCAGGGCTGCCCATCGCAATCAAGGATCTGGCGGAGACCAAAGGGATCACGACCACCTACGGCTCCCCGCTGTTCAATGCGCATCGCCCTGCGGCGGACAATGCCATGGTTGCAGCGCTGAGAAGCGCGGGAGCCGTGGTAATCGGGAAAACCAATACGCCTGAATTCGGGCTTGGGTCGCACAGCTACAACCCCGTTTATGGTGTGACACGAAACCCCTACGACCCCTCATGCTCGGCGGGTGGTTCGTCCGGCGGGGCGGGCGCGGCCTTGGCGACGCGCATGGTCGCGTTGGCTGACGGGTCGGACATGATGGGATCACTTCGAAACCCTGCAGGCTGGAACAACGTGTTTGGATTCAGACCCTCCTACGGGTTGGTCGCAAATAGCGGCCCTGCTGAAAGCTTTTTCAACCAATTATCCACCAACGGCCCTATGGCGCGGCATATGGGTGATTTGGAATTGCTGCTCGGGCTGCAATCCGCTCATGACCCTGCGCATCCACACTCCAGCGGCCCGTACCGATCCACCCAGAGTACAGGCCGTTTGCGCATTGGCTGGCTTGGTGACTGGGGCGGGGCCTACCCGATGGAAAGTGAAGTATTGGAGCTTTGTGAACACGGGCTGAAGGTACTTGAGCAGCTTGGGCACGAAGTGGTGAAACTGAAACCACCGATTTCTGCGGCAGCTTTGTGGGACTCGTGGATCACCCTGCGCAGTTGGGCCGTCGCCGAGAAACTTCGACCAATCTACGAAGACACAACAAAGCGAGATTTTCTAAAGCCAGCGGCGATTTGGGAAGTCGAGCGCGGCTTGTCCATGTCTGCGCACGAGGTTTTCAAGGCGAGCGAAATCCGGTCCGATTGGTTTCGCCGCACAGCAAACCTGAATGTTGATCTGCTGGCGTTGCCATCAGCACAGATGTTCGCCTTTCCCGCGGAATGGGACTGGCCGAAGGATATCGCAGGCTCCCCCATGGACACCTACCACCGCTGGATGGAGGTCGTGGTGCCTGCTTCGCTCACAGGGTTGCCTGCCTTGTCTGTTCCAGTCGGATTCGGGCCAGGTGGAACACCAATGGGAATGCAACTCATCGGTCATCGCGGCACCGACGCGACCGTGCTTGCCTTGGGCCGCGCCTATGAGGCCGCGACCGACTGGGTCAGCCAGCAACCTCGGTAGGAACCGCTTCGATCAAATCACCCGGCTGGCAATCAAGGGCTTCGCAAATCTTGGCCAAAGTCTCGAACCGGATGCCCTTAACCTTGCCGGATTTGCCCGCATGCTGAAACGAAAAACGGCGGCCCGATAAGGCCGCCGTTTGATTGTCGTCGTCGGTAAGATCAGCTTTCAGGGCTAACCGATACCAGATAGGCCCAGATGTTGGCTGCGTCGTCGGCGTCTTTCAGTTTGAAAGACATCTTCGATTTAGCACCAGAATCGTCGAGCTTCTCTTTCAGCCAAGCTTTCGGATCAGCGGTATAGGCCACGAACTCAGCTTCGTCCCATGCCAAACCGCTTTCACCGACAGCAGCAAGATCCTTGCCGTATTTGAAGTCTTCGGCACCAACGGTGCGACCTGGAAGGCCGAACAGGTTCGGACCGGTTTTGCCACCTTTAACGATGGAGTTATCGCCGTCGGCAATCATGTGGCACGACTTACATTTCTTGAATTCTTTTTCGCCTGCAGCGGCGTCGCCCTCGGCAAATGCTGGCGCTGCCAGAAGTGCGGTGGCCATTGTTGCGATTGCTACAAATTTCATGAGCTGAAGCTCCCTTTGGTGAATCTCAGTTTAACCGTAGTACGACCATAGAGATATCAGCGCCGCTTGAAAATGGAACTTTCGTGTGAGCGGGGCAATTTGCCGCCATCTCGCCAAATCTGAACAGTTGGTTTAGGACGAAGCCAACGCAGCATCTCACGAGGAAAACCGCATGTCGAAACGCGTCGCTATCGTTACAGGGGCCGCCCGTGGGATCGGGTTGGCCACGACCAAACTTTTGCTGGAGGAAGGCGTCACGGTTGCGATGGTCGACTGGGATGGCGAGACCTTGATAGAAGCCGCGAAAGACCTTGGTGATGTGCTGCCCTTGGATCTTGACGTGTCGAAGCCCGATGATGTTGCCACCATGATTGCCGAAACCGAGAATGCGTTCGGGCGTATTGACCATCTGGTTAACAACGCAGGTGTCGCGGATTTCGGGCCAATGGCTGAAACCGATTTCGAACGCTGGCGCGCGGTCATGTCAGTGAATCTCGACGGGGTGTTTTTGTGCACACAAGCCGCCGCCCCGGCGCTGAAGAAAACACAAGGCAGCATCGTGAATATCGCCAGCATCTCGGGGCTGCGGGCCTCCACGTTGAGGGTCGCCTACGGCACCTCCAAAGCAGGGGTCATACAGCTGACCCAACAGCAGGCGGTTGAGCTGGGTGAATTTGGCGTTCGCGCAAACTGCATAGCCCCCGGCCCCGTGCGTACCAAGCTGGCGATGGCGGTTCACAGCCAAGAAATTATTGATGCATATCATGATGCTATCCCGCTGAACCGCTACGGCACCGAGGTAGAGATTGCGAATGTGATCGCGTTCCTATGCTCGCCCAAGGCCAGCTTTGTGACAGGGCAAACCATTGCTGTGGATGGCGGTTTCGAGTGCACCGGCGTAGGCCTCCCGGCACTGAGGATTTGACATCAATGAGCGGCGAAAATCAAAACATGATCCCTGCTTGGGTAGATGGCACGCTGATGCCGGTCGAGAAGATGCAGGTTCATCAAGAAGGGCTACGCCATAAAGCAGTGTCGATCTTTGTGATGGATCGCGACAAGGTGCTGATCCAGCGGCGGGCGCTCACGAAATACCACACGCCGGGCCTGTGGGCGAATACCTGCTGCACACATCCTCAATGGGACGAAATACCTCTGGATTGCGCGGTGCGACGGTTGAACGAGGAGCTAGGTATTGTCGGTTTAGAGCCGGATTTCCGCGATCATCTGGAATATCGCGCTGATGTTGGAAACGGCCTGACTGAACATGAAGTCGTCGATGTATTCATGGTCGAGGCGCCTCAGACCCTGAAAATATCTCTCAATCCCGACGAGGTTATGGAAGTCCGCTGGATCAGCGTTTTCGACCTGATGAAAGAGGTCGAACAGAATCCGGACCGGTTCACAGCCTGGTTGCGAATCTACCTGAAAGACCACGCAGACCGCATTTTCGGCAGCCTTGTTCAAATCTGATTCAGGTGTATTTGCAGCACTCGGCCCAAAAATACGGACAGTATTGCGGACCAGCCCCGCGCTATGGCTTGAACAAATTGTTTCGCACCTGTAAGCGCGCGGATTGAGATTTAATCGTCATACTGCTATATTATACCCATAAAGCGCCTGTCCTTAGGCGCCTTGCACAGGAGGTTTGAGCTCTGTCTCAACATGCAAACGTGGCCGCGAATGCCGCCACTTCGAAGGCCAAAGCGGCCCCCGAAAAAGACCCGGGCACCAGCGAAGAGCTGCTCGCACGGATCGTAGAATTTCTGGAAGCGGAAAAAGCCGAAGAGCTGGTGGAGATTGATCTCCGCGGGCGTTCGGAGATTGCCGACTATATGGTCATCTGTTCCGGCCGGTCGACCCGTCAGGTCACCGCGCTGGCTGAAAAGTTGACGGATACTATCAAGTTGGAATTTGGCCGCTTCTCGAAGATGGAGGGCAAAGCGCAAGGCGACTGGGTTCTCATCGATACCGGCGATGTGGTTGTTCATATCTTCCGCCCGGAAGTTCGTGAATTCTACCAACTTGAGAAGATGTGGCTGCCTTCCAGCGCTGCAGACGCCGAGTAACGAGCGAACGCATGAGGGTCACGATCTGCGCGATAGGACGCCTGCGGGCGGATCCGGAACTTGACCTTATCAACGACTATCTCCAGCGATTTGACCGCACGGGCCGCAACCTCGGCTTGGGGCCTGCGCAGATCATCGAGCTGGAGGACAAAAAGGGCGGTGGCCAGGCCGCGGAAGCTGTCTTGCTGGAACGTGCGATCCCGAAAGGGGCCACGATCTGCGCGATGGATGAACGCGGCAAAGTGATGAGCTCGCCCGACTTTGCCAACATGTTGGGGGGCTGGCGCGATCAGGGGGTCAGCGATCTGGCCTTCGTCATTGGCGGTGCGGATGGTCTGACCAAGGACTTGCGCGCGCAGGCCGACACATCCCTGTCATTTGGCAAGATGGTCTGGCCCCATATGCTTGCCCGCGTGATGCTGAGCGAGCAATTGTATCGCGCGGCGTCCATCCTGTCTGGCTCTCCCTACCACCGCGTCTGAAGCGTTGCTGCGGTCGGTGCAATCACCGCTTCTTAACTCTGTGCTGCCACAACACGTCCCGACTTCATCTCATGTCAGGACATCTATCATGGACAGCTTTTCCGCATTTCCAACGACCCCGATTTCACCCGCCCGCTCCGCCAGCACCGTCGTGCCGAGCGACACGGGTGATCTGCCGCATGTCAGTCGCGCGCTCTATGTCGGGCAATCTGGCGCTCTGAGCGTGGAGATGGTGGATGGCGACGTGGTAACCTTTGAAGGCGTGCCCGCCGGAAGTACGCTGCCAATTCGTGCGTCCAAGGTGCTGGCGACAGGCACCACGGCAACCGCCATTCTGTCTCTTTGGTAGCAGGCTAGAGCCGCTCGTCCATCGCGCGCCACTGGTGACCGGATGCCCTTCGCATCTGGTCGCCGGATCGTTTGCGCAACGCGACTTCGCTAATCACACGCGCTAAGGCCTCTGTATAGTCGCGCAGTCGGTCTTGGCCCACAGCGCGTGCTATTCTGGCTTGTCGCGCCAAGGCTTCACGGTTTTGAAACCCGTTCAGCACCGACTGGACCAAAGCGTCTTGACCCAGAGCGCGACAATCCACCGTCGCCTCGTATCCAAGCGAGCCGAACAGCCCCTCAAATTTTCCGCTATAGGCCAGTGGCGCAACTGGCACCTCTGACGAAAACGCAGCAATGCACGCGTGCATCCTTGCGCCCGCAAAGAAGTCCAAACTGGCGATATAGGCCTTGGCCGCTCCGGGTGTTTTGAAGGCGGGCGCAACAGTCACATCGGGAAACTCTTTTTGCAACGACAGCGCAGCCGTGTAGTCGTCTTCCGACGGAGTTTGCGGGCTTATGACATGAGACACCAAAACCACCTCGGGCCGCTCCGGTAACCTCAATAGCTGACATATCAAATCGCGCATCGCAGTCGGGTAATCCGCCATCAGCTGGAACTGGTTGCGACCGGTATACCCCCCGGCCATCAACAATCCCGAAACATTCAGCCCAATGGTAGCTCGCCCCCAAACGGGTGCCGGACCCTCAGGTGGAAGGCGCAAAGCCACATCACTTGCGGTAACTACGGGTCGCGTCACACCCAGCGCGCGCAATGCAGCCGTGGAGTGATCGTCCCGTGTCGCCACAAGCACCGCGCGCCGGATCAGGTCGCGCGCGAAGGGGCGGGTCAACCAAGAGGTGAACGGGCCGAAGGTCTGCGGCGCCAGTACCACCGGACAGCGCGACAAATGCGCAAGGTACTTCAAATAAATCATCCGGTTAAGGCGCTTTGGCCCGTAGATATCCGCAAAACTATCCCCCGCGCCGATATCCAGAATAAGGTCACATTCCCGAAACATCGCCATCACCTTTCGGGGGTCTTTCATGACCTCGCCACTCAGATGCCGGATCGTAATGTCAGGCCCTTCGACATAAGCGGGCCGCGAACCAACCCAGTCAAACACGGTCACCGCAATATCGATGCCAGTAGCGCGTGAAATGCCTCGTAGGATGTCGATTTGGCCAACGGTCAGCGCACCCACTCCGAGGTTGTCGGAATTCGATGAAAAGAACAGCAACCCGACGGTCAGCATGAGCCCTCTTCCTTCATCGAGCGCCTGTAGACGCGGCGCATCGTCCCGCCAAAGTTGCGAACGGTATCTGACAGTGAGGCACGGCGCGCCATGGCGCAAAGGCCCATACCACGGTAGCGCGGGATCGGGCGGCCCAGAACCCAAAGCGCCGCCAAACGAGCCAATAACACCCGTCGACGTCGGGTTTGCCCGGGCTGAACAGCAGCAAGGGTGTTCAGATCAAAAGGAGTGAGCTTCAGGTGACCGGACGCATAGGCCTCATCAACCAACGACCGCCCACGCTCTGTCCGGCAGAGCACCAGACTTTGGCCCGGGCGATCTTCGAAACTCGGGTATCCCTTGGCGTCGGCTTCCCAAGCATCCGCAAACACCACATCCGCAAACACACCACTTCCATCGGCACATATCTTGCAGCGATGCTGCACCCGCTTCGACAAAAGCGTGCCCCAGCTTTCCTCGTAACTGATGGTGCGCTGGGTTCGATCCCTCAGTGTAGCCTTAGCCTTGCCGGGCCATCCTTCGGCACGATGTTGGAATCGCGCGACATCCAAGGCGTCTACGCTCATTCGATCCAGAATATCCTGCCCACCCAGCAGGGACGGAACGCCCGCACAAAAGAAGGACACCAGAACCGGCACCAGCCGCGCAATCTCCGGGTCCTGCTGACGAAACGCATGCAGCGCCGACACGTCACAAGGTTTGCCAACAAACGCGAACCGGCGTGCGCCACCACGTAGGGTGTTCAGGATATCCAACGGGCTGGACGGCGCATAGCGCGACCCTGCAGCACCGATTATGTCGGAAATAGTTGTCGATACCGTGGTGACATTTGCCATCGGGTTCGCAGGGTCGGCGGCCACATGGATTATCCCATCGACCTGCCGCGACTTTATCAATGAAATCAAGAAGCCGGAAAGCGCACCGCCAGAGGCCGCATTGTGGCGCAGTTTCTTATTTCCCGCATATCCGGTTTCTGCAGAGATATACGGCCCCCAAATCGGATCCAGCTTGCGCCCGTCTGGTGGGCTGTCTTGTGTGACACTCGGACAGACACGCGCCAGTTTGGCGCGCTCATCTGAGGTCAGTTCGCGGGAAAATCGGGGACGCAAAAAACCCTCCGCAGTCGCGCCCATGTGGACCGCCATTGGCGCAACCGCCGCACAACCGCCGCATCCGGCGCACAGGTCGCCATTCAGAATTTTTGAAATATCGTGGGGCAAGTCGGGCCAGCTTTCATGATTTCAGAAACGCATTTACCTGCCGTTAAACAACAGAGTGGTTAATGGGCCGTAAACCCAGACCGGAGCGCTCACTTGATCCGCATCATAACCTTGCTCTCAGGCCATGGCCTCGCATCGCTGTCGACTTTGGCCCGTAACCTTGTGATCGCCCGGCTTCTGGGGCCACAGGACTACGGCCTTGCGGTAGCGTTGGTTCTCCTCGCGGCAGCGGCGGAAATGGGGACCACGCTGGGCTTGCCGCAGTTGATCGTGAGCCACAAACACGGCGCGGGCCGCAAATTTCAGGGCGTACTTCATTCCGTTCAGATCGCGCGTGGCCTGCTGGGTGCAGTCATGGTGCTTTTCTGCGCAGCGCCACTTGCCAATCTGTTGGGTGCGCCAGAGGCAACCTCTCTGCTACGATGGGCGGCAATTGTGCCATTGGTTCTTGGCTTCACGCATCTTGACCCATTCCGCGCGCAACGCCACCGGAAACACCTGCCACAAAGTTCGGTTCTAGCAATACCAGCGCTGCTTTCCGTCGCAGCCATCTGGCCTGTTTCCGCTTGGCAGTCGGGGCCACGCATCATGCTATCCCTCCTCTTGGTGCAGGCCTTCGCCAGCGTCGCGGTCTCCCACCTAATGTCTCGCCGACGGTACCGGTTGAGCCTTCAGTCAAGCCAAGTCAGACAGGTCTTACGATACGGCCTGCCTTTGATGGGCAACGGCATTTTGCTATTCGCGGTCCTGCATGGAGAAAAGCTCGTTGCAGGGGCAGGATTGGGTTTGGCAGAAATGGGATTGCTGGCCATGGGCTTCGCCCTCACCTTAACGCCAGCCCTGATCCTCGCGCGCAGTTTCCAAGCGTATTACTTGCCCAAGCTCCGCCAAGATCAAATTCCGGTGTTGGGTCTGTCGGCACTTCTGGGGGGGTCATATTTGGTCGCCGTAGCAAGTCTGGCACCCTTGCTCATACCTCTGCTTGGTTCTGGCTTCGCTGAGCTGACATCGGTCATTCCGTTGCTCGCCTGCTTGGCTGCCCTTCGCCTGCCCAAATCAGCGCTGGCTATAGCGGCATTGGCTTCTGGTAGGACCCATTTGCCGGCAATCGCAAACCTTCCCAGACTACTGGCGTTGCCAATTATCTGGCTGTCTTTCGGCTGGGGCGGGGGCATTGAAACGCTGATCCGCATCGCAATCCTGTCTGAAATAACAGGTGTGGGCATAGGCATTCTGCTTGCCCGCACCACGCCCTTTCCAACACGGGACATTTTGGTCGCGTCAGTCATCGCAGGGCTGGTCCTGTCAGGTCAGCTAAGTCTGGCGGCCCTCACTTGTATCTTAGGATGGGCTCTCTTTGCAGTTGGTCCATCACCCCTAAAAGCCGCGGCATAGCATGAGCATGGCAATTCATATCGGGTATCACAAGACTGCCACAACTTGGCTGCAGAAGCGCGTGTTTACCCCGCAGATGGGCTTCGTTACCCTACTTGATCACGGTGAGGTAGACCGTCTGATCATCAAACCCCATGACCTGTATTTCGACCCTAAACCGGCACAAGACGCGCTAAAAATTCAACAGCAAGTTAAGCCCTCGAACACCTGTGCCATTGTGTCGTCCGAGACCCTGTCTGGTCACCCATTCTACGGCGGCCAACAAAGTGCTGCAATCGCGCATAGGCTTCGCGATATTGCTCCGGATGCGCGTATTCTGATCACTGTCAGGTCACAGGAGACGATGTTGCCTTCGGTCTACATGCAGTATTTGCAGCGCGGCGGAACCCTGAGCCATCAGGCGTTTTTCGCGGGGTCCGGTGGGTACGGGTATCCGGGGTTCGAACCATCACATTTTTGCTATGACCGGCTGATCTCGCTGTATCAGAGCCTGTTCAACACGGTTCACGTCATGACTTACGAACATCTGGCAGCGGCTCCCGACCAAGCATTGTCACAGCTTTCCGCAGTGCTGGGTCATTCTATCCCGGCGCTTGATAAAACCGAGGGTGAACGCGTGTCCGCGTCACTGCCGCAAGCCGTCGCGCCGTTGCTGCGAAGGATCAACCATGCGCGAAAATCCACGCTCAACCCGTCCCCCGCGATTGCCTTGTCTCGGGAACCGGGCTGGATGTATCGCGCCCTTGCGGCTGGGGCAGAGTTGGCGCATCCGCTCCTGACCGCCCGCCTCGTCGATGCCTATGTGAAGGCGCATTTCAATGGGATGTTCACCGACAGCAACCAACGGTTGAACCAGGTCACCGGTGAACAATTGGACCTGTCCACCTATCCCTAAATCGCATCGGCCCCCAACTTCCACGCATCCGCGTTCACGGCTGCAGCCGAACCGGCCAAAGTCTTGTAAACCGCGCCAGCCGGATCGCTGCCATCACTGCTTGCGCTTTTCCAGACATCCAGCCGATAGATCGTTCCTTCAACCTGATAGGATCCGTTCGCAGTCGCAAGAAGCAATAGAATGCGGTTATCCGGCACGACACCGGAGCCGGGGATGAACCCCTCATCCATCACCTGAACTCCGTCCACCCAAATGCGTGCAAAACCGTTGCTCATATCTACTGACAGCACAATCTTGGACCTGACAAGATCGCCAATAACTCCCGACGCCGTTTGAATGTTATTCACCTTCACCACCCCGTCAGCATCACGCACGCGAACCCGCAGGCTTCCGCTCGGCAGCACCTCAAGCTTTAGATAGTTGCCCGTCGTGGTCATTAAGGTACGAGACCCCGATGTCGGCACAGACATCGCCAGGTCCAAGGCAAATTGAATCTCACCAACACCTGCCCCCAGCGCGACCGTGTCCCTGAAGTGCGGGCCGCTCGGGCCTGTCACGAAGCTGGGTGTAGTCGCAACCAAGGTGTTGGCCAAAATCGCAGTCGAGGGCAAAGGACGCACACTTATGCCGTCGACCCGCGCAGCACCAACGTCCACGATGGGCAAGTTCTTATAGGTTTCGGCATAGAGGTCTTCCGGAAACTTCACCGCACCCGTAGCACCGCCTTCACCAAAACTGATCACATCCGTCGCGCTGAAGGACCCCGTTTCAGGATAAATGCGAACGCGGCCCTGCACCAACTCCGCCCGCGAGGCGGGTGACCCGTTGATCTGCCAGCCAAAAACGTCCGTCCAATGCGCCAAACCTGCACCAAGCGCCACCTCGTTGCGCACAGCCCGCAGGGTCGTTACCGGCCCTGCGCTGGACCACACCTCGACATAAGCACCCGACGGCTCCCAAATGCACATATCGAATTCCGGCACGCTCCATCCGGTAAGCCCGCTGGACTGCAAAATCGCGTGCGCCGTCAACCTTGCAAACAGCGCTGCGCCATCGTCGTGATCACCGGTGGGGTGACTTTGATCCACCCAGCTTCCCATGCCATCGGGCTCTCCGTTTCGGTAAGCCAGCGGCTCCGGCCCCAACGGCAAAAACCATGTTCCGGCGTTGGCATTGCCAACCATGTCACGCCACGCCAAACGCGCGGCCTGCTTGTTGCTCAGGTTGTCTTGCATTGCCCCCAATGCTGTAACAGTCGCGCTTTGCAGGTCTTCGCTTATGTCAAACCGGTGCGGGCCGAACGGAACCCAGCGCGTGTACGCTGGATCATAAAGCTCCCCAAACCAATGGTCGGCAGTGTAGCTGCCACTTGCACCATAAGTGATTTGCGCAGGAAAGGTGACCGCGCTGCCATCCAGCTTCTTGCCCGTGAACAACGGGAACAGCGCGTCGTCATAGTATCCCGCCAGCGCACCGGGAGAAGCGAACCACGACACCGCAGGCAGCCCGACATGCTGGCCGTCCGCCGTCGCGAAAGCATGCACCGCCGCGTCGTCCTGCCAACTGCGTCCTGCGTTGTTTTCATCAACCAATTCGCGAAAGCCGGTACCAGCGACCGCGTGAAACACGATGGCCACCTTGTCGTTAGGGCGTTCTTCCAGAAACACATTCGCCATCGCCGCCAGCGCCGCTGTGTGCGGGTCTGCATCGGTAAGATGCTTCAGCACCGGAACACCGTCCATCCAGATGGCCTGAACCATGTCATCCGCCAGTAGCTGTTCCGCTGCAATCTGATCATGTGCCAGCGAGCGGATGCGGACGACCTCCGATTGCCCCCAAAGGGCCATCACATGCCCGACCCCAAAACGGTTCGCCCCAACGGCGCGAGTGGCAGGTTCGGACTTGATGCGCACTTCCGGCCTGATCCAGTTTGCCCGCCGCGAGTGCGGGGCCGTGATCTCCCAGTCGCCAGTTGCGGGGATCACCACTGTGTCCACCCAGTTGCTGCTGGTCCCGTCCTCACACACGAACCTCAATTGCACGGTTTCGCCAGAAGTCCCGGTACCACTCAGGGGAATCTCGGCGCTGTCGCGTCCAAAGGCTGCGCCGCTATCAAACAATGTCCGGTCGCGCGAAAACGGATTAAGTGTAATCTGCGTCTGCGCAACAAACGGTGTGCTGTCCTGCACGCGCGCTTGCCCCATTGCCAGTCCAAGAAGTATCGTCATCCGAAGCCTTTCCCGCGCATCCACCTCGCGACAGGAAGGGCAAGAGGCCGCACCACGCGGCACAGCAAAGCGCCTCCCTTACGGGTGCGAAGCGTCTCGTGCATGTGGTTAAACAGGCAATGTCAGCCTGCGCTCGCTCCGCCTTTAGCACAGAACGCAGGGGTGTTGCGCGCGCGCCTTGGCAGCGGTCGCACCTCTAGGTGAGCCCCGCCTGCGCAAGTTCTGCCTCTCGCCGGTCTGCATCATGCAACCGGCCGTATGGGCCTGTCAGGATGTCCCGCCTGATGATACGCGCCGGATTTCCGGCAACCAGACAGCGCGCAGGCACATCTTTCGTAACAATCGCCCCCGCCGCGACAATCGCCCCATCTCCAACACGCACCCCGGGTAAAATCAGGGACCGCGCACCGACAAAACAGTCCTTGCCGATCCATGTGTGCAAATAGACACCGCGCGTGCGGTCATGGGTCAAAATGCAAGCCTCGAACGCAATGTAGCTGGTCTCGCCAATATGGACCCCGATCGGAAAGGTGCGATCCAGACGCGCCGAAAGCGACAACTCCGCGCTTGGGTGAATGTCCATACCAAACAGCCGCGTGTTTATCGCCCGCTTGAGCCCCACCAGCATTCGGCGAAGCCCGAGAACCCGGTTCAGACCCCGACGTCTTGCCTTTACGGCCAAGGGGGTTGGGCCCTGAGCCGAGTATTCAGAGGGTGCGCCTGCTCTTTGACAGGACCGGACGGGAGGCTCGTCGCAAGTAATGTCTTCCATGCGATGTCTTTCTCCGTCCACGCGATCGCCCCGTGATGGGGCAGGGTCTCAAGGACCTGCTCCAATTTATCTAAAAATCTATGAAGCATTGGTTAATCGGCAGGGAAGATTTGCGTTAACCAACCGTTAGCCAATCCGTCGCATCCTGTGCGTGCCTGAAAAGTAAGCCCGCATATGTCTCACACAATCCTCACCAACCCAGATGCAAAGCTGTCCCCGTTGGTCGTCCTGTATCTTGTCGCTGTCGCGCTTCCGGTGCGCTATTCCCTTGGCCCGATCCAAATGACCGGCCTGCGCACAGTTCTGGCGCTTGTGTTCGTCCCCGTTCTGATCAGCTACATCCGCAATCCTCCCGCGAAGGGCTTGTCGACTGACCTGCTCTTCGCGCTCTTCGCGTTCTGGTCCTTGGTCGCTTTCTCGCAAACCTCCCCAACGCACGCGCTTGAAAATACCGGCGCGCTGACGCTGGAGCTGCTGGGCGGTTTCCTGATCGCACGACGCTATATCCGCACGCCCGAACAGTTCCGCGCCACGGTGAAGGTGGTGGCGGCAATCGTGCTTCTGTCCCTTCCACTGGCCATCGCAGAAAGCATCACAGGCCATCCGCCGTTGATTGCGTTGGTCAACGCCCTCCCCGCTGTCACGTCCGTCGCCCCGCTCTCGATAGAGCCGCGATTGGGTCTAGAACGCGCGCAGGTGCTTTTTGCGCATCCCATCCATTATGGCCTGTTCGCTTCAACACTCACTGCGCTGACTTTTGTCGGAATGGCAGGCTCTTGGTCTCTTTGGGCGCGCGTGATCGGCTTGGGTCTTGGCATATCCGCCAGCTTCCTCGCCCTCTCCAGTGGCGCATTCCTATCGGTCCTGTTGCAGACCTTCCTGATCATCTGGGCGCTCGTCTTTCCGCGATGGGGCAAACGCTGGCTTTTTTTGGCGATAATTGCCCTCATTGCCTACGTGACGGTGGACTTGATTTCCAACCGAACACCAGTGCGGGTCTTCTTCAGCTACGCAACCTTCTCGGCCCATAACGCTTACTGGCGCGGCATAATATTCGAGTGGGGCATGCTCAACATCTGGCAAAACCCGCTCTTTGGCATCGGTCTGAACGACTGGGTCCGCCCTCAATTCATGCACTCGGGAAGCATAGATAATTTCTGGCTGGTCCTCGGCATGCGATACGGGCTTCCGGGGTTTGCCATCTTCACCTGCGCCTATATTCTTGGCTTCACGAGAGTCCTTCTATCTTCGGTGCCTTCCGATCTATCCGACATCCGCAGAGCTTGGGTCATTTGCTTTGTCGGACTGACGTTCACCTTGTGCACGGTCCATATCTGGACGTCGATTTTCTCATTTGTGTTCTTTCTGTTCGGCGCTGGGTTGTGGATGATCAGCCCTGCCGCAGTGACGAAGAAACCCAGTCCGAAACGCGCGACCAATCGCTTCACCCGATTTGCCGCAGTGCCAGCATGACGATCCCCCTTGGCTGTATCATCGTCACCTATAATTCGGCGGGCTACATCCTCGATTGCCTGCAAAGCCTGTGTCAGGCAAAGGCCGTGGACCTGAGGATTGTCCTTGTCGACAACGCCTCTCACGATGCCACTGTGCAAGTGGTCCGCAACTGGGCGGCGCAAACTAAACTTGAAATTTCACTGATACAGGCCCCGAAAAATCTGGGCTTCGCTGGTGGGGTAAATTTGGGTCTAACCCGCCTGCTGAACGACCCGCAGCTGGACAGGTTCTGGATTCTCAATCCCGATTGCACCGTCCCGTCGCATACACCCGCCGCATTGTCGCGCGCGCCGCTCCCGTTCGCGCTGCTGGGGCATCGGATTGCCTACCAAGGCCAGCCGCCACAAATTCAAATCGACGGTGGCCGGATCAACCGGTGGACGGGGGCGACGCAAAACATCAACATCGGGAAGGACGCTGTAACGACACCCCATCCCGATCAATCAGATCTGGACTTCATTTCCGGTGCCAGCATGGTCGCATCACGCAGTTTCGTCGAACAAGCCGGACTCATGCCAGAGCAGTACTTCCTCTACTACGAAGAAGTTGATTGGGCTCAACGGCGCGGGGCGCTCCCACTGGCAATCTGTAAAGACGCAGTTGTTTATCACAGTGCCGGCGCTTCAATCGGATCACCAACGCTCAGCCGCGGCCCATCCCCGATATCAGCCTACTTCAAGCACCGCGGGCGCTTGATGTTCATGGCACGGCACAACCTTTTACGCGTGCCAATTGCATATCTGTTCGGCTGGGGGAAAATCATCCAGCATGCCCTGCGCCGCCAGTTCACACCCATTCCGGCCATAGTCAGGGCCCTGCACGGGCGCCCCGCGGGCCGGAAAATCAGATCAGTACTCGATCCCTGAAATCATGCACCAACGAAAGTACTGATCCGATCCACAAGCTGGTTAAACTGCGGATGCAGTTCCGCCTCCGGCGGCTCAATCGCGCCATCCAGAAATGCCGGGATTTGATCTAGCTCCCACGCAACCCGCAGTCCGGCCCGCCCGTCCAGCGCGGCGGCCGTCGCGAGTTGATGATCGTTCCGATGCTCTGAAAGCTTCGCCCGACGGGGTACCACAATAATAGGTTTATTTATCGCTTTGGTCGCCAAAATAGACCCTATTCCAGCATGAGAGACGATCACGCGAGCCTCAGTCATAAACGTACCGAACTGATAACCTGGCAGGGATCGGTATGTCTCGCACCCGTTGAAGCCACTCCGATCCCCTGTCTGAAGCACCACGCGCTCGCCATGCGTTTGCGCCCAGCGCGCCATATAGTTGATCAGGCGCGGAAACGGCAGTTGCGTGCCAACGGTCACGAAAATCATAGCACCGAGCCCGCGAAAACCGCGCCCGTTTCCTCCGCCACGCCTTCCCACTGGGTCATCCAGAGATCAGAAAACCGCCGCGTAAGCCTGCCAGACAATGACATCTGTTCGGCATTGGCAATCGAATCGATCCAGATCGTCCGGTGGCCAAGCAGTTTGGCAATGATCAAAGCCAACGCCCCGGGGGCGGCACCTGTCGAAATGACGACATCCGGCCTGACACGGTACACCAACCGCCACGCCGCCAACACGCCCGCCACCAGCTGCATCGGCGTACGCATATTGCAATCTGGCAAGCGATGAACCTTTAGATCGCCCACATGTGCGCTACACGCATATTCTATGTCCACGTTACCCAGCGCATGCGACAGCAACCGCATCTGCTGCCAATGTCCGCCGCCAGATGAAACAGCCAGAACTCGAACCATATTCACAATCCTCCTGAAAATTTGTGCTCGAACGTGACGAATCCGGAGTTCGAGCCGACACGGCCCGTCGTCGCATCACGCCGAACCCGCCGTTCTACTCCCGCAACCACGCCCCAATCCCGTCGCAGTGCGTGGTGATAGGATGTCCTGAAATGCCCCGCCGACCGCTCGGGCGTCACGCTTGTCCGGTTCGTTTTGAAATACCCGACAGAGACATCCATTGTGCCGCGTGCGCCGACCTTGCGCACCAAACCAACGGCCAGCTTGGTCGCAATGCGGCTCTCGCCCGTCTCGTCCGATGCGATGAAATCCCGCGACGCTAGGGTCGTGATTTGCGTCGATGCCATATCGGCAGCAAACTCAAGCGACATCGTAAGATCGGGGGTTGTATTGGCTGGCTTGGCAACGCCAACCGTCAGTCTGAGCGATCTGTCCAAGGCGGAATCGACCAAGCCAAACCGCAAACGCCGAAGCGGGCCAGCTTTGATCTGTTCTGATGATGCGATAGTAAAGACCGAGCCGTTGCGTTGGCGTCGTGTCATCTTCAACAGCCACTCGAGACCGGAATTCGTAACAGACGGACGCGCATTGACCTGTCTGACCGTCGACCATCCAAAATCGGCATCGACCTCGGTAACTTTTGACAGCTTATGGGTCACACCCACACCCGCGGCCCTCTGCCGTTGCAACACGGCTGTGGACCCCGAAGTCCTGAGTTGCTCGTCACCAAGATAAAGCCGCGCCTTGGTCAACTCGCTAAACCGGAACACCGTTTCGATCCTTGCAAACTGACGCGTGCTTCTGGTTGCCGATGGACCAAAACTCTTCCGGCGTCTCACCCCGTAACTCAGATCAAACCCGATTGGCCGTTCAATTCCCGAAACAAGCGCGATATCCCCGCCAAAAATCCGGGATTCTGTCTGACTTGGTGCAAGATCAAACCCGCCAGATGCACCCAAGCCGCGACCGATCGCATAGGCAGCCCTGGCCGGATGCTTTTGGCCAAATACATTGACCGCAAACTGGCTGGATTTGGTCTTACGGCCATATTCCAGTTCGGCCTCCGAACGCTTGTGAGCATGGCCAATGACGTCACCGTCAAACCGCAACTCAACCTTCTCGGTTCGGGTTTTTGAAGACATCAAGAATTGCACCGAGGCTGCCCCATGCTGGGCGGAAGCAGGCATGCCGGTCAGGTCAATGTCGTTATCAATCACGGCCCCGAAACCAATCGTAAGATCAGCATGCAAACCGCCATCATCCTCCGCCAGAAGTGGCCCGGATATCACCACAGCCAGAATCAGGCCCAACCTGATCATTCAAACAGCTTCCGTTCCGGAACGATCACCACATCGCCGGGGGCAAGGAGGAAGCTTGCTCCGCCCCCTTGCATCAACTTCTTCACATTCACTCGGTAGGTTTTGGTGATGCCATCCGCACTCGCAACCCGCCGCACTTGGACGCGCTTTGTCGCCGCATAGGGCGTTGTCCCGCCAGCCTGTGCCAGAAATTGAAGCAACGACGATCCCTGCTGAAGCTGCAGTTTACCGGGCCTGCCCAATTCACCCATGCCAAACACCGTGATCAGGTTGTCCGACGCTTTCGGCGCAGAAATCGCCCGTGCCGATGTTTCCTTCCGTGCAATCGATGCGACTGCCACATGCAGGCTTGGCCGCTGGGCAAAATTGGGGGCAAGGCCGCTCGTCAGCGCTTCGCGAACTTGGCTAAGCGTAAGGCCCGCCGCCGCAACTTGGCCGATCATCGGAAAGGCGATGGTGCCGTCCGGCAGCACCAATGCGTTCCGGTTCAGGCTGCTGTCCTCGATGACCTCAATCCGCAGCGTGTCGCCGGATTGCAAAACATAGGATTTCGCTGCTACCGGCCCCGCCAACATCAGCGCAAAACACAAAAACCAGCGGCACAGGGTCAATGTCCCGTCCCCCAAAGCACAACGCCAAAGGTGCGGCCAATCAATGACAGGTCGCTGACCAAGCCAATCTCGCGCTCGTACATCGCATCGTATTTTGCGCGGGCGTAGAAACTCTCGTCATTGCGGCCAAACACCTGCCAAGGCCCGGTTAGGCCCGGTCGTAACCTGAAATATGCGGATCCTGGGTAAAGGATTGCTTGCTCTTGCAGAATTGGACGCGGGCCGACCAGCGACATCTCCCCAAGGATCACATTCCAAAGCTGGGGCAACTCGTCCAGCGAGGTCTTCCGAAGAAAACTTCCCGCAAAGGTCACACGCGGGTCACGACGCAGTTTCTGGCTTTTCTGCCACTCGACGGCGGCGCGCGGGTCACGCATCAGGATTTCACTCAGATGCTGCTCCGCATTCACGCGCATCGTGCGAAGCTTGAACATCCGGAACACCCGACCACCATACCCCACGCGCGGTTGAGTGTAGAACGCAGGGCCGCCATCCAGTTTCGCCAGAATCATACCTAGAATGACCAGCGGCACCGAAATCGGCGCAGTCAAAAGCACCAAGCCAACATCCAGCACCCGCTTCCAACTCACTCGGTAACTGTCCGGACGGGTCTTGACCGCAACGGGTTCCCTTGGACGTAGCGCTCGCGCCTTATCGAATTCAGTCGTCAGTCGGGCATCCATCGAGCCGCTTCTCCTTCGCATTGTTTCGGTTCCGTCCGGCAAACCTGTGGAACTCGTCAAAGAAGAACTGAGATGAATTAATTATGTCTTAAGTTTTCAAAGGTCTGAATGAGAAGGATATTTACGGCACCGTCGGGATTGGACCTACACATGTTCGAATGGGGATATTGGCGCTGGCAGATCATACGCTGCTTGCCGCTCGGGATTGTCTCAGCATTTTTTTTCGCCGCAACCGGTTGGTCTGTTCTGGAGGCTAACCCTCCAAAATACGCCGCGTCCGCGCGCATAGTTCTGGAACGGAACGTTGGTCTTGGCGGGACATCCAAGGCGCAACGCACCCCCGAAGAGGTGCAACATCTGCAGGTCGTGGCGCATGCATTGAAGGCAGATTTCAGCGCGACACAGTCGAAGGCGGCGCAGCTCTCGGCAGATGCGCCATTTGTTGCAAACATCGAATCGTCTCGCGACAAGCCAACCTATCTGAAGATCAAATCCACAATGCCCGACGCCACTGCTGCGATTGCACTGGCTCAAACCCTGTCGCTTCGCGCCATTGAACTCAGCAATGGGTTTCAGCAGCACGCCACCGACCTCGCAGTCAACAAACTCCGCGAAAGCCTACGCAATGCGACCGCGCGTCTGGCCACGGCGGAAGTCGACCTGCGCTCCCATTCAAACCAAGCACCAGACCTGCGGATTGAGGAGCTTCAAGATCAAGCATCCCGCCTGCGCGCCACGCTGCGGGCGGCGGAGTCCAAGTCCGCGCCTGAAAACCCGGAAGTTGCAAAACTATACGGTGAGTTGGCAACCGCTCGCGGCCTCTATTCCGACCTTCACCCGAAAGTGCGGCTCATTAAAATCCGCATTGATAAGGCCATTAAGCAACGTCCGGCAGGTCAAACCGGCCAAGACCTGCGCTTTGTGAAACAGCGGATGCAAGATATCGACGCGCAGATTGTTGCGAGCAAGGATCACCAAGCCACAGCAGATCGTCTCAACGCGGCTGTTTCAAGCGCGAAAGCGCGGGTTGAAGCCGCCGACGACAGGCTACAGGCCGCCATGCGCGCAAATGAGGCCAACCGGATCACCCTCAAGGTTGTAAAAGACGCCAGTCTAACCGGGCGAAATCCGGCGAAGGTGCGCGTTGCGATTCTGGCAACCATCGGGCTGGCCGCGCTGCTTCTTGCGATCGGTGTTGCGGCGCTTCGGATCAGGTTCGACGCGCATCTCCGCCGCCCTCGCGACCTGCATGACACCCTTGGATTAACCCCGTTTGCAACCCTTCCCGATCTGGGGCCGAGCCTTGGTTAGGAGCAACCATTGGAACACCTGACAAACACCGACGAAATTTTGCGCACCGCGCAAAGCACGCCAGATGCAGATGCCACTCTTGCTGCCTCAGCGGAGCTTGCCGACCCGCTCAAAAGCTGGAGCCGGTTGAGCGAGGTGACGTTGGACCCGATCACCTTACAGCGGCATCATATTCTAACCACCCAGCCAACCGACGCATCCGCACCCTACGACCGGCTTCGGACCCGCTTGTTGAGCCATATGCGCGCGGCAGGTCATCGTCGCGTTGCAATTACCTCCCCCACATCCGGATGCGGTAGCTCCACAATCGTTGCCAATCTGGCGCTTAGCCTTGCGCGGCAAGAAGACCTGCGGGTCATGGTTCTGGATTTGAACCTTAGAAACCCCAGTCTGATCCACCTCTTCGGACTAAAAGAATCCGGACCGCGCTTCTCTGTTCTGACCGGGCATCGGCGCAACTTTGACAGCACCTGTCTGCGCGTCGGTGCGAATCTCGGACTCAGTCTGAATGCCACCAAACTGGACGACGCAGCGGAGCGTCTCGCCCATGTCAAAACCGCAGCCCTCCTTGACCATATCGAGCGCGATTTTGCACCTGATCTGATGCTCTTCGACCTTGCCCCTTTAAACCCGATGGATGACGCAATAGCGTCTCTATCACTGGCGGATTGCGCACTGTTGGTCGCACGCGCAGACCATTCTACAACCGCCGAGATTGACACTGCCGAACGGACAATCGCAGAAAACACCACTTGCTTGGGTGTTGTCCTGAACGCCTGTCGCTTTACCGACACAAAGGGGGGCTAAAACGTGGCACCCGACACTGCCCTGCCAAGCGCGTGCTTGGCACATAAGCCACCCCTCACAAGCCGTCGCCGGATTTCTCGGTTTCTGCTATCCGTGCTCGACCCCCGCGCATATCTGCACGGGTTCAAACTGCTCAATCACTACAACCAGACCCATGTGATCCCCCGCCGCTCACTCAAAATGGGGGCAGGTGCCGCGATAAGCCCGACCTGCCAGTTCGCCAACCCCGACCGCATCCAGCTAGGCGCGCGCGCCCATCTTGGCGCAGGCTGCTATCTTTGGGCGGGGCCACGATCTGGCCGCATCGAAATTGGCGATGATCTTCTGCTTGGCCCGAATGTCATCATCACGGCGGCCAACTACCGTTTCCGCGACGGTGGGCCGGTCTCGGATCAGGCCATGGACGAAGCAACGGTGCGCATAGCCAACGATGTGTGGATCGGCGCAGGCGTAATCGTGCTTCCGGGTGCTGAAATCGGGGCAGGCGCAATCATTGCGGCGGGGTCGGTCGTCCGCGGGAAGGTGGGCGATGGAGAAATCTTCGCAGGCGTTCCGGCACGCAAGGTCGGGCAACGCTGATGCGCCCGATAGCGTCCGTTATCATCCCGCATTACAATGACAAGGACAGGCTGGGCTTGTGCTTGACGTCGCTGGATCAATGCAGCAGTCGCAAGGACGTTGAAATCATTGTCGTCGACAACGGCCCACCTACGCTGGATGCCGCGTTTCGGGCCAGTCATCCGAATGTCCGCTTTCACCATGAACCAAGGCAAGGCGCCGCCTTTGCCAGAAACACCGGAACGCACCACGCCAAAGGCCACATTCTGATCTTCACGGATAGCGATTGCCAGGTCGCGCCCGATTTCCTGTCTCAGGCTCTTGAACTGGGCTCCATCCACGATATTTCCGGCGGCAAAGTGCGCCTCACAACTCCGACGCACGGCACGCCAAATGCCATTCAGGCCTTCGAGCAGGTATTCGCCTTCAACCAACGCCGCTATATTGAGGAGATGGGCTTCTCCGTCACCGCAAACCTCGTCACAAATATCGAGGTTTTCAACCGCGTCGGGCCGTTCCGCGCAGGTTTGTCCGAAGATTACGATTGGTGCCACCGCGCCACCGCCTGCGGTTACCAGTTGTCCTATCAGCCCGACCTGATCGTCAATCACCCGTGCCGCGCGTCATGGGAGCAGCTCAGGTCAAAATGGAAACGAATTACCGCTGAAACCTATGGTATCCACAAGTCAAACGAGCGCTCGATCATAAGGTGGATACTCCGCGCCCTGATCATGCCGCTATCAATATTGGCCCATGCACCACGCATCCTGACCATACCAACACCCAGCGCGCGCGCAGGTGCGTTGCTTACACTGGTGCGGATACGGCTTTGGCGAATGGCCGAAATGATCCGGCTGGCGCTTGCTCGAAGCCCCGCCGAAACACGGTGATGTGAAAGCCTGTGGTTGAAGCCCCAGCCTGCTCCGCATAGAAGGGATTAGACCCAAAGCGAGCCTGCACATGTCCACCCCCAAACCAGTTGTACTTTGTATCCTCGACGGTTGGGGATTGTCGGATATCACCGAAGCCAATGCTCCGGCCTTGGCAAACACCCCTACATTCGACCGATTGATGGCCACCTGCCCCAACGCGACCCTGATCACCCACGGGCCGGATGTTGGCTTGCCGAAAGGGCAAATGGGCAACTCGGAAGTGGGGCATACAAATATCGGCGCGGGTCGCGTCGTGGCGATGGACCTCGGGCAGATCGACCTTGCGATCGAAGAAGGCACCTTCCAGCAAGAAGCCGCCCTGCAAGGGTTCATATCCAAACTCAAAGACGCTGGTGGAACCGCGCATCTGATGGGTGTCGCCTCTGATGGTGGTGTTCATGGCCATATCACCCACATCATCGCCGCAGCAAAAGCGCTCAGTTCCGCAGGAATAGACACTGTTTTACATGCCATCACCGATGGCCGCGATGTCGCCCCGAAATCTGCGCTTGGCAATATCGAGACGCTAGAACGCGAGCTGCCGGACGACGTGCGCATCGCCACCATATCGGGTCGCTACTACGCTATGGACCGCGACACCCGTTGGGAGCGGGTCGAGCTGGCCTATAACGCAATGATGCTTGGCAAAGGTGCAGCGGCAACCAGCGCGTCCGCGGCGATCGAAGGCTCCTATGCTGACGGCAAAAATGACGAATTCGTCCTGCCAACCGTTATCAATGGCTACAGTGGCGTAAAAGACGGCGACGGCGTTTTCTGCCTCAACTTCCGCGCTGACCGCGCCCGCGAAATCCTGTCGGCAATTGCCGATCCGAAGTTCGATGCGTTCGATGTCTCCACCCGCCCGAAACTGGCAGAATGCCTCGGCATGGTCGACTATTCCTCCGATCACAACGCGTTCATGACGACGGTCTTCCCGAAGAAAAAGATCGCCAACACGTTGGGTGCTTGGGTCGCACAACATGGTCTGCGCCAGTTCCGCGTGGCCGAGACCGAGAAATATCCGCACGTCACGTTCTTCCTGAACGGCGGCAAGGAGGTCCCCGAAGACGGCGAAGACCGCCACATGCCCAAAAGCCCAAAGGTCGCGACCTACGACATGCAGCCGGAGATGTCGGCGGACGAGGTCACCGCCGATCTGGTCGGTGCAATCAACGCGCAATACGATCTGATCGTCGTGAACTTCGCCAACCCCGACATGGTCGGGCATACCGGTGATCTGGCAGCGGCAATCGCAGCCTGTGAGGCGGTGGATCAGGGTCTAAACAAGGCGATTTCGGCCCTAAAAGACGTTGGCGGCGCCATGATCGTCACCGCCGATCACGGGAACTGCGAAACGATGGTCGATCCCGTAACCGGCGGCCCCCACACCGCTCACACAACGAACCCCGTTCCGGTGGTTCTATATGGCGGGCCCGAAGGCGCATCGTTGGCAAGCGGTCGCTTGGCCGACCTCGCCCCGACATTGCTGGAGCTGATGGGTCTTCCAAAGCCGGACGAAATGACCGGAGTGTCGTTGATCCGCTCATGAAGCAGCTGTTTATAGCCTTAACATTGCTGGCACTGTCCGGCTCCGCGGTCGCCCAGAGCGATCCGATAACGACCGCGAAGCGGGCCAGCCAGATGCTCGAGGCCGCTGCCGATAGCCTGTCAGAAGCCGAAAGCGCATCAGACCGCGTCGGCGCACTAACCGAAACCGTGCGCGCTTATGAGGAAGGTCTGTCCGCATTGCGCGAAGGACTTCGGCGCGCCTCCATCCAAGAACGTAGCATCGCGTTGGTGTTTGAAGCCAAACGCGACCGGCTGGCGCGGCTGCTTGGGATATTGCAAACCATCGGCACCTCCCCCGCGCCACTTCTGATGATGCACCCGACGGGGGCAATCGGAACCGCGCGATCAGGGATGATCCTGTCCGAAGTAACTCCGGCGCTGCAAAGCGAGGCATTGGTCCTGCGTGGCCAGCTTGAAGAAATCCGCGACATTCGCAGCCTTCAGCAAAGCGCCGCGATCCAGCTGACCAAGTCACTGGCCGAAGTGCAAACCGCCCGCGCCGACCTGTCCAGGGCCATTGCCGACCGCGTCGAGCTTCCCCGAAGCTTCACAAGCGACTCCGACAAGATGCGCGCTTTGATCGAAAGCAGTGATACGCTGCAAGGCTTCGCGTCCGGCCTCACCGATCTGAACCCGTCCGACTTGAACAATCCGGCTGATTTCGAAGCTGCCAAGGGCAACCTGCGACTGCCAGCCGCTGGCACGCTCTTGCATGGCTTCAACGAAACCGACGCATCCGGCATTAACCGCCCGGGCCTTGTGCTTGCCACCCGGGCGCAATCCTTGGTGACCACTCCGTGGCCAGCCACCCTGCGCTATTCCGGCCCGCTTCTGGACTACGGAAACGTGGTCATTCTGGAGCCCAGCAAGGGCTATCTGCTGATTCTCGCTGGCTTGGGGCAAACCTTTGGCGAGGTAGGCGAAGTCCTCGATCAGGGCGCTCCGGTTGGTTTAATGGGCGGTTTGACCCCCAATCCTGACGCTTTTTTGATGACCGCAACCAAAGGTGGTGGCGGCAATCAGCAAGAGTCGCTTTATATAGAACTTAGACAAGGCGACGAGCCGGTCGATCCGGCCACTTGGTTCGCCACCAATAAGGAATGACGTCCGCATGAAAAAATTTCTGATGGCAGCTACGCTTGGCACCGCCGCAAGTGTTCTGGTGACCACGCAATTCGCAGGCCCTCTGATCGCACAAGAGGCGGAGAAGAAGTCGACTGTCTATGAGCAGCTGGACCTGTTCGGCGACATCTTCGAGCGTATCCGCGCGCAATATGTGGAAGATGTCGACGAGGCTGACCTGATTGAGGCCGCGATTAACGGCATGCTCACATCGCTTGATCCACATTCCTCCTACCTGCCACCCAAAGATTTCGACGACATGCGCACGCAAACTTCGGGCGAATTCGGCGGGCTCGGGATCGAAGTCACGCAGGAAGACGGCTACGTCAAAGTCGTCTCACCCATGGACGGCACCCCCGCGGACGAGGCGGGCATGGAATCCGGCGACTTCATCACCACCGTTGATGGCACCAGCCTGTTGGGCCTCACTTTGGAAGAAGCTGTCGAAATGATGCGCGGGCCGGTCGGGTCTGAAATCATTCTGACGGTTGTGCGCGAAGGTGTGGACGAGCCCTTTGAGGTGTCCATCGTGCGCGACACGATCAAGCTAACCGCCGTGCGGACCCGCCTTGAAGGCGACTCGGTCGTGCTGCGTGTGACCACGTTCAACCGCCAGACGTTCCCGAACCTCAAAGAAGGTCTGGCCAAGCAAATCGACGAAGCTGGTGGCGAAGACAAGATCAACGGCATCGTGCTGGACCTGCGCAACAACCCCGGCGGGCTTTTGACCCAAGCGATCGCGGTATCCGACGCCTTCCTTGATAAGGGCGAAATCGTCTCCACCCGTGGCCGCAATCCCCGCGACAGCGAACGCTACAACGCGACCGAGGGCGATTTGTCCAACGGCAAACCCATCGTGGTGCTTATCAACGGCGGCTCTGCCTCCGCGTCCGAAATCGTCGCGGGTGCGCTGCAAGATCACCGCCGTGCGGTCGTCGTCGGCGAAAAGAGCTTCGGCAAAGGCTCTGTTCAAACCGTTGTTCCGGTGCGCGGCGATGGCGCCATGCGCCTGACCACCTCGCGTTACTACACGCCGTCGGGCCGCTCCATTCAGGCGCTTGGCGTGTCACCCGACATCATCGTGGTGCAACCTCCCCGTAAGCCAGAGGAAGAAGCAACCGAGGAAGAAGCAAAGCGCAACAGCCGGTCCGAGGCCGACCTGCGCGGCTCCCTGACCAACAACGACAAGATTTCGGAAGATGATCTGAAACTGCTGGAAGCAGAGCAGAAGAAAGCCGAGGAAGTCGCCAAACTGCGCGAGCAGGACTACCAACTGGCCTACGCTCTTGACGTGCTGAAAGGCCTCAGCGCCTTGGCACCCGCTGACAAGTAAAGGAACGGGCGGGGGTCTCCCCGCCCTTCACAAAATTATGACCCCTGAAGAAATTTCCAAGCTTCCATACCGCCCCTGCGTGGGCGTT
Source organism: Litoreibacter halocynthiae (assembly GCF_004365635.1). Taxonomy (GTDB): domain Bacteria; phylum Pseudomonadota; class Alphaproteobacteria; order Rhodobacterales; family Rhodobacteraceae; genus Litoreibacter; species Litoreibacter halocynthiae. The sequence continues at coordinate 13,935 of NZ_SOBH01000003.1, read as the reverse complement.
ATGCTCGTCAATCAAGACGGTCTGGTCTTCGCCGCCCAGCGCATCGACAGCGATGTCGCGGCGTGGCAAATGCCCCAAGGCGGCATCGACGATGACGAAGACCCGCAAGACGCGGCATTGCGCGAGCTGGAAGAAGAAACCGGTGTTCCGGCTCATATGGTCAGCGTTGCCGGTCAGACCGAGGACTGGGTGCCTTACGATCTGCCCCATGATCTGGTTCCCAATATTTGGAAAGGCCGTTTCCGCGGCCAGCAACAAAAATGGTTCCTGCTCAGGTTCCAAGGTACAGACGCCGACATCAATATCGAGACCGAAACCCCCGAGTTCTCGGAATGGCGCTGGGTGGACACTGAAACATTGCTCGGCAATATCGTGCCGTTCAAGCGGGACGTTTACGCGAAAGTGATCGAAGCCTTTCGGCCGCTCCTGTAAGATCAAACCATGAATAAATATCTCACCATAACGGCCACGGCTTTCGCCCTCGCCGCCGGTCCCGCCAGCGCCTTGTCCTGCCTTCCAACGCACCCCGTTGCGGCATTTAACGCCGTGTCCGAGGCAAAAGAGAGCTTCGTCGTGCTCCACGGCGAGTTCGATTTCGACGTCAAAAAGGTGCCCGACGTGAACGCCCCACCCGTGGCGGTCAAGATCCCGACCCAGTTCAAAGGAAAGCTGCTGACATCCAACGGGTTCACTGACGAGGTTGATGTGGCAGTCACGCTTGCCCTGAATTGCGCGGGGCCTTGGTGCGCACGCGTCTCGCCAAAAACCGACTATCTCGCATACGTGCTGCAAACCGAGGACGAGCTGATCTTCAACGTAGACCCTTGCTACGCCTTTGCCTTCGCAAACCCCGAAGACAAGTACATCGAAGCGATCGAGCAATGCGCTGCAGGAAAAGACTGCACTCCGAAATAGTCCACACAACATAGCAAAAAGGGCGGGATCATCTCCCGCCCTTTTTTGTTGATGTGTTCCGGTTACTCGGCCGGTACGGCCTGCTTCTCATGGCTCAGCGGCACGGGAATATGGATCAGCATCTCTTTCGGGCAGATTTGCACGAAATTGGCTTTCTCTACGTCCCAGTCCTGCAAGATACGGGTCGCTTTTACACTGCCCGTCTCGCGCGCATGCTCCTCGACCAGATCTTTAAGCTGGGCTTCCCAATGATCCACGGTCACAGGGCAGGTCACCAGCGTTTCCATGTTCATCAGCGGGCCAGACTGACCGTCCGGATCGTACAAATACGCCATCCCGCCCGTCATACCGGCCCCGAAATTTGCGCCGATTGATCCAAGGATCACCGCCACACCACCGGTCATGTATTCGCAACCATTGGTGCCGCAGCCCTCGATCACCACCTTCGCTCCGGAGTTCCGGACGCCAAACCGCTCTCCCGCACGTCCGGCGGCAAACAGGTAGCCGTCAGTCGCGCCATAAAGCACGGTATTACCGATGATCGTATTGTCATCCGCCTTCAACGGGCTGCTTTGCGACGGGCGCACAACAATGCGGCCACCGGACAGACCTTTGCCGACATAATCATTGGCGTCGCCAAAGACTTCCAGCTTCAATCCCGGCGCGGCAAACGCCCCGAGCGACTGACCGGCAGAGCCGGACAGCTTCACCGTCAGATGGTCAGGCTGCAAATCGTTGCGCATCCCGAACCGCTGCACAATGTGGCTCGACGCCCGCGTACCTATCGTCCGAAGCGTGTTTTGCACGGCGTAAGACAACTGCATTTTCTCACCGTCTTTGAAGAACGGCTGCGCGTCATTTACAATCTGAGCGTCCAGCGTATCAGGAACCGCGTTCCGCTCTTTGGAGCGGTCGTAAACGATGCGATCAGCCCCGTCGACGGTGATCAAAAGCGGGTTCAGGTCCAGATCGTCCAGATGCGCAGAGCCACGCGAAACCTGCGTCAACAGATCAGCACGACCAATCACGTCATCCAAAGAGCGTGCACCAATCGAGGCCAGAATCTCCCGCACTTCCGTCGCGTAGAAGGTGATGAGGTTCACCACCTTGTCAGCACTGCCCGTGAACTTGTCACGCAACGCTTGGTCTTGCGTACACACGCCAACAGGGCACGTGTTCGACTGGCACTGACGCACCATAATGCAGCCCATCGCGATCAACGCCGCGGTGCCGATGCCGTATTCCTCGGCCCCCATCATCGCCGCCATGACAATGTCACGACCCGTGCGCAAACCACCATCGGTCCGCAAAGTCACGCGGCCACGCAGGTTGTTCATCGCCAGAACCTGATGCGCTTCGGTCAGACCCATCTCCCACGGAAGGCCAGCGTATTTGATCGACGTCGCGGGCGACGCCCCCGTCCCGCCATTATGGCCGGAAATCAGGATCACGTCAGCCTTCGCCTTCGCAACACCTGCCGCAATCGTGCCCACACCAGACGCCGCAACCAGTTTCACCGTCACCTTACAGCGCGGGTTGATCTGCTTGAGGTCGTAGATCAGCTGCGCCAGATCCTCGATGGAATAGATGTCGTGATGCGGCGGCGGTGAAATCAGCGTCACCCCCTTGGTCGAGTGCCGCAGCCGCGCGATCAAATCCGTGACCTTCATGCCCGGCAACTGCCCGCCTTCACCCGGTTTCGCCCCTTGGGCGACCTTGATCTCCAGCTCCTCGCAGTGGTTCAGATACTCGGCGGTCACGCCAAATCGGCCCGACGCCACCTGCTTGATTTTCGCAGACGGGTTGTCGCCATTCGGCTCCGGCACGAAATGCGCGGGGTCTTCCCCGCCTTCGCCAGAATCCGACTTCGCGCCGATCCGGTTCATCGCCACGTTCAGCGTTTTGTGTGCCTCTGGCGACAACGCGCCCAACGACATCCCCGGCGTCACAAAGCGTTTGCGGATGGACGTGATAGACTCCACCTCGTCCACCGAAATCGGCTCGCCCAGCGACTTGATATCCAGCAAATCGCGCAAGTGAATTGGTGGGTTCGCCTTCATCGTCTGGCTGTATTGCTTCCACATGTCATAGGACGCGCTGTTACAGGCCGCTTGCAGCATGTGCATCGTCTGCGCTTCCCAAGCATGTTTCTCTCCCGAACGGCGCGACTTGTAAAAGCCGCCGATTGGCAGAACGGCGGACTCGGCCCGCCATCCGGCTGAATGCACCTCCGACGCTTTTTTCTGAATGCCGGACACACCGATACCGGAAATCCGCGAATGCATCCCGGGGAAGAACTCCGCAACCATCGCGCGCGACAGGCCAACGGCCTCGAAGTTCAGGCCACCACGGTAGGACGAAATCACCGAAATACCCATCTTCGCCATGATCTTCAGCAAACCTTGGTCGATGGCATTGCGGTAACGCGCCACAGCTTCGGTCAGCGACCCTTCCAGCAAACCACGCTCGATACGGTCGGCAAGGGAGTCCTCGGCAAGATAAGCGTTAACCGTTGTCGCCCCGCAGCCTATCAAAACAGCAAAGTAGTGCGGGTCGATACATTCGGCAGACCGCACATTCAGCGAACAGAAGGTCCGCAACCCTTTGCGCGTCAGCCAGCTATGCACCGCAGATGTCGCAAGGATCATCGGCATGCCAACACGGTTTTCGTTTTGACCCTGATCGGCCAACACGATGTGACCCGCGCCAGAGCGCACGGCGTCCTCAGCCTCATTCCGAATACGGTCCAGCGCTTCGCGCAACGCATTCTGATCGCTATCCGCGTCAAAGGTGCAGTCAATCGTGACCATCTCGGCGTTGAACTGCTCGGTCAGCTTGTCGAACTGCGCGTTCCCGATGAACGGGCTTTCAAGCACAAGAATTTCCGTCTGCGACGAATCCTCGTCCAGCACGTTTTTGAGGTTCCCGAACCGCGTTTTCAGGCTCATCACGCGGAATTCGCGCAAGCTGTCGATTGGCGGGTTGGTAACTTGGCTAAAGTTCTGCCGGAAGAAGTGGCTCAGCGGGCGGTACTTCTTGGACAGCACCGCAGATGGGGTGTCATCCCCCATCGACGCAATCGCTTCTTTCCCGTCGTCAGCCATAGGCGCAAGTATCTGCTCCAGCTCCTCGATCGAGTACCCCGCCGCAATCTGGCGCTTGCGCAACTCGGCCCCTGTAAACAGCGGCTGCTCTTTTACATCCAGCGTGATTTCTTCCAGATCTGTGATCTTGCCGACCCATTCACCGAACGGCAGCGCCGCCGACATTTTGTCCTTCAGCTCTTCGTCGTGATACAGTTCGCCCTTGCCCATATGGACACCGATCATCTGACCCGGACCCAATGCGCCTTTTTCACGCACAGTCGCCTCGTCAAACGGCACCATCCCTGTCTCAGACCCGGCAATCAGCAAGCCGTCGCCCGTCACGGCGTACCGCATAGGACGCAGCCCGTTGCGGTCCAGACCCGCGCACACCCAGCGCCCGTCGGTCATCGCCAACGCGGCAGGGCCATCCCATGGCTCCATCACCGAGTTGCAGTAGGAATACATGTCCTGCCACGCTTTCGGCATCTCAACCGCCTGTTTGGACCAGGACTCCGGCACCAGCATGGTTTTGGCCATCGGGGCCGAACGGCCCGCACGCACCAACACCTCGAACACCGCATCCAAAGCCGCAGAGTCAGATGAGCCACCCGGCACAATCGGCTTGATATCTTCCGCGCGGTCCTCGAACGCGCCAGACGCCATGCGGATTTCGTGGCTCTTCATCCAGTTCAGGTTGCCCTTCAGCGTGTTGATCTCGCCATTATGCGCCAACATGCGGAACGGCTGCGCCAGCCACCATTGCGGGAAGGTGTTGGTCGAATAGCGTTGGTGATAAATGGCAAACGCAGACTCGAAGCGTTCATCCATCAGGTCGGGGTAAAACTCCGCCACCTGCTCCGCCAGCATCATGCCCTTGTAGATGATCGACCGGCACGACAGCGACGCCAGATACAGCGTCGGCACCTGTGCGGCCAACGCCGCCTTCTCGATGCGGCGGCGGATCACGTATAGCTCGCGCTCGAACTCCTCTTCCTCAACGCCCTTGGAGTTGGAAATCAGGATCTGCTCGATCTCGGGCCGCGTCGCGTTCGCCTTTTCGCCCAAGCAGGTGATGTCCACTGGAACGTGGCGCCAGCCATAGATGTTGTAGCCCATGCGCAGAACTTCGGTCTCGATAATGGTCCGGCAGGTCTCCTGCGCCCCGTGGTCGGTGCGCGGCAGGAAGACCTGACCGACGGCGATCATCTGGTCCTTCTTCGGCTTGTGGCCGGTGCGTTCGATCTGGTCGTAGAAGAACTCGACCGGAATTTGCACATGGATACCGGCTCCGTCACCGGTCTTGCCATCCGCGTCCACAGCACCGCGGTGCCAGATCGCCTTCAGCGCGTTGATGCCGTTCTCGACAACCTTGCGGGATTTCTTGCCGTCGATGGCAACGACAAGGCCCACACCGCACGAGGCATGTTCGTCCTCGTCGCGATACAGCGAGTTCTCCGCCATCCAGCGGCGCTTCTCTTCCTCACGGGCAACCCAAGCGTCATCATATGTGGTCATGGTGGAGGCTCCTCATTAGGGAATTATTCATGGAACGGGTCAGCACGCCTGACCCTGTAAGATTTTGAGCGGCGTCAGGTTGCCCGACAAAATGCCGACGCTTTGCCGACGCATCGCAGACAGTGATTTTGGCAGACTTCAGTCGCCAAATGACGTGGGGCGTTTCGGCTTTCTGCGACCCTTGAAATGCGCTTCCGCCATTGCGTAATCCGCATAATCCTCGCGCCGCAACCCGCCCGCGCGCTGCACCACTTTGCCAAGCCGTCCGGGTCGGTCGTTTATCGCGGCGACAACGATCTTGCGCAGGGTGTCTGCACCCTTGAGGTTGCCGACGAAATTGTGGTCCGCGCCCTTGAAGATATAGTGTTTGAGGTTCGGCGCAGTCGGAAACCGCTCCCAGTGCATTCGCTCGTCCGGCGTGTCGCCGTGAAACATATAGATCGGCACCGGCGGCTTCGGCAGCTTGTCCATCTGCTTGAACGGCCAGTTGGTGATCTGCTTGCGAAACCACCACCACCGCTTTTCCTCGGGCAGAACTTCGGGATGCACGGAATATTGCGGCGTAAAGCAGATGATCCGCGACAATGGCATTTTCCGCCCCAGGATCAACGCGTTGTAGGCGCCCATGCTGGTCCCGATTGCCATAACCTTGGTAATTCCGTGCGCCAGAACATAGTCGCTGATCTTGGTCAGAACCAAGTTCGCCATGCCCTTGGAATTCATCCAGCTGCGCGAAATATCGGTGATGCAAATCACGTGGTTGCGCCCGTTCTGCGAGGCCAGACCGACAAATTCCTTTGGCGGCCACTGGTCGCGCTCCGTCCCGACGCTGGTGAAACTGACGATCAAACGCGAACTCTCGCCCAATGCGGATTCGATCCGCAGCGGATGCTCGTCGTGCAGGAGGGTGAACTCCAGCAGTTTCTTTTGATCGCTCATAGATCACTCGGCGGCTACCTGCGCCGCTGCGTTGATTTGATCCATGATCGCCTCTGCAGCTTCGCGCCCGTCACGAATAGCCCAAACCACAAGGCTAGCGCCACGTTGAATGTCACCACAGGCGTAAACTCCCGGCAGAGATGTCGCATGAGTCTCGAAGTTTGCCTTCACCGTGCCCCAACGGGTAACCTCAAGCTCTGGAACACCCCAAAGCGTAGGCAGGGCTTCAGGCTCGAAACCCAGCGCCATGATGACAAGGTCGGCGTCTTCGACATAGTCAGCGCCTTCAATGATTTCAGGGCTCTGGCGGCCTGACGCATCCGGCGCACCCAGACGCATTTTGGACACCATAACACCTTCAACGCTATCGCCCGAAAACCCTTTGGGCGCTGAAAGCCAGACGAACTCGACGCCCTCTTCCTCGGCGTTTGCCACCTCGCGTTGCGAGCCGGGCATGTTGGCCTTGTCCCGACGATACAGGCATTTCACCGAGGTTGCGCCTTGGCGGATCGAGGTGCGCAGGCAATCCATTGCCGTATCCCCACCTCCGATAACAACCACGCGTTTGCCCTCGGCGTTCAACTCGCCGCTATCAAATTCAGGGACAGCATCGCCAAAGCTTTTACGGTTGGAGGCCGTCAGGAAGTCGATCGCGCGAACGATCCCCTGCGCCCCGACACCGGGGGCCGGAAGTTCGCGGGACTTGTAAACGCCAGTCGCAATCAGGATTGCGTCATGTGTTTTTTGCAACTCGGAGAACGCAATGTCCTCACCGACATTGCAGTTCATTTTGAACGTCACGCCACCTTGCACCAACTGGTCAACACGTTTCATCACGACGTCTTTTTCCAGCTTGAAGCCGGGGATACCGTAAGTAAGCAGGCCGCCAGCGCGGTCATAGCGGTCATAAACCGTGACCTGCACACCTTGGCGGCGCAGCATGTCCGCCGCAGCCAGACCACCGGGGCCAGCCCCGATGATGCCCACACTTTCCGCGCGCTCGTGCTTGGGCGCGGCAGGCTTCACCCAACCGTTTTCCCAAGCCGTGTCCGTGATGTATTTTTCGACCGCACCAATGGTGACAGTCCCATGGCCGGACTGCTCAATGACGCAATTGCCCTCACACAAACGGTCCTGCGGGCAAATCCGGCCACAGATTTCAGGGAAGGTGTTCGTTGCCTGAGAAAGCTCATACGCCTCCTGCAAGCGTCCTTCAGCGGTCATCCGTAGCCAATCAGGGATGTTGTTGTGCAGCGGGCAGTGCGACTGGCAGTAAGGGACACCACACTGGCTGCAACGCCCGGCCTGTTCCTCGGCTTTCGCGGTTGCGTACTCAGCGTAAATCTCGTTGAAATCATGTGCGCGTAGATCAGGGGGCCGCTTCTCCGGCATATCCCGCTCTACATTCACAAACTGCAACATGCGCTGTTTAGCCATTTAACTACTCCCAATCTGAGATGCCTCTGTAAATCGGCTCTAAAGGAAAGAAAAGTCACCCATGCTGACCTATTATTCATTTTTATCACTTAAGTACGAAAAATAGTACCCATCTAGCTTGATTTTATGTCAGCATTATTTACCTACTTATCTTCTTCTCATTTATTTCCCTGCGTTTAGGTTGAGGAAAACTGATTCGAGGCGCAGCTGTTGTCCCTATTCCAACTCATCCTAGTCGCGCTTATCCAGGGACTGACCGAATTCCTGCCCGTCTCGTCCTCAGGGCATTTGATCCTTCTACCCAGCCTGACAGGCATGGAGGATCAAGGCCAAACCATCGACGTCGCAGTCCATATCGGCACGCTCTTCGCGGTGATCATGTTCTTCTGGGCGGATGTCAGAATTGCCATTCAGGGTATCGGCCGCTTGGCAAAAGGCAAGGCGGACACCCCGGGCGCGCGGCTTGCTTTGCTCCTCGGGATCGCAACCGTTCCCGTCATTATATTTGGCCTAGTGCTAAAGCTCACCGGTCTTGACGAACTGCTGCGCTCCGTCGCCTTGATAGGCTGGACAATGCTCATTTTCGGGCTGGTGCTGTACTGGACCGACCAAAAGGGGGCGACTTCAAAAACAGCACCGGACTGGTCCAAAAAAGACGCGGTGATCATGGGGTTGTGGCAAGCCATTGCGCTTATCCCGGGAACATCCAGATCAGGTGCTGCAATCTCGGGCGCTCGCCAACTGGGCTATGCCCGAGAGGACGCGGCTAAACTGTCGATGTTGATGTCCATTCCAACCATCATCGCGTCGGGAGCAGTGCTGGGCTTGGAAGTCGTAGCGGACGCGAACATGCAACTGGCCAAGGATAGTTTGATCGCGGCGGTCTTCGCCTTCTTCGCAGCCCTTCTGGCGCTAAGCCTGATGATGCGACTGCTCAAGTCCGTCAGCTTCACACCATATGTAATCTACCGGATCTTCCTTGGGGTCGGGCTGCTGGTTTTCGCCTATTCGTGATTTGCCCGCAGGTTTTGGGCTGATTCCTTGATCGCATCATACTGACCCGACGGGCGGAAACGCCAAAGATAGTTTGGCAGGATCACTTCAAACGCGGTTGGCTCGATACCCAAATCCGCCAGCGTTTTCATATCTCCGGAAACTACATTGTCATTGGCAAGATTGCGCACCTGATCGCGTGTCAAAGGCCCTGCGATCAACCCGCCACTGATTGCACTCACGAAATCAAAAACGCTGCCCATGATACCCGCCACGAAAAACGGGATATTCACGATCATGCGGCGTCGACGCACAACATCCAACATCGTGTGCATCAGGTCGCGGAACGTCGCAACTTCCGGCCCGCCCAACTCATAGATACCCGGGGCCGCGTCACCCAAAGCGCCTTTAACGGCGGCCTTGGCAACATCATCCACATAGACCGGCTGGAACTTCGTATCGGCACCAACCACCGGCAAAACCGGACCAAAGCGCGACATCGAGGCGAAGCGGTTGAAGAACTCGTCCTCAGCGCCAAACACAATCGAAGGACGCAAGATAACGGCCTTCGGGAAGTGCTCCAGAACACCTTCTTCGCCCAAAGCCTTGGTTTGCGCGTAGACGCTGTCGCTATCCTTGTCGGCACCGATCGCAGAAATGTGGACGAGATGGCCAACGCCTTCCTCAGCCGCGATACGTGCGACGCGCTCCGCACCCTCATGTTGCACAGCGTCGAACTTGTTCTTGCCTGATGGCGCCAAAATACCCACGCAGTTCACAACTGCATCCGCGCCTTGCATCACCGCACGCACGGACTCGTCATTGCGAATGTTGCACAGGACAGGTTCAACCTGACCCACAACGCCGTAAGGTTTCACGAAGATCGCTTCATTCGGGCGGCGCACAGCCACACGGACCCGCCAGCCCTCTTTGGCCATGCGGCGGGCAACGTAGCGCCCGACAAAACCTGATCCGCCGTAAATTGTGACAAGCTTCGACATGGTATTTCCCTTCAAGGCTGGCTGTATTGGGTTTACCCAGCCAGTTTTCGCCAGACAAGGCGCTTTTCACCCTTCGGGCCCCACTCATGGAGATAATTCGCCACAAACATTCATTTGAACCACCGAATCCCGTTGACACCTGACATGTGCGGAACTAATCACCGCCCACCAATACCTGTGCCCAGGTGGCGGAATGGTAGACGCGCCAGCTTCAGGTGCTGGTGTCCGTATGGACGTGGAGGTTCGAGTCCTCTCCTGGGCACCAACTAAACCTAAATACTGTATCTATTACAGTGAGTTAGATTTATAATCCGACCGTGAGTCCACCTTTCAGGCCACCCTTGCTCTAACCTCAGATTAAGTCTGCGTATTTTGACAGGACATCTGCCGTCTGGGAGAGGCCCACTTGCTCCATACGCAGCAACAACCCTTTTGCGTCGAATTTTGGCGAATCGAACTGACCTCTCATTTTCCGAATTTGGGAAACGGCAGTTAGCTCGGAAACGGTGATGCAGTCCGAGAAGAACTGGTCAGCGGAAACAGCAACGGTATCAAACTCCGCAAGAATGTCCTTCGGGAAGTGCTTGAGATTATCTGTCACTATTAGAGCTGCTTGAGTTTGGATAGCTGCTGCAACAACGTGGCGGTCATCAAGGTCGTCTAAGTCAATTTGTGCAATGAGAGCGGCCCTCACCACGACTTCGGAATCTGGAAAACTCAGCTTTATCAGTTCGAGCTGGCGCTTCGCTTTTTTGGCGGGAATCCGTTTGGCAAGATTGCGTTCGAATTCATCCAAAATTTCGGATGACCAGGCAGGCCGATAGAGGTCGGCCTGCGCGAGACTCAAAGCGATATGCCTATGCAGCCCTCCATACAACACGTTCGCGTCAAGTACTGCCGTGAAGCGGTTGGGCATCACCATCTTAAATTAGGCCAAACTCGATGTCGTTCTTAGCCAACTCCTGCAGAGCTTTTTCGCGCTCATCATCTCTCACCTTCATGTACTGAAAGAGGTCTTTTGCCTTAACTCGTCGGTGCCTCCCAACCGTGTGAAAAACAATTTTATCGGTTTCCAGCAGCTTGATCAGATGCGGTCTCGATACGTTCAGGAGGTCCGCAGCCTGTTGGGTCGAGAGTTCAGCATCATGAGGTATCAAGTGAAAACCATGGCCATTCTGGATTAGACGCAGAACATCTAGGAATGTCTCGGCTATAGCATGGGTCAGGACGATTTGAGCTGGTTTGCCCTCCTTGTCCACTAGCGCCAAGCTGTTGTTACTGTTTGGGTCGTCAACGATTGAAGCTAAAACTTGCCTCAATTGCGAAGCAGCCTCAACGTCAATTTCGTTTGGAATGTGGTCTGCGAACGCCATGCTCTTTGCCATGTTAGCTCTCCCTTTGATACCGATATGGTGTCTATTCGAAATAAACGCAACGATTTGTTTTACACAGATTCGTTAAGTTATTGGAAAAGATTCATATTTTTTTCAGCTGGTTAACCAAAAGGCTTAAATATCACCTTTCAGTCAAAGACCCTCTGAAGGAACCTGAAATGTGTTCGTCAAGTGTTTTCATGCCAACATGTGGGGTCTTATCTGCATTGCTGCACCGCCATGTGGTGTCACAATACCTAAAGGCCTTCTCGAAGCAGACGTAGAAGTGCCTTCAAATCGGTAATGGTACTCGTTCTTATACCGTGGCGATGGTTCGGATTGTTGGAACCGCCTCCTGCGCCGTGAAGGCGGCAGACGGTCCATCCTTGCTTTGAAGAGCATTGGCAGCGCTGTCCTGTAGAACTGTTCGATTGGGTTCAGATGAAAATGAGAGTCGTTTTGCTTCTCGTTGCGTCCGATTGGCATGTCTGCTTTGAGTTCTCAAACTAGTACGGTTTTTTTTGGAGGGTGATATGATTTGTCGGTGGTATGCATTTCCTGTTTTGCTTCTTTTGTTTGGCATCACTTCAACAACATTGGCGTTTGCGGAGCCTGTTTTGCGATTTGGAACAGTATCAACAACTGAGCTCAATCTTCGACCACTGCCAGAAACAAGCAACACACCGATAGCGCGCCTGAAATCTGGCGACGTCGTTGCAATTCTCAAGGAAAAAGACGGATGGCTTCGCGTGCGCACGCTTGTTAGCCAACAGACGGGATGGGTCAGTTCCAGATATATCAGTACCACTGGGGGGACAGCCGAAAGAGAGCGTCCCGCTACCGTAGTTCCTAGACCAACGCTACGCCTTCCCGACCCTTTCTCAGTTAGAGTTACTGATTTTTCGTGCGATGAAGGCATTTTTGATGACGGTGGATACAAGGGGTGCTCGGTGGAAATGTCTGTCTCGATCGAGATACCGACTCTTTATGCCGCGTTCCTAAAAGACAGCATCGATCTGAGGTGCTCTACGACAGTGAAGTATAGAACTCAGGATGGTTTCATAGAGCAGACCAGTTACGAAAGTGGGTATGTTTATGTCAGCATCTACAACGGTAGCGGGTATGACTCTGTGACGATGGAGCATTCGTTCGGCTTGACCTTCGAGCCAGTTGTGCGCGCTCGTTTGGGAGAAGCCTCTTGTGATTTTTCGTAGCGCACGGCTCGACTGCGGAAGCAGCCGTCGGTGCAGTCCGCAGCATTGTGCAATAAAGACTAGAAAGTGGTCCTTCGATGCGAATAGCGTTTTCACTTCAGCCCATTGACTAGGTCACGTGCTTCTTTCCCAAGAAGTGATACCAAGCTACGCGCAGTTTCCATCTGCTTCGTTCGCATCCCGTGCCGATAGTTGGGATGTGCAACACCGGATGGTGCTCCACCCCCAGCGCCGTGCAGGCGGCAGACGTTCCACCCTCGCTTAGAAGGACACTTGCAGCGTTGGCGGGTGCTCTTGGCCATGGCGCGGCATCTGGGCGCTTCTCTGAGCCTCTGAGTGGGGTCTGTGGGGTTACCGTCACTTTTCATCGTCAACCCTCCCCCTGTGGCTGACTTCGCCGACAATGGCTTGCCCACCGCTCTCAACGTTCACACGCTCAACGCGCACCACTTGCTTCCCGGTGCTGCGATACCGCTTCAACGTGTCTGTCTGTGTCGAGAAAGTCCGCGCCAGCTTATTGACGGCGCGTTCTGCTGCGTCCTGTTGCTGTATGTTTTCGACGTGATTCAAGCGACGTGCCATCATCATTGTCGCTTGGTGGACCGCACCCATCTGTGCCAGAAGCAGTGCCTCTGTTGCATCTCTTGGCTTCATCGCTTCGACATAGCCTAGGACAAAGTTTGTGGCGTCTTGGTCCACGGATTTGCCATGAGAGCCAAGAATGGAAAGTTGTTTGATTAGGCCAGACACGGTTTGAGTGTGACCGACGGCTTTTGATATGACCCTTGAGCCTTCGACCTCTTCAATCGAGAGGCTGCGTTGGTCTTCGTTCCAAGCAAGGGAGACACTTGCCTCTCTTTTTGACTTCGTTGGTTCTTTGCTCATTCGGTCCTGACTATGGCTAGATGTATATATGTCCTGTTTTTTGGGACGCGCTGAAACGAGATTTCGCCTAACGCGTCACAATTTTTAGGACGGTTACTTCTGCTTGCCCCTGTTTGGACTGCTCACTGTCATAGTCACTAGGACGGGGTGTCCTGTTTTTTGTGGGGGGGTTTTGTTTTTGCTTCCATGACATGAACGCCTTTCGAGCTGGCCTCATGTCATCTGTTCGCAGTTCATCAAGCGCCCAAACAGACGCCTTGCCGATACCGGACGGCCCAAGATGCGGTGCTCGTGTCATGTGAATTAAGCCGCGCTCCTCTAGTTCCTGAAACCAAGGCCCGACGGTGTTGCGGTTCACATTGAGAGCGTTTGCTCCATCCCTGTGACTCAGAATGATGTGCCCGTTATTCGACCCATTGAAGCGCCGCTTTAGCTCGATGTAGAGCGCCCTAGGCCCGGGTCTAAGCGTTGCCCATGCCTCGGACGCCTGAAGCCACTCAGGAAGCTGGACATGACGCCCAGCCCCCTTCTTGTGGCCCTTGTAGGGTTTCCCTGCCATTAGCGGCCTCCACGTCCT
>NZ_SOBH01000002.1 GCF_004365635.1 Litoreibacter halocynthiae | reverse complement strand
TCAGGATCCGATAGGTTGAAGCCTCTGATACAAAGTAGCTCTCTTTGTCAGTGAACATCACGGCCAGCTCTCTCGGTGACAACTCTGTTTCCTTTGGCGCCAGCTTAACGATCTTGCGCCGTACAGTGTCGGGAATGCGGTTCCAGACATGCTTTGGCTTGGGAGATTGATCCTGCAGGCCAGCCTCACCGCGTTGAAGATACCGGTCGTACCAACGATAGAACGTGGTCCGTGGAATGCCGAGCTTACCCAAAGTCCGCCATGCTGACAGATGGCTTTCTTCAACCAGCCGAATGATTTCCAACTTCTCCGATGCGGGATACCTCATTCGTGGTCGCCCCCATCGCCTGTCACGCTTTTTTTGAGAAGACGGAGTTCAAGCGTCTGCTCTGCAACCACCTCTTTGAGATCCTTTGCCTCCCGCCGCAGTTCTTTCACCTCATCGGTGTTTGCAGCACGCGCCGTATCGCCGGCCAGCCGCTTCTTACCGGCTTCCATGAAGTCCTTCGACCACTTGTAGTAAATGCCCTGCGAGATGCCTTCACGGCGACACAGCTCAGCGATACTATCTTCCCCGCGCAGCCCGTCCAGCACAATCCTGATCTTCTCTTCAGATGAATACTGCTTGCGCGTAGCGCGTTTGATATCGTTGACGATCTTCTCGCCGGGACTCTTAGTTGTCTTTCTTATCGTCCAATCCTCAGTGGCTACGATGAGCAACAAACCCTCTCTTAGCAAATGACCCTATTTGGACCCATACGCCCTGACTTCAGACACAAATATTCGCTGCGTGCGCAAACCGCACTACCTATGCTGGACTGGAGCTAGGCTTGATGTCGCAATGCGGCGAAAGAAGCAATCGTTTGCTTGAATTTACTTGAACCGCGATTCAGATACTGAAGTTAGTTTATCAAACTATGGCAGCGCGATCTCGCATTGTTCAACGTCGCTATTGATAGCAAGTTGCGCGGCTGCGACTTGGTTAGGCTAACGGTCGGTGATCTTTTCAGCGAAAATAGCGTTCGCGATCGGGTGTCCGTTGTTCAATGCAAAACCAACAAGACTGTGCAGTTCGAACTGTCGGAAAACACGCGAGAAACTGTTACAATCTGGATCATGTCGCCCGAAATGATCGGATGCCAGTTTTTGTTTCCCAGCCGTTTTCACGATCGCCCACATATATCAACTTGCCAATAATGGCGTTTAATTCGGGGTGGGGTGGTTTCGATCGGCCTAGAACCCAATGGTTCTGGCACCCATTCTATACGCCGCACCAAGGTGGTCGAAATCTATCGCAAGACAGGGAATTTGCGTGCAGTTCAGCTTTTGCTCGGCCACACGAAGGTTGATAGCACAGTTCGGTCTTTGGGGGTCGAACTGGAGGACGCACGGAATTTTGCTGAACGGATCGACATTTAGTAAAGTTAGCGAACGGCTGATGCCGTTCGTCGGTTCGAAGTGGTTAAGATGCTGTGATACCTCGTGGGCCGCGAAACTCATTCTTTGAGTTTGGTTCTTGTGCCGCGAGCTCATGCAGCACAGAATTACCCTCGACTACTGAAATCCTGACGCCGGCACAGGGCGGAGAAACCAATCATTTACGTAATCAACGTGCGCATCAAGCGCTCAGGCTTCGAACCTAGTGAAATGTCGAGGTTTCGCGTGCAATGGATGCCAATCAACGCTGCCAACTCTAACCCCTAGTCAAAGCAGTTCAGCCAATTTCAGTCGTTGGATTTTCCCCGAAGGACCCTTTGGCAGCTCGTTTAGAATATGGACCTTTTCAGGTGATTTAAATGCACCAAGCCGTTCGATACACCTTGAAATAAGCTCTGCTTCGCTCAAAGTTGACCCGTCGATCAGCGCAACGGCGGCCTCGACACGTTCGCCATATTGCGGGCAAGGACGCGCGAATGCAGCTGCCTCTACGACATCGTTAAGACCATAAAGAACCTCGTCGATTTCGCGTGGGGCGATATTTTCACCACCTTTGATAATCAACTCCTTCAGGCGACCTGTCACAAAGACATATCCATCTGCGTCCATCCGGCCAAGATCGCCGGTGCGCAGCCAGTCGCCCGCAAAGGTGCCCGCTGTCGCCTGCGGGTTATGAAGATACTCACGCATGACATTTGGTCCACGTACAGCGATTTCCCCTTCGGTGTCGCGAGCGGCTTCGGTCAGTTGCGGAGTCATGATCTGCACTGAATTGCCATAGCCAACGCCGGGCGATCCGATTTTGCGCACACCGGGAGGCAAGGGGTTTGACAGAATTTGCGCCGCAGTTTCTGTGAGACCCATAGTTTCAATGATTGGCACTTCGAAACGGCCCTCGAATGCGGATTGGGTTTCAATTGCCAAAGCCGAGGACGCAGACCGTCCGAAACGCAAACGCGCGCGTGTCTTTCCATCTGGGTTTGACGAGCCGTGTAACAAATGGCTGATGATGGTGGGCACCACCGAGAACCAGGTGGCCTCACCAGCCTCGACCTGATCCCAAAACTTGCTTGCTGAAAAACGCGACACCATGGCAAGCGACCCGCCCGACACCAGCGCCCCGATCACTGTCACGCACAGCCCGTTGATGTGATAAATCGGCAGAACACAAAAACCGCGATCCTGCGGCGTCAGCGCATGGGCAACAGCTGTTGTCCAACCGCCTGCCAGAAGGCTTGCGTGACTGTGCACGACGCCCTTGGGTTTGCCGGTGGTGCCGGATGTGTACATCAGGAGGGCATGATCATCGGAATTGATATCATGCAAAATAGCGGGTGTCTGAATATTTTCGGCTTTGAGGGCTGTGACGCCATCTGGCGCAACTTTTGAAAATGTATCGGCTTGGGATGCGTGTACGAACGCAAACCGCGCGCCTGAATGGTCCAACGCGTAGGAAATCGCTGCGGGACCCGCAGCAAGGTTAATCATTGTGGCGCGAAATCCACCGTAGAGGGTCGCGTAGGTTGCGATCACACCTTCGCGGCCATTTGGCTGGACAATCGCAACGCTTTCGCCCTTTGCGACCCCCAAAGCCGTCAGAAATTCGGCGATTTGGCGCGCCTCATTGCGCAGGCTGCGCCAACCGAGCGTCTCACCGGTTTCAGGAAATACGATAGCGATCCCATCGCCTTCTGCGCGGGCATCCAACCAGTCGCGCACGGTTCCTACGGGTGGAGATGCTGGATCGAAAATCACTTGCCGACCTGTTTCCAATAATCGTCAAAGATATCCTCGACGGCTGGCTCACGGGCCGGAATTTCGCGCACGATTTTCGTGGATTGGATGAAGTGTTTCCAATGCAGGTTGTCATCGATCGAATTACCACCCCACGACCCGCAGCCCATGGACAATGAAAACGGCATTCCATTGGTGAAAGATCCGCCGGTGGCAAACGTATGGGCCTGATTGACTATCACGCGGCTGGTCGGGGTCGCCTTGGCGAGCGTTAGTGGACGGGTGTCATCATTGGTGTGAATGCCAACGGAATGCCCTGCACCCTGATGCAGCTGTACCTCTCGAGTGATGCCAACCGCGGCGTCAAAATCACGGGCGCGGTAAACTGTCAGGACACGGCTTAGTTTTTCGCCAGACAGAGGGAAATCAGAACCGATGCCTTTGGTTTCCACGGCGACGAACTGCGTTCCCTGTGGGACTTCGTCACTTAACCCAAGGGCGTCGATCATGGCGTCCGCATCTTGTGCAATGGCGCGTGGATTCAAATGACCTTTGACCCAAAGCGTGCCAGTCACCTTGCTGTCATCCGTGATCAATGCACCGCCGGCCTTTGCCAGCTCAGCGGTAAAGGCATCATAGATGTCATTGACCACAACGATAGAATTTTCCGAGCTACAGGAGGTGGCATTATCAAACGTCTTAGACGCTGCTATCTTTTGGGCCGCAGCCGTCAGGTCGGCCGTTTCATCCACGATGACACAGACATTGCCAGCCCCCACAGCCAATGCAGGCGTGCCGGACGTATAGGCACGTTTGACGTTGTTCTGGCTGCCCGTGACGACGATCAGATCGGAAATTTCAAGCAATCGTTGCGTTTTTTCCTTTGACCCACGGCCCGGAACCATCTGTACGAGGTCACGGTCCAGCCCGAGTTTGTCAAATTCGGCATGGATATACCCGATAAGGGTTTCGCATGTTGGCACGCCTTTGGGCGAGGGCGATACGACAATCGCGTTGCCGCATTTCAGAGCATTAATGATGTTGTTCGCGGGTGTGGCACCTGGGTTGGTGGAAGGAACCACAGCACCGATGACCCCTATGGCGCGCGCGATCTCGGTGATACCTGTGTCTTTGTCATCGCGGATCACGCCGAACGTCTTGGCGTCTGCAATGTCGCGCATCAGGCCCAGTGTCTTTCGATGGTTTTTTGTAATCTTGTCAGGAACGTTGCCAAGGCCCGTTGTTTCAACGGCCATTTTAGCAAGAATGCGATTTCGGTCCGGTTCCATGATAGCCCATGCAGCGGCTTGTGCTGCGCGGTCATATTTTTCCTGTGACCCGTTCGCCTCAAACGCGGCCTGTGCGGCGCGGGCGCGGGCGACGATAGTTTCGACTTCGGCGATGGGATCTTGAGTGTTCATGGGACATCCTTTGAGTGTGGCGGGGCGAAAATGCCGCCCCGCCTTTATGCCTGTCAGTGCCTTAGAGGTCGGCCAAAAGCGCCTCAAGCGTCACCTGACGCTGTGCCCACATTTCAAGAACTTCTTCACGGTTCATGATGTGCATGGGGGAACCGCCTGCTTCCATGCGGCTGGCAACGCGGCCGTTTTCGAACATTGTCGGAACGACAGCGGCGAGGTGGTCAATGATTGGCTGCGGCGTACCGGCAGGCACCATCACACCGCGATAGTTCACGGATGCGTTGTCGATCTCGTAGCCTTGCTCCATCATCGTTGGCACATCGTCGATGAACGCGTTGCGCTCAAGGTCGAACACGCCGAGGATTTTGACAGTGCCAGCTTCGCGCGCACGGAATGCGTCGGACAAGTTGTTCACACCGCCCAAAACTTCGCCCGCGATCACGGCGCGCATCGCACCAGCGCCACCAGCGTTGTTGGGGATATAGGCCAGTTCAACACCGGCGGCCTTTTCAAGCTGAAGTGCTGCAATGTGGTGGCCCACAAACAGACCAGCGCCAGAGAACGTCAACCCGCCGGGGTTATCTGTTGCGTAGGCAATGACGTCAGACATGGAGTTGAATTTGCTGTCTGCGGCAACAACGAAAACTGCAGGATCAGCGCCCCAGTTTGCAATCGGCTCGAAACTGTCGGTGGAATAATCGACACCGCCCTCGATGGACTGCGCGATAAAGTGCGGCACATTATAAGCGCCCAGTGTGTAACCGTCTGCTTCGGCCTGGGTCGCAAGCCAGTTCCAACCCACACGGCCACCCGCGCCGGATTTGTTCAGAATAGCGACTGGCATGTTCAAGGCGTCTTCGTTGCCTGCTGTCATTGTCACGATACGCGCCTGAAAGTCGGTCGCACCGCCAGCACCGTAGCTGACCATCAGCATGATCGGGCGTTCGGGGTAATCGCCGTGGCCGTCTGCCATCGCCGTGCCTGCCATCGCCGTGAGCGCGATAACCGCGCCTGCAATCCAATTTCTCATAGTTTCTCTCCCTTGGTTAGACCCTGAAGCTGCCTCCCGCTGATTCAGGAAAAAATCTCTCTCGGTGTGAATACATTCAGCAAGACCGCGAAGAGACCGTACATGACCGCTATGAAGCCAGCGGTGATTAGAACCCGTTTGATCCATGTCATGGGCGCGTTGTGGGGCGCGGGATCATAGATCGTCAGTAGAATGAAAAAGGCGATTGTTGTCGCCGTGTAGAACCCCAGTTCCTTGGCCGCCCAAAAAGCATAGATGAGCGTGACGATCAGGCCGGGCAGCATGTTGCGCATCTCGACACCGCTGATCCCTGCGCCGACTTTGCTACACCCCAGAACGGCTTTGACAAATGTCCAGATCGCGAGCACCGCAAACACCGATGAGATGAGGCGCGGAAAAACGAATGCGCCTGCCGGTTCCTGGGTAAAACTGGTGTAGGCCACCGTGATACCCACAGCTGAGATCAGGCCGGATGCAATAATGTGCTGGTTTCGCGGAAGATCGGTGCTCATGCTTGGGCATCCTCTTTTGTGGTATAGCGACGTTGGCGCAACTCCATCCAGATCGAATAGCCGATTGAGGCCACGACGATCAGGATCAGCAACCAGTTCAGCCATCCGGTGAAGAAATAGGCCATCTGCCCAACGGTGGCATTGGCGATCATCGCGCCTTGCATAAAGTTGGCTTCTGCGATGGGTCCAAGGATCAGACCAAGGACAAGCGGGGCTGCCGAAAAGCCGAACCGTTCAAGGAAGAACATGCCAAGCCCGAGGGACGCCATAACATAAACATCCCCCATGGAATGCTGGACCGAATAGCTGCCAAATACAGCAAGCCCCAGAACCACAGCGGCCATCACAGCCGGCGGGACCCGGGCAACGTTTGCAGCCCATCCCGCAATCAACAGGCCAAACACGCACATCAGAATTTGCCCGATCAGCATGGAATTGATGAACGGCCAGACGACTTGCGGGTATTGCGTGAACAGGGTCGGACCGGGGAAAATGCCGTGGATCAGGAGGCCGCCAAGGAGAACCGCCGCAGTGGGAGAACCAGGAATGGAGAGCGTCAACAACGGCACCAAGGACGGGCCGACCATCGCGTTGTTCGCACTTTCTGCGGCGATCACGCCTTCGGGGTGGCCGGTGCCGAACTTCGCGCTTTCAGAGCTCATCTTTTTGGATTGATCATAGGCCACAAGACCCGCGATCTGGCCGCCCACACCAGGGATCAAGCCAATGACCGACCCGATGGCCGTACCGATAGCCAGCGCGCGTTTGCGGCTGAAAATTTCGTTGAACGCTTTGCCAATCGGGTGGTGTTGAACGACGATGATTTCGGCATCCGTTCCTTTAGGTCCCTTGGCAAACATCGTGATAACCTGCGGGATCGCAAACAACCCGATTAGCGCGGGGATCACATTGATCCCGCCACTGACAGACGAATGGAAGATAAACCGCTGCGCACCCATGATGTCGTCAAACCCGATTGTCGCAAGCCACAAACCAATGCAGCCTGACAGCAGGCCCTTGACGACTGAACTTGAATCCAGTGTTCCGATGACAGTAACACCGAGGATCGCCAGCCAAAACAGCTCTGACGGACCAAACGCGAGCGCCCATTGCGCCAGAACAGGTGTCAAAAATATCAGGAGAAAGACGCCAAAAAGCCCGCCAATAGCCGACGCGATGAACGACAGTTGCAACGCTTTCGCCCCTTCGCCCTTCTGCGCCATCGTATGACCATCCAGCGTGGTGGCGATATTGGCCGGTGCGCCAGGAATTTTTAACAGAATGGCACTGACCGCGCCGCCTGCCACAGTGGACGTATAGGCGGCACCAAGCAAAATAAGCCCCTGTTGCGGTTCAAGCTTGAACGTAAAGGGGATCATCAATGCGACCGTCATGGTGGGTGACAGACCAGGCGTGGCCCCAAGGATCAGCCCCCCGATGGTGCCAAGCAAGAGCAGTCCGAAATTGATCGGCGTGAATACGTCGCCCATGTAGAACAGAAATTCCAAGCGCCAAGATCTCCAAACTTGAATATTGACTAACCAAGTTAAGTAATGAAAATAGTTTTGCAAATGTTTTCATAATTTGGTCATTCTGGGTATTTAAGTGACTGAGAAAAAACAACGAAAAGCTGATATTGTGAGTGTGGCGAAAGCTGCAAAGGTCTCGGCTTCCACAGTGTCGCGCTATTTCAATCACCCGGAACTTTTGAAGTCGGACACCCGCAAAAGGATCGATTCTGCTGTGCGGCGGACGGGATATATTCGCAACCGTGCTGCCCAAACGATCCATGGCATCCGCAGTGGGACAATCGGTGTGCTTGTCCCAACGCTGGACCATGCGATCTTTGCAGAGGTCGTGCAGGCGTTCTCGGACGAGGTCGCCAAACAGGGCTTTACGATTTTATTGGCGTCCCACGGGTATGACCCGCAGCGCGAATACGCGATTCTGCGCAAAATGCTAGAACATCGCGTTGACGGGATCGTTCTGACAGGGCTGGATCACGATGAAGCGGTGTTTCAATTGATCGATGAGCAGGAGATCCCGACGGTCCTCATGTGGAATTATTCACAGACCGCGCGCTATCCTTGTGTTGGGACAGACAATGAACTGGCAGGGGAGCTGATCGCGAAACATGTTTTGGACCTCGGACATCGTGACATCGCATGCATGTTGCCACCTGTGATCGGGAATGATCGGGCAAATGCGCGGCATACAGGCGTGATGCGAACATTGAATGCAGCAGGTATTTCAGTGTGCCCAGAATGGCAGTTGACCACTGTGTACAGTATTTCTGCGTCCAAGAGGGACACGATTGACCTTTTAAGCAAAGACATTCGCCCGACGGCCATCATCTGCGGTAACGACATTCTGGCGACGGGGGCCATCTATGGCGCAACCGCGGCGGGCCTGTCTGTGCCAGATGACGTGTCGGTCACGGGGATCGGTGATTTCAAAGGTGCCAGTGAAATCGAACCTTCTCTCACGACGGTCCGCATCCCCGCAAAGCGCATTGGTCGTGAAACGGGCCGCACGCTTGCCTCAGCCATTATCACACCAGAATCCACAAAATCAGGGCTGCACTGCACACCAGAATTGCTCAAACGGTCTTCGGCTGGACGACTGCTAGACCGGAGCCTCAATTTCTAACCTGCATAATTTCGCGTGGCGAATGTCGCAATCGGTACTGCGTGGAAACTTGCTGTGGGCTAGAAATATTTCTGAGGCGCTCCATCGGCGGTGCCCGTTCCATTGTTGAGGCGTCAGTATGGCATCTACAGACACACCTACCAAGGAAGCTGAGCCTGACAGCAAAAACGTGGGCCCGATGAGCCGCGAATGGCATTGGCATCCCGAACTGCCGGTCAAATATGCGCCCTATTGGCTCTGGCCCGCGCAGCCCCGTCGCCTAGCAAAATGGGTTTGGCAGAATTGGCTACAGTTCTCGGACCGCTCGATCTTTCTCGCGTTGGCGTTTCTGGTCGCCTTTTGGGTGCAGCCAGTGGGGCAAGAACAAACCAGCTTTTCCTTGGGCTGGGTCGCGTGGGTGTTCCTGCGCAACTGGCTTTTGCTTTTGATCGTCGCTGGCGGTCTGCACCACTGGTTCTACGGTATTGACGGTCAAGGCAAGTTGCTCAAATACGACCCACGTCCCTATTCTAAACGCAAGAACGCGTTGTTCAAATTTGACTACCAGACGTGGGACAATGTCTACCATTCAATGGTGTTTGGCGCGACAATCCTGTCGCTGTTCGAATGTTTCTTAAGGTGGTCCTATGCCAGCGGGCTGATAACCACGCTTAGCTTTAGCGCGCACCCGATCTGGTTTGTTCTGATGTTTGCGCTGCTGGCACTTTGGCAAAGCTTGCACTTCTATGTTGTACACCTCGTCCTGCATCAGCCCTTCATCTACAGACACGTGCACGCGGTGCATCATCGCAACGTCAACACGGGACCATGGTCGGGGATGTCGATGCACCCGATTGAAGTCATGGCCTATCTCAGCGCAATCCTGACCGTGCTGATCCTACCCAGCCACCCCGTCCATATGTTATTTTTGGGCTATTGGCTTATGCTCGGCGCGGCTTCGTCCCATTCGGGCTACGAAGCCATCTGGGCCAAGGACCGTCAGGCGCTGCTGTTGGGGGCTTTTTTCCATCAACTGCATCACCGCTATTATGAATGCAACTACGGCAACGCGGAAATGCCTTGGGACAAGTGGTTCGGAACCTTTCATGATGGATCCGAAGAAGCGACCCGCAGCACGCGGGACCGTAAACGGACAATGCATAGCTGAATAATTCGACGCGGTAGTCTTGTGTGGCGGGATTGAGGGGCAAATTTTTTAGTGAGTGATGCGCCAAAGTGGGTGTTGGTCAGAAATACCGGAAGACCTAACTCATGGCGACGGGATCTAAGAGCCGGCGTGGAGCAATATGGTGTTTGTTGATTGCCATATTGAAGGGTTCCGAATGGCTGCTTTGGTGAATTCTCTGAGCTGCGGACTGCTAGTTGCCACGAGTTCGAAGAAATGCCGCGTTAGCAATAGCCACATCTGCAAGAGTCGGCTTTGTCCCGCATTTTTCTCTTCAAACGTTACGCAGCAAGCGGCGTCACTTCCGGATCCGGACATTCGTGGCTCGCGCGGCGAAGGTGATTGGAGAGCCCACAGGAGACCAACAAAAATCTTCGCTGCGTGCGCTCGCAGCACGGATTATGCTGCAAGGGCTAAGAACTCGTTGTCGCAACGCGGCGTGAAGACCGGCCATTCATACAAAGTGCAGCGAGAACGAAACGCTCAAAGATCGAGTCGCGGGACAATGCCGCTACTCGGATCAATGTGCACGAGGTCCGCTTCTTTCCAATTGCAGCTATTCATAACAACTGAAGGTTCCGCAAAGACGCGCTTGTTACGATTTGGAATTTCGCTTGATCCAGGTTCCATTGGATTGGGAGCTCGAAATACAGGCTTGTATGAACCACATCCCATCCAGACCTGCCTTAATCCCCGGCAGCAAAACGCCATCGGACACTCCGCTGATGACATCCGCCGCGTCCGAATAGAGGTTCGCGAACCCCTCAAGGTAGCCCTCGGGATGGCCCGGTGGAATACGGGTCCAATCGCCAGCGCGATCCCCTACGCCGGCTCCGCCACGGGTGAATGTTTGGGTTGGCTCTCCAAAGGCTGTAAAGGTTAATCTG
Source organism: Litoreibacter halocynthiae (assembly GCF_004365635.1). Taxonomy (GTDB): domain Bacteria; phylum Pseudomonadota; class Alphaproteobacteria; order Rhodobacterales; family Rhodobacteraceae; genus Litoreibacter; species Litoreibacter halocynthiae. The sequence goes on along the minus strand of NZ_SOBH01000002.1, from coordinate 888,635 downwards.
TTGGGGTTTTCTTGATCCCATTCGAGGCCGCCCTTTTCACCGTAAATGCGCAACCTAAGACCGTTTTCACGCCCCACCGCAACTTGCGATGCCCAAAGCATGCCGCGCGCGCCGTTTTCCAGGCGCAGCATAATATGAGCATTGTCATCGACCTGACGACCCGTTCCAAATGAATGAAGATCGGCGCTAAGAGATTCTGCGCCGAGCCCTGTCACGAACGTGAGAAGATTGAAGGCATGCGTCCCAATGTCGCCAATCGCGCCTCCCTCACCGGACCGTACAGGATCTGTACGCCAGCTCGCTTGTTTTTGCCCGCTGTCCTCAATGGTTTCGGTCAACCAGTCTTGCACATATTCGGCCTGCACGGCGCGAATGGCGCCCAGATCACCACGCGCAATCATCTCACGGGCGTGGCGGATCAGCGGATAGCCGTTGTAATTGTGGGTCAGAATGAAACGCGCCTTTGACACGGATACAGCCGCCTCAATTGCGTTTGCTTCTTCGGCAGAGGCACACAACGGTTTATCACAAATGACATTGATGCCTGCCTCAAGAAACGCGATGATCGGTCCAGAGTGGACGTGGTTTGGCGCCACAATGGACACTGCGTCGATGCCATCATCTTGCGCAGCCTCTGCCGTGGCCATTTCGTCAAAATTTGCATAGCTACGATCGGCGGCAATGCCCAGTTCATCCGCAGACACTGCGGCACGTTCTAGATCGGACGCCAGCGCACCCGCGACCAGTTCAAACCGATCATCAATGCGTGATGCGATCCGATGAACACCGCCGATAAATGCACCCTGTCTGCCACCTAGCATTCCAAGTTTCAGACGGTTCATCAACGAAACCCTTCTTCGCCGTCAGCATGCAGTTTTGGGCCACGTGCCGTAAGTGGTTCAAGCGCAGATTCAACTGGCACGTTTGGGGCGTCATGGACATCTTTGATGCGGGCTTCTGGATTGTGGGCCCATTTGACGGCATTGCGAAGCACAGTCTTCACGTTGCTGTCGTAATATGTCGGATAGATTTCATGGCCTGGGCGGAAGTAAAATACGTTTCCTGCACCGCGCTTATAGGTCAGGCCGGAGAGGAAGACCTCTCCGCTCTGAAACCAGCTTATGAATACTGTTTCGAGGGGTTCGGGAACACCAAACGGCTCGCCATACATTTCCTCTTGCTCCAGCTCGAAATGATCGGGCAACCAGCGCGCAATCGGGTGCCGTCGGGGCGTCACCCACAGCCATTCACGCTCCCCTGCTTCGCGCCAAGTCAGATTGCACGGTGTACTCATCAGTCGTTTGATTCGGAAATTAACGGTGTACCTGTAGCAGACATGATTGCTTGAGCAGTGCCGGTGCCGCCGGTGAAGTAGATTTCGGACAGGCGCGGATCAACTGTCAGGTCAAGACTTTGGTCCGAGGCGCAGAAGCTCAGCACGCCGTGATCGATCAATGGCTGCATGATCTTGGCCCAAACGGCGTCCGTCTCTTCATTTAGGTGATGCGGTTTGTGAACCACGGCGCAGTTCTCAAAGAACATCGCCTTCATCATTTCAAGAGATGAAGAATAGTTTCCGGCACCCAGGACAGCAATGATCCCGGCGGGCTTGTCCATCGGATTGACCTGTTTCGGCTCTCCCTTCACGCGGATGCGGCCCGAGCGGTCGGCATACATCAGCTTGTCTTAACGGGCTTGAGGGAAGACATAGATGTCGTAGAGATCGTCGCCGATCTTTTCGACCTTAATTGGCTGAAGCATCTTGCCGTCGATAATTGACTTGTAGAGGTCGATAGCAGCGGTCAACGTGTTCGCCATAGGCACAACGGTTACCACTTTGGACACAGGATCTGAATACAAAACGTCGTCCAGAATACCGTTCTTCATCTTGCTATCGGCGGCGGCCAGATCGTCGCCGAAGCGCTTCATGTTTTCGCGTACCACCTCCAGCAAATGCAAGCGGTCTATCGGGTCGGTGTTCGCCCACTTTTTCGGATCAAGCTGGTCGATGGCTTCCTTGGCTTTAATAGTACATCCTCCTGAACAGCGTTTGTCTTTACGCTTATGCGGAGCGTCGTTCTCCGCCTTTTCTATGAGGGGTAACTAGCGTGTATCAGAGCGGAAAGAATTGGCAGGACATGCCAATCCATTGGCAGAACGCGCCATGCTCCGGGCCGTGCCTGCATCAACTCCAGTCGGCATTACCAAGGCCAAAGGACGGGGGGTCTCGAGCCCAAATTTTGGGTGCGCAAGTCAAGGCTGTCAAAGCCCCGACACCGGGAAACCGATGTCGATATGGTCCGAACCAGCATTTGGGAAAACATGCGGAAAGGACGGCGCGAGTGCTGATCAAATCCCAGCTGTGGCACGTTCGAACTGCGGCTATGCATTCGACGATCTTGATGGACCGGCCTCACAACCAGAGTGGCTGGGAGACCGGACTTTCACCGCTAGTACCCGGAGAACTGCTCGAACCTCATGTCGCTCCTGTCAATCTCCGCTGCGCCGAGCAATTCACCCATGGCTTTGACAAATGTGCTGGGTCCCACACTGTAGTAGATTGGTCCGTTAAGGTTCGTTAGGTGCCGGGCCAGCATTGCCGCATCGATACGACCGGCCTCACCGGACCAATCGTCGCTGTTCATGGTGTCAGTCATTGTTGCAACCAAGTTGAAGTTTGGGTTGGAGGCTGCAATCTCCTGCAACTCGTTCAGCATTGCGGCATCTGCAAAAGTCCGATTGGAATAGAACAGTGTTATCTTGTTCGGCAGGTTGGCATACATGGCGTGGCGGATCATCGACAGGAAGGGCGTGATACCGATGCCGCCCGCGAGCAATACGGCGGGGCGGGTTGAATCTTCATCGAGAGTGAAGGTCCCCATCGGTCCGGCCAATTGCAAGTCCGACCCTACCGGCATGGTGTTCAACGCTTGCTTGAACGCGCTGTCACGCACACGGGTGATCACCATTAAGTCAACCTCATGGGGCGCGCTGGCAATGGAGAGGATGCGGGAGACACCACCGGCATCATTCTCGATGCCAGACGGGAGTGTCAGTCGGATTGCCTGGCCGGGCTTGTAGGTGAACCCCGTAGGCTTCGCGATGCGCACAGCGATGGTATCCTTCGCAACCACTTCTCGGCCAATGAGCTGCGACTGATTTGTGTGTTGGTTGCGACCCGTCAGTCGAATGCCGTCTCGGGCATTCAACGCCATCAATGTGATGTTGGTTGCCCCGGCAATGAGCTCGATGCTCTGCAAGACATAGAACCATGTGTCGAAAGTGCCTGCAGAGGCCCTGGATTCAAGAACGAAGGCCATCGGGAGCAGAACAAGCAACCCGTTGGCCGCGATGATTGGCATGCGTTTCTTCTTGGCGGAGATGCGTTGATCCGTTCGGCCAGCCCCCAGCGAAGCGCCGGACGCACCGACAATGGCCATGGCCGGAACTAGAATGAACATGCCCTTAAGGATAAGGCCCTTCACCATCGCGATAGTTTCGTGGGATCCGAACAGTTCGGAGAGGATCGTCGACGTCCAGAAGGAAAGGATCATAAGCAGGCCAATACCGCCTGCGATGGCATGGATACGCGTCTTCATGGGGTGATCCTTTCATGATCAAATTGTGAGGCCGGGGTCGACATGTGGTTCAAGCCTATGCACCTGGCGCGAGGACGTCAGACCTTGATCGCGACGCACCCGAGTATGGCAGCTGCCATGGCAAGACCGATCCGAAGGTTGTGGATCGTAAGCCATTGATTCAATTTGACGGCGACGTTCGCCCCGTCCATTGCGCCACTTGCGAACGCAGTATTGGATGGCACAAAATATGCAAAAGTCAGCACAGCGACGACCAACACACACAAGCCGCTCGCCAGCCAGTACTTGAGCTCGGCAGTGCCCCAGGAAAGCCAAATCGAGCCAATCAGGCCGATAAGTGTTGGCAGAACTAACAGCGGGATGGTTTTGGAGGCGAACTGATTGTTTGCCGCAAACCAGTCCAGGAAATCTCCAGACGGCAGGCTGCGCCAATAGCCGCCGAGCGTGACACCAATTGAGAGCATAACACCCGAGAACCCGGCGGCTCCACAGATCGCGAGGATATTGAAGACTGCTTTCATCATTTCTCAGTTCCTGTGTCGGTCGATCCAAACCACATGCGCCAGATCAGCCCGTCTTTCTTGATGAACTGGTGATAGAGAGCCGCGCCAGCATGAAGCACAAAGAGGGCCACCATCAGTCGTGCTCCAAGGCCATGCGGAATGCGGGGTGGGTAATCCGCGAAGTTAGGGAGGGGGCCCGGACCGGCGCCGAAGACAATATCGCCAGCGCCTGATAAAACGAAGAGCCCGATGCCGCTGGCCCCCATTCCTAGGATGACGATGTAAAAAAGGACGTGGACCGCTTTAGCCAAAAAAGTCTGCCATGCCGGATCATCCCCAGACGGTTCTGGCTTTTGATCCACGCGCCACCACCAGAACAAGCGCAACAGCGTCAGCAAAAGGATGGTCGCGCCCAATGGTGCATGGATCATCAGGATCGCTTCCTTTGCGGCGCTATCCGTGAGTGATGTCGCCCGAAACCCCGAACCGAGCAAAACAAGGATGAGGATGGCGCTCACCCAGTGAATGGTGACGGCAACCGATCCGTATTTGGTTGGTGTGCTCTTCATGGAACCGACCTCATATGTGAGAGAATTGGACTTACTGGCTAGTGATCGCGGCGCGATAGGCGACGTTGATGATGTAACCGCTCAGAAACTCGTCCTGGGTCAGGAAGGCATCATCATCGACGTCAGCGCGGCGGAAATCCCAGACCATCGATTTATGATATTCCCGGCGTTCGATCTCGCCATCCGCATCATGATCCCAAATGGCGAAGATTATGCTCTGGGCTGTTTCATACGCGCGTTCCTGTCCACTATCAGCGGCGATAAAGTTGAAGCCAAAGTCCCAAGCTGTGAACTCCTCTCGGCTAACTGATCCACTTTCATCGGAATCCATCGACACAAAGATGTCTCGACCGAAATTTACGAACTCACCCATATCGATTGCACCCTTTGGATGTTCTTCGATGGAGCCAAAGACAAGCTCTGCAAGATCGCGCCCGGGTGTGTTCACTTTTGATTGTGCCAGTGCCGGACCAGATAGGGCGAGAAGCAGGGCACAGGTTGTTGTTAGCGATTTCATTTCGATATTCCTTCTGATTCGAATTGCATAGCATGCTATATAATATTACATAGCATGCGATGCAATGCTAAAAGCCACCCATGGAATTTGATCGCATGACCTCCGCTGGCTATCTCGTTAACCACATGGCCCGGCTTTTTGCCGACGAGCTTCGCAAGCGTATCGCTCCGTTAGGGATTGTTCCTGGCCAGTTCCCCGCGCTTTTGGTGTTGTGGGAAAAGGATGGCCTCACGCAGAAGGAACTCCTGGCGCTTCTCGATATCGAACAGGCGACGCTTGCCAATACGCTGACGAGAATGGAACGGGACGGCCTTATTGTTCGTAGAGAACATCCGGCTGACGCCAGAGCCCGTACGATCCATTTAAGTGAGAAGGCACGTGCTATTCGAGACTCGGCTTACGAGGCGGCGAAGGAGACAAATGAAGAGGCTTTATCCGGGCTCACGGACGGCGAACGACAAAGTTTCTTGGATTGCATGAGCAGGACAATAACGGCGCTGCAGGAAGGCGGATCATCCTAGCGGCCAACCAAAAAACAGACCTTAGGGCGTTTGCAGCGAATTCACGCTAGGTCTTACGACTTGATGTTTCGACAACAAGTAGATCGTGCAAGTTCGGCGAAAGTCCGCAATGACGGGCCGCGCCGCAGCATGTGAAACTCGTGGCCAATGTCGGCAATAGGCCGTTTGCAGCAGGGTAGGTCGCCGAATTCGTATTCCACATCGTATCCAAGGAAGTCGTACTACGATTGCACGGCGTATGACCGTTCAGAGCCCAAGAGAGGCCTCGCTGCATTTATGTCAGGGACAGCTTCTCACGGCAGCGCCCAAGTACGAAATCTATGAAAAGACGGACTTTATTGTCTTGAAGGCGCCGGTGCGGATAGAGGCATCCAAACATCGCGGGTTCGGGCGGTGTTTCGGGCAGCACCTCGACAAGCGCACCACTTTTGAGGTGTTCGACGACATCGAAACGCGGCTTGTTGATGATGCCACGGTTTGCGCAAGCCCACCCAGTCAAAACGTCTCCGTCATCGGAATCGTAGCTGCCAGAGACGTCCATCCGCATGGGTCCCTCCGACGTTGACAACGTCCAGAACCATTCGGGCGATCGAGGGTAGCGCAGAAGTAGGCAGTTGTGGCGCTTCAGATCATCGGGGGTCTGGGGAACGCCGTGTTTTTCAAGATAGGAGGGCGCGGCGCAGAGGATTCTCGGAGTGTCCATAATTTTGCGCAATTTCAGATTTGAATCCGGTGGCTGGCCGATAAATAACGCCACATCAAGCCCGTCTTCCAACAAATCCACCTTGCGGTCTGACAGACGCAGTCGCACCGACACATCCGGATACATGTCGACGAACTCGGGAATGAGCGGGGCGACCAAACGCTTGCCGACGCCAAGCGGCGCTGTCACTTGTATAGTGCCGTGCGGTTGCTCGGAATAGCCAGAGATCGCGGCCTCGGCGTCCTCCAGAGATTGCACGACTTGGCGGGCGTGGTCGTAGAAGGTCTGGCCGACGTCCGTTGGCGACAGTTTGCGTGTCGTGCGGTTGAACAGGCGCACATCCAACCGTCGCTCAAGTTCTTTGATGCGCTTGCTCGCCACCGCTGGTGTTAAGCGCAGGTCGCGTCCACCGGCAGTGATGCTGCCGAGTTCGACCACCCTCACGAACACTCTCAGGCTTTCTAGGTAAGGCATAGGATCTCCGATTATCTACGAATCGTTGAAAGAGCGTACCTGAATGCGCCGTATTTCGGGATAGATATCTGCGCCATAAAGAATGAGATCGCAGAATCCCGACTGCGGCAAGGGAGGAAATATGACAAGCAGATCCGAAATACGCTTCGTGCTGAACGATCGTGACGTGACACTGGATGCGGTGGGCGCCAGTGACACTTTGCTGGATTTCCTGCGGATTGATCGCCGTTTGACAGGGACCAAGGAAGGCTGCGCCGAGGGCGACTGCGGCGCGTGCACGGTTCTTGTGGGACGGCTGCAAGATGGCGTCTTGCGCTACGAGCCCGTGAACGCTTGCATCCGCCTAACGGCATCACTCGACGCCTGTCACGTCGTTTCCATTGAGTACCTGTCCGGCACGAACGGGAAGTTGCATCCGGTGCAGCAGGCGATGGTTGACCACCACGGCAGTCAGTGCGGGTTCTGCACACCGGGTTTTGTGATGTCGCTTTATGCGCTCTGGATGGGGAACCCCGAACCGACCGAGACCGAGATCGAAACCGCGCTTCAGGGCAACTTGTGCCGCTGCACCGGATACGAGCCGATAATCAAGGCCGCGAAAGCGGTGACAACCCACGGCGGTCCGGCCGATGACGCGTTGACACGGGAACGGGCGACCATGACTGCTAAGTTGACGCAGTTGCGCGACGGCCGACGGGTCGATGTGTCGAGCGGCAGCAGCCGCTGCATCCTGCCAGCATCGGTTGATGATCTGGCCGAGGTCCTGCTGGAGACCCCTGATGCGACGATCGTCGCGGGGGCCACGGATGTGGGCCTTTGGGTGACGAAGTTCCTGCGCGATATATCTCCGGTCGTGTTCTTGAGTCATCTGGACGAGCTGCGCCAACTCGACGTCACCGAAGACGCGATCAATTTCGGCGCGGGTGTGAGTTATACCGACAGCCGTGCCGCGATGTCTGACGATTACCCGCATCTTGCCGCATTCTGGGACCGGATCGCCGGCTGGCAGATCCGCAGCATGGGATCGATCGGCGGCAATATCGCCAACGGATCGCCCATCGGCGACACGCCACCGGTGCTGATCGCCCTTGGTGCTTCGATCACCCTGCGCAAAGGGACTGCCCGCCGGGCCATCCCGATTGAGGATTTCTTCATTGACTACGGCAAGCAGGACATCTCAAAGGGCGAGTTTCTGGAAAGCATCAGCGTCCCGCGCCCTGCCAAGAACACCATTCACGCGGCCTACAAGATCTCCAAACGTCGCGACGAAGATATCTCGTCCGTGTGTGCCGCGTTCAATGTCACCGTTGAGGACGGCACGATCACCGCCGCTCGGATAGCATTCGGCGGCATGGCCGCGACACCGAAGCGGGCCGCACATGCCGAAGCAGCACTTGTGGGCGCAGCATGGAGCGAGGCGGCGCTGATCGCAGCCGCCGCGCAATTGGGTGAGGATTTCACCCCGTTGAGCGATTGGCGCGCGTCGTCCGATTACCGCCTGCAAGTGTCGAAGAACCTGTTCCGCAAATTTTGGCTGGACCAGCAAGGCGACGCCACAACCAACCGCCTCAGTGCGTAAGGGAGAGATTTGCCATGAATGTTCAAAAACCTGCAAATGCCCCGCTCAAAGGCGCGGTGAACACCGATCTGCGCCATGACAGCGCCATCAAACACGTCACTGGCCGCGCGGAATATTGCGATGATATCGCTGAGCCCATCGGGACGCTCCACGCATATTTGGGTCTTTCCACAAAGGCACATGCCCTGCTGCGGGATGTTGACCTGAGCGCGGTGCGCGCAGCCCCCGGCGTTATCGGCGTGCTGACGGCGGAAGATATTCCGGGCGTCAACGATGTGTCTCCCACAGGGCGCAACGATGAGCCGATCTTTGCGACGGAGAAGGTCGAGTTCTGGGGCCAGCCGATCTTTGCGGTCGTGGCCGAGACACGCGATGCGGCTCGCCGTGCGGCTAAGCTTGCGCAGATCACCTACGAAGACCTGCCACATGCGCTCGATCCTGAAGCAGCACTTGAGGCCGGCATGGGGTACGTGACCCCGCCGTTGACGCTCAAACGGGGCGAGGCCGAAAGCGCGATGGACAACGCGGCCCACCGGATCAAGGGCAAGCTGCGCGTCGGCGGGCAGGATCACATGTATCTTGAGGGCCATATAGCCTTTGCCATTCCCGGCGAGGATGACGACGTCATCGTGCATTCCTCCACCCAGCACCCATCTGAGGCGCAGCATATGGTCGCCCATGTTCTGGGCGTGCCGTCCAATGCCGTCGTGATCAACGTGCGCCGCATGGGAGGCGGGTTCGGGGGCAAGGAAACCCAGATGAACCTGTTCTGTTCGGTTGCGGCGGTCGCTGCGAAGAAATGGAACCGCGCCGTGAAGATCCGCCCGGATCGCGACGATGATATGTCAGCGACCGGTAAGCGTCATGACTTCGTGATCGACTACGAAGTGGGCTTTGACGACGACGGTTTGATCGAAGCTGTGACCGGTGATTTCGCCGCGCGCTGCGGGTTTTCGTCCGACCTGTCAGGCCCGGTGACCGACCGCGCGCTGTTTCATGCCGACAACGCCTATTACTATCCCAATGTCCTTCTGAATTCGCACCCGATGAAGACCAACACAGTGTCCAACACCGCCTTTCGCGGCTTTGGCGGACCGCAGGGCGTGATTGCTGCTGAACGGATCATGGAAGAGATCGCCTACCATCGCGGGCTGGACAGCCTTGAGGTCCGCAAGCGCAATTTCTACGGCGACAATGGGCGCGATGTGACGCCCTATCACCAGACCGTCGAAGACAATATCGCTCCTCGCATCTGTCAGGAACTGGAAGACAGCGCCGACTATCGCGCCCGTCGTCAGGCCATTCTTGATTGGAACGCCAGGGGTGGCGCGATCCGTAAAGGAATTGCGCTGACTCCGGTGAAGTTCGGCATCTCGTTTACGGCCACCTGGTACAATCAGGCGGGAGCTTTGTTGCACATCTATTCAGACGGATCAGTCCATCTGAACCATGGCGGCACGGAAATGGGTCAGGGTCTGAACACTAAGATTGCGCAGATCGTGGCCGATGAGCTTCAGGTAGATTTTGACACGATCAAGATAACCAAGACGACAACGGAAAAAGTGCCGAATACGTCCGCGACGGCGGCCTCATCGGGGTCTGACCTGAACGGGATGGCTGCGCAGGACGCGGCACGGCAGATCAAGGAACGACTGATGGTATTTGCGGCCGAGCATTGGAAAACCGATGCCTCAGCCGTGCGTTTTCTCCCCAATGCGGTACAGGTGGGCGATGAGATCATCTCCTTCTGTGATTTCATCAAGCAGGCCTATATGGCCCGTGTCCACCTGTCCGCAGCAGGCTTTTACAAAACCCCGAAAATCCACTGGAACCGCGAAACGGGCCAAGGTCGCCCGTTTTATTACTACGCCTATGGCGCGGCCTGTTCCGAAGTGTCCGTCGACACGCTGACCGGTGAATACCGCGTCGAGCGCACGGATATTCTGCACGATGTCGGCAAATCCCTGAACCCGATCCTTGATGTCGGTCAGGTTGAGGGGGCGTTCATTCAGGGCATGGGCTGGCTGACCACCGAAGAGTTGTGGTGGGACGACCAAGGTCAGCTGCGCACCCATGCGCCGTCGACCTACAAGATCCCGCTGGCGTCTGATCGCCCGCGTATTTTCAATACCAACCTCGCGACGTGGTCCGAGAATAAGGAACACACCATCAAACGGTCCAAGGCCGTGGGTGAGCCGCCGTTCATGCTTGGCATTTCGGTGTTCGAAGCCTTGTCGCACGCGGTTGCAAGTGTCGCCGATTACCGCGAATGCCCGCGTCTGGATGCACCCGCCACGCCGGAGCGCGTGTTGATGGCGGTCGAGCGGTTGCGGGGCTGACCGATGACGCTCGCTGCCTTTCTGTCCACAGACGCGTCTATCATCCACGTTCGCCTGACCCGTGTGCGTGGGTCATCGCCGCGTGACGCAGGCGCCCAGATGTTTGTCAGCGCCGATGGCCTGCACGGGACAATCGGAGGCGGGCAACTGGAATATATGGCGATCGACAAGGCCCGCGCGATGTTGCGCACCGGGTGCGCGACCGACGATATGGACGTGCCGCTGGGGCCGGAAATCGGCCAGTGTTGCGGCGGCCGTGTCGCGATCACATTGGTGCAGATGTCAGGTGCCGACCGGCGCGAAGCAAGCCGAGCCGAGGCCGACGACATCGGGCAGCGCCCGCATGTCTACATCTTCGGGGCAGGTCATGTGGGCCGCGCTCTGGCGCGCTTCTTTCAGTTCCTGCCGGTGCAATGTGTTCTGATCGACGGGCGGCACGAGGAATTGTCGCTGAGTGACGCAAAGGTCGAAACACGGCTTTCCGCCCTGCCGGAAGCCGATATTCGCAATGCCCCGCCAAACAGCGCCTTCATTGTGCTGACCCATGATCACGCGCTGGATTTCCTGCTCACATCCGAGGCGCTGGACCGGCGCGATGCGGCCTATGTCGGCCTTATCGGGTCCGCGACGAAAAGAGTGAAGTTCTCGCGGTTTCATGCCTCGCAATCCGCCGGTTCAGTGACCTCAGGCCTGACCTGCCCGATCGGGTCCACTCAAAGCACCGATAAGCGCCCCGAGGTCATCGCGGCCTTTGTTGTGGCCGAGGTCATGACACGCCTGACAAAGGCCGCAACATCACCAACACAGCAACAAAATCAAACTCCGAAAAGATCGCTCCAGAAAGGCGGCGCGGAGCAATACCAATGGGAGGAAACCCGAAATGTCTGATACAGCCTACAGCTACAAGTTATACAACAGGAGCGATTTCAACGCTTTCTGGGCCTTGTTCACCGACAACCTTGTCAATCTTCTGATCCTGTCCGGGGTCTGCCAGTTCGTCTTCCAGATGCCAGCCGAAATCGTCTTTGGCCGTATTGTGCCGGGCGCAGCGGTCGCGATCCTTGCAGGTGTTGTGGTCTACACCCTGATGGCCAAATGGGTCGCCAACAAACAGGGTAAAGACGTCACTGCGCTGCCTTACGGCATCTCCACCCCCGTAATGTTCGTTTACCTGTTCGGCGTGATCGGCCCGATCTTCTGGGCGACTGGCGACTCGCTGTTGGCTTGGCAGGTCGGCATTGGCGCAGGTTTTATGGGTGGCATTGTCGCGGCATTCGGCGCAATCGTTGGCCCGTTCCTCAAGCGGATCACCCCGCGTGCGGGGATGCTGGGCACCCTTTGCGGCATCGCGCTGGTGTTCATCGGATCGGTTCCGCTGGCCACCGTGTTTGAGCATCCGCTCATCGGCTTCACGTCGCTGTTGTTCATCCTGTGGGGGCTGATCGGTCGCTTCCGGTTGCCGGGCAACCTGCCTGCCGGTCTGGTGGCGATTGCCGTCGGTACGGTCATCGCTATCTTCTTGGGTCAGTCTTCTTTCAACACCGATGGCATCGGCTTCTACGCGCCCATTCCCTACTTCGGTGACATGCTCATCGGTATTCAATACCTCTTTGCCAATCCCGAATTGTTCCTCGTTCTGATCCCGGTGCAAATCTACAATTTCATCGAAACGATGAACAACGTGGAATCCGCCGAAGCGGCAGGTGACAGCTATCCGGTTGCCGTCTGTCAGGTGACCGATGGTGCGGGTACGATGATCGGTGCGCTGTTCGGCTCGCCTTTCCCGACGACCGTCTACATCGGCCACCCGGCCTACAAGCGGATGGATGCGCGCGCGGGTTACATAATCGGCGTGGCGCTGGTGATCGCGGCGGCAGCCTTTCTTGGTTTCCTGTCGTTCCTCGCCGGATTGATCCCGATTGCCGCCGCCGCACCCGTGCTGGTGTTCGTGGCCGTGAGCTTGATCACCAACACCGGCTACGCAGTGAAACCTGCGCATATGGCGGCTGTTTCTTTCGCGATCCTGCCGCATATCTCGAATTTCCTTATCACCAAATGGGGCTCGCTGATGAACGCGCTGCGCAACACCGGCGTCGAAGGCTTGCCCGGCTTGGGCGATGGCGATCTGACGGCGGCGCTGTTGATGGAGGGCGCACATTACGAAGGCCACCTTGCCCTGTCGCAAGGCGCGATCATCACCGGCCTTGTCTGGGGTGCCATTGCGGCAGATGTGATCGACGGGCGGTTCAAGCAGGCTGGCGGGTTCGCAATTGCGGCGGCAGTGATGTCTTCGATCGGTATCATCCACAGTTACACCTTGCAGATGCCACAGCTTGACGGGATCACCATTGGTTACCTGATCATCGGCGCGTTCATGCTGATCTATCCGATGATTGCACCCAAGGAAGACCTTGAGCATCGCATCATCGTTCCAGACGAGCCTGACCTCTTGGACGACGATTCCCCTGCGCTCGACGTACGCTAACAAAACGATTTAGCGAGGCGGTCACAGGACTGCCTCGCTTATCTCCCCACTCAAAAAGTAGTTTTCCAATGACTGACACCCTTCTGCGTGGTCGCGTTTTGACGTTCCACTACGAACCCGCTGGCCCTGAGGACACCGACGCCTATAGCTACATCGAAGACGGTGGTGTGTTGATGCGTGATGGTCTGATCGTGGCCTCGGGCGACTATGAAAGCGTTGCAGCCGACGCAGGCGATGCAGAGCTTATTGATCATCGCCCCTATTTGTTGATGGCAGGTTTTATCGACCTGCACATCCACTTCCCGCAAGTCCAGATCGTGGCCAGCTGGGGCAGCCAATTGCTGGACTGGCTTAACGGCTACACTTTTCCGGCTGAGGCGGAATACGCCAATGCCCAGCACGCACGCGCCATGGCGGGGCGGTTTTGCGATCTTTTAACGGATCATGGCACAACGACGGCTGTGGCATTCTGTTCTGTTCATGCCGCATCCGCCGAGGCGCTGTTCTCGGAAGCCGATGATCGCAATATGCGGATGATTGCCGGCAAAACCATGATGGACCGCAATGCCCCCGACGCCGTGTTGGACACCGCACAGTCGGGCTATGATGACAGCAAGGCGCTAATTGAACGGTGGCACGGCACGGGCCGCGCCTCTTATGCGATCACGCCGCGCTTCGCGATTACTTCAACGCCCGAGCAGCTTGAGCTAACAGGTGCTTTAGCTGGCGAAAATCCCGATTGTTACATCCAGACGCACCTGTCCGAGAACCACGACGAGATCGCATTTACGGCAGAGCTGTATTCTGATGCCCGTGATTACCTTGACGTCTACGAGGGATACGGACTGCTTAGCCCAAACACGTTGTTGGGACATGCCATTCACCTCAAGGATCGCGAGATTGGCGCAATGGCGGATACCGGTGCCCATCCGGTTTTCTGCCCCACGTCCAACCTGTTCCTTGGCAGCGGGTTGTTTGATGATGCAGGCCTGCGCGCGCGCGGCATCCAGAACGGAATTGCCACGGATATTGGCGCAGGGACCAGCTATTCGATGCTGCAAACCCTGAACGAAGGATACAAAATCCTCCAACTCCAGGGCCAAAAATTGCACACGTTGCGCGCCTATCACTGGATCACCCGCGGCAATGCAGAAGTCTTGGGAATGGCCGACAAGATCGGCACCCTTGATGCCGGAACCGAGGCGGACATTGTCGTGATCAACGCGCGTGCTACAACAGCTATGGATGTGCGCATGGATCGCGCCAAAAGCCTGTCGGATGAATTGTTCGTCGTCCAGATGATGGGCGATGACCGCGCAATCGCGCAAACCTACGTCTCAGGTGTGCCGCAAAAAAAGGAAACCACATGATCTCAGTGACCCGACTAGATATCTCGGATGCCGACATTCTCATCGACGGAGCGGTCGCAAAGGCAGAGGCCATAGGCGTACCAATGTGTATTGCCATCACCGATGAGGCAGGCCAGCTGATTGCGTTTCGCAGAATGGATGGTGGCAAGGTAACGTCAACGACCATTGCAATCGACAAGGCGTTTACTGCAGCAGGCGCGAAGAAGGCGACGCATGAATACGGGATCGCCAGCCAACCGGGCGCACCCGCATACGGGATCGCGTCTGCCATTGGCGGGCGATTGATGGTTGTCGGCGGCGGCTACCCCGTTCTTGTGGATGGCAATGTTGTCGGAGGTATCGGGGTCAGTTCAGGTACTCCGGATCAAGACATGGTCGTCGCGCAGGCAGGCATCGAAGCCTTTCTCAATCAGGTGTGAGGCGCGCAACAGGTAAGAAGTCCGAACGCATCGATTTGATCAAGATAGAAATTGGTACCTATCTTCAACGACGCTTGGCCTCTCAATGATTGGCGCGAATAGTCGGTTTGGACCTCACCAATCACCATGATGATGGTTGACCAGTTCGTTGAAGGTGAACAAATCGTTGAAACCCCGCACACAATGCCAACCACTACAGCTTCGAGCGCGCTTCATTTCTAATTCTCGATGGTTGCAATGCGGGACGTCTCTGACTTTCGCTGCAGGCTCACCAAAGCCTGCTTAGCCTGAGAGCAAGTGTCAGATGTCAAACCAAGGGTCCATTGCGGAAATGCCAACTCTTTACCTTGCCACATATGGGCTTCCAACGTGTTCGCGGTCACTCACTCGCCGTCTTGAATAGGGGCATTCAAAAGACCAAAATCCAAATTTGGTTCTTATCCGATGACACCTGAAATCCCCTCCCAGCGATCTAGGTGCCGGAAGAGGATATCTGCTTTTAGTCATTCGTTAGGTGTGGCTTCGACCCAACCTTAAGCGATTATGAAATCGCTCGCGTCGAGGACGAGGCCAGCAGAGAGCGTCGCAAATTGAACACCCTCGGCAACTCCGCTCCCATCGCTGTCAAAGTACAAGTTGCCAGTCACGCTGTCATAGATGACGCGTTGGTCCGCAGTTTCAGCGAGACCCGTGTCGTTCGACAGGAACTCAATGGCACTCAATTCCCCGGCATCCAACCCGGCGAAGACGCTGCTATCAAGCTGGATCGTGTCATCAGCCGCGGCAAAGTCAGTGATGCGATCCACGTTGCCAGCGCCAAGCGTCGTGCTGAAAACAAACGTGTCTTCGCCAGCGCCGCCACGCAGCACATCATTGCCGGCACCGCCGTCCAACGTGTCGTTGCCATCATAGCTGTACAGAATATTGCGTGCGTCGTTGCCAATCAGCACATCGTCAAAGTTGGTGGCATAAACATTCTCGAATTCGGAAATGATATCGCCTTCCGCGTCGCCGCCAGAAGCCTGCTGGAAACCAGCAGAATCGGCGTTCAAGTCAATCGACACACCTGCGGTGGAGCCCGCATATTGCAAAAGGTCAGCACCGGCGCCGCCAACAAGCGTGTCTGCACCCGTGCCGCCACGGATCACGTCATTCCCGCCGCCGCCGTTGATGGTGTCATCCCCTTCAAGACCATAAAGGAAGTTGCGGTCGTCATTGCCGGTCAGCATGTCATTGAATTCAGTGCCTGTGATGTTCTCGAAGCCGGAAATGATGTCGCCGGACGCATCGCCAGAAGATGTTTGTGCGACACCGTCAAGGGACAGGTCGACCGTTACACCTGCATCGGAGCCTTCATATTGCAGGTCATCGACCCCGTCGCCGCCGATCAGGGTGTCTGCACCCGCGCCACCGCGGATCACATCGTCACCCGCACCGCCGTCAATGACGTCGTCGCCGCCAAAGCCTATGATATAGTTCGCAGACGCGTCACCGGTAAGTGTGTCACCGAAATCCGAGCCATAGATATTCTCGAACCCCGAAGCGATGTCCCCCTCGGCGTCACCGCCAGAGGTTTGGTGGAAGCCCGCAGCATCCAAGGTCAAATCTACCGTAACACCCGAATTGGACCCCAAATAGCGCAGCCAGTCGGTTCCGGCGCCACCGGTCATCGTGTCAGCGCCTTCACCACCGCGGATCACGTCGTTTCCAGTGCCGCCATCAATGACGTCATCGCCACCGTAGCCGAACAGCACGTTGTCGTCGGTGTTACCGGTCAGCACATCATCAAAGTCGGAGCCGTATACGTTTTCAAACCCTGACACTACGTCGCCTTCTGCGTGGCCTCCGGATGCCGATTGCATCCCTGCGCCATCCGCGTTCAGATCGACGGTGACACCCGAGGTGGAGCCAACATACTGAAGGGTGTCTTCACCTTCGCCACCGGTCAAAGTGTCGGCACCTTCGCACCCGCGCACAACGTCATTGCCCGCGCCGCCATCAACCGTATCGTCGCCAGCTTGGCCATCAAGGTTATCATTGCCGGCAAGGCCGGATATCGTGTCATCACCTTCACCACCGACAAGAACGTCGTCACCGGTTGTGCCTACGACCTCGGTGCCTGCATCAGGCTCGGCCACGTCAGGGATATCCGCTTCAAAAGTCGCAATCGTCACAGTCTTGTTCTTGTACTGTGCGGTCATGCTGAAGGTCGCGGTTCCGTCATTCGGTGTCTCGAGGTCCGGATTGAACTTCAGCGCAGCGCTCTTGTTCAAGAACCTGTCGATTTGTCTGGCGGTTCCGGTGAACGTAATCGTATTGGTGCCAGAACCTTCGACGTCCACGCGCTTGTTGCTGTTCGCTTCAAAAGTTCCCGAGTCAGTTGTCAACGTAATGGTGATGAGTTCTTTCCGAGCACCTTTGAAACGGAACTTCATCGCAGAAAGGTCAACAAATGACCCTTCTTCGTCATCAACTGTTAGTTCGGTCGGTATATTTTTGACTTTGAGCTTGTCTTTGCCGAAGCGGAATTTCTTTTTCATGGACAGGTCACCTGGATAAAATTGTGAGAGACATAGCCAATCCAAGTGAGTGCGAATGTCAGAAGACCCCCCAGTCTCTTTCAAGCGCAATCGCGGGCCAGCAGCAGCCTTCGAGTGATTCATTTCGTTAAACGTTTTTTAACCAATAATGCGGTCAATCAAGGGCTTGATCAGGGTATGAAAGCGACCGAATTGTGATTGAACTGTGTCAGCAGGTTTTGGGAAATAAAGGCGGAAGATTTGACCATCTTTGGATGGACAAAATCATGTATAAGAACCTGTAAATGTTAAGTTATTATTTCACTTCGCAAGGCTTGACCGTGCTAAGTTCGCGAAGTCCGAAACATCGTCAAACCCGAGAAAACCGCCAAGCAAATTACCAGAACCAAAGCGAGCGTGCCGGGTATCCTAGGGTAAACCGCGACCTGTGCCGTTCTTGGGGGCACCACGACTTGGAACAGGCTACGATTCAACGCTGCTTCCTGCCCCGCGGCCGCTTGTGATTTCAAAGCTGTTTGCGCGGCCTCGCGCGCCAGAGTCAGCTCCAAGGTGGCCAACTCGTACTCCATCAACAAGGTATTCAACGATCCGGCTGACGCGCCATCAGGAGCGACCAGACGCGCCCGCTGGTCCGCGATCTGCTGCCGCAGGCGGGCTTCAAGCGCGACGGTTTGCTGGGTTTGCAGACTGTCACCGATACCGGCGATCTGCGCTTTTTGCACTTCGCTGTTCAGCTTCATGGCTTCGGCTTCCAGATCCTTGATCGTTGTATAGATGCCTTCAACGCGGTTTCTCGGATCGACTTCTTGGTACTTGATTTGCAGGGCAATAAGTGCTGCCTGAGCCTCTGCTACCTGTTGTTCCGCGGCCAAACGCACGTTGGTCGCGTGTTCCTGACGTTGATCGAAAACCTGCTGCCCCAAGGCAAGCACCTGCGCCTCGGTATTGCGTAAAACGGCATCAGATATCGCAATAGCCTGCGCATCATTTGGTGCACGGACATACAAGGTCAGCAACCCGCTTTGGATATCAACCGACGACTCAACGTAGCGGCTAAACTGAGAGCCCTTGCTTAAGGACAGGATCGGAACCGTCCGCAATCGTTTCAACGGGTCGATTGCAGGGCCGCTGAATTCGGTGATCAGCCCCAACTCGGCTTCCAACGCGTCCATCAAAGCCTGACTTTGAACGTAGGAATGGGCGCGGAAAACCTCCGACAGATTGGAAGGTCCCTGAACGCCGCCAAGCAATCCGGACCGCGACGCGTTTCCGGATTCCGCGGACTTGGTAATCGCAATTACAGAACGTGCTTCATAAAGCGGTGTAGCGACCGCCAGAAGATAGAATGCGGTGATAAAAATAGGCGCAACAACGACCGCGAAAAATAGCGGCCAATTTCCCCAATTTGCGAGGGGGGCCAGCTTGCGCGACGGTTTCGCCTCTGCTTCAGGCTCAGGCGGCGGTGTCACGGATGACAACAACTTAAGGGCCGCTGACGTTTGGTCCTTTTCCACGGTTTTTGCAGATTGCTGCATCTCGGCCTGCTTTTGCTGAATGCGCTGGGCTTTGTCAGCTTCGGCGATACGGGCCCGCTCTGCGCGCCATGCCTTGATCCGCTCGTCCTCGGAGGCGTCGGTCGGTTTGGAACTAGACATGCTGACACCTTTCTTGCTGTTCGAGGGACGTCAGTTTTGACAATTCAAGCGCCTCTTGCGCCACGCCAAGATTGTCGCAAGCTACCAGCCGCTTGTTGATCAGAACAAGGAATCTGTCGCAATAGGCCGTCAGTTGGCGTGCGTTGCGTGACAAAAACACCAACCCGCCAGTTTCCAGCCGTTCGGCCAAAATCTTATCGCACGCGATGCGATCCGCGGGTTCGCCAACGGTAATGGTCTCGTCCGCGATCCATGTTGCCGGACCTTCGATGGACAGGGAACATGCATAGGCCAGCAGGCTGCGTTGGGTCGGGGACAGGTCCTGCATCACCTTGCGGGCCCCATGGTCAATCCCGAATACCTCGCGGCAGAATGTCGTGACAGCGACAGGCGAGGTGCCAACCAGACGCGCGAAATTATTGATGTTTTCCAGTACGGTAAGGTTCGGGTGCAGAAAGCCTGCAAACCCGATAGGCCAGCTTACGCGACCTGCATGCGTGACCTTCCCGCGATCAGGTTGGTCAATGCCTGCAAGCAACCGTGCGACAGACGACTTTCCCGAGCCGGGTGAGGCGAGGATGCCAACCCGTTCACCAGAGCCAAAGACCGCATTCACATTCTGAACAATAGGTTCACGGTCGCGAAACCCCGGCTTCAGCAGGCTGACGTTTTCCAGTTTGATCATAGCCGGCCACGCATGATGCGCCTCCGTGTTGCAAAGATCTCCAGCGGAACGGAGGCGAGAAAGAAGACCGAGCCAACTGCGATCGGGTACCACACCGACGCAATCGGTGAGGTGTAGCCGAGGAAATAGGATTGGCGCACCAGTTCGGTGATGTGAAGAAACGGGCTATACCAAAGCAGGTTCTGGAGTTCCTGCGAAAGGTCGGTTGCCGTGTAGAAAATGCCCGACAACCAGAACAGAGGCCGCAGGATTAACGGTACCGCCCGTGCAAACGCGTCGCTCAACAGACCGGCGGCGGCAACGAACCGACCGACACCGCACCCGATGCCCCATGCCAAGGTCAGGCTGAAGAGGACGCCGGGCATTGACGCTGGCAGCGCGCTGCCAAACAGCACAGTTATCGCGCCGAAGATCAGGACCGCCGTGGTCAGCATATTAAAAGCTTCCAACAGCATCGTTGCCGACATGATGTCACTGTTCGATACAGGGCGCAGATATCGCATGTAGCGGTTTGCGGTCAGCGTCCGGCTTAGCGCGGTCACGGTTTGCCGGAAGATCAGGTAGGGCAGAATGCCCGTCGCGATGAATATCTCGGCCCGGACGTGAATTGGCGGTGTGCGTTGCAGAAACCAGAAGAGCGCCACGATCAGCCCAATCCAGACCACCGGCGTGATATAGGCCCACAGATACCCCAGCTTGCCGCCGGAAAAGCGCGTCTTGCGCTCCCGCTCCACCAAAACCGCGATCCGCGTGAAGGCGTTTGGAGGGGTGATATGTTGGGCTGCGATCATGACCTACACTTGATAATAGTCGCGATACCACGCGACGAACTGGCGAATGCCGTCCTTCGTCGTGGTGTTGGGGCGGTAACCCGTCAGGCTTTCCAGAAGATCGGTGTTGGCCCAGGTGCCCGGCACATCGCCTTTCTGCATTTCCATCATGTTCTTCTTGATGGGTTGGCCAAGCGCGTCTTCGATCTCGGAGATAAACTCCATCAGCGGCACACAGGTGCCGTTGCCGATATTCATAGTGCGAAACGGCGCGACCGGGCTCAGGCTGTCGCCTGCTACAGCTTCGGCACCAGAGTTCGGCATCGGTGGCACCGCATCAATCAGCAACCGGATGGAGTGCACCAGATCGTCCACAAAGGTGAAATCCCGTGCCATCTCGCCGTGGTTGTAGACGTCAATGGCCTCGTCAGCGAGCGCCGCACGGACAAACTTGAATAGCGCCAGATCGGGGCGGCCATAGGGGCCGTAGACGGTGAAGAACCGGAACATGGTCGTGGGGATGTGCCACAGGTGCGAATACGAATGCGCCATGCCCTCATTCGCTTTCTTGGTCGCGGCATAAAGCGTCAGCGGCAACTCCGTCTTTTGGGTTTCCTCAAACGGCATCTGCGTGTTGCCGCCGTAAACCGAGGACGTCGAGGCCATCAGCAAATGGTCCACGCCGGTCTCGCGTGCGGCTTCCATCAGGTTGAACGTGCCCGTCAGGTTGGTGTCGATATAGGCGCGGGGGTTCTCAAGGCTATACCGGACGCCTGCTTGCGCCGCGAGATGCACGATGACGTCCGGCTTGGCCTCCGCCACCACCTTCGATAGAAACTCGTGGTCTTCCAACATGCCGATATGGGCGCGGAAGTTCGGGTTCTTCTCCAGCATCTTGTGGCGAGATTTCTTCAGCTCCACGTCGTAGTAGTCGGTCAGTCCGTCAAAGCCCACCACGGCAAAGCCCTCGTCCAACAGATGTCGGGCAAGGTGAAAGCCAATAAATCCAGCGGTGCCGGTTACGAAAACGGTTCTCATTCAGTGTCCAGTCTTGGTGTATTGAATAGCTCGGTCGTGCGCCCGAGAATTGTTTCGACAGAAAAGCGGTCGCCGGATTGCGTCATCGCCGCGGCGCCAAGCTTGGCGAGTTCATCTTCATCGGCCAGAAGGCGCTCAAGCGTCTCGTCAAGCTCTGCTTCCGGCAAGGTCGTTGCCGCTGACAGGATATGCCCCGTGACGCCGTCAAAGACCACTTCGTCGGTGCCGCCCGCCGGAGTTGCCAAAACGGGTGTTCCGGCAAGCTGGGCTTCGATCAGAACGTTCGGAAGGCCCTCCATCTCGGCCAGATGAACCAGCAGGTCGGCGCGGTGCATATAGAAGCCGACCTTGCTGCGAATGCCCGCAAGGAAAACACGGTTTGAGAGTCCGAACTCTTCGATCAATGCCGCGCACTCACCATGCAGCGCGCCGCTGCCAAGCATGACAAAGCGGGTGTCGTCGCGGTGAGCGATCGAGCGGGCAGCGGCCTTGATCCATTCCAGTGGGCGCTTGTTCTGGTCAAACCGGAAAACGCCCAACACCGTCTTGGTACAGCCTTCCGAGGCATCAAGAACCTCCGACCAAAATGCGTGATCCGTGTCATCGCCCTCTGGTAAAACTGCCGGCGTAGCATTTGGAACAACGATGACCGTGCCTGCATCCAGCGAGAGCCACTGTTCATATGCAGTAGCGGCCTTTTGGCTGTTCGCGGTGAACGTGACATGAGGCAGGCGCGCGAGGGCCGCGTAAAGTACGGGCAACTCGTCGCGGTAAAGGTTCGGCCTCAGGTTTGGTGGAAGCCCGCGGAAGGATGTGACGATCCGCGGAACACCCGCCAGAACGGCGGCAATGGCGGACTGAACGATACCGCCATCCTGCCACAGATAGGCAATGTCGGTCTGGTCCTCACGAAACATCGAATAGAGCTGGCAGGTGTGGCGCAAAACATCGGGGGCCAACAGCTCAAGCAGCTCCTTCATATCATCAGAAAGGCCCTCCAATGTCGCGACAGGCACTTCGGGCATTTCGGACAAAACGGTAGTTTCGACGCCTGTTTTGGTCAGCAACGGACGGTAGAAGTCCGCACCGCTGGATGCTGTCGCGTGTTTCACCCAGACTTTGGGGGCGATGCCAAGCGGTTGGCCAGCGTCGTAGCGGTCTTGATAGGCGCAAGCGATGCGAGTCATCTGCCGCTCTGCCCCACCTGTGCCAAGCTGTCCGGTGAAGAAGACGACGTTCTTGCATTTGGTGAAGGCGCGAGGCGCATCAGCCTTTGCAATAAGGTCAAAGATCCCGTCATTTGCATTGGCAAGATTGTTCTTGCTCAGCGTCTTCGCATGACGGCTAACCGAAACAAGCAGATCCTGCGAGGCCTTGCCCATGCTGCTTTGCCCTTGCACATGTTCGGCGAGTTTCGCGGCTTCGGCAAAGCGCGATTGCTCGTTTAGCAGCTTGATATAGGTCATTCGGATCGGGCGATCACCCGAGTGAAGCACCAGAAGGCATGACATGATTTCGTCGATTTCGGTCCAAGCCTTCAGCTCGGCCAATGCAGGAATTGCCTTGTTTGCCTGTTTCAGGCTGTGCCAGCATTCAGGAAACATCTCTGCAATCAACTCAATGCCTGCCGCGACATTCTGCTCGCGGCGATACCAACGCATGAGCATCCTCAAAGAGGTCAAGTCGTCCGGGTACAGGTTGCACAGGTCGCCCCAGATATCGCGCATCCCTTTTTCATTGCGCTGCTTTTCCAGTAGCAGCCCGCAGGCGATGGCGATGTCGTGGTCGGCACGGAACCCTTGGAGGATCGGTGCCAACTTTTCAAAGACCAGCTTCGCCTTTTCCGGACACGTAATGCCACGGCTCATCTCATAGACCTCTTCCGAAAAGTCTTTCGGAAGGGCTGGAGCATCAGCGGCAAAATTCAGGACTTCTGACAGGGGTTGCATGACTTAGGTCCCAACCAAATGCGTTTGCACGATGGTCTCGGCTTCGGACTTCAACGCTTCCGTCTTCGGACAGGCAAGCCCGATAACATTGCGCGCAAACTCGATAGCTTCAGATGTTTGCTGTGCCTTGGTCGCAGCGCGCATCAAAAGGACCCATACGTTGATCGTCTCCGGCAACAATGCGGCGGCGGACTTTCCAAGCTGCAATGCGGTCATGTATTCGCCCCGCGCAAACCGCAACCGTGCACGCCACAGATCAAGCTCTGGCAGGTCTTGGGAAAGTGCGGCAGCCTCGCTCGAAAGCGAGTCCAACAGATCGATGTCGCCCGCCTTGCCAGCAGCACGAATAAGCAACGCCAGCTCCTTGCGAATATCTTGCATCGCAATACGGGAAGGTTGGTGGCGGGGCGCGGCAAATAGGACCGCATGCAATCCATGGATGCGGTCCAGACGTTCTTCGAAACTCAACGCGGTTGCGACCCAGCTGTCCAGAACAGACACTAAAACCGCATGCGTGACGCGGTCCGTGCCCTGATGCTCTCTCCACGCGGCCAGTACCTCGGCGGCATATCCAATTCCATGCGTCGCGCTTAGGTCGCGCACGATCTCTTCCGCCTCTTCCGGCGTCGTTTCAGGGGAAACGGCTTCGGTGAGGGCGGCATCGTTGAGCTGCAAAAGCTGAACGCGGGTGGCAGGTGTCACATGCGACAAGAAAGACGCCCGTTGACCAGTCTCCAGCCTCGTCAGCAGGTCCAGATCAAGAGTGACCGCAAGCTTCGCAAGAACATCAAATGCAGGCTGATGACCTCTACGTGCCAGAGCCAAATAAAACGCAAACGCCGTGCCCAAATCACCAGAAGTTGCCGCCATATCAGCAACCCGCACAAGGACATGGACGGGCAGCTCGAAAGGCTGAGGAGCAGTGGATTCGGCCAGCGTCAAAGCTTCCTTGAACACCCCGATTTCGCACGCCTCCAACACCAATGCCTCGCGGTCTTCTTCAGTCAAGCCATCATGGGCGACGCCCGCAATCTTGGTCCTGAAAGCCTCGATCGCGCGTTGTTGCGCTTGCATCACGTCACTCAGCAATCCGTCGACCTTTGCGCCATCGTTCGACAGCTCGTGCAGCCGCATGATTGTCTGAGCAAACCGGCCATTGTCACAGGCAGCGGCAATCTGGGTGGGGAAGTGAATTTCCATAGCGTTGGAAACACCGTTGCGAATGGAAGCATCGGTTTTGGGGGCAATCACCTTGCCCATCCACTGATCCATAATTCCACTGGCGAATGCGTCGGTGAAATGCGCAAGGCCAGCGCTTTCGTCTTCAATGGCCGCGGACTGCCCGAACACGTCCATCAGGTCAGTTGGGTTGAAAAACTTGCACCCGGCCAATGTCACTTCTTCCGACACCATTTCAATGAAACGTGACCGCGACCCGATAGGTCGTCCGTCCTCTTTGCGGGCGTCGACATGCGACACGAACAGAACGTCGGGCAGAATCTCGGTCAGGGTTTTGATGTCCCGTTGCAGGCTGTCGCGCGTGACAAATTTTAGGCGCATCTTGCCCAGCATCCGGGCGTCTTCCTGCTGTTGTGGCGTCGCCGCCCAGTGTTGATCCAGAAAAGCTAGCTGCTCGGCCCTGTCGCCGGATTCAGCAAGCGCCCAGAAGGATTGCGCACGGGTGGTGTCCGCGAAAAACTCGGAGAATGTAGCATTCAGATAGTTTAGCTGGATAGACACGCCGTCGACGGTAACTTCTTTGGCAGAGGCGAGTTCAACCACATATAGGTCGGACGCTTCATGAGTGTTTGCAGACACGGCGCTCAAATCCTGCGCGCGAGATACAAGCGGCCAGACGTCGTGCGGAATGTCTGCTGCACCTTGCATAAAGCGTGCCATCTGCACGGCCTCCGCTGGCGAATGGCAGTAGCCGTAGCACCGCTCCATGTTCAGGTTGAAACCGTGAACGAATTGGCCCCGGCGTAGGGGTGTCGTGATACGGCACGACCCGATTGGTGTGATTGTAAACATTAGCGCGAGCCCCTTCGCGAGTTTGTTAATTTATAGCGACCAGTAGCGCAGCGCCTTTGCTTCGGGTGAGCTGCGGTAGACACCACGTACATCGACAAGAATCCCGTCTTCGCGGATTTTCTGAAGAAACGTCAGATCGCTCAAATACGCGTCATGTGGTGTGGCCAGAACCATTGCATCCAGGTTCGACATCTCGTCTGCGGTGCACAGCTCGAAGCCAGCAGCGACGGCCGAGTCTGCCGTGCATTTCGGATCGTGCACCAAAGGTGTGATGCCAAACCCGCGCAACGCGTCGACAATTTCCAAGGATTTGGAATTGCGAATATCAGGTACGTTCTCTTTGAAAGTAATGCCACAAACACCAACACGCATGTCGCGAATGTCGCCGCCCTTTTTGATCAGCATCCGCAAAGTCGTGTCGGCAACGTGACGCACCATACCATCGTTGGTACGACGACCAGCCAGAATAACCTGCGGGTGGTGACCGACTTTTTCCGCCAATGTGGCAAGATAGTAGGGATCCACGCCAATGCAGTGCCCACCAACCAAACCGGGCGTAAACTTCAAGAAGTTCCACTTCGTGCCTGCGGCTTCGATCACCTCATTCGTGTTGATGCCAACCTTGTCACAAATCTGGGACATTTCGTTCATCAAGGCGATGTTGATATCGCGCTGTGTATTCTCCAAAACCTTTGATGCTTCGGCCACTTTGATCGTCGGCGCGACATGCAGGCCGGCTTTGATCACAGTGTTATAAACTGCTTTGACGCGCTCAAGGGTCTCAGGGCTATCGCCCGATACAACCTTGATCGTGTTTTCAACTGTGTTGACCTTGTCGCCCGGGTTGATCCGCTCCGGGCTGTAGCCCAAACCAAAGTCTTCACAGGCTTTCAGCCCGGATAGCTTTTCGAGGATGGGCGCGCAGAAATCCTCCGTAACGCCGGGGTAAACTGTCGATTCAAAGACGACGACATCGCCGGCCTTCAGATAGGGTCCGATCATGTCACATGCCGATTGCAGCGGCGACAAATCAGGCTGATGGGCGTCGTTGATTGGTGTTGGAACAGTCACGATAAAGAAGGACGCATCTGCAAGGCTTGAAGCGTCAGCACTCGCGACCAAACCGGAGCCTTGCACGACATTTTTGCTCAGCTCGTTCGTCGCGTCGTAGCCATTGTTGATTTCAGCAATGCGTTGCTTGGAGATATCGAAGCCCGCGACCTTTTGAAACTTCTCCGCAAGACAGACAGCAAGGGGAAGACCCACATAGCCAAGCCCGACTACCGCCACATTTTCGAATGTCGCTTTTTCCTTCACGTTGTCCAAAACGAACCGAATCGGGTTTTTTACCAATTCGGTCCCTTGCACATTGGGCACGTTGTTTAGCATTACATTCACGGTTCAGGCCCCTATCCAGCACTTCGATGGATACAAGCTACATTTGAATTATGGCTCAAATTTGCGCCAAATTGGGTGGATGTGAGAAGGTTTGGGCTCAAACTTGCCCTTGGCCGCATCGCCGCAATCCGACCGACCGAACGAGTCTGATCTACGGGCACGGCCTAAAGCGGTGTCCGTTGTCAGACCTTTCGAAACCGAAGGCGGCTTAAGCCAGGAGAGCGTTTGGCTCATCTGGTTGGTTGCATTTGCGGCGCGTTGGCTGTGGTGCAAGCGGCGCAGTTCGAGTGTCTTTCGTTTGATCCATTCTCGGTGTTGGAATGGCTTTGTCTCGCCGGAATAGACGTGAGGCATTCCGAAAGTTGCTCCGTGAGTTCAGGAACGATCTCCCCTCGGTCAAATTTGCGCGCATTGTCGCTTGCGCCCACGACACTAACGGCAGGACTTTGCCGATTCGCCACGACTTCGCCGCTGTTCATTCCAATCAATAACACATTCGCGCCATAGCGTCGGCGTCGCGAGTCGTCGGCTCGGATCAACCGCATCTTAAACGCGGAATGCAACATTCTTGTGAGGACTTTCAATGCCAGTAAATACAGCTAACGGCGGTTCGGTGAGTGCTATAGATGCTTCCTCAGGGAACTATAGCGTTTCTGGTGGTCGCGTTTCCACGCTTAGTGTCGAAAACCAAGGCAGTGTCGCAAGCATTCGCATCGTCGAGCAGCCCGATCACGGCAACCTGACGGTGAACCCAGACAATACGCTGTCATTGGTCATGAGTATGGATCATGAGTATTCCGGCTCGTTGAGCATCAGCTATGAAGTTACCTACAACGACGGTTCCTCCCAGACGTTCAATGACAATGTTACAGTCGCGACAA
Source organism: Litoreibacter halocynthiae (assembly GCF_004365635.1). Lineage (GTDB taxonomy): Bacteria > Pseudomonadota > Alphaproteobacteria > Rhodobacterales > Rhodobacteraceae > Litoreibacter > Litoreibacter halocynthiae. Next base: position 860,610 of record NZ_SOBH01000002.1, on the reverse strand, counting down.
CGACGCAGGCTGCTGGTTGGAACGACGGCGACATTTACATGCTGGAGACTGCGGCCAATGGCGAACTTGTCGTGGAAACCGGCGACAATCACCGCGATATCCATGTTTCAGGCAGCGACATTGCGCTAAGCATTGATGATATCGCGGCAATTGAAGGAGTTAGCCCCGGAGCCATTAACGGCGCCTGGTTGGCGGCACATCCGCAATACGGTGGTAGCCCTGATGCACCGCTCGACGCCGACGCTGCAATGATGCTGTGGGAAACAGTGGCAGGCCAAGGCTCGGCGCCATCGTCCAACTGGTTGTTGTTCGAAAGCGGTTACGAATATGACCTCGGGAACACCTTTGATTTGCGCGGTACAACTGGCGAGGATGAGCTGCACCCAGTGCACATCACGTCGTATGGCGATGGCAACAAGCCAGTCATCAACAGTGAAATCTTCGCGTTTTCACAATCCGCAGAAAATGTAGTGATTAGCAATCTATCACTGCAAGAAGGTGCCTCGATCCTTGAGGCCGAGAACATTATCTTTAACAATGTGGACATCACCAATGATGGTTTTGGACTCATAGTTCAGGACTCGTTGAACTTTACCTTCCGTGATAGTTCCATCGTTGACGCGTATCATCTGACACCTCCTGAAGGAGGTGCTTTCTGGACCGGATCAGAATTTGCCTCTGGACTCTACGTGGCTGGAACGGATGGGATTTTAATCGAAGACTCCCTCTTTGATCACAACGGATGGGCGGACGACTATCGCGATGATCTCTCAGCCGCCGGTGGCAAGCCACCAAACATGTTTAGCCATAACGTCTACATTGACGCAAACAACGCCGATGTAACATTCCGCGATAACATCACAATGCAAGGCTCGGCTACGGGCGCGCAAGTGCGTAGTGGTGGCTTCATTGAGGACAACCTATTCCTCGACAATAACGTCGCCGCAAACTTCCACGGCGGAGACAGCTTTGGAGCCGGGAACGTTGGGAACTTCTCGTTGTTCACTGACAATGTTATCACGTCTGCAGGGCACAAAGCTTCTAGTTCATCCTCTCAAGGCGCGTTGTCCTTCGGCGTAGATACCCGCGGAAATGAATCAGTATTGCTAGACAACATAATCACTCATCTTGCTGATCCGAATAATCCAAACGAGACTGCGGCTAAGGACAACGGTCAAACTGCGCTGCACATCGAGAACGGAGCGTTCTACGATGATACAATCATTCACAATTGGTTGGGATCGGCCGGATATGGTACAACGGGTGTAAACACTGATGGTCTAAACACGAGCACTCTCAACGCCACTACAATTCAAAATTTCACCCAACAACTTTTGGGCAATCCTAACGCCACGATCTCTGATCTGGCTGACTATTTGCGAGCCCAATCAGCGCAAGACCTCGATGATGTGGTAGATGCCGATCTTATCGTTTCCTACTTCCAGACCGGATTTGGCCTTTCGGTCGAAGGTCGGATCACGTCAGAGACGATTGATTTTGTCCCTGACGCATTGGGAGATGGCATCCGCTGGGACAACCGGTTGAATTGGGAGACCGATGATCTACCCGGTGCTGTTGCCGGTGATAGCGTCAATCTTGGCGGGAACTGGGTGAACTATGGTGGCACCACAATCATCGAGGATCTCGATTTTGGCGAAGGCGGCACGCTGAATGTATCTCATGGGCGCCTCGACATCACCGATCACACTGCCGTAGGCGGTGCTGGTGCACATTTGAACATCAGTGCCGCAGGCCAGATCTGGATGGACGGATACTCCGACCAAGATCGGCTTGATATCGATATTGATGGCGGTCGCTTTGTGAATACCGACGTGTTCGTCGGTAACGTGGATGTCGATATCACTGATGGACAGGCCATTTTGGCCACTGATGGTGCCAATTTCGTCCTGCAATCAGGTAGTGAACTTAATATTGTCGGTGACGAGGCCCGAGTGGGCTTTGATGGCGATGAAGGTCGCACGGGTGTCCTTTCGCTTGAAGTGGGATCAGAGCTACGCTTCACTGCCGAAGGTGGGCAGCTGGGTACTATAGAAGAATTCCGTTCAGGTGCTGAAGGTGACAACCCCAATATCCAAACCGGAGTGAATTTGGGTGATGGAACCTTGATCCTTGACCTAAACGGAATTGGGAACGGTAGTCTAAGCACCGAGCTTATCCGCGTAGATGAGGTAATCGGTGAGTTTGCTTCGGCAACTATCACAGGCCTCGCCGGAAATCGCGACACAGAGATCGTCATTGACTATGAAACTGACACGGTCACGCTCAATGTTACGTCTGCAGGTTCTGGGACCGGTCAGAACACGGTGCGAACCATTGGTGATGAATCCGATGCGCGGGATAATTCCGATCTGTGGGCGGCCTTAACAAACGATCATGGTGGTCAGAATCCGCAGCCTGATCCTGAACCACAACCGGATCCGGAACCACAGCCTAATCCGGAACCACAACCGGATCCTGAACCACAGCCTGATCCGGAACCACAGCCTGATCCTCAACCACAACCGGATCCCGAACCACAGCCTGATCCTGAACCACAGCCGGCGGTGGATACCGTCAGCTATGCTGGTGCTTCGGGCTATGTCGGTGTGCGTCTCGACGGGGGTGCGACTTGGGGCGCTGCTGCAGGGGGTGTACCGTTAGTCTCTACTGTCGTGAACGTGATCGGGTCTTCTTTCGACGATTCCGTATTCGGGAACTTGACTGCCAACCGCCTGGAAGGTGGGAAAGGCAATGACAGGCTCGACGGCGGGGCAGGTGACGATTTTATCGATGGTGGTACGGGTGAGGATGTTCTCATCGGAGGGGATGGCAACGATAGCATCCACGGTGGGCAGGGCGTGTTCAGCGGCAATGATAGAATTTTTGCTGGAGCAGGCCACGACGAGGTCGACGGCGGTGACGGCAACGATGAAATCTACGGCCAAGATGGCAACGATATTATTGTTGGTGGTTTTGGTGGGGATAGGCTGATTGGCCAAAACGGTAACGATATTCTGAGCGGTGGCGCATGGGGCGACGTGATTTTTGGCGGCGCGGGTGATGACTTCATCAACGGCGGGTTCGGTCACGACCGCCTCAATGGGGGTGCAGGCGCGGACGACTTCTATCATCTGGGCGTGCAGGGCCACGGATCGGACTGGGTCCAAGACTACAGCAACACTGATGGCGACGTCTTTGTTTTTGGGCAGTCAGGAGCCAATGCCGCCGACTTCCAGATCAACTTCGCCGAGACCGAAAACGCCGGCGAGGCAGGGACCGCGGAGGCCTTCGTGATCTACAAACCCACTGGCCAGATCATATGGGCGATTATCGACGGCGCGGCTTTGGACGAGATCAATCTGCAAATCAGCGGAAGCTCTGAGGTATATGACCTGATGGCCTAATTGCCAGTTGGCTAGTGCACGCGAAAGGGTCAAACGACGACGCGCTCTGGGACGGGGTCCTAAAGGTGCGATTGTACGAGACATGCTTCGGTAAATTTGGTCAGCCGTGCGAGTGCTGGTTCCATCGTTCGAATGCTGGAAAGCCAGCATTTGATCAAAGGTGTCTGCAAGGCCCGGGATCACCAAGGTGACTTCCAAGCGGTTGACGATGCTATATCCAAATTGGTTGCAGCTGCGCGCGTCGCGCTGCTGCGGAAATTGAGGCGTTACTGAAGGACATTCCAGCCTGTAAAAAGGGCCACCGCACGGATCGCCGGCTACGCTGTATTCAACTCGCTAAGAGCGGAGATCGGCAGCCACAGCGAAAGCGTTGACCAAGCGGCGCTGACTGGAAAGCTCGGTTTGGGGTTCAAGCAGCCTTCTTCGGGTTTTTGCCCATAATGATCATCGACAAGATGTCATCTTCGGTGACGTCTTCGACACGCTCATTTCCGATCAATTTCCCATTCTTCATCACCGCGACACGGTCGCAAAGGTCCATCATTTCGCGGGTGTCATGGCTGATCAAGAATATGCCGAGCCCCTGACTTTTTAGCTCTTTGATCAGATCGGCAACCATTTCCGTTTCATGCACACCCAATGCGGCGGTCGGTTCATCCATAATCAGGATGCGGGCGTTGAAGTAGACTGCGCGGGCAATCGCTACGGATTGCCTCTGCCCACCCGAAAGGGCACTTACAGGCTCTTTGAATTTCTTGAAGTTAGGGTTGAGCCGCGCCATGATCTTGCGGGTTTCAGCCTCCATCCGGGCATCATCCAAGAAGCCAAGCGGGGTGGTCAATTCACGACCTAGAAATAGGTTGCTGGCCGCGTCCAGATTGTCGGCCAGTGCCAGCGTTTGGTAGATCGTTTCTATATTCAAATCGCGGCTGTCGATGGGGCTTTCAATGGTGGCCTTTTTTCCATCAACCCAGAATTCGCCGCTGTCCGCCTGATAGGCTCCGGACAGGCATTTGATTAGTGTCGATTTGCCGGCCCCATTGTGGCCCAAGAGACCGACGACTTCGCCCGGATACAAATCCAACGACACACCATCAACCGCGTGAATGCCGCCGAAGGCAATCGAGATGTCGCGCATTTCGACAAGTGGGGTTCCAGTTCGTTTAGTGCTCATACCCGTGACCCCTATTTGGCTTTTTTGCGATAAAGATTATCAAGATAGACGGCGAAGACGAGGACGGAGCCCACGACGATTTGCTGGACGGAAGTATCGAACCCGATCAGCACCATTCCGGACTGCAGCGATTGCATGACCAACGCGCCTAGAATAGCACCGTAGATCGTGCCAACACCGCCCGCGAGAGATGTGCCGCCGATGACGGCAGCCGCGATAACGTAAAGCTCGTCCAGCAATCCTAGTGCGTTCGTGGCCGAATTTAGGCGGGCTGACGCCACAACGGCTGCCAAACCAGCAAGCGCGCCCATCAAGGCGAAGATTTTTAGTGTCATCCATTTGACGTTGATACCGGCAAGGGCTGCGGCTTCAGGGTTCCCGCCGATGGCAAAGACATTGCGTCCAAACCGCGTGCGATTAACCAGAATAGTCATCAGAATGCCGACAGTGAAAAGGATTAGAACCGGTATGGCGAAGCCGTGGCTGATGAATAACCCCTCTTTAGGGACTGTAATGTTATTGGCGGCGGCATACTGTTTGATGATGCCTTTGGGCCAAGGGTAGGCATTCACCAAAAGTACCGCGCCAACGACCAAGCTGCACGCCAAACCTCCTACGGTTACCTCGCCCCAGATCGGTCGTAGGGGAAAGCCGTGTGCCATGCGGCTTCGACGACCCGCGATGAGCATCCAGATGATAGCGACACAGGCCAAAGCACCAACAATCCAGCTTCCCGTAGCGCCGATGGTTCCATAAGGGCCGCCACCAAGCAGTTGAAAAGTAGAGTCTACCGGAGAAATCGTTTTGCCGTTGTTCGACAAGAAGGCCGCACCGCGCCAAACGAGCAAACCGCCCAGTGTAACGATAAAGGCCGGGATGCCGCGATAGGCGATCAACCAGCCGTGGAAGCCCCCAATCATAGCGCCAACAAGGATACCGGTTACCGCAGTGATGATCCAGATAAACGGATTTCCAAGCCCCAGATATTGCGGCAAAAACTCAACCTGCAGCAGCCCCATCGTCATGCCGGTGACGCCAACCAATGCACCAACGGAAAGGTCGATGTTGCGCGTGACGATGACAAGAACCATACCGGTTGCCATGATCCCGATAGAGGACGTCTGCACCGATAAGTTCCAAAGATTGCGCGGTGTTAGCATCGCGCCATAGCCGTTGAAAATCGCGCCATAGAAATGAAAGCCAAGCCAGATCAGGGCTAATGCGCCGAACATCCCCAACAGGCGGGTGTCGAGCTCGGTGCCTTTAAGAAACTTGGCGATCAAGTTCGGGCTGTCGGATTTGGATGTGGTCAGGGTCTCGGTTGAATCGGTCATACGATGTCCCAGCGTGAGAATGGCTTTGATGCAAATCGGTTTGGAGGCCAATCCGAATTCGAATGTGTGGGGAGCAGTGGCTGGCCGGGCGGTCGCAAGTTATTGGCCAAGAGGGCGTCGGTGCCGAGATATTCCTCGGCACCGTTCAATCATTTTGTGACTATTCGCAGCCTGCGACACCATCGATCGCACCTTCGCAAGCCTGCTCTTTCGAGATGTGGCCAGCTTCAATCGCAACATTCAAGTTGTCGCGGGTCAAAGGTGTCGGCTCCAATAGGATCGCGTTGATCGGAGTGCCTTTTTCACCGTCAGAGAAGATGCTGGCGCCTTCAATGTCTGCCATTGCAGTACCAGAGGCTAGTGCAGAGGCGATCTCGCCGGCGGCCTTGCCTAGAGCACGCGCGTCCTTCCAGACCGACACAGTTTGGGAGCCGCGTGCGACACGGTTGATCGCAGCCAAGTCACCGTCTTGACCGCCTACAGGGATCACCAGACCTTGAGCGCTAAGCGCTGCGACAACACCACCGGCCATACCGTCATTTTCCGACAGAACAGCGTCCACGTTATTGTCGTTGGCCGTCAGGATTTGCTCCATGTTCTTCTGAGCATTTTCAGGCTTCCAGCTATCGGAGAAAGCCTCGCCAACAATCTTGATTTTGCCAGCTTCGACGTCTGCGCCGATCACTTCCATCATGCCTTGCAGAAGGAATGCAGCGTTCGGATCACCCGGGTCGCCTTTGATGATGGCATAGTTGCCTTCTGGCTGAACAGCTACAACCGACTTTGCGATGATGCGGCCAACACCGACGTTGTCGAACGTCAGGTAGAAGGTGCGGTCGTCTTCGATCAAGCGGTCATAACCGATAACCGGGATGCCTTCGTTGGCAGCGGCGTCGATCGCAGGGCCGATCGCGTCTTTGTCCCAAGCATTGATAATCAGCGCATCAACGCCTTGGCTCATCAGGGCTTCGATGTCTGTCAGCTGCTTGGCTGAAGAAGATTGCGCGTCGGCGGATACGTAAGTGTTGCCGTTGGCTTCGATGGCGGAAACCATCGCGGCTTCGTCGATTTTCCAGCGCTCTTCCTGAAAGCTGGCCCAAGATACGCCGATGCGAAGACCTTCGGCAAAGGCGGCGGAGCTAAAACCGACCGTCGCAATGACGGCGGCTGCAATAAGTTTTTTCATGGTGTCCTCCCAGACAATTACTCCCCCTGCCTTCAAGCAGGGGGCACGGCCCTTACATCCGTTCCAATAATAAAAGCCGACTCTCAGGCATGAGTCAAATTAAATTTAGAGACTGAAGTAAATAATATTGTCATTTGGCAAATTATCAGGCTTCATGGTTGAAGAATGCTGAAAATTCGGAGTTACGGTCGGATTGTGCAGTGATTTATTTTAGGTCTTGAAGTATGTCGAAGGCACTCATGAACGAAGTAGAAGCCCAAGCCGCTGCACCTGGTTGCGGGCCTATTTTGCCTGATCACAACGATCAATCAAGATCCTTGCGAAAGCAAGTTTTTGAGCATGTACGTGCGCATGGAACGGCTGCGCGGGCTGACACGGCGCGCGCCTTATCTATCAGCGCGGGTTCGGTCACGGGTATTGCAGCGGAACTGATAACCGATGGATTCTTACAAGAAGTTGAAGATGTTGCGCGGCAAGGGACCAGCCGTGGGCGACCACCGGTTGCCCTCGCGGTTGTTGCGGACAGTTTTCACGTCATCGGGGTAAACATTTCCGACCGAGTTCATTCGGCCGTCTTGACCGACTCGGTCGGACGCATTCTTGCCGAAGTGACACGTCCCGCTGATCAACAGCGCCGATCTGTTGCAGAACTAGTAACGGAAGTTGAGCCGTTGATTGCTCAACTGCTCGACGTTGCAGGCAAGACTGAATCCGATATAGCAGCCATCGGTATCGGCATTTCCGGAATGGTGGATAACAACACCGGAGTGGTCGAATGGTCTCCGTTGTTGACCGAAACAAATGCCGAGCTGGGAGCCGCTTTCGCTACGCTAACCAATTGCCCGGTCTTTGTGGACAATGACGCAAACATCGTCACCCTTGCAGAGCTTTGGTTTGGGGACGGGCGGGCTAAATCTGACTTTGCTGTTGTTACCGTAGAGCATGGCGTCGGGATGGGGCTTGTCCTGAACAATAGGCTGTTTCGCGGGGCACGTGGAATGGGGCTGGAGCTCGGTCACACCAAGGTTCAACTCGACGGCGCGTTGTGTCGCTGCGGCCAGCGGGGATGTTTGGAAGCCTATCTTGCTGACTATGCTCTTACCCGCGAAGCCGCGACGGCGCTGGGGGTGACCACTTCGCAAGGAGCGAATGTATCGCTTGAGGTTCTCTTCGCCGAAGCCAAGGCCGGCAATCGAGCAGCAAAAGCGATTTTTGATCGGGCAGCGCGATATCTGTCGCTGGGCCTTGCAAATGTCGTTCAGCTCTTTGATCCCGGGCTGATTATTCTATCCGGGGAGCGTATGCGATATGACTACCTTTATGCCGATGACATGTTGTCCGAGGTGCATAAGCTGACGCTCCATCCCGGGAATAATCCTTGTGAAATAGCGACTCATGCTTGGGGTGGTTTGGTGTGGGCAAAAGGGGCAACTGCTCTTGCTTTGACCGCGGCCACAGACAGTCTTGTTGGTGTGAGCACCCCATGAGATTTACTGGCGTTCGAAGACGGCTGCAGCGGGCTGGATTTGGTGCACTCACCTGGATTGCCTTGATTGGCAATTGTATTGGCAGCACAGCCGTAGCCGAAATCCGATTTGAAGATATGTCGAGTGGAATTCCTGAGCATGTCTATGATGGCGGTTGGGAGCACTTCGTCGGCGGAGGCGTGGCGGTCTTTGATTGTGACCGAAACGGGCTTGCGGATGTTTTCGCGGCGGGCGGCGAAAATCCCGCGATGCTGTTGCGAAATGTCGGGGGTTTTGGCTTTGAGCCGGTCAGTATTGACCCGATAACCAAAGCAACTGGTGCGTATCCAATTGATATTGACGCGGACGGATGGACGGACCTGTATGTGATGCGCGTGGGGCCTGATGTCGTGCTGAAGGGGCAGGCGGGCTGTCAGTTCAGCGATGTCACTTCCCAATGGGGTATCCCACAAACTGATCGCTGGACAACCTCCCTCACGGCTTGGTGGGAAGATGATACGCGTCCAGTGATTGCTTTGGGACACTACGTAGATCGCGCCAACGAGGATGGTCCGTTTGGTACTTGTGACAGCAACACGATCCTTCGTCCACATCGCGGTGGCTATGATGCGCATGACCTGTCGCCAGGGTTTTGCGCATTGTCGATGCTGGCCGGGCCGGACGCGCGCGGGCGCAGGACACTTCGGATATCCAATGACCGCCAATATTATGTCCGCGACGGTCAGGAACAGCTTTGGGATATCGACGAGCAACGCTTTCTGACCGAGGCCGATGGCTGGCCCAAGGTAATGTTGTGGGGCATGGGCATTGCCAGTGCTGACCTGACTGGTGATGGCGTTGATGAGGTGATGCTGACATCTATGGGTGACCAGTTGATGCAATTGGCGATGCCGGATGGCACCTATATTGCTGCTCCGTTCGGAATAGGCACCTATGCACACCGGCCCCACACAGGTGATGACGGGCGCCCATCAACCGGATGGCACGCGCAGTTTGGCGACATTAACAATGACACGCGGCTGGATTTATTCATTGCCAAGGGGAACGTTGATCAGATGCCAAGCAATGCGATGAATGACCCCAACAACCTGTTGGTTCAGAACGCTGACGGCACGTTTCACGAAAGTGCCGAGGCCGCTGGTGTTGCAGATTTTGCGCGGTCACGCGGGGCGGCGTTGGCGGATTTTGACGGCGACGGGCGTCTTGATCTGGTGGTCGTCAACAGACGGGCTCCGTTGCGGATTTACCGGAATGTCGGCGACACAGCGCATTGGCTCGGAGTGTCGTTGTCCCAGCGCGGTCGAAATCGCGATGCAATCGGGGCTAAGGTGACGGTTAACGGGCAGATTCAGCATTTGCGTATCGGTGGTGGCCATGCCGGTGGCAGCGCATTGCCGCTACATTTCGGGCTTGGTGATGAGAATATCGCGGTAATACAAGTGGTTTGGCCGGACGGTTCGATCACACAGACTGAAGTCCACGGTGACCAATCCTTGTTGATTGAAAAGCCAGATCGTTAATTTGGCACCCTTAGACCACTCGGAACAGTGTCAGGTACACCAAGTCGCCCTAGCATCGCATCGGGATCGGTAAGGCTGTTCAGGAAGGCTGTCAGCGACGCAATTTCTGCATCGGTTAGGTGCACAGGAGATTGCTCGACTGCCGAGACTATTGCTGACATTTCCGCGCTATCCTCAAGAGCGCGCAGGTCATCTACCTGCAACTGCGGCAAGACCAGTTGCGCCGGATCATAAAGCTTCAGGGCCGCAACGGGATCGAGATGGTCTTTAATAAACGCTTGAAGTGACGCATGTGAACCCGCATGCCCGTAAGGGGCGGTGATGGCCACGTTGCGCAAGGAGGGTGTGCGGAACTTGTATAAGTCTGACGGATCGCCAGTCACGCGAAACCGGCCTTCATCTTTCGCATGTGACTCAAATCGCGCGGCCTTGCCCGGCCCGATCTGTGGTGCCCCCATCGCGTGGAACTTGTGGTCTGTCTGAAAGGCCCTGCTATGACAGGTTGAGCATCCGGCATCACCGTAAAACAGCGTCATACCTTCGGATGCCAGTTCTGATAACTCCTGTTGATCGCGCAGGAATGCATCAAATGGAGACGTGTCCGAACGCCATTCAAACTCCATGAATGTTGCGATGGCGTTAGAAATGTCGGTGAAGCCGATTTGGTCAGCGGAGTTGATATGCGGATAGACCGTCGTGAAACGCTCAACGTAGTCCGGCAGGGCGGCAACGCGTCTTGCGATAATATCCCACGCACCACCTTGCCCAGTTAACAATCCTTGACGCACTGCTTTGGCCACATCGTTTTCGCTGTAGTGACCAGCCATCTCATCCGCGCTTAGCACCGGAAACATGGTTTGTGCCGACAGCAAGCTGGCAAACCCTGTAACCATATCATCATCAAGTGGGGTGCGCAGCCCGCTCGGCCTTGATGGATCCAGGGCTATCCTGCCGTCGTGGAAAAGAACCGTAAATTCATTTGCGCCAAGGTTGAAAAGAGCGGGCGCATTCCGCGGTATCCTTTGCTCCGGCAGATTGTTCGGATCGACCACGCGATCCGGCCCAAGGCCGATACCCCCGTCACCAATCCCAAGCGACAGCCCGTCCGATGTGCCAAGGCGGGGATGGTGGCAGGTGGCGCAAGCCACTTCTTTATTGCCCGACAGGATCGGGTCGTAAAATAGCAACTGCCCAAGCTCGGCTTCGGCTTTCGCGATCGAGCGATAGTCAGCATCTGTCACCGGTGCGGGCAATTCGCCCGCGACGATATAGCTTGGGATCAGTGTCATCAGACCAAGAATGAATAGACGCATGAATGTCGGCTCTTTCTAAAGTAAAAAGACAGGCTGAATTCTTCTGCCCTCGAAAAGATAGAAGTTCCGCTTAAGCTCTGCAAAACCGTTTTCATGCCTGCAATGCGGGCTGCCAAAACATGTCTGCAAGTTCCAGCCTTCCATCGCTTGCCCCCTCGTGCAGATATACAGTTTGAATACTCAAGCAGCATGATTTCAAACAATCAACCTGTTTACGCGCGGCTGTGGATAGCATTGGCCTGCATGAACCGCTGGGCCAAATTGACTTAGGTTGGGGAGAACGAACAGCCGAAGTCATACCTTCCGAACGGAGCGAAACATCAAGTCGGTGACTTGATGCGGGGCTCTAACTTATCTGATGCGTGCCTCGGTTTTGCGGTCGAATAACATGGCGCGTTCGTGGGCGAATGTAACACCTACCCGGGCACCTTCTTGTGAACGCTCGTCACCCCGTTCTTCAACGATGATCTTCTCACCGTTATCCGAGATCAGGTGCGCAAAAGATACGCCGCCAAGGGCTTCGGTCATGTCGACCGTGTGCGTGTCGCCTTTGGCATTGATCTCAAGATGTTCAGGGCGGATGCCGAAGGAAACATCAGTTCCGTCGGCTGGTGTGCCAAGTGGAAGTTTGAATCTTCCTTTCAGCGCGGGAATGTCGACCTCTCCACTCGTGACAACTCCGTCGAGGAAGTTCATTGCAGGGGAGCCGATAAAGCCTGCCACGAATTTATTGTCGGGATTGCGATACAGGTCCAGTGGCGCTCCAACCTGCTCGATGTGACCCGCACGCAAAACGACGATCTTATCGGCGAGAGTCATCGCTTCCACCTGGTCATGGGTCACGTAAATCATCGTTGCACCGATTTCTTTGTGCAGCCGAGCAATCTCGACACGCATCTCCACGCGCAACTCAGCATCAAGGTTGGACAGCGGCTCGTCGAACAGAAAGACTTCGGGGCCGCGAACAATCGCGCGTCCGATGGAAACCCGTTGCCGCTGTCCGCCTGACAAAGCGGAGGGCTTGCGGTTCAGGTATTCCTCCAACTTCAGAATGCGGGTCGCTTCGGCAACTTTTTCTGCGATTTCCGCCTTTGGATGCCCGTTCATTTTCAGGCCGAAACCCATGTTGTCGCGAACCGTCATATGCGGATATAGCGCGTAGGTTTGGAACACCATTGCGACGCCGCGTTCGGCAGGGTCCATGCTGGTGACATCGCGCGTGCCGATGCCGATAGCACCGCTGGTTGTTTCTTCGAGGCCGGCAACCATACGCAACAAGGTCGACTTGCCGCAGCCCGAAGGGCCGACAAATACGCAGAATTCACCGTCTTCTATTTCAAGGTCGATCCCATGGATGACCTGAACGTCGCCGTAGCGTTTGATTACGTTTTGTAGCGTGACACCAGACATGAGTTCAGCCCTCCATTTTTTCTTTGGTTTTCTGTTCGACAGGGAAGCGCCAATGCACCGCTGTTTCGGCAATCGCGTCTGCGGCCTGATGCATTTTCGGCGCCAGGGCCTCGAGCTGATCAAGTGATGTGCGCGAGGTCGTACTGGTAACCGAAATGGCCCCCATAACGCGCTTGGTTCGCGTTAGAATTGGCATCGCGATGCAAATAATTCCCGGCTCGTGTTCTTCGCGATCATAGGCGTAGCCGCGCGTGCGAATGTTTGACAGCTCGTCACGCAGTTCTTGCACGCTTCCTAAGGTGTGAGGCGTAAAGCGATGATACGATTGTTGTTCAAGCACTTGCTGAAGCTCGGTTTCTGGCAAAAAGGCAAGCATCGCTTTGCCGACGCCAGTGCAGTACGCAGGACCAACCTTGCCAGCCTGCGAAAACATTTCGACAGGGCGCTGGGCGTTTCGCTTGTCCACGTAAAGAACCTGCGCGTTGTCGAGTTGGGCCAAATGTATCGTTTCACCAATCGACTTGCTTAGGGCGTCCAGAATCGGGCGGGCAGTCGGCGCGAGCGACGATTGTGTCCAAGCGGTGTGAGCCAATCTGACGAGACGAATTCCCAAGGAGTATGCCTGCTTAGTTTCATCATATGTCAGCATCCCTTCAGAGCGTAGGGTTTGCAGCATCCGGTAGAGCGTGCCTTTTGGGTATGGTGAAACTTCGACAAGTTCATTGAGCCGTACAGGGCGTTCGAAAGAGGCGACTTGATCCAGAACGCTCAACGCCTTTTTGACGGTGCCACTGGCCGTTTGCGAGCTTTGCATTCTGATCTCTCCTCCCGACCTCAACGCCTTCTGCCGCTGCGGCCCCTACTTGACAAAACTAGGCGATTCGTGATCTCGTTTCAATATATAAACTATCATTTCACTATTTGAAACAATTAGGGAGGACACCATGCGTTTCACTTACAGGGCGTCGATTGCTGCGCTATCTACGGTTGCCGTTGTGGCAGGCGGATCGCTCAGCGCGTCGGCTCAAGATCTGACAGGCGATCTCAAAATCTTCCTCGACACATCGAACCCCGCGCCGCGCGCGACGATGGAAAGCGCAATCGCCAAATTTGGCGAAATGAACCCCGACCTCAACATTGAGACCACGATCATCGATCGTGAGGCCTACAAGACCCAGATCCGCAATTTTTTGACTGCAAACTCACCGGATGTTGCCAACTGGTACGCGGCAAACCGGATGAAGCCCTATGTGGAGGCTGGCCTGTTTGAAGATGTATCGGACCTTTGGGCCGAACCGGAGATCGCCGAGAACCTGGCATCCACCAAGGGCGCGATGACGATTGATGGCAAGCAATGGGGCGTTCCCTACACTTACTACCAATGGGGAATATATTACCGCAAAGACATCTTCGATGAACTTGGCTTGTCTGAACCCACCAACTGGGAGGAAGAAAAAGCCAACTGTGCCAAAATCGTCGAGTCTGGTCGTGCCTGCTATGCGATTGGTTCCAAATTCCTGTGGACCGCTGGTGGCTGGTTTGACTACCTGAACCTGCGAACCAACGGCTTCGACTTCCACATGGACCTCGCGAATGGCGATGTAAGCTGGGAAGATGACCGCGTCCGTGCAACGTTTGCTAACTGGCGTGAGCTGATTGACATGGGCGGCTTCCTCGAGAACCACCAGTCCTACAGCTGGCAGGAAGCACTGCCCTTCATGGTGCAAGGTGATGCCGCGTCCTATCTGATCGGCAATTTCGCTGTGGCTCCATTGCGTGAAGCAGGCTTGAGCGATGATCAGCTCGACTTCTACCAGTTCCCGGCAATCAACCCTGATGTCGCACTGGCAGAAGACGCGCCGACAGACACCTTCCACATCCCATCGGGAGCAAGCAATAAAGAAAACGCCAAGGCGTTCCTGCGCTTCATGGTCTCGCCTGACATACAAACGCAGATCAATGCGGGTGATGCGTTGGGTCAACTTCCGATCAATGCCAAGTCGGCTGTGGATGATGACAAGTTCCTGAACGAGGGCTTCACGATGCTGTCATCCAACTCACCGGGTGGTGTGGCTCAATTCTTTGATCGCGACTTCCCGGCTGAAATGGCCAAGGTTGCCATGGAAGGCCTGCAGGAGTTTATGGTGCGTCCCGACAATCTGGACGCGATCCTTGCACGCTTGGAAAAGGCTCGCGGTCGTATCTACAAATAAATAATTTGGGGCGGTCGCTTAGTCGCCGCCCCCTGCCTCTCTGCCTGATTGAGCAGCGCCCATCGCAATTTTGGCGCTCTACTGAAACGAGGTTTTCATGACGACCACAGAAGTTCCTCCGATCACGCCAGAACCGCAACGAAGATCGCGGTACAAGCGCAACGAGATCAGCGTGACGCCATGGTTGTTCCTGATCCCGGCGATGCTTTTCTTCCTCGTCTACGTAATCCTTCCCATCTTCCAGAGCTTCAATCTGTCCGCCTATCAATGGGACGGGCTGGGCGAGAAGGAATATGTGGGCCTCAGCAACTACAAAGAGCTGTGGGACGATCCTGCCTTCTACACCTCTCTCAAGAACAACCTGATCTGGCTGGTTCTATATCTGCTGGCAATCCCCGCGGGTCTGTTCATCGCGCTGTTTCTCAACCAGACCGTTACCGGCATCCGCATCTACAAGTCGCTGTTCTTCTTCCCGTTCGTGATTAGTCAGGTGGTCGTTGGCCTTGTGTTCACGTGGTTCTATGACCCGACCTTCGGCCTGCTTAACTCTATCCTCGGCGTCGTCGGCCTTGGGCCGGTCAACGTGCTGGGCGACCCGACCTACGTGACCTACGGCATCATCGCTGCGGGTCTCTGGCCGCAAACAGCTTACTGCATGATCCTGTATCTGACGGGCTTGAACGCGGTTGACCCCGAGCAGGTCGAGGCGGCGCGGCTTGACGGCGCGAAGGGCTGGAAAATGCTGTGGTATGTGATTGTGCCACAACTGAAACCGGCGACCTTCATAGCCTTTGTCGTGACCATTGTGGGTGCGCTGCGTTCATTCGATTTGATTTCGATCATGACCAATGGCGGGCCGTTCGGGGAAAGCCGCGTCCTCAGCTTCTATATGTTCGAGGTCGCGCTGTCCGAATACGGGTTCCGCATGGGCTATGGCGCGGCCATCGCCGTGGTGCTGTTCCTGATCATGCTCTGCTTTATCGCGTATTTCCTCTACTCGATGTACAAAGAAGAGAGGGGGCACTGAGATGTTTCCGAAACCTATTGAGAAATCATCCCGCTCAGTCCAGATCGGCTACCAGTCCCTTCTGCCTGTCGCCCTGATCCTGTGGCTACTGCCTCTGATCGCGGTCGCCCTGTTCTCGGTCAAGCCTGCGGCCGATTTTTCCACCGGCGATTACTGGAACCTGCCGTCAAAATTTGGCGGTTGGGAAAACTACGGCAAGGTGTTCTTCGAGTCCGATATGCCGCGCTATTTGTTGAACTCGATCCTGATCACGGTGCCCACGGCCATTGGCGCGGTCGCGCTGTCCTGCATGGCGGGCTTTGCGCTTGGCATCTACAAGTTCAAGGCGAACCTGTGGCTGTTCTTCATGTTCGTGGCGGGCAACTTCGTGCCGTTCCAGATTCTGATGGTGCCGGTGCGCGACCTGACGCTGGACCTCGGCCTCTACAACACCAAGACCGGCCTCGTGCTGTTCCACATTGCGTTCCAGACGGGCTTCTGCACGCTGTTCATGCGCAACTTCATCAAGGGCCTGCCCTTCGCGCTGATCGAGGCCGCGCGGGTCGAAGGCGTGGCCGAATGGCGGATTTTCGTGTACGTGGTGCTGCCCCTGATGAAGCCCGCAATCGCGGCGCTGATGGTGTTGATCTTCACCTTCATCTGGAACGACTACTTTTGGGCCGTGGTGCTGACCCAAGGCGCGGAATCGCAGCCGGTCACGGCGGGCATCACCTCGTTCAACGCACAGTATCGCGCGGCATATCACCTGATGAGCGCGGGCGCGATCGTGGCGGCCCTGCCGCCGGTGGCGATGTTCTTCCTGATGCAAAAGCACTTCATCGCAGGCCTGACCCTCGGAGCCGTGAAATGATCCAAAGCTGGCGGCTCGATGACGGACGTCAATCGCTGGTCCTCGCGTCCCACAAGGGCCGCCTCGCAGAGGTGGTCTATTGGGGGCCGAGGCTTCCTGATGACGAAGACCTCGCAACACTCTATCACGCCTACGCAATAGACGTGACGGGCGGCATGCTCGACGCCAATCCGGAGCTGTCGCTCTGCCCCGAAGCGACGCGCACCTTCCCCGGCCAGCCGGGACTGATCCTACGCGCCAAGGACGGCACGCCGCTGCTGCCGAAGTTCTGCCTGTCGGAGGCCCAGACCGATACGGACAGCCTGATCCTGACCTATCAAGACGAGGCCAACGGGCTGACCTACATCGCCAGCTTCTTGATCAACGGGCAAACCCACATGATCGAGGCGCAGGCAACGCTGGAAGCGGCCGACCCGGTTCACCTGCACTGGCTCAGCGCGCCGGTTTTCCCTGCGCCGCAAATGTCGGACGAGATGATCGACGTGGCGGGACGCTGGTGTGGCGAATTCCAGTTGAACCGCACGCCGTGGTCTGCTGGCATCCGCTACCGCGAGAACCGCACAGGGCGCACGGGCCACGAGCATTTCCCCGGCTTGATCGTCCCCTGCCGCGGAGCCACCAACGGGCAAGGCCACGCCTACGCGTTTCACTACGGCTGGTCCGGCGGGCACCGCATGGTGGCCGAAGAGTTGCCCGATGGTCGCCGCCAGATCCAGTTCGGCCACGCCGCACGGGTCGAGGGCACGCCACAGACGCGCTTCCAGACTGCGCCTCTCTATGCGATGTTCTCGGACGATGGGATCAACGGATGCGCGGTAGCGTTCCAACGGCACCTGCGCGACGAGATCGTGCAATTCCCCGACCCCGACCGACCCCGTCCCGTGCATTTCAATTGCTGGGAGGCGGTCTATTTCGATCACGACATCCCCAAGCTCAAGGATATCGCCACCCGCGCCGCCGCCCTTGGCGCCGAGCGCTTTGTGCTCGATGACGGCTGGTTCGGCGGGCGTGATGACGACACTCGTGCGCTTAGCGATTGGGAGGTGGACCCCCGCAAATACCCCGACGGGCTGAAGCCGCTGATCGACCATGTCCACGATCTGGGCATGACCTTCGGCATCTGGTTCGAGCCTGAGATGATCAATCCCGACAGCGACATTTACCGCGCGCATCCTGACTGGGCGTTCGGCGGCGAGGATCAAATTCTGGGCCGCAACCAGAAAGCCCTCAACATGGCCCTGCCCGAGGTCCGCGCGTTTCTGCTGGACCGCATGAGTAAAGTGCTGCGCGACAACCCGATTGACTACATCAAATGGGACCACAACCGCGTTCTGCCCATGCCCGATGCCGCGCAGACACGCGGTTCTTACATGTTGATCGACCAGTTGCGGCAGGACTTCCCGCATGTCGAAATCGAAAGCTGCGCTTCTGGCGGCGGGCGGATCGACTTCGGCATCCTTAAGCGCACGCATCGGGTCTGGCTCTCCGACAGCAACGACGCGCTGGAGCGGCTGAGGATGCAGCACAACGCGGCAATTTTCCTGCCTTTGGCGGTTACCGGCAGCCATGTCGGCCCCCGCAAATGCCACACATCGGGGCGGGTGCTGGATATCCGTTTCCGAGCGTGGGTCGCAGCCCAGCGGCATATGGGCTTCGAGATGGACCCGCGCGAGCTGACGGACGAAGAGGCCGAGGTGCTGACCGAGGTCACGGCGTGGTGGAAAGCCAACCGCGACTGGATGTTCCGCGCTGATATCCTGCGGCTCGATAGCGCCGATCCTGCGGTCATCGCCGAGCAGCAACTGGCTGAAGGCGGTGACAGGTTTGTAGTCTTCGCTGGCAAGGCCGACACGAGCACTCAAATCGCACCCCGCCCGCTGCGGCTGACGCGGCTGACACCGGACGCCAAGTATCGCGTGGAGCTTATCAACCGAGCCGATGCGATCGGTCTGTCACGCGGTGATCCCGCGCTCAAATCCGGGCCGCTCGTGCTAAGTGGCTCTTATCTGATGAGCCATGGCCTGACCCTGCCATGGTCCTTCCCTGAAACGATGTGGGTCATCGAAGGAACGCTCCTATGACAAAGACCGCTACTTTCCACG
Organism: Litoreibacter halocynthiae; assembly: GCF_004365635.1. Taxonomy (GTDB): domain Bacteria; phylum Pseudomonadota; class Alphaproteobacteria; order Rhodobacterales; family Rhodobacteraceae; genus Litoreibacter; species Litoreibacter halocynthiae. The sequence goes on along the minus strand of NZ_SOBH01000002.1, from coordinate 841,590 downwards.
ATCTCGACGGAGCGTCTGTGTTTGTCACAGGCGGCGGCTCCGGCATCGGCGCGTCCTTGACCGACGGCCTGATGGCGCAGGGTGCGAAGGTCGCGTTTGTGCAACGCTCCGACGCCAAGGATTTTGCCGATGAGATGGAGCAGAAGCACGGCTCCCGCCCGCTGTTTTTGCAATGCGACATCACCGACATCCCGCGCCTGCAAAGCTGTATCAAAGAGGCGAGTGATGCCCATGGCCCCGTAACGGTGCTGGTCAACAACGCCGCAAACGACAAGCGCCACAGCACTGAGGAGGTGGACGAGGCGTTCTGGGACTGGTCGATGGCAATCAACCTGAAGGCGTATTTTTTCGCGTGTCAGGCTGTGGTCGAGGGAATGCGCAAAGCGGGCGGCGGCTCAATCATCAACTTCTCGTCTATCAGCTACATGATGGGCAATGCGGGCTATCCGGCCTACACCACCGCGAATTCCGGCATCAACGGCATGACCCGCAGCTTGGCCCGTGAGTTTGGCCCTGACAAAATAAGGGTCAACGCGCTCGCCCCCGGTTGGGTGCTGACCGATAAGCAAAAGGAGCTGTGGGTAACCCCCGAGGCGCTGGAGGCCCATGTCGCCCGCCAATGCCTCAAGGACACGCTCGCGCCGCAAGACATGGTTGACGCGGTGCTGTTTCTCGCATCAAACACCAGCCGCATGATGACGGGGCAGGCTCTGGTCGTCGATGGCGGCGTCGTGGTGACGGGCTGATGGCGGACGCCGCGTGGATCGCTGTTGACTGGGGTACTTCAAACCTACGCGTTTGGGCGATGGATGCGGATGGTCAAGCCTTCGCGGCATATGAATCCGATCAAGGCATGGGTGTGCTCGATCGTGACGGGTTCGAAGCGACGCTCTTGGCGCTCATTGCTCCATATCTGACTGTTGAACGTACGTTGCCGGTTTTGTGTTGTGGCATGGTGGGATCACGGCAAGGCTGGGCAGAGGCTGCGTATCTCAACACGCCTTGCACGCCGCCGGACGGGCAGACAGCCACCCGTGTCCCTGCAAAAGACCCGCATATTTCGGTGTTTATTTTGCCTGGGATCAAGCAGATATCGCCTCCTGATGTGATGCGAGGCGAAGAGACACAAATCGCTGGATATCTAGCCGCCACTCCTGACTTTGACGGTGTGCTCTGCCTGCCCGGAACCCATACCAAATGGGTGCATATCAGTCTGGGAGAGGTCATCAGCTTTCAAACCTTTATGACGGGCGAGATGTTCGCGCTACTTTCCAAGCAATCGGTGTTGCGTCACTGCATATCTGTCGGAGAGTTTGATCTGTCATGTTTTGACGACGGCATTTCAGATGCGTTGGCGCGCCCGCAATCCCTAGCCGCGCAGCTTTTTGGCGTTCGTGCCGGCGCCTTGGTTGCTGATTTGCAGCCAGCAGAGGCGCGTGCGCGACTATCGGGTTTGCTAATCGGAGCAGAGCTTTCCGGCGCGCGTCCATATTGGTTGGGTCAGAATGTGGCAATCATAGGGGGCGGGGGGCTTTCGAAATTGTACAGAACTGCTCTCGCGGCTCAGGGTGTCGACGCGACAGCGGTGAATGTGTCGGACACAACCTTGAGAGGCCTTAAAGCCGCGTATGAATCGTTGAAGGAAAAAGTCTAATGAGCCGGAAAATTATCGCGATATTGCGTGGCATCCAACCAGACGAAGCGGAAGGGATTTGTGCCGCGCTGATTGAAGCTGGCATCGACAGAATAGAGGTGCCGCTAAATTCACCCGAGCCATTGGATAGCATCAAACGGATGGCAGACGCTTTCGGGCAAGATGCGCTGATCGGGGCAGGGACCGTTCTTAGCCCCGCAGATGTGGTGAACGTCGTGGGCGCGGGCGGGAAGATGATTGTTTCACCCGATACCAACGCCGAAGTGATTGTAACCTCGAAAGCCGCTGGATTGGCGTCCTATCCGGGTGTTTTGACCCCGACGGATTGCTTTGCGGCACTTCGTGCGGGCGCGGATGGTTTGAAAATATTCCCGTCGTTTCTTATGGGCTCTGAAGGCCTAAAAGCGATATCTGCTGTTTTGCCACCTGAAACGGAAACCTACGCGGTAGGCGGAGTGGGGCCGGATAATTTCGCCGAATGGATTTCTGCAGGAGCCGTCGGGTTCGGCATCGGCAGCGGACTCTACAAACCGAGTTTCTCGGTGGCGGATGTTGCAAAACGGGCTGCCGATATTGTCGCTGCCTATGATGATGTGAGCTGATGAAGCGTACTCTGGGAACATGCTATTACCCTGAACATTGGCCACGCGAAATCTGGAAAGACGACGCGCGGCGGATGGTTGAACTCGGGTTGACTTGGGTGCGTATCGGCGAGTTCTCGTGGGGACAGCTGGAGCCTGCACCGGGAGAGTACCAGTTTGACTGGCTCGACGATGCAATCGAAGTGTTGGGTGACGCAGGTTTAAGGGTGGTCTTGGGAACGCCTACCGCGACCCCGCCGCGTTGGCTGATTGATCGCCACCCCGATATGCTGGCCGGTGACGTCGAGGGGCGTCCGCGCAAATTCGGATCACGAAGGCATTATTGCTTCAGTCACGAAGGTTATAAAACTGAGTGTGCGCGTATCGTTACGGCGATGGCCGAAAGATATGGTGCCAATCCTCATGTTGCGGCATGGCAAACGGACAATGAGTATGGCTGCCACGACACGACGATTTCATACAGCAATGCTGCGCGACACGCGTTCCAGGACTGGCTGCGTGCGCGCTACCGTGGGGATGGGAATGACGGCGATATCAGCGCGCTGAACAAGGCGTGGGGAAACATCTTCTGGTCGATGGACTATGACGATTTCGATCAGATTGATTTGCCGAACCTGACCGTCACTGAGCCGAACCCTGCGCATAGCCTCGCATTTCGACGGTTCAGCTCGGACCAAGTTGTGGCGTTCAACCGATTGCAGGTCGACATTTTGCGCGCTCATACGGATGCGCCGATTGCCCATAATTACATGGGACGTATTACCGATTTCGACCACTTTGCCGTCGGGTCGGATTTGGATATCGCGTCTTGGGATAGCTACCCGCTGGGCTTTCTTGAGGACCGTGTCGGCGCGGATGACGCATGGCAGCGCCGCTTTTCCCGTCAGGGTGATCCCGACTTTCAGGCTTTCCACCATGACCTGTATCGCGCAGTGGGACGAGGGCGCTGGTGGGTGATGGAACAGCAACCGGGGCCGGTAAATTGGGCACCTTACAACCCCGCGCCATTGTTAGGGACGGTGCGTTTATGGAGCTGGGAAGCCTTCGCCCACGGAGCCGAGGCGGTCTGCTATTTCCGCTGGAGACAGGCACCATTTGCGCAAGAGCAGATGCACGCTGGCCTTTTGCGCCCTGACAGTGTGGAAGCGCCGGGTTTTGAAGAAGCCCGAAGGGTGGCGACCGAAATCGCAGATGCGCCTGAAGTTGAACAAGGCCGCGCAAGAGTTGCGATGATCTTTGACTATGACGCGGATGCTGCGTGGCAGGTTCAGCCGCACGGTCAGGGGTTGAGCTATTTCGGCTTGGTTTTCGACTGGTATAAAGCGATGCGCGGTCTTGGACTGTCGCTTGATATTCTACCCGCGAGCAACCGGGACTTTTCGGGGTATGATTTGATCGCGGCCCCCGGATTGATGCATATGTCCGACGGTCTGAAAGCTGCATTGGCCGCGACCGAGGCGCAAGTTCTCTTGGGGCCACGAAGTGCCGCGAGAGATGAAGACATGTCGATACCAGTACCTTTGCCACCGGATATAGCCGGATTGGATGTGATTGTTTCAAGAGTTGAAAGTTTGCGCCCGGACATGCCCGTGGCCTTGGAAAGCGGTGGCAACCTGCATCTTTATCGCGAAGTACTGGAAGGCTCGGCGGAGGTGCTAGAGCGATCGGTTGACGGGTTGGCCGTTGTTATGGGTACCGGACGCTTGTGCTATATCGGCGCTTGGCCGGATCAGGATGCGTTGCGCCGGATCATTGGACAAGAATGCGAGATTGCAAAGATTGCGACGTTGGACTTGCCGGACGGCGTCCGTGTCCGCGACTGCGGCACGGAAAGATTTTGGTTCAACTATAATTCTGAAGCGGTGAGCGTTGACGGGCTGACGCTTGATGCAGCGGGTGTATGTCGCCAGACAATAAGCGCACCATCGTCGAGCGATTGACCGAAACGCTACATATTCGGGTTCAGGCTTTCTCGGAAAACACATCCTTTGGCGTGTGCAATCTCAGGTGACGGATAAAAGCGCGGGCGACGCGTGACATTGGCCTGTGATCCGGCGTGACAAAATAGCTGCGATACGCAATCTGGGAGGCAAATGGCCTGAATACCACATCGTCCGAGCGGTACTGAACAATAGGGAACGGGTTGACGATGGTGAGGCCAAGACCTTCTTTTGCGAGGTCGACAGCTGCGATTGACGTCGACACTTCCGCGACCAAGCGAGGGGTGCTTCGTGCGCTATGCAGCACTTTGTCCAACTGGGCCCTTCGAGCATGGCGGTGGGTCAATGCGATGAGCGGCTGGCCGTCTAAGTCCTCTGGACGAATTGTGCTATGCTCGGAAAGTGGATGATCGCTGGCCATGACGCAAACGGCGCTGGACGTTCGGAACAGCGAAAGTTTCACGCCATCACGCGACAGTTCAACACCCGTGAAGCCAAGGTCGAACCTTTCGTCAAGGATGCCGCGAATGACATCTTCCGAGGAAGCCACCTCGAGGCTGATAAAAAACTGAGGATTTGTTTTAAGAAAAGTTGCCACTTGATGGACCAGAAACCGATGTGCGTAGGTCGGGGGAGCGACTATCCGCAGAGTTTCCGGAGTTGCATCGGGAGGGCCGTCAATTCGATCCAGTGCTAGAAACAGCTGATCGAGCCGACGGTTCAATCGCGTGGCTTCGTCTGTCGGGCGTAACCGGCCGCCCTCGCGCTCGAACAACATCCGCCCTGTGCGCGCCTCTAAACTGGCAATCGAGCGGCTGATCGCAGACTGCGACAAGCCCAGTCGAATAGCGGCCTTAGACGTCGTGCCGCTCTCCATTAATGCGCGCAATGCCTGATACTCTGGCAGGCTATGCCAAGTCTTTGTCGCCATTTTGTCCTCTGCGAAAGCCTCATTGAGCTATGAATTAATATCATGTCATTAGATGTGGTCCATGAGAATTGCTGGCATAAGATGAAGTGTATTCTTGGGGGGATGGGAATTGTGAGCAAAGAAACTTCGCCGTTGGTCTTTGATGGCCACAACGATGTTCTTCTGAAGCTTTATCGTGCGGGTGGGGTATCTGCTTCCGATAGCTTCGCGACTGGACGGGAAGGTGCTATCGACATGCCATCCGCCAAGATAGGTGGATTTGGCGGCGGCTTTTTCGCAGTCTATGTTCCGTCCCCGGTCGATCTTGAGTTTAAGTTCGAGGAAATGGCGAAGCCTGCCTACGACCTTCCGCTTCCGGATCCGATTGATTGGGAAGACGCGTTTCCCGTTGTGATGTCTCAGGCTGCCATTCTCTTTGATCTGGAAAAGCGCGGGGCGTTAAAGGTTTGCAAATCTGCCGCCGATCTCCGGGCTACGCTGGGCAGCGGCAAGTTAGCAGCGATTTTTCACATCGAAGGTGCGGAAGCCATCGACGCTGAGTTGAACACGCTCGAAGTATTGTACCAAGCCGGGTTGCGCTCGCTGGGGCCGGTTTGGAGTCGTTCCACGATCTTTGGTCACGGCGTTCCCTTCCGCTATCCTAGTACACCCGATATTGGTTCGGGCTTAACCGATCACGGTTTGCGGTTGGTGAAGCGCTGTGACGAGTTAGGAATAATGGTAGACTTGTCACACCTTAATGAAGCAGGCTTCTGGGACGTGGCGCGGCATTCGTCGAAACCGCTTGTCGCAACCCACTCCAACGCCCACGCGATCTGCCCGCATAGTCGTAATTTGACTGACAAGCAGCTGGCGGCGATCCGTGAAAGCGATGGCATGGTGGGGCTGAATTTTGCGGTGGCCTTCCTGCGGGATGACGGACGCATGCTGGCGGATGTGCCACTGGAGCAAATGCTTAGACATCTTGATCATTTGATCGAGCATCTGGGCGAAGACCGTGTCGGACTCGGCTCGGACTACGATGGGGCGGTTGTGCCAGAAGAGCTCACTTCTTGTGCAGGATTGCCAAAACTACGGCACGCGATGGCGAAACACGGCTATGACGAAACGTTGATAGCCAAACTTTGCCACGAAAACTGGTTGCGCGTGCTGGAAAAAACATGGGGGGCATAACCCCTTACGGCCAGAAAGATTTCAGTGAAACGGAACAGGAGAGGTTCTAGAAATGAATGCTTTAAACAAACTACTGACGAGCGCCGCAATCGGCCTAGCCGTAGGTGTGACATCGTTCTCGGCAATTGCCGAAACGCCAGCGAACATGTTGGTTATCGCCAACCGGATTGACGACGTGACCACGGTAGACCCGGCAGAAAGCTTTGAATTTGCCGGATCTGACATCAGCCGCAATGTTTACAACCGTCTGGTCAATCTTGACCCGATGGATCTGGCCGCGGGCTACCAGCCTGACCTCGCAGAAAGCTGGGAAGTCTCGGAAGATGGCAAGACAATCACATTCACCATGCGTGAAGGTGTGAAGTTTCATTCGGGCAACCCTGTACGCGCCGAAGACGCGGCATTCTCGCTGCAACGCGCGGTGATCTTGAATAAAACGCCTGCATTTATCCTGACGCAGTTCGGCTTTACGCCTGAAAACGCCGCCGAGACCATCAAAGCCGACGGCAACAAGCTGATGATCACGACAGATAAGAAATACGCCACGTCCTTCGTGCTGAACTGCTTGACCGCTACCATCGGCGGGATCGTGGACAAAGAAGTTGTCATGGCCAATGAGGTCGATGGCGATATGGGCAACACGTGGCTCAAAACCAACTCCGCAGGCTCCGGCCCTTACAAACTGGACGGATGGAAGCCAAACGAAAGCGTTACGTTGTCTTCTAACCCAGACTACTATGGCGGCGCGCCGACCATGGAGCGCGTTATCGTTCGTCACGTGACGGAAAGCGCCTCGCAGCGTCTCCTGTTGGAGCGCGGCGATATCGACATTGCCCGCAACCTGAATCCGGAAGACGTTGCAGGCGCTTCCAGCACGGACGGCGTCAAGATCGAGGACGAGCTGAAAGGCCGTTTGATGTACTTAGCTCTGAACCAGAAGCATCCTGTGCTGTCCAAGCCAGAGGTCCGTCAGGCTTTCAAATATCTGATCGACTATGAGGGCATGCGCGACAGCTTCCTGAAGGGGCAATATACGATCCACCAGAACTTCCTGCCTGCGACCTACCTTGGTGCTTCGGAAGAAAACCCGTTCTCCTACAATATTGAAAAGGCAAAAGAGCTTTTGGCTGCTGCCGGTGTTGAAAACCTAGAGGTCGAGATTGGCGTTCGCGAGGCGCAAGAGCGTATCGAGATCGGTCAATCCTTCCAGAACGCGGCTGCACAAGCTGGCATTAAGGTGAACATCACCGTGGGTACTGCGAAGCAAATCCTTGCTCGCTACCGTGCCCGCGAGCTGGACGTTTATCTGGGCGCTTGGGGGCCAGACTATCCTGACCCACAGACCAACGCAGGTACGTTTGCCTATAACCCAGACAACTCTGACGCAGCCAATGCGACTGGCTTGTTGGCTTGGCGCACGGGTTGGGATGCTGGTGGTCTGACCGAAAAGGTTGATGCCGCAGTAACCGAAGGTGACCGTGAGAAGCGGGTTCAGATGTATCTGGATATCCAAAAAGAGTTCCGCGAGATCTCGCCCTTCGTGATGATGTTCCAGCAAATCGAGCAATCTGCTCTGCGTGACAACGTCATGAACTGGTCCACAGGTCAGGCTGTGACATCTGCAGCTTACTGGCAGGTCACGAAGTAAATGGCCCTCACTGAGGACAACAACCAGAGGCGCCCCACACGGGCGCCTCTGACAGATCAGGTTTGGCCGTTTCTTCGGACAACGATGCTGACGCTCGGATCAATTGCGGTCACGCTCTTGGGCTTGCTGTTCATCACTTTCGTTATCGGCCGCGTTATGCCGATTGATCCTGTGCTTGCCATAGTTGGGGAACGCGCTTCACAGGAAACATATGACACCGTTTACCTTCAGCTGGGGCTCGACAAACCGCTGATGGTTCAATTTTTCTATTATCTTTGGGACGTGCTGCACCTGGATTTTGGCACCTCCCTCTTGAACGCGCGGCCTGTGTCCGAGGACATTGCGCGCGTCTTTCCCGCCACGCTTGAACTGGCCACGATCGGCATCATTTTTGGCGTCGTATTGGGCGTGCCGCTGGGTGTTCTGGCCGCCGTGCGCAAAGGATCATGGATCGATCAGATCGCGCGTGTCGTGGCGCTGGTCGGGTATTCCATGCCAATTTTCTGGCTGGGTCTGATGGGCTTGCTTGTGTTTTACGGCATCCTCGGCTGGGTCGGTGGGCCGGGCCGTGTGGGTATCTTCTATGTCGATGTGGTGCCAAGTGTAACTGGCCTGATTTTGGTGGACAGTTTACTGGACGGCAATTGGGATGTGTTCAAGGATGCCTTCAGTCACATCATCCTGCCTGCGTCGTTGCTGGGCTACTACTCGCTTGCTTATGTGAGCCGGATGACACGGTCGTTCATGCTGGAGCAGCTGAGCGCCGAATACATCACGACGGCCCGCGTCAAAGGCATGTCGGAATGGGATGTGGTGTGGAAGCATGCGTTCAAGAATATCCGCGTGCAGCTGATTACTGTGATCGCACTCAGTTACGCCAACCTGCTTGAAGGGTCGGTGTTGACCGAGATCATCTTCAGTTGGCCAGGCATCGGTAGCTACATCACAACGGCGCTGCTCAGTGCTGACATGAATGCCGTCTTGGGCGGAACTGTGGTCGTGGGTCTGATTTTTATCCTGCTCAATATTCTGTCGGACCTGCTCTATAAGGTCTTTGATCCGAGGGCTAAATAATGGCCGAGACACAAACAATGCGCGAATGGCTTTTAGCCGAGACACCGACCTCGCGTCGCCACGCAAAGATATCTGCCCTGTATCAGGGGTGGTTGTCCTTCCGGTCCAACACCATGGCGATGATCGGGTTGGGCATTCTGGTGTTGCTTGTTTTCATTGCAGCCGCGGCACCATTGCTTTCCCCGCATGATCCCTTTGTGCAGGATCTCGGTAACAGGCTCGCTCCACTGGGCACAGATGGCCATATATTTGGCACTGACAGCCTTGGACGCGATATCCTGTCGAGGCTTATCTACGGCGCGCGTATCACGCTTTATATCGTTGCACTGGTTGCATTGATCGCACCTATTGCGGGTCTTCTTGTGGGGACAGTGTCGGGCTATGTCGGCGGTTGGACCGACACGGTTCTGATGCGCATCACCGACATCTTTCTGGCATTCCCACGGCTGGTTCTTGCGTTGGCTTTCGTCGCGGCCCTTGGTGCAGGGATCGAGAACGCTGTGTTGGCGATTTCGCTGACCGCATGGCCCCCTTACGCTCGCATTGCACGGGCAGAAACACTGACGATCCGTTCCTCCGACTTCATCAGCGCCATCAAGTTACAAGGTGCAGGACCGCTCAGGATCATCACCAAACATATCTGGCCGCTCTGTATCTCGTCACTCATTGTTCGGGTGACGCTCGACATGGCGGGGATCATCCTTGCTGCGGCGGGTCTTGGCTTCCTTGGTCTAGGTGCGCAACCGCCTAGCCCGGAATGGGGCGCTATGATTTCCGAAGGACGGCGGTTCATCTTGGATTACTGGTGGGTCGCAACCATGCCCGGCCTCGCGATCTTCACAGTGTCGCTGGCTTTCAATCTGTTGGGTGACGGTTTGCGCGATGTCCTTGATCCAAAGGCAGGTGAATGATGAGCACTCTACTGGATGTCCAAAACCTTTGGGTGCGGTTTCCGACCCGAAATGGTGTGTTCGATGCTGTCCGTGGTGTGTCTTTCACCCTTGGTCGAGAGCGACTGGGGATCGTCGGCGAAAGCGGCTCAGGCAAGTCGATGACGGGCCGCGCGATCCTTAGGCTGATCCGGTCGCCGGGAATTGTGGAAGCGGATCAGATCAGCCTTGAGGGGCAGGACCTGATGAAGCTGTCCGAAAAGGACATGCGTGCGGTGCGCGGACAACGCATCAGCATGGTGATGCAGGACCCCAAATTTTCGCTCAATCCGGTGATGACCATCGGGGACCAGATTATCGAGGCGTATCGGCTTCATAACTCGGCGTCGAAGGCCGACGCTTACAACAAGTCGCTTGAAATGCTTGAAGCAGTGTCGATCCGTGACGCCGAGCGCGTGATGCGTGCCTATCCGCACGAAATGTCAGGTGGCATGGGACAACGCATCATGATTGCGATGATGCTGATCCCGAACCCCGAGATCCTTATCGCGGATGAGCCGACTTCGGCACTCGACGTATCGGTGCAGCGGCAGGTGCTCGATATTATGGATAAGCTGGTCAAAGAACGGGGCATGGGGCTGATTTTTATCAGCCATGACCTGAACTTGGTTGCCGATTTCTGCGACAGGGTTTTGATCATGTATTCTGGGCGGATCGTGGAGGTGTGTGATGCCGACAAGCTGCACGAAGCCAAGCACCCCTATACCCGCGGTCTGTTGAATTCACTTCCACGACTGGACGCGCCGCGCGAAAGGCTCGAAGTGCTAGAACGCGACCCGCAATGGTCGGAGGCACCAAGTGTGAGTGGCAGCGAATGAATATGCTTGAAGTGGCTGGGCTGAACGTATGGTTTGGCAAAAACCGGGACCGCGTGGATGCTGTGAAAGGTGCTACGTTCGATGTGGGTCAGGGCGAAAGCTTTGGATTGGTGGGTGAAAGCGGTTCGGGGAAGTCGACTATTCTGCGTGCGATAACGGGCTTGGCCCCAAACTGGTCCGGGACCATGACGCTCGGCGGAAAGCCAATCGGGAAGAAGCGGCCCAAGGAGTTTTTCAAAACCGTGCAAATGGTGTTCCAAGACCCCTATGCATCACTCCATCCGCGCCACTCTGTCGATCAGGTGCTCGGTGAAACACTGCATCTTCATGGGTTCAAAGACATTGATGCGCGAGTCGTGAAGTTGCTGGACGATGTAGGGTTGGGGCAAAAATTCCGGTTCCGGTATCCCCACCAATTGTCTGGTGGCCAGCGTCAGCGAGTGGCGATTGCCCGTGCATTGGCACCTGAGCCGGAACTGCTTTTGTTGGATGAACCGACGTCAGCGTTGGACGTGTCTGTTCAGGCAGAGATATTAAACTTGCTTGCCGACCTTCGGAACGATCGTGGGCTGACCTACTTGATGGTGTCTCATGATCTGTCCGTGGTTGGACATATGTGCGATCGTCTGGCGGTCATGAAAGATGGCGAAATCGTAGAAATTCTGGACGTCGTCGCGCTGCGGGCAATGGATGCAACGCACGCATATTCGAGACAGCTCCTAGAGGCGTCCCTTTAGCTTGCGATCTGTTTGGGATCGATAGGAACCAAAGCACCCCTGCGGCCGATGACCTGACCGGCAATTTTAGACGCAAATAGAATTTTGTCTTCTATGGACGTGGCATGATCCAACGCAGCAAAGAACCCTGCATTGAAGCTGTCGCCTGCTGAAGTCGTATCAATGATATTACTGATCGATGGCGGCTCAATATGGTGGCTGATGCCGTCGTGGATATAATGGATCGCACCTGCACCGTTCTTGATCACGATCGTTTTCGCACCTGCGTTCAAATAGCGGGTGCCAGTCGCGTCGATGTTCGCGTCTCCGAAAAAATCGGCCTCGTCGTCGTAGGATGGCAGGATGATATCGCTTACCGCTGCGGCTTGCATGACGGTTGCCGTCATCTCACTGATGCTATTCCAAAGACGGGGACGCAGGTTCGAATCGAACGCGATGGTCTTTCCATTGGCGTGGGCGGTTTCCAATGCGTTCAACAAGGTTTTGCGACCCTGAGCATCGAGGATCGCGAGAGTGATGCCGGAGAAGTAAATCAGATTGGCCTCCTGCATTGCATTGGCCAGCAGTGCCGTATCGTCCGCGAGCGTCCGGGCTGCCGACTGGTCGCGCCAGTAGGAAAAACTCCGTTCTCCGTTTTTGAGCGAGATGAGGTATAGCCCGACGGATCGCTTCGGGTCTTGCTTGATAAATGTCGTGTCGACACCAGCACTGGACATCATGTCCAACATGGACTGCGACACCGCATCGGCCCCGACACGACTGAAATAGCGGGTCGCGATGTCGGGGCGAAGGGTGCGCAAATACCACGCCGTGTTGAAGGTGTCCCCAGCAAAGCCCATGTGAAAGTCGCCTGCCAGTTCGGCGGGAGCCATTTCGACCATGCACTCTCCAATCGACAGAAACCTGTCGAATTTTTTGAGGATTTGGTGCGTTGGTCTAGGTGTCGTCATTAGATATGACCTTGTCTCGTGAGGTTACAAAAAGTCGTCTCGGCGAGGCGTGAAGCAGTCCACAAGCGTTCCAGGCTCTAGGCAAACACATCCGTGTACAGCGCCGGATGGAATGACAAAACTATCCCCGGGCCCGACTTCAAAGGTTTCGTCGTCGATGGCGAAGCGAAACCGGCCCTCAGCAACATAGGTGGATTGCACATGCGGGTGGTTGTGCAGCGATGCTGCCGCTCCCTCTTTGCCGAAGGCGAAAGTGACCACCATCAGATCAGGATGGTCCGCCATGACTTGCCGCGTGACGTTTGCTTCGGTTTCGACGATTGGAAATGCACTCATCTCGGCAATGCTCCTCACTTTCAACACCTCGCACTCGGCAAAGGTAAGATCATCTTTCTCACTAAACCTGGATGGCCCACTGCCTTGTCTTGGCAATGGGCCGGATAGCGTTTGGTTCACTCTAGGCTGTCAAAGTTAGCTGAACAACATGCCGCCATTGATGTCGACATTCGCCCCAGTGATGAACGCGCTATCTTCGCAGGCGAGGAACAACACGAGGTTGGCAATATCTACGGGCAGGCCTTGGCGCTTCATCGGTGCTGCGTTTTCTACGATTTTGCGCACTTCTGGTTTGGTGAAGATGTTGTGGAAGTCCGTGTCGATCATGCCGGGGCAAATCGCGTTGACGCGGATATCGGGGCCCAGCTCTTTGGCCAAACCGCGGGTCATTGTCATCACCGCCCCCTTGGACGCAGCATACGCCACCGATCCGGGGCCTCCCCCGTCGCGGCCGGCCTGACTTGCGAGGTTCACGATCGCGCCGGACTTCAGATGCGGCAAGCACGCCTTTATCATCAAGAACGTGCTGGTCAGGTTCAGGTCCAAGACTTTGTTCCAGTGTTCCAGCGACATTTCGGCAATCGTCTTACGAGCAATCAGGCCACCGGTGTTGTTGACCAGAACGTCGACACCACCGAAATCTGCCACGACTTTTTCGACGAGCGTATCTACCCCTTCTTGTGTGTTCAGATCGCCTTGAAGCGCAAAGGCCCTGCCACCAGCCGCCGAGATTTCAGCGACGGCATTATCCGCACCTTCACTGCTCGAGAAGTAGTTGATGGCGACGTTGGCACCTTCTTCTGCCAGTCGGATGGCACAAGCCCGCCCTATATCGCGCCCGCCACCCGTGATGATAGCCGTTTTGCCTGCGAGTTTCATATGGAATCCTTTCCGTGGTGTTACTTGGTCGGCTGTTTGCCGCTATTGAAATTCTGTGGCTCGACAACCTTGAAGCTGCGGCGCGATCAGGTGTCGGATGGCTTTGGAAAAGTTCGCCTTGAACCGTGTTCTTACCTGTAGGCGCTCAATCTCGGAGGGGTTCCGTGTGAGCTTTTTCGAAACCAGCGATTGTGCGCAGCGTGGTCGATTTTCCATATTTCAGCGGACCTTCAAGAACGACGAATTCTTCTTCATCCACTGCAAGATCGGCCCTATGAACGATCTTAACGGCACCATACGCCTTAACATTTTCGTTAAGTTGAACCCCTGACATTATCCCTCCCTGCGATGCGCAGCGTTTCGAAAAGTGCTGACCTATTTCTGAGCTTTGGCTTAAATTCGATTCTTGAACGCATCCTGAATTCTCGATCTAGCATACTAGTAACCTTATTGATGTGCTAGCATTAAAATTGTGAATCCGGCGATCAAGGGAAGGGTCGGTTCTCGATTCAGAAGAGTTTTAAATAAAAATCAAAGAGGGAATTGTGACTTCTATCGCCGTTCCAGATGCACCGTTTGCGAACGCAAAGGGCTGCACTCTTCGGCCTTACCAAGCTTTCTTCCGATCCTGTTGCTTTTGCCCTTTCCCAACGGCTCAAACTGCCTGCCTTCCATTTGCGTTTGTTTAAGAGAGAGGGGAATCGCGGGCTTAGATGGAGATCAGTGACCTGACCGAGTACCCTTTGAAACACGATAGGTTCGGTATAGTTTTGTTGGAATGACATCTGATTTGGTCACATATTTTCCGTTGCGAAAGGCGCGCGTTCATGAGGTTTATGGACCTGGTTCGCTGAGCTTTGCCGCTGTTGCTGCAGCTCAAGCGGGAGGCGATGTTTTCTGGATTCGCGAGAGGTGGCGACCGGAGATTTTAAACCCGATAGGATTAAGTGCGTATGTTGATCCTTCGAAGTTTTTGATTGCACAGGTCAAAGATCAGGCTGAAGGGCTGGCCGTGATGGAAGATGCTTTGCGGGATGGACACTTGTCACTCGTCGTCATGGAACTGGGAGAGCCTTTGGGCTTAACCGAAGGGCGGCGATTGCAGCTTGCGGCGAAGGCGGGGAAAACTATCGGACTTTGTCGTATCCCGGAAGGGATGGGGAGTAATGCCGCTGAGACGCGTTGGCATTGCACGCCAGTTTTCGATCGGGACGACTCGACTCTACAACGTTGGGAAATTACAAAGAACAAATCAGGAACATTAGGTGTCTGGCATGTTCGATGGAATACAACGTCGCGTCGTCTCAATGTGGTTTCCCCGGCTCTCAAGTGACCGGGATCTCCGGATGCGTCCGATTGACGGGCCGTTTGTCCTCACGTTCAAACAAAGCAACGCCAACCGCATTTATTGCTTAAACGCAGAGGCCGAGCGACAGGGCTTACATCGCGGGATGGCCTATTCCGATGCGCGGGCTTTTTGCCCCGATCTGCAAAGTCGCCCGGCAGATCCAATCGGAGATGAGCGATTTTTAAATGTGCTACGCCGATGGGCGACCCGCTATTGCCCGTGGGTCGGGCTGGAAGGTGCGGACGGTCTGGTGCTTGATATTACCGGTGCTGCGCATCTTTTTGGTGGCGAGGCGATGATGGTGACCGATATGCGCCAGCGACTAAGCAAAGCTGGGTTCTCGGTGCAGATCGGATTTGCGGATACACGCGGGGCGGCGTGGGGGCTGGCGCATTACGGCGAAGGGCTGGCTGAAACAGGTCGCACCTTGGACGCATTGGGGCCGTTGCCTGTAATGGCGCTGCGGCTGGAAGACAAAACCGTAACCGCTTTGCAGCGTTTGGGTTTGCGCACAATTTCCGATCTGGCCGGGTCACCTCGGGCGCCGTTGACGCGGCGGTTCGGGCCGGGGTTGATGATGCGGCTGGACCAAGCCCTTGGTCGCCAACCCGAGCAGATTACCCCGCTGGCGGACCCTCCCCATTATGGCGTGCGAATTACGTTGCCTGATCCTATCGGGCTGCATGATGACGTGATGGCTGGTACGTCTCGTCTGCTGGATAGCCTATGCGCCAAGCTCAAGACGCGTGAAGCGGGCGCTCGAATTTTGTGTCTGACTTTGCGACGGGTCGATCAGGAAGCGCAGGTCGTGGAACTGCGCCTTGCCCGCCCTTTGCGCGACCCGCAGCGTATCTTGCCACTTTTCGAGCGGGGTGTCGCGGATGTGGATGCGGGCTTTGGCATAGACCAGATGCGGTTGGAAGCGACGCAAGTTCTACCCTTGCCAGCGCAACAGATCAGTTCGGTCACCTCCTCTCGGAAGGATCAGTTGGAAGACCTGATTTCCCGTCTCGGGACGCGGATCGGGTTGGAAAATATCCAACGCGTTCTGCCCGCTGACAGCCATATCCCCGAACGGAGCTTTCTGGTTGCTCCGGCGGCCTATTCTGAACCCGAAGGTCCATGGGTCGCGTTGCGCCCACGCCCGTTAAGCCTTTTCCCGCCGGAACCCATTGCGGGCGTAGGGGCTCAGCCGCCAAAGCAGTTTCGATGGCGCAGGATGTCATTGTCCACAGCACGGGCAACAGGACCGGAGCGGATCACGCCTGAGTGGTGGTTGGAGGATGATAACTGGCGCTCAGGCGTGCGTGATTATTGGCATGTCGAAACACGGCAGGGGCGGCGGCTCTGGCTTTATTATACACCGCAAAATCCCGGCTGGTTTGCGCAAGGGGAATTTGTGTGACTGATCCTGTTCGCGAAACACGTCAACCAAGCGCTGTGCAAAGCAGCTATGCCGAGTTGTGCGTCACCACCAACTTCACGTTCCTCACAGGAGCCTCGCACCCTGAGGAGATCATGACCCGCGCCGCGGAGCTTGGTCTTGCGGCTGTTGCCATAACAGACCGGAATTCACTGGCAGGGGTGGTGCGGGCTTATTCGGCGCTAAAGCAGTTGAAGCGGGAGGCGGGTGAGGTCGTCAAAATTCGGTCTCAACATCGGATAGATTCCTCCTCGCGACAGCAAGTCGGGCACCCGGACGATATTCCGCGACCTAATGTTCCTCATCTGCCCAAATTGATCATCGGGTGTCGCCTTGTGCTTCGTGACAGTTCCGTGGAGTGGGTGGCGTTGCCTCGTGACAAGGCGGCCTATCAACGCCTGACCCGATTGCTAACTCTCGGCAAGCAGCGCGCTGAGAAGGGAGAGTGCCATCTCGACCTTGCTGATGTGCTAAAGGCTTGCAGCGGTATGACGCTGATCGCCTTGCCGCAAAGGGCATTGAGAATAGCGACCGTGCATATCCAGCGGGTTCAGAGACAATTTCCTGGTCACGTCTTTCTCGGTGCAGTTCCACGTTATGATGGATCGGATCAGACCTATTTTAATGCGTGTGCAGGGCTAGCGCTGAGGACTTCTGCCCCAATGGTGGCGGTGGGGGATGTCTTGATGCACCATGGCAGCCGCAAGCAGCTGGCCGATGTGCTAACTTGTATGCGAGAGCACATCACTATCGACCAGATCGGTACGCGTGCCTTGCCTAATTCTGAGCGCCGCCTGAAAGGCTACGCAGATATGGCGCGGTTGTTCTGCAATCATCCTGCCGTTTTACGCCGAACTCTGGAGATCACCGCGCGATGCAGCTTCTGCCTGAGCGAGTTAAGCTACGAGTACCCAGACGAGATATCCGAAACGGAAACGCCGTTGGAACGGTTGAAGCGTTTGGCGCATGAGGGCTTGAGACGTCGATACCGTAGCCAGCCATCGGAACGGGTCCACAAGCTGATGGAGAAGGAGTTGAAGCTGGTGGCGGAGCTTGGCTTTGCCGCGTATTTCCTGACGGTCTACGACATTGTTCAATACGCACGTTCTGTTGGCATCCTCTGTCAGGGTCGTGGCTCAGCAGCTAATTCTATCCTGTGTTATCTGCTGGGCATCACAGACGTTTCACCTGATCAAATCGCTATGGTGTTTGAGCGCTTTGTGTCGAAATACCGCGGCGAGCCACCGGATATCGACGTGGATTTCGAACATGAGCGGCGCGAAGAAGTGATCCAGTGGATTTATGAAAAATACGGCCGCCACCGCGCGGGGCTATGCGCTACGGTGATTCATTTCCGGTCTCGCGCAGCTATCCGAGAGGTGGGAAAAGTCATGGGGCTGTCTCAAGATGTGACTGCGAGCCTTTCAAGTCAGATTTGGGGCATGTCAAACGGCGGGGCGGACCCAGAACGGATCAAAGAACTTGGCCTTGATCCTACCGATCGTCGTCTTGCGCAAACCATCCGGCTGATCGGGGAGATTATCGGCTTTCCCCGCCACTTGTCCCAGCATGTGGGCGGCTTCGTTATCACAAAGGGACGGCTGGACGAACTGTGTCCTATCGAGAACGCGGCCATGGAAGACCGCACGGTGATCGAGTGGGACAAGGACGACATCGACACACTGGGTATTCTCAAGGTTGATATATTGGGGCTGGGGATGCTCAGCTGTATCCGCAAAGCCTTCGAGTTGATGGATGAGCATGAACACCAGAGGCTTGATATAGCCACGGTGCCACAAGAAGACACATCAACTTACCAGATGCTGCAAAATGCCGATGCTATAGGTGTGTTTCAGGTGGAGAGCCGCGCGCAGATGAATTTCCTGCCGCGAATGAAGCCGAAAACTTTCTATGATTTGGTGATTGAGGTCGCCATCGTCCGTCCCGGCCCAATTCAGGGGGGCATGGTGCAACCTTATATTCGGCGGCGACAAGGTCTTGAGAAAGCGGAGCCGTTTGGGCCAGCCTTGGAGGAGGTGACGAAGCGCACGCTCGGCGTACCGTTGTTTCAAGAACAAGCGATGCAGATCGCAGTGGTCGGTGCTGGGTTCACAGCGGAGGAGGCTGACCAGTTGCGCCGTTCTATCGCATCGTTCCGGCGTATGGGGACAATCAGCAAGTTTAAGGAAAAGTTTATCAACGGAATGCTGAAGAACGGCTATAGCCCCGAGGTGGCCGAGCGGTGTTTCAGTCAAGTCGAGGGTTTTGCGGATTATGGCTTCCCCGAAAGCCATGCCGCCGCCTTCGCCATGCTGGCCTATGTGTCGGCTTGGCTCAAATGCCACCATCCGGCGGTTTTTGCCTGCGCCTTGCTCAATTCGCAACCTATGGGGTTTTATGCCCCTGCGCAGATTGTGCGGGATGTTCGGGAGCATCAGGTAGAAGTGCGTCCGATTTGTGTGAATTCCAGCGGTTGGGACAACAGTCTGGAACGCAGGGCAGACGGGACGCTGACGTTGCGACTTGGGTTTCGACAGATCAAAGGTTTCAAGGAAGAAGACGCGGGCTGGATCGTGTCCGCGCGGGGTAACGGCTATCGCGATCCTGAGGCTGTTTGGCTGCGTGCCGGTGTGGCACCTTCGGTGCTGGAGCGGTTGGCCGAGGCGGATGCGTTCTCTGACATGGGGCTGACTCGCCGCGATGCGCTTTGGCTGGTGAAGGCGATCCGCAGTCAGAATTCGCTGCCGTTGTTCAACGATCCGATTGACGGAGAGAGTATCAACGAGCCGATGGTGGAGCTTCCGGCGATGCATCTGGGCGAAGAGGTGGTGGAGGATTACGTCTCCATGCGCCTGACCTTGAAGGCCCATCCGATGGAGCTTTTGCGCCCTTCGATGCCCGGTTTGACGCCGCATGATCAGTTGATCACGGCACCGCTACAGCGCATCAGTGTTTGCGGTCTTGTCATTACACGCCAACGCCCCGGCACCGCTTCGGGTGTAATCTTCCTGACGTTGGAAGATGAAAGCGGTGTTTCCAATGTTGTTGTCTGGCGTAAAGTTTACGAACGGTTTCGGCGCATTGTTATGGGGGGACGGCTTTTGCGTGTGACAGGATATTTGCAGCGCGAAGGCATTGTCGTTCACTTGATTGCACAAGAGATTGAAGACATGTCTTACCGTCTTACCGATCTGGGGCATCCGTTGGAGGCCGCTGTTGGCGTCACGCAACCGCAGGCTGACGATGCCCCACGTCGCCCAACGCAACAACCTCGCGCAATGCATCCTCGTGATCAGGCCAAAAGACTGTTCCCAAGCAGAGATTTTCATTGACTGGATTGAGACACTAAGTGTTCTCGAAAACTTCAACAGCCAAAATTGTCGGCAAGTGCCGCACGACCTCCTGCCAATTTTCACCTTCATCGAGGCTGGCAAATACGGACCCGCTATTCGTGCCGAAATAAAGACCTGCAGGGTCTTGTGTATCGCCTGCCATGGCTTGACGCAGAACTGTGAAAAAGCAGCTTTCTTGAGGAAGCCCGTTTCGCATGGCTTGCCAGCTGTCCCCACCGTCTTTTGACCGCCAAACGGCAGCCGCAGCATCCGGCGGGAAGCGCCCCGCACTGTCGCCGTTGAGAGGTAGGGTCCAAATCATGTTCGGATCGCGAGGGTGGATGCGGATTGGAAACCCGAAGGTCGAGGGTAGCCCTGTGGTGATATCATCCCAGCTGCGCCCACCGTCACCAGACCGCCAAACGCCATGGTGATTTTGCTGATACAGCAGATCATCTTTCCCCGGTGCTCGCATCATATTGTGAACGCAGTGGCCTGTTTCGCCATCACGCGGCGCAGCAGGGTGATCAACATGAACACACGCTTCCACATTGGACAGGCGGTTGCGCCGTTCCCAAGTCTTGCCGCCGTCTTCGGTGGCGAATACGCCAGCGGCTGAAATTCCGACCCAAAGCTTCTGCGGGTTTTGCGGGTCAGACACGATCGTATGGAGAACCAGCCCTGCGGCACCGGGATTCCAACTTTCCGCGGACTCGTGATTTGTGAGCTCCTGCATTGCAGCCCATGTTTTTCCATCGTCGTTGCTCACGAGAAGGTTGGCAGGTTTCGTACCCGCATACAGTTTGCCATGTGCATAGCCCAAAGACCAAATCTGAGAGAACTGTTCAGCGAAGGGCAGCGGCGTGTCCGTCCAGCCGATCATTTTCGCGAACTCGGGGTCGTTTGCAGCCCAATCGTCCATCGTGCCTTTGGTTAACCTTGTGACGTTCCAGCTTTCGCCTTCGTCGGTGGAGCACCAGACGCCCGCGCCCGACCACTCACCGCCGCCACCCGCCCAGAGAACCCCACGTTCGGAGTCGCCGGCTAGGTGGTTAATCGGCCAACCATCGCAAAAGGGTCCTTTGACCGTCCAGCCAGATCTATCAGCGCCACCTAACGCCAGGAAGGCCCCCTTTGTCGTGCCGATAAGGATGGTAACGCCATCAAGTTTCATGGTTTCTGTCCCCTCTTGCGTCATTCTAAATACCATAAACTTGGAGTTGTAGATAGCAGTCTGGAAATTCGATGAAACGAACTTGGCGGTGGTTTGGTCCGAAAGACATCGTTTCAATCGACGATGTTTTGCACATTCCTAAAACGTATCGGCGCGGTGCATGACAATGACCAGGGTAGGCTAGGAAGACCAAGCGAAACCGGTAATGAGTTGTCGCAACCCAAGGGCTGCCCCAGCGAATATTGCGGTAAATGTGATCGGTGCGCTAAAGGCCAAAACCGAAAACGCCGAGATTCCCTGACCGATGGTACACCCAACTGCCAAGACAGCGCCGAACCCCATGCACATTGCTCCGAGAAACTGACGCTTGAGTTCGCGCGGATCATCGCAGGCTTCCCACCTGAAATGCCCCTTAATCAGGCTTCCACAGAATGCCCCTGTCAAAACACCAAAGACCGATCCGACGGAAAAAGAGAGACCACCCCCGCTTGACGTCATCAAGAAGATCAGAGTTTCGCCGAGCGGTGCGGTGAAGGTATGGCTAATTACGGGTGCTGTGCTGAAACCTGTTGAGGCGACCCATTGTGTCCCAGCCCAGCCGCTTGCGATGGCGAGTCCGGCAAGACACGCCCAAGCAATGGATTTTGTATCTTTAAGGAAACTGCGAGAACTCAGTGCCAATAGTCCAATTCCCGAAGTCAGCATTAGGCCAATAAACGCCGTGGACAGGCCGCTTAAAGACGATATCAGCCCAGCGTATCCATGGCTTTCGACCGGTATCGTTGTGCTGTCAATGAACGCAACACGGGCTGTTGCAAATGGACCTGACAGCATCGCGTAAGCAGAAATGCCCATCACCAGAACAATCACGAAGGATCGCAAGTCGCCACCACCGAACCGAGCGAGCGCGCCAAAGCCGCAGTTGCCGGCAAGCGACATTCCGTAACCAAAGAGAAGCCCACCGACAACGCTGGCCGCAGGAGACCAGGGCGAAATTTGATAGACTGTCTGGGCAAGGTCTAGATGTCCCAATGCCACCAAAGTAAAGCTCCCCAAGCCTGCTACTGCAATGGCGAGCACCCACATGCGAAGTCTGATCGAGCTGTCCTGGTAGAGAAAGTCTTCAATTGCGCCCAGTGTGCAGAAGCGGCCTAGTCGAGCAGCAAGGCCCAACACCATGCCTCCAGCGAACCCAAAAAAGGTTAGCAGCCAAGCATCTGAAATATTGTCTAGCAATCGTCCTCCCCAATGCTCTCACCTAAGAGCCTCGAACACGGGTCTTACTTATTCTGACAGAAAAGGTCGTAGACCACGTCGAGTATCTGAACGGCGCGGCGATCTGTCAAACTGTAATAGATCGCCTTGCCATCGCGCCGCGGGGATACCAAGCCTTCGCTGCGCAGACGCGAGAGCTGCTGAGATACAGCTGCTTGACGGGCGGATAGTAGTTCTTCCAGCTCGGTCACCGATTTTTCACCAGTGGCGAGATGACACAAAATCATCAGCCGACCTTCGTGACTAATCGCTTTGAGGAAATTAGAGGCTGTGCAGGCGCTATCCATCATTCTCTCAATGTCTTCGTCGGACATATTCTTGGTGATGACAGGCAGGCTCATGGAACTATCGCTATTCAGCATTTTGGGATTCCTTTACATGCTGAAAGCTGCATGTGGCAATCCACTGGCCCCAAGAAGTCGGGCGCTGCGCTATATCGGTCACCTAGACGGGTCACTGATTTGCCTGTGTTGCATCTGGATGTGCATCAAGCATTTTGCCGAGTAGAAACCAGAAAAATTGATCGCCAGCATAGCCCTCTAGCCGCGCCAGCTCCTTGCCATCTTCGACCAGCACAAAGGTTGGGGTGAAAACGGGTTTCGAGGTGAATACGATATCATCTGGAAGATCACGGAGATCGACACGTCTTAACGGAGCGCGCTGACCTTCAGTTGTATTTGGGTAAGCTGGAGCAATCTCATTGTTCCACTGGGCGCACCAATGACATCCGTCTTGCTCGACCATCACGAGTTGAGCGGCGTGTGCGGAGATTGCGAATACTCCGGAGAGCAAAGCGCTGAGAAAGTAGAAACGAACAGCGGTCATGGCGGTTCCAGTTGACCAATTGCTAAAACATACAATAACTTGAATATGTAAGACATGCAACCATTGGGGCTCCCACTATGTTTGACGTCACTATTCTTGGAGCTTTGGCGGGGGGGCTGATTGTCTTTTTCTCGCCCTGCGTTTTGCCGATCGTACCTTTCTACCTGAGCTATATGGCGGGTGCGTCGATGTCGGAAATTAGCGCCGAGGGTGAAATGGCCCCGGGTGTCCGGCGACGCGCGTTCCTAGCATCGGTGATGTTTTCTTTGGGGATCATCACTGTGTTTGTCCTGTTGGGCGCAGCCGCATATGGGTTGAGTCAAACCTTCCGAGGAATGCAGACGGAGTTTCGCCTGTTTGCTGCTACCGTCGTGCTAATCATGGGGCTGCATTTTCTCGGGGTGTTGCGGATTGGCTTTTTGAACCGCGTTTTTCAGATGGATGCGGGCGACACGAAAAATATGTCGGTTCTTGGTGCCTATGTCGTCGGATTTGCATTCGCAGCTGGCTGGACCCCGTGCGTAGGTGGTGTTTTGACAGCCGTCGTGTTCACCGCAAGCACAGAGTCGACTGCCTTTGAGGGGTTGCTACTGTTGCTGGTGTTCGGCTTTGCGATGACGGCACCATTTATGGTCGCCTCTCTCTTTATCGGGCCATTCTTGCGGTTCGCGTCACGCTTCCGCAAACACCTGCCGAAGGTGGAAAAGGCAATGGGGTTACTCATGATCCTGTTTGCAGCGCTTATTGCTACTGACAGTGTTAACCGTATCGCAGAATGGATGTTAAATACCTTCCCTGTGTTTCAGGGCATATAAGGAGGAGACAAGCAGATGAGATGTATTTGGATGGCCGTGACGGCGGTCTTTTTCGCACTACCGTCAACCGCAGCAGAGCTTGGCGACGATGGTCTGCATAAAGCCGATTGGATGCGCGACACGTTCAAAGACTTGCGCGAAGACCTTGGCGAGGCCAATGCCGAAGGAAAGCGGTTGGCATTGTTTATGGAGCAAAGGGGCTGCATCTATTGCACCAAGATGCACAAGGAAGTTTATCCGCGTGAAGTGGTTTCCAGCTACATTCGTGACAACTTCTTCGTTGTTCAACTGAACTTGCATGGTGACACGGAAGTTACGGATTTTGATGGTGAGGTCCTCACGGAAAAAGCGGCGGCCCGAAAATGGGGGCTTCTGTTCACCCCATCGATTCTGTTCATGCCCGAGGAGGTCGACGACGGCCAATCGGCCCAAGCTGCGGCGGTGGCGGTGATGCCGGGTGCGTTCGGTGTCGGTACGACGCTGGATATGTTCACATGGGTCAATGAAAAGCGCTACGAGCTTGATTCCGATGAAGATTTCCAGCGTTATCACGCGCGCCGAATTCAAGAACGGCAAGACGGAACGACGGACTAAGGCACCCTTTGGCAAGAGTTGTATTCGCAAATTCGAATTTACCCTTGCTCGTTCACGAAGGCGTGTCCTATGGTATATAAAAAATTGAATGTGTTACGGGAGGACGCATGAGAATTTCCATACTTACAACGATAGCAGCCGCTGTCTCAGCCACCGCTTTGGGCGCGGCTGAAATTGCACCAACTGCTGTTAGCTTCGAAGACGGCGCGGTCTCGCAATCGCTGACAGGCGTTGCTGGTGATCCGGCAAACGGCAGCGAGATTGTCGGCGATAAAAAGCAAGGTAACTGCGTGGCCTGTCATCAGGTTTCAGATCTTGCGGACGTACCTTTCCAAGGTGAAATCGGCCCTGCGCTTGATGGTGCTGGCGATCGTTGGTCCGAGGCTGAGCTTCGCGGCATTGTCGCGAACGCAAAAATCATGTTCGAAGACTCGATGATGCCTTCGTTCTACAAGACCGAGGGCTTCATCCGCCCGGGTAACGCCTACACAGGTAAGGCGGCCGACGACACATTCGGCCCGCTTCTTTCTGCTCAGCAAATCGAAGACGTGGTGGCCTACCTTTCCACTCTCAAAGAATGATCAATCCTTTTCAAAAGGATCAAGCTCAGGAGCTTAATCAATGAAACTGACAAGACGAAACGCCATGGTCATGGGCGCAGGAGCCTTCGTGGCACTGGGCCTGCCGCTACGCGCATCCGCTTCTTTGGCGGATGATGCTATCGCCACCTTCACAGGCGGTGCTGAAATGGCAGATTCAGGGATCACCCTGACCGCACCGGAAATCGCTGAGAACGGGAATACTGTTCCGGTCGAGGTGTCCGCTCCGGGCGCTGCCGAGATTTTGGTTCTAGCCACCGGC
This sequence comes from Litoreibacter halocynthiae, assembly GCF_004365635.1. Lineage (GTDB taxonomy): Bacteria > Pseudomonadota > Alphaproteobacteria > Rhodobacterales > Rhodobacteraceae > Litoreibacter > Litoreibacter halocynthiae. The sequence goes on along the minus strand of NZ_SOBH01000002.1, from coordinate 816,251 downwards.
AATCCAACCCCAGCGGTCGCGACCTTTAAATTTGGTGCGCTGGCTGCATCGCAAACCGCGTCTACCCGCATCCGGCTCGCGGGTACTCAGGACGTCGTTGCTATCGCTAAAATGCCCGACGGTACGTTTGCGAAAGCGTCTAGCACGGTCAAAGTCACAATCGGCGGCTGCGGCGGCTAAGGTATCTCAAGGAGAACTCTAAAATGGCAAAAGGTGTAAAACCCCGCGTCAAGGTGCCTAAGAAGGCAGCTGCTGGCGAAGCTATCACAATCAAGACCCTGATCAGCCACAAGATGGAGTCTGGTCAACGCAAAGATGACGATGGCAATCTGATCCCACGGTCGATCATCAATCGCTTCACATGTGATTTTAACGGCGAGAACGTCATCGACGTGACGCTTGAGCCGGCGATTTCTACCAACCCATATCTGGAATTCGCGGCAACCGTGCCGGAAGCTGGCGAGTTCAAATTTACTTGGTATGACGACGACGGCTCTGTCTATGAAGAGAGCAAGAAAATTGCCATTGGCTGAGCGTCGCAACATCAGGGAGGGATGAATATGACCAATCTAAGAGGTGCGCTGAGCGCCCTAATAATAGCAGGAACTATGGCGTCTGTTGCTGTGGCAGATCCTGTGGATGACTCTTTGATCATCAATGGCGAAACCACACTCGTCACACGCACAAAAGCTCCGGCACATGTGTCGGATGCGCTTGACGAAGTGATGTCGGGCTGGCTGTTTCGCGGTACTGAAACGCGAGCCATGCAGGCCGATGACTTCGATAACCCGGGCATGATCTTTGTCGAACAAGCTGAGGACGTCTGGAACACAGCGGACGGCTCCGAGGGTAAATCCTGCGCTGACTGTCATGGTGCATCTTCGGACATGTCCGAGGTCCGCCCAACATTCCCCAAGTGGAACGATGCGGCGGAAGAGGTCTTCACGCTTGAGATGCAAGTCAACGATTGCCGTGAAAACCGCATGGGTGCCGAGAAGTGGAAGTACAACGGCGGCGAGATGGTCAACATGACCGCATTGCTTGCCTCAGTTTCGCGCGGGAACACTGTAAACGTGGCAATCGACGGTCCAGCCCAAGCGACTTGGGAACAGGGCAAAGAGTTGTACTACACACGTACAGGGCAACTTGAGTTGTCGTGTGCGAATTGTCACGAAGATAGCTATGGTCTGATGATCCGTGCGGATCACCTTAGCCAAGGCCAAATCAACGGTTTCCCAACTTACCGTTTGAAGAACACCAAGCTGAACTCGATCCATGATCGGTTCAAAGGTTGTATCCGCGATACGCGTGCTGAAACCTACAGCCCCGGAAGCCCAGAGTTTGTGGCACTCGAGTTGTATGTTGCTTCGCGTGGGAACGGCTTGTCGGTCGAAGGGCCGTCCGTTCGCAACTAACTAACAAGTCTGCCCCGTACTGAATGATCGGTACGGGGCATTCTTCTCGTCAAAACATTCAAAAATCAGCATGTATGCTAGGCATAGGGACAGCCCCAAATGATTTCACGGCGTGATTTTCTTCAAACAAGCATGGCAGCAAGTGCCATTCTCGGAGCATCCAGCTATGGTAATTGGGGGCGCTTGGCAGCGCAGCAATCGCTGACACAAGACCAGCTCTTGCAGTTCGATACGTTTGGAAACGTATCGTTGATCCACGTGACAGACATTCACGCGCAGCTGAAGCCGCTCTATTTCCGCGAGCCTTCCATTAACATTGGCGTGGGTGACAATCGCGGAAAGGTTCCACATGTCACGGGTGCCGATTTCCGGAAACTGTATGAGGTCGAAGATGGCAGCCCGTCGCATTATGCGCTGAGTTCGGGTGATTTCTCGGCTTTAGCCGCAGGGTATGGCCGCGTCGGTGGCTTGGACCGTGTCGCAACGGTAATCAATCAAATCCGATCTGATCGCCCTGATGCTCTGTTATTGGACGGTGGCGACACGTGGCACGGCTCCTACACCTGCTATCACACCGAAGGCCAAGATATGGTCAATGTGATGAACGCGCTGAAGCCTGACGCGATGACTTTCCACTGGGAGTTCACACTTGGCTCCGACCGCGTAAACGAAATCGTCGAAGGTTTGCCTTTTGCGGCCCTAGGGCAAAACATCTTTGACGCGGAGTGGGACGAACCTGCAGAACTGTTCCCGCCTTATAAATTCTTCGAGCGTGGCGGCGTGAAAATCGCGGTCATCGGGCAAGCCTTCCCTTACATGCCGATCGCGAACCCCGGTTGGATGTTCCCCGAATATGCCTTCGGTATCCGTGATGAGAACATGCAATCTATGGTCGACGAAGTACGCGCGGCGGGTGCCGAGTTGGTCGTCTGCCTAAGCCATAACGGTTTTGATGTAGACAAGAAGATGGCCGGAATTGTGACTGGCATCGACGTGATCCTGTCAGGCCACACGCATGACGCCCTACCTGAGCCTGTGTTGGTTGGTGAGACAATCATTGTAGCATCGGGATCAAACGGAAAATTCGTGTCTCGCGTCGATCTGGACGTTCGTGATGGTCGCATGATGGGCTTCCGTCACAAGCTTATCCCGATCTTCTCGGATGTTATCACGCCGGATGCTGATGTTGCGGCAGTTATCGACGAGCAACGTGCGCCATACGAGGAAGAGCTTTCCGAAGTGATCGGACAAACTGCGTCGCTGTTATATCGTCGCGGTAATTTCAACGGAACGTGGGATGATGTTATCTGCGATGCTTTGATCTCGGAGCGCGAAGCCGACATCGCCCTGAGCCCGGGTGTGCGTTGGGGGCCGTCGCTTCTGCCTGGTCAAGACATCACACGTGAGGACATCTGGAACGTCACGTCGATGACCTATGGCGCGGCTTACCGTTCTGAAATGACGGGTGAGTTCTTGCATGTGATCATGGAAGATGTGGCCGACAACCTCTTTAACCCCGATCCATATTATCAGCAGGGCGGCGATATGGTCCGCACTGGCGGGCTTGGTTACCGCATTGATGTGACAAAGCCGCAAGGCGAACGCATTACGGAAATGACGTTGCTGAAGACCGGCGAAATGATTGACCCGGCAAAGACCTATCAGGTTGCCGGCTGGGCTTCTGTGAATGAGGGCACCGAGGGTCCTCAGATTTGGGACGTCGTGGAAAACCACATTCGCCAACAAGGCACAGTTACAGTTGATCCGAACAACAGCGTTCAGGTGGTTGGTGCGTAAGCGACCCAACTAGAAAGGCAAAGAGATGACACAAAAAACGACCGGTAATTCCCGCCGCGCCTTCCTTAAGGGAGCGGCCCTGTCCGGGGTCAGCCTCGCGGCTGGAAAAGCAAGTGCTGCAACACCCGACCCGTTAATCACCGAGGTTCAGCCATGGGCTTCCGGTCTTGGTGACGGGGTTGATGAAACGCCATATGGGTTGCCGATCCAATATGAGAGCGACGTGGTCCGCCGGAATGTCGAATGGCTTACCGCTGACACGATCAGCTCCATCAACTTCACGCCGATCCACGCTCTGGATGGCACGATTACACCGCAAGGTTGCGCGTTCGAGCGTCACCATTCGGGGGCGATCGAACTCAAGAAGGAAGACTACCGCCTGATGATCAACGGTTTGGTGGACCGTCCTTTGGTCTTTACCTATGCCGATTTGGAAAGGTTCCCACGCGAGAACCACGTCTATTTCTGCGAATGTGCTGCGAATACGGGCATGGAATGGGCAGGGGCGCAGTTGAACGGTGCACAGTTCACCCACGGTATGATCCACAACATGGAATACACTGGCGTGCCGCTGCGCACGTTGTTGGAAGAGGCCGGGTACGACACGGCAGGCAAATGGGTTTACGTCGAGGGCGCGGATGCGTCGTCGAACGGGCGCTCTATTCCAATGGAAAAGGCGCTGGATGACGTGCTGGTTGCGTTCAAAGCTAACGGCGAGGCGCTGCGCAAAGAACACGGTTATCCGGTTCGGTTGGTCGTCCCTGGTTGGGAAGGTAACATGTGGGTCAAATGGATCCGCCGTATCGAAGTTACTGACGCGCCGGTTGAAAGCCGTGAGGAGACATCGAAATATACGGATACGCTGGAAGATGGCACGTCACGTAAGTGGACATGGGAAATGGATGCGAAGTCCGTTGTAACCTCGCCCAGCCCACAGTCGCCCATTACGCATGGCAAGGGCCCTCTTGTGATCACGGGTCTGGCTTGGTCGGGCCGGGGTGCAATCACCCGCGTAGACGTGTCGAAAGATGGCGGCAAAACGTGGGAAACGGCCCGCCTCGCAAAACCCGGAGAGAAAATGGCGTTGACGCGCTTCTATCTCGACACGGATTGGGACGGCGAGGAGATGATGCTCCAGTCGCGCGCGATGGATGATACGGGCTATGTTCAACCAACTAAGAGCCAGTTGCGTGAAGTGCGTGGCTTGAACTCGATCTATCACAACAATTGCATCCAGACTTGGTTGGTGCGCTCCAGCGGGGAGGCGGAAAATGTCGAAGTTTCTTAAGGTAGCAACGGCGCTTGCGCTCATCTCAAGCCCGGTTGCAGCGGAGACTTTTGGTCTAGGACGCGCCGCCCTGCCGGAAGAAATTGCAGCATGGGACAAGGATGTTAGTCCTGACGGTACCGGCTTGCCTGTTGGTTCCGGCGATGTGCTCACCGGTGAAGAGGTGTTCGCGGAGCAATGTGCTGTGTGTCACGGGGACTTCGCCGAAGGTGTTGGAAACTGGCCCAAGCTCGCAGGTGGTGCGGGCACACTGGCTGACGATGATCCATTGAAAACTGTCGGTAGCTATTGGCCATACCTGTCCACCACGTGGGACTATGTAAACCGCTCCATGCCTTTTGGGAATGCGCAAACGCTTGAGCCGGATGAGGTTTACGCAATCGTGGCTTACATTTTGTACTCCAACGATCTGGTTGATGATGAATTTGTTCTGTCAAATGAGACATTCGAAGATGTCGTCTTGCCAAACCATGACGGGTTCATTGTGGATGACCGTATTGAAACGGAGCATTCCAAGTGGGTTGGCGAGCCTTGCATGGAGAATTGCAAAGAAGACGTGAAAGTAACCATGCGCGCCATGGTTCTGGACGTCACGCCCGATGAAGGTGGTGATGACATAACCAGTGCTGAGCCGGAAGCCGTCAAAGAAACCGAGGTGGTAGAAGAAGCCAAGGTTGAAGAAGTGGCAGCGGAAGAAGTGGCAGCGCTTGATCCTGAATTGGTAGCTGCCGGTGAAAAGGTCTTCAAAAAGTGCAAAGCCTGTCATCAGGTGGGGGAAGGTGCAAAGAATAAAACAGGCCCGATTTTGAACGGGATCGTTGGTAAAGCCGCGGGTTCTGTGGAGGGGTTCAAGTATTCCAAAGCATTGATTGCCAAGGCTGATGAGGGGCTTGTCTGGACCGACGAGGCGCTGGCGGAATTTCTTGCGAAACCAAAGTCTTACATCAAGGGTACGAAGATGAGCTTTGCGGGGCTTAGAAAAGAAAAAGACCTAGTGGCGATTACTGCGTATTTGACCAGTATAGGTAACTGACTATGCGCAGCACGCCGTTCTTGAAGTCAGCCCTTGCAGCCAGCTTCGTTGCTGGGGCAAGTTTGGCGGAAGAAATCGGTGACGCTGATGCGGGTGAAACGCTTTTCTCCAAATGCAAGGGATGTCACCAGATTGGCGCCAGTGCCGAGGATCGCATTGGACCACATCTCAATGGCATCTTCGGTCGCCGCGCAGGTGCCCATGAGGGGTTTGCGTATTCGAAGTCTATGCAGCGTGCAGGTGTGGACGGCCTTACTTGGACCGCAGAGACGCTAGACGCCTATATCGAAAATCCCCGCGCGCTTGTGTCCAAAACACGGATGAGCTTTCGCGGGATAAAGAACCCGGACGACCGAGCAAATTTGATGGCCTACCTCCGGGACTTCTCTGACAACCCGTCAAACCTGCCTGAAGCTGAGCCGACAGCGCGCGCAACAGATCACGATTTGGACCCTGAAATTCTAGCGCTTCAGGGCGACCCTGAATATGGTGAGTATCTGTCCAACGAGTGTTTGACATGCCATCAGGCCGATGGAAGTGCGGAGGGCATTCCGTCGATCACTCAATGGCCTGAAGAGGATTTTGTGGTCGCAATGCACGCTTACAAGCGCAAGCTTCGCCCGCATCCAGTGATGCAAATGATGGCAGGCCGTTTGAACAATGACGAAATCGCCGCGCTTGCTGCGTATTTTAAGGACCTCGATTAAAGAGGCCATTTTCTGGGAGGAAAAAACATGAAACTTAACAGACGCATTTTTATGGGAAGCAGTGCTGCTGCGATGGCATCACTGAGCTCACCGGCGGTTCTTGCTGATGGTCACGGCAAGCCTCGCGTGGTTGTAATCGGCGGTGGCGCGGGCGGCGCGACCGTAGCCAAATATCTTGCCAAAGATAGCAAAGGCGAGATCGATGTGACCTTGGTTGAACCCACGCGCACCTACTTCACATGCTTCTTTTCAAACCTGTATCTAGGTGGCTTCAAGGACATTGATGACTTGGGTCACACTTACGGAACGCTGGCCGCCAAATATGGCATTAACGTCGTGCACGATTGGGCTGTTAACGTAGATCGGGACAGCAAAACGGTCACTCTCGCAGGTGGTTCAAAACTACCTTACGACAAACTGGTCTTGAGTCCCGGGATCGACTTTGTCGAAGGTGCCGTTGAAGGCTGGAGCATTGCCGCGCAAAACGCGATGCCGCATGCATATAAAGGCGGCTCCCAAACAGAACTTCTCAAAGCCCAAGTCATGGCGATGCCCGAGGGTGGCACATTTGCGATGGTGGCCCCTCCGAATCCTTATCGATGCCCTCCTGGACCCTACGAGCGAATTTCGATGGTCGCGCATGTGTTGAAGGCCAACAATCCAACTGCGAAAATCATAGTGGCTGATCCAAAAGACAAGTTTTCTAAACAAGCCTTGTTCCAAGAAGGATGGGCAAACCACTACGCAGGAATGGTTGATTGGATCGGCTCTGATTTCGGGGGCGGAAATGTTTCCGTTGATCCAAATGCGATGACGATCACCATTGATGGAGAAGAAACCAAAGTAGACGCTTGCAATGTAATTCCGGCGATGAAGGCCGGCCGCATTGCGGAGCTTGCAGGTGTCACCGATGGCAACTGGGCCCCAGTAAACGCAGCGGATATGAGCACAAAAGCGGATGCTGATGTCTATGTCCTTGGGGATTCAAGCCAGCAGGGCGACATGCCAAAATCCGGCTTCTCAGCGAATTCCCAAGCTAAGGTCTGCGCAAATGCGGTACGTGGAGCACTTACTGGCTCGAAGGTATTTCCAGCCAAATTCTCCAACACCTGCTGGTCCTTGATCGACACTGATGATGGCGTGAAAGTTGGCGCTACCTACGAGGCGACCGACGAGAAAATCGCCAAGGTGGATGGCTTCATTTCCGCTACGGGTGAAGATAGCGCGACCCGCAAAGCGACATACGAAGAATCTGAAGGGTGGTACGCAGGTATCACCGCCGACATGTTCGGCTAAATCAAGGGCGTGGGCATGATCTAGGTCAAGGCCCGCGCCGCAAGTTTGTGGTTCGATGAACCACGCGACAGGAGGAACTCTCATGAAGAAATTAGTGATAGCTGGGGCATTTGCCCTTTTCTCGGCACCAGCATTGGCTGATGGCCACGCCGTAACCTATCCGTTCGAGGGTGACTTCGGGGATGCGACATTCGCTGTCGAAAGCGCAATCGTCGGGCGTGGGTTGGTTATAGATTGGGTGAGCCACACTGGTGACATGCTCAACCGTACGGCAGAAGATGTCGGCAGTGACGTGAAGCTCTTTGATGGCGCTGACATCTTCCAGTTCTGCTCTGCTCAATTGTCGCGCAAGGTAATGGAAGCTGATCCGATGAATATTGCCTTCTGCCCGTACGGTATCTTTGTTGCAGATCAACAAGGCGAGGTCATGATTGGCTACAAGACGTTCCCAGAAGGACCGATGCAGGAAGTGCAGGCGCTTTTGGATGAAATCGTTAAAGAGGCTTTGCAGTAACAATGAACTATCAAGACTTCTTTGCCGCCAGCCTGGATCAATTGCGCGACGACGGAAACTACCGTGTGTTTGCCGAACTGGAACGCCAATGCGGCGACTTCCCCCATGCCCAAGCGCATGACGGTGGCGATACCACACCTGTGACGATCTGGTGTTCGAATGATTATCTTGGCATGGGGCAGCATCCGGCTGTTCTTGAGGCGATGCATGATGCCTTGGACCGTTGCGGCGCAGGCGCGGGCGGGACGCGTAACATATCCGGAACAACCCATGATCACGTCCAGCTGGAGGCGGAACTGGCCGATCTTCACGGCAAAGAAGATGCGCTATTGTTTACATCCGGTTATGTGTCCAACTGGGCCGCGCTTGGCACGCTTGCGGGCAAGATTCCGGGCTGTGTTGTTCTGTCGGATGCGTTGAACCACGCCTCAATGATCGAAGGCATTCGCCACTCGCAGGCAGAGCGGATGATCTGGAAGCATAATGACTTGAACGATCTGGAGGCCAAATTGGCGTCTCTTCCGTTGAACCAGCCCAAGATGATTGCGTTCGAAAGCGTCTACTCGATGGATGGAGACATTGCACCGATCAAAGAGATTTGCGACCTCGCGGACAAATACAACGCTATGACCTATCTCGACGAAGTTCACGCAGTTGGCCTTTATGGTCCGCGCGGCGGCGGGATTGCTGAGCGTGAAGGCCTCATGGAGCGGATCACTGTCATTGAGGGTACACTTGGGAAAGCATTCGGCGTTGTTGGTGGTTACATCGCGGCGTCTGCGGATCTGTGCGATTTCGTTCGCAGCTTTGCTAGTGGCTTTATTTTCACGACCGCGCTCCCTCCTGCAGTTGCAGCGGGCGCGGCGGTCTCGATCCGCCACCTGAAGTCGTCCACCGCAGAACGAGAACAGCACCAAAGCCGTGTTTCCGAGGTCCGAGCACGTCTGGATTCGCTTGGGATTCCGCATACAGAAAACCCGAGCCATATCATTCCAGTGATGGTTGGTGACCCGGTGAAGTGCAAATACATCTCTGATTTGCTGCTTCAGGATCATGGAATTTACATTCAGCCGATTAACTACCCCACTGTTCCGAAAGGAACCGAGCGGCTACGGATCACACCCTCACCAGTGCATAGCCAAGGGGATGTAGATCGCTTGATCGGTGCTTTGGGATCCCTGTGGTCTCAGTGTGAGCTTGCCCGCATGCCTTTGGCAGCGCAGTAACTGAAATCGCTCGTCCAGTCTTTCTAGCCTGCGAAAGCAAAGGTAAGACGAATGCTTGAAAGTTTGATCGACCAATTTGGTGACGGAGGCGTTTTGATGCTGGCCGGAGCATTGGTTGGTATCATCTTCGGGGCATCCGCGCAGCATTCCCGATTTTGTCTCAGGGCTGCCAGTGTTGAGTTGTCAGAGGGCGGTCTCGGGCCCCGCATTTCGATCTGGCTTATCGCGTTCAGTGCGGGGGTTTTGTTTGTGCAGCTGAGCATCGCTGCGGGTATTCTCGACGTGTCTGAATCGCGACAGCTTGCGGCGACCGGCAGCATGTCTGGCGCGATTATTGGTGGTCTGATGTTCGGTTGTGGAATGATCCTTGCGCGCGGGTGTGCAAGCCGGTTGCTGGTCCTGTCCGCGACGGGGAACCTGCGCGCAATTATCACGGGGCTTGTCCTAACTCTTGTCGCGCAGGCGTCGTTGAGAGGTGCCCTCTCACCCGCACGAGAGGCTCTTGCGGCGCTATGGCTTGTGCCCGGAGGCGAAGCGCGAAATCTACTGAGTCAACTGGGCCTGTCGTCGATTATCGCCGCGATCATTGCCGCGGTTGCCTTAGCGTTCGCACTCTGGTTGGCCCGGCGCTCTCACGTGCAGACCAGCCATGCCATTGCGGCTGCAATCGTTGGTAGCGCTGTCGGTTTGGGGTGGTTGTTCACTTACGCGATATCTCAAGCGTCTTTCGAAGTTGTCACCATTTCCTCTGTCACTTTCACGGGCCCGTCGACGGATACACTGATGGGATTGGTCAATAGCACGGAACTGCCGCTTGGTTTTGGAGTAGGCTTGGTGCCGGGTGTTTTCGTCGGGTCGATGACCATGGCCATTTTAACCCGCGAGGCGCACATTGAACGGTTCGGGCCGGACACGCCGATGGAGCGTTATCTGGCTGGAGCGACCTTGATGGGGTTCGGAAGCATGCTCGCAGGTGGCTGCGCCGTTGGTGCTGGTATGTCGGGAGGCGCAGTCTTCGCGATTACCGCGTGGGTAGCTGTGTTCTTCATGTGGGTCGGCGCAATGGCGACCCACCTTGTGATGGGCCGCATATCGCGCCGTGCTGCTGTTGCAGCCTAAGGCTGTTTATTCGAACTCCATTTGCTCGAAAACGCGACCGGCATTCTTGGTCGCAAGCTCTTCGAACGTATCGAGATTGGCATAGGGTGACTGGTCGACATAATACGCTTCCGCAAGGCCACCGCCGTTCTCGATCAATTCGCCGACCTCACCACGCAGATATTCCAGATAGCCTTTGGTGTAGCGGCGCACCTGATCCATGTTGGTGGGGTGTCCATGACCCGGTATGACATAGGTCGCGCCAAGGGCCTCGAATTCGGTGTCCCAAGTTTCCAACCAGTCAGCGGTATATGTGTCCTCGAAAATGGGCAGCATCCGCTCGTGGAAGGCCATGTCACCGGCGATGACCAAGCTTTGCTCTGGCAGCCAAATCACGATATCGCCCGGACTGTGCGCTGGGCCAAGATAACGGGCTTCGATGTGGAAATCGCCCATGTCGACAATATACTCGTCTTCAAAGGTCACTGTTGGGCCTTGCACTTTGGTGCCCTCGGCTTTGTCGCGATTATACCGTTTCATTCCCTCAAGAATGGATCCGCCATATTCCTCGACCACGTCCGCAGCTTCTTGGTGGGCAACCACGGGAATACCTTGCTCAGTCCAGTAATTGTTACCGAGTACGGCATGTCCCTGTCCGTTTTCGTTGAACACCAATTTGACGGGTTGGTCGGTTATCGCGCGGATTTCGTCATGGAGCGCCTTGGCTAGGGAATAAGCAGCCCCACCGTTCACGACGACCACGCCATCGCCCGTGATGATAAAGCTCAGGTTGTTGTTATGGCCGGAGTTTTCGTAGGTCGGCGGAGCGGTGGCTCCGATGGCAGAAAAAACGCCGGGGATCACCTCGACGGGCTTATTGTAAAGTAGGGAGTTTGGGTATTTATCCGCGATGTCTTCGCTTGCATGCGCCGCACCTGCGCACGCAAAAACGGCCAGTAAAAGTGCATTCCTCATTACATGTCCTCGGTTATGAAACGATATCCGGTGTCCTGACGTTCGACCTGCCCGATACCACCATTCGGAAGATGGAAGCCCAGTAGGGTGATCTTGTCATGAGATAGTTTGTCGAGCAGGCGCGCTCGGGTCACAGCGCCTAAGCCCGGATCCTGATCGGATCCGCTTGGCCAATCTGGCCGGGCGAACGCAATGTGATGATTGCCAATAGCGTCCCCGCCGATGAGAAGCGCTTCGCTCCCCGAGCGGACTTCGAACGACATGTGACCGGGTGTGTGGCCAAAGCTGGCATGCGTCATGATGCCGGGTAAGATTTCTTCGCCGTCGCCGAAAAACGTCATACGATCTTCGATCGCTTCGAGCCTGCGCGCCGCTCCCACCGCGAAGGACGCGCGGGCCTCTCCGATGGAGTTAACGGTCTCGGGGTCGGTCCAGTAGTCCCATTCAGTTTGCCCCATCATGTGTTCGGCTTCGGTGAACACCGGATCATCAAAATCGTCAAGGACGCCCCAAAGATGGTCGGGGTGGCCATGTGTGAATACCAGATGCGTTACATCATCCGGAGCTACGCCGATCGCGTCGAGACTATCAATCAAAGCGCCCGCAGATGGCATGAAGCCGTCACCAGAGCCTGCGTCGAATAAAACCACACGGTCGTCGTAGCGCAGGAGTGTGACGTTGCAAGGTGGCTCAACTTGGTTCTTTGAAATGTTCAGGGGGGTGATAATGCTATCGACTTCCTTCTGTGGAAGCCCGTCAAAGAACATTGCGCCGGGCAAAACCAGATTGCCATCACTAACGCTTAGAATTTCCATGTCTCCGATTTTGGCTGACGTAGCAGCCAGAGAAGTGCGAGGAAGTCCGCACGCGACAACTCCTCCGAGTCCGGCAATAAGCAGTCTGCGGTTAATATCCATCGGGCGCTCCACATCCATTCCGTTTACTGAATATGAGCGCGCTCGAGGGGGTATTGCAAGGCTTAACCGCTGCGAGCGGTTCCACAGCCTTCTTCAGCTACGCGTGCAGCTTCGTATTGGGTGAGGAAAACTTGCCCAGTCAATTCGTCGAGGAAGTGGGATTTCTCAAGCCGGTCCATAACAGGACCCTTCACTTCGGAGAGGTGCAGCTTTACGTCCATTTCATCGAGACGCTTGTTGATCGCCTCCAAGGACTCCAGCGCGCTGAAGTCGATTTCATTGATCGCCGAGCATTGCAGGATCACATGCCGAATGTCCGGATCACCCGCGACCCGGTTTTGAATACTGTCTTCCAGAAAGCGCGCGTTTGCGAAATACAGGCTTTCGTCAACGCGTAACGTAACCACATTGGGATGGGTTTTGACACTGTGCCTTAACACATTGCGGAAATGCTCGGTCCCGCGAACAAGGCCGACCTCGGCAATATGGGGGCGCGAAGACTTGTAAAGATGAAGCAGTATAGACAGGCCGACGCCTGCAGATACGCCAGCTTCAACACCAAGCGTTAAAGTGAGCAAGATAGTGATAAACACTGCGGCGAAATCAGCCTTTGAATAGGCCCAACTTCTCTTGAGGATGCTGAAGTCAACCAAACTCAACACCGCTACGATGATCGTTGCAGCGAGCGTTGCTTTGGGAAGGAAGAAAATCAGCGGAGTCAGTGCAACTGCGGCAATCGCTAGACCGACAGCCGTGAAGGCTCCGGCCGCAGGGGTTTCCGCACCTGCGTCGAAGTTCACGACGGATCGTGAAAAGCCACCGGTTACTGGAAAGCCGCCAGTTAGTGATGCGGCCACGTTCGCGGCACCAAGACCGATCAATTCCTGATCGGGATCGATGCGTTGACGCTTTTTCGCGGCAAGCGTCTGGGCAACAGAAATGGATTCAACAAATCCGATGATGGAGATCAGAAATGCTGGCAACAACAATTGCCGGAAAAGCTCTGGTGAGAAGGAAGGAAGGGTAAGTGGAGGAAGGCTTTGAGGAACCTCTCCCACTATTTTTACGCCCTGGTTATCAAGACCGAAGACCCAAACTGCTAATGTCGTTAACACCACGACAAGCACTGGGCCAGCCTTGGTTGCGGCATCAGCGAGGGCCAGGCTTACCCCGGCGCGTCTTAGCGTCGGCTTGAGACCTTTTCGAACCCAAAACAAGAAACCTGTCGCCAATGCACCGATGAGTAATGTGACCCAGTTTGTTTCCGGCAGATGCTTGATCAAGGACATAACCAAATCAAGCAGGTTGTGACCTTCGGCGTTAATACCAAGAATGTGTTTCAGCTGGCTGGCGGCGATAATGATGCCGGATGCGGTGATGAATCCGGCGATGACCGGATGTGACAGGAAGTTCGCGATGAACCCAAGGCGGAACAGCCCCATGCCAAGCAAGATAAGCCCTGACAGGCCCGCAAGTAACAGAGCGGCAGCGGCGTAGCCCGCCGTTCCCTGCTCAACGATATTCCCGAGCGCGGCTGCGGTCATGAGTGAAACAACGGCCACCGGTCCCACCGCCAAGGCGCGGCTAGTCCCAAAGATCGCGTAAAGAATGATCGGCGCGATGGAGGCGTAGAGCCCTGCTTCGGGTGGTAACCCTGCTAGCAAGGCATAGGCCAAGGACTGAGGGATCAGCATTATGGTGACGATCAACGCCGCAAGCAGATCGTTTGAAAGGATCGTGCGGTCGTATTCGCGCGCCCAAGTTAAAGCGGGAATGTATTTGCTAAATCGATTTTGCATTGGCTGCCAGTCGGGTAATTGCCGCCACCGGTCGCGTGGTGGGGGCGTCTTGTCTAGTTTGCAGTGACTTTTTCAGGCTTGGCCATCCATTCCCGACCACGCAGCATAGCTTTCCAGTAGATCGGAGGAAGCATCTTCTCCTTTAGGAACCATGCAGCTCGCGACGGTTTGGTGCCATCAATAAAAACCTTCGGGAAACTCGGTAGTATAGTGCCGCCATACCCGAATTCTGCTAGAACGATCTTGCCGCGCTCCACAGTCAGCGGGCAGGAACCATAGCCGTTGTATTGCGCGACCGGTGCTCGCCCTTCGATGTCGGCAATAAGGTTCTCAGCTACGATTGGAGCTTGGATGCGCGCTGCAGCGGCGGTTTTTGCATTCGGAGCGTTCATCACGTCGCCCAGCGACCAGACATTGTCATATGTTTTGTGCCGTAATGTGGCCTGATCCACGTCGACCCAACCGGCGTCATCAGCAAGTGGGGAGACGCGGATGAAGTCAGGAGCAACTTGAGGCGGGCATACATGCATCATATCGAATTCCATTTCGATACGCTCGACAGGAGTGTCCGGTTTTGACACATCGAACCACGCTTTTTTTGCCGCGCCATCTACGGCTACAAGATTGTGGAAGAAGTTGAGCGATGCGTCGTACTTCTCCACGTATTTTTCCAACGCCGGAACATAGTCTTTTACCCCGAACAGCACGCCACCGGCATTGTTGAACTGGATGTCGAGGTCTTTCAGCACACCACGGCGAAACCAAGCGTCGCCGGACAGGTACATTGCCTTCTGCGGTGCGCCTGCACATTTGATCGGCATCGGGGGCTGCGTAAAGATCGCGCGGCCTTCGTTCATTTGCTGAACAAGTTCCCAAGTATAAGGGGCGAGGTCATAGCGGTAGTTGGACGTGACGCCGTTTTTCCCCAAAGTCTCGACCAGACCTTCGACACGATTCCAATCAAGTTTGAGCCCGGGGCAAACGATCAGGCGTTCGTATTTCACCACACGACAACCATCTAGAATGACGGCGTTATCTTGCGGCTCAAACGCGGCCACGGCGGCTTTGATCCAATGAACGCCACGTGGGATCAAGGATCCCATTGTTTTCGCAGTGTCCGGCGCATCAAAAATGCCGCCGCCAACCATAGTCCAGCCCGGTTGGTAATAGTGGATGTCGGCAGGGTCGATGATTGCGATGTTCAGGTCCGGCTTGCGAGACCGAAGGCTGGAAGCGGCGGCGATACCCGCGGCACCAGCACCTATGATCACAACATCATAGGTGGCGTCTGCGCGGTCAGTCGGGGTTTTCCCGCCATTGACGATGCGGCGCACAACTCCGCCCATATCGTAACCTGCAGATTTTGTTGCCGCCAGAATATCGGCAACGCTAAGCGCATCCGCTTTGGCCAATGACCACAATGTGGTCGAGCGTGTACCGGAGCGGCAATACGCGAGCGTTGGTCCGGGCAGTTCACTTAGAGCCTTGTCGAATGCCTGCGCATCGTCATCGCTGACTTTGCCGGATATGATTGGGATATAGCGGGCTTCCAAGCCCAACTTGCCAGCCGCTGCGGAAACTTCTTCAAAGGAGGGTTGGTCAGATCCCTCACCATCGGGACGATTGCAGATGATCGAGCGGAACCCGTAGTCCTTTATCGATTGAATCTCTTCTGGTGTGATTTGCGGGCTGACCGATACGCCTGCCGTCAGTGCCTTGATATCCATAGGGAAGCCCGTTCTATTTGTTGTTGCTCAAAGCTTGTTTACAGGGACTTTAAGCATTGGATTGCCGTCCTTGTCGGTTGGCACTTCACCGGCGCGCATATTCACCTGCAGGGAGGGGATTATCAGCTTTGGCATGTCGAGCTGCGCATCGCGTTCTGTACGGAACTTGATGAACTCTTCTCGCGATTTGCCGCCCCCAACATGGATATTGTCGGCTTTTTGCTCAGCCACCGTGGTTTCCCATTCGATGGCACGACCATTCGGCCCATAGTCGTGACACATGAACAGGCGCATTTCATCGGGCAAAGACAGGACCTTCTGGATGCTGTCATAAAGCTCGCCAGCATCACCGCCGGGGAAATCCGCACGTGCAGAGCCACCGTCAGGCATGAACAACGTGTCACCTGCGAAAGCAGCATCCCCCATCACATGCACCATACAAGCTGGCGTATGGCCGGGGGTGAACATTGCAAAGCCTTGCATGTTGCCCACCATGTAGGTGTCACCATCTTTGAACAGCGCATCGAATTGAGAACCGTCGCGTTGGAATTCAGTGCCTTCGTTGAAAACCTTCCCGAAGGTTTCCTGTACAATCATGATCTTTTCGCCGACACCAATCTTGCCGCCAAGTTTGCTTTGAATGTAGGGCGCGGCACTCAGGTGGTCTGCATGGACATGAGTCTCGATGATCCAGTCCAAGGTAAGACCTTGCGAAGTGATTTCTTCAATCAGCTTATCGGCATGGTCATATGTAATTCGACCGGCGGCGTAGTCGATATCCATCACGCTGTCGATAATCGCACAATGTGTGCTGGAAGGATCCCGAACGATATAGCTGATGGTGTTCGTGGCCTCGTCGAAATGAGCCGACACGACCGGCGTGACGCTCATATTCACAGGATAAGTCATGAGGTATCTCCTTAATTTAGCGCTTAAGCTGCTTTTGCACGCGAAGCAGAAAGCCGCTGCAAGGCCTTCGCGGCGAAGATGCCAGCGAGTAGCGCTACGGTGAAAATGATAACTTCTGAGCGACCTGTCCCAAGTGCAGGCAGCGCGCCGCCCGGGCAGAAACCAGCGATCCCCCAGCCAATCCCGAACAGCGCCGAGCCACCGATTAGCGGTAGATCAAGATCACTTCTTGTAGGGAGCTTGAAAGAAGCCTCAAATGTCGGAGCCGGACGGCGTAGGACAAACCGATATCCGATGAAGGTGACGATCAACGCTCCACCCATCACAAATATCAGGCTAGGGTCCCAAGTGCCCGCGATGTCGAAAAAATTGAGGACTTTGGCAGGGTTTGCCATGCCGGATATCGAGATGCCGATACCGAAGATCAGACCGCTGATGTAACTTGCAATCAGGCGCATTTCTCAGGCTCCCAACACATGGCGTACAATGTAAACAGTGATACCGGTCATCACCATGAATGTGACGGTAGCTGCAATAGAGCGAGGCGACAGTCGTGCCATTCCGCAGACTCCATGGCCGGATGTACATCCGGATCCAAAGGTCACTCCGATGCCGACGATGAAGCCTCCGATTGCCAACATGGTAGTTGAAACGGGAACCTGAATCTCCGGCATTTGTCCCGATGTCAGCATAACCACGACGGGTCCGGAAACCATTCCGAGGAGTATCGCGGCCCGCCAACCGAAGTCGGCGCTGCTTGAAGGTGAGAGCAAACCAGCCAGAATTCCAGTGGCTCCCATGATGCGGCCGAGAGTGGCCATGAGAAAAATGGAAGCGGCACCAATTAAGATGCCGCCGCCAAGGGATTGCCAAGGGGTAAATACTGTATCCACAGTTAGGCCTTGCAGGTCTTGATGCCGAAAATCGAATAGAGCGGGCACGTGCGGGCTAACGACGTGACTAGCATTACGACACCAGCAATCACTGCGATGGTGGTGACGATTGTGGAATTGAAGAGGGCCATGCCGCTGACGAATGGTGCTGCCAGTAACACAACGCCCAAAACGAAGCGAAACACGCGATCAATGTTGCCAACATTTGTAGTCATTGGTCAGACTCCTGTTTTTATCTATGAACGTGTTAACGGCTTGTGACCGTGCGAACAGTGACAATGTCACATAGCCGCGAATAGTTCAGTCTCTTGCTGCAAGTTTTTCAAGTTGCGCCCGGTCCAGAATTCTTACCGTCCCGCGAGATTGTTCTACCCATGCTCGACGCTGGAACTCTTGCAACTGTCGCGAGATGACCTCGCGCGCAGTACCCAGTTCAACCGATAGCTTTTGGTGCGTTGTCGATATTTGATCTCCACCTTTCGACAGCTCAATCAGTTTGTGAGCGAGCCGGACGTCCATGCGTTGAAACGCGACTTCATCAATCATCAAGAACAGGTCGGTTATGCGTTTGGAAAAGGCTGCAAAGACGAAGTTGCGAAATGATGGTGATTGAGCAACCAGATCATCAAAAACCTGACGCGGAACAGCGGCTGCCTTGACCGCAGACTCCGCGATGCCTTCCGCCGAATAGTCGTCATATGCGAGCAAACATGCCGTCGTTAAAACGCAGCTTTCACCTGCATTAATGCGGTAAAGGACGATTTCGTGACCGGTCTCGGATACCTGCTGCACTCTTACTGTGCCACTCAGCAAGAATAGCATGTTTTCGGGGGATTTCCCGGGGCCGAAAATCACGGTCGATTCAGGCATGCTGACGACGGTGCTACGTTGCAGAAGCAGCTTCTTGGTCGCTGGTTCAAGCCTTGAAAGACCCGGGAAGCGCTCGACCCATTCAGTATCAATCTCCTCCGGGTTCATCGCATTTCCTCATTATTTTTCAGTGTGATACTCAGCCCTTCGCGCCTTGGCCACGGGCATATATATCTTCATAGCGGATGATATCATCTTCGCCCAGATAGCTACCTGTTTGAACTTCGATCAAGACCATGGGTACGTCGCCCGGGTTTTCCATCCGATGAATAGCACCTAGCGGAATGTATACGGATTGGTTTTCCTCAACGAGTTGAACCTGTTCGTCGATGGTCACTTTGGCAATACCCTCAACCACGATCCAATGCTCAGCGCGGTGCTTGTGACTTTGTAAGGATAGCACTGCGCCGGGCTTTACGACGATACGTTTAACTTGAAAACGACTGCCAGTTCCAAGGCTTTCGAACCATCCCCATGGACGGTAGTCACGAGGTAAGGTTTCCGCCTGTGGAGCATCTTCCGCTTTAAGCGCTGCGACAGCATTTTTGACGTCCTGAGCGCGATCTTTGTGGGCAATCAGAACAGCATCCGGCATCGCAACAGCAATAATATCATCCAGTCCAATTCCGACCAGAACCTGTTTGCTGTCCTCTGCGCGTAGCAACGAGTTTTGACACTCAATCGCAATTGCAGGGCCGTTGGTAACAACACCTTGCTCATCCGGTCCTGTTTCGCGCCAAACGGCGTCCCATCCTCCCAGGTCAGACCAGGCGCCACCATAAGGCATCACACTAAGGTTGTCGGCTTTCTCCATTACAGCATAGTCGATAGATTCGTTGTCCAGTTTTTCCCAAGGCTCCTCAGCAAGCCGAGTGAAGCCAATGTCACTTTGTGCATTGGAGACAGCCGAGCGAACTCCAGCGAGCATTTTCGGTGCATATGCTTCGAAGGCCGCAATTAACGAGGTGGTTGAAAACAAGAAAATTCCAGCATTCCAGAGATGCTGACCGTCGTGCAACATCGCTTCCGCCGTGGCTAAGTCTGGCTTCTCGACGAAAGCTTTGAGTGGCTGAGTAATGGGATCAAAGTCGCCAGATGGTGTGGAGGTCAACTCCAACCACCCATACCCGGTTTCTGGACGGTCGGGCCGAATTCCAAACGTCACCAGTTGCCCGTCAATCGCGGCGGGAACGGCAGCTTGCACAACGTCGCTGAATCTCTTGGCATCTGGAATGACGTGATCCGAGGGCGCAACAAGCATTAGCGCACCCGGTGTTATGGCATCCAGCATCAGTGCACCTGCAAGGATCGCAGGTGCAGTATTTCGCCCCTCCGGTTCAATAATAATGGCCTGCGGGGAATGACCTACATCTGCAAGCTGTTCTTTGACGATGAATCGGAAATCGGTGCCGGTCACAACCATTGGCGCTGCAAACGCGTCGCCAGCCAAGCGTATTGCCGAAGATTGAAAGAGACTTTGTGCCCCGGTCAACTGAGCAAATTGTTTGGGATAGCTTTTGCGGGACAGTGGCCAAAGCCGAGTGCCAGATCCTCCACAAAGAAGAAGCGGGTGAACAACTTGAGCCATTAGATAGTCACCTCTGCAAGGGCTTCGACTGCGTCGCGAATTGGGAAATGGTGATTTCCAATAAACAGCCCGTTCTGGTCGAGGTAATTAGCGTTTTTCAAGTCGCCATGCACCTCGTAGTTAAAGTATTTCAGAACTTCGTTCTTGGCAAAATTGCCTGTCACAATTGGTCGACATTCGAAACCCGCACTTGTGAGGGAAGCAATGGCCTGCTTGCGCGTGATATTTGCGCTCTCTCTTACCATCAAGCTAAAGCCGAACCAGCTGCTTTCTCCGATTTCTTTTTGGATAGAGAAAACAGGATGGTCGCGCATTTTGTCTTGAAAGAGAGCTGCATTGTCACGGCGACCTGCGATCAGGTCAGGAAGCTTCCGAAGCTGGGCTTGCCCCAAGGCCCCAGACATTTCCAAGGGGCGGAGGTTGTAACCCGGTAAAACAAACTTGAACGATTCCTCAAACGGGTCATCGCTTTTGGTACCGGTTAGGGTGTTCTCTTTGGGAAGATTGCGTGTCCAGCCATGGGCGCGCAAGGACAGCATGATGTGATATAAGGCCTCGTCGTCAGTGACCACCAACCCGCCCTCCATGGTCGATATATGGTGGGAAAAGAAGGACGAATAGCTGCCCATCACCCCGAAGGTTCCGGCTTGCTTGCCTCCCAGAGTCGCCCCCATGGACTCGCAATTGTCCTCGATCATCAAGATACTACGCCCAGCGGTGATCTCATCAAGGCGATCGAAGTCATTGGGGTTCCCTAACAAATTTACGACCATAAGGGCGCGGGTCCTATCGGTGACGGCATCCGCGAGTGCATCAAGGTCGTAGTTTAAGGTCTCGGCATCAATATCGACGAATTTTAGTTTCAATCCGTATTGTTGAAGCGGGAAATAGGTGGTGCTCCACGACACTGCCGGTACGATTATTTCGTCGCCAGCGTTAAGCTTCAGTTCAGAGTTCTGGCTAAAGAATAATGCTGCAACCATCAGCAGGTTTGCCGATGAGCCAGAGTTGACCATTACCGCGTATTCAGCTCCAAAGTGCTTTGCAAATTGCTTTTCAAAAGCCGCAACTTCGTCACCCATCGAAAAGCGGTCTGATGCTATGACACGTTGCAGAGCGTCCTGCTCATCTTGATCCCACGAGGAGGTTGCCAAAGGATATTTGAAACTCATGAGGTGTGGTTCTCCAGGAAAAAGGTGTAGGTTTTGGCAATGCCATCGGCAAGCGATGTAGATGCACGCCAGCCCCAACTATCAGCACGTTCAGTTGAGCAGAGTTTTTGTTTCATCCCAACTGGTTTGGACAGATCATGGGTAAATGCACCGCCCCAATCGAGAACATCTGCGACTGTTTGGTAATATTCGTTTATTGAGTGGTCATATCCCAATCCTGTATTCATCAAGTCCGGGAGCGTTTCCATTTCTTCCGAGGCCTTCAGGATGGCTTGAGCAAGATCACCCGCATACATGAACTCTCTCCGCGCGGTCCCATCTCCCCAGATTTCCACCTCATTGGCGCTACTCTTCTTGGCGTCATGCACTTTACGAATGATCGCGGGAAGCAGGTGTGATTTTTCGGGGTGGAAGTTGTCATAAGGCCCGTAGAGATTGCACGGGATCAGTGTTTTATACTGGAGCTCGGGCCTTTGCTTGCGAATGTACTCACACAGGCGCAGTGCAGCAATTTTGGCAATCGCGTAGCCCTCGTTGGTGGGCTCCAACTCACCCGTTAGCACCATATCTTCGCGCAGTGGATTTTCGGCCGCTCGCGGGTAAATGCAGGTTGAGGCAAGGTTTAATAGCTCGGGAACATTGGCCTCATAGGCACCCATGATCAGGTTTCGGCCAATGGCGAGGTTTTTATCCAGAAACCCAACCGGGTCGGCCATATTGGCTTGAATGCCCCCGACCTTGCCTGCCGCGTGGATAATCAAATCCGGTTTGGTGTCCCGAATGTAGGCTCGTACAACGTCGGCGTTAGTTAAATCCAGTTGTTGGCTTGTCGGATGATCAATCCGCAAATCACCCGCTGCTTCGAGCAGGTTGCGACCGACCATTCCGCCGCCACCTGTAAGCAGGATGCGTTTCTCATGGAGAGGAGCCATTAAGCTTTCTGCCCGGCCTCATGGGCCTTTATGACAACTGCTCGTCGTGCTTCTTTTAGATCTTCTTCCACCATCTCGGCACACATTTCTTGTGCCGAAATTTCAGGCGTCCATCCTAGTTCGCGCTTAGCTTTGGCAGGGTCACCAAGAAGTGTTTCAACCTCTGCAGGGCGGAAGTAACGCGGATCAATTCGCAGGACGACATCCCCCACCTCGAGGCCCGGCGCGTTGTTACCCTGAATTGCGGCAATAGACGCTGTTTCATCAATGCCTTCACCTTCAAAGCGAAGCGTTAGTCCCAGATGCTCGGCCGACCAGACAATGAATTGGCGAACCGAGTACTGCTTGCCTGTCGCGATTACAAAGTCGTCCGGCTTGTCCTGCTGCAACATCATCCATTGCATGCGAACATAGTCTTTCGCGTGCCCCCAATCGCGCAAAGCATCGATATTGCCCATGTAGAGGCAGTCTTCCAATCCTTGGGCGATATTCGCTAATCCGCGGGTGATCTTACGCGTCACGAATGTTTCGCCGCGTCGCGGGCTTTCGTGGTTAAACAAGATGCCGTTACAAGCGTACATTCCGTAGGCTTCACGATAATTCACCGTGATCCAGTACGCATACATCTTTGCCACTGCGTAAGGGCTGCGAGGATGGAAAGGTGTCGTTTCGGTTTGCGGGGTTTCCTGGACCAGCCCGTATAGCTCCGAGGTCGACGCTTGATAGAATTTGGTCTTCTTTTCCAAGCCTAAAAACCGAATTGCTTCCAGCAGGCGAAGCGCGCCCATAGCATCCACATCTGCTGTGTATTCAGGTGCCTCAAAACTGACTGCGACGTGGGATTGAGCCCCGAGATTATACACCTCGTCAGGTCTAACCTCCGATATGATGCGTGTCAGGTTTGAGCTGTCTGTCAGGTCGCCGTAGTGCAAAATAAACTTGGCATTATCGATATGCGGGTCTTGGTAGATGTGGTCGACACGTTGAGTATTGAACGACGAGGCGCGTCGCTTGATGCCGTGAACCTCATATCCTTTTTCGAGCAAAAACTCCGCTAAATAGGATCCGTCCTGTCCGGTGACGCCGGTAATGAGGGCTTTTTTCACGATGCTATTCCCAATGCCTGTTGCAGGTTAGGTCTTGCCATAGTGGCGCGGTGAAATCCAGCGATGTCGGTTCATTTCTGCCGCAATGCAAAGGCCCTGAATGGCTCAGTTGAGCATTCAGGGCTAACCGCAGGAACCGGCTTCATGATTGAAGGTTTATCTTCATGTGACGAACAGCAGAGCGAAAGCACGCAGTTTGACATTTCTCCGAGCAGCGCTGCCCGGCCAACATGTTTCGCCGATAAATTGAGAATGGTACCCACACATCGTTGTGACACTTTCCTCTGGTGCTAGGGCGTGGCAGGGTGATGCAAATGCAGTCAAGGGGACCAAGATGAATTGCGTATTCGTCCAGATTAGATGCAAGCCGGGGCAGGGCTATAAAGTTGCAGAAGAGATCGTTCTTCGGGAGTTCCATTCCGAGCTGTATTCGACGTCAGGCGCATTTGACCTGTTGCTCAAGATATACGTGCCGGAAGGTGATGATGTTGGCCAGTTCATCAACGACAATCTGCTAAGTATCGCTGGGATAGAGCGAACGTTGACCACATTGACCTTCAAAGCGTTCTAGTCAAATCGTCAAAGAATGCCTGTTAGACGGAGTCTGATAGGTATCAAGATCCTTGGCCATCAATCGCGATAGCGCGGGTTCTGACAGAATTAGGGCGTCAGGGCTAAGTGTGCATACATCTGCATAATTTCTGTGCAGCTCTGCAGCCATGCTCTCCACCTTGGATTGCTTCACTCCGGCGCGCTGCGAGGCTGAAGAGAAATCGATAGCAAAGCGACACATGAGATCTTCGATCAACTGAGACCGCAATTTGTCATCGGGTGTCATAACGTGCCCGCTGGTGGTGGCTAAACGTCCTGAGGTTATCGCTGTGGCGTAGTCACTCGTGGCCGAGGCGTTTTGTGTATAGCCAGCAGGAAAACTCGAGATTGAGGAGGCGCCAATGCCTATGGTCACTTCGGCCTGATCATCGGTGTATCCTTGAAAGTTACGACGTAGCGTTCCATTCAGAGACGCATTTAGCAGGCCGTCACCGGGGCGGGCAAAATGGTCAATTCCTACAGCGTCATAACCGGCAGCCCCGATGAGTTGGGATGCCATGTGGAACAGCGCGTAGCGGGTTGGTCCATCGGGCAAATGATCCTCGGGAATAAGGACCTGACGTTTCGCGGCCCAAGGCACATGCGCATACCCATATAATGCGAGCCTGTTCGGTGATAAATCCAACGCCTTGGCAACCGTGTCGGTCAAGCTGTCAGCGGTTTGGAATGGCAGCCCATAAAGTATGTCTAGATCAAGGTGCTTCACTCCGACCTCTCTCAACGACCCGGCCACCCATTTGGTGTCCTCAAAGCTCTGAGCGCGGCCAATCGCGGATTGAACGTGCGGATCAAAATCCTGAATTCCCATGCTGGCGCGTGTCAGGCCAGCCGCGCCTAATGCTGCAATCTTCTCGGCATCGAGCAGGTTTGGATCGACTTCGACCGAAAATTCTGGGCCATCTGAAAGGGAAAAGTATTTGTCTATTTCATCTGCCAACTCACGAATCATTGCAGCCGGTAGGATCGTAGGCGTTCCACCACCCCAATGAATCTTACTTAAACGAACACCAGCGGGCAGGCTGTTGGCAATCATCGCAAGTTCGGATTTGAGCAGGTCCAAGTAGCCACGCAAAGGAGCATCCGTCTTGGTGCCTTGTGTTCGATAGGCGCAGAACCAGCACAAACTGCGGCAGAATGGAATATGTACGTATAGCGAGACTTTTGCGCCATCGGGCACTTGTTCGAGCCAACTTGCCATCTTGGCGGGACCGACATCGGTATTGAAATGCTGCGCAGTTGGATAAC
Organism: Litoreibacter halocynthiae; assembly: GCF_004365635.1. Lineage (GTDB taxonomy): Bacteria > Pseudomonadota > Alphaproteobacteria > Rhodobacterales > Rhodobacteraceae > Litoreibacter > Litoreibacter halocynthiae. The sequence goes on along the minus strand of NZ_SOBH01000002.1, from coordinate 791,132 downwards.
TGGCATATCGCGGCGCGCGGGATGTGAATAAGCCGTAGCGGCGAAGAGTTTCGTGCTGTGTCATACTGACCTAGATGATCTGATAATGGTCAGCAAACCTTGATCCTGATCAAGTTCTCAATCATGTAAGACGGCATGACCCAAATCGACCTGAGCCCCAAGACCTGCGCCAACTGTCCTATCCGGCCGAGAGCAATCTGCTCTCGTTGTACGGCTGACGAACTGCTGGAACTGGATAAAATCAAATACTATAAAACTTACCCAGCCGGGGCTTCGGTTGTGTTGATGGGTGACCCTATGACCTTTGTTGCGTCGGTGGTGTCGGGAGTGGCGACCCTGTCGCGTTCAATGATTGACGGGCGGATGCAGATGGTAGGGCTTTTGCTCCCGTCGGACTTCATCGGTCGCCCGGGCCGCGACAAGGCTTCTTATGACGTAACTGCCGTGTCTGAGCTTACGCTTTGCCATTTCCATAAGAAACCGTTCGAAAAAGTAACGCACGCGACTCCACATGTTCAGGAACGCCTGGTCGAAATTGCGTTGGATGAACTGGACGCTGCGCGTGAATGGATGTTGCTTCTTGGGCGCAAAACCGCGCGCGAGAAGATCGCAAGCTTCTTGCTCATTTGTGCGCGTAGACTGGGTCGTAAAGAGGGCGAGAGTCTCCATCTGGAACTTCCACTGACCCGAGACGCCATGTCGGACTATCTAGGTCTGACTATTGAAACGGTGAGCCGTCAAATGGCAGCGCTGAAGCGCGACGGGGTGTTGCTCCTAGAGGGCACGCGTAAAGTGACAATTCCTGACTTTAGCCGCCTGCTTGATGAAGCCGGCGATGACAGCGACGGCGCTACTCTTTCCTGAGCAGTGGATTTCTTCGTAAATTTTTGTTTAATAGCGGATGCGCGGTGGCGTAGGCCCGCATCGCTGGCATAAACATGCAGCAGTTGGACCGCATTATGAAGCCTTTGACATATATCAAGGTTCAACTTCCTATAATTCGGCATTTCCTGCCATGCCGAGGTAGGGGGATTCTCTTTGCGAGCGGTCAGGAATGAACGGAACGGGTGAAAAATGCTTAATTATATCAAGCTAATACTGCTAGGAGGCGTCATATTGTTTGCCGCTCTTGCAGCAAACTGGGCGCATGACTTGGCTTACCAAGTACACGCTCTTTTGATTCTTGTGGTTGGGATCGTCATGTTTATTTGGGTGCTTCGGCATACAGATGAGCCTGTAGCAGTCTCGGCCGGAGAGGCAGCGGGCTATATGGATGGCCCGGTACGTTACGGGATCGTCGCAACGGCCTTTTGGGGTGTTACGGGGTTCTTGGTCGGTACTTTCATCGCTTTCCAGCTCGCATTTCCTGTTCTGAACTTTGACTGGGCCCAGCCATATGCCAACTTCGGACGGCTTCGTCCCTTGCACACCTCAGCGGTAATCTTCGCGTTTGGTGGCAATGGCTTGATTGCGACCTCGTTTTACATCGTGCAGCGCACGTCGGCGCAGCGGCTCTGGGGCGGTAACCTCGCTTGGTTCGTCTTCTGGGGCTACAACCTGTTCATTGTACTGGCGGCAACGGGCTACCTTCTGGGTTCCACACAGTCGAAAGAATACGCTGAGCCTGAATGGTATGTAGACATCTGGCTTACCATCGTGTGGGTCGCCTATCTGGCGGTGTTCCTCGGCACGATCCTGACCCGAAAAGAGCGTCACATCTACGTGGCCAACTGGTTCTTCCTGTCTTTCATCGTGACAATCGCGATGCTGCACTTGGTCAACAACCTGTCGATCCCAGTTTCCATCTGGGGGTCAAAGTCGGTTCAGGTGTTCTCGGGTGTGCAAGATGCGATGACCCAGTGGTGGTACGGCCACAACGCCGTTGGGTTCTTCCTGACTGCGGGCTTCCTCGGCATGATGTACTACTTCGTACCGAAGCAGGCAGGTCGTCCGGTTTATTCCTACAAGCTGTCGATCATCCACTTCTGGGCGCTGATCTTCCTTTATATCTGGGCCGGCCCTCACCACCTGCACTACACAGCGCTGCCTGACTGGGCGTCGACGTTGGGTATGGTGTTCTCGATCGTCCTGTGGATGCCGTCTTGGGGTGGCATGATCAACGGCCTGATGACGCTGCAAGGCGCGTGGGACAAACTTCGCACGGACCCGATTATCCGTCTGATGGTGGCCTCGCTGGCATTCTACGGCATGTCGACTTTCGAGGGGCCGATGATGTCGATCCGTGCGGTGAACTCGCTGTCGCACTATACCGACTGGACCATCGGTCACGTCCACTCCGGTGCGCTTGGCTGGAACGGTATGATCACATTTGCAGCGATCTACTTCCTGACACCAAAACTTTGGGGACGTGAGAAGATGTATTCAATCTCGGCCATCAATACACACTTCTGGTTGGCAACAATCGGTATCGTGCTCTACGCGTCGTCGATGTGGGTCAGCGGTATCATGGAAGGCCTGATGTGGCGTGAAGTGGACAGCCAGGGCTTCTTGGTGAACAGCTTCGCCGACACCGTTACAGCGAAATTCCCAATGAACGTTGTGCGCGGTCTGGGTGGGGTTTTGTATCTCACTGGCGGGCTGATCATGGTTTGGAACATGTGGATGACCATCCGCGGAGGCGCTTCTGTGAAGGCCCCCGTAGGCGTGGCTGCGGAATAAGGAGCGGACAAATGACATCTGAAAAAACAGAGCCGAAAAAACGCCGCACCTTTCTGGATCGTCACGGGGCGCTGGAAAGAAACGGAACTTTGCTTCTGGTCGCATCCTTGCTTGTGGTGAGTGTCGGCGGCATCGTTGAAATCGCACCCTTGTTCTACCTCGAGAACACCATTGAGGATGTTGAAGGCATGCGCCCTTACTCCCCACTGGAGCTTGCAGGACGTGACATCTATGTGCGGGAGGGCTGCTACGTTTGCCACTCGCAGATGATCCGTCCGATGCGAGACGAAGTGGAGCGCTACGGTCACTATTCATTGGCAGCGGAGTCGCAATATGACCATCCGTTCCAATGGGGTTCGAAACGTACCGGGCCTGACGTTGCCCGTGTCGGTGGTCGCTATTCAGACGAATGGCATGTGGACCACCTGAGTGACCCGCAATCAGTAGTTCCTGAATCTGTTATGCCGAAATATGCGTTCCTCAAGGACGTCATGCTCGATGGCAAATATATCCAAGCCACTTTGAAGACACACCGCTTTGTCGGCGTGCCTTACACGGATGAGATGATCGAAACGGCACAAGCGGACTTCATGGCTCAAGCGGATCCGGATGCGGATTGGGATGGGTTGTTAGAACGCTATCCAGGCGCGCAGACGCGGAACTTTGATAACGCGTCAGGCGTGTCTGAAATGGACGCTTTGGTATCCTACCTGCAAATGCTTGGCACGTTGGTAGATTTTTCTACCTTCACGCCCGACGCGTCTCGTTAAGGGGAGGGAATGATGGATACCTATTCCTTCCTACGACAATTGGCAGACAGCTGGGTGCTGCTTGCCATGTTCGCTTTCTTTTTCGGAGTGATCCTTTGGGCGTTTCGCCCGGGGTCACGCTCGACCCATGACGACATCAGCCAAGCACCTTTTCGCAACGAGGACCGTCCCGCAGCGGACGACAAGGATGCCGCTCTACTGAAAGGCCAAGACAATGGATGAGCCAAGATATGACGAGGCTACAAAAACCTACACCACCGGCCACTCTTATGACGGTATCGAAGAACTGAACACCCCACTGCCTAGATGGTGGTTATGGTCGCTTTACGCGACGATTGTGTGGGCGGTGATTTACTCAATCGCATACCCAGCATGGCCACTGGTGTCGACAGCGACTGCGGGGTTCCTCGGCTACTCGACCCGCGCCGAAGTGGCGGCAGAAATTGCCCGTGTAGAAGAGGCCAATTCGGAACTTAACACCCAGTTGGCGGCAATCGAACTAACTACGTTGAAAGACAACGAGACACTGCATCAATTCGCGGTGTCTGCGGGTGCGTCGGTCTTTGCAAACAACTGTTCGCAGTGCCACGGTTCTGGTGCCGCAGGGGCGGTGGGTTACCCAAATCTGTTGGATGATGACTGGCTATGGGGCGGTGACATCGAAGCGATTGCCTTAACTGTTCGTCACGGTATCCGTAACGAGCAAGACGAGGATGCCCGTTATTCCGAAATGCCTGCCTTTGGCGAGCAACTGGAGAAAGACGAAATCGCCGCGCTGGTTGCTTATGTTCAATCGCTGTCGGGCCTGGATCACGATACTGCTCTGATCGAACAAGGCGCCGAGTTATTTGCAGACAATTGTACAGCCTGCCACGGTGACGAGGGGATGGGGGACCGCGACCAAGGTGCGCCAAACTTGACCGACTCCGTGTGGCTCTATGGAAGCTCTGACGAGGTTCTGACGGAGACCATAGCCAACTCACGCTTTGGTGTTATGCCGCCTTGGTCTCCCAGGCTGTCTGATGCGCAAGTCAACGCGGTGGCGGCTTACGTGCACCAAAAAGGTGGCGGCGAGTAACGCGCTGTTAGCAAGCTCATATGCTACTTCGGGAGGAGCTCGGACTTAGCATGTGATCCCCGCCCTCAAGCCACCTGTTCGCGCATCGGGCTTGGGGTGCGGGGGCAATCCACAAGAAGACCCGCTAGGCTATTGTCTAGCGGGTCTTCTTTTATGGTGGGCTAGTTCTTTTTCTTTTTTTGAGCATTGCGAACCATCTTGCCAAAAGCCTTGTCCTTCGATCGCCGTTCAGCCAGCGTCGCTGAGTTGTGCAAATCTTCTGCAACAAGTTTTTGCCATCGGGCCAGTCGCGGTGCGTCAACGTCACCGCGTTCAACTGCTGCCAGTATCGCGCAACCGGGCTCCACTGTATGTTTGCAGTCGTTGAATTTGCATTGAGCACCCAGCTCATCCAGATCCGAGAACATTTCGGCCAAGCCGGAAGCCGTGTCTGTGAGTTGCAGCTCCCGCATTCCGGGCGTGTCCAGAACGGCGCAGCCGGAGGCGAGAAAGTATAACTGCCGCCGCGTCGTGGTGTGGCGGCCACGGGCGTCGTCTTCACGGACTTCTTGCGTCGCGATTGTGTTGTCACCCGCCAAGGCGTTGGTAAGGGTGGATTTGCCGACGCCTGACGACCCGAGGAACGCGACGGTCTGCCCAGGTTTGCACCAGTCCGCGAGTTTCGTTTGCGGTTCCGCGCTTTTGGCATTGAGAGCCACGACGGGCACTAATGGCGAGATGGCCTCTGCCTGCGCAATATAGGCTTCTGGGGCGTCGCATTTGTCGACCTTGGTCAGAATGATCACCGGTGTGACGTCGGCCTCGAAGGCAAGTGCGATAAACCTCTCAATACGCGCCACGTTAAAGTCGTCGTTGCACGAGGACACGATGAAGGCGGTATCCAGATTGGCAGCAATCAGCTGCACACCAAGAGTTTTACCCGGGGCTCTACGCTTAATCAGGCTCTTTCGGTCCAGCACGTCACTGGCAGATGGCAGTTCACGATTGAGAAGAATCCAGTCACCGACCGTTGCATCGGGCCCATGCGGGATGTGCATGTCGATGCCGTCTCCGCGCGCCTGAAGCCCGTTGCGGTGAACCTCTGTGACGCGAAGCGGTGGCGTCTCCTCAATCTGCTCCACGCTGATTTGCTGGGCAAAGAACTGCTGCCATCCGAGTTGAGCGAGAGGCGAAAGGCGAGTGACACGGCGATCCGGGTCGTTGTTGGGAAGAAATTGAGAATAGTCCCGAGTCATGGAGTTCTACTTTCATGTTCCGGCTTCGGGCAAAGCCCAGCCTTGAGTTATAGTGCTTTGGATGATGCGCATAGCCTTTGGATGCTGGACAAATTCCAACAAGCCACTGGGTCGGCTTAGGTTTACATCGGGAACTTGGTGCTCCCCACTTTAACGGGACATAAAATCTCCATGTTGATGGGCTTGTTTATCACGATTGCGATCTTCGATCTAGCTGCCGTTGATGTCGCAGTTTGCTGATTGATCTGGGTCAAGGACCTATAAGTGCTATGCTTGCACATACACACTGCGAACAGAGTCAAAATTCCGGACGAGTCTACTATGAATAATGCCGAAAACCCTCCTTCACTCTATGCAGCGCAGGAGCCGATTTTCCCGCGCAAAGTTTCGGGCTTTTTCCGCACATTCAAGTGGTGGATTATGGCTGTTACCTTGGGCATTTACTATCTGACGCCCTGGATTCGTTGGGACCGTGGCCCGAATTTGCCAGACCAAGCCGTGTTGATCGATCTGGCAGGCCGTCGCTTTTATTTCTTCTGGATCGAGATTTGGCCGCACGAGTTTTACTTCGTCGCAGGTCTCCTCATCATGGCGGGCCTTGGCCTGTTCTTGTTCACGTCAGCCTTGGGGCGTGTTTGGTGTGGCTACACCTGCCCACAGACCGTCTGGACTGATCTGTTTATTCTTGTTGAACGCTGGATAGAAGGTGATCGGAACGCGCGTGTGCGCCTCTGGCGTGCGAAGTGGGACGCGCATAAGTGGCGCTTGCGGATCACCAAATGGCTGGTTTGGCTATTGATTGCGATCGCGACAGGTGGTGCTTGGGTGTTTTATTTTACTGACGCGCCGCAATTGGCCGTCGATCTGGTCACCCTCAACGCCCACCCAGTGGCTTATGCAACTATCGGTGCATTGACTGCGACAACCTTCGTTTTTGGCGGGTTCATGCGTGAGCAGGTTTGCATTTACATGTGTCCGTGGCCGCGCATTCAGGGCGCGATGATGGACGAAGATACGATTACAGTCGGTTATCGCGAGTGGCGTGGTGAGCCACGTGGCAAAAAGCACGAAGGCACAACCGGCGACTGTATCGACTGTATGGCCTGCGTGAACGTCTGCCCGATGGGGATCGACATTCGCGACGGCCAGCAGATGGAGTGCATCACCTGTGCGCTGTGTATCGATGCCTGCGATGACATCATGAATAAAATCGGCAAGGAGCGTGGCCTGATTGATTACCTTGCGCTCTCGGATGAGCCGCTTGAGCGCGGTGGCGGCAAGGCTAAACCCGTTTGGAAGCACATCTTGCGTCCGCGCACATTGGTCTACACTTTCTTGTGGTCTACGATCGGCTTGGGCCTGCTTTTTGCGCTATTTATTCGCGCCGAGATCGACATGACAGTCTCGCCAGTCCGGAACCCGACATATGTGACGATGTCTGATGGTTCGATCCGCAACGCCTATGACATTCGTTTGCGCAACAAACATGGCGATGACCGCGAGTTCCATATGTCTCTGACGTCGGAAGAAGTTTTGATTATCGACCTGGAAGGGACCGATTTGGTTAATGTTGTGGTTCCAGCAAACGAGACAAAGCTGCAGCGGGTATATGTTACCGCGCGTCGTGGCGACCCTAGCGCGACTGCAGCACGCACCGATTTGCGTTTTTGGGTTGAAGACGTAGTCTCCGGAGAGCGTGCGCACACCAATACTGTGTTTAACGGGAAGGCAGCCGACCAATGAGCCGCGAGATCAAAGGTATTCACGTATTCGCAATGTTTGCGGTCGGGTTCAGCATCATTATTGGTGTGAACTTGACCCTTGCGACGCAAGCCATTCGGACTTTTCCGGGGCTTGAAACGAAAAACTCTTATGTGGCGAGTCAGAGTTTCGACGCGCGTCGTGCCGCCCAGCTTGCTTTGGGGTGGGACGTAAAGGCAGGGTACGCTGACGGAATACTACGCCTTGAGATCAAAGATGCTCGTGGTCCCGTCGACCCCTCGTTGATCGACGCTACGCTTGGCCGCGCTACCAATGTAAGTCAGGATCAAACGCCTGCGTTCCGTTTTGACGGAGAGGCGCATCTGGCGGCTGCCGAACTGGCACCGGGAAACTGGAACCTGCGCATGAAGGCAATTGCAAGGGATGGAACCGTGTTCGAGCAACGGGTCCCATTTCTGGTCGCTGAATGAGCGTAATGAGTTGCCCAGGTTGCGCGGGTGCTCCGCTCGCGGAAGAGACCGCGCGTAGATCTCCGGCGTCCGCAGCAGGCGATACGATATCGCTGTCGTTGCCTGGGATTCATTGCGCCGCTTGCGTTTCCGGTGTGGAACGCGGCCTGGCAAAACTTCCTGACGTGCTTGATGCCCGCGTAAACCTGAGCTTGAAACGCGTGACTGTTCTGACGCGTGGGGATGCAGACGAAGACCATCTGATTGGTGCCTTGCTGGCCTTGGGCTTCGAAGCGCTCCCGCTAGACAGTGATACTTTGCGTGCGGGTGAAGGTGACCCAACCGGTCGTGCGCTACTGCTGCGCTTGGCAGTTGCAGGCTTTGCCATGATGAACGTCATGATCCTGTCGGTGGCGGTTTGGGCGGGCGCTACTGACGCGACGCGGCAGCTATTCCACTGGATTTCCGCGGTCATCGCCCTGCCTGCTGTGGCTTATGCCGCGCGACCGTTTTTTGTTTCGGCCTTGTCTGTGTTGCGGGTTGGTCGGGTCAATATGGAAGTCCCGATTTCCCTCGCGATCCTACTTGCCAGCGGGCTGTCGCTTTATGAGACGATGGCGGGGGGTGAGAACGCTTATTTTGATGCGGCTTTGTCGCTGACTTTCTTCTTGCTGATCGGGCGTTATCTGGATCACCGCACGCGTGCGGCGGCACGATCAGCCGCACAGGAACTTGCGGCACTGGAAGTGCCCTCGGCCACCTGCATTCGCGAGGGGCAACCGGTACGTGTCAAAGCTGCCGAAATCGTGGTCGGAGACCTTGTTCAGGTGCCCGCAGGTGGACGCGTACCGGTCGATGGTGTGATTGACACCGGTCGTTCCCAAATGGACCGCTCTTTGTTGACGGGCGAAAGCCTACCGGTCGCAGCGCAGGTTGGCGCTAAAGTCGTTTCTGGTGAAGTAAACTTGTCTAATCCGCTAATCATCCGTGCAACAGCCGTGGGTCAGGACACCACGCTGCGCCGCATGGCCGAGATGGTCGCTGTGGCCGAGAGTGGACGCTCACATTATACGCCTTTGGCTGATCGTGCAGCACAACTTTATGCGCCGCTGGTGCACGGGGTGGCTGCGTTGGCATTTATTGGCTGGTTTATTGCAACTGGTGACGTGCGTTATTCCCTCAATATCGCGATTGCGACGTTGATCATAACTTGCCCCTGTGCTTTGGGGCTGGCCGTTCCTGCGGTGACCACTGCGGCGTCGGGAAGCTTGTTTCGCAAAGGCTTGCTAATCAAATCCGCGACTGCGTTGGAACGTCTCGCGGAAGTCGACGCGGTTGTTTTCGACAAAACCGGAACGCTAACCGACGGCACGCCTATCCTCGAAGACTTGCAAAGCCTTTCGGTCGAAGACCGCGCTGCCGCTTTGGCGTTGAGCCAATCTTCGGACCACCCTGTTTCGCGTCTTCTGGCGTCCGCATTGGAGGGTATGCAAACAACTCCGTCGGTTTTGGAAGAAATCCATGAGGTTGCGGGTGACGGCGTCGAAGGTCTGGATGGTGAGGTGCGTGTTCGGCTAGGGAAATCAAGAACAGCTTCGGGCGGGACGGTCTTCCAACGTGGCAAAGGCCCAGAGCAGACTTTGCGCATCGACGAAGCCCTTCGCCCGGGAGCGCAAGAGTTGGTTGCTAAGCTGCAATCACAAGGTTTGGACGTAGAGCTTTTGTCTGGTGACACTGAATTCGCGGCAACCAAGCTTGGTGCCCGTTTGGGCTTGAAAGACTCTAGAGGTGCTATGTTGCCCGCGGACAAGATCGCACATCTCGCAGCGCTTCAAGAACACGGAAAGCGTGTTTTGATGGTAGGAGACGGGCTGAATGATATGGGAGCGATGGCGCAGGCATTCGTGTCGATCTCGCCAGCGTCCGGCGTTGACGCTACGCGGGCTTCTTCCGATATTGTTCTGCTTGGCCGTTCTCTTGCACCAGTGATGGACGCACTCAAAGTGTCCCGAAGTGCCCGCGCACGTATTCGCGAGAACTTCGGGATTGCGATTTGCTACAACTCTGTGGCCGTCCCGCTTGCCGTTCTGGGCTATGCCAGCCCCTTGATGGCGGCGTTGGCGATGTCGAGTTCATCTATCCTCGTAATCCTAAACGCGTTAAGGGTTCGAGCATGAATGTGCTTGTGATCCTTATACCTGTGTCGCTGATCCTTGGCGGGATGGGTATCGTCGCGTTTCTTTGGACTGTGAGACACAATCAGTACGAGGATATCGAGGGCGATGCCGCGCGCATCCTGTTTGACGATGAGGACGAGCCTAACTCGTAAGGCCACCGATCTTATGGTCCGCGATACGCTTTGTGACGACTAGTGCGATGATCCAACCAGTCACCACCGCAGTGGCTATGCCAATCCAGACGCCCCAAACGTCCATGCCGACCAACCCGACATAGACCCAGATGAAGAAGGCCACGCCAAAGCCTTGGCGGTACACGCTGATCCATAGTGTCCAAACCGGACGTTTAAGGGCTTGGAGAAACGAGTTGATGGCAAAGAGCATCATGTAGATCGGGAAGATAAACCCGTCGATCCGTAGGTAGCTTACACCGATACGCACGACCTCCGGATCATCGTTGAACAATGCCACGACATATGGGGATGCGAACCAGAGGATGGGAAAGGCGGCAAAGGTCATCACGAACCCCAGCTTCCAGCAGAAGAAGAGCGCTTCCCGCACGCGGTCGAATTGCTCCGCTCCGTAGTTCTGCGCAGCAATTGGCAAAAGCGCCCCCGTCATGCCCAAAACAGGCAAAAGTAGTATTTGCTCTACCCTAAGTGCGACACCGTAAGCGGCGATTGCTTCAGCGCCGAAGCCTTTCAGCGCGAATTGCACAACAAAGCCGGAGACGAACATGACCATGATGGCGGTGGTTGTGGGTAACATCTGTTCGGTGATCTCGCGATAGCTTGCCAGATTTGGTTTGAGCCAGTTGAGCTGAAACCCTTCCATGATCCGGCGGCCCAATACCTGATAGAAAATCCAGACCATTACCCCCGTCTGGCTTATGATCGTGGCTACAGCGATGCCGCTTAGCCCCATCCCGGGAATGATGCCGGGGATGCCATAGATCAACAAAGGGTTAAGGCCGATATTGGCCAGAAACGCCACCATCATGGCGCGCTGCATGGACACGGTGTCGCCATGTGCTTGCAAAATACCGTTCGCTCCGTATGCGAGCAGGAAACCGGGGAGCGCGAGAATAAGCCACAGGAAGTAGCTGGTGGCCGCGTCGCGGTATTCTCCTGGCTCCGAGACCAGTGCGATGACGCTCGGTCCGGCAAAAACAGCCCCGATCATCAACAGAACTACCGCAATTATGCCGAAGCTAATGCCTTGGGACGCCAGTTTCCGCGCCGCATTGTCGTCCTTTTTGCCTCTGGCATTTCCAACAAGGGCGCTCATGGCCGAGCCAAGGCCAAAACCCACCGACATGGTTATGAAAAACGCCTGAAATCCGATCGCCAACCCAGCCTGCGCCTGTGTTGATATCTGGCCAGCGAAGTAGACGTCGACGACATTGTAGAGGGTACTGAACAACATGCCCAAGGCGGCGGGCACTGCTAGCGTTTTGAAATGGCTCGCGATGGAGCCTTCTGTCAGGTCAATGTCGCGCATGAAAGCTCCTGCTTGTCCTGACCCGCATATCAGAGATGAGTTTGACCCTTCAGGTCGTTAGCGATAACAGATGAAGGCAGACTGGGGAGAACTTTGCAATGTCGAAATCTGAAATTGGCCTGATCGGACTTGGTACGATGGGGGCAATGCTGTCCCTCAATATTGCGGAGAAGGGGTTCGCTATTTCGGTGTTCAACCGAACGACATCCCGCACCTCAGAATTCCACGCCGAAGCGGGTGAACTTGCCGAACAGATAACACCTTGCGACACCCTCGAGGACTTGGTGGCATCCATTGCAGAGCCGCGCGCGATCATATTGATGGTCCCTGCCGGCGGGGCCGTGGATGAACAGATAGCGGCACTTCGCCCATTGCTGGGCAAGGATGATTTGATCATAGACGCAGGAAACGCCAACTTCCGCGATACAGAGGCACGCGCGGCCCAAGCCGAGGCTGATGGCGTCCCTTTCCTTGGCATTGGGGTGTCCGGTGGTGAAGAAGGTGCACGCCATGGCCCGTCCATCATGGGTGGTGGGCGTAAGAAGGCTTGGGATCAGGTCTCCCATATCCTCACCGCGATTGCCGCCGATTACGAAGGTACCGCTTGCGCCACGTGGATGGGGCAGGGCGGCGCGGGTCACTTTGTAAAGGCAGTTCACAACGGCATCGAATATGCAGATATGCAAATGATCGCGGAGATCTACGGGATAATGCGTGACGGGCAGGGGGCAGACGCTGCAACTTGTGCCGAGGCGTTTGAGACGTGGAACAAGGGGCCCTTGCAATCCTACCTAATCGAGATTTCGGGCAAGGTTGCTGCTGCCAGAGATGCCGAGACTGGAAACGCGGTGCTCGACATCATTCTGGACCGTGCCGGGCAAAAAGGTACCGGTCGCTGGACGGTGATTGAAGCGCAACATCTGGGTGCGCCGATACCAGTGATTGAAGCTGCGGTTGCTGCGCGCAACCTGTCCGCAATGAAATCGGAGCGCGAACGCGGGGAGGCGACCTTCGGCGCCGCCCCTGTGCCGCTTCCCACTGGTGCGCTTGGACGTGACGATCTGGAGCAGGCGCTGATCGCCGGAAAGATCATGTGCTATGCTCAGGGCTTCCATTTGCTGAACTCCGCAAGCGCAGAGTTCGAGTGGGACTTGCCCATGCCGGAAATCGCGCGCGTTTGGCGCGAGGGCTGTATCATCCGCTCGACGATGCTCAATGATATGGCCGAGGCATTGACCGGCGCACCACAAGATAACCTGATGTTCGCACCATTCTTTGCCAAATTGATCGACGACAGCGCACCAGCGCTACGCAGGGTTGTGGCAACTGCTGTGTCGCATGGGTTGCAAGTACCCGCCTTGGCGGCAGGGCTCAGCTATTACGACGCGATGCGTACCGGTCGCTCGACAGCCAATATGATTCAGGCGCAGCGTGATTTCTTCGGAGCGCATAGTTTCGAGCGTGTCGACAAGGAGGGGGCGCATCACGGCCCTTGGGGCTCCTAGAGAGCGAGCTTTTTTACCTCGTCATGGCGCGGGCAGGTTACGAGATGGTCGTTGATTAGACCGCAAGCCTGCGCGAACGCGTAGACGATTGTCGGGCCGCAAAACTTGAAACCTTCTTTTTTCAAGTCTTTTGAGATTTGGGTGCTAAGTGGCGTGAAACCAGGCACGTCACTCAGGCTGCGGAAATCGTTTTGCAGCGGCTTGCCGTCGAAATATTTCCACAGAAATGTGTCGAAACCCTCGCGCTGTTCAATCTTTTGCCATGCTCGTGCATTTCCGATGGTGGCTTCGATTTTTCCCCGATGACGTACGATCCCTGTGTTTTGCAGCAAGCGTTTCACATCGGCATCGCCCCATCCTGCGATGATATTTGGATCAAAGCCCTCAAACGCATCCCGAAAGGCATCGCGTTTTTTCAGAATGGTGATCCAGCTTAGCCCGGCTTGAAACCCGTCTAGAATCAGTTTTTCCCACAGCGCGCGACTGTCATACTCCGGTACGCCCCATTCTGTGTCATGGTAATCGACATAGATTTCTTCTGTGCCACACCAGCCGCAACGGTCATTCATAATTTTCACCTGTATTCCAAGGGTTTCCAAGATTGAATCGTTGTTTACTCTAATTGGAACAAAATTGGAACATTAACCCGCGTTTAAGGCCGTAGCTCCTAGATAGATCAAACCGGAAATCACTGTAGAACGCGCTATGACATTTGATCCAAGTCCAGAAGACAGCCCATTGTCTGCCGCGATTTCACAACGTGATGTACATGTTCTGGATATGGTCCGAACCGCATTACGCAAAAGGGATGTCTTGCTCGCTTACCAGCCGGTGGTTCAAGGAGCAGATACGAACAGGATCGCATTTTACGAAGGTTTAATCCGGGTACTGGATGAAACAGGGCGGATCATTCCTGCAAAAGAGTTCATCGAAACAATTGAGGCTCGGGAAGAAGGTCGGCTCATTGACTGTTTGGCGGTGGAATTGGGCGTGGAAAGTCTGGTCAAAGAGCCGCGGCTCAGGCTCTCAATCAACATGTCGCCAAGATCTATCGGACACCCTCAATGGGAAACTGCGTTGGAGCGTGGCTTACTGCGCGATCCAACCATTGGCGAGCGGCTTATCATAGAGATCACCGAATCATCTGCTCTGTTGATGCCCGATCTGGTCTCGGATTTTATGATGCGTATGCAGCGACGGGGAATTTCCTTCGCCCTAGACGATTTTGGTGCAGGCTATACTGCGTTCCGGCATTTCAAGGATTTCTATTTCGATCTGGTCAAGATCGACACGTCCTTCGCACGAAACATAGATGTTGATACCGACAATCAGGTATTGATGCAGGCCTTGGTGTCGATTGCCCAACAGTTTGACATGTTCACGGTCGCAGAAGGTATAGAGCGCCCTCAAGAGGCTGAATATCTTAGGGAAATCGGAATTGATTGCCTTCAAGGTTACCTGTTTGGTGTTCCATCAGTGTCCAAGCCCTGGGAAAAGCAGGCAAGTGTCGAGAGGCGCGCACTGTTAAGATAGTGCGCGATGATCGGCAATCTGTTGGAGCAAGACCTTGTTTCTCGCCGCAATGTGAGACACCCTGTCTAATCGTATACCCTACGTAAGCCAGTTAATGCTTCGCCATACACGGTCGGTTATATCCAGTGCTCTGGGCAGCAGAGACACGCCGATCGCAGGAAAGGAATGTCCATGACCAATGTCGTAATCGCCTCTGCAGCCCGCACCGCTGTAGGTAGCTTCCTAGGCTCGTTTGCCAATACTCCGGCCCATGATCTGGGAACCGCCGTTATCGAAGCCGTTGTAGAACGGGCCGGCGTCGATAAAGGGGAAGTCTCAGAAACCATTCTGGGCCAGGTTCTCACCGCAGGCCAAGGGCAAAACCCTGCCCGCCAGGCTCATATTAACGCAGGTCTTCCGCAAGAAAGCTCTGCTTGGGGGATCAACCAAGTGTGTGGCTCCGGCCTTCGTGCCGTGGCACTTGGCGCGCAGCACATCATGTTGGGTGATGCCTCGATCGTCGTTGCTGGTGGCCAAGAGAACATGTCCATGAGCGGCCATGTCGCGAACCTGCGCCAAGGCCAGAAGATGGGGGATATGCAATATATCGATAGCATGATCCGTGATGGTCTTTGGGACGCTTTCAACGGCTATCACATGGGCCAAACCGCCGAAAACGTTGCCAACCAATGGCAAATCAGCCGCGAGATGCAGGATGAATTTGCTGTTGCCTCCCAGAACAAAGCCGAGGCTGCGCAGAAGGCTGGTAAGTTTGCCGACGAGATTGCCGCGTTTACAATTAAAACCCGCAAGGGGGATGTGACTGTCGATCAGGATGAATACATCCGCCATGGCGCAACAATGGAAGCGATGGCGAAATTGCGCCCTGCGTTCACTAAAGATGGTTCGGTCACAGCTGCAAACGCATCGGGTCTGAATGATGGTGCCGCAGCGACACTCCTCATGAGTGCCGAAAACGCCGAGAAGCGCGGTTTGCAGCCGTTGGCACGTATTGCCAGCTATGCGACTGCTGGGCTGGATCCGTCTATCATGGGTGTCGGGCCGATTTATGCCTCCCGCAAGGCTCTCGAGAAAGCGGGCTGGAAAGCTTCAGAGCTTGATCTCGTTGAGGCGAACGAAGCTTTCGCGGCGCAAGCTTGCGCGGTGAATAAGGACATGGGCTGGGATCCGGCGATTGTGAACGTCAACGGCGGCGCTATCGCTATTGGCCACCCAATTGGTGCCTCTGGTTGTCGTGTAATGAACACTTTGCTGTTCGAGATGCAGCGCCGCGACGCTAAAAAAGGCCTCGCAACTTTGTGCATCGGCGGCGGCATGGGTGTCGCGGTCTGCGTCGAACGCGACTGATACAGAAAACAGGGTTGCGCACGAAAATTGCGCAACCTATTCTGATTTAGACATAATATTATTACCTGATTTAGGAGGAATCACCATGTCCCGTGTTGCACTTGTTACCGGAGGATCGCGCGGAATCGGCGCGGCAATCTCCAAGGCTCTAAAAGCGGCTGGCTACTCCGTAGCCGCGACTTACGCTGGCAATGACGAGAAGGCCGCGGCATTCACTGCCGAAACTGGCATCAAGACTTACAAATGGGACGTGGCTGATTACGAAGCCTGCGCCGCTGGAATTGCACAAGTCGAAGCTGACTTAGGCCCAGTAGAGGTTTTGGTGAACAACGCCGGCATCACCCGCGATGCGCCCTTTCACAAGATGACGCCACAGCAATGGTCAGAAGTGATGAACACCAACCTTTCGGGCGTGTTCAACATGAGCCACCCTGTCTGGCCTGGCATGCGCGAACGTAAGTTTGGGCGGATTATCACTATTAGCTCGATCAATGGCCAGAAGGGGCAATTCGCTCAGGCTAACTATGCCGCTGCGAAGGCTGGTGATATCGGTTTCACAAAGGCTCTCGCTCAGGAAGGTGCCCGCGCTGGCATCACCGTGAACGTGATCTGTCCGGGTTATATCAATACCGAGATGATGAGTACGATCCCTGAAAAGGTGATGAATGAAGTGATCTTGCCGCAAATTCCTGTTGGCCGTTTGGGCGAACCTGAAGAAATTGCGCGCACTGTGGTCTTCCTTGCGTCTGATGATGCAGGTTTCATTACTGGCTCGACAGTTTCTGCCAATGGTGGCCAGTACATGGCTTGATCCGCGCTAGTTGATCAACCGGAGGGCCAGTGCATTATGCGCTGGCCCTTTTTTTGATCGCTTAGCCTTAGCTTCGCGCCCGCAGGTTAGATACAAAACGCGGAATAGTATGAAAGAACCTCGCAAACGCGTCTGCGCGTTCTTTGTGGGCGCGTTTGTGAGCGGCGATGATGTGCTGGCTTAAGTGTGTCTCGATCATGGGCTGTTCCAGTTCTAATCTGAATAACTTAACTGAAACTCTTATGCTTTCTTGAGGTTAAGGCCGCAAACTAGACTTTCTATTCATTCAGTTTAGTATTACTTAAGTGAAATGAACGACAGGCTCCCCCCGCTAACTGCATTGCGCGCCTTTGAGGCAGCTGCGCGACATATGAGTTTTTCGCGTGCGGCGGATGAGTTGAACGTGACCCCTGCAGCGCTTAGTTTTCAAATCAAGTCGCTTGAAGAGCATCTTGGAGCGCCAGTCTTCCGCAGGTTAAACCGCGCGGTAGAGCTCACCGAGGAGGGGCAGTTGCTCGCCCCCGGTGTGTCCGATGGTTTTGATGCATTGCAATCTGCGTGGCGCGCTGTGAAGCGAAGGTTAAACAGTGCAACCCTGACAGTGACCGCCGGACCAGCCTTCACTGCAAAATGGCTTGCCCCGAAGCTGTTCAGCTTCGCCAAAGAGAATCCTGACATTGAGCTTCGGTTCTCTGCTGGGCTCGGATTGATTGATTTTGCCCGTGGTGACGTGGACGTCGCCATTCGCTTTGGTCAGGAATTTGATCCGCAGCTGTACTCTAGAACGCTTATTGACGAGTGGATGGCGCCAATGATGTCGCCGGAACTTGCCAAGAACGTGACCGAGGTGGCCGACTTGCAAAAGATGACATTGCTTCATCAGGAAGACATTGATTTCCTCAAGCCACCTGCGAATTGGCGCGCATATTTTGCCGCTGCACAGGTTCCTTATATTGAGGAGCACGGACCACGCTTTTCTCAGGCGGACCATGCCGTGGATGCAGCGTTGGCTGGTGGTGGCGTTGTGTTGGGTAGGCTGTCTTTGGCGGCGACGTATTTGGGGGATGGTCGGTTGGTCATGCCAATCCGTCATCGGTTGCCTACCGGCGCGAGTTACCGAATTGTTTGCCCTAAAGGACACGAAACACGGCCGCAGGTGGCACGCTTCATTGAGTGGGTTGTACGAGAGATTGCAGGAATGAACACGGTTGCGCAGGACGCTCGGTTTTTGCTCAGGAAACCTGATGAGTAAATCCTTGGCGACGACGATTGGATTTGGGGCCGTGTTGCTTTGGTCCTTGCTGGCATTGCTGACTGTGGGATCGGACCCGATACCTCCCTTTCAGCTTAGCGCTATGGCTTTCTTGATAGGCGGGCTGGTCGGTCTTGGGTTTTCACTTAAGCGCGGACATCTCTTTCGGATACTCAGGTCCGTTCCGGTTTTGGCTTGGGTACTTGGGATTGGCGGGCTCTTTGGTTACCACGCATTGTACTTTTCGGCTCTAAGGCTGGCTCCAGCCGCTGAAGCAGGGCTTATCGCGTATCTCTGGCCGCTGTTGATTGTACTTTTCTCTGGCCTGCTCCCGGATGAAAAGCTGAAACCGCTGCATGTATTGGGAGCGATCGTTTCCTTCGCCGGAGCGGCACTTATTGTGGCGCGGGGCGGGGCGGGGTTTCAGTGGGCCTACGTGCCCGGGTATTTGCTGGCGGTTTTGTGCGCCTTAACTTGGTCGGGCTATTCAGTTGTATCACGGCGTTTTCGTGCAGTGCCGACTGAAGTTGTCACATTCTTTTGCCTAGCCACTGCAATTCTTTCGGGTCTTGCACATTTGATGTTCGAGCAAACAGTTTTGCCGAGCGGTGCCATCACATGGCTGTCGATCGCAGGGCTCGGATTGGGTCCCGTTGGGTTGGCGTTTTACTTGTGGGATGTTGGCGTCAAGCAGGGCGACATCCAATTGCTCGGCACTGCATCCTATGCCGCGCCGCTGTTGTCTACTTGTACCTTGATCGTAGCAGGATATGCCCAAGCGACGGCAGTTTTATTGCTGGCGGCCGGACTGATTACGGCCGGAGCAGGGCTTGCCGCGCTTGGGTCACGAAAATCCTAATCAGCGAATTTCGAAATTTCCTCTTTCAACCGCAGCTTTTGCTTTTTCAGTTCAACGACAGTCAGGTCGTCTGAGCCTGGGCTTCTTTGTGCTTCTTCCACTCGTTGGGACAATGCATCGTGTTTGCGCTTCAGCTCAGAAACGTGAGAACTGATCGTCATGGGCATAACTCCTTTTTGTGTGGTTTAGACCTGCATTGCATCACATTAAAAAGCCCAAGTCACGCAAATGCGTCGCGGCGTTGCAGCGATTGCTTCTAAAATTTTAGTGAGCATCCGTTGCGTAAAATATCAGTGGCAGCTTGCGAGTAATCATCCCCATCCTGATTATGCTGCAACCCATCGTGCAGAACCAACGGGTTATGGAGTATTGTCCTTGCGGCACGCCCTTTTTGCGCCCGCAGCAAAACCCGCCCGGCAGGCTTTCCCGCTCGCGCAACAATTGGCTTGATCTCGATGAGACCTGCCCGAGAATTGAGCATCTCGATTAGGTCTCCAAGCCGGTCGATAAGATGAATGACGCTGACGCACCCCTTCGGGCCTGCCCGTCGCAGGGCCGTGTCGACCCATACAGAGAGCGGCGTGTGTTCACGCAAAGCAGTGTCTCGGCCTTCATCTGGCGAAGCTGTACCCGGGCCGTAATAAGGGGGGTTCAGGATGACATGATCGAAGCTGCGGTTGCGAAGATCAGCCGGGAGTTGGGCAAGGTCAGCGTCGACGACCTCCATTTCGAAGCCGGCTTCGGTGGCGTTACGGCGGGCTAATTCGGCATATGCGGGCTGCAACTCGATGCCACTTAGTCGGGCTTCAACCCGCGTACGCAAGCAGATGGAGGCGGTGCCTACACCGCACCCCAGCTCCAGCACGGTTTGCCCGGGTTTCGCAGGGCAGGACGCGGCAAGAAGCACGGGATCAGTGGCGGCGCGGTATCCTTTGCGCGGCTGCCATAAATGCAATTTGCCACCCAGAAAAGCATCATGCGTAAGCTCGTCAAAAGCAAATCCCATAGGTCGTCAGTCGCTCAGATGAATGTCATTGTCACGCAGGATGGCACCGGCCATGAACAGGTCCTGCTCCCGAACCATCAAACGGCGCGGCAAAATGCCAACGGAGCCTTCAAGAACACTCATGTGGACGTCCATTTCGAACACGCCTATATCTTCCCCTGACAAAAGGGCTTTAGAGAAGGCTATGATTGTGGGATCGTTGCTGCGCAAAAGCTCTTTCATGAGATAGAGTTAACGACAGGCCAGCACGTTTGTCGAGAGACGAGGCAGAACGAGATAATGAGTTTGGATACCCCCTCTGTGAAGCCCCATGACCGCCTTAAGGGCGCCTTGGCAAATGATCTCGACGCCGTGGGGGAGTTGATCCGCACACGCATGGCGTCAGAGCACGCCCCGCGAATCCCAGAAGTTACAGCGCATCTGGTCGATGCTGGCGGCAAGCGCGTCCGGCCGATGCTCACACTGGCAGCAGCCCGGTTGTGTGGTTACGACGGTCCTTATCACGTTCATCTTGCCGCAACGGTGGAGTTCATTCACACCGCGACGCTTCTGCATGACGACGTTGTTGATGGCAGTGAGCAACGCCGTGGGCGCCCTGCGGCTAATCTGCTTTGGGATAACAAATCTTCGGTTCTGGTCGGGGATTACCTGTTCGCGCGATCGTTTCAACTGATGACGGAAGCGGGCAGGTTGGACGTCTTGAAAGTGCTTTCTAATGCGTCGGCTGTGATTGCAGAAGGCGAAGTGCTTCAGTTGACTGCCGCCCAAAACTTGGCAACGACCGAAGATATTTACCTGCAAGTGGTGCGAGGCAAAACCGCTGCGCTCTTCTCGGCCGCAACACAGGTTGGCGGGATGATCGCCGACGCCCCAGTTGAGGTCGTTCAGGCCTTGTATACATATGGTGATGCGCTGGGTATCAGCTTCCAAATTGCCGATGATATTTTGGATTTTGCCGGTGACACGGCGAAGACAGGCAAGAATGTTGGCGACGATTTTCGCGAGCGGAAACTAACTTTGCCTCTTATCAAATTGATTGCATCCGGTGGCGATGCAGATCGCGATTTCTGGGTCCGCACGATTGAAAAGGGAAAGCAACAAGACGGCGATCTTGATCACGTGCTGACGCTTTTCGAGAAGCACGGGGCATTGGACGCGGCACGTGAAGACGCTCTGGCTTGGTCTGTTAAGGCAAAGACGGCCCTCGATGCGGTTCCGCAGGGGGATTTGACGGACATGCTTCGTGATTTGGCCGACTACGTGGTGTCACGTCTCAACTAGGTCCGTCACGCTCCGAGCGTGCAGGATTTTACCCACCAGTGCGGATAATCTCGACTGATTTGTAATGCGGCGTTCCGAGCGGTTTCAGCGCTTGGGAATACTCCAAAACAAGTTGCTCCGGAACCGGACATCCGAGCTAACTGACAATTCTGGGTCGCTGAGAGCGCTGCCAAGACATGCTCAATCACCGGAGCAATGGAAACAGCTGCGTCCTGCATGTCATTTCGTTGGTGTTGCAACCAAGTGATGAACTCTACCTGATCGATGAAGTTGGAAGGAATAGTTCCCATTGAGGCGTTGTTTTTGGACGAAATGGATTTGAAAACTGCGGGCGTAGACACTTCAACGCGGGGATTTATTAGTACCGCATCCAGCGCAGGCAATTCTGGCATGAACTCAATCTTTTCGCCGATACCAGACATTCGCGCGGTTTGTGAAAATAGGCAAATTGGGACATCTGCCCCTAGTTTTGCGATATGCGCGAAGGTTTCGGCGTTTGGGACAGCATCCGGGAGCCCCCATAGCTTTAACAGCCCACGGTAGGCAGCAGCGGCATCCGCCGTTCCACCTCCGATACCAGAGGCGACCGGTAGAACTTTCGTTAGGTGAATATGCGCAGACTTTTGCGGATCGATTAAGTGAGCGGCAGACAGGACGGAATTGCCGTCGGTGGGGACCGCGCCGCTTTCGGGCCCATCAACACTTAGAGACAACTCATCAGCGGGCTCAAACGTCAGGTGATCACCCGCCGAGGCAAACATCACCAAACTGTCTAGCAAATGGTACCCGTTCGCGCTTTGCCCAGTGACGTGAAGCGTCAGGTTCACCTTTGCTGGTGCGAACTGCTCTAGCATCAGTCGTTCGCGGTTTGCGTCGTTCCGGCTTTGGCTTCGTCTTCCAGAACAGCTGTCAGCCCGCGGGATAGTTTCTCGCGAATACGCTCGGCTTCTGCTTCTTCCGGCTTAAAGGACAAGGCGCGTTTCCACTGGAATTCCGCCTCACGTTCGCGGCCAACCTTCCAATAGACGTCGCCCAGATGGTCATTGACGATTGGATCAACGGGCAGCAGCTCAACTGCGCGCTCCATCGGAGCCACGGCTTCCTCAAAACGGCCAAGTCTGTAGAATATCCATCCAAGGCTGTCGGTGATGTAGCCGCTATCGGGGCTTTCTTTCACGGCCGTCTGGATCATTTGAAGTGCTTCATCAAGCTTGATGCGTTGCTCGACCAGCGAGTAGCCAAGATAGTTCAGAATGTCAGGCTGGTTCGGGGATAGCTCCAGAGCCGTGCGGAAATCACGCTCCATTCCGACCAAATCACCCATACGTTCTTTTACGATCCCGCGGGCATACATGATACGCCAGTTGCTGCGGTTTCCGATGCCATTGAGGTCCAACGCGCGTGAGTATGCAGCCACAGACCCTTCGTTTTGTTCCGTCCTGCTAAGGATGTCGCCAAGCGTTGAATGGACCATAGCAATGTCGCCATGTGATTTGGACAACGCCGTCAGTACTTCGACTGCCGCGTCTTTGCGGTCATCAGAATAAAGCGCATTGGCGCGGCCGATTTCGGCCAGCACATAGGCTGGGGAACTCGTGTCCAAAGAGGCATAGGCTTCCGTTGCGAGGTCGAACTGCCCCATCCCCTCCAGAATTTCAGCAGCCATCAGAACTGCCGGAGCATGATCAGGGCGGATGTGTTGCGCCATCCGTACATAAAGTAAAACATGCTCTGGAGCTGCGCGGCCGTCGAGCACCGCAGACAAGTTGAAGTAGACTTCCGCGATACCTTCGCTCGCATTGCTCACAAAGTCATAGTTAACCACTTCGTCAGCTTTGAGGCGTTCTTTCAGCGATTCCAGCTCGGCGCTAAAGCCGTTCGCGGTCGTGACGTTCAATAGTTCGATCGCATCGCTTCGACGTTCTAGCTGAGCAAGTATCTGGGCGTGCGCTTCAATCCCGCGTGGGCTAAGAACTAGAGGTCCAAATTCTTTGCCTGACAGGATGTTGTCTGCACCTTCAAAATCACCCACGGATGCGAGCGCCAAGGCGTTGTGGTAGTGGGAAAATGAGGCGAAGTCTTCGGTTTCAGCTACTTTTGCAAAGGCATCTGTCGCGTCTGACATTTTGCCTTGCCCGAGCAAAGCCCATGCTCGTGTCAGACCGCCCAAAAGCGGTGCAAGGCCCGTGGTCTCTGGGCTTTCTTCGGATGCGCGGTCGAAATCGCCATTCGCGACGGCGACAGTGTCCAGAACTAGATCGACAATTTGGTTCCGCCCACCCGCCTCTTCGTGTTCCAAAGCGATTTCTGTCGCGCCGCTTATATCACCCTGGCCGATCATCGCGATGATGGCACTTTCCTTAAGCAGGAGGTTGTGTGGTTCAGCCGCGACAGCGCGGCGGTAATAGCGCGCAGCCTCGCCGTAGTCGAAGGAGATCGTCGCCTGACGTGCAGCAAGATATGGTCCAGCCAGACCATGCTCGACTGCAATGGCTGGTGCAGAGCTTACGGCAAGGGAAAGTAAAAGCCCCGCTATGCGGCGTTGTACACGAGTCTTGATCATATCGGTCGGGCCCAATTCTTCTTGCGTTTTCTAGAGAAATAGGTGCGCGAAGGGGGGTTGTCCATGACGCGTTTGGTAACAATGGCGCGGGGTGTTCCTTCGCCGCGCCATTAGACCGTCACATGTTCGGATAGTTTGGCCCGTCACCACCTTGCGGCGTGGTCCACACAATGTTCTGCGACGGGTCTTTGATGTCGCAAGTCTTGCAGTGAACGCAGTTCTGGAAGTTGATGACGAAATTGTTGTCGACCACCTCATACACACCTGCCGGGCAGTAGCGCTGTGCGGGCTCGGCATATTGCGGCAGGTTTACCGAGATAGGGATGCTGTCATCAATCAATTTCAGATGCGCGGGTTGGCTCTCTTCGTGGTTGGTGAACGAGAATGCCACGTTGGTCAGCCGGTCAAAGGACAGCTTGCCGTCAGGTTTGGGATAGTCGATTGGCTTGAAATCGGCCGCTTTGCCAGTGGCTTCGGCGTCAGATTTTCCGTGCTTTAAGTTCAGCGGTGAGGTGCCGAAGATGTTGTTGCACCACATATCCGCCCCGCCAATAGTCAACGATGCGGTCAGGCCGTAGTTCGACCACAACGGCTTCACGTTCCGTACGCGCTTGAGGTCTTTGCCAATTGCGCCGGTTCGCACTTCGGTGTCGTAACCGTCCAACGTGTCACCCGAACGGCCTGCGCCGATGGCTTCAAATGCCGCTTCAGCTGCGGCTTTTCCAGACAACATCGCATTGTGGTTGCCCTTGATCCGCGGCACGTTGACCATACCAGCGGAGCAGCCCAGCAACGCGCCACCCGGGAACGCGGTTTTGGGCAAGGACTGCCAGCCGCCTTCGGTGATTGCGCGTGCGCCATAAGCCACCCGTTTGCCGCCCTCGAGTAGCTCGGCCACCATGGGATGATGTTTGAACCGTTGGAACTCCATGTAAGGGAACAGGTGCGGGTTTTCGTAGTTCAGGTGCACCACGAAGCCCACGTAAACTTGGTTTTTGTCGAGGTGGTAGATGAACGAACCGCCGCCCGCATTCTTGCCCAAAGGCCAGCCCATCGTGTGGGTTACGGTGCCTTCTTTGTGTTTGGCTGGGTCGATCTCCCAAATCTCTTTCATGCCGAGGCCATATTTTTGGGGGCTCGCGTCTTTGGCCAAATCGAACTTCTCGATTACCTGCTTGGACAGAGAACCGCGGACACCTTCCGACAGGAAGACGTACTTGCCATGCAATTCCATGCCCGGCTCGGTGTTTTCGCCATAAGAGCCATCGGCTTCCAGTCCGAAGACGCCAGCCACCACGCCCTTAACTTCGCCATTCTCACCATAGACGATGTCGGAACACGCCATACCCGGGAAGATTTCGACGCCCATGCCTTCGGCCTGTTCGGCCATCCAACGGCAAACATTGGCCATGGAGACAATGTAGGTACCGTGATTGCTCATCAGTGGGGGCATCACGAAGTTGGGGATGCGGACCTGACCGGCTTCGCCAAGCATGTAGAAATTGTCCGATGTCACAGGTACGTTGATCGGGGCATCCATATTGCGCCAGTCTGGCAGCAGCGCATCAAGACCGGACGGGTCCAAAACCGCACCCGATAGGATATGCGCACCGACCTCGGAGCCTTTTTCCAAGACAACGACATTGAGGTCGGCGTCCAGCTGTTTCAGGCGGATAGCAGCGCTAAGACCGGCAGGACCGGCCCCGACGATTACCACATCGTATTCCATGCTTTCGCGTTCAATCTCGGCCATGTGTCAATTCCTCTCGCAACGCCCCTGCGGGACGGGTTCGCAACTTTGTTAGCTTTAAACCTTCAATCAAGCAGGAATGTAAGTGGCAATTGCGACGTTGCGTCGCCGTAGCACGGCCCAGAGTGCGGTTACGGCAACAATCGAGACATATCCGTCAACAGCATAGTGCCATCCGTGATAGACCGATGCGAACATGATCATTGCGGCAAAGAGAACGCCGAAAGGTGCCAAAGCGCGCGACCTTTCCCACAGATACAGCAGCGTGACGGCTGCCAGCCCGACATGGACTGACGGGAAAGCGGAGATGCCGGATCCGACACTTTGGCCCCCATCAGAATAAAATTGCCAAAGGTTGTCCTGCACGCGCCCCAAGGCGGAGGCGGCTATTCCGCTGCTCTCGAGCGCTGCGGTCAAATCTGCAAAGCGCGTGCCACCGATAAGGCGGTCATAGTAAACTGGCCCTGCGGAACTGCCCAGCATCGCCATCACGTTCCCTAGTCCAACCCAAGATACGACATAGAGGATCATGAAGCGTTTGGACCGATCTGTGTCGGTATCCGTAAGCGCGATAAAGACAGGCAGAAAGACGGCAGGCAGAAACCAGACCATAAAATACAGGACAACGATCACTGAAGGCGGCACAAACGCCGCAACCGAGTGCGCAATCCGCCAAGGGTCGACGCCAAAATGCAGCGCTGCGTCTAGATCGGCAAAAAACGGATCTGCGTAGAACGGCTGAATGGAAGGGATGGAGGTTTTGACCAGTGAAAAGGCCATAGAAAAGACCAGGCATCCAAGCAGCGCATAGATTGTTGGAACTATTCGTGCGCGGACACCATACTTTCGGGTCAGATAGAGCGACCCTGCAAGGAAGACGCCCAAGATTGGTAACCATTCGGCGAATGACTTTAACAGATAGAACGATGTGCGAACCGCACCTAAAAGCAGCGCGGCAGGCTGTTCACGCATAGCAAAAACCAACGCCACAGCGCAGGCAAAATATGCCAATGAAAACAGTAAATAATGTCGCATCATACCGTAGGCCCCCTAAGCCCTTTGAGGCAATTTGCCGTGCTCATTGGGCAAAAATAAGGAAAATGCAGGGTTATCGGGGGGCCTCGGACCTTTCCGACGATAGGGTAATGAGCTACATCGCCGCACAACTGGTACAGGAGCTACCGCGATGTCTGTGTTGCGAATGATCTATCTTGCCCTTGCAATTTGGGGGGCGGTCCACCCGATGTATTACTTTGTGCAGTGGTTTTCCGAACACGGTTTTTCGTTGGGACTGATGGTTGAAGCTTGGCATGCAAATGCCGCATCGTCTGGCTTGGTTTGGGACCTCACGATAGCAGCGATAGCGCTGACTGTCTGGATTATCGCCGAGGTGTCTGTTCGCCGGAATTGGTTTACCTTGGTTGCGATCCCGGCGACATTCTGTATCGGTGTGTCCTGCGGCTTGCCGCTCTATTTATTTCTACGCACAAGGCCGCTCGACTGATGGACCATTTTCTTTACCGCGACGGCAAACTGCATGCCGAAGACGTCGCCATTGCCGATATCGCCGCCCAAGTAGGCGCGCCGTTCTACGTTTATTCCAGTGCGACACTGACGCGCCATTTCCGTTTGTTTGACGAAGCACTGGATTGGGCTGACCATCTGGTCTGCTACGCGATGAAAGCGAACTCCAATCAGGCTGTTTTGAAGCTTTTGGGCGACCTCGGTGCAGGCATGGATGTTGTCTCAGGCGGAGAATACATGCGGGCCAAGGCCGCTGGTATTCCGGGTGAGCGCATCGTGTTTTCAGGGGTCGGCAAAACGCGTGCAGAAATGCGTCTGGCGCTTGAGGGTGGCATTCGACAGTTCAATATCGAAAGCGAACCAGAGATGCAGGCGCTGTCAGAAGTTGCCTCTTCGATGGAGGTCACCGTGCCGGTCACAATTCGGGTAAACCCTGATGTGGACGCGAAAACCCACGAAAAAATTGCGACAGGAAAATCAGAAAACAAGTTCGGCATCCCGATTTCGCGGGCCAAAGAAGTCTACGCTGCGGCTGCTGCCTTGCCGGGCTTGGAAGTGATTGGAATTGACGTGCATATTGGCAGCCAGCTTACCCAGTTGGAGCCGTTTGGTCAGGCGTTCGAAAAAGTTGCCGAGCTAACAAAACTCTTGCGTGCTGAAGGTCACGATATTCGGCGTCTTGATCTGGGTGGCGGATTGGGCATCCCCTATGAGCGCTCCAACGATGCACCGCCATTGCCGCAGGAATTCGGGCAGCTTGCTCGTGATAAAGTCGGTCATTTGGGGTGCGAAATCGAGATTGAGCCGGGGCGCTTGATTGCCGGAAATGCGGGTCTTCTGGTGTCGGAGGTTATTTACGTCAAAGAAGGCGCAGACCGTCAGTTCATGATTATTGACGCGGCGATGAACGATCTGATCCGGCCTGCCATGTACGGTGCGTATCATGATATCGTTCCTGTGGTTGAGCCAGCAGCGGGTGTCGAGCAGGTAAAATACGATATCGTCGGGCCGATTTGTGAAAGCGGCGATACGTTCGCCAAGCAACGCATGATGCCGCCTGTTGTGGCAGGTGATTTGGTGGCCTTCCGGTCGGCAGGTGCTTATGGCGCCGTTATGGCATCCGAGTACAACTCTAGGCCGCTTATCCCCGAGGTTTTGGTCCATGAAGATCAATTCGCCGTCATTCGGGAGCGTCCGACCTTTGACGAGATGATAAATCGAGATACCATTCCTTCGTGGCTTTGACGCTATGGTGCGTCTACCCAACGGGATGACTTGATGAACAAGCCTGACACCAAGCTAGACCTTACTGCACTGACGTGGCCAACACGGTTTACTCTTGTGGGTCTTTGGGCTGAACGGGTCACGCACGCGTTCTGGCCGCTTTGGACCGTTCTGTTTTTTGGTGTCGTGGTACTAATATTTGTAGGCGGTGCATCCCTGCCAATGTGGGCGTTGTGGACGCTTGCCCTGACAGCGACGTTCGGTTTTGGAGCTTCGCTCTACTATGCATGGAAAAAATTTCGGGTTCCAACATGGGCGGACGCACTGAACCGGATCGACCGCACGATGCCGGGACGACCTGTTACTGCGGCTCTTGATACACAAGCACTTGGCGGCAGCGATGCCGCGTCGCAGGCAATTTGGCAGGCACACAAGGCAAGAATGCAGGCCCGATTGGCTGAAGCAGAGGCCGTATCACCGGATCTGCGCGTGTCCGCGCAAGACCCGTACGCAATGCGCTATGTGGCGTTGTTGTTGCTGGTGACAACACTCGGGTTCGGAAGTCTTTTGCGATCGGGTTCGCTGGATGATCTGACGCCGGGCGGTTTTGGGAAGGCTGTGGCTGCAGGTCCAGCCTGGGAAGTTTGGATCGAGCCGCCAAGCTATACCGGAAAGCCCAGCCTTTACTTGAACGACGTTAAGGTCTCCAGTTTGACGGTGCCAAAGGGCAGTGACCTGACGGTGCGGTTGTACGGACAGGTCGGAAGTTTGACGCTTTCCGAGACTGTATCAGGTGTTGAGCAGCCGGAAACAGAAGAGCAAAAGTCCGCGTTCAGCAGAGTTATTCAGAACGACGGTATCATCCGTATCGAAGGCGGCGACGAAGCAGAATGGACAATTACGGCCCAGACGGACGAGCCACCGATTGTTGAAGCAGGGGCTGAGGTCTCTCGCCAGATTAATGGTGAGATGGAATTGCCCTTTACCGCATCCGATGACTATGGCGTGGAGCGCGGAACCGCGACGATAACGCTGGATTTGGTCGAAGTTGATCGCCGTTACGGATTGGTCGTCGACCCTGAGCCGCAAGAAGCAATCGTTCTTGATTTGCCGATGCCGTATTCCGGCGGCAGAGAAAACT
The DNA here is from genome assembly GCF_004365635.1 of Litoreibacter halocynthiae. Lineage (GTDB taxonomy): Bacteria > Pseudomonadota > Alphaproteobacteria > Rhodobacterales > Rhodobacteraceae > Litoreibacter > Litoreibacter halocynthiae. The sequence continues at coordinate 761,726 of NZ_SOBH01000002.1, read as the reverse complement.
TCGATGAAACACTGATCGAGAACCTGTCAGAGCATCCATGGGCCAATTTACCGGTTAAGATTGATTTGTCCGTTATAGATGCGTCGGAGCAATCCAGCGCACCGGCGTCCGTCAAGGCAGAACTTCCGAGGCGGCGCTTTTTCCAACCCATTGCCAAAGCATTGGTAGAGCAACGTCGTGACCTTCTCTGGTCCCGCGAGAATGCTGGGCGCATTAGCCAGCTTCTTAGAACGATTACCTACGACCCAGACGGTTTTTTCCCCAGCGAGGTCGCATATCTGACCGTTCGCATGGCGATCACGCGGTTGGAACTGGCGACAGAGTTCGGGATCACCGACGAGAAGCAGACCGAAATCGCTGATATGTTATGGCAAGCTGCCACGCTGCTTGAAGACGGGCGGCTTTCCGACGCCTTAGAACGCCTGCAACGCGCGCAAGAACGGCTTTCCGATGCGATGAAGGACGGTGCGACAAGCGAGGAAATCGCCGAGCTGATGCAAGAACTCAGTGAGGCCATGCAGCAATATATGGAGCAGCTGGCGCAAGAGGGGCAGGATGGTGAGCCCCAGCAACAAGCGCAAGGCGAGTCGCAGGAAGTTACGGATGATCAACTCCAAGAGATGCTCGACGAAATTCAGCGCCTGATGGAAGAAGGCAAAATGGCCGAGGCGCAGGCCTTGCTCGACCAGTTGATGGAAATGATGAAGAATATGCAGGTTGCAGAAGGTCAGGGTGGCGAAGGTCAGCAAGGTCCGGGCCAACAGGCGATGGAGGGTCTTCAAGACACGCTACGTGAACAGCAAGGCCTAAGCGATGAGGCGTTTCGCGACCTGCAGGAGCAGTTCAACCCCGGTGCGCAGGCCGGCGAAAGCGAAGGCAATGAGGGCCGCAATGGCGGGCAGGGCCGCGGGCAGAGCCATGATGGCCAAGGTGGTCGGCAAGGCGAACAGGAAGGCGAGCAAGGCCAAGGGAGCCAGCAATCTGAAGGCCAGCAGCCTGGTGAAGGCAGCGAGCGGTCATTGGCGGATCGCCAGCAAGCGTTGCGTGACGAGCTGAACCGCCAACAACGCAATTTGCCGGGCCGAGGCACTCCGGAAGGAGACGCTGCACGCGAGGCGCTTGACCGTGCCGGCGAAGCTATGGATCGCGCGGAAGAGGCATTGCGAGATGATCAAACGGCAGAGGCGCTGGGAGCTCAATCGGATGCGATGGAAGCTTTGCGTGAAGGTATGCGCAATCTAAGTGATGCCATGGCGCAAGAACAGCGGGACGGTCAGGGCAACGAAGGTCAGAACCAAGGACGTGCGTCGCGCCAGAACAAGGATCCGCTAGGGCGCGAGCAAGGCTCTGACGGAATGATTGGGTCGGAAGAAAATATGCTGCAAGGCGAGAATGCACAACGTCGGTCGCGTGAGCTTCTAGACGAAATCCGCCGCCGGTCTGGCGAACAAAACCGTCCCGAAATCGAGCGAGATTACCTGAAAAGGTTGCTGGATCAGTTCTAGGTCTAAGGTTGGTCGTCCAGCGTAACGCCGATCTTTTCAACAAGTCCTTGAGCGGCCGTGTCGAGCCAGACGCGCAGGTTATCGATTGATGCAACGTAGCTATCTAACGCGCCAGACAAAGCGGGCATCCGTTGCGAGATTTGCGGTGCGTAGACATATAGGATCAACAATCCGACAGCGAGCAGAAGCATCAAGCCAAAGCCCAGCCGGAAACCGCTTCTCTTTTGAACTTGGCTGACATCTCCGCCTTCGGCAGCAATCCTTGCTGCTTCGGCCTCGGCTTCTGCGGCTTCCGGAGACAGCGTCGAGTTGATTTCTTCGATATCGGGGAACAGCTCTTTTTTCGTCGCCGCTTCTTCGCGTTTTGGTGCCGCGGTCAACGCCTGATCATCATCCTCGATTGCCGCGGCCTGTGGATCCAGACCACGACGCCGCGCCATCCGGTCGCGGGCAGCAGAAGCGCGGACTTCAGAATCTGAGTCGTCGAGGCCCAAATCCGGTTGTGTCTCGATCCCGCCGAGTTCTGCTTTGCGTGCTGCTGTTTCACGCTCAACTTCCTCGTGAATGACATCCATCGCTGCTTGATCGACAGCAGGTTTGCGAGGCGTAAGTCCCGCTGCGGCAGCTGTCGCAGCCGCTATCGCTGCCAGATCGGGATCATCATCCAGTTCCTCGGCTTGCGGCTCGTGCTCGGCTTCTTCTGGTGGCACATCCGTACTGGCGGCTTTCGATGCAGCTTGAAACCAGGTTGTTGTACAGTTGGAGCATTGGACATCGCGCCCCTCGGGCGGAATAAGGCCGTCATCAACCTCGTACTCCGCATCGCAATTTGGGCAAACCAGCCGCATGAAATCCCCGCTTTTTCGCGCTAAAGCCTTGGCGCGCCTCACATCTACTCAAGTCTTAGCCTGTGGAAATGTGTATTCCAAGCATTGTTGTTTCCAATTGATTGCAACTGTTGCTGCCTATGGCGTAATTGTTGCGCAATCAAACTTGGAGCAGGCCCTGTGATAGAACTGGAAAACGTAGCCTATAGCTATGGCGGTGGCGACTTGCTGACTGACATTTCGCTAAGGCTTCAAGCAGGATCGTTCCACTTTCTGACCGGCCCGTCGGGCGCGGGAAAATCCACGTTCCTCAAGCTATGCTATATGGAATTGGCCGCATCCAAAGGGTTGGTGCAGGTATTTGATCAGGATGTGGCAGCACTGGGCCGTGATCAAATTGCTTTGGCGAGGCGGCGGATCGGGGTTGTTCATCAAGAGTGCCAGTTTCTTGACCATCTATCCGTTGCAGAAAACATCGCCTTGCCGTTAACGGTGTCCGGTCGTGACGTTGAGGCTGAACGACAAAATCTAGAGGATTTGATTGGGTGGGTTGGTTTGACCAAGCAGCAAGACCAGTTGCCCCCTGAACTGTCGGGTGGTGAGCGCCAGCGCGCTGCCTTGGCTCGTGCGGTGATCATGGGGCCTGACGTTATTCTGGCAGACGAGCCTACCGGGAATGTTGACTGGGAAATGTCGCAACGCCTTATGTCGCTGCTGATTGAGCTCAACAAGATGGGCAAGTCGGTACTGGTAGCGACCCACGATCTCAATTTGATCAGGAACACCAAGGCGCAGGTTGCGGCACGCGTGCTTCGGATCAAGGACAAACGGTTACAACTTGCGGGGGCAGACCTGTGAGTATTTTGGATAAATTGCGTTCGATTTTGACTACGATAACAGAGATTGCCGGGGGTGACCGCGCGGCCGACCGTGTGGTGCCACCAACTGGATTCACCGCAACGTTGACGACTTTCACGGCCGGATCGATGGCCTTTCTGGCAGTATTCGCCTTAGCTCTGTCCTTGGCGACCGGCCGTTTGGCTGAACGTTGGGCAAGCGAATTGGCACAAACCTCAACTGTCCGGATTTCGGCCCCGCTGGAGGAAATTGAGGCGCAGACTCTTGCTGCACAAGAAGTTTTACGCACCACACCCGGTGTCGCCCGCTCGCGGATCATGTCCGAAGAGGAGCAGATGCTGCTTCTTGAGCCATGGTTCGGACCCGACCTGCCGCTGGAAGATCTTCCCATTCCGAGACTTATCGAAGTGGTCGAGGAGGAAAACGGGTATGACGCCGCCGGTTTGCGTCTGCGTTTGGCCGGTGAAGCTCCGGGAGCGTTTCTGGACGATCATACCCGCTGGCGACGCCCACTGGTCGATGCCGCAAAACGGTTACGTGGATTGGGTTGGATCGCGATCGCCCTGATTGGCTTGTCGACAGCGGCCATGATTACGCTCGCCGCGCGTGCTGCTCTTGCCGCAAACGCTCAGGTTATTCGCGTAACGCGTTTGGTGGGTGCACGCGATGTCTATATCGCCCGCGCTTTCGTTCGACGCTTCACGATCCGCGCATTGCTTGGCGCTGCTGTTGGCACGATAGCGGGCAGTATTGCGGTGGCCCTGCTGCCCAGTGCGGCTGATGAGGGTGCCTTCCTCACGGGTCTTGGTTTTCAGGGGTGGCACTGGCTTTGGCCGTTGACCATTCCGCCGCTGGCCGCTTTGGTGGCGTTCTGGGCTACGCGAAGTGCCGCCCTGCGCACATTGAACGAGGTGACGTGATCATGAAATATGCCATTCAATGGGCCAGATCCTTGGTGTTCAACTTGTCAATGTATGCGGCGATGCCGGTCCTTGCGATCGTCTACCTGCCTTGGGCCATGTTCAGCCCGTATGGTGCGGTGGCGGCCTGTCATGCCTATGCACGTTATGTGATCTGGACGGCGGGCTGGATGGTCGGGTTGAAAAGTGAAGTACGCGGCACGCCTCCGACTGAAGAGGCACTGGTTGCCGCAAAACACCAGTCTTTCCTTGATATCTTGATGATTTTCGATGCGATCCCGCATGGCAAATTCATTATGAAGGCGATCCTGCTCTATGCGCCTATTTTGGGTCAATATGCCTACCGCATCGGCTGTATCCCTGTGAACCGAGGAAAACGTGGGGCTGCAATTGCGAAGATGTTGGCGGATGTGGAAAAGGGTGACAAGTTGCCGGGGCAATTGGTGATCTATTCTCAAGGCACCCGCCTCGCGCCTGGAGTGAAACGTCCCTACAAGGTTGGTACCGCTGTTTTATATGAGCAAATGAACCAGACCTGTTATCCGGTGGCGACCAATGCGGGTGTTTTTTGGCCACGCCGCGGTGTTTACCGCAAGCCGGGTGTGGCTGTAGTTGAATTTCTTGAGCCAATCCCGCCAGGGCTGCCAAAAGAACAGTTTCTTGCCAAACTAGAGGCCGAGGTCGAAGCGGCCTCTGATCGCCTGCTGGTAGAAGCCGGGTTCGTTCCCAAGGAAGTTTGAGTGGAATTCGTTTCCGACATTTCGAAACTTGAAGACTGCTACGGCAAGCCGGGTGAGGCGTCGCTGATGAAAGTAGCCAAGCAGCTAACACCTGCCTACCGGAAATGGATCATGGCATCGCGCTTTTGCGTGCTCTCTACCGTTGGTCCGGAAGGCGTGGATGGTTCACCTCGTGGGGATGATGGGCCTGTCGTATTGGAACTCGACGCGCAGACCTTGGCGCTGCCTGATTGGCGCGGCAACAACCGGATGGACAGCTTGCGCAACATCGTGCGCGACCCGCGTATCGCTTTAATGTTCATGGTTCCGGGCAGTGATACTGTGATCCGCGTCAACGGAGAGGCTAAGTTGACCTTCGACGATGAATTGCGAGGGCGCTTTAGCGACAAAGGGCGCAAGCCCAGATCCGTCATCGTCATCAAGATTGCCGAGGTGTATGCTCAATGCGCACGGGCGCTGATGCGAGCTGATTTGTGGCGGGGGCAGACTGCTGACGCCGATTTGCCGTCAGTCGGAGACATGCTCGCCGAACTCAAGGCTGGCTTTGATGGCAAGACCTATGATGCAGAATGGGGTGATCGGGCGAAGGACACCATGTGGTGATCCGCCAAGCCGGTTCAGCTAAGCCGCCAACCCTTTCGAGCCCAATTTCAAGTATTTGCTGCGACGGTCTTTGATGAGCGCGTCGCTGTCCATCTTGGACAGGTCGTCAATCATCTCGCCCAAGGCTTGACCGACAGCGGAAATTGTCGCCTTGGCGTCGCGTTGCGCACCGCCGACGGGCTCTGGAATGATGCGATCGCAAACGCCCAACTGGTTCAAATCCTGTGCGGTGAGCCTCAGCGCTTCTGCTGCTTCGCGCATCTTTTCGGCGTCTTTCCACAGAATTGAAGCGCATCCCTCTGGGCTGATAACGGAGTATATCGAATGCTCCAGCATGGCCACGCGATTGGCCGTCGCGAAGGCGACTGCACCGCCCGATCCCCCTTCGCCAATAATGACAGAGACCAGTGGCACTCCAATCTCCAGACATTTTTGTGTCGCCCGGGCAATGGCTTCGGATTGACCGCGTTCTTCTGCGCCCTTGCCGGGATACGCGCCGGGGGTGTCGACGATTGTGATGACGGGCAGGCCGAAGCGATGGGCAAGGTCCATCAGGCGAATGGCTTTGCGGTACCCTTCAGGACGGGCCATGCCGAAATTACGCTCAATGCGGGTTTTGGTGTCGTGACCTTTTTCGTGGCCAATCACTACGACAGAACGGTCACCAAGCCGCGCCAAGCCGCCCATAACGGCGTGATCATCGGCAAAATTCCGGTCACCGGCAAGCGGGGTATATTCATCGAACAGCGCTTCGATGTAGTCTTTGCAATGCGGGCGATTGGGGTGCCGCGCGACCAAGCATTTGCGCCATGGCGTCAGGTCTTTATACATCTCTTTCAGCAGGTCGGCGGCCTTTTTGTCCAAAGCCAAGGCTTCTTTCTCAACGTCCATTTCCTCGTTCTGACGCGCCATGGCGCGCAGTTCTTCGGCTTTGCCTTCGATTTCGGCCAGAGGCTTTTCGAACTCAAGGTAATTAGTCATTTGGGACTCCCGATTGCGTGGGGGATATATGACCATGCTTCGCGGCAGATGCAACTCAGCAAGATTTGTGAAATGGGGCTAAGCTAGAACCAAAGGCGAGACGAGACGGAGCGATCTATGACCAATCCTTATGAGGCACGGCTGCTGCGCGTGAAGGAGTATATCCACGACAACCCTGCGGGCGACCTGTCATTGGACGCGCTGGCGGACGTCGCTGCGATGAGCCGGTTTCACTGGCATCGGGTGTTTCACGGGATGACCGGCGAGACCTGCGCCGCCGCGGTGCGGCGGATACGGATGCATCGGGCGGCCTGCTGGCTGGTGCAGAAGGACTGGTCCGTGGCGGAAGTGGCGGAGCGGTGCGGCTATGACAATGTGGCCAGCTTCACGCGGATATTTCGCGAGGCATTCGATCTGACTCCGGCAGCGTTTCGCAAACGTGGGGCTCTGGCGTCTCCGAGCCCCGAAACACACAGAGGAGAATTTTCCATGTATCCTGTTGAAATCAAAAAACGTTCTAAGGGTCGAATGGCGGCCTTGGCCCACAAGGGTCCCTATCTCGAGATCGGTAAGAAGTTTGAATCCATCGCTTCGATGTTTTCCTCCCGCGGGCTGTGGCCCTCGGCGCGGGGGATGGCGGGTGTCTACTATGACGATCCAAACGAGGTGCCGGAGGCGGAGTTGCGCAGCTATGCGGGGATATTGGTCGGCGAGAAATTCGAGATGCCCGACGATATGGAGGACATGAAAATCCCCGCGGGCAAAGTTGCTGTGCTGACCCATACCGGTCCGTATTCAGGGCTGAAAGCCGCTTATGACTATCTGTATGGGGTCTGGTTGCCTGAAAGTGGCGAGGAGCCGGGGGATGCGCCTGCGATGGAGGTTTACCTGAACGACCCGACGGATACGGCACCCGAAGAGTTGGTGACAGAGATATATCTGCCACTGAAGTGAGGTGGCGCGCTGCCCCTGAAACATTGGGGCAGCGCTGTTTTTAGCTGTTTATCATCTCGAATTGCTTGACGATAACCTCGGCCTGTTTGATCGAGGCGATGTCGACCAGGCGGCCCTTGTAGACGGTGGCACCCTCGCCATTGGCCTTGGCAGTTTCCATGGCCTCAAGAATTTCGCGGGCCTCGGTGACCTGCTCCTCGGAGGGGGTAAACACCTCGTTTGCAAGGGCAATTTGCTTGGGGTGGATGGCCCATTTGCCTGCCATGCCCAGCACGGCGGAGCGGCGGGCTTGGGCGCGGAAGCCTTCGTCGTCGGAGAAGTCTCCAAACGGGCCGTCTACGGGCAGGACGCCATAAGTCCTTGCTGCTGCTACGATTTTGGCCTGTGCCCAGTGCCATGGATCGGACCAGTACTGGTTGCCGCCTTGCAGCATGTAGTAGTTGTCCTGCGTGCCACCGATGCCGGTGGTTTGCATCCCCATGGACGCGGCGAAGTCGGCCGCGCCCAGCGACATGGCTTGCAGGCGCGGCGAGGATGCAGCGATTTCTTCGGCATGGGCGATGCCTGCGGCGCTTTCGATGATGACCTCGAAACTGATCTTCTTGCTGCGGCCCTTGGCGGCCTCGATGGAGGTCACAAGCGCGTCGACGGCGTAAATATCAGCGGCGCAGCCGACTTTGGGGATCATGATCTGGTCAAGGCGATCGGATGATTTCTCAAGCAAATCAACGACATCACGATACCAGTAGGGGGTGTCCAAGCCGTTGATGCGCACGGACAGATATTTGTTGCCCCAATCGACTTCATGCGTCGCATTGATGACGTTTTCGCGGGCGGCGTCCTTGTCGGAGGGCGCGACAGAGTCTTCGAGATCAAGGTTGATGACGTCGGCGGCGGAGGCCGCCATCTTCTCAAACAGCGCGGGACGGGAGCCGGGGCCGAAGAGCTGGCAACGGTTTGGACGGGCAGGAGTGGCGGGTTGCAGGCGGAAGCTCATGGGCATTTCTCTCGCGTAAGGATGTTTCGTCTTTGCTGCAGTCAGAGATAGGATATTGCGCGACGATCCGCAAGCGCTGCGCTGCGGCGAGCCCGGTTTTGTACACCAAGTACGCCGTGTACGTCGTTTCTGTCAGTTTGTACAAATTCAGGGGCTGGCGCGGGTGATGAGGTCCAGAACCACCGGGCCGATGGCCTCGACGATCAGCGCTACGCCGGAGGCGTCGGGGTGGATGCCGTCGCTTTGCATGTGCTCGCGCATGACCATGGCGCGGTCGTCGATGCGGGTCAGACTTTCGAGGAAATTCGGGATTAGCAGTGCGTCGTGTTTGGCGGCGAGGTCAGTGTAGATCGCCTCGAATTCGGCCTCGTAGTCGGGGCCGTAATTGGACGGGGCGTCAATTCCGGCGAGCAGTACGGGCAGGCCGCGCTCCTCGATCTTGGCCAGGATCGCGTCGAGATTGGATTTCGCCTGCTCCGGCGGCAGGCCGCGCAAGACGTCGTTGCCGCCCAAGGCGACAATCACGGCGTCGACCTCTGGCGTCAGGGTCCAGTCGATGCGCGACAGGCCGCCTGCGGTGGTATCGCCCGAGACGCCTGCATTGACCAAGGTGACGTCCGCGCCTTGGGCGGTCAGCCACGCCTGAAGCTGCGGCACGAAGCCGTCTTCGGCGGGCAGGCCGTAGCCTTGGGTCAGGCTGTCGCCGAGTGCGGCAATCGTCACCGGCTCTGCCATTGCGGGGCTTGCCAAGACGGATGCAAGTGCAAGGTTGCGAAGCGTGCGGAAGGGTCTATCTAGAAGTCCACGCCCCAAGCCCAAGGACCAAGTGATGACCGACCCCGTGATGCGCCTGAAAGATTTGACCCTGTCACTGGACGGCAATGCCGGCGTGGTCGAGATCCTGAAAGGTATTTCTATGGAGGTGAGCGCAGGGGAAACCTTGGGGCTTACGGGGGCGTCGGGCTCTGGCAAATCGTCTCTCCTGATGGTGATGGGCGGGCTGGAGCGCGCCACATCGGGGCTTGTGTCGGTATTGGGTCAAGACCTCACGCCGATGGGCGAGGACGGGCTGGCCCGTTTCCGTAGGGACCATATGGGGGTGGTTTTCCAATCATTCCACTTAATTCCGACGATGACCGCCTTGGAGAATGTCGCGCTACCGTTGGAATTGGCGGGCGCCAACGATGCGTTTGCGCGGGCAGAGGCGGAACTGGCCGCTGTCGGGCTGGCGTCGCGGGGCGGGCATTATCCGTCGCAGATGTCGGGCGGGGAGCAGCAGCGCGTGGCGCTGGCGCGGGCCGTTGTGGGGCGACCGCAGATTTTGCTGGCGGACGAGCCGACGGGCAATCTGGACGCGGCAACCGGCGAGATGGTGATGGACCTACTGTTTGACTTGCGCGACCGCCATGGCGCGACCCTGATCCTTGTGACCCACGCGCCTGAACTGGCTGCGCGGTGTGACCGCGTGGTGCAGCTGCGCGACGGGCAGATCATCAGTGACAGCCTTGCGATGGCCGCGCAATGAGCCTTGCGTGGCGGATTGCGCGGCGCGAGTTGCGGGGCGGCTTGCGGGGGTTCTGGGTGTTTCTGGCGTGTCTGGCGCTGGGCGTGGCCGCGATTGCCGCGATCGGCACCGTGCGCGGCGCGATCGAGGCGGGGCTGACAGAACAAGGTGCGGTGATCCTTGGCGGCGACGCGGAAGTGCAACTGACCTACCGGTTTGCTGAACCTGAAGAGCGCGCGTTTTTCGAGAGTTTGGGGGATGTGTCGGAGCTTGTCGATTTCCGCTCCATGCTGGTGACGGGGGAGGAACGCGCCCTGACGCAGGTAAAAGGCGTTGACGACATGTATCCGCTTTATGGCGCGGTTCAACTGACGCCTGATATACCTTTGGCCGAGGCTCTGGCGGGGCGCGACGGCTTTGCAGGGGCGGCGGTTGATCCGGTGCTGTTGGCGCGGTTGGGCTTGGACGTGGGCGACCGCGTGAAGCTGGGGGTCAAAGAGTTCATCGTTATGGCCGCGTTGGAGCGGATGCCGGATAGCGCGGGGGCGGGCTTCTCGCTGGGGCCGCCGACATTGGTGGCAAGTGCGGCCTTGCAGGACGCGGGGCTTTTGACGCCGGGAACCTTGTTCGAGACCGAATACCGGATCAGGACGCCCGAGGCCTTGGATCTGGAGGCCGCCAAAGCGCAGGCCGAGGCAGCGCTGGAGGGTACAGGATTTCGCTGGCGGGACCGGCGCAACGGCGCGCCGGGGATATCGAGGTTCGTGGAGCGGTTGTCGGCGTTTCTGGTGCTGGTGGGGCTGACGGGATTGGCTGTGGGCGGCGTTGGCGTTTCCGCGGCGGTCAGGGCCTATCTGGCGGGCAAGACGGAAGTGATCGCCACTTTGCGCAGTCTGGGCGCGTCGGGGGACTTGGTGTTTAGGGTCTACCTATTGCAGGTGGGTGTCCTCGCGGTGTTGGGCATAGCCATGGGGCTGGTTCTGGGCGGACTGTTGCCGTTGGCGTTCGGCCCGTTGATCAAGGCGAGCTTGCCCGTGCCGGTGGATTTGGCGTTGCGCCTGCGTCCCTTGGCGGAAGCCGCACTTTACGGGGCGCTGGCGGCGGCACTGTTTACGCTGTGGCCGTTGGGCCAGTCGGAGCATATCCGCGCGGCGGCGTTGTTTCGGGATGCGCAAAGCGGTGTCAGAGGCTGGCCGAGGCCGATCTGGATCGTCGTATGCGGGTTGATTTTAGCGGCACTGGTAGGCTCTGCGGCGTGGCTTTCAGGTTTGGTCATGCTGACGCTTTGGGCGGCGGGTGGCATCATGGCAGCGTTTGTGTTGCTGGTGCTGGCTGCAATGGGCGTGCGGGTACTGGCGCGGTGGCTGGCGCGGCGCTTACGCGGGTTCAAGACGCTGCGTTTTGCGCTGGGCGCTGTTGGCGGACCGGGGCGCGAGGCGCAGGCGGTGGTGGTCTCGCTGGGGCTGGGGCTGTCGGTGCTGGCGGCAGTGGGACAGATCGACTGGAACCTGCGCAACGCCATTGCGGGGGATTTGCCCGAGATTGCACCAAGCTACTTTATCGTGGATGTGCAGCCCGACCAATTGGAGCCGCTGGTGGCATCTTTGAGCGCGCGCCCGAGCGTGTCGAAGATCGAAAGCGCACCGATGCTGCGCGGTGTGATTACCAAGATTAACGACAAACCTGCGATGGAGGTGGCGCCAGACCACTGGGTCGTGCGTGGTGATCGTGGCGTGACCTATGCGGATGCGCTGCCAGCGGGGACAGACATTACGGCAGGCACATGGTGGGGTGCCGGATACGAAGGCGACCCACAGATCAGCTTTGCCGCCGAGGAAGCGGAGGAGCTTGGTTTGCATCTGGGCGACACCCTGACGGTCAACGTGCTGGGGCGCGACATCACCGCTACGATCACCAGCTTTCGCGAGGTTAACTTCTCGACCGGAGGACTTGGGTTCGTACTGTCGATGAATGCGGCGGCGCTTCGGGGGGCTCCGCACACGCATATCGCAACGATCTACGCCGAGGAAGCCGATGAAGGCGCGATTTTGCGCGACATGGCGAAGACCTATCCGAATATCACCGCGATCCGCGTGCGCGACGCAATCGACCGTGTCAGCGAGGTTCTGCAAGGCATCGCGGCGGCGATCACCTACGGCGCGTTGGCGACGTTGGTGACGGGGGGCATCGTGTTGATCGGTACGGCAGCGGCGGGGGAAAAGGCGCGGGTCTATGAAGGCGCGGTGCTGAAGACGCTGGGTGCATCACGCGCTGCAGTGCTGGGCAACTTCGCGCTACGTTCGGCGCTGTTGGGCCTGACGGCTGGTGGGATCGCACTGGTGACCGGGATTGCCGCGGGATGGGGGGTTATGGCTTTCGTAATGGAGTCGGATTTCCAGATCGCTGTCGGCTCTGCCGTAGCGATCATCGCGGGGGGCATACTGGCCACGTTGGCAACAGGGCTCATGTTTGCATGGCGACCGTTGGCAACGCGACCAGCGCAGGTTTTGCGCGCCCGCGAGTGACGCTATTGCAGGTCCGCGAACGCGGCCTGCATACGGGCGACCGCATCTTTAATGACAGCATGCGGTGCGCCGATGTTGAAGCGCATGAATTCTTCGCCACCAGTGCCAAAAGTCAGGCCGTGGCTCGCCGCGATCTTGGCGGTGTCATGGGTGCGCTTGGTGAACTCTTCGCGACTCATGCCGGTGCCAGAGAAGTCGACCCATGCCAGATAGGTTGCTTCCATGGGCATCGAGGAAAGACCCGGAATGGCGTTAATCCCTGCGTCGAAGGTTTTGCGGTTTTTGTCGAGATATTCGACAAGCTCATCGACCCACGTTGCGCCTTCGGGCGAATAGGCGGCGGTGGCCATGAACAAGCCAAAGCTGTTCGGGCTTAGTCCCTTCGCGGCCATGCGGGCAGCAAATCGGGCGCGTAAATCCGGATCTGCGATAATGACATTGCCAACGTGAGAACCCGCGATGTTGAAGGTCTTGGTCGTAGCGGTCATCATCACCAGCCGGTCCTCGATCCCCGGCAGGTTTGCCATGGTGATATGCGTGTGACCGTTGAAGACGAGGTCGTGGTGGATTTCGTCCGAGACCAGAATGAGGTCATGGCGTTTTGCGAAAGCGGCAACGGCTTGCAGCTCTCCTTTGGTCCAGACACGCCCGCTGGGGTTATGTGGCGAGCACAGGATGAGCATGGTCTCCTTGCCCGTCATCTGCGCGTCGTAAGCGTCGAAATCCATCTCGTAGCGGCCATTGGTGTTGACCAACTGGCACTCGACCACCTCGCGGCCAGCGGCTTTGATGACGCGGGCGAAGGCGTGGTAGACGGGCGTGAACAGCACGACGCCGTCGCCGGGAGCGGTGAAGGCATCGAGGCACATGGCGGTTCCGTTCACCAGCCCGTGGGTGGTGAAGATGTGATCGGGATTCAGTGTCCAACCGTGTCGGGTTTTCATCCACCATTGGATGGCCGCGCGATATTCGGTTTCGTCACCGTAATAGCCGTAAACGCCGTGATCATGCATCGCCTTGACCGCATCCTGCACGCATTGCGGCGGGTGGAAGTCCATGTCCGCCACCCACATTGCGATGCCGTCCTTGGGCGAGACGCCGTAGAGGGTCTCCATCTTGTCCCACTTGGACGAATGTGTGCCGCGGCGGTCGATTGGGGTGTCGAAACTCATGGATCAGCTCTCCTTAATATCGCGCGCAAGGTCGCGGGATTCCTGTGGGGCTGCAAGAGCGAAAATTAGCACAGCCTGCGCGGCGGCAGTCTGGACGGGTGGAGTTCCGCCCCTAGGACTTGTTCCGCATGGCAGGAACGTCTATCTGGGCGGCATGAAACGCTCGATCTTGATCCATCCCGACCCGCGCCTGAAGAAACTGGCGAAACCTGTTGTTGACGTCTCGGACGCGCTGCGGGAGCTGGCGGACGACATGCTTGAGACCATGTATGACGCGCCGGGCATCGGCTTGGCCGCGCCGCAGGTCGGCGTGATGGACCGTCTGATCGTGCTGGACTGCATCAAGAAAGAAGGTGAAAGCCCCCGCCCGCTGGTGATGTTCAACCCTGAGGTTATCGCCTGTTCGGAAGAGGAAAACACCTATGAGGAAGGCTGCCTGTCGATCCCTGAGCAGTATGCCGATGTCACCCGCCCTGCAGACGTTACGGTGCGTTGGATGGACCGCGACGGAGCCGAGCAGGAAGAAACCTTTGATGGTCTGTGGGCCACATGCGTGCAGCACGAGATTGATCATTTGGATGGCAAGCTGTTCATTGACTATTTGCGCCCTCTCAAACGGCAGATGATTACTCGCAAGATGGTCAAGCTGAAGCGTGAAATGGCCCGCACGGGATGATCCTGCCGATTGTGCAGCATCCGGATCCCGTGCTGCGTCAGCTATGTCAGCCGGTCTTTGACGTGGCAGCGCTTGGCGGGCTGATTACCGATATGTTCGAGACGATGTATGACGCGCCCGGGCGCGGGCTGGCCGCGCCTCAGGTGGGGCGACAGATCCGGCTGTTCGTGATGGATTGCAGCTGGAAAGAGGGGGAGCGCAGCCCTGTCGTGATGATTAACCCCGAAATATTGTCGCGATCTGTAGAGATGCAACGCAACGACGAAGGCTGCCTGTCGATTGCGGATCATCCTGTGTGGGTGGAGCGGCCCGAGCGGATCGAAGCGATGTGGATGGACCAGACCGGCGCGCAGCGGCGCGGCGCTTTTGAGGGGATTGCGGCGGCCTGCGTGCAGCACGAGATAGATCACCTCGATGGCGTGCTGATTTTGGACTATGAGGTGACGGCATGAAGCGACCGTTTGTGATGTGGCCGGACAAGCGTTTGCGGACGGTGGCGGAGGATGTGTCCGAGATCACCGACGAGACCCGTGCGATTTGGGCGGACATGGTCGAGACCATGGACGCGACGCCCGGTGTGGGCCTGGCTGCGGTGCAGATCGGGGTGATGCAACGGCTGGCTGTTGTGGATGCCTCGGACATGCGGGGACAGGCTGTGCTGATGGTGAACCCCGAGGTATTGCATGCCAGCGGACAGATGCGGGAGCATGAGGAAGCGTCGCCGAATTTGCCGGGTGTTTCGGCGGTGATCTCACGGCCGCGCGCCGTGACGGTTCGGTTTATGAACGCAGCGGGCGAGGTTGAGGAGCGCGACTTTGTCGGGCTTTGGGCGACGTCGGCGCAGCACCAGATCGACCACTTACAGGGCAAGATGTATTTTGACCACCTTAGTCGCACCAAGCGGGAAATGCTGGTGAAAAAGGCAAGGAAGCTGGTGCGATGAAAATCGTTTTTATGGGCACGCCGGACTTTTCCGTTCCGGTTCTGGAGGCTCTGGTCGAGGCGGGTCACGAGGTCGTTGCTGTGTATTCGCAACCGCCGCGCCCTGCGGGGCGGGGAAAGAAGGACCGACCGTCGCCTGTGCAGGCGCGGGCCGAGGAACTGGGCCTGCCCGTGCGCCATCCGGTGTCGCTGAAGGGCACGCCGGAGCAAGACGAATTTGCCGCGCTGGGCGCAGATGTGGCCGTGGTCGTGGCCTACGGGCTGATATTGCCGCAAGCGGTGCTGGACGCGCCGGAGCACGGGTGCTTGAACATTCACGCCTCGCTGTTGCCGCGCTGGCGCGGGGCTGCGCCGATCCATCGTGCTATAATGGCGGGCGATACTGAGACTGGCGTTTGCATCATGCAAATGGAGGCAGGGCTGGACACAGGCCCAGTATTGCTGCGTCAGGCGACGGAGATTGGCGCGACAGAGACAACGGGTGAGTTGCATGACTGGCTGAGTGCCATCGGAGCAAAGATGATTGTGGAAGCGCTTGCGCGTTTAGACGAACTGGTGCCGGAGCCACAGCACGAGGACGGTGTGACCTACGCCTCCAAAATCGATAAGGCGGAGGCGCGCATCGACTGGACGCGTGGTTCTGCCGAGATTGTACGCCAGATTAACGGGCTTTCGCCTTTTCCGGGGGCTTGGACAGAGGCGGATGGTGAGCGGATCAAATGCTTGCGAGCCGCAGTGACCTTGCAGGATATTCCTGCCGGAGACGTTCGGGTCTTGGCGGGAGAATTGCACGTAGGCAGTGGCGACGAGGCCGTTTCAATCCTGACGCTGCAACGGGCGGGCAAGAAGGCTGGTGATGTGGCGGTTGTGACGCAAGGCTGGACCCCGCCGCAGCGCTTTTCCTAGACGCGCGGCGGGCGGCTTTTGTAGACGGGCAGGCTCCAACTAAAGGCGATGGAACCTGTGCGTAAGGCCAGCGTGACCACTGCACAGCCGAGCAGCGCGATCGATAGGGGCTGGCCTAGGGCGAGCAGGCCGACCGCTGCACCGGCTCCTGTGAAGGCGCAGGTCACGTAAAGCTCGCCCTGTTTGAGGACCAGTGGCACTTCGTTGCACACTACGTCGCGCATCAGGCCGCCAAAGCAGCCGGTCGAGACGCCCATGATCAGCACGATAGGCCATGTGGATTCCATGGAGACCGCCGCCGCGACCCCTGCGGGGACGGCTACGGCCAGCGCCAGCGCGTCGATCCAGAGGATCGAGCGGTAGCGGGATTCCAGCAGATGCGCGGTGAAGAACACGATGAAGGCAGCGACGGAGGCGACCATGATGAATGTCGGCTCCTCCATCCAGAACACGGGGCGGGCCAGCAGTACATCGCGCACGGTGCCGCCGCCGACAGCCGTGAGGCAGGCGATGAAGATGAAGCCCACGATATCAAGCTGGGCGCGGCTGGCGACCAGCGCGCCGGTGAGGGCGAAGACGAAAACCGACGCGTAGTCGAGATAGACCAGCGATGTCATGGCTTGAACGGGGCCATACCAGCGCGTGCCAACTCGTCCGCCCGCTCGTTTTCGGGGTGGCCTGCATGGCCCTTGACCCATTCCCATGTGACGTCATGGCGGGACTGGGCCTCGTCAAGGCGCTTCCAGAGGTCGATATTCTTGATCTCGCCGCCCTTCTTTTTCCAACCCTTGGCCTTCCAGCCGTGAATCCATTTGGTGATGCCGTCCTTGACGTAGGAACTGTCGGTCACGATCGTCAGCTTGGAGGCGCGGCTGAGGGTTTCCAGCACGTTGATCGCGGCCAGCATTTCCATGCGGTTGTTGGTGGTGTTGGCCTCGCCGCCTTTCAGCTCGCGTTCCTTGACGACCGTGTCGCCTTCACGCGCGATGAGGATGGCGCCCCAGCCGCCGGGACCAGGATTGCCGGAACATGCGCCGTCCGTGTAGGCGAACAGCTCAGCCATCGGACAGCACGATGATGAAAGGGGCGACGGTGCCGTCAAGCCCCGGCTCCGCGCCGAGGCGGGTGCTGCGCGGGGTGAAGCCTGCGTTTGTAAGGAGGTGTTTCAATTCGTCTTCCTGATAGTAGCTGTAGAGCCGCCCGATCTTGTCGCGGTTGGCGTCGTCCCCGATCTTGAGGCCGATATGGAATATGCCGCTGGGTTTCAAGGCCTCGCGCAGGGCGGACAGGTGGCGGGGCATGTCGGCTTTCGGCGCGTGGAGCAGCGAGAAATTGGCCCAGATGCCATCGTAGCGGTCGATGCCTGATATGTCGTCGAAGGTTGCGAGGCGGGCGTCGACCTTGTGCTGGTCGCGAGCGATGCGGATCATCTCGGGGGAGGCGTCGGTGGCTTTGAGTGTGAAGCCCGCCGCCTGCATCATTGCGGCAGAATTGCCTGGGCCGCAGCCGAGGTCGAGTA
This sequence comes from Litoreibacter halocynthiae, assembly GCF_004365635.1. Lineage (GTDB taxonomy): Bacteria > Pseudomonadota > Alphaproteobacteria > Rhodobacterales > Rhodobacteraceae > Litoreibacter > Litoreibacter halocynthiae. Next base: position 744,097 of record NZ_SOBH01000002.1, on the reverse strand, counting down.
TGTGCCCGTTTGGCGTGACCGCCTCCATGAAAGCCAGTAGGTCGGCGTCGGGCTTGTTGCGCGCGAACGTGTCCGCGTAGGCGGCGGCCCGGGCGTTGTAGACGTCGATGGTTTCCTTGTCGCTCATGCGTAAATTCCTATGAGGAGGCAGGTGCAAACGATGACCGTCAGAAGCGCGCGGAGCTTGAGCCACCATGCGGGCGTGAGGCCCCAGCGGGCGAATTGCACATCGCAGGCGAAGACCAGCAGAAAGCCGATCAGCACGGCGGTGGTGGCGCGCGTGCCACCGCCACCGATGGTGAAGAACGCCCAGAGGGCGGGCAGGGTGCTCAGCGCGTAGGCTATGGCGGCGTTGGTTTTGGTGGCGAAGCCCCAAAGCACACCGGACATGAAGCACAGGATCACGGTGCCGTAGAAGATCAGGATATGGGACGCGCCGAACCGCTGGCCCAGCAGGGCCGTGGTCTGGTCGTCGATGGAGGGGATCAATATGCCGAGCGCCCCCCACAGAAACGGAAGCAGGCCCGCAAGGCCAAGGGTAAGGGCGGGGCGGGGGATCATGCGCGTTCCAGCGCCAGTTTTCCGGCAAGGCCCGCGAAGATTGCCGCGAAGGAGCGGTTGAGCAATTTTAGCACCCGCTCGGAGCCTAGGATCGCATCGCGGGCGCGGGCGGCGAAGAGGCCGTAGAGGACGAAGACCGCGAAGGTGAGAGCCATGAAGATCGTGCCGAGCAGGGTCATCTCAATCGTGACTGTCGCGGGGTTGCCGGACAGGAACGGAGGCAGCAGGGCGAGAAAGAAGATCGACAGCTTGGGGTTCAGGATGTTGATCAATGCGCCCCGACGGGCGGTGCGCCAACCGTTTTGCGCTGTTTGCGTGCCGTTGACCGACAGGGTGCCGCCGGATTTGAGCATCTGCCACGCAAGGTAAAGCAGGTAGGCGACGCCCGCGAATTTGACGATCTGGAACAGCAGGGCGGAGGTGTGCAGCACGGCGGCAAGTCCCAGCGTGGCGGCGGCGAGGTGGGGGACGATGCCGAAGGTGCACCCCAACGCGGCCCAAAGTGCCGCGCGGCGGCCTTGGCCGAGGCCCATCGCCAGCGTGTAGATAACGCCGGTGCCGGGGGCGAGGACGACGACGAGGGCCGTCAGCAGGAATTGGGTGGTGATCATGGGCAGGGTGCTCCGGTTGCGTGATACAGGGATATCATGGCAGGCGAAGATGTCACGCCCTTGCGCGGCACCCTACTAACGCAGCGCCGCCTTGAACAAGAACGTGTCCAGATCGCCAAGCGCGCCGTCCTCCAGACAGGCGGCGTAGCTGACCACCACGACCATTTCGCCGCCGTAGCTGGCAAAATAGGAGCCGTCGCCATCGTCGTCCCAGCACAGCAATCCCGCGTGCCAGAAGAGGTTGTGCCCTTTTATATTACGATAGAATGACCCCATCACATATTTCGCACCGCGCCCAAGCTCGGCATGGGGCCAGTCAAGCGGCGCGCGCCCGATGTTGCGGGTGCTGCCGAACCACTCCTTTGCAAACCGGGCGTAATCGCCAACGGACATGGACCAGCCGCCCCACGCTCCCAGCGGGCCCCAGACAGGGTCGAGCGCTGCGGTGGTGATGCCCAGAGGATCGAGAACCAGCGACCGGCAGTCGGCCTCGTAGTCTTGTTGCGCATGGGCGTCGATCACGGCGCCCAGTACGGCGTAGTTGGCGTTGTTGTAGCGGAAGGATGCATCTGCCCGGGGGGCTTCCAGCGCCAGTTTGGTCGCGAGCTTATGGCGCGGCGTGCGGACGGCTTCCAGATGCCACGGCTTGCCTTGAGTCAAGTCTTCGTCAAAGCCGGAGGTCTGGGACAGAAAATCGGGCAAACTGCCCGTGCCTTCGGGGGCGTCAATCAGCGTTGAAATCTGCGCGTCGAGGTCGAAGACACCTTCTTGCTGGAACACCGCGATGCAAGCGCCGGTGATGGCTTTCGACAGGCTGGCCAATGTGACAGGCGCGGCGGCATCGCGGCCGTAGCCCTTCGTCAGCGTCGGTGCGCGGGCATCGCCTGCGAGCACGGCGATGGAGGCTTCGGTGATGCTGTGGTCGGACATCCATGCCTCGAACGCGGTAACGATGGCGGCTTGGCGATCATCTTGTGCGGCCACGGGCGTAGTGAGCAGCATAGCACCAATCAGTAGCGCGCGCAGGCTCATGCCGGCTCTCTCAGCACGCGGGGGACTTTGAACTCGACGTTCTCGACGGCGGTTTCCACGATTTCCTCAGTCACGTCATAACGGGACTTGAAGGCGTCGATGACCTCGTTGATCAGCACCTCGGGGGCGGAAGCGCCTGCGGTGATGCCGATGCTGTCGATGCCGTCCAGCGCGCGCCAGTCGATATCGGCGGCGCGTTGCACCAGTTGCGCGTAGGTGCAGCCCGCCTTGGCCCCGACCTCGACCAGTCGTCTGGAGTTGGACGAATTCGGCGCGCCGATGACCAGCATGGCGCTGGTCTTGGTGGCCATGGCCTTCACAGCCTCTTGGCGGTTGGTGGTGGCGTAGCAGATGTCTTCCTTGTGCGGCCCGATGATCGCGGGGAAGCGGGTCTGCAATGCGGTGACCACGTCGGCGGTATCATCGACGGACAGGGTGGTCTGGGTGATGAAGGCCAGCTTTTTAGGGTCGCGCGGGGTGATGGTGGCGACGTCTTCGGGGGTCTCTACGAGGATCACCTCGCCCTCGGGCAACTGGCCCATCGTCCCGACGGTTTCGGGGTGGCCGGCATGGCCGATCATGACCATTTGCAATCCGTTGGAATGGTGACGTTCCGCCTCGATATGAACCTTGGAGACCAGCGGGCAGGTGGCATCGACATAGACCATTTCGCGCTTGGCTGCGGCGGCGGGTACGGCCTTTGGCACGCCATGAGCGGAGAAGATCACTGGTCGATCATCGGGGCATTCTTCAAGCTCCTCGACGAATACGGCGCCCTTATCGCGCAGCGCGTCGACCACGTATTTGTTGTGCACGATCTCGTGGCGGACATAAACGGGTGCGCCCCATTTCTCCAACGCCATCTCCACGATTTTGATGGCGCGGTCCACGCCTGCGCAGAACCCGCGCGGGGCTGCTAGGTAGAGGGTGAGGGGGGGCTTGGTCATGTTATGCGCTCCTGCTTGGGGCATGAATTAAGGGCTTGAGTGGGCGGGGTCCAGTGGGGCCTCGCGGAAATGTGTGTTTTGGGCGCTTGACCCTCCACCTGCTGGAAGCCGGATAAGAGCTTTTCATAAAAGGAGCATCTAACACCATGATCAGGCAAATTCTCATTCCCTACGGCGCTATTCTTGTGGCGATTTTGGCAACCGTTCAGGTGTCCAACGTAAGTGCTCAGACCGCACCTTATGCCAATCCGGAGGTCATCGCCGAGGGCAAGCTGATTTACGATGGGGCCTGCGCCTCGTGCCACGGAGGCGATCTGGAAGGACAACCTAACTGGCGGCAACGCGGTGCCAATGGACGGCTGCCTGCGCCACCGCATGACATCACGGGCCACACGTGGCACCACGCAGACGAGCAACTGTTCGCGATCACAAAGTACGGGACGGAGGCGCTTGTTGGCGGGGACTACAAAAGTGATATGCGCGGGTTTGAGGATGAATTGACGGATGCCCAGATCAAGGCGGCCCTCGCTTATATCAAGAGTACATGGCCTGAGGATATCCAAGAACGCCATAGCGCGATGAGCCGCTAGGGGTGGCATTGCAATTACGGCATCGGCTAGGGTCCACTGGATTGGAGACTTTACTATGTCGATAAAGATACGAGCGGTTGCTGCAAGTGACCGGAAGTCTTGGGGCGCACTTTACAAAGGGTATGCCGCGTTCTACGGGGTCGCGCAGACTGACGACATGCGTGACAGAGTCTGGGAATGGTTGATGGACACCGACCATGAGGTCAACGGATTTGTCGCTGAGGTGGATGGCGCGCTTGTAGGGTTGGCCCATTACCGGCCTTTTGCGCGACCGCTGGCAGCGGGAACGGGCGGGTTTCTGGATGATTTGTTTGTGAATCCTGACGCGCGAGGCCTGAAGGTGGGCGAGGCGCTGATTTCCGCCGTGCAGGCTGAGGGTCGCAATCGAGGTTGGGGCGTCGTTCGCTGGATCACCGCGGATGACAATTACCGTGCACGCGGATTGTACGACCAACTGGCGACGCGTACCGGTTGGGTGACGTATGATCTGGATGTTGACGGCGAAACAGTCTGAAACGAAAACGCCGGAGCGATGCCCCGGCGTTCTCTCTTATTCTGTGACTTCGCGTTCCCGTTCGCGGGTGAAGCTCATGTCCCCTTCCCGTGGCGGGCGGCCTATCACTTCGCGCAGCTCGTCGAGCTCGATGAAATTGTCGGCCTGGCGGCGCAGTTCATCAGAGATCATTGGCGGGTTGGAGCGGATCGTCGACACGACCGACACACGCACGCCTTTGCGCTGGATTGCTTCGATCAAGGGGCGGAAGTCGCCGTCGCCCGAGAAGATCACGATGTGATCGACATGTGGGGCGAGTTCCATAGCATCGACAGCAAGTTCGATATCCATGTTGCCTTTGACCTTACGACGACCTTCACGGTCGGTGTATTCCTTGGCCGGTTTGGTGACCATGGTAAAGCCGTTGTAATGCAGCCAGTCCACAAGCGGACGAATGGGCGAATAATCGTCATTCTCGAGCAGGGCTGTATAGTAGAATGCGCGCAACATTTTGCCGCGGCGCATGAACTCGTGTCTTAGGAGCTTGTAGTCAATGTCAAACCCCAAAGACTTGGCTGCGGCATATAGATTCGACCCGTCTATAAACAGTGCCAGCCTTTCGTCTTTATAAAACATCAAATGTCCTTCCGATAATCGCTCAGCCTGTTTAATAGTCCCCGAGTGAAGGGCGCAGGCGTACGCGCTTCAGCAAACATAAGGAAAAAAGCTTATGCCGCAACCCACGGGGGGTCACAAAGGGCTGATAATAGCCCATGTTGCGCTGGGTAGTAACGCGACGTCAAGCTCTGGATCACCGGAATTCACCCTGCGCGACGTGAAACAAGCAATTTCTTGCGACTCGATTAACGTGCTGGCGGAAAGCCGCTTTTTCCGAAGTCCCGCGTTTCCGCCAGGCAGCGGGCCGGACTACGTGAACGCCGCTATAGCGCTTGAGACCAGCCTGCCAGCAGACGCTCTTTTGGTGCATTTACACCGTGTTGAGGCTGATTTCGGACGGGTGCGAGAGACGCGCTGGGCTGCTCGTACGCTCGATCTGGATCTGCTGGATTATGGAGGCAGGATACTCCCGGATGCCGAGACAGTGACGCATTGGGTTGATCTGCCGTTGGAGCGTCAGATGAAGGAAGCGCCGGACCATCTGATTTTGCCGCATCCTAGGATTCAGGACCGCGCATTTGTATTGATTCCAATGGCTGATATTGCGCCTGATTGGGTGCATCCTTTAAGCGGTCGTAGCCTTGCAGATATGTTATCAGCCTTGCCGGATGCGGAAAAAGGCACGATTTGCCCTCTGTGAAGGCCAAATTTGCGGGTTTTGAGGTTGTATTCGTCCTGTAACGGTCCTAATTGTGCCGTCTGACATCCCCTGTGAATGACTGGAGTCCCCCATGGCCCGCGTGACGGTTGAAGATTGCGTAGACAAAGTACCTAACCGCTTTGAACTGGTTATGCTTGCGTCCCATCGTGCCCGTGAGATTGCGTCCGGCGGCGCGCTCACCATTGATCGTGATAACGACAAGAACCCTGTCGTATCGCTGCGCGAGATTGCGGAAGAGACCCAGACTGCTGACGAGTTGCGCGAGCGCATGATCGAAAGCAACCAGACACAGATCGAAGTGGACGAGCCTGAAGAAGACGCCATGGCGCTTCTCATGGGTGTTGAGCAGGACAAACCTGCCGATGACGACATGTCCGAAGAGAAGCTGTTGCGGGCCTTGATGGAAGCACAAGGGCCAAAGTAAGGCTCTACAAAATTGGCGGCGGACCAAACGGATGATTTCTGACAGCGACCTGATCGCAATGGTCCGCGCCTACAATCCGAACACCAACGAAGCCCTGATCCGGGATGCTTATGCCTACGGTGCGAAAATGCACGAAGGGCAGACACGGCATTCCGGCGAGCCATATTTCTCCCATCCTGTTGAAGTTGCCGCCCTGCTGACCGAGCGTTGGCTGGATGATGCGACGATTGTCACAGCATTGCTGCATGACACGATTGAAGACACGGGGTCGACCTATTCCGAGGTGGAACGCCGCTTTGGCTCGGAGATCGCGGAACTGGTGGATGGCGTCACCAAACTGACCAATCTGGAACTGAACTCGACCGAGACCAAGCAGGCGGAAAACTTTCGCAAGCTGTTTATGGCGATGTCCAAGGACCTTCGGGTCATTTTGGTCAAACTGGCGGACCGACTGCATAATATGCGCACGATCAAACACATGCGCCCAGACAAGCAGATTCAGAAGGCCCGCGAAACAATGGATATCTACGCGCCCTTAGCGGGGCGCATGGGGATGCACTGGATGCGTGAAGAGTTGGAGGACCTGGCATTTCGCGTCCTGAACCCGGATGCGCGGGCGTCAATCATCCGGCGCTTCATCACACTACAAAAAGAGACGGGCGATGTTGTCCCGAAAATCACCGAAGACATCCGCACCGAATTGGCCCGCGCGAATATTGAAGGCAAGGTATTTGGACGCGCCAAGAAGCCCTATTCGATCTGGCGCAAGATGGAGGAGAAGAAGCAAAGCTTCTCGCGTCTATCCGACATCTATGGCTTCCGCGTGATCGCCAATTCCGAGGATGATTGCTACCGTGCCTTGGGGGTGTTGCACCGCCGTTGGCGCTCCGTGCCCGGTCGCTTCAAGGACTATATCAGCCAGCCAAAGACCAATGGTTACCGTTCGATCCACACGACCGTATCGGGGCGCGACGGCAAGCGCGTAGAAATCCAGATACGAACCCGCCAAATGCATGATGTTGCCGAAGCCGGTGTCGCCGCACATTGGGCGTATCGTGACGGAGAGCGGGTCGAAAACCCGTTTGCCGTTGACCCGTCTACTTGGGTGTCTTCGATGACAGAGCGGTTCGATCAAGCCGACGACCATGACGATTTTCTCGAGCATGTGAAGTTGGAGATGTATTCGGACCAAGTGTTCTGTTTCACCCCGAAAGGCGAGGTGATCAAGCTGCCGCGGGGTGCCACACCGCTAGACTATGCCTACGCGATCCACACTCGGATCGGGCATAGCTGCGTCGGGGCGAAGGTTGATGGATTGCGGGTGCCGCTTTGGACGCGGTTGCGCAACGGCCAATCGGTGGAAATCATCACCGCCGAAGGGCAAAAGCCGCAGCCGACATGGATCGATATCGCGGTCACGGGGCGGGCGAAATCGGCAATCCGTAAATCCCTACGTGAAGAGCACCGTGACCGCTATATCAAACTGGGGCGGGAGCTGACCCGCGTGGCGTTTGAACATGTCGGTAAGAAGGCATCGGACAAGGCGTTAGAGACTGCGGCGAAGGAGTTGAGCTTGACCGATGCTTCACAGCTGCTGGAATATGTTGGCTCGACCGAGTTGTCGGCACGCGAAGTTGTGACCGCGCTGTACCCAGAGCTTGCCAGCAAGGCGGATATGGAGCCTGCGGACAATGAACGGCCCGTTGTCGGTCTGCCCGAGGGTGTGCAGGTCAAGCGCGCTGCCTGTTGCCAGGCGGTGCCGGGCGAGCGGATTGTCGGGATCAAGTACAAGGGCGAGGGGGTGTTTGTTCACGCCATCGCCTGCGACGCGCTCGTCGAGTTGGAGGACCAGCCAGAGCGCTGGCTTGATATTCGCTGGCATTCTGGACGACACGCCGCAACCAATACGGTTACTCTGGCGTTAACCATCGGCAACAGCTTTGGGGTGCTGGGACGTATTTGCACATTGATCGGGGAGCAGAAGGCGAATATTTCGGACATGCATTTTATCGACCGCAAACCGGACTATTTCCAGTTATTGATGGATGTCGACGTCAGAGATTCCGAGCATTTGCACGGGGTGATGACAGCTATCGAAGCGGATAGTGATGTGGCTGGGTTGGAACGGCACCGAGATTTGAGCCGCAAACCGTAACGAGTGGCCCCGAGACAATGGGGCGGAGAGGTGAAAGACCAGACGTGTTCAAACGCCGAACGCCAAAAAGCTGGGCCCTGTGGGCGTGGCATTTGATCTGGCCGCAAGGTGGCTGGGGGCGGGCGTTCGGGTATGTTAAGCACCGCGTTCGTCGCTTGCCTGATGCGCCTCATCGTATTTCGCGGGGCATTTTTGCGGGTGTGTTTACAACTTTCACCCCATTTTACGGCTTTCATTTTTTCATCGCGGCCTTCATCGCAAAAGTCATGCGTGGCAACATTCTGGCCGCGTTGATGGCGACTTTTTTTGGCAACCCGCTCACATACTTGCCGATTGGCGTCGTGTCGCTAAAGACAGGCCACTTCTTGCTTGGCACCGAGTTTGAGCCCGACATGAACCTCGCACGACGTTTCGCGGGTGCCTGGCGTGACCTGAAAGATAACTTTTGGGCGATGTTTACCGATGACGTGGCCCATTGGGATCGACTGGCCGGCTTTTATGACGAGGTGTTCCTTCCTTATATGGTAGGTGGTCTCATTCCCGGGGTGGTGGCGGGAACCATTGCTTATTATCTAAGCTCTCCGGTGATTGCGGCGTATCAGAACCGCCGCAAGGGACGGATCAAGGCAAAGCTGGAAGAAATTAGGCTCCGCAAGGCGGCCAAGAAAGCCGAAGACAGTCGCTCGCAATAAGCGATGTTGAGCTTGCCGCGCGTTGTCCTATGATCTGATGTGAAGAGCCATCTCCAAAGGACTGCACCGATGACCAACCAGCTACGCCTTGGCGTGAATATCGACCACGTTGCAACAGTTCGAAATGCCCGTGGTGGCGATAATCCTGATCCGGTTCGTGCTGCACTCATGGCGCAAGGGGCAGGGGCGGACGGGATCACTGCGCATTTGCGGGAAGATCGCCGCCACATCCGCGATGCGGACATGGGTGCAATCAAAGACGCGATTTCTGTTCCACTGAATTTCGAGATGGCGGCTACGGACGAGATGCAGAAGCTCGCGTTGGCGACCAAGCCGCATGCGGTTTGCCTTGTGCCGGAACGGCGCGAAGAGAGGACAACGGAAGGTGGTCTGGACGTTGCGGGCGACGACAATCGGCTGGCAGCTTATATCTCTCCCTTCAAGAATGCGGGTATCCGGGTGTCCCTGTTTATCGGGGCCGACGAGCGGCAGGTCCGCGCCGCGGCACGAATTGGCGCAGACATAATCGAGCTGCACGCGGGCAGCTATTGCGACGCCCATGCCGAAGGTCGTTTTGACGCGCGGGACGCGGAATTCGTGCGCTTGCGCGACATGGCCACGCTCGCGCATTCGTTAGGCCTTGAAGTTCATGCAGGGCACGGCTTCACCTTTGACAGCGTGAAACCGGTTGCGGCTTTGCCGGAAATTGTGGAGCTGAATATCGGGCATTTCCTGATTGGAGAGGCGATATTCACGGGGCTGGCCCCCGCAATCAAGGAAATGCGGCGTCTGATGGACGAGGCGCGCGCGTGACGGGTATCGAGTTTGCCTTGCTGCTTTTGGCGTGGGCAATTGGCGGGGCTTCTCCGGGGCCAGCAACGCTGGCAATTGCGGGCACTTCTATGGAACGCGGCCGAGCAGCGGGATTGGCAGTTGCTGCAGGTATCGTTTGCGGCTCCGCGTCTTGGGGCGTTGCGGCTGCATTGGGGATGAGCGCATTGATGCTTGCGAATGCATGGCTGGTGGAAGTGCTGCGTTACGTTGGCGCCGCCTATTTGATGTATTTGGGCTTCAAGGCTTTGCGATCGGGTCTTTCCGATAAACCGCTGGCGAAGGTTCAAGCCAAGCGCGGCGGTCTGCACTCGGTCTATTTGAAGGGGCTGTTACTACATCTTACCAATCCTAAGGCGATCTTTGGCTGGGGGGCAATCTTTGCCATCGCAGTGCCGCCGGGATCAGACCCTCGGGCTGTATGGGAAACTTTCGGCGCGTTGTTCATCGTGTCCAACCTTGTTTTCTTCGGCTATGCGCTGCTTTTTTCAACGGCGGCGTTTATCCGAGGCTACCAGAAGATGCGGAGATGGTTTGAGATCAGCTTTGGTCTTATGTTTGGACTTGCAGGTTTGAAAATTCTAACAGCGAGGCTGACATGAAACGAATACTGAGTGCGTGGCTATTCGCGTTGGTCACTCTTCCGGCTTTCGCCCAAGAGGTTCGTCCTTGTGACGAGTTGGCCGGTGTAGATGCCATTGGCGAACCTTGGGCAGCCCATACACAAACCTTCGCCGGCAACCGTGTTCGGCTTGTTGTGATCGACACGTTGGAGCCGGCAGCGGCGGCGTTTCAACTGCTTGTCCTCTCTCCGCCTTTTGATGAAGTGGGTGGGCGTCAGTGCATGATGGTCGGCAGTAGCGGTAGCTTGGGTTTTGGCGGTATGACGTTGGAGGGAATGGACAGTAGCTACGATCCCGCCAAAGGACTCACATGGGGCGTTAAGGTGAAGACCTACAACGCGAGCACTGGTGGGTTCGATGACAAGGTTTTGAATGTGACGCTGAACCAGTCCACTGGCGCAATCACGGCGGGGTTCTGATGATCCTTGGGATCGGGACGGATTTGGCGAATATCGAACGGATCGAAGGCACGCTGGCGCGGTTCGGCGACAGGTTTCGCAATCGCGTTTTCACGGACATTGAGCAACGAAAAGCCGAGCGACGCAAGGACGTGGCCGGAACCTATGCTAAACGGTGGGCCGCAAAAGAAGCGTGTTCCAAGGCATTGGGCACGGGACTGCGCATGGGAATTTCGTGGAAGGACATGGCGGTGAGCAATCTTCGCACAGGGCAACCTGTGATGGAGGTTACCGGATGGGCAGCGGAACGCTTGCGTGACATGACGCCTGAAGGACACGAGGCTGTAATTCATGTCACATTGACCGACGATCACCCTTGGGCGCAGGCCTTCGTCGTGATCGAAGCGCGACCCATTGCAGTGGCGGCGGCTTGACTCCGACCCCCGCTGGTCGCATGTAGCACCCAACCTTGAAAATAAGAGAATATTGATGGCACGCAGCAGTGACAAAGAGCCGGAAGGCATCATGGAAACCGTTAAGACTGTGGTCTACGCATTGGCGATTGCAGCCGTATTCCGCACGTTGTTTTTCCAGCCGTTCTGGATCCCGTCCGGATCCATGAAGGACACTTTGCTGGTCGGTGACTTTCTGTTCGTCAACAAGATGGCCTATGGCTACTCCAAGTATAGCTGCCCATTCGGCGTCTGCCCGATCCCCGACCGCCTGTTTGGTGACGAGCCGGAGCGCGGCGACGTCGTGGTCTTCCGCCACCCCGTCAGCGGTCAGGACTATATCAAGCGGCTGATCGGCCTGCCGGGTGACAAGGTTCAGGTGAAGAACGGGGTACTGTTCTTGAACGGACAAGCCCAAAAGCAGGTGCCAACTGATCCGTTTGTCGAAACCTATGACGCTCAAGGTTCGGTTGGGGGCTTCCCGGCGTGCAGCAATGGTGCGGTCGGTATCGGTGGCGAATGCGAGAAAGAGCGTGCGATGGAGACACTGGAAGGTGGTGTCACACATGCCATCCTGAACATCCGTGACGGCATGGGCGCGGACAACACGCCGGTGTTCAACGTGCCTGAGGGGCATTTCTTCTTCATGGGGGACAACCGCGACAATTCCATCGACTCGCGGTTCGCCCAGACCGGCGGCGGCGTCGGCATGGTGCCGTTTGCCAACCTTCTGGGCCGCGCGGACCGGGTGATCTTCTCGTCAGCGGGCTCCCGCATGCTGTATTTTTGGACCTGGCGCGGCGACCGGTTCTTCAAAGCGATTGAGTAGGCCCGCGATGAAACTGTCGGCAGAGCTTTCGGCTTTTTGTGACCGGATCGGATATCGGTTTCATCAGCCGGAACTTCTGGTGCGCGCATTGACGCATGGCTCGATTTCGTCGACCACGCGTCCCGACAATCAGCGGTTAGAGTTCTTGGGCGACCGCGTGCTTGGCCTTGTGATGGCCGAGGCTTTGCTGGACGCTGACACAGAAGCAACCGAGGGGGTTTTAGCCCCGCGTTACAACGCGTTGGTGCGTAAAGAGACCTGTGCCGCCGTCGCGCGAGACATTGAACTTGGCGCAGTGCTGAAATTGGGTAAGTCGGAAATGGTATCGGGTGGGCGCCGCAAAGAGGCGTTGCTGGGCGACGGGATGGAAGCGCTGATCGCGGCTGTATACCGTGACGGTGGGTTCACCGCGGCCCGCGACCTGATACTTAGACTTTGGGGTCAACGGGTTCACGAGGTCGAAGAAGATGCCCGCGACCCAAAAACAGCCTTGCAGGAATTCGTGCAAGCGCGCGGCGAGACCACGCCTATATATGAGATCATCAAGCGCGAAGGCCCCGACCACGCGCCGGAATTCACCATCGCGGTGACGCTTGCCTCGGGCGAGCGTGCGGAAGCGAAAGCAGGGGCCAAGAGGCAAGCGGAACAGGCTGCGGCCAAAGCGCTTTTAGAAAGGCTGGACACATGACCGAGGCAACCCGCGCGGGCTTCATCGCGCTGATCGGAGAGCCGAACGCCGGCAAATCGACGCTGCTCAACCGGATGGTGGGCGCGAAAGTGTCGATCGTCACGCATAAGGTTCAAACCACGCGCGCGCGTATTCGCGGGGTGGCGATGGAAGGGCAGGCGCAACTGGTGTTTGTGGACACGCCTGGCTTGTTTCGCCCGCGTCGCCGCTTGGATCGCGCGATGGTTGCTGCCGCATGGTCCGGGGCATCGGACGCAGACATCGTAGTGCTGCTTGTCGAAGCACATCGTGGCATTACTGAAGGTGTCAGCGCCATTATGGACGGTTTGGCAGAGCGCACCGCTGGCGCGCCGGTGGTTCTAGCAATCAACAAGATCGACCGCGTGAAATCGGACGTGCTGCTTGGGTTGACCAAGGAGTTGAATGACCGTTTCGCGTTTGAAGAGACGTTCATGATCTCGGCCGAGAAGGGCCATGGGGTCGATGCGTTGCGGCAGTGGCTTGCAGGTAAAGTGCCGGAAGGTCCGTGGCTGTACCCCGAAGACCAATTGGCCGATGCGCCGATGCGCCAGATCGCCGCCGAGATTACCCGCGAGAAACTGACACTGCGACTGCATCAGGAACTGCCTTACCAGATGACTGTCGAGACCGAAAACTGGGAGGAGCAAAAGGACGGCTCTGCCCGTATCGAGCAACTCATCTACGTGATCAGAGATGGCCACAAGGGCATCGTTCTGGGTGCCAAGGGCGAGACAATTAAAGCGGTGGGCAAAGCCGCTCGCGAGGAATTGGTTGAGTTTCTAGGCCGCAAGGTTCACCTGTTTTTACAGGTGAAGGTGCGACCCGGCTGGCTTGAGGAAAGCGAACGCTACTCCGAGATGGGCTTGGATTTCAAAGACGGTAATGAGTAGTCGCCTGACAACTGACTTCTGGGTTTCTGCTTACCTGAACCGCCTGCGGCTGGCGAATATTCCGGCCTTTGTGACTTCCAAGGGTGATCCGACAGCGGGTGTCGTTATGGTCAAGTTGAACACGTTGGACGGGCAGGCGGTGGCCTATCAGCGGTCTTTTGATCTGATGAGCGGTGAGAGGGCTTGGATCGTCTTGAGCGAAGATGACGAGCGAAAGGTCGACGAGGCCATTACAATGCAACTGAGTTTCGACCCTGATCTATGGGTAATCGAAGTCGAGGACAAATCGGGCCGGCATCTTTTGGACCAAGAAGGCCTGACTTAACGGAGAGTGAATGATGGATTGGCGGAGCCAAGGGGTCTTGCTATCAGCGCGCCGCCACGGCGAGCACGCAGCCATCATTGATGTCTTTACCCCCGACTATGGCCGGCATGCAGGTGTCGTGCGCGGAGGCGCGGGGCGTAAAATGGCCCCGATATTGCAACCCGGAGCGCAGTTGGATGTCTCGTGGCGCGCGCGCCTTGAAGGTCATTTGGGGGCGTTCACGGTTGAGCCGGTTAAATCCCGTGCGGCGGCTGTTATGGGCGACCGTAAAGCATTGGCGGGTTTAAATGCGCTCTGTGGGTTACTGCAATTCGCACTCGCTGAACGTGATCCGCACCCAGAACTCTACGATCGAACTTTGTTGGTGTTCGACCTTCTGGGAGAAAGCGATGCTTGGCCGCTCGCCTATGTGCAGTGGGAATTGGCGTTGTTGGAAGAACTGGGCTTCGGCCTGGACCTGTCATCATGCGCTGTGACGGGGTCGATGCAGGAGTTGATTTATGTCTCGCCCCGAACTGGCCGCGCGGTGTCACGACAAGGAGCAGGCGAATGGGCTTCGCGACTACTGAACTTGCCGAACTGTTTGCGAGGCGTCGGTGATGGATCGCTTGAAGGTGTGCCGGATGCGTTGGCGACGACCGGATACTTCCTAACGACGTGGATGGCCCCGCAATTGGGTAATAAACCTTTGCCGCCAGCGCGGGATCGGTTGGTCGAGGCGCTGGGGGCTACTCGGACGCCTTAAAGATCATCTGATCACCCGTTTCGTTCGATAGGATGAGTGTTGCACCCGTTGCCTCGGACAAGGTCATCTTTCTTAGAGCTTCAAAGAAGACACTTTCGGCTCGCATATCGGGGCAAGCGCGCTTTGTGCTGGCGACGCCGTCGACAGAAAACCACGGATAGGGCGCGGTTTGCTTGCCGAAATAGCGGTTGCAAGGACCGGAGCCCGCGATTTTTCCGGGCTGTGGAAAGGTGAGCCTGGCGCGGGCCTTGAACGCGGCACCGTTAATCGACTCGAGCTGCCAAACTGCACCGTCTTCTGCGTAGCCGGAAATGGTTTCGTCCTTACAAGCGGCAAGTAAAATCAAAGCGATGAGTGCGAATTGTTTCATGGGGCACGGTTTAACAGGCCACGCCCCATATGTTTAGTCACGTTTCTTAGTCCAGCAGGCGACGGGCAATGACTTGCGCCTGAATTTCCGCAGCACCTTCAAAGATGTTGAGGATACGGGCATCGCACAGGATACGGCTGATCTTGTATTCTAGCGCGAAGCCGTTGCCGCCATGGATTTGCAGCGCGTTGTCGGCGCTGGCCCAAGCGACGCGGGCACCCAGAAGTTTAGCCATGCCAGCCTCTAGGTCGCAGCGGCGGTCGTGGTCTTTTTCGTCGGCCGAGAAGTAAGTCAGCTGGCGCGCAACCATGGTTTCCACCGCCATCATGGCGATTTTGCCGGACACGCGGGGGAAGTCGATCAGGGATTTGCCAAACTGCTTGCGGTCGTTGGCGTATTGCATGGCGACGTCGATGGCTGACTGCGCGACGCCAATCGCGCGGGCGGCGGTCTGGATGCGCGCGCTCTCGAAGGTTTGCATCAATTGCTTGAAGCCCTGACCTTCCGTGCCGCCGAGCAGGTTCTCACCCTTGACGTGGAAATTGTCGAAGGCGAGTTCGTATTCCTTCATGCCGCGATAGCCCAGCACCTCGATCTCGCCGCCAGTCATGCCGTCGGTCGGGAAGGGGTCGGCATCGTCGCCGGGGGTCTTTTCGGCGATGAACATGGACAGACCCTTATAGTTGGTCGTGTCGGGGTCCGTGCGCGCGAGCAGCGTCATGAAATGGGTGCGCGCCGCGTGGGTAATCCATGTCTTGTTGCCGGTGACCTTGTAGTCATCGCCATCCTTGACTGCGCGGGTTCGCAGCGCACCTAGGTCGGAGCCTGTGTTCGGCTCTGTAAACACGGCTGTTGGCAGGGTTTCGGCGGAGGCCAGTTTGGGCAGCCACTTTTCTTTCTGCGCATCAGTGCCACCGCATAGGATCAACTCGGCTGCGATCTCGGACCGCGTTCCCAAGCTGCCCACGCCAATATAGCCGCGCGACAATTCTTCGGAGACAACAACCATAGAGGCTTTGGATAGCCCGAACCCGCCGTATTCTTCGGGGATGGTCAGGCCGAAGACACCCATTTCTGCCAGTTCCTCGATAATCTCCATCGGGATCAGCTCATCTTTGAGGTGCCAGTCATGTGCAAAGGGCTCGACCTTTTCCACTGAAAAGCGGCGAAACTGTTCGCGGATCATTTCCAGTTCGTCATCAAGGCCAGAAGCGCCTGTGATGATTTCCG
This sequence comes from Litoreibacter halocynthiae, assembly GCF_004365635.1. Taxonomy (GTDB): domain Bacteria; phylum Pseudomonadota; class Alphaproteobacteria; order Rhodobacterales; family Rhodobacteraceae; genus Litoreibacter; species Litoreibacter halocynthiae. Next base: position 727,851 of record NZ_SOBH01000002.1, on the reverse strand, counting down.
CGGAGCGTTCCTGCATCAGTTCCACAAGCCGCGTGCGTGCGGCCTGGGTATTAGCCGTGCGGGTGAGGGTTGTGATCTCGACCGTGATGGCGCTGTTCTGGTCGTCTTGCGACAGACCAATATCTTGCAGTCGCAGAATTTCACCCTGTGACATGGGAATGCCACCTTGGATTTGACCAAGATACTCGCCAAATGCGATCTGGTGAATCAGCTGCTCAACCTCGGAAAATTTGCCCTCGGCGATTAGTTTTTCAGCCCATTTTTGCATCTGGGTCAGGGACTGCACATAAGTGGCGAGCCATGCAAGCCCATGGGCAGCGGTTTGATTTTGCTCTAGCAAAACCGCTGAAATACGCCCGTTATCAGTAACTTGCGCCCGCACCGCTTCTTTCGCCTTATTGAGCAGTTCGCTGATTGGGGCAAGGGCGGCTGCAGTCAGTGTTAGCAGATCCGGCAGTACCGTTTGGGTTGGGGTAGCGAGGGTCATATCCTGTCCATCATGGGCCATGTCTCGAATCCTTTATAAAGCTTTTCACTGAAATAATCCTTTTGCAGGTGCAGCGCAACTTTGATGCGCAAAAATGTAGGTTAGAGTACGAAAATGTCGCAAAGATTTATTTGATGCGTTTGGAAAGTTGGCAGGCTACCAACGCTCATGGATATGTTTTCCTCAATCATTTCGCCGGAATTATTGATACTGGCCATGCTTATTGGCGTGCTTTCCGGTTTCGTGAAGGGTGTCGTGGGTTTTGCCATGCCGACAATATTCATCTCGGGCCTAAGTACCTTCTTGTCACCAGAATTGGCCTTGGCGGGGCTGATCCTGCCTACGGTGGCGACCAATGGCATTCAGGCCTTGCGGCAGGGCGCGCGGGCGGCATGGACATCTCTTACCCATTACAAACTGTTTTTGGGTGTTGGCGCGGTCATGCTGGTTCTCAGCGCTCAATTGGTGACGATGATCCCATCGAATATCCTCTATCTTGCCATCGGCTTGCCGGTGGCCGGCTTTACCGCAGTGCAATTGTTGGGTTGGAACCCGACTTTGGCCCGTCGCAACGGCGGGATTGAGGCAGCCGTTGGCGCCTTCGCCGGATTTGTTGCGGGGCTGTCAGGTATCTGGGGGCCGCCGACTGTTTTATATCTAACGGCGGTCAACACACCCAAGCAGGAGCAAATGCGCGTTCAGGGTGTGGTATTTGGGCTTGGCGCGGTCATGCTTTTGGCAGCGCATTTACAGTCAGGAGTTTTGCGTGCGGAAACGCTGCCGTTCTCGGCCATTTTGATCCCGCCCGCTCTTGTTGGCATCTGGCTGGGGTTCAAGGTGCAGGACCGAATTGATCAAGCCACGTTTCGCAAAGTGACGTCGTGGGTTTTGCTTTTGGCCGGGCTCAACCTGATCCGGCGCGGGTTGATGGGTTAGGATAGCAATGCGCCCGAACAGTAGCTGGACAAGTTCGGAATACGAGACGGGTCGACGACCTTGAAATTGACCGAGTAGAGTAGGGTGCCTTGGTGACTGGCCTGCAGTGCCCAGTCCCCTGCCACCATTTCGAACGGGAACTCGAACATGAAGAAGTTCAGGTTTGAGGCGTGCGGTAGCAAATCGCTTTGCCAGCTTTCCTCGGTCACATCGGTGCCGACATAGGGGGGATGAAAAACAGAGATTTCCACATTCCGTAGTTCGGTGCCTTCCGGCAACTGCACATCTACACCAAATCCAATGCCCTTGGAGAGTGGAACGACCTGGGTTGTGTGCTCGATCCGTTGTCTTTGGTCGCGTTGGGTGATGAAGCCCAAATGCGTGTCCGGAGCCGCGAGCTTCTTAGCGGTGCCTGAAGGGCAAACCAGTCCATAGTCAATTCTGGACAAGATGCGCTCATCAAAAATCAGGTCAGGCGCAACACTGTCCAAGTGCTGCGCCTGTGCCGGTGTATTCAGGCTCAGAAGGCTGATCGTTACGACCGCTTTGAGCAAGGTGCGGATCATCCGATTGCGGCGTCTTTCACGTCGTCATCAATAAACGGGACGTATTGACCGAAGTTTTCGGCAAACATTTCCACCAGCTTCGCGGCTTGAGCGTCATACTCAGACTCTTTGCCCCATGTGCTGCGAGGATCAAGGAGCCGGTTGTCGACGCCATCGCAGGTGACGGGAACCTCAAAGCCAAAATTCGGGTCTTTACGGAACTCACCTTCGTTCAAGGAACCGTTCAGGGCTGCCGTGAGCAGAGCGCGGGTTGCGCGGATTGGCATGCGCGAGCCAGTGCCATACGCGCCACCGGTCCAGCCTGTGTTTACAAGCCAGCAAGATGCGCCGTGCTGAGCGATTTTTTCGCGCAACAGGTTGCCGTAGACTTCTGGGCGGCGGGGCATAAAGGGCGCACCGAAGCAGGTGGAGAATGTGGGCTCCGGCTCGGTCACGCCGCGCTCGGTGCCGGCGACCTTGGAGGTGAAACCAGACAGGAAGTGATACATTGCCTGCGCTGGCGTCAGTCGCGCGATGGGTGGTAGCACACCAAATGCATCGCAGGTCAGCATGATGATGTTCTTGGGGTTGCCACCAAGGGCCGTGTCGGAGGCGTTGGAGATATAGGGCAGCGGATAGGCGCAACGCATGTTCGCGGTCAGACTGTCGTCTTCAAAGTCCAACTCTTTGGTGTCTTTGTCGAATACCATGTTCTCGATCACGGTGCCGAATTTCTCGGTTGTGGCGTAGATCTCCGGCTCAGCCTCTGCAGACAAGGAGATCGTCTTGGCATAGCAACCACCTTCAAAGTTGAAGATGCCGCGATCAGACCAGCCGTGCTCGTCATCGCCGATCAGCGTGCGGGAGGGATCGGCTGACAGCGTGGTCTTACCTGTGCCTGAAAGCCCGAAGAACACAGCCGCATCAGCAGGGTTGCTGTGGGCATGGTTGGCCGAGCAGTGCATCGGCATGATGTTTTTCTCGGGCAACAGGTAGTTGAGCAGTGAGAAGACGGACTTTTTGTTTTCGCCTGCGTAGGCTGTGCCACCGATCAGGATCAACTTCTTATCAAAGTTCATCGCAATAACCGTCTCCGAACGGCACCCGTGGCGTCCTGGATCAGCCTGAAAGCTCGGGCAGTTGATGACAGTGAACTCGGGGACGAAGGTCGCCAGTTCTTCTGCTTCGGGGCGTCGCAGCAAGTGGCGGATGAATAGGCCGTGCCATGCCAACTCGGTAACGACGCGAACGTCGAGGCGGTGAAGCGGGTCGGCCCCACCAAACAAATCCTGCACGAAATAGTCGCCACCTTTCATATGCTCGACCATGTCGGCATACAGCACATCAAAGGCTTCCGGCTCCATCGGGGCATTATTTTCCCACCAGATGGTGTTCTCAACCGACGGGGTCCGCACAACAAACTTATCTTTCGGAGAGCGACCGGTGTGTTTGCCGGTGGTCACCAGAAACGAGCCACCTTTACCCAAGGTGCCCTCGTTGCGTTTGAGGGCTTCTTCAACCAAAGCAGGTTCCAGATAGTTATAGAAGACGCTCCCAAGGCCGGAAATACCCTGTTGGTCCAACATTTGAGCTGGATTGACGCGTCCTGTGATCATGAGCTTGCTCCTGTAGCGGGAAAATCCCGCGCATCTTTACGTCCGAACGGGTCCTGTATCCGTCGGCATCACCCCGACGAGGTGATCAATCTCCGTATACCACGTCGGTTTTGGGAGGAAACCGGTCGGGCGCGACGTGATAGCGTTATCATTGGTATAAGGTGCGGCATATTAGTCAAACATTAGGGGGGAATTGCCTAAATGAGGGTGGACAGGCCTTGATTCGCCACAATTTCATTGATTCCGCAGGGCCAAGGGCCGATGGTAAGAAAAAAATAAGAGCAACGAGCAGTAAAAAGGGGCCACCCAATGTCAAAAATCGCGTTGGTGGACGACGACAGGAACATCCTGACGTCCGTTCAAATGACTCTTGAGGCCGAAGGCTTTGAGGTAGAAACATATAATGATGGTCAAAGCGCACTGGACGCTTTCACCCGCAAAATGCCGGACATGGCAGTTCTCGACATTAAGATGCCGCGTATGGACGGCATGGATTTGTTGCAGCGTTTGCGTCAAAAATCCGAAGTTCCTGTGATCTTCCTGACTTCAAAAGATGATGAGATCGACGAGGTTCTTGGTCTGCGTATGGGGGCGGACGACTATGTGCGCAAACCTTTCTCGCAACGCCTGCTGGTCGAACGTATCCGCGCAATCTTGCGCCGCAAAGAAGCGATTGCCAAAGATGATGCCGGTGAAGGCGAAGTCGCCCAAACCATGGTGCGCGGCGATCTGACGATGGATCCCCTGCGTCACACAGTGACGTGGAAGGGCAATGATGTGTCTCTGACGGTGACCGAATTCCTGCTCTTGCAGGCATTGGCGCAGCGTCCGGGTTTCGTGAAATCGCGCGACCAGCTGATGGACGTGGCTTATGACGATCAGGTCTACGTCGACGACCGCACGATCGACAGCCACATCAAGCGCCTGCGCAAGAAGATGCGCACAGCCGATGATGAGTTCTCGGCGATTGAGACCCTCTACGGCATCGGTTACAGATACAACGAAGAGTAGCTATGTCTTTAGTGTCGAGGTTTTCTGTGGCGAGCTCCAAGCCAGCAAGAAACGCAGAATTGGTTATGGGCGAAGACTGGACGCAGTCAGGTGACGGTGTCGAGCAAGAGCTTAGATCCAAACGGGAGAAGCGAAATCTTATTTCGCTGAACCGTTCCCCCTTGGCGCGTAAAATCATTACCTTCAACCTGCTGGCATTGCTCCTCATGGTTGCGGGTGTTTTGTTCCTCAACCCATTTCGGGACAGCCTTGTTGCGCAGCGAGAAGTCGCACTGGTCTCCGAAGCACAGCTGATCGCGGATGTGTTTGAAGCCCAACTCGCGGTGTCCGGTGAGGATGCCACTCTGGAAAATCCATCGGCAACACTCAGCGCTTTGGACATCGCTCCTGGTGTTGAAGTCTATGTGTTTTCTTCAAACGAAGCATTGTTGGCCAGCACGATGGGGGCTGATCGCCCAGAACTTGCGGGAACCGAAGGACTTCAGAGCGACCGGAATGGCACAGTCATCACTGGATTTCTAAACAGCGTATGGGAAACGATTTCCAGCGCATTCGGGTCCAACCAAAAACAGGTTCCAAACGTTAGCGGAGAGGACGAGGCAAGGAAACTGTTTGCACAAGCGGCTAGCGGGCAAACTGAAAGTCGAACTGGTCTGGATGGCGCTGGTGGCAGTATATTCTCCGTAGCAACGCCAATCGAACGCAATGGTCAGGTGCTTGGGGTCATAGCCTTGTCGACTGTCGCAGGACAAATTGATCAATTGGTCCGCAGCGAACGCGAGCAGGTATTGCAGATGTTTGTCATCGCGATACTGGTCTCGATCGGCCTTAGCCTTGTGCTGGCATCCACCATCGCCAATCCGTTGTCCGATCTCGCCGCCGCCGCAGAGTTGGGGCAGGACAAGAACGCCCGTAAAGTTAGCCCGAGCCGAGTTCGCATACCGGACCTTACCGCGCGCCCTGACGAGATCGGGCGATTGTCTGGTGCAATGCGGGGGATGGTCTCGGCGTTGTATGAACGCATTGATGCTAACGAACAGTTTGCCGCTGATGTGGCCCACGAAATCAAAAATCCGTTGGCGTCGTTGCGCTCTGCTGTCGGCACATTGCATGTGGCAAAAACCGACGAGCAGCGTAGTCGTTTGCTGGATGTTATCGAGCATGACGTGCGTCGCTTGGACAGACTTGTCAGTGATATCTCCAACGCTTCGCGTCTTGATAGCGAGCTGGTGAAGGAAGACGAAGAGCCGTTCGACCTGATGCGGATGTTGAACAACCTGACCGAATATTTGGGCCAGCAAGCTGCCGAGAACGGGGTCGAATTTATCAAAGATGTCCCTAACGAGCCGATTGTCATTCACGGTTTAGAGGCGCGTCTGGCGCAAGTCTTCGTGAACCTGATCACCAACGCGACATCCTTCTGCGAAGAGGGTGATGCAGTGCGTATCTGGGCGCGCCGTCGCGACAACCGCGTTCTGGTCGTTGTCGAAGACACCGGCCCTGGTATCCCCGAGCAGGCATTGAACAAAGTGTTCAACCGTTTCTACTCAGAGCGCCCTGAGCGCCAGTTCGGTAATCATTCCGGTCTCGGATTGGCAATTTCAAAGCAGATCATCGAAGCTCATGGTGGTGTGATCTGGGCCGAAAACATTCGCCCGACCGACGCTGACATCACATCCGAACCGCTTGGCGCACGTTTTGTGGTTGGTCTTCCGACCTGATCCAAGCAATTTTCTGAATAGGGCTGGGCGATAGAGATATTCCTCTTTAGTTTCCTGCTATGACGTTTTCCTGCCCTGCATTACCCTGCCAAATCCACGCAACCTGTGTTGCCGTAGATGAAAGTGGGTTATTGATCGTCGGTCACTCCGGTGCCGGGAAATCTGCGCTTGCCTTACAACTGATGGCGTTCGGGGCGGAGTTGGTGGCGGATGACAGGTGCGAACTGTCGGACAGCTCTCTGGGTGTCATGGCCCGTCGCCCGGATAAATTGCCAGAAGCCATTGAAGCGCGCGGCATGGGAGTGTTATCCGCCCCGTGTAGGGGACCTGTGATGATTGCAGCGATAGTTGATCTGGATTGCACAGTGCAGAGCCGCTTGCCTTCGTCGAGCGAGGTCCAACTTGGCGACCATTTGGTGAGGCGGCTCTCTAGTTTCGACGCGCCACATATGCCAGCCGCTCTTTTCCACTTTCTAAAGCATGGATTTCACGGTTCTATGGGCGCATGAGCACAGACCGTCCTAAGGCCAATCCGCATCAAATAGTAATTGTCACCGGTCCTTCTGGAGCGGGGCGCAGTACGGCGATTAACGCGCTGGAAGATTTGGGATTCGAAGCGATAGACAACTTGCCGTTGTCGCTTATTCCAAGACTTCTTGACGGCCCGCCGCTGACCCGTTCGGTCGCTCTTGGGGTAGATGTGCGAAACCGTGATTTCACCACCAAAGCTCTGATGCAGCTTGTGGATGCGCTACCTGCACAAACGGATGCAGAGGTTAGCCTGCTCTACCTAAACGCCCGCGAAGACGTGCTGATCCGCCGTTATTCTGAGACACGTCGTCCGCACCCGATGGCCCCGAATGAGAGCCTGCAAGAAGGCATCCGCCGGGAGCGTGAGTTGCTTGGTGCGATACAATCGCGAAGTGATGTGGTCATTGAGACCTCGGACCTGTCCCCGCATGAATTGCGCGACGAACTGACGATGCTGTTTGCTGCATCGGACGGAGCAACAATGTCGGTGCTTTTGAATTCATTCTCTTATAAGCGCGGCGTCCCGCACGGTGTCGATATGGTGTATGACTGCCGATTTTTGCGGAACCCGCACTGGGAACCTGACTTGCGCAGTTTGACTGGCAAAGATCAGAGAGTGGAGAACTATGTCACGGCAGATGATCGCTTTGACGCCTTCTTCGAGAAGATCAACGACCTGACGGATTTGTTGCTTCCGGCGTTTCACGATGAAGGGAAATCCTATCTCACAATCGGCCTCGGGTGTACTGGCGGAAAGCATAGGTCGGTTGCCGTGGCGGAAATGATGGGCAAGACCCTTGCAAATAAGGGGTGGCAAGTGTCTATAAGGCATCGGGAATTGGAGCGTCAGGCGAAACCTGGCTCTGGGGATACGTAAACGGGGTGTTTGTCGGGTGATCGGAATAGTCATCGTCGCACATGGCGGTCTGGCAAGGGAGTACCTGTCAGCGGTTGAGCACGTTGTCGGTACGCAAACCGGAATCCGTGCGATCACCATTGAAGAAAATCACGACCGTACAGACAAACAGAACGAGATATGCGCGGCCGCTGACAGTGTGGATCAGGGCGATGGCGTGGTTGTTGTCACTGATATGTTTGGTGGCTCCCCGTCAAATCTGTCGCTTTTGGCATGCAGCCCTGACAATCGCCGGATACTTTATGGTGCCAATCTGCCGATGCTTATCAAGCTTGCTAAGTCACGTGGTCAAAGCGTAGGGATCGCCGTAGATCTCGCAATGGAAGCGGGTCGCAAATATATAAACAGTTTTGACGGGCCGGTATAACGATGGGCGAACGCACTCTGAACATCATCAACGAAAAGGGCCTTCACGCGCGCGCGAGCGCCAAATTTGTCGAAGTGGCGGAGCAGTTTGATGCGCGGGTCACAGTGTGCAAAGATGGCATGGATGTATCCGGCGACAGCATCATGGGTTTGCTCATGCTTGCCGCGTCGCGTGGAACTTCGATTGATGTGCGGACCGATGGCAAAGATGCCGATACCGCGATGGACGCTCTGGCTGCTTTGGTGGCGGATAAGTTCGGCGAAGATATGTGACCGCGGAGCGAGATATGAATGACGCACCGCAGGATCCGCCTCGAACCGAGGATCTTCCCTACGACCATCCCGAATACGTGGCCTACGACAAGCGCAACTTGTCCTATGCCAACACCTTTACCAACCCGTGGAAGTCCTGGACCATTCGCATCATGGAGCTGTTTACGGGCAAGCTTCACCTGCTCTTTCTTATCCGGAAATTTGAGCGTGGTGGCGTAAAGTTTGGCCAAGGCTTCTGGCGTGATGCGCTGGATGTGATGGGCATAGAGCTGCAAACTCCGCAGGAGCAGATCAACAATATTCCCAAGGACGGCCCGGTGATTTTTGTCGCCAACCACCCACATGGACTTGTGGATGGTATGGTGCTGGCGGAACTGATCGGGCGGGTGCGTACGGACTACAAAATCCTGACCCGATCGCTGCTGACGGGCGTAAACGCCATCGACATGTTCATGATCCCTGTACCGTTCCCGCATGAAGAAGACGCGCTTCAGAAAAATCTGGAGATGCGCCGGAAGGCAATGGAGCATTTGAAAGAGGGCGGCGCGATTGTGTTGTTCCCTTCCGGTGTTGTGGCGACCTCGGAGACCGCATTTGGCCCTGCGATTGAGGCGGAATGGAACCCGTTTACTGCTAAGATGATCCACCGCTCTGGTGCCAAAGTCGTGCCTATTTACTTTCAAGGCCAAAATTCGCGCGCCTACCAAATCGCGAACCGGATTTCGGCCACGCTAAGGCAGGGTCTCCTGATTTATGAAGTGCGCCATGCGCTTTATAAACCACAAGCCCCAATCGTGGGCGAGCCTGTCGACCCTGAAGACATCAAGAAATGGGCCAGTAATCCGCGCGGCTTTGTCGCTTGGTTGCGCGAGAAAACACTGGCGTTGAAGCCGCAAGCGAAAAAGTAAGTGCTAGCGTGTCGGGACTGGTGGGTCTTGGCGGTAGTCGTAGAATCCACGATCCGATTTGCGGCCAAGCCATCCGGCTTCCACATATTTCGTCAACAGCGGGCAGGGGCGATATTTGGTATCCGCCAACCCGTCATGCAGCACGTTCATAATCGCCAAACAGGTGTCGAGCCCAATGAAATCCGCCAACTCGAGCGGCCCCATGGGATGGTTGGCACCTAGCTTTAGAGACTCGTCGATGGATTTGACCGATCCGACACCTTCATAGAGCGTGTAAACAGCCTCGTTGATCATCGGCATCAGGATGCGGTTGACGATGAAGGCGGGGAAATCCTCGGCGCTGGCTGCAGTTTTGCCTAGCTTGTCGACGACTGCCAAGCATGCGTTATAGGTTTCCTTATCGGTCGCGATCCCGCGGATGAGTTCGACCAATTGCATAATCGGCACTGGGTTCATGAAATGGAAGCCCATGAACTTTTCGGGCCGGTCCGTGCGCGACGCCAGTCGCGTGATGGAGATCGAGGATGTGTTCGACGTCAGGATTGTATGCGGCAACAAATGCGGCAACAAATCTTCAAAAATGGCGGCCTTGACTGTTTCACGCTCGGTGGCGGCTTCGATGATCAGGTCTGACGGGCCAAGATCGGTCAAGGTCAGCGTGGTCGATATATTGGCCATTGCTGCGTCGCGCTCTTCAGGGGTGATCTTTTCGCGGCTGACTTGGCGGTCCAGATTGCCTTGGATAATTTCGACCGCCTTATCGAGACTGTCTTGGGAAATGTCGTTCATGAGCACTTGGTAGCCCGCAAGCGCCAATACGTGAGCGATGCCATTTCCCATTTGGCCTGCGCCAACGACACCAATTTTCGAGATTTCCATAGCCGCATACTCCATCGGGTTGCTGCCAAGATAGGCCGCGGTACGGGCAGGGTGCAAGGGGCGCAAGAAACCTAAAAGTTATCAGAAATTAACTCTTTAGCATTTTGGCAATCTGAGGCTGCAAAACTGGCTTTGGGTGAGTCGAAATAGAGGTGGGGCAATGGCCTTTGAAAGAGTGGACGCGAGTCCTTTAAATTACAATCAATGCCGTTATGGCCAATCGAAGCTTTTGTTTCGCGGGCCAAGGCGCAGTCTGAAAAGCGATTACATTTCGTTTGTTGGTAGCAGCGAGACGTATGGGAAGTTTGTTAAAATGCCGTTCGTAGAATTGGTCGAAGAGGCCATTGGCATTCCATGCGCGAATTTCAGTGCGATGAATGCGGGCGTCGACGCTTTCGTCCATGACCCGTCCCTTTTGAGCCTGTTCAACCGATCGAAAACGACGGTCATTCAGGTGATGGGTGCTCAGAACATGTCGAACCGGTTTTATTCGGTTCATGCGCGCCGAAATGACCGGTTTCTGAAGGCGTCGACGCTTCTTCGGTCGATCTATCGGGAGGTGGATTTCAGTGAGTTTTCATTTACACGGCACCTTCTCACGACATTGAAGGCCGTTTCTCCGCAACGGTTTGCAGCGATCGAGATGGAGTTGCGGTCAGCGTGGCTTGCTCGGATGGAGCTTATGCTGCGACAGATTAATGGACGCTGCATCTTGCTTTGGCTGCGGGAACCGCAGTCGGAAATATTCTCCGCGGCTGATTTGGGACCGGATCCGCTGTTTCTGGACGCTCCGCTTGTGGGGCGCTTGCAGGGTATGGTGGATGAGATCGTGGAGGTCGATATCGCACATGAACGCGGAGTTTTGGACGGGATGGTCTACAGCGCCATGGAAGCGCCCGTGGCGCAGCAAATGATCGGCCCCGCGACCCATCGAAAAATTGCGGATCGGCTGCTTAAAGTTCTGTAGTCATAAAAAAGGCCCGCTATCGGCGGGCCTCTTTCATAAAATTTTGATGATTTACAGCGCGTCGATCAACTTTGGAACTGCATCAAACAGATCGGCGACCAAGCCGTAGTCGGCCACTTGGAAGATTGGAGCTTCCTCATCTTTGTTGATTGCAACGATGACTTTGGAATCCTTCATCCCAGCCAAGTGCTGGATCGCGCCGGAAATCCCGATTGCGATATACAGATCCGGTGCCACAACCTTGCCCGTCTGGCCAACCTGCCAGTCGTTCGGGGCATAACCACTGTCGACTGCTGCACGGGATGCGCCAACGGCGGCCCCAAGCTTGTCTGCCAGTTTCTCGATCAAGGCGAAGTCATCTTCCGAACCAACGCCACGACCGCCGGATACAACGACACCAGCGGAGGTCAGCTCTGGTCGATCAGATTCTGCGACCTTGTCTTCGACCCATGCCGAAAGGCCGGGGTCGCCCGCCGCACCAATGTTTTCGACCGAAGCCGAGCCACCCGTGGCCGCCGCGTCAAAGACTGATCCACGCACCGAGATAACCTTGGTCGCGTCAGCGGATTTGACCGTTTGCAAGGCGTTGCCTGCGTAGATCGGACGCTCGAACGTGTCGGCATCGATCACGGCAGTGATGTCAGAGATCACCATCACGTCCAGCAATGCTGCAATGCGCGGCATGAGGTTCTTTGCGTCGGTCGTCGCAGGCGCGACGATGTGCGAGTAATCCCCTGCAAGGCTGACCACCAAATCGGCGGCAGGCTCTGCGAGGCGGTGACCGTAAAGATCATGCTCTGCGCACAACACTTTGGAAACACCCTCGATCGTCGCGGCCTCCTTCGCTGCGGCGGCACAAGTGGCACCAACGCACAGCACGGTGATGTCGCCCAAGGGCTTTGATGCCGTCACGGTTTTCGCGGTGGCGTCCATGGCCAACTGGCCATCGGTGATTTCTGCAAGAAGTAAAACAGCCATCAGAGTACTCCTGCTTCGTCTTTAAGTTTTGCCACAAGTTCTTCGACCGAAGCGACTTTGATGCCCGCCTTGCGGGTCTCAGGCTCTGCCGTTTTCACAATTTCGAGGCGGTTGCCCACGTCCACGCCGTAGTCGGCAGCGGTTTTTTCATCCAAAGGCTTTTTCTTGGCCTTCATGATGTTTGGAAGCGACGCATAGCGTGGCTCGTTCAGGCGCAGGTCTACGGTCACAACGGTTGGCATGTTGACCTTGATGGTTTGCAGACCACCATCGACTTCGCGGGTCACAACAGCCTTGTCACCGTCGATTTCCAACTCGGAGGCGAAGGTCGCTTGGGACCAACCCAAAAGCGCCGACAGCATTTGGCCGGTGGCATTCATGTCATTGTCGATCGCTTGCTTGCCGCACAGCACAAGGCCGGGCTGCTCTTCGTCAACAACTGCTTTGAGCAATTTGGCAACGGCAAGAGGTTCGATATCATTATGCACGTCATCAGCTGCCACGATCAGGATCGCGCGGTCCGCACCCATTGCCAGCGCCGTGCGCAAAGTTTCCTGGCTTTGCTTCACACCAATGGAAACTGCCACAACCTCATCGACCTTTCCGGCCTCTTTCAGGCGGATGGCCTGTTCGACAGCAATTTCGTCGAACGGGTTCATGGACATTTTGACGTTAGCAAGATCGACGCCGCTCCCGTCCGCTTTGACACGGACTTTCACGTTATAGTCGATCACGCGTTTGACGGGTACGAGGACCTTCATCTGCGGTATCTCCCTAGTTCAGCATCCGGAGTGGACACATTATAATTCCACTTTCCGAGATACCGGAGGCAGTCTGCGGAAAACAGGTTAAAATCGACGCCACACTGGTCTGTGACGCCGCGTTTGTGAAAAAATGACGAAAAATTTCACAAACGCAAGATGTTTGCGCTAGCGATTGGCGCCCGGAACCCAAAGTACGTCGTCTTTGCCGTCATTATTGGCAATACGGGACGCCACGAAGAACCAGTCCGACAGACGATTGAGATATTTCACCGCGTCCGCGTTCACTGATTCCATTGCCGCCAGTTCCACGGTCAGTCGCTCCGCGCGACGCGATACCGTGCGGCATAGATGCAGTTGCGCTGCCAGTGCCGAGCCACCGGGCAGGATGAAGGACCGCAGCGGCTCCAGTGCCGCATTCATCGCGTCGATCTCGTTTTCCAGACGTGACACTTGCGCCGCCGCCACACGCAGAGGCTGGTACTCGGCATCCGCGTCTTTCTCCATATCTGGGCGGCACAGATCCGCGCCAAGATCGAACAGATCGTTCTGGATCATCGCCAGTTGCGCGTCTATTTCGCCGCTCGCGTGCTGGCGTGCCAGTCCTACGGTTGCGTTCGTCTCGTCCACAGTGCCGTAGGCATTTACGCGGGATGAATGCTTGGCCACGCGCGATCCGTTGCCCAATGCCGTTTCACCAGCATCGCCGGTTTTCGTATAGATTTTATTCAGAACGACCATGTGCTTACGCGCCTCCCATGCGCCGGAAAAAGACAAAGATGAGGATAAGGATTACCGCTATGAACTGCGCCGCGATGCGGTAGCGCATGATGCGGTTGGCGTGTTTGCGGTTGAAATCGCCGCCTTTGGCGAAGCCGCCAATACCAATCAGAAGGATGATCAGCACCGCAATGCACGCGACTGCGACTACAATGAAAAGTGGGTCGTCGGCCATGTTTCAGCCCCCGTAGGTTGCATGTGTTTGAATTGCATCTAGCGGAGCATATGCAAAAAGCGAACCTGAATCACATGCGGTCAATTAGCCAATCGACCAGACGAGTCGGAAGAAGGCGCTTCAGAAAAGCCATCAGATAGGTCGGCGTGGTGATCTTATAACGGGCCTTAGGGTTCGCATCTGTCAGCGCCCGCCACACCTTGTCACTGACAGCGGAGGCTGGCAGCTCGAACGTGTCTGGACCGCGATCCTCATACAGCCGTGTTAGCACCTTCTCCTCATACTCAGCCTTGCGGGCCGAGGAACGCCAGTCGATCCATTTCTCGAAATGCGGGATCGAGTTCTGGCGCAATTTTGACGTAATCGGACCCGGCTGAATCAGGATCACGTCAATCCCGCTGCCACGCATCTCGACGCGAAGCGTGTCCGTCAATCCTTCCATGGCGAACTTGGTGCTGTTATACGCCCCGCGCAGTTTCAGCGCGACGAACCCCAACACTGAAGAGCAGTTCAATATCCGCCCATGCCCCTGCGCTCGCATGATCGGGATCACTTGGCGGGTTAGCTCGTGATAGCCAAACAGGTTGGTCTCGAAGATCGAGCGCAATGCGTCTGTCGGCACGTCTTCCACCGCCGCCGGAAAGCCAAAGGCCGCGTTGTTGAACAGCGCGTCTAGAGTGCCACTGGTACGGGTCAGCACCTCTTCAATTGCCGCAGACATGGAGGCGGTGTCGCTTTGATCCAGCACGAAGCTTTCAAGCCCCTCGCGGATCAACCGGTCGCAGTCGTCTTGTTTCCGGCAGGTGGCAAAGACTCTCCAGCCGCGCTTGTGCAGCGCATGTGCCGCGTCGTAGCCGATACCCGAGGAACAGCCGGTGATAAGAATGGATTTGCGTGTCATGTGGCTATCGCTATCGCAACCGTGCTACGGCGACTAGCCCGCGTCTGATAGAAACTGAGCAGAAATGTAGGCTTCGATGCCGGTTTCCAGAATATAGACCTTGGCCCAACCGCTGGGCAGCATCTCAACCAATTCTGCGCTGTCGTTGCGCACGGCACGACCGACAATTTTTGCGGTGGTGGACGGACCCGCGCGCAAGTTGACGCGTTTGCCGGTCACACGGCGGATCGTCGTGGTAGCAACCTCCGGGGTGGTTGCAAGTTGTTGCGTTGCCACTGGCTCAGCCGCGGCGGGCGTGGTCGTTTCTGTCGATGCGGACACAAGCGCGGGGGATTCGATCTCTTCCAGTGTCGTCAAAGCGGCTGGAATGGCGGTTGTTTCGGGTTCCGCCACAGCGTTGGAAACCTGAATGGCGGGAGCTTCCAAAGTGGTCGATACAGTTCTGGTAACTTGTTGCTCTGCCCGCGCTTTTCGCGATGCCAGCTCCTCACTCGTGGGTTCCCCCATCGTGATCAAGACCAAGTACAATGCGGCGCACAAGCCGACGACCCATTTTAACATAAAACAATCCCCCAAGGCGTATTCGAGCCCTTGTGTCATCTTATCACGAAACGACCACGGGGAAACCGGAAGAATTACTCCCCTGATTGCAAATCTCGCCGCTTTACGCTCCCGATCAGTGACGCTACACAGCATCTATGTCTGACAATGCCGACACCCCCCAGATTGAGCCGTCCGAACTGGCCGAACCGCTGCTCAAAGCGATTGGCGACCGCTATCTGACCTATGCGTTGTCGACGATTATGCACCGCGCGCTGCCCGATGCGCGGGATGGATTGAAGCCGGTACACCGCCGCATTCTGTATGCGATGCGTGAACTCAAACTCGCCTCCAATGGTGGCTTCCGTAAATCGGCAAAGATTTCCGGCGACGTGATGGGGAACTACCACCCCCACGGCGATGCTGCGATTTATGATGCAATGGCCCGCCTGGCGCAGGAATTTAACGTCCGGTACCCGCTGGTCGACGGCCAAGGCAACTTCGGTAATATCGACGGTGATAACCCCGCTGCAGCCCGCTATACCGAAGCCCGCATGACCGCTGCCGCTGAGGCCCTGCTCGAAGGCCTCAACGAGGATGCGGTTGATTATCGCCCCAACTACGATGGCACGCTTGAAGAGCCTGCCGTTTTGCCCGCGACCTTCCCCAACCTGCTCGCCAATGGTTCCAGCGGGATCGCGGTGGGCATGGCGACCAATATTCCGCCCCACAATATCGATGAGCTGATCAACGGGTGTATTCACCTGATCAAAGCTCCGAACGCCCGCGATGAGACTTTGCTGGAACATGTGCCGGGGCCAGACTTCCCGACAGGTGGCACGATCGTCGAGCCGCGCGAGAATATCCTTGAGGCCTACCGCACAGGGCGGGGCTCCTTCCGTCTGCGCTCCAAGTGGGAGGTTGAGGATCTGGGCCGTGGTCTTTGGCAAATTGTGGTCACCGAGATTCCCTATCAGGTTCAAAAATCAAAGCTGATCGAGAAAATCGCTGAAGTGATCCAGACCAAGAAGGTCCCGATCCTTGCCGATATCCGCGACGAAAGTGCCGAAGATATCCGCGTTGTGCTGGAACCGCGCTCCAAGAATGTCGACCCTGAAGTTCTGATGGGCATGATGTTCCGCAACTCCGATCTGGAAGTGCGGTTCTCGCTGAATATGAACGTGTTGATCGACGGGCGCACGCCCAAGGTATGTTCTTTGAAAGAGGTGCTGCGCGCCTTCCTCGACCACCGCCGCGAAGTGTTGCAGCGCCGCTCGCAGCACCGGTTGGAAAAAATCGACCACCGTTTAGAGGTCTTGGAAGGCTTCATCCTCGCCTTCCTCAACCTTGATCGTGTGATTGATATCATCCGTTATGACGATGATCCCAAATCCGGACTGATGTTCGAGGATTGGGGCAAAGACCATCCGCGTGCGATGGACGAGAAAGATTATGTCGGCCCGAGCTCTCGCACCGGCGAGCCGTCGCTGACCGAAGTTCAAGCCGACGCGATCCTCAACATGCGTCTGCGTAGCTTGCGCCGTCTCGAAGAGATGGAGTTGAAGCGCGAGCGTGATGAATTGATGATCGAGCGCGCTGGTCTAGAAGACCTGCTCGATAGCGACGATTTGCAGTGGAAGAAGATCACCGAGCAATTGCGTGACGTGCGCAAGCTGTTTGGCAAGGATAGCGAAGGTGGCGCGCGGCGTACGCAATTCGCTGAAGCCACCGAGATCGCAGACGTGCCGTTGGAAGCCATGATCGACCGCGAGCCGATCACTGTGGTCTGCTCCAAGATGGGCTGGGTCCGCGCAATGACCGGCCATATCGATCTGACCCGTGAACTGAAGTTCAAGGATGGCGATGAGGGGCGTTTTGTTTTCCACGCGGAAACCACCGACAAGCTGTTGGTCTTCGGATCAAACGGTCGTTTTTATACCGTGTCCGCTGCCAATCTGCCTGGCGGGCGTGGCATGGGCGAGCCGTTGCGTCTGATGGTCGACTTGCCCAACGAAGCCGAAATTGTCGATATGTTCATCCACGCGCCGGGTCGCAAATTGCTGGTCGCGTCTTCTGAGGGCAATGGCTTTGTGGTGCCGGAAGACGACGTTGTTGCACAGACCCGCAGCGGCAAGCAGGTGCTTAATGTCAAGGATGCCCACGCCGTCGTTTGTCGACCTGTAACCGGTGATCACGTCGCCATCGTCAGCCAGAACGGCAAGTTTTTGGTCTTCCCAACGTCCGAGCTTCCTGAAATGGGCCGTGGCAAAGGCGTGCGGCTTCAAAAATACAACATGGCTCGTGGCAAGCAAGGCTCACTCGAGCTTGACGGCGGTTTGTCCGACCTCACGACCTTCGCGTGGGACGATGGGCTGACATGGGGCATGGGAGGCGGCAAAATTCGCCATGAGCCCGACATGACGGAGTGGCTTGGCAAGCGTGCCGGTGTCGGCAAGCGCCCCCCTTACGGGTTCCCGAAAAGCTACAAGTTTGACTGACGCGATTTCAGCGGCCTAATCGGCACGTTCGACGTTCAGCCATACCCCGCCTTCAGGTCGCAATGTCAGAATCAAAACGGGGTAGGGGTCTTTGCCCTTCACCCGTGTGAATTTGAACCGCGACAGGATTGTGGCCAGTATTATGACCGCTTCTTGTACCGCAAAGCTCATTCCGATGCAGATGCGTGGCCCGTCGCCAAATGGCAGATAGGCGAAGCGGTCGACCTTCTTGCCCTTGGCGAACCGCTCCGGATCAAAGGCATCCGGATCATCCCAAAGCATCCGCGACCTGTGCAGTGCATAAACGGGCAGCATCACCGTATCACCCGGTGCGATTGGCCGCCCGCACAGTTCGTCCTGCACCTGCGCGGTGCGAGACAGGAAGGCAGCGGGCGGGTAGAGCCGCAGCGTTTCATCTATGATTTGCCGTATGTAAGGCAGGTCTTTAAGGTCACCTTCCGTTGCTGTGCGCCCTTGCAGAACTGATTGCGCATCGTCCCGCGCCCGATCCTGAACACTTTCGTCGAAGGCGCAGAGGTAAAGCGCCCAAGCCAAGGTCAGCGCCGTTGTTTCGTGCCCCGCGACGATGAATGTCAGAAGATTGTCGCGTAACTCGGAGGTGTTCATCGACCGTTTGGTCTCAGGATCTTCGCCCGCCATGAGCAAATCCAAAAGGTCGGGCACTTCTCCATCTGGCTTGGCCTTGCGGTTGCTGATCACGCCATCGGCCATGGATTTCATCGTCTTCATGCCGCCCGAGGACATCAAGCGACCAGGGCGCGGAACCCATGTGGGCAGGCCCAGTACGTCAAACAGTGAAACCTTTGCAGTGCTGTCAATGTATCCGTCGATTGCCTTGTGGATGGCCGCGCGGTCAAAACCTTCATCACCAGAGAACGTCACATCCGAGATCACTTCGAATGTTGAAGTCACCATCTCTGCGTACATATCGGCGGCTCGACCCACATGGGCATCAATGCGTGCGCAGGACCGGTCCGCCGCAGCACTCATGATCGGGGCAAGGTTGGCGACGTTACGATGCGAGAAAACCGGAGCCGCAGCACGTCGCTGCCAGCGCCAATGGGCCCCCTCGGCAACGAATAGACTGTCGCCAATTGCGGGGCGCAGGATGTTTTTGGTGACATCGGATTTGGGGTAGTCATCAAGCCGGTCGCGCAATATCTGGCGAATGGCGTCAGGATCCATCACCATGTGCCATGGTTTGCCCATCTTGCCCGTCACAATCGGCTGATGCAGCGCGATTTCGGGGATGATTTCGATCAGGTTGCGTTGTGCTGCGCGTAGGGATTGTAGAATGCCCCACTTTTCAGTGACAAGCTTCACGCGGGGCGGATAAGTGCTGGTGTTGTCTTTCATACCTCACAATATATGCGGTCTTCGCGCCACGGCAACGCGGCGTATGATTGCACCCTTGGGGCAGCTCAGGTATCCAAGCTGAACAAGACTTGAAGGAAACCCGATCCATGCGCGCCATTCTTCCTGCTTTGACCGCTGTATTCGTTTTGGCTGCCTGTGCGGTGCCGAACCCTGATACCGAGGACCAGCCCCCACTTGGCGACTTCAAGTTGGACCTGAATGTCGCGGTAACCGACAAGGCCAGTAAGATGGGTGTGTCCCGTTCGGCCTCTGCCGAAGACTGGGAGAAAGTGCTGGAAGCCGCCATCGACAAGCGTTTTCGGCGGTACGAAGGCGAGAAGCTCTATCATATCAGCTACAGCCTCGACGGATATATTCTGGCCACAAAGGGTGGACGGCTTGCCTTGGCGCCCCGGTCAGCGATGAGTGCCACGGTTCATATCTGGGACAGCGCGACCAAGACCCGACTAGAAGAGAGATCCAAGCAAATTCTCGTTTTAGAACAGCTGGATGGCGAGACTTTTATCGGATCCGGTTTCTTCAACTCAACCGAACAGCAGATGCAAAATCTGGCAGCACAATTTGCTAAAGCCGTTGAGCGGTGGCTGGTCGCGAATGGAGATTTGTTCGGCCAAGACGTGGATGCAAAAGCTAAAGAAGCATCAGCCAAAGACGACCTTGCGGCGCTGGCTGAGAAGGCGAAAGCCGATGCCGCGGCTGATCCTGATGCCGCAGCGCCAACAGTTGTTGACCCCTCGGCCAACTGACGCTTGATTTTTCTTGTGATCCTGCATAGGTAGCGCGCGAAGTGAAACGGGTCCTGGCGGGCCCCCTAATTTTGAGGCGCCTAACGCTATGGCTAAGGAAAAGTTTGAACGCTCTAAACCACACGTCAACATCGGCACAATCGGCCACGTTGACCACGGCAAAACCACGCTGACAGCCGCAATCACGAAGTATTTCGGCGATTTCCAAGCGTATGACCAAATCGACGGCGCGCCCGAAGAAAAAGCCCGTGGCATCACGATCTCGACCGCTCACGTCGAGTACGAGACCGAAAACCGCCACTACGCCCACGTTGACTGCCCCGGCCACGCCGACTACGTCAAAAACATGATCACCGGTGCTGCCCAAATGGACGGCGCGATCCTGGTTGTGAACGCGGCTGACGGCCCGATGCCACAAACCCGCGAGCACATCCTGCTGGGCCGCCAGGTTGGTATCCCGAAGATGGTCGTTTACATGAACAAAGTTGACCAAGTGGATGACGACGAGCTGCTCGAGCTGGTTGAAATGGAAATCCGCGAGCTGCTGTCTTCCTACGACTATCCTGGCGACGATATTCCAGTGATCCCGGGCTCGGCTCTGGCCGCTATGGAAGGCCGCGACGAAGCAATCGGCGAGGATTCCATCCGCAAGCTGATGGCCGCTGTTGACGAATACATCCCGACACCAGAGCGCGCTGTTGACCAGCCGTTCCTGCTGCCAATCGAGGACGTGTTCTCGATCTCCGGTCGCGGCACGGTTGTGACCGGCCGTATCGAGCGCGGTGTGGTTAACGTTGGTGACGAGCTGTCCATCGTGGGCATCCGTGACACCACAAAAACCACCTGTACCGGTGTTGAAATGTTCCGCAAACTGCTGGATCGCGGTGAAGCTGGCGACAACGTCGGCGTCCTGCTGCGCGGCATCGACCGTGACGGCGTTGAGCGTGGTCAGGTTCTGGTCAAGCCGGGCTCGGTGACACCACACACCAAGTTCGAGGCCGAGGCCTACATCCTCACCAAAGAAGAGGGTGGCCGTCACACGCCGTTCTTCGCGAACTACCGTCCGCAGTTCTACTTCCGCACAACGGACGTCACGGGCACTGTTAACCTGCCAGCAGGCACGGAAATGGTTATGCCAGGCGACAACCTGAAGTTCGACGTCGAGCTGATCGCGCCGATCGCCATGGAGCAAGGCCTCCGCTTCGCTATCCGTGAGGGTGGCCGGACTGTTGGCGCTGGTGTTGTGTCGAAGATTACAGATTAATCTGTCACCCACTCGGGTGTTACTGAATAGAAAAGGCCGCTCCGAAGGGGGCGGCCTTTTTCCTTGAAGGGGCCGAAAAATAGCGGTCTGCAAGGCGTCGGCAAAGTGTCGGCAAAACGTATGGCAGGGTGGCGGGCAGAGCTGCGATCTGGTTTAAAGTTTAATCCAGACCCACAAAGGCCGTTTTTATGTCCGACAAATTTCCTGCACCTTCGACGCCGTTTCCGATTGTCTTGCCGGACGGCTCTGCGCATTCGGGAACGGTGTTCCTGAAGCCCGTATTGGAGCACCCGCGTTTTATGGTGGGCGACTACACCTACGCCAGCGCCCACACGCCGCCTGACGATTGGGCAGCCCATCTTGCGCCGTATCTTTACGACTTTTCGCCAGAGAAGCTGGTGATCGGAAAGTTTTGCCAGATCGCGGATGGGGTGATGTTTATCACGTCGTCCGCCAACCACCGTCATGACGGGTTCTCCAGCTTTCCGTTCGCCGTGTTCGGAGGCGATAGGGAGGGGCGGCCTTCGATGCCTGCGCCCGGGCCGGATACGGTGGTCGGGAATGACGTCTGGATCGGGCAGGGTGCGCGGATATTGCCGGGCGCGCGTATTGGCTCCGGCGCGATTATCGGCGCGGGGAGTGTCGTGGCGGGCGAGGTGCCGGACTATGCGATCTATGCAGGCAATCCTGCGCGACTGGTCCGGATGCGGTTTGATGCTCCGACAGTGTCAGAATTGCTGAAGGTCGCATGGTGGGACTGGCCCATAGACCGGATTGTAGACCATGAATCCGCCATTTGCGGAGCAGATCTGGATGCCCTGAGGCTTGCGGCGCCGTGGTCATGAGCGGGGCCGGGCAGTTTGGCGACCATTATCAAGCGCGCCTGCGGGATCGGGCTTTCCTGCACAGGAGCTGTGCGGATTGGAATGATTTCAAATATAATAAGTAAAACAAATACTTATGTAGCTTTTGCAACTAAACCACGCTGGCGTGATCGACGGTGACAGGTTCGTGTCTGTTAAATGCGATTCAAATGGCCAAATAGAGCGGTGTCGAGCCCGTGTGGTTCGACCCGTGCTCGAAGGGCTTCGAGTGATCGTCGCAAGGACTGCAAGCAATGAAAAATGTAATACTGTCTTTTGGCGTGGTGCTTGGCCTTCTTGCTGGCCCCGCAATCGCTGATTCCACCGACCAATCCGTCCAGACAGGATTGGAGACGTTGTCTGAAGCGCAGCTCGATGCATTGGTATCCATACTGTCCGGCCTGCCGCGTCAGTAAGGCGTTGCTTTTCTGCCAGACCGCTCGCGAGTTTGGTGGGCAGGAACTCAATTTTAACTTTTTGGAGCAGATGATCCCTTGCAAAGCCACCTCTGCTTTATTAACACCTCACCATTAAGTGCAGGGGATTAGCTCAGTTGGTAGAGCATCGGTCTCCAAAACCGAGGGTCGTGAGTTCGAGTCTCTCATCCCCTGCCATTGATATTTTTTGAGTAAGAGGTCACGTCGGCCACCATGAAATGTGTCTCCGACATTGTGTACGATCCTCGTCATAAGCTCGAGCTTGACCTCTACCTTCCTGATACCCTGACCGCTGATGCCTGTGTGATATACGCGCACGGGGGAGGCTTTCGCCGTGGACACCGCGCGCATGTCGAAACGGGCCACTTCGCCCAAAAACTGACGGATGCGGGTTTCGCGATGGCCTCCATGAGTTATCGCCTGCGAACTGATCTGGATGCGTTCTCCGATGAGGATGTGGAGCATATTCAGGCTCAAGTGGCCCGATCCGAAAAGGTGGGGCTGGACATGTCGCCCAACCTCTACGGGGCGGCATTCATCGCTGCGATGGAAGATATGTCCAACGCGATCGAGTACCTTTGGGTCGAAGGCGAACGTCTGGGTATCGCGTCCCGAAAACTTGGAGTGTTGGGAATTTCCGCTGGTGGAATCGCCGGCTTGGCTTTGGCCTATCCGCCAATGCCCTGGGTGCGGCGGGTATCACGCCCGGATGCTGTGGTCGCTATAAGCTCTGCGGTTGTTCAACCTTGGCGACTGGAGGCGGATGGGCCACCCTGTCTGATGTTTCATGGCCCAAACGACAGGATTATTAATATCGGCAATGCTCAGTTGGGTGCTGCACGTGCGGAACAAGTCGGCGCGCCACTGACGTTGATTGACACCAAAGTTAAAGGTCATGTGTCTCAGGTCGACGAAGTGTTAGATGGCACGCATCCCGACGGGACGCCCTATATGCAGATGGTGATCGACCAGTTCGCACGGCTGCGCGAGGATGACTAAAACTGGCAGCCCTCTTGCAAAGCGGGTCAAGTGGACGTAACTGACCCACTGAACACAACCAAGGGTCCGATCATGGCACGCACGAATCCAGCACAGTTTATCCAGCAGGTCCGCGGCGAGGTCTCAAAGATCGTTTGGCCGACCCGTCGCGAAGTAATGCTGACGACCGTCATGGTGTTTATTATGGCAACAATCACCGCGATCTTCTTTTCGTTCGTGGATATTGGCATCCGTACCGGCCTGAACGCTATCTTCGGCCTGTTCTAGACCTTCACCACCGCCTCTGCTGTATTTTGTAGAAAGCGCTGGCAGCGCCTTGTGTTTTCGCGTCAGATTGCCCCTGAGTTTTCTATCAGAGGCGACGCCCACAATGACCAATAAAAGCAACCGAACGCCCTCCCTTGCGACCCGCGTGGCGCAAGCGCTGCACTTTGTTGAGGCCGAGACCGGTGCCGTCATCCCCTCGATACAGCCTACGGCGACTTACGCGCGGGACGAGAATTATGAAGTTCGTAAGCCGTATTGGTATCGCCGTGACGGCAGCCAAACCACCGCGCAGGCAGAAGCTGTCATCGCTGAGTTGGAGGGTGCGGCCGAGTCGCTGCTTTTTGCATCCGGCATGTCGGCCTGCACAGCTGTTATCGAGCATTTACCAACCGGCGCGCATGTCGTCGCGCCGAAGGTTATGTATCACGGCGTTCTGGCGCAGCTTCAGAGATATGAGGCAAATGGCCGTATCAAGCTGACGTCCTATGCCGCTGGCAACCTTGAGGAGCTGGCAGAGGCGGTGCGCCCGGACGAAACGGCGTTGGTTTGGGTGGAGACGCCCAACAACCCCGACTGGGAGGTCACCGACATCGCCGCCGCAGCGGAGATTGCGCATGGGGCAGGGGCGAAGCTGCTGACGGATTGTACAGGCACGCCACCCAACCTGACGCGGGCACTGGAGTTCGGGGCAGACATTTCATTCCACTCCGCCACCAAGTATTTGAACGGTCATTCAGACGTCACCGCTGGCGTGCTGTCCGTGCGGCAAACGGGCCAGTTCTGGGAAGACATCTGCATGGTGCGCAAGCTGCAAGGTACCGTCCTGCACTCTTTCGATGCGTGGTTGTTGATCCGGGGAATGCGCACACTGTTCTTGCGGGTGGAGCGGTCCTGCCAGAATGCGATGGCCGTCGCGAAGCATTTCGAAGGCCACCCGCATATCGAGAAGGTCCTGTATCCCGGACTGCCCTCCGATCCCGGACACGACGTTGCCAAGCGCCAAACCGGCGGCCAGTTTGGGGGGATGATGTCGATCATCGTGAATGGCTCCGAACAAACGGCAATTGATGTTTCGCGATTTTGCGAGGTGTTTTACCCTGCGACGTCGCTGGGTGGCGTCGAGAGCCTGATCGAGCATCGCAAGACCGTATCGGGAGAGGGTTTTCCGGTGCATCCGCGTTTGCTGCGCCTGTCGATCGGCATCGAGGACGCTGATGATCTGATCTATGATCTTGAGCAGGCCCTGACGCGCGCCCAGAGCTGAGACGTGCAGGAATGGTTCCTAGGGCGTTAAATCACGGGAGAACCCCTTGAATCTTGGGCGCTTGCGGCGTAGTTCAGCGCTCAACACGAACCCATGGCGCGTATCGATTCGAGATGCGCGCTGTTTTCGTTTCGGCAAATGTCACTGGTGAAGCTGGTGTAACCCGCTGAAAATATTGGAACATACCGGCAGAGTCGGAAAAGATAGAGGCGCAGGCAAGATGGCAAAACGGTGGTATTCGGTATCAGTGCTGTCCAACTTCGAGAAGCGGATCGCGGAGCAAATTCGCGCGGCTGTCGAAGAAAATGGCCTGCAGGATGAAATCGACGAAGTTTTGGTTCCGACCGAAGAAGTCATCGAAATCCGCCGCAACAAGAAAGTCACCGCAGAGCGCCGCTTCATGCCTGGCTACGTTCTGGTCCGCATGGAGATGTCCGATCGCGGCTATCACATGATTAATTCGATCAACCGCGTGACTGGTTTCCTCGGTCCGCAAGGCAAGCCAATGCCGATGCGCGACGCCGAAGTGCAAGCCATCCTTGGCCGCGTTGAAGAGGGTGCAGAAGCACCACGCTCGACCATTGTGTTCGACATTGGCGAGAACGTGAACGTAACCGACGGCCCGTTCGAGGGCTTCTCGGGGCAGGTCGAAGAAGTAGACGACGAGAACCAGCGCCTGAAGGTGACGGTCTCGATCTTTGGCCGCGCGACGCCGGTCGAATTGGAATTCACACAGGTCACCAAGACGACCTGATGTGCATCACGTGGGAGGCGAGCGGCACGCGTGCTGCGACCCGGACCACGGCAACCACCAGCCCGACGGTCGCGACCCGAGGGTGTTGATAAAGGAGAAGGCCAATGGCCAAGAAGATCGCTGGCACGATGAAACTGCAGGTTCCTGCAGGTCAAGCCAACCCATCCCCACCCGTAGGCCCAGCATTGGGTCAGCGCGGGATTAACATCATGGAATTCTGTAAGGCGTTCAACGCCAAGACACAGGATCTGGAGCCAGGTGCGCCTTGCCCGACCGTGATCACCTACTATCAGGACAAGTCGTTCTCGATGGACATCAAGACGCCACCAGCGTCCTACTTCCTGAAGAAAGCGGCCAAGCTGAAGTCTGGCGCCAAAACACCTTCGCGTGAAGTTGTTGGTCACGTGACCACGAAGCAAGTGCGCGAGATTGCCGAAGCGAAAATGAAAGATCTGAACGCGAACGATATCGAGTCCGCGATGCTGATCATCCTGGGTTCTGCCCGTTCTATGGGCATCGAGGTGAAGTAATGGCTAAGTACGGAAAACGCACTACTGCTGCTCGTGAGCAATTCGCTGGCAAGCGCAACGTCACTGTCGATGAGGCAGTTGCTCTGGTAAAGAACAACGCCAAAGCCAAGTTCGACGAAACTGTCGAGATCGCAATGAACCTGGGCGTCGACCCACGTCACGCTGACCAAATGGTTCGCGGTGTGGTTGCTCTGCCAAACGGCACCGGCAAAACCATGCGTGTTGCCGTGTTCGCACGCGACGCGAAAGCTGAAGAAGCCAAAGCGGCTGGAGCAGATATCGTGGGTGCAGAGGACCTGATGGAAATCGTGCAATCCGGCAAGATCGAGTTCGATCGCTGCATTGCAACCCCGGACATGATGCCAATCGTTGGTCGTCTGGGTAAAGTGCTTGGCCCACGTAACCTGATGCCAAACCCTAAAGTTGGTACAGTGACCATGGACGTCAAAGCGGCTGTTGAAGCTGCTAAAGGCGGCGAAGTGCAGTTCAAGGTTGAAAAAGCTGGCGTGGTTCACGCTGGTATCGGCAAAGCTTCCTTCAGCGAAGACAAGCTGGTCGAGAACGTGCGCGCCTTCATTGACGCGGTTGCCAAGGCTAAACCAGCTGGCGCAAAAGGCAGCTACATGCAGAAAATCGCCCTGAGCTCCACAATGGGTCCAGGCGTTACGATCTCCGTGGATAGCGCTACGGGGAACTAATCTGCTAAAATGACGCCACAATTCGGCGAGTAAAGCGGGCCCTTTTGGGTCCGCTTTTTCTTTTTACGAATAATGATTTACGTGTTTTCGCCAAAACACCCAGACACGTCTTCTTAGTGGGCCAATCCCAAAATTGCCGTAATGCTGATCGGTTGGGAACCAATCACGGTCAAATTCCAGTTTTATTCAGATTTTAGAGACTCGGTGTTCCGAGGCTTGTCGAGATGAATGTCGAGTAAATCTTGGAAGGGTGCCGTTTCGCGGTACATCACATATGCCTACAACGTTTAACGTTATATCGCTGGGGAACTTTGCGAGCATTGACCCGACCGAAGGGAATACGGTTGCTGAAAATGCGTCGTCTCTTGTCGGGCAAACCATCGGCGGGCCTGGTAACTCGCTCGTCAACAATATTCAAAGCTTTTCGCCGAGTGGCAGTGGGTTCGGGGGCGGTAATACGACCGCCTATGATATGAACAACTCCGCTGCGAATGAAACCTTCTCGATCAATGGTGGTGCCGCGCAGACATTTGACGGCACCTCGATTTACAATGCTACGATTACATATATCGATGGAACGACCGCAACCATCACTGCAGTGATATTCCAGGACACTGCAGGTAACACTTATATGGCACCCGAGTTTTCCGCTAACGCGGATCAGGCGGCGTTGGAAGCAGGGGCCATCAGGTCGCTTAGCTTGGACAGCCTTGTGGGAAACTCATACTCGGGCCTGACGGGGACACGCGAAACCTTTAACTTTGTGACTTGCTTCACCACCGGTGTGCAGATCACGACGCCAACCGGATCGGTTAACGTTGAAGATATTGTAGAGGGTGATTTGCTTTTTACCCGTGACCACGGATTCCAGCGGGTGCGTTGGGTCGGTCAGGCAAAGCGAGCAGCACTTGGGAAGAACACACCAATCCGCATTGAAGCGGGCGCGTTGGGTTTGGGGTTGCCTATCCGTGACCTCATCGTGTCGCAGCAGCACAGGATGCTTGTAAGCTCAGCTATTGCGCGACGGGTCGCCGGGGCTCAAGAGGTACTGATCCCCGCCAAGAAGCTTTTGGGGCTGCCGGGCATTGCCTATGCGGACGATATGATTGTCGTGACCTATCACCATGTTCTGCTGGATCGCCATGAAATCATTTTTGCAGAAGGGGCGCCGACAGAGTCGCTTTTGACCGGACCGATGGCACGAAAGGCAATTGGCTCTGAGGCGCTCAACGAAATCGAGGCATTGTTCCCGGAATTGCTGTTTTCGGCCAGCGATCCAGCGCGGGTGATCCCCAAAGGAAAGCAAATGCGTGAACTGGTCTCGCGGCATGCTAAAAACACCCAGCCCCTTCTGCAGGCCTGGCGCGGCAGAAATTTTGCAATTTCCTACGAAAAGTTGAACATTGGGGTTGGCATTCCCGCCTGACGGGACTACTTGACCACATGCTCTAGAGCGCGCGATTCGTCACGCGCTCTTTTGCGTTTCGTCCGAGATGGCGGGTTGGGGCTTTAAACCCCTTTAATTCCTGCCTGAGACGGGATCAGACCAGATTGACTGTGGGTGCAAACTCCAGGCGGTTCGGGCGTCCCGTGTACGATGGACCCAACCGCCGGAGTAATCCGGTAGACTGAGCCGGAAGGGTAACCTTCCACAATTGGAGTGAAACTGTGGATAGAGCACAAAAAGAGAAACTGGTCGACGAGCTCGGCCAAATCTTTGAAAGCTCTGGCGTCGTAGTGGTTAGCCACTACGAGGGTATCACGGTTGCTGAGATGCAAGACCTGCGTGCGCGTATGCGCGAAGCTGGTGGGTCTGTACGCGTCGCCAAGAACAGGCTCGCCAAAATCGCCCTTGAAGGTAAGCCATGCGCAAGCATTGCAACACACCTGACAGGGATGACCGTTCTCGCCTATTCAGAGGACCCAGTTGCCGCCGCAAAAGTGGTGAACGACTATTCCAAGGACAACGACAAGCTCGTTATTCTTGGGGGTGCTATGGGCGATAACGCGTTGGATGTCGCTGGTGTTAAAGCCGTGGCCGCCATGCCAAGCCGCGAGGAGCTTATTGCTTCCATCGTGGGTTGCATTGCTGCTCCTGCTTCGAACATTGCCGGCGCGATTGGCGCACCTGCTTCGAACTTGGCAAGCATTCTCAGCACCATCGAGGAAAAAGCAGCCGCTTGATCTTCGCAGATACCTTCGTGGGGTTGAAACCTGCACGTTGGAACACAACTTAATAGAACGGAAACAGTATAATGGCTGATCTGAAAAAACTTGCTGAAGAGATTGTTGGTCTGACCCTTCTCGAAGCACAAGAACTGAAAACCATCCTCAAAGACGAGTATGGCATCGAACCTGCAGCCGGTGGCGCAGTTATGATGGCTGCTGGCGGCGACGCTGGCGGCGCGGCTGCTGAAGAGCAGACCGAATTCAACGTGATCCTGGTTTCTGCTGGTGCAGCAAAAATCAACGTCATCAAAGAAGTCCGCGGCATCACCGGCCTGGGCCTCAAAGAAGCAAAAGACTTGGTCGAAGCTGGCGGCAAAGCTGTCAAAGAAGGCGTCGACAAAGCCGAAGCAGAAGACATCAAAGCCAAGCTGGAAGCAGCTGGCGCAGAAGTCGAGCTCAAGTAATTGCTGCGCAGCTTCGCTGCGTAGACCTCAAAATGGCTGGATCCGGGTTAATTCCGGGTCCAGCTTTCCGCGTCTCAGACAGTGCTTTCAAGCAAAGCCCTGTCTAAGGAGCGGCAACGGTTCGGGAGTGCGCCATTGGGACGGCGCGCGGGTATTGAACCAGACGTCCTTAGTCCAAGTGGTATGCCGCCCGGCCCCGGGGTGACATATCCGAGGAAATTGAAAGGCTTTGACGAGCATGGCTCAAACATACGTTGGTCAAAAACGCATCCGCAAATATTTCGGCAAAATTGATGAAGTTCTGGCTATGCCGAACCTCATTGAAGTGCAGAAATCCTCCTATGATCTGTTCCTGAAGTCCGGCGACCAGCTGGCACCGATGGACGGCGAAGGTATCAAAGGTGTCTTCCAGTCGGTCTTCCCGATTAAAGACTTCAACGAGACGGCAATTCTTGAGTTCGTAAAATACGAGCTGGAGAAGCCGAAATACGACGTCGAGGAATGTCAGCAACGCGACATGACCTACAGCGCCCCGCTGAAGGTGACCCTTCGTCTGATCGTGTTCGATATCGATGAAGATACCGGTGCAAAATCGGTTAAAGACATCAAAGAACAAGACGTCTTCATGGGCGACATGCCTTTGATGACCCCGAACGGGACGTTCGTTGTGAACGGCACCGAGCGTGTTATCGTTTCCCAGATGCACCGCTCCCCGGGCGTGTTCTTCGACCACGACAAGGGCAAAACCCACTCGTCGGGTAAGTTGCTGTTCGCTTGCCGCATCATCCCATATCGCGGCTCGTGGCTCGACTTCGAGTTTGACGCCAAAGACGTTGTCTTTGCGCGCATCGACCGTCGTCGCAAACTGCCGGTGACGACCCTGCTCTATGCATTGGGGCTAGATCAGGAAGGCATCATGGATGCCTATTACGACACCGTTGACTTCAAAGCCGTGAAGAAAGGTGGCTGGTCCACCAAGTTCTTCCCGGAGCGGATCAAAGGCACCAAGCCGACCTCGGATATCATCGACGCCAAGACGGGTGAAGTCATTGCCGAAGCCGGCAAGAAAGTCACACCGCGCGCGGTCAAGAAACTGATCGAAGAGGGCAACGTCGAAAACGTCCTGCTGCCGTTTGAGGGCATCATTGGCCGTTTCGTCGCGCGTGACATCATCAACGAAGAAACCGGCGAAATCTGGGTTGAAGCTGGCGACGAGCTGACTTGGGAGCTGGACAAAAAAGGTGAAGAGGTCATCGGCGGCACGCTGAAGACCCTTGTTGATAACGGCGTGACCACCATCCCGACGCTGGATATCGACAACATCAATGTGGGACCATACATCCGCAACACAGTGGCCGTTGACAAGAACTTCAGCCGTGAAACTGCGCTGATGGACATCTACCGCGTTATGCGTCCGGGTGAGCCACCCACCGTCGAATCCGCCTCTGCCCTGTTTGAGACGCTGTTCTTCGATAGCGAGCGCTATGACCTGTCCGCTGTGGGCCGGGTGAAGATGAACATGCGTCTTGATCTGGACGCCGAAGACACCGTGCGCACGCTGCGCAAGGAAGACATCATCGCCTGCATCAAGGCGCTGGTCGACCTGCGTGACGGCCGTGGCGATATCGACGATATTGACCACTTGGGCAACCGTCGTGTTCGTTCCGTTGGCGAGCTGATGGAAAACCAGTACCGCGTTGGCCTGCTGCGCATGGAGCGCGCGATCAAAGAGCGTATGTCTTCGGTCGAAATCGACACGGTCATGCCGCAAGATCTGATCAACGCCAAGCCAGCGGCGGCTGCGGTGCGTGAATTCTTCGGCTCCTCGCAGCTGTCGCAGTTCATGGACCAAACCAACCCGCTGTCCGAAGTGACGCACAAGCGTCGCCTGTCGGCGCTTGGGCCAGGTGGTCTGACACGTGAGCGTGCCGGTTTTGAGGTGCGCGACGTTCACCCGACCCACTATGGTCGTATGTGTCCGATCGAGACGCCGGAAGGACCGAACATCGGTCTGATCAACTCGCTGGCTACTTTCGCCCGCGTGAACAAATACGGCTTCATCGAAACGCCATACCGCAAGGTTGTGGACGGCAAGGTGACGGATGATGTGCAATACATGTCCGCCACTGAAGAAATGCGCCACACCGTGGCGCAGGCCAACGCACAGCTGACCGCTGAAGGCGGCTTCTCCAACGATTTGGTGTCGACCCGTCAGTCCGGTGACTACATGCTGCAATCGCGTGACAATGTTGACCTGATCGACGTGTCACCAAAGCAGTTGGTCTCGGTTGCGGCCTCGCTGATTCCGTTCCTTGAAAATGACGATGCTAACCGGGCCTTGATGGGTTCGAACATGCAACGTCAGGCTGTGCCATTGCTGCAAGCTGATGCTCCTTATGTGGGCACCGGTATTGAAGGTGTGGTTGCAACTGACTCCGGTGCTGCCATTCAGGCGCATCGTGGCGGTATCATCGACCAGGTCGACGCGACACGTATCGTTGTCCGCGTGACTGACGATCTGGAGCCGGGCGATCCCGGCGTGGACATCTACCGTCTGCGCAAGTTCCAGCGGTCCAACCAGAACACCTGCATCAACCAGCGTCCGCTGGTGAAAGTGGGTGGCGTTGTGTCCAAAGGCGAAGTTATCGCCGATGGTCCGTCCACTGACATGGGCGAGCTGGCCCTTGGCAAGAACGTGCTCGTCGCGTTTATGCCTTGGAACGGCTACAACTATGAGGACTCCATTCTGATCTCCGAGCGCATTGCGCGTGACGACGTCTTCACCTCGATCCATATCGAGGAATTCGAAGTCGCCGCCCGTGACACCAAGCTTGGGCCGGAAGAGATCACCCGCGACATCCCGAACGTCGGTGAAGAAGCGCTGCGCAACCTCGATGAGGCTGGCATCGTCTACATTGGCGCCGACGTGGAGCCGGGCGACATTCTGGTGGGCAAGATCACACCGAAGGGCGAAAGCCCGATGACGCCGGAAGAAAAACTTCTGCGCGCCATCTTCGGTGAGAAAGCGTCCGACGTGCGCGACACCTCGTTGCGTGTGAAGCCGGGTGACTTCGGGACAGTTGTGGAGGTTCGTCTGTTCAACCGCCACGGCATCGAGAAGGACGAGCGCTCGCTGCAAATCGAGCGTGAGGAAATCGAACGCCTTGCCCGTGACCGCGACGACGAAATGGGCATCCTTGACCGCAACATCTACGCGCGTTTGCAGGGAATGCTCCTTGGCAAGAAGGCCGTGAAGGGTCCGAAAGGCGTGAAGCCGAACTCGGAAATCACCCCTGAACTGCTGGAAACCCTGTCGCGTGGCCAGTGGTGGCAGTTGGCTTTGGCTGAAGAGACCGAAGCGGCTTCCGTTGAGGCCTTGAACGGCCAGTACGAGGCGCAGAAGAACGCGCTTCAGGCCCGTTTCGAAGACAAGGTCGAGAAGGTTCGCCGTGGTGATGACTTGCCGCCGGGCGTGATGAAGATGGTCAAAGTGTTCGTGGCGGTGAAGCGCAAGCTGCAACCGGGCGACAAGATGGCCGGTCGTCACGGCAACAAAGGTGTTATCTCCAAGGTTGTTCCAATGGAGGACATGCCGTTCCTTGCGGACGGTACTCCGGTCGACTTCTGTCTGAACCCGCTGGGCGTGCCTTCGCGTATGAACGTCGGTCAGATTTTGGAAACTCACATGGGTTGGGCCGCGCGCGGTCTGGGTCTGAAAATCGACGATGCTCTGGACGAGTTCAAACGCTCTGGCGACAGCCAGCCGGTGCGCGAAGCTCTGGAGCATGCGTATGGTTCCGAGACCTACAATGACGCTTTCGGCAACATGATCGAAGCCGACATGATCGAATCCGCCGAGGCCGTGCGCCGCGGTGTCCCGATCGCGACGCCGGTTTTCGATGGTGCGAAAGAAGCGGACATCAACGAGGCGCTGACAAAAGCGGGCTTCGATACATCGGGCCAGTCGGTACTGTACGACGGTCGCACGGGCGAGCAATTCTCGCGCAAAGTGACCGTGGGTGTGAAATACCTGCTGAAACTGCACCACCTTGTGGACGACAAAATCCACGCACGTTCTACCGGGCCATACTCGCTCGTCACGCAACAGCCGCTGGGTGGTAAAGCCCAGTTCGGTGGTCAGCGTTTCGGGGAGATGGAAGTCTGGGCTCTGGAAGCTTACGGCGCCGCTTACACCTTGCAGGAAATGCTGACGGTGAAATCGGACGACGTGGCAGGCCGGACGAAAGTCTACGAGTCGATCGTCAAGGGCGAGGACAATTTCGAGGCCGGTATTCCGGAATCGTTCAACGTTCTCGTGAAAGAAGTGCGGGGCCTCGGCCTCAACATGGAACTCCTGGATGCGGAGGAGGAGTAGGGCGCTCGCGCCCCACTCAACCCATCCCCTAATTTGTAAGGACGCAAAATGAACCAGGAACTGACAACCAACCCGTTCAACCCGATCGCGCCGCCGAAAAGCTTTGACGAAATCAAAGTATCCTTGGCCTCGCCCGAGCGGATTCTGAGCTGGTCTTACGGCGAGATCAAAAAGCCGGAAACCATCAACTACCGTACGTTCAAACCAGAGCGTGACGGCCTGTTCTGTGCACGCATCTTTGGCCCGGTCAAAGACTATGAATGTCTGTGCGGAAAATATAAGCGCATGAAGTATCGCGGCGTTGTCTGCGAGAAATGTGGTGTTGAAGTTACGCTTCAAAAAGTACGCCGCGAGCGCATGGGCCACATCGAGCTGGCTGCACCGGTCGCACACATCTGGTTCCTCAAGTCGCTTCCATCCCGGATCGGCCTGATGCTGGATATGACTTTGCGCGATCTGGAACGCATTCTCTACTTCGAGAACTACGTTGTGATCGAGCCCGGTCTGACCGATCTGACCTACGGCCAATTGATGAACGAGGAAGAATTCCTCGACGCGCAAGACGCCTATGGCATGGATGCTTTCACCGCCAACATTGGCGCCGAAGCGATCCGCGAAATGCTGGCTGCGATTGATCTGGAAGCCGAAGCTGACACGCTTCGCGAGGAATTGGCCGTCGCTACTGGCGAGCTGAAGCCGAAGAAGATCATCAAGCGTCTGAAACTGGTCGAGAACTTCCTCGAGTCCGGCAACCGTCCTGAATGGATGGTTCTGACCGTGGTTCCCGTGATCCCGCCAGAGCTGCGCCCGCTGGTCCCACTTGACGGTGGCCGTTTTGCGACCTCCGACCTGAACGATTTGTATCGCCGCGTGATCAACCGGAATAACCGCCTGAAGCGCCTGATTGAGCTTCGCGCACCGGACATCATCGTTCGCAACGAGAAGCGTATGCTTCAAGAGTCTGTGGATGCGTTGTTCGACAACGGTCGTCGTGGCCGGACCATTACGGGTGCTAACAAGCGTCCGTTGAAGTCCTTGTCCGACATGCTGAAAGGTAAGCAAGGTCGCTTCCGTCAGAACCTTTTGGGTAAGCGCGTCGACTTCTCTGGCCGCTCAGTGATTGTGACGGGTCCGGAACTGAAACTGCACCAATGTGGTCTGCCGAAGAAGATGGCGTTGGAGCTGTTCAAGCCGTTCATCTATTCGCGTCTAGAGGCCAAAGGTCTGTCCTCAACCGTGAAGCAGGCGAAGAAGCTGGTCGAAAAAGAGCGTCCCGAAGTTTGGGACATTCTCGACGAGGTTATTCGCGAACACCCAGTGATGCTGAACCGTGCGCCGACCTTGCACCGTCTTGGCATCCAAGCGTTCGAGCCTGTGTTAA
Organism: Litoreibacter halocynthiae; assembly: GCF_004365635.1. GTDB lineage: Bacteria > Pseudomonadota > Alphaproteobacteria > Rhodobacterales > Rhodobacteraceae > Litoreibacter > Litoreibacter halocynthiae. The sequence continues at coordinate 692,453 of NZ_SOBH01000002.1, read as the reverse complement.
TCGAAGGTAAGGCTATCCAGCTTCACCCGCTGGTCTGCTCGGCCTTTAACGCTGACTTCGACGGCGACCAAATGGCTGTTCACGTGCCGCTCTCGCTGGAAGCCCAGCTGGAAGCGCGTGTTCTGATGATGTCGACGAACAACGTCCTGTCCCCTGCGAACGGTGCACCAATCATCGTGCCATCGCAGGACATGATCCTTGGTCTCTACTACATCACCATGGAGCGCGAAGGCATGCACGGCGAAGGCAAGATCTTCGCTAATGTCGACGAAGTTCAGCACGCGCTGGATTCCGGCGAAGTGCATCTGCACGCCAAGATCCAAGCCCGCCTGCCGCAGATCGACGAGGAAGGTAACGAGGTGCTGACGCGCTTCGAGACCACTCCTGGCCGTATCCGTCTGGGCGCGCTGCTGCCGCTGAACGCGAAAGCGCCGTTCTCGCTGGTGAACCGCCTTCTACGTAAGAAGGAAGTTCAGCAGGTCATCGATACGGTCTACCGCTACTGTGGTCAGAAAGAGTCTGTGATCTTCTGTGACCAGATCATGACCATGGGCTTCCGCGAAGCGTTCAAGGCAGGCATTTCGTTCGGTAAGGACGATATGATCATCCCTGACAGCAAGTGGCCCATCGTTGATGGAACACGCGAGCAGGTAAAAGAGTTCGAGCAGCAGTACATGGACGGCCTGATCACTCAGGGCGAGAAGTACAACAAAGTGATCGACGCATGGTCGAAGTGTAACGACCAAGTTACCGACGCCATGATGGCCAACATTTCCGACTCCGGTCGGGCTGAAGACGGTTCGCAAAACGAGCCGAACTCGGTTTACATGATGGCCCACTCCGGTGCGCGTGGCTCGGTTACGCAGATGAAACAGCTGGGCGGTATGCGTGGTCTGATGGCCAAGCCGAATGGCGAGATCATCGAGACGCCGATCATCTCGAACTTTAAAGAAGGTCTGACCGTGTTGGAGTACTTCAACTCCACCCACGGTGCCCGTAAGGGTCTGTCGGATACGGCTTTGAAAACGGCGAACTCCGGTTACCTGACACGTCGTCTTGTGGATGTTGCTCAGGACTGCATCGTGCGCATGCACGATTGTGGCACCGACAACTTCATCAACGCCTCTTCGGCGGTGAATGACGGTGAAGTTGTGGCATCCATCGGCGAGCGCCTTCTGGGCCGTACGGCTGCGGAAGACATCTTGATGCCTGGCACGGACGAAGTCATCGTTGCCCGTGACGAGCTGATTGACGAGCGTAAGGCTGACGCGATCGACGCGGCAGACATTCCTGCTGCCCGTATGCGCTCACCTCTGACCTGTGAAGCTGAAGAAGGCGTTTGCGCCATGTGCTATGGCCGCGACTTGGCCCGTGGTACGCTGGTGAACACCGGTGAAGCTGTCGGCATCATCGCTGCGCAGTCCATCGGTGAGCCCGGTACACAGCTGACGATGCGGACGTTCCACATCGGCGGCGTTGCACAAGGTGGTCAACAGTCGTTCCTCGAGGCCTCGCAAGAGGGTAAGGTCGCGTTTGAAAACGCGTCCATTCTCGAGAATGCGTCCGGTGATAAAGTGGTCATGGGCCGTAACATGCAACTGACCATCACCGATGCTAACGGCACCGAGCGTGCGCGTCACAAGATCGGCTACGGCTCCAAGATCCACGTCAAAGATGGCGCCAAAGTTGTTCGCGGCGACAAGCTGTTCGAATGGGATCCGTACACCTTGCCGATCATCGCCGAGAAAGACGGTAAAGCCCGCTTTGTCGATCTCATCTCCGGTATTGCCGTTAAGGACGAAACCGATGATGCGACCGGCATGACCCAGAAGATTGTGGTCGACTGGCGTGCTGCACCAAAAGGCAACGAGCTGAAGCCCGAGGTGATCATCGAAGGTGCGGACGGCGAACCTGTGCGTCTGGAGAATGGCAACCCAGCCACCTATCCGATGTCTGTGGATGCCATTCTGTCCATCGAAGACGGTCAGGACATCAAAGCTGGTGACGTGGTTGCGCGTATTCCTCGTGAGGGTGCCAAAACCAAGGACATCACCGGTGGTTTGCCACGTGTGGCCGAACTCTTTGAGGCACGTCGCCCCAAAGACCACGCCATCATCGCGGAAATCGACGGCTACGTTCGCTTCGGCAAGGACTACAAAAACAAGCGTCGCATTGCGATTGAGTCCTCGGATGATGCAGAAGTAAAAGTCGAATACATGGTGCCAAAAGGCAAACACATCCCTGTGGCCGAAGGCGACTTCGTCCAGAAGGGCGACTACATCATGGACGGCAACCCTGCGCCGCATGATATTCTTGCCATCATGGGTGTGGAGGCTCTGGCCGACTACATGATCGACGAAGTCCAAGACGTGTATCGTCTGCAAGGCGTGAAGATTAACGATAAACACATCGAGGTTATCGTTCGTCAAATGCTGCAGAAGTGGGAAATCCAGAGTTCTGGTATGACCACGCTTCTGAAAGGCGAGCATGTGGACAAGGCCGAGTTCGACGCCGCCAACGAAAAGGCGATCTCGAAAGGTGGCGAGCCTGCAACGGGCGAGCCGATCCTGCTGGGTATCACCAAAGCGTCGCTGCAAACGCGTTCGTTCATCTCTGCCGCGTCCTTCCAGGAGACGACCCGCGTGCTCACCGAAGCCTCTACCATGGGCAAACGTGACAAGCTGATCGGCCTGAAAGAGAACGTCATCGTGGGTCGCCTGATCCCGGCAGGTACAGGTGGTGCGACGCAGAAGATGCGCCGTATCGCGCAAGAGCGTGACAACGTCGTGATCGAGGCCCGCAAGGCCGAGGCGGAAGCCGCACTGGCATTGGCTGCACCGGAAGAGTCCGCGATGGACGAACCGATGGAGACGATCGTGGTGGAAACACCTGAAAGCCGCGACGAGTAAGACACAGTCTACCGTTGATAGATAAAAGCGCCCGCCGAGAACTCGGCGGGCGCTTTTGCATTCATTATCCTGAAACCGACGTTATTTCAGTTTTTCGGTCAAATGCTCGGCAAAGGTGTCGACCATCTGGATGTAATAGTCCGCGGTGTCCCGACGGATGATGACGATATCTTCACCGGGATCAAAAACGATCGGAGCTGGCAGGTACGAAACTGTAAGTTCGTAGGCTTGATGCTGCGAGTTATCGTTCAGATTGTTGACACTGACCGACCCCGCCAGTTCGGATTCCTCAAGGCCGAGGATCGACTGGAAGCTGTTTGCCAGCGACAATTCGTCGATGTCCACTACAACGCTTGCTCCGTCGTCCGAAAGTTGGTCCGTGAGTTTGGCTACAATCGCAGTCTCGAGGTCTTCCTCAATGCTGGTGTAGTAAGCCGCGGCACTCTCGTTTTTGATCGCCGTCAAATCGACGGTGACATCAACGCTGCTGACCGAAGTTTCTGCAAACGCGGACGAACTCATCAGAAGGGCTGCCGCTGCGGGCACAAGTGACTTAAACATGGTGTCTCCATTCATTTTCTACGACGCAAGTTGGCGTCTGTTATGAGATGACAACGTCTGATGGATCGTCCGGTTCCATTTTTTTTCCGCGTGATTGTATGGTTCGTTCGGGGCATCCAGCGCAGAGACAAACATGTCCTGTTCAGTTCCGCATATCGGTGATAACTGCGATTCCATGGACCTTTCAGACAACACACGTGGCGCCCTTTTCATGATGGGCTCAATGACCGCCTTTACCTTGAACGACGCGTGCATGAAGTCACTCTCGGGCGAGTTGCCGCTGTTTCAGGCTTTGCTCCTGCGATCAATTGCAGTGATTGCGTTTATTGGCTTTATGGCTTGGCGGGCAGGGACATTCCGGACGCGTATCAGTCGCAAAGACCAAATGCTGATCGCGCTACGCACCGTTGTGGAAATCGCTGCGGCGTATTTCTTCATTTCCGCGCTGTTCCACATGCCAATTGCCGACGTCACAGCAATTCTTCAAGCCCTGCCATTGACCGTAACGCTCGCCGGGGCAGTGTTTCTGGGGGAGGCAGTTGGTTGGAAACGCCTGATGGCGATTTTGGTCGGTTTCGCAGGGGTCATGTTGATCTTGCGCCCGCCCTTCCTTTTCGGGGAGGGAAGCGGGTTTTCCATCTACTCCATTTATGTGCTGCTGGCGGTGGTCTGCGTGACCGTTCGCGACCTGTGCGCACGCCGCATCTCTGCTGCGGTGCCGTCCATGACCATCGCTCTTGCTGCGGCGATCGGGGTGATGTCGCTTGGCGCTGTCGGTAGCATCACGCAACCTTGGCAACCGGTCAGCGTGACGTCGATCATGTGGCTGGCAGGCGCGAGCTTCTTCGTAATCGGTGGCTATGTCTTTTCCGTCTCGGCCATGCGCTCGGGGGAGATCGGGTTCGTCGCTCCGTTCCGGTACACAAGTCTGGTTGTTGCTTTGATTTTAGGGCTGTTCTTGTTTGGCGAATGGCCAGACAGATTGACCATGCTCGGCTCCGGGATCGTTGTCGCGACCGGGCTGTTCACGCTCTACCGCGAACGCCTGACAGCCAAACGTCAGCATTTTGGGCTTAGACCAAGATGAAACGCTGCAGGAATTCGAGGCCTTATCCGGCCTGCACCTGTTGACACTATTGGCGACTCCGCATATCACGCGCGCAATCAGGTCGGGGATCGCTCGGCCTGCAATCAAAATTTAGTGGTCACGATCCAGACACTTTAAGACGTCTCGATCCTCTGTAATCCCACCGCGCGGATCCCAGGTAGGGTAACCCGCTGCGGGTCTTTGTGTTTGCGGACGCGTAAATACAACCAAGAATTAAGCGGGGCACGCGCGTGTGTCCCAAACGAAGTTGAAACCAAGGGGACGATCCTCCATGCCAACGATCCAACAGCTGATCCGCAAACCGCGCCAGCCAAAACGCAAGACTTCCAAGTCTCAGCACCTCGAGCAATGCCCGCAAAAGCGTGGCGTTTGTACTCGTGTTTATACCACGACACCAAAGAAGCCGAACTCCGCTATGCGGAAGGTCGCCAAAGTGCGTCTGACAAACGGTTTCGAGGTCATCTCGTACATCGGTGGTGAGAGCCACAACCTTCAGGAGCACTCTGTGGTTCTGATCCGCGGCGGTCGCGTAAAAGACCTTCCGGGTGTCCGTTACCACATCCTGCGCGGTGTGTTGGATACCCAAGGCGTTAAAGATCGTAAGCAACGTCGTTCGAAATACGGCGCGAAGCGTCCGAAGTAAGGAAGAGATTACATGTCACGTCGTCACGCCGCTGAAAAACGCGAGATTCTGCCGGACGCCAAATTTGGCGACCGCGTTCTGAGCAAATTTATGAACAACCTGATGATCGACGGCAAAAAATCTGCCGCCGAACGCATCGTATACAACGCATTTGACCGCGTTGAAGAAAAGCTGAAGAAAGCTCCTGTGGAAGTGTTCCACGAAGCTCTCGAGCTGATCAAGCCTTCCGTCGAAGTGCGTTCGCGCCGCGTTGGTGGTGCTACCTACCAGGTTCCTGTCGAAGTGCGCCCCGAGCGCCGCGAAGCCCTGGCAATCCGTTGGTTGATCAAAGCTGCGCGTTCGCGCAACGAGCACACCATGGAAGAGCGTCTTGCAGGCGAATTGATGGATGCCGTGAACTCCCGTGGTTCCGCCGTCAAGAAACGCGAAGACACCCATAAAATGGCCGACGCGAACAAAGCGTTCAGCCACTACCGCTGGTAAGGGAGCGCATCTGATATGGCACGCGACTATCCCCTCGAACGCTACCGGAACTTCGGTATTATTGCGCACATTGATGCCGGTAAAACCACATGCTCCGAGCGTATCCTGTTCTATACAGGCAAATCCCACAACATCGGCGAAGTGCACGATGGCGCAGCGACCATGGACTGGATGGAGCAAGAGCAGGAGCGTGGCATCACGATCACCTCTGCTGCGACAACCACTTTCTGGGAGCGCACTGAGAACGGCACCGAGCCGGACTCTCTGAAGCACCGCATGAATATCATCGACACTCCGGGCCACGTTGACTTCACAATTGAAGTAGAGCGTTCCTTGGCGGTTCTCGATGGTGCAGTTACCGTTCTTGACGGTAACGCAGGTGTTGAGCCGCAAACCGAAACTGTTTGGCGCCAGGCCGACCGCTACAAAGTTCCGCGGATTGTGTTCGTTAACAAAATGGACAAAATCGGCGCAGACTTCTTTAACTGCGTTCGCATGATCGAAGACCGCACAGGTGCAACTGCTATTCCTGTGGGCATCCCAATCGGTGCCGAAACCGAGCTTGAAGGTCTCATTGACCTCGTGACCATGGAAGAGTGGCTGTGGCAGGGCGAAGACCTTGGCGCATCCTGGATCAAAGCTCCAATCCGCGACGGCCTGAAGGCGCAAGCCGACGAGTGGCGTGCAAAAATGGTCGAAGCCGCCGTCGAAATGGACGACGACGCGATGGAAGCATACCTCATGGAGGGCACAGAGCCTGACGTGAAGTCTCTGCGTGCATTGCTGCGCAAAGGTTGCTTGGCGCTGAAGTTTGTTCCGGTTCTGGGTGGCTCCGCGTTCAAGAACAAAGGTGTTCAGCCGCTGCTTAACGCTGTAATCGACTATCTGCCGTCACCATTGGACGTTGTCGACTACATGGGCTTCAAACCGGGCGACGAGACAGAAACACGTGATATTCCGCGCCGTGCGGATGACAACATGCCATTCTCGGGCCTTGCGTTCAAAATCATGAACGACCCTTACATGGGGACGTTGACGTTCACACGCATCTACTCTGGCAAGCTCGCCAAGGGTGATAACCTGATGAACACCACCAAGGGCAACAAAGAGCGTATCGGCCGCATGGTTATGATGCACTCGAACAAGCAAGAAGAGATCACCGAAGCGTTTGCTGGTGACATCATCGCGCTGGCTGGTCTAAAAAACACCACCACGGGCGACACTTTGTCGGACGAAAAAGAGCAGGTGGTACTGGAAACGATGACATTCCCCGATCCAGTGATCGAGATTGCCGTCGAGCCGAAGACAAAAGCCGACCAAGAGAAAATGTCTCTGGGTCTGCAACGTCTGGCTGCCGAGGATCCATCCTTCCGCGTGGAGACCGACATCGAGTCCGGTCAAACCATCATGAAGGGCATGGGCGAACTTCACCTCGACATTCTGGTTGACCGTTTGAAGCGCGAATTCAAAGTTGAAGCCAACATTGGTGCGCCTCAGGTTGCTTACCGCGAGACCATTGGTCACGAAGTCGAGCACACCTACACCCACAAGAAACAGTCGGGTGGTTCTGGTCAGTTCGGCGAAGTGAAAATGATCATTTCCCCGACAGAGCCGGGCGAAGGTTACTCGTTCGAAAGCAAGATCGTTGGTGGTGCTATTCCAAAGGAATACATCCCAGGTGTTGAAAAAGGTATCTTGTCCGTTATGGATAGCGGCCCGCTGGCTGGCTTCCCCGTGATCGACTTCAAGGTGGCCTTGATCGACGGTAAGTTCCACGATGTTGACTCCAGCATTCTGGCATTCGAGATCGCAGCACGTATGTGCATGCGTGAAGGGATGCGCAAAGCTGGCGCCAAACTGCTGGAACCTGTGATGAAGGTCGAAGTTGTGACACCGGAAGAATATACCGGCGGCATCATCGGTGACCTGACATCGCGTCGTGGTCAGGTGCAGGGCCAAGATACACGCGGCAACGCGATTGCTATCGACGCCACCGTGCCTTTGGCGAACATGTTCGGCTACATCAATACGCTGCGGTCGATGTCGTCTGGTCGTGCGAACTTCACCATGCAGTTCGATCACTACGAGCCAGTACCACACGCGATCTCTGAAGAAATTCAGGCCAAGTTTGCATAAATCCGATGCGCGCCTCGGGCGCGCATCGTCCCACTTCTAAGGCATCGGGTCTGACCCGCCGTCTGAACACACAAAAAATCAGGAGGCCATCATGGCTAAGGAAAAGTTTGAACGCTCTAAACCACACGTCAACATCGGCACAATCGGCCACGTTGACCACGGCAAAACCACGCTGACAGCAGCGATCACCAAGTATTTCGGTGACTTCCAAGCGTATGACCAAATCGACGGCGCGCCCGAAGAAAAAGCCCGTGGCATCACGATCTCGACCGCTCACGTCGAGTACGAGACCGAAAACCGCCACTACGCCCACGTTGACTGCCCCGGCCACGCCGACTACGTCAAAAACATGATCACCGGTGCTGCCCAAATGGACGGCGCGATCCTGGTTGTGAACGCGGCTGACGGCCCGATGCCACAAACCCGCGAGCACATCCTGCTGGGCCGCCAGGTTGGTATCCCGAAGATGGTCGTTTACATGAACAAAGTTGACCAAGTGGATGACGACGAGCTGCTCGAGCTGGTTGAAATGGAAATCCGCGAGCTGCTGTCCTCCTACGACTACCCTGGCGACGACATTCCAGTGATCCCGGGCTCGGCTCTGGCCGCTATGGAAGGCCGCGACGAAGCAATCGGCGAGGACTCCATCCGCAAGCTGATGGCCGCTGTTGACGAATACATCCCGACACCAGAGCGCGCTGTTGACCAGCCGTTCCTGCTGCCAATCGAGGACGTGTTCTCGATCTCCGGTCGCGGCACGGTTGTGACCGGCCGTATCGAGCGCGGTGTGGTTAACGTTGGTGACGAGCTGTCCATCGTGGGCATCCGTGACACCACAAAAACCACCTGTACCGGTGTCGAGATGTTCCGCAAGCTGCTGGATCGCGGTGAAGCAGGCGACAACGTCGGCGTCCTGCTGCGCGGCATCGACCGTGACGGCGTTGAGCGTGGTCAGGTTCTGGTCAAGCCGGGTTCGGTGACACCACACACCAAGTTCGAGGCCGAGGCCTACATCCTCACCAAAGAAGAGGGTGGCCGTCACACGCCGTTCTTCGCGAACTACCGTCCGCAGTTCTACTTCCGCACGACTGACGTGACCGGCACCGTGAACCTGCCAGCAGGCACGGAAATGGTTATGCCAGGCGACAACCTGAAGTTCGACGTCGAGCTGATCGCGCCCATCGCGATGGAGCAAGGCCTGCGTTTTGCGATCCGCGAAGGCGGCCGGACTGTTGGTGCTGGTGTTGTGTCCAAAATCACCGAGTAACGGCGGGTTCTCCCGCCGCGTGGGTGGCAGTTGCTTTGTGAAGCAAAGCAATGAGAACCCACTCGGTAGAGATAATGCAAAAGGCCGCTTCCGAAAGGAGGCGGCCTTTTTTGAACTTTGGGTTTTCATTCTGGGTAAAAAGAGATGATTGAACTAACTATTCAGGCTCTGGCACTTACTGCGGCATTTTTTTCGGCATATTTTTGGTATGCAAGTGCTAAACTTAATCCCCCTCCAAATTTGGGAACTGGATTTAGTATTGGTAATGAGAGGCCGGGGGATAATCCCGTATACAACTGGGCTCTCAAAGTATCCGATCAAAACCGGAAGGCCGCGTTAAGTACTGCCATTGCAATTTTTCTTCAGGGCCTCTCAATCGCATCTGGTCTCCTACAGGTTTAATGGATGGCAAGAATTTCCCTGCCCGAAATCAAGCCGTAGGCGCTGTTCATCGCCAGTCTGGGGCTCCGTCCGCTCAGCGCTGAAACGGTCCACTAGACCGTTTCCGAGACGCGCTTTACCCATCCGCAAGGGCTGGCGATTTGGAGTGGTCACCCACCATTTCGATGAAGAACGTGTTTGGCCACCATTAAGTGGTTCGGACCAATGTAGCATCGCCATCCGACGCCCTAGCGATACTCTCTCTAAACCCCACAAAAACACAGCAAAAGGTGTTGCGCGTCACACCGACTCCCCCTATACGCTCCCCAAGGAACAGGGGTATGCCACGCATGCCCCTCTTTATGTTCCGCACATAACGACGCGACGAGGGTGCCGGATGAGCCGCTGTCCTCCAATCCGTTGAGACCCCAATCCAAGGGGAAATGTCATGGCCGCAAGCCAAAACATTCGCATCCGCCTGAAGGCGTTCGACTACCGGGTTCTGGATGCATCTACCCAAGAGATCGTAAACACCGCAAAGCGCACCGGCGCTGACGTGCGTGGCCCGATCCCTCTGCCCAACAAGATCGAAAAATTCACCGTTCTGCGTGGCCCACACGTGGACAAAAAATCCCGCGATCAGTTCGAGATCCGCACGCACAAGCGTCTGCTCGACATCGTTGACCCGACCCCGCAGACCGTGGACGCGCTGATGAAGCTCGACCTGGCTGCCGGCGTTGACGTCCAGATCTCGGTTTAAGGAGGGCTTCTTGATATGTTGCGCTCTGGTGTAATTGCGAAGAAGGTCGGCATGACCCGCCTCTTCATGGAAGACGGCAAGCAGATCCCTGTGACCGTTCTTCAACTCGACAAGCTGGAAGTGGTTGCCAACCGCACCATGGAGAAGGACGGCTACACAGCTGTTCAGCTCGGTGCTGGCACTGCCAAAGCCAAACGGACCTCCAAAGCCATGCGCGGCCACTTTGCCGCTGCAAAGGTGGAGCCCAAGCGCAAGATCGCTGAGTTCCGCGTTGCCGAGGAAAACCTGATCCCCGTTGGTGAAGAAATCATCGCGGCCCACTACTTTGAGGGTCAATTCGTGGATGTTGCCGGTACGTCTATCGGTAAAGGTTTCCAAGGCGCGATGAAGCGTCACAACTTTGGGGGCCTGCGCGCTACTCACGGTGTGTCCATCTCTCACCGCTCCCACGGCTCGACCGGTCAGTGTCAAGATCCTGGCAAGGTTTTCAAAGGCAAGAAAATGGCCGGCCACATGGGTGCTGCCCGTGTGACCACGCAAAACCTGCAAGTGATCAAGACCGACAACGAGCGCGGCCTGATCATGATCAAAGGTGCCGTTCCCGGCTCCAAAGGTGGCTGGGTCACCGTTAAAGACGCGGTGAAGAAGCCTCTGTCTGAAAACGTGATCTTCCCTGCAGCGCTGGCCTCGTCTGCCCGTGAAGCGATGAAAGCCGCTGAAGAAGCCGCCGCAGCCGCTGAAGCTGAAGCAACCGCAGCAGCAGAAGCAGCAGCCGCAGAAGCCGCCGCCGCTGAAGAAGCCGCAATGAAAGAAGCAGAAGCATCCATTGACGCTGATAAAGCCGAAGGCGATGCACCTGAAGGAGACAAGTCCGATGAAAGCTGATGCCATCAATCTGGACGGCAAGAAGGCTGGCTCGGTAGAGCTGTCTGACGCCATCTTCGGCCTCGAGCCACGTGCGGACATCCTGCACCGTGTGGTTCGCTGGCAGCGTAACAACGCACAGGCCGGCACCCACAAGGTGAAGACCCGTTCGGAAGTTAACTACTCGACCAAGAAGATCTACCGCCAAAAAGGCACCGGTGGCGCTCGCCACGGCGCTCGCTCGGCTCCGATCTTCCGCGGTGGTGGTGTCTACAAAGGCCCAACACCTCGCAGCCACGGCCACGACCTTCCCAAGAAGGTTCGTAAGCTGGGTCTGATGCACGCCCTGTCCGCCAAAGCGGTCGCAGGCGAGCTGGTCATCATCGACAGCATCAACATCAAAGATGTGAAAACCAAGACCTTGGCCGCACAGATCAAGGAACTGGGTTGGAAACGCGCTTTGATCATTGATGGTGCCGACGTGAACGCTGACTTCGTTCAAGCTGCCCGCAACATCGCTGGTCTGGACGTTCTGCCTACAATGGGCGCCAACGTCTTCGACATCCTGAAACGTGACACTTTGGTTATCACCAAAGCTGGTCTCGAAGCACTGGAGGCTCGCCTGTCATGAGCACGAAGTCTGAGCACTATGACGTGATCCGCAAGCCACTGATCACCGAGAAGGCCACTATGGCCTCCGAGGCGAATGCAGTTGTGTTTGAGGTCGCTATCGACGCCAACAAGCCGATGATCAAAGAAGCAGTGGAAACACTCTTCGGCGTCAAGGTGAAGGCGGTTAACACCACCATCACCAAAGGTAAGGTCAAGCGCTTCCGGGGCCAGCCTGGTCGCCGCAAAGACGTGAAGAAGGCGTATGTTACCCTCGAAGAAGGTAACACAATCGACGTCTCTACTGGTCTGTAAATAGTCGGCAGGGTGATCCCTGCCCGACGCATAGAATTGAAGAAGCCCCGCTTGGAAAAGTGGGGCTTTTTCTATTCCTTCGTCCGTTCGCTTGTTCTGCGTCACTAAACGCCCGCTAAAGCCCCTCTGTGACTGGTTCCCGCTACAGGTCCTGACAGCGCGCTAAGAAATGGGCTGTTTTTGTGGTAGAATGGAACAACAAATGATGGAGGGGAATATGAGCTACGTTACAATAACAACTTGGGAAATCGCAGATGGCGTGGATTACCATATATCCTTGCGTGCGATCGAAGAGAAACGCCTACCCGCTTTGAAAGGTTTTGGGGCGAGCCGTATAACGGTAATCCGCACCAGCGAGCGAACCAGTGCTGCCATAACCGTATGGCCAGACAAGGCCACGAGGGACGCCGCCGAGTTGAAAATCGACGAGGTGCGCAGATCAGTTCATACAGAGGACAAGACCCGAATGACTGGCGAGATGAAGGGCGAAATTGTCGCGGATGTTTAGCGCCACTGTTGCACAAAAGATAAGTCCATACAATCTCACGCCAGCCGTTCGCTGTGAGGACGCATAGAAGGCGTGTGTTCCCTTAGAGGAAGATAACACAATAGGCGTGTCCACTTTTTTGTATGGTAGGGTGTTAACCCACCGTCCTATCAAATTCAAAGAAACCCGTTTGTGTATTTGGGGCTTTTTCTTTTCTCGCTCGGAATCAAGCCGCAGGCGCCGTGCATCGCCGGACCGTCCCACGGGCTGGCGATTTGGGTGGCCTTTTGGTATTACCTTGAGAAGGAGGACGTGCTTGGCTGCTATAAAGTGGTGTCCAAGGAGGTCGGATCGCCATCCCCCGGTCCAGCGCTGCTCGGTTGTTTGACTGAATGTCTGCTTCGAGCCCACTCTGTTCATTTGTCAGGGTGCTGTGAAGGACCGCTATGCCGATTATGACGTGCTTGCATAAACCGTTGGAATTAGGTCCTATCTGTCTAGCACACTGCGAAGCGGCGTGAAAACACGGGCAGAAGAGTGACGAAGTTGGAAAACCAATATGCCTGAAAACCCAAAAACGCATTCAATTGCATCGTCAATCACAGCACTCATTGCTTCTACTGACGATGAAGTCCTACGCGACATTTCGCGATACGACAATCATGGCGGCGGCGGCGTCACATACGAGGAAGCGTTAGAGTTGCACTTCAAAGGCCTGAAAGACTTGATTGGCAGGCACAATTGCAGAGCAGACTGGTCAAAACATTACTGGTATCCAATGGAGGCAGTCGAGCTAAGAGCTTTTGTCCCAGACAACGGCGATAACAAGTCTTTTGCAGTGGCAACCTTATTTCTTCTTCTAGACGATATCGAAGATGGTGGGCGCGACCATATGGAAGCGCGATCCAGCCAACGATTTTTGAAAAGTTATCAGGCGCTCCCGTCAGAGTATTCCAAGTTGATTATGGATGGCCTCAAATACCTAAATAACAAATCCTCAATATAGGACGTTGGGCCGATGTCCGCTTCGTCCGCATAGCCGCCATTCATGCTTCAAGCCGTCACTACCCCCTTGACCCCATCCCCCCTCACTCCTAAACACCCACATCGGCAAGCCCCAGATTCGTCTGGGGCTTTGCTGTTGTTCATGGCTCTGCCTAGCAGATGCCAAATGGGACATCTAATCGGGGACCTTCGGGGCCCTATAAACACAAGCGGCGGGGCGACCCGTTTGCTGCAACAACGGAAGACAGAAAGCATGGCACTTAAGTCGTATAAGCCGACGACGCCAGGCCAACGTGGGTTGGTTCTGATCGACCGTTCGGAACTCTGGAAAGGCCGCCCGGTCAAAGCCCTCACTGAGGGTCTGACCAAGAATGGCGGACGGAACAACACCGGACGGATCACGATGCGTCGCAAGGGTGGGGGCGCCAAGCGTCTTTACCGGATCGTTGACTTCAAGCGGACGAAATTTGACGTCGCTGCTACGGTTGAACGGATCGAATATGACCCGAACCGGACTGCGTTTATCGCACTGGTGAAATACGCCGACGGCGAGCAGGCCTATATCCTCGCTCCGCAACGCCTTGGCGTTGGTGACACCGTCATCGCATCGGCCAAGGCCGACGTGAAACCGGGCAACGCAATGCCGTTCTCCGGTCTGCCAATCGGCACAATCATCCACAACATCGAGTTGAAGCCAGGCAAAGGCGGCCAGATCGCCCGTGCTGCAGGTACCTACGCTCAGTTCGTGGGTCGTGACGGTGGATACGCTCAGATCCGTCTGAGCTCCGGCGAGCTTCGCCTCGTCCGTCAGGAATGCATGTGCACCGTGGGTGCCGTGTCGAACCCCGACAACTCGAACCAGAACTACGGTAAAGCCGGTCGTATGCGCCACAAGGGCGTTCGCCCGTCTGTTCGTGGTGTCGTGATGAACCCGATCGACCACCCGCATGGTGGTGGTGAAGGCCGGACCTCTGGTGGTCGTCACCCGGTTTCCCCATGGGGCAAGCCAACCAAGGGTGCGCGTACTCGCAACAAGAACAAAGCGTCGCAAAAGCTGATCATCCGCTCGCGTCACGCCAAGAAGAAGGGACGTTAGAATATGTCTCGCTCTGTATGGAAAGGCCCCTTCGTCGACGCTTATGTGTTGAAGAAAGCCGAAGCTGCGAAAGAAAGCAGCCGCAACGACGTGATCAAGATCTGGTCCCGCCGCTCCACCATTCTGCCTCAGTTCGTTGGCCTCACCTTTGGTGTCTACAACGGCAAGAAGCACATCCCAGTGAACGTCACCGAAGACATGATCGGTCAGAAGTTTGGTGAGTATTCGCCAACCCGGACCTATTACGGTCACGCCGCTGATAAAAAAGCGAAAAGGAAGTAAGCCATGGGTAAGGATAAGAACCCCCGCCGCGTGGCAGATAACGAAGCAATGGCAAAACTGCGCATGCTCCGGACTTCCCCGCAAAAACTGAACCTCGTGGCTCAGCTGATCCGTGGCAAGAAAGTGGACAAGGCTCTGGCCGACCTCACCTTCTCCAAGAAGCGTATCTCTGACGACGTGAAAAAGTGCCTGCAATCCGCCATCGCGAACGCAGAGAACAACCACAACCTCGACGTGGATGATCTGATCGTGGCCGAGGCCTATGTCGGCAAGAACCTGACCATGAAGCGCGGTCGCCCTCGGGCCCGTGGCCGGTTCGGTAAAATCGTCAAGCCATTCTCGGAGCTGACCATCAAGGTGCGCCAAGTTGAGGAGCAAGCATAATGGGTAACAAAGTAAATCCTATCGGCATGCGTCTTCAGGTCAACCGCACCTGGGACAGCCGCTGGTACGCTGAAAGCAAAGACTTTGGTGATCTGCTTCTGGAAGACCTCCGGATGCGCGAATTCATCAAGACCGAGTGCAAGCAAGCCGGCATCAGCCGTGTGATCATCGAGCGTCCGCACAAGAAGTGCCGCGTTACGATCCACACAGCACGCCCGGGCGTCATCATCGGCAAAAAAGGCGCCGATATTGAAGGTCTGCGCAAGAAGCTGTCCGCGTTCACCGACAGCGAGCTGCACCTCAACATCCTTGAGGTCCGCAAGCCCGAACTGGACGCAGCACTGGTTGGCGAGTCCATCGCCCAGCAGCTGGAACGTCGTGTGTCTTTCCGTCGTGCTATGAAGCGCTCGGTACAGAACGCAATGCGTATGGGTGCCCTAGGCATTCGTGTGAACCTCGCTGGCCGCCTTGGTGGCGCCGAGATCGCCCGGACCGAATGGTACCGTGAAGGCCGCGTGCCTTTGCACACCCTGCGTGCCGACATCGATTACGCACACGTTGAAGCGATGACTGCTTATGGCATCATCGGGATCAAAACCTGGATCTTCAAAGGCGAGATCATGGAACACGATCCACAAGCGCGTGACCGTAAGCAACAGGAACTCCAAGACGGCCCAACACCTCGCGGTGCTGGCGGTCGTCGCTAAGGGGGGCGTGAACAATGCTACAACCAAAGCGTACTAAATTCCGCAAGATGCACAAAGGCCGCATCCACGGTGAAGCAAAGGGCGGGACAGACCTGAACTTTGGCACCTACGGTCTTAAGGCAACTGAACCTGAGCGTATCACTGCACGCCAGATCGAAGCTGCCCGTCGTGCAATGACGCGTCACATGAAACGTCAAGGCCGTGTCTGGATCCGTATTTTCCCGGACCTGCCAGTGACTTCCAAACCTATCGAAGTTCGTATGGGTAAGGGTAAAGGGTCCGTGGACTTTTGGGCATGTAAGGTCAAACCCGGCCGTATGATGTTCGAAATCGACGGTGTGGCCGAGCCAATCGCCCGTGAGGCCCTACGCCTTGCTGCGATGAAGCTGCCTATCAAAACACGGGTTGTTGTCCGCGAGGACTGGTAATCCCGTCGCGCTTTAGCGCGACGTAGGCGGAGGCAGCGTATTTGCTCGCAAATGCGCGTTCCGCCCCGGTAGACATAAAAAAGCCCCCGCTGAGAAATCGGCGGGGGCTTTATCTATCTATCTGAATGCTATGCGTTTGGAGATTTGTAGTAATTTTCGAAATTCAGAGCGATGGTCTCGATTATCAGGTGCGTGAGAATCGCGACTTGCCACTTGGGCATTTGCTCTTGCAGCTTGGAGGTAAGGTCATCGTTTCCAGCAAGGTAGTCCACGCAAGATTGTTGGTCTGGAAATGGGTTCCTGCCCATTTTCGATTCTAGATCGGGACCCATGGCGAGCATTTTTTCTAGAAAGTTGTGCATGGCCATATTCAATGCGACGTTATTGACGCCCCCATCCCCGAATGACTTAATTGCTAAGTCAAATCTTTCTTGATGGTCAGAAATACGGAACACTTGTGACGAATGAGCAGCCTTGTTCCGGATACCTCGCAGTTTCTCAATAGCTGAAAAAGATTGCTCAGTAAGAATTCCAAGTACAAATAGAGCTTTAGACTTCATGGACAGGCTCCCAAAGGCGCCTCCGTAGCCGGTAGTGTCGGCGAGTACTTTTTGGCTAACGCCCTCGGCTTTGTGTGTCTTGATCATTTCCATCAAAAAATCATCAATGATGTGGCAGGAGAGAAGGACAGCCCCTCGTTCGCTTTCGTCTAGTATTGCGTCTAATATCTTAGGTAAGCGGTCTAGATGTTTCATCCAATCTGACATGATTTTATCCAAGTTCCGTGCGAGTTAACTGTGATTGAAGCTGTTTGATGTATGGACTGGTAGGTGAACAGAACTCATCCCCAAGCATAATTAAAGCTAACCGATATCCTATCTTCCTCGCTCATATTCATCGGCACCTCGTGCCTCAGAAAACTCTCCCATAGCAGCACGTCACCAACCTTAGGCGCCACATAAATGAACTGCCGCATCTCCTCGCGCGCATCTTTCAGACGGGTAGGGGCGGCCATCATCATTTGGGACCGTGGGTCCTCCAACTTCAACGCCGACGCGCCTTCGGGCATGGCCACATAGGTGGTGCCGGAAATCACCGAATGCGGGTGGATGTGCGACGTGTGGATGCCGCCTTGGGGCAGGATGTTGATCCAGATGTCCTCCAGCTTCAACTCGCGCCCGTCCAGATCGAGCTCAAGATCCTTGGCGAACTCGGCCACGTGTTTATCCAGCGCCTCCACCACTTCCTTGAAGATGGGGGACCGCCACGGCAGGTCCGTCAGCGACGCGTAGCTGGTATAGCCCGCGAACGCGTTCTCTTCGCACCAGTCCTGACCGGCCTCGTCATCCTCGGCGGTGCCAAGGCATTCATCCTCCAACTCCTCCGGATCAATGGGATTGCCATGATCGGAAAGGCGGGCTTGATAGAGGCGGGTCACGAAGAGGGAGCGAATATCCATGCCGCCTTGGATAGCCCGCTAGCTGAGGTCTCGCAAGGCCGCCGCCAAGGCTTCGCGGTCAAAGCCCGTGGGCTTGTAATCCAGACCGCCGCTTTGGTTCAAAAACACCGTGAACACCGAGGCGTTGATATAGCAACTCACCTGATCGCCCGAGCATTTCGCCGTGGTGGAGTTGGGGAAGGACACCGAGATGCCGCCCTTGTCGCCGCCACCCACGATCAGACTACCCGACGCCGTGCGCTCCCCGATCAACTCGATGCTCTCGGAGCTGGCGCGGACCTCGTCGTCGAGCAGCACGAATTTGAACCGCGCCGGATTTGCGGTGGCGTCATCGACCCGCCAACTGGAGAACGGGTTTTCGCCGCGGGTTTTTGCATCGGTGTAGGCGGTGCTGACGGCAGTGAAAATCTGCCGCCGGTCGACCCTTTGGGCGTCCTTGACGGTGAACTTGACCTTGTTTTGCACGGCGGCTCTCAGTGTGGCCTCGTCTTGGCTCGTGAGCGAGGCATCGGCCTTGAAGTCAAAGCCCCGGACCTGACTGGCCTCCAGGTCGCGCCTTCGTGTCGGACGTTTCGACTGCAGCTTGATGTCGGCAGGCACCGTGACCAGCTGGTTGGTCTGGAGATCCCAGAACATCAGCTGCCCCGACGACAGCACGCCAGAGTTGCGGTAGCCAAGGCTGGTATTGGCGTAATCGAGATTGGCGGTGACCTTGACCGGCCCGCCGCCCGGGGTGCATCCGGCCAATAGAAGTGCCGCACCGACGCATATAAAGGAGCGCATAATTAACCCTCTCTGTGACAATGATTTTGATAATGCGCCAAGTTTGGGCAGTCAGAGGCCGCAAATCAAGGAGTTTTCGGCGAGAGTGGGGTGTCGTGGAAATGTCCTATCCGTCAGAGACGCGTAGCTGGTGTAGCCCGCATAGCCGTTCTCCTCGCACCAGTCCTTCAACAACTCCTTCGAGTCGATGGCTTTGTGGTGATCGGCATGGCGAGCGTGGTAAAGACCGGTCACGAAGAGAGAATGAATCGGTGTCATGACGCCTTGAACCCGAAGGCTAACACGCAAGTTGGCCCCTATTTTACAGATATATGCGGCTGGACAGCCACGGGGGTTGCAATAAGTCGGGCAGGGGTCTAAAGCCACGTTTCATCATGAACTCCATTGGAATCAGGGTGACCCTCTTGGGGGCCCTCCGATGTATGAAAAAAGGAAACGGCTATGAACGCCAGCGAGCTTCGCGAGAAGACTGCTGACCAGCTCAACGAAGAGCTTGTCGCACTGAAAAAGGAAGCCTTTAACTTGCGCTTCCAACAGGCCACCGGCCAACTTGAAAACACTGCACGCATGCGCGACGTCAAACGCGGTGCCGCACGTGTAAAAACAATTCTGAACGAAAAAGCGAAAGCTGCAGCTGGGGAGGCCTCCTAATGCCTAAGCGTATCCTGAACGGTGTCGTCACCAGCAACCAAAACGAGCAAACTGTAACGGTTTCCGTTGAACGCCGCTTCCGCCACCCTGTTCTGAAGAAGACGATCCGTAAGTCCAAGAAGTACCGGGCTCACGACGAGAAGAACACGTTTAACGTGGGTGATCTGGTTCGCATTCAAGAATGTGCTCCGAAATCCAAAACCAAGCGTTGGGAAGTTATTCTCGCTGACGCGTGAAGCTTTTCTAATTAATTCGAAACCCTGGGGCCTAAGGTTAGGTCCCCAAAGGTCGGGAGACATCAAATGATCCAGATGCAGACCAACCTGGATGTAGCTGACAACAGCGGCGCTCGCCGTGTTCAGTGCATCAAGGTTCTGGGTGGTTCCAAGCGTAAATACGCATCCGTCGGCGACATTATTGTCGTGTCGGTCAAGGAAGCCATCCCGCGCGGCCGCGTGAAAAAAGGCGACGTCCGTAAGGCTGTCGTTGTACGCACCGCCAAAGAAGTTCGTCGCGACGATGGCACCGCCATTCGCTTCGACCGCAACGCAGCTGTTATTCTGAATAACAACAACGAGCCTATCGGCACCCGTATCTTCGGCCCGGTTGTTCGTGAACTGCGCGCAAAGAACTTTATGAAAATCATCTCGCTCGCCCCGGAGGTGCTGTGATATGGCTGCTAAACTGAAAAAAGGCGACAAGATCGTCGTGCTGGCTGGCAAAGACAAAGGCAAAGAAGGCACCATTGCCTCCGTTGACCCCAAGTCCGGTAAAGCCATCGTGGAAGGCGTCAACGTCGCCATCCGTCACGTGAAGCAAAGCCAGAACAACCAAGGTGGCCGCGTGCCACAGGCGATGCCGATCCAATTGAGCAACCTGTCCTTGATCGACTCCAATGGCAAACCTACCCGCGTAGGTTTCAAAATGGACGGCGACAAGAAAGTGCGCTTTGCCAAGACAACAGGGGACGTGATCTGATGCTTGACGACGCAAAATACACCCCGCGCCTGAAGTCTGTTTATGTCGACACGATCCGTGCCGCCATGAAAGAAGAGTTCGGCTACAAAAATGACATGCAGATCCCGCGTCTGGACAAAATCGTCCTGAACATCGGGGCTGGTCGTGCGGCCGTGAAAGACAGCAAGAAGCCTGCGGGCGCTGCTGCCGATCTGACCGCAATCGCAGGTCAAAAAGCCATGGTCACCCGTGCCAAGCAATCCATCGCCGGCTTCCGCCTGCGTGAAGATATGCCTGTCGGTGCCAAGGTAACCCTGCGCGGCGAGCGTATGTACGAATTCCTTGATCGCCTGATCACCATCGCAATGCCTCGTATCCGTGACTTCCGCGGCGTATCTGGCAAGTCGTTTGATGGCCGTGGCAACTACGCCATGGGCATGAAGGAGCACATTGTGTTCCCAGAGATCGACTTTGACAAGATCGATGAAGCCTGGGGCATGGATATCGTAATCTGCACGACCGCCGACACCGATGCTGAAGCAAAGAGCCTGTTGAAAGCTTTCAACATGCCTTTCAACAGCTGATCCGCGGGAAGGAATAGAACATGGCTAAAAAAGCAATGATCGAACGCGAGAAGAAGCGCGAAAAGCTGGTGAAGAAATACGCCGCTAAACGTGCAGCTCTGCTTGCAATCGCAAACGACAAAGAGAAACCAATGGAAGAGCGTTTCAAAGCGCGTCTGAAACTGGCGGAACTGCCGCGCAACAGCTCGGCTACTCGTTTGCACAACCGCTGCCAACTGACGGGCCGTCCTCACGCTTACTACCGTAAGCTGAAGATTTCCCGGATCATGTTGCGGGACTTGGGCTCTGCTGGCCTGATCCCCGGCATGGTTAAGTCCAGCTGGTAAGGAGGGCATTAGATTATGAACGATCCTATCGCAGATATGCTCACACGCATTCGCAACTCGCAGCTGCGCGGCAAAGCAACCGTCGAGACCCCCGCTTCTAAAATCCGTGCTTGGGTTTTGGACGTGTTGGCCGACGAGGGCTACATCCGTGGCTACGAAGCGACGACGGGCAAAGACGGTCACCCGGCTTTGAACATTGAGCTGAAATATTACGAAGGCACTCCTGTCATTCGCGAATTGAAGCGGGTCTCTAAACCCGGTCGTCGCGTTTACATGGGTTCCAAAGACATCCCGGTGGTCCGTCAGGGCCTGGGCGTGTCGATTGTCAGCACACCTCGCGGTGTGATGTCGGACGCAAACGCGCGCAGCCAGAATGTTGGCGGCGAAGTGCTTTGCACGGTATTCTAAGGAGCGCCTAGTATGTCTCGTATTGGTAAAAAACCAGTCGATCTGCCATCCGGCGTAACCGCGTCCGTCTCTGGCCAGACCATCGAAGTAAAGGGCCCTAAGGGCGTCCGTTCCTTCAAAGCAACTGACGACGTGACCCTCTCGGTTGAGGATAACATCGTTACGATCACGCCACGCGGGTCGTCCAAGCGCGCGCGCCAGCAGTGGGGCATGAGCCGCACGATGGTCGCGAACTTGATCACCGGTGTGACCGACGGCTTCAAGAAAGAGCTTGAAATTCAAGGTGTGGGTTACCGCGCCGCGATGGAAGGCAACAACCTGAAGCTGAACCTCGGTTTGTCGCATGACGTTGTCTATGAAGTGCCTGAGGGTGTGACGGTTGCGGCTCCAAAGCCCACCGAGATCACCATCGAGGGGATTGACGAGCAGGTTGTCGGCCAAGTGGCTGCCAACATCCGCGCGTGGCGCAAGCCGGAGCCTTATAAAGGCAAGGGCATCCGCTACAAAGGCGAGTTCGTCTTCCGCAAAGAAGGGAAGAAGAAGTAATGGCTAATAGCAAACGTGATCTGTTCATCAAACGCCGCCTGCGCGTTCGGAACAAACTTCGCAAGGTAAACGCCGGACGCGCGCGTCTGTCGGTTCACCGCTCCAACAAAAACATCAGCGTTCAGCTGATTGATGATGTGAATGGCGTGACGCTGGCTTCGGCTTCTTCTCTCGAGAAGGATCTGGGCATCGTTGGCAAGAACAACATCGAAGCTGCAACCAAAGTCGGTGCCGCAATCGCGGAACGCGCCAAAAAAGCTGGCGTGACGACTGCCTACTTTGACCGCGGCGGTTTCCTCTTCCACGGTAAAGTGAAGGCCTTGGCCGAAGCTGCCCGTGAAGGCGGTTTGAAAATCTAAGTCTTTGGGCGCTCCATCAGGGGCGCCCATTTTTGCAGGCCTTATGGCCTCGATGATCGGGGGGCTCACGCCCACTGCGATTGAGAATAAACGGCGCTAAGGCGCAGAAATTAAAGGATTTGCCCAATGGCAAGAGAACCAGGAAATCGCGGTCGCCGCGATCGGGACGAGACCCCCGAATTTGCAGATCGCCTAGTTGCGATCAACCGCGTGTCCAAGACCGTTAAGGGTGGTAAGCGCTTTGGCTTCGCCGCACTTGTTGTTGTTGGCGACCAAAAAGGCCGCGTCGGCTTCGGTAAAGGTAAAGCGAAAGAGGTCCCAGAGGCCATCCGCAAAGCCACCGAGCAAGCCAAGCGCCAAATGATCCGCGTGCCCCTGCGCGAAGGCCGCACGCTGCACCACGATGTCGCTGGCCGTCATGGCGCTGGTAAAGTCGTTATGCGCACTGCACCACAAGGTACCGGTATCATCGCCGGTGGTCCAATGCGTGCTGTGTTCGAAATGCTCGGCGTTCAAGACGTTGTTGCAAAGTCGATTGGCTCGCAAAACCCTTACAACATGATCCGTGCTACTTTGAACGGTCTCGTGAACGAAGCTTCCCCACGTATGGTGGCGCAGCGTCGTGGTAAGAAAGTTGCCGACATCCTGCGCTCCGACGACGGCCCCAAGGTCGATGGCGAGCAAGCCCCAGTTGTAACGGAGGCCTAAGACATGGCTAAAACTATCGTTGTAAAACAGATTGGCTCGCCAATCCGTCGCCCCGCCAAACAGCGTGCTACGCTGGTCGGTTTGGGTCTGAACAAGATGCACAAAACCCGTGAGCTGGAAGACACACCTTCCATTCGTGGCATGGTCGCGAAAATCTCGCACATGGTCGAGATCATTGAGGAGAAGGGCTAAGCTCCTTTACACCTTGTGATTTGGTGTGCGCTTAGTTTAAAAATGGAAACCGTTTCGCTGAAATGCGAGGCGGTTTTTTGTTTGCAAATTGGGCTTATAGAACGGAAGCGATCATGAGAGCACTGAAGTGGATGTTTGTGGCATTAGCTGCATATCTGACATTTAGCGTGGTGCACGTATCGGTGGCTTACGTTTGGCACGACAATCCGGCAGTTCAAAAGGTGATCAACTTTGGGCAAAAACCTGATCTGTTCGTTTGGTCGTCTTCCGGTGAAGAATTTCTTCAAGACGTCACATTGAATGGTGAGCCGCTTGTTACCGGAGAATTTTTTAGTGAAGACTTTGATCGTTCACCTTCTGAGGGAGCGTACTATTTATTTCTGCTCTCTGATGAGCAAGAAGGGCCACCTCAATCACTTCGCGATCACTTTGGGATGTCAGACAAAAACATCGAGAGGGTGATGGAGGGGGGCACAGTGAAACTATTTAGCTATTCGTCCGGCTTCCAACTGGGCTTGTTCCCGTTTTACATTCACTTTCGGCAGGCCTTCTTAGTCAATTCAGACCAGATATCGAAAGAGTATCAGCCATCTTGCATTCGAGACATTGTGCACGTGATCGTAACCTCTATATCTGAGTTAGAGGCGATGTCTGAACGGTGCCGTTTGCAGAACTAATACGGCAGAAGGTTTAATGTGCTTCTCAACTCTTCCAACTAATACCTATTGAGCGTTGAGACATGAGTGCATCGACTGCGCTAAAGCACGCGTGGACGTACTTCATATAAGTCCGAGCTTCATATAAGTCCGAGGATGGTATAAAACAAAAGGCATAAGGCGGCCCTTGCCACACAACACGCTCTCCCCTAAACACCCCCGGTGGGCATACGGCCCATAGAATCAACAAGAAACGCCGCGTTTGGTCCATTTCGCTTCGAGGACCCTTCCGGCAATAGGAGAAGCGATATGAAACTGCACGAATTGCACGACAATCCAGGTGCCACCAAAACCAAAAAGCGCGTGGGCCGTGGCCCCGGCTCTGGCAAAGGTAAAATGGCTGGCCGTGGTATCAAAGGTCAAAAGTCCCGTTCGGGCGTTGCCCTGAACGGCTACGAAGGTGGCCAAATGCCACTTTACATGCGTTTGCCAAAACGCGGCTTCAACTCGCGGAACAAGAAATCCTTCGCAGTTGTGAACCTCGGCATGATCCAGAAATTCATCGACGCCAAGAAACTCGACGCCAAAGGCGACATCACCGAAGACACGCTGCTTGAAGCCGGTCTGGTGCGTCGCAAGCTGGATGGCGTTCGCATTCTGGCCAAAGGTGACATCACATCCAAAGTGACTTTGACTGTTACTGGCGCTTCCAAAACGGCTGTAGATGCTGTTGAAAAGGCCGGCGGCAAGCTCAACACCGCAGCGGCTGCTGAATAAGCCTTGTGAGAGGCCATTGCGCCTCTTACATAACTGACAAGTTTTCCAGCGCCGCGACGGGAATTCCCGCTCGCGGCGCTGTGCATATCTAGACAGGGATACCCAAGCACATGGCTTCAGCCGCCGAGCAAATGGCACAAAACATGAGCTGGTCCGCCTTCGGGAAGGCCACCGAGTTACGCCAACGCATCCTCTTCACCATCGGTCTGCTGATCGTCTACCGTTTGGGCACCTACATTCCGGTTCCCGGCATCGACGCCGACGCCTTGCGTCAGTTCGTCGAGCAAGCGCAGCAAGGCATCGGTGGCGTGTTGAACATGTTCACCGGCGGCGCGATTGGCCGCATGGGCCTGTTTGCCCTCGGGATCATGCCCTACATTTCGGCCTCGATCATCGTGCAGCTGATGACCGCCATGGTCCCGCAGCTGGAACAGTTGAAGAAAGAGGGCGAGCAGGGCCGCAAGAAGATCAACCAATACACGCGCTACGGCACCGTGTTCCTTGCCACGTTGCAGGCCTACGGGCTTTCAGCAGGGCTTGAGGGCTCCGGCCTTGCGACCGAGCCGGGCCTGTATTTCCGCGTCGGTGCGGTGATTACGCTGGTCGGCGGCACCATGTTCCTGATGTGGCTGGGCGAGCAGATCACCCAACGCGGCATCGGCAACGGCATCTCGCTGATCATCTTCGTCGGCATCATCGCCGAAATCCCTGCCGCTTTGGCGCAGTTCTTCGCGCAAGGCCGCTCCGGCTCGATCAGCCCTGCGGTCATCGTGGGCGTGCTGCTGGTGGTCATTGCGACGATCATGTTCGTGGTCTTCATGGAACGCGCCCTGCGCAAAATCCATATCCAATATCCGCGCCGCCAAGTCGGCATGAAGGTTTATGACGGCGGCTCCTCGCACCTGCCGGTCAAGGTAAACCCCGCGGGCGTTATCCCTGCGATTTTCGCCTCGTCGCTGCTGCTGCTGCCGACGACCGTGTCGACCTTCTCGGGTGCGCAAACCGGCGAATTCATGGCGACGCTCTTGGCTTACTTCGGCCCCGGTCAGCCGCTGTATCTGCTGTTTTTCACCTCGATGATCGTGTTCTTCGCGTATTTCTACACCTTCAACGTGGCCTTCAAGCCCGAGGAAGTGGCCGAAAACCTGAAGTCCCAAAACGGCTTTATCCCCGGCATCCGTCCGGGCGAGCGTACCGCCGAATATCTGGAATATGTGGTAAACCGCGTTCTGGTTGTCGGTGCCGCCTATCTGGCCGCCGTGTGTCTGCTGCCGGAAATCCTGCGAAGCCAGCTTGCGATCCCGTTCTACTTCGGGGGCACCTCGGTGCTGATCGTCGTGTCGGTGACCATGGACACCATTCAACAGGTTCAGTCGCATATGCTGGCGCACCAGTATGAAGGCCTGATCGAGAAGTCCCAGCTGCGCGGCAAGAAGCGCGGCGGGAAGACCAAGTCGAAAGGGCCGTCGCGTCGATGAACATCATTCTGCTTGGGCCGCCTGGCGCGGGGAAGGGCACACAAGCCCGTAAACTGGTCGCGGAACGCGGCATGGTGCAGCTCTCAACCGGCGACATGCTGCGCGAGGCGAAAAGCTCCGGCACTGCGATGGGCAACAAGGTTGCCGCGATCATGGATGCGGGCCAGCTGGTCACCGATGACATCGTTATCGGCCTGATCGAGGAAAAGCTGGAAGGCGACCACGCGGGCGGTTTCATCTTTGACGGGTTCCCGCGCACGTTGCCTCAGGCGGATGCATTGGGCGCTTTGCTGGAAAAGCACGGCACGACGCTGGACGCTGTGATCGAGATGCGGGTGGATGACGATGCGCTGGTCGCACGGATCACCGCACGGTCCACATGCGGGGATTGTGGCGAGGTCTATAACGACCAGACCAAGCCGATCCCAAGCGATGGCAAATGCTCCAACTGCGGCGGCACAGAATTCAAGCGCCGCGCCGACGACAACGAAGAAAGCCTGCGCACGCGGCTGATGGAATACTACAAAAAGACGTCCCCGCTGATTGGCTATTACTACGCCAAGGGCGACCTGAGTTCGATCGACGGCTTGGGTGAAATCGACGTGGTGGCGAAGGCCATTTCGGGGGTTTTAGACAGCTAGACCCCACGGCAGGGCGGGGGGCTCTTGACCATATGTTAAAAACCTCCTAAGCCGCAGCATCCCTAACGGGAATCGCACCACGGCCTAGCTAGCTGACACGGTGTTGACCATATCTAAGCCAAGCCCGCAGGTTATGAAAAACCTTCGGGCTTACGTTGTGAAAAAAGGTTCCGGAGCTACGGAACCGCGACTGAAAAAGGAATTGCCTCTTGGCACGTATTTCCGGCGTTAACCTGCCCGACGCGAAGCGCGTCCCCATCGCACTGACTTACATTACCGGCATCGGCCACACTTCCGCGAAAGCGATTTGTGAAGCTATCGGTATCGACGCTGCTCGTCGTATGAACGATCTCTCGGACGCCGAGATTTTGAAAATTCGTGAGCATATCGACGAAAACTATGACGTCGAAGGCGACCTGCGTCGCGAGACCACCATGAACATCAAACGTCTGATGGATCTGGGTTGCTACCGTGGCCTGCGCCACCGTCGTAACCTCCCTGTTCGCGGTCAACGGACCCATACGAACGCACGCACCCGCAAAGGCCCTGCTAAGGCCATTGCTGGCAAGAAGAAGTAAGGGGAGATCTGATCCATGGCACGTGAAAAAGTACGCACGAAGAAGAAGGTCCGTAAGAACATCGCCGCTGGCGTTGCACACGTGAACTCTTCGTTCAACAACACCAAAATCCTGATCTCTGACGTTCAGGGCAATGCTATCTCTTGGTCCTCCGCCGGGACATGTGGCTTCAAAGGCTCGCGTAAATCGACGCCTTATGCTGCACAGATGGCTGCCGAAGACGCAGGCCGCAAGGCTCAGGAACACGGCGTGAAGACGCTGGAAGTCGAAGTTCAGGGCCCAGGCTCTGGCCGTGAGTCCGCGCTACGCGCGCTGGCTGCCGCTGGCTTCCAGATCTCGTCCATCCGCGACGTGACACCTATGGCCCACAACGGCTGCCGCCCACCAAAGCGCCGCCGCGTCTAAGCTACGTATTCTATCGCGCGGTCCCCGTCCTTATTTTGGGCGGGGTCCGTGTTTGTCATTTCAACCTCGAGTGGCCCCGGATTTGGACATGATCCGCGGTCGAGCATGGAGGCGACACACATGATCCATAAAAATTGGCAAGAGCTGATTAAGCCAACCCAACTGGACGTAAAGCCCGGCAACGACCCTGCACGCAAAGCAACCGTGATTGCCGAGCCGCTGGAGCGTGGCTTTGGTTTGACCATGGGCAACGCCCTGCGCCGCGTGCTGATGAGCTCGCTGCAAGGTGCGGCGATCACTTCGGTTCAAATCGACAACGTACTGCACGAGTTCTCCTCGATTGCTGGTGTGCGCGAAGACGTGACGGACGTGATCCTGAACCTCAAAGGCGTGGCAATCCGTATGGAAGTCGAAGGGCCAAAGCGCCTGTCGGTTTCCGCGAAGGGCCCTGCGATCGTAACCGCTGGTGACATCTCCGATTCCGCTGGGATCGAGATTCTGAACCGCGACCACGTGATCTGCCACCTCGATGACGGCGCCGAGCTGTTCATGGAGCTGACGGTGAACACCGGTAAAGGCTATGTCTCTGCAGACAAAAACAAGCCGGAAGACGCGCCAATCGGTTTGATCCCGATTGATGCAATCTTCTCGCCCGTCAAAAAAGTGTCCTATGACGTACAGCCGACCCGCGAAGGTCAGGTGCTCGACTATGACAAGCTGACAATGAAGATCGAAACCGACGGCTCCCTGACACCTGACGATGCAGTGGCTTACGCCGCGCGCATTCTTCAGGACCAGCTGGGCATCTTCGTCAACTTCGACGAGCCGGAATCGGCCCGTGCGCAGGACGACGAAGACGAGCTAGAGTTCAACCCGCTTCTTTTGAAGAAAGTGGACGAGCTGGAACTGTCCGTGCGCTCTGCAAACTGCCTGAAGAACGACAACATCGTCTACATTGGCGACCTGATCCAGAAGACCGAAGCCGAGATGCTCCGCACCCCGAACTTTGGTCGCAAATCCCTCAACGAGATCAAGGAAGTGCTGTCTGGCATGGGCTTGCATCTCGGGATGGACATTGTGGACTGGCCACCAGAGAACATCGAAGATCTTGCCAAGAAATTCGAAGACGCGTTCTAAAAAATACTGTAGGGCGGGGGAAACACCCCGCCTTACCGCTCCGCCCGGCGTGCCCGACAAAAGTCCGACGCAATGCCGACGCTTAGCAGACCACGAAAATGCCGGCGAAATGACCGGGAAAACATGGGCAATTCTGCCCCAACAGAGGCACCGACACGCATCGGCGACCCGTACAAAGTATAGACTGAAGGAACGATAAAATGCGCCACTCACGAGGCTACCGCCGCCTGAACCGTACACATGAACACCGCAAAGCGCTGTTCATCAACATGTGCGGCTCGCTCATCGAGCATGAGCAAATCAAAACAACTCTGCCGAAAGCCAAAGAGCTTCGCCCGATCATCGAGAAGATGATCACTTTGGCGAAACGCGGCGATCTGCACGCCCGCCGTCAAGCCGCTTCCAAGCTGGTTCAAGACAAAGACGTCGAGAAGCTGTTCGCAGTTCTGGGCCCACGCTACAAAGACCGCCAAGGTGGCTATGTGCGTGTTATGAAAGCCGGATTCCGTTACGGTGACATGGCGCCAATGGCGATCATCGAGTTCGTCGACCGCGACGTCTCCGCCAAGGGCGCAGCCGACAAAGCCCGCCTTGAGGCCGAAGACGCCGAATAATTCGCTACATATGTAGCACCCGAAAAACCCTGCCTTAACCGGCGGGGTTTTTCACTTTTTGGTCATCGGGTCGACAAGCTGTGGCGCGCCGCATAGCTTTTGACAAAACGACAATCGACGAGGCGAGCCCATTTTTAGACGTGCATTTCTAGTCGCCCCTCTGGTGGCATTATTCCTGTCAGCATGCGCGGCACCCGAGGGTGGTCCGCCAAAGGCAACGGACGCTCAAATCAATGCGCTGGCCGCAAGCATCGCTGCCTTGCGCGACGACATCGACCCCGCAGAAGCCGCCCGAGCCGCCCGCATCGCCTACGACTATCCGCTTGAATTGGCAGAACAATATGGCATCACGGACACGCCACTGGCGCACAACCGCAAGGTGAACAGAGGCGACCGTCCGCGCGGGCTCTGCTGGCATTGGGCCGAGGATTTGCAGGCCAAGCTGAACAGCGAAGGCTTCCGCACGCTCGAAGTGCATCGCGCGATTGCCAATGGCCTAAACCCGATCCTGATTTCTCACAGCACGGCGTTGATCTCGGCCAAGGGCGACGACATGTATGACGCGATTGTACTCGACCCGTGGCGCTTTGGCGGAAAGCTGTTCTGGAGCAAGACGTTGGAAGATAAGCGCTATGATTGGTACCCGCGTTTGGAGATACTGACGGAACGCCGCAGACGTCGCCTTGCCTACGAGGGTGAGTTGTAACGCAGACCGCGCATTGAATTCCCACGGCTGCGACGGCATATCAGAGAGGCGCACCAGATAGGGAAACCCCATGCGACTGTTTTTACCCGTGCTACTGAGCCTTGTTCTTGCGATGCCTGCGACCGCCGAGGTCAAGGTACCTCAAAGTCAGACCGAAATTAGCCTGAGCTTTGCCCCGCTGGTCAAAGAGGCAGCTCCTGCGGTGGTTAACATCTTCGCCAACCGTATCGTACAGCAATCGGAAAGCCCGTTTCGGGGCAATCCACTATTCGAGGAGCTGTTTCGAGGGTTCGGGCAATCGCAGCCACGGGTGCAGAACTCACTGGGGTCCGGTGTGATTGTTTCGGAAGACGGTATCGTGGTGTCGAACTACCATGTGGTCGGCATGGCGACGGAAATCCGCGTGGTTTTGACCGACCGGCGCGAGTTCGAGGCTGAGATTTTGCTGGCGGACCGCGACAGCGATTTGGCGATATTGAAGATCAACGCGGATACCCCGCTGCCGCATCTGAGTTTTCGCGACAGCGACGAGGTCGAGGTGGGAGAGTTGGCGCTGGCGATCGGCAACCCGTTCGGGATCGGGCAGACCGTGACGTCCGGCATCGTGTCGGGGCTGGCGCGGTCGGGTACGGCGACCGGCAACGCGCGCGGGTATTATCTGCAGACGGATGCGGCGATCAATCCGGGCAACTCTGGCGGTGCACTGGTCGACGTGAGCGGGCGTCTGATCGGGATCAACACGTCGATTCTGACACGTTCCGGCGGGTCGAACGGAGTGGGTTTTGCCATCCCTGCCAATCTGGTGGCGCGGTATGTCGAGCAGGCGCGGGCTGGAAATGACAGCTTTACCCAAGCCTGGGCGGGGATCTTCGGTCAAGCGGTGGACTACTCGCTGGCCGAAGGGTTCGGGCTGAGCGTGCCGGAAGGCGTGGTGATTTCCTCCATGCATCCGGTCAGCCCGTTTGCGGAGGCTGGGTTGGCCTTGGGCGACATTGTGTTGTCTGTCGACGGGCAGCCGGTGAACTCGCCGCCGGAAATGCTGTTTCGCATGTCGGTGCGGCCGGTTGGCGACACGATCACGGTGGAGTATTTATCGGATGGCGAGGTCAGGGAGGCGGAGGTCGCTTTGATCGAAGCGCCTGACACACCGCCGCGTGATGCGCGGGTGGTGCAGGGTGGCACGTTGGTGGGTCTGGCCGTGGCCAATATCAATCCGGCGGTGCAGTCGGAGTTGAACCTGCCCACGGCGCTGTCCGAGGGTGTGGTGGTGACGGACGTGTCCGGCCCGCTGGCTCGTGTGGGATTGCGTGCGGGCGACGTTCTGCTGGAAATCAACGGCGAGGCGATCATGTCGACGGCGGATGTGGAGGATGTGTCGGACATGCGGTCGCGCAACTGGCGGATTGACGGCCTGCGCGGCGGGCAGCGGTTTTCCTACAGGTTCCGTATCTGATGCCGGACCTGTTCGATACGGGCGCGAAAGAGCCGTCGAAGATGCAGCCCTTGGCGGATCGTTTGCGGCCTAAAACGCTGGGCGAGGTGATCGGACAGGAACAGGTGCTGGGGCCGGACAGCCCGCTTGGGGTGATGCTGGCCTCCGGCGCTTTGTCATCGCTGATTTTCTGGGGGCCGCCGGGGGTGGGCAAGACCACCATCGCGCGGCTGCTGGCGGATGAAACCGATCTGCATTTCGTGCAGATCAGCGCGATTTTCACCGGTGTGCCGGACCTGAAGAAGATATTCGATGCCGCGCGTATGCGCCGCGACAACGGGAAGGGCACGCTGCTGTTCGTCGACGAGATACACCGTTTCAACAAGGCGCAGCAGGACGGTTTTTTGCCCTACATGGAGGACGGCACGATCCTTCTGGTGGGGGCCACGACCGAGAACCCCTCGTTCGAGTTGAACGCCGCTGTGCTGTCACGGGCGCAGGTGTTGGTGCTGACGCGTCTGTCGTTGGTTGATCTGGAACGGCTGGCGCAGCGGGCGGAGAAAGACCTTGGGCGCGGGCTGCCTTTGGGCCCTGACGCGCGGGCCGCTTTGCTGGAAATGGCGGATGGCGACGGGCGGTCGCTTTTGAACCTGATCGAGCAGGTGAGCGCGTGGAAAATCGACGGCAAGCTGGACACCGAAAGTCTGGGCAAGCGGCTGATGCGCCGCGCGGCGCAATACGACAAGTCGGGAGATAGCCACTACAACCTGATCTCGGCCCTGCATAAGTCGGTGCGTGGCTCGGATCCGGATGCGGCCTTGTACTGGTTCGCGCGGATGCTGACGGGGGGCGAAGACCCGCGTTATCTGGCGCGACGGATCACGCGGATGGCGGTGGAGGATATCGGGCTGGCGGACACGCACGCGCATCGCGTTTGTCTTGATGCTTGGGAGACCTATGAACGGCTAGGCTCGCCCGAAGGGGAGTTGGCGCTGGCGCAGGCGGTCACCTATCTGGCGCTCGCGCCGAAGTCGAACGCGGGCTATGCGGCGTATAAGAATGCTATGGCGGCGGCGAAGAAGACCGGCTCGGAACCGCCGCCGAAGCATATCCTGAACGCGCCGACGAAGCTGATGAAGGATCAGGGCTATGGCGACGGCTACGCTTATGACCACGACGCGGAGGATGGGTTTTCAGGGCAAAACTACTTCCCCGAGACGATGAAGCGCGGGGTGTATTACACCCCTGTGGAGCGCGGGTTCGAGCGGGAGTTGAAGCGGCGGCTAGATTACTTCACCAAGCTTCGGGCGAAACGCTGAACTTGACTCTGCGCGGCACAGGGCAGAGAGAACGCGCATGTTTTATACCACTCTTCAGGTCGCCCTTGGCGGGGCCATCGGGGCCGCTTTGCGGTTCCTCGCGGGCGTTGGCATTTTCAAGCTGACGGGTCCGGGGTTTCCGGTGGGCGTGCTAACGGTGAACATCGTCGGCAGCTTTGCCATGGGTCTGTTTGTGGTGTTTGCAGCCAAGACATCGAACACGCATCTCAGCCCCTTCGTGATGACGGGCATTTTGGGCGGGTTCACCACGTTTTCCGCCTTTTCCCTAGAGGCATACACCCTTTTTGAGCGTGGCCAGACGGGCGCTGCCGGTCTATACGTGCTGGCTTCCGTAATCCTGTCCATCGCCGGACTGATCGCAGGCGTGATGATCGCCAGAGGACTATTCGCATGAGCAAGGTTCAGACCCTTAGAGTTGGCCCCGACGAGGCAGAGCAGCGGCTGGACCGCTGGTTCCGCAAACAATTCCCGCATGTGCCGCAGGGCCGTATCGAGAAGATGTGCCGCAAGGGCGAAATCCGCGTCGATGGCGGTCGGGTGAAATCGAACACCCGCGTCGGGCCGGGCCAAGAGGTGCGGATTCCGCCGCTGCCGAGCGAGGAGGATATGGAAGCGCAAACGCGCATGCCGCATGTCTCCAAGGCCGACGCGGAGATGATCCGCGGCTGCGTGATTTACAAGGACGACCACATCATCGCGCTGAACAAGCCTGCCGGTTTGGCAGTGCAGGGCGGCTCTAAAACCACGCGGCATGTGGACGGCATGGCGGCGGCGCTGAGCTTTGATCGCCATGACACGCCGAAACTGGTGCATCGGTTGGACAAGGACACGTCGGGCGTTTTGGTGCTGGCGCGCACACCTGCAATGGCCACGGCGTTGACGGCGGCGTTCAGGCATCACGGCACGCGCAAGATTTACTGGGCGATGGTCGCAGGGGTTCCCTATCCAAAGATCGGGACGATCAAATACGGGCTGGTGAAGGCTCCGGGCCATGGCAAGGGCGGCGAGGGCGAGAAGATGCACTGCGTCCACCCGCGCGAAGTGGCGAATACGCCCGGCGCGAAACGCGCGCAGACCGACTATGCGACGCTGTGTTTTCTGGGGCAGCGGGCGGCGTGGATGGCCTTGGTGCCGATTACCGGCCGCACGCACCAGCTGCGCGCGCATATGGCCGAGATGGGGCATCCGATTGTTGGCGATGGCAAATATGGCGGCTCGGGGCAGGAGAATATGGGCGACGGCTGGGGGGCGCAGCTGGGCGACGAGATCAGCAAAAAGCTGCACCTGCACGCGCGATCGTTGGAATTCGAGCATCCGGTGACGGGCAAAATGATCCGCATTGAGGCGGAGTTGCCGGATCATATGCAGCGGTCGTGGGATTTCCTCGGCTGGTCCGAGAATGACGTGCCAAATGATCCTTTCGACGCGGATGAGCAATGGCAGAGCTGAAGCTGGTTGTCTTCGATGTAGACGGGACGTTGGTGGATAGTCAGGACGACATCGTCTCGGCCATGACCACCACGTTCGAGGCAATTGGCGAAGCGGTGCCGTCTCGGGCGGATATTCTGGGCATTGTCGGGCTGTCGCTGCACGCGGCGTTCGAGAAGCTGACGCCCGCGCTCTATCCCACCCATGGCGACGCGCTGGTGGAGGGGTATAAGACGTCGTTCATGACCTCGCGCAAGCTGCGTGACAGCACCCAAAGCAGCCCGCTTTACTCAGGTGCTTTGGAGGCGATCGAGCGGCTGTATGCGCAGGATAACGTGCTGCTGGGGATCGCTACGGGCAAGTCTCGTCGGGGCTTGGACCACCTGCTGGATGCCCATGACCTGCGCCGCTTTTTCGTGACGACGCAGGTGGCGGATGACCACCCGTCGAAGCCGCATCCGTCAATGCTGGAGCGCTGCATGTATGACGCCGGCGTCGAGGCCGCGTATGCGGTAATGATCGGCGACACAAGCTATGACATGGATATGGCAGCCAATGCGGCAATGGCGTCGGTGGGCGTGAGCTGGGGCTATCATACGCCCGAGACGCTGCGCAAACGCGCAAATGTGGTCATTGAAGATTACGCGGATTTAGATGCCGCCCTAACCGGAATTTGGAGTGAGACGCCATGAGCGAATGGGCCGCGAAACGCTTTTGGAAATCTGTCACTGCTGATGCGGTGGAGGGCGGCTTTGCCGTGCACCTGGACGGGCGTCCGGTGCGCACACCGCTCAAGACGCCTGTGGTCGTGCCGACGCGGGCGATGGCCGAGGCGATGAAGACGGAATGGGAGGCGCAGGTCGACAAGATAGACCCGTTGTCGATGCCGGTGACCCGCGCGGCGAACGCAGCGCTTGATAAAGTAGCGACGCAGCATGCAGAGGTGGTCGACATGCTGGCAGCCTATGGTGATAGCGATTTGTTATGCTACCGCGCGGAAAGCCCTGCGGAGTTGGTCGCCAAACAAGCCGAGAGTTGGGATCCGTTGGTTGACTGGTCGGCGACAGAATTACGTGCACCGCTTCAATTGCGCACGGGGGTTATGCACAAGCCGCAAAACTCCAAAGCGCTTGAAACGCTGCATGGACACGTCTCGGAACTGGATGCGTTCCGTCTGACGGCATTCCACGATTTGGTGGCGATAACCGGATCGCTGGTTCTTGGGCTGGCGGTGATCCGTGGACGCCTGGATTCAACGCAGGCTTGGGATGTCAGCCGAATCGATGAGCAGTGGCAAATTGCGCAATGGGGTGCCGATGATGAGGCCGAAGCACAGGCGGCGTTGAAAAAACGGGACCTGATGCGTGCTGAGGCCTTTTATCTGTTATGTGCGTAAGATAGGGCCGAATTGGCCCTTAATCTGACGCTTTGCGCGACTTTTTGCGGAAACGCTCTGTTTTCTCGTGGAATTGCTGTGCCTTACCAAGGGTCACCTTGGCATATTAACTTGACGTTCTAGCGCTGATTTGGCCTTATTCACGCTCACCGAAGGAACTTGCTTCCTTTAGTATCGCTCCCGACCTTCACTCGGTCGGAAAAACCACTCCGCAAAGGAGTGGACCATCAGGAAGAGGTAAACATGAAAAAATCCGTTTTTCTTGGCGCCCTGACCGTTGCTGGCATCATTGCTGGCGGCGCATCGGCAGCCACGCTTGACGAAGTTAAAGCACGCGGCAAGCTGAACTGCGGTGTGACGACTGGCGTTCCAGGTTTCGCGGAGCCAGACGCATCCGGCGTATGGCAAGGTTTCGACGTGGCTGTATGCCGCGCTGTAGCAGCTGCTGTTCTGGGTGACGGCAATGCAGTGGAATTTGTTCCGACAACTGGCAAGACACGCTTTACCGCGCTGGCTTCTGGCGAGATCGATCTGCTGGCTCGCAACACCACTTGGACTTTCTCCCGTGACGTCGACCTGAAGTTCGAATTCATTGGCGTTAACTACTATGATGGCCAAGGCTTCATGGTTCCAAAAGAGCTGGGCGTTGCATCCGCAAAAGACTTGGACGGCGCGACTGTTTGTATCCAGACCGGTACGACTACCGAGCTGAACCTGGCGGATTTCTTCCGCGCGAACAGCATCTCCTATGAGCCAGTTCCAATCGAAACCGGTGCAGAAGCTGTTCAGCAGTACATCGCTGGCGCTTGTGACGTTTACACCACTGACGCATCTGCTTTGGCTGCTCAGCGTGCAAACTTCGAAGATCCATCGGCACATGTTCTGCTGCCAGAAATCATCTCGAAAGAGCCGCTGGGCCCACTGGTCCGTCACGGCGACAACGAATGGGCTGATATCTCGCGTTGGACACTGAACGCACTTATCGCAGCTGAAGAGCTGGGCGTGACGTCTGTGAACCTCGAAGAGCTGTCTGCTGGCACCGAGAACCCGGAAATCAACCGTCTGCTGGGTACCGAAGGCGAACTGGGCTCCATGTTGGGTCTGGACGCTGGCTGGGCAAAAGCTGCGCTGGGTGTTGCTGGTAACTACGGCGAAATCTTCGAGCAAAACATCGGTGCTGCGACCCCAATCGGTCTGGCCCGTGGCTTGAACGCACAGTGGACCGACGGCGGCCTGATCTACTCGCCACCGTTCCGGTAAAAACATTTGGGGAAGGGCGCGGCATAGTTCGCGCCCTTTTCCTATCTTGCGACAACAGACCAACTAAAAAAGAGCTGGCAGCGCCGCACGCGCAAATGACGTGCAATTCTAAAGCGCCGGCCAAGACAGGGAACGTCCCAGATGACGACATTAGCCGACCCCCACAAGGAGTCGTTCCGGCTTTCGATGCTGTTGAACGACACGCGCTACCGCTCTCTCACATTTCAGTTCATCGCGCTCGTGGCCATCATCGCCACCATGGCCTTCATTGGTGGCAACCTCGTGCGCAACCTGGCGGAAGCCGGTTTGAACATCTCTTACGACTTCCTCGGCGCGCAGGCCGGATACGACATCAACCAGCGCCCGATTTCCTATGACAGTCAAGATACCCACGGCCGTGCCGCGATGGTTGGGCTGCTGAATACGCTTATTGTTGCGTTTCTGGGCTGTATCACGGCCACCATCATCGGGGTGGTTGCGGGCGTGCTGCGCTTGTCGCCGAACTGGCTGGTGCGCAAGATCATGGCATTCTACGTCGAGATTTTCCGTAACGTGCCCGTTCTGATCTGGATCCTGATCATCTTCTCGATCATGATCAACGCCGCACCGGCTCCGAATGCATTTCGTGGGGACGAACCAACGGCCTCCATGTGGCTTTTTGACTCCATTGCAGTCACCAACCGAGGTGTCTACTTGCCCAAACCGATTTGGGGTTCGGGGTCGTTGCTGGTGGTTGGGGTCTTCATTGCCTCGATTATCGGCATATTTCTGTTCCGCCGCTACGCGCGCAAACAGTTGTTTGACCACGGCAGGCTGATCCCGACATTCTGGCCATCGCTGGCGCTTCTCTTCATTCCGGTGATCCTGGCGCAGCTTGTTTTGGGTACGCCTATCTCGCTGGAATATCCGGCCTTGAAAGGGTTCAACTTCCGGGGTGGCATCACCATTCTGGGCTCCTTGATTGCCCTGTGGTTCGCACTGTCGATCTACACGGGGGCTTTCATTGCCGAGAACGTGCGAGCGGGTATCCTTGCGGTATCCAAAGGCCAAACCGAAGCTGCAGCGGCATTGGGACTTCGTCCGGGCCGGATCATGAACCTTGTCGTTCTGCCACAAGCCTTGCGCGTCATCATTCCACCGTTGATTTCGCAATATCTCAACATCACCAAGAACTCCTCGCTCGCGATTGCGGTGGGCTATATGGACCTGACGGGTACGCTGGGTGGCATCACCTTGCTGCAAACCGGCCGCGCCATTGAGTCAGTGCTGTTGCTGATGCTGTTCTATCTCATCATCTCGCTGTCGATCTCGTTCATCATGAACATCTACAACAACACCATGAAATTGCAGGAGCGCTGAGATGTCTGATACACACGCTCAATCCGTCGCCTTCGTTCGTGAAACGGAAATCCCGCAATCGCCGCCACCGGCGCTGGAAGCCGGCGCGGTCAAATGGGTTCGGGAGAACCTGTTCTCCGGTGTCTTCAATACGGTCCTGACCTTGCTTGCGCTGTATGTCGTGGTGCGGTTTGCCATCTTCGTGTTCCCGTGGTTTTACAACGGGGTCTGGGAGGCCAGTAGCCGCAAGGAATGTATTGATATTCTACGTGAAGCCGGAAAAGGAACCGGTGCATGTTTCGCGGTTCTGGTTGATCGATGGGACCACCTGGTCTTCGGCTTCAAATATCCACCAGAGGGTTATTGGCGTATTTTGTTGGCATTTCTGCTGTTGTTGGTGGCCGCCGCGCCTGCGCTGTTTAGCTCGCTGCCACGCAAGTTGCTGATGTTTACCGCTTTCTACCCCTTCCTGGCTTTCTGGTTGATCTGGGGTGGCTCGCTATGGCTGCCGCTGACCATCCTTGGGCTGATTATTGCAACCATGTTGGTCTTCCGCCTGATCTCGTCCCAAATTCCGGTGAACAACCGTCAGATCGTTTCAGGCGTTATCGGTGTGATCTGTGGGGCCGGCTTGGCTTACCTGCTGTTCATCGGGGCGCAGGAGCTGGTGTTCATCGCGAACTCTGTCGGAACCGAGGGGGTGATCTCACAAGTCGCCTATGGCGTGTTCTGGATCATGGCAATCTTCACCTTTGTGTTCTGCGTGCCTATGGGAATCTTCGTGGGCTATGCAATCTACAACAGCTATGAGGATGGCGGGTTGGTTTCGATCGTGGCCTCGCTGCTGTTCGGATATCTGGCCTTCG
This sequence comes from Litoreibacter halocynthiae, assembly GCF_004365635.1. Lineage (GTDB taxonomy): Bacteria > Pseudomonadota > Alphaproteobacteria > Rhodobacterales > Rhodobacteraceae > Litoreibacter > Litoreibacter halocynthiae. Next base: position 653,003 of record NZ_SOBH01000002.1, on the reverse strand, counting down.
TTTACCTGCTAAGCCCGATTTGGATGGCATTGAACTCGATCATTCCGATTGAGCTGCAAGCAGTCGCATCGCGTGACATGGGGGGCTTCATGCTCAACATGCTGCTCGGTACGATTTGTGTTTCGCTGTCGATCCCGCTGGGCATTTTGCTGGCCCTTGGCCGTCAGTCACCGATGCCGCTGATCAAAGGCGTCTGTGTGGTGTTCATCGAGTTTATCCGTGGCGTGCCGCTGATTACCTTGCTGTTCGTGGCGAACGTGATGCTGGCATATTTCCTACCACCAAGCTCCAACTTCGACTTGATCTTGCGGGTGATCATCATGATCACGCTCTTCTCGGCGGCCTACATTGCCGAGGTGATCCGCGGTGGCCTCGCAGCCCTGCCAAAAGGGCAGTATGAGGCGGCAGACAGCCTTGGGTTGGACTATGGGCAGGCCACGCGCCTGATCATCCTGCCACAGGCTTTGAAGATCTCGATCCCGGGCATCGTGAACATCGCAGTGGGGCTGTTTAAGGACACCACGCTGATTTCAATCATTTCGATGTTTGACCTTGTGGGCATGATCCGTGGCCCCATCCAGAACTCGACCGAGTGGACCAGTGTCTATTGGGAAGTGTACGGCTTCGGTGCCCTGCTCTTCTTCGTCGTCTGCTACTCGATCTCGCAATATTCCCAGTGGCTCGAGCGTCAGCTCAACACCAGCCACCATTAAGGAGACCTGAACAATGGCTCAAACATCTCAAATGACGGTCTCGGACGAAGTCGCGATCGAGATCACCAACATGAACAAGTGGTACGGCACCTTCCATGTGCTGCGCGACATTGACTTGACGGTGCAGCGTGGCGAACGGATCGTGATTTGCGGGCCTTCGGGCTCGGGTAAATCAACGCTGATCCGCTGCATCAACGCACTGGAAGAGCACCAGAAAGGCAAAATCGTTGTGGACGGGACCGTGCTGTCATCGGACCTGAAAAACATCGACAAGATCCGGTCGGAGGTTGGCATGTGCTTCCAGCACTTCAACCTGTTCCCGCACCTGACCATTCTGGAGAACTGCACGCTGGCCCCGATTTGGGTGCGTAAAACGCCCAAGAAGGAAGCCGAGGAAACGGCAATGCACTTCCTTGAAAAAGTGAAGATTCCGGAGCAGGCCGACAAGTATCCCGGCCAGCTTTCCGGCGGTCAGCAGCAACGCGTGGCGATTGCCCGTTCGCTGTGCATGCGGCCGCGCATCATGCTGTTTGACGAGCCGACTTCGGCGCTTGACCCCGAGATGATCAAGGAGGTGCTCGACACCATGATCGAGCTCGCGGAAGAGGGCATGACCATGCTTTGCGTGACTCACGAGATGGGCTTTGCCCGTCAGGTTGCTAACCGCGTGATCTTCATGGATGCGGGCCAGATTGTGGAGCAGAACGAGCCGGAGGAATTCTTCAACAACCCGAAGAGCGAACGGACCCAGCTGTTCCTGAGCCAGATCCTCGGCCACTAAACTTCACACACTTCACACAAGACACAAAAAAGGCCCCGACGATGTTCGGGGCCTTTTTTCGTTCGAGCAGGCCTTTTCAGGCGGTGTTGAGTTCTTTCAACTCCCGCGGAACAATGAATTGGACAACACGCGCCATGCCGTATTTCAGGTCCGCCCAATCCTCCACGGGAACCTCCATGATCAGAGTGGCGGTGGTCGGATAGACGCCGAAGCGCTCATGCGCTGGGCGCACATCGACGATCAGCGCCGCAAGCGCCGCGATACCGGGATTGTGACCGACGATCATCAGGTCGCCCTTGGGTGCGCGCTGGATGCGGGCCAACACAGTGTCGGGGGAGGCGTGGTAAAGGCCCTCATCCAATGTCAGGCTCGGAGCTCCACCCATTGCATCAATCATCAGTTCGGCAGTTTCCCGAGCGCGGGAGGCGTCGGAGGAAATAACTTGTGACGGCACGTGGCGGCGGCTTTCGATCCACTTGCCCATCCGCTGCGCTGCTGACTGGCCCCTTTCGTTCAAGGGTCGGTCATGATCGTCCAGTGACAGATCGTCCCAACTGGATTTGGCGTGGCGGGTGAGGATGAGTTTCAAGCAGTGGCCCCCTTATGAAAGATCGACATGTGATACGCCGACTGTTCCTCCACCCTGCCATAGCTTTGTGACAGCGGGCAAGCACGTCGCACGTTGCAGCCGTTGGTTAGGTGTTCGCGGCCTGCGTCGGTGTCGAGGAAGGCGTGGCATTTGGGAACGTCATAGCCTGCGCCGGTCAGCGCGTGTGACGGGCAGGCGGTTAGGCAGGGCTGATCGGTGCAGGTGTCGCATGGCTTGGAGGGGGCGGGCGGTAACTCCAACCGCTCTCGGAAGGCCAGCGCACCGCGGTAGGAAACCATTAACCCCGCCTGAGCGTGCACAAGTAGGGAGACGGGGCTTTGCCATGCGTGACCAGAGGCGAGAGCCCAGCGGAAAAATGGCTGATAGGGTGGGCCGCCAAAGGGGAATAGCGCAGTTGCGCCGGTTTGCTTTGCAAGTGTGGTGACGATACGTGTGGACCAGCGGTCCATTGGATCAGGCGATTTGTCCTGCCACTCGGGGCTGTTGGTGAAGGCGTTCCAGAAACCCGGTTCTTTGGGGCCAAGAAGGACAAGTGTGCCGCATCTCTCAGGGGCAAGGTCCTCCAATTCGGGGTGGAACGCCCCTAGAATGTCGAGATTTACGGCAGAACACTGGGCCTGAAGGCCATCCAGTGTCACTTGTTTCGAAACGGCAGGGCAAGCGACCAGCCGATTTTGGAGGGACGATCATCTTGCCAACGCAGGCCAATTTTCATCTCATCATGCCCTTCGGCCGGTTGAGCAATATAGGTGCGGAACATGCGGTCCCAGATCGAAAGGGAGAAGCCATAATTGCTGTCATGCTCGGTGCGGTGAACAGAGTGGTGAACGCGGTGCATATCCGGCGTCACCAGCACCGTGCGCATGATTGCGTCGAGCCACAGGGGCAGCTTGATATTGGCGTGGTTGAACATGGCAGTGCCGTTTAGAATAATCTCGAACAGGATCACGGCAAGACCCGCAGGGCCCATGAGGTAGACGAGACCAATTTTCAGCAACATCGACAATGCGATTTCAACAGGGTGGAAGCGGATGGCTGTGGTCACATCGATATCGACATCGGCGTGATGGACCTGATGCAGCCGCCACAGCAGCGGCACCTTGTGGGTTATGAGATGCTGGGCCCAGATGGCAAAGTCGAGAATCAGAATGGCGAGTGTAACCTCCAGCCAAGCGGGCCAATCGACGGCATTAAAGAAGCCCCAACCATTGTTCGCGGCGTCATACGCGGCCCCCACCGCGAGCAGCGGCAGGAAGATTGCCATCGCGCGCAAGGTGACAGTGTCGATGATGATGATTGCCCAGTTGGTCGTCCAGCGCGCCTTGCGCGTCTGGGTGCGGTCACGACGAGGCGCTACGCTTTCCAGTGCCGCAAACAACATGAACAAGCCTGCAAAAACTGCGAGGCGAATGAGAGCTTCGTTTTCCATGAGGCTCAACCTACGGCGCTGGCTTCAACTGACAAGGGGTGCCGTGCCGCAGAGTGGGCAAATCTGCGTGATAATCACTAAACTTCGGACGCCTCGACATAGCTGAGCGCGACGACTGCCCAATATTGTATGCCGGTGGGGCGAACGTAGCGCACGGGATCGCCAACGATCGTGGCGGTAAATCCCTTCTTGGCGACACCCTTTTTCGCGATTGCGCCATAGTAACTCGGGTTTGCTTCGGGCAATCCATCGCGCACGTTCACGTCAATCTCGAAGGTCACTTCTATCCCGTTTAAGGCTTCGGGAGCAGCTAGATTGCCACCGGGTTCGGTGACAGAGCGTTCGGTCCAACGCCCGATAATGGGATCGAAAGCGCCGAGCCAAACAGTCCCTGTGCCTTGCACGATTTTCTCATTGCTCAGGGTCGCCTTTGACACGTTTCCGGCGTCCTCAGGCAGTGCAACGACGGCTGCAGCGGTGACATCCAACCTGCGTTGGTCCCGTACTGCATCTACGACTTTGGCAAGCTCGCCCTGCATTTTATGCACCCGATTTTCAAGTGCGGCCACTTGATCGGCACTGCTGTTGAGTACGGTCTTTTCTTTCTTACCAAACTCCACCTCTGTTCCCAGGCCTTTGAATTTCAACGGTAAAACATGAAGTGAATCTGCGAGCCAAATCACCAATACGGCGGCAGCGCCAATTAACCCGTACTCGATCGGGCGGCGAATGAAGGAGAGGAAGTGGGCAAGAAATGTCTTTTTTTCCGCCTTTTGAGGCGGGTCTTGGGAGGTCGCATCACTCATAATAGATACATCCAAAATTAACCTAAGCTGACGCTAGGGTAACATGGGCGCAATATTCAGATAAGTAAGGGTTAACTGTCCTGCCGGATCATCGAGCCAGCGCCGTGTGGAGTGAACAATTCCAACAAACACGCATTGGGTGCACGCCCGTCGAGGATGACCGCCGCGCGGACCCCGCCGTCAAGTGCCGCCAGCGCTGTTTCGGTTTTGGGGATCATGCCACCCGCAATGATACCGTCAGCAGTCAGCTTGCGAATGTAGGACGCGGTCAGTTCGGTCACCACTTCACCGGTGGCGTCCTTGACGCCGGCCACATCTGTTAGCAGCAACAGGCGGTCGGCCTTGAGTGCTGCGGCGACGGCACCGGCTGCGGTGTCGCCATTGATGTTAAACGTCTCGCCCTCGTCGCCAAAGCCGATCGGGGCGATGACGGGAATAATCTCGGCCTCGAACAACTGGCGCAGCACATCGGGTTTTACCTCAATGGGTTCGCCAACAAATCCCAGCTCGGGTTTGGCGGCCTCACAGCGGATCATGCCCGCGTCCTTGCCCGAAAGACCAATGCCGCGCCCGCCTTGACGGTTGATCGCCTGCACGATGCGTTTGTTGACGGATCCGGAAAGTACCATTTCGACAACTTCAACTGTCGCGGCATCAGTGACGCGTTTGCCGTTCACAAACTCGGATTGAACACCAAGCCGCGCCAGCATGTCGTTGATCATCGGACCACCGCCATGGACGATCACAGGGTTCACCCCGACCTGCTGCATCAGCACCACATCGCGCGCAAACAGGTCCATCGCCTCATCGCTGCCCATGGCATGACCACCTAGTTTGATCACCACAATAGCCCCGTCATATCGCTGCAAATACGGCAATGCGGCCGACAGGGTTTGTGCGGTTTCAATCCAGTTACTGTTCATTGCAGTCTGCTTTTTCATGTTGAGCCGGTCGGTTGCGAATTTCGATAAGTTTACCGTGTGACGTTGTTGCTGCCAAGCGGTGGCGCGTTAAACCAACGTGCCGATAATGTGGCGTAGGGTCGGGATGCCAATGCCCTTCTCGGACGAGGTCAAAACGATCTCGGGGAAGGCGGCAGGATGCTTTTGCAACGCAGTGCTAACTTGGGTGATGACTTTGTCGAGCTCACCCTTTTTGAGCTTGTCGGTCTTTGTCAGCACAACTTGAAAGGTCACCGCGGATTTGTTCAGCAAAGACAGGATTTCTTCGTCGACCGGTTTCACGCCGTGACGCGAGTCGATCAGCACGAAAGCACGGCGCAAAGTTTGGCGACCGGACAGGTATGCCTTCAACAAGCGCTGCCATTTTTGCACAATAGCGACCGGGGCTTCCGCAAATCCATAGCCAGGAAGGTCTACCAGGTAGTGGCTTTCGGCGAGCGTGAAGAAGTTGATCTCTTGCGTGCGACCGGGAGTATTGGACGTCCGTGCCAACGATTTTCGGCCTGTTAGCGCGTTGATCAGGCTGGATTTCCCCACATTGGAACGGCCTGCAAAGCAGACTTCGAGACGGTCAGCCGGTGGCATTCCGTCCATCGCGACGACGCCCTTGAGGAAATCGGTTTCCCCTGCGAAAAGGACACGGCCTTTTTCAGCTTCTTCGGGTGTAGGATCTTCGGCAACTTGGAAGGTGAAGTTGGTCATATGAGTTCTGCCTTGTCGCCTTGGCGGATCGTGCCGGAGTTCTTGACCACGCCGTATATGCCAAAATCTTGGTGACCCCATGATTTGAGCGCGCCGAGGGTATCTGCGTCTCGCTCACCGGTTTCCGTGTTGGCGGTGGTGGCGAGACAGCGGGTGATACGTTCCTCGATGGCAAATTCAACTTCGCCGATGCGGAGGGTTTTCCCGATCCAGTCAAACTCGTCCCAGGCTTCCAAACCGTCCAACCATAGGTTGGCACGCCAGCGTTGCATGGACAGCGACGTGTCCAGTTTGGCCTCAACTGCGCGGTGAGTGGCGATGTTTGCGATGGAGATGGACGGGAAGGGGGTGTCTGTCATGCCGCGATCTTTGACACGCACAACATGAGACGATTGCGCGCGATCTTCGGGCATCAAGGGGCGAACCCAAGCGACGAGCTGTGCTGCGTCCCGTTCAGGATGCAAGGATATCGTCTCGCAATTGGGGTGAGACAAGGTCACAATCTCCGTTGCCTCATCCAATTTGCAATTGATAGCCATCAGCTTGGGGGCTTTTGATCCGCGTGAAAAGTTCGCACACGGAGCCCACTCGCTACCGTCGGTACGCGCACCCTCATGGGCGACCGCCCAAGTGCGGTCCCATGGCATGGTCTGGCCGGCGTTGAGTGATACCTCTGACAGCGGTTCCCGCCCATGCGATTTGACGGGGTGCCGCCAGATATGGGCGAGGGTTACGGTCACTTTTTCTCACTCGTCGGTTTTTTGTCCCGCTTGAAGCCAGAGATAATATTTCCGAACACATCCGGCTTATACCCCTGCGTGCGCATGATGGTATATTGCTGGGTGAATGTGATCACGTTGTTTGCGATCCAGTAGATGACCAGACCGGACGCAAAGCTGCCCAGCATGAACATGAACACCCAAGGCATCCAAGCAAAGATCATTGCTTGTGTTGCGTCAGCGGGAGCTGGGTTCAGTTTCTGTTGTAGCCACATGGAGATGCCGAGGATGATCGGCAGCACACCTAGCGAGAAGATGAAGAAGATCGAACCCGGCTCTGGTGTCGCGTAAGGCAGCGCGCCGAAAAGGTTCAGGATCGATGAAGGATCGGGAGCGGACAAGTCGCGGATCCAGCCGATCCATGGAGCATGGCGCAGTTCGATTGTGTTGAAGATCACCTTGTAGAGTGAGAAAAAGATCGGGATTTGCAGCAAGATCGGCAAACAACCGGCGGCCGGGTTTACCTTCTCCTTTTTGTAAAGCTCCATCATCTCCTGCTGGAGTTTCTGGCGATCGTCGCCGGCCTTCTCCTTGATTTTCTCCATTTGCGGCTGAAGTTCTTTCATCTTCGCCATCGAGACGTAGGATTTATAAGCCAGCGGGAAGAGCAGGGCCTTGATCAGCAGCGTCAGGGCGATGATTGACCAGCCCATGTTGCCGATGATGGTATTGAGCCAGTGCAGCACCGCGAAAATCGGCTTGGTAAGGAAGAAGAACCAACCCCAGTCGATACTGTCGATAAAGTTATATACTCCGTCGGCCTCATACGCCTTGATTTCTTCCCATTCCTTCGCACCAGCGAACAGGCGGGTCGTCACTTCAGCAGTGGCACCTGCAGCGATGTCGACCGGCTGAAGGCGGGCTTCGGTTTGGTAGATATCCGCACCGGGAACATATTTAACCACCGATGTGAACGGCGTTGTGCCGTCCGGAATGAGCGTTGTCATCCAGTATTTATCGGCAAATCCAACCCAGCCATTTGCACCGACTTCGGTCACTTCCGCGTTCGCGGCTTCGCGGGCGATGGTCGGGAACTCCGGCATGTCATCGTAGTCGATTTCAGCCAACACACCGTCCGCCATTACAACCACGCCCTCGTGCGCGATGAAGAACGGCTGGATGTCGGGCTCGCCGTGGCGGGCAACGATGCCATAAGGCTGGATGCGTTGCGCGGTGCCAGTGGCGTTTTCGACCTTCTGGGTGACGGTGAACATGAAGTTTTCATCAACAGAGAAGACACGGCTGAAAATCAAGCCTGCGCCGTTATCCCATGTCAGGGTGACGGGGGCGCCGGGGGCGAGGGTTTCACCTTCGGTAAGGGCCCATTGTGTGTTGGCGCCAGGCACTTGCTCGTAGGTCAGCGCGCCGGAAGGCGCCCATCCATAGAGCGCGTAATAGGCGTTTTCTGTTCCGACGGGCGATAGCAGAGTTACGTTCTCGGAATCAGCCTCCAGCGTCTCGCGATAGGTCGACAGCGACAAATCATCAAGGCGACCGCCGGTGAGCGAGATGGAGCCGCTTAGACTTGGGGATTCGATTTTCAGGCGGGTGTTTTCGGCCAACGTGGTCGCGCGGGTCGCAGCCACAGAAACAGGGGCAACCGCGGGCGCGGTGGACGCGGGCGGAAGCACCGCCGAGCCGTCGGATTGCACAACGGCGGTAGGCGTCGCATTTGGATCAACCGTGGCCTCTTCCGGCGGGAAGAAGAAAAACCACCCTAGGATCACCAAAAAGCTGAGCGCAGTTGCAAGAATGAGGTTCTTGTTTTGATCGTCCATTAGGGGGCCGCCACCTGTCATTTTAAGTCAGGCCGGTTCAATAGGCTGGGAACCGAAAGGTCAAGCGGTATTGGCCTAAATGCCGTGTTTTTGGACTTATAATCGCGGTTGATATATCGGCATTGCTACCCTGTGCGGCGGGGAAAGTAGCTGGTTTTGGATAGATGGGATTTGTGCTCGGCGAGCCAAATCAGTGTTTGATCAAACGGCATCGGGCGGGCGATTGCGTAACCCTGCATATGCGTACAGCCAAGCTGTGACAGAATGCTTTTCTCTCCTATGGTTTCTACGCCTTCGGCCAGTGTGTCGATTCCCATCTGTTCTGCCATGCTGATGATAGCGTTGATCATGCGTTGCTGTTCTGGATCATCGTCTGCGTGTGTGATGAAAGAACGGTCGATTTTGATGCGGTCCACTGCAAAGCGCCGGATATTGGCGAGTGACGCGTGTCCGGTGCCGAAATCATCCAGATCAATGCGATATCCTTGGTCGCCTAACGCCCTGATGTTGCGTGTGATAATGTCATCGTCACTCTCAGACACCACGGTTTCCAAGATTTCAATGACCAAGCGGGCAGGGTCCATTTCAAACCGGTCCACATCCCATTTGATCCGCTCAATCAAGCTGGGATTTCGTAAGTCCTGTGTCGAGAAATTTACCGCGACCGAAGGCACTTTGTGCCCGGCGACATCCCAAGCACGTAGCGCGCGCAAGGCGTGCTGAAGCATGGTTTCGCTCAGCAGCTCCATTGCATGAGCCGCTTCCAGGTCGGATAGAAATTCGATGGGTGCGACCACACCGCGTGTTGGATGCTCCCACCGCGCCAAAGCCTCAAAGCCAGTGACCAAGCCGGTGTCAGTGGACAGTTGTGGCTGGAACCATGCAACGATCTGGCCGTTTTGCAGCGCTTTGACCACCTCACTTTGCCCGTTTTTTCCCTCTCTGAGGTCAGGTGTGTTTGCTGAAAACCCTCTTGAGTTTTCAACGCCTTGGGACTTTGCCTCAAACAGCGCCATGTGGGCTGAATGGCGTAGGGAACGCGCCGAGCGATCCGGCGCGCGCGTTTCCAGGCAAAACCCTGCGCTTAAAGTGACGTAGGCATGCGCATGATCAATTGATATGGCTGCGCGCGCAGTTTTCTGAAGACGTTCTATCAAAGAGATTACAGCCCCGAGTTCCGGCGCGCGGATACTGGGCAATGAAATCGCAAATCGGTTGGTGTCCAATTGAACGATGACATCAGAGGTGCGCAGTACCGAGCATAGCCTGTCGGTCACCGTGGACATGATGACTTCGACACCCTCGAGGCCCCATGTGTCCCGCAAGGTCTCCACCTCGTCCAATTCCAGCATGACCGATGCGCAGCGGTAATTGCTGTCAGATTGGGCAAGTGCCGCTTCGAGAGCCGCGTCGATATCGGCCTCTCCTCCCGCTCGCAATTGGGTCCGGTAGGGGCCGACAGGCCTGGATTGAAACCCAAGAAGCACAACAGGAAGGGCGAAGCAGACAAGCACGAGCATGTGCCACTGCTCTGTTGCGTAAAGTAATCCCGCCAGCACTGGCAGGCTCGCAAGGCCGATCCGTATCCGTGCCCCAGATTTAAATAATTGCCGTACCCATACGCGATCCATCGCTCACCCTTTCGCATTCGAACAAGGGGAGCCTAGGCACGCATACTTTTCAGCGTGTTAACTGTCGGACAGCAAGTCCGGAGGGTTTTGCTCAAGTTTTACCGGATCGCGGATAAGACCTGCAAAGTCGAACAGGCTTGGGTCCAGCAAGTGAGAAGGGTTTGTATTGGTCAGCGCGCGGAACATTTTTTGTCGACGACCAGGTGATTTCTGCTCCCAAGCATCCAGCATTTGCTTGATGTTCTGACGCTGCAAGCCGTCTTGTGAGCCACATAAATCGCACGGGATGATCGGGTAGTTCATGTCGCGCGCAAACCGTTCGCAGTCGGCCTCGGAGATATAAGCGAGCGGGCGGTAGACGAAGACGTCGCCTTCCTCGTTCAATAATTTCGGCGGCATCGCTGACAAGCGTGAGCCGTGAAACAGGTTGAGAAAGAAGGTCTCCAGTATGTCGTCGCGATGGTGGCCGAGGACCACAGCGGAGCAGCCTTCCTCCCGTGCGATACGGTAGAGATTACCGCGACGCAGCCGAGAGCAAAGGGCGCAGTAAGTTCGGCCCGCCGGCACCTTGTCCTTCACGATGGAGTAGGTGTCTTGATATTCGATGCGGTGCGGAACACCCATCTTTTCAAGGAATTCAGGCAGTACGGTTGCTGGGAAGTTGGGCTGTCCCTGATCCAGATTGCAGGCGAGAATCTCGACAGGAAGAAGTCCGCGCCATTGCAGCTCGGTCAACGCGGCAAGTAGGGTGTAGCTGTCCTTGCCGCCGGACAGGCAGACCAGCCATTTGGCGCCGCGTTCAACCATGCCAAAATCGTTGATGGCCTGACGCGTGTCGCGGATGATGCGCTTGCGCAACTTTTTGAACTCGGTGGTCGATGGCGCGCCGTGAAACAGCGCGTGAATGTCGTCCAACGGCTCGGCGGGGGTGTCAGGTTTGTCCAGCATGGCGTGCTTATAGGGCGAGGGCGAAGCCAAAGGAAGATGCATCTGTATGACTGAAGGGGCAGAGTTTTTTGAGTTTGCCGCCTGTGATGCTAAGCTTGGCTGAGATTTGGAGGGCGCAATGACTTTATTTTTCTCTCGCCGCGCGTTGAATACAAAGACCAACACCTTCACCAACAACATGTCCAGTTTGACCCGCTACGTTTCGGTGCAAGGCCAGCGACCGGACGGCAAGTGGTCGTCTCATCTGCTGGATCGCGATGCCTTCGTAGCTGCCGCGCGGGCCGAGCCCCAGAGTGACGACGTGTTGATTTATGTGCATGGCTTCAACACCAAGCAGCGCGATATGCTTGCGCGACACAAGTTGATTGAAGACGGATTGCGGGGGCAGGGCTACAGCGGGGCTGTGATTTCCTTTGACTGGCCAAGCCGCGGGAAGACCAGCGCATACGGCAGAGACTTGCGGATGGCGGGCAAGGTGGGGAAATATCTGGTGGAGGGTGGCATATTGCCCATGCTGGAATCGACGTGGAAACCACGCGTGCACCTTATGTGCCACTCGATGGGTGCTTTCATAACGCTAGATGGATTTGCGCGCTTCGGGGATACGAATGGTCCAGGCACAGGGGCGTGGAAAGTGGACCAGATACTACTGGCGTCGGGTGATGCCCATCGGCGGGATTTCGAGAAGGGGACCGCCGGAGCTTTGGTGCTGCGTCACCACGCGAAAAGGCTCACGAACTATTACTCGAATGATGACGAAGTTCTGACCTTGGCAGTGGCCTACCACGGCAAGCCGAGGGTTGGCTTGAGCGGGATGCCTGATCTGGTCTTTGGAGAGCATATTGATGTGTATGCCACCGAGCGGTATCGGCATATAAAACCGGGTTTTCCGAACAACACAGCGGAACAACTCTATTCGCACCGGTGGTGGTTCGAGGACACGCGGTTTTTTGAAGACGCGTCCTTGACGATAGCAGGGGGCGCCGCAGACGGGCTGCCCACCAGAACGCGCACTAATCTTGGGACGCTTGCCTTGAAGCCCTAGTCGGGCACGTCGTCCACACCCATGCCACCCCAAGGGTTGCAGCGGGCAATCCGTTTTGCCGCCATCCACGACCCTTTGATGCCGCCGTGTTTCTTAAGCGCTTCGAGGGCATAGGCGGAACAGGTGGGGTCGTAGCGACAGTTATGGCCGACCCATGGGCTGAACACCGCGCGGTAGCCACGCACTGGAAGTGCGCAAATCCACGCCAGCGGGGTCATGCGTGAACCTTGGCGACAGCGCGCTTCAGGTCGGCAACCAGTTGACCAAAGGGGCGCGTGATCGTTTCGTTCGGGCGGCCAACAAGAACATAGTCCCAGCCCTGCTTGGCCTCCGCACCCAAGACCAATCGCGCGACTTCGCGAAGGCGTCGTTTTGCGCGATTGCGTGCGACGGCATTGCCGATTTTCTTGGAGCAGGTGTAGCCAACGCGGGGCGCGCTATCATCGTCGCGAGCACGGGCTTGCAGCAGAAACCCCGGCTGGCCTGAGCGTTTGGCACGGGCGGCGCGCAGGAAGTCGGCGCGTTTGCGCATGACCTCCAGACGAACGGAAGCCGCCGGTGGCGTGTCCGCGACGCGGACGTCTTGTCCTGTCACGTGGGCCTCCGGCGGCATCTAGGTCAAAAGGAAGAAGGAGGGCGCTTACGCGCTCAGCTTCGTCCGGCCTTTCGCGCGACGCGCGTTCAGGATTTTACGGCCAGCTTTGGTTGCCATACGCGCACGGAAGCCGTGGCGGTGCTTGCGAACCAGGTTCGACGGTTGGAATGTACGTTTGCTCATGAGCGAGGCTCCTGCGGATCGGGGGCAAATCCTCTATGGATTCGAACCCTTTTGTGTTCAGAGCCTGCGTCATAGACAGCCCTGCGTTCTGCGTCAACGGGCAAACCTGCCCCTTTTTGCAACAATTCAGGACCAAGTTGTAACCTACGTCGCGTTAAATAGCCATCAGGGGTGTATTTTCATCACCCTTGATCAAGCACCCGTGAGCAGGAGTATCCTATTCGCCGCTTTTCGCCCAATACCATAGCAACTTACACTTCAGAAATCCGGAACACATGGCGGACATGATGACACATACCGAAATGTCGGGCCTTCGAAAGAAGCTGCCGATTCTAATTATCGTCGCCGTCGCCGCGCTGGGGGCGATAACACTGCGCGATTACCTCAGCTTTGACGCGTTGCGCGACAACCGGGAGGCGCTGATAGCCTTTCGCGACGCCAACTACCTTCTGGCGGTGCTCGGCTTCATCGCCATTTATGTGGTTATCGTCGCGTTTTCCCTTCCCGGCGCAGCGATTGCCACCCTGACCGGGGGCTTCTTGTTCGCGACTTTCCCGGGCTTTCTATACAATATTATCGGTGCGACGATCGGTGCGACGATGATCTTCTCGGCTGCGCGCATGGGCTTTGGGGACAAGCTCGCGGCCAAGATGGAAAGCAGCGATGGCATGGTCAAGCGGATCAAGGATGGCATTGACGAAAACCAGTGGTCTGTCTTGTTTTTGATCCGGCTGGTGCCTGCTGTCCCGTTTTTCGTGGCCAATCTGGTGCCGGCACTGGTGGATGTACCACTGCGCCGCTTCGTGATTTCAACTTTCTTCGGGATCATTCCTGGCTCGATCGTCTACACTTCCGTGGGGGCGGGCTTGGGTGAAGTCTTCGAGCGGGGTGAAACCCCGAATCTGGGCATTATCTTCGAGCCCCACATTCTACTGCCAATCCTCGGGCTATGCGCGTTGGCGCTGCTGCCGGTCGCTTTGAAAGCCCTGCGTGGCAAAGAAGGTATTTGAACATGAAAAAGATCAAAACTGACCTGTTGGTTATCGGCGCGGGGTCTGGCGGGTTGTCCGTCGCGGCAGGGGCCGTGCAAATGGGTGCCAAAGTAGTGCTGTTGGAAGATCATAAGATGGGGGGCGACTGTCTTAATTATGGCTGTGTGCCGTCCAAAGCGCTGATCGCGGCGGGCAAGCAGGCCCATGCGTTGCGGAACGGTGCGAAGTTTGGTGTCGCGGATGTAAAGCCCAAGGTCGACTATGCTGCGGCAAAGGACCACGTGAACAACGTCATCGCGACGATTGCTCCGGTGGATAGTGAAGAGCGTTTTGAGGGGCTGGGCGTGACTGTGATCCGCGAGCGCGGGCGCTTCACCGGAGAAAATACTGTACAGGCGGGCGATAACGAGATCACGGCCCGCCGCATCGTTATTGCCACCGGTTCCTCCCCCTTCGTGCCGCCTATACCGGGGCTGGAGAACGTGCCTTACCTGACCAATGAAAGCTTATGGGACCTGCGCGAGCTGCCAGAGCACCTGTTGATCGTGGGAGGTGGCCCTATCGGTATTGAAATGGCGCAAGCGCATTTGCGTCTCGGGTCCAAGGTGACGGTGATCGAAGGTATGAAGGCGATGGGGAAGGATGACCCTGAGCTGGCGGCCATCGTATTAGACCGGATGCGCGAAGAGGGCATGGTTATTGAAGAAGACGCGCTGGCCGAAGAGATTTCAGGCAAGGCCGGTGACATAACTGTAAAGGCCAAGGATGGCCGCGTGTTCAAAGGCACACACCTGCTGATGGCCGTCGGCCGCGCCGCGAATGTCAATGACATGGATCTGGAAAAGGCGGGTGTTGCGTATTCCCGACGTGGGATCGACGTCGATGCCTCGATGAAGACCAGCAACAAGAAGATTTATGCGATTGGTGATGTTGCGGGTCAGCTGCAATTCACCCATGTCGCCGGATATCACGCCGGTGTGGTGATCCGCTCCATCCTGTTCGGACTGCCATCGAAGGCCAAGCAAGGGCATCTCCCTTGGGCGACCTACACCGATCCTGAACTGGCGCAGGTGGGCCTGACAGAGGCGCAGGCGCGCGAAGAGCATGGCAATAAAGCCGAGGTCTACCGCTTTCCGTTCCACGAGAACGACCGCGCGATTGCCGAGGGAAAGACCACGGGTTTGATAAAGGTAATGGTGGTTAAGGGGCGTCCCGTCGGGGCCTCGATTGTCGGGGCGAGCGCGGGCGACTTGATTGGCGTTTGGGCGCTCGCGCTGGTCAATAACCTGAAGATGAGCCAGATCGCGGGGATGGTCGCCCCATATCCGACGCTTGGAGAAGTTAACAAACGGGCTGCGGGTGCCTATTTCTCGCCAAGGCTATTTGAAAGCGATATGGTGAAGACAGTTGTTGGGTTTGTGCAAAAGTTTATTCCCTAGACCCCGCCCGGTGGAGGCAAGTGTTTGATTAATTCGCTCTCAGGTCGGTTTCTTTTGCTGACGATCATCTTTGTGATGATCGCGGAGGTTTTAATTTTCGTGCCTTCCGTGGCGCGGTTCCGGCAGGACTACCTTTTGGCGAGGTTGGAGAAGTCTCAAATTGCTTCGCTCTCGGTGCTGGCGTCGCAAAATCAGGGTATTACGACCGATCTGGCGAAAGAGCTGTTAGACAATGCCGGCGTCTATAACGTCGTGCTGCGTCGCGACGCAGCCAGCCAGTTGGTGTTGTCTTCACCTGTCCCTGGACCAGTGACAACCATGGTGGATTTGCGCGATCCGTCAGCATTGTATCTGATTGTAGGCGCGATGAAGCAGTTGTTTGACCCGCCCGAAGGGGTCATTCGTGTCATTGGCTCACCGACCCGTGCTGCAGGCTCGCTGATCGAAGTTGCTATGCCGCAAGAGCCACTTAGAACGGCGATGATTGACTACGGACTAAGGGTTTTGGCTTTGTCTGCCGTCATCTCGATTATCTCTGCGGCATTGTTGTTTCTGGCAGTGCGCCGTTTCATGGTGCGCCCGATCAAGCGCGTGGTCTCGTCCATGGAAGCTTATGCGCAGGCGCCAGAGGATGCGCGGCGGGTGATACAGCCTTCGTCATCTATCACCGAGTTACGCGCGGCCGAGGATACGCTGGCCGAGCTACAGAACCGTCTGACTGGCTCACTCAAACAAAAAGAACGTTTGGCGCAGCTGGGTGGAGCCGTGGCCAAAATTAGCCATGACCTTCGCAACATTTTGACAACGGCCACTTTACTGGCCGACCGGATGGAGCGGTCGGAGGACCCCGCCGTGCAACGCTCGGCCCCGAAACTGGTGAACTCTTTGAGCAGGGCGGTCAATCTGTGCGAAGGGACGCTTGCATTCGGCCGCGTCGACGAGGCACCGCCCAAGCTCGCCATGACTGCGGTCGAAGATATCGTAGAAGATGTTTTGAAAAGCGAGCAATTGTCCACCACCAGCGACATCAGTTTCGATTGGGATGTCCCTGCGCATATGATGGTGCGCTGTGACGCCGAACAGATTTACCGGATTCTTGGAAATCTCGTACGCAATGCGCGACAGGCGCTGGAAGCCTCGGGCAAGCCCGGAATAATCGAGATTTTTGCTGACGAGGCCAGCGACGGGTGGCGACTGACCGTATCAGACAATGGCCCCGGATTGCCGCCAAAAGCGCGAGAGCATCTGTTTACGGCCTTTGAAGGCGGCGTTCGGAAAGGTGGTACCGGCTTGGGGTTGGCCATTGCAGCGGAGCTGGCGCGCGGGCACGGCGGCTCGCTTACTTTGACACGATCTGACGCGCAGGGGACCGAGTTCCAGCTGTTCTTGCCAAAAGAGAATGCCGTGTTCGAGCAAGCCGCCCAATAAAGAGTTTCCCAAACTATTCCCTTTCGCAGCCCCGTTTCTGCCCAGTTTCGGAGTGATACTCTCGGGAGGAGATATGTGGGAACGATTGCGACAGATGGGCAACTTTTACAGAAACGTCATTCTTGGAACTGCTGCTGCTTTCATGTTGGTGATCATGGCAGGTTTCGCAATCACGGAAGCCGAAGAGGCGCCAATGGTCTATGCCACCGTCGACAGCAATGGGACCAAAAGCACCACGATCGGCGAGCGTACTCATAACTTTTCGATGACGGCAAAGGGCGCATATGCGACCGACGTCAGCTTCGTGGAGAGCGTCCGTGCTTGGTTCGGGGCCGACACGGAAGCGGAGCGGCAAGCAAAGCACCGAAAGGCCGAGCTACGCAAACTGGCGCTGCGTCGTGAAGGGCACAAAACCTACAACACGCGGACGAAAGGCGTGTTGTATAACGGATCGTAGAAAGGCACTGGAATGGTCGCTAAAGTTGTTTGGAAGATGGCTCTGTTTAGCCTGAGCGTTTTTATGCTTCTATTGGTCTTGGGTGTCGGTCGGGGTGATTATTCCGTAGACAAGAATTACGACACGTTCTCGGGGCAGGCCAAGGTTGCGAAACCGGGCGCGCGCGTCGCGGGCTTCCGCTCGGTGGAGCCCGAACCCGTTCCTGAGAAAACATTCTGGGATGCTGTTCGTGATAAAACAGACGAATGGTTCGGAGGTGGGACAGTGGCGAGTGTCGGTAAAAGCGATGCGTCCAAAAGCGAACTTCAAAAGCTGCAATCTCGTGCTCGGCGTGAACGACTTCGAGCTATGGCGGCGTCTATGTGAGGACGGCGTGATAGTCTGAGACGCTGCACCAGTGTTCCGGTTCGGAGAGGCAAAATCGAGCATACGTGCCGAGGAACGACGAAACGAGACCCGCAGCCAATGTTCTTTCAGGAAGTCGCTAAAATGGGCTTGCAATGGCGGGGGGGCAGGGTTACATCGCCCACACCCCGCGCGCTGGTAGCTCAGTTGGATAGAGTACTTGACTACGAATCAAGGGGTCGGGGGTTCGAATCCTCCCCAGCGCGCCACTTTATCCCAGACAGTCGAGTTCATCCCGAGCTTATTGCTCGCGGAATGCCCGGTTCATGCTGTCCGTGATCGGTTTGATCAAATACTGGAAGAATGTCCGTGCTTCGGTCTGGATCATGATCTCGGCTGGCATCCCCGGTGTCGGGGAGAACCCTCTCACGCGGCTCAATTGTTCTGGCGAAACGGAAACGCGTGCGACATAGACTTCTTGCGGGACTTCCTGCTGGCGATCGAGGATCGCATCGGCCGAAATATAGAAGACCTTTCCTTCCAAAATCGGGGTTGTGCGGGCATTCAATCCGGTCAATCGCACAGTGGCCATTTGCCCTTGATGTACCACGTCGACCTCTGTGCGCGGGACGCTCACTTCAATAATCAATGGCTCCCCGCTGGGCAGAATTTCGGCGATGGGTTTGCCGCTCTCGATCACACCACCTGCCGTGTGATAGTGCAGGGTGACGACAGTGCCTGAAACCGGTGCCAGCACCTCGGACCGTTTTAGAACGCTTTCGGCACGGCGAGCTTGTTCGCTGACACTCTCCAATTCGGATTGGACAAGCTGCAACTCATCAAGTGCAACACTTTGGCGCTCGCTAATTGTTTGGGCGATTTGGGCCTTGTATCGAGAAACCACCTCGACGATTTCATCCTTCTCTGCGATCAGCCGTCCGGTCTGCCCTTCAGCTTCTGCAATCGCGCGGCGAAGTGCATTTACTTCCGGTCGGCGAATAAGCCCTCTCTCTAGGAGGTCTTGTTTGCTGTCCAAGTCCTCTCTGAGGATGTCGAGTTGCGTTTGCGTCGCAACGAGTTGGAAGTTGTACCCTGATGATCGAACGGTCAGCGCTTCGATGCTTTGTTCCAACAGGGCAATGTCGTTGCGCAGTTGCCGCGAGGCCGCATCGAAGGTGATTGTCTGTCCATCCAGCATCGAGGCCACGTCGAAGTCTGAACGCAATGCCTCGATATGAGCCGGAAAGGTCAACTCCTCGGCTCCTGAATGTTCCGCCAATATGCGGGCTTCCATCGCTTCAAGCCGAATTTGCCGCAGAAAAAGCTCGCGTTCAGTAGCCAGCGCCGCAGTTTCATCGAGCAGCAGAATGGGCTCGCCCTTCACAACGGTATCTCCCTCGTCGATTAGGATCTCGTTGATAATGCCGCCTTCAAGGTGCTGAACAATTTTGTTGCGGCCAGTGGCGACGAAGCTGCCCTGTGCGATAACGGCGGCAGCCAAAGGCGCCTTCAGCGCCCAAACTCCGAACCCGCCAAACGCGATGACGAATAACAGCAGGCCGAAGACAATGTGTTTTGTCACGGAGCGCGGCACGTTGTCATACCATTCTGGTTGGGCTGTGTAGACGGTCACATTAGACATTGGGAAGACCTCCTGCGCCGCCGCTTGCCGGAGGGAGGTTTCCACCCGGCTTATTGCGTTGCGCGAGCTGTTCGAGAACCTGCTGGCGATGACCGAACATGCCGATGTTGCCATCCGCCATGAGCATGATCTTGTCCACCACGCTCAACAGAGATGGTTTTTGGGTGATGACCACCACTGTGATGCCGTTTTGACTTGCATGTCTGATTGCATTCGCAAGTGCGCGATCTCCTGCGGTGTCGAGGTTCGAGTTTGGCTCGTCCAGCACCAGCAGGCGTGGATTGCCAAAGAAGGCGCGGGCCAAAGCAATGCGTTGTTTCTGACCGCCTGACAGCGGCGAGCCATCGGCTTGCACCATCGTTTCATACCCGTGCGGGAGCATCGCGATCATGTCGTGAACGTCGGCCAACATTGCGGCGCGATGCACATCCTCGTCGTTTGCGCCTGCACGCATGCGCGCGATATTTGCCTTGATGGAGCCGGGGAAAAGTTGGACGTCCTGCGGCAGATAGCCAATGTTTTCACCCAACTGGCGTGTGTCCCAGTTGCGCAGGTCCATCAGGTCGAGCCGCACGTTGCCGGACGTTGGCAGGATTGATCCGACGAGCATCTTGCCCAGCGTTGTCTTGCCAGCACCAGAGTTCCCAATAACACCCAAAGATTCACCGGGGTTCAGGCTGAAAGTGAGCCCGTTCAAGATGACCTGCTTGGTGCCAACGGGCACGAACAGCAGACGTTCAACATTGAGGCGACCTTCCGGATTTGGCAGCACCAGCTTTTCGAACCGTTGAACGGAGTTCTGCATTAGGGCACGGACCCTGCCATATGCCGAACGTGACAAGATGAAACCGTTCCAGCCTTCGATCGACCCTTCAATCGGGGCAAGCGCTCGGCCTGCGATGATGGACGCCGCGATCACCATCCCACCTGTGATCTCGCCTTGAATGGCCAAGAACGCGCCCCAGCCCAGCATGGCAATCTGGGTTAGCAGTCGTGATGCCCGCGACACTGCTGCCCATGCAATGTTGCGATCTTGCGCGCGCACCTGCGCACGCAGCGAGTCCGCAGTGTCCTTGCCCCAAAGTGCTACCGCCTCCGGAACCATCGCCAATGCGTTGATGATCTGGCTGTTGCGGGACATGGAATCCAGATGCATGTTGGCTTTGCTCTGGGCCAAGTTTGCCTCGGCGAATGGCTTGGCAGTTACCTTCTGGTTGATCAGCGCGATAATCATCAGAACCACGGATGCGGTGATCACGATCATTCCAAGATGTGGATGAACCAAAAAGATTGCGAAGATAAACAACGGCGCGAAGGGCACGTCCAGAAAAGAGATTAGCGTGCCGGATGTGAGAAAGCCGCGCAGCTGTTGTAGATCACCCAAGGTTTGATACTGCCGCCCGTTGTCGTGAAGTGAGGCATGTGCTGCGGCGCTCAAAACAGGTGCGCCAAGTCTTACGGCTACCTCAACTGCGGTACGCATCAGGATGAAGCGGCGCACGGCATCGAAAATTGCCTGTAGGACGACTGCGCCAACGATAACCGCCGTGAGCATGACAAGTGTGTCCAGCGACCGGCTGGTCAGGACACGGTCGGAAATCTGGAACAGGTAGATCGGGATCGACAAGACCAGCAGATTTGTTGCGCAGGTCAAAATCATAACGAACATCAGGTTTCTTTTGACGACCCGTGTTCCAGAGTTGAGCTGCTGCAAGAACTGATCAGGTGCCGCGCGTTTGTGAAAGCCGGAAGAACCGCCGCCACCGCCACCTCCGCCCCCCTTGCCACCGTCGGACGTACCCGGGGGTTTGCTACCGCCGCCTTGGTTCAAGATTGGACCGGTATCCCCGTCAATCTGTTCGCCACCCAAGCCCTTCACCGTTTTTCGTCTGCTCTCAAAAACCACCCGTTTATCCGGGAAGACACGTTGCTTTTCGGTCAAAGGCAGTGGGTCTGGTTTGCGCGCGGAAGGTGAACCGCTTGGCGCGCGCTTTTTTTGTTTTCCATCTGGCTTTTGTAGGGCCTCAGCGGGTCTCGTTAATTCGGTCAAAGTCATGAAATTTAATATCCTGTCAGGCCAACATCGACTGCATCACATCAGAAGATGCGGTGCTTTCAGACGCGGTTGCTACAATTTCTGCATCAGCGGGTGTCATGTCGGGGGACATCATGTCGTCTGCCAGAAAAGCGACGGCTTCGGTTGCCAGGGCGGGCATCTCCACGCCTAGCGGGTCTGCGTCGGTGTCAATCAGCTCGGCTTGGTAAAGCAAGGCGTCATCATAGACATCGCCGTTCACGGCAACGGTAGAATCCGTGCCATATTCGTTGATGGTCGCGACGTTGATGGTGGAATTTGACCCTGCTGTCACAGTCACGGAGGCACCCGTCGCGGCCTCAAAATTCTCCATCGCAAGGTGAACCTGATCGGAGTCGCCCAACACGTTTGTTTGCTCGATCCAGTTGATCGTCGTCAGGTCGCCTTCGATATAGAGAACGCGGAGGATTTCAGTGCCCTCGAACACGCTGTCATGAGCCACACTCTCATCGATCGTCAGGCCACCATTGGCGAGGCTGTCGCTTGCTGCTGCGAAATTCGCTTGCATCTCGCCGTAGCTGTCAATGCCTATGGAATTAATCACCGCGCCGTTAAACAGTAAGTTGTCACTGCCACTAAACCCTGCGGGAGTATCGCCGGAGTAAATCACCGTATCGTTGTCGATCATGACATTGATCTGGCTGATCCAGTTGACCGAAATCATGCTGCCGCCAATCATGATCAGGTCAAACCCGAACCCAAGTTCGGATAGGTCGGTCAGGTTAATGACCGAATTATCCCCGAGCCCGATATACGTGTTCGCGCTGTTAAACGTGATTTCTGCGCAATCGTTGTCAGTGACGAAACTGTATTGGCTGACTTGGTTGACGGCGATCAAGTCCCCTTCAATCTTTGTCACGGCCCAGTTCGAAGGCAATCCCAGATCGGCTGTATCGTCTGCTTCTTCGCCCTCTTCGGGTTCCGGAGTGGTGGCGGTCGCCGCTACATGCGCCGCGTTCATTGATGTAGAGGTTATTAAGTCGTCAAAGGCGCCGGTATCATGATCCACAAGGACGTTAACTTGCGAGACCACGTTCAGATTTACCACGTCTCCCATGACCGAAATTACCGGTGCATCAAGCCAGGCCGTATTTATCAGGACTTCGTTGACCAGTGTGTTGGCACCGGCGACAACGGCATGGCCGTCCTCGATTTCAGGAGGGCCATTGTCATTCTCGCTACTGTCTAACCCTTGGAAAGGATCTTTCAGTTCAAGTTCTGTCGCAGCTTGATCTGCAAGCGGTTCGCCGTCTTCGCCTGAAGCGTCTATTGCGTCGTCGGCATTGGCCGATTTAAAGGCTGGCCACAGGTCGTTCAGTGTTGGAATTTCTTCGACTACCTCACCATTGATGTGCATCCCGATTGCATCGGTATTGTGCAGCATTGTTGCCAGAACGCCTGACATCATCGTGGCCTCAGCCGTGGTTACTTTTTCATGCAGTTTGATGGCATCGCGTGCCGCGTTTTCGCCGGGCGTAATCATTTCGGCAGTCACCGGGCTGGCGATGGCCGTCGCGATGGTTTGATACTGTACTAACTGGTCTAAGAACTCTGCGGTGTCAGTGAAAAGGGTATCACCAGACCCCAGCATCATGATGTCGTTATCGCTTAAATAGGCGCTTTGCGCGGTAATGACGACAACGCTGCCAGGGGGCTCAAGCTGAAGCAGCGGACGGCCGATGCCCATGGCTATATTTACAATTGATGATGTTTCTGAAGGGGTTGGCGCGATAGAGGGGAGCTTGGCAGTTGCTATGGTTGCGGACGAATAGAAGGGGGTGTTGATGTCGTCGGCAGGGGCAGAGTGGGCTTCATCCGAATAGCGGAGGCTTGGCGTGAAGCCTTCGAGCACATGTTTTGCTTTGAACTTGATCCCCATCGCCTCCAAGGGGTCGTTGTCTGGATCAGCGGCCTTTAACGCCTTGAATTTGTCATAGGCTTCCCGCATTCGTTCAGCTTCCATGGTGGTATGAAATATACCGATCATGTGGGCGACCATTTCGGTCATTTTATCCATTAACATCGCAGCCTCGCTTTGAGTTAAAATGGGTGCGCGCCTCGGGTCGTTCGGAAATTATTTTTGCGCAAAATTTTATGTTCGTTCTTAAAAATAGAGAAATTGGAAATTATAAATCCTGAGCCCGAATTTCTTCGGGCTCAGGTTCAGTTTTTAGGCTTATGCGCCATCGCTATCATCACCGATGTAGCTGGAGCTGAACGAGCCACCGACAACTGTCATATCGACAGTGTTGCCGAGTACGTTGGCACCTTGCACGATGGTCTGGTTGAACGCAGATGTATCGATCTGCGAGGCCGCTGATGCGAAAGACTCGCCGGTGACAAAGCCGTCATCACCGTTGTTCGAGCCCCACATGCCAGCGTTGCCACCGTCGCCGCCACCGCCAGCGAAGGCGTCACCGCCATTGCCGCCAGAGCCGCCGCCAGCTAGAACGCCACCGACCTGTGCTTGACCACCGAACGCATTGCCAGAGTCACCGCCCCAGGCGTGAGCGCCATAGCCGTCACCACCAGCGCCGCCATTGGCGGCATTATTGCCTCCATAGCCAGCTGAGCTGTTCATCGCACCGGAGATTGCACCGGCGTCGCCACCAGCACCACCAGCAGAGTCACCTGCGTTGGCCAATCCAGCACCCAATCCGGTTGCACCGGAGATTGCGCCGGCGTCGCCGCCGTCACCGCTTGCTCCTAGACCAGCACCAAGACCGGCACCCAGAGCATCTGCATCTGCGGTGCCTGTGGAGCCATTGTTAGCACCAGCAAGTCCGAGACCCAGCAAGCCAAGTCCAGCACCAATCGCACCAGCGTCACCGGTGTTGCTGCTGTCCGCAGCAGAACCAGCTGCGCCGATCCCAGCACCTACACCGCCAGCGATACCAGAGTCGCCGCCTTCAGCGTTGGCACCTGACAATGCTGTACCGGCACCCAAGCCGGCTGCAAGCGAAGCAGCTGCTCCACCTTCGCCGCCAGTTGCACCAGCACCGGAGGACGCGCCTCCAAGACCGACACCAAGGCCGACCGCTGTACCAGCTGCACCTGCGCCACCTGTGCCGCCTGTTGCACCGGCGTGACCGCCGTTACCGCTTGCGCCACCAGTTGCACCAGCTGCACCACCGACGCCAAGACCACCAAGGGCCCCGCCACCGTCAGCATTGGCTGAACCGTTGGCCCTGCCACCATCTGCGCCAGCAGAGATGCCATCGTCAGATCTCGCATGACCGCCAGTGGAGGTGTTGGTTTGGGTCATTGTGCCATTGTTCGACACATGGTCCAGCGTGTCGTTGTCCACCAACTTGTTGGACTGCGCGTTGATTGTGCCTGAATCGTTGCCAGCACCGTTCAGAGCATCGTTCAGGATGTCTTCAAGGTTCATGTCATCGCCGGGGCTGTAGTCCACATCGCCTCTGGCCATAACAAAGTCGCCAGCGGTCGAGTCGGTCAGGTCGATATCGGCAAAATCATCGTCACTTGGTTCCCAACCAACCAGATCAACGCCGACATGCACGTCGACATCGGTGTCCGAGGAGTTGTGGTTGGCGTTGAGGTTGCCATTCAGATTGCCGTTAAGGTTTCCGTTGGCATTGCCGTTTGCGTTCCCGTTCGAACTGGCATTCGAGTTGCCGTTATGGTTGCCATTCCCGTTTCCGTTCAGGTTGCCATTGCCGTTCAGGTTGCCGTTTCCGTTACCATTCCCGTTGTGATTTCCGTTGTCATTGTCGTTATCACTGTTGGAAGACTGGTATTGACCTTGGCCTTGACCTTGGCCTTGCAGCTGGGCTTGTAGCTCAGCCTGTGCTTGCAGCTGGTCCTGATCTTGTTCCTGGTCCTGATCCTGGTGGCCGTTGTGCCCCCAAGGGAAAATGAAGTTGTTTTTATTTGACATTTTGGTGCCTCCGTAAAAGACATCTACGGGACCGCCATTCTATATAATGCGACCAACGTGTAGATGCTGTTTGGATTTGAAGTTTGGTTTTGGGAACGTCAGACGATAGCTCGATCCAAGGTTCACCCGTTCAGTGATGTAAAGTTTCTCGTTGGCAGTACCCCCGATGCTTAATTTTAAATGCAGGGCGGCATCGTAGTGATTCGGGAAAATGTCCCGATGATGAGCCCGAAACCGACGTCGAATCTAACTTCGGCATCACGCAGAATTCGTGATAAATGAAGTTTCTACCGAGACAGGGTAATCGGAAAGCTGGACATAGGATTAGGAACGGCAACTCATGGCACTGCGTTGTTTTTGGAAAGAAAACACGCGGCCAGTATCAAAGGGTTTATATCCAAGTCGCAGTTTCAATAGCTACAAAGAGCAGCCTGCATTCGTGACAGAAGTGGGGTTAAGGCCACCCATAAGCGAAAAAGTGGCGGACAATTACCGCAAACCATGATAGATTAATGTTCAGTTAAGAAGTCTGGTGGGGGTTGCTGAGTGACTGCCATTTGAAAGAAATAATTTTTATTGAGCCCTCTTTTTGGGCAAATAATGGGTGCATCTGGGAAGCTCTAATTACCCGATGACTGGAAGTACCCAAGAGGCTGCTTTAGGGCGGCTCAAAAGCTATTTAGCGTCGCCTCACTCAGCGGTTTGTGCTTCGGGCGAAAAAACTTAATAGCGACACGCAATCGGGAGCAGAGCTATACGATACGACGACACCGCATGTGTGGTGGCGATAAGAACAGTCAGTTATTAGTTATATGAGTAAATCAAAATGAAAATCGCTGAAAAAAATCTGAATACCAAGACCGTTGGATGTGCGTTCGTAGGCAATCCGCTAAGCTTTTCCGATACAGCATTGAGTCTTGTTGAAACTGAATTACCCTGCATCAGTTGCATTCGAACAGCCGCGGTAAATGATTTACTTTTGATGGGGCAAACGCGAACGCAATCTATTCGCCTCATAATTGTGGACGAGTCGATGAAGGAGAGCTTAACCACGATTATGCCGCAACTTCGTGCGGCGTTTCCGATGGCCACTGTCGCTTTAGCATTTAGAGATATTGAAATTGCGCGTTCTTTTGCAGACCGTATACGGATTGAAACGTCTTGGGGAAAAGTCGGCTTTCTGCCGATGAATATGAACCTCGATTTCTGGTTGTCGGTTGTCCGGCTTCTGGCGTCGGGTGAAAGCTATTTCCCCTCGGAACTTTTTATCCGTGAACAGCCTTTGTCGGATGTGACAACACCTCATAAAGCGTCGCAGCCTGAGGTCGAGGATAACCAAAAAACTGACGCGATACATCTGACGGCGCGGGAATTGCAGGTTCTGGAAGCCGCGGCGAAAGGCAAGCAGAACAAGATCATCGCGGATGAGCTGCAACTCTCGCAACACACCGTAAAATTACACATGCACCATATCATTGCTAAGCTTGGCGTTCACAACCGCACCGAAGCTGCGAATTGGTATCATCACCGGGATCCTGCAGGTTAAGGAGGCGAGGCGCATGGTGAAGGCGGACGGCCCTATCGATTTCGACGCCTTCCTGCTGTTGATCGGAAAGCTCAACTACAGTTGGACCAATACGGAAAGCCTGCTGATTCACCTGATCGCCGGACTTTCGGGGATGGATAAGGAAATTGCCACGGTTGTATTTCTTACGTTGAATACCACCCGGGCTCGTATCGATATGGTAGAGAGGCTTTCCAAGCTCGAGCGTATCAAGCCGGAGGAACGCAGCCGAATTCTCGCGTTAACGGGGCGTATTCAACGTCAGTCAGCTCTGCGCAACCGCTATAATCATTGTATTTATGCATTTGACAGCGACGGCGAGAACCCGCGATCCATTCTAATGCGGATCGCCGACCGTAAAGATAAGCTTATGATGGGGCAGGTTAACGCACTTGATGCAGCCGCTGCCGAGGATGTTGAGGCGGCAATCGCAGAGCTGAAATCCATCAACCGCGATGTCTGGCAGGCTGTCAGGGATTATAATTACCCGGACTAGTCCTATACGAACAATGCTATCTCTATTGTTAGGTTACCAAGCTTTTTTCATATATTTCAAAGCGCTCTGGGCCATTTTCCCAGCCGTCTCTTGCCTGCGCCGCGCTCTTTTGGCGGGTCGTGCCGGCTTTGACTAAAAGCCACAATGCCATCGGTGCTGACGGCATGATCGTAACCTACGGGAGCAATCTTGAATAACGCATCAGGTGTTGGCTTCAGTTGTTACCCGCGTATCGCTCCGCTTCGACGCCCAATGGATCAGACGTCAGGTCAGGCGCTTGCATTTCGCTGATTGTCCGGAACGACTCTACACTCCACCCTCGTCCTGTCGCGACTTGCAATTGCATCCAACTGACAGAAAAATTTCGAACGGCATCTGCCAGCGTTAAGCGATCCCTTGCATATTCGCGCTCCGCGTCCAGGACCTCTGCAAATGTGACGGATCCTAGCGCGTAGGTTTCACGCGATAAATTTAGAACGGCTTTTGACGAGGCTGCGGCACGTCTAAGGTGCTGAATTTGCAGGTTCCAGTTTCGACATAGCGTCATCGCTGTCTGAACCTCTTCAACGGCGTTTAACACTGACTTGCGCCATGCCAGTTCGGCCTCGCGCGCAGCAGACTCAGCGACCCGCTTGCGGCTTCGCAATAGTCCACGGTTCAACACCGGAATTGATACGTAGGGGCCGAAAGACCACCGGTCTACGGTTCCGATGCCCAGCGTTCCAGCCAGCTCAATTGACGGATACAACTGGGCCTGCGCTACCCCAACCTGTGCCGTCGCCGCCGCGAAGTTGCGTTCTGCTGCCCGAACATCCGGACGATTGCGCAACAGATCAGCCGGTAAACCCACCGTAGTAACGCCGGACGGGCGGGGTTGCGGCGCGCCATGCTGCATTTGTTCAAGCAGCGGAGCGGCCGGTTCTGCCACCAAGGTTGCCGCTCGGAAGACGTTGATTTCGAAGTTTGCAACCAGAATTGGAAGCGACGCTTCGGCCGAAGCCAGAAGCGAGCGCGCTTGCTGCACCTCCAACTCCGTCGCTTCTTCAACAGCACGGCGTTGGTTCACGACGGACAAGGTCTGACGCCGGCTGGCAATCGTTTGACGGGTAACCGCGGCGGCCTCTTGATAATAGCGTGCTTGTATATAGCTGTTTGTCAGATCTGCGAGATACGCCAGACGGATTGTCCCGGCATCAAGCTGTGAGGCATGAAACGTGGCGATAGCCCGCTCTTGGCCACGCGCAACTCCTCCAAACAAATCAATCACGTATCCAGCATTGATCTCTAAGTTTTGCGTCGAGTCAGTCGTCCCGTTGACGCCCCTCCGCTGACTATTGGCGGAAATCGAGCCGTCGGTTTTTGCGTTCAATCCGGTTTGCCCCAAGGCGGCGTTCGCGGCGGCTATGCGTTCAATCGCAGATTGGACATCAAGGTTTTGCGAAGCGCCGCGGGCGACCAGATCATTTAAAAGTTGATCATTGAGGCGCTGCCACCAAGGGTCGGCCCTGCCATCCAGAAGTGCTGCTGATCCGCCCAGAACGAACTGGGGCGTCAAATCCATCGTTGGTTGTTCGTAGTTTGGCCCGACTGTCGTGCAGCCTATCAGCGCGAAGGCCATACCTGTCGTTATCAACGTTCTGCTCATTTACTCTGCCCAAATTTGACTGTTTTTAGGTATTTTCGTCAAAATTGTGTCAAACATTGTGGCAGAAATGGGGCAGGCTTCTATTTTTTGGCGACCTGATGCTTGGGAATGACAGTAGCAAGGCGGTCCGGTTTTGGCATGAATTTCGTTCACCATCGCGGGTCAGCTAGTTTCTTGACAGCCACGAACGGCACGATCATCACGATGGGGCAGTTCAAGCGTCGGAGCGGAAAATCATGACAGAAACGGAAATCGGAATGCAGCAACTCCGACATTGGCAAACCGCGCTCAAAGATCACTGGGCCATTGAAGGCGACTTGAGCCGTCTGGATGGAGAATATGACCTGAATTTCCTCGCAACCGGTGACCGTGACCAAGGATATGTTCTGAAAGTCATGCGTCCTGATTGCGAAAGCTGGCTGGTCGACATGCAGGTGAAGGCATTCGAACATATCGCCCTTCGTGATCCGTTGCTTCCTTGCCCTCAGGTGATCAAATCCGGCGATGGGAAGTCTCTGCTAACGTTGCCTGATGAGACTGGACAAAAGCGTCTTGTCTGGCTGCTCAACCAGCTCCCGGGTCGATGCTATGCCAATGCTGCCCCCAAGAGTGACGCGCTGATCCATGAGGTTGGTCGCGTGCTTGGAGGGTTCGCATCGGCTTTGGAGGATTTCCAGCACACGGGGTTAGACCGTGAATTCAAATGGGATCTGATGCGCGGGGACTGGATCAGCGATAAGCTGGATTGCATCAACAACCCGGCTCGGCGTCAGATCATCGACGATATTTGTGCGGGATTTTCTAGCATGAAGCCTGTCCTCGCCAAGCTTCCCATACAGGCCGTTCACAACGACGCCAATGACTACAACATCATGGTGACGGGTGATTTGAGTGAACCCCGTCAAGTATCCGGCCTGATTGATCTGGGCGACTTGTGTGCCACCCCGCGTGTCTGCGATCTGGCGATTGCTGCGGCCTATATCGTGCTGGAGCATGACACCCCTGAGGCGGCTCTTGCCGCGCTTGTCGCAGGCTACCACGAGGTCTACCCGTTGACGCCAGCAGAGGTGGATCTGATTTGGCCGCTGCTGCGCATGCGGCTCGCGGTTAGTGTCGTGAATTCCACACTGATGGCAGTGCAGAACCCGGATGATCCCTATGTAACCATTTCGCAAGCGTCCGCGTGGCGCTTTCTAGAGGGCAACACACTTCATCGCGGATTGCTGAACGCCCGATTACGGGCAGCCTGCGGGTTGCCTGTAGTCGAGGGAGCCGGCCGGGTTCTTGATTGGTTGGAGCAGGAACGCGGAAATTTTGCGCCTTTGATGGGACAGGGGATTGCTGACGCGCCATTGGGGTCGCTTTCGGTTGAAAACTCTACTTGGCCGCAAAACCCGTTCCATTTGCCATTGGAAGAAGCCGCCCGTGTGGGCGCGGAGTTCGAGGATATGGGCCGCATCTGGCTGGGTTATTATCACGAACCGCGCCTGATTTACGCTGAACCCGCCTTCCGCAAAGGGCCATGGAAAGCCAGCGACAGGCGCACTGTGCATCTGGCGGTGGATGTCTTCACGCATGCGGGCACCCCAATGTTCGCGCCCTTGCGCGGCGAGGTTTTCGTTGCAGAATACCGCTCGGGTCATCTGGACTATGGGGGCGTCATCATCTTGCGCCACGAGACGCCCGAGGGCGATCCATTCTACACCCTGTATGGCCATCTTGATCCCGAGTTCCTCGACCGCCTGAAGCCCGGTCAAATGGTGGAGCAGGGCGAGGAGTTCTGCCGGTTGGGCGATCCAAGCATGAATGGTGGCTGGGCGCCGCATGTGCATTTCCAACTGGCGCTCACGACCGAAGGGATCGAAGCCGATTGGCCCGGCGTTGGTGATCCTGACGAGATGTATCTATGGCGCGCCGTCTGTCCGAACCCCGCGGCACTGTTGAACCTGCCGGACGAAAAGGTTCGCTACTATCCAACGGAAAAGCAGGGAGTTCTGGCTGATCGCAAAGAGCATTTCGGTGGCAATCTCAGCCTTACTTATGACGATCCGTTGATGCTGGTCCGCGGCTGGCAGCATCACTTGTTTGACGAATGGGGGCGTCCTTATTTGGACGCCTACAACAACGTGCCGCATGTCGGGCACGCCCACCCACGCATTCAGGAGGTCGCCGCTGACCAGCTGAAAAGAATTAACTCTAACACCCGCTATTTGCATCCTGCGCAAACTGCCTTTGCAGACAAGATACTGTCGAAACTACCCAAGAGTTTTGAGGTCTGCTTCTTCGTGAATTCCGGCAGCGAAGCCAACGAGTTGGCCCTGCGCTTGGCCCGGGCGCACACAGGTGCCAAGGGCATGGTCACGCCTGATCATGGCTATCACGGGAACACGACCGGCGCGATTTGTATCTCTGCCTACAAGTTCAACAAACCCGGCGGAGTAGGGCAGGCTGATTGGGTCGAGCTGGTGGAAGTTGCCGATGATTACCGTGGTTCATACCGGCGCGATGATCCGGATCGCGCGCAGAAATATGCTGATCTGGTCGATCCGGCGATTGCTGCGTTGCACCGTAAAGGGCACGGGTTGGCAGGCTTCATCGCCGAGACCTTCCCGTCGGTCGGCGGACAGATCATTCCCCCCAAGGGCTACTTGGCCGCCGTCTATGAAAAAATCCGCGCTGCGGGCGGTGTCTGCATCGCGGACGAAGTGCAAACAGGGCTTGGTCGGCTGGGCGAATTTTACTTCGGTTTCGAGCATCAAGGCGCGCTGCCCGATATCGTTGTGATGGGAAAACCAATCGGCAACGGGCATCCGTTGGGTGTGTTGGTCACGACCAGGGAAATTGCGCAAAGCTTCGACAACGGGATCGAATTCTTCTCGACTTTCGGTGGCTCCACCTTGTCTTGTCGGGTGGGCAAGGAGGTGTTGGATATTGTCGATGACGAAGGCCTGCAGGAAAATGCTCGCGTGATGGGCGGGCGGCTTTTGAGCGGGCTGCAAGCGCTGCAGCGGAAATACGCTTGCGTTGGTGACGTGCGCGGGATGGGTCTGTTTTTGGGGGTGGAGCTAATCAATCCCGACGGCACCGAGGCCACGGCGATCTGCTCATATGTCAAAAACCGTATGCGCGATCACCGTATCCTGATTGGGAGTGAAGGCCCCAAGGACAATATCCTGAAGATACGCACGCCGTTGACCATTGAGGCCGAGGATGTGGATATGATTACGATCACGCTTGATCAGGTGCTTGCCGAAGTCGAGCACCCTGTTTCTGCCTAGGTGGCAATGGGGTGATCTTTGACGCTCTTGGGGCTCCGAACAGGACTAAACTGAAAGTGGCCTAAGCACATGCTGCAAAACTTACACAGCACCAGCCGAAGACAATGTCTTCGGCTTCGAAAACCCGTCTTCGAAGTAAAGCGCTGAACGGGAGGAAGGCCCAAGACGTCCGACATCGCCGCGTTCTCGAAGCAGCTCAGCGGGCGTTGATGTCGCTCGGGCCACCGCAGAAACCATCTCATCTCCCACCGTTTCGGTCATGACCGAAAGCGCTTGAGGCATGTCCAGATCAGCCCCTGCAAGTGTTCCATCAGCCAGCGTAAGGCGATGGTCTTGTCTGAATACCTCACGTCCGTTGAGCAGAAAACTCTTGATGGATGAGCCTGCCGTTGCCATCGCGTCGGTCACAAGGAACACCCTTTCGGAGTTCGGTTTTGCAGCCAGTGCAATGCGGATTGCAGCGGGGTGGACATGGATGCCGTCCGCGATGAGGCCCGCATAGATATCCCCACGCTCCAGGGTTGCGCCGACCAAGCCCGGCTCTCTATTTCCCAACTGGCTCATCGCGTTGAAAAGGTGGGTTACACAGCGCGCACCTGCGTCAAACGCTGCGTGGCAGGTTTGGCAATCCGCGTCGGTATGGCCCAACGACACCATGATGCCAGCCTCCGACATTGATCTTATTTGCGCCGGTGAGGCGCTTTCGGGCGCCACCGTGATCATGACATTTGGCAGCCTGTCAGCCGCGTGCCGGAACACCGACAGGTCCTCGTCCGTCATTGTGCGGATCAGCTTGGCGTCATGCGCCCCTTTGCGCGCAACCGACAAATGCGGCCCCTCAAGGTGGATGCCGACAATTCCGGCGACGTTTTCGGCTATTGCTTGCTCCACCGCATCAATCGCCGCGCGGGTGCGTTCAGGCGTGTCTGTGATCAATGTTGGCAGCAACGCCTGTGTTCCGGTTGTCGCGTGGGCTTCGGCAATCTTTCGCAACACCGCCACCGATTGTTCGTCGTTGAACATGACCCCACCGCCGCCATTGACCTGCAAGTCAACAAAGCCGGGTGCGATCAACCCGCCACCCAGCTTTTGCGTGGGGCAGTCGGCAGGTAGGCTTCCGAGCGGTTGAATGCTAAGGTAGCCATCATCTCCGACGACAAGCGCGTGATCTACATGCAGGGCTAGCCCGTCATGAATCTGCGCTCCGACAAAGGCTTGTCTAACGCCATTCATACCGTTTCGGTCACTTTCTTCAGGTGGCGGGGCGCGTCAGGGTTGATACCTCGCGATGCGGCAACCTGTTCTACCATCGCATAAAAACTCGCAATCAACGTGATCGGATCGGTGAGCGGATGCCCTGTTCGGGCAACTGCCAATTCTGTGGCATTCCGCACTTTTTTGCTTGTTGCAAAAACCGTGGCCCCTTTGGCCGCGATCTCGTCGGCAACACTGGCGAGCGCGGTTTCAGCCTCATCCGCCGATGCGAGGGCAATCACAGGGAATCCGAGGTCCACGATCGATACCGGCCCATGCAGCACCTCGGCCGAAGAATAGGATTCCGCATGGATTTGGCAGGTCTCTTTGAATTTCAGCGCAGCTTCGTTCGAGATGGCGTAAGCTGGCCCGCGCCCCAAACAAAAGATAGAGTTGCGCGACCCCAATGAGGCTCGGGCTTCTGGCCAGTCAATTTCCACCGCTTTTTCCAGCTTGCTTGGCAGGTCATGAATGGCGGCACGAAGCGCGTCGTCTTCCGCCCATTCAGCCAGTAACCAGATGCCAGCAACCGCCGAGTTTACAAAGGTTTTCGTCGCCGCGACACTGATTTCCGTGCCTGCGTGTAGGTTTAGCGTGTGGTCAGCGACCTGAGCCAATGGGCTGTCCGGATTGTTTGTCATAGCGATCGACAAGGC
This sequence comes from Litoreibacter halocynthiae, assembly GCF_004365635.1. Lineage (GTDB taxonomy): Bacteria > Pseudomonadota > Alphaproteobacteria > Rhodobacterales > Rhodobacteraceae > Litoreibacter > Litoreibacter halocynthiae. Next base: position 618,849 of record NZ_SOBH01000002.1, on the reverse strand, counting down.
GCCGCCATCCCGCGCCATCCGCGCCATCTCGACAATATCCGGGCTTTTGCCTGATTGCGAAACGGACAGGCAGATGCTGCCGTCAAGGTTCAGCTTGCGATTGTAAATCGAAGCGATGGACGGGCCGATGGATGCAATCGGGGTTCCGGTCAGCAACTCGGATACGTATTTCAGGTAGGTCGCGACATGATCGGAGGAGCCTCGTGCGACCGAAACCATGAAGCTGGGATTGCGTGCGCGCATGGCGTCGGCCGCGCGGCGAATGTCGTCGCCGCCCCGTTGCAACAGGTTATTTACAGCCACTGGGATTTCCAGCACCTCACGGCGCATCTGTGTTTGCGTGGTGTTCATTTGGCAGTCCTATTCTTTGGCAAGGCGAAGCTCGGCTACGAAGTTGTAAGCGTCCCCGCGATATATGGATTGAGTGAATTCGACCGTCCGCCCGTCAGCCAGATACGAGGTCCGCTCGATCCGCAGTCCAGCCTTGCCCGGGGCGACATCCAGCAGCGCTGCGTTGTCCTCCTCAAGGTTGATTGCGGAGATCTTTTGCAAGGCCCGAACCGGTCTGAACCCGACCTGCTCCAAGACCTCATAGAGTGACGTTTCAACCATCAACGGGTTGGGCAGTATCTCGGAGGACAGCGACGCGCGCTCGATTGCCATCGGCTTGCCATCGGCAGTTCTGAGACGGGCAATCCGCGAGACCGACGCGTCAGGTGACAGCGCAAGTGCAAGCACCTCATCCGGCGATGGCATGTAAACCCCGCGTTCCAACCAGATGCTTGTCGAAACCATGCCGCGACGCGACATATCCTCGCTAAACGAGGTCAAGCGCGACAGGGACTGCTCGATCTGCGGCGCGTTAGACGCCACGAAAGACCCCGATCCCTGCTTTTGAATAACGATGCCATCCTTCGCCAAAGCTTGTATCGCCTTGCGAACGGTGACGCGGGACAGTTCGGTAATCGCCGCGATTTCGCGCTCCGGTGGGAGGGGGCTTCCTGCTTTCAAAAGACCCTGATCAACACCTTCCGACAGCCGTTGGCGCAGTTGGACATATCTTGGCCCACCATCGGGAAGCAGCCACTTATCTGGCGTCAGGAATGCAGCGATCGTCATCAATTGCTCTCCAGCTGTTGTGTTGCGTTGGAGCTTGCGAGCTGGAACGCCCCGTCAAGAGCGGAGCCCAATGGCTGCATGCGACCAGACAGGAAGCTTTCAGGAAGGTAGCCTGCGTAATGAGGCCCGATGCCACCGGTGAGGCAAAGCGTATCTCCGGTTCGAAAGCCCAGCCTTGCAAGGCACCTTATCAGGTGATCCGCACCCTTCTTCATGATGGCTTGCCCCCACGGATCCTCAGCGTGCGCGCCTGCGATGATGTCCGGAGCGAGCGTGGCGAAGTCGCCCGGCTTGGCCGACATGCTGAACGACACCAACTCATTAGGGTCGCCGCCGAATTTCTCAAACAGCGCGCGGGTTAGCGGAGTATGATCAGCAAGCCCGTCATGGCAGAGCATGACCTGCTCCAGACCGGCGCGGCCAAGCCATGCACCTGATCCCTGATCTGCAACGTAAAAACCCCAGCCCCCCAGAAACGTAAACTCACCAGCCTTATTTGCTGCCGCAAACGCGCCGGTGCCGACGGACAGCAAGTAGCCGTCTTGATTGCCCAAGGCGCCTGTGACTGCGGTCGGGCGGTCATCCGTTACGGTTATGGTCTTGTAGGGCAGTGCGGAGGCGATCCGGGCGCTGTCCTCAGTCCCCAGTATTCCGGCAATCCCGATATGTGCTGTGGCTTGCGATAGCGCGGCCTCCGAGATGCCGGCAAGTCTCGCAGCATCTTCGACTGTGAACACAATGTTCTTCACGGCAAGTGCAGCATCCGAGGCTGCGTTGGCGCGACCGCCCTCGGCTCTCGAGAGCACCCCGTCGGATGACGTGCCAATGGCGACGCGGCAGCCCGTGCCACCTCCATCCACGCCAATAATCACTGTGTCGCCGGAATTGATCATGCAATACCTTTATAATACCTATTTTGCAAAAGATAGACCAAAATTGCTTTTATGGTTGATATTGGCGTTATGATTGCGGCAGAAATGCGGCATAGAATAAAATGGTAGACAAAAGGTATTTAAAAGGTATTAGTTTATGCAGGGAGGATTCCATGCTGTCGCCAACTACAGAAAGGCTTTCGAGCACCGTGACAATTGATGTGGTGCCTGTGGGTCATGCAATCTCTGCGCTACTCGATGGTCAGCAGGCTGCGATTGCGGCTGTAAGGCTTGCGGTAGGGGATATCGACCAAGGTGCCGAGGTTATGGCCTCAGCTGTTCGATCTGGGGGCGCCTTGGTGTATGCGGCTGCGGGAAGCTCCGGTTTGATGGCTTTGGCAGATGCGTGCGAGCTGTCGGGAACCTTTGGGATTTCGCCTGAGAGCATCCGAATTTACATGGCAGGCGGGGTTCCCGCCGATGGCTACATGCCGGGTGACACCGAAGATGATGTCGACGCGGCGCAAGCTGTGGGTCGTGGTGTAAAGCGGGGGGATGTCCTGATCGTTCTCAGCGCAAGCGGAACGACACCTTACGCTCTGGCTGTTGCAGAAAGTGCCAAGGCCAACGGCGGTACAGTTATCGCTCTCGCAAATAATCCGCAAACACCGCTTTTGGACATTGCTGATGTCCCGATATGCCTTGAGACGCCGCCAGAGGTGATCGCGGGATCGACCCGGCTGGGCGCTGGGACGGCGCAGAAAGCCGCGTTAAACTTGATGTCCTCGATGATGGGGGTGAAGCTGGGCCATGTTTACCAAGGTATGATGGTCAACGTTGTCGCTGATAACGCCAAGCTGATCGCACGCGCAGCGGGGATCGTGTCGCGTGTCGCGGATGTGTCAATGCCGGAGGCAGAGACTGCGTTGCAAAAAGCAAAGGGCAACCCGAAGCTGGCAATACTTGTCGCGAAAGGTGTCACCGTCGAAGCCGCTGGAGATATTCTGGACGCGCATGGCGGACATTTGGGACCCTGCCTTCAATCGCTTAAACCAATACAAACTTGAAAACCAAACTAGGGAGAAGACTATGAAAAAGACAACGTTAATAGGTGCCATGCTGGCCACGACCATGCTGGCGGGTGCTGCCTCGGCCGAGGATGTGACGCTGACAATCGAGAGCTGGCGCAATGATGATTTGGCCATCTGGCAGGATAAAATCATCCCTGCTTTCGAGGCAGAGCATCCAGGGATCAAATTGAAGTTTACGCCCTCGGCTCCTGCTGAATACAACGCGGTGCTGAACTCCAAACTGGACGCAGGCTCTGCTGGTGACATCATCACGTGCCGCCCCTTCGATGCCTCGCAGGCGTTGTTCGAAGCGGGTCATCTGGCTGACATCACCGACCTTGAGGGGATGGCGAATTTCTCGGCTGTATCCAAGTCGGGCTGGAGCACGGATGACGCGTCCGTCCAGTACTGCGTTCCGATGGCCAGCGTGATCCATGGCTTCATCTATAACAAAGATGCATTCGCTGAAGTGGGCGTGGAGGTTCCAAAGACCGAGGCCGAATTCTTCGCCGTCTTGGACAAGATCAAGGAAGACGGCAATTACACCCCGATGGCGATGGGCACAAATGACCAGTGGGAAGCTGCCACCATGGGTTATAACAACATCGGTCCAAACTACTGGAAAGGTGAGGAGGGCCGCTTGGCGCTGATCGCCGGTGACCAGAAGCTGACGGATGAGCCATGGGTAGCCCCCTATCGCCAACTCGCCAAATGGGCCCCTTATCTAGGTGACGGTTACGAGGCGCAGACCTATCCCGACAGCCAGAACATTTTCACCTTGGGCCGCGCTGCGATCTATCCCGCAGGGTCTTGGGAAGTTTCCGGCTTCAACGGGCTGGCTGACTTCGAGATGGGTGCCTTCTACCCGCCTGTGCAGAACGCTGGCGACACCTGCTACATCTCGGATCACACCGATATCGGCATCGGCATGAACGCCGCAACGCCAAATGCAGAAGCCGCGAAAACCTTCTTGAACTGGGTCGGCTCCTCCGAATTTGCCACGATCTTCGCGAATGCGCTGCCGGGCTTCTTCCCGCTTTCGTCTGCTCCGGTCACGCTGGAAGATCCGCTTGCGCAAGAGTTCATCTCTTGGCGTGGCGAGTGTGAAAGCTCGATCCGGTCGACGTACCAGATCCTGTCGCGCGGTACCCCGAACCTTGAGAACGAAACATGGAACGCATCCGTTGCCGTGATCAAAGGCGAGGAAAGCCCGGAAGATGCGGGCAAGCGCCTGCAAGACGGTCTGGCCAGTTGGTACGACCCACAGAAATAAGTCCTCCCACTTAAAGCCAAGTGTCGCCCCTGATCGGGGCGGCACCCTTCTTTCCCCTGACCAGCGGTAGGATTTTCTGATGCCCGACACGCAGACCAAACCAAAGTTCAGATGGCATATTGTCGTGTTTCTGGCACCTGCCGTGCTCGTCTACACCGCGGTAATGATCTACCCGCTTTTCAACACCTTGCGGCTGTCATTGTTCACCGTAATTGATCAGGAACGCGTTTTTGTCGGCTTGCAAAACTTCCGCACATTGTTCGGGGAGACGGTCTGGTCAACGCAGTTCTGGAACGCCTTGGGTAACAATTTCTGGTTCTTCGTCGTCCACATGCTGGTTCAAAACCCGATTGGCGTCGCCCTTGCCGCGATCCTGAGCCATCCGAAACTGCGCTTTGCCAGCTTCTACCGATCTGCGATTTTCATCCCGACAATCCTGAGCTTCGTGATCGTAGGCTTCGCGTGGAAGCTGATCCTGTCGCCCATTTGGGGTATCGCCCCCGGAATGCTGGACGCGGTCGGCCTGAAATCCCTTTACGCGCCGTGGCTGGGCAAGGAAGCCTACGCCCTGACCGCGTTGTCGCTGGTTTCGGTCTGGCAGTTTGTCGGCATTCCGATGATGCTGATCTATGCAGCACTCCTGTCGATCCCTGACGAAATCCTTGAGGCCGCCGAGGTCGAAGGCATCACCGGCTTCGCGTCGTTCTGGAAGATCAAGCTGCCGCTTATTCTGCCGTCCATCGGGATTATCTCGATCCTGACCTTTGTGGCAAATTTCAACGCATTCGACCTGATCTACGCCGCACAAGGGGCGCTGGCGGGGCCGGATTTCTCGACGGATATTCTGGGGACGTTCATGTACCGCACGTTCTTCGGCTTCCAGCTGCAGCTAGGGGATCCGCATATGGGCTCCACCATCGCGTCGGCCATGTTCGCAATCATCCTCGTCGGTGTGTGCCTGTACCTGTTCGGTATCCAGTCGCGCATGCGCCGCTACCAGTTCTGAGGAGGGTGACATGAACGCTGCACGCCAAAACCGCTTCAACACAGTCGCCGCACATGGTGCGTTGATCCTCTACACGCTGATTGCGCTGTTTCCGGTCTTTGTGATCGTGATCAACAGTTTTAAAACCCGCAAGGCGATCTTTCGTGAACCTTTGGCACTGCCGAACGCCGACAGCTTCTCGTTGATCGGCTACGAGACGGTGCTCAAGCAGGGGGACTTTTTTCTATATTTCCAAAACTCGATGATCGTTACTGTGGGGTCCCTGTTCCTCATCTTGTTGTTCGGAGCGATGGCAGCCTTTGCGCTGGCCGAGTACCGCTTCAAAGGCAACTTGGTCATGGGCTTGTATCTAGCTCTCGGGATCATGATCCCCATCCGCATCGGCACGGTCGCGATACTGGAGATGATGGTGCAGACAGGTCTGGTCAACACGCTTTGGGCGCTGATCCTCGTCTATACGGCGCAAGGTTTGCCGCTGGCGGTGTTCATCCTCAGCGAGTTCATGCGGCAGGTCAGCGATGATCTGAAAAACGCAGGCCGCATTGATGGCTTGTCCGAGTACCGCATTTTCTTCCGCCTTGTCCTGCCGCTGGTGCGTCCGGCCATGGCGACAGTTGCAGTGTTCAACATGATCCCGATCTGGAACGACCTTTGGTTCCCTTTGATCCTTGCCCCCGCCGAAGAGGTGAAAACCCTGACCCTTGGCAGCCAGGTGTTCATCGGGCAGTTCGTCACCGACTGGAACGCGGTGCTGTCTGCCCTGTCGCTGGCGATCCTGCCGGTGATGGCGCTTTATGTCATCTTCTCGCGCCAGCTGATCCGCGGCATCACCTCGGGGGCAGTCAAATGAGGGTTGTTGTTGCAGGTCTTGGCAATATGGGCCGCAGCCACGCGTTGACCTACCATGCCCATCCAGACGCCGAAATTGTCGGGTTGGTGAACCGTTCCGATGTTGCCTTGCCAGCCGAGCTTCCGGGATATCCCCTATTCAAATCCTTCGACGAAGGCTTGGCGTTGAAGCCCGATCTGGTTTGCATTGCCACATATTCCGAAAGCCACGCGGATTACGCGATTGCCGCGATGGAGGCGGGGGCCGATGTCTTTATTGAAAAGCCGTTGGCGACCACAGTCGCGGATGCGGTGCGTGTGGTCGAGACGGCCAAGCGGCTGAACCGCAAACTTGTGGTGGGCTATATCCTGCGCCACCATCCCAGTTGGCAGAGGCTGATCGCCGAGGCGCGTGACTTGGGCGGGCCATATGTGTTTCGCATGAACCTCAACCAGCAATCTGATGGCCCCACATGGGAGACGCATAAAGCATTGATGCGCACCACAAGCCCGATTGTCGATTGCGGTGTGCACTACGTCGATGTGATGTGCCAGATCACCGATGCCAAACCCGTGCGTGTCAGCGGAATGGGCCTGCGCCTGTCGGACGAGATTGCACCGGAGATGTATAATTACGGCCAGTTGCAGGTCTGGTTCGCAGATGGCTCGATCGGATGGTACGAAGCCGGCTGGGGTCCGATGATGTCGGAAACCGCGTTCTTCGTGAAGGATGTGGTGTCGCCCAATGGGGCGGTGTCGATCTCCGATGGCAACAAGGGCGCGTCGGACGATGTGGACGGCCACACAAAGGTCGGTGGAATACTCGTTCACCGTGCCGACGGTGACAAGCTGATCGAAATGCCTGACGAGCCGGGCCATCAGGACCTTTGCGATGCCGAACAAGCTTTCATGATCGATGCCATTTTGAATGACGTCGATTTGACCCGGCACATGTCGGATGCCGTGCAATCTTTGAGCATTTGCCTCGCCGCTGATGAAAGCATCCGTACTGGCCGCCCAGTTGACCTAGGAGTTATCCAATGACCGCCCTGACCCTCACCAATGTCTGCAAGTCCTTCGGCTCTGTAGAAGTTCTCAAAGATATCAATCTGACCGTCGAGGAGGGTGAGTTTGTGGTGTTCGTCGGCCCCTCGGGCTGCGGTAAATCCACATTGCTTCGGGTGATCGCAGGGCTGGAGGATGCCACCAAAGGCACGGTGAACATTGGCGGCACTGTGGTGAACAGTATCCCGCCCGCCAAACGCGGCATCGCGATGGTGTTCCAATCCTACGCGCTTTATCCGCATCTGAGTGTCCGGGACAACATGGCGCTTGGCCTCAAGCAGGAAAAGCAGCCCAAATCGGTAATCGAGGAGCGCGTGAGCAAGGCGGTTCAGATGCTTGATCTTGGCGCATATATTGATCGCCGTCCGTCCGATTTGTCCGGCGGGCAACGCCAGCGTGTGGCCATCGGGCGTGCGATTGTGCGCGAGCCGAAGCTGTTCTTGTTCGACGAGCCGCTGTCCAACCTTGATGCAGCGCTCCGGATGAACACACGCATCGAGATAGCGGAACTGCACCGCAAGCTCAGTGCGTCGATGATTTACGTTACCCATGACCAAACCGAGGCGATGACACTTGCCGACAAGATCGTTGTTCTGCGGGACGGTAGGGTGGAGCAGGTCGGATCGCCGATGGAGCTTTACAACAATCCGGCCAACCAGTTTGTTGCCGGTTTCCTTGGATCGCCCGCGATGAATTTCCTGAGCAAAGCACCGTTGTCCATCCCGAAAAATGGGGCGCTGGGTATCCGGCCAGAACACCTGCGTGCCACCAAGGGCGGGCGGATCAAAGGCACTGTGACCCATGTGGAGCGCTTGGGCGGCGACACCAACCTGTTGGTCTCGACTGCACAGAAAGAAGCCCTGACTGTGCGCATCTTCGGTCAGGATGAAACCCGTGTCGGTGAAGAAATAGAGCTGGATTTCGACGACCATGCCGCCTTCGCGTTCGATCACGAAAAGCAGCGGGTTTTTGCGGATCACGGATAGGCAATAGAGATACACCCAAGGCCCGAACGCGAAAGGGGCGGATTGCTCCGCCCCTTGTCCGTAGTAATCAGAACTCTCGAGGGAAATCGGTCTGCCTGACCACGCCGGATTGCTATTTAGAAACCAAGCACGAGGGACAAGCCCAAAGTGTTGTCAGTTGATTTGCGGCCGATCGCAGGGGCGCTGTTGTAGTCGGTCCGGTAAGATACGCGGGTCGACAGGTTGTTAGAAACTTTGAAGTTCACACCCAAGTCGTTTGACACAACCGTGTTGGCCGAAGAGGACAGAACGTCAGTGTCATTGGTCAGCGACATGGTGTCAGTCAGTTTCATGAAGTAACGCGAGGATGCGATGATTGCTTCTTCGGTATTCGACACGTTTGCGAAGTCTTTCGTGTGACGTACACCAATACCGGCTTGAACGCGCCATGCTTGCTCGGGTGTGTTGATCACGCGGTAGCCTGGACCAAAGCCCAAGAACGCATCAGACGAGTTGCCAGCAACAGGTGCGCCACCAGGGACGGTCGGAGCCGAGAAGCCGTCATATTCGTAACGACCGATACCGAAGAGGTAGAACTTCTCGTTGAAGTAGCGTTGTGCTTCGTAGGTCGCGAAGAATTTTTCTTCGTTCTTTTGGTTGTTTGCTTCGCCGTATTCGATTGCGAAACCGGCGGAGTGGTTCCAGTCACCGATGCCGTAAGACAGACGGCCTGCGCCGGACAATTCACCGGTGTCGGTGTTGCCGGAGGTACCAGATGCTGTCAGCGCGATCGAGCCGCGAAAGCCTTGCGCAACGCCGGTCGGGCCAAAACGCTCGTCGTCATCGCCACGTGCTAGGTCTTCGTTCACATCGTCGGTGATGTCGTCAATACGGTCGTCCAGCGCCTTTGTGCCAACCAGACGATCTTGTGCCATCGACGGAGTCGCGGCCAGTAGCGCGACTACGGAAGCGGTCGCCAGTTTAGAAATAAGTTTCATGGGTCATTCCTTTCCCAACAAGGTGACCCGTCATCCGGCATGTTTGCCGAAGATCGGGAGCATCTCTGCTAAGAACGGGTTTAGAAACGTATTTCACATAAGTTAAATTCGAAATAATCACGTATAAAACGACTATTACTCACCTAAATTTAAGATCAGCCTCCAAGTATAGGGATTTGCTTGAATATGCTGATTTCACTCAGCCTGTTGATTACCTCATCCTGTGCGAGGATGGCCTTTTCAACGGTCTCTTGGAGTGTCTTTCGCGCAACATCGGCGACTTCTGCATCAAGATCATCCCGCCAGACCACATAAGCCGGATAGGGGAAGCGGGGCGCATCCGGGATTAGGTGTAACCGACCAGCGTCGACATATTGCTTGATATAGCGTGCCGGAAGGTAACCCGCATACTGGCGCTTAACGATAAATTCGGCGGCCATCGCTCCAAGGGACAAGGTGAGTCCCGAGTTGATTAGATGTGGTAGCTCAATGGCGTGCGCCTGTGTGAACTCCGCGCCCCAATCTATAAAAACATATCGACCGTCAATCTGGTCCAGCGACGGGTTTGCCCACGAAGCCACCAGCACCAGTTCTTCATCACTGACCTTCGACACAGACAGTCCCGAACGTAGTTGTGGGTTATACATTAGCCCTGCCTGCACAACGCCTTCGATCAGAAACCGCGTCAAACGATCTGGCATTCCCAACTCGGTGCGAATGCTCAGCGATGGCATCTCGGCGCGCAGGGCATCAATCCACCGAAACCCCAAACGCGGCCACAGCGAATATTGCGCGCCAATGGTCAGGCTCTTGGTAAAGCCTTCAGGGATGGCGATCTGTTGGCGCGCCTCTTCCCAAAGCTTTATCAAACCGAGGGCATAGCGTTCAAATTCGGTTCCCGCGGGTGTTAAAACGGCTCCCGCTTTCGAACGGTTAAACAGCGGGCGCCCAAGACTGTCCTCCAACCGTTGAATGCGCAGGCTGACAGCTGACTGGGTGACAAACAGTCGTTCAGACGCGGCAACGAAGGATCCGGTGGCTGCGACCTCCAGAAAGGTTTTGACGAGTGTAATATCCATTAGGGAAGCATAAGAATAACTGGGCTAACCCTCAATTGATATTCGTGATGCTTTCCTGATCACCGGTGCTGTGCGCGTCGATTTTCGATTTCTGCACTTCATCCAGAATAGCGATGAACTGCGCGCGATAAATCCGGACCTGCTCCGCAAAAATTGTGAATGAATAGAGCTTCTTTGCGCTAGCACAAAGTTCCTCGTTTGCGCCGTTGCTACACGCGGCTTTATGAAGACTGCATTACCCCTTTTGTTCAGGTTGCTGCTGACCGTGTGTCTTGTCGTATACGGCCCGATAGCGATGGCTGCGACGAATACTGGGGGGGCGTCATTCAGCATGGAAATCTGTGCGGATGGCGTTGCTCGGACGGTGCGCGTCGATGCAGATGGAGTTCCAGTTGAACCTCACCAAGAGTGCCAAGACTGCCTGATTTGCTGCGAGACAACGGGAGCCCACCCGAATATCGTGACAGAGGCCGGTCTGAACATCTTGACGTTGGACGTCGCGCTGGAGCGTACGCCCTATCAAACCCCAAGTTTTCTAAAGCGAACCATTCGCCCGATGCCGCGTGCCCCTCCGGTCATGCACCTTTCAGTTCTGTCCCAGCTGAACCTGATCAATCCTGATCAGTCTTTGATGGGCCAACACAAAAGCAGCGACGGGCGATCTTTCTTCAAGGACGCCACCGCATGACGACTTTCCGGCTCTTTCTAAAAACTATGATTTTTGTTGCGACGCTGCTCGGTTTCGGGCTTCCCGCCGCAGCAGACTCGTTGTTGGCCAAGCTGTTGCCTGACGTTGAAGTCGGGGAGCTGGTCGAAGGGGCCGACACCTTTGGCGCCACCCATCCGGATACACCCGCAATCCAGGTCCTCAAGGGCGGCGAGCGCATCGGTTGGGCATTTGTAACCTCTGACTATGTGTCGACCACCGGATATTCCGGCAAGCCCATCCATACCATGGTGGCCGTCGATGATGCCGCGCAGGTTATCGGCGTGCAGTTGGTGAAGCATTCCGAGCCAATCGTGCTGATCGGGATACCTGACGCCAAGGTGAAGGCGCTGGTGGCCAATTATCGCGGTCTCGATCTGGTCGCCGAAGCGGAATCCGGTGGCTCCTCGCATAAGCTCGACATCATTTCCGGCGCGACCGTGACCATCATGGTGATCGACGACTCGATCATCCGTGCCGGTTTGAAGGTCGCGCGCCAACTTGGGTTGGGCGGGTTGGCAGTCGAAGAGGTAGGGTCAGGGCCCCAATTCGAGATCAACCCCGATGCAGAGGCCGCCAGCGACTGGATGACGCTGGAGGGCGACGGCACCTTGCGCCGCCTGTCGCTGGATGTCGGGCAGATTAATGCCGCCTTCGCCGCGATGGAAGACCCCCGTGCGGACGAACGGGCGCTGACCGAAGCGCCGGAGACGACGTTTATCGAGATGCAGGCAGCTCTCGTGTCGCATCCTGCCATCGGGCGCGCCATTCTGGGCGAGGCCGTAAACGCGAATATTCAGGACTGGCTGGATGAGGGTGACCACGCCGTCGCCATCGTCGGACGCGGGCTTTATTCCTTCAAAGGCTCTGGCTATGTGCGGGGCGGTATCTTCGACCGTATCGTGCTTATTCAGGACGATGTGTCGGTGCGGTTCCGTGATCGGATGCACAAACGCATCAACACTATTGAAGCTGATGATGCGCCTGTTTTCAACGAGGCGGACCTGTTCAAAATACCCGCTGATAGCGGTTTTAACCCGACAAAACCCTTCCGTATCCAGCTTCTGGTGCATCGTGACGTAGGCGCAATCGAGAAGGTGTTTACGACTTTTGATCTGGGCTATCAGCTGCCGGAACAGTACATTCGCACCATTGCACTTCCCCCTGCGGCGGAAGTGCCGGCCAGCGTGGCAGAAGTGACCTCGCAAACTGAGGCAGATGCCCATCAGGCGCTTTGGAAGCGCATCTGGGCGGGCAAACAGATCGAGATCGTGGTGCTTGGCATCATGCTAACGATCCTGACGGGTGTCTTCTTCTTCCAAGGCTTGGTGACCCGCAACGAACGCGGCTTCTACTGGTTCCGCATGGGATTCCTGACCGTCACGCTGGTCTATCTGGGCTGGTTTGCCAACGCGCAATTGTCCGTCGTTAACCTGATGGCATTGTTCGGCTCGCTCGTCTCGGGCTTCAGCTGGCAAGCCTTCTTGTTGGACCCGCTGACCTTCATCTTGTGGTTCGCCGTGGCCGCCGCCCTGCTGTTCTGGGGACGCGGGGCCTATTGCGGCTGGCTCTGCCCGTTTGGCGCGTTACAGGAGTTGCTGAACCAAGTGGCCCGCAAGCTGCGCATCCCGCAATGGACGCTGCCTTGGGGGCTGCATGAGCGCCTGTGGCCGCTGAAATACATGATCTTCCTTGGCCTCTTTGGCGTATCGCTGACCAGCATCGAGCAAGCCGAGCGTCTGGCCGAGGTGGAGCCGTTCAAGACCGCCATCATCCTGAACTTTGTGCGCGCATGGCCGTTTGTGGCTTATGTCGCAGCGCTGCTGATCGCGGGCCTGTTCGTGGAGCGGTTCTTTTGCCGCTACCTTTGCCCGCTGGGCGCGGCGCTGGCCATCCCCGCGCGGCTGCGGATGTTCGACTGGCTGAAGCGCTATCATGAATGCGGCAACCCGTGTCAGACCTGCGCGCATCAATGCCCCGTTCAGTCGATCCACCCAACTGGCGAGATCAACCCGAACGAGTGCATCAACTGCCTGCACTGTCAGGTGCTCTACCAGTCCAAAACCACCTGCCCCGTCGTCATCAAGAAGATGAAGCGGCGTGAGAAAGTCGGCGCAGCGCCGGACCTGTCGCGGCCCAATCTGGGGCATCCGAACCAAGTCAAACCAACCGTCACCAACTGAGAAAGGACGAGTTATGTCTGAGGAAAAGAAACTGCCAATCACGCGGAGGGGCCTCTTGGGCGCCACCGCCGGAACGGCCGCGCTTGCGGGCGCATTCGGCAGCCGCGCCATGCTGACAGGGGGTGCCGTCGGCGCCGCCGCATTGGCAACAAGCACCACCACCGCGCGTGCCGCCACGGATGCCCAAGTGGGTCCGGGCCAGCTTGACGAATATTACGGCTTCTGGTCCTCGGGCCAGTGTGGCGAGATGCGTATTCTGGGCGTGCCGTCCATGCGCGAATTGATGCGGGTTCCGGTGTTTAACATCTGCTCTGCCACCGGTTGGGGGATCACCAACGAGTCCAAGAAGATCCTGACCGAAGGCCTGACCGAGAAGACCAAGGCCTATCTTGCCGCCAACGGCCACGAGTTTCCGCCGAACGGCGACCTGCACCACCCGCATATGTCCTTCACCGAAGGCACCTATGACGGCCGCTACCTGTTCATGAACGACAAGGCCAACACCCGCGTCGCCCGTGTGCGTTGCGACGTGATGAAGTGCGACAAGATCATCGAGATCCCGAACGCCAAAGCCATCCACGGCCTGCGTCCGCAAAAATGGCCTCGCACCAACTACGTCTTCTGTAACGGCGAGGACGAAGTGCCGATGGTCAATGACGGCCAAATCCTCGACGAGCCGGAGAAGTATGTAAACTTCTACACCGCCCTGAACGCCGACGAGATGACCGTCGCGTGGCAGGTGATGGTGACGGGCAACCTCGACAACACCGATTGCGACTACGAGGGCAAATACGCGTTCTCGACCTCGTATAACTCGGAAATGGGAATGACCCTGACCGACATGACCGAGGCCGACATGGACCACGTCGTCGTGTTCAACATCGCCGAAATCGAGAAAGGCATCGAGGCCGGCGACTTTCAGGAGTTGAACGGCGTCAAGGTGCTGGACGGGCGCAAGGATGCGGGCAGCAAATACACCCGCTACATCCCGATCCCCAACAACCCGCACGGCTGCAACATGGCGCCCGACAAGGTCCACCTGTGCATCGCGGGCAAGCTGTCGCCCACCGTGTCGGTGATCGACGTGCGCAAGCTCGATCAGGTCTTCGCAGGCGAGATCGAGCCGCGTGACGCCGTCGTGGCAGAGCCGGAACTGGGCCTTGGCCCGCTACACACCGCGTTCGACGGCAAGGGCAACTGCTACACCACGCTGTTCCTGGACAGCCAGGTGGTGAAGTGGAACATCGAGGACGCGATCAAGCTCTACAACGGCGAGGAAGCCGACCCGATCCGCTTCAAGAAGGACGTGCATTACCAGCCCGGCCACAACTCCACCGTGATGGGCGAGACGCTGGAGGCGACCGACAAGTACTACCTGACGATGAACAAGTTCTCCAAGGACCGGTTCCTCAATGTCGGCCCGCTGAAGCCCGAGAACGAGCAGCTCTTCGCCATCGACGGCGACGACATGACCCTGATCCATGACGGCCCCACCTTCGCGGAGCCACACGACTCGATCATCGTGGACCCTGCCAAGGTCAGCCCGAAATCGGTCTGGGACCGCAACGACCCGATGTGGCAGGACGCCCGCACACAGGCCGAGGCGGACGGTGTCGATCTGGACGACTATCAGGACACGATCATCCGCGAGGGCAACAAGGTGCGGGTCTACATGTCCAGCCAGGCGCCGAACTTCTCGCTGGAGTCGTTTACCGTGCAGCAAGGCAATGAGGTCACTGTAATTGTGACCAACCTTGATGACATCGACGATCTGACCCACGGCTTCACCATGGGCAATCACGGTGTGGCAATGGAAATCGGGGCGCAAGCAACAGCCTCGGTTACCTTTGTGGCAGCCCAGCCCGGTGTTTTCTGGTACTATTGCCAGTGGTTCTGCCACGCGCTCCACATGGAGATGCGCGGCCGGATGTTCGTCGAACCAAAGGCGAGCTAAACCATGATGCGGTCCCTGTCCCTTCTGCTGTCACTGTTGGTCACGTTGCCCCTTTGGGCGGCCCAGACAGCCGTGCCTGCGGGGCAGGGGACGCTTGCCAAAGCCATCGCCGGGGCCAATCCCAGCGATGTGCTGACCCTTTCAGCCGGTGTCTACGCCGGTCCCGTCACCATTGACCGCCCGCTGACCATCAACGGCACCCATGACGCGATCATCGACGGCACGGGGCAGGGCACCGTGGTGACCATCGACGCGCCGGATGTGTCCGTAACCGGCGTAACCGTCACAGGCTCGGGGCTGGACAGCCAGAACCTTGACGCGGGCATCAAGATTTTGAAGAAGGCCGACCGCGCGCTGGTGGAAAACAACCGCGTGCTGGGCAACCTGCACGGCGTCGACGTGCATGGCGGCCATGACGCGCAGGTGCGCGGCAACGTGATCGAAGGCACTCAGCAGTTCCGCATGAACGACCGGGGCAACGGCATCTATGTGTGGAACTCTCCCGGCACGCTGGTCGAGGGCAACACCGTCCGCTGGGGCCGCGACGGGATATTCTCCAACACATCGCGCAAGGGGATCTACCGCAACAACCTGTTCCGCGACCTGCGTTTTGCGGTGCATTACATGTATACCAACGATTCCGAGGTGTCGGGGAACGTGTCCATCGGCAACCATCTCGGCTATGCGATCATGTTCTCCAACAAGGTGATCGTGAAGGATAACCTGAGCCTGTCGGACATCAGCCACGGGGTCATGCTGAACTACGCCAACAACGCCGACGTGTCGGGCAATCTGGTGCGCGGCGGGGCGGATCGCTGCACGTTTATCTACAACGCGCACAAGAACCTGATCTATGACAACCGCTTCGAGGGCTGCAATATCGGCATCCACTTTACTGCGGGGTCCGAGCGGAACGTGCTGACCGGCAACGCCTTCATCGGCAACCGCACGCAGGTGAAATACGTGGGCACCCGCGACATCGAATGGAGCTTTGAGGACCGCGGCAACTACTGGTCCGACCACCCCGGCTTTGATCTTGGCGGCGACGGCATCGCCGACAGCCCGTTCCGGCCCAATGACCTGATGGACCATATCCTGTGGTCGCAACCCGCTGCGTCTTTGCTGACCGGTGCGCCTGCGGTACAGCTTATCCGCTGGGCGCAGTCCAGCTTCCCCGCCACGCTGCCCGGCGGCGTGGTTGACAGTGCGCCGCTGATGGCGGCCCCGAAGATACCCGTTTTACCCGAATACACCGCGATGGAGGCCGACGCGGCCGCGCGGCGGAAGGAAAGTAACCCAGATGACTTCGACGTTAACGATCTCGCATCTCACTAAGGCGTTTGGCGGGGTGAAAGCCCTGTCCGACGTGTCGCTCGCCGTGGAGCCGGGCGAGCGTGTGGCGCTGCTGGGCCATAACGGCGCGGGCAAGTCCACGCTGATGAAGGTGATCCTTGGCCTGATCGCGCCGGATGGTGGCGAGATTTCCGTTTGCGGCGCGGCACCTGGCAAGGCCCGCAGCAAAGTGGCTTACCTGCCGGAAAACGCGGCGTTCCATTCGGCGCTGACAGGGCTGGAGCAGATCACTTATTACATGCGCCTGCGGGGCGAGGCTGCGTCGGGCGCGATGGAGCTTCTGGACCGCGTCGGGCTGGGCCATGCTGCCAAGCGGCGCATCGGCACCTACTCCAAGGGGATGCGGCAAAGGGTCGGGCTGGCGCAGGCGTTGATCGGGCATCCGCGTCTGCTGGTGCTGGACGAGCCGACCAGCGGCCTTGACCCCGTGTCCCGCCGCGACTTCTACGAACTGCTTGACGGCTTGGCCGCCGATGGTGCGTCGATCCTGCTGTCCAGCCACGCCCTGACCGAGGTGGAGGCCCGCACCGACCGCCTGTTGATCCTGTCGGGCGGGCGCATGGTCGCCGAAGGCTCCCTTCCGGAGTTGCGGCGCGAAGCGGCGTTGCCCGTGTCGATGCAGATCACTGCACTGAACGGTTATGACACGGATATCATGGCGGCCCTGCCCGATGCCATCCGCCTCAATGGCGGGCTGCATCTGAGTTGCACGCAGGAGGACAAGCTGGCGACGCTGGCCCGTATCTCCGCAATGCAGGAAAAGGTTGCTGATCTGGAGGTCATTCCGCCGTCGCTGGAAGACATCTACAGCCATTTCAGCCGGAGGGACGGCCAATGATCGCCCGCATCCTAGCCACCGCCGTCACCGAGGCACATATCGCGCGGCGCAACCGCTGGGTGCTGATCGCCGTGGCGCTGATGGTGGTGTTCTCGCTTGTTTTGTCCGCCGCAGGCTCCGCGCCCACGGGGGCGCTTGGGGCGGACCGGCTGTCGGTCGTGGTGGCGTCGCTCACCTCACTATCGGTCTATCTGGTGCCGTTGGTGGCGTTGCTCATGTCCTTCGACGCCGTCGCGGGCGAGGTCGAGCGTGGCACGCTGCCGTTGCTGCTGACCTACCCCGTCGCCCGTTGGGAGGTGCTGGCCGGCAAGCTGCTGGCGCACACGGCGATCCTGATCGTGGCGATTGTCGCGGGCTATGGCGTCGCGGCGGCGATCACCATCGCGGCCGATCCGGCGGCGGTGTCGGGTCTGGGCGCTTTGTGGCGGCTGACATGGACCTCCGTCCTGCTGGGCGCGACCTTTATCGGTATCGGCTACGCCCTGTCCTCGCTGGCGCGGCGTGTGTCCGGCGCTGCCGGTCTGGCAATCGGGCTGTGGCTGGGCTTGGTCGTGCTCTACGATTTGGGTCTTTTGGCCGCCGTGGTGGCCGACGATGGCGGATTTTTCACCACGGACGTGTTCCCTGCGGCATTGCTGGCCAACCCCGCCGACGCGTTCCGGCTGTTCAACCTGACCGCCTCGCAAGCCACCGCCGCGGCGTCCGGCGTGGGCGGAGCGGCGGCGACGATCCCGCTGTGGCAGTCGCTGCTGTCCATCCTGATCTGGCCGCTGGTCTCGCTGGCGCTGGCCGCACTGGCATTCCGGAAGGTGGAGCCATGAGGTATCTGCTGATCGCCCTGATGCTGCTGACAGCTTGCAAGGAAGAGGCCGTGCAGAATACGTCGGCACTGCCCCTGACCGAGGAGGCCGTGGGCCATTATTGCCAGATGAACCTGCTGGAACATGAAGGCCCCAAGGCGCAGGCTCATCTGGGCGGGCTTCCCGGTGCGCCGCTGTTCTTTTCTCAGGTGCGCGACGTGGTGGCCTATACGCGGATGCCCGAACAGAGCCACGATATTCTGGCCGTCTGGGTCAACGACATGAGCGCCACTGGCGCCACATGGGACGCGCCCGGCCCGACCAACTGGATCGCCGCCGAAGATGCGTTCTATGTCGTAGGTGGCCGCGTTTTGGGCGGCATGGGCGCGCCGGAACTGGTGCCGTTTTCCAAACGCGACGACGCCGTGAAGTTTGCCGCCGTCAATGGTGGCGACGTGATGCAGTTGGGGCAGATACCAAACAGCGCCGTGCTTGCCCCTGTCGCCTTGGATGGCGACACCACCGACGACGATTTTGACAACCGCCTGCGCGCCCTGTCGCGCAATTCGGAAGGATGACCCCATGACCAGCCGCCGCCGTTTCCTGACCATCACCGCCGCCGCACTTGCCTGCGCCGGTCGCAGCACCGCGCAGCCGGTCCATACATGGCAAGGCGTGGCGCTTGGCGCCCGCGCCACGCTGCGTCTGGCCCACCCCGACGCCAAGGCGATCAGCGCCCGTGTGGCGTCCGAGATCTCGCGGCTGGAGGACATCTTCAGCCTTTACCGCCCGGATAGCGCTCTGTCAGAACTGAACCGAAAAGCCACGCTGCAAACCCCGCCGTTCGAGCTGCTGGAATGCCTGTCGCTTGCCGGGGCCGTCCACGCTGCCAGTGGTGGTGCGTTCGATCCGACCGTACAGCCGCTTTGGGCGGCCTATGCCGAGGCGTCGGCGCAAGGTGCGTTGCCTCGCGCTGACACCTTGCACGAAGCGCAGGCGCTGACCGGTTGGACCCACGTGACGCTCGACCCTGCCGCCATCACCATGCGCCGAGGCATGGCGCTGACCCTGAACGGTATCGCGCAGGGCTATATCGCGGATCGCGTGGCCGATTTGCTAGAGGCCGAGGGGCTGACGAACATCCTGATCGACACCGGAGAATTCCGTGCTGTTGGTGGCCACCCCGATGGTGGTGCATGGCCCGTCAAGCTGGCGGCGGGGGGCGAGGTGCCGTTGACGGCGCGAGCGCTTGCTACCTCTGCGCCTTTGGGCACGACCTTCGATGTAAATGCGCAGGTGAGCCACATTCTTGACCCGCGCACAGGCCGGCCGGCGCGCCCGAACTGGCGTGAAATTAGTGTTTCGGCACAGTCTGCGGCCCTCGCGGACGCGCTTTCAACGGCAGCGTGTCTGATCGAGGACCGCGCCAGCATAGACGCATGCCTTGCGCAGTTCCGGCGTGTGAAACTCGAGGCGATTTCAGCCGCCTAATGCGCGGCTGTGGCCGCGGGCATGCTCGGGCAGCAAATGCTTGCCCGACTGCCCGCATATTGCCCCATTTATAATTGATATTCACGTCAGCTTAACCCGAGTCGTGGATCGTATCTGTCATGCGAATATCTGAACCCCTGACCAATTTAGCGCCCGAAACACTCTTCGGAGGCCGCTCATGACCGTCTTCACCGAAATTTTCAAACGCGTGCAATTATTCTTCTTTGCCTTCACATTGGCGGCAAGCTCGATGATGTTTGTGGGGATGGCGTCAGGCAAGCTTGATCGCGGTGTGGTCTATATGGGGCTCGCAGAAAAATTCGCGACTTTTTTTGCGTCCAATCCCACGATGATGAAGATGATTGCCAGCGGAAGCCAGATGTCAGGCCTTGATGCGCAGTCCAGAAATATCAGATCTGTGCGCGCTGCGCCGTCGGGCCCTGTGATCGAGGCGCCTCAGGTTACAGGCACCAGTTTGCAAGCGCTCAAACAACGGCAGCGGCAACGCATAATTCCAAGCGGCGATGTGTATACCGGCGGCTAGAAATTGATGTCGACGCCTGGAAGGCGCAACGATTTCATCAACTCACGCACTTCCTGACGGGCGGCAATGTTGGAGATGTTGAGGTTTTTCACCCCGATATCGCCCAAGTCCAGCAAGGTTAGCCCCCGTGGGAATAACTCACGGAAAATCACCCTCTCCGAGAAGCCGGGGGCCACGCGGAAGCCGATGCGTTTGGCCAACGCCTCGACCGCGTCGGTGATCTTCTTCTTGTTGTGCATGCGCTGGGTACCCACGCGGTTGCGCACCACGATCCAGTCGATCGGGGACAGCCCCGCCTGCGCGCGCAGCTGACGGGCCTGCCAGACCATTTCGGCATAAACCGACGGGCCGATGATCTTCTGCGATTCCGGCTCGATGCGGGCCAGCAGATCAAAGTCGATAAAGCTGTCATTCAGGGGCGTCACCAAGGTGTCCGCCAACGAGTGTGCGACCTGACTTAACCGCGTGTGGGAGCCGGGGCAGTCGATGACGATAAAGTCAAAGCGCCCCTCCATCCCAGCAACGGCTTCGGTCAAACGGCGGTCGTAGATGTTTTCGCCGGGGTTGAGCGTCGCGGGGTCAACCTCTGGCAACTCGACAATTTCGGGGCGCGGCAGGTCGAGTCCGTTCTTTTTCGAATAGCCCGCGCGATTCTCGCAATATCGCGAAAAGCTGCGTTGACGCAGGTCCAGATCCAGTGCGCCCACGGTAAATCCCGCCCGCACGAGCGCGGTGGCCACATGCATGCAATTGGTGGATTTTCCTGATCCGCCCTTTTCGTTGCCAAAGACGATGATATGCGCGGCCATGTTCTGTCCCGTAGATTAGTGCGTGCCCCTTGTCGGGGTTTGAGGCGTTATAAGCACGGGGCGGGGCGAGGGGAAGCAAAACCGCCGCAAAGTTTGCAGGTTGCGAACGCATGGTTAAACGGACGTAAACGGCTAGGGCGTAAACCCTTGCATATCGACGTCGATCCCAAATGGTTCCGGGCCCCGCGTTGCTGGCTTTGGCAGGCTGGCAGTGCTTACGGGGCATCCGAACATCATGCATGAGACGGGGCTATTGCCCCGATACGCCGGAAAAACCGGCGAGGATGCGGGGGTATTCCCCCGTCCGGCGCCTTTCGAGGGCGCACGCGTTGTAGATATCCAGACAGAGCGTATCCCAAAACCGTGACAGGTCCGCCTGCCACGGCATTTGGCGTGTCCAATGAAAAAAGCCGCCCCCAGAAGGGTGCGGCTTTGATCTGCGTCGAAGGGTGCGGCTTTTAGAAGCCCAGACCTTCGTATTTGTTTTTGAACTTGGAAACACGACCGCCAGTGTCCATCAGGCGCTGGTTGCCGCCGGTCCATGCGGGGTGCACGGAAGGGTCGATGTCCAAAGAAATCTGGTCGCCTTCAGCGCCCCAAGTGGATTTCATCTCAAGCACTGTGCCATCGGTCATTTTGACGTTGATGGTGTGGTATTCTGGATGAGTATCTTTTTTCATGACAGTTCCCCTTACGCCTTAGGCGCTTTGTAGTTGGAATCCTCGGCGATACGAGCGGATTTACCGCGACGCGAACGCAGATAGTACAGCTTGGCGCGACGAACGCGGCCACGACGCACAACGGTGATGCTGTCGATGTTGGTGGAGTGCAGTGGGAACACACGTTCCACGCCCTCACCGAAGGAAATTTTGCGTACGCAGAACGACCCGGCAATGCCTTTGCCGTTGTTACGTGCGATGCAAACGCCTTCGTAATTCTGGACACGGCTACGTGTACCTTCGGTCACTTTGTAGCCAACGCGGATGGTGTCACCCGCTTTAAAGTCGGGGATATCATGCCCCAAAGCGGCGATTTGTTCCGCTTCTAGTTGTGCGATCAGGTTCATCTGAAACGCTCCTTTTTTGATCCCGGTTTACCCGGAGAATATGTCTCGCGTTCTAAGAGCTCTTGGTTTTCTTCCGGGTCCGCCCCCGTTTCCGAGAAAGCGCCCGCCAGAGATTAGATCGACGTTGCTTTGAGTGCCCAAGCTTTGCATCCGCAATGTACGCCGAAAAAAGCGCGTCGGATGGTCAATAAAACAAAGGCTCCGGTCAGTATTCTGATTCCAGATTGGCGGGGTATAGGAGGGTTAGCTGCGTAGATCAAGCGGCCATCACCCCAGAAACGATTTTTAGCGCATTTCGCAGGGGAATGGTTGAAGCGCGCACCTGCACGGCCCATCCTTGAGGCAACCATACCCAAGGAGCGCCCCATGACACAATCAGACAAAAGCAACCGCCGCATCGTTCTGGCCGAACGCCCGCAAGGCCTGCCGGACGACAACACCCTGCGCCTTGAGCAGACCGACATCCCCACCGCAGGTGCAGGCGAGATGCTGCTGCGTACGGTCTACCTGTCGCTTGATCCATACATGCGCGGCCGGATGAACGACGCCAAATCCTATGCCGAGCCGGTCAAGCTGGGCGAAGTCATGACGGGGCAGGTGGTGGCACAGGTCGTCACCTCCGACGTCAAAGGCTTTGCCGAGGGCGACTACGTGTTGTCCGGTAGCGGTTGGCAGGATTACGCGGTTTCGAATGGCGATCAGGTTTTGAACTTTGGTGCTGATCCCGCGAACCCATCCTGGGCTTTGGGGATCATGGGTATGCCGGGTTACACCGCCTATGCGGGGCTGCTGAAAATCGGCGAGCCGAAAGCGGGTGAGACCGTTGTGGTCGCCGCCGCCTCCGGCCCCGTGGGGGCGACCGTGGGCCAGATCGCCAAGCTCAAAGGCTGCCGCGTTGTGGGGGTTGCGGGCGGTGCAGAGAAATGCGCGCATGTGGTCGACAACCTCGGGTTCGATGCGTGCATCGACCACAAAGCTGACGACTTCGCGGCCCAGCTGAAAGGCGCGTGCCCTGACGGGATCGACGTCTATTTCGAGAATGTCGGGGGCAAAGTTCTTTATGGCGTGCTGCCCCTGCTGAACCCTTTCGCGCGGATGCCTGTGTGCGGCATGGTCGCGTGGTACAACCTGCCGGGCTTGCCGGACACCCCCGACATGGGGCCGGTCATCATGGGCACAATTCTGCGCATGAAGGTCAAGGTTCAGGGCTTCATCATCTTCGACAGCTTCGGACCAGAGACTTACAAAGAATTCGCCGCCGAGATGACCGGATGGCTGGCCGAGGGCAAAGTGAAGTACAAAGAGCAGGTCGTTGACGGTCTGGAAAATGCACCCGAAGCGTTCATGGACATGCTCGAAGGCCGCAGCTTTGGTAAAATGGTGGTGAAGGTCTAGCCTTCACCTTCTTCGCGCTTGGCCCACAGATCGGGCCGGCGCGCCTTGGTCAGCGCCTCAGATTGCTCGCGCCGCCAAGCATCGACTTTCCCGTGATCGCCGGAGGTCAAAACCTCCGGCACGCCCAATCCGCGCCACTCGGCTGGGCGGGTGTATTGCGGGTGCTCCAGCGTTAGGCCGTCGGAGAAGCTTTCGTCTTCTGTTGAGTCCGCATTTCCCAGCACATCCGGCAACAAGCGCACGGTCGCGTCGATCATCGCCTGCGCTGCGATCTCGCCGCCGGTCAGAACGAAGTCGCCCAAAGACACTTCCTCGATCTCGTAGTAATCCAGCACCCGCTGGTCCACGCCTTCAAACCGCCCGCACAGCATGGTGATGCCGTCTGCCTGCGCCCATTCGGCCGCTTTGGCTTGGGTGAACGGCTTGCCGCGCGGTGACAGGTAGACCACGGGCCATTTGGCGCGCTCGGATGTGCCGCGCTTGGCGAAATCCAGCGCCTTGCCGACGATATCGGCCCGCAGCACCATGCCGGCACCACCGCCGTAAGGAGTATCATCCACATTGCGGTGCTTGCCTTCGCCAAAAATGCGCAGGTCGATGGCCTCCAAGGCCCATTTGCCTTCTTGCAGCGCCTTGCCTGTCAGCGACGCGCCCAAGACACCCGGAAAGGCATCAGGAAACAGCGTTATGATCTTGGCTGACCACGCGCCTTTCAGGCGTGTCGGTTCTGCCATCAGATCGCTTGGCGTGAGGGAAGCGGAAATGGTCTTGCGACCATGGGATCTGGACGGGATGCTCATGCTAGTCCAACAAGCCTTCCGGAGGGTCGATGATGATGCGCTTTGCGGCAAGATCGACCGTCGGCACCGCGTCAAGCGTGAAGGGCAGCAGAACGGAGCCTTTGAGGCCTGGACCGCGCAGCTCCAGAATGTCGCCTGCGCCGTGGTTCAGCACCGCTGCGACTTTGCCGATAACCTCGCCGCCGGTGTCCAGCACATCCAGCCCCATCAGGTCGGCGTGGTAGTATTCGTCGTCGGGCAGGGAGGGCAACAGGTCACGATCTGCCGAAAGTTTGACACCGCGCAGCGCGTCGGCCTCGTCCTTGAAGCGAATGCCTGACAGGCGGGCGGCAAAGCCGTTTTTGACCTGACGGGTGATCTTCAGCGTGTATTCCACGCCGTTGTCGCCCGTGAGTGGGGAGTACAACGCGATATCCTCGGGGGTGGCGCAAAAGCTTTTCAGCCGCACTTCGCCTTTGACGCCGAAGGATCCGGCAATTGCACCGACAACGATCTTATCTTTGCTCATTCTGAAAGTGCTCCAATGCAAACCCCGTCGACCATGGCACCGCCCGCATGGGTGCAGCGGCCTTCGGATAGACCGCGCTCTACCTTGAGCCCGCCATAGAAGGCCAGCCCCATAAACACCAGCGTGAACAGACGTCTAATCATGTGTCGAGCCCCATGGCATTGGCGATCAGCCGGTAGTCGGCTTCTGGGATTGTAAATTTACCTTGGCGGAATGCCATCCCCCAATGGCTGGGGCGGGTGACAAAAGACAAGTCCTCCAAAAGTGGGCGCACGGGAACTTCGACCACGTCGTCAAATTCCGCGTCCCGCACCCATGCTGGCAGGCCGGTCATGTAATCCATCTGCCGCGGGGTGGCGCCGGTGATGGTGGCGTGGCCCACAAAAGCCTGTACAGGGTCGCCGTCAAACTCGGTTTTTGGCGCGTAGAAGATCACTTTGTCGCCCACATCCAGATTGCGCACGGCGGCTTCCTTGCCGTGGCTGAAGGCCACAAATCCTTGCCGCTTGCCCGCCGCGACATGGGCCGCATGCACGACACCTATGACATAACGCGGGCTCATATGCTTCGGATGTCCAACGCGGCGGCGCGGGCTTCCCAGCCCTCGCGCAGCAATTCGGGTGTCTCGTGGTTCGCTTCGGGATAGCCGATGCAGAAATAGCCGATCAGGGCCCAGTCTTCTGGCACGTCCAGATCGTGGCACAGCTGCTCAGGGTCCAGAACGGAGACCCATCCCAGCCCCAAACCCTCGGCACGCGCGGCGAGCCAGAACAGGGTGACTGCGGACACGACCGAATAGCGGCGCATCTCGGGCATAGAGGCTGCCCCTAGACCGTGGCCTTTGGTTGTGGCTTCGTCACAAAAGATCGCAAGTTGAACCGGCGCTTGGTCCATGCCCGCCAGTTTCAGTTTTGCGTAATTGTCAGCTTGGTCGCCGTCATAGCGGGCAAGGGCCTCGGCATTGGCGACCTCGAAATTGGCGCGCGCGGCGGCGCGGGCTTCGGCGCTCTCGACACGCACGATGCGCCAAGGTTCCGACAGGCCCACGGAGGGGGCGTGCGAAAATGCGTCGAGGCACCGCATCAGCAGTGCCTCGTCCACGGGTGTGGTGCGGAAGCGGCGCACATCGCGCCGCCACCGCATCAACTCATATAGCTCGTCCCGGAAATCCGGTTCGAATTCACGCATTGCTCAAGCGCAGATTACTCTGCGGATGCTTCCGCAGCAGCTTCTTCAGCCGGTGCTTCTTCTGCAGGAGCCTCAGCCGGAGCAGCGGCAGCTTCAGCAGCGGCAGCAGCTTTTGCGGCTTTCTCTTCAACGCGGTCCTGAGCTTTCTTGCCCGGCTCGCCTTTTTTCAGGTTGGCGCGCTCTTTCTTCTCGATGACGCCGGCAGCTTCGAGGAAGCGGGACACACGGTCAGAAGGCTGTGCGCCTTGGTCGAGCCAGTACTGCACGCGCTCCATGTCGAGCTTCACACGCTCTTCGCTGTCTTTGGGCAGCAGCGGGTTGTATGTGCCCAATTTCTCGACGTAGCGGCCATCGCGCGGCATGCGCGTGTCAGCTGCGACAACACGGTAGAAGGGGCGTTTTTTGGACCCACCACGGGCCAGACGGATTTTCATTGCCATTGTGTAGTTCTCCTTAAGATGGCTGTGCCGGACAAATGTCCGAAATTATTGAAACGTTTTATGGTTTTGGATGACTTCCCGAATGATGAAATTCAGAAAGGATTTGGCGAATTCGGGGTCGAGATCGGCGCGTTTTGCCATGTCCTCGAGTCGTTTGATTTGCTGCGCTTCGCGATCAGGATCGCTTGGCGGCAGGTTGTGCTCGGCCTTCAGCTTGCCGACGGCTTGGGTATGCTTGAACCGCTCGCCCAGCGTATAAACAAGGATCGCGTCCAAGCGGTCGATGCTGGCGCGGTGCTCTTTCAATACCTCGGCGGCTTTTGTGACGGCATCAGTCAAGTGCGAACCCTTTCGGTTTGAAGGCAGGGTCTTGGTAATGGCTAACTTCCATGGCGATGCCGTGGGACAGTTGAGTGTCGTTCAGCGCAGCGGGGGCAGGGTGGCGATAGACCGCGTCGTCGTCCCCGATGGATTTCGCTTCCTTGTCTTTCACGCAGCCCAGACGCTCGGCGAGGCGGACGGAATCCAGGTTGTAGGGGTCAAGGTAGCTGACAGCACCCTCCCAACCGGATTTGTAGAAATAGCGGCGTGCGGCGTCGACGGCTTCCAGCGCATAACCTTTGCCCGCAACTTCGGGCCAGATGATCCATGCCAATTCGCGCTCCGGCCACATCGCTGGTTGCCAGCCGCCTGCCATGCCGAGCGTGGCGTCGGATGTTTTGTCGTGGATCATCCACATGCCGAAGCCGCGAATTTCCCAGTGGCCGATTTCGGCGGCATAGAGCATCCACGATTCATACGGGTTCAACGGCCCGCCCATATAGCGGGCGCGGAAGCTGGTGAAGGTCGCTTTGAAATCGGGGTAGTCCTGCGGTTCCGGCCCTTTCAGGACCAGACGCTCGGTTTCCAGCACGGGGATGTCGCGGTGGCCCATTACGCGGCCTCCGGCTTCGGGTGGCGGTAGACCGCGTGGTTTTCATAGGGGCAGCGTTCGGCGGCGGGGTCGTCGAAGGCCCCAAGACGCTTGGCCAGCGCGATGGAGGCGACGTTTTCCTCGTCAATATAGCTGACGAGCGAGGCGGGCTTCAGCGTTCCGAACGCCCAGTCACGCGCGGCACGGGCCGCCTCAAATCCGACGCCCTGACGGGCGGCGTCCGGCATGACAAGCCAGCCTAGCTCGGTCTCGGGGAAATAGGGGTGTGCGTTGATGCCGACCTGACCGACAAATGCGCCGTCTTCGGTTCTGGTCACGGCCCACGCGCCATGGCCCAGCAAGGCCCATTGTGCGACGTCCTTGCAGAACATGGCCCAGCTTTGCTGCTCGGACATCGGCCCGCCCATATACTGTGCGTGATCCGTCGCGAACACGTCCCGATAGGTGGGAAAGTCCGCGCGGGTATGCGCACGCAGCGTCAGGCGCTCTGTATGGAGGGTAGGGGCGTTCATTTTTTCTTGCCGAAACCTGACAGGCCAGGGGGCAGCGCACCGCCACCCATGCCGGGCATACCGCCCATTCCACCAGGCAGCTTCGCGCCCATTTGTTTGGCAGCGGCTTCCATGGCGGCGGGGTCGTTCATGTCGGGCATGCCGCCTTTGCCGAACATGCCTTTCATGGCCTGTTTCAGCATCCCGCCTTTGCCCATTTTGCCCATCTTCTTCATCATGTCGCCCATCTGGCGCTGCATCTTCAGAAGCTTGTTCAGGTCCGAGACCTCCATCCCCGCGCCCTTGGCGATGCGCTTCTTGCGCGACGCTTGCAGAAGCTGCGGGTTGGCGCGTTCGCGCTTGGTCATCGACTGGATCAGGGCAATTTGCTGTTTCAGCATCTTGTCGTCCATGCCGGCCTCTTTGGCCTGACCTGCCATCTTTTTCATACCGGGCATCATGCCCATGAGGCCTTCCATGCCCCCCATCTTGATCATCTGCTCAAGCTGGTTTTTCAGGTCGTTCATGTTGAACTGACCCTTCTGGAAGCGCTTCATCATCTTCTCGGCTTGTTCAGCCTCGATGGTTTCTTGCGCTTTCTCGACAAGTGCTACGATGTCGCCCATGCCAAGAATGCGGCCCGCGATGCGGTCCGGCTCGAACGTCTCCAGTGCGTCCATCTTCTCGCCAAGACCGACGAACTTGATCGGCTTGCCGGTGACCGCGCGCATGGACAGGGCCGCACCGCCGCGACCGTCGCCATCCATACGGGTCAGCACGACACCGGAGATGCCGATTTTGCCGTCGAATTCTTCAGCGACTTCCACAGCGACCTGACCGGTCAGACCGTCAACTACCAGCAGCGTCTCGCGTGGTTTGACGATGTCACGGACGTCTTCGACTTCCTGCATCAGCACTTCGTCGATCTGCAAACGACCGGCAGTGTCGAGCATATAGACGTCGTAGCCGCCCAGCGTCGCCTGTTGCTTGGCGCGCTTGGCGATGTCGACGGGCTTCTCGCCCTTGACGATCGGCAGGGTGTCGACGCCGATTTGCACACCGAGGATCGCCAGCTGCTCCATGGCCGCAGGGCGGTTCACGTCGAGCGATGCCATCAGCACGCGCTTGTTGTTTTTCTCTTTCAGCCGCTTGGCCAGCTTGCCCGTCGTCGTGGTCTTACCGGAGCCTTGCAGACCCACCATCAGGATCGGGGCGGGGGGGCTGTCGATTTTCAACTCGCCCGGCGTGTCGTCATCGCCTGCCAGCACATGTTTCAGCTCGTCATGGACGATCTTGACGACCTGCTGGCCCGGCGTGATCGACTTGGTGACGTTCTGGCCGGTGGCCTTGTCAGCCACGGCTTTAACG
Organism: Litoreibacter halocynthiae; assembly: GCF_004365635.1. GTDB lineage: Bacteria > Pseudomonadota > Alphaproteobacteria > Rhodobacterales > Rhodobacteraceae > Litoreibacter > Litoreibacter halocynthiae. The sequence goes on along the minus strand of NZ_SOBH01000002.1, from coordinate 589,706 downwards.
AAGTCACGGGCGACGGGCAGGGAGACGTCAGCCTCCAGCAGCGCGACACGCACCTCGCGCAGGGCGGTTTTGACATCGTCCTCGGACAGCGCGCCTTGCTTCGTGAGCTTATCAAAGACGCCGGAGAGGCGTTCGGACAGATTCTCAAACATGGGCTCTCGGCTCCTTCTTACTCACATGTGGCCCCTACCTAAGCACGGACCGGCTAAACGACAATTGCCCCCGCCACGTGTCACAAGTGGGTCCAAACAAACAGTTTGGCCCCCATGGGCGCGACGCGCTGATGGGGGGCGATCCCTGCCTCATGGCGGGGACCGGAAGTCTGGTGCTTCCGGATGTTGTGGGCGATCTACGCGGTGGGGCCTTTGGAGTCAAGCCAAGCGTTGACCTCTCGTGCCAGACTCCGAGCGCGGCTTTGCGGTTGCGGGGAGCCGAACTCCAGCGGGCCTGTGTCTCGCTGTAAGACCAGCCGCCCCGATCGGGTCGAGCCTTCTCCAAGCCAATTGATTTTGGCCCTTTGGACCAACCCCAACTCGTCGATGATCCGGCGCTTTTTGAAGATGGTTTGCCGTGTGAGGATAAGGGCATCCGCATCGCGATCCAGAGTGAGTGTCTGGCGTTCGACAAAGGTCAGAAAGAACAGCGGGACAATTACGGCTGCCAGAAATATCCAGCCGATGGGATCGCCGTCCTTGAGAATGGTGATCGAAATATAAACCCATGCCAGGACGAAGGCCGCGAGGAACCAGGCCACCATCCCGGGTTTCTGGTCCAGAACCAATCTTGAAGGGCGATTGTCCCGCGTGATCATGGTGCCTGTGTCAGCCACTGGTTGATCGTGTCCGCGATACCGTGGTGGTCGCTGAAATTGTCATAGGCGAAGACCAGCGGGTGGATGCCTGCGCTTTGGCCCTCGGGAAAGACCAGTGCCACGCGGTAGGTTGTGCCGCCCTTCTTGGTGTGGCTGGCCTGAACAATGGCATTTTGAACCTCGTGCAACTGATGCTCGACCACGGACCCGCCCAGCAGCGTTTTACGCCGGATAACCAGTTTCCCTTCGGGTCGCAGGAACAGCGCTTGGGTGCGGCGGGCGAAGAAAAAGAGCAAGACGACGGGAATGAGGCTTGCGGCCATGAAGATCAGGCCCATGGCTTCGCCGCTTAGCAAGATCGAAAGGCCGATGCCGAAGAACAAAAGCCAGCCCCCGACAAGGGCAAGGGAGACGACCCAAGGCCTGTTCTCGACAATCAATTGCTGGGGCAGGTTGCGGGTGACTTTCATGGTGCAAAGACTACCAGACGGCGCAGGATTGAAAAGGGAGAGCGCGCTGGCGTGGTCGCGCTTTGTGCTTTGCAAAATAAAACCGATGTGGAATGGTTCGGCAGGGTCCGCGCATTTGCGCACAAGGGGGGCGGCGGCATATGGAAATTGACAACTGGGACGAATATCGCACCGCCTATCAGGTCGCGCGCCTGCGCACGGTGAGCGCCGCGGCAGAGGTGTTGGGCGTGCACCACGCCACCGTGATCCGCCATATCGACAGCCTTGAGGGCAAGTTGGGGGCCAAGCTGTTCCAGCGCCATGCGCGCGGATACACTCCGACCGAAGCCGGGGAGGATTTGCTGACCGTGGCCGCGGCGACCGAGGATCAGTTGACGCAACTGGCGGGTCGTATCCACGGGCGCGGGGCCTCGGTCTCTGGCGATCTGATCGTTACCTGCCTGCCGCAAATGTCGCCGCTGATGGCGCGCACGATTGCGAAATACCAAGCTGACAACCCCGAGATCCGCGCCGAGCTGATCGTCGATACGCGGCCCCTGCGCCTTGAATACGGCGAGGCGCATGTGGCGCTGCGCGCTGGTGCGCCGGGAGATGATCTGGACAATATCGTGCAGGAACTGGCGAAAATGCCGATGGGGCTTTTTGCGCATAAGGATTACGTGTTCCGTCATGGTCCGTTGAAGGGGATAGACGACATCCCGAACCACCGCTTTTGCCGCATGTCCACACTGAACCCGCGCGCGCCCTTCATGCGCTGGATGGGGGAGAACGTGCCGGAGGAGAATGTGGTCTACAAGTGCTCCGACTCCAACACCGTGCAGGACGGCGTGATCGCCGGGGCCGGGATCGGGTTTCTACCCTCCTATATCGGCAATGCGCATCCGGATATGAAGGAGATGCTTCCGTCCGAGCAGAGCTGGTCGTCAACTTTCTGGTGTGTGACCCACGTGGATTTGCACAGAACCGCGAAAGTGCATTCCTTTGTGACCTTTTTGAAAGAGGAAGCCAAAGGGTGGGGCGACCTTTAGGCGTGGACTGACCTGAATGAGCGCCTGCGGCGCGCGACATTTCTGGCGCTTTGTGGCGGGTGTGAGCCCGAACAGACAAGGGCGTGCGCGGGGCAGGGTGAGGATTGAATATTTGAGCCAAGATGAAGCTGTAAGGGTGTACTTGTGAAACCGGCGCTCCGCGGTCATGCGGCGATGCTGCTGTTTTCGGTTCTGGTGGCGGGATCGTTCTCGCTGGGGTCGTTGGCGGCCAACGAGATAGCTCCGGCGGCTTTGAATGCAGTGCGTTTTGCGATTGCTGGCGTGGTGATCGGGGCGGCAGCACTGGCGACGACGGGGCTGCCGCGCAAGGCCTTGGTGGCCCCGTGGCGATATTTGCTTTTGGGCGGGATATTCGCGGCTTATTTCGTTTTGATGTTCGAAGGCTTGAAGACCGCGCCGCCAGTAAGTGCGGCGGCGGTCTTCACCCTGACGCCGGGACTGGCGGCGGGGGTAGGATATATTCTTCTGCGTCAGGTTTTAACCACCCGTATGGCGCTGGCCCTGGCTTTGGGAGCCGTCGGGGCGTTATGGGTGATTTTCAGGGCGGATGTGCAGGCCTTGCTGGCCTTCGAGGTCGGGCGGGGCGAAGCGGTTTATTTCGTCGGCTGTGCGGCGCATGCGGTCTACACCCCTCTGGTGCGCAAGCTGAACCGTGGCGAGGCACCGGTGGTGTTTTCCTTCTTCACCCTGCTGGGCGGGTTGGGGCTGCTGACGATCTGGGGGTGGTCGGATCTGTGGGCCACCGACTGGGCCGCGCTGCCCGCGATTGTGTGGGTGACCATCCTCTATGTGTCGATTGCCGCTTCGGCGATGACCTTCGTGCTGCTGCAATATGCGGCGTTGCGGCTACCGTCGTCGAAGGTGATGGCCTATACCTACCTCGTGCCCAGTTGGGTCATTCTATGGGAGCTGGCCTTGGGGGGCACGGCCCCACCGGCGTTGGTTCTGGCGGGGGTAGCACTGACGGTGCTTGCCTTGGGAATGCTGCTGAAAGACTAGCTGCCGAGTTCTTTGTTCAGGAACTGCTCGAAGGCGTCGAAGTTCAGCGCCTCCAGCTGGCCAAAGCTTTCGATCCAAACGATGGCCTCGCGCATGGCCTCCGGCTCCAGTTTGCACCACTTCACCCGCCCGCGCTTTTCCTGTGTAATCAGGCCCGCGCGGGTCAGAATTGTCAGGTGTTTGGAAATCGCGGCCAGTGACATCTCGAAAGGCTCGGCCACATCGGTAACCGCCATGTCATCCTCCAGAAGCATCGCCAGAATTGCACGGCGGGTGCCGTCGGCAAGGGCTGCGAAGGTGGTATCAAGGGCGGTGCTCATGGCGGTGTCATGGCGCGGGGCGGCGTGATCGTCAACCAAATGGTTGAATATCAAAAAGCCGCATGGGGGCCTGCGGCGTGGTGTCCAGACTTGGGTAAACTTCGATTTTAGACATAAGTAACAGAAGCTTAAAGTGATCTTTGGCGACTGTTGAGGGTGATTGACTCTGTGCGGCCCGCAGCCTATCCCTCCTGCAAACCTCCCGAGGGGTGTCTTTTGATGACCAATGACCCGAATAAGGCCCAGCTGGATGCGCTGAGCGAGCGGATCGAAGGGCTCAAGAAAACCTCTCAGGCTGAAAAGCCAAGGGGGGACGAGCACTATTCGGGGGCCCAGCAGGGCTGGCGCATGGTGACGGAACTTGTTGCCGGTCTCGGGATCGGTCTGACCATCGGATACGGCCTCGACTGGCTGTTCGGCACATTGCCGATATTTCTGGTGATCTTCACATTGCTGGGCTTTGCGGCCGGGGTGAACGTTATGCTTCGCACCGCCAAAGAGGTCCAAAACGAACATCTGGCCAAAGAGGCCAACGAGAAGGACTGAACAGATGGCGACAGAAGCTCACGGCGCAGAAGACGGCGGTCTGGTTTTTCACCCGATGGACCAATTCATCGTCAAGCCGCTGTTTGGCAATGGCGATGTCGGCGCGTTCACGATCACCAACGTGACATTGTGGATGGCCCTGACGGTTGTTTGTATCATCGTTTTGCTGGTCTTCGGCACGTCGCGCCGTGCCATCGTGCCATCGCGCAGCCAGTCCATCGCCGAGATGATGTATGGCTTCGTCTACAAGATGGTCGAAGACGTCACCGGTAAGGACGGCGTAAAGTACTTCCCCTATATCATGACGCTGTTCATGTTCATTCTGGTGTCCAACTTCCTTGGCCTGCTGCCGATGGCGTTCACCACCACCTCGCATATTGCCGTCACCGGCGTGTTGGCGATGATGGTGTTCCTCGCAGTCACAATCCTTGGCTTCGTCAAAAACGGCGCCGGGTTCTTGGGCCTGTTCTGGGTGTCCTCGGCGCCACTGGCGCTGCGTCCGATCCTGGCCTTGATCGAGGTCATCAGCTATTTCGTGCGCCCCGTCAGCCACTCCATTCGTCTGGCCGGCAACATGATGGCCGGTCACGCTGTTATCAAAGTGTTCGCGGGCTTCGCAGCCATCGCGGCCATTTCACCCCTGTCCGTTCTGGCGATCACCGCCATGTACGGTCTCGAAATTCTCGTAAGCGGTATCCAAGCTTACGTGTTCGCAATTCTAACCTGTGTGTATCTGAAAGATGCGCTGCATCCTTCGCACTAAGGTTACGAAGACTAATCACCTCAATTCCATCGTAAGGAGAAAAGACATGGAAGGCGATATCGCACAAATGGGTCAATTCATCGGCGCAGGCCTGGCTTCTGTTGGCATGGGCGGCGCAGCCGTCGGTGTGGGCAATGTTGCTGGCAGCTATCTGTCCGGCGCTCTGCGCAACCCATCCGCAGCTGCTTCGCAGACTGCAACACTGTTCATCGGCATCGCATTCGCGGAAGCTCTGGGGATCTTCTCGTTCCTCGTCGCCCTTCTGCTGATGTTCGCTGTTTAAGAACCAAGCTATACCATCCTTACGGTCGGGCGGGCCTGAAGCGGGCCCGTCCGATGTAAGATCCAAGTATTCAGACACATCTGGGGGCCATCATGGCAACTGAAACCGGTGAAGTAGTGAAAGAAAGCGCGGGCATGCCCCAGCTCGATTTCTCGACCTTTGATAACCAGATCGTCTGGTTGCTGATCACGCTTGTGGTCATTTACTTTGTGCTGTCGCGCGTTGCGCTGCCGCGCATCGGATCGGTTCTGGCAGAACGTGCCGGCACCATCACCAACGACATTGCAGCCGCCGAAGACCTGAAACAACAGGCCATCGACGCGGAAGCTGCCTACGAGAAAGCCCTGATCGACGCGCGCGCCGAGGCTGGCCGGATTGTCGGCGAAACCAAGGCCGCCATTCAGGTGGATTTGGACAAGGCCATCGCCAAAGCGGACGCAGAAATTGCGGCACGTGCGGCTGAAGGCGAAAAAGCTATCGCGGCCATTCGTGACAGCGCCGCGACCAGCGCTGCCACTGTGGCCAAGGACATTGCAAAAGACATCGTGTCGGCTGTGGCTCCGGGCAAGATTGACGCCAAGTCGATCACGGCTGCCGTCACCGCTAAGATGAAAGGATAAGAGATGAAGAAGCTCCTCGCTCTTACGGCATTGCTGCCCGCACCTGCGCTGGCTGCCAGTGGCCCTTTCTTCTCACTTCACAACACCAACTTCGTCGTGCTGCTCGCGTTCATCTTGTTCATCGCGGTGCTGTTCTACTTCAAGGTTCCAGGCATGTTGGGCGGGATGCTCGACAAACGCGCCCAGACCATTCAAGCCGAGCTTGATGAGGCCAAGGCGCTGCGCGAAGAAGCGCAAACCCTGCTGGCCTCCTACGAGCGCAAGCAAAAGGAAGTGGCCGAGCAAGCAGACCGCATTGTCGCCGAAGCCAAGCGTGAAGCCGAAGCTGCTGCCACGCAGGCCAAGGAAGATCTGAAGCTGTCGATTGCCCGTCGCCTGAAAGGTGCCGAGGACCAGATCGCCAGCGCTGAAGCCGGTGCCGTGCGCGAAATTCGTGACCGTGCGATCAACGTCGCTATCGCTGCTGCTGCTGAAGTTGTGGCGTCCAAGACGACCGCTGCGGATCAAAACGGCTTGATCGATGACGCCATCGCACAGGTTAAAGACAAACTGCACTAAACGCAGACCGAGATTGTTTTAGAGCCCCGATGCCGTATTGGCCTCGGGGCTTTTTTTGCTTTTCGGGGTTAGTTTGGTGACAAGCTCTGCGCCAATCGCATCAGCTTTACGGCTTCGGCGCGATAGCCGAATTCATCATCGCCCTTATTGGCATTGGCCAGCGCAATGGCGTCGGAATATCCCCACTCGCGAAGTGCTGTGTTGCCGCGCAGCAGTTGGCCGAAGCCTGCGATAGCAGCGCTGAACGCGGCTTCTGAGCCTACGTCGCCTGTGCCGACCGGCACGACTTCTTCCAGCAACTTGCTTTGCGTCGCGCCGGGTTCTTTGTAGCGCAGGCGCAAGAAGGCCAGATCGGAAGTGTTGCCGTCCGCCGCGACAGTGCCAAAGCGCAGCGGGTCGGTCAGAACGGCGTCAGAGCCGACGGGCGTTACCTCGTAGAGGGCGGTCACGGTATGGCCCGCACCGATCTCTCCGGCGTCCACTTTGTCGTTGTTGAAATCCTCGCGTTTCAGTGCGCGGGTCTCGTAGCCGATCAACCGGTATTCGGCGACGGTTGCGGGATTGAACTCCACCTGAATTTTGACGTCTTGGGCGATGGCGAACATTGCGCCTGACAACTGGTCCACCAGCACCTTCTGCGCCTCGGCCAGCGTGTCGATATAGGCGGCTTGGCCGTTGCCGTTCTGGGCGAGCGTTTGCATCAATGCGTCGTTCACGTTGCCGCGTCCGAAGCCGAACACCGACAGGTAGGTGCCGGATTTGCGCTTCTGTTCCACGAAGCCTTTCAACTCTGCGTCGGATTGCATCCCGACGTTGAAATCGCCGTCGGTGGCGAGCAGGACGCGGGACACCTCGCCGTCGCGGCTCATCTGGTCTGCCAAGGCATAAGCCGCGCGCAGCCCTTCACCGCCAGCGGTCGATCCACCTGCGGAGAGGCGTAGCAATGCATCCTCGATCTTGCGCCGCTCGGACGCTTTGGTCGGCTCCAAGACGGTGCCAGCGGAGCCGGCATAGGTGACAATTGCAACCTCATCCTCCGGCCGCAATTGTCCCAGCATCAGGCGGAAGCTTTGCACCAGAAGGGGCAGCTTGTTGGCGTCTTGCATGGAGCCGGAGGTGTCTAGCAGGAACACCAGATTAAGCGGTGGACGCTCTTCCACCCGAGCGCCTTGAATGGCGATGTGCATCAGTTGGGTGTCGGGGCTCCACGGCGTTTCACTTACCGTCACGGTTTGCTGGAACGGCACATCGCCCTCGGGTGCAGGGTAGGCGTAGGGGAAGTAGTTCACCAACTCCTCGACGCGCACGGATTTGGGGTCGGGAAGTTGTCCACGCGACAGACTGGAGCGCAGCCAAGAGTAACTGGCAGTGTCCACGTCGATGGAGAAGGTGGAGACCGGTTCTTCGGAGGTGACCTTCAACGGGTTCGGCGTGGCGTCCGGGAACTGATCGTTGGATTGCGCGATCTGTGGTTGAGGGAGGCGGTCGCGCAGGGGGGCTGCGTTTGAGGCAGTCAAGCCACTGGGGGCCGCGCCTTCGATTGCGGTCACCCCCATGGACCGTGCCAATCGTTTAGAGCTTGGCGCGGGGGGCGCAACTGCGGACCCGACTGTATCGGCCATGGTGGTTGTTCCGAAATCGCCGGTTACGAATAGCTCCGCCTCTGCTTCAAGCGGGGCTTCTACCAGTTCCGCGATAGGGGTTTCGGGCCTTTCGGCGACTTTGGCGAGCGCGGGTTGCTCGGCTGCAACGTCAACTTCAGGGGCCATAACCGGAGGTACGAGCGGCTCACTGCTAGTTACCGGCGCTTGATCCGAGCGCATCAAGGGCATCGTCAGCACAACACCCACACCAATAATCACCAGTGAGGATGTCGCCAACATCATTGGCTTCAAATTCGGTTTCATAAACATCTGTCCAAGTCCTTTCAGAAGGCCCGTCCGTTGCGGGCTGGTATCTGTAGGACGTGCGGCGGTGGCCGATCCTTGGAGATTGGCGAAATTTTCTTCGGCCACGCGTAATGCCGCTTCCTTCGAAGCCTCATCCGACGCGGGGGTTGCGTCGCGCAGGGCGGCGCGGAGCTTGTCTAGTTCATCTTTAAATTCGGGCATCTATCTGGCCTCCTCTGTGGCCATTTCGCGCAAGTGGCGCTTCACTTCCGACATGCGCCACGCGATTGTTCCTTCCGACAGGCCCATGACCTCGGCGGCTTGGGCTTGCGTCAAATCCTCGCCAAGTGTCAGCGCCACAGTTTCGCGTAGCTCTGGCGGCAGGGCGCGCATGGCGGTGGTCAGCCAGTCTTGTGCTTGCGCAGCTTCCGCAGCCTCGGCAGCGCGGCGGGTGTAGTCTTGCCCCCATCCCTCGCGAGCGGTGCGGCGGCGTTGCGCCTTGCGGGCACGATCCGTCGCGGCGTTCAGCGTCACGCGGTAAAGCCATGTGGTAAACCGCGCGTCGGAGCGGAAGCCGCGCAGCTTGGCGGGCAGGGCGGCGAGGATGTCGTGGGTCAGGTCCTCGGCATCGGCCTTATGTCCCGTCAGCCGCCATGACAGGCGGAACAACCGGTCGTAGTGGCGGCGTGCCAGCAGGCCGAATGCCTCGCTGTCCCCGTCACTGGCGGCTTGCGCCAAGGCCTCGTCGCTGGTTTTCATACGCATAGTGATGGTAGGACGCATGGGCGGCGTCAATCCTTGGAAAAAAGTTGAGAAAAATGACGAAAACCCGGCAAGAGCTTGATTTGGAATATGAAAACGGTGGATTTATTCCTGATGCCCAAAGCTATGCGGATGCCTGGGAAGCGGCGTCGGTGGCGTTTCGGGTGGCCCATGCGGGCGACTATGACGTGGCTTATGGTGACCATGAGCGAGCGAAGTTCGACCTGATACGGCCTGAAGGCACCCCTAAGGGCCTGTTCGTGTTCGTGCATGGCGGCTACTGGCTGCAACGGCATAAGGACGACTGGACCTGCTATGGTGAGGGGGCTTTCAACGCTGGGTGGGCGATTGCGCATCCGGGCTATCCGCTGGCGCCAGAGGCTCGGATTGGCGAAATCACAGCCCATATCGCGCAAGCCGTCACGGCGCTGGCGGCACGGGTAGAGGGGCCGATTGTGCTCGCGGGGCATTCCGCAGGCGGGCATCTGGTGGCGCGAATGGCGATGGCGGGAGTTTTACCGAAGGACGTTGCGGACAGGCTTTCGCATGTGTTGTCGATATCGCCCGTCTCGGACCTGCGCCCGTTGCTGCCCTTGACCATGAACGACACGCTGCGGCTTGATGAGGCGGAGGCCGAGGCGGAAAGCCCCGCCTTGGGCAAGCCGTTGGACGTGCCGATTACCGTGGTGGTCGGCGCACAGGAGCGCCCAGTATTTCTGGATCAGGCCCGCTGGCTGTCGGAGGCATGGGGCGCGAAGCAGATGATCCTGCCCGGTCGGCACCATTTTGATGTGATTGACGGGTTGCGGGACGCGGATAGCCCGATGATGAAGGCGGCGCTTGGCTAATTTACCCGCTGCGCCCTTTTTCCTATGGCGCGGGGCGGGTTTGGCGTGGCAAACTCTTTAAAACTGCAATTCTTGCCATTATGTAAATGGTAATAACATTTGAACGAGGGGATATTATCTATGGCCAATTTTGACGCGCAAGTCCGTGAAAGCCAAGAGCAAGTAGCTGAAGCGCAAGCGAAAATTGCTGAAATGACGAGCAAGATCGAAAGCGCTCGCGCCAAGATAGAAGCTGGCGACGTGCTGGAACTGGACATCGAAAACGCCTCGCTGGAGGATGTGCACGCGCACACCGCTGCCATGGACGCCAACATTGCAGAGCTGATCATGGGTCTGGACGACGTGACCTCCGGCTTTTCCGAGGACTTTTCCGCCATGCGCGACAAGACCGGCTGGGAAAGCTTCGTTGGCATCTTCTCGCAAGGCAAATCCGAAAGCCTGCGCCAAGAGCGCATGCGCACGGCGTCGATTGACGACAAGCTGCAAGACCTGATCGGGAAATCCGACACTATCGTGGCGCTGCTGCAAGGGCAGTTGGCTGTCCTGAACGAGCAAAAGGAAAAGGTTGAAACCAACCTGACCGTGACCCTCGATGACCGTGAATTTACCGTGGGCGAGTTGGAAACCTTGCGTGCGGAAGTCGTTGCGATGGACCCTGCGATTATCGAGCTGGAGAACAAAATCTCGGTCGAGCAGGACGCCGCTGCGCGTACCAAGCTGGAGACTAAACTGGCCGAGTTGAACACGCTTTATAACGAGAAGGTGCAGGCGGAGCAGGTCAAACTTGCCAAAAGCCAAACGCTGGAACGCTATATCGAGCAGGGCAAGACCTGGATCGACTCGCTGCAAAATCAGGCGGCGACGCAGATGGTGCTGATCAACAAGCTGGAAACCGACACCAAGCAACGCGTGGTGCTGTATGACGCGCTGACCAAATCGTTGAAAACGGCGCAGCAGCAGGACGTGGCGCACAAGATCAACGAGATTGGCGTGAAAACCGACCAAGAGGCGCAATCCGCCATGGCTGGCATCGGTGCGGCCACCAACGCGCGCATGTCCGAAATGATGGAAGCCCATGAGGACCAAATGGTCTTCGCCCGCAAGGTGCTGGAGCAGAAGGCGAAAGCGGATGAGCGCTTCGCGCGGCGGTTCGAGAAGATCGTCGAGAAGCACGACAAGAACCTGTATGGGGCCTAAGCCCAGGTGTCTCTAAAAGGCATGAGATTTGAAACTTGGTTGCGCACATTCGCGAGCCTATGGACGTTAATGATTGCTCTTGTCGCTATCTATTTGCTGCTGTTTTACGGGGTCTTAAAAGCAGTTCCATTTTTGACTTGGCTTGGTGTTTCTTCTGATGCGAGGACGACAATAGAAGAAGTTTTGTTCATGTTAGGTTTTTTTGGTACGTCGTTTCTTATCTTTTCCGGAGCTAGGTCGGTCTTGAAGGCAGCCGAACGACGCCAAATCGACCGATTTTCTGATGCACTTCGATTTGCATTTCGGCCGACCTTCAAGCTTTTTGGAAAGGGCGTTGGGATTTAAGATGACTGAAGACCTCAACCTCACCGCTGACCACTCCGGCCTGACCGACGACCTCGCAGCACGGCGGTATTTCTCCAAGTTCGAACGGATCACCGGCCATCTGGCCCGCGTGGCCGCCGAGATGGAAGTGGAGCGGACGTTCTCCAAATCGGATGTCGGCATCATCTCGGAATACGTGACGCGGATTGCGCAGACCTTTCGCGCGCTCAGCCACAAGTATTTGCTGACGGGACGCGATACCGGCGTGTTCTTCGGCTCGCTGTCGATTGACCGCCACGAGAGCGGGTTTCCAGTTTTTGCAGAACTGATGAAGATGGCCAATGACGCGCAGCAGGCCAAGGCGCATCTGTCGGGAATGCGCTCGGTCGAGGAGTTGAAAGACGAGATGGTGCGCCAGATCGTGGGCGATCTGACCGTGCCGACCAAGCTGCAATACGCCATGTCGCAGCGGCTGTATTATGAGGCGCTGGCCAAGGGCGGGCTGTTCTGGGCGACCAATGATCCGCAGGCGCTTTGGACCGGTAACACGGACGAGCGGCGCAGCTACCTGTTGCACTGGGCGGTCTATGACAGCCAGCAAAACGTGCCGACGATCTACCTGATGGATGTCGAGGACACGGGGGAAGTGGCGCTGCCCAAAGACGCGCGGCGTTGGCCGTCGGCGCAGGCGCACCTGACCGCGCAAGGCTCGGCAGGGCTTAAGCTGCTGACCATCGCCCAAGGGTTCGATCGTGATTTTGACGATCTGCACCCCAAGCGCCTGCGGCGTGTCCATGTGGGGCCGATGTATTCGTCGGCGTTTACCCAGCAATCCGGCCCGATCCGCGAGGTGCTGGAAGAGGCGCAAGGCCCCGTGGGCGAGGATTGGACGCTGGCATGGACGGTCGAGGACCTCCATTCAGAGCGCACGGAGATGGAGAAGAAGGGCTGGTTCAGCACTGTCGAGCGCGAGATTTTCAAGCTCGACCCGTTCGGCGGACGCGGGGCGGAGACGGGAACGACGAGTATTGAACGCTCGATCATTTTGCCGCAACGCCCGTTTCAGGTGCTGGCAGAGAAGAACCCCGCCGGATTTCATGACGTGCGCAAGTTTGTCGTCAGCCCTGCGGGGCGTGTAGTTTCTTACAGATAGGGCGGGGGTTTACCCGCCAACGGAGATAGAATGAGCCAATCAGCCGATTTGATGGAATTGACCGAAGACGACATCCGCAAGCATTACGCGGCGGCGGTGGCGATGCTGGAGGGCGTGGACCACACGCCGCGCATCGCGAAGGCGAAAGAAACCCCGCAGGCGGAGAAATCCGCAGGGTTGGGCACACGCCGCCGGTTCCGGTCGACCACGCCGGGGCTGGTGACCCGCTCCACCGCGCGGCCCGAGGGCGTGCGGCTGATCGAGCGGGTGGAAGGCGTGGGCGAGGATGTGTTGCCCTCCGCCGTTCAGGCCAGTGTGTTGCGCGGCCTTCGCCGCGCTTTGGCGATTGCACTGGCGGCTGGGGAGGCGTTCTCGGAAGCCACGGGTCTGGCGGAATTGAAGAAGGAAAACCTCGCAGGCCGCGTCGCGGAAGCCCGCCGCGCGGAGTTTGGCGAATTGCTAGCGGCGGAAGCCTTGGCGGTGCTGTTCACCTTTGCCAATGCGACGTCCTTTCTGCTGGCGTCGCAGGCCAGCGAGGTATCGGTGGAGATCGGTGGAGTAGAGGAAATCCTGACCGACAACGCGCAATTGGCCTTGCACGGAGCGCTGTGGGAATTGGACCAAGACCTGACCCTGTTCGCCACGGACGACGCCAAGCTGGTCGCGACCGTTCTGGCCTATGCCGAGCAGGTGATGGAAAAGGTCGCCCTGCGCGCCCAGAACGCGCCGCGACTGGCGGCGTTCAACTCGGCCTCCTACCGTGTCGAGGCGGACAACCTGACGATCAACGGCTTCACCCCCGCCCACGCGGCCAAGGGCACCAAGCTGACGATGACCTTCAAGAAACCGAACGAGGTCGTCGGTAACCATATCGCCAAATACCAGTCGATGAAACTGGCCAAAATGCTGATGGCCTATGATTTCGACCGCAAGCTGAACCCGTTTGCGGAGCTTGGCGGCTTCATCTTCACCTTCATGGGCGACGGTGCGCCGGGGACGGGGAAGACGACGCTGATCCAGATGATGGCGGGGCTGGTGTCTGGCTACTGCGAGACGGCGGGATATCCGTTCCGCTACCAAAACCTTTCGACGGATAATATCGACAGCTATCAGGGCAAGTCCGGCCAGAATGCCAAGGCGTTCATCAACAACGTGATCGATCCGAACGTGATCGGCTTCGGCACCATTGACGACATTGACCAGTTGGCGGGCAAGCGTGGGGATCGTCAGTCCTCCGCCGGTCAGTTGGAGATTACTGCCGTGCTGATGGAAAGCTTCGCGGGCGCCAACACCGTGGTGCGCGGGAATTGCACCTTCGGGATGTTCTCGAACTACCCGGAAAACGTGGATGACGCCCTGCGCCAGCGGGCGGGCGCTCGGTTCCTTGTGGACGGGCCGATCACGCGGGACGACTATATCGACATTCTGGCGCTGCTGATGGGCAAGAACCACGACATTCCCTTGGGGGACCACACGGTTTTTGCCGCGCAGGAAATCAAGAAGGCCGTCGCCGCATCGTTCGAGGGGCACTCGAAGCCGCATGAGGACGGGCTGCTGAGGGTCTATGAGCGGGTGTCGAAGGACATAGGTAGCTTGGATACGATCGCCAAGCTGGGGACATATCTGAAAGGCATCCAAGAGGCCGACCACCGCTTCACCGGCCGCGCGATCAAGAACATCACCGACGCCGTGAAGGTCCGCGCAATGGACTTCGAGCTGCCGGACGAATGGATGGAGGAGCCGGACCTGTTCCTGTTCAAGGGGTATGACGACAAAAAGGCCATGATCCAAGAGCTACGCCAGCCGATCACGGTCGACATGGTGATCCAAGAAATCAACCGCTACGCCGATAGCGAGTTCCGTTATGCCGACAAGTCGGACGAGGTGGCGATTGCAAATATGGTGCGGGAGTTTGGGCTGAGCGAAGAAGCGAAGCGGCGGTATTTGGAGAAGAAGGGGTAGTATGACGTCATCCCGTTACCTTTCGTTGTTACCCTTTCTCATCGGGTTTGTGCCTTCGGTTATACATGCCGAAACAGACTATAACTATCTGGGTAAGACTGGCTATGCTCTCTGGGATTGTGCGGCATTCGCCTCACTCTCTGAAACCGAAGCGAAGCATTTTGAAGAGCTGTTCGCTAAAGGTCACGAGATGCTACATGCGTATGTTTCTGCGGGGAGGGATGGCAAGCTCACTAAGGAGAATACTAGTGAAGTACCCATCGGAATTTCTTGGTATTTTGTTGGTGGGCCCAGTGCGGATTTTTCGATGGGATATATGTGGGCTCAGTTTTCACAGCATGCCTATGATGAAACCTTTCAGGAGGATTTGGAAGCGAACTTTGATCAAAAGAAAGAGCTCCAAGCGGCAACCGCTGCGAACGAATATCGCAAGAAGAACTGTACACTATTGCTGGGGCTTTAACGTAGTGGCTTTAGGTTGGAACAATGCAATGCGAACATGGGCTTAAGCAGTATGAAAGTGCTCCTCCTCCCGATCCTCCTCGCCCCGATCCTGCTCGCATGGGCGGTGACGGCCTACTTGTTCGGTGCTCTCACACCAACGGGCGCGAACTATGCGGGGCATACGGAGGGGTTCGGGGAGATGTTCCTGAGCTTGGCTATCATGTTCTGCATCGCCATATGGGTGGGTGCGCTGTTTAGTTACTTGTTAATCTATCGCCGCGGCGATGGGACGGAGGGGCCTGACGAATGATGCGTTTGATCGAAAAGGGCCTGATGTATGGCAACCTGTTCCATGTGAACGGGCAGGCGATGGCGGACCGGTATAACCGTGCGCTCAAGCATCTGACGGGCAAGGAGACGGGACTGACGGATTTCCACGTCGATATCTCCGGCTACGCGCCGGAGGTGGGCGAGGAGCTGGGCGACCATCTGTATCTGAACCCCAAGGGCTGCAACCGGCAGTTCATCCTGCTGTCGACCGAGCAGAAAACCGCGCCGCTGCTGGAGGCGAAGTTTTCCACTTCGCGCGGGATATTGCGGCAGTTCATCGACGCCAACGAGGCGCAATTGTTCGCCCTGACCGCGCGGGACGCGGTGGCGGGGGAGTTGGTGAACTCGGTCTATAGCGTGACCAAGCCTGCGCATTTGTTCGACATTCGCAAGATACGGGTGGAGGCCGACACGACCTCCGGCGTGGTGGCGGATGCGGGGAAGCTGGACGGGATGATCGCGGAGTTTCGCGCGCGTGACGATGCGTGGTGGGACGATGTGCTGATCGCTGATATGATCAAACTGGCCCACAAAACGGGCGACGTGACGCGGGTGCCGATCAAGCTGGGCCATGCGGAATACGAGCAGGAGAATTTCTGGACCTCGCATTTCGGCGGGCTCTATGCGTTCCGCGACATGGAGAAACCGGCGGTGATCTCCATGTCCGAGGATGATCTGGGCAATCTGCCCGTGGGCCAGGGCGGGGCGGCCATTGGCGCGTCGGAGCGCACGAAGATTGCAAAGTTTCTGGACGACAACGAACTAGTGGAACCTATCGTCAAGGCACGTGGCGTGGATGCGGTGGCGATCCTGCGCCAGAAGCTGGATTTCATTGTTGTGGACGTCGCGGCGACGATGGAGGCCGATCTGAGCCAAGTGCGCCGTACCGACCTGCGTTCCTTGGCGCGTCGCTATTCGGACCTGTTGCCGCCGGAGTTTCACACTCTGGGCAAGCTGTTGCGCTGGGCCGAAGGGGGCGGGGCGTGGCCGCGCATCTCGTCCAATGATCCCGCCTATTTCTACACGCTAAGGGCCAAGCCGCATCAGGACCGCGACTTGGTGAATATGCTGCTGTCCGAGCTGTCACTTCTGGACGTGCGGCAATTGTTCATTTGCCACAAGGAATTGTTCTACGCGCGCTACCGCACATGGCCGGACCAGAAGAGGGCTTTTGTGGCTGATTTCCTTGCAAGGGAGTATCAGGTCGACAAAGCTGGCGCGCGCGAGGCCTTGTTCGGCAGCGGTGACGCGCCTATGGAAGAGCCGCCGCAATCTGCACCGCGCGACGTTGTCGAAGTGGTCGGGCCTTGGGGCGCAGTGAGGAGGACACGATGATATTCGCTATTCTACGTCTGTCGCTGGTCGCGTTTATAGTGATGCTGATCGTCTACTTTATCCTGTCGGCGTGGTCGCGTTCTGTACGCCGCGGCAAGCTGGCCGAGGAATGGGACGAAGAGGTGCGAGAGGGGGATCGTGATGCTTTCATCGAGCAGGGGCTTGAGGAGTACGATGGCTCCTTGCGTCGCAAACTTATACTTGGCGTCTTCGTGGTGCCTTACCTCGTGATCGCTGTGCTGGTCTACGTGGTCAACTTTCAATAAGGAGCCTAAGCCATGCTGCGTTGGGTCAAATACGCCATTGTTCTGATTTTCTGGCTGCTTGTGCTTTCGGTGCTCCATTACACCATGCCGCAGCGTGATGTGGTGCGGGTTGTTGGCACCTTTGAGCAGCGCATCGACTATGGCGAAAATTCGTGGTTCTGGGCATCGGGTGATTCCGGCAGTGACGTGACCGGCACCAACCGCGACGTGCTGTTCATCCAGACGATCCAGCAAAACGGCAAGCCGATGGTCTACCGCAATGAGGATACAGGCTGGGGGTGGCCGCCCTATTTCAAGTTCGACACCAAGAACCTGCAAACCGAGGCGGCGGATCTGATTTCGACCAAAGCGGCCCCGCAATGGGCGGTGCTGACCCATTACGGCTGGCGCAACGAATTCTACTCGATCTTCCCGAACGCTGTTGGTATCCGCCCGACGGATGATCCGGATGCGACGCTGATCCCTTGGCTGAACATCATTATCCTGGTCATTCTTGCGGGTATCTGCCTGGGCATTTTCCGCATGTTGCAATGGTTCAAACGCTCCAAGATCGACCCGATTACCGACAGTGTAGGGGAGACTTGGGACGCGGTGGACGACTACGCGGATGAGCGACGCACGGGGTTCCGCGCATGGCTCGACAGTTGGAAAAGCAAGCCCCGCAAGTAGCGGGGCAATGTCTCACTCGCCGTAGGGCACCCAGATGTTTTTCACCTCGGTCGCGGCGTCCAGCATCGCCTTGGCAGCACCAGGGACGGGAGCGATCAACGTGCGTTTCAGGTTGCTTGCCGAGGCGGCTTCGATTGCTGCGGCATGGCTTGGGTCCGAGAAGCTCCAAACCGCGTCGATATCCATATGCGCGCCCATATGGGATGCCATTTCGGCGTGATCTCCTGTCAGCAGGTTGACGACGCCCGCAGGCACGTCAGAGGTTTCCAGCACCTGAATGAAGTCTGTCGCTGCCAATGGGAAGGCCTCGGACGCCGAGGCGACAACGCGGTTGCCCATGGCGATTGCTGGGGCGATGACTTCGATCAAACCCGCCAAGGGGCGCGGGTCGCAGAGGGCGGCGATAACGCCTACCGGTTCCTTCATGGCCAAGGCCACACCACGGATCGGAACGCCATGCACCTGCCCGTCGTATTTGTCGGCCCACGCCGCATAGGTAAACAGCGTTTGAATCGCGCTCTCAACCTCGTCGCGGCCTTGCTTTCCGGTCAGCGCTTTGATGCGGTCGGCAAACTCTGCGCTGCGAGTGGCGAGGTTTTCGGCAAGATAGTACAGAATTTGCGCGCGCAAATGGCCCGTGGTTTTGCTCCAGCCTTTGGCTTTGTGCGCGGCTTCAACGGCGTTGCGCAGGTCCTTGCCGTTGGCCAGTGAGACCTCGCCCAAGGCGTCTCCTTTGGGGCCGTAAACCACGCGGGAATAGCCCCCGTCGGGTCGTGACTGCTTGCCGCCGATATAGAGCTTTGCGGTGCGGTCGATCGGGTCTGACAGGCTACCTTTGCCCTCGAAGGCCGTAACGGGTTTGGCGGGTTTGGGGGCGTCTTTGGCCTTGGTATAGCCCGACAGCCCCTCCCATCCACCTTCGCGCCCGAAGCCGCTTTCGCGCACGCCGCCAAAGCCGGCAGCAGCGTCCATCAGGTTGGTAGAGTTCACCCAGACGATACCCGAAACGAGCTGCGGCGCGATGTCGAGGGCCAAATTTATGTTTTCAGTCCAGACAGTTGCGGCCAGCCCGTAGCGGGTGTCGTTGGCCATAGCGACGGCCTCGGCAGGGGTGCGGAAGGTTGTGGAAACCAACACAGGGCCGAAGATTTCTTCCTGCATGAGTTTGGAGGAAGTGGTCAGGCCGGTGATCAGTGTCGGCGGGTAGAAGCAACCTTCGGGGGCGGTGGTCTGATAGGTTTCGCCCTCTTTATTGCTGGCGACCATATCGGCGATGGTGGCGCGCTGGATCGGGTCCACTATGGCACCGACGTCGATGCATTTGTCCAGCGGATCGCCGATGCGCAGCCCGTCCATGCGGGACTTGAGTTTGCGATAGAAGGTGTCGGCGATGCCTTCCTGCACCAACAGGCGCGAACCCGCGCAGCAGACCTGACCTTGGTTAAACCAGATGGCGTCGACCAGACCCTCAACTGCGCTGTCCAGATCTGCGTCGTCGAAGACGATGTATGGGGATTTGCCACCCAACTCCAGCGACAGGGCCTTGCCGGAACCTGCGGTGGCCTTGCGGATGATGCGACCCACCTCGGTGGAGCCGGTAAAGGCGAGCTTGTCCACATCCGATGCGGTGATCATTTCGCCCACTGCACCGTCACCAGTGACGATGTTCACGACGCCTTTGGGCAGGCCGACCTGATCGCAAATCTCTGCAAAGAGCAGCGCTGTGAGCGAGGTGTATTCGGCTGGCTTCAGCACCACGGTGTTGCCCATCGCCAAAGCGGGGGCGATCTTCCATGCCAGCATCAGCAACGGGAAGTTCCATGGAATGATCTGGCCGCAAACACCCAAGGGTTCGCGGTCGGGCAACTCGGTTTCCATCAGCTGGGCGAAGCCTGCGTGATGGTAGAAGTGGCGTTGTGCCAAAGGAATGTCTATGTCGCGGGACTCGCGGATGGGTTTGCCGTTGTCGAGGGTCTCCAGCACAGCAAACAGCCGCGCGTGTTTCTGCAAGGCACGGGCCAGCGCGTAGAGGTATTTTGCGCGGGTGTGGCCCGACTTCGCCCATGATTTCTGCGCCTTACGGGCCGCGCTCACGGCGGCATCCACATCGTCTTGACGGGCTTGCGACAGGCTTGCCAGTACCTCACCATTTGCGGGATTCTTGGAGGTGAAGTCCTGCATGGGCGGGGTAAATTTGCCGTCGATGAAATGACCGAACTGGCGGTTCTTGGTGTCGAGCCATGCCATGGCCTCGGCAGCACTTTCGGGGGCGGGGCCATAGTCCATCGTCTCTAAAATATTTTTTACGGTCATGTTTTTAGCCCATTGGGTGACGGTAGGAGGCGGAGTAGGCGCCAGTGAGGTGATGTTCGAGCTGACGCTCGATGTCGTTGAGAAGCGACGACGCGCCGAAGCGGAACAGGTCGGGTTGCAACCACCGGTTGCCAAGCTCGTCCTTCATCAGGGCAAGGTAGGTGATTGCGTCCTTGGCCTTGGAGATGCCGCCCGCGGGCTTATAGCCGACATGGAAGCCGGTTGCGTCGAAATAGTCGCGGATGGCGCGGATCATCACGAGGCTGACGGGCAGGGTCGCATTGACGCTTTCTTTACCCGTCGATGTTTTGATGAAATCTGCACCGGCCATCATGCAAATCAGCGACGCGCGCGCCACATTCCGAAGGGAGCCCAGCTCACCAGTTGCCAGAATAGCCTTCACATGGGCGTCGCCGCAGGCTTTGCGGAAGGCTTTCATTTCATCATAAAGCGCTTGCCAGTTTTGGGTCAGCACATGGCGGCGGGAAATGACGATGTCAATTTCGCGCGCGCCAGCCTTCACGCTTTCCTCGATCTCGGCCACGCGCAGGTGGAAGGGGGAGAGGCCGGCGGGGAAACCTGTGGACACTGCGGCGACCGGGATGCCGGAGCCTTGCAGGGCGTCCACGGCTGTTTCGATCATGTCGTGGTAGACGCAGATCGCACCTGTCTGGATGCCGCTGACGCCCAAGGCGTCTTGGATGTCGGCGCGGATCGGTTGGCGGGCCTTGGCGCACAGGCGGCGGACGCGGCCCACGGTGTCGTCACCGGACAGGGTGGTCAGGTCGATGCAGGTCACGGCCTTCAAAAGCCACGCAGCTTGATAGTCCTTCTTGACGCTGCGACGGCCGGGCAGGGTCGCGGCCCGACGCTCGATTGCGGAGGTGTTCGCCTGAACCCGCGCAACCCAGTCGAGGTCTAGCGCCATGCCGGGGTTTCGGGGCAGGTGCACTTGCGGCAACTGCGTTTGGGTTTGTGTCAGGGTGCTCACGTCAGGCGTCCTTCGGGTGGAGAAGCACGAAAGGTGGCACGGGCGGGCGTTCGTTGCAAGACGCAGCCTGCCTTCCCAAGCGAGACCCTGCGCGTTAGGAGAGGGCTGTAAACGCATCAGGGGATTCTGCCATGACCATCGACCGTTCCGTAAAAATCGCGCCTTCCATTCTGGCAGCGGATTTCGCCAATTTCGGTGCCGAGATTGTCGCTGTCGAGGCGCAAGGCGCGGACTGGATCCATGTGGATGTAATGGACGGGCATTTCGTGCCGAACCTGAGCTTTGGCCCGATGACCTGTGCAGCGATCCGACCCCATATCAAAACGGTTATGGACGTGCATTTGATGATCTCTCCGGTCGACGCCTATATCGACGATTTTGCCAAGGCGGGCGCGGATATTATCACGGCACATGTCGAGGCGGGGCCGCATATTCACCGCACGTTGCAAGCAATCCGTGGGGCAGGGGCCAAAGCGGGGGTTGCTCTGAACCCCGGCACGCCGGCTTCGGCTGTAGCGCATCTGCTGGATGTGGCGGATATGGTCTGCGTGATGACCGTGAACCCCGGCTTTGGCGGTCAAAGCTTCATCCCGCTGGAAGGCAAGGTGGCGGAGTTGCGCGCGATGATCGGCGACCGTCCGGTGCATATCGAAATTGACGGTGGCGTGACGCCTGCGACGGCTCCTGGTCTGGTGAAGGCTGGTGCTGATGTGCTGGTCGCGGGCTCGGCGGTGTTCAAGGGCGGCTCTGTCAGCGATCCTGCGCCTTATGGCGAGAACATCCGCGCGATCCGCGCGTCTTACGCTTAAAGGGTTAAGAAGAACGGATCGTTTTCGCGCCAGTAGGCCGTTAAATCGCGACCGGACGGGGCGAAGTTTCCACGCTTCTGCAGGGCGAAAAGGTCGCTGGCCAACAACGCGGCAACGCGGAAGGTTTGCTGCACCTCGGTCCGTGGCTCTGGAGTCATCTCGAACACTCTTTCAATGGCATGGGCCGAGCTGACGAGGACAAATACAATCTGGGCGCCTGTGACGTCCGGCCATCTTTTGGCAAGCTCCCGAACGACAGCGCGATAGCCGTCCGGCGTGTCAGACACTTGCGCAATTGCAAAGTCGATCATCGTGTCGATCTGCTGCAGACTCACCTATTCACTCGTCCCAATCGTTACAAACCACGCATAGCAATGGCCAATCGGCCATATGCCTGACATCGAAGCGTTATCAATCTGTGCCCCACCCCGGAGCGAATGCAATGAACTTACCGAAAACTCTAAATATTTCAATGTAGATAGCTGCAATGCACATGAGCTTGCACCTGCTGCACATAACTCTGGGTTTTCCTTGGCTACGGCAGCCCCTACAAGTGCGAGATAATATCAACGGGGGTCCCATGCCTGCAATCGTATCCGCCAAAGACGTCACGAAGATTTACGAGGGCGGCTTTGAAGCCCTCAAAGGCGTGTCTTTGGATATCGAACAAGGCGAGATCCTCGCGTTGCTTGGCCCAAACGGGGCGGGCAAGACCACGTTGATTTCGGTCATATGCGGGATGGTGAACGCGACCTTGGGCTCCATCAGCGTGGGTGGCCACGATATTGTTGACGACTTCCGTGGCGCACGGAGTTTGATCGGATTGGTGCCGCAAGAGCTGTCACTGGAACCGTTCGAGAAAGTCATCAACTCGGTCAGGTTCTCACGCGGGCTGTTCGGCAAGCCACGCAATGACGCGTATGTAGAGCGCATTTTGCGCCAATTGTCGCTTTGGGACAAAAAGGACGCCCGCGTTAAAGAGCTGTCAGGCGGGATGAAGCGGCGCGTGTTGATTGCCAAAGCGCTGAGCCACGAGCCACGGGTTTTGTTCCTGGACGAGCCGACTGCGGGTGTGGATGTCGAACTGCGCAAGGACATGTGGGAAATCGTGCGCGGGCTGCGTGAAGACGGCGTGACGATCATTTTGACGACCCATTACATCGAAGAAGCTGAAGCCATTGCCGACAGGGTTGGCGTGATCAATGACGGCAAAATCCTGTTGGTGAAGGACAAGGCTGAATTGATGGCGCAGATGGGGCGCAAACAGTTGTGCATCGAGTTGCAGGAACCGATTGCCGAGATACCTGCCGGATTGGCCGCCTATGAGCTGGTGATCGGCACGGATGGATGCAGCCTCGAATACGCTTATGAGACGCGGGGCGAGCGGACGGGGATTACCGCCTTGCTGAGCGATCTGGCAGCGCAAGGGCTGGTGCTGAAAGACGTGTCGACCTCGCAATCCTCGCTTGAGGACATTTTCGTTGGCTTGGTGGGGGACGCGGCATGAATTTGACAGCTATCAAAGCGATCTACGTTTTCGAGATGACGCGCTTTTTCCGCACGTTGTTGCAGAGCTTTATCTCTCCGGTGTTATCGACCTCGCTGTATTTCGTGGTCTTCGGCGCGGCGATCGGGTCACGTATCGACACGGTTGAAGGGGTCAGCTACGGGGCGTTTATTGTGCCGGGGCTGATCATGCTGTCGGTGATGACCCAAAGCACGGCGAATGCCAGCTTCGGGATATACTTTCCCAAGTTTATCGGAACGATATACGAGCTGCTTTCGGCGCCGGTGTCTTTTGTGGAAATCATGATCGGCTATGTGGGGGCGGCGGCGTCCAAGGCGTTGCTGGTGGGGTTAATAATTCTGGGGACGGCGTTCGTGTTCGTCGACCTCAGAATCGCGCATCCGGTGGCGATGATGGCGTTTCTTGTGATGACCTGCTTCAGCTTTTCCTTGCTGGGGTTCATCATTGGCATCTGGGCCAAGAATTTCGAGCAGCTGCAACTGATCCCGTTGCTGGTGATTACCCCGTTGGTGTTTCTTGGGGGGTCGTTCTACTCGATCTCGATGCTGCCACCGGTGTGGCAGACGATCACCATGTTCAACCCTGTGATCTACCTGATTTCAGGGTTCCGCTGGGCGTTCTTCGGTGAGGCAGAGGTGTCCATCGGGTTAAGCTTGTTCGCCATTGCCTTGTTCACGGCCGTCTGCATTGCGGTCATCGGATGGATATTCAAAACAGGATATCGGTTGAAAACCTGAGTTGCAGAGGGTGTTCACCCAACTTGGGTAACAATGGGTTTTCTGAGAAAATTTCGATTTTGCGGAGGTCTCCACAGGTCACTCGGGTCCTGTCAGAAACGGCTGTAAAGGATTTGTTAACTATTTGGGCGCAGTCTTTACGAAGCAATAACGGATCTTAGCCGATTTTAACCAGTTTGTTTTTTGTACCCTTTCGCTAGATTGAGGCCCCCAATGTCTACGGCAAAATCCCTTGGCTTGATGTCGAGTGACAGCGTTACGATTGCGCTAACAAAATACTGTGATACGACCTATCGGGTCCGATCCATCCAGCTGATTTCAGGTGGGATGCACAGCAGCTTTTTCTTCGACACGAGCCGGACGATCGAAAGCGTTCTCGTACCCGAGTTCGCGGACCGGTTTCTTGCCGTATTGAACACACAAAAAATTGGAAGCGAGCCAATCACCCTACCGGATTTCGAGGTCTTCCTTCCGAGGGTCGGCGTGTCCGGCCTGCGCATCGACCCTGCGCACGGGGTCGATGAGCCGGGAAGTGTGAGGCTTAGTTTCGATCGGCATGTCGGGGACATGAACAGAGTACTTTGTTTCCTGCCATCTGCCGACTTGCCCTCCGCCACAGTCAGGGAGCGGATTGCGGTCGAAGTTCTGAGCGATATCGTCTCCCCGATATTTGACCTGATTTCGCTCTCCGAGCCGTCGTCCCGCGATATTCTGAAAAGCCATAGCGGTGTGATTGAAGCACGTCTGAAGCGCTTGGCGGATCAACAAGAAGAACTCAGCTTCTATACCGGAATGCTGAAGCGCTATGTAGCGGGCTGCCAGCAGGATTTGATTGACTTGAACACCGATGAACTCGACGACCAACTGGCCCTAAAAAAACGCCGCACCGCAAGTTAGCTGCGGGGCGGTTGGGCTGAAAGTGTGAACGGATCGCTCGGATAGCCGACACCTGCCAAATACAAACCGCTCGCCGGACAAACCGGCCCGCAGGCTGCGCGGTCAACAGCTTCTAATGCATGCTTCATCTGGATTGGCTGCCAAGAGCCGCAGCCGACACGTTCCAGCGAGCCGACAAAGCTGCGCACCTGATTGTGCAGGAAGCTGCGGGCGCGGATGGAGAAGCGGTATTCGGCTCCATAGGGGATGGCGATTTCCTCAATTTCAAGCGCATCGAGGGTTTTGACGGGCGACAGCGCCTGACAGGTCGACGACCGGAAAGTGGTAAAGTCGTGCTGCCCGATAAGGTGCAGCGCGGCCTCACGCATGAGGGCGATGTCCAGCGGGTAGTTGACCTGCCAGACAAGGCCTTTGTCGTGCGTCGCGGGGGCGCGGCGGTAGAGCAGCCGGAACCAATAGCGCCGTTCAGTGGCGTCGAAGCGGGCGTGCCAGTCGTCGTGAACCCGCACAACTTCTAGGATCGAAATCGGGTGCGGCTTCAGGTGGTAGTTCAGCGCCTCGTTCAGGCGGAAGACTTCCCAGTCGCGTGTCATGTCCGCATGGGCGACCTGCGCCAAGCCATGCACGCCCGTATCCGTGCGCCCCGCGGCGGCAATCTTCTCGAAATCGGGCTGCAATTTGCGCAAGGCGTCTTCGATGGCCCCTTGCACGGTGGGTTGGCCATCCTGACGTTGCCAGCCATTGTAAGGCTGGCCGTTATATTCGATTTTGAGCGCGTAACGGGGCATGGCCGACAGGTAGCCTGACTGCGGCGCGGTGCCAAGGGCCTACACATAGCGCATTGCGCGCCCTATGTAGGGATCAACAACCCGAGGGGCAGACTTGATACTTTACGATATTGTTGACGGCATAGGCCGCACGGTGGAAGGCGCGACGCAGTCTGTGACGGGGGTGTTCGAGCCCACGATCCGGCTGGGCGTGACGGGGTTGAGTCGCGCGGGTAAGACCGTGTTTATCACCTCGCTGATCGCAAACTTGATGGATCGCGCCCGCATGGGGCAGCTTCGGGCGGCGGCGGATGGCGGCATCCAGACCGCGTATTTGCACCCGCAACCGGATGACACGATCCCGCGGTTTGACTTCGAGACGCATCTCGCCGCGCTGACGGGGGCTGATCCGCATTGGCCTGTGTCGACGCGCTCTATTTCCGAGCTGCGCCTGTCGATGCGCGTGCAGCCGACGGGGCTTATGGGCATGGTGTCCGGTCCGCGCACGGTGCATTTGGATATCGTGGACTACCCCGGCGAATGGCTGCTGGATTTGGGCCTGATGGACAAGAGCTATGCGCAGTGGTCGGAAGAGGCTTTGACCCGCGCTGACGGTCGGGACGCAGGGGCTGCATTCGTGGCTTTGGCGCGCTCTACCGATGGCGGTGTGAAGCTGGACGAGCCGCAAGCGAAGCGGTTTGCCGAAGCATATACCGCTTATTTGCAGGCCATTCGGGAAGCTGGGTATTCGGATTACACCCCGGGGCGCTTCCTGTTGCCGGGTGATCTGGAAGGCTCTCCGGTTTTGACCTTTGCGCCGATGCCTGTGCCGGAGGTCACGAAACGCGGATCGTTGTATCGCGAGTTCGAGCGGCGGTTCGAGGCGTATAAATCCAAGGTCGTGAAGCCGTTTTTCCGCGACCACTTCTCGCGGATTGACCGTCAGGTGGTGCTGGTAGATGCGCTGGGCGCGATCCATTCGGGGCCGCAGGCTGTGGATGATCTGAGCAACGCGATGGCGGATATTCTGGGGGCGTTCCGGCCCGGTGCCAATGCGTGGCTGTCTCAATTGTTATTTGGCAAGCGGGTTGAGAAAATCCTGTTTGCGGCGACCAAAGCAGACCATTTGCATCACTCACAACACGGGCGTTTGACCGCGATCATGGAAGCGCTGTTACGCGAGGCGCGGGACCGTGCGGACTTCGCGGGGGCCAAGACACAAGCCATGTCGATTGCCGCACTCAGGGCGACGACGGAGGACCATCTGCAAGGTCTGGATGTGGTGCGCGGGCGCTTGGTGGACACGGGCAAGCAGGCGGCGTTCTATCCCGGAGAGTTGCCGTCGGACCCTGCCAAGATAATCGGGGCTGCGCGTGATGGGGCGCAAGGCTGGCTGGACGGGGAATACTCGGTGATGAATTTTGCCCCTGCAAAATTGAATTTGGCCCCGGGTGAAGGGCCGCCGCATATCCGGTTGGACCGCGCCGCAGAATTCCTGATTGGAGACCGTTTGAGATGAGCAAGCGCCCCGTATTGATCGAGCTGGACGAGCCTGCCGAGATCACCCCCGCGACAGCACCGGTGATTGCCGACGAGATACCGCAAGGGCGCGCTATGCAATCCGTCGCGGCCTTGGCGGCGCGCAGGCCGTCGCGCTTGGCGAAGTTTTTCTGGTCGGCGTCGGTGGCTTTGGTGAGCTTTGTGGCGAGCGTTGCGGCTTGGGATTTCGTGAACGGATTGATCGAACGCAGCCCTGTTCTTGGCATGATTGCACTTGGTTTGACGGGATTGTTCGTCTTCGCGTTGTTGTTGATCTCGGGCAAGGAATGGCTGGCCATCGGTCGATTGAAAAAGATCGACGGGCTGCGCAAAGACGCGGAAGCGGCGTTGGCGACAGGCGACCTGAAGGCCTCCCGCGCGGTGTCGGGGCGACTTATGACGCTGTATGCGAACCGTCCCGAGTTGGAAGCGGGCCGTGCCGCGGTGAGCGCGCGCGACGGAGACGGGTTTGACGCGGATGCAGTGCTGGGCGAGGCGGAGACGCAATTGCTGGCCCCGTTGGACGCGCTGGCGCGTTTGGAAGTCGAGGCGGCAGCGCGGCAGGTGGCCACGGTGACGGCGATTGTCCCGCTGGCGCTGGCCGATCTGGTGGCGGCTTTAACATCGAACCTGCGAATGATCCGGCGGATTGCAGAGATTTATGGCGGGCGCTCCGGCACGCTGGGAAGCTGGCGGCTGACGCGCGCCGTGCTGACGCATCTGGTGGCCACGGGGGCCGTGGCTGTGGGCGACGATCTGATTGGCTCCATCGCTGGTGGGGGCGTGTTGTCCAAGCTGTCACGCCGCTTTGGCGAGGGCGTGATCAACGGCGCGTTGACGGCGCGCGTCGGGGTTGCCGCTATGGATGTGTGCCGCCCGCTGCCGTATTCCACACAAGACCGCCCGTCAGTGACAGGACTGGTGCGCCGCGCGTTGACTGGGCTTTTCCCGACAGGTTAGTCGCGCGGGGTGAGCGAGGCCATGGGCGGGATCATGTCGCCGCGCACAAGGCGGGTCAGCAGGCGTGGCACCGGGCCAAATTGGCTGATTGGGAACAACAGATGATCACGAAACGCGGGCAGGATGCGGCTGTCTGACTGATATTGCGGCGTGAAGGCCCATGACATCGCCTGATAAATACGCACATGCCAGCGCCGCGCCATGGCGTAGGCGGGCAGGGCGTCTTGTAGCGGATGCTGCGCGATGGCCTTCGCCAACGCCGACGCGTCGAGCATTGCCATATTCGCACCTTGACCCAACTGCGGGGACGCCTTGTGCGCGGCGTCGCCGATGATTGCGAGGTTGTCACCATAGGGTTTGCGCAAGGTGCCATGGGCGTAGCGGGCCATGGTCATTTGGTCGTGGTTGGTGATCTGCTCGAAGATCGGAGCAGCGTCGGGCCAGAGCCGCGCAACTTCTGCCTGCCAAACCGAAAGCGGGGCGGCGCGCCATGCATCATGCGCATCGCGCGGCATGGACCAGAAAACGGCCGCTTGCTGGATGTCGGAACCGGGCAATGTGCCGGAGGGCATGATCCCGATAATCCGGTCGGCGCGGCGATAGACTTGGGTAAGCTGATCTTGAGGCAGGCCGCAGTCGCGCCACGGAACGGTACCCCAGATTGCGCCATAGGGCAGCGGTTTTGCCTGAATGGGGGAGAGCGGCGAGGACGCGCCGGAGCTGTCGATCACAAGATCGAACGGACCTTGAGGATCATGGGAGCGGAAAGAGAGGTGGCGGTCCCTCAGCGCGGTGACCTGATGGGATGGTTTGATGGCAACTCCAGCTTCGAGCGCGGATTGCAATATGGCGTCAAACAGCGCGGCGCGATGGATCGCAAGGCCGACATGGATACCGTTCGGGTCGTGGTCATAAGTAACATCGAGGACGCGGCGTCCGCTGTCTGCTTCATGCCCGAGCATCCGGCGCACTGCATTACCCTTGGCGCGGGCGGCTTCACCTGCGTCGATCTCGTCCAGTACAGCTTGGCCGACGGGCTGGATCACCAGGCCGGACCCCACAGGGCGGGGCGTATCGAATTGGTCGAAGACGGTGATGGTATGACCCTGACGGGCCAGAAGGGCGGCGGCGGTCAAGCCGCCAATGCCTGCACCGGCGATAGCGATGTTGTAACTCATGAGGGTGAACTTAGGCGGTTAAGCCGCTGGCGTCATGAGCTAAATGACCGCAGTCAAAGGCTGGGTGGTGCCCCAACGGGTGCCCGTAGATCTTCAACGCCCATACGCAATCCACGGGCGATGCGGTGAGCAAGGGTCGAAAAGGCGAGTGCTATCTGCGGTGGCAGCTCTGCCGCGAGGACCGTGTCGAACAGGGCCAGCCAACGGGGGAAATGCTCGCCTTGCACATCGCGCGCGGCCATGTGCTTTTGCATCGGGTTCCCGTCATAGCTGCGCTCGTACAGGATAGCGTTGCGCCAGAAACTGGCGATCTTGGCTTCGTGGGCAGGCCAGCCATCGTCAGGAACGTGCGCCGCAAACACGGGACCAAGCACGGGTTCGGCGCGGACCCTTGCGTAGAATTTGGTGACCACTTGGTCGATCTGGTGAGGCGTGATGTCGAAACGGGGCGGCTGAGCGGTCAAAGAACGATCCATACGATTGGAAGCAGAATGCATAGGTACACCAGCATATTGAACATGGAGCGGATCAAGCCCGCGTCATCAGTGGGTTGTATACCGAAAAACTGGCAAATCTTGGTGCCCGGCCAAAGCAGGATTTCGGCGATCTTCTCGGCGGTGGTGGCTACGGACATCGGATATTCCCTTTAATGGGCATTTGAGATGCGCAATATCTAACGCTTTTAATTGCGCATTACAAATGCTAATTATGTCGCATGCAACTGGACAAGTTCACCGACTACGGGCTTCGCGCCTTGATCTATCTGCGATTGTGCGGCGCGCGCAGAGCGTCGGTCGCGGAAATTGCCGCGAAGTTTTCGCTGTCGGAGCATCATCTCTCCAAGGTGGCGACGGCATTGGTGAGCGAAGGATTCGTTCTGTCCACCCGTGGCCGCGCGGGTGGCTTGAGCCTCGCCAAGCCCGCTGGCGAGATTCGCATCGGCGCCGTGGTGCGCAGCCTGACGCGAAATCTGTCTGTCGCGGAGTGTTTTGCGGGCAACGGGGCTTGCGCCATCACGCCAGCCTGCGGGCTGCGCGGGCCATTGGCCGAAGCGCAGGAGGCATTCTTTACCGTGCTGGACGGCTACAGTCTGGAAGATGTCAGCGGGCAGGGTGCCGCATTGGCGCGATTGCTGGGCTTAGAGGCCGCAAACGTGCAGGACGAACCCGCCTAGCGGGGGCGCGCAAGCCTAACGGGCAGCCTGCCAATAGATGCCCGCCGGGATTGTAGGAGTCGCGGTTACTCGAAGGCGCAGCGCAAGGTCAGACGTCCATAATAGTCGGTCGTGGGCAACTGGCTGTTCACACAACTGCCCGAGATACGCACGGGGCTGCTACGTGGAACCGGTGTGGTTGCATCGTAGAAGAAGGTCTCCTCGAATCTGCAATCGGCCCCTTGCTCAATTGGCCAACCGCATTGCGCAATCATGGCTTTTGCCCAGCGGATACACACACGGTCTACCGCCTCCACGTCAAAGCTCTGGATATTGCTGCGGCCAGCGATGGCGTTGCGGCTTCCGTTGATGGTTTGCACGGAGGTGCCTCCGGGGCCTGCCGAACGCAGTTGCTGGATGCCTTCGCTACAGCTGGCTTGGGCATACCAGTTGATCTTCAACTCGTCCGCCAGTGCAGAGGTGCCGGGATTGATGCGTTCGATCTCGTTGGGAAAGGCCTGTCCGGCGACCGGGCGAATGGTCAGCGTGACATCAGCCCCTTCGCGAGGGGACTTGAGGAACAGGTAGTCATTGGAGCCGCCAGAGACGGTCCCTAACTCTGTGCCGTTTGGCGAAAGGTGCTGTCCTGCAACCAATTGGCCTGTTGCGATCAAGGTGGTCAGACCTGCGAAAAGAAGTGTCTTAAACATAGTGACCTCCGGGTAGGTGAGGGGTGAAAAGGGATATTGGGGAGTGACGACACTCTAGCGGCCCCCGCCAGATCAGCGTGTGAGAAACCCGTTCAAAAGACGTGAAGCCCCCGCTGACGGGCGATCACCTGCGCTGCAATAAGGCGATGGACCAGCGCGCGCAGCAGCGCTATAGAAAGCCCATGACCTATCTTCGCGTCATTATTCGAATTATATCCCCGGCGCTCTGATCCAGATGAGACGCCGGGCAAAGGTGTTTGAGATGCTCGCACCGACCCCACTCCGATTTGCAAATTCGACGACAAAGGACGCCTGACATGTGCGCCGACACCCCTGAGACCATTTCCTACAAAGACACGCTGAACCTGCCGAAAACCGACTTCCCGATGCGCGCGGGCCTGCCCAAGCGCGAGCCGGGCTGGCTGGAGCGTTGGGCTAAGATTGGCGTCTACGAGAAGCTGCGCGAGAAGGCGAAAGCCGAGACCCGCCAACCTTTCACGCTGCATGACGGCCCTCCCTATGCCAACGGGCATCTGCATATTGGCCACGCGCTGAACAAGATCCTGAAGGACATGGTCGTCCGCTCGCAGCAGATGATGGGTCGCGACGCGCGCTACATCCCCGGCTGGGACTGTCATGGCTTGCCGATCGAGTGGAAGATCGAAGAGAAATACCGCTCCAAAGGCAAAGACAAAGACGCCGTGGACGTGGTGGAGTTCCGTCAGGAATGCCGCGAGTTTGCGGCAGGCTGGGTGGACATCCAGCGAGAGGAGTTCAAGCGTCTGGGCGTCACGGGCAACTGGGATGATCCGTATCTGACGATGAATTACCACGCCGAACGGGTGATCGCGGAGGAATTCCAGAAGTTCCTGATGACCGGGACGCTGTACCAAGGCTCCAAACCGGTGATGTGGTCGCCTGTCGAAAAGACGGCGCTGGCCGAGGCGGAGGTTGAATATCACGACCACCAGTCGCACACGATCTGGGTGAAGTTTCCTGTTGTGGGTCTGGTTGGCACCGAGGCGTTGGTGGCTGAAATCACCGGTGGCGACGAGGGCAAGACTGCCAATGCCGCGCAAGAGATCGGCGCAGAGTTCACCAATACCAATGTGGTGATCTGGACAACGACGCCATGGACCATCCCGCAAAACCGTGCGGTGTGTTTCGGGCCGAAGATCAGCTACGGGCTGTATAAGGTGACCGAGGCCGCCGAGGACAACTGGGCCAAGATTGGCGAGAAATACCTGATGGCGGATGCGTTGGCGGAAGATATCTTCGGTCAAGCGCGTGTGGATGGATTCCAGCGCCTGCGGGATGCGTCGCCTGCGGTACTGGAAGCGTTGACACTGAAGCATCCGCTGCGCGGCGTGCCGGATGGCGAGGGCGAGTGGGACTATGACGTGCCACTTCTGCCGGGTGATCACGTGACTGAGGACGCCGGTACGGGCTTCGTGCACACGGCCCCTTCGCACGGGGATGACGACTACCAGATCGGTCTGAAATTCGGCCTGCCGATGACCTACAACGTCTTGGAAGACGGCTCTTACCGTGCCGACCTGCCGCTGTTTGGTGGCAAACGTATCCTCAAGCCCAACGGCAAAGAGGGCGACGCGAACAAGGCGGTGATCGAGGTGTTGGCGTCGGGTAACCTGCTGATGGCACGCGGGCGTTTGACGCATAGCTATCCGCATTCGTGGCGCTCCAAGGCTCCGGTGATCTACCGCAACACGCCGCAATGGTTCGCGGCGGTCGACAAGGAGGTCGGTGACGGGCAGGACACCTATGGCAAGACGATCCGCGAGCGTGCATTGCGCAGCATCGACGAGCTGGTGACATGGACACCGCAGACAGGCCGCAACCGCCTGTTCTCGATGATTGAGGCGCGCCCTGACTGGGTGCTGTCACGTCAGCGGGCGTGGGGCGTTCCTTTGACCTGCTTTACCAAGAAGGGCGCTTTGCCGGATGCCGACGACTTCCTGCTGCGCAATGAAGACGTGAACGCCCGCGTGCTGGAGGCCTTCGAGGCCGAGGGCGCGGATGCGTGGTACAAGGACGGCGCAAAGGAGCGGTTTCTGGGCGGCATCGTCAACCCCGACGACTACGACCAAGTGATGGACATCTTGGACGTTTGGTTTGATTCCGGCTCCACCCATGCGTTCACTTTGCGCGACCGTGAGGATGGTAGCGAGGACGGCATGGCTGACCTGTATCTGGAAGGCACCGACCAGCATCGCGGGTGGTTCCATTCGTCGATGTTGCAGGCGTGCGGGACTATCGGGCATGCACCGTATCGCGGCGTGCTGACCCACGGGTTCACGTTGGACGAGAAGGGCATGAAGATGTCCAAGTCCATCGGCAACACCATCGTGCCCGAAAAGATCGTGCAGCAATACGGCGCCGATATCCTGCGTCTTTGGGTGGCACAGACGGACTTCACGCTGGATCAACGCATCGGGGATGAAATCCTCAAAGGCGTGGCTGACAGCTACCGCAGGTTGCGCAACACGATGCGTTATATGCTGGGCTCGCTGAACGACTTCACCGAAGGGGATCGGGTCGAGCCTGCGGATATGCCAGAGCTGGAGCGCTGGGTGCTGCACCGCCTGTCGGAGTTGGACGAAGTGGTGCGCGAAGGTTACGCTAAATACGATTTCCAAGGCGTGTTCCAAGCGATCTTTACCTTTGCCACGGTTGACCTGTCGGCGTTCTATTTCGACATCCGCAAGGACGCATTGTATTGCGACGGCGATACCGCGCGCCGTCGTGCTGCGCGCACGGTATTGGACATCTTGTTCCATCGCCTGACCACGTGGCTTGCGCCAGTGCTGGTGTTCACCTGCGAGGAAATCTGGCTGGAACGCTTTCCGGGCGATGAATCGTCAGTTCACCTGACTGACATTCCGGAAACGCCAGCTGCGTGGCGTGATGCAGAGCTGGCCGCCAAATGGGCCACTGTGCGCAAAGTTCGCCGCGTGGTGACGGGTGCTTTGGAAGTCGAGCGGACGGCCAAGGTCATCGGCTCGTCACTGGAAGCAGCCCCGACTGTGTTTGTCGGTGCTGACGCCGCGGAGGTGCTGAAAACGGTGAACTTCGACGATATGTGCATCACCTCCGGCATCACGGTGTCGACGGATGCGGCACCGGACGGTGCGTTCGCTTTGGAGGATACTGACGGCGTTTCTGTCGTGTTCGACAAGGCGGATGGCGACAAATGCCAACGCTGCTGGAAGATCCTGCCGGATGTGGGGACACACACTCATGAAGGTGTGTGCCAGCGCTGCGACAGGGCGTTGGAGTAAGCAATGAGCGACGGGGCGCGAGCACGGCTTGAGAGCCCCGTCGGACCGATCACTCTAATTGAGCGGGACGGTGCGATTGTGGAGCTGGAGTGGGATAGTTCCGGAGACATAGTGCAAACAGGTGTGCTGGGAGACGCGGTCGCCCAACTGCAAGAATACTTCGCCGGAAGTAGGCAGCAGTTTGATCTGCCACTAAAGCCGCGCGGGTCCGAATTCCAACAGAAGTTTTACGCGGCCCTTGGTGCAATCCCCTATGGCGAAACGCGCACCTATGGCGATTTGGCTGCGGAGTTGG
This sequence comes from Litoreibacter halocynthiae, assembly GCF_004365635.1. Taxonomy (GTDB): domain Bacteria; phylum Pseudomonadota; class Alphaproteobacteria; order Rhodobacterales; family Rhodobacteraceae; genus Litoreibacter; species Litoreibacter halocynthiae. The sequence goes on along the minus strand of NZ_SOBH01000002.1, from coordinate 554,932 downwards.
GCGTGTCGGCTCAGGCGATCGGGCAGGCCTGCGGCGCGAACCCGATTGCCATCTTGATCCCCTGTCACCGCGTCTTGGGGGCCACGGGTTTGGGTGGCTTTTCAGGTGCGGGCGGGGTCGAGGCGAAGATCGAGTTGTTGAAGCTTGAAGGCGCGGCGTCGCTGCTGATCTAGCCGTCTTTGCCAAACAACACTTGCTGGGCAACGCCTGCAAACAGCAGATAGATCGACGTTACGATCAGCCCCCAATGCGCCCAGCTTTGCGGGTCGAAATCCACCCAAGCGGCCCAGCCTGCGAAGAACGTCCACGCCAGTGCCATTGGCAGAGTGATGCTGCGCCAACGCTCAGTTCGGACGGGGTGGACGAATTTGAACGGTACGAACATGGAAATGGCCAGCACTGTGACCAGCACCAGAATGATCCAGAAGTTTGGCTGTAAGGCGAATACTACAAGGGCGACCATGTTCCAGCATCCGGGAAAACCGGAGAATGAATTGTCCTTAGTTTTCATGCGCGTATCGGCGAAATACAATGCGGACGCGAAGGTGATCACGATGATGACAAACCAACCCGTCCAACCCTCGAACATGCCTGACTGGAACAACGCGAACGCAGGGATGAACACGTAGGTGAGGTAGTCGATGATCAGATCAAGCAGCACGCCGTCGAACTGCGGGGCGAATAGTTTGACGTTATATTTGCGCGCCATAGGCCCGTCGATGCCGTCTACGCCAAAGGCGACTACCAGCCAGACGAACATCAGTGCCCATTCTTCCTCTACGGCTGCGAGCATCGCCAACATGGCGAAAACGGCTCCGGTGGCAGTCAGAAAATGGACGGAGAGGGCTTTGATCTGAGGTGTCATTGCCCCTCATGGCCCAAAGTGACGTAAATTGTAAAGTCTAACGACCCGTCAAATTACATAAGAAAAGGCGCAGCCATTCGACCGCGCCTTTCCAGAAGTTCGTTTATTCGTGCCTAGTTGCCGACCCGCACCTCTTCGAGGGGGTAGGCGAGCATATCCTGATCAGCGTAGCTTGCGTGGCAATCATGGCAGAAGCTCTGCTTGATCTTCATGACTTTGCCATTGGGCTGGATGCCCGCATAAAGCCAATCCGCGGTTTCAGGGATCGCCCCGTCCTCCATCTTGGTCATGATGAAGAGCGGGCCAACGCGGGCCTGCTTTTTCTTTTTAGATATGGTGATCGACTCTTTTGCCAGCACAGAGCCTACGGGCATTTTCACACCCTCTTCGGCGAATTTCAGATATTGCTCGGCTGCGATGTCATTGGCGAATGTTTGTAGCAGCCGGTTGCCATGCGCGCCGGCGACGGCGGGACGGGTAGAGGTGACGGTCCAGGACCGGAAACTCGATGCGACCTCGTCGCCTTCCTTGGCGTAGCCTTCGGCCATTGCGTCTTTCAGGCAGTCGTAGATTTCATTGATTTGGGCGGCTTCAAGGTCGAACGGGTCTTCGACGTCGACAGCGCAATCAGCGGCGCTTGCTGCTGTGGCCAGTAAGGCGGTTGCCGTAGTCGCGGCGGCGACGAAGGTGCGGATGGTCATGTGTTTGTGTCTCCCAAAATTCAAAACTTGGACAGTTTGTCGCAGGGTTGGGCCGGTTCTGCCAATACAAGTTTCCAAACGATCAGACACAAAGGCGTGAAGCTTTGAAGGGTTTACCCGTGCTTCAACCCTTTCGGATGGGCGTTGTCATAGACTTCCATCAGCCGTGCCGTATCGACGGCGGTATAGGCTTGGGTTGTGGAAAGCGATGCGTGGCCAAGCAGTTCTTGAATGGCGCGCAGGTCGCCGCCCGCCTCCAGCAAGTGGGTCGCGAAGGAATGGCGCATCGCATGTGGCGTGGCAGTCGCGGGAAGGCCCAGTTGCATCCGTGCGCTCTCCATCGCCTTCGCGATCAGGCGCGGGCTTAGCGCCCCGCCGCGCGCACCGCGAAACAGCGGATCACCGGGCTGCATCGGGTGGGGTTGCGCCTGAAGGTAGCGGTCCACCGCGACGCGGGCGGGGGCAATGACGGGAACAATCCTTTCCTTGCCGCCCTTACCGACAATGCGCAGAACTTCCGGCAGCGGCGCATCCGCGAAGGTCAGGCCAAGGGCTTCGGAAATCCGCAATCCGCAGCCGTAAAGCAATGTCAGCACAGCGGCGTCCCGGGTCGCGATCCAGTCCTTGCTGGCCTGTATCTCGACGGTGTCGATCATCGCGCGGGCCGCATCTACGGCCAGCGGGCGCGGTAGCTTCTTTTGGAACTTCGGAGACCGTGTCGCGAGGACGGCGGTGGGCTCGAACCCTTCGCGTTCCGCCAACCAGCGGTAGAAACTTTTGACGGAGGACAGTTCGCGTGCCAAAGACCTTGCCGCAACGCCGCGCTTACGCTCATGCGCCATCCACGCGCGCATGTCGGTGGGTTTGACGCGTTGCAGCGGTTTCAATCCGGTGCTGTCGCCAAAATGCGCAGTGATGAAGTTGAGAAACCCCAACACGTCGCCGCGATAGGCCTCGATGGTGTTTGCGGCCACGCCATCAAGCGATTTGCGATGAATGAGCCACCCCTCCAGCGCGTCGCGGCAGGCGGGTGAGATCAGCATTATGCCAGCCAGCGCTTGATTGCCCGCTCGAAGGCGGACCCGAAGAAGGTCAGCAGGTCAGTGCCTTGATTGGGCCGGAACTGGTGCGGATCTTCGGACCCCATGACCAGCAAGCCCGGCAGGCGGCCTTCGCCCAGATCGAGGCGCAGCAGGGCTTCGGATTTGATGTAGGCGGCGTTGTCGCCATACACGTCCTCGGACGCGGGCGAGACCTGACGCAAGCTCACAGGGCGAACGGGAATGTCCCGGCCTGCGGTGATGTAGTGGTCGACCACGCCGGGTTCCACGATGGACAATACATCCTCGAAACCGATGGACGGGCTATCATGTTCTTTGGATTCAAGGATCAGGCGCAGGCGTGACACCCGCAGCGATTCAAGCAGGTCACTGGACAGGCTTGTCAGGAAAGCAGGGAAATCCGTCGGCTCCAACACCTTCAGTATAGCCCCGTGAATGAGGTTGGTGCCGGCCAGATTTTCGTAGGCTGCGGCAATTACCGAGCGGTGCGTGTCTTCAAGCCGGTCAAGACGGCTCTCCAAACGCTCCATCGCGATTCCGCGAAGGTCTACGATGTTCCCGCCAAGTGAGCGTTCGTTCGCGTCGATCAAGGCCCGCATAAGGTCTTGATCTTCCAGAATAACTTCCGGATCAGTCAGGATTTTGTTGCGCAGCGCGTCCAGCACTTCGGCCTGCTCAATCATGCTCGTTGCCTTTGGTTAGGGCCTTGTTTTGTGGGACTATAGCCCATGGAATAGGCTTTTTCCACGCTCAGATTGCGCGAGCGGGAAGGTGTCGCAAATGGGAAGCACCTTGAAGAATGCTAGCCCTGACGTTTTGGGGTTTGCCGCTTGGCCAGTTGATGCTCCCGCCAGACAGTATACAGGCCGGACGCCAAAATGAGCGCGATACCTGCCCAAGCGACCGCGTCGGGCCATTCATCAAAGAACAACATCCCGAGAATGATCGAAAGAGGAAGCGCCAGATATTCAAACGGTGCGACCAAGGCCGCTTCTCCCATGCGGTAGGCCAGCGAAATGAAGTAGCCACCGACCGACGCGAACAGGCCCAGGACCAGGATATAGGGCAGGTCGCTCGGCTCGGGCCAGACCCATGGGCGGAACAGGAATTCCAGCGAGGCGTTGTCCGTCGTGGCAAACTTGCCGTCCCCCATGAGCAGACCCAAGGCGCAGGTTGCTAGGATGAACATCAACTGGATGTAGAACACCATTGATACGGTGGTCTCGGTGTTGCGCAAATAGCGGGTCATGATGTGCAGACCACCATAGCCAAACGCGGCTGCGATGGGCAGCAACGACGCGGGCTGGAAGGCTGACGTGCCGGGGCGCAGGATGATGAGGACGCCGATCAGTCCCACGGCAACCGCGCCCCATCTGCGTGCGCCGACGGTTTCGCCCAGAAACAGCACTGAAAATATGGTGATGACGAAGGGCGACACGAAGAACAGCGCCACGGCATCGGCCAGTGGCAGTGCGGCGAGGCCCAGAAAAAAGGTCATGTTAGCGAAGAACACCATGCCCGCACGCGCCATCTGCGCCCCGATGCGGTGTGTTTTGATCGCTGCAAACCCACCTTGAAACGGCACCATGAACAGCATCACCACAGCCATGCCGACGATCGAGCGGATCAGCACGATCTGATGCAGCGCATAGCCGCCCGACAGGAACTTCATAGTGACGTCGTTCAACGAGAACAGCGTCACAGCTATGGCGGCAAACAGCGGGCCGAGGGTCGTGGGAGAGAGCTTCATTCGGGCGACGCTAGGGCAGGGCGCAGGCATGGTCCAGCGGCAAAGCACCTAACGGTTATTTCCCGCGTATGGCCCCCCAAGTCGGGATCAGAATTTTGGTTGCGATGGGGATCAGGACCAAACCAAGTGCAAGGCCGAAGACGCCATCCATGGTGGCCTTGGTGATCCATTGCACCGCACCTTTGGCGGCACCAACAGCATCGGCCGCGGCGTAGGAAATGTCGTGGATTATATGCTCGGGCCAACTAAACCCGAGGCTGTCCAAGCCGTGGATTACGATAGAGCCGCCGACCCACAGCATCGCGGCGGTGCCCACGACAAGCAGCATTTGCAGGAAGCCCGGCATAGCCTTTACGATGCCGCGCCCCAGAGAGCGGGTTGCCGAGAGGCGTCCGCGCTCCGCCATGGTCAGGCCGATATCGTCGGCCTTAACGATCAACCCCACGGACCCGTAGACCAACGCAGTAATGCCGACAGCGACGGCAAACAGGGTTGCGGCCTCCATCGCCAGCGAGCTTGGCGGGATTTCTGCCAGCGCGATGGTCATGATTTCAGCCGATAGGATGAAGTCGGTCTTGATCGCGCCGGCGGCTTTTTCTTCCTCAAGATGGGCAGGGTCTTCTGGCAGGTCTTCCGGCTGGTCCGCGTGGTGATCGTCATGGGTGAACAGGTGAGCGATCTTCTCGGCCCCCTCGAAACACAAATACCCACCGCCAAGCATAAGCAGCGGCGTGATCGACCACGGGGCAAAGTTCGATAGCAACAATCCGATAGGCAGCAGATAAAGTAGCTTGTTCTTGAGCGACCCTTTGGCGATACGCCAGACGAGAGGAAGTTCGCGCGACGCCTCGAACCCGTGCAGATACTTGGGCGTCACCGCCGCATCGTCGATCAACGCACCGGCAGCTTTGGCCCCCGCTTTGGCGGCTTGCCCCATGACATCGTCAACCGAGGCCGCCGCGACTTTGGCGATGCCAGCAACGTCGTCGAGTAGTGCAAGTAGTCCGCTCATAAATACTCCTAAAGGAAAGGCCGCGTGTTCGGGGTGAACACACGGCCTTCTAACATAGGATTTCGGTGGCGTTTAGACGATTTTGATGTTCGCCTTGGCCACGTCCTTCATGAACGCGTCCAAGCCTTTGTCGGTCAGTACATGGTCTGCCATTTTCTTGATCACGCCGGGAGGCGCAGTCGCCACGTCCGCGCCAACGGCTGCACAATCGGACATGTGGTTGGCGGAGCGAATGGAGGCGGCAAGGATCTGCGTCTCGAAGCCGTAATTGTCGTAGATGTTGCGGATGTCCGCGATCAGCTCCATGCCGTCGAGGTTCAGGTCATCAAGGCGACCGATGAAGGGCGAGATGAAGGTCGCGCCGACTTTTGCGGCCAGCAGGGCTTGGTTGGCCGAGAAGCAGAGCGTGACGTTGACCATGTGGCCCTCGTTTGTCAGTACGTTACAGGCTTTCAGCCCGTCCCATGTCAGCGGCACTTTCACGGCGATATTGTCCGCGATTTTTGCCAGCTTGCGGCCCTCGGCGATCATATCGTCAGCGTTCAGCGCAACCACCTCTGCGGAAACGGGACCATCAACAATCGAGCAGATTTCTTTGGTGACTTCCAGAATGTCACGACCGGATTTCGCGATCAGCGACGGGTTGGTGGTGACCCCGTCCACGATGCCCAAGGCATTCAGTTCTTTGATGTCGTCGATTTCGGCGGTGTCTACGAAGAATTTCATGGGAATACCTTTCAGTGGGCGGTTGCTCTGGTTAAGTGTGGCTTTACCTCAGTTCTGTAGGTGAGGGCAAACGGTGAAAGGGCAGTCGTGAGCGGGTTTTTCCATGAAGGCGATTTGGTGGGGGTCGTGACCACCCAGCCTCTGGACCGCATGCTTGATTACAAAGCGCCCGAAGGCGGCTGCCACCTGGGCGCGTTCGTCGAAGTGCCGCTTGGCCCGCGCAAAGTGCTTGGTGTCGTTTGGGGGTCGGGCAAGGGGGATTTCGACTACGCAAAGGTCCGCTCGGTCATTCGGGTGCTGGATGTGCCGCCCATGCGCGACGAGATGAAGGAATTTCTGACCCGCGCGGGGGCGTACACGCTGACGCCGTTGCATGCGATGGTCCGGCTGGCGACACGCTCGCCGGGATTGGGTGACCCGCCCGCGATGCGCAAAGTGTTTCGCATGGGCTCAGGCAAGGTCGACCGCATGACCCCCGCCCGCGAGAAAGTGCTGGCTGTGCTGGAAGAGTTTGGCGGGCTGTCCTTCACGTTGAAAGAGCTGGCCGAGCAGGCGGGCGTCGGGACGTCTGTTGTCAAGGGATTGGCGGCGCAAGGCGCAGTGCGCGAGGAAGACAGCCCGCGCGATTTACCCTTCATGAAGCTTGACCCGTCGCGCCCCAGCAAGGAATTGACCGAAGATCAGGCGGCTGCGGTAGCGGCACTTGATCGGGAGGGGTATTCGACCACACTGCTTAAAGGCGTGACGGGGTCGGGTAAAACGGAAGTGTATCTTGAAGCCGTCGCAGCCTGCTTGCGCCGCGGGCGGCAGGCCTTGGTACTTCTGCCAGAGATTGCGCTGACCTCGGAATTCCTGACCCGCGTGGAAGAACGCTTCGGCGCACGCCCTGCCGAATGGCATTCTGGCGTGACGATGACAGAACGCCGCCGCGTCTGGCGCATGGTCGCGGATGGTGGGGCAGAATTGATCGTGGGCGCGCGCTCCGCGCTGTTTTTGCCCTATCGCGACCTTGGGTTGATCGTCGTGGATGAGGAGCATGACAGCTCCTACAAGCAAGAGGACGGCGTGTTGTATAACGCCCGTGACATGACGGTTTTGCGGGCGTCCTTGTGCGGGGCGCAGGTGGTGCTGGCCTCGGCCACCCCGTCGCTGGAAACATGGGCCAACGCGGAGGCTGGCAAATATGCGCGGGTCGAGCTGACGTCGCGCTTCGGCGATGCCGTCCTGCCGGAAATGCGCGCGATCGACATGCGGCGCGAAGACCTGCCCGGATCGCGCTGGGTGTCGCCGACCTTGCAGCGCGAGATCGCCAAGCGGATCGAGTTGGGCGAGCAGTCGCTGGTGTTCCTGAACCGCCGCGGCTACGCGCCGATGACGTTGTGTCGGGCGTGCGGGCATCAGATCGTGTGTGAACATTGCGACGCACGGATGGTGGAGCACCGGTTCTTGAAGCGCCTGATGTGCCATCAATGCGGCGAGACGAAGCCGATGCCGACCGCTTGTCCGTCCTGCGAGGCGGAGGACCGGTTAGCCCCCATCGGCCCCGGCGTGGAGCGGATGGGCGAGGAGTTGGCCGAGCTGTTTCCTGAGGCGCGTGTGGTGGTGCTGTCGTCGGATCTTTATGGCACATCGCGCGAATTGAAAGCGCATATCGAGGATATTGCCGAAGGTGGTGCGGATATCATTATCGGCACGCAACTTGTGGCCAAGGGGCACAACTTCCCGCATCTGACGCTGGTGGGCGTCATTGACGCCGATCTTGGTCTGCAAGGCTCCGACCTGCGGGCCGCGGAAAAGACGTTCCAGTTGATGCGCCAAGTGGCAGGGCGGGCCGGACGTGCGGAAAAGCGCGGAGTCGCGTTGCTGCAAACCTTTCAGCCAGAGCATCCGGTGATCACCTCGATCCTGATCGGCGACGAAGAAGCGTTCTGGCGCGCCGAAGCGGCGGAGCGGGAACAGGCGGGGATGCCGCCTTACGGTCGCATGGCGGGGGTGATCCTGTCAGGGCCGGAAGTCGGGCCGGTGTTCGATTTGGGTAACGCGCTGGCGCGCAATGACGGGGCGTTGAAGCGCGTCGGTGCGCAAGTCTACGGCCCTGCACCTGCCCCCATCGCGCGAATACGCGGACGGCACCGCGTGCGGTTACTGGTGAAGGCGCCCAAGGGTGTGGCCTTGCAAGGCGCATTGTCGGAATGGATCCGGCCTGTGCGGCTAAAAGGTGACCTGCGATTACAGATTGATATCGACCCCCAAAGCTTCTTTTAAAGCGGTCCTTTCCAAGCCCGTTCGGGCTGGTTAAAACGGGCGGAACTTTGGGGACAACCGACATGACGATCACGCCGCAGCCGGGGATCATGGATATCAAGCTTTACCAGTCGGGGGCCTCGAAAATCGAGGGCGTCACTGAGGTTGTGAAGCTGTCATCGAACGAGAATCCCCACGGGCCTTCGAAGCGCGCTTTGGATGCGTTCCGGCAAGCGGCGGGCGAGCTGCATTTGTACCCGTCCACCGACCACGCTGAACTGCGCGAAGCGATCGGCGAGGTGCAGGGAATGGACCCTGCGCGGATCACCTGCGGCGTGGGCTCGGACGAGATCATCTCGTTCCTGTGCTACGCCTATGCAGGGCCGGGAGATGAAGTCCTCTATACCGAACACGGTTTCTCCATGTACCGTATTTCCGCACTGGCGGCGGGGGCCACGCCCGTGGTCGCGCCGGAAACCGAGCGGCGCACGGATGTTGATAAATTGCTGGCGGCTGTAACCGAGAATACAAAGCTGGTTTTCATTGCAAACCCGAACAACCCGACCGGCACGATGATCGACGAGGCTGAGGTCGCGCGATTGGCGGACGGTCTGCCGAAGGGCTGCCTGCTGGTGCTGGACGGAGCTTACGCGGAATTCGTGGATGGCTTTGACGCAGGCAAGGCGGTGATCGACGCGCGGGACAACGTGTTCATGACGCGGACATTCTCGAAAATTTACGGGTTGGGCGGGTTGCGCATCGGCTATGGCTATGGCCCGCAAGAGATCATCGACACGCTGAACCGCGTGCGCGGGCCGTTCAACCTGAGCGTGCCTGCGTTGAAAGCCGCGGAGATGGCGATGCGCGACGTGGGATACACTGATTGGTGCCGCACCGAGAACGCGCGGATGCGCGACTGGATGACGGCACAGCTGGACGCGATGGGCATTGCCGTGGACCTGTCGGAGGCAAATTTTGTGCTGGCGCGGTTCGAGGATCAAGCGAAGGCCGAGGCCGTGGACGCCCACTTGAAAACCAAAGGGCTGATCGTGCGATTGGTGGCGGGCTACGGCTTGCCGAATTGCCTGCGCATTACCGTCGGGACGGAAGCCGCGTGCAAGCGGGTTGTCGCGGCCATCAAGGAGGTGCTCTGAATGGCACAACTCTATGACCGTGTGGCCCTGATCGGGTTGGGGTTGATTGCGGGGTCGCTGTTTCACGCTATGAAACGCGCCGGTTTGGCCGGGGAGGTGGTGGGCTACGCACGCTCTGCCCAGACCCGCGATGTGGCGCGTGAAATCGGGTTGTGCGACCGCGTTGTGGACAGCGTGGCCGAGGCCGTCGACGGGGCCGATTTGGTGATCCTGTGCGTGCCGGTTGGTGCCATGGGAGCTGTTGCCGCCGAGATTGCCCCGCATCTAAAACAGGGCGCGTTGGTGTCGGATGTCGGCTCCACCAAGGGCGCAGTGATCGAGGCGGTTGCCCCGCATCTGCCCGACGGCGTGCATTTCATCCCCGCGCACCCGTTGGCAGGGACAGAGCAGTCGGGCCCACGCTCCGGCTTTGCGGAACTGTTCGACAACCGCTGGTGCCTGCTGACCCCGTTGGACGGTACAGATCCGGAGGTGCTGGAACGCTACAAGGAGTTGTGGCGGCAGATGGGCTCGAACGTGGACGAGATGGACGCGCCGCACCATGATCTGGTGCTGGCCGTGACTTCGCACACGCCGCACTTGATCGCTTACACGATGGTCGGCGTGGCGGATGATTTGGGCCGTGTCACCGACAGCGAGGTGGTCCAATACTCCGCCGCCGGTTTCCGCGACTTCACGCGGATCGCGGCGTCAGACCCGACCATGTGGCGGGACGTATTTCTGGCAAACAAGGACGCGACGCTGGAAATTCTAGGCCGCTTCACAGAGGAGTTGTTCGCGTTGCAACGCGCCATTCGCACCGGCGACGGGGAGCATTTGCACGACTACTTTACGCGCACCCGCGCCATCCGGCGGGGCATTATCGAAGCGGGGCAGGATACCGACGTGCCGAACTTCGGGCGGAACGCCAAATGATGCGGCTGGCGGTTGCATTCCTTTTGCTCGCGGGCGCTGCGCAGGCAAATACCGGAAGCTCTCTGCGCCCCCTTCCGCGAGAGCCGTTGGTTACTGCACCCAGCCGTGCGGTCATTGTGGAGGTCTCCCGATCGCAACTTGCCCCAAGACGATCGCTGCGGCCTGAAATGCGGGGCAGAGTGATCACGAAAGGATCAAGCGGCAAAGCAAGGGCGAACACTTTTGGCCAGCAGTTGAAGCAGGCGTTCAAGAAGAAGCCCAAAGCTAGCAAATCAAACATGAACGCAAAGACCTCCAAGCGCGTGGCGAAAGGTCTGCAAGGCTCGGTCTGCGGTAACCCGAATATTCGGGGCGAAAAGATCAGCCGTATTCCCGCAAAGCTGCGTGGATGCGGGCTGGATAATGGGGTGAAGGTTACCGAAGTGTCCGGCGTTGCGCTGACGCAGCACGCAAAGATCGATTGTAATACGGCCAAGGCATTGAACACTTGGGTCGAAAGGGGCGTTAAACCCGCAGTTGGTCGCCGTGGTGGCGGAGTTAAGTCCTTGAAGGTCGTCGCGCATTACGCCTGCCGGACCCGCAACAACCAGAAGGGCGCGAAGGTCTCGGAGCACGGACGCGGACGTGCAGTGGACATTGCCGCGATCAATTTGAAAGACGGCTCGTCGATGACGGTGCTAAAAGGCTGGCGTAGCGCGAAGAACGGGCCTGCGCTCAAGAAAATGCACAAAGCGGCCTGCGGGCCGTTTGGTACGGTGCTTGGCCCGAACGCGAACCGCTTTCATCAAGATCACTTCCACTTTGACACCGCGCGGTATCGCTCCGGCACCTATTGCCGTTAACGCAGGTTTAGCGTTGGGGCCGTGCCAATGGGAATCGGCCCGAGGAAGACGCGACTACCCGCGAATGTAAGCGGCGCGTCGAGCGAGGTTTCGGAGCCGGAAAGCCGTGCCAGAAACCCCAAACCCAATTCTGCCGCCGATGCAGCCTCGGCAGGGACAGCCCCTGCACGGACGGCCAATGCCAGCATTTCACGCCAGTTGCGGGCGTTCAGCGCCAGCTCCCCGTTCGCGTAGCCCTCGGCATCGACGTCCAAATCGCCTTTGGCGCGCAGTTGTAGCTCGCCCCATGTGCCGCGCGCGTCTTTGATGTTGAGCGTGGTGATGTCTGGCCGGTTGTCTTCAATCACCCGAATGTCGAGCGGGCGGGCAAAGCCAATTTCGGTATCGAAGGTCAAGCCCTCGATCACGTCGGGCAAGGTGCCACCCGCATCCAGCAGGTCGCGCAAGGCGTCGCCGGGGATCACGGTGTCAGCTTGGGCAGCAACATCATAGGTCATCTCTTTGCCGGTGGTCCGACGGATCGCGGCATTGACCTTGTCGGCCCCGGAATTCCAGCCCGCCGAGGACGTAAGCGCGGCGCCTTCTATCACGACCGTCGCGGTGTCGAGTTCCAGCGTGCTGGTGGGCAGAACTTTAAGGGATGCAGTCATCTTGCTGGTTTTAATGTCAATTTTCTGAAATGGCGTGGCAAAAACTTGTGTGTTGGGCCATGCTGCGATCAAATGGTTAGGTTGGTAGCTAAGTGAAAAAAGCTGAAAGAACGGCGCGGACCAGCTGAGGCCGGTCTCGGGGTCCGTAAGCTGAATGTCGGTGATCGTCGTGTCGAAGCGGTTGGGGAAGCCGCGTACTTTCAGGTCGGAATACTCCACCTGCCAGCCCTCCGCGCGGCGCGCGTCCAGCCAACCCTCGGTCGCCTTTTGCGATGTTGTGGCACCGACCACCCAATAGGCACCCCATGCGGTCGCGGCCACCAGTACAATGATCAAAAGCTTGCGCATGTGGAATGTCCTTTTCCCGAAACCCGTGATGCTGTTTACAGGGCGGAAGATGGAAGGACCAGATGATGACTAACACACCCCTATGGGTCTTTGGCTACGGCTCGCTGATGTGGAACCCGGGCTTCGAGCCTGCCGAGCAGGTGCTGGCGCGGCTCAATGGATTCCATCGGTCGTTTTGTATGTGGTCCATTCATCACCGCGGCTCGGAGGAGGAACCCGGGCTTGTACTGGCGTTGGACGAAGCGGATGCGGCTTGCGAAGGCGTGGCGATGCGCGTGGCCGATGCGGAGCGCGACCGCGTGCTGGACTATCTGCGCGAGCGGGAACTGATTTCCGCGGCCTATGTCGAGCAGGTGCATGACCTAGAGTTACGCGACGGGCGCAAGGTTCCGGGCCTATGCTATGTGATCGAGCGCGACCACATCCAGTATTGTGGCGGGCTGGAGTTGGAGCGTCAGGCGCAAGTGATCGCCAAGGCGGTCGGTGGGCGCGGGCCGAATACGGAATACCTCTACAATACGGCGCAGCAGCTGGATGCCTTCGGAATTGATGACGTCGATATGGAATGGCTGGTGGCGCGGGTGCGGCAGCTGGCGGGCTAGTTTCCCCTTTGAAATGCGCCCTTCCGCCCGTATCATGCGCGATATAAAAAGAAGACCGAGCATGATAGAGGCCCCAATCTGATGGACACCCCAGCCGAGCGGGAACGCACGCCGCATTTCACCCAGCCCGTGCGGCAGATTATCGTCATGTTGATCATTCTTGGCCTAGTGGTGGCTGGCGGGTATTTGATCTATCCGGCGGTATCGCAGGTGTTTGCATCCAACCCGTATCTGAACGGCGTGATCTTCACGGTGTTTGTGGTCGGCGTTCTGGCGTGCTTTTGGCAGGTGCTGCAACTGACCTCCTCGGTGTCATGGATTGTCAGCTTCGCGCAAAACCGCGCGGATCACGATGAATTTCGCGCGCCGCGCTTGCTGGCAGGGTTGGCAGGGTTGTTGCGGTCTCGCGGGGCGCGGATGCAGATCAGCTCCGGCTCGTCGCGCACCATTCTGGATTCGGTCGCGTCACGCATGGACGAGGCGCGCGACATTACGCGCTACATTGTTAATCTTCTCATATTTCTTGGTCTTCTCGGCACTTTCTACGGCCTTGCCACGACCATTCCCGGCGTGGTCGATACCATTCGCTCGCTCAACGTCGCAGAGGGCGAAAGCGGCGCGAAGGTGTTTCGCCAGTTAATGACCGGTCTGGAAGGCCAGCTCGCGGGCATGGGCACAGCGTTTGCGTCTTCGTTGCTGGGCCTTGCAGGGTCATTGGTCGTCGGGTTGTTGGAACTGTTCGCGGGCCATGGGCAGAACCGCTTTTACCGTGAAATGGAAGAATGGTTGTCGACGATCACCCGCGTCGGATTTTCCGCTGGTGAGAACGAAGGCAGCGGCGGGTTTGATCAAGGTGTCGTGGCAACGGTTCTGGACCACATGGTCGAGCAGATCGACAGCCTACAAGGATTGTTCGTGCAAGGAGAGGCGAGCCGCGCTGCCTCTGCTGAAAAGCTTGACGGGCTAACGTCGTCTCTCAGGCATCTGACTGAACGTCTGGACCTGACCATTGATCCAACGGACGCGCTGAACCGCGTGGCCGAAGGGCAAGAGCGTCTGCTGGCGAAACTGTCGGAACCCAACGAGGACGGCGTGGATCCTGAAAGCCGGATGCGCCTGCGGTCGATTGACGTGCAGCTGCTGAAAATCCTCGAAGAGATGTCGTCGGGCCGGCAGGAAAGCATGTCCCAGCTACATGGCGACTTGGCGCAAGTCACCCAGGCCGTGCGCGCATTGACCCGCGAGCGGCGACCGTCGAACACCCGCAGACTACCGGACCGCGAGCAGGGGGAGTAGCCGCATGGCGCTGTCCCGACGCAACGGCAAACGGTTCGAGGCCAATATCTGGCCGGGCTTCGTCGATGCCATGACAGCACTTTTGCTGGTTTTGGTGTTCGTGCTGTCGATCTTCATGATCGTGCAATTCATGCTCAGCGAAACTATCACCTCTCAAGACAGCGAACTCGACCAGCTGACCAGTGAAGTGTCGTCGCTGGCGGAAGCGCTCGGACTGGAGCAGCAACGCAGCTTCGGGCTTGAGCAAAACATCGACGAACTGGATGCGCAGGCCGCACAGCAAGCCGCGTTAATTGCGTCACTGTCGGCGCAAAATAACACGCAGGCAGGGCGCATCGCCAGTTTCGAGGAACAGGTCGCGGGGCTTTTGAAAGACCGTGAGGGTTTGCAAAACCAAGTCGCGTCATTGAGCGGCGATCTGGACGCCTCGCAAACGCAGGTCGCTGGATTGAGCGCGCGCATCGAGGACATCGAAGCCGGACTGGCGCGCGAAATTTCAGAGAAAGAGGCCGCGCAACTTGCCTTGGCCGCAGCCCGCGAGGAGATCAGCGAAGGCGAAGAAGCTGCACGACTGGCGGCTGCACGACGTGAAGCACTGGAAGCCTTGGTTGCCGATCTTGAGGTGCAATCCAACGAGCAGGCAGACGCGCTGGACGCAGCCGAAGCCGCGAAGCTTGTGGATGCCGCCGCAGCACAAGCGTTGCGGGACCGTCTGAAAAATGCGGATGCCGAATTGACCGCGATGACCTTGGCGCTGGAAGCGCAACGCAAGGAGGCCGAGGACACACTGACGTTATTGGCCGCAGCACGCGCGGCGGAGAAGGCGCTGCAAGAGGAGTTGTCGTCCAGTCGAACTTCGGCGCTGACGCTGGAAGAGAAGCTGGCCGCAGCCTTGGCGGCGAAGACCGATACCAGCGCCAATCTGGCAGCGGCGGAAACGGCGCAAGAGAGCCTCCGCGAGCAGTTGATGGCAGCGCTTGCCGCAAAGGTCGCTGCGGAATCCGGCGCGGGTGAAGCGTTGAGCGTGGCGGAGCAGCGCGCAGCGTTGCTGGATGCAGCGCGCGATGAACTGGCCGACCAGAAGGCGATCAGTCTGGACAGTCAGCGCAAGGTCGAAGCCCTCAATCAACAGGTCGCCGCACTGCGCTCCCAACTGGGGTCGTTGCAGGCGATCTTGGACGAAACCGACACGCGGCGCGAAGCGGCGGATGTTCAGGTGCAAAATCTCGGGTCGGAGTTAAATTCCGCGTTGGCCTTGGTCGCGTCTGAACAGCGCGCACGTGCGAAACTGGAGGAGGCGGAGCGGTTGCGTCTGGAGGCCGAGGCGAAAGAATTAAAAAATTACCGCTCGGAATTTTTCGGCCAGTTGCGGGCGCTGCTGGGCAATCAGGACGGCATCCGCATCGAAGGCGACCGCTTTGTGTTCTCCTCTGAAGTGCTGTTCCGGCCGGGGCAGGCAGTCTTGTCACCGGCTGGCAAAGGCGAGGTTGCCAAGGTGGCGGCGATCCTGTCGCGCGTGGCCGGAGACATTCCAGATACGCTGGACTGGGTGATCCGCGTCGACGGGCACACCGACAATGTGCCGCTGTCGGGCTTCGGGCAGTTCAAGGATAACTGGGAGTTGAGCCAAGCCCGCGCGCTTTCGGTGGTGCGCTATATGAGTGCCGATCTTGGTATTCCACCCGCGCGGTTGGCGGCCAATGGTTTCGGGGAATACCAGCCGATAAACGAGGCGGACACACCTGAGGCGCGCGCGCAGAACCGCCGGATCGAGCTGAAACTTACCGAGAAATAGACAAGCTTTGCGTGCTGAGCAGCGAGCCTGCACGAGAGAACGTCACCACACCTTCATATGTGCCAGCGGGCCAGCCACCTTGCGGCTGTTTGCGCCCCGACGCGCGGAAGACTTGTGCTTGGGATTTGGTAAATTCCACAACTTGATCATGACGCCACCCGTTTGGCCCTGTGATGTTGAACTCCATCGTGTCACCCTCGCGGGTGCCAAACGCGTAGCCCCAAAGGACAAGGCCAGCGGCATCCGCATTCAACGTTGCCGGGTCGGGCAGTCCCGCCTTGATATCGGCAAAGTCCGGCACGCCCTCGGAAAATCCGATATCGAGCAGCGCACCGGCTTGGTAGGCGATGCCATCTTGCCAAAGTGTGTTCTCTGACGGCCCGCAGGTGCCTTTGGCTTCGGGGGCGAAGGGGTCTACCACCTCGCCATTGTGGCGCAGGGACAGGTGGATATGTGGAAACACTGTTCTTCCACTGAGGCCAACAAGCCCGAGTGCGGTGCCCTTCGCGACACGTTGGCCTTTTTCGACGGTCACTGATCCGCGGCGCATATGGCAGTATTGCGTTTCCCAGCCATCGCCGTGGCTGATCACCAGCCCGTTGCCACAATCCTTGCCATCAAGATCGGGGGCGTCCGGTGCGTTGGAGGGGATGTCCGGCATCCCGTCACGGATTGCACGGACTGTGCCGGGGGCAGCTGCAAGGACGGTTATACCCGCCTCCATTTCGGCCAGAGTGGCGACGCGGATATCCGTGCCTTTATGCCCGTCATAGGTGAGCGTGCCACATGTGTGATCTCTGGCCGCAGGGCTCGGGTCGCTATCGACGTAGTTTTGGATGAAGCAGGTTTTGCCCAGTTCGCAATCAATGGGCAACGACAGGAGGGGGTCTTTCGCGGCCACGGGGGCCGCGAAAGCTGTGAGTGTAAGGGCCAGAAAAGCGGCGCGCATTACTCGGCAGTGAGCAGCGGCGGTTTTTTCTTGGACGTGATCCGTGCGGCTTCCGGCTCCAGAATCGTCAGGTCGATCTCGCCTTTCTTGACGCCGACCTTGACCACACCACCTTTCAACAGCTTGCCGAACAGCAGTTCTTCAGCCAGCGGTTTCTTGATGTGCTCTTGGATGACGCGCCCCAGCGGACGTGCGCCCATCTTGTCGTCGTAGCCTTTATCGCCAAGCCATTCTGCGGCAGCAGGGGTCAGCTCGATGGTCACGTTGCGGTCCATCAGCTGCGCTTCGAGTTGCAGCACAAACTTCTCGACGACGCGGGCGATGATCTTCTTGCCAAGTGGCGCGAAGCTGATGACGGCGTCGAGGCGATTGCGGAATTCCGGCGTGAACGTGCGTTCAACAGCGGCAGTATCTTCGCCCTCGCGACGGTCACGGCCAAAGCCGATGGCCGATTTGGACATCTCCATAGCGCCTGCGTTGGACGTCATGATGAGGATCACATTGCGGAAATCCACCGTCCGGCCGTTATGGTCGGTCAGTTTGCCGTTATCCATCACCTGCAACAGGATGTTGTAGACGTCGGGGTGCGCCTTCTCCATCTCGTCAAGAAGCAACACGCAATGTGGATGTTGGTCCACTTGGTCGGTCAGCATGCCGCCTTGGTCAAAGCCCACATAGCCTGGAGGGGCGCCGATCAGGCGCGATACCGCGTGCTTCTCCATGTATTCCGACATATCGAAACGCAGAAGTTCCACACCCAAAGTGCTTGCCAATTGTTTGGCGACTTCGGTTTTACCTACACCGGTCGGGCCTGCGAACAGGTAGTTGCCGATGGGCTTTTCAGGTTCGCGCAGGCCGGCACGGGCCAGCTTGATTGCCGAGGACAGCGCGTCGATGGCCGTATCCTGCCCGAAGACCACCCGTTTCAGAGCTTTCTCCAGATCTTTCAGCACTGCCGCGTCGTCTTTCGACACGTTTTTCGGTGGGATGCGGGCGATCTTGGCCACGACAGCCTCGATTTCCTTGGCCCCAATAGTTTTGCGGCGTTTGCTTTCAGCGACCAGATGCTGCGCGGCACCCGCCTCGTCGATAACGTCGATGGCTTTGTCCGGCAGTTTGCGGTCGTGGATATAGCGTGCAGACAGTTCCACCGCCGACTTGATCGCGTCGGTGGTATATTTGATGTCGTGATGCTCCTCGAAATAAGGCTTCAAACCTTTGAGGATTTTGATCGCGTCATCCACCGATGGCTCGTTCACGTCGATCTTCTGGAAGCGACGCGCCAAAGCACGGTCTTTCTCGAAGTGCTGGCGGAACTCTTTGTAGGTGGTGGAACCCATGCACCGCAACTTGCCACCCTGAAGCGCGGGCTTCAGCAGGTTAGACGCATCCATAGCACCGCCGGAGGTCGCACCCGCGCCGATAACGGTGTGAATTTCGTCGATGAACAGCACCGCGTCGGGGTGATCTTCCATCTCCGTCATCACGGCTTTCAGGCGTTCTTCAAAGTCACCACGGTAGCGGGTACCTGCGAGCAACGCGCCCATGTCGAGCGAATAGATTGTAGCGCCAGCTAGCACGTCCGGGGTTTCACCCGCCACGATCTTATGGGCCAAGCCTTCGGCAATGGCGGTTTTACCAACGCCCGGATCACCCACCAAAAGCGGGTTGTTCTTACGGCGACGGCACAGCACCTGGATGCAGCGCTCCACTTCCTCGGATCGACCGATCAGCGGGTCGACATCGCCTTTCACAGCCTTGGCATTCAAATCCACGCAATATTTGGAAAGCGCGGATTCCTTGCCTTCGCCTTCGACCTCTGCGGTTTCGGGCGTAATGTCGTCTTCAAAGTCGGACGAGCCGGAAATCGGGCGGGCCTCGCCGAATGTCGGGTCTTTCGCGACACCATGCGCGATGAAATTCACCGCATCATAACGGGTCATGTCTTGTTCTTGCAGGAAGAAGGCCGCGTTGCTCTCGCGTTCCGCAAAGATGGCGACGAGCACATTTGCACCGGTCACTTCGGTGCGACCGGAGGATTGAACATGAATGGCCGCGCGTTGGATGACGCGCTGGAAAGCGGCTGTTGGCACGGCTTCCGACCCTTCAACATCGGTGACCAGCGTGGACAGCTCGTCCTCGATGAATTCACCAAGGGTTGTCCGCAGGATATCCAGATCAACCCCACAAGCGATCATCACCTTGGCGGCGTCCGGCTCGTCGATGAGGGCCAATAGCAAATGTTCCAGCGTGGCAAGCTCGTGGCGATGCGAATTGGCTTGCGCCAGCGCGGAATGAATTGCCTTTTCGAGAGTGTCAGAGAATGACGGCACCCTATGCTCCTTTATTATCGAGGGCAGGTTCCGGGCCGAGGACCCGGTCTCTACCATTGCCTCTTAGACCTTACAGTTCGGTTTATATTGCCGATCTTCAAGTCTTTTCTTTTCACAATGAGCGTGATCGGCCCGAAATGAAAGAGGTGATTGCTCCGGATACGCGTTCCGGCTGTTGTAGTTCAGGTAAGACGCGCTGGCACCTTTGCAAGTGTTCAAAAGAAATGCACAGTGGTTCAGACGCGCTAGGGGCTGTTTATGCATCTCGATGTTCAGGATTTGAAGAAGTTTTACTACCGCACGGGGCTGGGCCGCGTTGCGCAACGCGCGGTGCGTGATCAGGTGTGTGCGCTGTGGCCCGATACCAAGGGGCAAACAGTGGCGGGCTACGGCTTCGCGGTGCCTTTGCTGCGCCCGTTCATTGGCGAAGCCCGCCGCGTTGTGGCCCTCATGCCCGGCCCTCAGGGGGTTATGCACTGGCCTGCGGGGCAGGATAACATGTCCGTGCTCTGCGAAGAGGCGCTCTGGCCGCTGGAGACCGGACAGGTCGATAAGCTGGTGGTTTTGCACGGGCTGGAGACCACGGAGAATCCGACCGCTTTGCTGGATGAGTGTTTCCGGGTCCTTGGCCCCGGAGGTCGGGCTGTTTTTGTGGTGCCGAACCGTGCGGGACTGTGGTCGAGTCGGGATGCAACGCCGTTCGGCTTCGGGCGCCCCTATTCACTGACGCAACTCGAAGTGCAGCTGAAGCGCCATTCTTTCACGCCTGAAAGCCATCGCGCGGCGCTGTTTTCACCTCCCAGCCAGCGTAAGGTCTGGTTGAAATGGGCGAGCACGTTCGAGCGGTACGGGCGTAAAATGTCGAGCTATTACGCCGGTGGCGTGTTAATCGTTGAAGCCAGCAAACAAGTTTATGCGCCGAAGAAGCGGGGGGTGGCCGTCGATGTAAGGGCACCTTTGCGAATATTAGAAGGCGCTGCGAATCCTGTCGCGGGGCGCGATTTGGCCGGTTCGAACTGAACGCGCGTTAAGGTGACTCGAAGCCGGAATCAGCCAAAAACTTGACATAAGTGCTCACTTATTGCGGCTTCAATCGGTCGCACCCAGAGGTGGAATTGGTTGAACCCCAATAAAAGAAGGGAAACGGGTCTCATACTTATGCACTATTATATTATCCTTCCCTGTTGCGGTAAGCACCCCGCTTTGCTAGATCACCACTGATTTTGAAGGCTGCGAGGTTCGCGGCCTTTCTTGCAACGGTCGGTCTGGACATTCGCTAAAGTTCACCGACCCCGTTACCGGAAGGGTGGACGTGTCCGAACCAGTCTCGATCTCCACAGGCATCGCCGGGCGCTATGCGACCGCCGTGTTTGAACTGGCCAAGGAAGGCAAGAAGCTGAAGGCGTTGGAAACCGACGTCGACACGCTGGATGCCGCATTGGCCGAAAGTGCTGATTTCCGCGATTTGATCGCATCGCCGCTTTACTCGCGAGAGCAGCAGGCGAATGCGGTCGCGGCGATTGCCAAGAAAATGAAGTTGTCGCCAACGATGGCCAACACGCTGAGCGTGATGGCTGGCAAGCGCCGCCTCTTCGTTCTGCCGCAGTTGGTCACCGCGCTGCGCGGGCTGATCGCCGACGAAAAGGGCGAAATTACCGCTGATGTCACCGCCGCCAAGGCGCTGACCAAGGCGCAACAGGACAAACTTGCCAAGACGCTGACCGCGACTGTGGGCAAAGATGTGAAAATCAATATGGCCGTCGATGAAAGTCTCATTGGCGGTCTTGTCGTAAAAGTGGGTTCCAAGATGATCGACACCTCGATCCGCTCGAAACTCGCTTCCCTCCAGAATTCCATGAAAGAGGTCGGATAAAATGGCGATCCAAGCTGCAGAAATTTCTGCGATCCTGAAAGACCAGATCAAGAACTTCGGCAAAGAAATCGAAGTTGCTGAAGTCGGTCGCGTATTGAGCGTCGGTGACGGTATTGCCCGCGTTTATGGTCTCGACAATTGCCAAGCTGGCGAAATGGTCGAATTCCCCGGCGGCATTCAAGGCATGGCCTTGAACCTCGAAAGCGACAACGTCGGTGTTGTTATCTTCGGGTCCGACAGCCAAATCAAAGAGGGCGACGTTGTAAAACGGACGAACTCCATCGTGGACGTTCCGGTTGGTGACGAGCTGCTGGGACGCGTTGTTGACGGTCTGGGCAACCCGATCGACGGCAAGGGTCCGATCAAAACCAAAAAGCGCGCCGTTGCCGAGCAAAAAGCTCCGGGCATCATCCCGCGTAAATCGGTTCACGAGCCAATGGCCACCGGCCTGAAGTCTGTGGACGCGATGATCCCTGTTGGCCGTGGCCAGCGCGAGCTGATCATTGGTGACCGTCAGATTGGTAAAACAGCCATCGCACTGGATACCATCCTGAACCAGAAATCCTACAACGACGCCGCAGGCGACGACGAGGGCAAGAAGCTCTATTGCGTTTATGTGGCTATCGGTCAGAAGCGCTCCACAGTGGCGCAGCTGGTTAAGAAGCTCGAAGAGTCCGGCGCGATCGAATATTCGATCGTTGTTGCTGCGACCGCTTCCGATCCTGCTCCTATGCAGTTCTTGGCGCCCTACGCCGCGACGACAATGGCCGAGCACTTCCGCGACAATGGCCGCCACGCCCTGATCATCTATGATGACTTGACCAAACAGGCCGTGTCTTACCGTCAGATGTCGCTGCTGCTGCGTCGTCCACCAGGACGTGAAGCTTATCCAGGTGACGTTTTCTATCTTCACTCCCGCCTGCTGGAGCGGTCCTGTAAGCTGAACGAAGACAATGGTTCCGGCTCCCTGACGGCTTTGCCGATCATTGAGACCCAAGGTGGTGACGTGTCCGCGTTTATTCCGACCAACGTGATTTCGATCACCGACGGTCAGATCTTCCTCGAAACCGAATTGTTCTACCAAGGTATCCGTCCTGCGGTGAATACTGGTCTTTCGGTGTCTCGCGTTGGCTCGTCCGCCCAGACAAACTCGATGAAGTCTGTTGCTGGTCCGGTTAAGCTGGAGCTTGCTCAGTACCGCGAGATGGCAGCGTTTGCTCAGTTCGGCTCCGACTTGGATGCCGCAACCCAGCAGTTGCTGAACCGTGGTGCGCGCCTGACCGAGCTGATGAAACAGCCTCAGTACTCGCCGCTTACCAACGCTGAAATCGTTTGCGTGATCTATGCAGGCACGAAAGGCTACCTCGACAAGATCGCCGTCTCTGACGTTGGTCGCTTCGAGGCTGGTTTGTTGTCGCACCTGCGTGGCAAGGGCAAAGCGGTTCTGGACATGATCACCAAGGATGACCCGAAAATTAAGGGTGATGCCGAGGCCGCCGTTAAGGCCGAGATCGACGCGTTCGCAGCTGACTTCGCATAAGGGGGGCTTAGGCAGATGCCAAACCTCAAGGTTCTAAAAAATCGGATCGCGTCGGTCAAATCGACCCGCAAGATCACGAAGGCGATGCAAATGGTCGCCGCCGCGAAACTGCGCCGTGCGCAGGAAGCGGCGGAGGCTGGCCGCCCCTACGCTGAACGGTTTAACGCCGTTATGGCGCAGTTGGCCGGTGGCGTGTCTGGCGACAGTGGCCCCAAGCTGCTGGTCGGCAATGGCTCCAATCAAACGCATCTGTTGGTTGTCATGACCGCAGAACGCGGCTTGTGCGGTGGCTTTAACGGCAACATCGCCAAGCTGGCCCGTGTGGCTGCAAACAAACTGCTGGCTGAAGGCAAGACTGTGAAAATTCTCACCGTTGGCAAGAAAGGTCGCGAGGCGCTGAAACGCGAGCTTGGGTCCCATTTCATTGGCCATGTCGACTTGTCAGAAGTTAAAAAGCTTGGCTATGACAACGCGGCGACGATTGCTCAGGATTTGCTGACACGCTTTGATGCTGGCGAATTTGACGTGGCGAAGATCTTCTACTCGACCTTCCAGTCCGTCATCAGCCAGACCCCGACCGAGCAGCAGATCATTCCCGCCGACTTCAGCCACGTTGAAGTAGGCGAGCAAAGCACGGTCTATGACTACGAGCCCGGCGAGGAAGCCATATTGGCCGACTTGCTGCCGCGCGCAGTTGCCACGCAAATCTTCTCGGCCCTTTTGGAAAATGGCGCCTCGGAGCAGGGTGCACGGATGTCCGCAATGGACAACGCGACCCGCAACGCAGGCGATATGATCGACAAACTGACCATCCAGTACAACCGGTCACGTCAGGCTGTCATTACCAACGAGCTTATCGAAATCATTTCGGGCGCGGAAGCGCTCTAGACCCCGGAGAACCTCAACATGGCCAATGTTAAAGGCAAAATTACACAGGTTATCGGCGCGGTCGTCGACGTCCATTTCGACGATGACCTGCCTGCGATCCTCAACGCGCTGACAACAGACAACAACGGCAAGACGCTGGTGTTGGAAGTTGCGCAGCACCTTGGCGAAAACACCGTTCGTGCGATTGCTATGGACGCCACCGAAGGTTTGGTGCGCGGTCAGGAAGTGATCAACACCGAAGGTCAGATCACTGTTCCGGTGGGCCCGGGTACGCTGGGTCGCATCCTGAACGTCACCGGCGATCCGGTGGACGAGCAGGGCCCGGTTAAAGCAACCAACCGCCGCCCGATCCATGGCGACGCGCCTGCGTTCGAAGACCAGTCCACGGCGACTGAAATTCTGGTAACAGGCATCAAGGTTATCGACCTGCTGGCCCCTTATACGAAGGGCGGCAAAATTGGCCTCTTCGGCGGTGCTGGTGTGGGTAAAACGGTTCTGATCATGGAGCTGATCAACAACATCGCGAAGGTGCACTCCGGTGTGTCCGTGTTCGCGGGTGTTGGCGAGCGGACCCGTGAAGGCAATGACCTTTACCACGAGATGATCGAATCCGGCGTTATCGTTCCAGACAACCTCGAAGAGTCGAAAATTGCGCTGGTCTACGGCCAGATGAACGAGCCTCCAGGTGCGCGTATGCGGATCGCTTTGACCGGTCTGTCCCTGGCAGAGCAGTTCCGCGATGACACCGGCTCCGACGTTCTGTTCTTCGTGGACAACATCTTCCGCTTTACACAAGCGGGCTCCGAGGTGTCGGCGCTTCTGGGTCGTATCCCGTCCGCTGTGGGCTACCAGCCAACGCTGGCCACCGACATGGGCGCGATGCAGGAACGTATCGCCTCCACGAAAGCGGGCTCCATTACGTCTGTGCAAGCCGTGTATGTTCCTGCGGATGACCTTACTGACCCTGCACCTGCAACATCCTTTGCCCACCTTGACGCGACAACGGTTCTTGACCGTGCGATCTCGGAAAAAGGCATCTACCCTGCGGTTGACCCGCTCGACTCCACGTCGCGCCTGATGGACCCTGCCGTTGTTGGCGAGGAGCACTACGGTGTTGCTCGTAGCGTGCAAGGCATCCTGCAGCGCTACAAGTCCCTGCAAGACATCATCGCCATCCTTGGCATGGACGAATTGTCAGAGGACGACAAACTGGCTGTGGCCCGTGCCCGTAAGATCGAGCGCTTCCTGTCGCAACCGTTTGACGTGGCAAAAGTGTTCACCGGGTCCGACGGTAAGCAGGTTCCTTTGGAAGACACGATCGCGTCGTTCAAGGCAGTTGTCGCTGGCGAATACGATCACCTTCCGGAAGGTGCCTTCTACATGGTTGGCGGCATCGACGAAGTGATCGCCAAAGCCGAGAAAATGGCTGCTGACGCAGCCTAAGTTCAAGGAGGCCATCACATGGCTGAGATGATGCAATTCGATCTGGTCTCGCCCGAGCGGCGGCTGACCTCCGTGCAGGCCTCCGAGGTGCAAATCCCCGGGGCCGAGGGTGACTTTACCGCGATGGCGCTGCACGCGCCGGTGATCACCACCCTGCGCCCCGGCGTGCTGAAGGTTGTGACGGCGTCCGGCACCGAGGAGTATCTGGTGACGGGCGGTTTCGCCGAAGTGGGTGCTGCCGGCACGTCTGTGTTGGCGGAACGTGCTTTTGCCAAAGCGGATGTCACACCTGAACTGTTGGAGGATCTCATCAAAGAGGCGAACCTGCAGCGTGATGCAAGTAATACGGATATGGCGGCGAAATATGCCGATGATCTGGTTGCAGCAAGCACCCAGATTTCGGGCTAGTTTCCGGTAGTCACGCGCCTATTGCGCAACGCGTTTAAAGAAAGCCCCGCTTGGTCGGGGCTTTTTTTTAAGTTACCCATAGGCAGGGCTTACATTAGGGGAACTGCCATAGTGTCGCCGAAGTTCACGAGTATCACCACCGCGTAAGGGTAATTTATGCAACGACTAACCAGCAATAATGTTGGAATCACGCAAGGCTCCCGCGTCTTGTTTTCGGATTTCATCGATGACGGTCCGATGTGGACCGGAACCGGTCCTCGCGAGCACCGGTTTAAGGTGGAATTTGCCGAAAGATACGCGGCCGTGCCCAATGTGATGGTGTCGATTGCGATGTGGGATAGCGATACCAAGACCAACCAGCGGATGGATATCGCCGCAGAGAACGTCTCGGAGACCGGATTTGACCTGGTGTTCCGGACATGGGGTGACAGTCGTGTGGCGCGCGTGCGCGCCAACTGGATGGTCGTCGGGCCATTGCCCAACGAGGACGATTGGGAGCTGTACTAAGCTGCCCGAGTTGTGCCTTCGGCGCTTGAAGCTTTGATGGGGGCGTTGCCCCCAAACCCCCAAGGTATTTTTGAAGCAATGATAGGGACAGCGTTAGCTGCTGGGATAAAGGCTTTCGTAGATCGGCTCCAGCGTTTCGTTGTCGAACAGGGACGAGACGGACATGCCGCCCGAGATGTTCAGGATCGCTTGCGCAAACATCGGTGCCGTTGGCACGATGCGGATATTCTTGCAGGCTTTGACCTCTTTGGTGGGCTGGATGCTATCGGTGATCACCAGGCTTTTCATCACCGAATTGGTAATGCGTTCGACGGCGGGGCCGGAGAGGACACCATGGGTGATGTAGCTATGGACCTCGGTGGCACCGGCCTCCATCAGGACCTCGGCGGCCTTGCACAAGGTGCCAGCGGTATCGCAGATGTCATCGACGATGATGCAGCGCTTGCCTTCGACGTTCCCGATGACGGTCATTTCTGCAATTTCGCCCGCCTTTTCGCGGCGCTTGTCGACGATCGACAGTGGGGCTTTGATGCGTTGCGCCAGCTCTCGGGCGCGGGCCACACCGCCCACATCAGGTGAGACGACCATGACGTCGTCCATGTCCTTGAAGTGGTGCAGGATATCCAATGCGAAAATCGGGGAGGCGTAGAGGTTGTCCACCGGCAAATCGAAGAAGCCTTGGATTTGGGCGGCGTGCAGGTCCATGGTCAAGACCCGCTCCACACCGGCTTCGGCGATCAGGTTGGCGACGAGTTTGGCGGAGATAGGGGTGCGGGCCTTGGTGCGGCGGTCCTGACGGGCATAGCCGAAATAGGGGATCACGGCCGTGATGCGTTGCGCCGAAGAGCGACGGAGCGCGTCGGTCATGATCAGCAGCTCCATCAGGTTGTCATTGGCCGGGTTGGAGGTGGACTGGATGATAAACATATCCTCGCCACGGACGTTCTCGAACACCTCGACGAAGATTTCGCCATCGTTGAACCGCTCGACCCTTGTATCAATAGGTTTGACGACCTGACCGCGATGCATCGACATGCGCTTGGCAATGGATGTGGCAAGCGGCTTGTTCGAATTACCCGCGATGAGTTTAGGATCGGTGTTTACTGGCATGTAGTGTCCCCGTTTGGCAGCTATCACGGACCTGTGTTCCCCAACCGGACCGCGTTGCGCACCCCGTAACACCCGACTAGGATTCGCGCAAAGGTTTAACCCCGAGAGGACGTCCATATGCCACATATAGACTATTATTTCGCGACACTGTCTCCCTACACCTACATGGCGGGTACGCGTCTGGAGGAGGTGGTCGCGAAACATGGCGCGACGATCACCTACAAGCCGCTGGACATCATGGCACTGTTTGCCCGCACAGGCGGCACGCCACCCCCGCAGCGTCACCCCAACCGCCAGGAATGGCGGCTTCAGGAAATGCGCCGCACGGCCAAGAAGCTGGAACTCCCAATCAATCTGAAACCCGCATATTGGCCGGTCAATCCTGCGCCGTCCTCCTATGCGATTATTGCGGCTCAAGCTGCGGGCGGTGATGTCGGCGCTTTGGTGCATGCGTTCACCCGTGCCTGCTGGGCCGAGGATCGCGACATCGCGGAGGATTCTGTTGTGCGCGACGTGCTGGAGAAATCTGGCTTCGACCCTGCGCTGGCAGACAAGGGTTTGCTGGCCGGAGCGGAGCAATATGGCCGCAATCTGGAGGATGCCGTGTTGGCGGGCGTCTTCGGCGCGCCGACATACATTACCGACGGGGATGAACGCTTCTGGGGACAAGACAAGATCGACGATCTGGACCTGCACCTGTCGGGCAAGCTGTAAGTGTCAGACGCACTGTTTTTGCATGGCATGCTCGCCGACGGGCGGGTGTGGCGGTCGGTGACCGCGCATCTTCCTGAGTTGAAGTGCCGGACAATGGACCTGCCGGGGCATGGTGGTGCGGTCGCGTGGAATGGCGGGGACTATCAAAGCCAGGCGTTTGAGATGGCGCAGTCCCTGTGCGACGCTCCTTTGCATCTGGTGGGGCACTCGTTCGGCGCATCTGTCGCGTTAAGGTTGGCTGTGGAGCGGCCTGACTTGATGCGCAGCCTGACGCTTGTGGACCCTGTCTTCTTCTACGCGGCGAAGCAGGCGGATCCGGCTCTGTTTGACCAATACGCTCAGCGCGCTGGCCCCGTGATGCAGGCCATTGAAAAAAAGGACCAGCTGCACGCGGCAGAGTTGTTCCTTGACGATTGGGGTGTTGAGGGCGGCTGGGCGATGATGCCGCCGCCCGCCCGCGCCGCGATTGCTGATCGGATGCCGCTTATCGGTGTCACTGCGGCGAGCCTTATCGAGGATACCGGACGGATCTGGCCGCGGCTGCGGGATGTGACCTGTCCGGTTCTGATTGTCTCCGGCGGAAAGTCCGAACCCGTCATGCCGGGCATTGTGCAAGGGCTGGAGGCGCAGATTGAAAACTGCACCAGTGTTGTGTTCGAGGATGCAGGTCACATGATCCCTGTCACCCATGGCCCGCAACTGGCAGCGCAGATTACGGCGCTTACAACCTAGCCGCGCAGCAGGGCGAGCAACTGGTCGATCTCTGTGTCGGGCTTCGACCAGTCGCACACGAAGCGGCAGCGGATCAGATCGTCATCGGGGCCGTCAAGCGGGGCGTCAGCGGGGAACAGGTAGTATTTCGCACCAGCTTGGATTGCGCGGCGATGTGCGGCGCGGGGCAGGAGAGCAAAGACCATATTGGCAGCCGGCGCGTCGGGGATTTCAGCCCCGTTGATGGCTTCCAACCCTTTAACCAACCGCGCGCAATTGGCGTTGGCTTTTGCGCCAAGTTCCAGCCAGAGGTCGTTGCTCAGATAGGCCTCCATCTGCGCCGACAGATAGCGGTGCTTGGAGAACAGATGCGCGCCGCGTTTGCGACGCAACTCGAATTCCCATGCCTTTTCGGGGTCGAAGAAGATCACAGCCTCGACGCCTGCGCAGCCGTTCTTGGTGCCGCCGAAGGACACCATGTCGATGCCCGCCCTCCATGTCATCTCGGCGGCGGTGCAGCCGAGTGCTGCGCAGGCATTGGCAAAGCGCGCACCGTCAAGATGGGTTTTGAGACCGTATTCTTTGGCGATGGTGGTGATCTTGGCGATTTCCTCCAAGCTGTAGAGCGTGCCAACTTCGGTGGCTTGGGTGATGGTCACGGGGCCACGCTGGACGCTATGCACATCTTTTTGGCCGGTGCCGATAATCACTTGGCGCAGCGCATCGGGGTCCATCTTGGCCCCCGCGCCCTCTACCAAAGTCAGCTTCGCGCCATTTGCGTAAAATTCCGGCGCGCCGCATTCGTCCTCTTCGACATGGGCCACACGGTGGGCGAAGATCGTGTCCCAAGGGTTGGTGTAGGTGGCCAGGGCCAGCGCGTTTGCAGCGGTTCCTGTGGCCACGAGGTAGACGGTGGCGTCGGGCGCTTCGAATGTGGCGCGGATATTGTCGCGCACGCGGGCCATGATTGTGTCGTTGCCATACGGCATCTCGTAGCCGGTGTTGGCTTTCACGATGGCGTCCAGCACGCTGGGGTGCATCGGGCCTGCATTGTCGGAGGCAAAGTTCATGTCATTGGTCCTCGATTATGTAGTTTTCCCATTCGTCCTCTGACACTTCGAATTCCGGCACGGTCCAGCCTTGCACGGAAATACCAGCATCATGGACGGTTTGGGCGGTGCCCGAAATCAGCGGGTGCCAGTCGTACAATGCCTTGCCCTCGTTGAGCAGCCGATAGGCGCAGGTGGGAGGCATCCAGTAGCCGATTTCGTCGATATTCTTCGGAGTCAGGACCACGCAGTCGGGCACGAATTGTTTGCGGATGTCATATTGCGCACAGCGGCAGGTGTCGCCGTCCAGCAGGCGGCAGGCGACGCGGGTGAAGGCAATCTCGAACGTGTCTTCGTCTTCAAGCTTGTTCAGGCAGCAGCGCCCGCACCCATCGCACAGCGCCTCCCATTCCTTCGGGGCCATGTTCTTCAACGGGACTTTTTCCCAGAACTTGTGGCGCAACCCGTCGCGCTCGATCGGGTCTTTCATAGCGCGGCCAGAATGGCGCGCGCGCGGTCGCAATCTGCATCCATTTGGGTGATCAACGAGTCGAGGCTGTCAAACTTCTCTTCGCCGCGCAGGTATTCGACCAAGGCCACCGACAGCGTCTCGCCATAGAGGTCGCCTTTGAAGTCGAACAGGAAGCTTTCACAATTGGGCCGGTTTACACCGAACATCGGGCGCACCCCGATCGATGCGGCCCCGTGATAGTTTCCTTTGTGCGGCCCTGTCAGCACGTCCACCAGCACGGCGTAGACGCCAAACTTTGGCGGATGCAGGCGGTCAATCGACATGTTCGCAGTGGGGTAGCCCAGTTCGCGGCCCCGTTGGTCGCCTTGGATCACTTCGCCCTCGATGCGGTGCCAATGGCTGAGCATTCCGGCGGCGTCACGGGGACGGCCTTCGGACAGCGCCGTGCGGATATTGGTCGAGGATACCTGCGCTGTGTCCTGCGTCACCAACTCGGCAATGGTCACGCCGAACCCGTATGTCTCGCCAAATGCCTTGAGCATCTCCACATTGCCCCCGCGCCCTTTGCCAAAGCAGAAATCGGCACCGACAACGACATGTTTCAGGCCAAGGCCTTTGGCGATCACGTCACTGGCGAATTCCTCGGCGGTCAGGCTCGACAAGGTGGTGTTGAAGTTCAACTGGTACAGTCGCTCGACACCCAGCTTTTCAAGGCGGTTGGCTTTGGCCTCGGCGTTCATCAGGCGGAAGGGCGGGGCGTCCTTGGCGAAAAACTCGCGTGGATGCGGCTCGAACGTCACGATACCCAATGGTGCGTCGGGGACCGCTTGGCGCGCAATGTCGATTACCGCGCGGTGGCCAATATGAACCCCGTCGAAATTGCCAATGGCCGCGGTCGCCCCACGGTCCTCTGGTCGCACAAACTGGTAGTCTCGGATAATCCTCATGGCGTTTGGGTAAACGCCGTGGGGCAGGGGTGCAAGGGCTAGTCGAACTTGCGCGAGGGGGCCAAAACCACGGCCTCGCCTTTCAGCACGTTTTTGCCATCCACTTCGCAGCGGGTGTGCATAGTCACGCGACGTTTGGCGTGGTCGATCTCGGTCACTTCGACCTCGGCCATGACCATGTCACCGGGGCGCACGGGGGCAAGAAACTTCAGCGACTGGCCCAGATAGACCGTGCCGTGGCCGGGCAATTGCTCGCCAATCACGGCAGAGATCAGGCCAGCGGTCAGCATTCCGTGTGCGATGCGGCCTTCAAAGATGGTGTCTTGGGCGTAGTCATCGTCCAGATGCACCGGATTGTGGTCGGTCGAGACCTCAGCAAACAACTCGATGTCGCGGTCGGTCACCTGTTTGCGCAGATGCCGCTTCATGCCGATTTCAATATCCTCGATGCAGATGGTGCCGCGGGGAAGGTTGTCTGTGCGATGAACGTCGAGCATGGCGCGTAACTTTCAAACAAGTGAATGGACAGGTTTGAAATATAATTACTTTGCACTTGCAGCAAAGTCCAGCTTTTTTTGCCCTAACGCAGGTAGCCAATAGTATAGGTTGGCGACGACATTTCCGTTTCCAAATAGGCTTTTAGGGCCTCCGGATCAGGCTGGTGCGTGGTTTTCGTCTCGGCGGCTGCAAGACCACCGGAGATGAACAGGGAATCAATATCCTCCCCCATCGCACCACGGATATCCGTCAACACGCCGTCGCCGATGCATAAAATCCGGTCATCCGGAACGGCCTGTCCCAATGCCGCAAGCCTGCGGCGGGCAAGGTCATAGATCGGTGGATGCGGCTTGCCGAAATACAGGCTTTCGCCGCCCATCTCGGTGTAAAGCTTGGCCAAAGCCCCGGCGCACCATTCGCGGGTTTCGCCGCGATCCACCACGATATCGGGGTTCGCGCAAAGAAGCTTGAGGCCCTTTTGCTTGGCGTAAAGAAATTCCGGTCGCATGACGTCAGGATCTGCCAGCGGATCGAAAGGGCCGCAACAAATGATGCCTTCGGCCTCTTCCAGCGGCACCTGTTCAATCGCGACAGGGTTTTCGACGATTTCCAACGGATCAAAGAAGGTCTGATCATGCGGTTGGCCAATGAAATAGACCTTAGAGCCGACCGCGCCGTTGAACATCGCAAACCGTGCGCTGTCGCCGGAGGTGGCGATGGCGTCCCAGCTGTCCTCGGCCACGCCGATTTTGCCAAGCTGCAAAGCGACAGAGCCGCGGTGGCGCGGGGCGTTGGTGACGAAGATTACCTTGCCGCCTTTGGCGCGGTAAGTCTGCATTGCCGTGACGGCCTCGGCAAAGGGTTCCAGCCCGTTATGGATGCATCCCCAAAGGTCCACGAACAGCGCGTCGTAGCGGTCGGATATTTCGGACAGGTGGGTGATGATCTGGGACATTTTGGCCTCGAAATTGGGTGTCGGATACCTGTCGGCTTTCCGTCGGACTTCTGTCGGGCACCGCAGGTCGTAAATTGCAGCGCCCGATAGTGGTTGTGTGGAGGCGGGATCAGACCTTCAGGGAGGGAATGATCTGCTTCTTGCGGCTCATGATACCGGGCAGCACGACCGTGTTGCCAGTGACATTCGCGCCGAATGACTTTTCCGCCACGCGCTTGGACAAGTCGTTGGGGATCAGCATCGTGGCTTCTTCGTTCAGGATATCCACGACGAAGAGCAAAACCTCGTTCACTTTGTCTTCACCGGCGACGGCTGGCATCGCTTCCATGATTTCAGCTGTCCGGTCCAGAACCATCTTGGGGCTGGTTGTTTCCAGCACCGAGACGCGGAACTTCACGCCTTCGACCTCGTATTCCTTGCTGTCCATGCGCAGCAATTCGGCCGCCGAAAACGCGGAGACGTCGGATTTCGCCGCAAACAGCTCGGAGGCGTATTCGGCGATGTTGATGCCCAACTCGCCCGCCAGTTTTTCCGCCAAGGCGCGGTCGGTATCGGTGGTGGTCGGGGAGCGGAACTCCAGCGTGTCCGACAAGATGCAAGACAGCATTGCGCCTTTGATGTTTTCCGGCATGCAACCGGCGTGCTTGCCCATCAGGTCGTGCATGATGGTGGCGGTGCAGGCCAGCGGGCGGATGGTGATTTCGATCGGGCCAGCCGTTTCCAGGCCGCCAACCAGCTTGTGGTGGTCGATGATGCCTTGGACGTCTGCGCCGTTGATGTTGGCGGGCAGCTCGGCAGGGTTGTTGGTGTCCACGATCACGCATGGCTGGCCATCGGCGACGTTGTCGATGATTTCCGGCTTGGCCAGATTCCAGCGCTCCAGCATGAAGGCGGCTTCGGTGTTCGGCTCGCCCAGCAGCTTGGCAGAGGCGTCAGTGCCAGTGTGGTTCAGGAACCATTCCCAGATCAGCGGCGATCCGGTGCTGTCGGTGTCGGGGGATTTGTGGCCAAAAACAAAAGTCGTCATTGCGGGAGTGTCCTCGTGATATGTGCAGTCTTTGCGGGCCTTATAGGAGCCGCCGCTTGGCTTGTCACGCCAGCTTGGATGCGGCGAATTAGGCGGCGGCGGTGCGCGCGAGCTTCACATCCGGCGTGAAAGGGATTGCGGACAACTCTGGGGCAAGATGGGCCAGCAACGCATCATTGTAGGCGTTGGCCTGACGCTCGGCCACGGGCAGGCGCAGACATCCTTCGATCAGCGCGCGATCGCTGAACGGGTTCATCAGGAAGTTTCGGGTGTAGCCATAAAATTTGGGCTGCCAGCCGGGCAGCAGGCTCTCAACGAAGGCGAAGTCATAGGCCAGCGCTTGTGCGCCTTCTGGCAATGTCGCCTTCCACGCCAGATAGTCGGGCTTGAACGCCGCCACGGTTGTGGCCCCGCCTTCGGGCAGGATCGCCAGCCGTTCGGTGGCATAATCGGCGTCGTGGCCGTCCGGATGGGCCGCGTCGCGGGCCAAGCCGCGTTTCCAGTGGTTGGCTTTCAGCAATTCCATCGCGTTGCCACGCAGCACCACGCCCTTTGGCACCTTGCGCGCCAGACCGTCGAGCACGTCGTTGTTGGCGTCGCCTACATAGCCGCCTGCCAGCCGGTAGGCCATCTTTTGACGCTTGCGGGCAGGGCGGGGCAGCGTGTCCCGGTCCTGCGCGGTGTTAATGTACGAGGCATAGGTTTGGTGGTTTAACGCCAGCGCTTCGGCAAGCTGTTCTGCCACCTCGGCGTCGATCTGGCCCTGCCAGTTCGACACAAACGTGTAGCTTTGAACGATATGCGCCAGATGCGGTTTGGCGGCGGCGGCAAGGTTGCGACTGTCGCGCCCGCCGGTCAGAGGCAGTAAGGTCGGATGACCTTTCGCGACGGCCCCGATGACGTCGCTCAGCCGTTGTCCCATGGCGGCGATGGTCTGCTCTGGCGTGTCGGTGGGATAGGTGGCATCTGCGCGCGGCCAGAAACGTGTCAGGGAGAAGTCGCTCAGGTCCAGCCGGTGGTTCGGCATCAAACCGCGGACAAACGTGTCGCGGGTAAATCCAAGCGCGTAGCTGCCGCGCCCTGCTTGAATCGCGTCTGCGTCAAAGCGGGGGTTGTCGATGATGGGGCGGTTCAAGCACATCAAGGGGGTGGATGCGACCGTGCGTGTGTTCGCGTCATAGACCACGCCCATTGATCCGGTCGGGTCGGCGTAAACTGCGCCCGCCGCGTCAAAGGCGACATAGCGCCCGGCTGCATCGGTGACGAAGGCTTCGAAGGACGCTGTCAGCCTGTAGCCATCGGTGACCAACACGCCCGCGCCATCCACGGCAATCCCAAGGACAATGCCCGCAGCCTTGCCGTTCTGGTCGGTCAGGCGGGCATAGGGAAGCGCGCGGCAATGGTGCAAACGCCAGTCTTCGCACAATTCGGTCACGCGGTAGCCGTCAAGGCTCAACTCTGTGGATTGGCTGAGGGCAAACTGACCCCGAAAAATGCGGGAAAAATCCAGTTTGGCCGCGTCGCAGGCCATATGGGCCGCAAGGGGGGCGCTTAGCATGTCGGGTGGCTCCTGTCGGGGCTCTGATTGTCTGCTCGTGTTTTGCGGATGGTACACCATGGTGCGGGTGCTTGGCAAAACCTTGTTGGCCCGTGTAGCGTCCGGCTCATGACGAAAGAGACTGAACTATACGCGCCGGTGAAATCCTTTCTTGAAGGGCAGGGCTACGAGGTGAAGGGCGAGATCGGCGCGTGCGACGTCGTGGGCGTGCGGGGCGGTGATGATCCGGTGATCGTCGAGCTGAAAACCGCATTTTCGCTGAGCCTGTTTCATCAAGGCGTGGCGCGGCTGGCGATGAGCGATGACGTTTACATCGCGGTGCCGCGCAAAACCGGCAAGCCGTTTCAAAGGGCGTTGAAGGAAAACACCGCGCTGTGCCGCAGGGTCGGGTTGGGGCTTTTAACTGTTCGGTTGTCTGACAAGCTGGTGGAGGTGCATGCCGACCCCGTTCCCTATGCCCCCCGCAAATCAAAGAAGCGCAAGGGTCGGTTGCTGAAGGAATTCGCGCGCCGCGTGGGTGATCCGAACGATGGCGGGGCGACGCGGCACGGGTTGATTACGGCGTATCGGCAGGACGCAATCCGCTGTGCGCGGTTCTTGGCGGTGCATGGCGCGTCCAAGGGGGCGAAGGTGGCCGAATGGGCCGAAGTACCGACCGCCACACGGGTGATGCGCGACAATCATTACGGCTGGTTCGAGAAGGTTTCCAAAGGCGTTTACGACCTGTCGACGCAGGGCAAGAAGGGTCTTGCCGACTTCGGTGATCTTGCCGTCTGAAATTCATGACAATTTCTTGGATGCAGTGGTTGACTCATACCGCTCTGCTCCTTAGCTATCCGTCGTTGGCACTCGCATTGGGTGAGTGCTAACGGCTCCGGTCAAACGGAGCCATGGACGTAACATTGGAGCTAAGGAGCACCAACAGATGGCATTAACACCGCTTCACGACCGCGTTCTTGTAGAACGTGTTGAAGGCGACGAGAAAACCGCAGGTGGTTTGATCATCCCAGAGAGCGCAAAAGAGAAACCTGCTGAGGGCATTATTGTTGCCGTTGGCGAAGGTGCGCGTAAGGACTCGGGCGAGCTGATCCCCATGGCCGTCAAAAAAGGCGACAAAATCCTGTTCGGCAAATGGTCCGGCACGGAAGTCACCGTCGACGGCAAAGAGCTGCTGATGATGAAAGAAAGCGACGTATTGGGCATCCTGTCCTGATTTGGAAGGTGGGTTGCAAACCCGCCCTACGCTTTCGATCCAACTAAAATTTTAAGGAGCACATGAAAATGGCTGCTAAAGACGTCAAATTCGACACCGAAGCCCGGAACAAGATGCTGAAAGGCGTCAACATTCTGGCCAACGCTGTCAAAGTCACGCTGGGCCCGAAAGGCCGCAACGTGGTTCTGGACAAATCCTTCGGCGCACCGCGCATCACCAAAGACGGTGTATCCGTGGCCAAGGAAATCGAACTGGAAGACAAGTTCGAAAACATGGGCGCACAAATGGTCAAAGAAGTGGCCTCGCGTACCAATGACGAAGCTGGTGACGGCACCACAACCGCTACGGTTCTGGCCCAAGCCATCGTGCAAGAAGGTCTGAAATCGGTTGCCGCGGGCATGAACCCGATGGACCTGAAGCGCGGCATCGACATGGCGACTACCAAAGTCGTCGAAGCGATCAAAGCAGCTGCACGCCCTGTCAATGACAGCGACGAAGTTGCTCAGGTCGGGACCATCTCTGCAAACGGCGAAACCGAAATCGGTCGCCAAATCGCTGACGCGATGCAGAAAGTCGGCAACGAGGGTGTTATCACCGTCGAGGAAAACAAAGGCCTGGAAACAGAAACCGATGTTGTCGAGGGCATGCAGTTCGACCGCGGCTACCTGTCGCCATACTTCGTGACCAACCCCGAGAAAATGACAACCGAGCTGGAAGACTGCCTGATCCTGCTGCACGAGAAAAAACTCTCGTCGTTGCAGCCTATGGTTCCGCTGCTCGAAACTGTCATTCAATCCGGCAAGCCCCTGCTGATCATTGCTGAAGATGTCGAGGGCGAAGCCCTTGCAACTCTGGTTGTGAACAAGCTGCGTGGCGGTCTGAAAATTGCTGCTGTCAAAGCACCTGGTTTCGGTGATCGCCGCAAAGCCATGCTGCAAGACATCGCAATCCTGACCGGTGGCCAAGTGATTGCCGAAGACCTCGGCATGAAGCTCGAGTCCGTGACCATGGACATGCTTGGCACCGCCAAGAAGGTTCAGATCACCAAGGACGAGACCACCATCGTCGATGGCGCAGGCCAGA
Source organism: Litoreibacter halocynthiae (assembly GCF_004365635.1). Taxonomy (GTDB): domain Bacteria; phylum Pseudomonadota; class Alphaproteobacteria; order Rhodobacterales; family Rhodobacteraceae; genus Litoreibacter; species Litoreibacter halocynthiae. Next base: position 517,693 of record NZ_SOBH01000002.1, on the reverse strand, counting down.
AAGCCGAGATCGAGGCACGCGTGTCCCAGATCCGTCAGCAAATCGAAGAAACCACATCCGACTACGACCGCGAGAAGCTGCAAGAGCGCGTTGCCAAACTGGCAGGCGGTGTTGCTGTTATCCGCGTGGGCGGCATGACTGAAACCGAAGTCAAAGAGCGTAAAGACCGCGTTGACGATGCGTTGAACGCGACCCGTGCGGCCGTGCAAGAAGGTATCGTTGTCGGTGGTGGTGTTGCTCTGGTTCAGGCGTCCAAGACCCTTGAAGGTTTGGAAGGCGTGAACAACGACCAGAACGTCGGGATCAACATCGTTCGCAAAGCGATCGAAGCACCTCTGCGCCAGATCGCCGAGAATGCTGGCGTCGACGGCGCGGTTGTGGCTGGCAAAATCCGCGAGTCCAGCGACCCGACTTTCGGCTTCAACGCTCAAACCGAAGAATATGGCGACATGTTCAAATTCGGCGTGATCGACCCTGCCAAGGTGGTTCGGACTGCTCTGCAAGACGCGGCGTCTATCGCTTCGCTGCTGATCACCACGGAAGCCATGGTTGCCGACAAACCGTCGAAAGACGGCGGCGGTGCCGGCGGCGGCATGCCCGACATGGGCGGCATGGGCGGCATGATGTAAGACCTTTTGCCAAAGGCAAAAGGGCGTATCCGTCAGTGCAAAGGCCTCCCTCGTGGGGGCCTTTGTCACGAGAGGGGAAGGCTTTTCGCTTCGACAAACGTTGCCGAGAACCAAACCGTCTGATGTACCTAGGGCTGCCCTTCATTGGGCGGCCCTTTTTCTTTTTTCGTGAATTCCCATTCCGCACTAATCGGCCTATGCGTCCCGCATGCGTCTTTTCCTTCTCACAGCTCTCACGATGGTGGCGTTTGCCGCCAACTCCGTTCTCAACAAACTGGGCGTGTCTCGGGGCGGGATGGAGCCGTTGGACTTCGCCATGCTTCGTCTGTGGAGTGGGGCCCTGATGTTGCTGCTCCTGATCTGGGTTCGGCGCAAACCTGTCACTGAGACGGGCAGCCTGATCGGCACAGCGTCTTTGCTGGTCTATATGCTCGGCTTCTCGCTGGCCTATGTGACGTTGGAGGCTGGCGTGGGGGCGTTGATTCTGTTCGGTGTCGTTCAAATAACCATGTTCGCCGCCGCAGCGATCAAGGGCGAGCGCATTCCCGCGCTCCGCTACATCGGATGTGGCATCGCGTTTTCCGGCCTCGCCGCGTTGCTTTGGCCCGTCGGCGGTGAAGCTCCGGATGTCTGGGGGGCGATACTGATGGCCGCCGCCGGCGTGGGCTGGGGTGTATACACCTTGGTCGGGCGCAGTGCGGCTGCGCCATTGCTGCGCACGGAGCGCAATTTCAGATACGCGGCGCTGTTCATGGTTGCCATCGCCGTAGTGATCGGTCTGCCGATGGGCACGCCGCTGGGATACATGGCGGCGGTAGTCTCCGGTGCGGTCACATCGGCGTTGGGCTATGCCCTTTGGTACCGCGTATTGCCCCAACTCCCGACCACGATCGCGGCAACCGCGCAACTGACCGTGCCGGTTATCGCCTTGGCAGGGGGTATCGCGTTTCTGGACGAAGCGCTGACACTGCGGTTTGCCCTCGCAAGTGTTTTGGTGCTCGGCGGTGTCGCCTTGGCGCTGCGCCCGACACGCTAGTTCAAGCGGGTGAGCAGGCCGCCCGGCTGACGCTCGATCCTGCCCTCCAGTTCCAGCAGGGTGAGCTGTGGTGACAACGCCCCCGCGTCAATGTTCAGATCGCGCAACAGCTGGTCTTCGGCCACGGGCGTTGGCCCCAACAGGCCAAGGATTTGCGCATGTGCAGCACCATGCGGGTGTGCGGAGGTGCTGGCCAGTCGCAGCGCCGCTTTCGGTGCCTCATGCGTTTGTGGCTGCCCCAAACTTGCCAGCACATCTTGCGGAGAACGGACCAATGTCGCGCCATCGCGGATCAGCAGGTTACATCCGGCAGCGCGGGCATCCAGCGGATGGCCCGGCACGGCCATGACGTCGCGCCCTTGGTCCAGCGCGTTGCGGGCGGTGATCAGGCTGCCGGATTTCGCGGCGGCCTCGACGACGACCACGCCTCGCGCGAGGCCTGAAATGATCCGGTTGCGGCGCGGAAAGTCCCGCGCTTGTGGTTGCAGGCCCAACGGGCGCTCCGACAGGATCAGGCCTTGTTTGGCAATGTCGTCATGCAGTTTGGCATTTTCGCGCGGATACACCACGTCGAGCCCCCCCGCGACGACGGCGATGGTTCCGTGGGGCAGGGCAGCAATATGTGCGGCGGTGTCGATGCCGCGTGCGAGACCTGAACTGATGGCGTAGCCCGCATTGCCCAGATCGTTGGCCAAGCCCTGCGCCATGCGTGTTCCGAGCGAGGACGCGTTGCGCGCACCGACCATCGCAATGCAGGCGCGGTTCGCCAAAGATATGTCGCCCAACGCCCAAAGCAGGGGCGGTGCGTCATCCAGATCCATCAAAGCCTGCGGGTAATCCGGCGCGCCGTGCAGCAAAAGCTTTGCGCCAAGCTGTGCCCCTTGTTCCAACTCACGTTGGGCGGCCTCGGGCGAGCAGGGGGTGTAGCGCGCCACACCTGCGGCAGAGGCGATGCCGGGCAAAGCCTCAAGCGCCGCTTCGGCGCTGCCTTGTTCATCCAGAAGCCGGAAAAAAGTGCTCACGCCAACGCGGTGAGACCTGATCAGACGAAGCCAAGCGGACACATCGCCCTGTAGTCTTGGGGGTGCGAGGGGGGGTGGGGTAGACAGCAGGTCGCTGGCCATTCTTCGCTCCGTCTAATCAGTGAGCCCACTCTGCCGCGTCGGAGTTAAAGGAAAATGAATGCAGATAATAAGATGAGATATTTCCGCTAAGATACTGAATACAATTGTATAAAAATTGCGCCTATCAAGAGCGAGCGCGCAGCCGTCCAGCGGCGCGCTGATTCTCACAGCCGCGGTGTTTCGCTTAGGTCGCGGAACCGCCGACCGTCAGCTTGCCAATTTTCAATGTCGGCTGGCCTACACCCACAGGCACCCATTGGCCCGCCTTGCCGCAGTTCCCCATGCCCGGGTCCAGTGCCATGTCGTTGCCAATAGCTTGGATGTGTTTTAGCGCGGTCGCCCCGTCGCCGATCAGCGTGGCGCCGTTTACCGGCTCCCCGACGACCCCGTTGCGGACTCGGTAGGCTTCGGTGCAGCTGAACACAAACTTGCCGTTGGTGATATCCACCTGACCGCCACCAAAGCCCACCGCGTAAATTCCGTCCTTTAGGTCACGCACAATCGCCTCCGGCTCCGCGTCGCCACCCAGCATATAGGTGTTGGTCATCCGTGGCATCGGCGTGTGGGCATAGCTTTCACGGCGTCCATTGCCCGTTGGTTCCACCCCCATCAAGCGGGCGTTCTGGCGATCCTGCATGTAGCCCACCAGCACGCCGTCTTCGATCAGGGTGTTCTTGGCCGAGGGCGTGCCTTCGTCGTCCACAGTGATCGAGCCGCGCCGATCCGGGATCGTCCCGTCATCCAAAACGGTGACGCCTTTGGCCGCGATTTGCTGCCCCATCAACCCCGCAAAGGCCGAGGTTTTCTTGCGGTTGAAGTCGCCTTCCAGCCCATGCCCGATGGCCTCGTGCAGCAAGATGCCCGGCCAACCCGGCCCAAGCACCACGTCCATCACCCCCGCAGGAGCTGGAACCGCGTCGAGATTGACCAGCGCGATGCGCAAAGCCTCGCGGATCAGGCCCTGCCAATGGGATGGCTCCAACAACCCGTCCAGCATGGTGCGCCCGCCGCCGCCAGCCGTGCCGCTTTCGCGACGCCCGTCTTTCTCAGCGATCACCGAGACATTGATGCGGGTCATCGGGCGGTCATCGGTGACCAAGGTGCCATCGGGCCGCAAAATCGCGACCTCCTGATGGGAGGCGGCCAGTGATGCGGACACCTGCACTACCCGTGGGTCCAGCGCGCGCGCGAAGGCGTCGATTTCGCGCAGGGTGTCGACCTTGGCGGAAAACGCGATGCCTTCCATCGGGTCCATGTCGGAATAGAGCTTGCGGTTGGTGCGCGCAGGCGCAGGGGCCAGCGTGCCGCCGCCTGCGCCCACCGCGAGGCGGGCGGTTTCAGAGGCGCGGATCATCGCGTGTTCCGAAATCTCGGTGGCGTGGGCGTATCCGGCGGTCTCTCCGCGCACTGCGCGTAGCCCGAACCCTTCGGAGGCGTCATAGCTGGCAGTTTTCAGGCGACCGTCGTCAAAGGCGAAAACCTCACCGCGTTTGCGCTCCAGATATAGCTCGCCATCGTCGGCTCCGGCGGTCGCCGAGCGGAGAATCTCTAGCGCGCGGTCTTGGTCCAACATGGTCTCGAACGGGCGAAACGGGGCGGCGTTAGCGGAGGTCATTGGTGATTCCCTTGATTTAGCGCAAAATTGTGTGCGGCATCGTGGCGCTTTGTTGGTGTCGGCGCTTGCCCCTTGCATGGTAATATGGTTTCTCACAGGCCAGACGCAAGCGGGGGAGCCGTGCCCGAAGAGCACGGCCCTGACAACGACGGGAACAACAGATGAGAATTGCAAAACTTTTTGCTGGCTTCGCGGCCCTATTGACCGCCACTGGCGCACATGCGCAAGCCGCACTTGATAACCTGGAAATTATCGGCAAACCAAATGCCGAGACTTCCTTGAGTTTCCAACCTGCGGTGACCGAGCTGGCACGCGACCTGCATTGGCTGGACCAGTTCGTCTTTGTGATCATCACCGTGATCACTTTGTTCGTGACGGCCCTGCTGCTGTGGTGTGCCTATCGCTTCAACGCCAAACGGAACCCGAATGCGGCGACCTTTACGCACCATTCAACGCTCGAAGTGGCCTGGACCATGGTTCCGGTGATCATTCTGGTCATCATCGGCGCGTTCTCGGTGCCTGTTTTGTTCAAGCAACAGCGCATTCCTGAAGGCGACATCGTGATCAAGGCCACCGGCTACCAGTGGTATTGGGGCTACGAATATGTTGACCACGGCTTCGGCTTTGACAGCATCATGATTGGTGCGGGCGAAAACCGCCTGACACCGGATGTCGAGGCCGAGCTGGTCGAAGCGGGCTACAGCAAAGACGAGTTCCTGCTGGCCACTGACACTGCCGTCGTCGTTCCGGTGAACAAAACCATCGTGATGCAGGTCACAGGCGCGGACGTGATTCATTCGTGGACCATTCCGGCCTTTGGTGTGAAGCAAGACGCCGTTCCCGGCCGTCTGGCAGCGCTTTGGTTCAAAGCCGAAAAAGAGGGCATCTATTTCGGTCAGTGCTCCGAGCTGTGCGGCCAAGCCCACGCCTACATGCCGATCACCGTGAAAGTGGTCAGCCAAGAGGTGTATGACGCTTGGCTGGAAGGCGCGATTGAAGAATATGCAGGGACACCCCTGTCCGTGCAGGTTGCTTCCGCTAACTAATAAGGTGCGGCGGGGTGAACCCCGCCCTACCGCTTCCTCTTCTTCTTGGGTGTAACGCCACATGACTGACGCGACACAAAACATCGGGACGACTGCTGGCGAAGGCCAGTTCGGCGACTATTGGGCGTTGCTCAAGCCGCGCGTGATGTCGTTGGTGGTGTTTACCGCCGCCGTTGGTGTGTTCGTGGCCCCCGTCAGCGTTCACCCGTTTATTGCTATGGTGTCGATCCTGTTCATCGCCTTGGGTGGCGGCGCGTCCGGCGCGCTGAACATGTGGTACGACCACGACATCGACACCATCATGAAACGCACCGCCAACCGCCCCGTCCCGTCGGGTAAGGTCGCGCCGGGCGAGGCGCTGACGCTGGGCCTGTGGCTGTCGTTTATCTCAGTCACCATGCTGGGGCTGGCCTCCAACTGGGTCGCCGCTGGCTTGCTGGCCTTCACGATTTTCTTCTACGCCGTCGTTTACACCATGTGGCTCAAGCGCTGGACGCCGCAGAACATTGTGATCGGTGGCGCGGCTGGTGCGTTCCCGCCCATGATAGGCTGGGCGGTCGCGACGGGCGGTGTTTCCGTCGAAAGCGTGCTTTTGTTCTGTCTCGTGTTCATGTGGACCCCGCCCCATTTCTGGGCCTTGGCGCTGTTTATGAACAATGACTACACCAATGCGGGCGTGCCGATGCTGACCGTGACCCACGGCAAGCGCGAGACCCGCAAGCAAATCTTCATCTACGCTGTGCTTCTGGCCCCGCTGGCCATCGGCGCTGCCTTCACCTCCATCGGGGGCTGGATCTACCTGACCGCAGCGATCTATCTGAACGCCAAATTCGTCTGGGGCGCGTGGAAGCTGTGGCAGCGCGAGGAAGCCGACGCCGAGGCCGATATCTATACCGCCGAGAAGGCTTACTTCCGTTTCTCGCTCGTCTATCTATTCGCCAGCTTCTGCGCCCTGCTATTGCAAGCGGTCTGGGTCAAAGCTGGCATGGGGGCTTGGTAGAGGTCATGGCACTCAGAGTAGAACACGAGCTGCACAAGCGCCGCTTCGGCCGCAACCTTGGTGTGGGCCTGTTGCTGGTTGGTTTCGTTGCCATCGTCTTCGGGCTGACCGTGGTGAAGGTGCAAAACACCGGCTTCGTCGAGGGCTATGACCACGTGGCCCGCCCGGCCTTGATCCCTGACGAGGGGAGCAACTGATGGCGCGCAAGCTCGATCCAAAGCAACGCACCATGGCGGTGCTGGTCGGCGTTGTGCTGACCATGGGCGGGCTCGGCTTCGCCTCTGTGCCGCTTTACGATCTGTTCTGCCGTGTCACAGGCTATGGCGGAACGACGGCGCAGGCGGATGCAGGCTCTGACACCATTCTGGAGCGCACCATCAACGTGCGCTTCGACGGGTCTCTGTCGTCCAACATGGCGTGGGAGTTCAAACCTGTGCAGCGGGAAATGACCGTGCGCATCGGCGAGACGGGTCTTGCCTTCTACGAAGCCTACAACCCGACCGACCGCCCGATTGCAGGTCAGGCCAGCTACAACGTCTTTCCGTTCACCGCCGGTGGCTACTTCAACAAGATCGCGTGTTTCTGCTTCACCGAGCAGGTTTTGCAGCCCGGTGAGCGCATCCAGATGCCCGTGACCTTCTTCGTCGATCCAGAAATCGTCGACGATCCTGACGCAAAGTTTGTCGAGGAAATAACCCTCAGCTATACTTTCTACGAAATCGACCTGCCCGAAGACGGGGGCGCGCAAGCGGCCCTGACACCCGAGCAGCCCGCAAAAACAACTGAATATAACTAAGCCCACCACGAGGGAGCCCAACAAAATGGCACATGCCAAGAACCACGACTATCACATCCTGCCGCCGTCGATTAACCCGTTCCTTGGGGCGCTCGCGGCGTTCGTAATGCTCACCGGCGCGGTGATGTGGATGCATGACGGCGGCCCATGGCTGTTCCTGATCGGCTTCGCCACCGTGCTTTACGTGATGTTCAGCTGGTGGTCCGAGATGGTCGACGAAGGCCAACAAGGCGATCACACACCGGTGGTGCGTATCGGCCTGCGCTATGGCTTCATCTTCTTCATCATGTCCGAAGTCATGTTCTTCGTGGCGTGGTTCTGGTCCTTCTTCAAACACGCCATGTACCCGATGGGGCCCCTAAGCCCTGCGGTTGACGGCCAATGGCCGCCTGCGGGCATCGAGACGTTCGACCCTTGGCACCTGCCATTGATCAACACGTTGATCCTGCTCTGCTCCGGTGCGGCCGCGACTTGGGCGCACCATGCGCTGGCCCATGAGAACAACCGCAAAGACCTGAAAAACGGTCTGATCCTGGCGATCGCTCTGGGTGCGTTGTTCACTGTGTTCCAAGCCTATGAATACAGCCACGCAGCCTTCGGCTTCTCCGGCAACATCTATGGTGCCAACTTCTTCATGGCGACAGGCTTCCACGGCTTCCACGTTCTGGTCGGGACGATCTTCCTGCTGGTCTGCCTGATACGCGCTTACAAAGGCCACTTCACGCCAGAGCAGCATGTCGGCTTCGAGGCCGCTGCTTGGTACTGGCACTTCGTGGACGTGGTCTGGCTGTTCCTGTTCGCAGCGGTCTATATCTGGGGCGGCTAAGCTTTCCTGCGATCTACTGAGAAAATCGATAGGCGCGAGGGGAAACCCTCGCGCTTCTTCATTGAGGTAACATGACCAAAAGAATGATCCTGCCTTTGCTGTTCGGCCTGATCGGTTGCGGCATTCTGGTGAGCCTCGGGACATGGCAAGTGAAGCGCCTTGCGTGGAAGGAAGCGACGCTGTCGGAAATCGACGCGCGCATCTCGGCTGAGCCCGTCGCCTTGCCAGTCAGCTTCGACCGCGAGGGAGACCTGTATCTGCCCGTTGAGGCAACAGGCAGCTTCGGCGCAGACCGCATTCGCGTATTGGTCAGCCAAAAGAAAGTCGGCGCTGGTTACCGGATTATCAGCCCGTTCACGACCCAAGGCCGCACGATTATGGTTGATCGTGGTGTCATCCCCATTGCGGATGACTTGCCCGCCACGCCCCAAGGTGAGGTCACGGTGACCGGCAACCTCCACTGGCCCAATGAAGTCGATAGCTACACCCCCGAGCCGGACGAGGCGCGCGACATCTGGTTTGCCCGCGACGTCGACCGCATGGCCGCCAAGCTGGGCACCGAGCCTGTCTTGCTCATCTTGCGCGCTGCAACACCTGCCACCCTCGAAATCACCCCGCTTCCCGTCAGCCGCGCTGGCATCCCCAATGACCACCTGTCTTATGCGATCACATGGTTTTCGCTCGCAGGTATATGGTTTGGGATGACAGTCTTTTTGCTTTGGCGTATCAGGCAGCGGACCGTTTGAAGGAACACCCCATGCGTTATATCTCGACCCGCGGCAAAGCCCCTGTCCTGACATTCGAGCAGGCCATGCTGACCGGCCTTGCCCGCGACGGCGGATTGTACTTGCCAGAGAGCGTCCCGACGCTGGACCATGATGCGATCCGCGCCATGCGCGGCGCGTCCTACGAGGACGTGGCCTTCACGGTCATGCGTCCGTTCATCGGCGATACATTCACTGACGCCGAATTCCGCGAGATTATCGCCAAGGCCTACGAAGGCTTCGGCCACGACGCCCGCGCGCCTTTGGTGCAGCTGGGGTCAAACCACTACCTGCTGGAGCTGTTCCACGGCCCGACCTTGGCGTTCAAAGACTTCGCCATGCAGATGATCGGCCAGATGTTCCAAGCCGCATTGAAGCGCTCTGGTGAGCGGGTGACCATTGTGGGGGCCACCTCCGGCGACACAGGCTCGGCGGCGATCGAGGCGTTCCGCGGTCTGGATGCGGTGGACGTGTTTATCCTGTTCCCGCAAGGTCGCGTCTCGGATGTGCAACGCCGCCAGATGACGACGCCAAGCGAGGACAATGTCCACGCGCTGGCTATCGAAGGCGACTTCGACACCTGTCAGGCTGCCGTCAAGGACATGTTCAACGATTTCGACTTCCGCGACGGGGTGCGCCTTGCGGGGGTCAACTCGATCAACTGGGCGCGGGTGCTGGCGCAGGTGGTATATTACTTCACATCCGCCGTATCGCTGGGCGCGCCGGATCGCGAGGTCAACTTCACTGTGCCAACGGGCAATTTCGGTGACATCTTCGCGGGCTACATCGCCAAGCAAATGGGCCTGCCGATTGGCGAGTTGGTGATCGCGACCAACCAAAACGACATCCTGCATCGCACGCTGGAAACCGGCTCCTACACTACTGACGGCGTAAAGCCGTCGATCAGCCCGTCGATGGACATTCAGGTGTCGTCGAATTTCGAGCGCGCCTTGTTCTATGCCTACGGTCAAGATGGTGCTGCGGTGTCGGACCAGATGGACACGCTGAAAACCAGCGGCGAATTCAAGGTCAGCCAAGGGGCCTACGAGGCGCTGAAGGAAACCTACGCGTCGGGCCGTGTCAGCGAAGAAGAGACCTCCGCCATGATCACCCGCGCCAACGCGACGATGGGCGAGCTGCTTTGCCCGCACTCTGCCGTGGGTGTGAAAGTTGCGATGGACCATCTGGGCGCGACCCCGATGGTCACGCTTGCCACCGCACATCCCGCGAAATTCCCGGCCGCAGTGGAAGCTGCGTCCGGCCACCATCCTGAACTGCCCGACCGCATGTCGGACTTGTTCGAGCGCGAGGAGCGCATGACCGAATTGCCAAATGACATCGAGAAGATCAAAGCCCTGATCCGCGAGCGTATCAACGCATGACGCAACAGCTGACCACCCTGCCGAACGGGTTCCGCATCGTGACCGAGCACATGCCTTCGCTGGAAAGCGCCAGCGTCGGGATCTGGGTCAATGCGGGCGGGCGTCACGAGCGTATCGAGCAAAACGGTATCGCGCATTTCCTTGAGCATATGGCGTTCAAAGGCACCAAGCGGCGCAGCGCGTTGCAAATTGCCGAGGCGATCGAGGACGTGGGCGGGTATATCAACGCCTACACCTCGCGCGAGGTGACGGCTTATTACGCCCGGGTGTTGAAAAACGACGTGCCGCTGGCGATGGATGTGATCGGCGACATCGTGCGCCATCCGGTGTTCGACCCGCGCGAGATCGAGGTCGAACGCGGCGTGATCTTGCAAGAGATCGGCATGTCGCTGGACACGCCCGACGATGTGATTTTCGACTGGCTGCAAGAAGCGGCCTATCCGGAGCAACCCATCGGGCGGACCATTCTGGGGCCGACGGAGCGGGTCTCGAACTTCTCCCGCGCCGACCTGTCAGGGTTCGTGGCGGAGCATTACGGCCCGCAAAACCTGATTCTGTCGGCGGCAGGTGCGGTGGACCACGACGAGATCGTGCGCATGGCCGAGGAAATGTTTGGCGACATGGCGCAAGGCGCCGCATTGACGGCGGAACATGCCAGTTTTGCCGCGGGTGAACGGCGTGAGGTGAAAGCGCTGGAGCAGGCGCATTTCACCTTGGCGCTCGAAGCGCCGGGATATCGTGATGATGATTTCTATACAGCGCAGGTTTTTGCCTCTGCTTTCGGTGGCGGCATGTCCTCGCGCCTGTTTCAGGAAGTGCGTGAAAAGCGGGGGCTTTGTTACTCAATCTACAGCTCTATCGGCAGCTATTCCGACACCGGAATGATGACCGTCTATGCGGGTACGTCCGGCGACGATATCGCCGGATTGGCCGATATCACGGTGGACGAGTTGAAACGCGCCGCGGGGGATATGTCCGAGGCGGAAGTGAACCGCGCGCGTGTGCAGATGAAAGCGGGCATGCTGATGGGGCTGGAAAGCCCGTCGTCGCGGGCCGAGCGTCTGGCGCGGCTGGTCGGCATCTGGGGCCGCGTGCCGCCCTTGTCGGAGACCATCGCCAGGATTGATGCGGTCGATGTCACACAGGTACGCGGTTTTGCGGAAAAACTGGCCGGAGCCGAAGCGGCTATGGCCCTGTATGGTCCGGTGGAAAAAGCCCGCGATCTGGCCCATGTCGCCCGCAGGCTTGCCGCGTGATGTTGGGGCGCAAGCGTAAGGTCCGTATCGAGACGGAACGTATGACGCTGCGCCTGCCTGCGCATGGCGATTACCGCGAATGGGCGGCGCTGCGCTCCTCGTCGATCGAATTCCTGACTCCTTGGGAGCCGTCCTGGGCGTCCGATCATCTGACCCGCAAAAGCTTTACCAACCGCGTCTACTGGGCGCAGCGCTCCGTGAATAACGGCAATGCCATTCCGGTGTTTCTGGAGCGGCGTGAGGACAAGACACTGCTGGGCGCGATCACGCTGGACAACATCCGGCGCGGCCCTGCGCAGGCGGGGACGTTCGGCTATTGGATGGGCCAGCACTATGCGCGCCACGGCTATATGCAGGAAGCCATCCTCGGTCTGGTGCATTATGCGTTTACGACGCTGGATTTGAGCCGCATCGAGGCGGCGTGCTTGCCGGAAAACACCGCGTCGCGCGGGGTGCTGGAGAAATCGGGTTTCAAGTATGAAGGTGTCGCGCAGAGCTATTTGCAGATCAACGGGCGTTGGCGCAATCATGTGTTGTTCGCCAATTTGCGCGGCGACCGTCGGGGCAAAACGGACGTTGGCTAGCAGTTGCCGGCTTGGGATTTTGAATATTTTTGCCAAGATGAAGACCATTTGATTTTGCCCAGAGCAGCGTATGCCCTAGCTTTGGGCTATGCGATGGGTACTTCTCTTTTTGATGATGCCGCTTGCGGCACTGGCTCAGGACCGCAGGCCGAGCCACTGTATTGCCTTGGCCAAAGCGCCGGGGATCGAATATATGCATCGCGCGGCGTTCGGGGAGGCGCTGGACGACTATACAGTTCGGCTCAGCTACATTGCCCATGCCACATTTATTCTGGAGACGTCGGGCGGGCTGACGGCGGCCACTGACTACACCGGATTTTTCGGCGTGCGGGACTTTGTGCCGGATGTCGTCACGATGAACCACGCCCATTCCAGCCATTGGACGCCGAGCCCTGATCCGCGCATCAAATACGTGCTGCGCGGCTGGCAGCAGGAGCATCATCTGGACCTAGGCGAGATGCTGGTGCGCAATGTGTCGACGGATATTCGCGGGCAGTTTTCCGGCGATGTGGAGGAGGATGGTAATTCCATCTTTGTGTTCGAGGTGGCGGGGCTGTGCATCGGGCATCTGGGGCATTTGCATCACGAGCCGGATCTGGCGCAATATGCGGCATTGGGGCGGCTGGATGTGGTGATGGCCCCCGTGGATGGCGGGCTGACGCTGGATTTGCCGACTATGGTGAAGGTGTTGAAACGGCTGAAATCCTCGGTGGTGATCCCGATGCATTGGTGGGCGGATGGCTCTTTGGGGCGGTTCGTGGCCGGCATGTCGGACGCGTTTGCCATCGACCGCCGCCGCGACAGTTCGCTTGAGATATCGCTGCGCACGCTGCCAAAGCGGCCCACTGTGATCACCTTGCGGCCTGCCTATTTGCGGGCCCCGATTGAATGAGCTTTCCCTTGTCGAGAAGCCGCGCAATAAAGACCCCATGCTGAATTCTGTGACTGACGCCCTGCGGGCAGAGCTGACCTCGAAACTTCCCGAAGCCGCGTTTCGCGAGCTGACCGACGCCTACCTGCACGAGCCTCGCGGGCGCTATCACGGGGGCGACGGCTTCCTGATTGCGCCCGATTGCACGCAGGATGTCGCATTGGTGGTGCGGGCCTGTGCTGCGGCAGGGGTCGGAATTATCCCCTATGGTGGTGGGACCGGCCTTGTCGGCGGACAAGTGCTGGAGAGCGGCCCTGTGCCGGTGATCCTGTCACTGGAGCGGATGACCAAAATCCGTGACGTGTTTCCAAACGAGAATGTGCTGGTGGCCGAGGCGGGAACGATCCTTGCATCGGTTCAGGACGCCGCCGAGGCGGTCAACCGCGTGTTTCCGCTGTCGCTGGCCTCCGAAGGATCCGCGCGGATTGGCGGCAACCTGTCCACAAATGCAGGCGGGGTGAATGTGCTGCGCTACGGCAATGCGCGGGATTTATGCGTCGGGCTGGAAGCCGTGCTGCCGGACGGCGCGATCCTGAACGGGCTGTCGCGGCTGAAAAAGAACAACACCGGCTATGACCTGCGTCACCTGATGATCGGGGCGGAAGGGACGCTGGGGGTTATCACCGCAGCATCGCTGAAACTGTTCCCGAAACCCGCAGGCGAGGGGGCCGCGTTAATGGTTGTGCCGGACCCGCAGGCCGCGCTTGATCTGCTGACTTTGGCGGGGGATCTGCTGGGGCACCAGGTCTCGGCCTTCGAGTTGATCAACCATATGGGGCTGGATTTCCTAGGCGAGGTCGGGCCGGATGTCCGCGTGCCTTTCGAGCAAGCACCGGAGTGGATGGTCCTGATTGATGTCGGCTGTGTCGCGGGAGTGGAGCCGTCGCGGGCGCTGGAGCGATTGTTTGAAGCCGGAGCGGAACGGGGTTTGGTGAGTGATGGCGTGATTGCGCAATCCGGCGCGCAGCGGGAGGCGTTCTGGACCATCCGTGAGAGCATTCCGGAGGCGAACCGCCGGATCGGCTCGGTCTCGTCGCATGACACGTCGGTTCCGGTCGGGCGCATCCCCGAATTTATTGAACGTGCGGGCAAGGCGCTGGCGCGGGTCGACGATTTCCGGATCAATTGCTTTGGCCATGTGGGGGACGGCAACCTGCATTACAACGTATTTCCACAAAAGGGGAAGTCGCGGGCGGATCACGACCACCAGCGGGCTGAGGTGAAGCGGATCGTGCATGATCTGGCGGTGGAAATGGGAGGCTCGTTTTCGGCAGAGCACGGGATCGGACGGCTCAAGGTTAATGACCTGAACCGCTATGGCGACCCGACAAAGCTGGCGGCGATGCGGGTGATCAAGGCGGCGTTGGATCCGAACGGTATTATGAACCCCGGCGCGGTGGTGACGGGGTAGGGAGATTAGTGGGGCTCTGCCCCACACGCGGTGAAATTAGTGGGGCTCTGCCCCACACCCCGAGGTATTTTGGAAGCAATGATGGGGGGAGGAGCGGGTTAGTCGCCTTCGAACTCGCACAGCACATGGACATCCTGGCCCATCGCTTCGAGCTTGGCGCGTCCACCCAGATCGGGAAGGTCGATGATGAAACTGCATCCGATGACTTCGGCCCCGAGCTTTTCGATCAGCTTGATGCCAGCCTCGGCGGTACCGCCTGTGGCGAGCAAATCGTCGACCAGAAGCACCTTTTCGCCCGGCTGCAGGCTGTCCTCGTGCAGCTCCATCGTCGCTTCGCCATATTCGAGCTGATAGTTTTGCGCGATGGTCTTGCCGGGTAGTTTGCCCTTCTTGCGGATCGGCACGAAGCCCGTGGATAACTGGTGCGCGATAGCGCCGCCCATGATGAAGCCGCGCGCCTCTAGCCCTGCCACTTTGTCGAACCGGATGCCCGCATAGGGGTGCAGCAACTGGTCTACCGCCATGCGAAACCCGCGGGCGTCCAGAAACAGGGTGGTGACATCGCGGAACATGATCCCCTCATGAGGGAAGTTCGGGATGGTGCGAATATAGTCTTTGACCTGCTTGGTGTTTGGCATGACCGGCTCCGGAGATTGCGTGCATCTCCGGATACCTTAGCGTTGCCGTGGTTAAAAGCCTTTAACCCAAGCGCGCGGCCTGAACATGCATCCAGTCGAAATTCTTGACGCGGCCCAGCGACGTCCAGCCTTGGCGTTCCCAGATTTCCCAGAAGTCGGCGCAGTCGGGGTGGGCGAAGCTGGCGCGGCCACGGCCCCATTTCAGGCGGTTGCGTTCAGGGTCAAAGTCGATGGCGATGCCCCAGCTATGGGTGGACCAGCTGCTGCCGCCGCGCATTTTACGCGGGTTATAATCGCCGCCGAACAGATCGAAGCCGAGGCGTTCGATTTCCTTGAGGCCGTAATGGTCATGCACCCGCTCGACGATCTCGCCCAGACTGTCGGCCACCTTCTTGTGCACCTTGAAGCCAGATCGACGCTGCGACTTGTTCCAGGCGATTTTCAATGGCCACGGGCAGGGGACCGATACCAGTTCGGGGGAGCGTCCACCTGGGATGCCGTGGGGCCCGTAGAAATTCGTCATCTGGGACTGCTTGGGGAACTGGTGCGGGTTGGCCTCGATCGGCTCTACGTCACGCCATGCGTGGACAAAGCCGTTTTGCAGTTTCTCGTCCAGCGCGTCGGCGGCCCATGATGTCTGCGGCCCCCAAAAGCCGTCGACGGTGCCGGCGTCGATGTCGTTGGAATGGCAGTAGAGTTGCAGAAACATGATCGACTGGCGTTTGCCGCTGAGGTCTTTCCAACCTGCGGGCGGGGTGCCGCCGATCTGTGGAATGCCCTTCTTGACGGCGGCATGTGTTTTGGGCCCCCGGTCGCCGTCAATCCGGCCGGAGTAATGCCCCATTTCCTTGAGCTTGGATTGCACAAGCTTGATGGCTGCTGTGTCCATTCTAAATTCCCTCGCTATTGTCTTGATAGGGAGAGTTTACCACAGGTAAGGCAAGCGCAGACGTGAATTGCATGCTGCGCCTGCAAGTGTTTGTTTTTGAATTTAAATCATGCGGCCCGCAACCGCATCCAGCTTGGCCATCACGGTTTTATCACGGGCCTCCGGCGCGGTGAGGATCGCATATTCCAGCGCGCGGTCGCAGCCATGGGGGCAGGGCGCGCGCTCTGATCCTAGCAGCGCGGGCAGCTTGGCAACCATGTCGCGCGCCTTGCTGGCATTGCCCATCAAGGTGGCGATGATCTGCGTTACGTCGACCTCGCCATGGTCGGGGTGCCAGCTGTCGTAGTCGGTGATCATGGCGACGCTTGCGTAGCAAAGCTCGGCTTCTCGGGCGAGCTTGGCCTCGGGCATGTTGGTCATGCCGATCACATCCGCACCCCAGCTGTCGCGGTACATTTTGCTTTCGGCCAAGGTCGAGAATTGCGGGCCTTCCATCGCCAGATAGGTGCCGCCGTTGTGGACATTTATGCCGGTGTCTTTGGCCGCCTCAAGACACGCCGCGCCCAAACGGGGGCAGGTCGGGTGCGCGACCGAGACATGGGCCACGCAGCCTGTGCCGAAGAAGGACTTTTCGCGGGCAAAGGTGCGGTCGATGAACTGGTCCACGATGACGAAATCACCCGGCGCCATTTCCTCGCGGAACGACCCGCAGGCGGAGACGGAGATGACATCGGTCACCCCCAGCCGCTTCAGCGCGTCGATATTAGCGCGGTAGGGAACGGTGGTCGGCGAATGCACATGGCCGCGCCCGTGGCGGGGCAGGAACGCCATACTCACGCCGTTCAACGTGCCGGTGAGGATCGCGTCGGACGGGGTGCCCCACGGGGTCTCGACGGTTTGCCATTCAGCGCCCTCAAGCCCGTCGATCTCGTAGAGGCCGGAGCCGCCGATCACACCGATCATCGTATCTGCCATTTGCTGTCCTTCATTCGTGAATTGCATCAGTTCGGGGCATATTGGCGGAAGGTTAAGCGGATGGAAATGCACCGGACGCCAGATCACGCAACCGTATGCTCAAGTATTCCGTGCATTCCGTGACTGTGTGCGCTAACAGGCCCGCAACTCAAAGACATATGTGACCTGAACAAGAGGCAGCAGCGTGACCAACAAGCTGATGGCGTCCCTCGCCAAAAATCCGATATTGAACGAGTTGAGCCTTGCGCCCTCCGGCCCCATGGGGGCCGCGCGCTGGCGTATCGAAATTTTGTCCGGCCTGACCGTGGCGCTGGCCTTGGTGCCGGAAGCTGTGGCTTTTGCTTTCGTTGCAGGGGTTCACCCGCTGGTGGGGCTCTATGCGGCCTTCATCGTGGGCCTGATCACGGCCTGTATCGGTGGGCGTCCGGGGATGATCTCCGGTGCGACGGGTGCTTTGGCCGTGGTCATGGTCGCTTTGGTTGCTGCGCACGGGGTCGAGTACCTGTTCGCGACCGTGATCCTGATGGGGCTGCTGCAAATCGCGGCGGGCATCTTCAAGCTGGGCAAGTTCATCCGGCTGGTGCCGCATCCGGTGATGCTGGGCTTCGTGAACGGGCTTGCCATCGTTATTTTCCTCGCACAGATGAGCCAGTTTCAGGTGCCCGGCACCGCCACGAGCGGCGGTCATGGTATTGCCAGCGGGCAATGGATGACGGGGTGGCCGCTGGTGATCATGCTGGGGCTAACCGTTCTGACCATGGCAATTATCTGGGCCACGCCCAAGGTGACGTCGCTGATCCCTGCGCCGCTGGCAGGCATCGGTATCGTGGCGCTGCTGGTCATCGGCTTCGGGATCGACGTGCCACGGGTCGGTGATCTGGCGTCTATCAAGGGCGGTCTGCCGCCGTTCCACATCCCGTTCAGCTTTGGCGGCGAGGGCGGCACGGGCCTCTATGGCGACATGTTGGCGCCGTTCAATCTCAAGACCCTGTGGATCATCTTCCCTTATGCCCTGATCCTCGCGGCCATTGGTCTGATCGAAAGCCTGCTGACGCTGAACCTTGTAGGCGAAATGACCAATAAGCGCGGTGGCGCGTCGCAGGAATGTGTGGCTCAAGGCGTGGCAAACACGGTGACCGGATTCTTCGGCGGCATGGGCGGCTGCGCGATGATCGGGCAATCCATGATCAACGTAAAATCCGGCGGCCGCACCCGTGCGGCGGGTATCGCGGCGGCGCTGTTTCTGCTGGCGTTCATTCTGGTGGCCTCGCCGCTGATCGAGCAGATCCCGCTGGCCGCCTTGGTTGGCGTGATGTTCATGGTGGTGATCGGGACATTCGCGTGGAACTCGTTCAACATCATGCGCAAGGTGCCGCGTCTGGATGCGTTCGTGATCGTCTTGGTGACCATCACCACGGTGATGTATGACCTTGCCATTGCGGTGGTTGTGGGCGTCATCGTGTCGGCGCTGGCCTATGCGTGGCAAAACGCCCGCCGCATCCATGCCGAGACCGAAATCATGGAGGACGGTACCAAGGTCTACAAGGTCGAAGGCCCGCTGTTCTTCGGCTCTGCCGAAGGGTTCTCGGAGCTGTTTACGCCCATGGACGACCCCGAAGAGGTCATCATCGACTTCGCCCGCAGCCGCGTGGCCGACCAGTCGGCCTTGCAGGCCATCGAAGCCATCGCTGGCAAATACGAGGCAGAGGGCAAGTCCGTCCACCTCCGCCATCTCAGCCGCGACTGCCACCAGTTGCTGACCAAGGCGGGCCAGCTGATGATCGACAGCGACGACGACCCCGACTACGAGATCGCCGTGAACTACTCGGTCAAAACCGGCGTTATGGCGGGCGGGCATTAGGCACCGTGCGCTTGCGTAGCGAAAGATTAACGGGGGGCGGGTAAAACCTGCCCCTCGACGTCGAACATAGCTCGTGGAATTCAGGGCCTCTGTTATGGGGCAATCTGCATGACGCATGCGTTCAAGATGCAGGGGGTAACGCCCCTGTCTGGCTCAACCCGCGACAGGCGGCGCCGCCATTTATGTATCCAGCGACCCGATTTGAGGGCGCTTTTCCCCAGATAGAGATGTCTCACCACCCCGCGCCGCATTCCGGCGGCTCGGGGCTATTGGCGTGTTTACTCACCCGGACGGTTAAGGCTGAACACGTCTTTGACATAGGTGTAGTCCTTGTATCCCAGCCGTGCCAAAGGCTGGAAGGTGGTCACGTCGAACATGCCATCCTTGATGCAGTCATCGCGCATATGCACGCCGATGACTTCCCCGAAAACGGCGAAATTCGCCTCGCCGGGAAGCCGCACGATCTGGGTCAGTTTGCACTCCAGATTGGCAGGGGCATTCACCACGCGGGAGCAGGGGATGGTGTCACACTGGACCCGCTCGATCCCCGCCTTGGCGAACTCGTCCACCTCTTTGTCCCACGGGCCGGATGTCACGTTCATCACATCGCGCGCGGCGTATTCCACCACGTTGACGCAGAACACCCCCGTGTCACGAATGTTTGCCACGCTGTCCTTGGTGCCGTCGCGGTCCGGCTTGGCCGAGGTCGAGGCGAACATGACCTGCGGCGGCACATACGCCACCGCGTTGAAGAAGGAATAGGGCGCGAGGTTCTCGGAGCCGTCAGACCCGCGCGTAGAAATCCAGCCGATGGGCCGTGGCGTCACAATGGCGTTGAAGGGGTTATGCGGCAGGCCGTGGCCGTCTTCGGGGCGGTAGAACATTGCAAATGGCTCCTTCTTGGTTGCCCAAGGGGTAGCGCCATGTAGACTGCACCGAAAGGACAAAAACGGGCAGGGCAATTGGAACTCAGGGTTGAGACTCCGCAAGACTGGTGGGCGGTCGAGGCGCTATACGATCTGTCGTTTGCGCCCGGACGTACTGCGCTGTCCTCCTACCGCTTGCGCGACGGGGTCGATCCGGTGCCGGAGCTGTCTTTGGTCGCTAGCGACGAGGCGGGCATTATCGGCGGTGCCATCCGCTATTGGCCGATCCGCGTGGGGGCGCATGGTGCGCTTTTGCTTGGCCCTGTGGCCGTTCACCCGACGCGTCAGGGCGAGGGGCTGGGCGGGGCCTTGGTGCGCGACAGTCTGGCCCGCGCCGAGATGCTTGGCTGGAAGCGGGTGCTGCTGGTCGGCGACGCGCCGTATTACGGAAAATTCGGCTTTCAAAAACTCGACGGGGTCGAAATGCCACCGCCCACAAACCCGGACCGTGTGCTGGGGCTTTGGGATTGGAAAGACGTGCGCGGCGTGGTGTCCTCCTTGAAAAACGCGCCGACGGGCAGCACTTAAAGGGGATGAACCAGTCCATTTTGCCCCCGATCAAACCCGCTGCCCCCCCTTTGGACGTGCAAATCAAGCATCTTGCCGCCCGTTACCGCAACGCGCGCGGGATCGGGTTGAAAGTTTTGAACGCACTGGGCGCGAAGGCGGAAGGCCTGCTGGATAACTTGCCGAAAGGCGCGCGCGACGGGTTGGATGGGGCGACGATCAAGGCCTTGGAGTTCAGCTTCGAGGCGGCGGCGAAGACCCGCGCCAATGTGCCGGACTCGGGTCAGTGGATGACCCGTGCGCTGACGATGGGCACAGGGGCTGCTGGCGGGTTCGGCGGGCTGCCATCCGCGTTGGCCGAATTGCCGGTGACCACCACCGTTATCTTGCGCGCCATCCAGACCATCGCCGAGGAACATGGTTTCGACACAACCCATCCCGACACACGGGCGGAATGCTTGCAGGTCTTCGCCTCGGCTGGTCCGCTGGCCGAGGATGACAGCACCGACCTCAACTTTCTGACCCTCCGGCTGAGCGTCACCGGCGCGACGCTGCACGGCGTCATCAAACAGGTGGCCCCGAAGCTGGCCTTGGTGCTGGGCCAAAAGCTCGCCGCGCAGACCATTCCGGTGCTGGGGGCGGTCACGGGGGCGGCAATCAACTACAGCTTTACCAGTTACTATCAGGAAATGGCGCATGTCAGCTTCGGGTTGCGAAGACTGGCCGAGGAGACGGGATCGGATCGTGCCGCTTTGGTCGAGGCCTTCCGGCAAGAGTTGTCGAACAAAGCGACCAAGCGTTAACTATTCGGTAACCCTGCTGGGGTTATCTGCGCATGCAACGGGTTGCTGATCGTTAAGAACACATGCCTGAGGCACGAGTAAGTAACCAGTTTCCAGCGGGTCTTCCCTCTCGCTGACGCGGCCTGCCCTTCGGATAAAACCGTGCGGCGGGTCGTTTTGTTTTCCGGGGTCAGGACGTCTCGGCGCGGCCCGTTAACCAGTCCATAACAGCGGCCCGCACCGATTGCGCCCCCGACAGGCGGGCGGCGTCGATGACCTGCTTGGCCTCGGCCAGATCCGTTCGGCGCAGCAGGCTTTTCACCGGACCGATGGAGGCAGGGCGCATCGACAGCGTCCGCAAACCGATTGCTGTAAAGCACAATGCCTCGACGGGTCTTCCTGCATCTTCGCCACAGAAACTAACCGGCGTGTTGGTCTCGGCGCAGCGCGCGACGATTTGCTCAAGGAAGGTCAGGAAGCTGACATTCAGCGTGTCATAGCGTTTGCGCACACGCTCGTTTTCGCGGTCGGCAGCAAAGAAAAACTGTTTCAGATCATTACCGCCGATGGAGATGAAATCCGCCAGCTCGAAGAACTGTTTGGGGGCGAAGGCCAGCGACGGGGTCTCCAGCATCGCGCCGATTTTGACGTCGACGGGCAGGGTGTGGCCCAACTTTCTTTCGCGCTCCAACTCGTCCAGCAGATGCTGTCTGGCGTCCCGGAATTCGTCGAACTGGGCGACAAACGGGAACATGACCGAGAGCGGACGCCCGTTGGCGGCACGGATCAGCGCTTGCAGCTGCATCCGCATCACGCCCTTTTTGTCCAGCCCGACACGAATGGCCCGCCAGCCCATCGCGGGGTTCGGCTCCTCGGTGGCTTTCATATAGGGCAGCACTTTGTCCGACCCGATGTCGAGCGTGCGGAACACAACCTGCTTGCCCTTTGCGGCATCCATGACAGAGCCGTAGATGGACGCCAGTTCGGACCGGCGCGGCACCCGTGCGCGGGTCAGGAATTGCAACTCGGTGCGAAACAGGCCCACGCCCTCCGCGCCCGAGCTGACCAACGAGGGCAGGTCGGCCATCAGGCCCGCATTCATGTGCAAGGCAATCGTTTCGCCATCCAGCGTGGTGGCGGGCTTTTCGCGGATGGAGGTGTAGCGTTGCTGCGCCTGCGTCTGCATCGCGATCTTGTCGCGGAAGGCGGCGGCAACCGCATCCTCCGGACGCAGGTGAACGATACCTTGGTCGCCATCGACCAGAATGTGGTCACCGTTCAGCGCCTCGGTCAGGATCCGCTTGGCGTTGATCACCAGCGGGATGGCCCAAGCGCGCGCAACAATCGCCGCGTGGGAGCCGACAGAGCCTTCCTCCAGCACGATGCCCTTGAGCTTCTTGCCGTAGTCCAGCAATTCCCCCGGCCCGATATTCTTGGCGACCAGAATGGGGTTGTCCGGCATTTCCGCGCCGGTGTCGCGTCCTTGTCCGGTCAGCAGGCGCAGCAGCCGGTTCGACAGGTCGTCCAGATCATGCAGCCGGTCACGCAGATAGGCGTCCGGCACACTTTCCATACGGGCGCGGGTGGCGGATTGCTCTTTCTCGACGGCGGCCTCGGCCGATAGGCCCAGCCCGACGTTTTCCTGCATGCGCTTCACCCAAGAGCGGGAGTTGGCGAACATGCGATACGCCTCGATCACCTTCACCTGTTCCTTGTCGGTGTTCTTGCCCATCGCGCCCAGCATCTCGTCGACCGAGCCGCGCAGGGTCGCCATGGCATCCTCCAGACGCCGCAGTTCGACATGGGGATCGTCGGCAATCGGGTTGGTGATCACGACGCGAGGCTCGTGCAGGTAGACGTGACCCTCTGCGGCCCCTTCCTGAGCGGTGCCGCCGCGGAACAGCGCTTGCTGGACGTGGCGTGCGCTCATCGCGGCGCCTTCGCCCTGGAACGCACCCAGTTCGGTCATCTCGGCCAGCACCATGGCCACAACTTCCAGCGCGTAAACTTCGTCTTCGGTGTAGCTGCGGGCGTCTTTGGACTGGACGACCAGCACGCCGAGCGTGTCGCCTAACCGTTGGATGGGCAGGCCGAGGAAGGACGAGAAAATCTCCTCGCCGGTCTCCGGCATGAACCGGAACCCGCGGGCGGACGGGGCGTCGGGTGTGTTCACCGGCGTGGAAGTCCGCGCGACGCGGCCGACAAGACCTTCGCCAATCCGCATCCGCGTCTGGTGGACGGCCTCTTGGTTCAGACCTTCGGTGGCGCACAACTCCAGCGTTTCCGCGTCGCGAAACAGGTAGATAGAGCACACATCGGTCGCCATCGATTCCGCGATGATGGTGGTGATCCGGTCAAGCCTTTCCTGCCCCGCGCCTTCTTCGGCAAGGGTATCGCGCAGGCGGCCAAGCAGCTTGCGGCTTTCACTTTCAGTTCCGTTGGGCAAAACCCTCGCCCCCCCTTGTGGTCTCACTATTTGCTATACGGGAGTTTTCTGGGGAAGTGGAGAGGGGAGACTTGCCTGCTTAGAGGAAAGTCGCCGATACGATGCGTTTTCACGCATCACAAGACGCCAGATGTTCCGAAAGCGCAAATATTGGGCTGATAAGTCTCATTCTTGGGCGGGGACTGTACCAATTGTGAAGGCCACTCTTTCGGGGTTTCCCAAAAACGAACGCCCGCGACGATGCGCGGGCGCTAACGGTATTATCGGTTTTTAGCGAGGAATAGCGGGGGTTTAGCCCACCTTATCCAACTCGAAGGCGTCATGCAGCGCTTGGACGGCCAGTTCCATGTATTTGCGGTCGATCAGCACCGAGATTTTGATCTCGGAGGTGGTGATAACCTTGATGTTGACACCTTCCGCCTGAAGGGCGGCAAACATTTTCGCGGCGACACCTGCGTGGCTGCGCATGCCGATGCCGACCACCGAAACCTTTGCCACATCCGTGTCTGCAACCAGATCGTGGTAGTTGATCGAGCCGGAGGCCTTGGCTTCCGCCATGGCTTTTTCGGCGCGGGGCACTTCGTTGACGGGGCAGGAGAAGGTCATATCGGTGCGACCCTCTTCCGAGATGTTTTGTACGATCATATCCACGTTCACGCCCGCTTCGGACAATGGCCCGAAAATGGCGGCTGCGATGCCCGGACGGTCGGCGACCGAGATAAGGGTCATTTTGGCTTCGTCCCTGACGAAGGCCACGCCTGCGACTACGTTGCTTTCCACGATATCCTCCTCGGCACACACAAGCGTGCCCGCGTTGTCGTCCATTTCTTCAAAACTTGACAGAACCCGCAGCTTCACGCCGTAGCGCATCGCCAACTCGACCGAGCGGGTTTGCAGAACCTTTGCGCCCAGAGAGGCCAGTTCCAGCATTTCCTCGAAGGCGATGCGGTCCAGCTTGCGGGCCTTGTCCTCGATGCGCGGGTCGGTGGTGTAGACCCCGTCTACATCGGTGTAGATGTCGCAGCGCTCTGCTTCAAATGCGGCGGCGAAGGCCACGGCTGTCGTATCAGAGCCACCACGCCCCAGCGTGGTGATGCGGCCCTCATGGCTGATGCCTTGGAAGCCGGCGACAACGGCGACCTTCATGCCCTCGTTGAACTTCGCGTCCAGATTGGCGGTCGGAATGTCCTCGATACGGGCGGAGCCGTGGGCGTCCGTCGTCATCAACGGCACCTGCCAGCCCTGCCAACTGCGCGCAGGCACGTCCATTTGCTGCAAGGTCAGCGCCATCAAGCCCGCGGTGACGTTCTCGCCCGACGAGACGATCGCGTCGTATTCGCGGGCGTCATAGAGCGGCGAGACGTCCTCGACCCAGCCCACAAGTTCGTTGGTCTTGCCGGACATGGCCGACACGATGACGATCACTTCATAGCCCTTGGCCACCTCGACGCCCACGCGCTTTGCGGCGCGGCGGATGCGGTCCGGATTGGCGACGGACGTACCGCCGAATTTCATCACCAGTCTTGGCATGGGTTGTGCCCCTTGTCGTGTCGTGCTGCGTCTTATGACGCGACGCAGCCAAGGGCAAGGGGCGCGGGGTCAGTCAGGCATCGACTTGCTGAGGAATGCGCGTCATTTGCCGGATTTCTTGACGGCAAGACGGGTTTTGAGCCGTGTCAGCCAGCTGCTTGACCAAGGGAGGAAAATGTAGCTGATCAGCACGACGTTGATCGAAATCAGCAAGACCGACCGAACTGCGGCAGGGAAGGTTGCAGGTAGGAGCAAATCGGCGAAAAAGCCCAATGTGGCGCCTAGGACAAGAATCCAGAAGATCAGAATTACCACAATTTCGATTTTGCTCACCCGCGATTTGGGGCTCAGAAGTAGGGAGAATTCGTCGACATGGGGATGTCTCGTGACCTTCTGCGGATGCCGGTCCAGATCCGCCAGGCACTCTTTGCGCAGGTCCGAGCTTTCCCATCTTTCGAGGTTCTTTCGCGAGTCGAATGAGAAAACGTTTACAAGTTCGTAGCAATCATCCTGCTGCGACAGGCTGTTGTGATCACCCAGATACCCTTCCTCATTGGCGGCGGCTTTCTGCAATTGTTCGAGGGACTGCATGATGTCATCTCTGAATTCGTGCCCGAACCGCCTTACGATGATGGACAGGACAGGGCGCGCATCATGTGACATTGCCAAACTCTCTAGTTGCTCTTGCGGCTCGGCCCGAACGGCAGCGGCACCACGGGAATGCCGTCGTCGATCAGCGCCTTTGCGTCCTTCAGCTTCGCCTCGCCATAAATCGAGCGTTCCGGCGCTGTGCCGTCATGCATGGCGCGGGCTTCCTTGGCGAAGTTTTTGCCGACATTCTCCGAGTTCGCCTCCACCTTCGCCCGCAACTCCTTCAACGCCTGCTCGGCGGGGGAGGCAGGGGCGGAGAGCGGCTTGTCATCCGAGGTGCGCACGCGGGGGGCCATGATGGACTTCTTGACCTCGTCGGTGCCGCAGATTGCGCAGGTCACCATGCCCGCCGACAACAGCTTGTCGAAGGCGTCTGCCGACTGGAACCAGCTGTCGAAGCTGTGGTCGTTGGCACAGGTGAGGGCGTAGCGGATCATAGCGCGGAGTGGTCCTTATAGCGTCATATAAATCTAAGCACGCGCGGGACGAAGGCAAGCCTCAATCGGTTCAGGCTTTCAGCAAAGCCGCGTCGAAATTCTTGATAATCTTACGCAATTCCGGCTCTCGCACGCGGGCGGCGGCCTTCTTTAAGCTGAACCACTTGCGAGTGCGCTGCTTGCTTTCAGGCCAGACCTTACGGGTCTTCTGCACCTTCAGCGGAAACACCGACACCGCGCAGGGCAGGTTGTCGGATTTGGCCATAATCTTGGTATAGGAATAAAGGCCCAGACAGATGTTGTAAGCCTTGCCCTCGACGCCTGCCTCCTCGAACGCCTCGATGGCGGCGGCTTGGGCGGGGGACTGGTCTTCCATCGGCCAGCCTTTGGGGATAATCCAGCGGCGAGAATTGCGCGAGGTCACCAAAAGCACCTGCGTCTCGTCATCCTGAACACGGAAACACAGCGCCCCGAACTGGGCGCGCACGTCCCGTTTCTGGGCGTCCTCCATGCGGAGGGCGGGGTGTTTCATTTTGATCAGCGACATGCTCTGCTCCGACGGCGCGATTACACGCCCTTTTCCCTAAGGTAGCCCGCAAATGTAGATAATTAAAGAGTCTTGCGCCGAAACGACTGTTCCTTCAGCGCAGAGCCGCTAGGTATATGCCCCATGTTGACCCAACCGCTTTTCATTGGCTCCGAGATTTATCGCGGCTCTTCCTACGGCAAGAAACACCCGCTTCGGGTGCCGCGTGTGTCGACCGTGATGGACCTGAGCCGCGCGTTGGGGTGGCTGCCGCCCGCGCAGTTCGTCAACTCTCCCCGTGCCAAGCCTAAGGCGTTGGAGATTTGGCACAGCCCCGACTATATCGCCGCGTTGCAGGCGGCGGAGGACGCGCAGCATGTCAGCGCGGAAACCCGCGCCCGCCACCGCATCGGCACACTGGACAATCCCGTCTTCCCCGAGATGTTCCGCCGCCCTGCAACCTCGGCTGGCGGAGCCATGCTGGCGGGGGAGTTACTGGCGAATGGTGGCGTGGTCTACAGCCCCGCAGGTGGCACGCATCACGGCTTTCCCGACCGCGCGGGGGGCTTTTGCTACCTCAACGATCCGGTGCTGGCGATGCTGTCCCTGCGCCGCCAAGGCGTGCAGCGCATCGCCTATGTGGATATCGACGCGCATCATCCCGACGGGGTGGAGCATGGCTTTGCGGGGGACTCGGACACGGTCATGGTGTCGGTGCATGAGGAAGGCCTGTGGCCGCGCACCGGCGCGGTGGAGGACGAGGCAGGCGGCTCGGCTTTCAACCTGCCGGTGCCGCGCGGATTGAACGACACCGAGATGGCGCTGATCCTCGACCGCCTGATCCTGCCTGTGGTCACCACCCATCGCCCTGACGCCATCGTTTTGCAATGTGGGGCGGATGCGGTGGAGGAAGACCCGCTGTCGCATCTGAGCCTGTCGAACAACGCGCATCTGCGCGTGCTGCGGGCGTTGCGACCGCTCGCGCCGCGCCTGCTGGTGCTGGGCGGGGGCGGCTACAACCCATGGAGCGTCGGGCGCTTGTGGACTTCTGTTTGGGGCGAGTTGGCGGGGTATGAGGCGCCGGACCGCCTCCCCGCGCAGGCCGAAACCGTATTGCGGGTCCTGAGCTTCGAGGGCAACCGCCATGGCCGCAACCCGCCGGAGCATTGGTTCACCACGCTGACTGACGACCCGCGTGAGGGCGCGATCAGGAACGAGGTGCGCACGCGGCTGGGTCAACTCACCGCGCGGTTGAAGGCGTCGCTTTAAGACTTGCTAAACCTTGGGCGTTCCGCCCGCCATGACCTGCAAGAACCAATCCGTGTCGATATTCCCGCCGCACAGGATCACCGCACAGTGCTTGCCCGCCATCTGCTCTTTCTCCTGCAACAGCCCCGCCAACGGGGCAGCACCCGCACCTTCGGCCAGATTGTGGGTGCAGGTGTAATAGGCGCGGATAGCCTCCGCGACCTCGTCGTCGCTGACGGTGATTATCCGCTCCGCGCCTTTGGAATAGATGTCATAGGCCTCCTGCACCGGCAGGCGGACGGCCATACCGTCGGCGAAGGTGTTGGCGCTGTCGGTCTCGACCATGCGTCCCGCCTCGACCGATAGTTTCGCGGTCGGGGCATTCTCTGACACCACACCAACCACCTTGGTTTTCAGCCCCAAGGCATCCCGCGCCAGAATGGTGCCACAGATGCCGGAGCCGCAGCCTATGGGGACATAGATCGTGTCCAGATCGGGCTGGGCGGAGAGCAACTCGAACGCATAGGTCGCCACGCCGCGCACCAGTTCCTTGTGGAACGGTGGCACGATGAACAGGCCCTGTTCTTCGGCCACGCGGAAGGCTTCCGCCTTGGCCTCATCGAAATCCTGTCCGTGCTCCACCAGTTCCGCCCCGAAGGCGCGCATGGCGGCGTTTTTCTCGACCGAGTTGCCGTGGGGGACGTAGATTAACGCGCGTAGACCCGCCGCCGTGGCCATCCGCGCCTGTCCCTGCCCATGGTTGCCCTTGGTGGCGGTGCAGATGCCCGGCACGTCCGGGTGGGTGCGGATCAGCCAGTCCATGAAGGTGATCGCCCCGCGCATCTTGAACGCGCCGGTGGGCCCGTGGTTTTCATGCTTCACCCAAGTGGGTGTGCCCGTGCGGGCGTTCAGCATGGGCCAGCTATATTGCGCCGTGGGCAGCATGTGGCGGTAGACGAGGGCGCAGGCGTCCTCAAGCTCGGATTTGGTGAATGTCATCATAGGGCGCAGCCTAACGCGCTTATGCGCCGCTGCAAGAAGCATTTGGCCTTGCGCCCGCGCGCGCATTGCCCACAATCGGCGGCCATGATCCGTCGTGTTTTCATAGCCTTGGCGTTTTGCCTTGCCGCGCTGCCCGTGCGGGCGGAGGACGTGGTGATCTTCGCCGCGTCTAGTCTGAAGACGGCTCTGGACGAGGTAACGAAGGGCCTGCCCGTTCGCATCTCCTACGGTGGCAGCGGGCTGCTGGCGCGGCAGATCATGCAAGGCGCACCGGCGGATATCTTCTTCTCGGCCAACGAGGTGTGGATGGACGCAGCGCGGGACGCGGGCGCGATCCGGCCCGAGAGCCGCTTGGAGCTGTTGTCGAACGCGCTGGTGATCGTCGGCCATGAGGCAGTGCCCTTCGAGGACATGTTGGCAAGCGATGGCCGCGTCGCGACGGGGCTGGCCGCCACGGTGCCGGTGGGGATTTACGCGAAAGCCTATCTGGAACGCGCGGGCCACTGGAACACCATCGCCCCTCGTCTGGTTGAAACCGACAGCGCCCGTGCGGCGCTGGCCTTGGTTGCCCGTGGCGAGGTGCCGTTCGCGGTGGTTTACGCAAGTGATGCGGCTGCGGAGCCTGCGGTGCATGTGATCCACGCCTTGCCTGAATTGCCGGACCTGCCGATCCGCTACCCCGTGGCGCTGACGGCCAGCGCGAAGCCGGAGGCGGAGGCTGTGATGGAGGCGCTGCAAAGCGATACGGCGCGCACGATTTATTCGGCCCACGGGTTCGGGGTGCCTTGATGCTTGGCTTGGGACCAGAGGAATGGGCCGCGGTTGGGTTGTCGCTGCGGGTGTCCATTGTGGCGACGCTGGCGATCCTGCCATTGGCGATCTGGGTGGCGCATCTGCTGGCGCGGCGTGAGTTTGTGGGCAAGGGCGTGTTGAACGCGCTGGTGTTGCTGCCGCTGGTGCTGCCTCCCGTGGTCACCGGCTATCTGTTGTTGCTGACCTTCGGCACGCAAGGCGCGGTGGGCGGCTTCCTCAGCAACCTTGGCATCGTGTTCGCCTTCCGCTGGACGGGGGCTGCGCTGGCCGCGGCGATCATGGCGTTTCCCTTGATGGTGCGCGCAATTCGGCTTGGCTTCGAGGCGAGTGATCCGAAGCTGGAGCAAGCGGCCACCACACTTGGTGCGACGCCGTGGCGGGTTTTCCGCACGATCACCTTGCCCGCGGCTTTGCCGTCGGTGATTGCAGGCGCGGTTTTGGGCTTCGCCAAGGCCATGGGCGAATTCGGCGCGACGATTACATTCGTCGCGGCCATTCCGGGGCAGACGCAGACCATCCCCTCGGCCATTTACGCGTTCTTGCAAGTGCCCGGCGGCGAAAGCCAAGCGGGCAAACTGGTGCTGGTGTCTCTGGTGATAGCGCTGGGCGCGGTTGCGGTGTCCGAATGGGTCGCACGTAAAGTTGCGGGGCGGCGGGCATGAGCGTTTCGGTCCAGATCACGCAGCGCCTTGGAGATTTCGCGCTGGATGCATCGTTTGAGAGCGAAGGCGGGGTGACGGCGCTGTTCGGGCCATCGGGCTGCGGGAAGACCTCGATCATCAACGCGATTGCTGGGCTGAGCCGCCCTGACGCGGGGCATGTCCGCCTTGGGGATCAGGTGCTGTTTAACAGCGCGACGGGAGTATTCGTGCCGCCACACAAGCGCCGGATCGGCTATGTGTTTCAAGAGCCGCGCTTGTTCCCGCATATGAGCGTGGCTCAAAATATCGGCTATGGGCGGCCAAACCAGCTTTACTCTACGCGGGGAGACGGGGGATTGGCCGTGCTGGGCATCGAACACCTGTTGGAGCGGTATCCGCGTGACCTGTCGGGCGGCGAGGCGCAGCGCGTGGCGATTGCGCGGGCGCTGACGAGCCAGCCGAAAGTGTTGCTGATGGACGAGCCGCTGGCGGCGCTGGACGATGCGCGTAAGACGGAGTTCCTGCCCTACCTGCAAGCGCTTGTCGCCAAGACCAGCATTCCGGTTTTCTATGTCAGCCACGCCATGTCCGAGGTGGCGCAACTTGCAGATCATCTGGTGGTGATGCGGGACGGGCGGGTGGCGCGCTCTGGTGCGCTGGCGCAGCTTTTGTCTGATCCGGCGGCAATTTCCGATATCGGGGTGCGCGAGGCGGGGGCCATTCTGAATGTCACCGTGGCGCAGGCCGACGCCAGCGACGGGTTGAGCGTATTGGCCACCAGCGCCGGCCGCCTGTTTCTTCCGAAGGTGCAAGCCGAGGATGGAACTGCGATGCGGGTGCGCATTCGTGCCAGCGATGTGATCCTATCCAAAGACAAGCCGGACGGGTTGTCGGCGTTGAATATCCTGCCCTGCAAGGTGACGCAGATACATGAAGGGCAGGGGCCGGGGGTGGCAGTTGCGCTGCGCTCCGGCGAGGATGCGTTGATGGCACGGATCACCCGACGCTCCGCCAGAACGATGGGGCTGACTGCGGGGCTGAGTTGCTACGCGGTGATCAAGTCCGTCTCGGTGGCCCCGACCGATATGGGTGGGCGCGGAACGGAAAGCCGTGTTGCGCAGATGCCGTAGGGCGGGATTGGCGACGTGGCGCTGTCTTGTGGCACGGGGCCGCTTTGCGGATAACGTCTGCAAATAACCGTGAGGCCCCCGATGAAATCTCTGCGTACTCTTGTGGCGACTGTGATGCTGCTGGCTGTGGCCGGTGGCGCGTCGGCTGATGGCAACCGCTCTTTGGGGTGGGGAAGCCTTTTCACCAATGACGCCATCGGAGACAACAAGGACCGTTGGCGCAGCGCGTCGTTGGTGGTGTCGCATCTGCGCGGCACGGAATGGTCGGGGCGGCGGCCTGACAGCTTCGGGGCATTGATCGAATACCGGTTCCGCGCCGAAATGATCACCCCTGTCAACGTGGCCGCGCCCAGAGCGTCGGATCGCCTGTATGTGGGCGCGCTGTCTGTCGGGGCGCATACTCATTTCCAAAAAGGTGCCACCGAGATGAGCCTTGGGCTGGATCTGGTATTTGTCGGCCCGCAAACCAAGGTGGATCAGTTGCAGGACGAACTGCACGGGGTATTCGCCTCGTCCGGTGTGAATGTGGACGGGTTTCAGGTTGCCAATGCGGTTTACCCGACCGTGACATTCGAGGCCGGTCGCGTGTTCGCGCTTGGCGGGGCGGGCCGTGTGCGCCCCTTCGTGGAGCTTCAGGCGGGGGCGGAAACGCTGGCGCGGGTGGGTGCGGATGTGACCTTTGGCGGCTTCGGGACTGGGGCCTTGCTGCTGCGCGACAGCACGACGGGGCTGCTTTACACCGGCATTCACGGGGATCGGCCGACGGGCTTGTCTTTCATTATGGGCGGCGATGTCGCGTATGTGGCGGATAGCAAATACCTCGACACTCCAGGGATCGCTGCGAAAGAGTTGCGGGCGCGGTTTCGGACGGGGGTGCATCAGCAGTTCCAGCGCGCGGCATTGTTTTACGGGGCGACCTATCTGAGCGAGGAATACGAGAGCCAGCCCGAGGGGCAGGTTGTCGGCGCGCTGAGTGTGAATATACAATTCTGACAGCTGCGAGGGAGTCCTCTATGCAACAGGTGAGCTACACGTCTTAACGAATTGTTAACGCAAGCCTATCCAGATACGGATTTTCGTGTTACCGCTTAAAAAAAGACGACCAAAAAAATAAAAAACTTGAGCAGGTAACGGACATGAAAACGGGCTTTACAGGCACGTATGTCCTCACGTCAGACCAAATTCAGCTGGACGGAGCCGCAAGTGCTTTGGGACAGCTGCCTCAGACCGGTCAGGTCTGGTCTTGGCACGGGGACGCCGTGCGTCTGGATGGGACGCATTCTCCATTGATCCTAACGGGTGAGATCGGCCGCGAAGATTTGCGCCGCCGTGTCGCGCGCGTCGTGCAGCGCAAGTTCGATTTACCCGAAGGCGGTGATGTTACCGTTGGCGACGACGAGATGTCAGGGCCAGAGGGCTACGTGCTGTCGGATGGCGAGATGCGGTTCACGCTGGTGCCGATACGATCCTCCAAACTGGCAACGATGTTGTGGTGGTGTGTTGATGGCGTGCCGCTTGCGGGGCGCGAGTACCGTGTGACCTCCGCCCCAAGCACACCCGCGGTTCAACGCAGTTCCAGCGATTTTGGCGGTGACGTGATTTGCTTTACCGAAGGCACGCGCATTCGCACGCCTGATGGCGAAGCCCATGTGGAAAATCTGAATGTTGGCGACGTGGTGCAGACCAAAGATGACGGGGCGCAAGAAATTCTGTGGATCGGTTGTCGCCGGATGTCCGGCGCGCGGCTTTATGCGATGCCCGAGTTGCGCCCTGTGCGCCTGCGGGCGGCGGCGCTGGACCTAGATGTGCCGGACGAGGATTTGCTGGTCTCGCCGCATCACCGTATCCTGTTCTCCGGCCCCAATGCGCAAGCCTTGTTCAATCAATCAGAAGTGCTGGTGGCGGCGTCCGACCTGATCAACGACAATTCGGTTTTTGTCGACCACACCGTGAAAGAGGTGACCTATATTCATCTGCTGTTGTCGCGTCATCAGGTTCTGTGGGCCAACGGGGTGGCGACGGAAAGCTACCATCCGGCGAATACCACGCTGAAGACGGTGGATGCCGGGCAACGTGCCGGATTGCTGGACCTGTTCCCCGACTTGAAACGCGACTTGCACAGCTACGGCCCGTTTGCGCGGCGCAATCTTGACCGCTCCGAAGCTGCGATTCTGATGCACGACATGGTGTAGACCCGTGGCCTTTGTGAAAGGCCATTGGCAGTTGCTGGTGCTGGTCGCCATTATATTTGCATTGTGGTCGACACCGGTCATGGTGCCGCTGAAAATCGTCGTGGTGTTGCTGCATGAGCTGTCCCACGGATTGGCCGCGATCCTCACTGGCGGCTCCATCGAGCAAATCACCATTTCCCCGGAACAAGGCGGGCTGGCGCAGTTGCGCGGCGGTTCGCGCTTCTGGTCGTTGACGGCTGGCTATCTGGGGTCGTTGCTGCTTGGCATGGCGCTACTGTTCGCGGCCTTGCGCAGCACGGCGGACCGCGTTGTGGTGGCGGGATTGGGGCTGTTGCTGCTGGTGGTGGCAGCGTTGTATTTGCGCGACCTGTTTGCCTTGCTGTTTTGCATCGGTCTGGCAGTTGTGTTGCTGGCGGTGGCGCGATGGCTGGATCACCGCGCCAATGATCTGGTGCTGCGGGTGATCGGGCTGACCTCGATGATTTATGTGCCGTTCGACATATTCTCCGACACCATCGCGCGGTCGCATTTGCTATCCGACGCGCGAATGATGGCTAACGAGTTCGGCGGGGCAACCGTGCTATGGGGTGGGCTTTGGTTGGTGGTGAGCGTTGTGGCGATCGGGACAAGCCTGCGGTATGGATTGGGCGCGTCGAGCAATATCGTGCTTGGCAGTACGTCCCGCGAGTCTTGATCTTGGCACTGGCCCAAAGCAGAAAAACGAACCTTGGCGTGGATGAGACGAATATGTGGGGGAGACCATCTAACCAGATGCTGCGGGGCGCATGAATGTCGGCTTCGTCGATAAGCAGCGACTTGACGCCTACCCGAGCCAATCCAGAGCGTCACAGCCTCATCTCGGTGGGCGGTCAGACCAGCGCACTATGAGCCAAATTATACCCAAAACACAGGTCACGCCACCAAGAACCTGAAACCCTTGTCGCACAATACCACTGGCAATGCTGCGCCCAATGTTGTGATCAGGCGGTCCGAAGCCTGACATCCACGCGACGAAGAAAATTAGAAAGCCGGTGAAAAAACAAATAAGTGGGGCGGAAAGCTTCATGGGTGCCTCATACGTCAGCGATCCGCGGCAACAAGCTCTAGATGCTGAACCCGATGTTAGTATTGCATAGCGACGCTGTCGATGCACGCTTCCCAAGTGGCTGTTCGTGCCCTCTGCAGCTTGCAACTGGTTTCAGCCCTTGGACGAATGCTGCGCCTCTCCCAAAGAATGCCCGCTTCGTCCTGCATAGCGGATGGTTGGACGAAGGAAACCGGGCGCCCCGTTTTAGCCAGCATCGCGTGTCTGGCCTCGGAAATTACCGAGCCGCGCCGATGGGGTGAGATGCCGTGCTTTTCGGTCTGCTGCAAAAGCCTGTTGACTCTGCCCCGAAGCCGTCTAAAAGCGCCTCTTCATTGGTGTTGGTGGCCCTCGCAAGAGGAACCCTGTCACCCCGGCAAAATCCGGGGGAAGGACAACGCCCTTCTGAAAATGCAAGAAGGAGATCAGCAAGTGACGAAACGTACTGCTGCCAAATACAAAATTGACCGCCGGATGGGCGAAAACATCTGGGGCCGCGCTAAATCCCCAGTTAACCGTCGTGAATATGGCCCCGGCCAGCACGGTCAGCGCCGCAAGGGCAAGCTGTCCGACTTCGGTCTGCAACTGCGTGCCAAGCAGAAGCTGAAAGGCTACTACGGCGACCTGACCGAGAAGCAGTTCAAGCGTACCTACGTTGAAGCTGCCCGCGTTAAAGGCGACACCGGTGAAAACCTGATCGGCCTGCTGGAGCGTCGCCTGGACGCCGTCGTGTACCGCGCCAAGTTTGTGCCGACCGTTTTCGCAGCCCGCCAGTTCGTCAACCATGGCCACGTGACCGTGAACGGCCAGCGTGTGAACATCCCGTCCTACCGTGTGAAGGAAGGCGACGTAATCGAAGTCCGCGAGAAGTCCAAGCAAATGGCGTTGGTGCTCGAAGCGTCGCAACTGCCGGAGCGTGACGTTCCTGACTACATGGAAGTCGACCACTCCAAAATGAAAGCGACCTTCGTGCGCACTCCGGGTCTGGGCGATGTGCCTTACCCCGTCATGATGGAACCGAACCTCGTGATCGAATACTACGCACAGAACTAAGGTTCTTGCGGCATTCAGTTCCAAAGGCCGCCCCTCGGGGCGGTCTTTTTGCTTTGGAGGAAGATAAATGACCCACCCTGTCTACGGTCGTATCGACGGCCCCATCGTGATGATCGGCTTCGGCTCTATCGGCAAAGGTACGTGGCCGCTGATCGAGCGGCATTTCGAGTATGACGCCGACAAGTTCGTGGTGATCGAGCCGAACGCCGACAACCACAACTTCCTCAAACAGCACAACATCCGCTTCGTGCCAGACGCGGTGACCCGTGAGAATTACCGCGACTTGCTGGGGGGCATGCTGGAGCGGGGCCGCGGCTTCGTGGTGAACCTGTCGGTGGACACGTCCTCGCTGGACCTGATGAAGTTCTGCCGCGAGATGGAGGTGCCGTATATCGACACCGTGGTGGAGCCGTGGGACGGCTTCTATTTCGAGACCGAAAGCAACGCGGAGCGGACCAACTATGCCCTGCGCCAGAAAGTGCGCGACGAGAAGGCGGCTAACCCCGGCGGCTCGACGGCGGTGTCGTGCTGCGGGGCTAACCCCGGCATGGTGAGCTGGTTCGTCAAAGAGGCATTGCTGATGCTGGCGCAGGACACCGGCAAGGACGCGACCGCGCCGACCACCCGCGACGGCTGGGGCAAGCTGATGCAATCACTCGGTGTCAAAGGGGTCCATATCGCGGAGCGGGACACCCAAGCCCGCCGCCTGCCGCGCCCCCGCAATGTGTTCGTGAACACATGGTCGGTCGAAGGCTTCATCGCTGAAGGCTTCCAGCCTGCTGAATTGGGCTGGGGCACGCATGAGACGTGGATGCCGGAGAACGCGCATAGCTATGACGTCGGCTGTCAGTCGGCGATCTGGCTGGAGCGTCCGGGTGCGATCACCCGCGTGCATACATGGTGCCCCACGCCGGGTCCGCAATTCGGCTATCTGGTGACCCATAACGAGGCCGTGTCTATCTCGGATTACTACACCGTCGGCGCGGCGGATGCGCCTGAGTACCGCCCGACCTGCCATTATGCCTACCACCCCTGTGACGACGCGGTGCTGTCGCTGCACGAGATGTTCGGCTCCGGCCGCCAACAGGTGGAGCATGAAATCCTTGATGTGGATGAGATCGTCGAGGGGATCGACGAGTTGGGCGTGCTGCTCTACGGCCATGAGAAGAACGCTCTGTGGTTCGGCTCGCGCCTGTCCAACGCGGAAACGCGCAAGCTGGCGCCGTATCAGAACGCGACGGGGATGCAGGTGACTTCGGCCGTGCTGGCGGGGATGGTCTGGGCCTTGGAGAACCCGAATGCGGGGATCGTCGAGACCGACGAGATGGACCATGCGCGGTGTCTGGAGGTTCAACGCCCGTATCTGGGGCCGGTCGAGGGGCATTACACCGACTGGACGCCTTTGCAGGACCGGTGGCAGCATTTCCCCGAGGATATCGACGAGAGTGACCCCTGGCAGTTCCGCAACGTGCTCGCCAGCTGAGAATCGCAGGTTGCCCTATTTGGGCAGCCTTCCTTCCGCTGCGTCATTTTGCGCCAACATGTCGCGCGACTATGGTCTGATAGGGTGCGCGACGTGGTGGAAAACTGCTGAAGGTTGGCTGCTAAAATGGCCTCTGCTGCGTTGCGGCAAGTCAATGGAGTGGCAATAAATTTACTAAATTTACAACTTATCCCCCAAGTTTCGACTGAATAAGGGAAATAAGTTTACAAAATTATCTTTCAATACCCGACGCTTGACGGCAATTTTAAAATGAGCGTGCTATAAGCTCCGGTAAGGGAGCACTATCTACGAGATAGGGTGCGGGGCGGGAGTGCCCTAGCGTCAGGCTCCTTGCTCAGATTTTGCGGAGGACCATATGACGACCCCATCCAATCCAGACACGACCTATGCCCCGGACCCTGCCTTCGCCAAGGCCGCCCATGTGGACGCGGCGGGTTACGAGAAAATGTACGCAGCCTCTGTGGCTGACCCCGACGCCTTCTGGGCAGAGCAGGGCAAGCGGCTGGACTGGATCAAGCCGTTCACCCAAGTGTCGGACGTGGATTTCACCTTGGGTAACGTCCACATCAACTGGTTCGCCGACGGCACTTTGAACGTCGCTGCCAACTGTATCGACCGTCATCTGGCGACCCGTGGCGACCAGACCGCGATTATCTGGGAGCCTGACGATCCCACCAAGGAAGACGCCAAGCACATCACCTATAAGCAGCTGCACAAATCCGTGTGCAAGATGGCCAACGTTCTGGAAACCCTCGGCGTGCGCAAAGGCGACCGCGTTGTCATCTACCTGCCGATGATCCCCGAAGCCGCCTATGCCATGTTGGCCTGTGCGCGCATCGGCGCGATCCATTCCATCGTGTTCGCGGGCTTCTCGCCGGACGCATTGGGTGCGCGGATCAATGGCTGTGACGCCAAGGTCGTGATCACCGCCGACGAGGCCCCGCGCGGTGGCCGCAAAACGGCGCTGAAATCAAACACCGATCAGGCGCTGCTGCACTGCAAGGACAGCGTGAAATGTCTGGTGGTCAAGCGCACTGGCGGGCAGACCACTTGGACTGACCGTGACTACGACTACAACGAGATGGCGATGGAAGCAGACGACACTTGTCGCCCCGCCGAGATGAGCGCCGAAGACCCGCTGTTCATCCTCTACACATCCGGCTCGACTGGCCAGCCCAAAGGTGTGGTCCACACGTCCGGCGGCTATCTGGCCTATGCTGCGATGACCCAAGAAATCGTCTTCGACTACCATGATGGTGACGTGTTCTGGTGTACGGCAGATGTCGGCTGGGTCACGGGCCACAGCTATATCGTCTACGGCCCGCTGGCCAATGGCGCGACGACGATCATGTTCGAGGGCGTGCCGACCTTCCCCGACGCAGGCCGGTTCTGGGATGTGTGCCAGAAGCACAAAGTGAACCAGTTCTATACTGCACCGACCGCGCTGCGCGCGTTGATGGGGCAGGGCAACAGCTTTGTTGAAAAATACGACCTGAGCGATCTGAAAGTGCTGGGCACGGTGGGTGAGCCGATCAATCCAGAGGCGTGGACTTGGTATTACAACGTCGTCGGTAAGGGCAAAGTGCCGATCGTTGACACATGGTGGCAGACCGAAACCGGCGGCCACCTGATGACCCCGCTGCCCGGGGCGACGAACTTGAAACCGGGTTCCGCTCAACAGCCGTTCTTCGGGATCAAACCGCTGGTGCTGGACCCGCAATCGGCTGAGGTGATCGAGGGCAACGACGTTGATGGCGTGTTGGTTATCGCCAACTCGTGGCCAGGCCAGATGCGCACCGTTTGGGGCGATCATGAGCGGTTCGAGAAGACCTATTTCAGCGACTACCCCGGCTACTACTTCACCGGTGACGGCTGTAAGCGCGATGCGGATGGCGATTACTGGATTACGGGGCGCGTGGATGACGTGATCAACGTGTCCGGTCACCGTATGGGGACGGCGGAAGTGGAAAGCGCACTTGTGGCACATGCCCAAGTGGCCGAGTCCGCGGTTGTGGGCTACCCGCATGACATCAAAGGCCAAGGCATCTACGCCTATGTCACCTTGATGAACGGGGTGGAGCCGACCGAAGAGTTGCGCAAGGAGCTGGAGAAATGGGTCCGCACCGAGATTGGCCCGATTGCCAAGCCGGACCTGATCCAATGGTCGCCCGGTCTGCCGAAAACGCGTTCCGGCAAGATCATGCGCCGTATCCTGCGCAAGATTGCCGAGGATGATTTCGGCGCGTTGGGGGATACCTCCACGCTGGCGGAACCTGCGGTGGTCGATGATT
The DNA here is from genome assembly GCF_004365635.1 of Litoreibacter halocynthiae. Taxonomy (GTDB): domain Bacteria; phylum Pseudomonadota; class Alphaproteobacteria; order Rhodobacterales; family Rhodobacteraceae; genus Litoreibacter; species Litoreibacter halocynthiae. Next base: position 478,167 of record NZ_SOBH01000002.1, on the reverse strand, counting down.
TGATTGCCAACCGCATGAATCGGAAGGACGCGTGATGGATGGATCCAACGTTCCCGATGCGGCACCTGTTCTGATCCTGCTCGGGCCTCCGGGCGCGGGTAAGGGGACGCAAGCACGTAAGCTGGAGGAAGGCTTCGGCCTTGTGCAGTTGTCGACGGGTGATTTGCTGCGCGCCGCGGTTGCCGCTGGCACCGAGGCGGGCAAGCAAGCCAAAGCCGTGATGGAATCCGGTGCGCTGGTCAGCGACGAGATCGTGCTGGCGATCCTCAAGGATCGCTTGGCAGAGCCGGACTGCGCCAAGGGTGTGATCCTCGACGGCTTCCCGCGCACAACGGTACAGGCGGAGGCGCTGGATGAACTGCTGAAAGCGTCAGGCCAACGTATCAATGCCGCTATTTCGCTGGATGTGGACGACGCCGAGATGGTCACGCGCATTGCGGGCCGTTTCACCTGTGGCGGGTGTGGCGAAGGCTATCATGACACGTTCAAGGCCCCCGTTGTGGCGGAGACCTGTGACAAATGCGGCTCGACCGAAATGGTACGCCGCGCGGATGACAATGCCGAAACAGTTGCCTCGCGTCTTGAAGCCTATCACGCGCAAACCGCGCCGTTGATTGACTATTATGACGGCAAGGGCGCTTTGGTTCGGGTCGATGCCATGGGCGACATTGGCGCCATCGCGTCAGACCTTGGGGCCATCGTGAGCCGCGTGTCGGCCTAAGCCTTTTCCCGCCTACGGGCGATGAGATTGAAAATGAAGGGCGCGCCTTGTTGCGCCCTTTGCTACGCTTGGAGCATTGTTTTGTCATTTCGAGGTGCTCTGATGTTGAAATTCCTGCCGCTGACCTTGTCCCTTCTGGCCGTTCCTGCCGCAGCGCAAGACGTGGAGGCCTGGTTTGTGGTCATCAACCAAAACGACGGGCGCGTTGTTGATGAAGCCGCTTGGAACGCGGCTGTGGCCCAAGAAGGGCTGGAGGCGAGCACCCGCACGGTGATCGACACGGATTTCTATGCAATCGACCGCACCATCGAGACGGCGAAAACAGAAGGTGGCACGGTGGCGTTCTTTCTTGCGACCAACGTGCCGACGACCGACCCCGCCAAGTTTGATCAGGTCGTGAAAAGTTTTCTCAGCTCGAGCGCGCAACAGCCGCTTTTAGAAGGGTTGGAGGTGCTGCTGGATCAGCCCGAATGCAGATTGATCCGCAAGCCGTTGACGGGCCGAGAATTCATCTACACCGACACGATCGTCACCATGGACAGCCCGCAGTTGCGGCAGGACTGCTATGCGATGTCGATGCGTTACATGATGAACAACCTTGAGCAGTTCGGGCCGCGCACGCCGTTTGACCAGCAAATCGATGAAAACGCGGCGGCACGACAAGACGCGCTGCCACCGATGGCGATAAAATCGCAAGCCTTGGTGAATGAGGCCGCGCGCCAGCCCGGCGGGCCACCCGTGCGCCGCGCTAGCAATGTGTATAAAACAGGCGAGCGGATTTCCTTGCACGCCAACCTGCTGAATGTCGGGCGTTACGATCCCGGAACCTCGAAGGCGCGGTACGAGATCAACATGGATTTGGTCGTGACGCGGCTTGATGAGCCGGGAGTGCAGCGCATGCCGTCGGCATTCGTCTACACAGGGCAAAGCACCCACCGGATTCCGGTGCCGGACGACTATTTCGACAATTTCATCACCGCCGGTTTCGCGTTGCCGGATGCCGGAGAATACCGCATCGAACTGGTGCTGACCGACCTGTCGCGCCCCGGTGTGGAAGGGGCGGCTGTGACCGTCCCCTACGAGGTCAAGGTGGTGGAATAGCGCGCCAATTGCTGCGGATTCTGCTCGCCATTCTGGTGGGACAGGCGTAAGCCTTCGCCATGTTCGGAGACAAGATCAGACGCATGGATTTGGATGAAGCGAAGGCATTGCCCTTCGTGCGCCAGCCTGTGTTCTTGCTGTTTCTCATGGCCTTTGCCATGCCAATTGCCTTTGCGACATGGTCTGCGCTGCTCAACAATTTTGTTATCGAGGTGGCCGGATTCACCGGCGTCGAGATCGGTTGGCTGCACACGGTGCGTGAAATTCCGGGGTTTCTGGCGATCGGGGTGATCTTCCTGATCATCTTCATCCGCGAGCAGGTGCTGGGGTTGATTTCGCTGATCCTTTTGGGTGCTGCCACCGCGATGACATCCTATTTCCCGCAATTTGGCGGCATCTTGATGCTGACGCTGCTGTCCTCCATCGGCTTCCACTATTACGAGACGGTCAACCAGTCGCTGCAACTGCAATGGATCGACAAGGCCAAAGCCCCGCAAACGCTGGGCTGGCTCACGGCGGCGGGGAGCTTCGCCTCGCTGATCGCCTACGGGTTGCTGGTGCTGACGTGGAAGACCTTTGATCTAAGCTATGAGCTGGTCTATCTGGCGTCGGGTGGCATCACGGTGCTGATCGCCGCATTCTGCCTACTTTATTTCCCGCAATTCGAGACGCCGAACCCGCAAAACAAAACCATGGTGCTGCGCAAGCGCTACTGGCTCTATTATGCGCTGCAATTCGTGTCTGGCGCGCGGCGTCAGATTTTCGTGGTGTTTGCAGCCTTCATGATGGTCGAGCGCTTCGGCTTCGAAGTTCATGAAGTGACGGCGCTGTTTTTGATTAACTACGTCGCCAACATGATCTTCGCGCCGCTGATCGGGCGGGCGATTGGTGTTTATGGCGAGCGCCGGATGCTGATCTTCGAATATGTCGGCCTGACGCTTGTGTTCCTTGCCTATGGTGGCATTTACTATTTCGGCTGGGGCGTGGTGCTGGCGGCTGGGCTCTATGTTGTGAACCACCTGTTTTTCTCCATGGCGTTCGCGTTGAAGACCTATTTCCAGAAAATCGCGGACCCTGCCGATATTGCCCCGACTGCTGCCGTCGCATTTACCATTAACCATATCGCCGCCGTTTTCCTGCCGGTGGTGTTGGGGTACATGTGGATCAACTCGCCCGCGTCGGTGTTCATTGCGGCGGCGGGTATGGCGATCACCTCGCTTGTGCTGTCGATGCTGATACCGCGCCACCCTGAGCCGGGCCACGAGACCATCTTTGCCCGCGCCAAGGCGGCCCCGGCGGAGTAATGCGTCGGGGGCTTGCGCCGGGGCGGGCAGCGGCCTAAGCGAACGGCAACATTAAGGAGCCAGCCCATGCCAACTTATACTGCTTTGACCACCCTGATGGGAGAACCCGCCGCACAAGCCTTGGGCGAGGCGCTGGAGGCGCTGGAGCCTGCACCAACGGGTGTTGGTGTTTTCGAGGTCGAGGACGGCTCCGGTCTGTGGGAAGTGGGTGGCTATTTCATGGACCAGCCCAGCGATGTGGAGCTGGCGTTGTTGACGGCACTGCACGGGGCGAAGCCTTTTGTGGTGTCCGAGATCCCCGAGACAGATTGGGTTGCCCATGTGCGCCGCGAACTGGCCCCTGTCGAGGCGGGGCGCTTCTTTGTCTACGGGGCGCATGACGCGGACAAAGTTCCTGCAGACAAGGTGTCACTGTTGATCGAGGCGGCAATGGCCTTCGGGACAGGACATCACGGCACCACGCAAGGCTGCCTGTTGTCGTTGGAAGACTATGTGAGTGAGGGCGGTCACGCCAGAAACGTCATCGACGTGGGGTGTGGCACAGCGGTGCTGGCTATGGCGGCGGCTGCGGTCTGGGGTGATGTGGTGATTGCGTCCGATATTGACCCCGTTGCGGTCGAGGTTGCGGAAGTGAATGCCCAGGCCAATGGCATGGCGGACAAGATTACCTGTCTGGAAGCGATTGGTTTTGGACATGAGGTCATTGCCGAAAAAGCCCCGTTCGATTTGGTTTTTGCGAATATTTTGAAAGGCCCTTTGATTGATCTGGCGCCGGATATGTCGGCGCATTGTGCTAAAGGAGGCACAATTATTCTTTCAGGTTTGTTGATAGAACAGGCCGATGAAGTGCAGGCGGTTTACGAGAAAAACGGTTTCGAACTGTCGCAAAGACGCGACATTGGCGAATGGACTGCGCTCAGAATGTGTAAAAAATAGGATTTTTGTAGGAGTTTTTCTGCAAACCTGTTAGCGAAGATCGCAAATGTGCAATTCATAAGCACTGGGATCAGGTTTTGGCAGACGTTAATAAAGATCGCTTTATCGAGCGACTAAATGCGATTCAGCAGAAAAGCGACCCGAAGAAAAAGGTCGTGCGCAAGGTCAACAAGGATGGCCTTGTGGTCGAGGTGGTCAAGCCGCGTCGCAAAAAACTTCTCCCGATAAAAAGCATGGTTACCATCGCCTTGATCTTTGTGATGTTTAAAGGGTTCGTTCTGGCTCAGCTGGGTGTAGACGAATACGAAAGCCGCATTGATACCCTCAAGAAGGGGCCAAGTGCTCAGGTTTTTGCGGCGTTTCTTCTGGATTCTGATCCTGCAACCGAAGCCATGGCGCGTGGCCTTCGTGTGGTCATGCCCGGTAAATAAAGAACTCAACTTTGAAAACGAAAAAAGCCACCCCGAGGGGCGGCTTTGCGATTTCGATACGGTAAGCCCTGTGGCTTAGACGTTGTAGATGTCGTCGCGGTTCAGGCCAATGTCTTCCAGTTCGCGTGCGGTCAAAGCCGACAGAGCGTTGCGGGTGACACGGCGGTCATTCCATGTTGCAACAGTTGCGAAGAGAGAAGCAAAGAAGCCACGTGCATCGGCGCGGACGCCTTCGTTCAGCGAGCGGGAGGTTTCATATACAGCCATGCGAGTCGTCCTTTTTTGATTGTGCCCAATTGTTGAGCGATATGAGTATCTGAGCCGCATCTAGGGGTCGGACTCGAGTCCCACAAGAATGATTTTTGCATGGCCCCTATGCAGTTTTTGCATATGTCCTAACGTCACCTAAATCCCTAAAAAATATGGCAAAATAAGGCATTTTCGCGTGTCGCAAACAGAGCGCGGGGCGACGATTTTGACCCCAGATACGGCGTTTTCGGGGGAACTGGGTGAAAGTTGGTTAAAACGGCCCTGCACGTATCATCTTGGCAAATGTTCTTGTTTCGTGCTACTTGTGGCGAAAGAACAACAAAAAATGAGCAGGACATGCGCGTCATAGGGATTGACCCGGGGTTGAGAAACCTTGGTTGGGGGGTGATCGATACCAACGGATCGCGGATTACGCATGTTGCAAATGGCACCTGCCATTCCTCGACCGGCACCGAACTTGGGGCGCGACTGTTGAGCTTGCACAGCCAGCTTACCGAAGTGTTCAGGCAGTTTATGCCCGACACGGCTGGGGTAGAGCAGACCTTTGTTAACAAGGATGGCGCGGGGACTCTGAAATTGGGTCAAGCGCGCGGCATCGCGATGTTGGTACCTGCGCAAGCGGGGCTGAGCATTGGCGAATATGCCCCGAACAAGATCAAGAAGACCGTTGTGGGCGTCGGCCATGCCGACAAGCTCCAAGTGGCGCATATGGTGAAGATGCAGCTGCCGGGGGTGGTTTTGACGGGGCCGGATGCGACGGACGCCTTGGCGATTGCCTTGTGCCACGCCTTTCACGCCCGCACCGGCAACACATTAAGCGCAGCATTGGCGAGGGCAGGGGCATGATCGGCAAACTCTCGGGGCGTCTGGATTACCGCGCGACGGATCATGTTTTGATCGACGTCGGCGGGGTCGGCTACATGGTTTACTGCTCGGAGCGCACGATGGCGGTATTGCCGGGACCGGGGGAAGCTGTGTCTCTGTTTACGGAATTGTTGGTGCGTGAGGACCTGCTGCAATTGTTCGGCTTCACCACCTTGATCGAAAAAGAATGGCACCGGATGTTGATGACGGTGCAGGGTGTCGGCGCGAAGGCGTCGATGGCGATCCTGTCGACACTAGGGCCGGATGGCGTGTCGCGTGCGGTAACATTGGGTGACTGGAACGCGATCAAGGCAGCCAAAGGAATCGGCCCCAAAACCGCGCAAAAGGTTGTGTTGGAACTGAAGGACAAAGCGCCGAAGGTCATGGCGATGGGTGGCAGTTTGGCCGCAGCACAAGGCACGGTTGTCGCGGCCCCCGAGAATGATGACGTAAATGATGACGTGATAGAACGTGTTGCCAGTTCCAGCGCATCGTCGCAGGCCGAAGCGTTGTCGGCCCTGATCAACCTCGGCTATGCCCACGGGGACGCGGCAAGTGCGGTGGCGCAAGCCGCCGGAGACGGCGCGGCCGAGACGCCCGCGCTGATCCGTGCTGCGTTGAAACTGCTGGCCCCGAAGGAGTAGTGGGTGAACCTTCCTCTGGAAGAACGCACCGCCCTGCGGCATAGAGATGTATATGAACGAACCTGACCCAACACTGCGCCCGGAGGCGAGACCGGGAGACGCGGACCGCGCGTTGCGGCCTCAAGGCCTTGATGAATTCATCGGGCAGGCCGAGGCGCGGGCGAACCTGCGGGTGTTCATTGAAAGCGCCAAGACACGCGGCGAGGCGATGGACCACACGCTGTTTCACGGCCCGCCCGGTTTGGGGAAAACCACGCTGGCGCAGATCATGGCGCGCGAGTTGGGGGTGAACTTCCGCATGACCTCTGGTCCGGTGCTGGCCAAGGCGGGTGATCTGGCGGCGATCCTGACCAATCTGGAAGCCCGCGACGTGTTGTTCATCGACGAAATTCACCGGCTCAACCCTGTGGTGGAGGAGATCCTGTATCCTGCCTTGGAGGATTTCGAGCTGGATCTGGTGATTGGCGAGGGGCCTGCGGCGCGCACGGTGCGCATCGAGCTGCAACCCTTCACACTGGTGGGGGCCACCACGCGGTTGGGGCTGTTGACGACGCCCTTGCGCGACCGCTTTGGCATCCCGACTCGTTTGCAGTTTTATACCGAGAGCGAGCTGCATGAGATCGTGCGCCGCGGGGCGCGGCTGCTGGGCGTGCCAACGGAAGATGACGGCGCGTTGGAGATCGCACGGCGCGCGCGCGGCACGCCGCGTATTGCAGGGCGGTTGCTGCGTCGGGTCGTGGACTTTGCCGTGGTTGAGGGCGGCGGGAAAATTACGCGGGCGTTGGCGGACAGTGCTTTGACGCGGCTGGGGGTGGATCATCTGGGCCTCGACGGGGCGGACCGGCGCTACTTGCGGCTGGTCGCCGAAAATTACCAAGGCGGACCGGTGGGTATCGAGACCATGTCAGCGGCCCTGTCCGAAAGCCGTGACGCGCTGGAAGAGGTGATCGAGCCTTACCTGCTGCAACAAGGCCTGATCCAGCGCACTCCGCGCGGGCGGATGCTGGCGCAAAAGGCGTGGACCCATCTGGGGCTCGACGCGCCGACGATGCGAAACGACTTGTTTGAAGGCTGACGCTATGCGGTACGTGATTGCTTTTCTCTTCGCGATTTGGAGCAATGCTGCTGCGGCGGACTACCCAGTGGGTGGTTTTGATCAGGCGCAGACCCGCTTCGGGCTGTTGCAGGTTGTGGGGCCTCGGGGTTTTCAGCGGGTAATGTTCAACGGCTCTGATCTTGGGATCGAGAACCACTCCTATTCCATTGATGGTGTCTGGGCTGTGCAGGGCGGCGGACAGGACTGGGCGGTGTTGTCTTCAATCCATGGTGGCAACATGTGCGGGGGTGGCGCGCAGGTCGCCATTATGCTGACGGCAGGTGCTGCGGTGCGCACGGATGAATTCGGGGTTTGCCGAGGCAGGCCAATTGACGTTCGGGTTACGCCCGACGCTTTGGAGCTCGATATCTCCGACCCCGCACCACGGGTGGCGCATCAAACCTTCCGCTTTGACGGGGCGCAGCTGAGCCAAGTGGCGGTGGCAGAGGCGACCGCGCCCGCGGCTGGAGCGGGACAGGCCGTGACGCGCTGGCTGGGACAGCATCCACAACACCTGACGCAAGACCCAAGTGAGCAGGCCCGGTTTGCCCGTGTGCTGACGCCACAAAATATGGACGAGCTGAACCGCAGGATGTCCGGTCCGGGTGACACGAAGCAGGAGGGTGGCTGGGTCGTCGGCCGCGCCTGCCAGGCGCATATGTGCAATAGCGCTTCTGCAGCTTGGGCGTTGCGGATCATTGACGGCGCCCCCTTTGCGATCTTCTATGATCGTGGCGGTCCTATTGTCTTTGCGGGTGACCAGCAATTTGCAGACCCCGTTATCGCGTCGCTATTGAGATGGAGGATGCCATGATGCACGAGACCTCGCCCGAGGTGTTGACCAAGCTGTTCACCCGCGCGGACGGAACCTACCAGTTTGCCCGTTGGGGGCGGCCTATTGCGCCGGTCGCCTTCGGTGTGGAGGACAGCGCGGTGTCAATCTTGAAGGGTGCCATCGAGGCCGTGTGCCGATTGGCCAAACACGAGATGGCGGAGACGGACCCCGAACTGGGCTCCAACTTCATGGTGTTCTTCGTGCGCGATTGGCAGGAGCTGGCAGATACACCCAATCTGGACCGCCTGATCCCCGAGTTGGGGCCGTTGGTCGGGCGTTTGAAGAGCGCGGACGCCAATCAATACCGGTTATTCCGCTTTGACGAGGCCGGTGGGATCAAAGCCTGCTTTGTGTTTCTGCGGATGGATGCGGCATTGTCGGAGCTGCCAGCGGATACCTTATGTTTGGGCCAAGCGGTGCAGTCGATGCTGCTGTGGTCGGACGCGGCTTTTGCCACAAGCTCGCCCTTGGCACTGACACGCGACAACGTGGCTATCCTGAAACCGGACGTCGCGAATGTGATACGTGCGGCTTACGATCCGGTGATGCCTGTGGCAGCGGATGATGCGTCTCACGCATTACGCATGGCAGCGCGCGTCGGGGCGTTGCTTACATGAGGCCGGAGCTGCGCCGTAAGGCCATTGCCATTTGCACGGATAAAATTGCCAAGAAGGGGGAGGGTGTCGGGCTGTCATTCTACGCCTTCTTCGCCAACAAGAACGACACGCCCGACATGCTGATGGAGGCCGCCCGCTGGTGGATCGAAACTCACCAGCTTGACCACTTTGAGAAAGCCGTGAAAATTCGCGATATGATTGAGGCGGGAGATTAACGTGCCACATAGCTTTTCCCTGCGTGTCTACTACGAGGATACGGACCTCGCGGGGATCGTTTACTACGCCAATTACCTGAAGTTCATCGAGCGTGCGCGCAGCGAATGGGTGCGCGAGATTGGCGTGGATCAAGTGGCGCTAAAAGCCGAGCAAGGGATCGTTTTTGCCGTGCGGCGGGTCGAGGCGGACTATCTGTCTCCTGCGAAATTTGACGATGTGGTTAGCGTGACAACGGATGTTCAGGACATCTCGGCGGCGCGGATCACGCTCACGCAAGATGTCAGCCGGGGTGACGAGACGCTGTTCAAATCCGTGGTGACGCTTGTTTGCTTGGGCGCAGATGGCCGTCCGCAGCGCCTTCCGGCGGATATTCGCCAATTGATGCAACGGTAACGGGAATTTTTATGCCCTTGTTGCGTGGAATGTAGCAATGCGGTTCCGTTGCGGCTATTCTACCACCAATCAAGCCGCACAAAGCGGTAATAAACAAGGCGAGCGGGTTTTATGGAAGCTGAGGCAATCGGCCTAGCCAGCGACGTGGACTTTTCAGTCACGGCGCTTTTCTGGCGGGCAACACCAACTGTTAAAATAGTCATGCTGATGCTGATCGGGGCCTCGTTCTGGGGCTGGGCGATCATCGTTCAGAAATTCATCAACTACCGCGCGGCCCGCCGCGAGGCCGAAGAGTTCGACCGCCTGTTCTGGTCGGGCGAGCCGCTGGACGAGCTGTTCGACAAGGTGGGCGCTGATCCGGACGGGGCGGCGCAGAAGATTTTTGCCGCTGGCATGAGCGAATGGCGACGCTCGCACCGCGACGACGGCCAACTGATCGCGGGGGCCACCGCGCGGATTGACCGCTCGATGGATGTGGCGATTTCCAAACAGGAAGAGAAGCTGAACTACGGTCTGGGCTTCTTGGCGACAACGGGCGCGACAGCCCCGTTCATCGGGTTGTTCGGCACGGTTTGGGGCATCAAGCACGCCTTCGAGCAAATCGCGATCTCGCAAAGCACCAATTTGGCGGTTGTGGCCCCCGGAATTGCAGAGGCGCTGGTCGCCACGGCACTGGGTCTGGTTGCCGCTATTCCCGCCGTGATTTTCTACAACAAGCTGAGTGCCGACTCGGACCGCATCATGTCGGGCTACGAGGCGTTTGCCGACGAGTTTACCACCATCCTGTCACGTCAACTGGACGCTTGAGCCATGGGTGCAAGTGTTCAACAAGGCGCGTCTTCGGGCGGGCGTCGGGGCAAGCGGCGTAAGGGCGGCTCCAAGCCGATGTCGGAGATCAACGTCACGCCGTTTGTGGACGTGATGCTGGTTTTGCTGATCATCTTCATGGTGGCGGCCCCGTTGTTGACGGTCGGGGTGCCGGTGGAGTTGCCGAAAACTGCGGCGTCGGCGTTACCGACCGAGCAGGAAGAGCCGCTGACCATCACGGTTGAAGCGGACGGGCAGTTGTCGATCCAGAATACCCCGATTGAGGATGAGGCGCTGATTGGCCGCCTGCGCGCCATTGCTGCCGAGCGGAATGACGACAAGGTGTTCCTGCGGGCCGATGGCTCGATCCCTTACGAGCGGGTCGTGCAGGTGATGGGGGCGCTCAACAAGGGTGGCTTTTCCAACATTGGTTTGGTGACGGATACCGGTGGTCCCTCTCTTGACGGGCAGGGCGGGTAGGCGCGCATGCGCATCTCCCCAAATACCGGCACATATGTTTCCGGCGCAGGCCACGCGGCCTTCATCCTCTACCTAATTGTAGGGGGGCTTTTCGTCGCGCGGGACACGGATTTCGAAGTGAAGGTCAGCAACGTCTCGATTATCTCGGGCGAAGAATTTGCGTCCATGCAGGCCCAATCCCCCGGCGAAGGGGAATTGCCACCCGCGCCGGAAGTGCCTGCTGACGTAGACCAACCGGCTCCCGCCGTTGAGCCGGAGACACCAAGCGCGCCGCCGCCGACCCCGCGTCCGGTGGAAGAGGTCGCACCTGAGCCCGAGCCTGTGATCCCCGAACCTGCGGAAGCTGTCGAGGCTCCCGTGGTTCCAGAGCAACCAGAAGCGCCGGATGTGGATGGCGATCCGGGCGATACCCTGATCGTGCCCGATGCCGTGCCGGTTCCGCGCCCTGCGGAGCGGATTGCCGAGGAGGTGGTCGAGCAGCCCGATCCAGAGGTGGCCGTAGGCGAAACGGACCAAGCGGCGACTGCGCCAGCGGCTGAGCCGACCCCCGTGGAAGAGGCCCAGGAAGAGACCGCCCGCGAAGAGGCCACGACCGAGATCGTGACCGAAGCGGACGAGCCGTCAACCTCTGCGCCGACCAAATCGACGCGGCCCGGCCGCAAGCCAAAGCCGCCTGCTCGCCCTGCGCCACAAGTGGCCGAAACACCGACCGAAACCCCCAGCGAAGCACCGAGCCTTGCAGATAGCATTGCGAACGCGGTGGCGGAGGCGAACACGTCGACCGCCGTGGCGGACAACGCCAACCCCGGTGGCGGCACGTCGTCCCCGATCACGCGGTCTGAAAAAGGCGCTTTCATTCTGGGTATTCAGAAATGCTGGAATGTCGGCGCGTTGGGCACCGATGCCTTGGCGGTTTCCGTGGTTGTGGGCTTCCAGATGGAGCAAAATGCAAAACCGATTGTGGGCTCGATCCGGATGATCTCGTCCACGGGTGGCAGCGGTGTCGCGGTGGAGAAAGCCTATGAGGCTGCACGCCGTGCAATTATCCGTTGCGGGGCAAGCGGGTACAACCTTCCCCTCGACAAATATGACCAATGGCGTGAAGTGGAAGTAAGCTTCAACGCGACGAAGAAAGAAATCAGATGACCAAAATGGCGCAAATATGCCGAAGTGCAGCCAAGCAGGGCGAGAACGTCTTGCATTGTACCGTCTGCGTGAAAGGATAAGACCATGATGAAGATGCTTCTCACCTGTCTTGCGTTTGTGATGGCGGTCTCTGCCGTGCAGGCCGAACCTTTGCGCATAGAGCTGGACAGCCCCAATATCGAGCCGTTGCCATTTGCAGCACCTGCGTTCATTGCCGAGTCTGCGGGAGCGGACCAATATGCCCGCGACTTGGCGGCGGTTGTGTCGTCGGACTTGCAAGGCTCCGGCCTGTTCCGCGCGATCAGCCAAGATGCGTTCATCAGCCAGATCACCAGCTTTGACAGCCCCGTCCAATACGCGGACTGGAAGGCGATCAACGCACAAGCGCTGATCACCGGCGCTGTGACGACAACGGGCGACGGGCAGATCGTCGTGAAGTTCCGCCTGTTCGACGTGTTCTCCGAGGACCAGATGGGCGAGGGGCTACAATTTGTCGGCTCCACCAATGGATGGCGTCGCATGGCGCACAAGGTGGCGGACGCCGTGTATTCGCGGATCACCGGCGAGGGCGGCTATTTTGACAGCCGCGTCGTGTATGTGTCTGAAACCGGCCCGAAGAATGCCCGCCTGAAACGTCTTGGCATCATGGATTATGACGGGGCGAACCAGCAATTCCTGACCGATGCACAGGCGATTGTTTTGGCACCACGTTTTTCGCCCAATGGCGATCGGGTGATCTACACCTCCTACGAGAGTGGTTTTCCGAAGATTTACGTATTGGATGTGGCCTCGGTCGGGCGTCGTGTGCTGCAAGACCAGCCGGGCACGATGAGCTTTGCGCCGCGTTTCGCGCCTAACGGGCAGGATGTCGTGTTCTCGCTGACCACAGGGTCCAACACGGATATCTACAAGCTGAATCTGGATAGCGGGCAGCGCACGCAGCTAACCACCAGCCCCGCGATCGAGACTGCACCCAGCTATTCGCCGGACGGCACGCAGATCGTGTTCGAAAGCGACCGCTCCGGCACCCAGCAGCTTTATGTGATGAGCGCCGGTGGTGGCGAGGCGACACGCATTTCCTTCGGGCAGGGCCGCTATGGCACGCCCGTTTGGTCACCGCGTGGCGACCTGATCGCGTTCACCAAGCAAAACCGTGGCCGTTTCCACATCGGCGTGATGCGTACGGATGGATCGGGTGAGCGGTTGCTGACGGCTTCGTTTCTGGACGAAGGTCCGACATGGTCGCCGAATGGTCGTGTGATCATGTTCACCCGTGAAACGGCTGGCTCTGGCGGGTCGTCAACGCTGTATTCGGTGGATATTTCGGGGCGCAACCTGAAGGCCGTACAAGCGCAGGCGTCGGACCCAAGTTGGTCACCGCTGCTGAAATAAACCGTGAGATTCCCTTTGCGCCGCGCACATGCTAAGTTCGGCGCAATCGAGCAACATATAATGACCCATAAGGATCAAACCCCATGAAGACGTTTACCAAGGTTGTAGTGCTGACCACCACGCTGGCGCTGGCCGCTTGCGCCAAAAGCCCGTTTGACCGCAGCGGCAATGGCGCCGGTGCAGGTGCTGGGGGTCTAGATAACGGCGGAATTTCCAGCTCCGCTCTGGATGCGAACAGCCCGGCCTATTTCAACCAGACTATCGGTGACAAAGTGTTGTTTGCCGTGGACCAGTCCACGATCAACGATACCGCTCGCACCACGCTGAGCCAACAGGCCAACTGGCTGAACAACAACACGACCTACACCGCGATCATTGAAGGCCACGCCGACGAGCAGGGCACACGCGAGTATAACCTTGCACTGGGCGCCCGCCGCGCCGCGGCCGCCCGTGACTACCTTGTGGCGAACGGCGTTGCGGACAACCGTCTGCGCACGGTAACCTTCGGCAAGGAGCGCCCGCTTGCGGTCTGTTCAACAGAAGAATGTTATGCGAAGAACCGCCGTGCGGTGACCGTGATCTCCGCAGGGGTTGGCAGCTGATAGGCTAAGATTATGCGCAAGTTTCTGATGTGTTTGAGTTTCGCTCTGAGTGTGGGGCCGCTGGCCGCGCAGGACTCGAGCCTTGCGGATATTCGCGCGGAGTTGGGGCAGTTGAATGCTGCGCTGGTTCAACTGCGCTCTGAGGTGTCGAGCGGCAATACCGGTGGTTTGACGATCACCGGTGACACATTGCAACGTATCGACATTATCGAGGCGTCCTTGGCAAAGCTGACCTCCAAGGCCGAGGATCTGGAGAACCGGATCAACCGTGTGGTAACCGACGGCACCAACCGCGTGGGCGATCTGGAATTCCGTCTGTGCGAGTTGGAAGAGGGCTGCGACCTTGGCGCGCTTGGGGAAACCCCGACTTTGGGTGGTGACACCGGAACTGCCCCAGTTGCAGTCGCGCCATCCACCTCACCCGATACGGGCGGGGCAGAACTGGCCATATCCGAGAAAGCCGACTTCGAGCGGGCGCAGGAGGCGCTCGCAGCCGGTGACTTTCGCAGCGCCGCGGAGCAGTTTGCGGCCTTTAATGAATCCTACCCGGGGGGGCCTCTAGCCTCCGACGCCTATTTCCTGCGTGGCCAAGCGTTGGCGCAATCGGGCGACTGGAACAACGCAGCGCGCTCCTATTTGGAAAGTTTCTCCGGCTCGCCTGATGCCCCGCGTGCGCCCGAGGCATTGTTCCGTTTGGGCCTTGCCTTGTACGAGCTGGGTCAAGCGGAAGAGGCCTGCCTGATGTTGCAAGAAGTGGGCGTGCGCTATCCCGGATCGGATCAGGTGCTTCCGGCGAATTCGTCGATGCGCAATCTTGGCTGCCAGTGACCGCCACAGCGCTTCCTGAAGACTTCCTTACCTCATTAATGCCGGACAGCGTTCTGGGCGTTGCTGTCTCTGGCGGCGGCGACAGTATGGCGTTGCTGCATTTGCTGCTACAGGCCCGCGTGCCGGTTCAGGTCGCCACCGTGAACCACAATCTTCGCGATGAAGCCGGAGCAGAGGCACAGGCCGTCGCCGCGTTTTGTGCGACCTCTGGTGTTAAGCACCATGTGTTGCACTGGCATTGGGACGGCACGGGCAACCTACAAGATCAGGCGCGACGGGGTCGCTACCGGTTGCTATCGGAATGGGCCACCGAGGCCGGTCTGGACAGCGTGGCGCTAGGGCATACTGCCGACGACAACATCGAGACATTTCTGATGGGCCTGTCGCGGGGGGCGGGCTTGGACGGGTTGTCCGGAATGCAGCCTTCGTTTTTGCGCAAAGGCATCGCGTTTCATCGCCCTTTACTTCACGCTCGCCGGTCGGAGTTGCGCGAAATCTTGCAAGGCGCGGGCATCAGCTGGTTTGATGATCCGAGCAATGACGACCCCGGCTACCAGCGCATTCAGGTGCGTCAGAGTATGAGCGCACTGGCAGCCGCAGGTGTTTCGGCCCAGCAAATCGAGATGTCCCTAAGCAACCTGCAAGCGACCCGCCGCGATTTGAATGCTGAACTTGCCGCCGAGGTGGAAGGCCATGTCCGGCTGGATCGGGGCGATCTGTGTTTTGACCTTCACTGGCTGGAGGCAAAGTCATCTGAGTCGCAGCGCAGATTGCTGAATTCGGCATTGCAATTCGTCGCGGGGCAGGATTATCCGCCGCGTGGCGCGAAAATGATGCGGGTACTGGCGGATTTGCGCCAGAAAACCGTGCTGCATGGCTGCGTGATCACATCCGACGATGCAGGGCTTCGGGTCGGGCGGGAATTCAACGCGGTTTCGGCGCTTCGTGTACCTTCGACCGAGGTTTGGGACCAGCGATGGAGCGTGGCCGGTCCGCATAGCAAAACCACTGAAATTCGGGCCTTGGGAGAGGCGGGATTGGCACAATGTGCGGTCAATTGGCGCGATACCGGATTGCCTCGCGCTTCGGTGCTTGCCTCGCCGTCGGTGTGGGAGGGTGACCGGTTACTGGCGGCCCCTTTGGCCGGTTGGGCCAACAATTGGAGCCTGACGCTGCGACAACATGACTGTGAGTACCTCGAGTTCGTTTTATCGCATTGAACATGCGCCACTTATCCCTATTTTAACACCAACGGCTGTAAGTGGCGTAAGTGTCTGCGTCAAAGCCGAGCTGATTTAGGAGAACTCTCTTGGGCAACGCGAGAAACATCGCTTTTTGGGTCGTACTGTTTTTATTGATCCTCGCTCTTTTCAACCTGTTCAACGGTGGGCAGAGCGCCGCAGATTCCCGCATGATTTCCTATTCGGAATTCATTTCGCGAGTTGAGTCCGGCGATGTGAGCCAAGTAACCTTGGATGGCGAGAACATCATCATCCAAGCGGGCAATGAACGCTTTGCTACGATTAAGCCTGAAGGCGTTGATGTGACCCCTGTTCTGCTTGAGAACAAGGTCGCTGTTGAGGCCAAGCGTCAGGAACAAAACGGTATTCTGGCTTATGTCGGCACACTGCTGCCTTTCCTTGTGATCATCGGTATCTGGATTTTCTTCATGAACCGGATGCAGGGTGGCGGCAAAGGCGGGGCCATGGGCTTCGGCAAATCGAAGGCCAAACTGCTGACCGAAAAGCAAGGCCGCGTGACTTTTGACGACGTGGCAGGCATCGACGAGGCGAAGGATGATCTGGAAGAGATCGTCGAGTTCTTGCGCAACCCGCAGAAGTTCTCGCGCCTTGGCGGCAAGATCCCGAAAGGAGCTTTGCTGGTTGGCCCTCCCGGGACTGGTAAAACGCTTCTGGCGCGTGCTGTTGCAGGCGAAGCCGGCGTACCGTTTTTCACCATTTCGGGCTCCGACTTCGTGGAAATGTTCGTCGGTGTGGGCGCTTCACGCGTTCGTGATATGTTCGAGCAGGCGAAAAAGAACGCACCCTGCATCGTGTTTATTGACGAGATTGACGCTGTTGGTCGCTCCCGCGGGGCTGGCTATGGCGGCGGCAATGACGAGCGCGAACAGACATTGAACCAGCTGTTGGTCGAGATGGACGGTTTTGAGGCCAATGAAGGCATCATCATCGTTGCCGCAACCAACCGTCCTGACGTTCTGGACCCTGCATTGCTGCGCCCTGGTCGTTTCGACCGTCAGGTTCAGGTGCCGAATCCGGATATCAAAGGTCGCGAGAAAATCCTGCGCGTGCATGCGCGCAAGGTGCCGCTTGGCCCTGATGTTGATCTGCGCATCATTGCGCGCGGCTCGCCTGGGTTTTCGGGTGCCGATCTGGCGAACCTTGTCAACGAATCCGCGCTCATGGCGGCCCGTATCGGGCGTCGCTTTGTGACAATGGAAGATTTCGAGAATGCCAAGGACAAGGTCATGATGGGGGCGGAGCGCCGCTCGATGGTCATGACCGAGGACGAGAAAATGCTGACGGCCTACCACGAGGCCGGGCACGCGATTGTGGGGCTCAACGTTCCGCAGCATGACCCGATCCACAAGGCGACAATCATCCCGCGCGGACGTGCTTTGGGTCTGGTGATGAGCCTGCCGGAACGGGATCAGCTATCGGTTTCCAAAACCAAGTATACGTCGAAAATCGCCATGGCTATGGGCGGCAAGGTTGCGGAAGAGCTGAAGTTCGGGCCTGAGAACGTTACCTCCGGTGCGACCTCGGATATCCAGCAAGTGTCGAAAATCGCGCGCGCGATGGTCACGCAATTCGGGTTCTCTGAAGAGCTGGGCCATGTCGACTACGCAAACGAGCAGCAATCCCATTTGGGCCCTTATGGTGGTGGCACGAGCCATTCGCAGGAAACCCAGAAGATCATTGACCAGAAGGTAAAAGAACTGGTCGACGAAGGGTATCAGACCGCCAAACGCATTCTGACGGAAAAGAAGGAAGAATGGGAACGGTTGGCGCAGGGGCTGCTGGAGTATGAAACTCTTACCGGATCCGAAATCGCCAAAGTGGTTGCAGGTCAGCCGCTGAACCGTGGTGATGACGAAGAAGATGATACGCCAAGCAGCGGTACAACCTCCGTTGCGGCGATCCCGAAGACGCGGAAACCCAAGACGCCAAAATCTGATGGCGGCATGGAGCCGGAACCTTCTTCGTAAGGCTTGATCACTCCCACAAGACAAATGAACGCCCTGCCAATTGGTGGGGCGTTTTCTTGTGATGCAGGATGTCACAGAGTTTGACTGGACGCCCTTTGTCCCGTCGCCCATTGTCGCCGGACAATTCTGATTGGAGACCGACTGCATGCCTGCTTTGAAAAAAACTGAACACACTGGCACCATCATCTGGTTGGGGCGCGTGGAAAGCAGGGCGAATGCTTTGCGGTCCAGCCCGCTGGCTGAAGTCGAAGCCCGGTTCGAAGGCATTGACGGCGAGGATCACGGCGATCTGACCCGCCCGTCTTGCAGCCGCGTCTCGTCGCAATATCCCAAGGGGACACCAATCAAGAACACGCGGCAGCTTTGTATCGTGTCGGCGGAAGAAATGGCGGCTGTCGCATCAGAGATCGGGGTGGCGCAGTTCAACCCGGAATGGTGCGGCGCGAACATCGTGATCGAAGGCATTTCGGATTTCACCCACATCCCACCATCCTCGCGACTGCAAACGCAAGATGGCACCACGCTGACTGTGGACATGGAAAACCGCCCATGCCATTTGCCCAGCCCCGTTATCGACGAAGATGCGCCGGGCCACGGGCGCGCGTTCAAAGCAGCAGCAAAAGACCGCCGCGGGGTGACGGCTTGGGTCGAGCGGGAAGGCCTACTGCGCGTGGGCGATACCGTGAGCTTGCACATCCCCGACCAAAGAGCGTGGAGCCCGAGCGACGCTTGACAGCAATCAGACCGCGCTGATTGGCAAAAGTCGTTCCGATGAGAAACGCATAATCCCGTTGAGGCCGATTCCGAGGCCATAAATGTCGGAAACGCAGGATGAGACTGGCCGTGTCCCCGATATAGGCGATGGTACACAATCGAGCCGTTGCGTTTTTACGCGGGCCAAGGGGAGACAGACCATGAGTTTCAAGACCGATATCGAGATTGCCCGCGAGGCCAAAAAACGCCCGATCCAAGAGATTGGCGCCAAGCTGGGCATTCCGGAAGCGGACCTTCTGCCCTTTGGCCACGACAAGGCAAAGGTGTCGGCAGAGTTCATCGCCGCACAGCGCGGCAAGAAAGACGGCAAGCTGATCCTTGTGACCGCGATCAACCCGACACCTGCCGGTGAGGGTAAGACCACAACGACCGTAGGCCTTGGTGACGGCCTGAATGCGATCGGCAAGAAGGCTGCGATCTGTATTCGCGAAGCCTCGCTGGGTCCGTGTTTCGGGATGAAGGGCGGGGCCGCTGGTGGCGGGTACGCGCAAGTCGTGCCGATGGAAGAAATGAACTTGCACTTTACGGGCGATTTCCACGCGATCACTTCGGCGCATAACCTGTTGTCAGCGATGATCGACAACCACATTTATTGGGGCAACGAGCTGGAAATCGACGAGCGCCGCGTAGTGTGGAAGCGGGTTCTGGACATGAACGACCGTGCGCTGCGCGATTGCGTGACGTCGCTGGGCGGGGTAGCCAACGGCTTCCCGCGTCAGACGGGGTTTGACATCACTGTGGCCTCTGAAGTTATGGCGATCCTGTGTCTGGCGCTTGATCTGGACGATTTGCAAAAGCGTCTTGGGGACATCATTGTGGCCTATCGCCGGGACCGCTCTCCGATCTATTGCCGCGATATCAAGGCTGACGGTGCGATGACGGTGCTGCTGCAACAAGCGATGCAGCCCAACCTTGTGCAGACGCTGGAAAACAATCCGGCCTTCGTACATGGCGGCCCCTTCGCCAACATCGCCCATGGCTGTAATTCGGTCGTGGCGACCACAACGGCGTTGAAACTTGCCGATTACGTTGTCACCGAAGCCGGATTCGGGGCCGATTTGGGCGCCGAGAAATTCATGAACATCAAGTGCCGCAAAGCCGGGCTTGCGCCTGACTGCGTGGTTCTGGTCGCGACGGTTCGCGCGATGAAAATGAACGGCGGCGTTGCGAAAGCCGATCTGGCAGAAGAGAATGTGGACGCGGTGAACGCGGGCTGCTCCAACCTTGGGCGCCATATCGAAAACGTCAAATCTTTTGGCGTGCCGGTTGTCGTCGGGATCAACCACTTCTCGGGTGACACCGATGCGGAGGTGGCGGCGGTGAAAGCCTATGTGGAAGCGCAAGGCTCGGAAGCGATCTTGTGCAAGCACTGGGCGCATGGCTCCGAAGGGATCAAGGAAATGGCGACACGCGTGGCGGAAATCGCGGATAGCGGAGCGTCGCAATTCGCACCACTATATTCCGACGACCTGCGGTTGATCGAGAAGATCGAAGTCATCGCCAAGCGCATTTACCGCGCCGATGAGGTTCTGGCGGACAAGAAAATCCGCGATCAGCTGCGCCAGTGGGAAGAGGCCGGATATGGGAATCTGCCGGTCTGCATGGCGAAAACGCAATACTCGTTCTCGACCGACCCGAACCTGCGTGGCGCGCCGGTTGGTCACTCCTTGCCAGTGCGCGAAGTGCGGTTGTCTGCGGGTGCGGGTTTTGTCGTCGTGGTCTGCGGCGAGATCATGACCATGCCGGGCCTGCCGCGGGTTCCGTCCGCTGAAGCGATTATGCTAAACGACGCGGGCGAAATCGAAGGCTTGTTCTAAGACATGGTGCGGGCGTGGCAGCCATCGAGGCCGCCACGCCCGCGTCGCAGCTTTGGCTGCTTCCCGCGCGTGTTGCGGGTGTTGAAATCAATAGGGAGACCACGGGCATGAGCGCACAAGTAATTGACGGAAAGGCCTTTGCGGCCAAGGTGCGCGGGCAAGTCGCGGAAGGTGTGAGCAAGTTGAAAGCCGATCACGACCTTGTACCGGGGTTGGCGGTCGTTCTGGTGGGCGAAGACCCTGCAAGCGAAGTTTACGTGCGTTCCAAAGGCAAGATGACCGTGGAAGTCGGCATGAAGTCGGTGGAGCATCGACTGGATGCGGACACGTCCGAGACAGACCTGCTGGCCGTCATCAAGTCGCTGAATGAAGACGCATCAATCCACGGCATTCTGGTGCAGCTTCCGTTGCCGAAGCATTTGAACGAAGATCTGGTGATCAACTCGATTGATCCTGCCAAGGATGTGGACGGGTTTCATATCTCCAATGTCGGGCTTCTGGGCACCGGTCAGAAATCGATGGTGCCCTGCACACCATTGGGGTGTCTGATGATGCTGCGCGACCATCACGGGTCTCTTTCCGGCTTGGACGCGGTGGTTGTCGGGCGCTCGAACATCGTTGGAAAACCCATGGCACAGCTGCTTCTGGGGGATAGCTGCACGGTGACGATTGCCCATTCCCGCACCAAGGATTTGCCAGATGTGGTGCGCCGTGCCGATATTGTCGTGGCCGCTGTGGGGCGCCCTGAAATGGTCCCAGGTGACTGGATCAAACCGGGTGCTACGGTGATCGACGTCGGCATCAACCGTCTCGACGCGCCTGAAAAAGGCGAGGGCAAGACCCGCCTTGTCGGGGACGTGCATTATGAAAGCGCGGCGGCTGTGGCTGGCGCGATTACACCCGTTCCGGGCGGCGTCGGACCAATGACGATTGCTTGTCTGCTTGCCAACACCCTGACCGCGTGTTGCCGTGCCAACGGGTTGCCGGAGCCGGAAGGCCTGACCGCTTAAACCGGCACCATTGTGCCTTGAAGGGCGGCGATGTGGGTTTCCACCTCGCCGTCGATTGCGTAGACATCCGACTGCACCACAACCAACCGACGCCCCGCCTTCAGGACCCGCCCGACCGCTTTAAGGTGATCGCCCTTGGCCGGTGCGAGCAGGTTGATCTTCATCTCGGAGGTCAGAACCTCCTGCCCCTTTTCCATGAGTGTGAGGGCGGCATAACCCGCAGCGCTGTCGCCCAGTGCGAAGGTTAAAGCCGCGTGCCCGAACCCGTGTTGTTGCGTCATCGACGCGCGGATCGGGGCGGCGATTATGCACTGCCCTGCCGACACTTCGGTGAGGGACGCCCCAGCTGTTGCCATCATCGCCTGACGCGCAAAGCTGTCCTTCACCGTGGTTTCATAGTCGGGGTTGCGGGGGGATGACGGCATGGGAGCTCCGGATTTTTCCGAAACCCTAGCTGCGTGGCATCGGGATTTCCACCGCTGATGCGCCGGTGAGAATGGCGCGGGCATCTTGTGCCATCAGCGATTGCAGGGTGGCCGCATTGGTACCTAAGCCGCCGGTATAGGTGCCGTAAGCGGGCAGGATGAGGCGGGTCTGATCATACAGGAAACAGGGCCGTGTGACGTTACCCCCGCGTGTGCGCAAGCTGGCTTTGGGGTGGTAATGGCCCGAGACCTCGCCCGATGCAGCGGTTGATTGCGCGATATGGCGGAAGGTCAAGGGGACGATCGTTTGTTGGGCGCGGTGGCTGCCACCAAGGTTTAACGGCCCCGGGTCGTGATTGCCTTCGATCCATGTCCAGCTTCGGCCAGCCATCAATTGCGTGATCCAGTCGGTGATATTTTCGGGCATAAGCGCGCCGGCTTCCAGATCGTCAAAGCTGTCACCAAGGCAAATGACATGTTCGGGCGTATGGGCGTCCAGATCGGTCTGTAGACGCGTCAACGTGTCCATCGTCTCGTAAGGGGGGAGCATCTGGCCGCTTCTGCGCGCGATACGTTCTGATTTGCCAAGGTGTAGATCGGAGACGGTCAGCAGTTTTTGCGAAGGCCAGAGAAGCGCGCCGGAGGGGAGGGCCACAAGGTCCGCCCCACAAAATGAAAAGGGCTTCATTCCAGACCAGCCTTCGCCATCAATAGCGACGCCTCTTCGGCCACAAGCCGCTCTTCCGCCGCGCCTTTGATCGGGACGCGCCCGATTTCCAGGAAGAGGGGGGCTGCCAGGGGGGTGACGCGATCCAGTTGCAGATGATCAATTGCGCCGCGGGTTCTGGTGATCATCTCCTCGATGCGGCCAAAGTCGATGAGGCCTTTCATCGCCTCTTCCCGCGTGATGTCGAGCATGAGGTGATCGGGATCGTATTTTCGCAATGTGTCGTACAGGATGTCGGAGGAAAACGTCGCCTGCCTGCCGGACTTGCGCTTGCCTTGTGTCATGCGGTCAATGAGGCCGGAGATGATGGCGGAAGCGCGAAAGGTTCGCTTCATCACCGCGTTTCCAGCCAACCATTCCTCCAAGCCCTGCCGCAGGTTGTCCAGCTCAAACAGCGGCGTCGGGTCGGATACTGGCTGCAAGCTCCAGATCATGGTGGCGTAGTCGGTTGCCAGAAACCCGAGCGGATCGAGACCCTGTTCTTCCATCCGTTGGGTCAGAAGAAGCCCCAGTGTTTGCATAGCGTTGCGTCCGGCAAAGCCGTAAATGACGGTATACTGACGATTGTCTTGCGGGAAACTTTCGATGAGCAATCGCGAAGGTTCGGGCAATTTCGAGCGCTCGCGTTGCAAGGTCAGCCAATGGGCCGTGTGAGCAGGCAGGTCGGGCCAGCTGTCTTGCTGCAACAGCCGCATAATGCGTTGGCTGAGTTGTGTGGTGTTGGCGAATTTGGTGCCGGAGAAGACCGCAACCTTCGGATTGTCGGATGCGCGGCGGGTGACCTCGACGGTCATTTCGTTCAAGCCTTCGTAGCGCACGATCTGGCCTCCGATCAGGAACGTATCACCTTGGCTTAGTGTCGAGGCGAAGGCTTCTTCAACCTCGCCTAAAGCGGACCCGCCGCGCCGCCCTTTAAGCCGGACTTTCAGCATTTCGGTGTCGATGATCGTGCCGATATTCATGCGGATTTGAGCGGCAGATCGAGGGTCGCGGAGTTGCCATTTTCGGTCCCGCTCCACAATGCGCTGATAGCGGTCATAGGCGCGCAACGCGTAGCCGCCGGTTGCACAGAAATCGAGACAGCGGTCGAAATCGTCACGGGTCAGCTTGGCATATGGGCCTGCGGTGATGACTTCCCCGTAAAGATCATCGGCAGCAAACGGGCCGGACGCGGCGCTGGCCAGAATGTGCTGGCACAAGACGTCGCGCGGGCCTGTGCTTCGCGGCTCCCCGTCCAGGTCGTGTTCCTTCACCGCATCAAGGGCGGCATTGCATTCGACGATTTCGAAGCGGTTTGCGGGTACGAGCAACGCTTTGGACGGTGCGTTATAGTGGTGATTGGCGCGGCCAATGCGCTGCACGAGGCGTTTGACGTTTTTCGGAGCGCCGATCTGGATCACGAGATCGACGTCGCCCCAATCAATGCCCAGATCAAGGCTGCCAGTGCAGACAATGGCCTTGAGGCTGCCGTCGACCATCGCTTGTTCCACCTTCATGCGCTGCTCGCGGGCGAGGGAACCGTGGTGAATGCCGATGGGCAACTGGTCTTCGTTGGCGAGCCAGAGGTGGTGGAAGAAAATCTCGGCCTGCGCGCGGGTGTTGTGGAAGATCAGCGTCGTGTTGTGCTGTTTCACCTGCTCCAGCACAGCAGGGATGGCGTATCGCCCGCCACCGCCGGACCATGGCGGGGCCACTTCCGTTTCCAGCATGGAGATGTCGGGGGCAGGGCCGGGGTCCGCGTGGATGATCTTGGTGGGCTGCGGATGACGCGCAAGGAAGTTGGCGATGGCTTCGGGGTCCTCAACGGTGGCGCTTAGGCCCACACGGCGCAGGTCTGGTGCAAGGGCTTGCAGGCGGCTGAGGCCGAGCATGAGCTGGTCGCCGCGTTTACTTTCGGCAAGGGCATGGATTTCGTCGACCACGACGCGCTGCAACCCGTTGAAGATGCGCGGTGCGTCTTCGTAGCTGAGAAGTAATGCCAGACTTTCAGGGGTGGTGAGCAGGATATGGGGCGGGTCCGCGCGTTGCTTGCGTTTCTGGGTATAGGTAGTGTCGCCGCTGCGATCTTCGATGCGGATATCCATGCCGATCTCGTCCACGGGCGTGCGAAGATTCCGTTTGATATCAGCCGCTAATGCTTTGAGTGGCGAGATGTAGAGCGTGTGAAGCCCATCGCGTGGGGATGCGTGCAGTTCGGCGAGCGTGGGCAGGAAACCCGCCATGGTTTTGCCGCCCCCCGTCGGGGCAATAAGCAAGGTCGACGGCGCGTATGCGGCATCGAGCATCGCTTGCTGATGCGGGTGGATATCCCAGCCTCTGGCGGCGAACCAATCGTGCAGGGGCTGGGGCAGTTGCGTCATGCCCCAGATATAGCCCGACCAATGGTTTTGGTCAGTGTTTAATCTCTTCGTCTTTCACATACATGTTCGCCCATGCGCGGTCGATCAGCTCGGGCGTCATTTGATTTGGGATGCCCTCGTATTCACATACGGCGATCATCTGGTCGATCAGGAAGTTCGCATGGTAGTTGGCGTAGACGTTGTCGATGGTGGGATAGCGGACCTTCAACAGGTGGATCAACGCCTCTTCGTTCAACGGGATTTTCTTTTTCTTCGCAACCATGGCGAACACTTTCAGGAATTCTTCCTGTGTCGGGCCGTCAATTTTGATCTTGAAGAAAATACGACGCAGGGCCGCGCCATCGAACATCTCGTTGGGGTGGAAGTTGGTCGAGAAGATAACCAGTGTGTCAAATGGGACCTCGAACTTCTCGCCCGATTGCAGGGCCAGAATATCGTATTCGGCTTCCATTGGAACAATCCAGCGGTTGATCAGCGCCTGTGGCGGCTCTTCCTGACGGCCAAGGTCATCCACGATGAACACGCCGCCGGTCGACTTCAACTGAAGCGAGGCTTGGTAGGTGCGCGAGGTGGCGTTGTAGTTCAGGTCGAGCATGTTCAGCATCAGCTCACCACCGGTCATAACCGTGGGGCGTTCGCACATCAGGTAGCGCTTGTCGTAGCGGTTGTCGGTCCGGCGCAGCGAGGTGGTTTGCGTCTCGACATCTTCGATCGGTGTATGCACGATCGGATCGTATAGTGTTACAACTTGTCCTGCATATTCAATGCATTGCGGGATATATATCATGTCGCCAAGTGCGTCGCGGATGCCGTTGGAAATCGCTGATTTACCGTTGCCGGGAGGGCCATAAAGCAGAATGGAGCGGCCGGAACTCACCGCCGGTCCAAGATCGTTCAGCAGGTTGTCGGGCAGGATCAGGTGACCCATATTACCCAGCAGCTTTTCACGGGTGATCTGGATGTTGCGCACGGACTGCTTTTTTACCTGCTCTTTGTACATGGCCAAAGGAACAGGCAGGGCGCCGTAATATTCGGATTGGGACAGAGCGTCGAGCGCGCGTGATTTGCCCGCGTCAGACAGCTGGAACGCCATCTCGGAGCCGGAGCCCGCGTGCAATGTACCTTGTGCTTCAATCAGCTTTTGCTCCCGCGCGATCTCAACAAGTTGTTGGGTCAGCGGCAGGGACAGACAAATGGCAACGGCCATGTCCGAGACGTGCTCAAGGTTCTTGCGGAAGATTGTTTTTAACAGGATATCGCGCATCATAACGACGCTTAGCCCCGTGTCTTTCAACGACTTAGGAGGGGCCGGGGCCTGTACGCCCGTGGTTGTGTGCATATTCATGTGCTCTGCCTCGCGTGCCGATTTTTCGGCATCCTTCCACCTAGTTTACCGGTTGAACTGTATCCGGACAACATAAACCGATCTCACTTCAAAAAGCAGGCCAGCTGCGCTAGCCTTTATACATAATGAACACCGCCAAACAGGGCGGGGCATGGGGATGATGGGCATGGACGAGGGTATGGATAAGGCCGGAGCAAGGCTTTTTCTTGTTTATCTGCTAGGATTGGTCGCGCTGATGGGCGGTCTATCCTTGGCAAAAGGTGGTCTTTACGTCGACCGCCACGAGGGCGACACACTTCATTTAATCGAAATTGTGCTGCGGATGGCCGAAGGCCAATGGCCGCATCTGGACTTTGTCACGCCCTTGGGGGTCCTTGGTTTCTTGCCGATTGTGGCTTTCGTCTGGATGGGCTTCGGCATCGGAACCGCGATTTTGCTGGCGCAGATCACCGTTGCGTTGATGTTTGTGCCAATGGTCTGGTGGCTAGCTTACAGCCGTTTGTCCCGCGGAATGGCCTATGGTGTCGGTGCATTGGTGATGGTTCTTGTTTTGGCCATGATTCATGGCGAGGCCGGGGCGTCGCTGTCCTTGTCGATGCACTACAACCGCTGGGCATGGGCGTTCGCTTTTGTTGCGATTCTCGTCGCGGTTCTGGAACCGAAGCAGGCGGAAAATCAATGGTTTGACGGGGTCATTTTGGGGGTCGCGTTCAGCTTCTTTGTCCTTGGGAAAATAACCTACGGCGTGGCCTTCGCCCCCGGGGTAGCTGTAGCGCTGGCGATTCGGGGCCAGTGGCGGGTGATAGGGGCGGCACTGGTTGTGGTGGCCTTGTTTGCCGGTGTGCTGACGGCCTTGGCAGGTCCGGCGATGTGGCCAGCCTATCTGGGTGATCTCGCGTTGGTTGCAGGCACAGACATACGCCCGCGTGCAGGAGTAGATCTGGGCACGCTGCTGACGGCCCCGCAATACGCATTGGGGAATGCGGTACTGGTCTTGTCCGTTGTGGTCTTGCGGCGCGGCGTTGATCCGCGTTTGGGGTTGGTTCTGATGCTTCTTGGACCAGGGATGATTTACGTCACCTACCAGAATTATGGCAATGACCCGAAATGGCTGGCGCTTCTGGCGGTGATGATTTTGGCGGTGTCCCGAACCCCGCAGGTCATCGCCTTGGCTGTTGTGGCCTGCACTTTGATAGCGCCCTCCTTCTTCAACATGGCAACAAGCACTGCGCGACATTTTGTGGCGAAGCAGGATACCTACAGCGCATTGTTCGAAGGCACTCCCAATGGGGCGCGCTATGGCGATTTCTTTACCAAAGCTGAACGGGTCAACCGCATCCTGATGCGTAAGCCCATGCTGTTCGAAAGCGAGGAATTTGCCTACATGAACGAGCTTGCGGCGCATCTGCCTCCAGCAGAGTTTCAAGGCGAGGTTTTGCCCTCCTGCGCGCAAGAGTTGGGGTTGATCGGGGCCTCGCATGCGATGGCACGGGATCTGGATCAGGCTGGGTTGTCTCACGGGAAATCCGTGTTTGTCGCGGACACCTTTGGCAACCTGTGGATGTTTGGCGATCTGGAGCCCACGCTTGGCGCCGCCCCTTGGTATTACGGACGCCTGACGGGGTTTGAGAATGCGGATTACCTGCTGATCCCGACCTGCCCGACCACGCCACATGCCTACAGGTCGATCCTGAAGGACGTGGAGGCGCGGGGTGAGAAGCTTGAAGAGGTCCGGCGGACCGAGCTCTATATCTTGTTCGCGCGCCCCTAAAGAAAGGCTGTGCGCGCCAGATAGACGATGAGGGTTACGGCGAGCGGAAGGCCCATCGGGAAGTCGCGTGTACGCTCCCAGCTTTCCCAGTTCGGGGCAAGCTTGCGCAGCGGTGAAATACGCGCCAAGCGGTGCAAGATGAATGCAACAATCGTCGTGACCGCGAAGATGGCGGCCACAAAGGTGCCGTCAATGACAGCGACAAACGGGGCCATCGCGGCGGCGAACTTAGCATCACCCGCACCGACCAATCCGGTGATGGTCATCAAGAAGCCGATGGCCAGAATGATTGCAAAATGGGCGTAGCGCCACAGATATACCTCTAGCGGCAGGGTTAGAAGACCAACCACCACAAAGACCGCGAGCAATGCGAGCACGGCCTTGTTGGGAATTTTCATGCGGGCGAGGTCGCTCCAGGCGACCCACATGCAAATGAGGGTCGCCAAGGGCAGGGACCATAACGCGAAGGTCGCCATAGATTTAGCTTTCGAGCGTGCGCAAGGAGCGGATCGCTGCCTCGAAGTGCTGCGGATGGGTCTCGATTGCTTCTTCCAGCAGGGTTTTGCCGGTCTGCGTGTCGCCTTGCTTGATGGCCGTCAGGGCCATGGTGTGCAGCAACTGCGCGCGTTCGACCTGTGTGATCTGGATGATCGGAAGCGTGTAGTTCTTGCGGGCTCCACGCGCGAGCACGAGGTTGTTTTTCGCGGTAAACAGGCTTGGATCATAGGTGATGGCTTCGCCGAACAGACGCTCGGCTTCGTCATAGTCACCGCGGGTCAGTTTCGAGAAACCCCAGTTGTTGAGCACTGATCCGGGTGTGGTGGTCAGGCCAACAGCCGTTTGGTAGAAACTATCGGCTTTTTTCCACTCTTTGTTGGTGTCCGCGATGATTGCTTCGAGGCGGTACCGCTCGAAGGTTTCATATGTCGGCGGAACTGCATCAAGCGCTTTTTCGGCTTTCTTCCACTCGCCCTGGCGGACCAAAGCATTGGCGTAAAAGACTTGATCGTCGTTGTTCGCGTCGGGGTGCTTTATGACTTTTGCCCAGACAACACCGGCTTCCGTCGCGCGTTTGGCGCGCAGCAGCGATTGGCCGAGGCCGCGTTGCAGGTCAAGACGGTCGGGATCGTCACGACTAGCCTTCTGGAAATAGGTCACCGCCTCATTGGGGTCAGCGACCGTAAGCATGATGTCGTTGAGATTGCTCTCATCGATAACATTGACGTTTTTGAGGGTTTTGCTGTACTCGCCTTTGCCACCTTTATCACAAGCGGTTAGGGCTACAACGCTGATAAGACACAGCATTCCTGTCTTCATATGGCGCATGGGGCGTCCTCTACTCTGCTCTCAATGGCCTTTTTGTTCAGGGCGCCTGTAAAATCAGGTAGCGGCCGTTACCGCGTCTCACCAAGTCAAAGGCTCTGTCGTCTTTTTCTGGACTATATGCAGGATTTTCAATCTTGGCGAGCGCGCGGCGCAGGTTTTCCCTGATTTCGTCAGATTTGCCACTATCGAGGGCGAAGGCAGTCTTGAAAACACGGCTGGCCTCTCCGGCGCGGCCGGTTTCCATCAGCACGACACCAAGATTATTCCAAGCAGGAACAAAGGTTTGGTCAATTTTGATGGCGCGGCGCAGCTGCTTTTCCGACTGGCCAAGCCGGCCAAGCCTCAAGTTGGCCGAGCCGAGCGCGCTGAGCACATCGACAGTGGTTCCCTGTTCCCCTGCGGCGCGAAGGTAGGCTTTGAGGGCCAGTTCGAACTGACCGGCAGCCATAAGCTGGTGACCGACGCTTAGCCCGTCGACGCCTTGAAGGCGGGCGACGTCTCCGGTGGGCGGAAACGGATTAGCCCCCTCGCCAAGCGAAGGGGCCTTTTCCTCGCATCCAGCGAGGCTAAGTCCAACTGCTATCGCACCCACCCAAAGTCGCATGATTATCCGCCACCACCGTTTAGGTTCTTATAGATGTCATAGATCGACGGGCCGATCAAAATAATCAAAAGAGGTGGCAAACAGAACAACATCGTGCCGAGGGTGAGTTTGGTCGGCAACACGTTTGCCTTCTCTTCGGCGCGCATAACGCGTTTGTCACGCATCTCGGACGCATAGACGCGCAAGGCATCTGCGATGGACGTACCGAAGCTGGTCGATTGGATCAGCACCGTTACAAAGCTGGATACGTCAGGCACACCGGCACGTTCGGCCATATCGCGCAGCACGGTGATCCGGTCCTTACCAGCTTTCATCTCGTTGGCGACCATTTGGAATTCATCCGCCAATGCCGGATAACCGGCGCGAATTTCGGAGGCTACGCGGATGATTGACTGGTCCAGCGCTTGACCGGCTTCGACGCAAACAAGCATCAGGTCGAGGCTGTCGGGGAAGCCGCTTTCGATTTCGTCCTGCCGTTCCTGACGGCGGCGTTCGATCCAGTACTTGGGCAGGTAGTAGCCTGCACCACCCGGGATCACGATCGCCAGGATCAGATCACGGGTCGACATGTCGTCGCCCCCGAGGATCAGAACATAGAGCAGGCCAAGGGTCAGAAACAACAAGCCAAGCGCGAACTGCGCGAAGTGGAATGTGCGCACCGCTGTTTTTTGTTTGTAGCCCGCTTGAAGCAGCTTGAGCTTCATGCCCGCAAGTTCTTCATCATCCTGCGGTTCCAGGAAGTTGGCGAACTTGTCGAGCTTGTCGGTACCGTTCGCATTCCGGAGCGAGCCTTCGCCGCTTTTCGAGCGACTATTGGCGCGCTGCGCCTCTTCGCGGATGCGATCGAGCGGGTCCTTTTGCTTCTTCAGCATGGTTGGCAAAGTGACCAGAACCATGATGAGTCCCAGCAAGCCAACTGCGATCAGCGGGCCCAATTCCCCGAAGTTGTCGACGAGCAAGGCGTTGATATTTTCAATGAACTGCATCTCATTACACCTTGATGTTGACCATGATGCGCATGAAAACCATGTTCACCACAAGGAACACACCCACAACGATACACGCGGGAATGAAGAATTCGGTTTCTTTGACTTCGGTGTAGTAGTCCGGCTCCATGATGTTGATCCCGACGAGCGCCAGAAGCGGGAAGGCGGATAGGAACATGCCGGACCATTTGGCCTCTGCCGTGATGGCTTTCACGCGGCGGAACAGTTTGAAGCGAGCACGGATCACCTGCGAAAGCCCGTGCAAAATCTCGGCAAGGTTACCACCGGAGGTTTGTTGAATGGTCACGGCCACGGCGAGGAATCGCAAATCTTGCATGTCCATACGCTCGGCCAGGTGCTTGAGGCTTTCGGACACGTCACGACCATAGGCGGATTCATCTGCGATCACGCCAAATTCGGTGCCAAGCGGATCCGCGACCTCTTTGGCGACGATGTTGATCGCCGAGGCAAACGGGTGACCCACACGAAGAGACCGCACCATCAACTCGATGGCATCCGGCAATTGCTCTTCCATCAGTGCAAGGCGCTTTTTGCATTTGTTATTCACCCAGACATAGACGGCACCGATCCCCATCGCGAGCGCAATGAGGCCGCGCACGGGGGCGGCGGCTTCTGTCATTTGGCTGAGAACAGCAAAGATAACGGCCGCAAGCGCAAACATCATCGCGATGAGCGCGGTCGGCGTAAACGCGATGTTGGCGCGTAGGGCTTTGTCGGCCAGCATGGAATAAAGCGGGATACCGCCCGAATTCATGTGCTGGTTCATCTCCTTGCGGAGTTGCTCCAGAACCTTTTCGCGCGATCCACCCTTCTGGATCATGTCCAGGCGGCGGTTCACCTTGCTGTTGAGGCTGATCGATTTGCCGAATACCACGAGGTAGACGCCTTCGATCAACATCAGAACGGCAACGAAGATTATGCCGTAAAGGATTGGCTCAAAACTGATTTCCATAACTGGTTACTCCGCTGCGATCGGTTCGTATATCGAAGCGGGCAGGTCGTAGCCCCACTGCTTGAACCGGTCGGAATAGTGCGAGCGCACACCTGTTGGCGTGAACTGGCCGATAATCTTGCCGTCGGGCTGAAGGCCCAAACGCTGGTACCGGAACACTTCCTGCATGGAGATAACGTCACCTTCCATGCCGGTGATCTCGGTGATCGAGACCATGCGACGCGAGCCGTCTTGCAGACGCGACGCCTGCACGATCAGGTTCACAGCCGAGGAAATTTGCGCGCGCACAGCTTTGATCGGCATCTCGATACCGGCCATCGCAATCATGTTTTCAAGACGGGACACCCCGTCACGCGCCGAGTTGGCGTGAATCGTGGTCATCGAGCCGTCGTGGCCGGTGTTCATAGCTTGCAGCATGTCGATAACTTCTTCGCCACGCGTCTCACCCACGATGATGCGGTCAGGGCGCATCCGAAGGGCGTTTTTGAGACAGTCGCGCTGGGACACCGCACCTTTGCCTTCAACGTTGGCAGGGCGGCTTTCCATCCGGCCGACATGGACCTGCTGGAGTTGAAGTTCCGCCGTATCCTCGATCGTCAGGATGCGTTCGGAATTGTCGATAAAGGATGACAATGCGTTGAGCGTGGTCGTTTTACCGGAACCCGTACCACCCGACACAATGACGTTCAGACGGCACGCGACGGCGGCTTGCAAATAGGCGGCCATTTCTTCCGAAAACGCGCCAAACTTGACGAGATCGTCGATCGCCAGCTTTTCTTTCTTGAACTTACGAATGGAAACGAGCGAGCCGTCCACTGCAATCGGTGGAACCATGGCGTTGAAACGCGAGCCATCTTTCAAGCGCGCATCCACGTACGGGTTGGATTCATCGACACGACGACCCACAGCGGACACGATCTTGTCGATGATCCTAAGCAAGTGCTTTTCGTCTTTGAAACGGGTGTTGGTCAGCGTCAGCTTACCGTCGCGTTCGATGAACACGCGGTTCGGGCCGTTGACCAGAATATCGTTGACGGTGTCGTCTTTCAGAAGCGGTTCCAGCGGGCCAAGGCCCGTGACTTCGTCAAAAAGTTCCGCGTGTAGGGTCTGCCGCTCGTCCTTGGTGAGGATGATGGATTGCTCTTCAAGGCCCTCGGCGCAAATCGCAATGATTTCGGCTTTGAGGTCAGCCTCTGGTGCGTTTTCCAACGCGGCGAGGTTCAAGTTGTCGAGCAGGCGGTGGTGAAGATCTGAGCGGACCTCCTCCAGACGCTGGCGGCGCTTGAGTTCTTTGTCTTGCGCAATCACCTCGGCAGGCGCGACTGGAGGCTTGCCCTCGGCCTTGCGCATGGATTTTGCGGCGCTGATTTTCGGCGCTGCTGCTTGCGGTGCTGCGTTTGCTTGTGCCTTTGGATCGGCACCTGGTTTTTTGTAGCGCGAAAACATGGTGGTAACCTTCCGTTATCCTGTGGCTTCCGCCATATTTGTTTCGTGCAGAGATTGCGCCAGCTTGGCGATCTCCTTGCGCAAAGGGTTCTTGGCCGCGGTGTCGACAAGCGGCAGACCGTGGTCGCAGCTTTGTGCAACTTGTTTGCCGCCATCGGGCATGTGCAGCTCAATGGAAATATCAAGGCTTTCTGCCATCCGTTTCGCTCGGCTTTTGCCGGACAAATCGGTGAATTTCGGCGCACGGTTCAGCACGTAACGAATTTTCTCGTAGGGTAGGTCCTCGGATTTGAGGGCGCGCACCATACGCAGAGTGTTTTGCGCAGAACGCAAATCAAGTTCCAGCATCCCGAAATAGACATCAGACATGCCCAGAACTGTTTCGGTCCATTGAACGAGCGTCGATGGCATGTCGATGATGACATAATCGAAGTTGCGACGTGCTGTTTCGACCAGCTTTTCGATTTCTTCCGGCCCGACCATGTCCAAAGGGATCATGTCGGCAGGAGCCGTGAGGACCTGAAGTTTGTCGTTGAAAGTCAGAAGCGTCGAGCGAAATACCGCGTCGTCCATGCCGTCGATATCAGTCAGCATCTCTAGCACAGCGTCGCGGCGCGGTAGATCAAGATAGGTAGAGCTTGAGCCGAACTGGAAATCCAGATCGAGCAAGCACACGCTTACTTCGGATTTTTTGTCGACGGTCGCCAGCTCCCAAGCCAGGTTCACCGCAAAGGTGGACGCACCGGCACCGCCGGCAAGGCCGTGGACTGGAAGAACGACGCCTTCATTGGTGCCCTCTTTGCCGGTTACCACTGGCGCGGTCTCGACAGTGGCGGGCATTTGAGGCGCCTCGGCGACTTCAGCTGGTTTGTTAATGCGTTCGATGGAGTCGTGCAGTGCGCCTTCTGGAAGCGGGTAGGGGACAAAGTCGTCCGCGCCCAGCTTCAACAGTTGGTGCAGCGCAATTGGCGACACATCTTCTGCAATCAGGATGACTTTAACACCGACTTCCTTGGCGCGACCTATTACGTCGCCCACAAGTGTCAGGTTGTCTTCGTCGGAATTGTCGACCGCGACGGCGATAAACTGCAAATCCGTGGCATCGGGCTGAGACAAGTACGCGTTTGCGTCCTCGAAACTCAGATCACCCCATGCTTCACCCAGCTCTGTTTCCATATCTTCGATCAGAAGATCGAAGTTTTGAACGTCGCGAGCGACGGTACAGGCTGAAATTGGCGCCGGTTCGGTTTGTAAAGCTACACTGCTCGTCATGCCTCAAATCCCATTTGGCCAAAAAACACGGCCGGGTTCGTGTTAACGAGGGCACCCTTTCATAAGGGTTAGCGCCCCCGCCAACTGTTTGCGGTATTTAAACCAACATGCCGTCTTAGGGCGGATTGTGGCTTATCTCATGACAAGGAATGCTTAGGAAAAGGGGCGAGAATGGGGCTAAATTAGCGAAAAACTGAGGTATTATTTCCGTTATTGCACTATTCTTTCCCGTGCGAGCGTTTCTGGGCTCTTTGCGGTCTGAACATACTCGCGTTGAACGATAATTCCGTACTTGCCATTTAGCAGCATCGGATGGTTGCTCACGAAGCCTGTAACTTCAGTTACAGTACGACGATTGCGACGTTCTGGGCTCTCAGTCAGGATCACGGGTTTCGTTTCGCCGAACGAAGCGACGGCCTCGAGGCGAGAGCGGCTGATGCCCTGAGATGTCAGGAAGTTTACAGCAGCATTTGCGCGGCGTAGCCCGAGGGCCTTGTTGGCGGCGTTCGAGCCGACGAGATCGGTGTGGCCATAGACGCGGAAGCGGACTTCCGGGAATTGGCGGATCCAGTTCGCTTGTTCGAGCAGGGCGGCGCGCGCATTCGCGTCAAGTTGTGCCGAATTGAACTCGAAGTTCACCTGAGTGTTCACATCCGTCGCAAAACGGCGGCCGAGAGTCTCGGCAACGGAAATCGTCCCGTTGCTGATCAAGGTGTTGGTCATGGTGGGGTTGCCGAAGCCGCCCTCATCAAGGTCACCGCCTGCTTCCCGCTCAAAAACATTGCGAGAGTTGGAACATGCGGAGAGGCTGACCGTAAGTGCGGCGATCAGGGCGATTGAAGAAGAGGTTTTAAGCATCTGGTATTACTCCAAAACATAGCCGTAGGAGCCAGAAAAGTCCTGGCGGGCCACTTCGCCGGTCGATGTGCGGCGTGTCCGAACTTCGCGTGCGACTTTCCCGTTCAGGAAGAATTCACGCTCGGTCGGTGGGCGGATGCGGTCGGTTGACAGAACAAGGGCGTTGCCACGGGTCGGCGACACAAGATGTGCGGTGACAATGACAACCAACTCTGACTGACGGCGCTCGAAGTTCGCACTGCGGAACAATGCACCCAGAATTGGGATATCCCCGAGCCACGGAACCTGGCCAGCCAGATCGGTGAAGTCGTCTTCAAGAAGACCCGCGATTGCGAAGCTTTCGCCATCACGCATTTCCACTACAGTCGAAGATGCGCGTTTGGAGAAGGCGTTAACCGCAAAACCTTCGTTCTGAACAACGACAGTAGAGTCGATGCCCGAAACGGCGGTATCAAGTTTGAGGTTAATGATGTCTTCGTCCAACACGGTTGGCGTGAACTTCAACTCAACACCGAAAGGTTTGTAGCTGATGCTAACCGTTCCATCGTCGACAACTGGGATCGGATATTCACCACCTGCAAGGAATGTCGCTTCCTGACCAGAGAGGGCGGTCAGGTTCGGCTCGGCAAGAGTGCGCACAAGGCCTTTGGTTTCAAGGGCTTCGAGTACAACGAGAGCGCGAAGACTGCCGC
Source organism: Litoreibacter halocynthiae (assembly GCF_004365635.1). GTDB lineage: Bacteria > Pseudomonadota > Alphaproteobacteria > Rhodobacterales > Rhodobacteraceae > Litoreibacter > Litoreibacter halocynthiae. The sequence continues at coordinate 441,869 of NZ_SOBH01000002.1, read as the reverse complement.
TGCCGAACCCGAAGGAGAACACACCGTTACGTTCGCGGGTTGAAACCGCGTTACCAGCACCGCCACCGGCGGGGAAGGTTGTTGTCGGGTTGTTGCCAGCTTGAAGCGTGTTGGTGAAGCCGTTTGCCCCGAACGTCCCGCCTGCGGTTTGGAAACCAAGGCTTGCGGACAAATCTTTAGAGACGGAGCGGCGCATTTCAGCAAACCGAACTTTCAGCATCACCTGTTGGGTGCCACCGACGCTCATCAGGTTGGACACGGCGTCCGGCGCATAACGCTCGGCGAGATCCAACGCGCGGTCGAGCTTTGCGATGCTAGAAACAGTGCCGGACAGAACGAGTCCGTCATTCGCGGTGCGAACTTCGATCTTCTCACCTGGGAGGATTTCGCGAAGGCGCTCTTTGAATTCCGACAGATCTGGCGATACGCGCACAGACACGTTGGTGATCAAGCGACCATCCGGTCCAAGAAGTGTCAGAGTTGTGCGACCCGGAGATTTGCCCAGCACATATATCGTGCGGTCCGACAAGGTCGCGATGTCCGCGATGGCAGGGTTGGCCACGGACAATTCAGCGAAGGGGACGTCGCTTTCGACGACCACGGCGCTGTTGATTGCAACATTGAGTTTGCGTGCCGTCGACTGGTTGGTCACCTTCAGATTCTGTGCGAACCCTGTCTCTGGTACGAATGACGTTAGCGCGAGGCCAAACAGGCCAACGCAGAAAAACTGCTTCAATTTCATTGTGATCTGCCTCTCTGATCACTTAAGTGGAACGGGTCTTTTGCCCATTTTCACGAGAACCATGCGCGAATTTAAAATTTATTGCAAGAATCAGGTGTTTACCGCGCGTCTTTTATGTGGGCCTGTCGCAACACAACGCAAATTCTAGTAGGTCACACGGAAACGGCACCCAATATAGGGTGCCGTGAAGTCGTTTGTAAATTGGTTCCAGATCATTCAGCGCAGGGGATCGGGATTTCTACGACGTCAGCACCTTTGCGGGTCTTGATTGTGCAAACCTTCGCGGCTTTGGCTTCGATGGCCTTTTCTTCAAGAATACCCAGAAGCTGGTTTTGATCGATTTCAACTGCTGCGACCTCGGTGTCATCACCGGCACCAACAAGGGATAGAGACAGGCGGCCAGACGACTGGGCTTGTGCCAATGCTCCGACTTCTGCTGGCGACGCGGCCACGGTTACAGTCCGTGCAATTGTCGGGGCAGAGCGGTCGCCATCGGCAATCTGGTCTACGGCAAGCAACTGCAAACGCGTATCGATCAGTTTTGTAACTTCGCGACCTTGGCTATTACCGGTCCAGTATACGTCGACATGGTCACCGGGGCGCAGAAAGCCTGATACGCCGGATGATACGTCAACACGCAACGCGAAAGCGCGCATACCTTTTGACAGGCGCGAGGACACACCGGCGTCTTCGCCCGGCTCTGTCACTTTCGATGCCATAACGGCTTCGTCTTTTTCCATTACGCGAAGAACAGTGCGAAGGGCGCCAGTGGCAGGGAACAAGTCCTCGCCTTTTTGAAATGCGCCTTCAGGAATGGCGTTGTTTGGCCAAGCGATGATCTGCACGTCGTCTTTGGTGAGCGTTTCGCCATAAGCAATCTGCCGCTTTACCGTAAAGACAGCTTCCAAGGGAACATTGCTTTTCAGCAATTTCTCCTGAGCGGCCACTTTGGCCTGATATTGGTCGAACCTGTTTTTCGCCATGTATGCAGCGAAGCCCGCCAAGGCGACGCCGACTACCAGTACTAACCCGAATACCAATCGCATTTTTAGCCCCTTTAAATATTGTAACACCTGCCGATTTGCCGGTCAGGCTCACTCGTGTGACCGCAGTCATGCACGGCAAATGCGGCAAAATGTAGGAGCTGGCGTGGATTTACCGCGGCGTCACGCGGGCCGTTTGATCAAAACGAGGTGCTGATTAACTGGCTGCTGAGGGTCGTGTCTACATCGCCCGTCAGGTCTTCAGTGCCATCGATGACGACACCCATTGAAGCCAGTGCCAATCCAATGACGCCCGCAGACAGAATGACCCAATCTACGGTTACAGCGCCAGAGTCGTCTGTCAAAAATCGGGATACTAGATACGTCATTTTACTCTCCGACGGAACTGGCCTGGGGCCTTGATTGCAACATGCCAATTATCGCAACGAATTTAGGCAAAATTTAGAAGGAATAAGGCAATCTCGCCATATTTGCGGTCTGAGTTAGAAACTGATCGTTTCCGTTTTCGAAGTCGGCGACGAAAGGTTGTGAGTGCTTTCGGCCGTTAAAAAAGGCCGCGCTTCCAAGAACGCGCCCCTCACTGGCGTGGTCAATACTGTGCCGCCACGTCTAAAAAGTGGTGACCTTCTCCTGAGCCTTCAGCTGATAGGCTTTGTCTTTGTCGAGCTGCTCGACGCCGGCGCTGGCAAAGACCATAACCGCGACGCTCAAAAGGCCGCCTGCAGCGATCATCACCATCGTATCGGTGGTAATGACGCCAGACTCGTCCGAAGCGAATTTTTTGGTCAGTTTGTTCAGTGTCATAATCTACCCCTCATTGATCTTAGGTCTGGCTTGGTTCTCTGCGTCAGATTGGGATAGTGGTATCCCGCAAGGTTGCCGACCTTCTTTGGATTGTTGTTGTAAGATGAAAAATTTATCCGAAAAGAATAGGGCGAGAGTTGGACCAGATTTGGGTCATTGTTGATTGGTGATTGCGCAAGGGCTGTGGCTGCAAAACGCGAAAAAGCCGCGTTCCGAAGAACGCGGCCCAATCTCGAAGTCGCTCTAGGCGACGACCAACTTAGAAAGTGGTCGAGATGCCTTGAGTCGTCAGCTGGTTTTCGATGTCGCCGGACAGGTCTTCCAGACCGTCGGAAACAGAAGCCATAACTGCGATGCCCAAGCCAACGATGGCAGCGGTCAGAACAACCCAGTCAACAGTTACTGCGCCAGATTCGTCAGCTGCGAAATTTTTGATCATTGCGTTCAGTGTCATAGTGTATCCCTCCAAGGATGTAAGTTTGTTTAGTTTCCAAGTTAACCCTGACGCTTGTTCGACCCGGCCAGCCTCTGTTCTAGACCGTGTCGCCGTCTTGGTATGCAGCATGTATCCCCCTCAATCGGGGCGAGAATTGGGCGCGAATGGTTCCTTTTCGGAGCAGGGTAATAAATCTTCCTAAAATCTTACATCTCGTTGTTTTATAATAATAATTAACAAGAAATTAATATTTCGGGCATGGAATCTGTCGCGGTGGTTGCGTCAATGCTGGCACAGGTTCTTGATTGTTTCTTAGTTGTGGTGGAATTGATGCCCGTTTTCTGGAAGAGTCCTGAAAAAGAATAACACCAACGACAAGTCGGGCAGGCTCATGTCGATTCAGAAACGCGCAATATTCGTCCTGATGTGTATGAGCATCGGCTTCTCTGCCAAGGCGGCAGAGCTCAAACCTGCATTTGGCGGGAACTTTACCTTTAAGAAGATTGCACCGCCGAAAAGCGGCACCAAGAAACTCATAACGGTTCAGATCGAACCCAAGAGTGTAGAAACCAAAACCACAGCGACGGCCAAAGCCGGAGCATCTGTGCCAGCTCCGTCGCAGCTGGACTGGTTTTGGCAAGCGGTATCCCCGTCAATAGATGCATCTGGTCCGGGCCGGTTCTCGAATGCAGTCGCCAGTCTTGGGAAAGCACCGAAAGGGCAGGCGGTCAAAGCGCCACGGCTAGAGACCATGCAGTCCATCGCGTCGCAACACGGAACGACAATTCTGCTCGAGACATTAAACAAGAAGATATCGCCGGCTTTCGTCTTGGCCCTCATCTCGATCGAGTCGGGTGGTCGCGCCGCCGCCGAAAGCAACAAGGGTGCGCAAGGCCTAATGCAGTTGATCCCCGACACTGCCGCCCGCTTTGGTGTGACGGACAGCACCGATCCAGTGCAGAACATCAAAGGCGGCGTCGCCTATCTGGAATGGCTGATGAAGGAATTCAACGGCGACCCTATTCTGGCCCTTGCCGGATATAACGCGGGCGAAAATGCAGTGAAGAAGCATGGGGGCGTGCCGCCCTATTCCGAGACCCGTAACTATGTTCCCAAAGTGCTGGCCGCATGGAAAGTTGCGAAGGGCATGTGTTTGTCGCCGCCAGAACTGGTGTCCGATGGCTGCGTTTTCCGCACGAATGGCTAGTCCAAAATCGACATACCCCTGATCTTGGTGTCGACGGCACCTTTTTTCGCGCTGATATCTTGTTTGAAACCTTCTGGTTAGCAATGGAGCGTACGCCGACCCAAGCGCTGAAGGTCGTTGCCAACTGTTTAACTGCCAAAGCGCGACGCGTGAATTCTTGACGCCCGCAAACAATTGAGTTGATTGATTTGGTGTAGCACGGGGTCAAGAATGCAATTTGATTGTTGGCTTCGGAATTTCCTTGGTTTTGGAGGGCACAGATTGGAGGCCCTCGACCAAGTGCAAACGGCGGATTGCGAGCTGGGCTCTTCTTTTCCAGATCGGAATGATTGCGGCGATTACTCTTGATATAGCGACCAGCCGCAAAGCAGCCTACTTAGGCCTGCTCGTCTCTCCATGACCCTGTTCACCCTGACACTGATGTTCTACGCGGCAGGGCTGTCTCAAAAGGCGTTTGGATTCTAAACGCTGAGTTTTTTGAACACGCGTTCAGGAATGGCCGTGATGATCCCCATGATCAGCCGCCAGAACCCCGGCGTGTAAATCACGTCTTTGCGTTTTTCGACGGCTTTGAGAATGTCAGCTGCGATCTTGTCCGGAGTTGCGACAAGGAACATCCCCTCGATCCCCCAAGTCATTGCAGTGTCCACGAATCCCGGTTTTACGGTGACAACATGCCCGCCAGATCGCGTCAGGCGATTGCGCAGCCCGCTGAGATAGGTGTGAAACCCTGCTTTGGCGGAGCCATATACATAGTTGCCGATCCGGCCCCTGTCGCCCGCCACCGAGCCTACACCCACGACGGTTCCGCCACCACGTTCCTCCATGGTAGACGCGACAAGCTGAAGAAAGGTTGCAGGTCCTGCGTAATTGTCAGTCACGGTGCCCGCAATCAGCGACGGGTCGGTGTCGATTTGGTCCTGAGACGGCATCGAGCCGACGAAGACCGCGACGTTAATCATACCTTCCAGTTCGGATGCGCGTTCGATGATTGGCGCGAAAGTGGCTGCTTCCCTTGCGTCGAACTGTATGGCCTCGGCAATCGGGGCGCCTTGCAACGCGCAGTCGGACGCACTGGCTTCCAGATCGGGTATGTCACGGCCCGCCAAAATGACCTGATCGCCGTTTTTGGAGACAGCGCGCGCAAATGCGCGGGCCATTGAGGACGTTGCCCCGAGAATGATCCAAGTTTCGGTCATGCGTGGCTCCGAATGTTGAGGCGGCGGGTTTGATCGGTCTCGTACTGCCCGTCCGGATCAATGCTGCTTACAAGTTTGGCGAATTTGGTAACGTCTGGGTACATTTTCGTCAGATGGGACGGATCTAGGGTGGCGTCTTTGGCCATATAGACCCGCCCGCCCGCTTTTTCCGTGATTTCTTCCAACTCGGCGATCAGGGCTTCGGCGCCTGCGCGGTTAGGGAAGTCGATTGCGAGAGTATAGCCTTCCATCGGGAAGGACATGAGCCCCGCGCGGCCCGACCCCATGCGTTTGAGTACAGCCAAGGGGGAGGCGAGACCGGCAGAGCCGATCTTGTCCAGCATCAACCGCAACACGGCAGCCTCTGACACAGGGACCACGCATTGGAACTGGTGAAAGCCGCGTTTGCCGTAGAGGCGGTTCCACTCAAGAAGTTTGTCGAGCGGAAAGAAAAACTCGGTGATCGGCTTTACGCTGGTCCTGCCGCGTTCCGGCACACGGCGAAAATAGGCTGCATTAAAAAAGCGCACCACTGGAGTGGCCAAGGCCCAGCGGGGGGCATTGAACGGGACAGCGCGCGACGGTTTTGCATCCGGTACCAAACCATAACCGGTCTCGGCTTCTTCCAAAATCCCGCGCCCAAGCGCTTCGCCCTGTGCCGTCGCATCGATCCAGCCGACGGTGTAGGTGGATTTTGAGGCGTCCAAAGCCTCTAGAAAGTGTTCAAGATTTTCGATCCTGCGCTCGGTGACTGTCATGATGTCGCCCTTGCATGGAAGCAGCTGAAGCTTGGCTGAAACGATAACGCCGGTTTGGCCCATGCCGCCAATGGTGGCGCGGAACAGCTTCACGCCCTTTGACGGGCTTACCTTTTGCAGTTTGCCACCATTCATCAGGCTGATCTCGACCACATGCTGGCCAAAAGATCCCGCGCCGTGGTGGTTCTTTCCGTGCACATCATGGGCGATGCAGCCGCCAACCGTGGCAAAGCCGGTTCCGGGCATAACGCTGGGTAGCCAGCCGTCAGGGGCAAAACGGCGCGCGATGTCGCCGATACGCGCACCTGCTTCGACCTCTAGGATTCCGGTGTCCGGATCAAATCCGAGCAACCTATCCATGCGGGTCATATCCACGGCATGGCCGCCATCATTCAGGCAGGAGTCCCCGTAGGACCGGCACATGCCAATTGCGGGTGCAGCGGTCTCTGCTTGCAGTGCTGCAAGTGAGGAGGTGCGTTCGGGGCGCGCGACTTGTGCGGTCGCGCTACGAACCCGACCCCAGCCGGTATAAGTGAGAGTGTTCCAGATCATACTTTTTTCGACTTGTGTGAAAGGGCTTCGGAGAACGGAAAGACGAGCGCGCCAATGGCGATCGCAAACCAGAGAGTGGTGATGCGGATAACGGTGGTTGCGGCGAGGGCGACATGAAGTGGGGTTCCGTTCATTGCCAATAGAACCATCATTGTGGCCTCGGCACCACCCAGTCCACCCGGCGCACCTGTCAGGCCACCTGCCAATGTGGCAAATACGAAGATAAAGGTCGCGGTTGCGATGCTGACCTCGGCCCCCATCCATTGAAGTAGCAGGTATAGGGCATAGCCTTCGGCCATCCATCCAACGACACTGAGGAGGAAGGCAGGGCCGGTTGTCCGAGCCGCGCTGAACAGTCCCATAGAGCGGGCTGCTTGGCGCAATCTTGCAAACGGGCGCGGCCAGCGACCAATTGCGCCGAAAAGGGCTTCCACCAGCTTGATCAGCAGCTTTGGACGCGTCACCACAATCGCCGAAGCGATGGCGGTGATCGCGACGATACCCGCGCTGATGTTGCCTTGGCCGGAAATAAGTAGTGCGGCGCCTAGAACCAATCCCATCGTCGCCATGTCAAATGCACGATCGGCTAGGGGGAGGGGAGTTACACGTTCAATGCTCCATCCCGTCATGCGCGTGAGCCATCGCAGACGCACAAATTCACCCACCCGCGCGGGGGTGATGGTCATCGCAAAGCCACCAATGAAGTGCAAAAGCGAGTAGCGAAGCGGGAGGCTAATGCCCAGACGACGCGCCAAGATGTGCCAGCGCAATCCGCGCAACAGGTAGTTGATCATCGACAAGGCCAGAAGCACGCCAACCTGCCAAGCTGACAATTTGCGCAGCTCGTCCCATGTTTCCTGCCAACCCGTCGCGCTGATAAGGCCGAACAATCCGAAGATGAACAATGCGATCAGCCCCCAGAACAGCATCCGGTCACGCAGGGCGCGCGGGGCTTTCCCCGATAACGCTGCGGGGTGGGTTGGTATGCTGTCGACCAAATTCATATCCTCCGTGCGCTAGCGACAAAATAGGGCAGGATTATGAAACTGTTTCTAGATAGAGAACACCAGTGCTGTTCGCACTACTGAATCCTTAAGAAACGGGAGCTGCCGGTGCTGTTGTCGAAGAAGGGAACACTTGCGGGCGGTGCCTTGGTTTTGGCGAGCGCTTCGACTTCTGCCAGCACAACTTCGGTGATGAACGGCAAGTTCAGCGCCCGTGCTTCGGGAAGCGGGACCCAGTGCAGATGGCGCAACTCGTCACTGGCTTTCGAAAAATCGTCTAGGTCGGCGTCGGTCATGATGTTCGCATCCGCGAGGAAAAATCGGGCATCAAAGCGACGTGGGCGGCCTGGCGGAGTGATGGCACGGAAGAAGTAGTGTAGACCTTCGCATTTGCTCAAGGTTAGGCCGGTTTCTTCCCAAGTTTCGCGCAAGGCAGCGGCAAGCAAGGCAGGGCCGACATTGCCCAGCCGTGATAGACACATTTCGGATGGTATGCCGGGCAAGACGGCGGTGGCGTCTTCAGGATCGACAGCACCCCCCGGAAATACAAATTTGTTGGGCATGAAGGCGGCGTTTTGGCCGCGCTGTCCCATAAGCACTTTTGGCGCGGTATCGGCGTCACGCAAAAGAACGACACTGGCCGCGTCTCTGATCGGTGTATCTGTCATGCGGGTACTGTGACCTGAGTGCTGTCCGGCTTCAACTGCAAACGCTCGGCTGAGTTAGGCGGTTCGCCCACCAAACCCGTGCATGCGTTTTGCCCATTGCAGCGCGACAATTGCCCCTTTTAGTCGCGGCAAAAGGTAAAGCGATAGGGCGACGCACCCGATTGTGAAAATGGTTGCCACCACCAACGGATCGGGCTCGAATTCGAAAAAAGTCCAAAGCAGCAACGGCGCCATCAGGTGCCCCACGATCAGGATGGTCAAGTAGGCTGGGCCGTCATCGGCGCGATGGTGGCTCATATGCTCGTGGCAGACGGCGCACTCGTCACGCACCTTCAGATAACTTGAAAACAACGGACCCTGCCCGCAAGATGGGCAACGACGACGCCACCCGCGCAAAAGGGCCGGTTTGAGTTCACGTTCGAGTTCTTCAGTCAAAATATCTCTCGCCATTTAATGATACCTTCGTCGCAGACGATCACCTTAATGGGGGACGTAGGCAATTGCAGGGTGACAGGATGTCTCGGCTGGAGAAAATATAATTTTTTTACCAAGCCGCGACGGAGTGGGCGTCTGTGCCCGTTAAAGGTGCATATCGGCGATCAAGACAGGTCGACGAGTGAACCATTAACGGAGCTATAAAATGGCAATATTGGCAGGAAACCTGAAAACGAAACTTGTGATGGCCGGGCTTGGCCTTGCATTGGCGATGAGCCCTATGATGGCGCAAGCCAAAGGTGGTCACGGACCACGGGTCACCTTCGAAGAGCTGGATGCAAACGGAGACGGCAGCGTGACCGAGGCGGAAATGCAGGCACATCGTGCTGCAAAGTTCACAACTGCTGACACGGATGGGGATGGCTCATTGTCGCGTGCGGAGCTTGAGGCACAAATGAAATCCGGCAAGGAAGACCGGATGACGCGTCGCTTGGACAAAATGATGGAGCGTATGGACGCTGACGGCAACGGAGTCTTGAGCCAAGACGAGCTGGCCAATGTTGGTAGCGAGCGCAAAGGCAAAGGGTTCTCGCGGATGGACAAAGACGGGGACGGCGCCATCTCCAAAGCGGAATACGACGAGATGGCCAAGAAACGTCGCGGTGGTCGCAACCACAAGAACTGAGTTAAGAGGGGCGGCCTTAGGTGGTCGCCCCGCTGCCCTGAATGGGATATTGATACGCGGGATGGGTATGGCTCTGGATCAATCGGATCAACTCGACGATGACGCGTTGATCGTGCTGTTCGCCAATGGCGATGGTGCGGCAGCGGAGGCCTTGACCCTGCGCCTGTCCCCTCAAGCGCTGAGTTTTGCGAAACGCATGTTGGGTGATCTGGCAGAGGCCGAGGATGTGGTGCAGGAAGCGATGCTGCGGCTTTGGCGTATCGCCCCCGACTGGCGGCCCGGCGAGGCAAAACCGGCGACGTGGCTTTATCGTGTCGTAAACAACCTGTGCATCGACCGGTTGCGAAAGCGCCAGCGGATCAATGTGGGTCTGGATGATTTGGCCGAGCCGATGGATCCCTCACCCTCGGTGGAAGCCCGTTTGATCCAAGAAGACAGGATGGCAGCACTGGATGCCGCGTTCGCTCAACTGCCAGAGCGGCAAAGACAGGCCGTGATTTTGAGGCATATCGAGGGGCAAGCAAACCCCGAGATAGCGCAGATAATGGATATTAGCGTGGAAGCCGTCGAAAGTTTGACGGCGCGCGGGAAACGGACGTTGGCAAAACTGCTGGCCTCTAAAAAGGAAGAGTTGTCGTCATGACCGATAGACAGAACATCAACCCGGACGTGGATTCGGAGCTGGAGAGTTTCTTCGCACAAGCACGTGACGAGGCGCCTGTCCCGTCGTCCGGTTTGCTGGCGCGCATATCGGACGACGCGAACGCAACGCAGGCAGATTTTGGCCGGCCCAACGAAATGCCGCGCGAGGCTTCTGTGCCTTGGTGGCGGCAGCTTTTTGACGATGTCGGCGGCTTGCCTGCGATGGGCGGACTGGTGGCGTCGGCCTGTACCGGCATCTATTTGGGCTTCGTAAACCCTGAATTTGCAACGACTTGGGGCGCTGCGGATACCGAGGTTATGGTAGAAGCAGAAGGCGTCATGAGCCATGCGCTGCTGGGTGATTTGTATTGGATTGAGAAAGGGTGATGGGGATGGACGATGCTAAAACACGCACCCCTAAACGCGTAAAAGTGGCGTTGGCGATTTCTCTTGCGATCAACGTATTGGTTGTAGGGGTAATCGTTGGCGCAGTTCTGCACGGGGGGAATCGCGACCGAAGCAGTTTTGACAAACGCGGTGGTGACACTGCCGCGATTGGAATCTATGGCCGTGCGCTAGAGAAACCGGATCGGCGTGCAATTGGTCAGCGGTTGCGTGATGGTCGCGCAACGCGCGGCCAGGAAATTCGCGCCGAGTTGGGAGAAATGGTGCGCGAGGCCTCCGACCTGCTGAAGCAGACGCCGTTTGATAAGGGTGCGTTTTCTGACGTGTTGCTGCGCCAACAGGGCCTGATCAAAGGACGCTCGGATGCCATGCAAGACGCATTGGTGGAGCAAATCGCCGCCATGTCGCCAGAGCAACGGGCTGAGTATGCCGAGCGGCTGGAAGAACTATTGGAGCGCGGAGGGCGTCGGGGCAAACCAGATCGCGAATAAAACTGCCTCTTGATCAGCTTAGGCGGCGGCGGCCATCGCGACCACATTCCGCCCACGCGCCTTGGCTTGATATAAAGCCCGATCCGCTTGATCGAGCATCTCCGGAATTGGCATTTTTCCGTCTTGCAGCGACAGGCCGATGCTCACTGTGACGCGCAACGGGGTTGCATGATTTTTAACAGTGATGTCCAGCGCACCCACCGCTTTGCGCAACCGGTTTGCGGTGGTTGTAGCGCGCGCGAGGTCGGTATGCGGCAAGGCGACCAAGAACTCCTCGCCCCCCGTCCGGCAAATTAAATCCCCGTCCCGCAAGTTCTGGCGCAATGTGTCGGCTAGTTTTGTCAGGACGGCATCGCCGATTGCGTGCCCATATCGGTCGTTGACGTTTTTGAAGTGGTCCACATCGAAAGCGAGGATCGCGAAGTGCTTGCCTGTTGCAAGGCAATCTCGCTGTAATTCGACCAACCGGCTGGCTGCGTAGCGGCGGTTGTATAAGCCGGTCAAAGGGTCGGTGATGGCCTGCAAAAGGCTTTCGCGAACACTGTGCTTTTTGCTGCGGATGACGTGATGGATTTCCCCCTGATTGCGAAGACGCGCGACCAGATCGGAGGTCTGAATGTTTAGCGGAACGACGTCATGAGCGCCCAGATCAAAGGCGCGGGCAATTTGAAAGTGCGCTAGGTTTTCCGCGATCAAAACCACCCGCAAATCTTGCGTGCGTGCGCGGGAACGCAGTTGCGATGTAATGGACAAGGCCCGCTCCGCGTCGCGGCGTCCGGCCACCAGCAAGACCACGTCCGGCTCGCTCGGGGCCGAGTCTGGTTGGGTGAGGACGGTGAGCGGAATTGTTTTTATGCTTTGTGTACGAGGGCTCCTTTGGAAGGCCTCTTCAAGGCATCCGAGCAATCGGTCGGCTTGATGCGAAGGTGTGTCGGAGTTCACATGCGCGATTGCAATGTTTATGGGAGGCAAGGCCTTTGTGGTTTTCGTTTCATACTGCACGTTGTGGTGACCGCGTGGCAGGTTTAACTCTCGATTAAGCGCATGGCTTCTCATCAGGTTTCTGATGCGTGCGAGCAAGACATCTTCTGAAAACGGGCGATTTAGGACGTCATCGGCACCCGCACTTAGGCATTGGTCCAACACGTCGCGGGCTGAGGTTGAGTTGGGTCGATCCTTCATGAAGATGAAGGTGGTTGCTGACCCGCTATTGCCCCGAAGCCCACGCACCCATTCCAATATGCAATCCACAGAGTGATTGACGAGAGCGGAGGACGCCAAGACGGCCTCGAACACATGTGTGCTGGCGAGCTTTCGGGCTTGCTGAACACTGTCTGCAAGACTGACGTCGTAATGGGCCAGCGCGAGCTTGGCCTTCAGAACCATCCGGTTTGTCGGGACGGGATCAATGATGAGAATGCGGCCAGCCATCTGTGGTTCTTCTCCTGAAAGCGGGAATCGGCCCTTGAACGCGCCCAGTGTGTTCTGCCAAGAGTTAAGAAATATTTACTATGTTGGAGAGCACCTATGACCCCTCAGAAAGCCGAAGAACTGGCGCTATCGGCACTGGGCTGGATCGCGGCATCAGACGACCTGATAGGGGTGTTCTTGGGGGCCACCGGATCGACACTTGATACCGTGCGTGCGCAGGCATCTGATCCGGCATTCCTGGGCTCGGTTCTGGATTTTTTGCTGATGGATGACGCTTGGGTCTCAGGTTTTTGCGATGCAAATTCGCTCGACTATCGCCAACCCATGATCGCGCGCCAGATGCTTCCGGGTGGGGACGTGCCGAACTGGACCTGAGGATCTGGAACGGAGTTTTATGCTGAAAAATCTGGAGGCGAGTAGGAGAATCGAACTCCTGTACACGGATTTGCAATCCGCTGCGTAACCACTCCGCCAACTCGCCTCGATGGTGTTCCGGTTCTCTAGACCAAGCTTATGGGGCGTGCAATAGGCTACACAAAAGTCCGTTATCCTTTTGCGCCAATACAATATGCAAACGTAAAGAGTCGCAGCTAGGGGTGCGAAAGCTGTCGATTTATCGTAGAATTGCAGTCAAATTTCGCAAACGATCTTCTGCTGGGTTTACTTCGGCGTTGCCGCATCCGCCGATCTGTGTCAAACCAGCTTTAACTGAAACTAGACTAATGAGTTTAGTATGCTCGACAATACCAAAAGCCGGACGATGATGGTCGACTCGCAAGTGCGCCCCTCTGACGTCACCAAATTTCCCATTATTGACGCTATGTTGCGCGTGCGCCGAGAGGCGTTTGTCCCTGAAAGCAAACGCAATGTGGCCTATGCTGGCGGGGACATTGATCTTGGCGGCGGGCGTGTCCTTCTGGATCCGCGTACATTTGCAAAGATGCTGGATGCGCTGGATATTCAACCCGACGATGTTGTGCTAGATATAGGGTGCGGGCTTGGATACTCGTCTGCCATTCTGGCGCATATGGCGGATGCGGTCGTTGCGGTTGAAGAAATCGAGGATTTGGCCCGTGACGCTGAATCGGCGCTTTCCGAGGAAGGCGTGGACAACGCTGTGGTGCTTACGAACGCGCTGGCCAAAGGAGCTGCCAAACATGGCCCCTATGATGTGATTTGCATCGAGGGTGCCGTGTCAGTCGTGCCTGCCGAAGTGCTGGAGCAATTGAAAGAAGGGGGTCGTATCCTTGCGATATTCGCGGTTGGCGTCCTTGGCGAAGCGCGATTAGGCCGCAAGGTCAACGGCAAGGTGAGTTGGAGTCTTGCATTCAACGCGACGGCACCAATCCTGCCCGGCTTTGAGTCCGAGGCTGTCTTCGCGCTTTAGTCGTCACTTTTGTGGCACAAGATCACTGCCCAAGAGCCTTGTTAGAGGGCTTCGGTATAGAGGTAAGTTCGCATGAAATACCGTTTTCTGAATAGTGCGCTGGTTGGTGTCGTGATGAGTTTTGCTCCGGTTCAGCTGTCGGCTGAAACGCTCGCAAGTGCTTTGACGGCTGCCTATGACAACTCCAACCTCCTGGAGCAAAGCCGCGCGATTTTGCGTGCCGAGGATGAAGATGTTGCCATTGCCCTGTCCGCGCTGCTTCCCAGCATCAATGCGCGATCTACCATCACGCTAAGCGATCCATCTCCTGCGCGCGACAACCTGTCGTCGACTGTTGCGCTGACTTTGGAGTTGTTGTTGTGGGATGCCGGACGAACCCAGTTGGCTGTCGAGTCTGCCAAGGAAACCGTCTTGGCGGTGCGTGCAGAACTGGTCCAGCAGGAGCAAGCGGTGCTTTTGGACGCGGTAAACGCTTATGTTCAAGTGCTGCGGGATCAACGTGTTGCGCAATTGCGTGACAGCAATCTTCGCCTGATCACGCAAGAGCTGCGTGCCGCGCGTGATCGGTTTGAAGTTGGCGAAGTGACCCGCACGGATGTGGCCCAAGCGGAAGCGCGACTTGCACAAGCGCGTGGCTCGTTGGTCGAGGCACAGGGGAACTTGCAGATTACCCGCGAGCTTTACAAAGTTGCAGTTGGCCGCGCGCCCGTCGGCTTGAAAGGCATTTCACGTTTGCCGAAACTGCCAGCATCCGCAAACGCGGCGAAGGCGACGGCCAAACGGGTCAGCCCGCTGATTGATCAAGTGCAGCATCAGATCAAGGCCAATGAGCTGAATTACGCAGCAGCGAAAGCAGGCACACGGCCACGGATCACGTTCAATAGCGCTCTGTCGCATTCTTCGGTTACCAACAATTCGTCCAGCATTGGCTTGGAAATGAACGTCCCGATTTATCAAGGCGGGCAGCTTTCGGCGCTGGTGCGCAAATCACTGGCGGCGGTTCACGGGTCCAAGGCGGCGCTGAACCAAACCGCAATTGTGCTGGAACAAAATGTTGCGAATGCGTGGTCGCGCCTCGCGGTCGCCAACGCTCAAGTAACATCGTCAGATCGCCAGATTCGTGCCGCTCAAATTGCGTTTGACGGGGTGCGTGAAGAGGCCAAGCTGGGGGCGCGTACGACACTCGACGTCTTGGATGCGGAGCAGGTGTTGTCAGACGCGCGCACAACACGGGTTGTCTCGGAAACGCAAGTTTACTCAGCGGCTTACGGGCTGTTGGCGGCCATGGGTTTGCTCACCGCTGACAACCTGAAACTCAATGTCCAGCGTTATGATCCGTCAGAGTATTACAACGCAGTCAAGAACGCTCCGGTGCCCAGCTCAAAGGCGGGCAAGAAGCTGGATCGTATTTTGAACCGCTACCAAAAGAACTGAAGAGTCTAACGATCGGTTGTCAGGCCGACACGCGGCAGGTATCTTGCATCAAAAGTGTAGAGGCTGAGTATATGTCTGATCCGGTGACCAACGTAGACGTGGAAGATGTGCTGTCATCCATCAGAAGGCTCGTGTCGGACACAAAAAGCGAAGATCGCCAAGAAACAAAAGCACTCGAAGCTTCGAGCGAAGGTCTGGCCGAGACGGCAGAAGAACAGCCGAAGGCCTCGGATGCTTTGATTCTGACCTCCGCCCTGCGCGTGAAATCCACCGAACAGGATTCGGTGCCAGAGTTCAGCCACGCAACAATGTCAAACTTCCGTCACACGCTGTCCGAAGAGTCAGCGGTTGAGGCCGAGGATGACGCTTCCGCTGCATCTACGGATCAAGGCAAATGGTCTTTGGCCGATGATGATTATTACGAGGATGACATGCAGCCAGAAGCTGCTCCGGTCATAGATTTTATCCGTCACGGTAAAGGTACTAAATCGGAACCCGCGACTGGCGAGTTGTCCGATGCGGAAGAGGCTTGGGAGCCGGAACTCGTAGATGGAACGCCTGAGGGTGAGGACGTCGAGCAAGCCGATCCGGTGGAAGACTGGGTCGATGATGAGCCTGAAGCGGCTGAGATGCCTGCCGATGAAGACGACGAGGCCGAAGCGCAGGCGGATGAAATCTCAGAGATTACTGAAGCTGATGACGAAACGGTCGACCACGATGACGGCGGGCATGACGAGAACGCGGATGACGGTCATAATGTTGAAGATGCAGAAGAAACTGAGGAAACTGTATTCGCTGACGAGGTCGAATTTGTTTCCGCAGCCGCGGCTTCGGTTGTTGATGGCAACATGGACAACGACGAGACCAACGAAGACGTGGACTTAGCGGATTTCGACGAGAGTGTAGTTGACGAAGATGCTCTGCGCGACCTTGTGGCAGATATCGTGCGTCAGGAACTGACCGGAGAACTGGGCGAGCGGATCACGCGCAACGTCCGCAAGCTGGTGCGCCGCGAAATTCATCGCGCCGTGATGACCCGCGAGTTCGAATAGCGCCTAGGTGGGTTCGACCTCTTCCGCCAGTTCGAACAGTTTTGCTATATCCAGATGTGCTTCCAGATGGTCGGAAAGCGCATCCAATGCAGTCTCGACGGATGCGCCATAGTCGTTGACCTGAGAGGTGCCACCCAGTTTTTCCAGATAGCTGCGCCGGAACGCATCTGAAGTAAACAAGCCGTGGATGTAGCATCCTTGGACTTTGCCGTCTTGGGAGGACGCGCCAGCTGATGCTCCTTCGATCTGAAGCCATGGCCGGTCGGTGTCAGTACCAGTTGTCGACCCAATATGTATCTCATATCCGGTGATTGCCGCACCAGAGGCTAAGTGAACACCCTGCACGTCAGCCAGTCTTTTTAGTGGGGCCATGGTGGTTTCGACATCCAGCAATCCCAAGCCCGGAACAGACCCATTTGCACCCTCGATGCCGTCCGGATCGGACACCGTGTGTCCCAGCATTTGATACCCGCCGCAGATGCCAAGCACATGCCCACCTCGTCGCACATGGGCAAGGATGTCGATGTCCCATCCCTGAGCACGAAGGAAGGCCAGATCGCCGATGGTCGACTTTGACCCGGGAATAAGAACCAAATCCGCATCTGCGGGGAGGGGGCGACCCGGTTCGATAATTTCGACCGACACTCCGGGTTCCATTGCCAACGGGTCGAGGTCGTCAAAATTCGCGATGCGAGACAGCTTGGGAACTGCGATCTTCAACACATCACCGGCCCGCGCCGTAGAGGTGACGTCCATCACATCCTCTGCAGGAAGTCGCCACGCGTCTGAAAACCACGGCAACACCCCAAGCGGTGCCCAATCGGTGCGATCCGTGATCTCACTCATACCTTCATCAAACAGGGTGACGTCGCCCCGAAATTTATTGATCATGAAGGCTTTAATCCGGCACCGGTCACTTTCCGGCAATACGCAATGCGTCCCGACGATCTGCGCAATGACGCCACCACGGTCGATGTCACCGACCAGGATTACGGGGACATTTGCGGCCTCCGCGAAGCCCATATTCGCAATGTCGCCTTTGCGCAGATTGATCTCGGCAGGGCTGCCCGCCCCTTCGATGATGATCAGATCGACGCTTTCCGCAAGGCGATGAAAACTCTCTAAGGTCTTTGCCAATAACTCGGGTTTGGCTTTCGCGTAGTCGCGTGCTTTCAACGTGGCGAACCGCTTTCCGTGAACGATCACCTGCGCCCCGACATCGCTTTCTGGCTTCAGAAGGACGGGGTTCATATCCGTGTGCGGCGCAACCCCGCAGGCCAAGGCCTGCAACGCCTGCGCACGCCCGATTTCGCCGCCATCCGATGTCACGGCCGCGTTGTTCGACATGTTCTGGGGCTTGAAGGGGCGTACCGTGAGGCCGCGCTTTGTGAACAGGCGACACAGCCCCGCAACAACCATCGACTTGCCGACGTTGGAGCCTGCGCCTTGTATCATGATTGCCTTGGTCACTTGGTCTCTCCGATCAGCCGTCTGACCGAGGTGCCGCGAAAGGGCGGGGAAGTAAAGAGCGCGCCTTAGATCGCCTCCTCCTTCACCGCCTCCATGACCACATGGGTGGAGGTGTGGGCGACATGGGGCAACGCGCTCACGCGCTCGCCCAAAATGCGGCGATAGGTCTGCATGTCCGATGTGCGGACCTTCAATAGATAGTCAAACTTCCCCGCGATCATGTGGCATTGCTCGATCTCGGGCACCAACAAGACCGCTTCGTTAAACGCTTTCAATGCCTTCTCGCGGGTGTCGTCGAGCTTGACCTCGACAAAAGCGATATGCGCTAGCCCGAGCTTGATCGGATTGAGCTGGGCGGTATAGCCTCTGATATATCCGGCTTTCTCGAGCCGCCGCAGCCGCGTTTGGGTTGGCGATTTGGATAGATTTATACGCTCTGCCAGATCTGTGACCGTAATTCTGCCATTGGCGGATACGGCTTTTAGTATGGCGGTGTCGTAGGTGTCTAATTCGTCAGTCATTTTGCCTGAAATTTCTCGAATCTACGGGACAGAATCTATTCTAAATCTGAAGGACGGGGTTCATTTTTGCAATAGGGCGCGTAAGCTTGTTAAATAGCCTGTTGGGAGGACTCCGCAATGACCCTTGAAACTGCCGTTGATCTACGCCGCGAAATGCGGGCGCATATGCTTCCAAACGAACGCGACGTATTGGACCAACTGGTCCTCACGGCGAACCTGTCGCAGGCTGATCGCGACCGGATCGCGGCATCGGGCACGCAGCTTGTCGAGAAAATCCGCAGCTCCGAAAAACCGGGGTTGATGGAGGTTTTCCTCGCTGAGTACGGGCTTTCCACCGATGAAGGCGTGGCACTAATGTGCCTCGCGGAAGCACTGTTGCGCGTCCCAGATGCGGACACCATGGATGCCCTGATCGAAGACAAGATCGCACCGTCTGATTGGGGGCGTCACTTGGGCCATTCCGCCTCGCCTTTGGTAAATGCCTCGACATGGGCGTTGATGCTCACAGGCAAGGTGCTTGAAGAGGATACGCGCGGGATCGCAGGGCAGGTGCGCGGAATGGTCAAGCGATTGGGCGAGCCGGTGATCCGCACTGCTGTGGCGCGCGCAATGAAGGAAATGGGTCGGCAGTTTGTACTGGGGGAAACCATTTCCAAGGCGATGACCCGCGCAGAAACCCGTCAGGGCGAGGGCTATACCTATTCTTACGACATGCTCGGCGAAGCCGCGCGGACCGACGCGGATGCAATGGGGTATTTCGATGCCTATCACAATGCCATCGAAGCGATCACCAAAGCCGCAACATATGGTGATATCCGTTCCAACCCCGGCATATCGGTAAAACTCTCTGCGCTATTTCCACGGTACGAAGCGCCACAAAAAGATGGGGTGATGCAGGTTTTGGTGCCACGTCTGTCGCAGCTTTGCCGTTTGGCAGCCAAGGGCGGTGTTGGCCTCAACATTGACGCGGAGGAGGCGGATCGCCTTGATCTGTCGCTTGACGTGATCGAGGCGGCACTTTCCGATGAAGCCTTGCAGGGTTGGGACGGTTTCGGCGTTGTTGTGCAAGCCTACGGCCCGCGTGCGAGCTTTGTGATCGACTGGCTATATGCGCTGGCGACCCGTCTTGACCGGCGCATTATGGTGCGCCTCGTTAAAGGCGCGTATTGGGATACGGAGATCAAGCGCGCGCAGGTCATGGGCCTTAACGGTTTTCCCGTTTTCACCCACAAGCAGGCGACGGATGTGTCCTACATCGCTAACGCACGCAAGCTGCTGGGTTTGACGGATCGCATTTATCCGCAATTCGCCACACATAACGCGCACACCGTTGCCGCGATTCTGGTTATGGCAAGTGACAAAAACGCCTTCGAATTCCAGCGCCTCCACGGGATGGGCGAGCGTTTGCACGACATTGTCCTGCGTCGCGAAAAGACCCGCTGCCGGATTTACGCTCCAGTGGGCGCACACCGTGATTTGCTGGCCTATCTGGTACGCAGGTTGTTGGAAAACGGTGCGAACAGTTCGTTCGTGAACCAGATCGTTGACGAGGATGTTCCGGCCTCTGTGGTGGCCTCTGATCCGTTCGAGGAAATTCAAGGGCTGACATTCCCGGCTGTGACCTTGCCCTGCGACATCTTTCCGGGACGGAAGAACTCGCAAGGTTGGGACTGGTCCGATCCTCGCGACATGGGTGAAATCAACACCGCCCGCAACAAATTCCGTGAGGGCCAGAGCAAGGCTGCACCATTGGTCGTGTCGACCAAAGCAGGGACAGACCAACGCAACATTCACGGCCCCGCAACGCCGGAAGATCAGGTCGGCACCGTGAACCTCGCCTCCGCCGAGGACGCCGCCGCAGCGGTGAAAGTCGCGCAACCATGGAGCGCGCCCGCAACCGATCGCGCCGCGGTGCTGCTGAAAGCCGCCGACCTGTATGAAGCCAATATCGGCCAGATCTTCGCGCTCCTGGCCCGCGAAGCTGGAAAGACAATGCCCGATTGCATCGGCGAGGTGCGCGAAGCCGTCGATTTCCTGCGATACTATGCAGGCGAGGCTGGCAAGCTGACGGGCGAGGCACGCGGCCGCTTTGTGTGCATCTCGCCATGGAACTTCCCGCTGGCAATCTTCACTGGCCAAATCGCCGCCGCGTTGGCCGCGGGCAACGCTGTGCTGGCCAAACCCGCCGAGCAAACTCCGCTCATCGCCCATTTGGCGACATCGCTCCTTCACGAGGCGGGCGTGCCGCAAGAGGCGCTTCAATTGCTACCGGGCGGGGGTGACGTCGGGGCGGCACTAACATCGCAGCAACTGGTGGATGGCGTTTGCTTTACCGGATCGACAGCGACTGCGATGCGCATTCACCAAAGCCTTGCGCAACATGGAAATGCCGCCGCT
The DNA here is from genome assembly GCF_004365635.1 of Litoreibacter halocynthiae. Classification (GTDB taxonomy): domain Bacteria; phylum Pseudomonadota; class Alphaproteobacteria; order Rhodobacterales; family Rhodobacteraceae; genus Litoreibacter; species Litoreibacter halocynthiae. The sequence continues at coordinate 421,145 of NZ_SOBH01000002.1, read as the reverse complement.
CCGCTAATCGCGGAAACTGGCGGTCTGAACGCGATGATCGTGGACAGCACAGCACTACCAGAGCAGGTCACGCGCGACATCGTTGCGTCGGCTTTCCAGTCGGCGGGTCAGCGCTGTTCGGCGCTTCGCTGCGTTTATGTTCAAGAGGACGTGGCCGAGGGTCTGATAGAGATGGTGCGCGGGGCAATGGACGCGCTGCAGGTGGGCGATCCGTGGGATGTCAGCACCGATGTCGGCCCCATCATTGACGCAGCTGCCCGTGACAAGATTGCCGGATATATCGAGGCTGCGCGCGCAGAGGGGCGGGTGCTTCACGAATTAGAAACGCCGTCTAACGGCACTTTCATCGCCCCGACGATGCTGCGGGTGGACGGCATCGCGCAGATGAAAGAGGAGATTTTCGGCCCTGTTCTTCATGTGGCGACGTTCAAGGCGCATCAACTTGATGATGTAATCGACCAGATCAATGCCACAGGCTACGGGCTCACGTTCGGCCTTCACTCACGCATCGATGACCGTGTGCAATCTGTGGTCGACCGTGTTCACGCGGGCAATGTCTACGTAAACCGCAACCAGATTGGCGCGGTTGTAGGCTCCCAGCCGTTTGGCGGTGAAGGGTTGTCCGGAACAGGCCCCAAGGCCGGAGGCCCGCTTTACCTGACCAAATTCACCCGAAGCAACGGCGCACCAGCACTGCCAGACACCCTAGATATGCCAGGGCCAACCGGCGAGACCAACCGCCTGTCTATGGCACCACGGGCCCCGTTCCTATGTTTGGGGCCGGATCATGCGGCACAACTCAAGGCAATCGCGACAGCTGGCGGGATCGGCTTGCACGGGGAAGTCAAAGATGTGGCCTCCGCTGGCGATATTGCAGGTGCCTTGTGGTGGGGAGATACCGAGACTGCGCGCGATGTAAGACAGGTATTGGCAAGCCGCGATGGTCCGATTTTGCAGCTGATCACAGAGGTGCCGCGCCCATGCGACACGCTGGCTGAACGGCATGTTTGCATCGACACCACCGCGTCTGGTGGCAATGCGGCATTGTTGGCCGAGGTGGGCGCTTGACCCTCCTCGTTCAATCCGTCAGCGTCGCGTCATGTTTCCAATCCGTGACCACAACCCGTCGGAACGCACGCCATATGTGACCTATGCGCTGATCGCGCTAAACGTCGTGATCTTTGCCAGCTATTGGCCGTTGTTTAACGATGAACCCGTCTTGGGCGCATTCTTCCAGACGTGGGGTATGCAGCCGTTTGAAGTGAGTTCAGGCGCAAAAACGCATACTTTGCTGACTTCGATGTTCCTGCATGGCGGATTGATGCATCTTGCTGGTAACATGCTGTTTCTTTGGATTTTTGGCGACAATCTGGAAGACCAAATGGGGCATGTCGGATTTGCCTTGTTCTACCTTGCGGCTGGTATCGGCGCAGATATCGGGCAGTTGTTAGCGGACCCAAGTAGTCAGGTTCCTGTCGTCGGAGCGTCGGGTGCGATTGCAGGGGTGATGGGTGGCTATTTGCTGCTGTTTCCACGGGCTCGGGTCGATATCATTCTGATATTTGTGATCTTCTTCAAAATCTTTCCGGTGCCGGCATGGGTCATGCTTGGGGTCTGGTTTGCCTTGCAGCTTTTCAATGGCGTGGTGAACTTGGGCGGTGACGGAGTGGGCGTCGCCTACTGGGCGCATGCAGGCGGCTTCCTGATCGGCTTGTTGCTGTGTCTGCCGCTATGGCTCAAGCGGGGCGGGGCGGCCTACTGGCAGGCCACGGAAGGCCATCCGCCGCATCCGGAGGCGAAATACAAGTCAACCCTTCCACTTGTGACGCGACGCAAATGACCGGCGCTGTTTCAGCCGTTGCGGTGGTGCCCTATGGCTGCTGGCCAACCTTGGGTATCGCGAAAATGTCTTTGGATGATCTGGTCTGGCCGCTTGGTCGCCCTGATCGCCTGTCCCAAGGCACGGTTTCTGATCTGGGACCTGATGATCACCTGATCACCTTCCCGCGCAAGCCGATGTTCTATCTGCCATGGCCGGGTGTCAGGGCAAAGGTATCGGTGATGATCGTGGAGCCTGATGTCGTTCACGGCCACCACCTAAAGAATGCAAGGCGGATGCGTTGGCGGTTCCACCACATTCTGACGAAGAACAAAGACCTGCTGGCAGGCGCGCCAAACGCTTTGCACTACGTGTTCGGCTTTACCTTCATTGACGATATTGACAGCATCGTGGTCGACAAAACCCGAATGACGTCCCTGATCGCATCCGCCAAACGCGATCTGGAAGGGCACAAGCTACGTCATCAAATCGTGGATCATGTTCGCGAGGCCGCTCTTGAAGTCGATGTGATGGGGCGGGGCTACAAGCCGTTTGAGCGTAAACAAGATGGCTTGGCGCCGTATCGGTATTCGGTGGTCATCGAGAATATTCGCGAGCGGGATTATTTTACCGAAAAGATGGTCGACGCCGCACTGTGCGAAACAGTTCCGATCTATTGGGGATGCCCGAATATCGAGACCTTCTTCAACCCCGCAGGCATGATGATCTGCCAGTCCGAGGCTGAGATACGCGACGCCCTACAGCGCGTCAGTGTGGAAGACTACGCGGCGCGCAGGGCAGCCATAACGGAAAATGCGGCACGCGCGAGGTTTTATGCCGATTATCTTCGACGCGCGGCACTCACCGTGCAAAGCGGAAGACCGTGCACTTACGATTAGGTTCGGTGCCATTCTTCCCAGACAAACGGATAACACCATTTCTCCGAGTGCGTTTTTGCCAATTCGGCACGCACAGTGTCACGCAAAGCCCCGTCGCTTTCGCGAAACTGGTGGAATTGGACCTGAACGATCCCGAACCGACCCAGATCGCCGGACGCTGCAAGCGCTGGCAGTAGATCGTATTCTCCGCCTTCGATGTTGATCTTCATCAGGTCAATCATTGGCGGCTCAAACTCTTTCATGAACTCGGCCACAGGGCGCACTTCGCCGGACACAGAGCCCGCAACATCGTTCACCGCCGAGGACGCATCCCCGTCATCTGACAAGTGCAATTGGCCCGCCTCACTGCCCAATGCAAAGGCGTGAACCACAATCTTTGGGTTTTCCGCAAACCGCTTTTCAAGTGCGGCTGCAAAGGTTGGATGCGGCTCGAACACATGGATGGTTGATCCGTACCGATCATAGATATCCTGTGCCCAGTTCCCCTCGAACCCGCCAACGTCGAACACAACACTGTCGGCATTCAGGCCCTTGAACACGTAACGCTTGGCCTCCATCTTGTCGCGTTTCCATTGACGGTAGGCGTCATAGAAAATCTTGCGCCAAGGGTCGCGGCGCAGGCGAAGCCAGTGCTTGAGGGAAATTCGCATTTCAGGTCCGTTCGCAATTGGGCTATTGGGTCGCATAGCTATGACAAACGCGGTCGGGCAGGGCAAGCCTTGCAGCAGTAGGGGCGGGATATGATCTACAGCAGAATTTTCGGTGGCTTGGGTAACCAGTTGTTCCAATACGCCGCCGCGCGGGCTGTGTCGCTGCGACTGGGGACTGAGCTTGTACTTGACGCCCGCCTTGCTCCGCCGGGCTCGCATTGGGCCTTCGCGCTGGACCATTTCAACATAAACGCCCGCATTGCAGAGCCGTCCGAGCTTCCGCCAGCCAAAGACAAACCTGTCAATTACGCCCTATGGCGCGCGTTCGGGCGGAATCCGAAATTCATGCGCGAGAAGGGTCTGGGCTATCAGGACCGCATCGCCAACGCGCCCGACGGCACCTATCTGCACGGGTACTTCCAGTCCGAACGCTATTTTGCAGACGTGATGGACAAGCTTGGTGACGAGTTGCGGATCATCACGCCACCAGACACCCAAAATGCCGACTATGCCGAGCGCATCGCCAACGCGGGCCATACAGTTTCGCTGCACATGCGTCGGGGGGATTATCTCGGCTCGCCGAAGTCTAACGCGACTTATGCCACGTGTGACGAGGCCTATTATCTGCGGGCATTAGAGCGGCTGTCGGAAGGGGGACGCAACCTGAAGGTGTTCGTCTTCTCCGACGATCCCGTTTGGGTGCGTGACAACCTGAAATTGCCTTACGACATGACTGCCGTGGGCCATAACGGCCCTGACAAGCATTATGAGGACTTGCGGCTTATGTCGTGCTGCTCGGATCATGTGATCGCCAACTCCACCTTTTCGTGGTGGGGTGGCTGGCTGGATCGCAGGCCGGACGCACGTGTGGTCGGGCCTGCGCATTGGTTCAACGATCCCAAACTGGCCAATCGGGATATTCTTCCGGATCGGTGGATCGCCGTCTAAACGCTTAGGCGCGCTCGGAATATTCCATCGACTCGGTGTCGACGATAATATCTTCGTCAACGCCCACAAACGGTGGCACCATGATGCGCACGCCGTTGTCCAGAACGGCTGGCTTGAAGCTTTTGGACGCGGTCTGACCTTTGATCACAGGTTCGGTCTCGACGACCTTGCAGGTGACTTTCTGGGGCAGGGACGCGTTCAACGCTTCGGCTTCGTGGAATTCGACCACGGCAATCATACCGTCTTGCAGGAAGGGGCGGCGGTCGCCCAGCAGGTCAGCTGGCAGTTCGATCTGCTCATAGGTTTCGGTGTCCATGAAGGTCAGCATGCCGTCGGTTTCATATAGAAACTGCTGGTCTTTTTGCTCCAGCCGGACGCGCTCTACCTTGTCGGCGCTGCGAAAACGCTCGTTCAATTTCGAGCCGTTGCGCAGGTTTTTCATCTCTACTTGAGCAAAAGCGCCGCCTTTACCGGGCTTAACATGGTCCACTTTCACAGCGACCCAGAGGCCGCCGTTATGCTCCAATACATTGCCACCTCGGATTTCGTTTCCGTTAATCTTGGGCATTGTGTCATTTCCTTGGCAAAAGGTTGATAGAATTTGGAACAATCCTATATCTGGGGAGTTATGGGGTGGCAAGAAGGCTAAATACGGTTTGGTGTGACGCCAAGTCATGCGTTAGATGCATAGGTGGTATTCCAGAAATGCAATGACGAATCGGATAGTTTCTGTCACAACCGTCTTCACGCCCGAAGATACAAGAGCAAAAACAAAGGAAACGAAATGGCTGCTGATTTCGTTGATGGCAACGCTTTCAACTTTGAACAAGGACAACGTGCGCGGAAACTCTTCGCCGCGGTGGTCCTCGCTGCACTCGATGATGCGATTGCGGATGACAAGAAATATGGAAACGGCCCCGAGCAGATCGCCCGCTGGGCGCGCTCTCGCGATGGCCGCGAAGTGCTGAGCTGTGCTGGTATCGACCCCAACGAACGTGTTGTGTCCGGTTTGATGGCTTTTGTTGGAAATGGCGTTCGGACCTCCGTCGCCCTGTCTCGCGAAGAAAGCGAACGCCGAAGCCAAGCCGAAGCTGCATAAAGCTGGCCCGAAGCGAGATTTTAAAACGCGTCCCACTGGGGCGCGTTTTTTTGTGGGAGTTTCGTACCAGCTAAAGGCATCTTTGCTGGATTGCGGCCATGGCTGATGCTACCTTGCGAATTGATATTAAAGTTCATTGCAACATGCTCACATTAAAAAGAAACAGCGTTTCCGCTCTTCAGAATCAAGTCCTGCGCGATTTCTCAGAAGAACTCGTAGGCGACCTGATGGCTGCTGATCCAATGCTAGAGAGAAATCTTGGTGTGGATAGCATACGTGAGGCGGTACATTTGGGGATACGGAGTGGCCAACGTTACGCCATTGACGAGCGGTCGCCCCTCAAGGCCTATATCCAGATTATGTTCCATTTGGGCTCGCATTTTGACGAAGATCCGTTGTTGCCTTGGGCCAAAATGGCGCTCGTCACACCCTGCCGGAACGGGCGACAAGCCTATAGGATTAACGCACTGCGCGATTCTTTTTTAGAGTATGTGGAGCAAACCTGTGGCCATGAGGGTGAACACATATCGGGTTTCCTGCGCCAACTTCAGACATTGAATGACCCACAAGACGCGCCCGTGGATGCCACCCAAACGCTTGCATTTGTCGACGCTCATTTCGCTAGTATGACCGCTTATGTCGGGCGTAACGTGATCTGGTCAATGATGCACGAAACCGCTGATCTGTGCCGCAAACTTCGGCTGTTCGCACCAAGTTCCGTTTTCATTTTAGTCTGCATGCGGCTCTCTTTCGGGTATGGCGTGACAAACGATCCGCTTTTTCCGTGGCTTCGCATGGTTTTGCAGAATCCTGCACCGGCCTTGGATAAAGAGCATTTGCTTTGGCAGGCTTGTCAGGAGCATCTTGCGAACTTACCACTTCAACCTCTTAAGCAAGAGCTGCACAATGGTGGGTAACCTAGGCGGAAGTGGAACTGCCGAAGCGCGTGTTGTCCCTGCGCAATCGGGTACTCCTGCCGTTACACAATGCACCGAAGGATGTCCTTGCCTGGCGTTCCAGCGCTACAATGACCCATTTGGTGCGGATTACGAGATTACCAACTGCGCCGGCCTTTCGGCGCGACTGCGTAACATTTGGGGCAACTTGGAGATCGGTCAGGTATTCACCTACCAAACCGACAGCGGAAAAACTGTTTCGGTCGAATTCACTGTCCGAGGGTTGCAGCAACTTGCACGTGCCGATGGAGCGCTCATCGATCGAGGGGATGACTACTCGTCCGACGCGCCAGATAGCGCTTGTGACATTCTTTTCGTGCTATGGCCACTTTCCGCATCCGCGTGGGGTGGGCAATATGTCGACAAGAACGGAACAGTTGTGTACCGACAGGACCCGATAGAGAATTCGGATTTCCATATCGTTGCAGGAAGAATTGATCGAGACGGAAAAATGCCGAACGAGGTCTATTCGACAAATGGTGGGCGCCCTTTGGAAGGACCGGCACCGATTGCGCGCTGGGCCTTCACTGGCAACATTCCGTATACCACTTCGCCGGAAAACAGCCCTGTATTCCTTAGGACCGACGCGTTTACCGGATTGCCCGATACACTTGTTCCGTTTCAGGCGGCTGATATTCCGTCCAATGCAATTGACGAAAGCACAGGCCAACAGGTTGAGGCGGGCGTAGAGTATTTTCAGGTCATGCTCTATAATGACCGACCTACGACCGAGGCCTTCATCGTAAAAGCAGACTTCATGCGGGCGTTTAGCTCAAGCCCCTAAGATCTCGGGCTTCTACAAAGGACAAAACTTCAATGTCAGACTTTGAAATCATTCGTGGCGACATTATTATGGTGACGATCGCAGGGTTGAAGACTCTGATGCTTATCGAGGCAATCCGGTCGGCGAAGATTGTCCGATTGCTACCGGGTCAAACTTTGGCCGATGCCACGCGATTGTTGCCCGATCTATCACCCAACGCCCTCAATCGCATCATGCTGTGCGGTCCGGTGGCGCAGATAGGAATGGTGCCACTTACCCAAGAGTTGGCCGACGAATTGCGATTCAATGCGCCAGAGGTATGCGTCTATTTGGAAGATGTAGAAGACCATCTACCGAAGGCCCGCAAGGAACAACCAGCCGACGGCGTGCAGTTGAAGTAGCGGCAAAACGACAGGTATGCTTGATTTGGTACCCGCGGCCGGACTTGAACCGGCACGACCGTTAGGTCCAGGGATTTTAAGTCCCATGTGTCTACCATTCCACCACGCGGGCACGAGGGGTCGCGAGACCATAGCGGGGTGCCGCAAGGGCTTAAAGATCAAAGGTCGGTTTCGATGTCGTTTTCTTTGTTGTGGGGTAGGGGAATGATGCGATTGCGTTCCGGCAACCACGGGTTGAGCAGGAGCGCTTTTCGCAACGCAATTTGCCCGCGTCGCACTTGCCCCAGCTGCATCAATGCCAGCGCACGTCCAACGATTGCGCCGATGTGATCAGGTGTTAATTCAACAGCGCGATCCAGGTCCACCAACGCGGCATTGTAGTCCTCACGAATGAAATTCACGAATGCCCGTTGGTTATACCCTTCAGCATAATCGGGGCAGTAGGCGATCAGCTTGTCAAAGTCTTCAATCGCGCCGGCGAAGTCATAGGAGGCCCGCCGCGTCATCCCGCGGTCCAGAATTTCTTGCGCGGTGTCGTCAGGGGCGGTTGCCCAAATTCCCCACAGCTCGTTGGTATAGCCCCTTGCGATCATCTCGTTCGAGGCCGTGGCGACCAAATTCATCAATTCGGTGTGACGGGTGCTGCGCTCGGGCATCGGTGGGCAATCAGCCAGAGACGCCAGCGGGAAGACGATCGGAAGAAGAAAAATAAAACGCATCACCGAATGGTGCCGCAGAAACTCTCTGCGTCAAGTCTTCTGCTGGTAAGTTTATTGTTAACACCATGCATTAGCCCTCCTTTTTCCCCCACCAACAATGCACAACATGAGTGCATTCAGTCTCTCCACATCCGCGAGGAGGGGTGATAGCCAGTTCGTATGCTTACGCCGCCAACCTTGCCTGCCCTCGGGCTTTCGCTCGTCTCCCTTGCGGTCGGGGCCGCCGGGGCTGCGCTTGGATATCTGGTTCACCTGCCGCTTTATATGCTGACGGGTCCGGCAGTTCTGGTTTCGGTTTTATCGCTGCTCGGAATGCGGCTCGGAATCGCGCCCCTGCTGCGTGACATCGCGTTCCTGTTTATTGGCATCGGCATTGGCGCGGGCGTGAACGCGGAGGCCGCCGCCGCGATGTTGCGCTGGCCTTTGGCGTTTGTCGCCTTGGCCGTCATGCTGGTTATCGCCATGATCTTGTGCCGTGTATTGCTGGTGAAGGGGTTTGGTTTCGACCGCCTCAGCGCCGTTTTGGCATCCGCGCCGGGGCATCTGAGCTTTGTCATCGCATTGGGCGAGACCTATGGTGTTAACCTGACCCGCGTCACCGTCGCACAATCCGTGCGGGTGCTGCTGCTGACTTTGACCGTTCCCGCGTTGGCGGCGCTAATGGGGTTGGATATGTCCCAAGGCATGGCGCCAAGCGGTGATATTCTGGGCGTGGGCTACATTGCCGTATTGGTCGTGTTGTCGCTGATCACCGGTTGGGTGTTGGAGCGCCTACGGGTGCCGGCACCGCTTCTGATCGGTGCGATGCTGGTGTCATCAATCGGCCACCTGTCGGATCTCTCGCCCGGAGTGTTGGAGCCGAAAATCACCTTGGCGTGCCTCGTGCTGATGGGAACGCTCATCGGGTCGCGCTTCAGCGGGACCAGCCCGATGACACTGTTCCGCTATGCGGGCGGTGGTGTGGCGATTACTGCTCTAACCACAGTGCTGGCCATCGGGTTCGCGGTACCAGTGTCGATGTTTCTGGACATGCCCTTGCCCCACGTTCTTGTCGCGTTTGCACCGGGCGGGTTGGAGACGATGATCGTGATGGGGGCCGTTCTCGGGGCCAATCCGGGCTTCGTGGCGGCATGCCATGTGGGCCGCTTGGTGATCTTGAGCATTCTCATCCCGGTTATGGCGTCACGGGCGCGGGGCAGTTGATCGCGTATTTCGGGCTGTTCGCGTCGGCGTTGATTGCGGCGACGATCCTGCCCATGCAGTCGGAGGCCGTTCTGGTCGGATTGCTGGCAACGGGAGACTACCCTGTCACCGGTCTTTTAGCGGTCGCCACAGCTGGCAACGTGTTGGGGGCGGTGATCAACTGGGCTCTGGGACGCTTTTTACTGAGGTTCCGGGACCGGCGGTGGTTTCCGGTGTCGCAAGACCAGCTGACCCGTGCGGAAGCGTGGTATCATCGTTATGGCCGCTGGTCGCTGTTGGGAAGCTGGTTGCCGATTGTCGGCGATCCGCTGACCGTCGTCGCAGGTGTCCTGCGCGAGCCAATCGGCCCGTTTCTAGTGCTGGTCACCGTTGCAAAGTTCGGGCGCTACCTTGTGCTGGCGATGGCGACGCTCGCTTGGATTTAGTCGCGCACGCCTGAGAACTTCTCCGCCCATTCTTCGCGTTGATCGTCGGTGATCTTGGCAAACAGGACTTCCGGCACGGTAAATTCGTGGCCCACAGGCAGCGCACCCAGTGCAGCTTCCACGTCATCCGGCCAGCTCATATCCAGCGTGTTCATGCCCGACAGCATTTGCGCCGAAGCCGTTGGTATAAACGGCGCAGACAGCACCGCGTAAACGCGGATCAGGTTCAATGCCAAGCGGATTTGCGCGGCGGCTTGGTCGGGGTTTTCCTTGAAGGTCGTCCATGGAGCGACCTCTTGCAGGTATTCGTTGCCCGCCACCCAGATTGATCGCAGCTCCGCCGAAGATTTGCGCACATCCATCGCGGCCATGTGTCCCTCATAGGCGCGGATTTTGGTGGTGAGGTCGGCGATCAGCGCCTCCTCACGCGCGCCATATGCGCCGCCTTCCGGCACCGCAGGCCCGAACTTGGAGTTGCAGAACTTGGTGACGCGGGACACGAAGTTGCCCAGCACGTCGGCAAGGTCCTTGTTGACCGACGCTTGGAAGTTCTCCCATGTAAATTCAGAGTCTGACGTCTCCGGTGCATGGGACAGCAACCACCAGCGCCAGTAATCGGCGGGTAGGATGTCCAGGGCCTGATCCATGAACACGCCGCGCCCCTTCGAGGTCGAGAACTGGCCGCCGTCATAGTTCAGGTAGTTGAACGATTTGATGTAGTCGACCAGCTTCCACGGCTCGCCCGAGCCCATGATCGTGGCAGGGAAACTCAGCGTATGGAATGGCACGTTGTCCTTGCCCATGAATTGCACGTAGCGCACGTCGTCGGCACCCTTGTCGGTGCGCCACCAGCTTTCCCATGCGCTGTCGTCTAGACCACGCGCATCGGCCCATTCCTTGGTGGCCGCGATGTATTCAATGGGAGCGTCGAACCAGACATAGAAGACCTTGCCTTCCATGCCGGGCCAGTCGGTTTCACCATCCTTGACCGGCACGCCCCATTCCAGATCACGGGTGATCCCGCGGTCCCGTAGCCCGTCGCCATCATGCAGCCATTTCTTGGCGATCGATGTGGTCAGCACGGGCCAGTCGGTTTTGGAGTTGATCCAAGCGTCCAGCTGATCCTTCAGCTTGGACTGGCGCAGATACAGGTGCTTGGTCTCGCGTACTTCCAGATCGGTGGAGCCCGAGATAGCAGAACGCGGCTCGATCAGATCGGTCGGGTCCAACTGCTTTGTGCAGTTTTCGCACTGGTCGCCACGGGCGCTGTCATAGCCGCAATTGGGGCAGGTGCCTTCGATGTAGCGGTCTGGAAGAAAGCGGCCATCGGCGTTGGAATAGACCTGCTTCTCAGACACTTCCTCGATATAGCCTTCGGCTTTCAGGCGTCCCGCAAAGTGCTGGGTCAGCTTTCGATTCTGGGGACTGGAGGAGCGGCCAAAGTGGTCAAAAGACAGACCAAAGCGGTTGGCGATGTCGGCTTGGACGTCATACATTTCAGCGCAGAACTCGGCGACCGGCTTGCCCGCTTTCGCGGCGGCCAGCTCGGCCGGAGTGCCGTGCTCGTCGGTTGCGCAAATGAACATGACCTCGGCCCCGCGTGCGCGATTGTAGCGGGCGAAGAGATCCGCAGGCAGTTGCGAGCCCACAAGATTTCCGAGATGCTTGATCCCGTTGATATACGGAATGGCAGAGGTGATGAGGATACGGTTCATTTGGTCGTCCTTGGCCGGTGTCGGGTTGGTTTAGCCTAAGCCTGCGCGTCCTGCCAGTGACGGATTTTGAATATTTTTGCCAAGATGAAGACCTATTTGCGGTCTCTGTGTCGTCTCAGGAGCCGCCCGATGGTGAAGGAGGTGCGTGGCGCGTAGACATAAGTTGTGCGCTTCTTTGGTGTGGAGCGGGCGCGCATTCGGGTCAGACCGAAGACCACAAGGACAGCGTGCCCGACCGCCATCAGCATGAACAGGGCGGTGGGCCCGAATGCCTCCATCAGCTTTGACGCGCCAAGAGGCGAGGCGATGGCGCCGACCGCGTACCAGAACATCAAGGCTGCCGACAGCTCAACCCGCTCTTCGGAGGAGGCGAAATCATGGGCGTGGGCGGCGGCGACGGAGTAGATCGGGAAGGTGGTGAACCCGAAGACCGCAGCGCCCAGCAAAACCATGGTTGTACCGCCCGTGGCCGAGAACACGGTGAAAACGCTGGAGATGATGGCCGCGATGGAGAGCCAGATGAGCACCCATCGCCGGTCGTATTTGTCCGCCAGCCAGCCGGATGGGACTTGGGCCAGAGCGCCACCCGCGACGAAGGCGGCCAGAAAAATACCGATCTGGTCGGGCCGCAGACCAACCTCCTGGCCATAAACGGGACCGACCATCCGGAACGCGGCGCTGTTCAGCCCCGCCACAATGACCCCGGCCGCAGCCAGAGGGGAGCGGGTTATCGCCAGCATTGGACGCAGCCGCGGCGCGGAGGGGGTGTCAGGCGGGCGTGCGGTGGTCAGGGTCAAGGGGATAATCGAGGCGCAGCAGAGCAAGGCCAGCAGGTTGTAGGAGACGTAGGAGGCGGGCTCCAGAACGCCGATCATCAGTTGCGCGACCAGGGACGCCCCCATATCGACCGACCGGTAGGTGCCCATGGCGCGGCCACGCGTCTCGTTGGTGACTTTGGATTGAAGCCATGCCTCGATCACCGTGTAGCACCCTGCCACGCAAAGTCCGGAGGCAACGCGCATCAAGGCCCAGGCGTAGGGGTCGATGATCAGCATATGCGCCAGCAATCCGATGGCGCCCGTCGCCGTGAATGCTGCGAATGCGCGGGAATGCCCGACCGAGCCCATCGCGCGCGGCGCCCACCAGCAGCCAATGAAAAAGCCAAGGAAATGTGCCGAGCCGAGCAGGCCGACTTCGGATTTGGTGAAGTCCAATGTAAGCCCCGACAACGCGTCGAGGGGGCCAACCCCGCCAGAGGAAAGCTGCAACAGCACCACCGACAAAAACAGGGCGGCGAAAGAAATCATGAGGCGCATAGGACTGCCCTTTAGGTTGCCCTACGCTCGCCCTCCAGAGGACTGACCGCAAGTGATTTCGCGTCATATCCTTGTCACATGTGCGCAATACGTGCTGGATTGTGAACGGAAATTCCGGAATACTGACGTCATTATTTGAATTAATTTCCAAGAGGTCGAGCATGATTACCGCAAGACAATATGGCGCTATGATGCGCCAACAAGGGGTGCTTTGGCCCGCGCCGGCCATCGGCTCTGCTGACATGAAGATGCCGGAAGTTGCCATCCACAAGATTGGCGGACGGGGGTTGTCCAACGCTTTTGTGTTGGTGCGCAAAAACTGGGCGACGGTCTATGTGAACCCAGCCTATACCAGCTACCGCGCTGCGTTTGACGCGGTGATGCCGCGCAGCTCTGACGGGCAGGATGTCGACCATTTGCTGCCGCGCTCGAAGGGGGCAGGGGCGGATTTCCTTGCCTTGGGGCGGATCAGCGGGACGTCAAACCGCGGCTGGAACGACGACGATAGCCATCAGGCCATGGCGCAAAAGGTGCGCAACATGACGACGGGATCACCTCATGCGTTTTTGTCGCGTCTCACGGATATGGAGCGCGGCTGGGCTGTGGTGACAAGCTACATCCGCCCGCTTCGCGAATTGACCCAAAGCAATATGTCGCGGGTTGATCCAAAAGACCTTTAGGCCCGTCTCACGCGGGCGACGATGTCGAGGTCGATTTCGTCCGCGACCAGATCGGCAAAGCCTGCGGCCCCGAACGCCGCGCGGCTGATTCGGCCTTTCAGCTGAAAGCTGAGTTGGCTGAGATCGCCCGCCTGTGTGCCGGCTTGCCGGAACAATGCGGCCCGCAAAATAACCGTTTTGGTGATGCCTTTGATTGTCAGAAGGCCGTCAATCTCGGCGCCGTCCGACAGGCGCCCCTTGCCGTTCAAGCGGATCGCAGTCGAGCGAAACCGGATTGTGGGATGTGCTTTGGCGTCCAGCACCGACGCGGCCTTCAAGGCTTCGGTGGCGAAGATGAGTCCTGTTCTGGCCCCCCGCACGTCGACCTCCACATCAATCGAGGAGCGTTGAAGCGCATCGAAGTCAATCACCACTGACGCACGTTTAACCGGCATGCTGCCTTTGGAGGCTTGGCCGGATAGCCGGTAGATGAACCCCACGGTGGAGCGCCGCGCTTGCAGCGCATAGGGGACCGCAACTGCATGGGCCGCGTGGGCGAGCGGTATCATGGCAAGGGCTGTGGAGAAGGCGCGGCGGGTCAGCTGTGTCATCGGGTGTCCTGTATGATCGCCTCAGCATATACATGGCTTGAGATCGCATGGCGTCAATTCATCGTGACGGGTACGCGAGGGGATTTTGCGGTTGCCACCATTTCACAGCGAAGTAGGCTTCGCCCCCAGCCTCCGACCTTAATGACAGAGAAGCCCGACATGAAAAAAACCCGCCTTGGCCGCACCGACCTGATGGTCTCCCAATTTTGTCTTGGCTCCATGACTTGGGGCACACAAACCTCCGAGGCAGAGGGGCATCAGCAGATCGATGCCAGTCTGGATGCAGGGATCAACTTCATCGACACCGCCGAAGCTTATCCGGTAAACCCGATGAATAAGGAAAATGCGGGCAGAACCGAGGAAATCATTGGCAATTGGTTCGCCAAATCAGGGCGTCGCAATGATGTAGTGCTGGCGACCAAGGTGGCGGGTGCGGGCAATTATATTCGTGACGGAGAGGAAATTTCCTCCAAGACTATTCGCGAGGCTGTCGAAGGCTCGCTGAGGCGGCTGCAAACGGATGTGATCGACCTTTACCAGCTGCACTGGCCCAATCGGGGTAGCTACATGTTTCGCCAGAACTGGTCCTACGACCCGTCGGGGCAGGATCGTGCCGTCACGGTGGCCCATATGGAAGATGTGCTTGGCGCGCTTCAAGGACTGGTGGCAGAAGGCAAGATTCGCCATTTCGGTCTGAGCAACGAAAGCGCGTGGGGCACGATGATGTGGCTGCAAATCGCCGAGCGCATGGGTGCGCCGCGCGTGCAGAGTATCCAGAACGAATACTCGCTGCTCTGCCGTCTCTATGACACTGATCTGGCCGAGCTGGGTCATAATGAAGATGTCTCACTGCTGGCGTTCTCGCCCTTGGCTGTTGGGTTCCTGACGGGCAAATATCAAGGCGGTAAAATCCCCGAAGGATCGCGTATGTCGATCAACGAGAAGATGGGTGGGCGCGCATCGGACCGCGTGTTGGATGTGGCGCAAGTGTATCTGGACATCGCGGCAAAGCATGGGCTGGATCCGGTTCACATGTCGCTGGCGTGGTGTTGCCAGCGCCCGTTTCCGGTGATCCCGATCTTCGGCGCGACGACGATGGATCAGCTCAACCATATCATCGCGGGAAAGGGTTTGGTACTTGGTCAGGATGTGTTGGATGACATCACCGCCGCGCATAAAGCCAATCCGATGCCATACTAGGTGAGATCGGAGCCTCCGGCGGGAATATTTTAGCCAAGATGAAACTATGACGTATTCAGGCTACATCTGCGCGGAAATAAGCTTGCTAAGACCCACTTGGATGACGTCCGCTACACAAAAAGGGAGTATCTCATGCCGCTGGAAATGAACCGTGAGGTGTTTATCACCTGCGCTGTGACGGGCTCGGGCTCGACGCAGGACAAAAGCCCGCATGTACCACGCTCACCCAAGCAGATCGCCGACAGTGCGATTGCGGCGGCCAAGGCGGGGGCGGCGGTGGTTCATTGCCACGTGCGTGATCCAGAAAGCGGCACGCCGTCGCGGGATCTGAAGCTCTACCGCGAGGTCACCGACCGTATCCGCGATGCCGAAGTCGACGTGGTGCTGAACTTGACCGCAGGCATGGGTGGCGACATCGTTTTCGGTACCCCGAGTCCGCTTCCCACGCAGGCGGGGACCGACATGGTCAGCGCCGAAGAACGTGTGGCGCATGTGGCCGAGTGCCTGCCCGAGATTTGCACGCTCGACTGCGGCACCATGAACTTTGCCGAGGCCGACTACGTCATGACCAATACCCCCGGCATGTTGACTGCCATGGGTCGGATGATGACGGAGCTTGGTGTGAAGCCGGAGATCGAGGCGTTTGACACGGGACACCTTTGGTATGCCAAACAGTTGGTCAAAGACGGCGTGCTGGACAGCCCCGCCTTGGTGCAGCTGTGTATGGGCGTCCCGTGGGGCGCGCCGGACGATCTCAACACCTTCATGGCGATGGTTAACAACGTGCCCGACGATTGGACGTTCTCCGCCTTCGGGCTGGGCCGCAACCAGATGCCGCTGGCTGCCGCGAGCATCCTTGCAGGCGGAAACGTGCGGGTTGGCCTAGAGGACAACCTTATGCTGGATCGCGGCGTGCTGGCTACAAACGAGGCACTGGTCACCCGCGCCGTCGAGATAACCGAGCGGTTGGGTGCCAAGGTCATCGGGCCGGATGCTGTGCGTGAAAAGCTGGGGTTGGTGAAGCGGGCGCCGCGCGGGTGAAGCTTTGGCTGGTTGCATTGGTGATAATGGTGCTTGCTGCTTGCGAGCCGAAACCTGCATTCGTGCCAGATGGCTTTCGCGATACCAACATCCCGATCACATCCTCCACGCGGTTTAACCCTAAACGCTTTGCAGGCGATTGGCGGGTGATCGAAAGTTTTGAGCAAACTCCGCGCGAAGTCGCGATAAGTCGCGTGACCTTCCGACCCGAGGCGGGCGGGTATCGCTACATCCCACAAGCCGCAATTTCTCCGTTAGCGGCGGATGCGGAAGGAGCCGTGTGGCCGGTCTATCGCATCGGCCAATTTGGCAGGCTGTCACCCGAAGCAGGTGACCCGATCTGGGTGATCTGGGTCGACGAAGACCACCGTACGGCAGCCTTAGGCACACCGTCCGGTCGCTTTGGCATGATTATCAACCGTACGGAAAACCTGCGCTCGGACCGCCTGAAGGCGGCTCGCGAAATACTGGCCTTCAACGGCTACGACATCACCAAACTCAGAAAGGTGTCCCCATGACACAAATAGCAGCAATCCTTGGCGGCGGAGTTATCGGCGGAGGATGGGCCGCGCGGTTCCTGCTCATGGGTTGGGACGTGCGGGTGTTCGACCCCGACCCAGAGGCTGAACGCAAGATTAACGAAGTGCTCGCCAACGCACGGCGCTCGCTGCCGGGCCTGTCAGACACCGCTATGCCGGACGAGGGCCGTCTGAGTTTCCACGCCGATCTGGCCGAGGCCGTTGGCCCCGCCGACTGGATACAGGAAAGCGTGCCGGAGCGGCTGGAGATCAAGCACAAGGTCTTCGCCCAAGTGCAGGCGGCGTGCCGCGAAGACGCGATCATTGGCTCGTCCACCTCCGGCTTCAAGCCGTCCGAGTTGCAGGAAGGTGCTGCGCGCCCCGCGCAGATCGTGGTGACGCATCCGTTCAACCCCGTCTATCTGTTGCCACTGATCGAGCTGGTGCCTAGCCCAGCGAACGATGCCGCCACGGTGCAGAAGGCCAAGGATATCCTGACCTCCATCGGGTGCTTCCCGCTGCATGTTCGCAAGGAAATCGACGCCCATATCGCGGACCGTTTTCTGGAGGCCGTCTGGCGCGAGGCTTTGTGGCTTATAAAGGACGGCATCGCCACCACCGAAGAAATCGACGAGGCGATCCGCATGGGTTTTGGTTTACGCTGGGCGCAGATGGGGCTGTTCGAGACCTACCGCATTGCGGGCGGCGAGGCTGGGATGAAGCACTTTATCGAGCAGTTCGGCCCCTGTCTGTCGTGGCCATGGACCAAGCTGATGGATGTGCCGGAGCTGACGGACGAGCTGGTCGACCAGATCGCCAGCCAGTCTGATGCGCAATCGGGCAAGCACTCGATCCGCGAGCTGGAACGTATCCGCGACACGAACCTTGTCGCCATGATGCGCGCGCTGAAGGCACAGGACTGGGGGGCGGGGGCGGTGCTGAACCGTGCGCAACCCGCCAAGCCGGAACTGGAGGACAGCGCGCTGCCCATCGTCACTGTGCAACGCGCGGTGCCTTTGGACTGGACCGACTATAACGGCCACATGAACGAGGCGCGGTATTTGCAGGCGTTTGGCGACGCCACCGACCGCTTCATGGAGATGATCGGCTGTGACGGGGATTACATCGCGTCGGGCGGCAGCTACTTCACCGCCGAGACCCATATACGCCACCTTGACGAGGTTCATGCAGGTGCGAGCATTCGCGTCGAAACGCAGGTGCTGTTAGGGCAGGGCAAGAAGATGCATTTGTTCCACCGGATGTACGAAGGAGGAAGGCTATTGGCGACGGGAGAGCATATGCTGATCCATGTCTCGCTGGAGACCCGTCGCGCGTCGGAGCCATCGGTCGCTATTGCCACCAAGCTGGGCGAGATCGCGGCTTCCCATGCGTCACTACCCGCGCCGGAGGGTGCGGGCGCTGCCATAGGCAAGCGGTGAGGGTTCTGATCACCGCAGGCGGCTCGGGCATCGGCTTCGCCATGGGGCAGGCTTTTGCCGAGGCGGGGGCGCAGGTCTGGGTGACGGATCTGGACGTCAGTGCGGTGCCTGATGATTGGCGCTCCAGCACTGTGGATGCCAGCAGTGAGAGCGCCATGGCGGCCCTGTTCCAAGAGGTCGAAACCGCTTGGGGTGGGCTTGATGTGCTCTGTGCCAACGCAGGTATCGCGGGGCCGACGGCGGCGGTTGAAGACGTGGCGCTAAAGGACTGGAAGGCGTGCGTTTCCGTGAACCTCGAAGGCGCGTTTCTGGCGGCGAAATATGCGGCGCCATTGATGAAGTGGCAAGGCTCCGGCGCGATGGTGCTAACCTCTTCGACGGCGGGCATTTACGGCTACCCCAACCGTGCGCCGTATTCGGCGGCGAAGTGGGGGATCATCGGTTTGATGAAAACCTTGGCGATGGAGTTGGGGCCGCATGGCATCCGCGCCAACGCGATCTGTCCCGGCGCGGTCGAAGGTCCGCGGATGGAGGGCGTGTTGGCACGTGAAGCGGCCACTAAAGGCATGACCCGCGACGAGGTTTACGAGGGCTATGCCAAGGGCACCTCCATGCGCTCTTTCGTGGAGGCGCGTGACGTGGCGAACATGGCCGTGTTCCTTGGCTCCGACGCTGCGCGGCTGGTGTCAGGACAGGTCATTGCGGTGGACGGGCATACGGAGAACCCCGATCCCAAAGTGTGACAGGAACGGCCCCGTGCGTGGACGTTGCGACGCTATCTTGGGTTGTCTTGTTCTTTCACCGCATCAACGAGGCTTTGCAACAATTCCGGCATTTCGCGCGACGATAGCTCGGCCTCTCGCACCAGCCCGTCGAAGTGCAAGGTGATGGCTTGCACCCGTTCGCGGTCGCGGAAGGCAAGGTAGTTGCGGCCCAGATAGATCACCGCCAGCTTGGGGCCGAAGATGGTCACCGGCGCGGAATAGAGCTTGCGAGCATCGAAGGCGTAGAGCCTGAGCGTGGGATAAAGCTGGTCGTGGAGTTCCAGCAATCGGGCGAGTTGCGCGCGACGTATCTCAGTGGGTAGGCTAACGTAGTAACCGCAACCTTCCGCCATAGCGTGAAGCTCGTGCAATGGCACGGCGATCTCGTAATCCGAGCCTGCGCCGCGCATCCACGACAGCCGGTCCTCGGACGCGCCGATGGCCTGTGCCGTAGTGCGGCCCAGATGCGGCGTGTATTCCCATTCCAACAATTCGCGGGTCTTTAGCATATCGGGTAGTCCCGCTGGAACGTGGCGGATTTTGTAACCTGCGGCCTCGCGGTGCCATTCGAAGATTTGCTCATCAACCAGTGCGCGCGGTGCTTCTGTAAAAGTCAGAGTGGAGGCCATGAGGTCGGCGGCCAGTTCCGGCCGGTCGGTGAGACCCAGCAGCCAGTCCGCGGACACGCCCAGCACGCGGGCGCATTCGCCGACGACCTGCGCGTTGGGCAGGCGGGCGGTTTCCTGTTTGAGCAGTTGCGACACCGTCGAGCGGTCCACGCCGATGGCGCGGGCAAGGGCGCTTTGGGTGACGTCGCCAGCGTCCATTGCGGTGGCCAGTCGAGTGCGGAACAGCTCTGCGCGGTCTCGCTTGTCAAGAATTTCCATCATTTGGTGATTACTATCACCAATGCTGGATAATGTGAACTATCTACCGGATGCCCTAAAGTCGGCTGAGGCGTTAATCAGTGTGCAGGGGAAGGGTGCGTATATGAAATCAATCGCATTGCGGGTCGAGTGGCCCACGCTGGCTTTGTTGTTCACCACCTACGCTGTCTGGGCCGGGGCGGTGTTTTGGATTGCGGGGTGGTCGGTTCCTTTGGCTGTTGTGATCGCCGCGTTGGCCATTGCGCAGCAGTCGTCGTTACAGCACGAGGTCTTGCACGGCCACCCGCTGCGCTTGCAGTGGGTAAACGAGGCGATGGTGCGACCCTCGCTGAACCTTGCCGTTCCCTATGGCCGGTTCCGCGATACCCATCTGGCCCATCACCGCGATGCGAACCTGACCGACCCTTATGACGACCCCGAGAGCAACTTTCTGGCGGCTCGGGACTGGGCGGCGCTGCCTGCGTGGGCGAAGTTTGTTTGCTGCATAAACAACACGCTGGCGGGGCGTATATTGCTTGGGCCAGCGATCGGGCAATGGGCGTTCATGCGCGGTGACTTAAGAGCGCCGAGCCGTCGGACCGTGATGAGTTGGCTGGCACATATAGTTGCAACGGTGCCGATTGTCTGGCTGGTGATCCAGTCCCCAATGCCGCTATGGGCGTATTTGATAGCGGCTTATCTTGGCCTGTCGCTGCTGAAAATCCGCACCTTTCTGGAGCACCGCGCGCATGAGCAGAGCCGCGCGCGCTCGGTGATTGTCGAGGATCGCGGGCCATTGGCATTCTTGTTTCTAAACAACAACCTGCATGCCGTTCATCATATGTATCCGCGTGTGCCCTGGTATGATCTTCCTGCGCTCTACCGTAGTGGGAAGGACCGCTTTCTGGCGTGCAATGACAGCTATATCTATCCCTCTTACGGAGCGATCTTTGCGCGGCATCTTGTGCGGGCCAAGGACCCCGTAGAGCATCCCTTGATGCACCGCGCGCTGGACGACCGCACGCCGCCCGCGTAGACACGCCATACGTCGCAACTGGAGAGACCTATGGCCCTTTGGATATACGTCTCGATCTTCGCAGCTTTTATGCAAAACCTGCGGTTCATGTTGCAAAAGCACCTCAAGGCGACGAAGTTGTCGACCGGCGGGGCGACGTTCTCGCGGTTTCTGTTTTCCAGCCCGTTGGTGGCGCTTGGCATCTGGGCATATATGAGCGTGACCAATGCACCGTTTCCGGCCTTAAGCGGGAAATTCTGGGCCTATGCGCTGTCTGGCGGGATCGGCCAAATCCTTGCGACCGCCTGTGTCGTGGCGCTGTTTGCGGAGCGGAACTTTGCCGTGGGCATCGTGTTCAAGAAAACTGAAGTGGTGCTGACGGCTCTGTTGGGGCTGGTGGTACTGGGCGAGGGCGTTTCGAGCCTTGGCGTCGTGGCGATTGTCATCGGGTTCGCGGGCGTGGTGCTACTGTCGGACCCGCCGAAAGGCGGCGCGCGGTTTTTCAATAAGGCGGCAGGGTTTGGGCTTGGGTCAGGGCTATTGTTCGGGGTGTCGGCGGTGGGCTATCGCGGCGCGGCGCTGCAGATTGACAGCCCGGACGTAATTGTGCGGGCAGGCGTCAGTCTGGCCGTGGCCACCGCGTTCCAGACGCTGATCATGGCCGCGTGGCTCGCTTGGCGCGACAAGGGTGAGATCGGGCGCGTCGTAGCCTCGTGGCGGGTGTCCTCGCTGGTAGGGGTGACGTCGATGTGCGGCTCTTTCGGGTGGTTCGTGGCGTTCGCGTTGCAGAATGCGGCCTATGTGAAGGCGGTGGGGCAGGTGGAATTGGTGTTCACCTTTCTGGCGTCCTACTTCATCTTCAAGGAGCGCAGCACGCCCAAGGAACTGGCGGGGATCGCGTTGATCGTGGTCAGTATTCTGGTGCTGGTTGTAGCACTATAGAGAGGACGGAACATGGCATTGAAAGTATCGGCAGCGCAGATGGTGGAGCGTGCACGGGCGCGGATCGAGGAGGTCGAGACCGTGGACGCGATTGCCATGGTGGACGATCCGAATGTGGTGATCGTGGATTTGCGCGACGTGCGGGAGCGGCATCGTAGCGGCTATGTGCCGGGCAGCTTTCACTGCCCGCGCGGGATGGCGGAGTTCTGGGTGGACCCCCACAGCCCGTATTTCAAAGAGGTCTTTGCGCAGGACAAGAAATTCGTTTTCCACTGCGCGTCCGGCTGGCGGTCCGCGCTGACGGTGGCGACACTGAACGACATGGGTTTCGACGCGGCGCATTTGCGCGAGGGGTTTTCAATGTGGGAAGCGCAGGGCGGGCCGGTCCAGCGCGACTCGTAACGTACAGGGGTTCAACTTCCGGCGTTCACTTGTTTTTGAAATTCCCTCCCTTGACCATGAGGATGGCCATCCATATCTAAACCGAATAGTTCAATTTTGAGCCGAGGGAATTTAGATGGGCAAGCAAACCGAGCGATTTTGGCTAAATCCCGAGCTGGAAACAAAGACCCCAGCTTTGCTTGCGCATTCCAGCCTCGATGGGCTGTTGCGCTTTGAATACCGCGAAGACGAACCGGGCTCTTTGCCACCGCAGGTGCATGCGCATAACAGCCTGATCATTTCCGTACAGGACACGCCCATTCGGGTCATCGCGGATCGTGACGGGCGTACCGAGCGCTTCACCATGGAGGCGGGTCATATTGCTGTGGCACTGGCTGGATCGCTGACTGCCTGGCAATGGCTTGACCCTGCGAAGGTAATTATAATCCATGTGAACCCGACCGTAATGCGGCGCTTTGTGCAAACGGAGTTGAAAGTCGTGCCGAACGGGCATCGCTTTGAAAATACGATCTTTTTCTATGACGCTGACGTCAGACATGCCGCCGAGCGCATGAAGGACACTTTGGAGGCTGACGAGTTGGGCTCCAGCGTCGTGTTTGACGCCTTGGCGCGGATGTTTCTTGTGCTGATGGTCAAACGCTACTGCAAAAAAGACCACACCGACGTGGCATTTGACCAGCGCTTCGGCCCGGAGCAATACGCGCAGGTGGTCACTTTTGTTGAGGACCATCTGGCTGACAAGATAAATCCGGCGCAACTGGCCTCAGAGTTGGGAATGAGCGAGGCCGCGTTCTCGCGTAAATTCAAAGCCACGGTCGGCGAGACCCCCATGCGCTTTGTGACGCAAGTCCGCCTTGAGGTTGCGAGCCGCTTGTTGGGGGAAGGTGTGCAGTCGCTGGCGCAAATCGCCGCTCAGTGCGGCTTTGCCGATCAGGCGCATCTGTCACGCAGCTTCAAACAGCATCTGGGGGTTTCCCCCAGCCAGTTTCGCACGGACCACGCACACGCATAAATAAACCCCGGTTGATGTGAACCAACCGGGGTTTTTTCGACTGATCATTTACTACTTGCGTAGTGCTGGGGAGGGCGATCAGTCGTATGCGCCGATGAACATTTTTGCCAGTTCAGCGTTGGTGTAGGCGTCAGGGGATACGCCCATGTTTTTGGCTAGCTGCAAGTGACCTTGCGAGTTGCGGGTCGTTTGTGCAGGTGCTGCGATAACGATGCGATCATCGACATTGTCGCCGGACAGCTTTTCAACTGCGGTTGCTTGAGCAGCTTGGGATGCGCCGGAGCCCGCATGGATCATGCCGAATTTCTCGGCGGGTGTTTCTGCGAAAACGGGTGCAGCAGCGAGGGCGATGGCGGTTGTGAGAGTAAGAAGTTTCATAACTTTGCTTCCTTATTTCAGCGATTGTTGCGGTAGGCGACGTGCTGTCCCGCTGTTGATGATTTGAAGATAAGGGGTGCAGCGGCGCTTGCCTTGAACGGCAGCCGCAACGATTTGAACCAGAGCGTCAAAGTGATTTATATTGTGAGTTGGGTTGGCTTGGAGAGGCGCGTCGAGGGGGCTGTGCTCGTGTGCGGACCCTATGGCACTCATTGATCTAGTCGCCGTTCGGAAGTGGGCCGTAGTGACAAAGGAAGCGGGTTGCGACCCAGCCAGTTACCTTGGTTTGGGCGAACTCTGCTTCGGTCAGGAATACACCGTGCGAGGTATATAGAACACGGAACTGATGGATTTGCGCCCATGCGCCTTTGTTGCTGGTTTTTCCAGTTGTCGCCACCAACGTGTAAGGGCTCAGTTTTAGCACTTCGCCCGAATTTGATTGGGGTTTCCGTCGCAAGGAAAGATAGCTGTCGGGGCCTTCAAGTCCGCAAACCATCCAGCCACCAACACGGTTGGCCGCATCTCTGTCGGGATCTGTGCCGAAAGGCATAAGTTCGACCGCGAATGCAGTTGTGCCAGCGACGCTGAGCATCGCCGCAGCAAACCAAGCGCTACATTTCAAAGTCGCACAGGTAGCGCAAGCTGACCCATCCCGTGACTTCGGTTTTTGTCTGATCGACGATCTCAAGAAAGAATCCGTTGGTATCGACTCGATGGGAGACACTTTCGATTTCCACCCATTTCCCGTCCGAGCTGATCTTTCCGGTGAAATCGACGATGGAATAGTAGCGGGCTCTGTAGATTTCTTTGGCGTTGACCATCGGGGCAGTTCGCACCGACAGGGTAGAGCTGCGGTGCTTCATACCGCACACGGCTGCGCTGGTTTCATCAAGCGGGTGGGATTGCTTGGCCATAGCGCGCGTGATCGGGCCATTGAGGTAGACGTCGTTTTCGCCTACCTCCCGATTGCCGAGGTTCGAGGCGCTGGCGCATCCGGCGACAGCGATGGCCGTCAGTGTGATCGCAATCAAGTGACGCACAGGCTATTCCTCCGATCCGGCTGCCGTCGAAGTTCCGTTGTAAATCGGAAGTGTGCAACAGCTATGTGGATAGTCTTCGGGAACCATATACGCCGAAAAGACGCTTCGGGAGTATCTGGAAACCTGAAGCTTGTTGCGCTGGTTGCCACCGAGGCAGTGCAGAATTGTCGAGTCGTCTTTGTCTTGCCCCATGACAAAGGTGACGTGGCCGCCACCTTGCCGTGATTTGACTGCGATGGCGCCATAGATGGGCCGACCGATGCTGATTCCGCCGGGCCAGTAGCCCTCAGGATGAGAGGAGGGACGCCCCCAAGTCAGCGCGCGTTCGGGAACGGTCGAGATCGACTTTCCAGCTTTGTCCAACACATAGGCCACGAACGAGCCGCACCACGACGTATTGTCATCGCGACGGTGACCGTAGCGGTTCATACCCATGTAGCGCACAACGTCGGGGTTCTCTGTTGCACCTGAAATCTCCGCAACACCTTTCGCGTTTTCAGCAAGCGCGATCGGCATCCACGGCGGTGGCGGGCAACATGGAGCAGAGGCCTGACTTCCAGTGGCCCCTGTGGTCGGGCTTGCTGCGGGGTTGATCATGGTGGTTCCACACATGTCAGGTCTCCTCTTTCGGTCGCATTTTTATCATGCGTTTTTGGGCGTAGGCTTTTAGAGAACGGGCGCGTTCGTTTGCATTGTTGGGGGCTTGGGCGGTCACATCACGGACCCAAGGAAACAACGGGTCATTGGCGAAACCTGTGCCGAGCCAGAGCGCCAGCGACAAGCAGACACTGCGGCCAAGTGCCGTTTCGATGCCGAGCGCCTGCGCTCCTTGCACGGCGGCGTCGACAAGTGCCGCTTCGGGAAAGCGGTCCCGCTCGGTCGGGGTGAAATCATAGGCGGCGTAGAACGCGTCAAACACCAGTCGCGGGGTGAGCTGGTCATCGATGGTGTGTTCCATCGCCTCGTTAAAGCGAGACAAGGCCACATGTGCCTGTGCAAGCCCGACGCCGATAAACCGCTCCGCTACGGGTCGAAACAGCCGATGTGCGGTCTCGATGCGCTCGTTGGCGACGTGACTTTGATCGCTCAGGGCGCGTGTGAGCGCGGAGTAGCGCGGGTCGCGGTCGAAATCCGTGCCGATGAAATACATCAGGAAATGGACGTATTCGATGTGCTCCACAAACCCCAGATTGCGGGTGTCACAGAACGCGATGCCTTTACGAACGAATGCCCTGCAATTGTCATCGCCCAAAGCCCGAAAGCGCGCGGAATCCAGTTCCATAAGATAGGCTAGAATGCGTTTATAGAGATTGTCGAAACGCAGATCAGCCACGGAGGGGGCGGAAATTACGAAGCTCATGATGTCGGGGCCTCTGGTCCTGCGTTGACCCAGCTTTTTATCAGCATGTCGCCATCGGGTGTCGATTGCCGCGCGTAGACGGCCATGGTGGGGTGATAAAGACGTTGCTGGCCTTTAAGATCAACGGTCGCCGCCACAGTTTGCAGCGCCGTCCCTTCCCAAAAGCGGAAGAAGAACCACTTTCCCGTGTCGTCCTGAACACGAAGGATTTTGCGAAAGTGTTTGCGTATCTCCTCACAGCTTGCACGTGCGCGCAGGAAGCATCCGGGGCTTTTATCCCAAAGCTGCCAAGGGGCGCGGCCAGCGGTAAATAGATTGCGCGCAAAGCGATTGTCGGCTTCAAGTTGCACAATCCACGGAGCCACATGGCTGAGTTCATCGAAAGCGTCGCCCTTAAACAGGCAATGATGCTCCAATCCGGACGTTTGTAGAAGTTCCGGCAGATTGGTCACCTTGGCCGCGTCCAAGATCGCAAAGGTGTTTAGTGGCGGCGCGTCTTTCGCTGCGGTGTCCGTTGCGGGTTGTCCGAAGAGTTCCTTCGCTATCGGGTCGGGTGCTGTTTTCGGGGGGTCGGCTGCAAACTGGGCATCAAGCGGTTTGAATGGCTCCAGAGGAGCAATCTGCAATCCAGCCGATGGGTCTGGGAGTGCTGGGTTTTCCGAAGCGAGATCGGCGCTTACAACGCCCACCGGAATGTTGTCCAAAGAATTTGACTGCAATACGCCAACCTACTGTAAAAAATTTAGTGCGATCTGTACTTACCAATTTGCTCAGCATGGCACAGAGAATTAAGAGGCGCAATCATTTGAAATTAAGGCGGGTTTTACCGGTAGGCTGCCTCCAGATCGGCGATGAATTCGCTGTGCATCCTGCGAAGGCGCTCGGAGGGTTGGCGCAGATCCAACGTCTCGCCCAAAGGATCGGTGGCCGTGATGGTGCTTCCGGAAAGTTGCTGCAAGACGTGGTGGCCACAAAACGGGACATAGACTTCGGAATAGCCGCCTTCATGGACCAGCACCAAACGGTCCTCGCACAGGTCGGACGCGGCTTCCATGACCATCTCGGTCATTGCGCGGAAGGTTTCTGCCGTTGCCATCATCCGTGACAATGGGTCAATGGCCGCGGCGTCATAGCCGCAGGCAACAATAATGACGTCTGGCTGGTATTCGGTAAGGGCTGGCAGGACGAGGCGTTCCATTGCCTCCATGTAAAGCGCGTGGCCGCCGCCGGGTGGCAGCGGGATGTTGATGTTGTAGCCATCGCCAGCGCCCACGCCGCGATCTTCCGCGTCGCCGGTGTCCATAGGGTAGTTGCGTTCCTGATGCATGGATATCGTCAGCACATCGTCGCGGTCATAGAAAATGGCTTCGGTTCCGTTGCCGTGATGGACGTCCCAATCAATGACCGCAACACGGTCGGTCAGGCGATGTTCCAATGCGGCCTCGACGGCGATGGCGATATTGGCGAGCAGGCAGAACCCGTTGGGGAAATCAGGCAGGCAGTGGTGCCCCGGTGGCCGCGATAGCGCATAGGCGTTGGTCATGTCGCCTTGCAGAACCGAGAACAACGCGCTTTTGGCGAGGCCAGCGGACAGTGTTGCAAGCTCGTATCCGCCTTGGGCGAACGGGGTGCGCAGCCCCATGGAGCCGCCCCCTGTGTCGGACTTCTCCTTGAACTTGCGCAAAAACGCTTCGGGGTGGACACGCACAAGATCGTCCCACGACACTTCTGGGGCAGAGTGGGGATGGAGGTCATTGATCAACCCCGTGACATCAAGCAGGTTCTTCAACCGCCTCTTGGTTTCCGGACTTTCGGGCAGGCCGCCTGCGGCCAGTGGTTGCACCAAGCCGCCAATTGGTACGGTGAACGCGAAGTCGCCACCCGCATGCCAAAAGCACTTCTCGTCCCAGAAGAACCCTGTTTTGCTCATGGCTTTCCTTCCAAGCGGTAGCTACCCTCGGGCAAATCAAGTGCTGCGGCCAGATCGCGGATTTGTTGCAACGAGAAGGTGATTTTTTGAACCCGGTCGGTGTGGGGGTCGAGTTGCTCTACCGTGATGCAGTCATCAAAGGCGTTGATCGAAACGTCACCTTGTAAATGCGTCTCTCCCTCGTCGATGAGAGTGATCAAGGTGGCGTCGAACTCGTGCTCGATGGTGAACATTTGGCCTCCGGCAGCGTTTGGTCTGATGTCACCGTAGGGCTGGACGGCGCAAAATTGCAAATGATCATCT
Source organism: Litoreibacter halocynthiae (assembly GCF_004365635.1). Classification (GTDB taxonomy): domain Bacteria; phylum Pseudomonadota; class Alphaproteobacteria; order Rhodobacterales; family Rhodobacteraceae; genus Litoreibacter; species Litoreibacter halocynthiae. The sequence goes on along the minus strand of NZ_SOBH01000002.1, from coordinate 392,752 downwards.
GCGGGCTTGGCGGGCGGGTGTTGCGAGGCTACATTCTAAAAAAACCAGAAGAGGCTCATCGATGCGTTTAGTGTTTTCTTTCATAGCTGCTGCGGCGCTGGGGGCGTGTACTGTTGAGACGGCAGAGACACCGGCCTCCAAACCGGCACCGGCCCCGACAACGACGACCAAGGCGGGCTCGCCGCCCAAAGTTTCTTCGCGCACGGCGGTTGCGAACTTCAAAGCCGTTGTCCGTCAGGTCGAACCCGTGGCCGAACGGGAGTGCCGTGCAAGAGCCCCCGATCTGAACTGCGATTTCAAAATCGTAGTAGATGAGCGGACCAATCAACCGCCTAACGCGTTCCAAACGCTGGATAAATCCGGCCGCCCAATTTTGGGATTCACCATCGCGCTGATTGCCGATGCGCGGAACCGTGACGAAGTGGCTTTTGTGATGGGCCATGAAGCGGCGCACCACATTTCCAAGCACCTTGCCAAGCAACAGCAAACGGCGATTGGCGGGGCAATTATCGGTGGGATTATCGCCGCCTCGGTTGGCCTCGATGTGAATGCGGGCCAGCAACTGGGCGGCACCGTGGGCGCGCGGGCCTACTCGAAGAACAACGAGTTGGAGGCTGACGCCTTGGGCACGGTGATCGCCAAGCGGGCAGGGTACAACCCTGTGCGTGGGGCCGAATTCTTTACCCGTATCCCTGATCCGGGCGACCGGTTCCTTGGGACGCATCCGCCCAACGCCAGCCGCATCGAGACGGTGCGCAAGGTGAATTCCCAGCTTTGAGCGGCTTTGTCCTGCGCGAGTGGCGGCGGTTGATGAACCGCTGCCTCTGGTCGTGGGAAGGCGTCGTTGCGATCTGGCGGGAGGAGCCGAGTTTTCGGTTCTGGTTTGTCTTGAATATCTGCTCCGTAGGGCTGGCATTCTGGTTACCACTAAGTACCGAGGGGCGGGCGCTGATTGTGGCGCTTGGCCTTGTTTTACTGGCTGCGGAGGCGTTGAACACGGGCGTCGAGGCGGCGGTGGACCGGTCCGGTATGGAGTATGACGCCTTGGGCAAATACGCCAAGGACGCGGCGAGCGCTGGTGTTGCCTTGGTGGCGATCGCGGCGGGGCTGGCGTGGGTAATCCTGATCTACGGGTTGCTGTGATCCAGCTTGAAAATATCCTGACAGATCGTGGCTCCAAATACGCCGTGTCGGGTGGTTCTGTGGCCACGCGAGAGGACGCTGCGGCGTTTGTTAAGGGACTGAAGCGGAACAAGAAATACGCCAAGGCCACGCATAATACGTGGGCGGTGATCCTGCCTGACGGCACGCCTGTGAAGAACGATGATGGCGAGGCGGGGGCGGGGATGGTGATCCTGCGGATGCTGGAGCGCGAGGAACTTGTGGGCGAGGTCGTGGTGGTCACGCGCTGGTTTGGCGGGGTCAAACTGGGCGGGGACCGGTTCCGGCGGGTGCAGGATTGTGTGCGGATGTATCTAGACGCGCGAAAGGGTTAACGCGCCGCGCGAGGGGTCGGCAAAACGTCTGCGAAGTGTCGGCTTTTTGTCGGGCAGGGTTTCGGCGCGGGGGCATTTGTTAAGGTTTGTCGTGGGGGTGTGGCGGGGTGAACCCCGCCCTACCTTCTATGCGCGCCAGTCGGCGACGACGTCATAGCTGTGGACCGTGGGCTGCTCCACCAGAAACTCCGAGAACGCGCCCCAGAGCGCTTTGATCTTCTCGGCGGTCTCGGGTGCGGTTTCCGCGTTCTCCGTGGTGGAGATCACATAGCCGGTTCCGTCTTCGTCATTGGAGACATTCAGAAAGCTTTGCTGGCCTTCCAGCGCCATGATCTTGTCCTTGAGGGCATTCATGACCTTGGTCGCGGCGGCCTGAGAGCCGGGCTTCATTTTGTACGGGGTAATACGTGCATACATGGTGTCTTCCTTTGTCATGCAAATGAACATTAGAGACGTATGCCCCGCGAGCATGAAGGCGCGGGACACGAGAATATAGCACAAATTAGCGGATTTGTGGCGTGAGTTCAGCCGAGCGTCTGTTCTACATCTTGTTGTGGGTGCCGTCGCAGGTGACAGGGGCGGCGGAATGTTTGCAGCCGCAGAAGAAGATTTTCTTGTTTTCCGTGGCCTCGAATTTCACCGGAGTGAACTCGGAGCCTTTGTGCGAGCCGTCACAAAACGGCTGCTTGGCGGACTGGCCGCAGGCGCACCAGAAGTAGGATTTGCCAGCCTCGACTTCGACGGGGAAGGGGGCTTTTTGGGCGATGGTTGGGGGCGGCATGTGGGGTGGCTCCTTTGTGGTGAGGTGGGATGGTGGGTTGAAACCCACCCTACGGGGTTGGGAGCGGAAAGGAAGTGTTTGGTCGTGACATCAAGGGGAGCGCTTCGACCGAGGGGGTGGAGGCCGTCTTGCAAACGGTCCGGTGGACCGTTTGAGGCCGGCACGCGCGGCAGCGCAGGGGGTGCTTTGATCTGGATGCTACATTGAGGGGAGCGCTTGGACCTCGGGGCGGGTGCTTTAGCGCCCTCCCCATGGGGGAGGTCCGGGCGCTGCCTTTGCTTGGCAAAGGCGTGGTTCGATTTTGAGCTACGTAATTTTTTGGCTTCACATTCTGATTGAACTGCCTACGATTGAACCTCATTTCGCGGATTTATTCACATCGGAGCACCAACTAAATGTTCGTATCCAGTCAGTTAGTGCTCAATGAGCAAATTTTGTCACCAGCTCCCTACACCCGAGAACTTATGTTGCAGGCTTTTTTAATCGAAAATGTATCGCTGTTGCGCCTGAACGATGCTGAGTATTCGGAACCAAATGTTTTGACAGAGGAGCTGGCGCTTAAAGGTGCTGGGAGATCCAAAGATGGAGATGGGCGAATAGACGTTCTTGTGAGTTATGAGCCAGGAACGTACGGCGTCGTTGAGCTAAAGAATGGCCCGATTAATGAAAGCCATGTCGATCAACTCACAAGGTATTTAGAGGCTCAAACTGAACTCAATTATTATATCGAAGAGCTTGATGGTACTAGTATAAATGATTTTTCATTAGTCGGCGTGTTGGTGGGGACGGATATTACATCGGGACTCAGAAACCGAGTTGAAGACGGGGCGACGATTTCTGTGAATGGTCAAATGATCCCACTAGCTGCAATTGCAGTTCGTAGGTTTCGCAGTAAAAATAATGATGTCCTTATTTCTATTGACACTTTTTTTAAGACACCGTCGGGTCGATACTATACAAAATATGAATTCAACGACAAAGTTTATGCAAAGGGTCGATTGGCATTAGCTATTGTTAGAGAAATTGCTTTAAAAAACTCTGTACACGACTCTGATGCACTGGATCACATATTGGGGCGTGAAACCCATAAAAATGGGATGTTTGATAACCTTGAAATTGCGCGCTCTATAGCCAACGCAGATCGCAAGCGTCATTTTATTGCGGAAGACGAGGCAATCAGTTTAGGCAATGGTGAAAGAATTGCAGTTAGTAATCAATGGGGGCTGGACAACCTGCAACCACTTTTGAAATTGGCAGAAAAACGTGGAATGACGATTAAAGTGGTTCGCTGATAGGTTTGGGGGGAGTAGTTGAGGCAGTTCAGGTTTAACGCGCGGGGCTCCACTAGCATCTGACTGAATTGATATCTCGGATCATTTTAGAGACGCCATCCTCCCCCACAAATCATACTCCCCAGCCTCATCAACCAACACCTCAACCATATCCCCCGCCTCCAACCCCTTAAACCCTTCGTCAATAAACAGGTTCCCGTCGATCTCTGGCGCGTCGGATGTCGTGCGGCAGGTGGCGGCGTCCTCGTCGACCTCGTCCACGATCACTTGGAGGGTGGTGCCGACTTTGGCGGCCAGCTTGGCCTCGGATATCGCTTGGGCTTTCTCCATGAAGCGGTCCCAGCGGTCTTGTTTGACCTCGGGCGCGACGTGATCGGGCAGGGCGTTGGAGCGGGCGCCGTCGACGTTTTCGTATTGGAAGCAGCCGACGCGGTCCAGTTGCGCCTCGTCCAGCCAGTCGAGGAGGGTTTGGAACTCGGCCTCCGTCTCGCCGGGGTAGCCGACGATGAAGGTGGAGCGCAGCGTGATGTCGGGGCAGTCGGTGCGCCATGCGCGGATTTCATCGAGAGTGCGGGACGCGGCGGCGGGGCGGGCCATGCGTTTGAGCGTATCGGGATGGGCGTGCTGGAACGGGATGTCGAGATAGGGGAGGATCGCGTTCGCGGGATCGGCCATCAGCGGGATCAGCTCGCGGACATGGGGGTAGGGGTAGACGTAGTGCAGCCGGACCCAGAGGTCGTTTTGGGGTGCTAGCTGGCCCAGCTCGCGGGCGAGGTTGAGGATGGGGGCCTTGGAGGGGCGGTCCTTCCAGTCGGTGCCATAGGCGGAGGTGTCCTGGGAGATGACGAGGAGTTCCTTGACGCCGGCCTCTACCAGCTTTTCGGCCTCGCGGATCACCGCCTTTTGCGGGCGGGAAGCGAGGCGGCCGCGCATGTCGGGGATGATGCAGAACTTGCACTTGTGGTTACAACCCTCGGAGATCTTGAGGTAGCTGTAGTGGCGCGGCGTGAGGGTGACGCCGGTGGCGGGCAGCAGGTCGATGAAAGGATCGGGGCTGGGCGGCACGGCCTTGTGGACGGCGTCGAGGACCTGCTCGTATTGATGCGGGCCGGTGACGGCGAGGATAGCGGGGTGGTGCTCGCGGATGTAGTCGGGCTCGGCACCTAGGCAGCCGGTGACGATGACTTTGCCGTTTTCCTTGAGGGCCTCGCCGATGGCGTCTAGGGATTCCGCCTTGGCTGAATCGAGGAAGCCGCAGGTGTTGACGATCACGGCCTCCGCGCCCGCGTAGTCGGGGGAGATGGCGTAGCCTTCGGCGCGGAGCCTTGTGAGAATGCGTTCGCTATCCACCAGCGCCTTGGGGCAGCCGAGGGAGACCATGCCGATTTTCGGCTGGTTGTCGCGGGAGGGCTCGCGCAGCTGTAGCTTCGGTGCAAGGTCGGGGCGGAGGTTTGGGGGGTTCTGGGCCATGAGGGGGCGTATACGATGGACTGGGGGTGGGGGGAAGTGGGGTTGAGGTTTGAGGTATCGGGCGTATCGTGGGCGGGAATTTGACGGAGTTATTTGAAATGAAGAAGCCGAAGCTCGCTAACGCAAATCCATGGTATGTTTTGAATACACTTTATGGGGAGCAAGAAGGGCATACCGGTTGGGATATTCGAAGGCAAAATCAAAACCGTGAGGTGTGGAACTTATGGAGATGCCAACACCTTTCTGAAAAAGAGCGGGAGCGCCTGCGGACGGGCGGAGCGGAAGTGCCTACTCGCGAAGACTGGGACGCTAAGGCAGGTGATATAGCACGGTTGCACAAGCAGGTCATGGAAGAGCGGAACGAAGGAGGTTTCGTCTATCCTGGTCTTCCTGACCCTACCAAAAGCGTAGATCTATCTGGGATCACATTTCTTAAAAAAGTGTCATTTGAGAAGGCGATATTTAATGTGGCTGTGTCATTTGACAATTCCATTTTCATAGGTATCGCAAGCTTTTATCGTACGAAATTTAACGCAGTCGCTAATTTCGCTTTAGCCGAATTCAAGGCGAAGGCCGATTTTGGTTTAGCGGTATTTGACGCGCATGCCCAATTTATGTGCGTCAAATTTGGCGATACCTCAAGCTTCAGCTCAACGTGTTTCGGTGCAGATTCTAGCTTTAATGAAATAAATTTTAATGGAAAGGCAAGCTTCGAATCTTCAAAATTTGTTGGCTATGCAAATTTTAGTGAGTCGAATTTCATCTCTATCGCAGTGTTTGATAGAGCTGCATTTATCGCTAATTCAGCTTTCAATTATACCAAATTTTCTGATGAGGTGAGCTTCAATTCTGCGGCATTTCAGAATTTCGCAACTTTTGTGGCTGCGAATTTTTCGAAGGACGTTGATTTTATGTCAGCCAGTTTCGAACGAAATGTCGACTTTAGTTCAGCCCAGTTTGAGCGAAGGATATCGTTGAAGTCAGCCACGTTCTTGGGAAGGGCTTCTTTTTCCGAAGTGACGTTCGGCTCTGATGAGTGGGGGCGTTTATGTGTACTTGATCTAACTGACGTGCAGTTCGACAAGCCTGCGAGTTTTAGTAAGTCCTTGTTTTTATACCGCTATCCAATTTTTACGGGTGCGATCATCGATGACAAGACCGTATTTTCAACAGAGGAAGAAAACTGGCCAAGTAAGATTGATCGGGACGCCCGTGTAGGTCGTAGCAGTTGCGCATATTTACGGCATCATTTTGGAAAGCAAGGTCTTCCAGAGGACGAATTGTTTTTCTTCAAGCGGGAGATGGAGTTTGCTGGACAGATTGGGAATTGGGCTGATAGCGCTCCGTATCGGTTTTACGGTTGGGCGTCCGATTATGGTTCGTCGATTGTGAAGCCGTGTTATGCGTTGCTGGCAATCTGGCTGGTGCCTGCGTTGATCTATCTTGGTGCCTTCATGCGAGCGGAAGCACATGGTGGGCGTGATTACGGTCCAATGGAGGCGATTGGCTTTTCGTTTTCTAACATCTTCAAGTTCTTCGGCCTCCAAGGTGTCTATTTCGACGACACACTAGAGTCGTTCGAGAAAATGGGTGCGCTTGGTTCGGTTCTCGAAACACTCGCCGCCACGCAAACCGTCCTTGGCTTCACCGCCCTTTTCTTCCTCGGCCTTGGCCTGCGTCAGAGATTCCGCTTGCGCTAAACCGTTGTAGCCCGCCCCGCGACGTCTTACGCTGCGCCAAAAGCCCATAAGAGGAGCAGGCCCCATGCGTTGGATTATCCGGATTGCGGTTACGTTGATCACCCTTGTGGTGCTCGCCGTGGCGGGGTTGTTCCTGATCCCCACGAACAAGATCGCGCGGTTTGCGGAAGGGCAGTTCGAGAAGAACACGGGGCGCGCGCTCAGCATTGCGGGGGATGTGTCGCCGCAGATATTTCCGCGCTTGGGCGTGAAGCTGGAGGACGTGGCGATCTCCAATGCCGACTGGTCGGGCAAGGGGCCGATGCTGGAAGCCGCGTCGATGGAGATGGGCGTGGGGTTCTCGGCCCTTTTGGGCGGCGACATTGTGGTGGAAGCGTTCGACATCCAGTCACCGGTGATCCGGCTGGAGAAGCACAAGGACGGGCGGGCCAACTGGGACTTTGTGGCCGAGTTGGGCGGCGGGGAGGATGACGGCGGCGGCTCGGCCGACGTGTCGCTGCCTTTGGCGCAGATCACCAATGGCTCGGTCGAGTTTGTGGACGCCGGGGCGGGGCAGTCCTATGTGCTGACCGCCTTGGACGCGACGGTGAAGCTGCTGGATTTGAAAGGCGCGGGACGCGTCGAGATGTCGGGCCTGTATAAGGGCCAGTCGGTCAAGCTTGCGGGCGTGGTGAATGGCGTGCAGCAACTGCTGGATGGCGGCGTGCAGGGCGTGGACCTGACGGCCAGCGCGGGTGGGAATACCGTGACCTTCAAGGGCAATGCAGGGCTGGACCCCGTGCAGGCGAAGGGGGCCATGACGGGATCAGTAGTCGACCAGACCACGTTGTTTGCGCTGATGGATCAGGTGGCACCGCGTATTCCCAAAGGCTTGGGGCAAAAGGTCAAGGTGTCGGGAGAGCTGACGCTGACCGCGGACAATCAGGTTTTCTTGCGCGGGGCGACGATTGATCTGGACCAGAACCGTTTGACGGGGGCGCTGGATGTGGCGCTGAAAGACACGCCCTATGTGACCGCGCGGCTGCAGGGCGACAGTCTGGATTTCTCGGCGATGAGCACGGATACCACGGAAGGTGACGGTGCCGCCAACGCGGGCGCGGGCGGCTGGTCTGACGCGCGGCTCGACGTGTCGGGGCTGTCCGGCGTGAACGGGGAGTTTTCGCTGAAGGCGAACGCGATTGATCTGGGCTCCATCCAGTTGGCGCGCACGGATCTGAGCGGCTCGCTGGACCGCGCGCGACTGGTGCTGGATCTGGCCAATGTCGGCGTTTTTGACGGCGGCGTGTCGGGGCAGTTCGTGGTGAACGGGCGCGGCGGACTGTCGGTGGGCGGCGATCTGAAAGCGTCCAGCGTGGCCATGCAACGCTTGCTGAACGATTTTGCGGGGTTTGACCGCCTTGTGGGTGACGCGTCGATGTCGCTGCAATTTCTTGGCGTCGGCGGCACCATGAACGAGATTATGAACGGGTTGAAAGGCTCTGGCCGTCTGGATGTGGGCAGCGGGGAATTGCTGGGGCTGGATATTGCGGGGATGATCAAGAACCTTGATGCGTCCTACCAAGGGGAAGGCTCGAAGACAGTGTTTGACGACATCACCGCCAGCTTCACGATCGAGGGCGGGGTGCTGAGCAACTCGGACCTGAATTTTGCCGCTGAACTGCTGACTGCGACGGGCAACGGGGTTGTTGATCTTGGCGGACAGACGATCAAATACCGGCTGGCCCCTGTGGCCTTGGCGGGGCGGCTGAAAGACGGCATCCGCGTACCTGTGATCATTGAAGGGCCGTGGAGCAATATCCGGTTCCGGCCTGACCTGAAGGCGTTGATCGACACCGAGCTTGAGGCGGAAAAGGAGAAGCTGAAGGCGCAGGCCAAAGCGAAAGAGGACGAGTTGCGGGCCAAGGCGAAGGCCAGAGAGGCCGAGTTGAAAGCGAAGGCCGCGGCGAAGCTGGAGGACGAGCTGGGTGTGGTGCGCAAGGACGGGCAGAGCGTTGAAGATGCACTGAAGGAAGGCCTTGAGAACAAGGCCAAAGACGCGCTGCGGGGCTTGCTGGGCGGGAACTAGCGCGGCAGGTTAGCGCTTTGCGTTGGTGGTCGAGGTGGCGAAGACCTTGTATTCCCCAAGCACCATATAGCCCCTTGGCGGCACCCACGCTTTGGGTGGTCCGTATTTTGCGGCCCCGATAAACGCCGTCTCGCGCGGGCCCATGGAGGCGGGTTTGGTCTTGCTGAGGCCGGCCCAAGGTTGCGGGCCGACAAAGGCCGGCGTGGCGTCGGATTTGACGGTCGGGGTGAACAGCTCGTCAATAGATTTGGCGCCGTCCTTGATATAGGCGTCGTAGAAGAATGTTTGCCGGATACCCGTGTCGGGATTGGGGGTCGGCATCATCGAGACCCGCCCGACGATCAGCACGCCGCCATGCTTTTTGATGCCGTCGACAATGTCGCGGGACATGTCCTGAATGGCTTCCCAGAACCGGTTGTCCAGCGAAGCGAGATACATGCGCGAGGTGGCGATCAGGGCGACCTCGGCCAGACCTGACTTCGCACCTTGGCCAATCCCTGCACGACGCTGAACGGCGGGGCGTGTCGCGGCGCTACTGGGCCTTGAGAACGGGCTTTTCATGTTGGCGATATTTTTGTTGGCTCGTTTGCCGCGCGGCATCGTCTCGAACTTCTTGTCGGAGCTTTTTCCGGTCGGGCCGTTGGGGCAGGTATCCTGCTCGCTGAAAAACTTGATGTCTTCACCCGGAACATAGGCCGATGACGTGGGGTTTTGCAGCATCGAATAATGGATGCCGCCTTCTACTTTCCATTTCAAAGAAACGCGCTCGTTGCCCATAGTGCACCTGAAAATTCATTAAACAATATAGCACGAAAAAAGCGCCATAGCATTCAGGCTATGACGCTTGATCTTTTTTGGCAAGGTTGCCTGTGAAGATTACCGGCGGCGGTCGCGACGTGCGGACATTGGCTGGAACGCCACGCCGACATGGGCCTCGCAATAGGGTTTGCCTTGCTGCGCGGGCAGGCCGCAGAACCAGAAATCCTCGGTCGCGGGGTCGCCTACGGGCCATTTGCAGGTCCGCTCGGTCAGCTCCATGACGGAGAGGCGTTTGGCCTTCTTCTCGACCTCGCGCACGGAGGCCAGTGCCTCGGGACTGATTTCGTTGGCGGACGGCTGTGGCGGCAGGGGCTGGCCTGCGGTCACGACCAGTTTCGGGCGGCCTAGGGGGCGGTTGACCGGTGCGGCGGGTTTCGCCTCGGCTTCGGCAGCGGCCTTGGGTTTCTCGGCCGGTTTGGGCTTGGCTGCGGGCTTTGCCTTGGGTGTGGCGGCAGCTTTGGCCGGGCTTGCGCCGCCAGAGCGGTTCGACAGGCCCAGACGGTGCACCTTGCCGATCACCGCGTTGCGGGTCACGCCGCCCAATTCCTTGGCGATCTGCGAGGCGGATTTCCCCTCGCCCCACATTTTCTTCAACACTTCGACGCGATCATCGGTCCATGACATGCGGTGTAGCCTCTTCAAACGACAAGCCGCCCCGAGATGCTGCGAGGGCGGCTTATTCTTTTCCAGTTGCCCCTAATTTAGAGGCCAATGCGTCGGGATACAAGTTTGGATCAGTCCGCGTCTTGCGGGGGCGGTGCGAAAGGTCGCGGCGCGCGACCTTCGCGACATGCCAGAAGGGGGTTGAACGGCCGTTGAGGGCGTCAGATGATTTTAGCCCTCACGCTCACGACAGAGTAAGAATGGGGGCTTCGTGTTTCACGCTGCAAATGACGGCTTTGAGCCCAAACCAGCAATGGGAATTTTCGGCAACTTCGTATAATTCATCGCCTATGAAGCAGTTTGAATCCTATGTTATTTGTACTAGTCCCCGAAGTGGCAGCACGTTGCTGTGTCGGCTTTTGAGCGAAGTCGGGAACGCTGGTTTGCCTGATTCCCATTTTCATGAACCAACTCTTAACGAATGGCTGAGCGAGTATGGGTTTGGTATCAGCGAGTTCAATACTCGAAGGGAAGCTCTAAGTGCTATATTTCGTGCCGCGCTTGAATACGGAAAGGGCAAGAGCAACGTCTTTGGTTTGCGTTTGCAGCGTCATAGCTTTGACTTTTTCATTGAGCAGTTGAGAGTGCTGTATCCGTCGCTGCTGGATGACAAATCTCGCATCGAAGCGGCGTTTGGAAACACGTTATTTATCCACCTTACCCGAGAAAACAAGCTGGATCAGGCCGTATCTTACGTAAGGGCGCAGCAATCAGGGCTGTGGCACTTGGCACCCGATGGAACGGAGATTGAGCGCCTCTCGGAACCGCAAGAGCCAACCTATGATCCGACGGCTATCGAGGCACAGCTACGGTTGTCAGAGCAAATGGATAAAGACTGGCAGTCTTGGTTTGTAAGCGGAGGCATCAATCCGATCCGCATCACGTATGACGAATTGTCTGCCGAACCATATAGGACGCTTGGAGGGCTGCTAAAAGAGCTTGGTCTGGAACAGGACCCGAGAGCCGAGGTCACGCCGCCAACAGCAAAGCTAGCGGATGCGACAAACCGAGAATGGGCTGAAAGGTTTCGGTCAGAAGGGCGTTCGTGAACCGCTGAGGTCAACGGCAACAAAGTCCCGCAAAGCTGACCTCAATAAGCTGTGTGTCGAAAATCCGGCAAGAGTTGCGTCTGGTGACGCGCAAGATAATTGCTGGACAGCAAAGCGGCTGCGCCTTAGACGCACTCCCATGATTAAGACCGCATATATCACCACTCTGCGACGCCGACGCTAATCTAGCGTCCGATCATCTGTGCGCATGGCGCACCTCCTATCCCTTCATTCAAATTGACTTGCTCCGGAACATCCTCAATATCTGGATTTCCTCTGCGTAAAGGATACCCACGCGATGATACCTGCCGTACTGCCGACCTATTCACGGGCGAAAATGAGCTTTGAGACCGGCGAAGGAAGCTGGCTGATAGATCGTGACGGCACCCGATATCTGGACATGGCCGCTGGCATTGCGGTGACCGGCCTTGGCCATGCGCACCCGACCTTGGTGAAAGTGGTGCAGGATCAGGCGGCGAAGCTGTGGCATACGTCGAACCTGTATCACATCCCGCATCAGGAAGAACTGGCCGACAAGCTGCGGGAGGCGACCTTTGCGGACACCATGTTCTTCACCAACTCGGGCGCGGAGGCGATGGAGTGCGCGATCAAGATGGCGCGCAAATACTGGTATGACAAAGGCCAGCCGGAGCGGGTGAATATCATCACCTTTACGGGGTCGTTCCACGGGCGGACCTTGGCGACGATCTCGGCGGCGGGGTCGGAGAAGCTAACCAAAGGGTTTGGGCCACTTTTGCCGGGGTTCATCAACCTTGAGGCTGGCGACCATGACGCGCTGCAAGAGGCGTTGGACGACACGATCGCGGCGGTGATTGTGGAGCCGGTGCAGGGCGAGGGCGGGATTATCCCGCTGCCGGATGCCTGCCTGAAAGGCCTGCGCGACATGTGCGACAGCACCGGCGCGTTGCTGATTTTCGATGAGATACAATGCGGTATGGGCCGGACCGGCAAGCTGTTTGCGCATGAATGGTCGGGCATCAGCCCTGACATTATGGCGGTGGCCAAGGGCATCGGCAACGGCTTCCCGCTGGGCGCGTGTCTGGCGACCGAGGAGGCGGCGAGTGGGATGACGGCGGGTACTCACGGCTCGACCTATGGGGGCAATCCACTGGCCTGTGCTGTGGGCTGTGCGGTGATGGATATCGTTGCAGACCATGATTTTCTGGCCGAGGTGTCGCGGAAATCCGGTCTGTTGCGGCAAAGCCTTGAGGGGCTGGTGGCGTCTCACCCGACGATTTTCGAGCTGGTGCGTGGCGCGGGCCTGATGATCGGCGTCAAGTGTGTGGTGCCGAATACGGATGTGGTGGCTGCTGGATATGAGCAGCACCTGTTGACCGTGCCGGGTGGCGACAACGTGATCCGGCTGTTGCCTGCGATGACTATCTCTGACGACGAAATCAAGGAAGCCGTGGCGCGTCTGGATCGGGCGGCGACCGCCTTGGAGGGTGCCGCGTGAAGCATTTTCTGGACATCCACAAAACCGACCCTGCCGACCTGCGGCATATCATCGACACTGCGTTGACTGTGAAGAAATCCCGTGCGGGCCGCCCGAAGGGGGCTTTGGACGACGATCTGCCGCTGAAGGACCACATGGTCGCGCTGATCTTCGAGAAGCCCTCGACACGGACGCGGGTGTCGTTCGATGTGGGCGTGCGGCAGATGGGGGGGCAGACGATGGTTCTGTCCGGCTCCGACATGCAGCTGGGCCATGGCGAGACGATCGCCGACACCGCCCGCGTGCTGTCGCGCTATGTCGACCTGATCATGATGCGGACCTTCGAGGAGGACACGCTGCTGGAGATGGCGGAATATGCCACCGTTCCGGTGATCAACGGGCTGACGGATCGCACCCACCCGTGCCAGATCATGGCCGATATCCTGACCTTTGAGGAGCTTAACGGGCCGATCAAAGGCAAGAAAGTTGTGTGGGCGGGTGACGGGAACAACGTGTTTGCCAGCTTCGCCCACGCGGCCAAGCAGTTCGAGTTCGATCTGGTGTTCTCCGGCCCGCCACCCCTGGATCCGGAGGCGTCCTTGGATGGTTTGTATTCCATTGAACGCAACCCGCAGACCGCAGTGGAAGGCGCGGATTTGGTTGTGACGGACACATGGGTGTCCATGCACGACCCACAATCGGCGCGGGAGCGGCGGCACAACCAGCTGCGCGGCTATCAGGTCAACAAGACGTTGATGGATCAAGCCAAACCCAACGCGCTGTTCATGCACTGCCTACCTGCGCATCGCGATGATGAGGCGACGTCGGAAGTTATGGACGGCCCGAATTCGGTAATCTTCGACGAGGCCGAGAACCGTTTGCACGCGCAAAAGGCGGTGATGCGGTGGTGTCTGGAGGCGTAATACCCGTCCCATTCCAATTGAAAGTATCGCGGGGGCGGGTTAGCGTAACTTCACCCCGCGACACAGGAAGATTTAACTCATGTTTGCCAGCACGCATCCCGATGAGGCCCGTCGTTTGGCCACCCTTCGCAGCTACGGTCTGTCCGGTACGATCGAGGGGGCGGAATTTGACGATATCGTCAATCTTGTGTCGCAGATTTGCGAGGCTCCGGTATCGTTGATGAGCCTCGTGGAGGTGGACCGCCAGTGGTTTGCGGTAAGCTGCGGAACCGGATTGAGCGAGACCACCCTCGATAAATCGGTGTGTGCCCATACGATCCTTGATGACGGGGTTTTGGAGATTGAGGACACGCTTTTGGACCCGCGTACCGCCGACAACCCGTTGTGCCATGACGGGACCGGTATGCGATTTTATGCGGGCGTGCCACTTGTTGCCCCCAACGGACTGCCCATCGGGGCGCTTTGTGTGCTTGATACAAAGCCCCGCAAGCTGACGTCGTTGCAACGCGAAACCCTGCGCGTGTTGGGTGGTCAAGTGATGGCGCAGCTTGAATTGCAGCGCAATGTGGCCCTTGGTGAGGTGTTGCGCAGCGAGATGGATCACCGCGTCAAAAACTCCCTGACCATGGTCGGATCGCTTGTCCGGATGTATCGCCGGACGGCGCAAACCCCTGAAGCGGAGGCCGCGTTTGACGCGGTGGAGCGACGCCTGTCGGCCATCGCCAGCCTGCACCGTGAGTTGCACAGCACATCGCAGGAGGAGCGCGTAAGCTTGAAAAGCTTCCTTGGTCGCGTTCTGGCCTATCTTCAGGTCGAGGCCCCTGCGCATGTTTCCCTGATCCTTGAGGCAGATGAGGGCAGCGTCGATTCCACCCAAGCATCGGCAATCGGGGCGATCGTGTCGGAATTTGTGGCAAACGCCTTAAAGTACGCGTTTCCCAATAACGAGGACGGCGAGGTGAAAGTCATCATCAAGATGGATGCAGACGGCTTCTTGGAAATGCTGTGCACCGACAACGGTGTGGGGCTAAACCAGCCCAAGATAGAAAGCACGTCTGCGGATGCTTTGGGCGCCAAACTGATCGCGGCATCAGCAGAGCAGATCAACGTGGAGCTTGAAACGAACCTGACATCTGACGGCTGCTATCTGAAGTTGTCACGGCGCCCAGAAACGGCTGAGGTTGCTGCCGCGGTTTAAAGTGCGTCTTGGCCATCAGGTGGAGGGTGATTGCGCAAGTGATCAGACATATCGGCGAAGATGTGATGCGCGACCCTGCCTAACGCTTTGGTCACGAAACTTAACAGGGCCGTGATCCGGTGATCCCAAACGGTAACCCTGCGTAACCCTAAGCACATGCCAAGAGCATGGGTGCAAATGGGGAAACATGAACAATGAAAAATATCTTCAAGACGTTGACTGTCGTGTCGGTGATGGCAGCCGGTAGTGCATCTGCCGAGAATATTGTCGAGATCGCTGCGGGCGACGAGCGGTTCTCGACACTGGTCGCGGCTGTTGGTGCCGCAGGGTTGGCCGAAACCTTGTCCGGCCCCGGTCCGTTTACTGTTTTTGCCCCAGTGAACGACGCATTCGCTGCGCTGCCGGCGGGCACGGTGGAGACGTTGCTCAAGCCCGAGAACAAAGGTCAGCTAACGGACGTGCTGCTTTACCATGTTGATGACCGCAATCTGACGGCAGAAAAAATCCCGGCTGGCTCCAACTATTTCAAGCCCGTTTTGGCGTCTCAACGTCTGTGTATTACCAAGAGTTCGAGCGGTGTTTCTATTGCCGATGGAACTGGTGAGTCCGCCAATGTGGTGATTGCCAACATCAAGGCCGACAATGGCGTGATCCACGTGATCGACAAGGTGTTGTTGCCGGGTAAACGCCCTGCCTGCCACTGATCTCATCCGTGAAAAGATGCCGCCATTGGATGTTCCTATGGCGGCATCGTGTATGCTGGTTTTACCCTATTTGGGCGTCATGATGATGCAGGTTGTGGAGCCCGTGGCGTAGAGCTTACCGTCTTCCACGCCAAAGATTTTTCCTGTGGCGACGCCTGTGGAGCGGCCCGCGTGCTCGACCGTGCCGACGCAATCCACCATCATGCCCGACGGGATGGGGCGGATGATATTTACCTTATATTCCAATGTCGTATAAACCGACCCCTTCGCAACACGGGTCATCACCGCGCAGGCCATGGCGCTGTCCAAAAGGGTGCCGTACCAGCCGCCGTGAATGGTGCCGGTGGGGTTCATCTGCTCAAAGCCGGGTGCGCCGCGAAAGATCACCTCGTCAGGTTTCACGCTGTGGAGTTGGTAGTTCAGCCCTTTGGCGATCGGGGCCAGTGGCAGCTCGCCGGCGAGGATTTTCTGCATGAACTCCAGCCCCGACATCGACAATGTCGTCTCGCGGGTTGGCAACTGCTCCGGGTTATCTGGCAGAAATTGGTCGGGCATAGGGCGGGCCTGTCTTCTAGGGGACGTCGAGGGAGACGGTAGGAGACAGGCCCGAGAGGTGCAACCGGCAGCGTTACGCCACTTGCGCTAAAGCCAATTTCTGGGTCACGCCAAGGGCCGCGCAGATGTCGCGGGTCAGCTCGGGGCGGTTCAGTGTGTAGAAGTGCAGATCGTTCACGCCGCCATCGACGAGGTCGGAGCACAACTCGGTCACCACGGATTGCGCCAGCAGGTCGTGGCGGTCGTCGCGGATGGCGGTGGCGAAGGCCTCTTCCAGCCATGCGGGCACATGGGTGCCGCAGCGCTTTGCGAAGTTGCTGGCGCGGGTCCAGTCCTCAATCGGGAAGATGCCGGGCAAGATCGGCTTGTCGATGCCAGCTTTTACGCAGGCGTCGCGGAAGCGGAAGAAGGTGTCCGCCTCGAAGAAAAACTGGGTGATCGCCGCATCCGCGCCCGCATCGAACTTGCGCTTCAGGTAGGCTATGTTGGCCTCCATGGAGCCCGCCTCGGGGTGGCTGTCGGGGTAGGCACCGACGCGGATCGTGGCGTCGGTCTCGGTTTTCAGCGCCTCGATCAACTCGATGGAGGAGGCGAAGCCGTCCTTGGTGGCCGTGAAGTCCTGACCCTTGGGTGCGTCGCCGCGCAGGGCGACGATGTCGGTCACGCCGGACTTGATGTAGTCGCGGGCGATGGCGAGGGTTTCTTCGCGGGTGGCGTCCACGCAGGTCAGATGCGCCGCGACGCGTAGGTCGGTTGTTTTATGCAGGGCCGTGACGGCCTCGTGGGTCAGCTCGCGGGTGGTGCCGCCAGCGCCGTAGGTGACGGACACGAAGGTCGGGTCCAGCGGGGCAAGCGTCTGGATGGTGTCCCACAGGCGGAAGCTGGCTTCGACGGATTTAGGTGGGAAGAATTCGAACGAGACGTTTGGGCGGGTCATGACGGGTATCCTATTGGGGTTGATGCCTTGTGCCATGCTGTGCCATGTGAGACAAATTCATAACTTTCACCATCATTATGAGGATCGCATGCATATCGAGTTTCGCCACCTTCGGACGGTGCGTGCCATTCACGAGGCAGGCGGTCTGGCCAAGGCTGCCGACCGGCTGAATATCACCCAAAGCGCGCTGAGCCATCAGATCAAAGGGCTTGAGGATCAAGCGGGGGTGGAGCTGTTTATTCGGCGGGCCAAACCGATGAAACTGACCTCGGCGGGGATGAAACTGCTGCGGCTGGCAGAGCGTATTTTGCCCGAGGTCGAGGCGATGCAGGCGGATTTCGAGGGGCTGCGGGTCGGCAAGACGGGGCGTTTGCATATCGCGATTGAGTGCCATGCCTGTTTTGAATGGTTGTTTCCAGTGCTGGAGGGCTTCCGCAAGAACTGGCCGGATGTGGATGTGGATATCCGCCCCGGTCTGTCGTTTGACGGGCTGCCGGCATTGATGCGGGAGGAGGTGGATCTGGTGGTCTCGTCGGACCCTGAAGACCTGCCGGGCGTGGATTTCACGCCGTTGTTCGACTACGAGCCGGTGTTTGTCGCGTCCTCGCAAAACCCGTTGGCGCAGAAAGAGTATATCGAGGCCGAGGACTTTCGCGACCAGTTGCTCATCACCTACCCCGTGGACCGGACGCGACTGGACGTGTTCACCGAATTGCTGGCCCCTGCGGGGGTGGAGCCGAAAGCCATGCGGCAGGTGGAACTGACGGCGGTGATCTTGCTGCTGGTCGCGTCCAACCGTGGCGTGGCGGTGCTGCCGGACTGGGTGGTGCGCGAGGTGCGCTATAACTCCGACTACGTCACGCGGCCATTGACCAAAGGCGGGCGCACCAAACGGCTTTATGCGGCGACGCGCAGCGAGGATACGTCGAAGCCGTTCATGGCGAATGTCATCCGCTTGGCGCGCACGGAGCCGTTAAAGTTGCAACGCGCGCCGGAGAAGGTTTAGGCGGCGGGGGGCACCAGTTTGGCCAAGTTACGCTCTCGCATCAGGATATAGAGGCCAGCGGTCATGGTGATGCAAATACCAAGCATCGCCAAACTGTTGGGCCAATCGCCGAAGACCGCGAAGCCGACCATCGTGGCAATCGGGATTTCCAGATACTGGATCGGGGCGACCGTGGCGGAGGGCGCGAAGCGCAGGCTCCACGTCATGACCAGATGCGCGAAAGTGCCAAGCAGGCCGATGGCCACGAGCATGGACCAGACATTTGATCCTTCGGGCATGACGAGCTGGAATTGCTCAATCGTATCCGTGCCTGGGATGAAGTACATGGCGGCAAGGATGATGGTGGCCACGATGCCGCTGACGGCTTGGAGGCTGATGGGATCGGCATGTTTGGCGACTTGCCGCGTGACCAGCATGAACAGGGCAAAGACCACGGCGACCACCAAGGGCAACAGGGCAGGGGCGCCGACGGCAGCGAAGCTGGGCTGGATCACGAACAACGTGCCGATGAAGCCCACGACGCAGGCCAAAAGGCGACGCATGCCGACTTCTTCGTCCAGCACGTATTTTCCGAGCAACAGCATGATGAACGGCATGACGAAGGCGATGGCGACCGCGTCGGCCAAGGGCAGATAGCGCAGGGATGAAAACATCGCGCCGATACCGATGATATGGAGCACCGAGCGTAGCACGGTGAGCCGCAAAACGCGGCGTGACATCAGTAATGTGCGGCCTGTGAGCAGGGCCAGCGGGATCAGCACCGCCGTTTGCACCCCGAAGCGGGTTAGCAGCAACTGTCCCAGTGGAATGCTTTCGCCCAACAGCTTCGCCATCGCGTCGCCCATAGGGGCGAGGATGCAAAAGCCGATCATGAGCATGATGCCTAGAAGGGGACGGTCAGCGGACATGACGCGACGCTCGTTCAAAAGCGCGGTATCCGCAAGGGCTTTCCCTATGCGGTGGATGGGTCTATACGCGCCTCCAAACCTCTCCACAGGATGATGACCCATGCAAGGCAGCGCAAACCTTAACGTAATGATCAAAGCCGCACGCGTGGCTGGCCGGTCGCTGGTAAAAGACTTTCGCGAAGTCGAGAACCTTCAGGTCTCGATGAAGGGTGCAGGGGATTTTGTGTCCCGTGCCGATACCGCTGCCGAGGCCATCATCAAGGAACAACTGATGGATGCCCGCCCGACCTATGGCTGGGTTGGTGAGGAAAGCGACCCGATCGAGGGTACGGATCCGACGCGGCGCTGGATCGTGGACCCGCTGGATGGCACCACCAACTTCCTGCACGGGATGCCGCATTTTGCCGTGTCGATTGCGCTGGAGCACAAGGGCGAGATCGTGTCCGCCGTTGTATATGACCCTGCCAAGGACGAAATGTTCGTGGCCGAAAAGGGCGAGGGCGCGTTCATGAACGAGCAGCGCCTGCGCGTGTCCGGTCGCCACAAGATGATCGAAAGCGTGTTTGCGACAGGCTTGCCGTTTGGCGGCAGCAAACATTTGCCAGCGGCCTTGCAAGACCTTGCGCGGTTGTTGCCGCAATGCGCGGGTGTGCGCCGTTGGGGCGCCGCTGCACTTGATTTGGCCTATGTGGCCGCTGGCCGGTATGACGGCTACTGGGAGCGGGGCCTGAACATCTGGGACATCGCGGGTGGTGTCTTGCTGGTCAAAGAGGCGGGCGGCTTTATCGAACCGATCCGCGAGGATCAAAGCCTGCTGGAAGGCGGCCAGATGATCGCGGCAAACCCCGACATTTTCCCGGCCTTCGCGAAGACGATCCGCGAGCGCGATCAAGGGTAAGCTGAATCAAGTAGCGGCTGCTTGAAGCTCTGAGGTCAGGGCGGGCATCTGCTGGATGAGGGCTTTGCCGCACCGCTGAACGGGTGCGAACTGTCGTCTCGATTCGAGTATTTCATCTTTGCTACCCCCAACCGGCACGCTGCGCGGGCGTGGTTTGGTGCGGGTCTGAACAGGTTTGCATGAAACGGCCGAACTGTCCGCGCGTTAACATCAGAATTCGGCTGAACCGACTAACAGGCATCGCTTTGAGTTTGTTCGAATTTGGCGATTTGACGCAGGTCATCTTTACAACTTGAAAAGTTATCTGAAAATTAATTTACAAAAAAATACAGCCACACCAGTAAGATAGTCCAATTTTTACACGTAATGACGTAGCGTTATTGGGATTACCCCGAGGAAAATTGACGTCGCGATCAACCTTCCTCTTCCGACACTGGTTTGAGGAGGCCGTGATGGAACCCGTGAAAACGTCTGATTACTGCAGGGCTCTCCTTCTGCCGCACCGCACTGCGTGTGATCAGGGCCGGATTGCCGAGTACCGCGCGACGTAGAAGACACCACGCCGGGACCGCGGGTCAGGCGTTTCGAATTTGAACATTAACTAAGGAGGAGCGCCACAATGGCGGATCAATCAACACACACAAAGGCTGCGGCGGACGGGGCTGGCTACTGGACAGCCAACATCCGTATCATCGTCATCAGCCTTATCATCTGGGCGCTGGTGTCCTTCGGCTTCGGCATCCTGCTGCGCCCGATGATCTCGGGCATTTCCGTTGGCGGCACTGATCTGGGCTTCTGGTTTGCCCAACAGGGTTCGATCCTCGTCTTTCTTGCGCTGATCTTTTTTTACGCGTGGCGGATGAACAAACTCGACCGTGAATACGGCGTAGAGGAGGACTGATCTGATGGACCAGTTTACAATTAACCTGCTGTTCGTGGGCGCGTCTTTCGCGCTTTATATCGGCATCGCGATCTGGGCCCGCGCGGGTTCCACATCTGAATTCTATGCCGCTGGTCGGGGTGTTCACCCTGTCACCAACGGCATGGCAACTGCTGCGGACTGGATGTCGGCGGCGTCCTTCATCGGCATGGCCGGTCTTATCGCTTTCACCGGCTACGACAATTCGACCTTCCTTATGGGTTGGACGGGTGGCTACGTGCTGCTGGCGCTGCTGCTTGCCCCCTATCTTCGCAAGTTCGGCAAATTCACCGTGTCCGAATTCATCGGCGACCGCTTCTACTCGCCAACCGCGCGTATCGTGGCTGTGATCTGTTTGATCGTGGCATCGACCACATATGTGATCGGGCAGATGACAGGCGTGGGCGTGGCTTTTGGCCGGTTCCTAGAAATCTCCAACACTTCCGGTCTGTTGATCGGTGCTTGTGTGGTGTTTGCCTATGCGGTTTTTGGCGGCATGAAAGGTGTGACATACACCCAAGTGGCACAATACGTCGTGCTGATCATGGCCTACACCATTCCTGCTGTGTTCATCTCTTTGCAACTGACGGGCAATCCGATTCCGGCGCTTGGCCTCTTTGGCGAGACTGCGGCTGCGGGTGGTGAAGGATCTGTCTACCTGTTGCAGAAGCTTGACCAAGTCGTCACAGAGCTTGGCTTTGCCAGCTATACGGAGGCGCATAAAGACAACCTGAACATGGTTCTCTTCACGCTGTCTCTGATGATCGGTACAGCCGGTTTGCCACACGTCATCATGCGCTTCTTCACGGTTCCAAAAGTGTCCGACGCACGTTGGTCTGCTGGCTGGGCGTTGGTGTTCATTGCGTTGTTGTATCTGACGGCTCCGGCTGTGGGCGCCATGGCGCGTCTGAACATCACCAACCTGATGTGGCCAAACGGCACAGCCAACGAGGCCGTTTCGGTCGAGGCTATCCAAAACGATAGCGAGTACAATTGGATGCTGACGTGGCAGAAAACTGGCCTTCTCGACTGGGAAGACAAGAACGGCGACGGCAAAATCCAGTACTACAACGACAAGTCCGATGCGATGGCCGAAAAAGCCGCGGCGAATGGCTGGGAAGGCAACGAACTGACCAAGTTCAACCGCGACATCCTTGTGTTGGCGAACCCTGAAATCGCAAGCCTCCCAAGTTGGGTTATTGGTCTTGTGGCGGCAGGTGGTCTGGCGGCGGCGCTGTCCACGGCGGCGGGTCTGCTACTGGCGATCTCGTCTGCGGTGAGCCATGACCTTCTGAAAGGTCAGCTGACGCCGAACATGTCCGAGAAGTCGGAGCTGTTGTCGGCGCGGATTGCCATGGCGGTTGCCATTGGTGTGGCGACGATCCTCGGGCTCAATCCTCCGGGATTTGCGGCGCAAACCGTGGCCCTTGCCTTCGGTCTGGCTGCGGCGTCGATCTTCCCGGCTTTGATGATGGGCATCTTCTCCAAGCGCGTGAACAACGTAGGCGCTGTGTCGGGGATGTTGGCGGGCCTTGGCTTCACGCTGGTCTACATCTTCCTGCACAAGGGCTGGCTGTTCATCGCGGGCACCAACTCTTTCCCTGACACTGTTGACGGCTCGCTCTTGGGCATTCAGTCGACAGCTATCGGTGCTGTGGGTGCGTTGATCAACTTCGCGGTGGCCTACATCGTCTCGATGTCGACTGCTGACACACCGCAGGACATCAAGGACCTTGTCGAAAGCGTGCGTGTACCAGCTGGTGCAGGCGGTGCGGTCGACCACTAAAACAATTGGGGCCAGCGGCATTTAGCCCGCTGGCCCTCTTTTACGATCTATGCACTTTAAGAGCGACAAGAACGCTCTGACAGCGGGACATCTTATGACTGACACCGCCCTCCAATTTCTCCCTAACCTTCACCCGTATGATGTGCTGCCGAAGGCGACGCTGGGCGCAATCGCCAAGCGGGTCAAAGTGATTGACATAGCCAAGGGAGCGACTGTCTATGATGTCGGTGATACGCTTCAGGGCTTATATATTGTTGTAAGCGGCAGCGTTTGTGTGCGCGATGACGCGGGCCACGAAATTTCACATTTGCAAAGCGAGAACTCGTTTGGGGAGCGTGGATTGCTGCGCAACGGGGTGGCCGTGACCTCCGCCTGTGCGGAGGAAGACAGCCAGCTGATCTGCATCCCGCCGGACGTTTTCCACAAGCTGCGCGCCGAGCATGACCCTTACCGCCGGTTCTTTGACCGGACCCGTGCTGATACGACCAACGACGCGGCCCTAGCGTTCGATCTGACCAGCGTGCGGGTCGAGACGCTGATGGCGCCTGACCCGATGACTTGCGCACCTTCAATGACAATTCGGGACGCCGCCAAGCTGATGCGGGACCAGCGGATTTCGTGCCTTTGCGTGACCGAGGAAGATGCGCTTGTCGGCATTCTAACGCTGCGTGACCTGTCGGGTAAGGCGCTGGCTGAGGGCCTCGACTACAGCACACCCGTGGCCGAAATTATGACCAGCGCGCCCCGTACTTTGCCACCCTCGGCCATCGGGTCGGACGTGCTGCACATGATGATGGAGCACAGGTTGGGCCATTTGCCGATCGTCTCCGGTCAGACGTTGGTGGGCATCGTGACGCAAACCGACCTGACCCGCTTTCAGGCGTCGAGCACCGCGGGCTTCGTTGCCGAAGCGGCCGAGGCCCAGACGGCTGAGGGCTTGGCCGAGGTAACCAAACGCATTCCCAACCTGCTGGTCCAACTGGTCGCGGCTGGCAACCGGCATGATGTCGTGACCCGCATGATTACTGATATTGCCGATGTGGTAACGCGCCGTTTGTTGACGCTGGCCGAAGAAAAATTCGGGCCACCGCCCGCGCGCTACGTCTGGCTGGCCTGTGGCAGCCAAGGGCGGCAGGAACAAACCGGCGTGTCCGATCAGGACAATTGCCTGATCCTTGAGGACGAGCTGAGCGAAGCGGCACTCGCCTATTTCGAGCCCTTCGCGCAGTTTGTCAGCGATGGTCTGAACGCATGTGGCTATGTCTATTGCCCGGGTGATATGATGGCGACGAACCCGCGCTGGCGGCAGCCTTTGTCGGTCTGGCGCGACTATTTTCAACATTGGATCAAAAGCCCCAGCAAAGAGGCGCAGATGCTGGCCTCGGTCATGTTCGACCTGCGGCCCATTGGCGGTGACGCGAGCCTGTTCGAGGGTCTGCAAACCCAAACGCTTGAGGCTGCTGCCGCCAATTCGATTTTTACCGCCCACATGGCCAGCAACGCCCTGACCCACGCAACGCCGTTGGGATTATTGAAGGGGCTTGCCACCATCCGTTCCGGTGAACACCGCAACACCATTGACATGAAGCTGAACGGCGTTGTTCCTGTGGTTGATCTGGGCCGGATGTACGCGCTGCAAGGCAAGCTGGATGTGGTCAACACCCGCGCCCGGCTGGAAGGGGCTATTGCGGCGAAGGCTGTCTCGCAAAGTGGCGGTCAGGACTTGCTGGACGCCTATGATCTGGTGGCGCAAAGCCGTCTGGACCATCAGGCGGCCCAAATCAAACACGGCAAGGCGCCGGACAACTTCCTGCCACCGGCGGAGTTGTCGGCATTCGAGCGCAGCCATTTGCGTGACGCGTTTGTGGTGATCAAAACGATGCAATCCGCGCTGATGCAGGGGCGCGGCATGCTAGGGTAACGAAACAAGGGAGGGGCATATGTTCTTTGAACTCATCGGCACGATCGTGGCGGGCGCAGCTGCGGCCCTTCTTGTGTGGGCGATAAACCGGACGCTGAAAGGACGCTTGCCCAGTTGGCTGGTTCCTGCCGCAGCCGGTGCTGCGATGCTGATGGCGACGATTTCCAGTGAATACGGCTGGTTCGCGCGGACATCTGCCAACATGCCGCAAGGCATGGTTGTGGCGCATGCCATCGAGGAAAAAGCGTTTTACCGCCCGTGGACCTACATCAAGCCCTTCGTGGCGCGTTTTGTCGCCGTTGATCAGGTGTCGGTGCGCACCCATCCGGCACAGCCCGATCAGCGGATCGTTGATTTGGTGTTCTATGGCCGTTGGTCGCGAACGGCGAAGGTGCCGATGCTGTTTGACTGTGCCAACGGCAAACGCGCCGATGTGGAAGACGGTATCGAGTTCGGGGCGGATGGCGATGTCTTGAATGCCCAATGGCGGTCGGTCGCGGAGGACGACCCCGTTTTGAAAGCCGCCTGCGAGGCCTCATGACATGACGCATCTCAGCCTCCGACTGCGCATCTTTTTGTTCTTCTGTCTGATCGGCTTCGGCGGGTTGGCAGTGGTTCTAGGCGCACTCTGGCTGGGGTATCGGCAATTGGGCGACCCCTCCGCGATGTCGGCCTTTGCGACGGTGGCCATTGTCTCAGGGTTCGGGTTGCTGGCGCTGGCGACCTTTGTCTGGCGGTTGTTCGACGAGAATGTCAGCAAGCCGATCGAGCATCTGGCCGCGCAGTTTCGCGTGCGAGCCAATGCGGATGTGGTTGCCGAAATTGACGCACGCACGGCGCAGTATCTGGGCGATCTGGCCCCTGCGGCCTCGGCCATTCAGCAAAAGCTTGGACAGGCCAGCAAGGCGACCGCCGAAACGGTGGCGCAGAATACAGCGCGGCTGGAGTACCAGCGCGTGCAGCTGTTGCGTATCTTGTCTGACATTCCCGTCGCGGTGATTGTTGCGACGCGCGACCACCAGATCGTTTTGTATGACGGGCAGGCGGCTGAACTGATGGAGCGCGAAGCACCGGTTCGCTTGAACGGTTCGGTCTTTGACTACCTTGAGAAATCGTCGCTTCTTGAAACCCTCTCGCAGATGAAGGCCGACGGCGCCATTCGGCGCGAGATCGCGATCAAGGGCCATTGCGGGGCGATCTATTCCGGCCATATCCGCCTGTTCGAAGCCGACGAAAGCTACACGTTGATGCTGGAGCCGCTTGCACCTCATGCTGAGCGCCCGTTGGTCTATGACTTTGACTTGTTTGAGAAAACGCAGTCTAGCGACCCGAACGAGACCGCAATGCGCGATCTGACTTTCGTGGTGTTTGACAGCGAGACGACGGGACTGGATCCTGCCAAAGATGATGTCGTGCAATTGGGCGCGGTGCGTGTTGTGAACGGCAAGATCGTTGCGACCGAGAGGTTCGAGACTTTGGTTAATCCGGGCCGCCCGATTCCGCCAAGCTCGACCAAAGTGCATCATGTCGATGATGCGATGGTTGCCGATGCGCCAGCTTTCCCGCAGGCGCGCGCTGCCTTTCATCGCTTTGCACAAGGCTCTGTCATTGTCGCCCATAACGCGCCGTTTGATATGGCGTTTTTGCACCGCGAGCAGGCTAAGGACGCGCCTCGGTTCGACAATCCGGTCCTTGATACCGTTCACCTGTCGGCGGTGGTATTCGGGGGGTCGTCCGAGCACACGTTGGATGCGATTTGCGACCGGCTATCGGTCGAAATCCCTTCGGAGTTGCGGCACACCGCATTGGGTGACGCGATGGCCACCGCGCAGGTTCTGGTGGCGCTGATGCCGATACTGGAAGCGCGGGGGTTGCGCAGCTTCGGTGAGGTTCGCGAAGAGGTCAAAAAGCACGTCAGGATTTTGAAAATCCAAGACTCCTAATGGGTGCTTCTGGTGGCAAGCGCTGCCGCGTCAGTCCCGCACGTAGTCCACACGGGCATCGCCGGCTGTCATGCCCTCGGTGGCGCGGTCAAAGCGCAGATAGGCAATCGCCTGCCCGCCGGACTGGGTATAGAG
This sequence comes from Litoreibacter halocynthiae, assembly GCF_004365635.1. Lineage (GTDB taxonomy): Bacteria > Pseudomonadota > Alphaproteobacteria > Rhodobacterales > Rhodobacteraceae > Litoreibacter > Litoreibacter halocynthiae. The sequence continues at coordinate 366,128 of NZ_SOBH01000002.1, read as the reverse complement.
CGTGCCGACAGCCTTGTTATGGGCGTCGATTGGCGTGCCGACAGGGGCTTCGCCGTCGATGTTGACCAAGGCCAGCCCTTTGCGCAGCTCGGTCTTGTGCTTCATGCGCGCGGTGACCTCCTGACCGACATAGCAGCCCTTGCGGAAATCGACGCCGTTCAGCCGCTCGAACCCCATTTCCAGAATGAAACTGTCATCGGCGACCAGCTCTATGCCCATCTCGGGGATGCAATGCGCCACGCGGATCGCGTCCCAATCCACGTCGGCCTGTTCTTCAAATGCAAAGCCCGGCCCGTAGGCGCGCCAGCCAAGGGCTTCATGGCGCGGATCAGCAAAGGCACCATCCGGGATATTGTCCACTCCGCGTGTCACATCGACCTTCAATTCGTGCAGCTTCACATCGGCGCGCAGTTTGTAGAAGGTCAGCCGCCGCATCAGCGCCTCGCCATAGGGTGCAGCGACGTCGATCAGGATCGCATCCTTCCAAGGCACCAGAAAGAAATCCACCTGAAACTTGCCCTGCGGGGTTAGCAATGCGACATAGACAATGCCGTCCGACAGCTTGGCCAGATCATTGGTGACAAGCCCTTGCAGGAAATCCACCCGATCCCCGCCGCTCACTTCGATCAACATGCGTGTGGTGTCTGGCATTTGGTTCTCCATGTCCTCTTTGCTCTGTCATATAGGAGGCGGGGGTGGGTATAACAGCCCCGATATGTCTGCACCGTTTTCCATCGTGATCCCAACCCTGAATGCGGCGGCCGAGCTGCCGGAGACCCTGAACGCTTTGATGCCGGGGTTGGAGAGGGGGATGATCCGAGATTTGATCGTCTCGGACGGGGGTAGCACGGACGCGACGCTTGAGGTCGCGGAAGCAGCGGGAGCGGTCGTGGTGAGTGGCGCGAAGGGGCGTGGCGGGCAGCTGCACCGAGGTGCCGAAGCCGCAAAGGGTGAGTGGCTGTTGTTTCTGCATGCCGACACGCATCTGCCCCCCGATTGGGTCGGGGCCGCCGCCGTTCACCGCATAGGGCATCCTAATCTTGCAGCGGCGTTCCGATTGCGGTTTCGCGCCAAGGGGCTGGCCCCGCGGATCGTTGCGTCATGGGCGAACCTGCGCAGCGCTGCGCTGAACCTGCCTTACGGCGACCAAGGTTTGCTAATGTCGCGTGATTTATACGACTATTCCGGCGGCTACCCAGATCAGCCCTTGATGGAGGACGTCGCCATGGCGCGGGCTTTGAAGGGGCGCATCCGGCTGTTGGATACTTTTGCTGCCACAGGCGCGGAACGCTACGTGCAAAACGGCTGGCTTCGTCAAAGCCTGCGCAATTTCGGCACTTTGACGCGTTACAGCTTCGGGGCTGATCCTGAAGAGTTGTCCAAGCGCTATCACAAAGGCTGATCCGCCGCATAACTGATAGCGAATTGACGGCCCCTGCGGACGGCTCTACCTCTTGGGGTCAAGTCGTTGCTCTGGTTTCCAAAAGGCCTGTTTCATGTCCAATTTGCCCAACCTGTCCCATGGCCGTCATACGCTGGCCATTCCCGGCCCTTCAGTGATGCCAGATCGCGTGTTGCAGGCGATGCACCGCCCCGCGCCGAACATCTATACGGGCGAGTTGATCGACATGACTTATTCGCTGGTCCCTGACCTGAAGGCTGTGGCGAAGACCAGTGGCCATGTCGCGATGTATGTCGGCAATGGTCATGCCGCGTGGGAGGCGTCGCTGGCCAATGTGCTGGCTCTTGGCGACAAGGTTCTGGTGCCGGGGGGCGCGCAGTTTTCCATCGGCTGGGCCGAAACCGCACGCAAGCGCGGGCTGGTCGTGGAGCAGCTTGATTTCGGTCGCCGTGCGCCGATTGACCCGCAAGCCGTTGAAGACGCGTTGCGGGCTGATAGCGGCCACGAGATCAAGGCCGTACTGGTGGTGCAAACCGACACCGCCAGCTCTGCCAAGTCCGACCTCGCGGCTATTCGAAAAGCTATGGACGCGGCGGGGCATCCGGCCTTGATGATCGTCGACAGCATTGCGTGCCTTGGCTGCGATGACATGCAGATGGATGCGTGGGGCGTTGATGTGGCGGTGACCGGAAGTCAGAAAGGGCTGATGGTACCGCCCGGCATGTGTTTCGTGTTCTTTAACGACAAGGCCGCCGCCGTGCGCCAAAAGATGGAGCGCGTTTCGGGCTACTGGGACTGGCATCCGCGGGCCAATCCCGAAGGCTATTACCAGATGTCCTGTGGCACAGCGCCAACCCACCATCTTTACGGCTTGCGTGTAGCGCTCGACATGATCGTCCACGAAGAAGGTCTGGAGAATGTGCTGGCCCGCCACGCGACGCTGGCGCGGGGTTTGTGGGCGGCATGTGACGCTTGGGGACAAGGTGGCCCGCTGGAGCTGAACATCACTGATCCGGCGGCGCGCAGCAACGCGGTGACGTCGCTGCGGATCGGCGCCCCACATGGCACCGAGTTGCGCAATTGGTTGATCGAACAGGCAGGGCTTACGTTGGGCATCGGCCTTGGAATGGCGACCGAAGATGACCCGATGTCCGACGGCTTCTTCCGCATCGGCCATATGGGTCACGTGAACATACATATGCTGATGGGCACGCTCGGCTCGATTGATGCAGGACTGAAGGCGTTGAACATCCCCCATGGCGACGGGGCTTTGGCGGCGGCGGCACGGGTTTGCGCGGGGAAGTAGCTAGTCGCGCTTTGGGATTTTCTGCAAAATCACATGCAAAAACAGGCTGGTGAGCAGCGATATCGCGTATCCGAACGCCGCCCAGAGTATGAACAGCCCTGAGAACAGGACCACATAGGCCATGACCAGAAACGGCTTGGTGTAATCCTCGACCCGACCGGGTGGCTGTGACATGGGCGCGTCCTTTCTCCTCCCTTAGCCTAGCGTGGCTTTTGGCAAAGAACAGTCGCGTTTGCGTTATCCGGCGGCGGCCAGCGCTTTCGGCAGGGCGGATTCCAGCAGCTTCATGTCCTGATCGCTGCCGCAACTGATGCGGATGGCACGGTCTTGCGGGGCCACGAAGGGCATCCTGACGAACAAGCCCTGATCCAGCAATCCGGCGAGCACCTTGCGGGCGTAGTCGCCATCCTTACCGCAATCCACAGCGACAAAGTTGGTGGCCGAGGGCAGGGGTGTCAGTCCGTTGTCACGCCCGATTTTCGCAATCCGGTCACGGGACGCGGCCACCTTGGCACTGATGTCGGACAGGTAGTCCTGATCGCGCAAGGCGGCCAAAGCGCCTGCTTGGCTGATCCGGCACATACCGAAATGGTTGCGTATTTTGTTGAAGGCGCTGATGTTTTCGGCCTCGCCCAACGCATAGCCCACCCGCGCACCTGCCATGCCGTGCCCCTTGGAGAAGGTGCGCATACGGATCACGTTGGGATTGGACATGTCGAGCGCCGGTGCTGTGCCACTTGGGGCAAGCTCGATATAGGCCTCGTCCAGAATCAACAGACAGTCGTCCGGCACCGCGTCGATCATCCGCTGCACTGCCACCGCGTCATGCCAACTGCCCATCGGGTTGTCGGGGTTGGCAAAATAGATCAGCCGCGCGCCGGTTTCGCGGGCTTTTGCCAGCAGTGCGTCAGGGTCTTCGTGGTCGTCGCGGTAGGGGACCGTGTGCAGATTGCCGCCAAAACCGGCGACGTGGTAGTTGAACGTCGGGTAGGCACCAGCGGAGGTCACAACGGCAGTGCCGTGCTCAACGTAAAGCCGCACCAGATACCCTAACAGAGCATCGATGCCCTCGCCCAACATGACATTTTCGGGCGCGATGCCATGATGCACAGCCAGCGCTTGGCGCAGGTCGTAGCTCTCGGGGTCGCCATATTGCCAAACCTCGGAGGCGGCGATCTTCATTGCGGCAATCGCTTTGGGTGAAGGGCCAAAAACGCTTTCATTCGCACCAAGGCGGGCTTTGAACGCGTTTCCGCTGGCCCGCTCCAGAGCCTCAGGCCCCACGAATGGAACGGAGGCAGGAAGGCTGTCGGCAAGCGGGGTTAGGGGCGGTCTGTTCATGCGTCAGAGTTTGACCGTGTTTTGGCATTGCTTGCAAGTGGGCGCGCGGATCCCCACCTAAGAAGAACGGAGGGTTTATCCATGCCACACCTCACACGCCGCGGCTTCATGGCTGCAACTCTAGCTACCGGTGCTAGCCGCGCGGTGCCGATCGCTATCAAAGCCCGCAAACCACGGGTCATTCTGGAGCTTGTCTTTGACAAGGCACTGGGCATGATGCGCGCAGTTGAACGTATCGTTAGGTAACACTGGCCTGCCCCAGTCCTTGCGGCTACGCTTTGCGTCATGAGCTTGGTTACAACAGATATCGCCGACGGCATTGCACGGGTCACGTTGAATCGTCCCGATAAGATGAACGCCATCTCCCTAGACATGCTGGACGAGGTTCTTGCTGCTGCCGATGCTCTGCGCGGTGCAGATGTGAACTGCGTCGTCCTGTCGGGCGAGGGGCGGGCGTTCTGCGCAGGGATCGATATTGCCTCGCTGTCCAGCCTTCTGGGTCAAGACATGGATGAGCTGATCATTCGCCGCACCCATGGAGATGCCAACCGGTTTCAGGAGTTCTCCCTCGCGTGGCGTAAGCTGGAGGTGCCGGTCATTGCGGCACTTCACGGGGTTTGTTTTGGTGCCGGAATGCAATTGGCGATTGGCGCCGATATCCGCGTGGCCGCGTTGGAGACCAAGCTGTCGATCATGGAAATGAAATGGGGTCTGGTGCCCGACATGGGCGGCATGACACTGTTCCCACAGGTGCTGCGCGACGATGTGTTGCGTAGACTCACCTACACAGCCGAGATCGTGGAGGCGGAGCAGGCGCTTGCTTATGGGCTGGTCACAGAGGTCTGTGAAGACCCACTGGCGCGCGCAATGGAGCTTGCAAAACAAATCGCCGCGCAAAGCCCAAGCGCAGTTCGTGCCGCGAAACGGCTGATCGCGGAGGCACAAACGGGCACGACATCGAGCATTCTAATGGCGGAGTCTGTTGAGCAGGCCGCGCTGATCGGCAAACAGGATCAAATGGCGGCAGTCATGCGGGGCATGGCGAAATCCGAAAAGTAAGAGGCGGCTGAGGTCGCCCCCAGCCGCGCTCCGAAGATCGCGCCTGGCGGTCTCCATCCGGTCCGGTCATCGGCTCTCCAGCCTGTACCGGACTTTCAGTTAGGCGCGATTCCTGTTTCCATTTGGTTAAAAATACTCAAATCGCCGCGTCTTATTCGGGTGCAGGAGTTTGAGTATTTAAGACCAAATGGAGACGGGGCGTCATCCCAATTCAGCCAACCTTGCGAGAGCAGCTTTCAGTTTGCCTTCTTCTTCCTCACGCGCGGCGAGGTTTTCGCGGGCTTCCTCCACGACCTCGGGGGGGGCGCTTTCGGCGAATTTGGGATTGTTTAGGCGACCTCGCAGACCGCCTAACTCCTTGGCCAGTTTACCTAAAGTTTTCTCCAGCCGCGTTTTCTCCGCGTCCACGTCGATGATACCCGCCAGCGGCAGCGCGAAGCTGCCACCGGCGACGGGGATGGTGACTGAGCCTTTCGGCGCGGGGCCTTCGGTGACACCTTCGATACGGGCGAGCTTCAGGATCAGGGCCTCGTTATTAGCGAAAGCGGTGCGGCCTGCGGCGTCCAGATCGACCTGAACCAACGGCACTTTCAAGCCCGCAGGCACGTGCATTTCGCCGCGCGCAGAGCGAACGGTGTCGATCAGGGAGATCACCCAGTTCATTTCCGCATCCGCAGATTTGTCAACTAATTCAGCGCCATAGGTGGGCCAATCTTGATGGACAAGCATGGCGTCGCGCTTGGCGGTGGCGCCCCAAAGCTCTTCGGTGATAAACGGCATGATCGGGTGCAGCAGGATCATGCATTGGTCCAGAACCCATGCCATTGTCGCGCGGGTCTCGGCCTTTTCGGCGTCGGTTCCGTCGAGCAGGAGGGGCTTGGAGAACTCCACATACCAGTCGCACACCTTGCCCCAGACGAAGCGGTAAAGGGCGTCGGCGGCGTCGTTGAAGCGGTAGTTTTCGAGCGCGTGGTCGACCTCCATCCGGACCTTGGCGGTCTCGCCGAGGATCCATTTGTTGACCGTAAATTCGAGGTCTGCGGGGCGTCGGCTTTGCGTCGGCTTTGTGTCGGGCAAACCGTAGGCCTCGTTCATCTCGGCGAAGCGCACGGCGTTCCACAGTTTGGTGCCGAAGTTGCGGTAGCCTGCGATGCGTTGCATGTCCATTTTCAGCACGCCGCCGAGCGACGCCATGGCCGCGTTGGTGAAGCGCAGGGCGTCGGCGCCATACTCGTCGATGATCTCCAGTGGGTCGACCACGTTGCCGGTGGATTTCGACATTTTCTTGCCTTTGGCGTCGCGCACCAGCCCGTGCAGGTAGACCGTGTCGAACGGGATTTGGTCCACAACCGCCAGTTGCATCATCATCATGCGGGCGACCCAGAAGAACAGGATGTCCTGCCCTGTGACCAAGGTGGAGGTCGGGAAGTATTTCGCCAGTTCCGGCGTCTGTTCGGGCCAGCCGAGCGTGCCGATGGGCCAGAGGCCGGACGAGAACCACGTGTCCAGCACATCCGCGTCGCGCCAGATCGGGTAGACCAGTTTGGTCGGGTCTTGCGTGACGTTGTATTCGGCCAGACCGGTGGCGAACAGGTGCAGCGCCTCGCCGCGATCCTCGACTTCAACGGGGCGCGCGTGGTTCAGCGGCGTTGGCAGCTTTGCCAGAATGTCCTCGAATTGTCCGGTCACGCCGTCGAACTCCGTCGCGCAGTGATGCACATCGGGGTTGGCGGCGATGGCCTCGTTGCTGAGCAAACGGCCAATCTCCACCGCATCCAGATCGCCGTTGCCTTCGTCATCCTTGAAGCCTGCGGCATTCAGGTCGAAGCCGTACCAGACGGGGATTTGATGGCCCCACCACAGCTGGCGGGAAATGCACCAAGGCTCGATGTTTTCCAGCCAGTGGAAATACACCTTCTCGCCGCTGTCCGGCATGATCTTCACGTCACCGTTGCGCACCGCGTCCAGCGCGGGGCCGACGATCTTGTCGGTTTCCACAAACCACTGGTCGGTCAACATCGGCTCGATCACCACCTTCGAGCGGTCGCCGAAGGGCTGCATGATCGGCTTGCTCTCGACGTAAGGGACCAGTTCGGAGCTTTCCTGCCCGTCCTCTTCGTCGATCACGGGGACGGTGACCATGACGGCCAAACCTTCGTTGGTGATATCCTCGACCACGGCTTTGCGGGCCTCGAACCGGTCCATGCCGCGATAGGCGTCGGGGACGAGGTTCATGCGGGCGACCATACGCTCGCCAAACTCGCGCTCGCCAGTGGCGATCGCTTGGGCTATGGCGGCTTCTTCGGCGTAGGGGCGGCCATCGGTGCGCATCGCGCCTTTGGTGTCCATCAGGTTATACATCGGGATGCCGCCGCGCTTGGCGACCTGGTAGTCGTTGAAGTCATGCGCGCCGGTGATTTTCACCGCGCCGGAGCCGAAATCCTTGTCAGGGTATTCGTCGGTGATGATCGGGATCAGTCGGCGATGCTCTTTCGGGCCAACGGGAATTTCGCAGAGTTTTCCTACGATTGGCGCATAACGCTCATCTGTTGGATGAACCGCAACTGCGCCGTCGCCCAGCATGGTCTCAGGCCGTGTGGTGGCAATTGAGATGTAGTCGCGGGTTTCGCGCAGGGTGACGTTGCCGTCCTCGTCCTTCTCGACATATTCATAGGTTTCGCCGCCCGCCAGCGGGTATTTGAAGTGCCACATATGGCCGGGCGTCTCGATATTCTCGACCTCCAGATCGGAGATCGCGGTCTCGAAATGCGGGTCCCAGTTGACGAGGCGTTTGCCGCGATAGATCAGGCCTTTGTTATACATCTCGACGAAGACTTTGATCACCGCGTCGGGGAAGTTGCCGGACATGGTGAAGGCTTCGCGCGACCAATCACACGACGCGCCGAGGCGTTTCAGTTGGTCGCGGATGGTGCCGCCGGACTGCTCTTTCCACGCCCAGACATGCTCCAGAAATTCGGGGCGGGTCATGTCGGTGCGTTTCTTGCCCTCTTTGGCCAATTCGCGCTCCACCACCATCTGGGTGGCGATGCCTGCGTGGTCCGTGCCTGCCTGCCACAAAGTGTCGTAGCCCTGCATCCGCTTCCAGCGGATCAGGATGTCCTGCAACGTATTGTTGAAGGCGTGACCCATGTGCAGGACGCCGGTGACGTTGGGGGGAGGGATCATGATGCTGAAGGTTTCGGCGCGCTTGGCGTTGGCACCTGCGGTGAAGCAGCCCGCCGCTTCCCAAGCCGCATACAGGCGGCTTTCGGCTTCGGTCGCGTTAAATGTTTTTTCCATCGCCATGATCTTCGTCCTCATATGGGGTTGAAGATCATCTACCGAACGGGGCGGCGAAGGAAAAGGGGCTATGCAGTCAGCGGCTCCCTTTCGCCCGCGCGAATCACGGCGGGATCATAGGGGGTTCGGGCGAACACCTCGTGCACCCGTGCGCGGAAATGGTCCAGCGGCAGAGTGTCATAGGCGGGGTCAAAGCTGGCTTGGTCCCAGCGTTCGCAGAAGGTGGCGCAGTCGTCGAAATAGGGGTGGCCTTTGTAGGCGTCGCGCTTGTGCGGGTCGGCGCCGACATGTTCGCCAAAGTAGATCATCTGGAAGTCGCCGTGTTTTTCGACCACCCATACGCATTGCTCGCGCACGAAGGGTTTCAGGATGGTGGCGGCGTATTCGTCGTGGTTGTAGGGCGCGAAAATGTCGCCGATGTCATGGAGCAGGGTGGAGACGATCCAGTCGGTGTCTGCTCCGTCGCGTTCTGCCCGCGTGGCGGATTGCAAGGAGTGCCCGAGGCGGGTGATCTGATAGCCTGACAGGCTTTCATCCAGCGAGACCAGTGCTGTGAGCAAGCGGTCGGCGGTGCCTTTGGTGTATTCGGCCTCGTGGTGGGTCAGGAAGTCGTAGTCTTCCTTGTCGCCGTCTTTCATGGCGGTGAATTTGACTGTTTCCATGGTGTGCATCTCCCAGGCTGAGGTTGCTTGAGCTTGGCTGCGGATGCGTGGGGCGTCAACGAGATAGGTCCTGGTGCCTTGGATCGGCTGTCACATCGCGCAAGGCTTGGGTTGCAGTGGCGCGGCAGAGGGATACCATGCGGCAACTGCCACTTTCAGGAGCATGAGTTTATGACCACGGACACGCCGTATGACCCCGCCGAGGAGGGCGCGCAGATGCGTTTTGACGGGCGGATGTCGTATAACGACTACCTTCGGCTGGACATGGTGTTGGGCGCGCAAGAGTGCCTGACGCAGACGCATGACGAAATGCTGTTTATCATCCAGCACCAGACGTCCGAGTTGTGGATGCGGCTGGCCTTGCATGAGATTGGTGCTGCGCGGGCGGCCATTCGGTCCGATCAGTTGCAGCCTGCGTTCAAGATGCTGAGCCGTGTGGCGAAGATATTCGAGCAGTTGAACAACGCGTGGGACGTGCTGCGGACCATGACGCCCAGCGAATATACGGCGTTTCGGGATGATCTGGGGCAGTCGTCCGGGTTTCAGTCATGGCAATATCGGCTGATCGAGTTCGCCGTGGGCAACCGCAACCCCGCGATGGTCAAGCCGCACGCGCATCGCGCGGATATTATGGAGAAGATCACGGCGGAACTGGCGCAGCCGTCGCTTTATGACGAGGCCGTGCGGGCTTTGGCGCGGGCGGGGCTTGCGGTGCCGCAGGAGGTGCTGGACCGCGATGTGTCTGGCACGCATGCATTTAGCGACGGGGTGATGGCGGCTTGGGCGGTGGTGTATCGCGACCCGCAGGCGCATTGGGCGCTATATGAGCTGGCCGAGAAGCTGGTGGATTTCGAGGACTACTTCCGCCGCTGGCGCTTCAACCACGTCACCACGGTCGAGCGGGTGATTGGCTTCAAGCGCGGGACAGGCGGGACGGGGGGTGTCAGCTACCTGAAGCGGATGCTGGAGGTGGAGTTGTTTCCGGAGTTGTGGCGCGTGCGCACCGAGCTTTAGCCGCGCGAGGCAGCTTTGAGCTGCGCCTTGCTGGCGGGCACGAAGCCTTGCGGGCTGTTGACCACGCTTGGGTGCAACCGCTCTGACGGGTCACGACCGACGACGCGGGCGCGCCTTTGCCAGAACAGTTTGCCCCAGTGCCGCCACGTGCCCACAGACGGGGCTTCGACGTCGCGCGGGAAGCGTGCGCGCCAGTCATCGGGCAGGGGCAGGCCACAGGTTTCGGCTTTCTCCAGCATCCAGACGAGCGAGATATTGGCCAAGGGCCGCGCCTTGTCGTAGCCCATCAGATGGCCGCCCACATCGCCATGCGCGCCTTTGAACCAGACCTGTTCCAACACGCCCTTAAAGCCTTCACGGCTTTCCCACATCACTGGCTCGAATACGCGGCGGGTTTCGTTGAGGGCCAACGCGTGGAAGCCATTCTTGACCGCACAGCCAAGCGAGTGGTTGTGAAATTCATGCTCCACCGGAGAAAACCGCCACAGAAACGGCGCGCGGAAGCCCAAGGCGCGGACGGTGTCCCAGATGCCAATCATCTCGATATTGGCTTCCTTGTGACAATGCTGTTCGTGAAACGCCTTGCAGGCCTTCGAGGTCGGGCTTCTGCGGTAGTGGCGGTAGGCTTGGCGCACGTTGCGCTCAGTAGCGCAGTCGGCGCGCAGCAGACCGACCTGATCAATGACGCCCGCAAGGCTGCGCACGGCATAGGCCCCGCGCGAATAGCCGAACAGGAAGATGCGGTCACCGGGGCGGTAGCGCGAGGCGATGAAGCCGTAAGCGTTGCGGATCTGGCGGTTGATGCCGACGCCCGCCATGATGTCTATCGCGCGGCGCAACCCCTGCCACTGAATGCCGGACTCGTATTTCAGCGACAGCGCTTTGTTCGGGGCCATCTCCGACAACAGCCGGAAGGTCATGCCCGCATGAGTCTCGAACCCGCTTTCCAAGGTGGACATGGTTCCGTCGAGGATGATCACGTGGGTGACTGGACCGCGGGTGCCTTTGGGATGCACCGAACGCGGGGCGGGGCCAAAGCCTACGAGGGATTTGAGACGGTCAGACATGGGGCGGACATATCCGCCAAGCCTTTCCATTCCCTTATACCAGCGCACGTTACTCACTCCAATTCGAACCTTTTAATAATCCTAGGAGGACCCGAGAACGGCTTCCAGTCAAGGTGCTTCACATATTATTCATGCATGTTACGCCCGACGGAACACAGCCAGATGGCCTTTGTCACTGGTGTGGGCGCGGTCACCCTGCGCGCCGTAGATCGACACAGTTTGGATATGGTAGCCGGTGATCTTGGGGGCGAGCGCGTCGAACTTTGCCGCGAAGCCGCGCGCCTCGAAATGCTCCGCGTTGACCGACAGGACGAACAGCGCATCAGGGCGCGCGAGGGCGATCAGCTTGTCCAAAGCGTCCGGCCCGACATGCCCGTGGGTGAAGGTGCCGGAGCTGACTATGCCGCTATATTGTTCAGGCTCAATCGGCAGGGTCTTGGTCAGGTCGGCTTCGATCAAAGTGCGGTAGATACCCTTCTGGCCAGCGACTGCCAGCATATCCGCGGATAGATCCAGCGCGTCGATCACCACGTCACTGCGCGGGTTTAGCGCTTCGCCGAGCAGCCCCGTACCCGCGCCGACATCCAGCACCGGACCGGACCCGCCCAGTTCCGCAAATACCCGTGCCACATGGTCGGGCAGTTGGTAGTCCATGTTTTGCGCAAAGCTTTTGTCGTAGGTCTTGGCCCAGTCGCCATAGAGCTTACGGTTATCGTCTGGCGTTTCCAGTGCGTAGGCGGCGTCTAGGTCGGGTTTGCCGTTCGGGTCACGTGTCATTGCGGGGGTCTTCCAGAAACTCGATCTCGATGAACGCGCACTCGAAATCATTGGCGCTGAGCACGTCATGCTCGGCGCCCAACTCGCGGAAATATGGCACGCCGTTTTGCATTGGGGCGGTGATCACCTCGCCATCCGGCAGCCGGATTTCCAACGCGCCGTCGAACAGCGGCACCACCAGGTAGTCGTATTCATGCCTGTGCCAGCCGGTGTTGTCGCCGCGTGTCTTGAACCGCCATTCGGTCACGCGGGTGCGGGCGTTTTCGATCTGGACAGTGCCGGTAGCAGTGCCTGACGCGTCACACATCTATGTACCGCCCAACATTTGCCAGACCCGCTGCGGGGTGAACGGCATGTCCGCGTGGCGCACGCCGCGTTCCCACATGGCATCGAGCGCGGCGTTCGCGACGGCGGCCAAGGCCCCCACGGTTCCCGCCTCGCCGCAGCCTTTCATGCCAAGCACGTTGGCGGTGGATGGCACAGGCTCCGAGTGGAAGTCGATCATCGGCATATCCGCCGCGCGGGGCATCCCGTAGTCCATGAAGGTGGCGGTCAGAAGCTGGCCGTCCTCGTCGTAGATCACATGCTCGCTGATTGCCTGCCCGATGCCTTGCACCACGCCGCCATGCACTTGGCCTTCGGCCATCATCGGGTTCATCAGCACGCCGAAATCATCGACCACGGTGTATTTCACGACCTCGGTGACGCCGGTGTCGGGGTCGATTTCGACTTCCGCCACGTGGCAGCCATTGGGGTAAGAGCGGCCCGGCAGGGTTGTGCTGGCGGTCACGTTGAGCAAGTCGTCGCGGCCCTCGTTGCGGGCAGCGTCCGCCGCTTCGATCAAGGTCATCACGGTGTTGGAGCTTTCGGCGCGGAATGCCCCGTCCTCGAATGCGACTTCGTGTGCGCCCAGTTGTTCAGCGACAAAATGCCGGAAAGTCTCGATGGTCTTTTCCGCCACCGCCTTGTTCGCCGTGCCTTGCGTGGTGACCGATCGTGATCCCCCCGTGCCGCCGCCAGTGGCGATACGGTCGCTGTCGCCTTGGATGACGTCGATCAGGTCGATGTCGATGCCGGTGTATTCGTGCAGCATCTGGGCATAGACGGTCTCGTGGCCCTGACCGTTGCTTTGGGTGCCTACGTAAAGGTTAACGCGGCCGGTATCCGCGAACTCCACATGGGCGGTCTCATCGGGGCTGCCGAGGATGCTTTCGATGTAGTAGCACACGCCAAGCCCGCGCAGTTTACCCGCCTTGGCTGAGGTGGCTTTGCGTGCGGTGAAGCCCGCCATGTCGGCCTCGACCTCGGTGCGGTTCAGCACCTTGTGGAAGTCGCCCACGTCATAGAGTTCACCGGTGACCGAGGTGTAGGGGAATTTGTCCGCCGGTATGAAGTTCTTGCGCCGCAGCTCCATCGCATCCACGCCCAATTCGCGCGCGGCGTAGTCTAGCGCGCGTTCCAACACATAGATCGCCTCGGGTCGTCCCGCGCCGCGATAGGCGTCGACTTGGGTGGTGTTGGTGTAGATCCCTTGGTTCGAGAAATACGCCGCCTGAACGTCATAGCCACCCATCAAAACCTTGGACGCCAGATCGCTTTGGATGAACTGTGCGAAGGTCGAATTATACGCGCCCATGTTGCTGACCGCGTTGACGCGGTAGGCGGTAATCTTGTGGTTTTTATCAAAGGCCAGTTCTGCTGTGGACACCAGATCTCGGCCCGCATTGTCGGTCAGCATCGACTCCGTTCGGTCCGCTTGCCAGCGCACGGGGCGGCCAAGGGTGCGGGCGGCTTGGGCGACCATAAAATATTCGGGGTAGTCGAAGGCCTTCATCCCGAAGCCACCACCCACGTCGGGGGTGGTCACATGCACGTCAGTTTTGTCGATCCCCAGCGTGGACGAGAGCGAGCCTTTCAGACCCCAGACCCCTTGGCCCGAGTATTCCATGCGCAAACGGTCGTCCTCGATCGCCGCCCAACAGCCGCGCGGCTCCATGGAGTTGGCGATGATCCGGTTGTCGCCGATCTCGACCTTGGTGGTGAAGGCTGCGGCTTTGAATGCGGCGTCGGTTTTCTCCGCATCACCGATGCCCCAATCGTAGGCAACATTGTCGGGGGCCTCGGGGTGGATGGCAGGGCCGCCTTCGGAGACGTCCATATGTACGGGCAGATCGTCATAGTCGAAGCCGATCAGTTCGGCGGCGTCCTTGGCCTGCTCCAGAGTATCCGCCACGATCATCGCAATCGGCTCACCTACGAAACGCACCCGCCCCGTCGCCAGAACGGGCCGCACGGGGGCAGCACCTTGGGTGCCGTCGCGGTTGGAAATGATCGACGCGCCCATTTTGTTGGTGCCACCTGCGGCCTCGAAGCTGTCAGCTGTCAGGACCAGATGCACGCCGTCTGCGGCTTCCGCTTCGGTGATATCCAGCTCGGTGATCTCGGCGTGGGCCACGGAGGAGCGGAACACGAAGGCGAACAGCGCCCCGCTGGGCACTGTGTCGTCCAGATAGCGGCCATGGCCAGTCAGAAACCGCGTGTCCTCGCGCCGTTTGACGGGTTGAGCGGTGCCGAATTTGCTGTTGGCGAGTGTCATAATGCGGGCCTCCGAATTTGGGTCGCCTCAAACACTAGCGGCAGGTGCCGTGCTGTCCAGCCCGCTTACGTCCCGCGCGGTTTTGCGCGCAAGGTGGGGTCGGCGATGGTGGGGTCTTCAGGCCATGGGTGGCGCGGGTAGCGGGCGCGCATGTCCTTGCGCACATCGGCATAAGAGCCTGCCCAGAAGCCCGGCAGATCGGTCGTGACCTGCACAGGCCGCGAGGCTGGTGAGAGCAGGGTGATTTTCAGCGGCAAACGATCCGGCCCCGTGCGCGGGTGCTGCGTGACGCCGAACATCTCTTGCAGGCGCACCTCAAGGGCGGGGGCGCCGTCTGCGTAGTCCAGCGCCAGATCGCGGCCCAAGGGTGTGGTGAACTTGGCCGGTGCGCCCAAATCCAGCGTCTGCATCTGGTCCCAGCTGAGTGCCGCGCGCAGGGCTTCCGCCACGTTGACAGCTTTCAGGTCCTCCGCCGAGCGAACGCCGGACAGATAGGGCAGGAGCCAGTGCTCTAGGCTGTCTAGCAGCCCCGCGTCGGACCAGTCCGGCATCCCTTCGCGCATATACTGGATCCGCGCCCGCAGGTAGCGGGCGGGCTTCGACCAGTTGAGCGCATTGAGGCCCAACTGGCGTATGCCTTCCAGCATCGCCTGCGCGACGTGGTCTGGGTCGGCGTCCTTCCATGCGCGGTCGTCCAAGACCAGCGCCCCGAAGCGTTCCTGCCTGCGGGCCAGCACTTTGCGGTCGCGTTTCGACCATTCGCACAGCTCGACCCATTTGATCTGGTCCGCATATAGCCCGCGCAACTCTGCCTCGGTGATGGCACATGCCAGACGGACCTTGGCCTCTCGCGCGTCGCCGTCCAGATCGAGCGCCACGATCAGCCGTTGCCCTGCCAACCCGTCGCTTCCGTCGATCACAGCACCTTTGCCGCCCGACAACACATATCGGGCGTCCTTGCCTGGACGCCGCAATCCGATGCGGTCGGGATAGGCGAGGGCGGCCATCTCGCCCAAGCTGCGCTCGGTGCTGCCTGCGAAGCGCTTGAGGCGTTTGGCCTCCGCGCGCACCCGCTCGATGACGCCGCGATTGGCGTGGGGGGGTACGGCACCGGCCAGCAGTTTCATCCGTGCTGCAATGTCTGTTCCTGCGTTGCGACCCAGCGGGTCGCGTTCTGCCAGCAAAGCCGCCAGCGCAGGGCCGCGTTCGCCGGACATCGCCAGCATATGCCCCAAGCGCGGATGCAACGGCATCGCGGCCAAGGCCCGCCCGTGGTCGGTGATCCGGTCCCCGTCCAACGCGCCCAACATCTGCAACAGGGCCTTCGCCTCGGCAAATGCACCTTCGGGCGGGGGCGTCAGGAACGCCAGATCGGCGGGGGCTGCGCCCCAATTCGCCAGCTCCAGCGTCAGGCCGGTCAGGTCTGCCGCCTCGATCTCGGCAGGGGGAAACGCGGGCAACGCGCCTTCTTCGGCCTTTGTCCACATCCGGTAGCATATACCGGCCTGAACCCGCCCCGCGCGGCCTTGGCGCTGGGTGGCCTCGGCCCGCGAGACTTTCTCGGTGACCAGCCGCGACATTCCCGAGCCGGGGTCGAACCGCGCCCGCCGCGCACGGCCTGCGTCCACCACAACGCAGACGTCTTCGATGGTCAAAGAGGTTTCGGCAATCGAAGTTGCCAGCACGATCTTGCGCACGCCCGCTTCCGGTGCAATCGCCGCGCGTTGCTCTTTGAACGGCAACGCGCCGAACAGCGGGCGCATTACAGCGCCTTTCGGTACATTGAGCATTCCCATCACCCGCCGGATTTCGCCTTCGCCGGGCAGGAACACCAAGACGCCGCCCTTGGTTTCGCTCACCGCGCGGTTCACCAGATCGGCCGCTGCGGTTTCGAACCGCGTATCCTTATGCAGCGGTCGCTCCAGCCAGCGCGTTTCCACCGGATGCGCACGCCCGTCGGAGGTGACCACGGGGGCATTGCCCAGCAACTCGGCCACCGGCTCCGCGTCCAACGTCGCCGACATGACCAATACCTTCAGATCGGGCCGCAACGCGCCCCGCGCCTCCCACGTCAAAGCCAGCCCCAGATCGCCGTTCAGCGAGCGTTCGTGGAATTCGTCGAATACCACGCAGCCCACGCCCGTCAGTTCAGGGTCGCTCTGGATCATGCGCGTCAGGATGCCTTCGGTCACCACTTCGATCCGCGTGGTTTTCGACACCTTGGCCTCGCCGCGCATGCGGTAGCCGACGGTTTGGCCCACAGGTTCGCCCAAACTCTGCGCCATCCGTTCCGCCGCCGCCCGTGTCGCCAGCCTGCGTGGCTCTAGCATGATCAGCCGCCCGTCAAAGGCACCCGCCTCCAGCAGCGCCAACGGCACGCGCGTGGTTTTGCCCGCACCCGGCGGGGCCTGCAAAACGCAAACGCCCCCGCCGGTCATGTGACCGACAAGGGCGTCTACTACATCTTCAATCGGAAGGCTCATGTCTCCGCATACAGCGCCTTGGCGCGAAGGTCTATTTCCGCTTCATCACCGCGTTGCCGTAGAGCGTGTGGGTCACAACCTTTTCCACGCGGTAGCGGCCATCGGCGGTCTTGGCGTAGAACAAATTGAACGGAAAGCGTGCCTTTTCCGCCATGTCTTCGGGCGAGAATCCGGCCAATCGGCGGTACTCGCCGTCGCATTTGATCATATCCCCTTCGGCGCGCGGGGTGGCCAGCTTCACCTGCGAGCGCCGCTTGCCGTCGTACATCTTCACGTTCAGCTTGCAGACTTCGTCCTTGTTCACGTCACGAAATGCCGCGTAGAGCGCGGTCATCGGGTCCACGGTGCCTTTCTGGGTCGACGGTTTAACCACGTTCGGCCCCGCCACATAATCCGACACGGAAGGAACACCGCCCTTGTAGGTCATTGAGGCAGAGGATTTGCGCTTTCCGGTATCGGCCTTCTCGTCATAGCGGGAGGGGCTGAAATTGCTGCCACTGACCCGTCCGCTGGAACTGGCGGTGTATTTCACCTTGGCCACCAACCCGACGAGCCCGCCGCTTTGCAAGACGCCAGAGGCATTATACGCGCCGCCGTTCTCGGAGCCTTTGACCGTCAGGGTGCCTGCGGTGATCCCGCGAATGGCGACGGAGAACACGGCATCCGTCGTTCCGTCAGCCGCAGCCATTTGGGGCGCGGTCATTGCCAGGGGGAGGGCGCAAACGCCCAAGATTTTAAAAAACTGCTTCATATTTTAGCCTCGTTGCATCACTTATGCCTCTCGGGGCATATTGGTCCTCAAACCACCGGATAACACCCCAAGTTGCGGGGAAAACAAGCGAAAGATCGCCCATCCTTGAAACATATTGAAGACATGGCGGCAAAGATACGGGGCGGCGACAGACGGGCCTTGGCCCGTGCAATCACCCTTGTGGAAAGTGGACGCGCCGACCACCGGGCGGAGGCTTTGGCCTTAATTGACACCTTGCGCGTTGATGCGCCGCAAGCCTTGCGCATCGGATTGTCCGGCACGCCGGGTGTCGGGAAATCGACCTTCATCGAAGGGTTCGGGCTGCATCTGACGGGGCAGGGGCTTCGGGTGGCGGTGCTGGCCGTGGACCCCAGTTCAACACGTTCGGGCGGATCAATTCTTGGTGATAAGACCCGCATGGATCTGCTGTCGCGCGACCCGAATGCCTTTATCCGGCCCTCGCCGTCGCAGTCCCATCTGGGTGGCGTGGCGCGGCGCACCCGTGAGGCGGTGACCTTGTGCGAGGCCGCGGGCTTCGATGTGGTGTTGATCGAAACGGTGGGTGTCGGCCAGTCCGAGACAATGGTGGCGGAGATGTCCGACCTGTTTATCCTGTTGCTGGCCCCCGCTGGCGGGGACGAGTTGCAGGGCGTCAAACGTGGCATCATGGAAATCGCCGACCTGATCCTGGTGAACAAGGCCGATGGCGACCTGAAGTCCGCCGCGGTGCGCACGCAGGCCGACTATACCGGTGCGTTGCGCTTGCTGCGTAAGCGCGCGCAAGACCCTGACGGGTTCCCCAAGGCGCGGATTGTATCGGCGCTGACGGGTTTGGGGCTGGAGGAAGCATGGCAGGACATGCGAGCGCTTAGCGACTGGCGCAAAGAGCATGGTCATTGGGATGCCCGCCGCAAGGCCCAAGGGGTGCATTGGTTCGAGGAGGCCGTGCGCGCTGGGCTTTTGGCGCGGATCAGTTCTGACAAGGCCGCAGCGGCGGCGATGAAAACCCTTGCGCAAGAGGTCGCTGACGGCGCGTTGTCCCCTGATCGTGCGGCTGCCAAAATGCTCGACAGCCTGTCTTAGACGGGTGTTGTGACCCTTAAATGCAGCTTTATGGTGGATGAGTCGCAGTTCTGGCTGCGTAACCGTCAGAAACAGGGTGTTTCCCGCGTCAAAACACCTATTCTCCACTTGACCCCCTAAGAATCTCCGCCTATTCCACGCAGACCGAATTCAGGGCATCGCAAGGGCGGTGCCTTCATCTGTTTAAGACCCGGAAGGAAACGCACATGTCGCGCGTATGTGATCTCACCGCCAAAGGCCCGATGACTGGCAACAATGTCAGCCATGCTAAAAACCGGACCAAGCGTCGCTTTCTGCCGAACCTGAACGACGTCACCCTGATGTCCGAGACTCTTGGTCGCGGCTTCAAGTTCCGCATTTCTGCTGCTGCCCTGCGCACAGTTGACCACCGTGGTGGCCTCGACGCGTTCATGGCAAAAGCCAAAGACGCCGAGCTGTCCTCCAAGGCGCTCAAAGTCAAAAAAGATATCGCGAAAGCCCAAGCAGAAGCTTAAGGCCAACGCACATCGCTTTCGAAGCGGCCTCGCCCCTACGGGCGGGGCCGATTTCGTTTGATCTGGGACAACGTTGCGTGAGGGGCGATTTGGCATATTGGCTCTGTCGCTCACGCATCGTATTGAAAGCCTTATGATCTTCGTTCGCCGTCTCTTTGCAGCATTTCTTGTGCTCACCATGGTTGCCACCACCGGTGCCATGGCCGTGATGCGTGATCGCGATGCAGGCGCGCAGGCGGTGGTGATCTGCAACGGCTCCGGCCTGCAAACGATCCTGCTTGATGCCAATGGCGAGCAGGTTGACCCCGCGCCGGTTTGCCCCGATTGCACAATGGTTGTGCTGGCCGAAGGGCCGACGCCGCTTTTGGTGCTGCTCGGGTCTGCGCAAAAGATTGATCTGGTGCTGGCCGAGGCCAGCCAATCCTATGTCCGGATGGACAAGGACGCGCTGAAAGCCCGCGCCCCGCCTGTTGGGTGATCTGGCCTAAAACTCTCAAATCTACAAACACTCATTCAGACGAAAGGGCATATTCCATGTCTTTGAAACTTATCTCTGCGGCCATGCTTGCCGCCACTCTCTCCACCGCCGCCTTCGCGGGTGACATGGCCTTCAAGGTCACCGATTCCTATGCACGTAGCGCCAGTGCCAACGCCAAGACCGGCGCGGCTTTCATCACGCTGATGAATATGAGCGACAGCGATGACCGGCTCATCGGTGCTGCGTCCCCTGCGGCCAAACGCGTGGAGCTGCACACCCACTTAGAAAGCGACGGGATTATGAAGATGGTCCATGTCGAGGAAGGCTTCCCCGTTGCGGCGGGCGAGATGATCGAGATGGAACGTGGCGGCAAACACGTGATGATGATGGGCCTGAACGGCTCGTTGGAGCAGGGTGCCATGGTTTCCGTGACGCTGACCTTCGAAAAGGCTGGCGACATGGAAGTGATGGTGCCGGTCGATCTGGAGCGTAAGCCGATGAAAGGCCATGGCATGATGAAACATGGCAAGAAGGGCAATGGCGCTGGACACGGTGCGGGTCACGGTAACGCCAGCGACAGCTAAATTCCGGAGGCAGCCCCGTCCAAAGGGCTGCCTCTTTCCGCTTGTTTGGATTAATTCATCCTTAGTACTTGATCCAAATTGACAATTGACGCACTACAGAAGCTTAGCTGGGGAGCTATTGTAGTGACGAGAAGAATATTGTTTGCCTGTTTGGGCAACATATGTCGTTCGCCGTTGGCGGAGGGCATTGTAAGGTCGAAGGCGCAAGACGCCGGGATTGAACTTGAACTTGATAGCGCCGGGACCGGCGGTTGGCATGTCGGCGATCCTGCCGATGCGCGGGCTGTGGTGGCGGCGCGGCTCAAGGGATACAACATCGAAAACCAGATATCGCGACAGATCGGGGTTGGTGATTTTGACGCCTTCGATTTGATCGTCGCAATGGACGAGACCAATCGTCAGGATATCGAAGCGCTGCGGCCGTCAGGGTCCACGGTTCCGGTTGTTTTGATGTCATCCTTCGCGCCAAAACAAGTATCCGTCGAGGTGCCTGACCCTTATTACACAGGCAAGTTCGAGCCGGTCATCGCGATGCTGGAGACCTGCGCGGATGCGCTGGTGTCTCAGCTTCTGGCGGCGCGGCAGTAACTTTCGGCGTTCGCGCCAAACTGTTTGTAGCGCTTCCAGAACTTCTCGTGGCTGTTGTTGTCCGACTGGCGGATCACCTGCGCGCGGTGCGGATCGGCAAAGAAGCTGGCGGCAAGGCGTTGATCGCTGTTGTCCAGCGTCAGGTCCGCCACCTGCTGCACGCAGTTGCACAAGGGGCGTGACGCGGCTTTGCGGTCCGCTTTCAGGCAGGCGCGTTCAATCGGACCCGCGAGTGCTGCTCCTGATGTCAGTCCCATCACGATGGCAAGTGTTGCTAGTTTGAAACCCATAGTCCCGCTCCATGACCTATGGCGCGATGTGTCTCGCGCTCGTTTGTTTCGGGGACTATATGACGAACGCCGTGGCAAATTCAATCACCACGGCGTTCACATTTTGTAAGACCTGATCGCTTAGTTGCTGGGCAGGTTCGACCCCAGCAAAACACGACGTGGCGCGTAGGTGCCGTTCAGCGCTGGCAGGTTCTCGACGAAAACCTCGGTCACGGGACCATCCGCCAGAATGGAGCCGGCACCCGACCGGGTCGAGGCCAGATACTTGGTGTTGCTTTCGGAATAGCCCCCCGACCGCACGATTTCGGCTTCCACGAACCCGCGCCCTCTGTTGTCGCCAGCGGCGTTGTGGGGGCGGTAGTTGATCGGGTTGGTGTAGCTACCGACGATCGGCGTGTTGGTGTGAACATGCGGATAAAGCGACTGGTCACCGGCGAACGCAGGGGCAGCAGTCACGAGGCAGAGGCTCGCAAGGGCAATTCGGAACATTGAAAACATCCTTATGGAAGGGCAGCAGAACAGAGGCGTTAACTGTCCATTAATGCCTTTATGTCGTCAAGTTTTCGCCACTTTTCAGTATGTTACGGGCTATATCTGGTGTGATACGTGAGCTAAACCGCTAGGGGAGGCCTCATTGTTTCCGTCACGGCAACCACCGCCACATTGTTGCCATGATTTGAAGGGGGAGTGATTCTGCCTGATATGTGCCTTTCCGGTTTGGCGCTCAGGGCTGGGTCTAAATGACCAAATAGGCCGGATTGCTCCCCTCTGACACGGTGCCGGTCGGGTGCTATTTTGGGCAATTCCGGACTGGAAGGGACATCCGTCTCGCGGGCACTGTCAAACCCCGTCAAACATCAGTCAAAACAGGGCCGTCGAAAGCGTGCCTTGTGCAACAGGCACCTTGACCAACCCCTCAAAGCAAATCATATCCTCCTCCATGACCGAGCTTTCAAAAATCCGCAATTTCTCCATCGTGGCGCATATCGACCACGGTAAATCGACCCTCGCTGATCGCCTCATCCAAGAGACGAACACGGTCGCTGCGCGCGACATGAAAGAGCAGATGCTCGACAGCATGGATATCGAACGCGAGCGCGGCATCACCATCAAGGCCCAGACCGTGCGGATCGACTATGTGGCCGATGACGGGGAGGCCTACGTCCTCAACCTCATCGACACACCGGGTCACGTGGATTTCGCCTACGAGGTGTCCCGTTCCATGCGCGCCGTCGAAGGCTCGCTGCTGGTCGTCGACTCGTCCCAAGGGGTCGAGGCCCAGACGCTGGCCAATGTCTACCACGCCATCGACGCGGACCACGAAATCGTGCCGGTCCTCAACAAGATTGACCTGCCTGCCTCCGACTGTGACCGCGTGGCCGAACAGATCGAGGATGTCATCGGCATCGACGCCTCCGGCGCCATTCAGGTTTCCGCCAAGACGGGGCAGGGCATCCACGAGACGCTGGAAGCCATCGTTCACCGTCTGCCCGCCCCCAAAGGCAACCGCGACGCGCCGCTGAAAGCGATGCTGGTGGACTCATGGTATGACAGCTATCTCGGCGTCATAGTCCTTGTCCGCATTATTGACGGCGTGCTGAAAAAGGGCGAGCGGATCAAGATGCTCTCCAACGGCTCCACCCACCATGTGGACCGTATCGGCGTGTTCAAACCCGCCCTCACCGAAATCCCCGAGCTTGGCCCCGGCGAAATCGGCTTCCTCACCGCCTCCATCAAGCAGGTGCGCGACACACGCGTGGGCGACACCATCACCCATGAGAAGAAGGGCACCGAAAACGCACTTCCCGGTTTCAAGCCGTCGCAACCCGTGGTGTTCTGTGGCCTGTTCCCCGTGGATAGCTCCGAGTTCGAGGACCTGCGCGACGCCATCGAAAAGCTGGCCCTGAACGACGCGTCGTTCTCCTATGAAATGGAAACCTCCGCCGCGCTCGGCTTCGGCTTCCGCTGCGGCTTCCTTGGCCTGCTGCACCTCGAGGTCATCCGCGACCGGATCGAGCGCGAGTATGACATCGACCTCATCACCACCGCGCCTTCGGTGATTTACCACGTCTACATGCGCGACGGCGAGAAGATCGACCTGCATAACCCCGCCGATATGCCCGACCTGACCCATGTGGATCACTTGGAGGAGCCGCGCATCAAGGCGACGATCCTCGTCCCTGACGAATACTTGGGCGACGTGCTGAAGCTGTGCCAGGACCGTCGCGGCATCCAGTTGGACCTGACCTATGCCGGCAGCCGCGCGATGGTTGTCTATGACCTCCCGCTCAATGAAGTTGTGTTCGACTTCTACGATCGCCTGAAATCGGTAACAAAGGGTTACGCCAGCTTCGATTACCAGATGACCGGCTACCGTGAGGACCGCTTGGTCAAGATGCAGATCTTGGTAAATGACGAGCCGGTCGACGCGTTGTCCATCATGGTCCACCACGACCGCGCCGAGGCCCGTGGCCGCGCCATGGTCGAGAAGCTGAAAGACCTGATCCCGCGCCACATGTTCAAAATCCCGATCCAGGCCGCCATCGGGGGCCGCATCATCGCCCGCGAAACGCTGGCCGCCATGCGCAAGGACGTGACCGCCAAATGCTACGGCGGCGACGCGTCGCGCAAGAAGAAGCTGCTGGAAAAGCAGAAGGCCGGTAAAAAACGGATGCGCCAGTTCGGGAAAGTTGATATCCCTCAGGAAGCGTTCATTTCGGCGCTGAAAATGGATAATTGAGAACAAGTTTGCCCAAAACTTACATTTTATGTTTGGACGATTCAGGTGCTCGGCACCCCACACGTAAGGTGGGACGACAAGCTGAGCACGGTTATGATTGGTTTGCTCTCGGAGGTATCCTATTTGACGAGGATAAAGAGAAAATTATTCGTCAAAACTATAGAGTGTTTTGCGAAAAGTGGTCACTTGAGGTTCCGCTGCATTCTTCTGAGATAAGGGCGCGGGCAAGTAATTTTGCGTTCATTAGAACACTCGAGACGAGAGAACAGTCGCGCTTCTATGAGGAGCTGTACTGTTTGATGCGTGACATTCCGGTTCACGGTATGGCGTGCGTTATTGATAGGCCTGGCTACAACGCAAGGTACTTGAAAAAGTACGATGAAGATAAGCGCTGGTTGTTGTGTAAGTCCGCTTTCAACATATGCGTTGAACGCGCTGCGAAGATAGCATCGACTAACGATGCAAAGCTGAGAGTTTACATCGAACGGGCTGACAAAAAGACAGACAGGTTGATAAAGGAATACTTCATCGAAATGCGGGAGCAAGGGATGCCCTTTGCTAAAGAAACATCCAAAAAATACGCACCATCATCTACAGTTGATCTAGCGCACTCGCTATACGAATTCAGAACGAAAGCGAAGTCATCTCCGTTGATGCAACTCGCTGATCTTTATTTATGGCCATTATGCATGGGAGGCTACAATTCAGAATGCCGACCTTACAAAAGGCTAAGCGAAGATGAGAAGCTAGTTGATAACATGATCTCAGAAGCCGAAAAAAACAGCCTTGGTATTAAGTACTATTGCTTCGACAAATAAAAAACCCAGCTCGTAAGCTGGGTTCTTTCAGCCATCATAACGATGACCTCGTAGGCTAGGCCTATCTCCCACATAGGCTCAGAAACGTTAAGAGGCAATTAAAAATTATAGATTGACAAGATCAACGCGGCTCCTTATCTGCCTTAAGGCAGATAAGGAGCCGCGTTGACGAATTGTTTCAGATCGTCGATAGGGCAAAATCACTGGAAAATCTCTTGACGTATGAAGCCCAGTCGATGTAGTTCCAGAGGAACTACATCGACTGGGCTTCAGTAAAGGTGCCGTATCTAAGGATAGCAGTCTGGTGGATTGGCGGAAAACGCTAGATTACCACCCCTCAATCACAACGCCCGCTTCACCGCCCGCGCCGCTCCGCTGACGTCTTGGCCGATGCCTTCAACCGTCTCGCAGCCTGCGAGCACGAATACCACGGCAAGGCCTATCAAACTCAATCGGGTGATCATCTGGGTGATCCTTTCTGCTTCGATTTTGGCGTAATCTAGCAAGGTCAATCGGGTAAGCATAGGGCGGGTTTCCAACCCGAGCCCGCCACATGACCCAGATCAAAGTTTTGCGCACCGCCGCGCGCTATAGACACCCGCGTAAACCACGACCAAGGAGTTCCGCCCATGTTCCGCCTCGCAGCCATTCTGTATTCCATGATCGCGACCAGTGTCGCAGGCACCTTGATCATCGCGGCGCTGACAATGGGCTACGACACCTTGGTGCCGATCGTCGTCGTCTCCGCCGTGGGGTTCGTGGTCTCGATCCCTGTCACGTGGTGGATCACCAAGCAGATCACCTCGAAGATCGTCTAGGTCCGGTCCAGAAACGCCCTGACATTCGCCTCGAACTCGCGGGGTTTTTGCGCGTGAAGCCAATGCCCCGCGCCGGGTATCTTGGCGAATTTGGCGTTCGGGAACAGCGGCTTGATCGTCGTGCGGTGGTCCCGCGTGACATAATCCGAGTCGCCACCGGACAAGAACAGCGCATCACCGCCGAAGCTGCCTTCTACGTCGGGGAAGCCGATGATCTTGCCCATCTCGTCCGTCAGCACGTCAAGGTTCAGCCGCCACTTTTTCCCTGCAACATCAACCGATTGCGCGAGGAATTCCGGCAAGCCGTCCTCCAGTTGCGTCATCTGCTCCAGAACATCCGCCCGCCGCTCCACGGTCGAAAAATCCACCTTTCGCATCGCCTCGATCGGGACCATCTGCGTATGCGTGTAAGCCACCGGCGCAATATCCGCGACGACCAGTTTATTCACCAGCTCCGGTCGCGTCACCGCCAGCACCATCGCCGCCTTGCCGCCCATGGAATGGCCCAACACATCCGCCGGAGCGCCCGTCTTTTCAACGACCTGCGCCAGATCGTCGGCAAGCGCCTCATAGCTGTGGCTGCCGTCCCAAAAGCTATGTGCATGGTTGCGCATGTCGACGGCGTTCACTTCTCCCCGGTCCGAAAGGCGCTTGGCGATCACCCCCCAATTGCGGCCAGAGCCGAACAATCCGTGGGCAATCAGCAGGGGCCGCGCAGCGCCCGTTGCGCCATATGTGGTGTAATTAAGCATAAACAAAGCACTAGCAGCTTCCCGCCGCCCGTGGAAGTGGGCTAAGAGGAGATATGGAAAAGGTAGTCGTTGATCAATTGGTAGCGCGGATTTCGGCGCTGTTGCACGAGAAGCTCGGGATGCGCGGCGCGTCGCTTGAGGCGCGGGTGCGGCGTGCTGGGCGCGCCTTGCCTGGCCGCGTCAGGCGTGCAGCCAAGGATTTGGTGAATGCCGAGCGGATGGCGAAAGAGCCCAAGATGTTGCTACGCCTTGATCCGCAGCAGGTGAGCGAAAGCTATGAAATATGCCTGATGTACTTGGAAAGCATCGACGAGAAGGCCTTGAAAACCAAGGCCCTCTTCGGGTTTGCGGCCAGCTTCATCGTGCAGATCATCCTGATCGCGGGCGTCGCAATCGCGGTGCTGCGCTGGCGTGGCTACATCTAATGCGCGGGCTTGATAAACGTGTTGTTGCGCAGGTCACGCATTGCCTGAAGTAGCTCGTCTTGCGTGTTCATCACGATCGGGCCGTGCCATGCCACCGGCTCCTCCAATGGCGCGCCGGAGATCAGCAGGAAGCGAATACCTTTGTCACCCGCCTGAACCGTGACCTCGTCACCGGTGCCAAACTGAACAAGCGTTCTGTCGCCTGACATATCACGAATGTTGACCTCCTCGCCCATGACCTCTTTCTCCAACAGCACACCTTGCGGGGTGGAGGCGTCGCGAAACGACCCCGAGCCGTCAAAGACATAGGCAAAGGCGCGGCGATAGGTGTCGACCTTGAACACCTTGCGCACACCCGCCGGAACGAAAACGTCCAGATATTGCGGGTCCGCCGCGATACCGTCCACGGGACCTCGTTTCCCCCAGAATTCGCCGATGATCACCTTCACGCGGGTGTCGTCATCGTCGATGACCTCGGGAATGTCTTTGCCTTCAACGTCTTGGTAACGCGGCGCGGTCATCTTCAGCGACCCCGGCAGGTTGGCCCAAAGCTGGAAGCCGTGCATCTGCCCCTGCGCGTTCCCTTTGGGCATTTCCTGATGCAGGATGCCGGACCCCGCCGTCATCCATTGCACATCGCCCGCGCCCAAAGTGCCCTCGTTTCCAAGGCTGTCACCATGATCCACCGTGCCGTTCAGCACATAGGTGATCGTCTCGATGCCTCGATGCGGATGCCACGGGAAGCCTTTGACAAAATCCTCGGGGCGCTCGTTGCGAAAGTCATCGAACAGCAGGAACGGGTCCAGCATCGTCGGATCCTGGAACCCGAATGCGCGGTGAAGTTTGACACCTGCGCCCTCCAAGGTTGGAACAGCGGCAGATGTAGATGTGACTGGTCTGATAGACATGATGTGCCTCCTTTGCGTTGGAAGGTAGGGTGTGCGGGGCGTTGCGACAATCTCACGCCACCGCGCAGGGTCCGTTCGCGGGCGCACAATGTCGGCTTTGGGACAGACGGGGCGCGGGCGAACTTCCACTTTTCCAAAAATTGTAGGGAGAAATATCGTGCGAATTGGATTTATCGGGCTGGGAAATGTCGGGGGTAAGCTTTCCGGCTCCCTTATCCGCAACGGACATGATGTCACCGTGCGCGATCTGGATGACGGGCTTGTCGCCGCTGCGGTCGCCAAGGGGGCGAAATCCGCGGAGAGCCCGCGCGCTTTGATGGAAGTCTGCGACATCGTCATCACCTGCCTGCCGCACCCCACCATTTCCGCCGCTGTGGTGGAGGGAAAGGATGGGCTGCTGGAGGCCGCAGGTCCGGGCAAGATATGGCTTGAAATGTCCACGACCGACGAGGCGGAGGTGAAAAGGCTGGGCGCGAAGATCTTGGCCACGGGGGCAGCGGCGGTCGATTGCCCCGTCTCGGGCGGATGTCACCGCGCGGATACCGGCAACATTTCGATTTTCGCCGGCTGCGACCGCGCTACGTTCGAGCGTATTCTCCCCCTGCTCACCACCATGGGGCGCCGTGTCTTGCACACGGGCGATCTGGGGTCGGCGTCTGTCCTGAAGGTGCTGACCAACTACCTTGCGACCGCCAATCTGATCACCTGCGCCGAGGCCCTGACCGTGGCCAAGGGCGCGGGGATGGACCTTAACGTGGCCTATGAGGCGATGAAGATTTCGTCCGGCACATCCTTCGTGCACGAGACGGAAAGTCAGGTCATCCTGAACGGCTCGAGAGACATTTCCTTCACAATGGACCTTGTTTTGAAGGATATCGGGCTGTTTCAGGATGTCGCCGACCGCGCCGGAGTGCCGCTGGAGATGAACCCGCTGATGATCCAGATATTCAAGGACGGGATCGCACGGTATGGCGCGCGGGAGTTGTCCCCGAACATCATCAAACGGCTTGAAGACGCGACGGGCCTCGACATCACCGCGCCGGGCTTTCCAGCGGAAATGGTTGATGACGAGCCGGAGGAGACGGGCTACGAGGTTGTGCCGCATCGCGGGTGAAGGCTGGCGTCTGGCGATGCCTCACGCTAAGCGGGACGGAGATAACAGGAAGTGAACGCGATGTCAGATGCCGATACCAACACACGATCCGAGGTGATTGCAGGGCTGGTTCCGTCCGCGCCGCGTCGCATGTTTGGCACCGCCGTATTGTACGGGCTTGGAGCGCTGCTGTTTTATCTTGTCATTACGCAGCCACCCGAAGGGCTCCATCTGGTCTTTTTGCTGGTGTTGATCGGGGTCGTCTCGATCTATGGCGGCTACAAAATGTGGGATGTCACCGGCCATATGATCGAGCTAACGGAGGAAGAACTGCGCCTGTCCGACGGGCGCGTGATTTTCCGCATGGATGATGTGGTGAAGGTGGACCGCAGCTTTTTTGCCTTCAAGCCGTCGAACGGTTTTCTGGTCACTTTGAAAACGCCTTATCCGCGCCAATGGGCTCCGGGTTTGTGGTGGCGGTTCGGGAAACGGGTCGGTGTCGGCGGTCTGACCTCTGGCGCAGAGGGCAAGCTGATGGCCGATACCTTGGCTGCAATGATTGCGACCCGCGACGGCATCGTCGATCTCGACGGCATCAGGTAGAGCGTCGGCGGGCAGGGCGCCAAAGCCCCCTGCCGATTGCGTTTACAGACCTTTTGCGCGGTAGCTGCTGGCGATACGGTCGATGGCGACAAGGTAAGCCGCAATCCGCAGATCCTCGACATCATCACGCCCGTGCCATACGGCACGCATCGCCTGATAGGCCGTGCGCATGGTGTCATCGAGACCGGAGCGAACCAGCTCGATCTCGCCCGCGCCACGCAGGAAGCGCGCCTTGAAGTCGGGGCTCAATTCCCAGCCAAGTTCCTTATCCGCAGACAAGCGCTCCAGCTCGTTGATCAATAGCAGGTGTTGCGCCTCTTCCTGACGTTTGCCCATCCGGCCAAAACGGATGTGGCTCAGGTTCTTGACCCATTCGAA
This sequence comes from Litoreibacter halocynthiae, assembly GCF_004365635.1. Lineage (GTDB taxonomy): Bacteria > Pseudomonadota > Alphaproteobacteria > Rhodobacterales > Rhodobacteraceae > Litoreibacter > Litoreibacter halocynthiae. The sequence goes on along the minus strand of NZ_SOBH01000002.1, from coordinate 336,318 downwards.
ATAGGACACCGTCACACCGCCCGCGTTGGCATACAGGTCAGGGATAATCACGCAGCCTTTCTTGCGCAAAACTTCGTCGGCACCGGCTGTAATCGGGCCGTTCGCGGCCTCGATGATCAGCGGTGCTTGCACACGCTCGGCATTAGACAGGTTGATCACGCCCTCAAGGGCCGCCGGGATCATGATGTCGCACGGCGCTTCCAGAATGCTGGCCCCATCCTCGACGTAAGTGCCTTCCGGGCATCCTTTCACGCCGCCATGCTCCGCGATCCACGCGCGCACGGCTTCGACGTTGAGGCCTTTTTCATTGGTCAGCGCGCCATCGCGCTCGATAATGCCGACAATCAAAGAGCCGTCTTCCTCGGACAGGAATTTCGCGGCGTGGTAGCCCACATTCCCGAGACCCTGAACGATGATCTTCTTGCCCTCAAGGGTTCCGTCAAGACCCGCGATGGCGATATCCTCGGGATAGCGGAAGAACTCTTGCAGCGCGTATTGCACTCCTCGGCCCGTCGCTTCGACACGCCCCGCGATACCACCGGCATTCAGCGGTTTGCCCGTCACACAGGCGCGGGCGTTGATGTCTGTCGTGTTCATCCGCGCGTATTGGTCGGCGATCCACGCCATCTCGCGCTCGCCGGTGCCCATGTCGGGGGCGGGCACGTTTTGACTGGGGTGGATCAGGTCGCGCTTTGCCAATTCATAGGCGAAGCGGCGGGTGATCTGTTCCAGCTCATGCTCGTCCCATTCGCGCGGGTCGATACACAGCCCCCCTTTGGAGCCGCCGAAAGGGGTTTCCACCAAGGCGCATTTAAACGTCATCAGTGCCGCGAGTGCTTCCACTTCGTCCTGATGGACGTTGGGGGCGAAGCGGATGCCGCCTTTGACCGGTTCCATATGTTCGGAATGGACTGCGCGGTAACCGGTGAAGGTATGGATATGTCCGCGCAGCCGCACACCGAAACGAACGGTGTAGGTGGCGTTGCAGACTCTGATTTTGTTTTCCAACCCCGGTTTCAGGTCCATCAGGGCCACGGCCCGGTTGAACATCAATTCGACGGATTCACGGAAGGAGGGTTCGTTAGGTGTGCTCATGGCGTCTCTCCTGTCACGGCAGGTGTTAATAAATCGCTTAAATTTTGTGCGACATTAGAACTCAGCCTAGTAGGGCTTCTTTCGTAAAGTAAGTGGTTAATAAAACTAAAATGGGGAGTCGGACTGATTCCGTGGATAAGTCTGCTCATTGATGCGGTGGCGGGAACAATGACCGCTAAACCACTGAAAAGTTGCTGAAAATACCTGTTAACCGCCGCATTTATGCCTGATTTCGTCAAATTGTAGCCACAGTGATCAGGCTTATTGGCCCATGGACGAATTGCGTCCGGGGACATCGGTGCGTGCTGGCACCAAGGAAGGGCAGTCATGAGTGACATGCGTAAAGAGAGTGAAAACGCCTCTGTGTGTGCAGGCCAGAAAACTGGGCTGCTCGACCAGATAAAGCAGCGGCTTGCGGGCCGGACACGCGGATTTGCGCGGGAAGAAAATGGCACGATGATCATTTTCGGATTGACCATTTTCATGATGACGTTGATCGCCACGGGTATGGCCATCGACTTCATGCGCCATGAAAACATGCGGACACGTCTGCAAGCTACATTGGACCGCGCAGTTCTTGCAGCGGCCGATTTGGACCAAACCAACGACCCGCAGGAAGTGGTCGAAGATTATTTCGCGAAATCCGGGTTGAACAACTACAATCTGGATGTGGACGTTCAGGAAGGGCTGAACTACCGGACGGTTACAGCAAATGCCACCAGTACAGTTAACAGCATGTTCCTCAACATGGTGGGCATTGAAAGCATCGACGCACCCGCCGGTGGTGCCGCCGAGGAGCGGATCAACAATGTCGAGATTTCACTGGTGCTCGATATTTCGGGCTCGATGGATGACAACGACAAGATCGAAAACATGCAGCGCGCGGCGGATGAGTTCGTTGATACGCTGATCACGCCGGATACCAAAGATCTGGTGTCGATTTCGGTCATTCCTTACACAGGTCAGACCAATGCGGGCGAGACTTTGTTCAATGCGCTCAACGTCGACCAGAAGCACGATTATTCCTACTGTGTAGAGTTTGATGCAAGTGACTTCAACTCGGTCGCTCTCAGCTTTACCAAGCAGTACGAGCAGGCGCAGCACTATGAGTATTCAAGCAGTTACTACGGCTCCAGCTATAATTACAAAATTCAGGACCCTTGGTGCTCGGATAAAGAAACCGAGGAGATCAAGGCCTTCCAGAACAACAACGCGTCGTTGAAGAATGTCATCGACTCCTACCGTCCACGCACGGCGACAGGTATCCACTACGCGATGAAGTGGGGCGCTGCCCTGCTCGACCCGAGCATGCGTCCAATCGTAAGCTCGATGATCGCGGCGGGTGACGTGGATCCGGTGTTCGAAGGCCGTCCGGCGGACTATATGACCGATGCGAACGATACGGGGCCAGCGTCTGAAACCGTTAAGGTTATCGTGCTGATGACCGACGGGATGAATGTTGACCAGTATCGTATCCGCGACTGGGCCTACAACTCGACGTCCGAGTATAAGCACTGGGCCAAGTACACCTTGTGGTACTACCTGTATAACTACGTCTACCGGAACAGCCGTGGCGACTATTACTACAAGAAGTATTATTCGGGTATCGCAGATGACCGGCTGGCCGCTGTCTGTCAGGCATCGCGTAACGCCGGGATCGTGATCTTCACCATCGGTTTCGAAATCAACGACAACCCTTATTCCAAAGGTGTGATGAACAATTGCGCAACCTCCGACAGCCACTTCTTCGCTGTGGAAGGTGTTGAAATCAGTGACGCGTTTGGTGCCATCGCGCGTACAATTAACCAGTTGAGGCTCATCCAATGACCTATAGAAAGCCTTCCCGGCTCGTCCGGACATGGCGTCGACTTTTGGGGCGCGAGGACGGCAACGCTACGATCGAGTTCGCGATCCTGTTCCCCGCATTCTTCCTGCTGTTCATGGTTGTCTTTGAACTCGGGTTGCTCATGACACGCTACATGATGTTTGACCGCGCTTTGGACGTTTCAGTTCGCGAAATGCGTCTGTCCGAGAACCGGGCCTTTACCAAAGATCAGGTGAAGCAGTTGTTGTGTTCGCAAACGGTGATCCTGGCCAACCACTGCATGGATGACTTGACGATCGAGCTGGTGCGTCTGTCCGATGTATCCGGTGCCAGCTGGACGTTCCCTGCCGAAGGCGCGCAGTGCCGCGACTACGGAAATGACGTGATCCCGGTGACGCAATTCGACAGTCCGACGAAAAGTAACGAAGTGGTTTTCGTGCGTGCCTGTATGTCGATAAAGCCGTTCTTCGAAGTGGCGGGTCTGGGTGCGTTCCTGACACGGAACTCGACGCCTGATCGCTTGAACATGATCGCAATGTCTGCCTTTGCGGTTGAACCCAACAACTGGGTCGGGAGCGGATCATGAAGCGTTTAATTTCTCGGGCTGTAGCCCCCTTTGCGCGCTTTGTTCGTGACACGCAGGCCTCCGCGACGGTCGAGGCCGTTATGATCCTGCCCTTGCTGCTGGCTTGGTTTGTCGGGAGCTTCGTGTTCTTTGACGGCTTCAAGAACCGCAACATGGCGTTGAAGGCGACCTACACGATCGGCGATATTCTGTCGCGTCGGACCGAAGGCGTCACCGAAGAATACATCACCAACTTGCAGCAGCTTTACGACCGGCTGGCCTACACCACCGGCAGCTCTGCGATGCGGGTTACCAGCCTGACATGGAGCGGCTCCAAGCACCGCGTTTTGTGGTCGCATTCCAGCAAATCCGCGCTGTCGGAGCAGACGAACGCAAAGGTGAAAGCGCATTCGTTCAAGAACCGCATTCCTATGATGGCGGTCGGCGAGACGGTGATTCTGGTGGAAACCTTCACCGACTATAACCCCGCCTTCAACGTAGGCTGGGATCACCGCGTGTTCGAAAACTTCGTGGTTACATCCCCGCGCTTCGCGTCCTGCCTGTCATGGGATAACGGCACCGACGTGCCAAGCTGCTAGGTGCATACGGCGTTTTCGTCGCTGCAAAACAAATCAATGTCGGGCAGGGCCTTTCGTTCTGCCCGTTTTGCTGTTTTGCTACCCGTGATGATCACGGGAGAGACGCATGGGCTACAACGCCTTCCAAATCCTCAAAGAGGGGCTGACCGGAAACAAGGGCTGGCGACCCGTCTGGCGCGACCCTGAACCGAAATCCGAATACGATGTGATCATCATCGGCGGCGGCGGCCATGGTCTGTCCACGGCCTACTATCTGGCCAAGAACCACGGCATCAAAAACATCGCCGTGCTGGAGCGCGGCTATATCGGCGGCGGCAACATCGGCCGCAACACCACCATCGTGCGCGCCAACTATTTCATGCCGGGCAATTCCGAATTCTACTCCCACTCCCTCAAGCTGTGGGAAAGCATGGAGCAAGACCTGAACTACAACACCATGCACTCGGGACGTGGCCTCATTAACCTGTTCCACTCCGACGGCCAGCGCGACGCCTTCGCGCGGCGCGGCAACATGATGTGCAACCAGGGCGACGACGCGATCCTGCTCGACCGCGACGGCGTGCGCAAACACCTGCCATACCTCGATTTCGAGAGCCACCGCTTCCCCGTCTATGGCGGCCTCTACCATCCGCGCGGCGGCACCGCGCGCCATGACGCGGTCGCATGGGGTTATGCCCGCGGCGCTGACCAGCTTGGTGTTGACCTGATCCAGCAATGCGAGGTCACCGGCATCGACGTGAAAGACGGCGTGGTCCGAGGCGTCCAAACCTCGCGCGGAGCAATCCGCGCCAAGCGCGTCGGCATCGTTGTCGCCGGCCGCTCCTCCCAAGTCGCTGCCATGGCGGGGCTGGAAGTGCCCATCGAATCCCACATCCTGCAAGCCTTCGTCTCCGAAGGCCTCAAACCCACTGTCGATCACGTCGTCAGCTTCGGCATGGGCCACTTCTACCTCAGCCAGTCCGACAAGGGCGGCTTGGTCTTCGGCGGCGATCTGGATTTCTACGCAAGCTACGCCCAACGGGGCAACCTGCCGATGATGGAGCATGTGATGGAGGCCGGAATGGCGCTTGTCCCCGCCCTCGGCAAGGCCAAAGTGCTGCGCTCTTGGGGTGGGATCATGGACATGACCCCCGATGGCTCGTTCATCATCGACCGCACGAAGGTCGACGGCCTCTACATGGATTGCGGCTGGTGCTACGGTGGCTTCAAAGCTGTCCCTGCGTCCGGCTGGTGCATGGCGCATCTGATGGCCGAGGACAAACCGCACGAGGTTGCCAAGAAGCATACATTCGACCGTTTCCGCACAGGCCACGGCCTGATGGACGAAGAGGGCACCGGCTCTCAACACAACCTGCACTGAGGACGAAACATGCGTATCAACTGCCCCATCTGCGGTGACCGTGACCGGCGCGAGTTCTATTACCTCGGTGCCTCCGATTACCTTAATCGTCCTGCCGAAGGCGATCTGGACGCGATCCACAAATATCTCCACATCCGTGAAAACCCCGCTGGCGTAACGAAAGACCTTTGGCACCACGAGGCGGGCTGCTCCAGCTGGTTGGTGGTGGAGCGCAACGTGTCCACGCATGAAATCTTGGGCGTTGAACTGGCATCAGAGGTGGCGAAATGAGGCTGGACAACACAGGCCTGATCGACCGCTCCGAGCGGCATAGTTTCACTTTCGACGGCAACTCCTATTCTGGATTCAAAGGCGACACGCTCGCCTCAACGCTCCTTGCAAATAACGTCCACCTTGTGGGGCGTTCCTTCAAATACCACCGCCCACGTGGCCTCATGTCCGACGGGACCCAGGATCCGAACGGCTTGGTCGAGCTGCACCAAGGCCATCAGATCACCCCGAACCTACGGCTGACAGGTCAAGAACTCGTAAACGGCCTCGATATTCGCTCGCAAAACCACTGGGGCAGCTTGGAATGGGACGTGCTGGAATTGAACGATCTCGTGTCGCCGTTCCTTAGCGCGGGCTTCTATTACAAGACCTTCATGTGGCCCAAAGCCTTCTGGGAAAAGGTCTACGAGCCGATCATCCGCCGTGCCGCAGGGCTTGGTCGGCTTTCGATGCAGAACAATTCCGACCGCTACGACAAGGCCTTCGCGTTCTGCGATGTGCTGGTGATCGGCTCCGGCCCCGCTGGTATCATGGCGGCGATGACGGCAGCTAAGGCTGGCGCGCAGGTCATTCTGGCCGAGGAGGATTTCATCTTCGGCGGTCGCCTCAATTCTGAGACCTACGAGGTCGGCGACAAGCCCGGCCATATCTGGGCAGCGGAACAGATCGACAAGCTGCGCGGGATGGACAACGTCCGCCTCATGAAGCGCACCACCGTGACGGGGGCCTATGACGGCGGCACCTACGGCGCGGTAGAACGCGTGTCGCATCACGTCCAAGACGCAGGCGACGCCCCGTTGGAGACCTTCTGGCGCATCGCCGCCAAAGGCTGTGTCTACGCGGCAGGTGCGATGGAGCGCCCGATTGCGTTCCAGAACAACGACCGCCCGGGCGTGATGATGGCGAGCGCCGTGCGCGGCTATCTCAACCGCTACGGCGTCGCCGCAGGTAAGCGCGTGGCGCTGTTCGGCAACAACGATGATGCCTTCCGCACCGCGCAGGATCTGGCCGCAGCAGGCGTGCATATCGTGGCCTATGTCGACAGCCGCGCGGATGCCGAAATCACTGGCGATTTCCCGATCTACAAAGGTGCGCATGTCACAAATGTCAAAGGTCGCAAGCGGGTCGAGGGGGTCACGATCTCCGGCGCTGGCGATATCATGGCCGATTGTCTGGGCGTCTCCGGCGGCTACAATCCGACGGTACATTTGCCTTGCCATATGAATGGCCGCCCGCAATGGAACGAGCAAATCGCCGCGTTCATCCCAGTACCAAACATGGTGCCGGGAATGGAGGTCGCAGGGGCGGCTGGCGGCACCTTCTCCACCCATGGATGCCTGAAATCCGGCGTGTTCCGCGCTAAGGAAGTGTTAAAGTCTTTGGGTCTGGAAGGCCGCGCACCTGCCATACCGAAAGCCGACGCTTCGCCGACGCAAATCCGACCGCTCTGGATGGTCCCCGGAAAGGGCCGCGCATGGCTCGATTTCCAGAACGATGTGACCGTCAAGGATGTGAAACTCGCCGCGCAAGAGAACTTCAAATCCGTCGAGCATATGAAGCGCTACACCACGCAAGGCATGGCGCCGGATCAAGGAAAAAACAGCAACGTCAACGCGTTGGCGGTGCTTGCTGATGCAACCGGACGTGGTATCCCCGAAACCGGCACGACCACCTTCCGCCCGCCTTACACACCCGTCGCCATCGCCGCGATGGGTGCCTACTCCCAAGGCCACGGCTTCGCCCCCCAACGCTTCACCACCAGCGACGAATTATCCCGTAAAATCAATGCCCCAATGATCGAAGCGGGACTGTGGTATCGGCCCAGCTACTTCCCCAAAGACGGGGAGACTCACTGGCGTCAGTCCTGTGATCGCGAGGTCAATATGGTGCGCTCGGCGGTGGGGATTGCCGATGTGTCCACCCTGGGTAAAATCGACATTCAGGGGCCGGATGCAGGAAAATTCCTCGATTTTCTTTATATAAACACGTTTTCCACCCTCAAACCCGGCAGGGTCCGCTACGGAATCATGCTGCGCGAGGACGGCCATGTGATGGACGACGGCACCACCGCCTGTATCGCCGAAAACCACTACGTGATGACCACGACCACCGCCGCCGCTGGGCAGGTGATGCGGCATTTGGACTTTGTTTCCCAATGCTTACGCCCCGATCTTGACGTGCAGTTCATCTCGGTGACGGAAGCATGGGCGCAGTTTGCCGTCGCCGGTCCCAAGTCGCGTGATCTGCTATCGCAAGTGCTGGACGCGGCACCTGACCTACCATTCATGGGCTGCGGCGATGTCGCCATCGGTGGCGTCAAAGCCCGCCTGTTCCGCATCTCGTTCTCGGGCGAGCACGCCTATGAGTTGGCCGTTCCTGCCCGCTTTGGTGAGAGCCTTTTCAAAGGCTTGCTGGCCAAAGCTGAAGCGATGGGTGGCGGGGCTTACGGGATGGAAGCGCTCAATGTGATGCGCATCGAGAAAGGCTTCCTGACCCATTCCGATATCCACGGTCGCGTGACGGCAGGTGATGTTGGCATGGGCATGATGATGTCGAAGAAGAAGGATTTCATCGGCAAAACCGCCGCCATGCGCCCAGGCTTGTTAGAGGGCCGCGAGGAGTTGGTTGGTCTAAAACCAGTCGGTGCGGTGAAAGAGCTAAACGCAGGCGCGTTTTTCTTCGATCCAGAGGCCGAGCCTATCCGCGAGAACCAGCAGGGCTACACGACCTCGGTGGGCTTCTCGCCAGAGCTGGGGATGATAGGTCTGGGCTTCCTTAAGAACGGGCGCGAACGATATGGCGAACAGTTAAAACTGGTCGACCACCTGCGCCATGTCACCACGCAGGTGGAGATTTGCCACCCCGTGTTCCTCGACCCCGAAGGGAGCAAAGCCCGTGATTGATCTTATCGCAAAATCCGCCGCCGAAGGGCTGCTTCCGGTCACCATAGGCACCATGACATTGACCGAATTGCCGCTTCGCAAGATGCATTCCATCGCACCGTTCAAGGGGGCGGAAGTCTCTGCAGCGTTGAAGAAAGCCACAGGCGTTAGTCTGCCGGACACAGGGCGCGCGACCGCGAAAGACGACGTTGAAATACTATGGACCGCGCGCGGTCAGTATTTCCTGATCGGCGCCACGCCCCCCAAGCTGCCCGCCGCGATCACCGACCAGTCCGATGCATGGTGTTCGGTGGTGCTGTCGGGCGAAAGCGCTCCACAGGTCATGGCGCGGGTTTGCCCCCTCGACCTGGGTCAAATGGGCGAAGGCGACGTTGCCCGCTCCCTCGTCGGCCACATGACAGCGATCATTGTTAAACGAGCAGATGGCTTTGAAATTATGGTCTTCCGCGCCTTCGCCAAGACGCTGACGCACGAGTTGCGTGAGGTCATGGTGTCGGTCACTGCGCAGGCGGCGTTGCCCGAATAAGGACGCGACGAATAATAAACGGCATCACTGGACTTTGGGGCCGCGCGGCCCGATATTCTGGTCCATGAGCTTGCCACCCGGTTTCCTTGACGAATTGCGCGAACGCACCTCCATCTCTCAGGTGGTGGGGCGCAAGGTCATGTGGGACACGCGCAAGTCCAATCCTGGCAAGGGCGACATGTGGGCGCCATGCCCGTTCCATCAGGAAAAATCCGCCAGCTTTCACGTCGATGACCGCAAGGGCTATTACTATTGCTTCGGGTGCCAAGCCAAAGGTGACGCGCTTGGGTTCATTCAGGAAACCGAAAACGTCTCCTTCATGGAGGCGGTCGAGATTATGGCGCGGGAGGCGGGTATGACGATGCCGGCCCGCGATCCGCAGGCGCAAAAGAAGTCCGACCGCCGGACGCAGTTGGCCGAGGTGATGGAGCAGGCTGTCCAGTTCTACCGGTTGCAACTGAAGTCTGGCGCAGGGGCGGCGGCGCGCGACTACATCAATAACCGCGGGCTATCGCAGCAGACCCAAGACCAGTTCGACATCGGCTTTGCCCCCGATGGCTGGCAAAACCTGTGGGACCACCTGACCGGCAAAGGTGTGGCGGAGGAGTTGATCCTTGCCGCAGGGTTGGCCAAAGCCTCGACCAAGGGCGGCAAGCCTTATGACACCTTCCGCAACCGCATCATGTTCCCGATCCGTGACCCTCGCAAACGCTGCATTGCGTTTGGTGGGCGTGCGATGGACCCCAATGACAACGCCAAATACCTGAACTCGCCCGAGACCGAATTGTTCGACAAAGGCCGCAGCCTCTACAACCACGGCCCCGCCCGTGAGGCCGCAGGAAAAGGCGAGCCGCTGATCGTGGCCGAGGGCTATATGGACGTGATCGCGTTGACGGCGGCAGGTCTCACATCGACCGTGGCCCCGCTGGGCACCGCTGTGACCGAGACGCAGTTGCAGCTGTTGTGGCGCATTTCGCCCGAACCGATCATTGCCCTTGATGGCGACACGGCGGGCCTTAGGGCCGCCATGCGGTTGATTGATCTGGCTCTGCCGATGCTGTCTGCCGGTCAATCCTTGCGCTTTTGTGTCTTGCCCGAAGGGTTGGACCCCGATGATCTGATCAAGGAGCAAGGTGTGGACGCGATGCGGGCGCTGGTCGAAAACTCCAAACCACTGGTGCATCTGCTTTGGCAGCGCGAGACTGAAGGCAAGGTTTTCGACAGCCCCGAACGCCGCTCTGCTCTCGACCAGTCGCTGCGGGCGGCTTTGACGAAAATTTCCGATGGCAATTTACGCAGTCACTATGGCCACGAGATTAAACGATTGCGGGCAGAGCTGTTCAACCTGAACCCCGCACCACGCGAAGGTGAATGGAAGCCAAACCGTGATCGCGGGTCATGGAAGGGCAAGGGGAAGTTTCCCGACAAGGGCGTGGCTGTTCAGTCGACCAAAAACTCGCTGCTGGCGCAAAGTACGGATGTGGAGGAGCGGATGCGTGAGGCAGTGATCCTTGCGATCCTGATTGCACATCCCGATTTGCTGAACCATTTCCTGTCAGATCTGGAGACGCTGGATTTTCACGGGGAGGACCATCGCAAGATGCTGGCGGCATTGCTGCGCCACAGCGACGAAACTGATTCGGAGCATTTGAAAAACATTCTCACCGCCGAGATCGGGGCGGCACCCCTTGAAAAGCTGTGGTCGCTTAGCCATGTGCAAATTGCTCCTGCGGTCAGGGCAGGGGCGGATTTGAAAACAACCCGTATGACCATGGCAGAAGAACTGGCCAAGCTGGAGGCGCGTCGCGGCGTTCAACGTGAGGTTGAAGATGCCGTTGAAGACCTTGCAGGCGTGGCCGATGAGGCGCTGACATGGCGTGTGGGGCAAGCCGCCGAGGCCCGCAATGCGTCCTTACGCAGCAAGGGGGTATCCGACGGGGGTGACGGCGAAGATCGCGGATCTATGTCTGACTACTTGCAGTCGCTTATCGACGGCGAGATATGGGTGAAGAAGGGGCAGTGAGCCCCGCATATAAACCGACGTGCGAATCACTCTGATTCGCGCTATTGATTCGGGTAGATTCGCGCGAATCACCCCTAGGCGCTTTTTTGGAGGCATTTCATGGCCAAAGACACCGACGATCAGACGCAAGCGCGCGAGGATGCAGCAGCTGGCCTTGATATGAGCCAAGCCGCCGTCAAAAAGATGATCGCCGAGGCGCGGGTGCGCGGCTACATCACCTACGAACAACTCAATCAGGTGCTTCCGCCCGATCAGGTTGCGTCCGAGCAAATCGAAGACGTGATGTCGATGCTGTCCGAAATGGGCATCAACATTATCGAAGAAGAAGAGGCCGAGGACGACGGCTCCACCAAAGATCTGGTCGAAGTTAACAACGCCTCCAAGGATGTGGTGCTTTCCTCGTCGACAACGGAAGTTCTGGACCGCACCGACGATCCCGTCCGCATGTATCTGCGCGAAATGGGATCAGTCGAGCTTTTGTCCCGCGAAGGCGAAATAGCCATCGCCAAGCGCATCGAAGCTGGCCGGAACACCATGATCGCGGGGCTTTGTGAAAGCCCGCTGACGTTCCAGGCGATCACCATCTGGCGCGACGAGCTTTTGTCCGAGGACATTCTGCTGCGCGACGTGATCGACCTTGAGACCACATTCGGTAACACCCTCGAAGAAGATGACGAAGTTACCGAACCTGTCGTCGCGACCCCCGCAGGCGGCGAAGCCAAATCTGGCGACGATGCGCAAGAACTTGATGCCGATGGCAACCCGATTGCCAAAGAAGATGACGATGACGAGGATGAGGACGAGCAAGCAAACATGTCGCTTGCCGCGATGGAAGCCGCGCTGAAGCCGCGCGTGCTCGAAACTCTCGACATTATCGCCAACGACTATCTGAAGCTGGCCGATATGCAGGACCTGCGGATTTCGGCAGCGATCAACCACGATGACACCTTCTCCAAGAAGGAAGAGGGCGCGTATCAGGCGCTCCGGACGGAAATCGTGACGATGGTGAACTCGCTTCACCTGCACAACAACCGTATCGAAGCGCTGATCGATCAGCTTTACGGCATTAACCGCCGCATCATGTCGATCGATTCGAGCATGGTAAAATTGGCCGACCAAGCCCGCATCAACCGCCGCGAATTCATCGACGAGTATCGCGGCTACGAGTTGGACCCCGGCTGGGTTGAACGCATTACTGCAAAAACCGGTCGTGGCTGGACTGCGCTGATCGAACGCTCCCGCGAGAAGGTTGAAGACCTGCGCGCCGAGATGGCCCAAGTCGGTCAGTATGTGGGCGTCGATATCACCGAATTCCGCCGCATCGTGCAGCAGGTCCAGAAGGGCGAGAAAGAAGCCCGTCAGGCCAAGAAGGAAATGGTCGAGGCCAACCTGCGCCTCGTGATCTCCATCGCCAAGAAATACACCAACCGCGGCCTACAATTCCTTGACCTCATCCAAGAGGGTAACATCGGCTTGATGAAGGCCGTGGACAAGTTCGAATACCGCCGCGGCTACAAGTTCTCGACCTATGCGACATGGTGGATCCGTCAGGCGATCACCCGCTCCATCGCAGATCAGGCGCGCACGATCCGTATTCCGGTCCACATGATCGAGACGATCAACAAGCTGGTCCGCACCGGTCGCCAAATGCTCCACGAAATCGGCCGCGAGCCGACGCCGGAAGAATTGGCCGAAAAGTTGCAAATGCCGCTCGAAAAAGTGCGCAAGGTGATGAAGATCGCGAAAGAGCCGATCAGCCTCGAGACGCCAATCGGTGACGAGGAAGACTCACAACTTGGCGATTTCATCGAGGACAAGAATGCGGTTCTTCCGCTGGACTCGGCCATTCAGGAAAACCTCAAGGAAACCACAACCCGTGTGCTGTCGTCCCTGACGCCGCGCGAGGAGCGTGTTCTGCGGATGCGGTTCGGGATTGGGATGAACACCGACCACACGTTGGAAGAAGTGGGCCAGCAGTTCTCGGTGACCCGCGAGCGTATTCGCCAGATCGAGGCGAAGGCGCTGCGAAAGCTCAAGCACCCTTCGCGGTCGCGCAAACTGCGCAGCTTCCTGGATCAATAAAACAAAAGCGCCCCGAGGGGCGCTTTTTTCTTGATGGGATCAAGTTGCGCAATTGCGACAAAAGGGTGTGTAGGGCAATAGTTCCAACCGCTCCGCACTGATCTGGTCATCGCATTTGACGCAAAAACCGAACTGGCCTTCTTCGATCCGCTTGAGTGCCGCGTCGATGCGGATGATTTCGGCAGCGGCGTTGTTGCCAAGGCCCTCCAACACCTCGTCCGTTTCACGCTCAACGGCCAGTTCTTCCCAGTCCTTTGAATTATGCGCGTCCAACTCGGACTCAACTTCTTCACTACGTTCCACTAATTCTGCACGGCGCGCCAGAAGCTTGGACTTGTATTGGGCTGTTGTCGTCATGGTCGTGTCCTCCTTTTCAGGTAGCCTATGCCCGCACCAAGTCTGCGACTTTGACCGAAATCAAGCAGGCTGATATGCAGGATTTGCATCCATTGGAGCATCCGCCATGCGCATTCACCTGATCTTCGCTTTTGCACTCTGCGTTCCAGCCAGCGCAGTCGCCGATTGCGCCCCCAACATGACAACCCTCGTGAGTTGCACCACCGGTAAAGGGGCTAAAGCCCTGGACCTCTGCACGGATGGCGCGAGCGTGATTTACAGGTTTGGCAAAGTGGGTAGGTCTCCCGACCTTGAACTGGTCCGCACGGTTCGGCAGGTCGGATACACCCCGTGGCCCGGTATCGGCTCGGCCATTTGGGAAGCGGTGACCTTGGACAACGGGGCATATACCTACGAGGTCTCAAGTGCCGTTGATCGCACTCCGGAAGACGTGCAGGTCAGGGGCGGGGTAGAGGTGTTCCAAAGCGGACAACATATCGCCTCCGTGCAATGCGATGCAGGGAGCGTTGTGACCAATATCGACGCGCTCTATGCCATGCGCGAGGCGGCAGGATTGTGCTATGACCCTGCGTCCTTTGCGTGGGATGATTGCAAGTGACCTGCGAAACCGCCGCACATGCAAAAGCTGCTTGTGGCACCCTATCTGATTGATATGGCACAGTTTGATCCTGACCCCCATGTGACGGCGTTGACCAAAGGCGCCGATGTGGTCGTGTTTGATGGTGTCTGTGTGCTGTGTTCGGGGTTTCTGAAATTCATGCTCAAGCATGACCATGCCGGACGGTTCAAGTTCGTGATTGCCCAATCCGAACTGGGCGAGGCGCTCTATGCACATCTTGGCCTGAAATCCGCGGATTACGATACGAATGTCGTCATCGTGGACGGTCGCATTTACACCAAACTTGATGCGTTTGCCGCCGCCACGGGCGCGCTTGGCGGTGGATGGCGCGTCGCCCAAGTGGTGCGCGTGTTGCCGCGCCCCGTTGCCGACTGGCTTTACAACCGCATTGCGCGCAACCGCTATGCGATATTCGGCAAGACCGATGCGTGCCTTGTGCCAACGCCGGATGTGCAGGATCGCTTCCTTGCCTGAACCCGTCCTCCTTGTTGGGGCCACCGGCTTGTTCGGTGGGCATCTTGCCTGCCAGTTGAGCACACGCGACGATATCGCCCTGACCTTGGCAGGCCGCACCCTAAGCACGCTCACTCCGTTGGCAACAGAACTGGGGGCCTCGTCGCTTGCCTTTGATCGCACGGATTTGAAGGCGGTGGCGGCCGCGCTGGCGCAACTTGAACCATTCGCTGTCATCGACTGCTCCGGTCCGTTTCAAAACTACGGTACAGCACCATATGCCTTTGCCGAGGCCGTGTTGAACGCAGGGGCGCATTACTTGGACATTGCCGATGGCGCGGAGTTTGTGGCGGGGATCACTGCTCTGGACGCCTCGGCAAAGGAAAAGGGCCTTTGCGCTTGGTCAGGCGCGTCGACAACGCCCGCTTTGTCCTCCGCCATTGTTGCGGATTTAAGAGCGGGCCTCGACGACATCGACCTGATCGAAACCTCCATCGTTCCCGGTAACAAAACCCCTCGGGGCCTCTCTGTCATGCAGGCGATCTTGGGGCAGGTAGGCAAGCCGTTCCCGCGCCGTCGTGGCGGGCGGACCGAGACTGCCTATGGCTGGGCCGACAGCACCCGCGTGGCACCGCAGGTTGGCGACACCAAGCTGAAGCCGCGGCTTGCCGCACTGGTGAACACGCCGGATGCCGCCCTGTTCCCCCGGCATTTCAAGGCGGCAACTGTCACGGCGCGCGCGGGGCTGGAGCTGTCATTGTTCCACCGGTCCCTGAGCGTCGCGCGTTATATCGTACCAGCCCTTGGTCTCACATCGCTGGACTGTCTTTCGAAACCGCTGCTTGTGCTGTCCAACCAATTCCTAAGGTTCGGTTCCGACGCCGGCGGCATGAGGGTGCGCGTTCAGGGCAGCGTCGGGGGCATCCGTCAAGAACGCGTCTGGGACATGATCATCCCTGATGGCCACGGCCCCAAAACACCTGTGCAACCCGCTGCGATCCTGCTGGATCAGCTTCTTTCCGGACAAGCCCCCGCTGGCGCGCGCCCCGCCTTGGCCGCATTCACCCGTGCGAAGGCCGAAGCGCAGTTGGCAACCATTCATGCAAGGTTCGAGAGGCGGGACCGCGCGCTGACCCCGATTTTCGCGCAAGCGCTGGGCGCGGATTTCGACGAGCTGACGCAGCCTGTGAAGGCGTTGCATAGTCCGGCGCATGTGACGCGGTTCAAGGGGGTGGCGAATATCGAGACGGCCACCACGCTCCTTGGCAAGATAGCGGCCCTCTGCGGAGGGTTCCCGCTCAAGGGTGGTGAGGTGCCGGCCAAGGTCGAGATAGTGGCCGACGGGCAGTCCGAGAAATGGACGCGCGATATGGGCGGCAAAACCTTCCGCTCCGTCCTGCGCTACGATCCGTTGAAGGGCATGACCGAGACGTTCGGCCCCCTGACCTTCGGGCTTGATCTGACGGTGATCAATGGTGAGCTGCTTTTTCCTGTCACCAACGGCCGTGCCTTCGGAATTATCCCGATCCCGCGCTTCCTCACCCCGATCAGCGAGACGCGCGAGAGCGTGGATGCCGAAGGCCGTTTCCGGTTTGACGTGCGCCTCAGCTTGCCCAACGGGGCGTTAATCGTGCACTACAAAGGTCACTTGGAGCCGCAATGACCACATTCACCATCTTCACCCAAGGGCAGGGCCTGTACGAATTCACCCGTGATGTGCAGGGCTGGCTTGCCAAGCAACCCGTCAAAGACGGTTTGCTCACGCTGTTCGTGCGCCATACCTCGTGCTCGCTGCTTATTCAGGAAAACGCCGACCCCGAGGTGCAAACAGACCTGCGCAATTTCTTCGCGCGATTGGTGCCGCCCACGACCGATCCGGGCATGTCCTACCTGACCCACACCTATGAAGGCCCCGACGACATGCCCGCGCATATCAAGGCCGCGATGATGCCGGTGTCGCTGGGTATTCCTGTGCAGCAAGGGCAACTGGCCTTGGGTACTTGGCAGGGCCTCTACCTGTTCGAGCACCGCGACCATCCGCATCAAAGGCAGGTCGTGGCGCATCTGTCTCACTAGGCTTTGGGGGGTGAATTCCCCACTACCCAAACTGTAGCGGACTGCCTATAGTGCCTGTGGATAACTGGGGGATAACACCCAGGCTGAGGATAGAGGGAAAACAACGATGCGCTGTCCATTTTGCGGTAATGTAGACACCCAGGTGAAGGACTCCCGTCCCGCCGAAGATCACGTGGCGATCCGCCGCCGACGTTTTTGTCCGGCTTGCGGAGGCCGTTTCACCACATATGAGCGCGTACAGCTGCGCGATCTGGTGGTTATCAAATCCTCCGGCAAACGCGAAGATTTCGACCGCGACAAGTTGGAACGCTCCATTCGTATCTCCATGCAGAAACGTCCCGTTGATCCGGAGCGGATTGACCAGATGATTTCAGGCATCGTGCGCCGACTGGAAAGCATGGGCGAGACCGACATCCAGTCCACCGCCATCGGCGAGATCGTGATGGAAGCGCTGGCCCGCATCGACACGGTCGCCTATGTGCGCTTTGCCTCGGTCTACAAAAACTTCCAGGCCGCGGATGATTTCGAGGACTTCGTCCACGAGCTTCGCCCGCCCTTAGGTAAAGACGACTGACACCATGACACAGCCCGATGACCAGCGATGGATGGCCTTGGCGCTGTCGCTGGGCACACGGGGGCTCGGCCAGACATGGCCCAACCCTGCGGTGGGCTGTGTGATCGTTAAAGATGGCCGCTTGCTTGCACGGGGATGGACCCAAGCGGGTGGGCGTCCCCACGCTGAACAACACGCCTTGTCTCAAATGCCGGAAGGTGCCGCGCGCGGGGCCACAGCCTATGTCACGCTTGAGCCGTGCTCGCATAGGGGACAAACACCCCCCTGTGCCTCTGCACTGATCAAGGTGGGGCTTGCACGGGTTGTCGTCGCGACTGGCGACCCTGATCCGCGTGTCTCGGGCAACGGACTTGCCATGCTTCGCGAGGCTGGCATCGAGGTCGTCACGGGCGTTCTTGAAGACGACGCGCGCCGCGACCAGCAAGGCTTCTTGATGCGGGTCACCGAAGGCCGGCCCATGGTCACGCTGAAACTGGCGTCGTCCTTCGACGGGCGCATCGCGACCGCCAAGGGCGAGAGCCAGTGGATTACCGGCCCCCAAGCCCGTCTTCAGGTGCAAGCCCTGCGTGCGAGCCATGACGCCGTGATAGTGGGCGGCAGCACTGCGCGCGAAGATCTGCCCTCACTGACCCTGCGCGGAATGGGGGATCGCCGCCAGCCGGTTCGGATCGCGGTCAGCGCTGGCTTGAACATTCCCACGCATGGCCCTTTGGCCGAGGATAACAGCACCGCGCCGGTCTGGCTGATCCACGGCCCGTCGGCACCGCAACAGGCGCGGGATTTCTGGATAGGCCGTGGTGCGACGCTCTTTGAAACCCCGAATGGACCAAGCGGTCTTGATTTGGCCCACGCGATGCGCGCCCTCGGACAGGTGGGCCTGACCCGCATCCTGTGTGAGGGCGGCGGCTCCTTTGCCGCGTCATTGCTGGCTGCGGAAATTGTCGATCACCTCGTGGGCTTCACCGCAGGTGTGATGCTGGGCGCGGAGGGGCTGCCAAGCCTCGGGCGGCTGGACTACCCCGCTTTGGCGGATGCCCCTCGGTTTGCGCTTATCGAGACGCGCCGCATTGGCGAAGACGTCATGCACCGCTGGCAGCGAGTCGCCGTTTAGCGCTCCAGTTCTCTAAATTACCCCCACATTTCAACAGCCTCACAGTTTGTGAGCGCCTTCTCACGCGTCCGTTACGCTATGGGCTGACGCGAAGGTTCATTGTTCAAAAATGCACATAAGTATGCCAAATATCCGATATTTGAGCGTTGAGGCGCAAGTCAGGAGGCCTCATATTGGGTTCATCAAACGGCGACACGCCAACACACACAAACACTTTGGAGTACACAAAATGAAATCGATCATCGCTATCCTCGCCCTGTCCGCTGCTGCACCTGCTTTTGCTGACGTATCCAACCCACAAGCCTTCTTCGCTCTTGGCAACGATTCCGCCGCAGAGCGCGTCGTCGGCGAAACATCCACAGGCGATCTGAACGCTGCCTTGTGGTCCGGTGTTTCCGCAAACGAAAGCGCTGCCGAGCAAAACATCGTTCTGGGTGGCACCGATGTCAGCCGCAACGTGCAGGCTCAATTCGCTCTGGGCAACGACTCCGCTGCCGAGCGTTTGGTAAAATAACCCCCCCAGACAGGTCTTTTCCCGGACCTGACCAAGGCCTCCTCGTGTCCCCACGCGAGGGGGCCTTTTTTATCGCCAAAGATGCGCGTAACCCGCCAACGCCCCTTGGGCTTTGGCCAGTAACCGATTGCGCAAACCCGCTTGCGGCAATGTGCCTGACGCAAGACGGTCGACGACGACTTCGACAGGGCAGGGCAGTCGGGTGACAGGGTCGTGATATCGCGGGTATTCGATCAATGTGGCGTGCACCAACCCGTCCAGAGTTGCCTCGGGTCCGCGCCGAGCGGGCACAGGGCCGCGGTCATCGGTCAGACCCCACCCCGCATAAAACGGCGCGCCGTAGCACGTCACCACAACATCCCGCAAAAGTGCCTCGAACCCCAGAAGCGAGGTCATCGTGCAGACGCGATCTGCCTTCATTATCAACGCGATAGCATCTGCGTCATTGGCGATCAGGTCCGCACCGTCAGCCGCAATCGCACCATCCCGCAAGCCCGCCTCGACGTCCGGATGTGGCTTGTAAATGATGAACGCATCAGGGAAGTCGTGCCTAACGATAGCCAGCAATCCGGCATTGGTGGCCACGTCTTTGGTCCCAAGCCGGATTGAGGCGTCATCCTCAACCTGACCGGGAACCAAGATCACCTCCCGCCCGTCCTTAGCGATCTCAAAATCATCCCCGCCAAGGTTGTATTTGCTCAACCTCGTCTTGACGATAGCCGCCCGCAAACGCTCCGCACGACGCAGCGCTTCAGGGGGCAGTTTGCCGCTTGCAGAAATCAGGGCCTCCAACGCGCTGGGCCGTGTGGGGTCGTAATAAATGCCCCTGTCGTCCGTTACCAAAGAAAGCGGCGCGATCAGGTCGGCGCCCAACCCGCGCGAGCGTAGGAACCCGTCTTCCACGCGTAAAAGCGCTGTGTTTTGCGTTTTGGCGCGCAGGGCATAGCCTTCCGGCTCCAATCCGGCCCACACCAATAGCGAACCGCCGCGCGCGTCTCGCAACGCCACTTCAGGATCAGCCGCGAAACGCAAATGGGCGTCCTTGCCAAATCTGCGCGCGCCGAAGATTTCCTGCATCGGCCCGCGTTTCCAAAGCCGCATGCCAAGGGCAATATGTCCGCCTTTGTCTTGTCGCTGCGCACGGGTCAACGCTTCCAGCGTGTCGATCACCTGCTCCAAGCTGCACAACCGGTCGCGGTAGGGGTCGTACCATGTGCAGTAGCGCAGCATGACACCCGCGAAAAGCTGCGGTCGGGTCAGAACCCGCTGTCTGCGGTCAATGGGCTGGCGGTCGTCGCTTAGCCCCCATCCGGCGTAGAAGGGTTGTCCGAATACCACGGGTTGATGGCCCGCCAAAATCGCCTCGAACCCCATGCCGGAGCTGACAGTATAGACCGCAACGGCCCCTTCCATCAGCGCGTAGGGGCTGGCCTTGTGGTCGTAAAGCGAGACGTTTCCACCGACATCGGCGGCGCCGAAATGCCCGTCGCGGTGGCCTGCATGGGTCTCGGGGTGGGTCTTTAAGACGATGCGCGCGTTGGGATGTTCTTCCCGCGCATAGACCAGCATTTCGCGGAAATGGTCGGCAGTTGCGTTGCCGTGCTTGATCGACGCATCGCCGCGAGTTTGGTCGATGACCAACACATATCCCGGCTTCGGGATCGGCGCATTGTCGTCAAAGTCGTTGTATTTAGAGAGGTTTAACGCCTTGATCCGCTCTATGGCGTTGCGCGCGCGGGTCAACTCGTGGGCGTCGTCAAACGCCTCGCTGGCAAGCAGGGCTTCAAGATCGGACGGACCCGCGCTGTCAAAATAGGGGCGGCTGTGGTCAATGGTTAACCCTAAGGGTGGCTCCCCGTCGCGACCGGGTTTCAGGGATCGCAGGAACGCGTCCTCAACATGCACCAGATGCGCGTCGGTGTGCTCGGCCACTTTTTCGCCGCGGCCGGACGTGGGGCTTTTGCCCCAGACCGCGATCAGGTCGTCAGGACCGGGTTTGCCAAGCTTCAGATCATAACCGGCAAGATCAAGGATACGCCGAACGCGGGATTGGGTGAAAAAACCCCCGTTGAAATAGAAAAGCCGCGGACGGAGGGAGGGGCCGCCCACGGCTTCTTCTGCGCTTGGTGTCTTAGTTGCCACCAAGGCTCGACAGGGCATTGACCGAAGAAAGCGAGCCGGTCAGCGCCGAGATAGTTTTGTTCCAGGTCACGAACGGTGCTTCGGTCACATAGACCGTGTCACCATCGCGAATAACGAAGTCGCGGGCCTCGAACATGCCGGTGGGCTGGGTCAGGTCCAGCACATAGGCAAATCTTTGCGTGCCTTGCAGGTCCGAGCGGCCCAGCACCGAGTTGGCAATTTCCGCCGGCTCGTTGCGGAAGACGAAGACACCAGTCGGGTCAGCAAGGTTGGAATTCAGGCCGCCCACTTGCGCGATGGCCTCGATGGCCGACAAGGTCTGGGTGACAAACTCGATGCGGTTCTGCGCGCCGGTGGCCCCCAAAACGGTGAAGGCACGGCTGTCTTCCTCAACCAAGATACGGTCGCCTGCACGCAGCGCGATGTCGAATTTCGGGTTGGAATACAGGTCTTCGAACCAGATTTTTGAGCGGTGCTTGCCCCTGAGAACGGTGATCTGCGCCACTTCGGGTGCGATTGAAATGCCGCCAGCGCGGGCGATCATCGACGACAATGTGCGAGTAGGACGCTCGATGGCGAACAGGCCTTGCTGGCCGATACCACCCACCAAAGACACGGTCGCACCGTCACCTGCAACGCGGCGCACCACGACTTGCGGATCTGGGGTCTGGGTGTCCAGCTTTCCGGTGATGATACGGCGCAGGGCTTCGGGTGTGTTGCCCGCTGCTTTCACGCGGCCAGCATAGGGCACAAAGATAAAGCCCGCACCGTCGACCTGCACTTCGCTCAACTCGGTGGCGTTTGCGCCCTCTGCGGATAACAGGCCGTCATCGACGTTTTCCCAAATGGACAAGCCAAGAGTATCGCCGGGGCGAATGATGTCGGAGCCGACAACACCGGCATTGATGAACGCGTCACTAAAGCCAAGAACAGGCTGAATAGACGTGGCCTGTGTCACACGGCTGTTGACGGCAACAATGTAAGCGTCGCCCTGCTTTTGGACGGAGCCTGCGAATATCTGGCGCTTGCCGGGGCCGGACTTCGGCAACCCGCAAGACGCAGCCATGACGGCTACAAGCGTAAAAGCTACAATTTTTGTAGCTTTGGGACCCAAGTTTTTCACTGGTGTCCTCCTCGATTATGAGACTGCCTCAAGTTTTTCTTTTTACCCTATCGACTGGCGGCCAAATTGCTAGCCCCTTGATCTGTCACCCTGCCGGAGTGTTGCCACCGCGTCGCAGTGGCAAATCTCTGCTCAGGTCTGGTGGGGATAAATGTCGGCTCAGTTGACCACGTGAAGCTGCTGGCGCGGCGTTGCAGTACCAGCCACCAAGGCGTCATACGGGTCGTCGCGGGCCAGCATCATATCCACCACTTGGCGCAACAATTGGCGGCGTCCTCGGGCGGAGTAAAAGCCGCCCGGAATCTGCGAGGTCTCCAATAGGTAGTGCCGATAGTCGCGATAGGCGCGGCTGTCAGGGCGCGTCGGATTGGTAAAGAACTCCGGCAGGCTCTGGGTTGAGACGAATTCGGGCTTGTTATAGACCGCGTCACCGAATGCTTTCAGCGGCAGCCCGCGCCACAATACCTGTTGCGCGGCGGTGGAGTTCACCGTCACCGCAGAGCGCGCGGTGTTCAGCAACCCTGCCAATTTACCGCCCCGCACATAATGCACGCGGTTCGCAACGCCCAAGGACTTGGCAATCCGCTTGATCTCGCGGCGCAGCGGTACGCGGCCATCTTCCAGCGGGTGGGCTTTTAGCACCAGATGGTGATGCGTCGGCGCACCTTTGGCAAAGCCGTCAATCGTCAACTCCAGAAAGTCGGTCATGGTGTCGAAGGGCGAATGCATCTGGAAGCTTGCATCATGCTCCAGCTGCAGCAGCGCCAGATGATAGGGAAAGCCGCCATGCTTGATGCGGAACGTCGCCAGCCCCCGCTCCATCGCGGTAAAGGGCATCGTCACCAACCGCTTGAGGTAGAGCTGGAATTCTTTGGTCACGCTCAGGGCGCGGTGCGGCCGGAAGCTGCGGTATTTCCGGTTCCGCAGGAAAACGAAGTAGTGATAAACCATGCCGTAAAACACATGCTGGCGCATGTCGCCCCAGCGGGCGGGGGCGTCGGGTAGGTCCAGATCAAGCCCTTCCAACGCGGCTCGCATGTCACCCACGGACATGTCCATCAGGCGCGAGTGCCCGTTTGCGCCGCCGCGCTCGTAGCTCACCCAGTAGGGGCGCAGATAGCCTTCTTCGAACACATGGATACGCAGCCCCATCGCCTGTGCCCGCTCTATCGCTTGCGCATGGATCGGGCGCGTATCGCCGTACAGAACCAGATCTGTGACCGATTTCTCCGCCACGATCTGGGTAAACCGCTCGGCCCATGCGTCGGGGCTGGCAAGATAGGGAATGTAGCTTTTGTTGGAAAACCAGAAGGCGTCGTCACCCTTGTTGAACCCCACGCGCCAGGCAGATGCCCCCGCCGCTGTCAGCATTTTGCCCAAGCGGTAGAAGAACGGCCCGTGCGGGCCTTGCAGGAACAGGAATGTTTTGTCCTTGCCGGACAGGGTCATGGTGCAGCCTTCACGTCGTTCACAAAATACTCATACAAGTTTGCACCAGTTTGCCCAGTCCGTGCGGCAGCCGTAAGGCCCGTTTTCGTCGCAACTGTGGCGGGGCAAGACGCACATGTCAGGGGGAATCCTTGCAGCCGCTGCGCAGCCGCGCTAATTCCCAACGCAACACTAGAAGGGAACGCCGTCATGTTTACAGGCATTGTCACCGATGTGGGCGCGGTTACGCGGCTCAAGCAGGAAGGCGATCTGCGCGCCCGGATATCATGCGCTTACGATCCCAACGGCATCGACATCGGCGCTTCCATCGCCTGCAACGGGTGTTGCCTGACCGTAATCGAGCGCGGGGAGGACATGACCCCGTGGTTCGACGTCCAGATTTCCGCCGAAAGCGTGTCCAAGACCAATATCGGCGACTGGCGCGACGGCACCCGTATCAATCTGGAGCGCGCCTTGAAGCTCGGCGACGAGCTCGGTGGCCACATAGTGTCGGGCCATGTGGACGGCGTCGCGGTGGTGGTGTCCATGACCGAGGAGGGCGACAGCACCCGTGTGCTGTTCGAAGCTCCTGACGATCTGGCGAAATTCATTGCGCCCAAAGGCTCTGTTGCGTTGAACGGCACGTCGCTGACGGTAAACGAGGTTGACGGCAACCGCTTCGGCGTCAATTTCATTCCGCACACCAAGCTGGCCACCAACTGGGGCGACACAAAGCTCGGGGACCGGATCAATCTGGAAATCGACACGCTCGCCCGCTACGTCGCACGGTTGCAAGAATGGGGCAACTGATCGCGCCGACTTTGCGCGCAGCCACCTCATCTGATGCGTCCAGCCTTGCGGCACTGGCGCTGGAGGTCTGGCTCTCCACCTATATCCGCCACGGCATCAATGCGCATTTCGCGGATTATGCGCTGGCGCATTTCACGCCCGCACGCTTCAAGGGCTGGATCGACGATCCCGCTCATAGCTTCATCGTGTCGCAAAACCGGGACGGCATCGACGGGCTGATCCATATCAACCGGACCAGCCCCGATCCGGTGGGTGGTACAATCCCGACCGAGCTGGTCTCGCTCTATATCCAGCCCCGTCATCAGGGCAGGGGGCTGGGGCAGGCGCTGCTGGAGGCGGGGCTGAAGCTGGAAACCGGCTCGATCTGGTTGGCGATGAACAGCCAGAACAGTAAGGCGCGCGCATTCTATGCTGCACAAAATTTCACCAAACTCGGTGAAATCGCCTTTAAAATTGGCGATCAGAGCTATCCCAATGACATCCTGAGCCTTGATGCACGCACCAAGCCCACCAACGGGTAAGGTAGCACATCGCGACAAGGGAAACGCAGGATGTCACGCGCAAAGATCGGCCATAACAACGGCCCCACCATGGAGGCCGGTTTCGCCTTCCGCAAACACGCGTGGACCAAAGCGCGGGCGGCCTTGCTGCCAACCCTTCCCATCGAAATCCTGCGCACCCGCGTCAAACGCGCTCAGGCGCTCGGCCTGCCATATCAAACCTATGCATCCGTACGCGCGTCGACGGGGCGCGATGTGGTGGGCTTTTTGTTCTCGAACAATGCCCTGCGCATGCTGCGCGACACGCAACCAAGCCCCCGTGCGTACGCTCTGGTACAGATAGAGGCGACCTGCACCGCGCTCGTCCACCGCCCGCTTTCTCCCGAGGCCCTTCGCGACAGCCTCGCCTCCCACGGCCTCCTTATCGCCACCGCCCGCGCGCCGCATTTCGCGCAAGGCTGGTCCGACATTCGCGCCGCTGTTCAAGCCCCGCTCCGTGCGGCGCAGCTTCCGCTCGACGGCGTCCTCGTTATCGGCGACACCACCCACGAGCGTGACTGGTCTATGGCCGCGCGCCTCGCTGGGTTTCTGCCCTCCGACCGCTACTTCGGCGCAGAACACACGGGCCGCTAAACATGCGCCTCCCTCCCCATCACTGCTTCAAAAATACCTAAATTCCCACCTCACAGCCCCCGCGACGTCACGACATTGCCCTGCACCCTTCCCAAGCGCCGCCAAACCCTCTAATTGGCAGGCCATCAAAGGATGCTGCACATGAACGATTACGCCGACGCCATTTCCCCCATCGAGGACATTATCGAGGACGCGCGCAACGGGCGCATGTTTATCCTCGTGGATCATGAAGACCGCGAGAACGAGGGCGATCTGGTGATCCCCGCCCAAATGGCGACGCCCGAAGCGGTGAATTTCATGGCAACCCACGGCCGTGGCCTGATCTGCCTGACGCTTACGTCGGAGCGCATCGACGCGCTTGGCCTGCCGCTGATGGCCTCCTACAACTCCTCGCGCCACGAAACGGCGTTCACCATCTCGATCGAGGCGCGCGAGGGCGTGACCACCGGCATCTCCGCCCATGACCGCGCCCGCACGGTGGCCGTGGCCATCGACGCGGGCAAAGGCCCGCAGGACATCGCGACCCCCGGCCATGTCTTCCCGTTGCGTGCGCGCGATGGTGGCGTATTGGTCCGTGCAGGCCATACCGAGGCCGCCGTGGACGTGTCCCGCCTTGCGGGCCTGAACCCGTCCGGCGTGATCTGCGAGATCATGAATGAGGACGGCACCATGTCGCGCCTGCCGGATCTGATCGCCTTCGCGCAGAGCCATGCGCTCAAGATCGGCACAATCTCCGACCTGATCGCCTATCGCCGCCGCCACGACAATCTGGTCAACGAATCCGCTCAGCGCCCCGTCAAATCCGAGTTCGGCGGCGACTGGATGATGCGCGTCTTCACTGACGAAACCCAAGGCGCCGAGCATATCGTTCTCACCAAGGGCGACCTGACCACCGACGCGCCTGTGCTGACCCGCATGCACGCGCTCAATCCGGTCGAGGACGTGCTGGGCCTCGGTCCTAGCCCCGCGTCCGAAATGGCGCGGGCGATGAACACCATCGCCAAGGAAGGCCGCGGCGTCGTTGTCCTGCTGCGCGACACGCAAATGAAGATCGACCCCGAGGGCGGACAATCCCCCAACACGCTGCGTCAATACGGTCTAGGTGCGCAGATACTCGCGGCCCTTGGCCTGTCAAAGCTGGAGCTTCTGACCAATTCCCCGTCCCCCAAGGTCGTCGGTCTCGACGCCTACGGGCTGTCCATCACCGGCACACGTCCCATCGAAGGAGCCTAAAGCATGGCCACCGCAGAGCAACATCACATCATGGACACGCCCGCGTTCGACAAGCCGGTCAAGCTCGCCATTGTCGTGTCGCCTTACTACAAGGACATCGCCGACAACCTGATCGCAGGAGCCAAAGCCGAGGCCGAGAAGGCTGGTGCCACCGTGGAAATCATCAACGTCCCCGGCGCGCTGGAAATCCCGCCCGCGATCCGCATCGCCTTCCGCCAGTCTAATTTCGACGGCTTCGTCGCGCTTGGCTGCATCATTCGCGGCGAGACCACGCATTACGACACCGTCTGCAATGACAGTTCTCACGGGTTGATGTTGCTGGGCTTGCAGGGCGCAAATATCGGCAACGGCATCCTGACGGTCGAAAACCGCAAGCAGGCCGAGGTCCGCGCCGATCCGAAAGATCAAAACAAAGGTGGCGGAGCCGCCGCTGCGGCCTTGCATCTCATCGCGTTGCAGCGCAAATACGGCGCTTCCAATTCGGGTGTGGGATTCTTGCCGCGCTCAAACGATGATGATGAGAGTTTCCAGATCGCATGACCATTTCAGGTAACCAAAAACGCGCCATGCGCTCCGCCGCGCGGCTTTATGCTGTGCAGGCGCTGTTCCAGATGGAGCATAGCGACCACAGCATCGACAAGGTGCGCGCGCAGTTTGAGGACCACCGCTTCGGGGAAGTGATCGACGACAATGAAATGATCGAAGGCGACGTTGTGACCTTCCGCGCGTTGCTTGAGGGCGCAGTGGCCGAGCAGTCGACAATCGACCAGATGACCGACCGCGCGCTGGTCGCCAAATGGCCCATCGACCGCATCGACCCGACCCTGCGCGCGCTGTTCCGCGCAGCGGGTGCCGAGCTGGTTGCAGGAAAAACGCCGCCCAAGGTGATCATCGTGGAATTTGTCGACGTCGCCAAAGCCTTCTTTCCAGAAGGCAAGGAATCCAAATTCGTGAATGCGGTACTCGACCACATGGCCCGCGAAGCCCGTCCCGACGCGTTTTAGGTTTTTCGCGCCACGACATAGCGGCTACCGTAATCGGCGGCCTCGATGATCTCGTAGCCCGCATCAGTAATTGACTGTTCCAGATAGGCAGACTTGATCAGCAGCACGTCGGGAGCTTTGCCAAAGAGCTGCATCACCCAAAGCAATGGCGCGAACAACCACTTCTTGGAGCCGAGGCACGGTGTCTTGGTGATCAGTAATCCGCCTTCGCGCGTGATCTGGTGTATATGGCGCAGCGTGGTGGGTAAATTATCCACCAGATGCAGCAGGTTATAGGCCATGACCGCGTCGTAAGCCGTGCCAAGCGCGTCGCTATCCGCATCCGCTACAATGAAATCGAGGTTGCTTTGATCCGCCTCAGCCAGCTTGTCCTTGGCGATCTCAATCATCTTCGGGGACACGTCGGAGCCGGTGTAGAGCGCCACGCTCGGGGCCAACAGCAACGCGGTGGATCCGGTGCCGCAGCCCAGTTCCAACACGCGGTCCTCGTTGCGCAGGTACGAGCGCGTGCGCTCCAGTGACAGGTGATATTGCTCGGGATTACGTATCGCCATCTTGGCGTATTTCTCCGCCACGCCGTCCCAGAATTTTGCAGGTGTCATGATGTGTCTCCATTGCTTGGGAACGTCATACATATGCGTGGGTCATATAGAAATTGCCAAATTTTGGCGATCACCTATACATAAATGCATGAATTGGAACGCCATCTCCTTTGACTGGAACCATGTTCGCGCCTTTCTTGCGACTGTCGAGGAAGGCTCGCTCTCCGCCGCTGCCCGCGCCACGGGGCAGACGCAGCCCACGTTGGGCCGTCAGGTTGCCGCGCTGGAAGAGGCCATCGGCGTCACCCTGTTCGAGCGGGTCGGCCGTTCACTGACGCTGACCACATCCGGTGCGCAACTGGTCGATCATGTCCGTGCCATGGGCGAGGCCGCCAGCCGCATTTCGCTCGCCGCATCGGGCCAGTCGCAAAGCATCGAGGGTCTGGTGCGCATCAGCGCCAGCGACGTGCTCTCGGTCTACCAATTGCCGCCGGTCATCGCTCAACTGCGGGACCGCGCGCCGGGAATCGAGGTCGAAGTCGTCTCCTCCAACGCCATATCTGACCTGTTGCGTCGCGACGCCGATATCGCGCTGCGCCATATCCGTCCCGAACAGCCGGAACTGATCGCGCGCAAACTGGCGGACAGCGATGCCTACCTTTATGCGACGCCGGACTATCTGTCGCGAGTTGGTAATCCCAAGGTGGTGGACGATCTGAAAGCCGCCAATTTCATCGGCTACGGCGCGCCGGACGAGATGCTCCCGCATTTCGTCGCGATGGGCCTGCCCCTGACCCGCGACAATATCCGGTATCATTCGGATAGCGGCGTGGTGGGCTGGCACATGGTTCGTCAGGGTCTTGGTATCGGGGTAATGTCCGAGCAGGTCGCCGCCCTGACGCCAGACATTGTGCGGGTTTTGCCGGACTTGCCACCGGTCAGCTTCCCGACATGGCTGGTCAGCCATCGCGAACTGATCACCAGCAGCCGCATCCGGCTGGTCTTCGATCACTTGGCCGAAATGCTGGGCTAGCTCGGTTGCAGCCTGAACACGGCCAAAACACGCCTTCCAAAAGCACCCGACTTTGATCCGGTGCCCTAAAAGGGTGTATACTTAGAAAGTAAAGCGACTCATGGAGGTCCCACGATGCCCAAGCTCATCACATTCCTATTTCGCAACGCTCTCGGTGGCGCACTGGCGGGCGTCTTCTTCTCGGGCCTGCTGATCTGGTCGAATATCGGGGGATTGCGGCATCTGGTGCTGGAAACCGCGGACGGGCCATTGGCGGGTGGCATCATGACGGTGTTTTTCGTGATCACCTTCGCCTCGGTCCAGATGGGCCGTGCGATCATGGGTATGGCCGATCCCGAGGATAACAACGACCTGACCCCGCCTCGCAATGGCGAGTTGGTCGCAGTTCGGGTGCATGATCGGGGATAAGTGACGGAACCACCACAACCGTGGGAGGCTTATTCCCGCAGACCTGTATGTACAGGTGGGCGCCAGGTAACTGAACCAGGGTCCAGACAGAGCCAGCTCCCGAGGAATTGCTTAAGGCAGCTGGAATGTAGCTTCCATATTACGCGTAGGGCAGAACCGTCACCTTTGCAGATAGGCCTGCTCGGATAGCAAAGCAAGGGGAAGCCCATGGCAAAAGCGGAAAACAAGACCAAACCGGAGCCTGTAGACCCCGCAGCAATGATTGCTGCTGTCGAGCATCCCCAACGTCGTGCTGATGCAGAGGTCTTGTTGCCGTTCTTTACCCGCATCACCGGCTGGCCCGCGCAAATGTGGGGACCAGCGATCGTGGGCTTCGGGCGGTATCACTACAAATACGACAGCGGGCGGGAGGGCGACTTCTTGATCACCGGCTTCAGCCCCCGCAAAAGCTATACCTCCGTCTACATCCTGCCCGGCTACCGCGATCTGTCGGAGCCATTGTCGCGATTGGGTAAGGTCAAGCACGGCAAATCCTGCCTCAATATCAACAAGCTGGCCGATATCGATATGGATGTTCTGGAAGAACTCGTGCGCGACGGCGTGGCCTATATGAAGGCCAACTACACCACCGCCGCGCGCTAGGGTTATTCTGCGTGGGCGTCCGCGCGCATCCGTCCCAGATGCTCGTCCCAGCCTTTATCAAGCGCGAGTGTCAGACCGAAAGCTTCGGCGCCTTGCGGCAGGCCTGTGTGTTCCAGTGACAGGCGAGTACCACCCGCGACATCCTCCAACGTCCATTTGACGGTGCTGGTCGCATCCCCCATCGGCGCGATGGTGAAGGTATATTCCAAATAGTCATGCGGACGGGCTTCGTTGACCTTACCCCACATCAGCTTGTCGCCGCTTTCGGTGCCAAACATCGCATAGTCCTGCCCGTCCGCCAGCGCCACCTTGGGCTTGTGGAACCAGATCGCCAGCTTGTCCGGTTCTGTCAGGTAGTCCCAAACTTCGGCCTTGGTGGCACGTAGGTATATCGATTTCTGAATGATGGTGTCAGTCATTGGATCGGTCCTTTTCTATGGCGGTTTTCAGGTCGGTAAGGCGGTCGTCCCAGAACTGCTCGAAGAAGCCGAGCCAGTCGCGCACGGGAGCGAAACCATCTGGATTCAGCGCATTCACCCGCTCGCGCCCACGGGTGCGCACGGTGATCAGGCCGCCGTCG
This sequence comes from Litoreibacter halocynthiae, assembly GCF_004365635.1. Classification (GTDB taxonomy): domain Bacteria; phylum Pseudomonadota; class Alphaproteobacteria; order Rhodobacterales; family Rhodobacteraceae; genus Litoreibacter; species Litoreibacter halocynthiae. The sequence goes on along the minus strand of NZ_SOBH01000002.1, from coordinate 305,288 downwards.
CTCAGCACGGTCAGGTGCTTTTTGACAGCGGCGCGGGTCATGTCGAAATTGTTGCTGACCTGCGCGATGGTCATGTCGCTGTTTGCAAGCTGGCGCAGGATTGCGCGCCGGGTCGGGTCGGCAAGCGCTTTGAAGGTGGGTTGTTCGGTGATCATGGAGTGACCTCAAAAGTAGTACCGTTTGGTATCGTATAAATATGAAACCTTTTGGTATCAGGTCAAGGTAATTCTCGCCCTTGATTTTTGTTTACCTTTTGTTCACATTCTGAATATGCCTGATGACCTGACACTTCCGCTCCAACCCGGCCAGCTTTTGGCCCGTGGCGTTGCGCGCCATCTGACCTCGCACGGGTTCGCCTGCCTTGAGGAGTTTGTGCCCGAGCGCGGCAAGCGGGTTGATGTGATGGGGCTTGGCCCCAAAGGCGAGTTGTGGGTGGTGGAGTGCAAATCCTCGCGCGCGGATTTCCAATCGGACAGCAAATGGGAAGGGTATCTGGAGTGGTGCGACCGCTACTTCTGGGCGGTGGACGAGAACTTCCCGACCGACCTTTTGCCCGACGGCACCGGACTGATCATCGCGGATGCCTACGACGCGGAGATCATCCGTATGTCGCCGGAGGACAAGCTGGCGGGCGCGCGGCGCAAGGTGATCGTGCAGAAATTCGGGCGGGTTGCGGCGCTGCGGCTGAACCTGATGCGCGACCCTGATCTGAGACGGTCAAGCTAATCAAATCAAGATCCGCGTGAATTTGATTTGATTAAATTAACCCTTTGAAAACAGGTGTAAAAGCGTTCGGTGCTTTGGTCTGATCTCATTCACAAAAAGAGTTAACACGCAACGGATGGGGGTAACCCATGGGTTACCCTGTCGGGGCGCTCAATCGACCGCGCATCCCGTGCCGCCGATACCGTCATCCTCGCCCGGTACGCAGGCTTCCAGCTTTGAATTCGGAGCTCCGGCTTCGGCGACTGCTGGTTCGGCTAAGACCGGCTCGACAATAACGACCTCTTGTTCCGGCATCGCGCAAGCCGCCAATGCCAGTGCCAAAGCCGCCGTTGCAATCCGCCTCATGTTACGTCCTCGTGGTAGAAATATCCGCCTGCGCGAAACCTGACGGGCGGGACATCGGAAGGCAAGGCCTTCATCGCGGCGGCCTCTTTGTTGATCTGTTCTAACAGCGCCATTTGGCCGTTACGGAACTGCGTTTCCAAGGTCGCGACCTGCGCGGGTGACAGCGCCGCGTAATGCACCGCACGTTCAAAGAATGGCGGTGTGTCGGAGGTGATGTTGGTGGTAGCCGCGCTTAGGTGGTCGCCCATGTTGCGGGCAAGATAGGCCATCTGGTCCTCGGATCCGGCCAGAGGTTGATACGATGTTTCCAGCAAGGTGACCGTCTCGCCATCCACCGAAACGGTACCAGCGGCCAGCAACGTATCCAGCATCGTGCGCGGGTGGACGTCGCGGCGGACCTCCCATGCCAGTGCCTCGAATGACGGGGCGGGGCCGCTTTTGGGCAGGGATTTTCCTGCATAGTCGTCCTCGGTCTGCCATAGCGAGACGAGGCGCGACAGATGCGTCAGACGCGGCTCGTTCGGGTGGAAGTCGCGCAGCCGAGCCACGTCGCGGCGCTGCAATCCGGTCATCACAGACAGGCGGCTGTCGGTGGGTTTGCCATCGCAAGTTTTGTGCGCGGCCTCGACGTAATGCGCCTTCAACCGCTCCGCCAGATCGGGGAACGGCACGCCAAGCGCCACCATCAGGCGGGCGAAGGGGGCGAGGAGGGCATCGAGTACATCCAGCATATGCGCAATATGCACATTTTTCTTGACGAGAGCAAGTAAATTGACGATATGTGCAAAATACACATTAAATGGAGTGACCTCATGACCAAGTTATTTTCAGCCCCCCGTGCGGCCCTTTTGGCTGCAACATTTCTGGCCGCTTGTGACGCACCGAGCACGTATTCGGGTGACGTGTTAGAAGAGCCGATGGTCGCCGTGGAAGCGGCCCCAAGCGCGAAGGTCAGCACGACGATTGCCCCAAGACCGCTGCCGGTTCCTGTGCCGTCCCATCAAGGTGCTGCGCGACGTGGTGTGATTACAGCGGGTGACATCGACGACGCGCTGAATTTGGCGGCCTTTGCCCGCTATCAAGCTAAGTCCCGCAAGGAATTGAAGCTGCCGATGGCAAATCTGGCGACACCGGTATTGGCGCAGCTGCGCGGGGCGGATGGCAAAGTTGCCCCCGGCGTGCGGGTCACCCTGCGCAAGCCCGGTGCGGCGGAGCCGTTTTATTCGGGCTATTCCGGCGTGGACGGGATGATCTCGGTCTTTCCGGCGAGCCTTGGGGCAGGGCGTCTGCGCGATGTGGAGTTGCGTGCGATCCCTGACGGGCAAGGCGCGCCGATGGTGCAACGGCTGAGAACCGGGCAACGCGCGCAGGTGCAACTTCCGTTTAACGGGAAGTGGTCGCCGGACTTTCTGGATTTGGCCTTCGTTGTAGACACAACGGGGTCCATGGCGGACGAATTGGCGTGGTTGACCAAAGAGCTAAAGGGCCTCGTGCGTCAGGCCAAACGGGCCGCACCGGGTGTGGATATCCGCTATGGTCTGGTGGTCTATCGCGACGATGGGGATGCCTATGTGGTGAAGAATTACGGGTTCACCAAAAAGCAATCGCAGATGCAGAGTTGGCTGCGGGCGCAGTCTGCGGGCGGCGGGGGCGACTATCCCGAGGCGGCGGCGCGGGCGTTGGCGTCGGCTGCTGGCATGCAGTGGCGCAGTGGCAAGGGCGAGCGGTTGATGATCCATGTGGCTGATGCACCAGAGCACGACCACCGTGCGAAGGCCTACTTGCAAGCGGCCCGAAATGCTGCGGCGAAGGGTGTGCAGGTATTCGGGCTGGGGGCCAGTGGGGTCGGGCCGGAGGCGGAATATCTGATGCGCCAAGCGGCGGTGCAGACCGGCGGGCGGTATATGTTCCTGACCGACGACAGTGGCGTCGGCTATGGCCATATGGAGCCGACGGTGTCGTGCTACCGCGTCACCGCGCTGTCTGATCTGGTGAGCCGTGTGCTGCGTTCGGAGCTATCCGGACAGCGCATCGAAGCCGCCCCGTCCAAGGTGGTGCGCACGGTGGGCAGTTACCGCAATGGCGTTTGCGTGAACTAGCGCTTCTTGCCTTTTGAAGTCATCGCGCGGGCGCCCTGAGCGGCCGCGCGAATTTCTTCGGCGATTTCCTCGGCCTCTTCTGGGTCAAAGTCGAAGGGCAACTCGATACCGTCTGCCTCGACATAGATGCGCACCATCCCGTCGGTGGTCGGACCGATTTGCAGGTTGCCCGCAATTTCGCTTTCGCTGTTGATACCCATTGGACCCTCTTTGTCTTGGCTGGGTCTTGAGGTATCCCTGATGCGGCTGTGAGGCAAGGGGGCAGGACACGGTCGAGCAAGAGTCCGAACTTTCACTTTAAGCGGAATTAATCGCCATAGCGGTCTTGCAATCGCGCGCCCCTATGGGTAAATCCCACGAAGTGTGCCGCCTTAGCTCAGTTGGTTAGAGCACTGGTTTGTGGAACCAGGGGTCCCCCGTTCAAGCCGGGGAGGCGGTACCATCCCCCCAATTTGACAGGATGACGCTGATTACTCTTCGAGTTTCGGCGTAAGCACGATTTCGAGCGGAATAGTGAGAGGCACTTGTACCCGTGCCCCGTTGGCGCTGAAACCGGACGTGTAGGTCAGCTCGAACCGCCGCAGCCATTGGTCAGGCTCGCCCACGTCCCCGCCGTCGTAAGCAACGCCGTTGACTGCCATCTTGGCGATCGGAAGCATGTGGCTGGGAGTTCCCGGAATGACGTGTGACGCCCCCGGCGCAAGTGATACTTTTTCTTCGCGAACTTTGGCAGGATTAACAGGGGGCCGGCGAATTTTCGCCTTGTGACGGGTTGGCACCTGTCCGGCCAGCGTTTCAACCACTTCAGTCTGGGTGAAGGCCCGCTGGGCAATCGCGCCGGACGGGTAAGTCACCTCAATCGGGCTCGTGCTTTTGTTCGTTACTTGCAGCCGCGCCGCATAGGGGCGCGGATCAAAGGGCTTTCCCTGCACGATGCACAATTGTCGCGACGCAATTACCGAAAGTTCAAGCGGACCAGCTTGTTGGGTGGTCAGGGCTTCGAGTTTCATTTCGCAGGTTTCGGGCATTTTGGAATTCCCCATACAGGAGGTCATGGTCAGCAGCAAAAAAGCGGCTGCTAGGGTTGCTTTAAACGACTTTGACAACGGCGATCACTCCCTCGGAGCGGAGGATACGGTCGACTTCAATCGCGATCCAGTAATAAAGGTATTTTGGATGGGTGGTGTCGCTGTCCTGTCCCATTACGGTCGTGTTGTCGAAGGCAAATTGAGCCGGGTCATCGGGAGGGATCGCAGACGCAGACAATGTCACGGATTCGTCCGGATCACTTGCCCCCTTGTAGGTCAGCACAGGCGCGGTGTTTGTCGGGCGATCGTAGCTGTATTCATCTGGCAGGCCCAAGGTGTGGCCCAATTCGTGGATCATCGTCCATTCAATGTCGCCTGCGGTGACATAAAAAGTCATCGCGGTGCCTTCCTCCACATAGCTGCGCAACGGATCTGCGGGATCGTCAGCCGTGCCGTCGACGTCGATGGCAATATCCGGCGCGCTGGCAACCTCGTTGCTTTTGAACTTGATTTTGAGCTTTTGTTTCGGGCAACCGGGCTGCTCCACCTGAATTTTGTAGCTACCGGCCTTGGACTCCCATGTGCCAAAAGCCTTGCTGATCGCATTTTTGACTATGGTGCCATTACCAGCTTCGTCGGTTTCAGCGCCGTTGGTGTAGGACAGTTTGAATGTCTTGGTCACCGTCACGGTCCCAGTCTTTCCGCTGCGTTCAATCTTGATGTGAGCCTTGTTGTTCAAGGGCCAGCTTGGGTCATCCATCGGCGAGGAATAATAGGTGCCGTTGCCGTCGGTTGTGAAGTCGTCTTCGGCCGGGCAATCACAGCACAGGCCCGTGCCGCCGGACGAGCCGCCGGGAGGAGAGCCGGGTGGGGTACCGGATGGGGTGGTGCCAGTTGTTGCGCACATGTCAGGCGGCTCCCTTCTGGAAATCAGCAAGCATCTTGCGCCCGCGCTTCATTGCATATTCTGCGATAGCGGGCAGGGCGGGCTCTAGGGTGTCATGTTCGGCGGCCAGCTCTATTGCCCACGGAAACAGTGGGTCTTCGAAGAATGCGTGGCCCATTGTGTAAGAAAACAGCAGCACGACCCCACGCGCAGAGGGGTGCGTCACCTTGCGGGCGTCACAATCGTACTCGACACGCCGCAAAAATTCGTCAAGCCGCGCGCGGTCTTCGTCACCAAGATGTGGGGTTGCGGTCATGATCAACTGGCGCGCGGTGTCGGGATTGAAGCGTGTCCAGCCGCCTGCTTTGGTCAGGTGGCCATCCAGCTGCGTAAAGAGCTTCGCCCAGTTGCGATAGGTCACGTCCGCATCGCCCATCAGGTCTGAATGGGCGCGCAGGAAGGCGGGTTCCAAATTCGCGCGGCGGGCGCGGCCGTCCTCGACCAGTATCCTGCTAATCTCGGGCATGCGGCCCGATTTATGGAACCACCCGCCGAAATAGCTCATCATATACAGCAGGTAGACGTATTCTTCCTTGAAGGTGAACTTTAGCGCGTCGCCCTCCCTCAGGCCGTGATCCACGAGGGCATAGAGTTGTTCCTCGGAGAACGGCTTGAAGCGTGGCTCGTCCATGCGCAGCAGCCATTCGGCCAGTTCCTGCCGGAAACGGGGGCGGCGGGCGGAGGCGAAGACATGCGCATCGCGGCTCTGAAACACGAAAGCGTTCGGGCGCTCTACGGGCAATGCCTCTGGATCAGGGGCGAAGATATGAGCGGTGGCGGCGACCGAGGACAGCGTTATGATCCGATCGACCAGCGTGCCGTCATGCAGGCGGTAGAACTGCGCCATACGATCAGGCCACGCGCGGATTGCGTTGAAATAGAGCGTGGCTTGCTCGGGGTCATAAAAGCGGAAGTATTGCCATTGGGTGCGGTCGCCGTCGGGCACGCCGTCCATGCGCACTTTGGTGAATTTGCGAAAATGGGCGCACAGGTCCGCAAGGGAAGCGGTCGAGCGCAGGTAGATGCCTGCGTCTTTGGACCAATGGGTCCAAGGGCTGGGCGGATCAGTCAGCGTGAACAGGCTGCGGGTGAAGCTGTTATCTTCCTCCAGCCGGACGATCCACGGGGCGACATGGCCCAACTCTTCCTGAGCGGCGCCGACAAACAGGCATTGATGATCCAAGCCGGAGCCGATCAGAATCTCGGGCAGGTCGGTGATTTTCGCGGCGTCCAGAATGGCGAAAGTCGACATCTCGACATCGCCCACCACCCCGAAAAGGGGGGCAGCCAGCGTGTCGGGCACGGACTTGCGGTCGGTCTCTTCAGTTTGCGCGTCGAGCGGTTCCAGATCCGAAATCAGGTCAACCATGCCACTCGGTTCTGTGGCAGCGGCATGTTGGTCAGAGGCCCCGCTGGCCGCGCCAAGCTGCCAGATGTCTTCCATGGTACAATCCAAATGTTCAATTTAGTGCTTAAAATGCCCATTTAGGATGCGCCTAGATTGTAGATCTGGCAACGAATTTATCTGCCTTGCTTTCAAGGCCTTATGGTAGTGAACAGTTTATTCACGGGCGTGAATTGACGGAAATCTGCTGTGTCAGCTCGCCGCTGTCGCGGTTGAAAATCAGGATGCGGTCGTCGGCGGTGACCACTGCATACCAGTTTGGGGCCTGTGTGAAGGCGGTTGCGCGGGTCCCGTCGGGCAGCTTGATATAGGCTGGCAGGGCAAGGTCAGGAGTGCTTGCGTTCAAGCGGATGACAACCAGCGTGATCATCACTACAAGGCCCACAATCATCGTTGCGGTCAGGGTTGTTACCAGCCGCCGCAGAAACTTCAGGTTGGCGGGTTCTTCCGCCGAAAATTCGGGATCATTGTCCATGTCGCCTCAAACTATCGCGGTCGAGATCACTGACGCCCCGCCTGCGCGTCTTGATAAGGCACTGGCCCTGTTTGCGCCAGTGGAGGCGCAGCTCAGCCGTTCACGAATTGTTAAGCTGATCGAGCAAGGAGCCGTGGCACTTAATGGCACAGTCGTGACCGAGCCGAAAACCAAGGCCGCAGAGGGGCAGGTATGGACGGTCACTGTCGGTGAGGCGGTGGAGTACGACACCGTCGCCGAGGACATTCCACTGGATGTGATCTTCGAGGATAACGCGCTGATCGTGGTGAACAAGCCTGCGGGGATGGTGGTACATCCGGCCCCCGGCTCGCCTCATGGCACGCTGGTGAACGCGCTGCTGCATCACTGCGCCGACAGCCTGTCGGGGATCGGCGGGGAGAAGCGTCCGGGGATTGTGCACCGCATCGACAAGGAAACGTCGGGCCTGCTGGTGGTGGCCAAAACCGACATCGCGCATCAGGGACTGGCCAAGCAATTCGAGAAACACACGGTCGAGCGGCGCTACAACGCGCTGGTGTACGGCGTGCCGGAAGCCTCTGACCCGCGGATCAACGGCTTGCCGGGCGTCGCGTTCGAGCAGGGCAACATCCTGCGGGTGATTGCCAACCTTGCGCGCCACAAAACCGACCGCCAGCGGCAGGCTGTGGTCAAGAACGCGGGCCGTCATGCGATCACCCGCGCGCGGGTGCTGGAGCGGTTCGGGACGCCTGCGGTAGTGTCGTTACTGGAATGCTGGCTGGAAACGGGGCGCACGCACCAGATCAGGGTGCATATGGCCCATGTGGGGCATTCACTTGTGGGTGATCCGGTTTATGGCGGACGGCGGAAGCTGGCCAAAAATGCGCTTCCGGAAGCGGCTCTGGAGGCCATTCGGGAGTTTCCACGCCAAGCGCTTCATGCCGCTACACTTGGGTTTGAACACCCTGTGTCACACGAAATGTTGCGGTTTGAGGCGCCTTTGCCGCCTGATTTTGAGGCACTTTTGAAGGAATTGGGCTGATTCACTGACATTTATGTGAATACTCGTAACATACCCCTTTTGGAACCAACCCCGAGTTCCTACATTAATCCATAAGTAACCCGCACAGCGTATGTGCGCACCAAAAACTTGAGTAGGGCGAAACCTGCTCATATATTCAGTATCCGAATACGCACACCTTTTAAGGGGGGCATGACACGATGGCGAATTACACCGGACTACCGGCTCCGAGCCCGGAGCAAGGTCTGAACCGATATATGCAAGAAATCCGCAAGTTCCCGATGCTGGAACCTGAGGAAGAATACATGCTGGCCAAGCGCTGGGTGGAAGACGAAGACACTGAAGCTGCGCACAAGATGGTCACATCACACCTGCGGCTCGCCGCCAAGATCGCCATGGGCTATCGCGGCTACGGGCTGCCGGTCGCGGAAGTGATTTCCGAGGCCAATGTCGGCTTGATGCAGGCCGTAAAGAAGTTTGACCCTGAAAAGGGCTTCCGCCTCGCGACCTACGCGATGTGGTGGATCCGCGCGTCCATTCAGGAATATGTCCTGCGGTCATGGTCGATGGTCAAGCTGGGCACCACCAGCGGGCAAAAGAAGCTGTTCTTCAACCTGCGCAAGGCGAAAAACCGCATCGGCGCGCTGGAAGAGGGCGACCTGCGCCCTGAAAACGTGGCCCGCATTGCCAATGACCTGAACGTCACCGAGAAAGAAGTGATCTCGATGAACCGGCGCATGTCGGGTGGGGACGCATCGCTGAACGCGGTTGTCTCGGCCGATGGCGAAGGGGCGACGCAGTGGCAGGACTGGCTTGAAGACGAAAGTGCCGACCAAGCTGGTGACTACGAGGCCAAGGACGAGTTGGACACGCGTCGCGAATTGCTGGCCGAGGCCATGGAAGTGCTGAATGACCGTGAGAAGGACATCCTTGTCCAGCGTCGCCTGCAAGACAAGCCGATCACGCTGGAAGAGCTGTCGGGCCAGTATGACGTGTCGCGCGAGCGTATTCGTCAAATCGAGGTCCGCGCCTTCGAGAAGCTGCAAGAGCGGATGCGGGAATTGGCGGCTGAAAAGGGCCTGCTTGAAAGCGCCTAATTTTCGCCAAACTGAGATGCCAGAAGGGGCCGTGCACTGCGCGGCCCTTTTTTTATTGGCCCGCTGGAAGGGGGCTGTAAGCTTGAGGCAGATGGATCGAAAGGGGCGAACATGATGTTTTCACGCACGGCGCCCGTGGTGCTGTTTACAGCGTTTTGCCTCAGCGTGACCGGGGCCTATGTGACCGATGGCAGCCGCTCTCTTGGCCCTCCCGGGGCAATGAGCGAAGCCCAGATTCAGGCATTGGATATTTACTACACAGAAATGAGGCTGGCGCTTCAAGTCGGGGATACCGCCCGCTTTGAAGAGCTGATTTCGCACCAGATTGAAGACATGCAAACGGGAAGTGCCAGCCGTGTGCAGCCCGACCTGTTGCCGGCGCCGTTTGGTGAGCTGCGCGACCTGTTGTTCGAGGGTAGCGTGACCTCGGCCAAGGCGTTTCTGGCGCAGCATCCTGACATTGATTTGAATATACCTCAGGGGCGATACGGGGCCGTGCCGTTGATCTGGGCAATGGGCCATGCAGATTTCATGCCGGAGATGGTCAAGCTGTTGCTGGAGCACGGTGCCGACCCGCGCTTTCAAACGGCGCAGGGCTACACCATGCTGCACGCCGCCGCGTCGCCGTTCAACTATTACACCCGCGCGCAGGATGTGGACGAGATGCTGCGCCTGCTACCAGCAGACTTGGTTACGCAAGCGAACCGGATGGGGCTGACACCTCTGCATCTGGCGTTGATCGGCTCGCAAACCGCGCAAGTGGAGGGGCTGCTGGCCCATGGGGCGGACCCGAACGCGCCACCGCCCTCACATGTCGAAGCGGACTATTTGCCCGGCCAGCCGCCGCTGATGATGGCGGGAGGAAACGCCAGAATGGTCGAGGTTTTGCTGGGGGCCGGGGCTGATCCGACGGCTGTGGACCAGCGTGGTCGGGCGGTCCTTGATGTGATCGCCGAAGGGGCCATGGCGGCAGAGCGGGACTTGCAGGAACGCGTCAGCGCGAGCGCGGCGGAAGAAAGCGACCGCGCCTATGCCGCGGATTACGCCCGGGCCCGCGACATGATCCGCGCGGCGGTGGATGGGCGCTTGGCACGCGGGGGGTGAGTTGACTGGCTGCCATAGGGTTGAACGACAGCTTGGAGTCCATATCTTACGGAAGGGGTGCATTTATGGCTTTGGAGGTATGCGATATGGCGGGAGGTTGGACCAAAGACGGCGCAGTTTCCGAGCAGATCGAAGCGTCGATCAACGACGAGTTGGCACGGATGCGGACGCGCAAGGTGCCGCAGGGCGAGAGCCTGACCCATTGTGCGGATTGTGAAGAACCGATCCCTGAGGCGCGTCGGTTGGCTTTACCGGGTGTGAAGCTGTGTATCGACTGCGTGCGCGAGCGGGATGGCGCGTTCAAGGCGCGGGGCGGCATCAACCGGCGCGGATCCAAGGACAGTCAGCTGAAATAGGCGAGCTAGATGCCCAATTCCAAACGCATTTTCTTGGTGAGCTTGGCCGCGACCATGTCGTAAGAGGCGCGAATATGGGCCTCCAGTTCGGCGTCCGACAGGCCGGGGGGCTTGTAGTGCTGTATCCATTTCATGCCCCGCGACGCCAGATAAGGGGCAGGGCGCAGGCCCGGCATGTCAGGCAAAATTTCCCACGCGATATCCGAGACCTTGAAGGTGAACGCATCCGCGCCGTCCGCCCAACCGCCGACTGCGAAAAGCTTGGGACCGACCTTCCACACGTCCGAGCTTCCCCATTGCACTACATGATTGGTGGCGGGCAGGGAGGCGCAGAAGGCGTTGAACTCGTCGCGGGTCATTATGGGGCAAATCCGGTATGCTGCGGGTGCTGGGTAAATTGGTCTAATTTTCCCAGATTTACCATAGCAACATTATTGCGTGGCAATGAGGAGGTACAATCGAGCCGAAACCGATAGGCAATTTACAAGTTGGACCGCAAAGACCAGGAACTTTCACGCGACCAATGCACAAGATTTTTGTGAGGCAGCGGTGCGGCGGTCGCGGCTATTGCTGAAATAGGTCACGAGGGCGAAAGAACCGGCATGGCTGGTGCAAGAGCCGCTGCTAGCTTTGGTCGGGTTTGGTTGCTAAACAACTTGGAACGAACATTTCTCCTTTTCATTCGCGACAGTTATTAACCCTCATGACGTTTCAAAGAAGTGTGACTATCCACAAATGACATCCATTGATCCCTCCTCGCAGCGCCGTCCCTTTGAAAAAGATTTTGCGGTAATCGCTGGTAGTGCCTTGATATATATCGGCCTTTGCGCGTTGTTTTGGAAATTCGTTGCGGATGACGCATATATCGTCGGGCGATATGCGCAGAATGCAGCCGCAGGCAACGGGTTGGTCTACAATTTGGGAGAGCAGGTCTCGGCACTGACCTCGCCACTGCATGGTCTGTTAGAATCCGCTCTGGCGGTTATCGGGTTCGATCCGGTTGATAGCTATCGTATAATTGCGCCGCTTCTGGTGCTCGCAGGCTGGCTTGTTGCTTTGCGCCAAACTGGAATTCGCGCGACGGCCCTTGTTTTATTCACCGCACTTTCATTGTTTTCCCCCTTCCTCGCACTTTGGACCGTGGGAGGCTTGGAGACACCATTGCTCGTCTGTCTGAGCACAATGCTGGTGGCGCGATTGGTCCTGATCAAGCGGGCAAATCACGTGAGTGGGCGCGAGTTTATGGTGCTTGGGCTGCTGGCGGCGCTGATGTTTCTGACGCGGTATGACAGTGTTTTAGTGACCGTTCCCGTTTTGCTGGCCATTCTGATCGTTGAATACCGTCGGCCAAGCATTTGGGCGGGTGCTGCCTTTAGTCTGGCGCTGGCGTCGAGCTGGTTGCTGTTTGCGCAGCTTTATTACGGCGATATTTTTCCGACCTCCTACTATATCAAGCTGGCGATTGGTGGCCGCGCCCCGATTGACAGCCTGTCTGCGCTGCTGAACTTCGGGCTGCTGTCGGGCCTGTTTCTAATTGTGCTGTTTGTTCGGCCCACAGCGACGGACAAGCGCTTGCCGCTTTCAAAGGCAATCATGCGTGGCGCGACCTTTAGCGTCATTCTCTTTCTGCTTTACGCCAGCCGAGCGTCCGGCCAGCACATGATGTTTGGCTACAGGCTTTTTGTGCCATACCTGATGGGAGCGGCTTTGGTGCTTTCACTGACTGTGATCAATCCGCGCCCTGCTCTCTCGGCTCTGTTTGTCGGTTGGCAGGCCGCTATGGTGGCTGTCGTCACCTTCATAGGCGTAAACCCTGCGCCGCTGACGCGTCTGCCGGGGCTGGACCGGGCCTATGCTGAATACGAATTCCTGACCCCGTCGGACTTTCGTGACTGGATGGTCATGATAAAAGATGATGCCGCAGAAATTGCCGCGCACTGGGCCTCTCAGGAGCTTGATGCCCGCCCTTCCATCTACCTTCGCTCGGGTGGGATGGGATACCATCTACCGGACTTCTACGTCTTCGAAACCCTTGTTTCGTACCGACATGGTTGCGGTCTACAGGTTGCGGATTCAATTGCCGCATCCCATTACTTGCAACAACTTGGCTTCAGTCTAACGGGTAACATGGTCCAGGACCTAGGACGTGCACGTCCGGACATAGCCGATGATGCGGAACTACTTTTTGCAACAACTCTTGACTGGGACGGCCCGAGGGTCACGGGCTATCTATTCGGCTCGGAACCGACACCGCTAGATCTTAGCGCCAAACTTGATGCGGGATGCACCAGTCCGTAGCCGTTGACAAGGTTTCGGCAAGCATGGCTGCCCACCCCAAATAGAGCGGGCTCACCATTGTCGGAGTACTACCCCTCCATAGCCTCCAACTCGTCAATCATCCCCGAGATCATCGACAGGCCCTTGTCCCAGAATTTCGGGTCACTCGCATCCAGACCAAACGGGGCCAGCAGCTCTTTGTGGTGCTTCGAGCCGCCGGCTTTGAGCATGTCGAAATACTTGTCCTGAAAGTCGTCCCCGCCTTCCTCGTAGACCGCATAGAGCGCGTTTACCAAGCCGTCGCCGAAGGCGTAGGCGTAGACGTAGAAGGGCGAGTGGACGAAATGCGGGACGTAGGACCAGAAGGTCTCGTAGCCATCCATGTATTCGAACGCGGGGCCGAGGGATTCCGCCTGCACGGACATCCACAACGCGCCGATGTCGTCGGGGGTCAGCTCGCCATGGGAGCGGGCCTCGTGGAGTTTGCATTCGAAGTCGTAGAAGGCGATCTGGCGGACGACGGTGTTGATCATGTCCTCCACCTTGCCGGCCAGCAGGATTTTGCGCTCGGCTTGGGTTTTCGCTTTGGACAGCATCTTGCGGAACGTAAGCATCTCGCCAAAGACGGAGGCGGTTTCGGCCAGCGTGAGCGGGGTGGAGGACAACAACTCACCCTGACCCGCGGCCAGCACCTGATGGACGCCGTGGCCCAGCTCGTGCGCAAGGGTCATCACGTCGCGGGGTTTGCCAAGGTAGTTGAGCATCACGTAGGGATGAACATCGGCGACGGTGGGATGGGCGAAGGCGCCGGGGGCCTTGCCAGGCTTGACGCCCGCGTCGATCCAGCCGCGGTTAAAGAACGGCTCAGCGATACCGGCCATCTCGGGGGCAAAGTCGTGATAGGCCTCCATCACGGTGGCTTGCGCCTCATCCCAGCCCACCAAGCGTGGGTCTTCGAGCGGCAAGGGGGCGTTGCGGTCCCAGACCTGCATGACGTCAAGGCCCAGCCATTTGCGCTTCAACTCGTAATAGCGGTGCGACAGTTTGGGGTAGGCGGCGACGACGGCGTTGCGCAGCGCCTCGACCACCTCCGGCTCCACATGGTTGGCAAGGTGGCGGCCGGTTTGGGGCGTCGGCATGCCGCGCCAGCGGTCCTCGATCTGCTTCTCTTTCGCCAGCGTGTTGTGAACGCGGGAGAACAGCTTCACGTTCTCGCCGAAAACCCGCGACAGCTCGCGCGCACCGGCCTCGCGTTTTGCGCGGTCGGGGTCGGTGAGCAGGTTGAGGGTGCCTTCGATGCCAAGCTCTTCGCCGTCGACCTCGAATTTCAGCCCGGCGATGGTCTCGTCAAACAGCCGGTTCCATGCGGCAGCGCCTACGGCTGACTGGTCATGCAGGAACTTCTCCAGCTCGTCGGACAGCTGGTAGGGGCGCATGGCGCGCAGGCGGTCGAAAATGGGCTTGTAGCGGGCGAGGTCGGGGTCTTGCGCGAATAGCGCATCAAGTTTGTCATCAGGGATGCGGTTGATTTCAAGCGAGAAAAACACCAAAGGCGTGGAGAACGCGGTGATCTTGTCCTGCGCGTTGGCCATGAATTGGGCGCGTTCCGCGTCGGTGGTGTTTTGGTAGTAACGCAGCCCCGCGTAGGACATGATGCGGCCGGAAATCAGATCGATCTTCTCGTAGCGCAGCACACAATCTAAAAGACCCTTGGCGTCCAGATCGGCCAACTTGCCTTCGTAGTCGGCGGCAAACTCGGCGCAGGCAGCTTCCAGCCAGTCCATGTCGCGCTTGAATTCCTTGGCGTCGGGCGCGGTATAGAGGTCGCTGAGATCCCAGTCGGGCAGGTTGCCCAATCCGCCGCCGCCATCGGCCAAATCGCGAAGGGGGGTTTTGGGGGCGGGCAGGAATGGCGTGCGCATGGGAAGTCCTTTATTCGAGTTTCCCCGCAACCTATGTGCGGGGGGCAGGGGCAACAAGGCGAAGGTGATCAATTCGTGGAGATCAGGCGGAATGACCGTCCACTGTGGGCGCACCGCGCGGGGCAAGATCATCATTATGGACGATGACACCGTCATCGGTGAACAAGACGACGCCATAGCCGCCCGCCTCGTCAATGGAATGATCGCTGCCAGCGACTCCCAGATACATCGGGGTCTGATGGCAAGTACCCTTGAAGGTCGCGTAAGGGGTGCCGCGCGCACCGCCGGAGATGGTGCGATGGACGTGGCCGCATAGCAGCTGCACCACGTTGGGGAATTCTTCAATCAGGGCATGCAAGTCGTCCTCGTTGCGCAAGCGAATATCATCCATGCCGTCCAGTCCGGTCAGGAAGGGCGGGTGGTGCAGCGCCAATGTGACCGGCGCGCCGCCGGCTTTCTCAAGGGCGTTTCGCAGCCATGCTATGCGGGCTTCACACAGGATGCCGGAATGACGGGGGGTCGCATCCGCGTCGAAACTGTCGAGGCAAATCAGACGATGGCTGCCAAGCTCGACCACATGTTGGACATGGCCGGAGGTTGTTAGTGGCGCATCCGGAAATTCGGCGATAAATGTGGCGCGGTCGTCATGGTTGCCCAGCATAAGCGAGACCGGAATGTCCACGCGTGCCAGCACGTCGCGCAGTTGCGCGTATTGAGCAGGGCGCCCGTGATGGGTCAGGTCCCCAAGGATGACGATCCGTGCGGCATCCGGATGATGCTCCAATGCGTGGTCCAACACACCGGCGAGCCGCTCGGAGGGGTTTAGCCCTATGATATCTTCACCCGGTTCAACCAGGTGAGTGTCTGTCAAAACAAGGAGTTTCATCTTGGTTAAAATATTCCCGCCGGAGGCTCCGATCTGAGCCACAAACGAATCCTAGCGGGCCATTTGACAGCCCGCTAGTCCAAGTCATCCAAAAATATGATGCCGCCCGCAAAGCGGGCGACAATTAGGTCAGACCTCTTCGAACTCGATCAGCAGGTCTTTGGCGTCGATTTGCCCACCGGGGACGACATGTACGGCCTTGATGATCGCGTCGCGCTCGGCGTGGATGCCGGTTTCCATTTTCATCGCTTCGATGGTCAGCAGCAGATCGCCTTCTTTGACCTCGGCCCCGGCACGGGCCGCGACTGTAGCCACAACTCCGGGCATTGGCGCGCCGATATGGTTGGGGTTGCCAACCTCGGCTTTCGGCATCCGCGCGGTGGCGGAGCTGGCCTTGCGGTTCGGCACGCGGACCACGCGCGGGGCGCCGTTCAACTCGAAAAACACCTTGGCGTCGCCAGCGTCGTCGGTTTCACCCACGGCCTGCATGCGAATTTCCAGGGTTTTGCCGGGGTCAATCTCGGCGCTGATCTCCTCGCCCGGTTCCATGCCGTAAAAGAAGGTTCGCGTGGGCAAGGTGCGCACGGGGCCGTAGATTTTATGGCGCTCGGCATAGTCGGTGAAAACCTTGGGATACATCAGGTAGCCATTCAGGTCTTCGTTGTCGATCTCACGCCCGTCCAGCTTGGCGGAGACCTCGGCACGGGCAGCTTCCAGGTCGACCGGCTCCAGCTTTTCGCCGGGCCGGTGGGTCATGGGTTTCTCGCCCTTGAGGATTTTCTTCTGGATCGCCTTCGGCCAGCCGCCGGGAGGTTGGCCCAGATTGCCGCGCATCATGTCGATGACGCTGTCAGGGAAGGCCACATCGGTGTTCGGGTCCTCCACCTGCTCACGGGTCAGGCCTTGGGAGACCATCATCAGCGCCATGTCACCGACGACCTTCGAGGATGGCGTGACCTTCACGATATCGCCGAACATCTGGTTCACATCCGCATAGGTTTGCGCGACCTCGTGCCAGCGTTCCTCCAGCCCGACGGAACGCGCCTGTGCCTTCAGGTTGGTGAACTGCCCGCCGGGCATCTCGTGTAGGTAGACCTCGGAGGCGGGGGCCTGCATGCCGCTCTCGAACGCCGCATACTGACCACGCACGGCTTCCCAATAGTCGGAAATCTGGCGGACGGTTTTGATGTCGAGACCTGTGTCGCGCTCTGTATGCGCCAGCGCTTCGACCACGGAGCCGAGGGTCGCCTGAGAGGTGTTGCCCGACAGCGCGTCCATGGCGCAATCGACGGCGTCCACACCTGCGGCGGACGCCGCGAGGATTGACGCGATGGCGCCGCCTGCCGTGTCGTGTGTGTGGAAGTGGATGGGCAGGCCGACCTCTTCTTTCAGCGCCTTGATCAGGATGCTGGCGGAGGCGGGTTTCAGCAGCCCCGCCATGTCCTTGAGGCCCAGCACATGCGCGCCTGCGTCTTTGAGCTGTTTGCCCATTTCGACATAGTATTTCAGGTTATATTTCGCGCGGTCGGGGTTCAGGATGTCGCCGGTGTAACAGATCGCGCCTTCGCAGACCTTGCCGGACGCGTTCACCGCATCCATCGCCACGCGCATGTTTTCAACCCAGTTCAGGCTGTCGAACACGCGGAACACGTCAACGCCGGTCTCGGCTGCTTGGCGCACGAATTCCTGCACCACGTTGTCGGGGTAGTTGGTGTAGCCGACGCCATTGGACGCGCGCAGCAGCATTTGCGTCATCACATTGGGCATGGCCGCGCGCAGGTCGCGCAGACGCTGCCACGGGCATTCCTGCAAGAAGCGGTAGGCCACGTCGAACGTCGCCCCGCCCCAGCATTCCATGGAGAACAGCTGCGGCATGTTCGCGGCGTAGGTCGGGGCCACGCGGATCATGTCGATGGAGCGCATGCGGGTGGCGAGCAGGCTCTGGTGCCCGTCGCGCATCGTGGTGTCGGTGATCAGCAGTTGTTTCTGATCGGCCATCCAGTCGGCCACGGCTTGGGGACCGTGATCCTCCAGAATGTTGCGCGTGCCATATGCCGGCTGTCCCACAGGTTGCGGCGCGCGCGGGATGCGGGCTTCGGCTGGCACGGGGCGGCCTTCTGTCTCGGGGTGGCCGTTAACAGAGATATCCGCGATGTAGGTCAGGATTTTTGTCGCGCGGTCGCGGCGCTTTTTGAAGTCGAAAAGCTCCGGTGTCTCGTCGATGAACTTGGTGTGGTACTCGTAGTTCAGGAAGGTCGGGTGCTTGAGCAGGTTTTCCACGAAGGCAATATTCGTCGATACGCCGCGCACGCGGAACTCGCGCAACGCGCGGTCCATGCGACGGATCGCGGCTTCGGGCGTCGGTGCCCATGCCGTGACTTTGGTCAGCAAGCTGTCATAATAGCGGGTGATCACCGCGCCCGCATAGGCGGTGCCGCCGTCGAGACGGATCCCCATGCCGGTGGCAGAGCGGTAGGTGGTGATGCGGCCATAGTCAGGGATGAAGTTGTTTTGTGGGTCCTCGGTCGTGACGCGGCATTGCAGGGCGTGGCCGTCGAGCTTCACGTCATATTGTGACGCGCAACCTGTGGCCTCGATCAGGGACTTGCCCTCGGCGATCAGGATTTGCGCGCGGACGATGTCGATGCCGGTGACTTCTTCGGTGACGGTGTGCTCGACCTGAACGCGGGGGTTCACCTCGATGAAATAAAACTCGCCCGAGTCCATATCCATCAGGAATTCGACGGTGCCTGCGCATTCGTAATTCACATGCTCGCAGATTTTCTTGCCCAACTGGCAGATTTGCTCGCGCTGCGTGCCAGACAGATAGGGGGCGGGTGCGCGCTCAACGACTTTCTGGTTGCGGCGCTGGACCGAGCAGTCGCGTTCGTACAAATGATAGATTTCGCCGTGGCTGTCGCCGAGGATCTGGACCTCCACGTGGCGCGCGCGGACGATCATTTTCTCAAGGAAACCGGCAGGGTTGCCAAAGGCGGCTTCGGCCTCACGACGGCCTTCAAGCACCTTTTCTTCCAGCTCGTCTTCGGAGTTGATGGCGCGCATCCCGCGGCCACCGCCACCCCAAGAGGCTTTGAGCATCAGGGGGTATCCGACCTTCGCGGCCTCTTTCTTGATCGCGCCCATGTCGTCGCCCAGAACGCCCGTAGCGGGGATCACCGGCACGCCTGCGTCTACGGCCACTTGGCGGGCGGAGGCCTTATCGCCAAGCGCGCGCATAGTTTCGGCCTTGGGACCGATGAACTTGATGCCAGCGGCGTCACAAGCGTCAACGAATTCGGGGTTCTCGGACAGCAAGCCATAGCCCGGGTGGATCGCGTCCGCACCGGACATTTTGGCGACGCGGATGATTTCCTCAATGCTGAGATAGGCAGCCACGGGTCCAAGGCCTTCACCAATTTTGTAGGCCTCGTCAGCTTTGAATCGGTGCAAGCCCAGCTTGTCTTCTTCAGCGTAGACGGCGACGGTTTTCTTGCCCATTTCATTGGCAGCGCGCATGACGCGGATGGCAATCTCACCGCGGTTGGAAATGAGGATTTTCTGAAAATCGGCCATGGCAGGAGGACCCCTATCTTTGCAGTTGCAGCATGAATAGGGACAAAGGGGCGTTGCGTAAACTAGCTACGACTGGGTAGGCGCAAATTTCTATTAGCGCTAACAAGGTGCCGGACCTCTTGCTTGTGTGCGCTCACATTAGTCGCGCTGGCAGCTCTGCTAGGGTTTTCGTACCCAGCTGTCCCATATTCGACGCCATGTCCTTTGCCAGCATATCGGCCAGGTGGGCGGGTCCAGCATCGCCCAAAGCGCCAAGGGCGTAGTGCCACGGGCGGCCCAGCATGACGAAATCGGCCCCAAGAGCTATGGCGCGCAGGATATCCAAGCCGCCTTCAATGCCGCTGTCGAAAACCAGCGGTAGGGTAGTGGCGGCACGGATATGGGGCAGGGCCTCGATGGTGGACGGACCGCCGTCGAACTGGCGCCCTGCGTGGTTGGAAACCCAGAGCGCGTCGACGCCTTCGTCTTGCAGCCGCGCTGCGTCGTCGGCGTTGGCAACCCCTTTGATGATCAACGGCCCGTTCCATTCGTCGCGCAGGTATTTGACGTAGTCCCAGTCGGGCGAGGTGCGAAGCAGGTAGCCGACATGCTCGGTCGAGGACAGGCTGGTGGTCTGCTCGGCGTAGCTGTCCATCAGCTTCATGCGAGGCATGCCGGTTTTGCGGATGCCGTTCAGCCACGCAGGACGCAGGGCCGCCTGAACTGCCAGCCGTCCGGTCAGGCGCGGGGGCTGGGTCAGGCCGCCACGGGTCTGGCGTTCGCGTCGGGAGGCCACGGGGACGTCGACGGTCATGATGAGCGTATTGAAGCCTGCGGCCTTGGCGCGTTTCATCATGTCTTTACGAATGTCGGGGTCGCGGGGGGGGTACATCTGGAACCACGCGTCTTCACCCAGATACGGGGCGACGTCCTCCGGCGTTTGGGTGGCGACGGTGGACATGGAGTAGGGGATGCCTTGGCGCGCAGCCTCTTGGGCCAAAAGGCGCTCGGCGCCGGGCCAGATCAGGCCGGACATGCCGACGGGCGCGATGCCGAAGGGCAGCTTGTAGCCGCGGCCAAGGAAGGTTGTGGACAGGTCGGGCGTGAACTCGCCATGCAGAATGGAGGGGCGCAGCAGCACCTCGTCGAGCTTGGTGCGGTTGCGCTTCAATGTGGCCTCTTGGCCCGTGGCGCTGTCTAGATATTCCCAGACGAAATGCGGAATACGCTTGCGGGCGCGGGTCTTGAGGTCGGACAGACCGGGGTATTTTGCGTGGTGATCCATCGAGGCGACCTCAGAACTGGCTTAGAAACTTGTAGAGCCGACGCTGCGCATCGCCAGTCCACATATTGATATGGCCCGCGCCTTGGACTGCGTAAAGCTCCTTTTGTGCGGAGCCTGCGGTGGCGAGCAAAGCGCGGCCCATAGAGATCGGGATCAGATCGTCCTTGGTGCCGTGCAGGATCAGAAGCGGCGATTTGATTTGCGGGATGCGCTCAAGCGATGGCCAACGGCTGAGCATCAGGCCCGTTGCCAGCGGCAGTTGCGGATGCATATGCGTCGCGACGTCCTTGAGGGAGGTGAACGGTGCCTCCAGCACAATGGCACGGGGGCGCGGTGTGCCGTGGTCCATCATGTAGCTTGCGCTCAGACTGATCGCGATGGCAGCGCCAATGCTCTCCCCGTAGATGACCGGGACGGTGGGCGTGCCGGTTAGGTGACCGGCAGTAAGCGCGCGGTACAGGTTACGAATATCGTTAGTGATCGCTTTTTCGGTCGGCCAGCCTTTGCTGCCATTGCCGCCGCGCAAGGACGGGGCCACGAGGCCGTAGCCGCGATCCATCAGGCGCTGGAAGCGGGCGGTGCGCTTGGCGATGTGGCCCGCGTTGCCGTGTATATAGAGGATCGTTGGCTTGCCACGTTTAGGCGGGGCGGTCCAGATGACCATGCCATCGAGTTTGGTCTCGGAGATGCGGGTGTCCGATGGGCTGATTGCGCGTGGGTCCAGCGGGTAGACGACAAGACGCTCCAGCGTGAAATAGATGCCGAAGAACAGCGCCAGCAGAACAATCGGGCGCAGCAACAGGCGCATTATTCGACCGTGTAGGGCAGCGTGCCGCGCTGGTCGTGGTCGACGCTGAGCTTGCTTTCCAGTGGTGGAACAGAGCGTTGGTGACAGTCACGGCGGGGGCAGATGCGGCAGGATATACCAATGGGTTCAAATGCTTGCGGGCTGGCGGGGAGCATGTCGTCGGCATAAACCAAAGCGCTGGCATGGGTCATCTCACAGCCCAAGGCGATGGCATAGCGGCGGGTTGGTGCGGTGAAGCTGCCGCCGGGTTTGGACACGTCGCGGGCGATGGAGATGTAGCGGACGCCGTCCGGCGTTTCGGCCAGCTGGCGCAGGAAGCGGCCCGGTGTCTCGAACGCGCGGTGGACGTTCCACAAGGGGCAGGGGCCGCCGAAGCGGGCGAATTGCAGGCGTGTGGCGGAGTGGCGCTTGGTAATGGTGCCTGCCTGATCAACGCGCACGAAGAAGAAGGGGATACCCTTGGCGCCCGGGCGTTGCAGGGTGGAGAGACGGTGGGCGACCTGCTCGATTGACGCACCGAACTTGTCGGCGAGTTGTTCGAGGTCGTGGCGAGTGGTCTGAGCGGCTTCCAGAAACGCGGTGTAAGGCAAGAGGGCCGCGCCTGCGAAGTAGTTGGCGAGGCCGATCTTGGCTATATGGCGCGCGGCGTCGGTTTGGAAGCGGGCGAGGTCCAAAGTTGCGTCCAAAAGCTCGTTTTGTTCGAGAAGGGCAATTTGGTGCAGCAGCTGGAAGCGCTGCGTGGAGGGCGTTGAACTGGCGGCGAGGCGGAGTGCGTTGGCGACAGGATCATACCGGCGAAGGGTTTTACTGTCAGTAAATTGTAACTCGAACTTGAGGTTTGACGCACGCAGGATGTCACCCTCGACGGTGCCTGCATAGCGTTCGGCGGCGCGGTCCACGGCGTCGATGTAATTGTCGCAATAGTGAAAGAAGTCCCGGACCTCTTCCCACGGGCTTGGCTGCAAATTCGTTGCTTCCTGCCCTAAAACCTCGTCCAGCGAGGCGAGGCGTTCATGGCTCTGACGGTAGGCGCGATGCAACTCGATGAAGGCACGCGAAAGCGCGGGCGCATTCGATGCGGCAAGGCGTAGATCAGCCAAGGGTGGCGCGATTTCGGCGAAGATCGGATCGGACAGGGCTTCTGCCATGTCGGTGACCATGCGCTCTGCATCGCCGCTGGACAGTTCGGTCACGTCGAAGCCGAACTCGCTGGCCATGGCGAGAACCACGGATGTGGAGACCGGCCGGTTGTTGTTTTCCATCTGGTTGAGATATGGCAGCGACACACCCAGTTTGGCTGCAAAGGCCTTTTGGGTCAGTCCGATGCGGGTCCGAAGTTCGCGTAGCTTGGTGCCCGCGTAGAGTTTGCGTGGGGCCATATCCGGCATGCCTTTGCAGTTTTGCTATGTCACGTCATAGCCTTTGCAAAGCTGTGGCTCAAGCGCGGCGAACCGCTTTCTCGCGGCGCAGGACCAGCAGGACGGATACGAGGCTGGCAACCGCGCTCAGCAGCATGACCCATTGCAAAGGATAGCTGCCATGGCCGTGTTCCAGCAAGGTGCCGGAAAGGGCTGCGAGCGCCGCGCCGCCGCCGATCATGATGGCACCACCGACGCCGGAGGCCGTGCCGGCCAGATGCGGGCGCACGGACAACAGGCCAGCAGTGGCATTCGGCAGCACCATGCCGTTGCCAAGACCGACAAAGGTGCAAAAGGCAAAGAAGGTGAAGGCCGAGCCATAACCGATTGCTGTCGCAAGCAAAGATGCCGCCATCCCGAACACCAGCAAGATGCAGCCGATCAGGATCATACGGTTCACGCCGATGCTGACAGAGTACCGCCCGGAGATCAGGTTGCCGACGAAATAGCCCAACGCGGGCACCCCGAAAAGATAGCGTGTGGTGGTGGAAGGCAGCTCGTACACCACGGACGCCACATAGGGGGAGCCGCCAAGGAAGGCGAAGAATGCGCCCGAGGCGAAGGCGGCGGACAGGGCGTAACCCCAGAAGCGGGGGGATGTGAACAGCTCCGGATAGTCCTTGATTTGCGCCATGAAGCTGACGGATTTTGCCTGATTGGTTTCGCCTTGATCGGCCCAGCACAGCAGCGCCAAGCCCGCTCCGGCGGCGAAGATGAACAGGAAGATCGCGCGCCATCCGAAGATTTCATCAATGAAGCCACCGATGGTGGGGGCAAACATTGGCACCAGCGACATGCCCATGGTGACATAGCCAATCATCGACGCGGCCTCGGCCATGGGGACCACATCGCGCACGATGGTGCGCGACATGACCATGCCAACCGCGACCGAGGCCGCGATCATGCGGAAGGTCAGAAACATCTCGATTGTTGTCGACAGATAGCATCCGAGCGAGGCCAGCGTGAAAATCGCCAGCGCGCCCAAAACAATGGGACGACGGCCAAAGCGGTCCGATAGCGGCCCGATGATGATTTGAAGCACTGCGGTGAAGGCCAGATAGAGCGAGATGGACAGCTGCATAACGCCGTATTCGGTGTCGAAGGCCTGCGTCATCACTGGCAGCGACGGCAGGAAAATCGACATGTTCATCGCCGAAACCCCAGCGAGGAGCACGAGCGTTACGATATGTGGCGGAGTTGCGCGATCAAATAGGCGCGCGGATGAATAACTCATGAGTCGACGTTAAGACGGCGAATTTGGAAGGTGAACCCGTTAGTTTAGTTTATTCGCAGATTTGCAATATTCTAGTGATAAGGTTTGCTTAGTTTGCAAATTTGCCGTTTGGGCCTTTGCCGCAACGCGGCGCGGGTGTAGGTTCTGCGCAACTTATTTGGGAGGCCCGCGCCATGAAAGATATCCTAAGCGAATTGGAAGACCGCCGCGAGACGGCCCGTCTCGGAGGTGGGGAGCGCCGCATTGCAGCTCAGCATGCCAAGGGTAAACTGACAGCACGAGAGCGGATCGAGTTACTGCTGGACGAAGACAGCTTTGAAGAGTTCGACATGTTCGTGGCGCACCGCTGCACCGAGTTCGGCATGGAGAAAGACCGCCCCGCCGGCGACGGCGTTGTGACGGGATGGGGCACCATCAACGGGCGGCTGGTTTACGTGTTCTCGCAAGACTTTACGGTGTTTGGTGGCTCGCTGTCGGAAACCCACGCGCAGAAGATTTGCAAGATACAGGACATGGCGGTGCAGAACGGCGCGCCGGTCATCGGGATCAACGATTCCGGCGGTGCGCGCATCCAAGAAGGTGTGGCATCTTTGGCGGGATACGCCGAAGTGTTCCAGCGCAACATCATGGCGTCCGGTGTGGTGCCGCAGATCAGCGTGATCATGGGGCCATGCGCGGGTGGCGCTGTGTATTCGCCTGCGATGACCGACTTCATCTTCATGGTGAAGGATTCGTCCTACATGTTCGTGACCGGTCCCGACGTGGTAAAAACCGTGACCAACGAGGTGGTGACTGCAGAGGAATTGGGTGGTGCCTCGACGCATACTCGCAAATCCTCGGTTGCGGATGGCGCCTTCGAGAATGACGTGGAGGCCATGGCTGAAGTCCGGCGATTGGTGGACTTCCTGCCGCTCAACAACCGTCAGAAAGCGCCTGTGCGCCCGTTCTTTGATGATCCGGCGCGGATCGAGGCCAGCCTTGATACGCTGGTGCCGAGCAATGCGAACAGCCCGTATGACATGAAAGAGCTGATCACCAAGCTGGCGGACGAAGGCGATTTCTTCGAGATTCAGGAGGACTTCGCCAAGAACATCCTGACTGGCTTTATCCGCCTCGAAGGTCAGTCCGTCGGTGTTGTCGCCAACCAGCCGATGGTGCTGGCGGGATGCCTGGACATTGACAGCTCGCGCAAAGCGGCGCGGTTCGTGCGGTTCTGCGATGCGTTCGAAATTCCGATCCTGACGCTTGTAGACGTGCCGGGGTTCCTGCCGGGGACGTCTCAGGAATATGGCGGCGTGATCAAGCACGGCGCGAAGTTGCTGTTTGCCTATGGCGAAGCGACGGTGCCGAAAGTGACGGTGATTACCCGCAAAGCCTACGGTGGCGCCTATGACGTGATGGCGTCGAAACACCTGCGTGGCGACTTTAACTACGCATGGCCCACCGCCGAGATCGCGGTGATGGGGGCCAAGGGTGCGGTTGAAATCCTGTACCGCGCCGAGTTGGGGGACGCCGAGAAGATCGCCGAGCGGACTGCTGATTATGAAGACCGCTTTGCGAACCCGTTCGTGGCCGCCGAGAAAGGCTTCATCGACGAGGTGATCATGCCGCACTCCACCCGCAAGAGAGTTGCGCGGGCTTTTGCGTCGCTGCGGGGCAAGTCGGTGACGAACCCGTGGAAGAAACACGACAATATTCCGTTGTGAGGGCGTAATGACCGAATTTCACAACATCTCCGACGCGCCCACGCATGTGGCTCCGTTCTCTCATGCGGTTGAATCTGATGGCTGGGTGATCCTGACGGGGCAGATGCCGACCAAGCCGGGCGGGGCCACCACGGATCCGCTGGACGACGGCGTGGAGGCGCAGACGCGGCAGGTGATGTTGAACCTCGAGACTGTGCTGAAGGGCGTCGGGCTGGACCTGAGCCATGTTGTGCAATGTCGGTGTTTTCTGACCGAGTTCGAGCGGGATTATGCGGTGTTCAACGAGACCTACAAAAGCTTTTTCCCGGCCGACAGGTTGCCTGCGCGCACGACGGTGGGGGTGACGGCTTTGGCGGTCGGGGCCTTGGTGGAAATCGACTGCATCGCGAGGCGTCCTGCATGAAACTTGCGGCGCTAATACTGGGGATCGCGACGGGGGCAGCTTCGGCGGATCAAGCTCCGTTGCAGGCCGTCTCGGCGGTGGAGTATTTGCCCCATGAAGTACTGTTCGAGCCACCGGGCACCGATGATCCGGCGCGCCGTATAGTGCGCATTCGGCTGCTTGCACCACAAATTGTGGACCAGAAACAGTTCGGATTCGATGTCATCGAATCCGATTTTCAGGCGCTCTGTGAAAGTGAAGGGCTTCGAATTGTTGCGGAATCAGCGCCCAATGCCCGAGAAATTGTCGTCTCTGTTGCATCAGAAGCAATGCCATTCGGCGAATCCGCGCCGAATGTGGTGCAATATTTCGATCTGTTCGCGGTCGTGGACGGCACCTGTGTTTGGGGTGGATTATGACGAAAACACAACATGTTGGCCAGCTAAGTTCAAGCTGTGGCGAGGATGATGCAATCGCAACACATCG
This sequence comes from Litoreibacter halocynthiae, assembly GCF_004365635.1. Lineage (GTDB taxonomy): Bacteria > Pseudomonadota > Alphaproteobacteria > Rhodobacterales > Rhodobacteraceae > Litoreibacter > Litoreibacter halocynthiae. The sequence continues at coordinate 278,751 of NZ_SOBH01000002.1, read as the reverse complement.
CGCAAGAGACACATCGAAGATATATTTTTTTGCCAATGGAACGGCTACCTTGCGGGAAGGTTACATTTCTGTGACCCCTAATGTGTGCGATGAAGGAGTGGGGATTAGCCTCATTAATGATTCGCCATACCAAAACAGGAGACTCAGATGTCCAAGAGCATCAAAGCACTCGCAGCCTTCGGCTTCGTCGCAATCGTCGCAGCATGCGGCGGCCAGCAAGAAGAAGAAGTTGTTATCATTGAGCCAGTTGCTGCTGAGCCAGCATACAACAAGTACTAAAACTACATTTGCGGGGCGGGCTTTCCGCATCGCCCCGCAAAACCCTACCGGCCTGACAGCGCAGCCAGCGCGTGCGGCCCCCCTCATTTTCAATAGTGATACACGTCCCGAAGCTCGCGCCCGCGCGAACCGTTCGCATGCGCGCATGCCAGAACGCGGGATGCACGACTTTCGCTCAAAGGTGACACCATGTTGAAACACAAGGGATTTCCCTCGCGGCTACCGGGAACGGATTATCAGTTTACCATTCGTCGTGATAACAAGGACGGGGCCACTCCTTTGACCAAACGCGAACGGTATGCGGACCGGCGCCCGATGGACCGGCGGGCTGATGCCGGATTCATGTGGGCTTTGGTGCAGCATTTTGGTGAGGAACCGTTCGAGCGTGGCAACCTTGATGCCGGGCGGTTGAACTGGCTTTTCGGTCGCGAAGTCGTCCCAGCGGAAGATCCGTTCGACCCAGCAAGCTACGAAGCGCTGCTGCGCATAGACATCCGCCGCGTTCAAGGGACGTTCCCGAACGCATTTTCTGAAGAATTCATCGAATAATGGGCAAAATTACGCTGGCATATAAGCGATTTAAGCGAATTAATGCTCAAATTGACGCCACGGCAGTAATCGAGTTTGCTCGGCGTGCTGAGTGTCGCATCGTGGCTGGGCAGGTTAATCCCTCCAGCACAGAGATGCGCCTGCATGTACAAAACCGTTACCCTTCCCCTCTGAAGAGGTCTGCTCGTTTGGGCAGACCTCTTTTTTTCTGTGCGGGCGGGCGCGGGCGGCAAAGTGCCGATGCATCCCCTGCGGTTCGCGCAGAATTCCGCCAAATTCAGCGTTCTAGAAAGTTTTTGAAACTTTCTCGCGCATTCGGGTGTTGGGTCTCCAAGAGCAATCAAGGAGAATTCCAATGCGTAAGACATTCCTCATCTCGACACTTTTTGCGGCAGCCTTTGCGCTGTCAGCCTGTGATTCCGACGCCGAACGCGGCCTTGTCGGGGCAGGCGCAGGTGCAGCGGTCGCCTCGGCCACAGGTGGCAACGTCGTTACGGGTGCTGTCCTTGGTGGCGCGGCAGGCGTGTTCTGCGACGACGCAGGCATCTGCAAGTAATAACCAGACAACCATTAACCAGACCAACAGGGCCGGGACGCGCAGATGCGCGCCCCGGCCTTTTTTGATGCAAGACCCCCGGCCGATGGGCTGGGCAAGAGGGGACCTGACCTAATGTTCAAGAAAATCCTGATCGCCAACCGTGGTGAAATCGCCTGCCGTGTCATCAAGACCGCCCGCAAGATGGGCATCAAAACGGTGGCTATTTATTCTGATGCCGACGCGCAGGCGATGCATGTGCAGATGGCGGATGAGGCGGTGCATATTGGGCCGCCCCCAGCCAATCAGTCCTACATCGTTATCGACAAAGTGATGGCGGCGATAAGGGAGACGGGGGCAGAGGCCGTGCATCCGGGTTACGGTTTCTTGTCTGAAAACTCCAAGTTTGCGGAAGCACTGGAAGCCGCTGGCGTCGCCTTCATCGGGCCACCTGTTGGCGCGATTGAGAAGATGGGGGACAAAATCACCTCCAAGAAGATCGCCCAAGAGGCCAACGTGTCCACGGTTCCGGGCCATATGGGGCTGATCGAGGATGCTGAAGAAGCGGTGAAGATTTCCAAAGAGATCGGGTATCCGGTGATGATCAAAGCCTCCGCTGGCGGCGGCGGCAAGGGGATGCGGATTGCATGGAATGATGACGAGGCCCGTGAGGGGTTTCAGTCCTCCAAGAACGAAGCGGCGAACAGCTTTGGGGATGACCGCATTTTCATCGAGAAATTCGTCACCCAGCCGCGTCACATCGAAATTCAGGTTCTGGCCGACGCTCATGGCAACTGCATCTATCTGGGCGAGCGTGAGTGTTCCATCCAGCGCCGCCAGCAAAAGGTGATCGAGGAAGCTCCATCGCCGTTTCTGGACGAGAAGACCCGAAAGGCGATGGGCGAGCAGTCCTGTGCGCTAGCGCAGGCGGTTGGCTATACCAGCGCGGGGACCGTGGAGTTTATCGTCGATGGCGACCGCAACTTCTACTTCCTTGAAATGAACACCCGTTTGCAGGTGGAACACCCTGTGACGGAGCTGATCACTGGCGTTGATCTGGTCGAGCAGATGATCCGTGTCGCCTATGGCGAGAAGCTCAAGTTGAAGCAGAAGGACATCAAGCTGAACGGCTGGGCGATGGAATCGCGCCTCTATGCGGAAGACCCGTATCGTGGTTTCCTGCCGTCGATTGGCCGTCTGACCCGCTACCGTCCCCCTGCGGAGAAGGCCAATGACAAGCGCGCGGTGCGCAATGATACGGGCGTTTATGAGGGCGGCGAAATTTCGATGTATTACGACCCGATGATCGCCAAGCTATGTTCTTGGGGCCCAACTCGCGCGGAGGCCATCGAGCATATGCGCGTGGCTCTGGACAGCTTCGAAGTGGAAGGCATTGGCCACAACCTGCCGTTCTGCGCCGCTGTTATGGACCATCCGAAGTTTGTGTCCGGTGACATCACCACCGCGTTTATCGAGGAAGAATACCCAGAAGGTTTCATGGGGGTGGAGTTGCCAAAAGAGACCTTGGCGCGGATCGCTTCCTCCGCGGCGGCGATGCACCGCGTTGCCGAAATCCGCCGCGCGCGGATTTCCGGCACCATGGACAACCACCGCCGCAAGGTGGGCAAGGATTGGGTGGTGAGCCTGCAAGGCGAGCGCTTCGAGGTGAAGATCAAGGCCGACAAGAAGGGCGCAACCGTGAAGCACGCCGACGGGACCAAGCAACGTGTCTCCTCGGACTGGACGCCGGGGGATAGCCTTGCCAAGCTGAAAGTTGATGGCGAGAAGCTGGTGCTGAAGGTCGAAAAGATCTCTGGCGGGTTCCGGATGCGCCATCGTGGCGCGGACCTGAAAGTGCATGTGCGCACGCCGCGTCAGGCTGAACTGGCGTCCTTGATGCTTGAGAAGACGCCACCGGACACCTCCAAGCTGCTGCTCTGCCCGATGCCGGGTCTGATCGTCAAAGTGGACGTGGAAGTCGGGGACGAGGTGCAGGAAGGGCAAGCGCTGTGCACCGTCGAGGCGATGAAGATGGAAAACATCTTGCGTGCGGAGCGCAAGGGCAAGGTTTCCAAGCTCAACGCCTCTGCCGGTGACAATCTGGCCGTGGACGATATCATCATGGAGTTCGAATAGTTCGCGATGGCCGTTTTCGACAACATCATCGACCCAAGGGTGCAGCAGGCAGTTGTCGGCGGGCTCTTCTTGGCGGTGGGGTGGGTCTATAACGGCCATCGCAACCGGCTGCGGGAGCGGCGGCGGCGTCTGGAGAAAATGCAAGATGTGCAGACCGCGTTGATTGCGGAGATCGATCACTACGTGGTGACGTTGAAGCAATTTGACCTGACGGCCACGTGGCAGCGCATTGTCGGGGCCATGGAAGATGACGACAGCTATACCCCCGTGGTCCCGAGCGAGCGCAACGATACGGTGTTTTCGGCGCTTGTTGCAGAAATTCACCTGCTGCCGGAGGAGGTTATCCAGCCGGTCGTAGGCTACTACAATCAGGTGTTCGCGGTGGACGCGATCATCGACGACCTGCGCTCCGATTTGTTTCGGGAAATGGATCAGGTGCAGCGCATCGGCATGTATACCGACTACATTGCCCTCAAGCAGGAAGCATTGGCACGTGGAGAAAGAGCCCTGCGCGCGTTACGCGTCAGCACGGGCCGTGAGCCTAACCCTAGTAGCCGGGTCGCGGACCCGTCTGACCAGTCATAGGGGGAGGAGATTTTGGTGTTCTGGACATATCGCTCACCTCTTGGTCTGCTGGATGGGCACCATGCCGATCCTGTCCCTAATATAGGTGCCTTTGCGTTAATGCGCAATGAAGCAGGCGCTCAATCGTTCAATTCGGCGTCTTGTGCTGCCCGTCTGTCGCGCAGTTCCTGCAAGCGCAGTGGCATCTTGTCGATGGCGCGGGTGATTTCACGCACATCCCAAGGGGATGGCTTGCGCAGCTCCACCTCGCCATCCTTACCGATCAGGACCATCATGAACCCGCGCGGGCGCAGTGTGTTGCGAATTTCGGACGGGTTTTTGGGGTCTGAGTCGATCAGGATCACCACATCGCGGTCAATCAGGGGGGCCGGACGCGCTTCCAAAAGTTCGATCTGGCGGGTGAAACGTGGATCGGCTGGAGTGTCAGCAAAGACCACAACGGCGCGTTTGAGCCAGAGAAAATCGCTCAAATTCGCCTCAACTGCATCATATGGGCCAATTGCGGTGGGGTCGTCCAACACGTTTTCGGGCAACCCTGCGGCCAGGGTTTGGGTGGCAAAAAATGCAGATAAAACAAATAAGATAGCGTGTTTCATGAAGGCTCCCTCTGCCCCTAATATAGGGGGCAATTTCGGGAATGGAATGGTGCGCTTGCGCACAAATGCGCCAGCCTCGCGTGTTAAGCCAATGGTCAGCCTTTGGGCGGACAACAAACGCTCCAGCCGGTCGCACAGGGCGACAGGTGCTACAGGGGCGTTTGTTGTGGAAATTTGCCTGCATCTTGGGGCGCATCGGACGGGCTCGACCGGTCTTCAGGTCATGCTGAACGGCCAGCGACCGGCGCTGCGCCGCGCCGGGATTGCCTATTGGGGGCCGGAGCGCACGCGCGGTGGCCTTCTGGCGGGGCTTGTGAAGAACCCGCATCATCTGAGCGCGCGCGATGCGCAGCTTGGTCAACGTTCCTGCGGTCGGTTGCGCATGGAATTTGCGCGACTGGAGCAGGCAGGTGTCCAGCAGCTTATTCTGAGCGAAGAAAACCTTATCGGCACCATGGCACAGAATTTGGAGGCGGTGCGTCTCTATGGCCAGCTATCAGCCCGACTTGAACGGGTTAGCTCTGCGTTTGAGGGGCGTGATTTGCGCATCGGCATGGCGATCCGTGCATATGATCTGCATTGGGCCTCGCAACTGGCGTTTCGAGTGAAGGCGGGGGCGACTTTGCCGTCTACCGCCGATTTGGACCGGTTGGTCACTCAGCCGCGCCGCTGGCACGATGTGATTGTGGATATCGGGAATGTGTTCCCAATGGCGCAGCTTGTGGTCTGGCCGTTTGAGGGCTGGGCCGCTAATCCGGCTCCGCTGGTTGCGGCACTCGCCGGTCGGCCCGTGGCACTTGGGCCGATGGCAAAGCCGTGTAAATCCAATGCCTCTGCGCCAGCAGCAGCGCTCGCAGAGATTGCTGCAGAACGCGGTGATCTGGATGGGGCGTTGAGGCTGGCCACAGCACGACATGGCGCCCGCTACATGCCGTTCGACAGCGAACAGGTTTGGAAGCTGCAAGAAGATTACCGTGCGGACATCGCTTGGCTAAAGGCCGGAGCGGGGCCGCGTGTGACCTACCTCGACCCGACCGAAGATACATTCGGCGGGGCAGACATGACAGAAGGAAGCCACCATGACCGACAAGAAAGAAGCGTGGGAAGCGCGCGCTGAAAAAGAGCTGCGCGGCCGCCCCTTGGAAGACTTGACTTGGAACAGCCCCGAAGGCATCGCGATCCAGCCGGTTTATACCGAGCAGGACGCGACCGGATTGGAGCATATGGGCTCTATGCCGGGCGAGGGGCCGTTCACACGCGGCCCGCGCTCGACCATGTATACGGGGCGTCCATGGACGATCCGGCAATATGCGGGGTTCTCGACGGCTGAAGAGTCGAACGCCTTTTACCGCAAGGCGCTGGAGGCGGGGCAGCAAGGCGTCTCGGTCGCGTTCGATCTGGCGACGCACCGTGGATATGACAGCGACCACGAGCGTGTTGTGGGCGACGTTGGCAAGGCCGGTGTGGCGATTGACAGCGTGGAGGACATGAAAATCCTGTTCGACGGCATCCCGCTGGACAAGGTATCGGTGTCGATGACCATGAACGGCGCGGTGATCCCCGTGCTTGCGTCGTTTATCGTCGCGGGCGAGGAGCAGGGCCATGACCGCGCGGTGCTGTCCGGCACCATCCAGAACGACATTCTCAAAGAATTCATGGTCCGCAACACTTATATCTACCCGCCGGAGCCATCCATGCGGATCGTGTCGGATATCATCGCGTTCACCGCGTCGGACATGCCGAAATTCAACTCGATCTCGATTTCCGGCTACCACATGCAGGAAGCTGGCGCGAATTTGGTGCAGGAGCTGGCGTTCACGCTGGCAGACGGTCGCGAATACGTGCGCGCAGCGATTGCCAACGGCATGGATGTGGATGCTTTCGCGGGACGGTTGTCGTTCTTCTTCGCCATCGGCATGAACTTCTTCATGGAGGCAGCCAAGCTGCGGGCGGCGCGGTTCCTCTGGCACAAGATCATGAGCGAGTTTAACCCCAAGAAGGAAGGCTCGCTGATGCTTCGGACGCATTGCCAGACCTCTGGCGTGTCGTTGCAGGAGCAGGACCCCTACAACAACATCGTGCGCACGGCCTACGAAGCCATGTCGGCGGTGCTGGGCGGGACGCAATCACTGCACACCAATTCGTTCGACGAGGCTATCGCGCTGCCCACCGCGTTCTCGTCACGGATTGCGCGGAATACGCAGTTGATCTTGCAGAACGAGACGAAGGTGACCAAGGTCGTCGATCCGCTGGCGGGGTCTTACTATGTTGAAAAGCTGACCTCCGATCTGGCGGATGAGGCGTGGAAGATCATCGAAGAGATCGAGGAAATGGGCGGCATGACCAAGGCTGTGGCCTCCGGCATGCCCAAGCTGCGGATCGAGGAAGCGGCGGCTTTGCGTCAAGCGCAGGTGGATCGTGGCGAGGAAGTGATCGTCGGCGTCAACAAGTTCCGTTTGGACAAGGAAGACCCGATCGACATTCTGGACGTGGACAACGTCGCGGTGCGGCTGAGCCAGATCGCGCGGCTCGACAAGATCAAGGCCACGCGGGACCAAGCAGCTTGCGATGCGGCCTTGGCGGCGTTGGAAGAGGGCGCAAAATCCGGTGAAGGAAACCTTCTGGCGCTGGCGGTGGACGCCGCGCGGGCTCGGGCAACTGTTGGAGAAATCAGCATGGCTATGGAAAAAGCATTCGGCCGCCACCGTGCGGAGGTGAAGACTTTGGCAGGCGTCTACGGCGCGGCCTACGAGGGCGACGAGGGCTTTGCCGCGATCCAGAAAGACGTGGAGGACTTCGCCGAAGAAGAAGGCCGCCGCCCGCGCATGCTGGTGGTGAAGATGGGGCAGGACGGGCATGACCGTGGCGCCAAAGTGATCGCCACGGCCTTTGCCGATATTGGCTTCGACGTCGATGTGGGGCCATTGTTCCAGACGCCGGAAGAGGCCGCACAGGATGCGGTGGACAACGATGTGCATGTCATTGGGATTAGTTCTCAGGCGGCGGGGCACAAAACCTTGGCCCCCAAACTTGTCGAGGCTTTGAACGCCGCCGGTGCAGGCGACATTCTGGTGATCTGCGGCGGGGTAATCCCCCAGCAGGATTATGACTTCCTCTACAAGGCAGGCGTGAAAGCCATCTTTGGGCCGGGAACAAATATCCCAGAGGCAGCGAAGGACATCCTCGCCTTGATCCGCAAGGCGCGCAGCTGATGGGCAAGCGGGCGCTCATCCTGATGGGGATGGGTGCCGGCGCTGGTTGGGCGCTGGCGGCGATACCGTTGTCGCGTCAGGTGTCATGGCATGTGAAGATGCCGCTGGTGGACGCCATGGCTTGGTCGCTTTTGCCTTGTGGCATTGTGCTGTTGTTGATGATCGGCCGCTTGGCCCAGCGGCGGTTCTTTGATGATGCGATCATTGATGGCGAGCCGTATCAGGAAGGGTCCGCCGCCGAGATTGACCAACGTGTGTTGCGTAACTCGGTGGAACAACTGGTGCTCAATTTGACCTTGTGGCCGTTTATCGGGCTCACATTGGGGGCAGGGCCGGTGTTGCTATTGGGCGCATCCTTCGGTGTGACGCGATTGTTGTTCTGGCTGGGCTATCACATCTCGTCGCCGCTACGGGCCTTCGGGTTCGCAGCCGGCTTTTATCCAACGATCACCCTGTTGGCTCTGGCACTGGTCATCGCGGTCGAGGATTGGCGCTTTGCGTCCCTGACCGGGTAATGCCTAAACGCAAAACGCCCGTTCGCGTAACAAGTTTTCGGTTACATTCGAGCGGAAGCCTTGAAACCCGCCGTTCCATAGGTCACATCTGAACGGGAAATGAGGGATATTATGGCGCTACCAGTCCGCGAGCAGGCAAAATATTGGGGCATCGCGACTGCGGTGTTCCTTTTGGCGTTGTGGTATCTGGGCGACGTCATGCTGCCCTTTATCGTCGGTGGCGCTATTGCCTACGGGCTGGACCCGTTGGCCGACCGGCTGGAGCGCATGGGCGCCAGCCGTGTTGTGGCCACGACGGTTATCAGCCTTGTGGCGATCTTGGTATTCATTCTGATGGCGGTTTTGATTATCCCGATGATCGTCAGCCAAGCGGCAGGCCTGTTCGAGAGCGCGCCGGACCTGTTTGCGCGTCTGCGTGACTTCCTGTCAGAGCGGTTTCCCGATCTGGGGGATGCAAACTCGACATTGCGCCAGTCGCTGTCCTCCATCGGAGCGACCATTCAAGAGCGGGGCGGCGCCTTTGCTCAAAGCGTGTTTTCCTCGGCCCTAGGGGTCATCAACGCCGTTGTATTTATCGTCGTGGTGCCTGTAGTGGCGTTCTACATGTTGCTCGACTGGGACAACCTTATCGCCAAAATCGACACATTGCTGCCACGCGACCACGCGCCTCAGGTCCGCAGGATCGCGGGGGAGATCGACAAAACCCTTGCCAGCTTTGTGCGTGGACAACTCACGGTGTGCTCCATCCTCGGTGTGTTCTACGCGGTCGGCTTGATGCTGGTTGGCCTCCAGTTCGGGCTGGTGGTCGGGTTTATTGCCGGGCTGATTTCATTCATTCCCTATGTCGGCGCCGTCATTGGCGGTGTCTTGGCGGTTGGCTTGGCCCTGTTCCAGTTCTGGGGTGAGCCCGCGATGATCGGGGCCGTGGCCGCCGTCTTTGTGGCAGGGCAGTTTCTGGAAGGGAACGTGCTGACGCCAAAACTGGTCGGCGAAAGTGTCGGCTTACACCCTGTCTGGCTGATGTTTTCCTTGTCGGTCTTTGGCACATTGTTCGGCTTTGTGGGCATGCTCGTAGCCGTACCAGTTGCGGCGTCGTTGGGTGTCGTGGCGCGCTTTGGGACGGAGCAGTACCGTTCAAGCCTCCTCTATAAGGGACTGGATCGCGACGAAGAGCCGGAAGGCGACAGTTAACACCATGTCTGAACAATTGACCTTTTCCCTACCCGCCAAAGAGGCGCTGGGGCGCGAAGATTATTTCGTGTCCGGTGCGAATGCGTTGGCCGTGGCTGCGGTTGAAAACTGGCTCAACTGGCCATTGAACAAGCTGGTTCTGGTAGGGCCGACAGGGTCCGGTAAAACCCATCTGGCGATGGTCTGGGCGCATGAAACAGGCGCGCGGATTGCGCGCGCGGATGCGTTGGATGATCCGGTAGCGTTGGCGCAGGGACCGCTGGTTATCGAAGACCTGCACCTGATCGCCGGTGATCGCACCGCGGAGACGCAGGCGTTTCATATGCATAACCTGATGCAGGAGGCGGGGCAGCCTATGCTGGTCACGTCTGCCCGTGCACCGGCTCGGATCGAGTTTGCGCTGCCAGACCTGCGAAGCCGGATGGAGGGCACCTCCATCGCCACGTTGGAGGCATTGGATGACGCGTTGCTGATGGCGCTGGTGATGAAAATGTTTTCCGATCGCCAGATCGCGCTGAAACCTGACCTTCTAAACTACATCCTGCCAAGATTGCCGCGCAGCTTTGACGCGGTGCGCGGGTTTGTCGAGACCATGGACGCCCGTGCGCTGGCCGAGAAACGCCCGATTGGCAAAGGGTTGGCCCGTGACGTTTTGGCCGAGATCGCACGTGAATAAGCGCCAGCCATCTGGACTCCGGCGCGCAAAATCCGCACATTCGTCATCGTGACCTTACATTCTCAAATCAAGACGCTTCCTATGTGTGGTGCTGACTTTCTGACATCCGGCTACCCCGAACCAGTGGAGATCGCTGATCTCGACACGCAGGGGCCTTCCCGGTTTTTCAATCGCGAACTGAGCTGGCTCGCGTTCAATTGGCGTGTGCTGGACGAGGCCGCGAATCCGCGCGTTCCCCTGATGGAGCGTGTGCGCTTTTTGGCGATTTCTTCGACCAATCTGGACGAGTTCTATACCGTGCGCGTCGCGGGTCTGCGCGAGCTGGCCAATGCGGGCAACCGCACGCCGTCCTCCGACGGACGGACGCCAGAAGAGCAGCTTGTGCTCATTGACCAGAACGCCCGCGCCCTGATCACCAAGCAGGACGCCGTTTGGGAAGCCCTGAAAGACGAGATGGAGGCCAGCGGTATCTGGCTGCTGGACGCCGAAGATGTGACCCCAAAGGATCGCGAATTCCTTGACCGTTATTTCATGTCGAACGTGTTTCCGGTGCTATCGCCGCTGGCGATTGACCCTGCGCACCCGTTTCCGTTTATCCCTAACGAAGGCTTCTCTTTGGCGTTGCAACTGGAGCGTGCCAGCGACGGTCGCACCTTGCAGGCGCTGCTGCCAATCCCTGCGCAGATCGAACGCTTCATTTCATTGCCCTGCGAGCCGGGCCAACAGCGCTTCCTGCCGATGGAGCAGTTGCTCACCATCAAGATCAGCGAGATGTTTCCGGGGTATCATGCCGTCGGGCATTGCGCGTTCCGCCTGCTGCGCGACAGCGATCTGGAGGTCGAGGAAGAGGCCGAAGACCTCGTGCGCGAATTCGAGGTGGCGTTGAAGCGGCGTCGGCGCGGTGAAGTTGTCCGGCTTAAAATCAGTTCCGGCGCGCCTACGAAACTGCGCAATCTGGTGATGAAAGCGCTGGAAGTGACCGAAACCGACGTGATCGAGATTTCGGGGATGATCGGCCTGTCTGACCTGAGCGAACTGGTGTCCGCCGCACCACCTGATTTGCTTTGGCCATCGTTTAGCCCGCGTGTGCCGGAACGGGTGCAGGACAATGACGGCGACATGTTTGCGGCCATTCGCCAGAAAGACATGCTGCTTCATCACCCCTATGAGAGCTTTGACATGGTGATCCGCTTTCTGGCGCAAGCCGCGCGGGATCCGAATGTGGTGGCGATCAAGCAGACGCTCTACCGGACCTCGAACGAGAGCCCGATTGTGGATGCCTTGTGTGAAGCCGCCGAGAATGGCAAATCCGTCACCGCCTTGGTGGAACTGAAAGCGCGGTTTGACGAGGCCGCCAACATTCGCCAATCGCGCAAGCTGGAACGCTCTGGCGCGCATGTGGTCTACGGGTTCATCAATTACAAAACTCACGCGAAGATCAGCACCGTGGTCCGCCGCGAGGGCGACACGCTGGTAACCTACACGCATTACGGGACCGGCAACTATCACCCGATCACGGCGCGGATTTATACCGACCTGAGCCTGTTTACCTGTGACGCGTCGCTGGGCCGCGATGCGACCAAAGTGTTCAACTATATCGGTGGATACGCGCAGCCGGAGCATCTTGAGAACCTGTATCTGTCACCTACGGGCATGAAGCAGAAGCTGATCAAGATGATCGACAAAGAGGCGGGTTATGCAGCTGATGGCAAGCCTGCGGAAATCTGGGCGAAGATGAACGCGGTTGTCGAAGCCGACGTGATCGATGCACTGTATCGTGCCTCGCAGGCGGGAGTGAAGATCAGCCTCGTTGTGCGCGGGATTTGCGCCGTGCGGCCCGGCATCAAAGGGCTGAGCGAGAATATCCGTGTCAAATCCATCGTCGGGCGCTTCTTGGAGCATTCCCGCATCGTGTGTTTTGGCAACGGGCACGGGCTGCCATCGAAGAAGGCCAAGGTTTATATGTCGTCGGCTGACTGGATGGGTCGCAACCTGAACCGTCGTGTGGAAACTCTGGTCGAGATCACCAATAAGACGGTGCAGGCACAAGTGATGAGCCAGATCATGGCAGCCAATCTGGCCGACACGGCGCAAAGCTGGATCCTGTCGCCGGATGGCTCCTATGTGCGGGCTGATGTCGAAGGGCAGGAGAACCCGTTCAATTGCCATCGGTTCTTTATGGAGAACCCGTCGCTGTCTGGCCGCGGGTCAGCAGGGGCAGGTGATGTGCCCGAGCTGACCCACACGCCTGATTAAGCGGGGACGGCCACCGCATTAGGTGACAGAGCGCGGCTGGTGGCCCAAGCACCGGCAACGATGCTGACCAACGCAACCAGTGCGGCGATGCTCAGGGAGGCCGAGCCGCTGAGACCTGCACCCACGGTGCAACCGCCAGCCAACACGCCCCCGAACCCCATCAAGACCGCGCCCAAGGCGTAGCGGCCTGTTTGTGCGGCGCTTTCGAAGGACGCGGTTTGCAATTCACCGCGCAAGGCTGCGCTGGCGAAACTGCCAAACAGGATGCCACCGATAAAGCCCGTGCCGAAGCCAGCCGGGACCGCAGTGGAGGCGATTACCCAAAACAGCGTATCGGACCACGGCAGCGTAAAGGCGGCGGATTGGATCGCAAGCGGGTCGAATTCGTCGAACAGCAGCACGCTCGTAGTGGCCCAGCCTAGGACAGGGACAAGGCCGATGACTACGCCAAGTGCCACATGGTGCCAAGACGGACGGAAGCGCTGGATCAACCAAGCGGCGGCGATGACGGCAACCGCGCCGCTGAGGGCCGCACCACCTGACAGCTCCGCGATGGAGGCGAAGGGCAGGTCGATGGTGACAGAGCCCAGAGCGGTACGAACGGGTGACAACACGCCTTTCAGCATGGCGTGCGCGGTAATAGCGAAGATGATCAGTACCGTGGCGGCACGCATGTTGCCGGTGGCGCTGAGTACCGTCAGGCGGGAGACGCAGCCGCGTGTCAGAACCATGCCCGCCCCGAAGGCGATGCCGCCGATGACGATGGCAAGGACAGCGAGATCGGTTGCAAGGAAGCGGTGATCCTCGATGGCGATGAAGCCGTAAGCACTGGCCAGTTGGAAGCCGAGGATCGCTGTCGCGAAGGCGGTGAGCCATACGGCACCCGCTGACCCACGGTCTTCGCTGTCGACGGCGACTGCGCGGCGCAGGCAGAACCGTGAGATTTGTGCCGCAACGCCGAAGACAAGGCCAAGGCCCAGCCCGAACAGCAATTGCAATGTGCGGGCTTCAAGGCCCCAATCGTAGGTTTCCAACAGCATCGAGTCTCTCCAATTAATCCCGTGCGGGATATCTGCCTAAATGACCTGCTGTCAAATGGGCAAAATGGAACGGGATGAGTAAAAATCCGCGATTAGTGGGAAATAATTCCCAAATGAGCATCCGCGCCTCTAACGCGTGCTGCTTTCGTCGCGCATTCCTCTTCTTGGTTCCTTTATCGCCCCTTTCGCATTGACGCCGCGCCCTGCCAGCCGCCATTGTCGCGGCGAACGCAAGAACCGGCAGCGAGACGAGCTTTGGACGGATATCACGACGAAGACGGCCCCTTTGGGCGCCCCCTGTTCAACGACCCAAAATCCAAGGCGCTGAAGCGGGTGGGAGCCATCGACGTGGGCTCCAACTCGGTGCGGATGGTGGTGTTTGACGGGGCTGCGCGCAGCCCTGCATATTTCTTCAACGAGAAAGTCATGGCGGGATTGGGTGCCGGTTTGTCCGAGACCGGGCACTTGAACCCCGAAGGCCGCGACCGCGCGCTGGCGGCGTTAAGGCGCTTTGCATTGTTGGCAAAGGGCATGGGCGTGTCACCGATGACCTGTGTTGCCACCGCAGCCGTTCGCGACGCGTCGGATGGTGCTGAGTTTCGTGCCGAAGTCGCTCGTGAAACCGGATTGAGCCTGTGGGTTGCCGAAGGTGTCGAAGAGGCACGTTTGTCGGCGCAAGGGGTGTTTCTGGGCTGGCCCGAAGCACGCGGGTTGATGTGCGATATCGGCGGCTCTTCCATGGAGCTGGCGGAGCTTGGCGACGGGGTTGTCGGGCGCCGTGTATCTTCGCAAATCGGCCCGTTGAAGCTGATGAGCATGAAGGGTGGAGCAAAGGCCCGCAAGGTGTTGATCGACGAGACGCTTGATGATCTTCGGGTGCAGATTGATGGCGATTACGAGACCTTGTTCCTTGTCGGTGGTTCGTGGCGGGCGATTGCGCGGTTGGATATGGAGCGTCGCGGCTACCCGCTGAAAGTGCTGCATGAATACCGGATGACTGCCAAATCCATCCTGCAAACTGTCAAATGGATCAACAAGTATTCCGTCGACGAGTTGCGGTCGATGACCGGCAATTCCGAGGCGCGTATGCGGCTTGTGCCAATCGCGTCACAGGTTCTTAAGTCCTTGATCCAGAGGTTTAAACCCAAATCCGTCGCGGTCTCCAGCTATGGTATCCGCGAGGGGCTGCTTTACGAACAAATGCCGTTCGAGTTGAAGCGCCGTGACCCGTTGATCGAGGCCTGTCGCTATGACGAGGCTATGAACGCGCGCATTCCGGGGTTCGGGAAGTTTCTGTACCGGTTTATCGAGCCGCTCTTTGATAAAGCGTCCCCCGAACGCATCCGACTGGTGAAGGCGGCTTGCTTACTGCATGACGTCAGCTGGCGCGCGCATCCCGACTACCGTGCCGAGGTGTGTTTCGACAACGCAACCCGTGCAAATCTGGGCGGGCTGGACCATCCGGGGCGCATTTTCCTCGGGACCGCCTTGCTGCACCGATATAAAAACTCTCGCTCCGGCACCCATTTTCAAGAGTTGTTCGACCTGTTGTCCGAACGCGAATTGCGTGACGCGGAAGTGTTGGGCAAGGCCATGCGGTTCGGGGCGATGTTCTCGGTGCAACGGCCCGAATTGATGGGGCAGCTGAAGTGGCACCCGAAGAAGCGATTGCTGAAACTGAAGTTGCACCCCGATACCAAAGCCTTGTTCGGGGAAGTGGCGCAGGCGCGGTTCGCCTCGCTTGCGTCGTCGCTGGACGCGGAGACGTTGGTTTCCTAATCGCGCGTACCATCCACAAATATTGAAAAACCGCGCGCCCCAACTTGGCAAGGGGCGGGCATTGGCGTAACTCGTGGGTAACCACTCATGAGAGAGACCCAGTACCCATGCGCATGTCCCGCTATTTCCTGCCCGTCCTGAAAGAAACCCCCTCGGAAGCGCAGATCGTGTCGCACCGCTATATGCTGCGTGCGGGTATGATAAAGCAGTCCTCCGCCGGTATCTATTCGTGGCTGCCTTTGGGTTACAAGGTCCTGAAAAAGATTGAAAATATCGTTCATGAAGAGCAGGCGCGGGCGGGGCATCTGCCGATGCTGATGCCGACGATCCAATCAGCGGATCTGTGGCGTGAAAGCGGACGGTACGACGATTACGGCGAAGAGATGCTGCGCATCAAGGATCGCCACGACCGCGATATGCTGTTCACGCCCACGGCCGAAGAATTGATTACCGACATCTTCCGCGCACATGTCGGCAGCTACAAAGACCTGCCGCTGACCATGTATCAGATCCAGTGGAAATTCCGCGACGAGGTGCGGCCACGGTTCGGTGTCATGCGGGGCCGTGAGTTTTACATGAAGGACGGATATAACTTCGATCTGACCAAAGAAGACGCGATGCATGCCTATAACCGCCATCTGGTGAGCTACCTGCGCACCTACGAGCGCATGGGGCTGCAAGCAATCCCGATGCGTGCGGATAGCGGCCCGATTGGCGGCGACGACACTCATGAATTCCTCGTGCTGGCAGACACGGGCGAGTCCGAGGTGTTCTATGACAGCGCCGTAACCGATCTGACTTTCGGCGACCGCGAGATCGACTATGACAATGTCGAGCAATGCGCTGGCGTGATGGAAGAATTCACCACGAAATATGCCCGCACAGACGAGACCCATGACGAGGCGCTATTCAATGCCATTCCCGAAGCGCGCCGCAAGACCGCCCGTGGCATCGAAGTTGGCCAGATATTCTACTTCGGCACCAAGTATTCCGAGGCGATGAAAGCCACCGTTCAGGGGCCGGACGGCAAGCCCGTGCCGGTTCACATGGGGTCGCACGGCATCGGCGTTTCCCGCCTTCTGGGCGCGATTATCGAGGCCAGCCATGACGACAAGGGCATCATCTGGCCGGAGGGCGTCACACCGTTCCATGTCGGAATTGTCAACCTCAAGCAGGGCGATGATGAGGCGGATGCGGCGTGCGAGTCGCTGTACAAGGCACTGACCGCTCTGGGCCTTGAGCCGCTCTATGACGACCGCGACGAACGGGCAGGGGGCAAGTTCGCCACCATGGACCTGATCGGCCTGCCATGGCGCATCACCGTCGGCCCGCGTGGGCTGAAAAACGGCGTGGTCGAACTGACCTCCCGCCGCACCGGCGAAAGCGAGGAGCTGTCTCCGGAAGAAGCGGTGAAGAAAGTGGCGGCGATTTACGATAATCACTGATCGAGCCATATGAAACTCTCGATTAGCTGTGGGATAACCACGGCGCTGGCATAATGCCGTGCCGTTATGGCTTACGGCCTAGAATATCGGCGGGTTGTTATTCGGCATTGCGCTTCCAATGCAGGTCGTTGACGTCTGATCCAACAAAAAAGGGGCGCCCTGAGGCGCCCCTGTTCAGATTTATGACGGCTGCTTAGTGGACGAACTTCTTGATCTCGCCCGATTTCAGACGGGCGCTGTAGGAGGCGAGCTCCTTGCGGACCAGCTTCATCAGGAAGTAGAGGCAGAAGATGTTGACCACCGCCATGGCGAAGATCGCCGCGTCGGAGAAGTCGATAACCGGTCCAAGCGAGGCCGCCGCACCGATCACGATGAACACGCAGAAGATCAGCTTGAACACCAGCTCGGAGGTTTTGCCCTCGCCGAACAGGTAGGTCCATGCTTTCAGTCCGTAGTAGCTCCACGAGATCATGGTCGAGAAGGCGAACAAGACCACGGCAATCGCCAGCACATACGGGAACCAGCTGATAGCTGACCCGAATGCCGCCGAGGTCAATGCCACGCCGCTGTTGCCGTCTACGGTTGCAATCGCACTGCCCGCTTCGTTGAGCATATAGTTGCCCGTTGCCGGATCGACGATCAGCTGTTGCGAGATCACGATGACCAAAGCGGTCATGGTACAGATGACGACGGTGTCGATCAGCGGCTCCAGCAAGGACACGAAGCCTTCGGTGATCGGTTCTTTGGTTTTCACCGCAGAGTGGGCAATCGCCGCAGAGCCAACGCCCGCCTCGTTCGAGAAGGCGGCCCGTTTGAACCCCTGTATCAGCGCCCCGACAAAGCCGCCTGCCACGCCCAGACCGGTGAAGGCCCCTGCGAAGATTTGGCCGAAGGCCCAACCGATTTTGTCGTAGTTGACGATCAGGATTACCAGTGCCGCGCCGACATAGAGGATGCCCATGAAGGGAACCACTTTCTCGGTCACTGCCGCGATGGATTTCACGCCACCCACGATCACCACAAACACCACGGCTGCAAAGATCACACCTGTGATCCAGCCAGGGTAGTCGCCCACGATGCCCGAGATTTGAGCATGTGCCTGATTGGCTTGGAACATGTTCCCGCCACCCAACGCACCAAGGATACAGAAGACCGAGAACAGCACCGCTAGGATTTTACCGCCCGGCAGACCCAGTTCGGTAAAGCCCTTTGAAATGTAGTACATCGGACCACCCGAGACGGTGCCGTCGGGGTATTCGTTGCGGTATTTCACGCCTAACGTACATTCGGTGAACTTGGACGCCATGCCCAGAAGACCCGCAAGGATCATCCAGAACGTAGCCCCCGGCCCGCCGATACCAACGGCCACGGCAACACCTGCGATGTTCCCAAGTCCCACGGTGCCTGAAAGGGCAGTTGCCAGAGCTTGGAAGTGGCTCACCTCGCCTGCGTCATTCGGGTCGGAGTAATCCCCTTTCACCAGACTGATCGCATGGCTGAAGAAGCGGAACTGGACGAAGCCGAAATAGATGGTGAAGATGGATGCCGCGACGACTAGCCACAACACGATCCATGGAAACGCCGTACCGGGAAGTGGCGCGAAGATGAAGTTGACGAAGGGGCCCGTTGCGGCTGCAAAAGCAGCGTTTACACGGGCGTCGAGGCTTGCGGCCTCCTGCGCCAAAGCGGGGCCGGCAGTGACTGCCAGCAATGCGGCAGAGGCCGCGGCTTGGGTAAATCGTTTCATGTCAGCCCCCTTAATTGACGACCGTGACGGGCACGCTGGCCTCCATCACGAGGTTCGCGGTTGAGCTGCCAAAGATGCGCTTGGACAGGCCTGATTCAGTGGAGCGACCGACGATAATCTGCGTGGCACCGGCCTCTTTGGCGATGTCGTTCAAAGTGTCGGCGACGTTGCCGTGACGCACGCGTCCGGTGGCTGTCAGTCCGCTATCGGTCAGTGATTTGACCGCAGGGGTCACGACGCGATCTTGGGCAGTCGAGATTTCCTCTTCGCGGCGCTTGTGACGCTGGGCGTTTTCTTCGGCGGTTTGGAAGGAATAAGGCGACCATTCAATAACATAGACCACGAGCAACTCGCAGGCATCAATCTGGCCTGCCAGGGTCTTCGCGAACTCTAGCGCGCGCTCCCCAGAGCTGTGCCCATCCAGGCCAATTACCAATTTAGTTGACATAATACTGTCTCCCATTGCGACCGCTCTTTGTTAGCTTTGCGCCTTGGCGAGAGACTTCTGGCTTCTAGTTTGAAGGCCTCAGCGCGTGTCTGCGGTCGAGTTTTTCTATCGTCTCTCACCAGTGAGTTTAGTCGATTCTGCTGAAATTCCACGATAAATCCGGTCGTGCGGCGGTGAATTTCGCCAAAATGTGGTTGGTTTTCGGGCAAATTGACCGCAGGGCAGCTTCGAGAGCGGTTCTGTTCAGTGTGCCTAGGCTTCGGCAACATGTCGCCTCTCAAGGCTTGACCCTCTATCGCGATCAGCGCAAACGTGGCGGCAAAACTCAAAGCCGGAGAGCGCCGTTGAGCAGCAACAGCCCCACCTCTACCCCCCCGTTTGCGGGATTCGAATGGATGATCGCGTGGCGCTACCTGCGCGCCAAACGTGCCGAAGGCGGCGTTTCAGTGATGACGTGGATCAGCTTGGTCGGCATCACGCTGGCCGTGGCCGCATTGATTATCACTTTGGCTGTGCGTTCGGGCTTCCGGTATGAATTTGTCGACACGATTTTGGGCGCGAATGCCCATGTCACGGTGTACTCGTCGGGTCAGACCAGCGAGACGGGGACCTATGCCCGCGTTATTCAGGACTATGACGGGCTGACAGCCAAGATGGCCAAGGCCGATGGTGTGGTGAGTGCCGCGCCACTGGTGAAGGGGCAGGTCATGGCGGCCGCGACATCAGGTGGCAATGCCGCAGCCGAGGTTTACGGAATCCGTGCCGATGATCTGTTTGGTGTGCGTCGTGTGGCAGAGCCTGAACAAAAGCTGGGTGATATTGCACAGTTTGGCGTGGCCAATAACGGCATGACCATCGCGATTGGCTGGGGGGTCGCCCGCAGTCTGGGTGTGTCCGTCGGCGACAAGGTCAAACTGATTTCGCCCAACGGCACTAAAACTGCCTTTGGCACCTCACCTCGCATTGTGGCGTTTGAGGTGGTCTACATTTTCCAAGTGGGCCGCTACGACATCGATCGCACGCGGGTCTATATGCCCTTCGACAAGGCGCAAGAATATTTCAATCGCGAAGGCGTGGCGGACGAGATCGAGGTGATCCTCGATGACCCCGAAAACGTCGGAAAACATGAGCGTGCGTTGCTCTCGGCTGCGGGCGAGGGGGCGCTGCTCTGGACATGGCAAGACAGCTCCGGCGCGTTCTTGAACGCGCTTGAGATGGAGGACAACGTGATGTTCCTGATCCTTTCGGTGCTGGTCTTGATCGCGTCGATGAACATCGTGTCGGGCTTGATCATGCTGGTGAAGAACAAGGGACGCGACATTGGTATCCTGCGCACCATGGGGCTGTCAGAAGGCTCGGTGTTGCGGGTGTTCTTCATCTGCGGTGCATCAATCGGCGTGATCGGAACCATTCTCGGCATGATCCTTGGCTGCCTGTTCGCCATCTATATCGACCAGATTTTCGGCGTCGTGAATTGGGTCGCGGGGGGCGGTGTGTGGGATCCTTCGATCCGTCTGATTTCCAAACTACCGGCGCGGCTGGAATGGGGCGACGTGCTGTCGGCAATCTCACTGTCGCTGTTCCTCAGCTTTGTGGTCACCATCTTTCCGGCCCGCCGTGCGGCCCGTATGAACCCTGTGGAGGCTTTGCGCTATGAGTAATGCGGCTTTGCTGATCGACGGGGTCGAGAAGGTTTACAACAAGGGTAAACCAAACGAGATTGCCGTGCTGCGTGGTGTTCAACTGGAGGTCGCACCGGGCGAGGTGGTTGCTATGGTGGCACCCTCCGGGGCTGGCAAGTCGACGCTGCTGCATATTGCTGGGTTGCTGGACACGCCTGATTCCGGTCGTGTGGTGATCGCAGGGGATGACCTGAGCGGCAAAAGTGACCGCGCGCGCACTGCCGCGCGACGCTCCAAGATCGGGTTCATCTACCAGTTCCACCATCTGCTGCCGGAGTTCACCGCGCTGGAGAATATCGTGCTGCCGCAACTGGCGGCGGGCGTGTCCAAACGCGACGCCGAAGCGCATGGGATGGATTTGCTGGGCAAGGTCGGCGTTGCGGAACGTGCATCCCACCGTCCCGGTGAATTGTCGGGCGGGGAGCAACAACGCGTGGCCTTCTGCCGTGCGCTGGCCAACAAACCGGGTTTGCTGCTGGCGGACGAGCCGACGGGCAACCTTGATCCGAAAACCTCGGATCAAGTGTTTGATGCGCTTATGGCTTTGGCGCGCAGCACTGGCTTGTCGGCCTTGATCGCCACGCATAACCTTGAGCTTGCGGGCCGGATGGACCGCATGGTGCGTTTGGAAAACGGGGTTTTGGTGGACGCTTAGGCGTCCTCTAGCGCGCCCAAGAACAGCTCGACCGTGGCGTCATAAACCTCGGCCTGTACGTCAGGCAGGTCCATGATCACCTCATGCTCCGCTCCATCGACCATACGCAACTCACCGTTATGCCAACGGGCCATGCGGTCGTGGATCGCCTTGGCGTCGACGATCCGTTCATTGGTGCCAAGGAAGGTGATCGTTGGCACGTTCGGGGTCGGGCTTAGAGACAAAGCGCGGCATTCTTTCAGCGCTTCGTTGAGCCACGCAAATGACGGGCCACCTAACGCCAATTCAGGATACGCCTCCAGCTGCTGGCGCATGCCTTCATACATCGCCGCATCGCGAGTGAGCAGGTTGTCTTCGAACGGTTGCACCAAAACGTAAGACTGCCCGGTCGTGCCGGGGGCCATAAGCTTTTCAAACTTGGTCTGACGGGTCAGGGTCGACAATGCCCATCCGGCGCTACGGCGCACCGGATCAAGGGCGATACCCCACATTGGGCCGGTGAACACGGCCGCGTCCACGGGCAAACCTTCGATCAACGCGCGCAGGCCAATGCAGCCGCCCATCGAGTGGCCGAGCAGGCCCATCGGTTCTGGCAGGTTCAACTCTGGCAGCGCCGCCATCACGGCAGCAATGTCGGTCTGGTATTCGTTGAACGCGTCCACATGGCCGATCAGCCGGTTGTCCAGCGCGCGGTCAGCCAGACCTTGCCCACGCCAGTCGATGGCGACCGTGGAAAAGCCACGCTCCATGAAGCCCTTCGCGGCGGGCCCGTATTTTTCGATATATTCCGTGCGACCCGGGAAAAGCAGCACTGTGCCTTTATCCCCGCCACCCCACACGCCGATGCGGATGCGAACACCGTCGGACGTCGTCAACCAATAGGCGCAACCGCCGTCAGGGCCGTTCGCAATGTCGGCGTGAAAAGGGGCAGGGGTCAAGCTCACGACAGGACCGAACCCAGCTTCATTGCGGTGCCCATATCGCCGTCTACCGAGAGCTTGCCGGACATAAACGCGGCGGTCGGGTTCATCTCGCCATCAAGTATCGCTTCGAAGGTTTCCGCATCGGCGGTCATCGTGCATTCGGCTTCTTCGTCGCCTGCGCGTACTCCGTCGCCGTCAACCATGATGGAGCCTTCGCCCTCGATCACGAATTTTACGGAGCCGTCGAAGCCACCGTCCATTTTGCCTGCAAGGGCCGATACGGCTTGATTAATTACGTCGCTCATGAAGAGGTCTCCTGAAAAAGTGATGTGGTGGATGGCTGCGCCTTTTGATTTTTGCAGATCACCCGCTAGAGTTAAAGGCGTTATGAAAGTTTCAAGCACACTCCTCAATATTTTCGTTACGGCATTTCTGTCGGTTTCGTGCTTTGCCCTGCCAAGTGTGGCGGAAGAGTCGAAGCTGGACGGCCTGTATGCCGAACTTGCCCAACCTGATCTGGAAGATTGGGAAAAGGTCGAGCGGCAGATATGGCGGGAATGGTCGCGCTCAGGTTCTGCGTCGATGGATTTACTTCTACGCCGTGGACGCAACGCCATGGAGAAAGGCGATTTCGCCAAGGCGATAGAGCATCTAACGGCCTTGACCGATCATGCGCCGGATTTCGCCGAAGGGTGGAATGCCCGCGCCACCGCGTTCTTCAATGCAGAGGAGTTCGGCCTGTCCATCGCCGACATCCAGCGCACGCTGGCACTGAACCCGCGCCATTTCGCGGCGTTGCAAGGGCTTGGCCGCATTCTTGAGGAGCTTGAGCGGGAAGAGGATGCGCTTGCCGCCTACAAGGCCGCCGCCGCTATACATCCCCATCGCGAGGGCTTAAAGGAAGCCATCGAGCGGTTGGAGAAAACGGTTTCCGGCCAAGACGTCTGAAAATACGGCTGGCCGGCGCGTTCCGGCCCCCGAACACTAAGGGCCAGATATGAGCCAACAGGCACGCATCACGGCGGTTCTTGGCCCGACCAACACCGGCAAAACCCATTACGCGATAGAACGGATGCTGGCCCACCGCACCGGCATTATCGGTCTGCCGCTGCGCCTTTTGGCGCGCGAGGTCTATGACAAGATCGTCGCCCTGCGTGGCCCGTCCGTGGTGGCGTTGATCACCGGTGAGGAACGCATCGTTCCAGATCGTGCGGCCTATTGGGTCTGCACCGTCGAGGCCATGCCCGAAGGTATGGGTGCAGATTTTCTGGCGGTCGACGAAATCCAGCTTTGTGCCGATCCAGAGCGAGGCCACGTCTTTACCGACCGGCTTTTGCGGTCGCGCGGGTTGCACGAGACGCTGTTTATGGGCTCCGACACGATGAAAAGCGCCATCGCAGCGCTGGAACCCAAGGCGCAGTTCATGCGGCGGGAGCGATTTAGCGAATTAACCTACACAGGTTCGAAAAAGATAAGCAGATTGAAGCCCCGCAGCGCAATCGTCGGGTTTTCTGTTGAAAATGTGTATGCGATTGCAGAGCTGATCCGCCGCCAGAAGGGCGGTTGTGCTGTGGTGATGGGCGCGCTTTCCCCGCGCACACGCAATGCACAGGTCGAAATGTACCAAAACGGCGATGTGGACTACCTTGTGGCAACCGACGCGATCGGGATGGGGCTTAATCTGGATGTGAGCCACGTGGCGTTCTCCGCTCTGTCGAAATTCGACGGACGCAGGATGCGCCGCCTGATGCCCAATGAACTGGCCCAGATCGCGGGGCGGGCAGGGCGCTATATGCAGCCCGGCACCTTCGGCGTGACCGGTGAGGCACCGGATTTGGAGGTGGAGGTGGTGGACGCCGTCACCTCGGCCCGCTTTACTCCGATCAAGAAGTTGCAATGGCGCAATGACCGGCTTGAATACGGCTCCATCGGTCGTTTGTTGCAAAGCCTCGAGATGCGCACGGATGACGACTGGCTAAGCCGTGCGCGCGATGCCGACGATGTCGTTGCACTGAAATCCCTGCGCGAAGTGACGGAGGTCGATGCGCGCGTATCCACGCCGCATGACGTCAAATTGCTCTGGGACGTCTGCCGCATCCCTGATTTTCGCGGTATAAGCCAGGGGGAGCACGCCGCGCTTCTGGAGGTGATTTTCGGCTATCTGCACGACAAGGGGCAGGTGCCGCGCGACTATATGGAACGCCAGATTGCCCGTATCGACCGCACAGATGGTGACATCGATACACTGTCCAAACGCCTGGCCTATATCCGTACCTGGACTTATGTGGCGCAGCGCAAAGGCTGGGTGCAGGACGAAACCGATTGGCGCGGGGAAACCCGTGCTGTAGAAGACCGCCTGTCGGATGCCCTTCACGGGGCGCTGACGCAAAGATTTGTCGACCGGCGCACATCTGTGTTGCTGCGGCGGTTGAAGCAGAAGGAGAGCCTCGTGGCTGACGTGAACGACAAGGGTGAAGTGACGGTTGAGGGCGAAATGATCGGCCGTCTTGACGGGTTCCGGTTTCGGCAGGATCAAACCTCCAGCCCCGACGAGGCGAAAATGTTGCGCCAAGCGGCTCTAGCGGCCCTGACACCGCATTTCAACCTGCGCGCGGACAAGTTCTACAACGCGCCCGACACCGAGATGGATTTCACCGAGCAAGGTGGCCTGATGTGGGGCGAGATGGCCGTTGGCAAATTGGTTAAAGGTGCAAGCGCTTTGAAGCCGGAAGTCGAAGCCTTCGTGGATGAGGAAGCCGGTGCGGATGTGGCCGAGAAGGTCAAACGCCGCCTGCAACACTTCATCGACCGCAAGATTTCTGCCGCGTTCGAGCCGATGATGGCCTTGTCGAATGACGAGACGTTGACTGGGCTTGCCAAGGGCTTTGCATTCCAGATGACGGAAGCCTTGGGTGTGTTGACCCGCGAGTCCGTCGCCAATGACGTGAAAGCGCTGGACCAAGACGCACGCGGCGCGTTGCGCAAGCATGGCATCCGGTTTGGTCAGTTTACCATCTTCATGCCGTTGCTGCTGAAACCCGCGCCGACACGCCTGCGTCTGGTTCTCTGGTCGCTGCAAAAAGATCTGCCTGAGTTCCCTGAATCGCCGCCTCCCGGTCTGGTCACCGTACCTGCCGTCAAGGACGCGCCTGACGGATATTACACCCAAGCGGGCTACCGCCTTGCTGGCGATCGCGCGATCCGCATTGATATGCTGGAACGCCTTGCGGACCAGCTACGCGCCGAGAACAGCCGCGGCGGGTTCGAGGCCAAGGCCGACATGCTGTCGATCACAGGCATGACGCTGGAGCAGTTCGCAAATCTGATGGGTGGTCTTGGCTACAAGGCCGAGAAGGGTGAGCGCGCGAAAGTGAAGGCGTCTGCGACCCCTGAGGAAACACCGGCAACGCCACCACAGGAAACCCCTGTGCAGCAACCCGACGAGACCCCGTCCGAGCCACCTGTCGAGGCACCGGATACCACGCCATCGGAAATGCCTCCTGCAGAGGCACCGATTGAGGTGCCGGAAGCTGCGGCTCCATCCACCGAAGCACCAGAGATGGAAGTTTTCTACACCTTTACATGGGGTGGCTTCGGGGCCCGAAAACCGCGTGAAGGCGGTGGTCGTCCGCAAGGTGACGCGCGTGGTAAGCCCAAGGCTGGTGGCAAGCCCAAAGGAAAAGGTGGCCCGCGTCGTGACAACAAGGCGCAAACCTATCAGGCCCGACCGCCTAAAAAGGAGAAAGCCATTGATCCTGATAACCCGTTTGCAGCAGCCCTTATGGGGCTGAAAAAAGACTGACCGGGGGCAGCGCAAAAATCCGCCTCGACAAGTGGCTTTGGCATGCGCGTTTTTTCAAGACGCGCACGCTGGCGGCCAAGCAGGTGAGCGGCGGGCATGTGCGGGTTAACGCGACTAAGGTTGATAAAGCCGCATCGAAAGTCGGGGCAGGGGATACCCTGACCTTTCCGCAAGGCAGCCAGATCAGAGTTGTCGAAATCCTTGACTGTGGCGTGCGTCGAGGGCCTGCACCGGAGGCTCAGGCGCTTTATCTGGACAAAACTCCGGACCAGGAGAAAAAGCCCAAAGGGCCGGGCGCGGACCGTGTCGGAGGGCGCCCGACCAAGAAAGATCGCCGCAGTCTGGACCTTTCACGGGATCGTGGTCTTGAATGATCGCTCAGTCGGGACTAGGACAAACGCGATAAGAAAAATCGGACACCGCCCATGACCTATATCGTCAACGACGCCTGCATCGCCTGCAAATACACCGATTGTGTTGAAGTTTGCCCCGTGGATTGTTTCTACGAGGGCGAGAACATGTTGGTGATCCATCCTGACGAATGCATTGACTGTGGTGTGTGCGAACCTGAATGCCCCGCGGATGCCATCCGTCCGGATACCGAACCGGATATGGAGAAATGGGTCGAGTTCAACCGCAAGTATTCGGAGCTTTGGCCGGTTATCATCACCAAGAAAGAGCAACTTCCCGAAGCAGAAGAGCGCGACGGTGAGGAAGGTAAGCTGGAGAAATACTTCTCCGAGAAGCCCGGCGAGGGCGGCTGAGGTCGATTCGACCCTTTGCGCTGCGGAGAGCACGGCGCAATTGCTCTGTAAACAAAGGCTTGGCGCGGCACTTTCGCGGCAAGGCTTTAGAATGTTCCATTTTTGTGATATGATTCCCCTTAAGGATGACTGACGTGGTGGCCGGACACATACCCACGTCGCAAACCAGACATGACATTGGATTGACCTGAGATGCTTCTCAGGCCCGTCTTTTTCGCGGTGTAAGAAAGGGGCTTCCCAAGGGGAGCCGATATATATGAGCAAGAAAAAACAAGACTTTAGCCCTAACGAATTCGTCGTATACCCAGCACATGGGGTCGGTAAAATCGTCAATGTCGAGACGCAGGAAGTGGCCGGAATCGAGCTGGAACTGTTTGTTGTGGCATTCGAGAAGGACAAGATGACCCTGCGCGTTCCGACGCATAAAGCAGTGGAAGTCGGCATGCGCCCTTTGTCCTCGCCTGATTTGGTCGGGCAGGCGTTCAAGACGCTGAAGGGTAAAGCCCGTGTGAAACGCGCGATGTGGTCGCGCCGTGCGCAGGAATATGAACAGAAGATCAATTCCGGCGATCTGATCGCGATTGCCGAAGTGGTGCGCGACCTGCACCGTCATGGCGACCAGCGCGAGCAGAGCTATTCCGAGCGTCAGCTGTATGAAGCCGCTCTGGAGCGTCTGACCCGCGAGATTGCCGTTGTGCAAGGCAATGACGAGCCGTCGGCGATGAAGGAAATCGACGATGTGCTGGTGAGCCGCACCGCCGCTTAAAGCTTTGCGGATGTGAATTTGAAAGCCGTGCGCCAATTATTTGGTGCGCGGCTTTTTCTATTTCACCACTTGGATCACGTGGCGACCGGCTGGGGGCTTTGCCCCCAGACCCCCAGAGTATTTTTCACCAAATGGAAACTACAAGAGCAGCACGCAAATCGTGCCGAGGACCGTGATTTCTGTGGCTTGTTGCGTGGCTCCGAGGATGTCTCCGGTTTGGCCGCCGATTTTGTGCCGCGCGACTGTGGCGCAGAGGAACGGGGTCAAGATGGCGACCGCCAGCAACCATAAGCCGGAGAAGCCGAAACCAAGCAAGACTGCCACCGCTGTGATGCCGGCGGCTATGCGCGTTGCGGGCTTTCCGGGGCGACCGGTCAGGCTGGAGAGCCCCGAGCTGCGCGCGTTGGGAAGGGCATCCATCACATAGGCCATCGCGGCGCGCGAGGTGATCGCGGCCACAAGGACAGGCGTCCACAGCCATCCGGCGGTTAGGAGTGCTGCGAGCGCGCTCCAGCGTAGGGCGAAGCCAGTGATCAATGCGATGACCCCGTATGCGCCGATATGGCTGTCCTTCATGATGTGCAAGCGGCGCTCGGGAGTGTTGCCGCCCCACAGCCCGTCGGCGGCGTCGGCCAGCCCGTCTTCATGCATCGCACCTGTGAGAAGCGAGAGCGCCAGTAAAATGGCGGCGGCGGTCATACCGGCGGGCAGGCTGAAGCGGGTCAGAACGGCCCCAAGGGCGCATGCCAACAGGCCGACAACCAGCCCCGCCACGGGATAGGCCCACGCGGCTTTGGCCGCACCGCGGGTTCCGTTCCACTCCCGTTGTGGCAGGGGCAAGCGGGTCAACAGGCCAAGGGCCACCCAGATATCTTCAGCTTTTGCGGGGGTCGTGTCGGAATTGTCCATAAGGTGACGTCGCCATCTACTTGTGTCTGTGCCTGTCAGGGGTAAACAGAAGCAACATGTATTTCAATTGCGAGCAGCCCATGGCCCAGTTTTCCACCCTATCAGACTTCGAGGCCATTCTGGCGCAAGCACCAGAGACAGATGCCAAGGCGCGTGAGGGTGCCGAGGCGCGAAACGGCCAGTTGACCAAGCCACCTGGCGCATTGGGGCGGCTAGAGGATCTGGCAATCTGGTACGCTGGCTGGCGTGGCACGAACCGTCCCACGCTGGAGGCCCCGCAGATCGTCATTTTTGCTGGCAACCACGGAGTTTGCGCGCAAGGAGTCTCTGTGTTCCCGCCCGAAGTGACCGTTCAGATGGTGGCGAATTTCAAGCATGGAGGCGCGGCGATCAACCAGTTGGCCAAAGCCTTCGGTGCAAAGATGGATGTGCATGCGCTGGATTTGGACAATCCGACTGCGGATTTCACCCAAGAGGCCGCGATGAGCGAAGCAGACTGCGTCGCGGCTTTGCAAACAGGGTGGGACGCTGTGGACCCATCGGCTGACCTTTTGGTGACCGGCGAGATGGGCATCGGCAACACGACCGCAGGCGCGGCCTTGGGGGCTGCGTTATTTGGCGGTGCAGGGGCGGATTGGGTCGGGCGAGGCACGGGCGTTGATGATGCAGGTCTCGCCAACAAGGCACGGGTTGTGGATGAGGGGTTGGCCTTGCATGCCGCGCGCGCGCCGCTGGAGGTGTTGCGCTGTTTGGGCGGGCGCGAGCTGGCGGCGATGGCGGGGGCGATTGCGGCAGCGCGAGCGTATGGTATTCCGGTTATTCTGGATGGCTTTATCTGCACCGCGGCTGCGTCTGTGTTGGAGAAGTCACGCGCAGGTGCGCTGGATCACTGCGTCGCGGGGCATTTGTCGGCAGAGGGCGCGCATGGCAAATTGCTCGACGCACTTGGAAAAGAGCCGCTGCTGTCACTGGGACTGCGCCTTGGCGAAGGCTCCGGCGGAGCGGCGGCGATCGGGGTGTTGAAGGCGGCGGTGGCCTGCCATTCCGGTATGGCCACCTTTGCCGAAGCGGGTGTCAGCGACGGCTGATTACTCTGCCTACTCTGCGGCGTCGACCGCCTGCGGCTTGGTCAGTTTCGCGAGAAGCTCGACCTCCAGATCGCGGTTCAAGGCTTTGGCGCGCTCCAGATAGGCCTCGTTCTCGCTGACGGGGATATTCGGGTCCCAAAGATCGGCAAGGTCCGACATGGCGTGACGGTCCATGCGGAAGAAGGCGACCTCCTGCTCGTGGGCGTCATGCTCGGTCAGGCCCATGCCTTCCAGCACGTAGCGGCCCGCCCGCAGCGAGCTGTCGAACATCTCGCGCACGATCTTGTCCGCGCCTGCTTTGTAGAGCTCGAACACATGCACACGGTCACGGGCGCGGGCGATGATGATCAGATCGGGGCGCTCCTTGCGGGCAAAGGCCACGATTTTGACGGCGGCTTTCGGGTCGTCCAGTGCCACCACCAAGACCTTGGCTTCGGCCAGTCCGGCGGCGTGCAGCATTTCAGGGCGTGTCGGGTCGCCGAAATAGCCTTTGAAGCCGAACCGCCGCATCAACTGGATTAGCGGCAGGTCGTGGTCCAGAACCGTGGTTTGAAAGCCGGAGCTTTGCAGCAACCGGTTCACCACCTGCCCGAAGCGGCCAATACCGGCGATGATAATCGGTTGTTGGTCGTCGATATCGTCATGGGGCACGGCCTCGCTTTGCTCCAGAAAACGGTGCTGGAGCTTGTCATAGGCGATGAACAGCAGTGGCGTCAGCAGCATCGACAGGGCAATGACCAGAAGCAGGGTTTCCGACATTTCTGTCGGAAGCACGTTTTGCTGCACGGTGAAACTGGTCAGCACGAAGCCGAACTCGCCCGCCTGCGCCAGACCGAGGGTGAATAGCATCCGATCGCGGCCTTTGATCTTGAATAGGATCGCCAGCACAAAAAGCACACTTGCCTTGATTGCCATCATGCCAAGGGTCAGTCCAAGGATCACAAATGGCGCGCTCAGGAGTGTTTCGAAATTGATCCCTGCGCCGACGGTGATGAAGAACAGGCCCAGCAACAGGCCTTTGAACGGCTCGATATCCGCGGCCAGTTCGTGGCGGAATTCGCTGTTGGCCAGCACCACTCCGGCAAGGAAAGCGCCAAGGGCGGGTGACAGCCCCACCAAAACCATCAAGGCGGCAACCCCGACAACGAAGAGCAGGGAGACGGCGGTATACATCTCGCGCAGCCTTGCGCGATGGATATAGCGGAAGATCGGCCTCGTCATGTAATGCCCGCCGACAATGATCAGGACGATTGCGGCCAAGGTGATCAGGGTGACGCCCCAGCCGGGCAACCCCTCCAGCATGTGCATGACATCGCTGGCAGCCCCGTGGTCGGTGTCCTGATGGGCGTCGGTCGCGGCGGCGCGATTGCTCAGCCCCGGCCAGACCAGCAGCGGAACCAGCGCCAGCATCGGGATGACGGCAATATCCTGTGTGAGCAGAACCGAGAAGGCCGACCGCCCGCCATTTGTTCCCATCAACGACTTTTCATTGAGTGTTTGCAGCACGATAGCGGTCGAAGATAATGCGAATATCAAGCCGATTGCAGTGGCCCCCTGCCATGGGACACCCAATGCCATTGCGGCGGCGAGGATCAAGCCGGTCGTTAGACTGACTTGCAAGCCGCCAAGCCCGATCAGCCTGTGTCGCATGTCCCAAAGGGCGCGCGGCTCAAGCTCCAGCCCGATGATGAACAGCATCATGACCACGCCAAACTCGGCAAAGTGTTGCAGGTTTTGTGTTTCCGACCCGACCAATCCTTCCAGCGGGGCAATCATGATGCCCGCAGTCAGGTAGCCCAACACCGACCCCAAGCCCAGGCGCACGGCCAAAGGCACGGCCACACAAGCGGCAAGCAGATAGAGTGTCGATGCAAAGAGGAAGGAGTCCATATAATTACCTTATGTCGCGCTGCGCCCAGCAAACGCTATTTATCGGGGAGCGTCCACGCGGTTTATAGCAAGATTTGTAACACCGATGTGGACTAGTATCATCTCCATACAAGCCGGAGGCTGAGATGAGTGAAAAAGATGATACCCCTATCGAGATTGTGACGGCTTTTTGTGCGTTGCCGTCGGATACTGCTGCGATTTTGCGATCTGCCCGCCAGCGCATTTTCGATGCTGCGGCAGGTTTGCCCGACGTCGGACCGCTCACCGAAACCCTGAAATGGGGGGAGCCTGCCTATCTGACCGAACGTCCAAAGACCGGAACCACGATACGACTGGGCCGGATCGGCGGTCGCGCGGCGGTGATGGTGCCTTGCAGCACGACAATCATCGAGGACGCCCGCGCGATCTTTGGTGACGTGCCGGAACTGTCAGGCAAGCGCGGTTTGATCCTTGGCGGGGATACGCAGATGCTCGACCACATCATCCACGCGGCCCTCACCTATCACAGCCGCAAGCGACGGTAGAACCGCTTCAGTGCTTCAGCTCGTGGCGGACTTGGCCATAGGTGATCAGCGCGAAGATGACGGTACCACCAACGACATTGCCCGCCAGCACCGGAATGAAGAACCCTGATAGCGCGGGCCAAAGCGCGAGCTGGCCGGTGACCATAAGCAGTGCCATTTCGACCGATCCGGCGACAACGTGGGTGAAATCACCGGCAGCGATCAGCCATGTGAATGTCAAAATCACCCAAAAACCGAACCCTTCAGAATTGGGCAACATCCAAACAATCGCGGCAACAATCACACCAGCCGGAATGGCGCGGAAGAAGCTTTGACCAGCTGGCATGCCTGTTGCGTGATGGGACAGCTCCATCATCGCGGGCATAAGTTCTGATGGCAGGGCGGGCGTATGCGCGTAAAGAATGGCGATGGCAAAGGCTCCGATGACATTGGTTGTCAACACAACGGCCCACAGGCGCGCAACACGGCCCAGCATGCGCCATCCGGGGCGCGACATCAAAGGTAGCACAGTCGTGATGGTGTTCTCCGTAAACAACTGCATCCCGCCAAGGATCACCACCAGAAAGCCAAGCGAGTAGCCAAGGTTTTCAAGCAAGGGGCGCCATGGCGTATCTGGAAGGTAGGTGCGGAAAATGGCCTCGCCCAGCACGGACAGGCTGATCATGATGCCCGCCGCAACACCCGACCAGATGAGCGAACGGATCGGGCGTTCCAGCTCCTCATCGCCTTCGCGTCGCACAACCTCGAAGATCAGCTTCGCACCAAGGCTCTTGGCGCTCTCAATCGAGCGGTCTTCTTTGTCTTTTTCTTTTCTCGACTTCGGAGCCATCAGAATACGCCTTTACTGTTCACCACTCCTTACGAGGAGCCGAGATGCTTTTCCATGCGGAAGTTTTCAAGAGTTTGCCCGCGCTTCTGAACGGATTGAGCGGCCAAAAGGTTCCACTCACGGCGTAAGAAAAACGGTCGGGCCAGATGGCTTGCCTCTGTGGTGAGGCGCGTCATACCTGACGCGCACGCAGCCGCTTCTATTTTCTCGTAAAGCTGCGCCGCAATTCCGGTTCCCATCGCGCGAGGGCGGACAAAGGCCATGTCGATCACACCTTCCGCTGTTAGGGTCATGAAGCCTTCCAGTTGCCGCTCACTTTCCGCAACAAATGCCGTAGCCGCGAGGTGCCGGTCTTCCCAAGTTGCAGGCATAGTGTCGACAGGGGCCCAAGCGGCCCGTTGCTCTGCCGTGTAATGCTCTTTTGCTCCGCTACGCACGGCGTCGACAAACACGTCGAAGCTGGCCGCCCCGTCGCCTTTGGCGAACGGGCGCAGGGTCAGGTCACGCGGGAGCGAATTCGGTAGGCGTCGCGGTCCCAAAGTTGTCCCTCCATGATCTCTTGCAGGGTGGTCGCGGCGCGCAGGATATCGTCCTCGCCCACATACAGGGGGGTGATGCCAAATCGCAAAATATCCGGCGCGCGGAAGTCTCCGATAACCCCGTGGGCGATCAACGCCTGCATAATCGCGTAGCCCTCTTCATGTGCGAATGACACCTGACTGCCCCGCTGTGTCGCGTCGCGCGGGGAGGCGAGGGTTAACTCGGGACAGCGGGCCTCGACCTCCTTGATGAACAGCTCCGACAGCTCGATAGCGCGGGCGCGCACGTCTGCCATTTCGACCATCTCCCAGATATCGAGGGCGGCCTCCAACGCCGCGATCTGGATCACGGGCGGCGTGCCGACGCGCATCCGCTCAATCCCCGCGCCGGGCTTGTAGTTCAAGTCAAACGCGAAGGGGGATTCGTGGCCAAGCCAGCCGGATAGGGCGGGGTTCACGACCTCTGCATGGCGCGGCGCCACGTAGATGAAAGCGGGGCCGCCGGGGCCAGAGTTCAGGTATTTGTAGGTGCATCCGACCGCGAAATCGGCGTTCGCAGCCACAAGGTCCACTGGTACTGCACCTGCGGAGTGGGCTAAATCCCAAACCGTGATCGCCCCTGCCTTGTGGGCCAGTTCGGTGAGGTGGCTCATATCGTGCATCCGGCCAGAGCGGTAATCGACCTGCGTCAGCATCATCACCGCGATATCGTCACCAAGGGATGCCTCAACGTCCTCTGGTGCGACGACGCGCAATTCTAAGCCGCGATCCAGCATCCGGATCAGCCCTTCGGCCATATACAGATCAGTCGGGAAATTGCCGCTATCAGAGAGGATCACCTTGCGGTCGGGGTTCAGCTCCAGCGCGGAAGCCAGCGCTTGGTAGACCTTGATCGACAGGGTGTCGCCCAGCACTACATGGCCCGTTTCCGCGCCGATCAGCTTGCCCACGCGGTCGCCCACGCGGGAGGGCTGCTCCATCCAGCCCGCCTTGTTCCAGCCGGTGATCAGCATCTCGCCCCATTGGTCGCGCATCATCGCGTCGACGCGGTCTTGCGCCGCATAGGGCAGGGGACCAAGGGAGTTGCCGTCCAGATAGGTCATACCCTCGGGCAGGTGAAACATCGCGCGTGTTTTCTTGAAGATATCCATTGTCGTGTCCTTAAACCTGTCCGCCTGCAATTTCGATTGTCTGCCCGTTGACCGAGGCTGATCCCGTGCCGCAAAGCCAAAGCGCTGCAGCCCCGATCTCGTCCGCTTTGATCAGCCGCTTGTGGCGGTTGGAGCGGACCATGGTGCCAAGCGCGTCTTCTTTGCTCAGGCCCGCCCGTTTGGCTATCTCGGCGGTGTTGCGGGTGACGATTTCAGTGTCGACATATCCGGGACACAGCGCGTTGAACGTATAGGGGCCACCCATATAATCCTCGCTCAGGCCACGGATCAGGCCGATCAACCCATGTTTAGAGGCGGTGTATGCTGGCGCGCCACGCAAACCGCGAACACCGGCAATCGACGACACCGCGATGACGCGGCCCCAATCGGTCGTTAGCATCGAGGGCAGGCAGGCCTGAATGGTCAGCATTGCGCCATCAAGGTTGGTCGCCATGGTGCGACGCCAGAAATCGAGATCCATCTTAGTGATGCTGCGGCCCTCTGCGATGCCTGCGTTGGGTACGCATATCTGGACTGGACCACGGGCTGCCACGGCATCTTCTACGCCTGCGACCACTTGCTTTGGTTCTGTGACGTCCATCATCAGCGGGTGTAGCCCGTCAGTTGCGACGTCTTGTAAAACCTCCATACGACGGCCGGAGATTGTAACTTGTGCCCCTGCGCCAGCTAAAGCCTGTGCAATCGCTAAGCCGATTCCTGTGCCACCGCCTGTGACCAATGCGTGTTTGCCTGAAAGTTCCATGCGTTCCCCCATCCAATGCCTGCCACCCTAGCGTGACAGAGCGTCGCGTCCAGAGAGACATATTCTTGCGTTATGACGTAAGGTCGACGCAGTATACTTTCGCATACCGCGTGATCGCCTTGTGAATCACCGGAAGCGACGATATTGACCCTCATCTGCTCGTGACATTCACTTATACGATGGGGGACCCTCTATGAAAATCGGGGCACCGAAAGAAACTTTCGAGGGCGAGGCGCGTGTCGCCATGACGCCTGAGTCTGCGCTGCAAATCCAGAAACTTGGCCACACTTGCGTGATCGAAACTGGCGCTGGCGCAATGGCAGGCTTTTCCGACAAAGCCTACAAAGACGCGGGCGTCGAGGTCGTAAAGACCGCCGCCGCATTGTGGAAGGCCGCCGACGTCGTCGTCAAAGTGCGCCAGCCTGATGCGACCGAGAGCAAGCGGCTCCGCGAAGGGCAAACCCTGATATCGTTCTTCAACCCTGCCGCCAACGAGGCTGGCATGGAAGCCGCCAAGAAGGCTGGCGCACGGGTCATCGCCATGGAAATGGTGCCACGTATCTCGCGCGCTCAGAAAATGGACGCGCTGTCCTCCATGGCAAATATCGCCGGCTACCGCGCGGTGATCGAGGCCGGCAACAACTTTGGACGCTTCTTTACAGGGCAGGTAACTGCCGCCGGTAAAGTTCCTCCGGCGAAAGTGCTGGTTGTGGGTGCTGGTGTGGCTGGCTTGGCCGCCATCGGTACCGCGACCTCACTGGGTGCCATCACCTACGCCTTCGACGTGCGGCCGGAAGTGGCCGAGCAGGTTGAATCGATGGGCGCAGAATTTGTATTCCTCGACTTTGAAGAAGAGCAGGCCGACGGCTCCACATCGGGCGGCTACGCCTCGGTCTCCTCGCCGGAGTTCCGTGAAGCACAGCTGGCCAAGTTCCGCGAGTTGGCCCCGGAGGTCGATATCGTGATCACCACCGCGCTGATCCCGAACCGCGAAGCGCCAGAGCTGTGGACCGAGGACATGGTCGCGGCGATGAAGCCTGGCTCTGTCATCGTGGACCTTGCCGCCGAGAAGGGTGGCAACTGCAAACTGACAGTCATGGACGAGAAAATCGTGACCGACAATGGTGTGACCATCATCGGCTATACCGACTTCCCGTCGCGGATGGGTGCGCAAGCGTCTACGCTTTATTCCAACAATATCAGACACATGTTGTTCGATCTTACGCCGGAAAAAGACGGTGTGATCAATCACAATATGGAAGACGACGTGATCCGCGGCGCGACCGTGACCTTCGACAACGAAATCACCTTCCCGCCGCCACCACCAAAGATCGCGGCGATTGCGGCGGCACCTAAGAAGGCGAAGGTCCCTGAGCTGACGCATGAAGAAAAGTCCGCCAAAGAGGTCGCCGAATTCAAGCAGCAAACCAAGACGCAAGTCACTTTGCTGGTGGTTGGTGCGGTGCTGTTGCTGGGTGTGGGTCTCGTGGCTCCGGCTAGCTTCATGCAGCATTTCATCGTGTTCGTATTGGCGGTCTTCGTAGGCTTCCAAGTAATCTGGGGAGTGGCGCATTCGCTGCACACACCGCTGATGGCCGTGACCAACGCAATTTCGTCGATCATCATTTTGGGCGCTCTGATGCAGATCGGGTCAGGGTCGTTCCTTGTGATCTTGCTGGCGGCGTTGGCGGTCTTCATGACCGGCATCAACATATTCGGCGGCTTCCTCGTGACACGGCGCATGCTCGCCATGTTCCAGAAATCGTAAGTAGGGGTAGAGATCATGGAATTCGGATTTACCACCGCGGCTTACGTAGTCGCCGCAGTTCTTTTCATCCTGTCGCTTGGCGGCTTGTCGGGGCAGGAAAGCGCCAAGCGGGCCGTTTGGTACGGCATCGCCGGCATGGCTCTGGCCGTGGCGGCGACGATTGTCGGGCCGGGCTCCGGCTATTGGCTGTTGTCACTGATCCTGATCGCGGGCGGCGGGGCCATCGGCTACCAGCTGGCGACCAAAGTTCAGATGACGCAGATGCCAGAGCTTGTGGCCGCGATGCACTCGCTCGTTGGTCTGGCCGCTGTGTTCGTCGGCTTGATTGCGCATATCCAGATCGGCAATGTGGCGACCGCTGACCCCGAGACGTTCGGCACCTTTGCGAAGCTCATTGCCAAGAAATCAGGCGTTGAGATTTCGATCCTGCGGGTCGAACTGTTCTTGGGCATCTTCATCGGTGCTGTGACCTTCACCGGCTCCGTCATTGCCTATGGCAAGCTGGCGGGCAAAGTGGACTCGGCGGCGAAAAAGCTGCCGGGCGGCCATATGCTAAACGCAGGCGCTGCGGCGCTCTCGTTGATCTGTCTGGTTTGGTACTTCAACACAGGCGGCTTCTTCCCGCTGTTCTTGATGACTTTGGCGGCGCTGTTCATCGGCTATCACCTGATCATGGGCATCGGCGGCGCGGATATGCCTGTCGTTGTGTCGATGCTGAACAGCTATTCCGGCTGGGCTGCGGCAGCGATCGGCTTCTCGCTGGGCAACGATCTGCTGATCGTGGTCGGCGCGTTGGTCGGATCAAGCGGTGCAATCTTGTCCTACATCATGTGTAAGGCGATGAACCGCTCCTTCGTGTCGGTCATCTTGGGTGGCTTCGGTGGCGCGGCTGGCCCGCAAATGGCTGTCGAAGGCGAACAGATTGCGATTGATGCGGACGGTGTTGCGACGGCTTTGAACGATGCTGACAGTGTTATCATCATTCCGGGCTACGGCATGGCCGTGGCGCAGGCGCAGTCTTCTGTGGCTGAACTGGTCCGCAAGCTGCGCGCCAAAGGCAAGAACGTGCGTTTCGCCATTCACCCTGTTGCTGGGCGTTTGCCGGGTCACATGAACGTGCTGCTGGCGGAGGCCAAGGTGCCTTACGACATCGTCATGGAGATGGACGAGATCAATGACGACTTCCCAAGCACAGACGTCGCCATCGTGATCGGCTCCAATGACATCGTGAACCCTGCGGCGCAGGACGATCCGAACTCGCCTATCGCGGGCATGCCAGTGCTGGAATGCTGGAAAGCCAAGCAGGTATTCGTGTCCAAGCGCGGCCAAGGCACTGGGTATTCGGGTATCGAGAACCCGCTGTTCTTCAAGGACAACACGCGGATGTTCTACGGGGATGCGAAGGCATCGCTGGACAGCTTGCTGCCGAAAATTGATTGAGCGTGCGGCGGGGTGAACCCCGTCCTACGCATGAAAACGGGCGCTCCGAGGGGAGCGCCCGTTTTTGTTTCGGGGACCGGCGGAGGCCGGCCCGCACATTTTTTAGTTAGAAGCAGCGGCTTCTGCCGGGCTGTTCATTGGTGCAGTCTTACGCAGAGCGATCAATTGCGCCATGCGGGACTCTTCGTCCATTTCGAAAAACACCTGACGCTCGGCGGCGCTCATGTTGCCCAAGGCAAACTTGATTTCTGCCGCTTCGACGTCACCGGTAGAGGTTTCTTCGACCAAGCGTTCAGCGGCCGAATTGTTGGACAATGCCAGATACTCTTCGACGTTAATGTCTGCAAAAGCAGGCGCTGCGAAAGTAAGGGCGATGGCCGTTGTTGTGAAAAACTTGGTCATGTGTAGTCTCCTAGTCGTTAGATCCAGTGCGTCTGAAATCATTTCGGACGCTGTATGGGGAGACAACCGCCGCCTGACTGAAAAAGTTCCGCTACAAATCACGGCTTATCGAAAAAACAGGTAACAAAACCGTCAATCGGGTTCTGAAGTAAGTTTCCGAATGGTTTTGATAAGTATTATATTATTCAATGTCTTGAAGAGTTTCGGGTGCCCCGTTCTGCCAATCATTTTGCGGCCTCAAATAAAAATCGGATTTTTCGGTTTGCACCTTTCCGAGCAAGGCGCTTTGGTACGCGTAACCGCGATAGAGAAGGAAAATCCCATGGCTGAAGAGTATACTCCCCCCAAGGTTTGGACGTGGGAGAACGAGTCCGGCGGCACGTTTGCATCCATCAACCGGCCTATCGCAGGCCCGACCCATGACAAGGATTTGCCCGTCGGCAAGCATCCCTTGCAGCTCTATAGCCTCGCCACGCCCAACGGGCAGAAGGTGACTATTATGCTGGAGGAGCTTTTGGAGCTGGGGCATTCCGGCGCTGAATACGACGCTTGGCTGATCAAGATCGGGGAGGGGGATCAGTTCTCCAGCGGCTTCGTGGACGTCAACCCGAACTCTAAAATTCCCGCCATGTTTGACACCACCACTCTGACA
Organism: Litoreibacter halocynthiae; assembly: GCF_004365635.1. Lineage (GTDB taxonomy): Bacteria > Pseudomonadota > Alphaproteobacteria > Rhodobacterales > Rhodobacteraceae > Litoreibacter > Litoreibacter halocynthiae. The sequence goes on along the minus strand of NZ_SOBH01000002.1, from coordinate 239,215 downwards.
CGGGTTTTTGAGAGTGGCTCGATCCTGTTCTATCTGGCTGAAAAGTTCGGGGAGTTCTTACCCACGGAACCCGCCGCGCGCGCTGAATGCATGAACTGGCTGTTCTGGTTGCAAGGGGCTGCGCCCTATCTGGGCGGCGGCTTCGGACATTTCTATGCCTATGCGCCAACGAAGCAGGAATACCCGATCAACCGTTTCGCAATGGAGGCCAAGCGCCAGTTGGACGTGCTGAACCAACATCTGGAAGAAAACGAATATCTGGCAGGGGACACCTACACTATCGCCGATATGGTCACATGGCCTTGGTATGGTCGCATGGTAACCGGCGGGGCTTACGACGCGGGGGAGTTCCTGAGCGTGCATGAATACGATCACGTCATCCGTTGGGAGAAACAGATCGCGGCGCGTCCGGCGGTGCAGCGGGGCCAGATGGTCAACCGCACGTCCGGCCCGCTGGAAGGCCAGCTGCACGAACGCCACGATGCCAGTGATTTCGACACCAAAACGCAGGACAAGCTGGAAGGCTAGGCGTCCAGCTTTCGCAATGGCGTCTTTATGCCGGGTATGTCGATGCGCACAAGATCGGTGGAGCGGGTGGCCACAAGGCCACCCCAAGCGCCAAGCAGGTTTGCGATGACAGCGGCAAACAAGATGCCAGTGTAGCCCATGACCAAAACACCGAGCCACGCCAGTGGCAGGTAGATCACGAAGATACGGCCCAATGACAGCGACAGGGACCAAAGCGCTTTGTCGCGGGCATTCATCGCCGCGTTGGCGACCACCACGACCCCATAGCCGAACATCGACACGCCCACGACGCGCAGATAGGACGCGGCATATCCTACATCTTCCCCACCTGCGCCGACCCAGCTTGCCAGTGTCTCTGCGAAGATGATGAGCACCACGGCAAGCAGCAGCCCGTAGACAAGGCAGAAGGTGAAGGCTTGCTGGGTGGCAGTCTGCGCGCGATCACGTTTGTCCGCACCCCAGTTCTGGCCGACCACTGGTCCGATGCCGGACGAAAGGGCCATCAGCGGTACGAGCGCGAAGGACTGGATACGCGATGCCGCGCCGAAACCTGCCACTGCAGTTTCGCCAACTGTGGCAACCGCAGCCGTGACCAAAGCCATGCCTGCAGGATTGATGGCGTTGGAGAACGCGGCGGGTATGCCAACATTTAGCACCTGTCTGACTGACGCCGTCAAACCGTCCAGCACTTTGCCGCATACGCCCAGCATGCCGCGCCGCCACGCTATCCACAGGGCAGCAGCCATCGCGATGACGCGGCCGATGAGTGTGGAGAGCGCTGCGCCCAAAGTTCCCAACTCTGGCAGGGGACCCCAGCCGAAAATAAGGACTGGGTTAAGGGCGATCCCGAAGAAGGCCGCCAGCACCATGATTGCCGCCGAGGTCGCTCCATCCCCGTGGGCGCGGAACACGGCGTTGGTGACCATCATAACGACAAGGAAGGGAAAGGAGAGTGCCCATACAGGAATGTACTGGGCGATTTCGCCCAAAACCTCGTTGCTCGCGCCCATGGCGCTAAACAGGAAGGGATAGCTGGGCCATAATAGCAGGGCCATGATCGCGGATAACGCCAAGCCCAAGCCGATGGCATGAAGCCCCAGCCTGCGCACGTCGTCATCCGTTTCTTCGCGACCGACGGCCTGCGACAGGGTCGCGTTCGCGCCGGCGCTCAGCCCGATCGAAAGGGAGGTGATGGCGGTGATCACCGGATAAATAAACCCGACCGCCGCGAGGGCGCTCGCGCTGACCTTCCCGAGGAAGTAGGCGTCAGCCAGTCCCACCGCGATCACCGCGAATATCCCGAAGGACATGGGGGCCGACATGGCTGTCAGGGCGATCCATACAGGGCCTTGGGTCAGGTCGCGTTTTTTGGTTTCGGGCAAGAAGCACTCTCCGGTTAAGCGTCCCAACGCGTGAACACAGTCGGCGGTTCCATCGCATCAATTTGACGAATTTCAAGCACGGCAAAAAAAACGCTTGCACCGACTCGCGTTTGGCCCGATACGGCCCGAATAGACGCCAACGCACGCGCCTCTGGCCTGTAGCAGTCAACGCAACACGTGTTTACGTAGCGACGGTAACGTCTCCCCTTGGAAGTGAGCGGTCTCGCACGGGTAATCCCCGTTATGGCCGGGTCTAACTGGAGATGACCATGACTGTACAATTCTCGGACGCTCAAGCGTCCGCTCAACCTGTTGTCCGTAACCGTCTGGATGCCTTTGTTGCATCGCGCGAATTTGACCGCCCCACATTGGTCGTCGATACCGCTCTGGTTGCACGGCAATACCGCGCATTGAAAGCGGGCCTTGGTCGTGCCGACATCCACTACGCCGTCAAAGCAAACCCAGAGCGCAAGGTCATCGAGACCCTCGTGAACCTCGGTTCCCACTTTGACGCAGCATCGCGCGGTGAAGTTGAACTGTGCCTGAGCCTTGGTGCTGATCCTGCTGACATTTCGTTTGGCAACACCGTCAAACGCGCCTCCGACATCGCATTCGCGCATGCCGCCGGTATCACTCTGTTTGCTGCGGACGCCGAGGAAGAGCTGGAAAAAATCGCCGAGCACGCCCCTGGCGCCCAGGTCTACATACGCCTGATCGTTGAAGTGTCGCAGGCCGACTGGCCGCTGTCGCGCAAATTCGGCTGTGACCGTGACACCGCGCTACGCCTTCTGGACTACGCCAAAGAGCTGGGCTTGAACCCTGTTGGCTTCTCGTTCCATGTTGGCTCCCAAACCCGCAAAGCGGAAATGTGGGGCCCGACCTTGGACGCGCTTGCGCTGATCTGGCACGACGCCCGCGACGCTGGCCACGACCTCAGCCTGCTGAACATCGGCGGCGGCTTCCCTGCGTTCTATGGCGAGGCCATTGAGGCCCCGACCGCATACGCGGCTGCCGTTATGGCGCAAGTGACCGCGCGTTTCGGCAATGTCGCCCGCATCATGGCAGAGCCGGGTCGCGGTATGGTTGCCGAAGCTGGCGTCATCGTGGCTGAAGTCATGCTGGTATCGCGCAAGTCGGACCGCGACATGCACCGTTGGGTTTACCTCGACATTGGCCGTTTCTCCGGTCTGGCAGAAACCGAAGGCGAAGCCATCCGCTACCAGTTCGAGACCCCACGCGACGGCGAAGAGAGTGGCCCATGCGTCATGGCTGGCCCAAGCTGCGACAGCGCGGATGTGCTTTATGAAAAGCGCCCGATGCAGTTGCCGCTGACTTTGAAAGCTGGTGACCGCGTGCTTATCCGCAACACAGGCGCGTATACATCCGCCTATTCGTCTATTGGTTTCAATGGGTTCCCGCCCCTCGCGGTTGTAACCATCTGAGCCAATTACGCGCTCCGGAGTGGGGAGGCTCCGGGGCGCGACCGTTTCCGAAAGGTGGAACTGTATGCCGTTGCACACAGCTAAAGCTATGATTTTGATGAAAAATTTGTTTTCATAAGGGCCGTGTGGCTCTATGCCTAGGTGAAATTCACTTACGGTTGACCGCATGACCCCGATAGAAGACCACCCGCTGCGCTACACTTTGGCCAACGAGCTGCACGCGCGCCCTTTCCCGTCGCTGGAAGCGCCCTGTGGGGCAATCTACCTTGCTATCAAGCGACCAGAGGACGCCGCCGAGCGCGACCGCGACGTGGACCGCGCGCATCTGACCCAATTGCTCGACCGCTACGGTGCACCACATCCGCAACCCGGTGCGACCCATTGGTTCGGGGAGGTGGGCAAATTCAAGCTCAAATGGGAGCAGCATACCGAGTTTGTCACCTACACGATGTTCATGCCTACGCTTGAAGATCGCCCGTTCGACCCAAAGGCCTTCGAAACCTTTCCCGCCGACTGGCTGGCAAGCGCACCGGGCGTACGCATCACGTCGGCCTTGATCCGTGTCGAGGCCGATCCCGGTGCCGACGAAATCGTCACGCGGGTCGAGGATTGGTTCGTGCCTGAAAGCCTTGCGGTCAGCACTGTTCTGGATGGGGCCGCAACCGTCGCAGGCGACTTCCGCATTGATGCTGCGGGCCATATGCGGCTGGCCGTTTTCGTGGCCGACGTAACTGGCGAGCGTCGCATAGGACGCATTGTCCAGCGTCTATGCGAGATCGAAACCTATAAAAGCATGTCGATGTTGGGTTTGGCGCGGGTGCGCGACATGGGGCTGCGCCTAGGGGAGCTGGACGCGATTTTATCCGGCCTGATGAGCGCTATGACAAAAGGCGATACCGGTGCCGAGGACACGTTGAGCGAGCTTCTGGCGACCTCCGCCGAGCTGGAAAGCCTGCTGGCGCAATCGTCCTTCCGGTTCGGGGCGACGGGGGCCTACGAGGCAATCGTGAACCAACGCATCGAGGTGCTGCGCGAGGAACGCTTCAATGGCCGCCAGACATTCGCGGAATTCATGATGCGCCGGTTTGATCCGGCGATGCGCACGGTGAAAGCCTCCGAGCGGCGGTTGCAGAACATGGCGGAGCGCGCCACGCGGGCAGGGGACTTGCTGCGCACACGGGTGGATGTGGAACGCTCGTCGCAAAACCAGAAATTGCTCGAAAGCATGGACAAGCGCGCCGACTTGCAATTGCGCCTGCAAAAGACCGTTGAAGGGTTGTCTGTCGTGGCGATCAGCTACTACGCGGTCAATCTGGTGCTCTACATGGCGCAACCTGCGGCATACGCCGTGGGCCTATCCAAACTGGTCCTCGCGGCTGTCACGACACCCTTGGTCGTGCTCGCCGTGTGGTGGATGGTCCACCGCATCCGCGAGAAGATGGAATAGCGTTAGCGCCCGCGGATTTTCGGGTCCAGCGCATCGCGTAGCCCGTCGCCCATGTAGTTCACCGACAGCACAGTCAGCGAAATCGCAAGGCCGGGCCACATCACCCGCTCGGGGTATTGTTGCAGGTAGTCGACGCTGTCGAACAACAGGCGGCCCCATGTCGGGAAATCCGGCGGGAAGCCAAGGCCGAGGAAGCTGAGCGCGCTTTCGGTGATAATCGCGTTGGCGATGCCCAAGGTGGCCGACACCATGATCGGGGATAATACATTGGGCAAGATATGCCGTGTGATCATCCGGCGGTTTGGCGTCCCGATGGAGCGGGCGGCAAGTACAAACTCGCGCTCTTTGATCGCCAACACGTCGCCGCGCACGATCCGCGCGGTTTGCATCCATGAGGTCGCACCGATGGCCGACACCATCAGGATGAAGATGCCACCCTCCGGACCGAAGGCCGCGTTCAGTTTGTCGCGGAACAGCATGATGATGACTAACAACAGCGGCAGCAGGGGTAGGGCAAGAAACAGGTCAGTGGTACGCATCAGCAGCCCGTCGAGCCGCTTGAAATAGCCCGCAATCACACCAATCAAAGTGCCAAGACCAATGGCCAAAGCCATCGCGGTCAAGCCCACGGCCAATGATACACGCCCACCAGCCATCATCCGCGCAAAGCTGTCTCGGCCAAGCTGGTCGGTGCCCATCGGATGCGCAAAGCTCGGGCCTTGGTTGCGCGATCGAATGTCGATGAACGTGGCGTCGATGCCCCAAAGCCACGGCCCGAAGATGACGCCCAGCAGAATGACCAAGAAAAATATCGCACCGATCAGAGCGCCCTTGTGGGTTTTGAACTGGTCCCAGACATCCCACCACTGGTTGCGGGGTTGCGCGGCGATTTGCGGTATATCAGTCATAGCGGATCCTCGGGTCCAGAATGCCGTAGAGCACGTCGGCAATCAGGTTAAACAGCACGATCAGGATCGCGAAGATGAAGGTCAGCGTTTGCACGGTTGGCACATCGCCGCCTTGAATGGCGATGATCAGCAGTTGGCCTAGACCATTCACCTTGAATACTTGTTCAGTGATGATGGCACCGCCAAAGATCGACGGAATGCCAAGGGCGATCACCGTGACCACGGGGATCATCGAATTGCGCAAAACGTGGACCAGAACGACCGTCTTCTCTTTCAGGCCTTTGGCACGGGCTGTGCGGACGTAATCCTGATTGAGGTTGTCGAGCATCGAGGCCCGCGTGAAACGCGAGATTTGCGCGGTGATCTGCAAAGCCAGCACCATGACCGGCATGATCATCTGTCGGAACTGGTATTTGAAGCTGGCCCAGTCGGTGACCTCATGGGTGGTATCATAGATTGAGGGCAGCCAGAAATAACTGTCGCTCGGGATCATTACCGAGAAGATGACGATAACCAGAACGCCGGAAAAGAAGGGCGGGACAGAAAACCCGATCATCGACACCAGCGTGCCAAGCTGGTCAAAGACGGAATACTGCTTGTAAGCCGAGATTATCCCGATCGGCAGCGCGATAAGCGTGCCGACCAGATAGGCGACCCCGACGACCCAAAGCGTTTGCGGCAGGCGCTGCACGATCAGGTCCATGACGGGGGAGCGGGTCTGGTAGGAAATCAGCCGCGTTTCGTCTGCGGTGCCAAGATTCCAGCCGAATGAATGCTCTAGAAATATGCGCGGCTCCAGCCAGAAAAACTGCTTCAGCCACAACAAATACTGGACCAGCAACGGCTTGTTAACGCCCAGAGACTCGCGGATTTTTTCGCGCACCTCCGGCGGGATGGTCAGGGGGAGGTTGCCCGTCGGATCGGAGGGCGAGAGTTTGACGATCGTGAACAGCACGAGAGAAATGAACAGAAGCGTCGGGATCGTCAGTATCAACCGGCGGATCGTGAAGGTGAACATATCGGAGTGCCTCGGTTCAGGTCTCTAGCGGGGGAGCAAGACGCGCCGTGTGGCGCATCTTGCAGTTTTGCGTGGGGCGGACTGTGTGCCCGCCCGCAGATTAGTTTCCGGTGCGATACCAGTCAGCGATGTTCCACATCTCCGAATCCCAGTCGGTGATTTTGACACCGGCCAATGTATTGGCATGAGCCGATACACCGCCACGGTGAACCAGTGGAATGATCGAGTAGCTTTGCATCAGCATATCGTTCAGCTGTTTTACAATTACCGCACGGGCATCAATCCCTGCAGTCGTCGCCAGCTCGTCTACAAGGGCGTCATACTCTTCGCTACAGAAGCGCTGCATGTTGGCCCCCTGCCACTGGGTCTCGGGCGAAGGGATCTCGGAACAGCGCCAGTTGGCCATGTAGGCTTCCGGGTCCACGCCTGCGAAGTTGTTCGTGTACATCTCGACATCTGCGAAGAACTTCTGGAACGTGTCAGGCGAAGATGGATCGCCGCCGAAGAACACCGACCCGTCGATGTTGCGCAACTCGACCTCGACACCCAGCTCGTTCCACCACTGCTTGATCAGCGCCTGCGCGTCCTGACGCACAGCGTTGGTGGAGGTCTGGTAGAGGATGCTCAGCCGGTTGCCATCCTTTGTCAGAATGCCGTCACCGCCAGCGGTCCAGCCTGCATCGGCCAACACCTTCTTCGCGCCTTCAATGTCCTGCGTCTTGCAGGCATCGTTTGCGGTGGAGGCGTAAACCTCCGGTGCGGGGAGCACGTTGCAGGTCACCTGACCGCCCGCGCCATAGCCGACTTCGACCAGCAATTCGCGGTCAATCGCCATGGACAAGGCCTTGCCGATTGCCGGATCGGTCAGGAACGGGTGCGGATGTGCGACGGTCCCGCGTTCGTCACCAAGCGCCGGATCGGGGTTGGTCTGGTTCACGTGGATACGCTCAACCGAGGTGCCGAACGCGGTAACCACTTTACCCTTTCCTTGCGATTCCATGTTGGCCAACAGGTTCGGGTCGATTTGCAGGTTCCAGGCGTAGTCGAACTCGCCGGTTTCCAGCACGGAACGGGCTGCCGCTGCCGCGTCGCCGCCGCCTTTGAACAGAACAGTCGCAAACGCAGGTTTGCCAGCCTCGCGGTAGTTCTCGTTGGCCGAGAACTGGATCACGTCATTCGGTTTGAATTCGTCCACCTTGAACGGTCCAGTGCCGATAGGGCCGAAGTTGGCATCCGTGCATTCCGGTGCGCGTGCGCCAAGGCATTCGGCGAATTGCGCGGCTTGAATGACCGGACTTTCAGCGCCGACCAACGCGGTATAAGGGAACGGCTTGGGCGCATTGAAGGTGATCTTCACCGTCTGCGCATCCACTGCTTCCATGTTTTCCACGCCATCGAAATAGCTGGCTTGCGCGCAGCCGGAATTCTCGTCGGTGCAGTATTTCCACGAGAAGATCGCGTCTTCCGAAGTGACCGGAGAGCCATCGGACCACATCACGCCATCTTTCAGCTTCCATGTGATCGTCTTCAGATCTTCGGAAATGCCGCCATTCTCGATGGTCGGGATGCTTTCCGCCAGCGACGGGATCAGGGCGCCGGTGTTGTCGAAGCGGGCGAGGCTTTCGAGGACGAGCGAAGCGCTCTCGACCTCTTTTGTGCCGCCCGACAGATACGGGTTCAACGTGGAGGGGGCTTGCCAATAGATGATGTTGAGCTGGCCGTCGCGGCCGCGCTCTCCTTCGTGGCCGTCTGCCATCGCCATCGGCACAACGGCCAGCGATGCTGCGGCGCCCATCAGGGCTGTCTTGAGTTTCATGATATTTCTCCTTGTTGGGTGCTCATGGAGCCTCTTTTGGCGTCTTTACAACGCTCTATGTGATATCGTTAAAGTGGTGGCAGGCGACGAAACGGCTCGGTTGGACCTCTCGGAACTCCGGCTCGTCGCGTTTGCAAATGTCCATGACCGCGGGGCAGCGGGTGCAGAAGTTGCAGCCCTGCGGCGGGTTCGAGGGCGACGGGACATCACCTGTCAGTATGATCCGTTCAACCTTCTCTTCAATCGCAGGGTCCGGCTCCGGCACTGCACTGAGCAAAGCCTTGGTATACGGGTGCAGCGGGTCGTCATACAGCGCGTCGCGTGGGGCCAACTCGACAATGCGGCCCAGATACATGACCGCCACGCGGTCGGCGATGTGGCGCACCATCGACAGATCATGGGAGATGAACAGATAGGTCAGCCCCAGCTCGTTTTGCAGCTCCTCCAGCAGGTTGACTACCTGCGCCTGAATGGACACGTCCAATGCGGCAATCGGCTCGTCGCACACGATGAATTTCGGGTTCAGCGCAAGCGCGCGGGCGATGCCGATCCGCTGGCGCTGGCCGCCGGAAAACTCGTGCGGATAGCGGTTGGCGAAGTCGCGGTTCAAGCCTACCTGATCCATCAGTTCCAGCACTCGTTGGCGGCGCTCTGCGGCGGTACCAGCGTGATGCTCGCGCAGCGGCTCCGCAATAATCTCGGAGACCTTCATGCGCGGGTTCAGCGAGGCTTGCGGGTCTTGGAAGATCATCTGCATCTGGGTGCGCATCTGGCGCAGCTCTTCTGGTGGGGCGTGGGCAATGTCGCGCCCGTCGATGGTCACCGTGCCGTCAGTCACTTCATAAAGCCGCAGCACCGAGCGGCCCACCGTGGATTTTCCACATCCGGATTCGCCAACCAAGCCAAGAGTTTCGCCTTCGATAATATCAAAGGAAATCCCGTCGACGGCCTTCACTTGACCAATACGCCTACGCAGCAGCCCGCCGAAGATCGGGAAGTGCATCTTTAAATTGTCGACGCGGACAAGAGGTTGCTTCGGCTCGTCAAGCACCGCGTGGTCCTCCGGTATTGAAATCGTAGAAGCACGCCGCGTCATGGCCGGGGCCTGCGGGGATGCGCACAGGATTTTCGCGGTTGCAGCGCTCGAAGCGGTATGCGCAACGCTCGCGGAAGGGGCAGGCGCTCGGGGCCGCACCCAGAATGGGCGGCTGGCCCTGGATCACGTTCAGTTTCTCGGGACGTGCGCCGCGCACGGTAGGGATCGTATCCAGAAGCGCACGGGTATAGGGGTGTTGCGGGTTGCCAAACAGCTCCCGCGTCGGGGCCTGTTCAACCACTTGGCCCGCATACATCACCATGACGCGGTCGGCGATGCCCGCGATGACGCCAAGGTCATGGGTGATCCAGATAATCGCCATGCCCAACTTCTCGCGCAGGTCTTTGACCAACTCGATGATCTGCGCCTGAATGGTTACGTCCAGCGCGGTCGTCGGCTCGTCCGCGATCAGGACTTTCGGATCACACGCCAGCGCAATCGCGATCATCACCCGCTGGCGCATCCCGCCGGAAAACTGGTGCGGATAGTCTTTCAGGCGGCGCGATGCGTCCGGAATGCCGACGAGTTCCAGCAATTCGCAGGCCCGAATGCGCGCCTGTGCTTTCGTCATGCCCATATGTCTGCGCAATGGTTCCATGATCTGGAAGCCCACATTAAACACCGGATTGAGCGAGGTCATCGGGTCCTGAAACACGAAGCCGATTCGTCCGCCGCGCACCTTGCGCAAGGTCTCGGCATCGGTGGCGAGCAGGTCATTGCCGTCAAACAGTACCTGACCGCCGCGAATATCTGCCGGGGGCGAGGGAAGCAGCCCGATCAGCGACATCATCGTCACCGACTTCCCAGATCCGCTTTCGCCCACAACACCCAGCAACTCACCGGGGCGCACGTTGAAGCTGACGTCATTTACGGCGTGAACCTCACCGGAGCGAGTTTTGAAAACGGTCTTAAGGCTCCGTACATCAAGCACGGGTTCTTGGACTGGCGCGGGCCCGTCTGGCATTCATTTCCCCCTGTGAAGCGGCACCGGTAGGCTCCAATGCTCAACTCAAGGGTTGAGGTTAACACCAGAATTTCGTCTGGCAACGGTTTTTCTGGGACGCGCGCGCCTCCGCCGTCGATGTCGAAATCTTGAGCGCGGGCCTTGACGCTTTGCCGCGTGAGGATCAACCTCCCTCCGGTAAACCCTCGCTCAGCAAAGGACGCCCTCATGGACGCACGCGCCATTCTAGACAAACTGGTGTCATTTCAAACCGTCAGCAATATCAGCAATCTGGATCTGATCGACTGGGTGGAGGATTATCTGAAGGGTCACGGTGTCTCGGCCACCCGCGTCTATAATGACGAGGGGAACAAAGCGTCGCTCTACGCCAATGTCGGCCCCGACGTAGAGGGTGGCGTTGTGCTGTCAGGCCATACTGATGTGGTCCCCGTCGAAGGGCAGGCATGGGACACCGACCCATTCACCGTGGTCCAAAAAGACGGCAAGCTCTACGGGCGCGGGACCTGCGATATGAAGGGGTTTGATGCGCTGGCCTTGGCCGCCGTCCCGTTGGCCCTGAAGCGCGGGGTCAAGCGACCTTTGCAAATCGCGCTCAGCTATGACGAGGAGGTGGGCTGTCTTGGGGCGCCGCCGATGATCGCAGAGATGCGCAAGCATTTGCCTGCCGCGGGTGCCGTGGTAGTGGGGGAGCCGTCGATGATGAAGGCCGTCTCCGGCCACAAGGGCGGTTATGGTTGGTGGATTCATGTGCACGGATTCGAGGTCCATTCCTCCCTGCTGCATACGGGTGTCAACGCCATCATGTATGGTGTGAAGCTGATCGAATGGGCCAATCAGATCAACGACGCCAATATCGCGGCCACCCCGTCCGCGCTTGCCGCACAGTTTGATCCGCCGTTTACCACCCTGCACACCGGTAAAATCTGGGGCGGGACCGCGCATAACATCACCGCCAAGGATTGCGAGTTTGGCATCGACTTTCGCTTGGTCCCCGGTGACGACATTAACACCTATCGTGACGCGCTGTTCGCCCGCGTGGCCGAGGTCGAAGCCTTGATGCAAGCGGTGGTTCCCGAAACCCGAATCGAGATCACCCAACGGTTTCATGTGCCGCCGCTGCAGCCCGAACAGGACGGCGAAGCCGAACGACTGGTGCGCCAGCTTACAGGTGACAACGCCTCCCACGTGGTCAGCTACGGCACCGAGGCGGGTCAGTTTCAGGAAAAAGACTACTCTGCCATCATCTGCGGCCCCGGCGATATTGCCCAAGCCCACCAGCCCAACGAGTTTCTTGAAGTCTCGCAGTTTGAGGCGGGGAAGGTGTTCATGGCAAAATTGGTAGATCATCTGGCAAGCTGAACGCATCTTTGCAACCAAACCGCCCGCAACGACGTTGACCTAACAACCGAAAATGCGAGGTGGTGTGATGGACAAGCAGAAATACGGCACCGAGCGCCCCCATCTCCTCTTCTGCCTTGGCGTTTTGGGCCTGCTGGGTTGCGTCTCGCTAATCTCCGCAACCCTTATCGGTCCTTATTTCGTTCCAAATCATAACTGGGTTGCTGATACCATCTCTGACTTGGCGGCGGGTGAGGGCGAGATCATTATGGATGTCGGCCTGTACGGATTTGCCATTGGACTGATGGCGACGGCGCTTGCGGCGTCCCATGCTCACTTGGGCAATGTCGGCTGGTCCGTCGGCATCCTGAGCCTCGCCGCCCTTGCCGCGTCGGTCATCATCGTCGGTGCGCGCAACGAATACGGTGATGGCGACAGCGATGGCGTGGTGATCCATATCTATCTTGTTTACGGGTTGGGTATCTTTTTCCTACTTGCCCCGCTGGGTATGGCGTCAGGGGCAGGGTGCCACGCCTCATGGGCGAAGGTTGCGTGCTTCGTTCTTGCGGGGCTTTGGGCGGTGGCGGCGCCGGTGTTCTTCTTTTTGCCAACGGGAATAGACGGACTTTATGAACGCGCATTGGGCGGTATCGCTTGCGCCTTTGTCATACTCTTGTCGGTCATATTCATTCAAAGAGCCCGACAGGCGCGGGGAGAGAAGTCATGAGCATGACGCTGGAACTGTTGATGCGCGCGGCAATATCTATCGTAGTGATCGTCGCACTGGTTCGGATCAATGGCTTGCGGTCATTCTCGAAGATGGCAGGTTTCGACTTTGCGTTGACGGTGGCGATAGGGTCGATCCTCGCCTTTATCATGACCAGCACCTCGACGCCCGTTTGGATCGGTCCTGTGGCGCTGGTGTTCCTGTTCGCGCTGCGCCACGCGCTTGCGCGTCTGCGAGAGCGCTTCGACTGGGGCGACGCGCTCGATAACCCGCCGGTGTTCCTGATGTATGACGGGGAAATACTGGAGGCCAATCTTGAACGAACCCGTGTCACCCGCGCGGAGCTGATCGGCAAGTTACGGGAAGCCAACGCACTGGATTTGTCGAAGGTGCGTGCGGTGATACTGGAGACCACAGGCGATGTATCCGTTCTGCACGGTGATGCCGTTGATGACCTGCTGCTCGAAGACGTTTCTTGGGGCAACGTGCCTGCCCGCAACTAGGCGAACGTGACTTGCAGGGGCGGAACAAGGCAGGCAGTCTGGCAAGTGAGTCCAATCAGGAGACACTCCCATGCCCGTCAAAAACCGTTTCGCCGAACTTCTGCCAGAGATCACCGAATGGCGTCGTGACATTCACGAGAATCCTGAAATCCTGTTTGAAACCCACCGGACCTCCGCCCTTGTGGCCGAGAAGCTCCGCGCGTTTGGCTGTGACGAGGTCGTCGAGGGCATCGGGCGAACGGGTGTCGTCGGAGTGATAAAAGGCAAGTCGAACAGCTCCGGCAAAACCATCGGTCTGCGTGCCGACATGGATGCGCTGCCGATCCTCGAAGCGACAGGGTTGGACTATGCCTCCAAGACCCCCGGCGCGATGCATGCATGCGGGCATGACGGCCACACGGCGATGCTGCTGGGCGCTGCGAAATACCTGTCCGAGACGCGCAATTTTGATGGCACGGTCGTGGTGATCTTCCAACCCGCCGAAGAAGGCGGCGGCGGTGGTCGCGAGATGTGCGAAGACGGGATGATGGACCGCTGGTCCATCGACGAGGTTTACGGCATGCACAACTGGCCCGGCAGGCCTGTCGGCAGCTTCGCGATCCGTCCCGGCGCATTCTTTGCTGCGACCGACCAGTTCGAGATTACCGTGAAGGGTAAGGGGGGGCACGCAGCCAAGCCTCAAGAGACAATCGACACGACTGTCATGGCCTCCCACATGGTGTTGGCGCTGCAAACAATCGTGTCGCGTAATGCAGATCCCGTGCACAACATGGTCGTTTCTGTCACCAGCTTCGAGACCGAGAGCAAAGCGTTCAATGTGATCCCCGAAACGGTCACCCTGAAAGGTACTGTCCGCACCATGTCCAAAGAGATGCGCGACATGGCCGAAATGCGTCTGCCGGAAATCGCGCAAGGTGTCGCGACGACCTTTGGCGGCTCGGCAGATGTAAACTACATCAAAGGCTATCCCGTCATGGTGAACCATGAGGAGCAGACCGAATTCGCGGCCTCGGTCGCGGCCAAAGTCTCGGGTGATTGCGCGGAGGCGCCTTTGATCATGGGCGGCGAGGATTTCGCTTTCATGCTGGAAGAACGCCCCGGTGCCTATATCCTTGTGGGTAATGGTGACACGGCCAGCGTTCACCACCCCGAATACAACTTCAACGACGAGGCTATTCCGGCTGGATGCAGTTGGTGGGCAGAAATTGTGGAGCAACGCCTGACCGCCGATTGACGCCGAGGGTGAGAGCTTTAATTGATTGTTCTAACCCTAAGTTTTCCAAAGGATAAATTCATGTTTTCCACTAAGTTCTGCGCGGTCGCGTTTGCCGTAGGCCTGTTTGCTTTGCCGGCCTCGGCTCAAGCTGTGTTCACCATGCCGCAGGACAAGGATTTTCAGCCCGCCAATATGCGTTGGAGTGGAGCTACGGCCAAAGGCTATGACGCGTTCATGGCGCTTAAAAATATTGATGGAAAACTGGCGCTGTGTGGTGTCGGCGTTGTGACAAATATCCAGCTGAATTCAGCAATCATGCGCGGCTTGCGCGGTGGCACGGTGAAGTTGAACGGGAAGACGGTTCTTAAGGATTTCAGTTTCTTCGCGAAGGCCGAGAATGTCGGGGCCTTGCGCAAAACGAAGGCGAATTGCAAGTCAACAGGCGCGGTCATTCCGCGCAAGATTGATGATTTGAAGGTCAATTATGGCAAGGCGACCTTCCGCAATTAACCGTCCGGCTCAGAGCAGTTAATCCCTGCCTTTCCTTACGGATGCACGATCATGACGGGCCGCCGCCATGCGCGGAAGGCCTGATAGCCGTTGATGCCGCCAAGCAGCAGATTGAACAACAGGATCGGCATAAGCTCCAACGCGAACCCGTAGGCTATGAATAGCAGGTTGGACCCGAACAACGCCGCGCGCAGCCAGCGAATGTCATTGGTCGATGCCGACAAAAGCACGAAGCCGTATGCAAGAAACCCAAGGCTGTCCATCAGACAGAACTCCATAAAAACAAAATCAATGGCACGGAAATATTGATGTGCCTTAATCTTTGCCTAGAGAGGATTTTTCGTGCTGCAAATAGGGGGGAGGCGTAATTCACGCCGCCCACACGGTTTACTCACGCTGGCGGAACGCTGAGCTATCCGGCGATGAAAACACGGTAGAAAAAGACCGCGCTCATCACAAACCCAACGGTCGCGACGATCGCGCGAACGACTGGCATTGGCAGCGCCTTGGAAATCGGCGCGCCCGCGTAGCCCCCCGCGGTGGAGGCGACCATCATCATCAGGCCCGCTTGCCATTCGATAATCCCTGCACCCGCGAAGATTGCGACCGATATCATGGATAGAATAAAGCTCATCGCGGTTTTCAGCCCGTTCATCTGGTGGATATTCGTCATCCCCCACAGCGAGAACAGCGCCAACAGAATGATCCCGAGCCCGCCATTGAAATAGCCGCCATAGGTCGACACTGCGAACATGCCGACAAAGCCGAACGGCGTGACCGATTGCGACCGCCTGGCCGCCCAAGCACGGATGCGCGCGCCGAACAGGAATACCAGCGTGGCCAGCAACAGCAAGAACGGCACAAGCGCCGAGAACGCGCGGTCCGACGAGATAAGCAGCAGGAATGATCCAACCGCGCCACCAAGCAGCCCGATCCCGATCAGGCGGATCAACTGCTTGCGGTCGAACTCCATGACCTCTTTGCGAAACCCGAGCGCGCCACCCAGATAGCCGGGCAACACGGCCACGGTCGAGGTCGCATTGGCGACCACAGGCGGGATGCCGACGAAGACAAGGGCGGGGAAGGTCAGGAACGTGCCGCCACCCGCAATTGTGTTCAGAACGCCCGCGCCAAAGGCGGCAGAGAGGAGCAGCAGAATTTCGAAAAGGGTCATGTCAGTCCGGTGGCTTTTGATGTGTGCCATATCCAGTGCCACAAGACGACGGCGCTGACCAGCGGGCTTAGGGTTTTCGTATTATGCGGAGGAAGGGCAGCAGGCCGAGCAACGTGGCCAACGGGGTGAGCCACGGGGACCACATCAGTTCCACAAAGGGCTCGTGCCAAAGCCAAGTTGCGCCGAAATGCTCTCTATATCCGGAGGCTGTCGCTGAATAGCCCCACATGCATAGGATGAGCCAAATCACACCAAGCACTGGTAGCCGGGGCCGCGACTGCCTTAGGACGAGACAGGCTAGGGCCAAAGGAACTGCTGCTACCCACGACATAACAAGGGCGACAACGACAATTTCCGCGAGACCCGAGGGGTATTGAAAGAACAATACTTCGCGTTTTCGTGTCAGAAAGCCGTACTGGAATCCGAAAGTTACGATCTCATGTAGCAGCCAGGCCGCAGACAGGCTCAACCAACCTGCAATCCACGGCTTTGCGAACCGCGCCAGCCAAATCCTAGCCACCCGTATGGCTCATATGCCTCGACATCTGGCCACCCAGTTCTTGGCGGGAATAGTCGAAATCGTGGCCCTTGGGCTTCAACCCGATGGCCGCGCGAATGGCGTCTTCCAGCGGCGCGTCGCTCTCCGAAGACCGCAATGGTCCGCGCAGGTCGGATTTACCCTCTTGACCCAAGCAGGTGTATATTTCGCCGGTGCAGGTGATCCGCACGCGGTTGCAGCTTTCGCAGAAATTGTGGGACAGCGGCGTAATCAGGCCAATCCTCTGGCCTGTCTCCTCTAGACGCATATAACGGGCCGGGCCGCCCGTGCGATCTGACAGGTCGGTCAGGGTAAACTCTTCGGCCAAAGTCGCGCGCAAGTCGTTCAGCGACCAGAATTGCCCGATGCGGTTTTCATTGCCGATATCGCCCATGGGCATCACTTCGATGAAGGTCAGATCCATCCCCAGATCGGCGCACCATGCGGCCAGATCGAACAGCTCGTCCTCGTTGAAGCCCTTCAGCGCCACGGCGTTGATCTTGACCTTGAGGCCCGCTTTCAGCGCAGCTTCCACGCCGCGCAAAACTTGGGGCAGGCGGCCCCAGCGGGTGATTTCGGCGAATTTTTTTTCGTCCAGCGTATCAAGCGAGATATTCACCCGACGCACACCAGCCGCATACAGGTCAGCCGCGTATTTTTCCAGCTGGGAGCCATTGGTGGTCAATGTCAGCTCTTTCAGCGCACCGCTTTCCAGATGTCGCCCCATGCCTTCGAAAAAGCCCATGATTCCACGCCGCACCAAAGGCTCGCCGCCGGTAATGCGCAGCTTTTCAACGCCGAGACCGATAAATGCGGTGCACAGGCGGTCCAGCTCTTCCAGCGTCAGCAGCTCTTTCTTGGGCAAAAACTGCATGTTCTCGGACATGCAATAGACGCAGCGGAAGTCGCAGCGGTCCGTGACGGACAGGCGCAGATAGGTGATGGCACGCTGGAACGGGTCGACGAGAGGATTTTTCATGTGCTTAAGGTAATCCCCGGAGCGCCCGGCGACAACCCAACTTAGGTCGTTGATGAACGGTTTCGGAGCGGCTAACCTTTTTGGCATGAAACTCCAAATGCTCTCCGCAGCCCTTATTGTGACGCTTTCCGCATGCGGGGGGCATTTCTCAAATCCGTTTGAAGGGTTGGGCGCGCAGCCCGAACCTCCGATCGACGAGCCGTTAAGCGATATCGACGCAACCGATCCGCCAGCAGCAACCGAGCCATCGGTGGTCGAGGTCGGGGCAGGTGGCCAAAGCGCCGCGTCGCTGGACAAAACCACCGAAGCCGAGAAGCAAGCCGCCACTGCCGCACCTGCGGGCGGTTCCGTTCTTGGCACGACCATTGCCAGCCTGGGCGACCCGACAGAGCAGGGGTTCTGGCTTCGCACCCCGCTTGTCGACACGGAAACCCAAGGCTCCGTCGAAACGGCAGGTGGCGCGGTGGTTCAGGTGAAACTGATCCCGATCGACGGGCCCGCCTCCGCGGGTAGCCGCATTTCGCTGGCCGCAATGCGGGCGCTGGATTTGGGGCTTACCGATCTGGCGACGTTGACCGTTTCTAAAGGCTAGCTCTGACGTTTGATCATCTGGGCCGCTTCGCGACGCGCGGAGCGGGTCATTCGTTCGCCATGCTCCTCCAGAAACGCTTGCACCCGTGGCACATCGAACCGCGACAGGTCCCGCAGCCACCACGCAACGGCGCGCTGGATCAGCGGGTCATGGTCTTCGGCGTAAAGCGCGGCCCAGCCCAGAACGCGGTCGCGAACGGCCTCGTCTGCCAGTTTGGAGCGGTTCTGTTTGGTCCATGGCTGGGTGAAATCCAGCACCGCGCGGCGGGTCCAGACATGCTCGGAGGCTGTCCACGCGTCCATTTGGTCCAGCCTTGAGGTATCCCAAACCACGCGTTTGGCTCCGGCATTGGCAACTTGGTCGGCGATGGCGGCACAATCCACATCCGGCAACCAAGACACGAGCAAGTCCCATGCCGGCCCGTCCTCGGGGCGCAACCTTGCTTGCGTCAGAAGCTTCGCGGCGCAGATACGCGCTTCGTGAATGTCGCTGTCCCAAAGGGCTGCGGCAAGGGTCAGGCGGGCGGCAAGATCATCGCCGCGCCAGTCTTTCGCCAGCGCATCCAGCGTCGGGGTCGGAATGCCCAGATAGCGACGCTCAACCCCGTGATAGGCGGCAAGCTCGTCCGCCTTGCTCGCATCCGCGAGGCTTTCGAGATGGGCGAGCGCTGCGTCAGGGCTCATTCTACCGTCACCGACTTTGCGAGATTGCGAGGCTGGTCCACATCGGTGCCTTTTGCAACAGCAGTGTGGTAAGCCAGAAGTTGCGCCGGAACCGCATAGAGGATGGGCGCGAGGAAGGGGCTGATGCCGGGCATCACCACAGTCTCCCAAACGCCGTCGCTGGCTTCTTTCGCGCCCTCGGCATCGGTAATCAGTACGACCTTGCCGCCGCGCGCCATGACTTCCTGCATGTTGGATACGGTCTTGTCGAACAGCTCGTCCGTCGGGGCCATCACCACGACCGGCACGTTCTTGTCGATTAGCGCGATGGGGCCATGCTTCAACTCACCTGATGCATAACCTTCGGCGTGTATATAGCTGATCTCTTTCAGTTTTAATGCGCCTTCAAGGGCCAGTGGATACATCGGGCCACGTCCCAAAAACAGCACGTCTTGTGCCGATGCAATCTTCCGCGCCACGCGCTTGATGGATTTCTCCAGCGCAAGGGATTGGTTCAAAATTCCGGGGAGCAGGTTCAGATCCGCCATATGCGCCGCCAAGGTCGCGTCGTCCAGATGACCGCGTTGATGGCCTGCCTTCAACGCCAGCGCCGCCAGCGCCAGTAGCTGGCAGGTGAACGCCTTGGTGGAGGCCACCCCAACCTCGACACCTGCCATGATCGGCAAGGCCAAATCGCTTTCGCGGGCGATGGAGCTTTCGGGGACGTTCACCACCGACAGGATCATTGCGGCGCGATCCTTGGCGTAGCGCAGGGCGGCCAAGGTATCTGCCGTCTCGCCGGACTGGGACACAAACAGCGCGTAGGACTTGTCCGAGATCACCGGCTTGCGATAGCGGAATTCGGAGGCGATATCGACGTCGACGGGCAGGCCCGCAATCTGCTCGAACCAGTATTTTGCGACCTGACAGGCGAGGTTCGCCGTGCCACAGGCCACCATGGTGAGGCGGTCGCATTTGGTGAAATCCAGCGTGCCGTTGGGCAGCTCGATGCCTTTGCCGTCCGCTGTGCTATACGCTTTCAACGCATCCGCCAGCACGATGGGCTGCTCGGCGATTTCCTTGGCCATGAAGTGTTTGTGGCCCGCTTTCTCAATCCGTGCTTCGTCTAGCGCCAGCGTCTTCGCCGCGCGGTTCGCCAGCTGACCGTTCGCATCGTAGATTTCGAGGCTGGTGCGGGTAAGGACCGCGCGGTCACCTTCTTCCAGATAGGTCACGCGGTTGGTCATCGGGGCCAGCGCAATGGCGTCTGACCCGACATACATTTCGCCGTCACCATGGCCGATCGCGAGGGGGGAGCCCTTGCGCGCTGCGATCATCAGATCCTCTTCACCATGGAACAGGAAACACAGCGCAAACGCGCCATCCAGCATCGCGATGGTTTGTTCGGCGGCGTCGCGCGGGGCAAGCCCTTGCTCCAGAAAGCGCCGCGCCAGCAGCACCACTGTTTCCGTATCCGTCTCGGTCTCGCTGACATAGCCATCCGCTGCAAGTTCGGCGCGTAACTCTTTGAAATTTTCAATAATTCCGTTGTGCACAACAGCAACCGGACCAGATTGATGCGGGTGTGCGTTCATCACGGACGGTGCGCCATGGGTGGCCCAGCGCGTGTGTCCAATGCCGGACTTCCCGGCAAGCGGGTCATGGACCAGAAGGTCCGACAGGTTCACAAGTTTGCCCACAGCGCGGCGGCGGTCCAGCTCCCCGTTATTGACGGTCGCGATCCCTGCGCTGTCATAGCCGCGATATTCGAGACGCTTCAGCGCTTCGACTATGATCGGTGCAACTTCATGAGTTCCGAGAACTCCAACGATTCCACACATTTAAGCGTCCTTCTTCATCTTTTTGGCGCGCAACATCTGCATCAGTTTGCGCGCAAGTCCGGTCTTGTTGGTCTGCCGAACCCGCGACAGGGCAAGGTCGCCGTCAGGCACATCCTCGGTCACCACGGTGCCAGAGCCTGTCATGGCGTCCGCGCCCACGTCGACAGGGGCGATCAGTAAAGTATTCGAGCCGATAAAGGCCCCCGCGCCAATCGTCGTGCGATGCTTGAACACGCCGTCATAATTGCAGGTGATCGTGCCTGCGCCGATATTCGCGCCGGCCCCGACATGGGCGTCACCCACGTAGGACAGGTGGTTGACCTTCGCGCCTTCGGCCAACGTGGCGTTTTTGATCTCGACGAAGTTGCCGACTTTGGCACCTTCCTCCAGCTCCGCCCCGGGGCGCAGGCGGGCGAAGGGGCCAACGACGGCACCTTGTGACACATGGCAGCCCTCCAGATGGCAGAATGCCTTGATTTCCGCACCGGATTCGACGGTGACGTCAGAGCCAAACACCACATTCGGGCCAATCACCGCATCGCGGCCAAGCACCGTGTCATAGGCGAAATAGGTGGTTTCGGGCTGGGCGAGGGAGACGCCGTTCTCCAGCGCGTCCGCCCGCATCCGCGCCTGAAACGCGGTTTCGGCGGCGGCCAGCTCGGCGCGGGTGTTGATCCCCAAGGTTTCCGCCTCGTCACAGGTCACTGCGGCGGCGCTCATTCCGCCAGCACGGGCGAGGCCGACGATGTCGGTCAGGTAGTATTCGCCGCTGGCATTGTCGTTGCCAACGCGTGAAATTAGATCAAAGATAGTTCGTGCATCGCACATAATAACGCCGGAATTACAAAGCGTTACGGAAAGTTCTTCAGGTGACGCATCCTTGGCCTCAACGATCTTTTCCAGCGTGTCACCTTTGGTGATCAACCGGCCATACCGACCTGGGTCAGCGGCATCGAACCCCAGCACGACCACATCCGCTGTGTCGCGGGCTTCGGCCATCCGCTCCAGTGTGTCGCCGGAGACGAAGGGCGTATCGCCATACAAAACCACCACGTCGCCCTCGAAATCGCCCAAGACGTCTCGGGCTTGGTCCACTGCGTGGGCGGTGCCGTTTTGCTCGGTCTGGCGGGCGAAGGTGAGTTGGTCGTCATGCTTTGCCAGCACTTTTTCAACCTCATCCGCACCGTGGCCGGTAATGACCACGGTTTTCTCCGGCTCTAGCACAGACGCCGCGCGCAGGGCGTGGATCGCCAGCGGGGCTGCGCCGATCTGGTGCAGGACCTTGGGCAGGTCGGAATTCATGCGGCTGCCTTGTCCGGCAGCCAATAGGATTAGTGCGACTGGTTTACTGCTCACGTTTGGGGCCATTCCCGGTTGCCCGGCCTTTCCTTCTTGTTGCCCCCGTTCTATCCGTATCGTGCTGCGGCGCAAGGTGCGCCTGCGTCACAACAGGTTTCGCCACGTTACAAGGAAGCATCCATGCGCACGGTAATTTTTGACCTCGACGGCACCTTGGCCGATACCAGCGGCGATTTGCTTGCCGCCGCCAATGTCTGCTTTCGGGAGTTGGGCCATGGTGACGTGCTGACAACCGCGACGGATCGGGGCACCGCCGTGCGCGGCGCGCGGGCGATGTTGACCGAAGGGTTCGAGCGGTTGGGCCAGCCGTTTGTACAAAGCGACATCGACCAGCAATTTCCGATCCTGCTGGAGGCCTATGGCAAGGACATCGCCACCCACACCACGATCTATCCTGGTGCGCGGGAGGCCGTGTCGCGATTGCGGGACGCGGGTTACAAGGTCGGCATCTGCACCAACAAGCCCGAAGGTTTGGCAGAACAGCTTATGGCGGCGCTGGACTTCCGCGACGCCTTCCACAGCCTCGTTGGGGCGGACACGCTTACCGTGCGCAAGCCGGACCCGTTGCCATTTGTCGAAGCGGTCACGCGGGCAGGGGGCGATCCCGCCCGTGCCGTGTTGGTGGGCGACACCCAGACCGACCGCGACACCTCGGCCAATGCCGGCGCGCCGTCGATCCTTGTGACGTTCGGGCCCGGCAGTTTCGACGTGTCCTCCCTGAAGCCCGAGGCGCTGCTGGATCATTTCGACGACCTCGACGGGATCGTCGCGCGGCTCATCGCTTGACTGTCCATCTGCGCCCGACCAATGTCATGGCCGCAACATGCCGGAGGCATTGGTGATGTTCGAAGTTTTTGACGGCAGCTTTACCCAGCAAGAGCCCATCCCAGACGAAGGGATTGCCGCCGCCATGGCCGTTCTTCAGCACGGGCGGTTGCACCGCTATAACGTGACGCAGGGCGAGTTGGGCGAAACGGCGCTTCTAGAGCAGGAATTCGCCGCCTTCACGGGGGCGAAATATGCGCTGGCCGTGGCGTCCGGCGGCTATGCCATGGGATGCGCGTTGCGCGCGGTGGGGGTGAAGGCAGGCGACACCGTGTTGTCCAACGGCTTCACGCTGGCCCCTGTGCCCGGTGCGATTGCGTCTGTTGGCGCGGAGCCGCTCTTTGTGGAAACCGCCGACAACCTGACCATCGACCTTGATGATCTGGAGGCGCAGATCGAGGCGTCGGCGGCCAAGGTCCTGTTGTTGTCACATATGCGCGGGCATTTGTGCGATATGGATCGTCTCATGGCGATCTGCGATGCAGCAGGAGTCGTCGTGATCGAGGATTGCGCGCACACGATGGGGGCAAGCTGGCAAGGCACGCCCTCGGGGCGGCACGGCGTTGTCGGCTGTTATTCCTGCCAGACCTATAAACATGTGAATTCGGGCGAGGGCGGCTTTCTGGTCTCCGACGATCCGGAGGTCATGGCGCGGGCGGTCATCCTCTCCGGCTCCTACATGCTCTATGAACGCCACGCGGCGGCCCCACCCGCCGAGGTGTTCGAGCAGGTGAAATACGTCACCCCGAATATCTCGGGCCGTATGGACAATCTGCGCGCCGCGATCCTGCGTCCGCAGCTGGCGAAACTGCCAGCGCAGGTGCAGGCGTGGAATGACCGGTATGCCGCCTTGGAAAACGGCTTGCGCAATGCGCCGGGCCTCGCGGTTATCGAACGAGACCCGCGCGGGGTGTATGTCGGCTCATCCATCCAGTTCCGGCTGCCCGAGGCCTCGGGGCCGGAAATCGAGGAGTTTACCTCCCGATGCGCCGCCCGCGGCGTGGAGCTTAAGTGGTTCGGCGCGACCGAGCCCAAAGCCTTTACCTCGCGCTACGACAGCTGGCGTTACGCGCGGCCGCAGGCCTTGGCGCGGACGGACGAAATTCTGTCCGGCCTGCTGGACATGCGCTTGCCCTTGACCTTCTCCATCGCTGACTGCGAGGTGATTGCCCGCATCATTCAAAGCGAGGCCCGCGCCTTGCAGGGCCGAGCGGCCTTGGCGGGCTAGGGCAGACAAACCGGTCGCCGGATAGCCCGGCTCGTTTGCCGGTGCGGGCGGTGTGGCGGGCAGCGCGGTCGACACGCCTTGCACCCCAGCCGATTGACCAGCGGTCAGATGGGCCAAGCGGTAGACGCGGTTATGTTCCTCAACGATCCGCTTCAGATCACCGGGCGAATAGGTGTGTGCCTCCGACAGCCCCAAGGCCCGCGCGCAAAGCTTCGAGCAGAACCACCGGTCCTCGATATGGCGGCGCAGGTTGATGAACTGGCTCATCAGCAATCCCCAATAGTCGTAGCCCCGTCCCAGATGTTGGGCGGCGCGCTCGAACGTGTCATGCGGCGCCCATGGCACCTGCACAAACTCGTAGGCCCCTTCCCGAAAGTAGAGGTCGCGCACACAGACGCCGCCGTGTTTTCCCTGCGCCGTAACGCAGCGATGAGTCTCACCGGATTTGGGTGGGCGGTTACTGATCAAAAGTTCACAATGCGAGAACTCGGAGCGGGTGACCCACTTGACGAGCGTGTCGCTTAACGGCCGACCCTCTCCCCTGTAGAAGGCTAGATAGATCATTTTTATTCTCAGTGTTTGGGCTTCGACAATGTGTCGAAGGTGGGGCAGAATCATGGTTTAGCGCAAGGTAAATGCTGATTTGGCAAGGGGTTATGCCGTAAAGATGGTGTCGAAGGTAAGGGTTTCCTTACCCATTTTTGCCATAATTGGATTCTCTACCTTGCTTTTGAGGGGCTTACATAACTTGCTCGCGATTTACAGATGGTAAATTCTCGTCGGCGAATTGACGCTGTTGACCCGTGAGAGCGCTAGGGCTATTATTTGAACGTGCGTTCATTAATGGGAGGACCGCAATGTTTACCGCTTCAATGAATTTCGACTTGGGTGAAGACGTAAACGCCTTGCGCGAGATGGTTCATCGCTGGGCGCAGGAGCGCGTGAAGCCGCTGGCCGCCGAGGTGGACGCGTCGAACGATTTCCCAGCGCATCTGTGGACCGAGATGGGCGAACTTGGCCTTCTGGGCATCACCGTCCCCGAGGAAGACGGCGGCTCCGGCATGAGCTATCTTGCCCATGTGGTCGCGGTCGAGGAAATCGCCCGCGCCTCCGCTTCCGTGTCGCTGTCTTACGGCGCGCACTCGAACCTCTGCGTGAACCAGATCAAGCTAAATGGCACGCCAGAGCAAAAATCGAAATACCTTCCGGGCCTGATGTCCGGTGAACACGTCGGCGCATTGGCCATGTCCGAAGCAGGCGCAGGCTCCGACGTCGTGTCCATGTCCCTGAAAGCGGAAAAGCGCAACGACCACTACCGCCTCTCCGGCAACAAATACTGGATCACCAACGGTCCCGACGCCTCCACCTTGGTGGTCTACGCCAAGACCGACCCCGACGCTGGCCCCAAAGGCATCACCGCCTTCATCATCGAGAAGTCGATGAAAGGCTTTTCCACCTCCCCCCATTTCGACAAGCTTGGCATGCGCGGCTCCAACACCGCGGAGCTGATCTTCGACGACGTCGAAGTCCCGTTCGAGAACGTGTTGGGCGAGGAGGGACGCGGCGTGCGTGTCCTCATGTCCGGCCTCGATTATGAACGCGTGGTGCTGGCGGGCATCGGCACCGGCATCATGGCCGCCTGTCTGGACGAGGTCATGCCCTACATGGTCGAGCGCAAACAGTTCGGCCAGCCCATCGGCTCGTTCCAGCTGATGCAGGGCAAGATCGCGGATATGTACACGGCCATGAACTCCGCCCGCGCCTATGTCTACGAGGCAGGTCGCGCCTGTGACCGTGGCGATATCACGCGAGCCGACGCCGCCGCGTGCTGCCTCTATTCCTCCGAGCAGGCCATGGTCCAAGCCCACCAAGCCGTCCAAGCCATGGGTGGCGCAGGGTTCCTTGCGGATGCACCCGTGGCCCGCCTGTTCCGCGACGCCAAGCTGATGGAGATCGGCGCAGGCACGTCCGAAATCCGCCGCATGCTGGTCGGTCGGGAGCTGATGGGGGCGATGGGGTGAAAATACACCGCCCCCTAAAACGCTTGGGGCACATGAGGTCCAGCAAGCGCGACAATTTGTTGCTCATCAGCCCAAACCAAAGGGCCGGGTCTGTGCGATCTTATTTCGGCAACGGGCGTCCCAAGTTCGCCCATCAACCAACCCGCATAACGCGCGCGACGAATGCAGGCTTGCGCCGTGTCGCGGAACCAACAAATGCCACTTCGCTGTCAATGGCGACCGAACCGACGGGCAACAGCATCAGGCGCATCGAGGTGATCGTTGAACCAGTCTATCTCACGCCTCAACTCACATCGCTCCCAGCACTCAAGGAATCTTTCGTCAGCAAAAATCTTAAGGGCACCATAGAAAAAGCCAAGCTCCGCGCGGCATCCTGTGTCGCGCACAGGAATTACAAATCGAATATACATCTACACTTCCCGCGCAATGCACGGGCCTATCTGCTATTAATGGAAAAGGTGAGGAGCATCGCCCCGCAGGCGAGATTAGGCGCGTGCGGGTGGTTTTGGGATCGCGATGTGCGAAATGAAAAACATGTCGCCCTCGAAAATAGGTTGCGTAGACTCGTATCTCTTAGTCGGGTTGGAGGTGTGCTTCAATATTGGAAGAACACGCAAGCGGACTCGATGCGCGTCGTGTTGCATAATTGCGTTTGCAATGGTGTCGTCCAATGACCCTCCGCCCCCTCCACTACGCGGGCCTCGCCCTAATAACCCTCATCGGTATCCTTGCCGTTGCGCAATACCAACGCGCGACGCTTGAACTGACCGAGACCGAGATCATCGAAACCTACGCCGCCCGCTACCTCGACACCCACCCAAAAGCCAAACGCACCGACTGCCGCGCGCGGCCTGCGCCGGTCAAAACCACACGTATGGTTGTCATTTGCGGCCCGGAGCCGTTTGATGCGGCACGGCACTACGAATATCACGTCGGCCCCCTTGGTGGCTTGATCGCGCAAAACGGCCCCGCCGACTGGGCCACGAAATCCCCCGTCGCCCCGCGCGACGCGGCTTGAAGGATCGTCCATGAAGTATCTGCCCCTCATAGCCGCTCTGACCGCTAGTCCCGCCACGGCGCAAGACACCATCGCGCAGGACAAGGTCCTTGTGCTGGCCTGCTTGGAAACCATGGAGGCGGGCACCACTTGGCCCCAATGCGTGGAACTGATGTTCCAGCCCTGCGTCTCCCACGAGGTTGGCACCGACGCCCATGCCAGCTGCCTTGGCGGTGTGCGCGAGGAATGGTCCGGCACGGTGAAAACCTTGCAAGACGAGGTGATCGAGGCGGTGACCAGTGCCGGATCATCAGAGTTACTGGACCTGATGGGCCAATGGACCGGCTACGTTGTGCAAAAATGCCAGGATGTGGCCGTCTCCAAACCCGACGGCGCGGAAAGCGCACGGCTGGGCTGCGAGGTCAGCGAATTGGCGGGTCTGTCCGGCGAGTTCGCCGCCTGCCTCGAAGGCCGCTCCTCGGCGGGCTATTGCGAGATCAAGCAATGAGAGTTGCAGCGCTCCTCCTCATGCTCGCGCTCCCCGCGCAAGCGGCGGACCTGACGGTCGAGCCTGCCCGCATCCATGCCTGCCACGCGGCCACGCCAGAAGGCCAGCGCAGTCCTGACTGCCTCGGGGCCGCGGCGGACCAGTGTCAGTTGCTACCGGGTGGAACCACCTCGCAAGGTATCGCCACCTGCATCACGGCGGAAACCGCCATTTGGGACGATATCCTGAACGAAGAATACCAGGTCACCCGCGCCGACCTGAAAACCCGCGACGCTGACGAAGGCACCGATCTCGCGGGCGGCTTGCAAAACGTGCAACGCGCGTGGATCGCCTTTCGCGAAGCCGAATGTGACCTGACCTATGACCAGTGGGAGGGCGGCTCCGTGCGCGGCATCGCCTATGCCAATTGCCTGCTGGTCATGACCGCCGAACGCAGCATCGCCTTGCGCGACATGAGACCGAGGTAATACCGAATGAAACTGACCTCCAACATCGCCGCAGGCTCCGAGGCGTTCCGCGCCAACGAGGCCGCAAATCTGGACGCCTTGCGCGTGGTTCAAGAGGCGGCCCAGCACGCCGCATTGGGCGGGGGCGAAGGCCCGCGTGAACGCCACGAAAGCCGCGGCAAAATGCTGCCCCGCGACCGTGTCGCCAACCTGCTCGACCCCGGCTCGCCCTTCCTAGAGGTCGGTGCCACCGCAGCCCACGGCCTCTACGATGGCGCGGCCCCTTGCGCGGGTGTCATCGCGGGCATCGGCTTGGTGCAGGGCCGCCAAGTCATGGTGGTCTGCAACGACGCCACCGTGAAGGGCGGCACTTACTACCCGATGACGGTGAAAAAGCACCTCCGCGCGCAGGAGATTGCCGAGGAAAACCACCTGCCTTGCGTCTATCTCGTGGACTCGGGCGGGGCCAACCTGCCCAATCAGGACGAGGTCTTCCCCGACCGCGACCATTTCGGGCGCATCTTCTACAATCAGGCTCGCATGTCCGCCAAAGGCATCGCGCAGATCGCCGTGGTCATGGGATCCTGCACCGCAGGCGGCGCTTATGTTCCGGCCATGTCCGACGTCACCATCATCGTGAAAGAGCAAGGCACCATCTTCCTTGCAGGCCCGCCTTTGGTGAAGGCCGCGACAGGCGAGGTCGTTACGTCCGAAGACCTAGGCGGCGGCGACGTTCACACGCGCCTGTCGGGTGTGGCGGATTATCTGGCAGAGGACGATGCGCACGCTTTGGCCCTTGCGCGGCAGGCCGTTGGCAACATTGGCGGCGGGGTGAACCCCGCCCTACGGGGCGAAGCACCCGCCTATGATCCGTCGGAATTGCTCGGCGTGGTCCCGGCCTCCCTGACAACGCCCTATGACATTCGCGAGGTCATCGCGCGGATCGTCGACGGCTCCCGCTTTGACGAGTTCAAGAAGCGCTTCGGCGAGACGCTCGTCACCGGTTTCGCTGACATCTGCGGCATGCAGGTCGGCATCATCGCCAACAACGGCGTGCTGTTCTCCGAGGCCGCCCAAAAGGGCGCTCATTTCGTCGAGTTATGCTCGCAACGCCGCATTCCACTGGTGTTTCTGCAGAATATCACCGGCTTCATGGTCGGTCGCCAATATGAAAACGAAGGTATCGCGCGGCACGGGGCCAAGCTGGTGACCGCCGTGGCGACCACCTCCGTGCCGAAAATCACCATGGTGATCGGCGGCTCTTTCGGGGCGGGCAATTACGGCATGGCAGGCCGCGCCTACCAGCCGCGCTTCATGTGGTCGTGGCCCAACTCCCGCATCTCGGTCATGGGCGGCCCACAGGCGGCGGGCGTTCTGGCGACGGTGAAACGCGACGGGATCGAGCGCAAGGGCGGCACATGGACGCCCGAGGAGGAGGCCGCGTTCAAGCAGCCGACAATTGATATGTTCGAGGAGCAATCCCACCCCCTCTACGCCTCCGCACGGCTGTGGGATGACGGCATCGTCGATCCTCGCAAAGCCCGCGACGTGCTGGCGCTGTCCCTGCGCGCCGCGCTAAACGCCCCGATAGAGGAGACACGCTTCGGCGTGTTTAGGATGTGAGCCATGTTTTTGAACGCTAATAGAAAGCTCCAACAATGTGTTTAGCCGTCTATATGGGATGTCACTTACCGCTGAAACGCATCCATGATCCACGTCCTAGCGATTTAGATTTTGAGTTTGCGAGGTGGAAGCCGAAACCATTGCAGGCCTTCGAATTCGTTTACTATTTTGGTGCGAGGTCCAAGAAAGAAAAGCAACCTTTGGAGTGTTCCTGCCTCCTGTCAGAGCACCTCACCTATACTGAAGGTGGGGTGCAATATCGTTCGGACCCACTATTTCATGAAGCACCACAGAATCCATTTCAAATTCTTCGATCTTATTGCACCCAAGCCTGTGATAACGCTTTCGGTCCCGAACTGCTTTGTGATGACGGCGGTGGAGTGGATTCGGGTGGAGAAGAAGATGCCTATGAACGGGTCTTGCTGCCACTTTCCGCAATTCAAAGAGGGGGGTTGATTTTCACAGATATCGAAGCCCATTGGCCTTGGCGGCACTATATTCTCGTAGATACAGGTAAAGAGGCTGGAAGCTGATGTTCAATAAAATCCTCATCGCCAATCGCGGCGAAATCGCCTGCCGGATCATCGACACCTGCCGCCGCTTGGGCGTCGGCACCGTGGCAGTTCATTCCGACGTGGACGCAAACGCCCGCCATGTGGCGATTGCCGATGAAGCCGTCTCCCTCGGCGGTGCCACCCCTGCGGAAAGCTACCTGCGCGGCGACGCGATCATTGCGGCGGCGCAGGCCTCAGGCGCGCAAGCCATCCATCCGGGCTATGGCTTCCTGTCGGAAAACCCCGACTTTGTGGAGGCCGTCGAAGCCGCTGGCTTGACCTTCATCGGCCCCTCCGCCCACGCAATCCGTGCGATGGGACTGAAGGACGCCGCCAAGGCATTGATGGTTAAAGCAGGCGTACCCGTAGTGCCGGGCTACCATGAGGCAGGTCAGGACAATCTGGCCGCCGAGGCCGACAAGATCGGCTACCCCGTGTTAATCAAAGCGGTCGCTGGCGGCGGCGGCAAGGGGATGCGCCGCGTCAACGCCGCCAAGGACTTCGCGCAAGAGCTGGAAGCCGCCCAGACGGAGGCGCAAAAAGCCTTCGGTAACGCCGCCGTGCTGATCGAGAAATACGTCTCCACCCCGCGCCATATCGAGGTGCAGGTCTTTGGCGATGGCAAGAAGGCGGTGCATCTGTTCGAGCGTGACTGCTCCCTGCAACGCCGCCACCAGAAGGTGATCGAGGAGGCTCCGGCCCCCGGCATGACGCCCGAGATGCGCGACGCGATGGGGCAAGCGGCGGTCCGTGCGGCGGAGGCTGTGGGCTATGCAGGCGCGGGTACGGTGGAGTTCATCGTCGATGCCTCCGACGGGCTACAAGCTGACCGGTTCTACTTCATGGAAATGAACACCCGCCTACAGGTCGAGCATCCCGTGACCGAGGCCATCACCGGCGTCGATCTGGTGGAATGGCAGTTGCGCGTGGCGTCGGGGCAGGGGCTTCCGGCGCAGCAGGACGACCTGTCGATCACCGGCCATTCCTTCGAGGCCCGCATCTATGCCGAAGATGTCCCCGCAGGGTTCCTGCCCGCCATCGGCACGCTGCACCAGCTGCAGTTTGCGGACGGCGCGCGGATTGATACCGGCGTGCGGGAGGGCGACGAGATCAGCCCGCATTACGACCCGATGATTGCCAAGCTGACCGTGCACGGCCCCGACCGCACCACGGCACTGGCGCAACTGACGCGGGCGCTGAAAGCCACGCGGATCGGCGGAACGGTCACCAATATCGGCTTCCTTGCGGCGCTGTCCGAGCATGAAGGCTTTGCGGCTGGTGACGTCGACACCGGATTGATCGAGCGTGATTTGGAGGCGTTGACCAAGACCACCGCACCCTGCACCAAAACCCGCGCGCTGGCAGCGGTCGCTGCCCTTGGATTGCACCGCACGGTGCCTGCGTTCGCAGGGGTGTCGCTGTGGGGCGGGGTCGAGCAGACCGCGCGGTTCGCCTTTGACGAGGTGGAGGACGCACGGGTCGAGACGCTGTCGCCGACGCAATTCAAAGTCACTTTGCCCGAGGCCACGCATGACATAACCCACGCGGGTGGCGCATGGCGCGTCGACGGCTCCAAAACCGATGCTTCGGTTTGGTGCAAAGGCACTCAGGGCGCGGTGTTCTGGGGCGAGACCTATGCCTTCACCGTGGTGGACCCGCTGGATCGGGCCGCGGTTCAGGGCGCGGGCGACGGTGTGACCCGTGCGCCGATGCCGGGCCTTGTGCGCGTGGTCGACGTGGCGGCGGGGGCAGAAGTGAAAGCAGGCGACCGCTTGCTGGTGCTGGAGGCCATGAAGATGGAGCACGCCTTGCGGGCCGAGGCGGACGGCACCGTCGCCGAGGTCATGACAATCGCAGGTGATCAGGTAACGGCGGGGGCCGCATTAGTGCGGATGGAGGCCGATGACTGAGATCACACTGCATCACGCGCACCAGACCCGCTCCATGCGCAACCTCTGGTTGCTGCATGAGTTGGGCGTGCCGTTTGATGTCGTGGTGCATCCGTTCGGCAAGAACCTGCGGTCGGAGGAATACCTGAAACTGAACCCCGCTGGCAGGGTACCGGCTTTGGAAATTGACGGGCAGACGCTATTCGAGAGCGGCGCGATCACCGAATATCTGTGCGAGCAATTCCCCGAGGCCGGACTGGGTCGTGCCATCGGCGATTCCGAACGGGCCGACTGGCTGGTCTGGGTGCATTTTGCCGAGACCATCACCCAGCATTGTGCGGCCCTAACCCAACAGCATATCGCGCTGTATGAAGATCATATGCGCAGTCCCATCGTGATGAAGTTGGAGGCGGCGCGGATAGGCAAATGCTACGCTGCGCTGGAGGGGCGTCTGGAAAATCGCGACTATTTGCTGGAAAGCGGCTTTTCCGCAGCCGACATTTCTTGCGGGTATTCAGTGTATTCGGGCCGTCATTTTGCACATATCGAACCTTTCCCACGCCTTTGCGATTGGTACGCCCGCATCTCTGCTCGCAAGGGGTTTCAAAAGTCCCTGCCACCGGACGGGGAGTGTCTCTACGCCAAGGAATTCTATGAGGTGCCAGCATGAGTGCGGTCGAAATCTTCGAGGTCGGCCCGCGTGACGGGCTGCAAAACGAAAAGGCGCAGATCGCCACCGCCGACAAGATTGCGCTAGTCGATTTGCTGTCCACGGCGGGCTTCAAGCGGATTGAGGTGGCCAGTTTCGTCTCGCCCAAATGGGTGCCGCAAATGGCGGACAGTGCGGAGGTGTTGCACGGCATCACCCGTGCGGACGGTGTGTCTTACGCCGCGCTGACGCCCAATATGCGCGGGTTGGAGGGGGCGATTGCGGCGAAGGCGGACGAGGTGGCGGTGTTCGCCAGCGCCTCGGAAGGATTCTCCAAGGCCAATGTGAACGCCACCATCGAAGAGAGTATCGCGCGGTTCATTCCGATCATGGAAGCCGCCCCGATGCCGGTGCGCGGCTATGTGTCTTGCATAGCCGAATGCCCCTATGACGGCCCGACCGACCCCGCTGATGTGGCCCGCGTAGTGGCGCAGTTGTTCGAGCTGGGCTGCTACGAGGTTTCGCTGGGTGACACCATTGGCCGCGCGACGCCAGAGCAGATTGACGCAATGTTGAAGGCCGTCACGCAGGTTTGCGCGGCTGATAAATTGGCAGGCCATTTTCACGACACGTCTGGGCGTGCTTTACTCAACATTGACGTGGCATTGTCGCATGGCCTGCGGGTGTTTGACGCTGCGGTCGGGGGCTTGGGCGGGTGTCCCTATGCGCCCGGTGCGGCGGGGAACGTGGCGACCGAGGCGGTTCTGAGCCATCTGGAAAGCGCAGGTCACACGACCGGACTTAACGCGGAAATCATAGCGCAAGCGGGCCGGATGGCCCAATCGATGCGCGGATAAGGAGACGAGCCTGATGTACGAGACCTTGCTTCTGGACACCGACAAGCGCGGCGTGGCGACGGTTACCCTGAACCGCCCCGACAAGCGCAACGCGCTGTCCGGCCAGATGATCGACGAGTTAACAGCCTGCGCCGCTGCGCTCGCATCGGACGATGCGGTGCGTGCGGTGGTGTTGCGCGGGGCGGGGGCTTTGTTTTGTGCGGGCGGTGATCTGAACTGGATGCGCGCGCAGATTGACGCGGACGGGGAAACCCGTGGCCGAGAGGCGGGTAAGCTCGCGGGCATGCTGGGCGCGTGGAACACGCTGCCCAAACCGGTGATTGGCCGCATCGAGGGCGCGGCCTTCGGTGGCGGCGTAGGCCTCGCCTGCGTCTGCGACGTGGCGCTTGCATCACCGGACGCCAAGTTCGGTCTGACCGAAACCAAACTGGGCCTGATCCCCGCGACTATCGGTCCCTACGTCGTTGCCCGCATGGGCGAGGGCAACGCGCGGCGGGTGTTCATGTCCAGCCGTGTCTTCGGGGCGGAGGAGGCGCAAGCCTTGGGTATCATTGCCCGTGTGTCAGACGATCTCGACGCCGCCGTGGAAGCGGAAATCACCCCGTATCTGGCCTGTGCGCAGGGTGCAGTGGCCGAGGCCAAAGCACTGGCCCTGCATTTGGGCGGCGCGCCGGGGCAGGCGGAAGTGGAGCATTCCATCAAGGCGCTGGTTACCCGCTGGGACAGCGCCGAGAGCACCGAGGGCATCGCCGCGTTTTTTGACAAGCGAAAGGCGGCTTGGGTGCGTTAACGGCTGTTTCACGCCACGTGGGAATGCGCTAACGTAGCGCAAAACAACCCCATAACAGAGGGAGCAGCCAGATGATCAACCGCCGCCATTTTATTGCCCTGACAGGGGCCACAGCCCTACAGGCTTGCAGCACCGGCGGGGGTGTTTCCGCACCGACCGCAACGCCGACGATGCGCGCGGTGCCCAACCCTGCGTTTGACGCGTGGGTGGCAAACTTCAAAACCCGCGCGTTGTCCAAAGGCATCACCGCCAGCACCCTGCAAACGGGGATGCGCGGCGTCGGGTTCCTGCCCGAGGTGATCGAGCGCGATCGTAACCAGACCGAATTCAAGCGCAGCTTCGAGGATTATCTGGCCATCGTCGCCTCGGAGGAGAAAATCCGTGCTGGCCGCGTGGCCTTCGCCCGCGAGCGGTCCCGCCTGAACGCGATTGAGGCCAAGTACGGCGTGCCTGCCAATGTGGTCGCGGCCATCTGGGGGGTGGAGAGCAATTTCGGCACCCGTCGCGGCAACGTGCCTGTGGTTTCTGCCACCGCGACGCTGGCCTTTGAGGGGCGGCGCGGGGCGTTCTTCGAGAAGCAGCTGATCGCTGCGCTGAAGATTTTGCAATCAGGTGACACGACGCCGAACCGGTTGGTCGGCTCATGGGCCGGCGCGATGGGGCACACGCAGTTCATTCCGACGTCGTACCAGCTTTTTGCGGTGGATTTCACCGGTGACGGGCGGCGCGACATCTGGTCTGAGGATCCGTCCGATGCGTTGGCATCGACCGCCGCCTATCTGGCGAAGTCCGGCTGGCAGCGGTCGCAGCCTTGGGGGCGCGAAGTGACCTCAGGCGGGTTGCAACCCGATCCCGGTGGGCCGCGCTTCGAGGTGGGGCAGAACTTCCGCGCGATCAAGCGCTACAACAATTCCGACAATTACGCGCTGGGGGTGGGCCATCTGGCGGACCGGCTGGCAGGAGGCGGGCCGCTGAAGACGCCGTTCGGGCCGGATAAATACGGGCTGAAAATCGACGACCGCAAGCGCCTGCAAACCCGCCTGACGGCGAAAGGCTTCGACACGGGCGGGGCGGACGGGGTGCTGGGGCCAAAGTCCAAAGCCGCCATCGCCGCCTACCAGCGCAGCGTCGGGCTGGAGGCCACGGGCAACCCGTCACCCGCACTTTTGCAGCGGCTGGGGTAGGGGGCGACTCAGCGTGCAGGTGCAGGCGAAATCGGCCTGCTTGTTGCGCTGCGTCAAATGCCAAGCAAAACAACGGTGATAAATGCCGCAAAAATTAGGACTATTCGGTGACAAGTGGGGGGGTCCATCGGTTGACCCCCTGCGCGCTCAGGCGTAAAGATCACCGCAGCAATTACTTCCTGTGTGTCGTGACATGCAGGCGAGAAGGAGACTTACGTGGACGAGCTTCTACGCGAATACCTGCCCATCCTGATATTTTTGGCAATAGCCATTGGCCTCGGTTTGGTTTTGATTCTTGCAG
This sequence comes from Litoreibacter halocynthiae, assembly GCF_004365635.1. Classification (GTDB taxonomy): domain Bacteria; phylum Pseudomonadota; class Alphaproteobacteria; order Rhodobacterales; family Rhodobacteraceae; genus Litoreibacter; species Litoreibacter halocynthiae. The sequence continues at coordinate 203,303 of NZ_SOBH01000002.1, read as the reverse complement.
CGGCAGTCGTCGCAGTCCGTAACCCAGACCCCGAAAAAGTGTCCGCCTACGAATGTGGCTTTAACGCTTTCGACGATGCGCGGATGAAGTTCGACGTGCGGTTCTATCTTGTGTCGATCCTGTTCATCATCTTCGACCTCGAAATCGCCTTCCTGTTCCCGTGGGCGGTTGCCTTCAAGGATGTCGGGCTACTTGGCTTCTGGTCGATGATGGTCTTCCTTGCAGTGCTGACCATCGGCTTCGCTTACGAATGGAAAAAGGGAGCACTCGAATGGGAGTAGCAACCGGTCTGAACACCGCTGGCTGGGACAAAGACGTCGCCACCGCACAGCTGAACTCCGAGCTTCAGGACAAGGGCTTCCTTGTCACCTCGACCGAGGACATCATCAACTGGGCGCGCACTGGCTCGCTGCACTGGATGACCTTCGGGCTGGCCTGCTGCGCCGTCGAGATGATGCACACCGCCATGCCACGCTACGACATGGAGCGCTTCGGCACGGCCCCTCGCGCCTCCCCGCGCCAGTCGGATCTGATGATCGTGGCTGGTACATTGACCAACAAAATGGCCCCCGCCTTGCGCAAGGTCTACGACCAGATGCCGGAGCCGCGCTACGTGGTCTCCATGGGGTCCTGTGCCAATGGCGGCGGCTACTACCACTATTCGTATAGCGTTGTGCGCGGCTGCGACCGGATCGTTCCGGTTGATCTATACGTGCCGGGATGCCCGCCCACAGCCGAGGCATTGCTCTATGGCTTGCTCCAGCTGCAACGCAAAATCCGCCGGACGGGGAATATCATTCGATGACCGCTGCCCTTCAAGAACTCGCGGCTCACATAGAGCTGAAACGCCCTGATTGCGTGCTGTCCACAGAGATCGCATTTGACGAGCTGACCGTGCATATCGCACCCAGCTCGCTTGTGTCGTTCTCGGAGTTTCTGAAAACCGACCGCGCCTGCCGCTTTTCCACGATGGTGGATATCACGGCGGTGGACTACCCGACCCGCGACGCGCGGTTCGACGTCGTGTATCAATACCTGTCGATGTACCAGAACCACCGCATCCGCGTGAAAATGGCAATCCGCGAAGACGAGATTGTGCCATCCCTGCACGAGGTCTATCCGGCGGCCAACTGGTTCGAGCGCGAGATTTTCGACATGTTCGGCATCATGTTCTCCGGCCATCCGGACCTGCGCCGCATCCTCACCGACTACGGCTTCCGCGGCTATCCGCTTCGCAAGGACTTCCCGACCACGGGCTATGTCGAGGTGCGCTATGACGAAGCCGAAAAGCGCGTTGTCTACGAGCCGGTAAAGCTGGTTCAGGAATACCGCCAGTTCGATTTCATGTCCCCATGGGAAGGTGCGGAATACATCATGCCCGGTGACGAGAAAGCTGAAGAGGCGAAAAAATGATGATTTTTCTTCTCTTTATTGGTGCAACAGCACGCATGATGATGGTACCTGCCGTAATCTTGTCAGGTGCTACGTGCGGCTGGTTCTGGAGAAGGCCGTGGTCGCTATTTGCCGGCGGTTTCTCAGCTATGATAATGGCTCTTTTGATCCATTCGGATATTCGCCTCATATTCACTACGGTTCTTGCTGATGGAGTAGCGCAAGCTTCGTTCTTGTTTTCAGTCTTCACTGCCGGATGTGTTTGGGCATTTTTTGCTAGCGTAGTGCGGCCGAAATTTTATGGACGACGGACCTCGGTGGATGTCCCGTTGAAAGACGAGGTGCTATGATGGACGGTGGCAAATTCGACGACGCCCTGACGGGCGAGCAGAAGATCCGTAACTTCAACATCAACTTCGGGCCTCAGCACCCTGCGGCGCACGGCGTGTTGCGCTTGGTTCTGGAACTCGACGGCGAGATTGTGGAACGCTGCGACCCGCATATCGGCCTTTTGCACCGTGGCACGGAAAAGCTCATGGAGAGCCGGACCTACCTGCAAAACCTGCCCTATTTCGACCGTCTCGACTACGTCTCCCCGATGAACCAGGAGCACGCTTGGTGCTTGGCCATCGAGAAGCTGACCGGCACCGAAGTACCACGCCGCGCATCCTTGATCCGCGTGCTGTACTCCGAGATCGGTCGTATCCTGAACCACCTGCTGAACGTCACCACGCAGGCCTTGGACGTGGGCGCACTGACGCCGCCGCTTTGGGGCTTCGAGGAGCGCGAAAAGCTGATGGTGTTCTACGAGCGGGCCTGTGGCGCACGCCTGCACGCGGCGTATTTCCGTCCGGGCGGGGTGCATCAAGACCTGCCGGAAGATTTGCTCGACGATATCGAGGAATGGACAACCACCTTCCCGCAAGTTCTGAGCGATATTGACGGGCTGCTGTCCGACAACCGTATTTTCAAACAACGCAACGCCGATATCGGGATCGTGACCGAGCAGGATATCCTCGACTACGGCTTCACCGGCGTGATGGTGCGCGGCTCCGGCCTTGCGTGGGACCTGCGCCGCTCGCAGCCTTATGAGTGTTATAACGAGTTCGATTTCGAAATTCCGGTTGGCAAGAACGGCGACTGTTTCGACCGGTATCTGGTCCGTATGGAAGAGATGCGCCAGTCGCTGTCGATTATGCGTCAGGCGATCGAAAAGCTGCGCGCACCGGACGGTAAGGGCGACGTGATGGCGCGGGGCAAGATGACCCCGCCGACACGTGGCGAGATGAAAACCTCCATGGAGGCGCTCATCCATCATTTCAAATTGTACACCGAAGGCTTCCATGTGCCGAAAGGTGAGGTTTACGCGGCGATCGAAGCCCCGAAGGGCGAGTTCGGCGTGTATCTGGTGGCGGACGGGACCAACAAGCCCTACCGCGCCAAAATCAAGGCCCCCGGGTTCCTGCATTTGCAGGCGATGGATTATATCTGCAAAGGCCACCAGCTTGCTGACGTGGCCGCTATTATTGGAACGATGGACGTAGTTTTTGGAGAGATTGACCGATGAAAAAGTTTTCTGCCTTTGCCGTAGCCGGTGCCATGACCTTGAGCGCCTGCCTTCCTGCCCCCGAGTTGAGTGTCGATGATATCGACCTCGCGCGCTACGCCTCTGCCATGGCGCAAGTGGGCTGCACCGACTTTGACGGCATCACCCACGCCGAAATCCGCAAGATCACCGGCTGGAAAGATAAGAAGCTCGACAAAGTGCAAGAAGAGGCCATCGCCCAGCTTCAAGCCATCGAGCAAGCCGGCGGCGGTATCCGCTCCACCGTAGGGGCCTGCGCGTAAGCGCTGCCCCGGACGCACAGATAAAGGCCACAGACCTCCATGCTTCGTAGACTTCACGCAGACCAGCCTGACAGCTTCGCTTTCACCCCCGCAAACCTTGCGTGGGCGGATGCGCAGATTACGAAATACCCCGAGGGGCGTCAGGCCTCGGCGATTATCCCGCTGTTGTGGCGGGCTCAGGAGCAGGAGGGCTGGCTGACCCGCCCCGCCATTGAATACGTGGCGGACAAGCTGGGCATGGCCTATATCCGGGCATTGGAAGTGGCGACGTTCTACTTCATGTTCCAACTGCAACCGGTTGGATCTGTTGCGCATATTCAGGTTTGCGGAACCACGTCCTGCATGATCTGCGGCGCCGAAGACTTGATCGGGGTCTGCAAGGAAAAGATCGCCGAGAAGCCGCATCAGCTGTCCGCTGACGGCAAGTTCTCGTGGGAAGAGGTCGAGTGTCTGGGCGCTTGCGCCAACGCGCCCATGGCCCAGATCGGCAAGGATTATTACGAAGACCTGACCGCCAAAAGCATGGCGCAGATCATCGACATGCTGGCCAAGGGCGACGTGCCGACACCCGGCTCGCAAAACGGCCGCTACGCCGCCGAGCCGCGTAAGGGCCTGACATCGTTGACAGAATTCGACAGCGGTAAGACGCAATACAACGCCTCGGTGCAACTGGCGGCTGATATCGGCGACACGGTGAAACGCATCGACGGCACCGAAGTGCCTTTGCTGGCCCCGTGGCAACATGGCGGCAAAGCCAAGGGCGGTGCCGCGAACAAGGCGTCCGTGCCAGCCAAGTCGAAAACGGCGGCGGCAAAAAAAGACGCGCGCCAAGTCGACGCAACCAAGGCCGAGGTCGATGCCAAAAAAGTGGCGCGCCCGAAGACTGGCACGGTGGCACCGAAATCCGAGGCTCCGAAGGCCAAGGATCCGGCAAAAGCCAAACGGGTCGCTGCGGACGGCAAGCCCGAACTGCTGAAAAAGGCGCGGGCCGGCGGGCCGGACGACCTCAAGTTGATCAAGGGCGTTGGCCCCAAACTCGAACAGCTTTTGCACAAGCTGGGTGTTTTCCACTTCGATCAGGTCTCGTCCTGGCGCAAGAAGGAAGTCGAGTGGGTGGATGAGAACCTCGAAGGCTTTAAAGGCCGCGTTTCCCGGGACGAGTGGGTGAAGCAAGCCAAGGTGCTGGCCAAAGGTGGCACTACGGAATTTTCAAGCCGCGTCAAAAAAGGCGGCGTCTACTAGTCTGAAACAGACGGGGAGTACGAAGAATGGGACAGAACAACACAAACGGGGGAAGCTGCAAAACGGTTTGCTGGCTTGCTGCGTTGATCGCGGGCGTGCTGGTCGCTGCATTGCTGATGTCGATGCGGGACTTTGGATTTCTGGGGGCCGTCTTTTGGGGCCTCGTGGTACTGCTTGTCGGGGGCTTTGTGTTGAACTGGGCGTTCTGCGGCAAGGCGGAAGCGCAAGTGTCTTCGGTTCCGGCCGCGTCCCGCACGGATGGGGCGACCGCCGCCGCACCGCTGGCCAGCTCCGGTGCTGTGACAACATCCTCGCCAGTTGCTGAAAATGCGGGTGCCGCCGCCGCCAGCCTGAGTCCTGCGGCTGCAAGCACCGCACCGGAGGTGAAGCCTGCTGCGAAGAAGCCGGCCGCAAAGAAGGCGGCCACGACCAAAACCGCCGCGAAATCCGCAACCAAGGCTGACGCAACGGCCAAGGCTGCGCCAAAGGCCAAGGCAGAACCAAAGGCCAAGGCCGCTGCGAAGCCGAAGGCCAAGGCAGCGGATGCAAAACCTGCCGCCAAGGCGAAAGCCGCTCCGAAGGCCAAAGCGGCAACCGCGAAACCGGCGACCAAAGCTGCACCGAAGGCAAAGGCGGCAACCGCTGCCAAGGCCAAGCCAGTGGCCGCTGACGGCAAGCCGGAACTTTTGAAACAGGCCCGTGCGGGCGGGGCCGATGATCTCAAGCAGATCAAAGGTGTCGGTCCGAAACTCGAGGGCGAGTTGCACAAAATGGGCGTCTACCACTTCGATCAGGTCGCCAGCTGGCGCAAGAAGGAGGTGGAATGGGCCGACAACAACATCGATGGCATCAGAAACCGCGCCTCCCGTGACGAGTGGGTGAAACAGGCAAAGATTTTGGCCAAAGGCGGCGAGACCGAGTTCTCGAAGAAGGTGAAAAAAGGCGGGGTCTATTGATCCCGACTGAGACGAAACGATGAGCGGGCCCTCGCAAGAGGACCCGCGCATGGTCAGACAGGCCCGACAGGCGGCGATCGTGATTTTTGCCACGATGCTGATCTGGGTCGGGGCGCAGGTGATCGGGGGGCAGCTTGGCTGGCCCGCAAGGTTCGCCTTCCTGTTCGACCTGATGGCAGGGGCCGCGTTCATCTGGGCGTTGGTCGTTTTATTCCGGGTGTGGCGCGCCAGAAGCTAGGCGCGCGTCACCGCACATGAAGAAGCAGACAGGACGCGAAAGCTATGTTGGCAGACAAGGACCGCATCTTTACCAATCTCTACGGGATGCATGACCGCACCCTGAAGGGCGCGAAAGCCCGTGGGCATTGGGACGGCACCGCCGCGATCATCAAGCGTGGCCGTGACAGCATCATCGACGAGATGAAGGCCTCTGGCCTGCGCGGACGCGGGGGCGCTGGCTTCCCGACGGGCCTGAAATGGTCCTTCATGCCCAAAGAAAGCGACGGTCGCCCCAGCTATCTGGTGGTGAATGCCGACGAGTCCGAGCCGGGCACCTGCAAAGACCGCGAGATCATGCGCCATGACCCGCACACGCTGATCGAAGGTTGTCTGATCGCGTCTTTCGCGATGAATGCCAACGCCTGCTACATCTACATTCGCGGCGAATATATTCGCGAGAAAGAGGCGCTGCAGAACGCCATCGACGAATGCTACGAGGCTGGCCTCGTTGGCCCCAACGCCGCCAAATCCGGCTGGGACTTCGACATCTACCTGCACCACGGGGCAGGGGCGTATATTTGCGGCGAGGAAACCGCGTTGCTGGAAAGCCTTGAGGGCAAAAAGGGCATGCCGCGGATGAAGCCGCCGTTTCCTGCGGGGGCTGGCCTTTATGGCTGCCCGACCACCGTGAACAACGTCGAATCCATCGCCGTGGTGCCGACCATCCTGCGCCGTGGCGGGGAATGGTTCTCGGGCTTTGGCCGCCCGAACAACGCCGGCACCAAGCTGTTTGCGATTTCCGGCCATGTGAACAACCCGTGTGTGGTCGAAGAGGCCATGTCGATCCCGTTCAAAGAGCTGATCGACCGCCATTGTGGTGGCATCCGTGGCGGCTGGTCCAACCTGAAAGCCGTAATCCCGGGAGGATCATCCGTGCCGATGTTGCCCGCCGAGATGATGGAAAAAGAATGCATCATGGATTTCGACTGGCTGCGTGAGCAGCGCTCCGGCCTTGGCACCGCTGCGGTCATTGTGATGGATCAGAACACCGACGTCATCAAAGCCATCTGGCGGCTGTCGAAGTTCTACAAGCATGAGTCTTGCGGCCAATGCACCCCGTGCCGCGAAGGCACCGGCTGGATGATGCGCGTGATGGACCGCTTGGTGACGGGCGAGGCCGAGGTGGAGGAAATCGACATGCTGCTGGACGTGACAAAACAGGTCGAAGGCCACACGATTTGCGCCTTGGGCGACGCGGCGGCTTGGCCGATCCAAGGCCTCGTGCGCCATTTCCGCGACGAGATCGAAGACCGCATCAAACACAAACGAACGGGCCGCGTGTCGGCGGTGGCGGCAGAATGATGCGCGCTCTGTTCCTCATCCCCGCCGTCGCTGTTCTGGCTGCCTGTGTTCCTCCCGGTCCGGTGTCCGAGAAGCCCAAAGGCCCGCCGCTCGAGATCGTCGAAGCCGCGCGTGCCGCTGACACGACCCGCGTTGTCTTGCGCTACAAGGACGGTGCTGCGATCCCGACCGCTGACGAGAACCGCGCTGTGCTGCGCGCGATGGAAATCGCCTGCCGTGAAGGCGAAAGCGCCATTCCCGACACCCGCACCCGCAAGGACGGGTTGCTGACCGTTAACATCTTCTGTGTTGGCGTGTTGCAAAGCGATCAGGTCATTGACGGATCAAGGTTGAAAACATGATCCGGCTTTTGCTCATCATATCGCTGGTGTTTGCGACAGCCTCTTGCGCGCGTCTCAGCCGTGACAAGTCGCGTAACGCCGCCAGCGAGCGGGAATTGCCGTTCAAGGCAAAGCTGTCCACGGGCGAGGACAAGCGCGACGTCACCATTTCCGTGGCGAACAAAGGGGCTGGCGTTGAAGCGGTGCGCGAGAGCGTGCGATTCGAGGCGACGAAATATTGCCTGCTGAACTATGGTGGCTCTGATGCTGACTGGCGGATGAGTCCCGTCAGCGAGGATTGGGCCTTCACCCAAGACGGTGACAAGCTGGTTTTTAACGCGCGTTGCACCGCGCGGTAGAATGGAATGAGAATGTCGAGCGCAGTGAAATTCGGGCCCCTCGCCACCGCCGCCGTTCTGGCGGCTGTGCCTGCGATGGCCGACACGCGCCCGATGCCGGACTACTTCGTCTCGGCGCTTGTGGCGACCTCTGCGGCGCAAGCCTTGGCGCTGTCCTGCGCGGAGTTGAGCGTCGATCCTGTGGCCATCGTCAAAGCGTCCGAGAAGCTGTTCACACAGCTGGAAGAAGACGGGTTCGACCCGAGTGATCCCTCCGCTGGTATGGACAATGGCGATGCCGAACTGGGCGCCGCCCAGCAGGCGTTTATGGATAAGCACCAGCTTGATGGCGCTGGAAGTGAATTGGTGTGTGCCGCTGGCCGTTCCGAGATGTCGGAAGGCACCGAGATCGGGCTTTTGCTGGTGGAGGTGCCGCAATGAAGGGTCACCATCTGGCAGAATTGAACGTCGGCAAACTGCTCGCCCCGGTGAGCGACCCCCGCGTGGCGGAGTTCATCGACAATATCGAGCGGATCAACAATCTGGGCAAACGGATGCCCGGCTTCGTGTGGATGCTGGAAGGCTCCGGCTCGCCGGGCGCGACCGAGCATGCGATAGCGGGCGATCCGCTTTATGTGCCGAACCTGACCGTGTGGGAAAGCGCCGAGGCGTTGGAGACCTTCGTCTGGGGCACGCTGCACAAGAAATTCTACGAAAAGCGCCAAGAGTGGTTCGAGGTGCTGGGCAAAATGCACTTCGTCATGTGGTGGGTGCCGGAAGGCCACCAGCCGACACTGGACGAGGCGCTGGAGAGACTTGAGATGCTGCGGGAGCAGGGCGACAGCCCCGACGCCTTCGGCTGGGACTATTTGAAAGACGCGACCATGTGGAAAACACATGGCTGCCAAGTGGCTGCGGAGTAACGCATGAGCGACCTGAAAAAAGTAATCATCGACGGCAAAGAGGTCGAGTGTGACGGGGCGATGACCCTGATCCAAGCGTGTGAGCAAGCGGGCGTCGAAGTGCCGCGTTTTTGTTATCACGAGCGCCTGACCATTGCCGGCAACTGCCGCATGTGTCTGGTCGAAGTCGTCGGCGGCCCGCCGAAGCCTGCCGCGTCCTGCGCGATGCAGGTGCGCGACCTGCGCCCCGGACCGGAAGGCCAGCCGCCTGTGGTGAAAACCAACTCGCCGATGGTCAAGAAGGCCCGCGAAGGGGTGATGGAGTTCCTGCTGATCAACCACCCGCTGGATTGCCCGATTTGCGACCAAGGCGGCGAATGCGATCTGCAAGATCAGGCGATGGCATATGGCGTGGACTTCTCCCGCTACCGCGAGCCAAAACGCGCGACGGATGATCTGGACCTTGGCCCGCTGGTCGAGACCCATATGACCCGCTGCATTTCCTGCACCCGCTGCGTGCGCTTCACGACAGAAGTCGCGGGCATCACGCAAATGGGCCAAACGGGCCGTGGCGAGGATGCGGAGATTACGTCCTATCTGGGCCAGACCCTAGACTCCAACATGCAGGGCAACATCATTGACCTGTGCCCCGTTGGGGCTTTGGTATCAAAGCCTTACGCCTTTACGGCGCGCCCGTGGGAGCTGTCCAAAACCGAGAGCATCGACGTGATGGACGCGCTTGGCTCCAGCATCCGCGTGGACACTAAAGGCCGCGAAGTCATGCGCTTTTTGCCGCGCAACCATGACGGCGTGAACGAGGAATGGATTTCCGACAAGACCCGTTTCGTTTGGGACGGCTTGCGCCGCCAGCGTCTCGACACGCCTTATATTCGTGAAAACGGCAAGCTGCGCAAAGCGGGCTGGGGCGAGGCTTTGGAAGCCGCTGCCACCGCGATGAAAGGCAAGAAACTTGCCGGTCTGGTGGGCGATCTGGCCCCTGTGGAGGCCGCGTTTGCCTTGAAACAACTGATCGAAGGCCAAGGTGGCGTTGTGGAATGCCGCACCGATGGCGCGAAACTGCCTGCGGGCAACCGCTCCGGCTATGTCGGCACCGCGCGTATCGAGGATATCGACACCGCCAAAATGATCCTGCTGATCGGCACCAACCCAGAGATCGAGGCCCCCGTGCTTCATGCGCGTATTCGCAAGGCCTATCTGGCTGGCGCGACCGTTGGCGTGATCGGGCCGAAGCTGGACCTGAGCTTCGAGTACACCCATCTGGGCACCGACCGCGCCGCCTTGGCGAAGGTCGCCGAGATGGACAACGCAAGCGAGCAAGCCGGTGTGACGATCATCGGCCAGGGCGCGTTGCAGGAAGCTGATGGCGAGGCTGTTCTGGGCGCCGCGATGCAACTGGCCGAGGCCGGAAACGCCAAGTTCATGGTGCTGCACACCGCCGCTGGCCGCGTTGGCGCGATGGATGTGGGCTGTACGAATGACGCCGGCATGGACGGGATCAAGGATGCCGAGGTGATCTACAACCTTGGCGCCGACGAGATCGACATCGATGCGGGTCCGTTCGTGATTTACCAAGGCTCCCACGGGGATCGCGGCGCGCATCGTGCCGACATCATCCTGCCGGGTGCTGCCTATACCGAAGAACAAGCGCTGTTCGTGAACACCGAAGGGCGGCCACAACTGGCGCTGCGTGCGGGGTTTGCTCCGGGCGAGGCGAAAGACAACTGGGCCATCCTGCGGGCGCTGTCCGCCGAATTGGGAACGACACTGCCTTACGACACACTGGCGCAACTGCGTCAGGCGCTGGTCGCCGAAGTTCCGCATCTGGCGGGTGTCGACATCGTGCCAGAGAACGCATGGACACCGCTGCCGGCCAAGAAAATGGGCAAGGCCGACTTCCGCCACGCCCTGACCGATTTCTACCTGACCAACCCGATCGCCCGTGCGTCTGAATTGATGGCCGAGCTGTCGGCAAACGCCAAAGCGCGGGCCAGCGCCCCGATGGCTGCGGAGTAACGTGACATGCGCACGCGCATATCCTTTCTGGGGGCAGCCATGCTAGCGGCCTGCACCCCGACCGAGGACCCGTCGCAGGACTATTTTGCGCCGGACTACCTTGGCATCGAGACCAGACGGCTTGACGATGACCTCGTCAGCTTTCTGGTGCGGATGAGGGGTGCGCGGACCAAAGCGGATGTGGCGGATTACGGAAAATGCGCGGCGGCGCAGTATGCGTTGATCCGGGGCTTCGGATTTGCGCGACATGTGCGCACAAACGTACAGGAAGAGGGTGGCCTTTGGGCCGGAGATGCGGTTTACACCATCTCGGCTGCACTACCCGACGGATTGCAAACAATCGACGCCGAAGTGGCCGTCGCAGAATGTGCCGAGACCGGCATACCAACAGTTTGAGGGACCATGGCTGAATTTCTTTCATCTGGACTGGGGATCACCCTGATCATCGTCGCCCAATGCCTGGCAATGATCGCCTTCGTGATGATCTCGCTGCTGTTTTTGGTTTATGGCGACCGGAAAATCTGGGCCGCCGTGCAAATGCGGCGTGGCCCGAACGTGGTCGGGGTCTTCGGGTTGCTGCAATCGGTGGCCGATGCGCTGAAATATGTGGTCAAAGAGATCGTTATTCCCGCAGGGGCCGACAAGTTCGTGTTCATGCTGGCCCCGATGCTGGCCTTCGTGCTGGCGATCATCTCGTGGGCGGTGATCCCGTTCAACGACACATGGGTTCTGGCCGATCTGAACGTCGCCATCCTGTATATTTTCGCCATTGGCTCGCTTGAGGTTTACGGCGTGATCATGGGGGGCTGGGCGTCCAACTCCAAATATCCGTTCCTTGGCTGCCTGCGCTCTGCGGCGCAGATGATTTCCTACGAGGTCTCCATCGGGCTGATCATTATCGGCGTCGTGCTGTCCACCGGATCGTTGAATTTCGGAGATATCGTGCGGGCGCAAGACGGTGATTACGGCTTCTTCAGCTGGTACTGGTTGCCGCATTTCCCGATGGTCTTCCTGTTCTTTATCAGCGCCTTGGCCGAGACAAACCGCCCGCCGTTCGACCTTCCGGAAGCGGAGTCGGAGCTTGTTGCGGGCTATCAGGTTGAATACTCCTCAACCCCGTTTTTGCTGTTCATGGCCGGCGAATACATCGCCATCTTCCTGATGTGCGCGCTGATCTCGCTGCTGTTCTTCGGCGGCTGGCTGTCCCCGATCCCGTTCCTGCCGGATGGCCCGTTGTGGATGGTTGGCAAAATGGCGTTCTTCTTCTTCATGTTCGCCATGGTGAAGGCCATCGTGCCGCGCTACCGCTACGACCAGTTGATGCGCATCGGCTGGAAAGTGTTCCTGCCGCTGTCGCTGGGCTGGGTCGTTCTGGTGGCCTTCTTCGCGCAATACGGTGCTTTTGGCGGGGCCTATGCCCGCTGGGCAGTAGGGGGTTAACTCAATGGGCGTCGACTGCACCCTGTTTCAGCAATTGGTGGATCTCTCCACCCGCTTCCGGCCTTCGGGCCGGTCGTTGATGCTGGGCCGTCAGGGGTTCAAGATCGAGCCGCCCTTTGCCAAGTCCTACGAGAAAGCCCTGCGCCGTGCGGGGATCGAGGAAAAGCGGTTCCACTTCCTGCAGGAAGACGGCTACGCCGAGACCTTGTTCCGCAATCTTGGTCTGGGTGAGATCGAGACGATGGATTACGCGCCTTATGAAGGCCCCGTGATCGAGCAAGACCTGAACGAGCCGGTGCCAGCGAAGCTGCACAATGAATTCGACTTCATATTCGATGGCGGCACCATCGAGCATGTGTTCAACGTCCCTCAGGCGTTGGAAAACGTCTACAAGATGCTGAAGCCCGGTGGGCGGTTTGTGTCTGCTAACGGGATGAACGGCTGGGTCGGGCATGGCATGTACCAGTTCTCGCCAGAGCTGGTGTGGACATTCTGGAAGCGCAAATGCCAGTGCCTCGTGCATATTTGTGCGGGCATCCACAAAATACCGGGGACGGCGAAGCCGCTGAACTTTCCGGACGCCGCTGAAACCGGACGCAGGTTGCGCCTGAAGGGGATGATCCCCGAAGGCCGCATGTATCTGCATTACGAGATTGAAAAGACGACTGCAAAAGCGCGGACCGGATCCGCATTGCAGAGCGACTACCAAATGAAATGGGCCGACGCATGATGCGCCGCCTTACGGGAGAGATGAAATGAGCGTGAGTTTCGGCCGTCGTGCCAAATACTTCCTGCTGATGGACATGTTCAAAGGCATGCAGCTGGGGCTGAAGTATTTCTTCGCGCCCAAAGCGACCTTGAACTACCCGCACGAGAAGGGGCCTTTGTCCCCGCGCTTTCGCGGTGAGCACGCCTTGCGCCGCTATCCCAATGGCGAAGAGCGCTGCATCGCGTGCAAGCTGTGCGAGGCAGTTTGCCCTGCCCAAGCCATAACCATCGACGCGGAGCCGCGCGACGACGGCTCGCGCCGCACCACCCGCTACGATATCGACATGACGAAATGCATCTATTGCGGCTTCTGTCAGGAAGCCTGCCCGGTGGATGCGATTGTCGAAGGCCCGAATTTCGAGTTCGCCACCGAGACCCGTGAAGAGCTGTTCTACGATAAGGAAAAGCTGCTGGAGAATGGTGACCGTTGGGAATCCGCAATTGCCCACAATCTGGAAATGGATGCCCCTTACAGATGAGCACCCACGCCACATATCCCTTTGACCCCAGCATTCTGGATGACTTGGTCGACATGATCGAAGACATGGGTGCCGAGTTTGCCATCGGCACGCTCGATGCTGTCCTGTCGGAGAGCAACGGCGTGATCGTCTCGGAAGGTGTCACACGCGACATGTATGAAGGACAGGTGATTACAGCCGTTGTCGCCGCGGATGCGGTCGCCGTCAGCCATGGCGAGTTGCCGTCCGTCCTTGACGAAAAGCTGATGCGCGCCGTCACGCCACTTGCCGAAGAGTTGCGCGATACCGATGGCGTGGTTGATCTAGCGGCGAAAGCGCTCGCCGTGATCACGGACGATTCAAGCCCGTTTTATGGCACCATGACAGGCGAGCTTGCGACGCGCTCCGAGTTTCTGGAGATCACGTCCAAGGTTCAAAGCTCGGTCGTCGCTGCCAAGGATCGTAATCCTGGCGAATGGATCGAAATAACCGGTGATGGCACGTTCGAAATCACCATGTACCCCGAAGATGGAGAAGCCAATGTCTGACCCCAACAACCCCTTCGAGGCCATGATGAAAATGGGCCAGGACATGGCGAAGACCATGAACCCCGCGCTGGAGGCGTTCACGCCGAAAGGCTTCGAGAACATGATGCCCACCATGTCTGCCGAGATGATGGAGCAGTTCATGGGCAAAGGGGTGAGCCCCGAGGGTCTCGACGCCAAGACCCGCCTGTTGCTGACCTTGTCCGGCCTGACCATTCAGGGCGCGCAGGCCGAAAGCCAGATCAGGATCACCGTGCGCCACCTTGTTGAGGCGGGTGCCACGAAACAAGAGATTGCCGAAACCATTGCCCAAGCGGCGATGTTTGGCGGCGTTCCGGCCATGTCGAAAGCGATGGAGCTGGCGACAGAGGTGCTGGACGGAGAAGGAAAAGACTGATGGGTTTCGCTGATTTCGCATTCTATCTGTTTGCAATTACGGTCGTGACGGCCGGCCTGTTCGTCGTGGTGTCGCGCAACCCCGTGCACTCGGTGTTGTGGCTGATCCTAGCGTTCCTGTCCTCGGCGGGGTTGTTCGTTTTGCTGGGGGCGGAGTTCGTCGCCATGCTGATGATTATCGTCTACGTCGGCGCGGTCGCAGTGTTGTTCCTGTTCGTAGTGATGATGCTGGACGTGAACTTCGCGGAGCTGCGCGGAGAGCTGGCCAAATTCGTACCGCTCGCAGGGCTGATCGGCGTTATTTTGTTGATGGAACTGGCGTTGGTCTTTGGCACGTGGACAGGCGCGGAAAACGCGACTGCGCTGCGTGACGCGGTGGCCCCCGCACTGGAAGAGACCCACAACACGGCGGCCTTGGGCCTGCTGATCTACACCAAATACATCTACCTGTTCCAGGCAGCGGGCCTGATCCTGCTGGTCGCGATGATCGGCGCCATCGTGCTGACCCTGCGCCACCGTCCGGACATCAAACGCCAGAACGTGCTCAGCCAAATCTACCGCGACCCTGCGGAGCAGATGGAGCTGAAAGACGTCAAACCGGGGCAGGGGTTGTAAGTCGAATGCACGCGTCGCGTCATATCACTTTGTCCAGCGCTCTTGTCGCGCTGTGTGCGGGGCAGGCCTTTGGCCTGACACCGCCACCGCCGCCTTGCGCATATAGCGGGGACATGGCAGAGGGCCGCGAGATTGCCTCATCGGGCAATTGGCCCAACCAGTTCGTATCCTACACAACCTATGACAAGGCGGATCGCACGTATTTCTACCTTGAGCATTGCCCTAGCGGCAAAGTGTTGCGGAGCAAGTCGCAGCCACATTCTCTGAAATCGACCGGCCCGAGAGACTCCGGCGAAATTTCGGCTACCCTGTATGATGCGCTGGCCTCCAAGACTCCTTACACCATGGGCGACTTGCAAGCGCTAATGCGTGACCAGGGCGTACCGACCAAGCGCCTCACCTCGAAGCGCGAAAGCTGCGCCTGCCAGACCTATTTTCCCGACACTGTCGGGTCCAAGACACCCTACAAGAAAGATGCAAAATGATCGGACTTGAACACTACCTCACAGTCGCGGCGGCGTTGTTCGTCATCGGCATTTTCGGCATCTTCGTGAACCGCAAGAACGTCATCATCATTTTGATGTCTATCGAGCTGATGTTGCTCGCGGTGAATATCAACTTCGTGGCCTTCTCCAGCTACCTCGGCGACCTCGCAGGGCAGGTATTTACCTTGTTCGTGCTGACGGTCGCGGCGGCTGAGGCGGCAATCGGGCTGGCCATTCTGGTCTGCTTCTTCCGAACCCGCGGCTCCATCGCCGTGGAAGACGTCAACGTGATGAAGGGCTAAGTCACTATGGAAACCATCATCCTTTTTGGCCCTCTGATCGGTGCCTTGATCTGCGGCTTCGGCTGGAAGTTCATCGGCGAGCAGGCGGGCTGCATCATTGCAACGGGGCTATTGTTCCTGTCGGCTTTGCTCAGCTGGATTGTCTTCCTGACCTTTGACGGGACGACGGAAACCATTGAAATCATGCGCTGGATCCAGTCCGGCACGTTGGACACGTCTTGGTCCATTCGTATGGACCGGTTGACGACGATCATGCTGATCGTGGTGACCACGGTGTCGAGCCTCGTGCACCTGTATTCCTTCGGCTACATGGCCCATGACGAGCACTTCGGCGAAGGCGTCAGCTACAAGCCGCGCTTCTTTGCCTACCTGTCGTTCTTTACCTTTACGATGCTGATGCTGGTGACCTCGGACAACTTGGTCCAGATGTTCTTTGGCTGGGAAGGCGTGGGCGTCGCGTCGTATCTGTTGATCGGCTTCTACTATAAAAAGCCGTCGGCCAATGCCGCCGCGATCAAGGCGTTTGTGGTCAACCGAGTGGGTGACTTCGGCTTCGCGCTTGGTATCATGGGGCTGTTTTTCCTGACCGACAGCATCAACTTCTCCGACATTTTCGAGGCCGCCCCGACGCTGGCCGAGACGCAATTGCACTTCTTGTGGACGGAATGGAACGCCGCCAACCTGCTGGCATTCCTGCTGTTCATCGGTGCGATGGGCAAATCTGCGCAATTGTTCCTGCACACGTGGTTGCCGGACGCGATGGAAGGCCCGACCCCTGTGTCGGCCCTGATCCACGCCGCGACCATGGTGACGGCGGGTGTGTTCCTCGTTTGCCGCATGTCGCCGCTGATCGAGTTCGCGCCAGAGGCCAAGGCCTTCATCGTGATCATCGGTGCCTCCACCGCGTTCTTTGCGGCGACCGTGGGCCTTGTGCAAAACGACATCAAACGCGTGATTGCGTATTCGACCTGCTCGCAGCTGGGCTATATGTTTGTGGCGGCGGGCGTTGGCGTCTACTCGGTCGCCATGTTCCACCTGCTGACACACGCGTTCTTCAAGGCGATGTTGTTCCTTGGCGCGGGCTCGGTCATCCACGCGATGCACCACGAGCAGGATATGCGCAACTACGGCAACCTGCGTAAGAAAATCCCCTACACGTTCTGGGCGATGATGATCGGCACGCTGGCCATTACCGGCGTCGGCATCCCGTTGACCCATATCGGTTTCGCTGGCTTCCTGTCCAAGGACGCGATCATCGAAAGCGCATGGGGCGGTGGCTCCGGCTACGCGTTCTGGCTGCTGGTTATCGCGGCTGTGTTCACCTCGTTCTATTCGTGGCGTCTGATGTTCATGACGTTCTTCGGCACCGAGCGGGGCGACAAGCACACCCATGAGCACGCCCATGAAAGCCCGAAAACCATGCTGATCCCGCTGGGTGTTCTGGCGATCGGCGCAGTGTTCTCGGGGATGGTGTTCTTCAAGCCGTTCTTCGGTGATCACCACGACGTTGAGAAGTTCTTTGGCATTACCCAAGGCGAGCAACATGCGCTGGTAAATCCCGAGACCCTGAGCATGGCTGCGGTCGCTGCCACCTCCGAGGAGGGCGACGTTGAAGGCGGCGAAGGTGAAGCCGCGCTGCCGGGGCAGGGTGCCATCTACATGGCCCCCGACAACCACACGATGGACAACGCGCACCATGCACCCGCATGGGTCAAGGTCTCGCCCTTCATCGCGATGCTGCTAGGCTTGTTCACCGCATGGATGTTCTACATCAAAAACCCGAGCCTGCCGGGACGTCTGGCGGCAAACCAGCCGCATCTGTACCAGTTCCTGCTGAACAAGTGGTATTTTGACGAGCTTTATGACGTGATCTTCATCCGTCCGGCCAAATGGCTTGGCAACTTCCTGTGGACGCGGGGCGATGGCAAGGTCATCGACGGCTCTATCAACGGGGTGGCCATGGGCGCGGTGCCGTTCCTGACCCGCCTTGCAG
Organism: Litoreibacter halocynthiae; assembly: GCF_004365635.1. Classification (GTDB taxonomy): domain Bacteria; phylum Pseudomonadota; class Alphaproteobacteria; order Rhodobacterales; family Rhodobacteraceae; genus Litoreibacter; species Litoreibacter halocynthiae. The sequence goes on along the minus strand of NZ_SOBH01000002.1, from coordinate 185,688 downwards.
GCCGCGCGCAGTCCGGCTTCATGTTCCACTATGCCTTCGCCATGGTCATCGGCGTGGTGCTGATTATCACATGGTTCGCCATCGGCGGCCCGAGCATCGGGGGGGCCGAATAATGGACAACCTGCTTTCCGTTATCACCTTCATGCCGCTTGTCGCGGCGCTGATCCTTGCGCTGTTCCTGCGTGGCGACGACGAGGCGTCGCAGCGCAACGCCAAGTGGCTGGCACTGATCGCCACCAGCGTGACGTTCCTGCTGTCGATCTTTGTCTATACCGGCTTCGACGCTTCCAACACCGGCTTCCAGTTCGTGGAAGAGCGCGACTGGCTCATGGGCCTGCAATACAAGATGGGCGTGGACGGAATTTCCGTCACCTTCGTGCTGCTGACCACGTTCCTGATGCCGCTGGTGATCGCCAGCTGCTGGGATGTGAAGACGCGGGTGAAGGACTATATGATCGCCTTCCTGCTGCTGGAGACGCTGATGCTTGGCGTGTTCTGCGCGCTGGACCTGATCTTGTTCTACCTGTTCTTCGAGGCTGGCCTGATCCCGATGTTCCTGATTATCGGTATCTGGGGCGGGGTGAACCGTATCTATGCGTCGTTCAAGTTCTTCCTCTACACGCTGCTTGGCTCGGTTCTGATGCTGGTCGCCATGATCGCCATGTATATGGACGCGGGCACCACTGATATTCCGACGTTGCTGACCCATACCTTCGCGTCCGAGACGTTCAGCGTTGCGGGGGTCACCGTTGTGGGTGGTTTGCAGACGCTGATGTTCCTTGCCTTCTTTGCCAGCTTCGCGGTGAAGATGCCGATGTGGCCGGTTCATACTTGGTTGCCTGACGCGCACGTTCAGGCACCGACTGCGGGTTCCGTGGTGCTGGCGGCGATCCTGTTGAAGATGGGCGGCTACGGCTTCCTGCGCTTCTCGCTGCCGATGTTCCCTGTCGGGGCAGAGGTGCTGGGCATCTATGTGCTGTGGCTGTCGGCGATTGCGATTATTTACACCTCGCTGGTCGCACTCGCGCAGTCGGATATGAAAAAGCTGATCGCTTATTCCTCGGTCGCGCATATGGGCTACGTGACCATGGGTATCTTTGCGGCCAACCAACAGGGCGTGGACGGAGCGATCTTCCAGATGATTTCCCACGGGTTTATCTCGGGCGCGTTGTTCCTGTGTGTCGGCGTGATCTACGACCGGATGCACACCCGCGAGATTGATGCCTATGGCGGGCTTGTGAACCGCATGCCGGCCTATGCGCTGATCTTCATGTTCTTCACCATGGCCAATGTCGGCTTGCCGGGGACATCGGGCTTTGTCGGGGAATTCCTGACATTGATGGGCGTGTTCCAAGTGAACACGTGGGTTGCGATGTTTGCCACCACCGGCGTGATTCTGTCTGCGGCCTACGGGCTGTGGCTCTACCGCCGCGTGGTCATGGGCGACCTGATCAAGGAAAGCCTGAAGTCGATCACCGACATGACCACCCGAGAGCGTGCGATCTTTGCGCCATTGGTCTTTATGACCATCCTGCTGGGCGTCTACCCCGCGCTGGTGCTGGACCTGATCGGGCCAAGCGTGGAAGCGCTGGTCTCCAATTATGATACCGCGTTGCTTGATAGCGGCGTGACCACGGCTGTGGCCGGACACTAAGGACGGATAAGATGATCCAAGCTGACCTGAATATCGTTCTGCCCGAAGTTCTACTGGCGGTTTTCGCCATGCTGGCGCTGATGGGCGGGGTCTACACGACCAAGGACAAATCCGCGCCGCTGGTCCTGTGGGCCACCAGCCTTGTGTTTGTGCTGCTTGCCGCATGGATCGGGGTCAACGGCGAGGGCACGAATGCGGCCTTCGGCGGAGCCTTCGTCGATGACGGGTTCTCGCGCTTTGCCAAGGTGACGATCCTGCTATCCGCCGCCGCCATTCTGGTCTTGAGCCAAGACTTCATGACCCGTGAGGGCCTGCTGCGGTTCGAGTATCCGATCCTTGTGGCCTTGTCGGTTGTCGGCATGATGATGATGGTCTCGGCAGGCGATCTGATGGCGCTGTATATGGGGCTGGAGCTGCAATCGCTGGCTTTGTATGTCGTGGCCTCCCTGCGTCGCGACTCGGTGAAATCCACCGAGGCTGGCCTGAAATACTTTGTGCTGGGGGCCTTGTCGTCGGGCATGCTTCTCTACGGCTCCTCGCTGGTCTATGGCTATGCGGGTACGACGCTGTTCTCCGGCATCTTCTCGACCGTGAACGCGGGGGATATCTCGCTTGGGCTGCTGTTTGGTCTGGTCTTCGTCGTCGCAGGTTTGGCCTTCAAGGTTTCCGCAGCACCGTTCCACATGTGGACGCCGGACGTCTACGAAGGCTCCCCCACGCCGATCACCGCGTTTTTTGCGACCGCGCCGAAAGTGGCGGCGATGGGTCTGTTTGCCCGCGTCGTGCATGACGCGTTTGGCGGGGCCGTAGCGGACTGGAGCCAAATCGTGGCGTTCCTGTCCGTGGTCTCCATGTTCCTTGGCGCAATCGCAGCGATTGGCCAGCGCGACATCAAACGCCTGATGGCCTATTCCTCGATTGCGCATATGGGCTTTGCGCTGATGGGCTTGGCTGCTGGCACCGCCGAGGGCGTGCAGGCGATGCTGATCTATATGGCGATCTATGTGACGATGAATATCGGCACCTTCGCCTTCATCCTGTCGATGGAGAAGGACGGCCAGCCGGTGACGGATATCGATGCGTTGCAGAACTACTCCAAGAAAGAGCCGACACGCGCACTGGCGATGCTGGTGTTGATGTTCTCGCTGGCAGGCATCCCGCCGCTGGTGGGCTTCTTCGGGAAGTTCTATGTGCTGAAAGCCGCCGTGGACGCCAATATGACATGGCTGGCTGTGGCAGGTGTGATCGCATCGGTGATCGGCGCGTTCTACTACCTGCGCATCATCTACTACATGTATTTCGGCGAAGAGCGCGACGCACTGAATGGCTCCATGCCGATGGTCAACTGGCTGCTGCTGGTCGGCTCGGCGGTGGTGATGGTGCTGGGCGTCGTGAACCTGTTCGGCATCGAAGGGCTGGCGATGGCCGCCGCAGGTGCGCTTGTCAACTGATCTGTGGCCCGAAGGCGTCGACCGCATCATTCTTGATGAGGTCGACAGCACCATGGCCGAAGCGGCGCGTCTTGCCCCCGAGCTGAAGCGTCCGGCATGGATTATGGCCCATCGCCAGACTGCCGCTCGCGGGCGGCAGGGGCGGGCTTGGCAAAACCCCGAAGGCAATCTGGCCGCAACATTGCTGATGCGCCCGTTGGGCGGTCCGGCAGATGCGGCGTTACGCTCGTTTATGGCGGCGAATGCATTGTTCGAAACGCTGGCGCTGCATGTGGATCGCACCAAGCTGGCGGTGAAATGGCCCAATGACGTGCTGCTATCAGGCGGCAAGGTTGCGGGCATTTTGTTGGAAAGTATGGGGACGGCGCAGGGGCTGGACTGGCTGGCGATTGGCGTCGGCGTCAATCTGGTTGCGGTGCCCGAAGGCGTTCAGGATGCAGCCTTCCCACCGACATCACTTGCGAAACATGGCGACGCGGTCAGTCCCGAAGAATTTCTGGCAGAACTGTCGGCGAACTATGCGACCGAGGAGGCGATTTTTGCGGAGCTGGGCTTTGCCAGAATTCGCGAGGATTGGCTGAAACGAGCGGCGCGGCTGGGGGAGGTCATCACCGCACGCACCTCGCGCGAGGAGATCACCGGCACGTTCGAAAGTATCGACGAAGCAGGCAACCTGATCCTGCGCACGCCAAAAGGCGCACACGTGATTACAGCGGCGGATGTCTATTTCTCGTGAGGATGGCGGGTTGAAAACCCACCCTACGGGGGAAAGGAAAGGCGGCGCCGCCCGAGCTTGTATCGGACGCTGCACATGGGTCAGCCTTGTCTCACCGGTGATTGCGGCTTTCGTGCAATCTGGTCCTTTGGGTGGCCACGTCGGGTTAAACCTCCGTCGGCGGCCTGTGCTAGCGGTGCAGGGTATAGCGTGGAACAGGTTAACGGCGCGCAAAGGCATCGCGCGGTGCGCTTTGACCCTGACGGTTACGCACTGTAGAGACGGGGCAAAAGGCGAAAGGGCTTGAGAAATGCTACTGGCGATTGACTGCGGCAACACCAACACCGTGTTTTCCATCTGGGACGGGGAGCGGTTTATCGCGACGTGGCGGACCTCGACCGAATGGCAGCGCACGGCGGACCAATATTACGTCTGGCTGTCGACGCTGATGCATTTCCAAAAGATCGACGTGAACATCACCGAGGTGATTGTGTCGTCTACAGTGCCGCGTGTTGTGTTCAACCTGCGGGTCTTCGCGGACCGTTATTTCAACACCCGCCCCATCGTGGTGGGCAAGGAGGGCTGCGAGCTTCCCGTGGAGGTACGGGTGGACGAAGGCACGGCCGTGGGACCGGACCGCCTTGTAAATACGGTTGCGGGCTACAATCTGTATGGGGGCGACCTGATCGTCGTCGACTTCGGCACCGCGACCACCTTTGACGTGGTGGACACGGACGGAGCCTATATAGGGGGCGTGATCGCGCCCGGTGTGAACCTGTCGCTTGAGGCGTTGCACCAAGCGGCGGCGGCGTTGCCGCATGTCGACATCACCAAACCGCAGAACGTCATCGGCACGAATACGGTTGCGTGTATGCAGTCGGGTGTGTTCTGGGGCTATATCGGGCTGATCAAGGAGATCTGCGCCCGCATCAAGGCCGAGCACGGCCGCGATATGAAAGTAATTTCTACCGGGGGGCTGGCGCCGTTGTTCCAACAGGCCGAGGCCCTATTTGACGAATTTAACGATGACCTGACCATGCACGGCTTGGTGGTCATCAACGAGCATAACAGAAAGAATATCTAATATGGCAGGCGAACGATTGGTCTACCTTCCCCTTGGCGGGGCGGGTGAAGTCGGCATGAATATGTATCTCTACGGCTACGGGAAACCGGGCAAGGAGCGGTTCATACTGGTCGACGCGGGAGTGACCTTCCCCGATATGGACGGCACCCCGGGTGTCGACCTGATTTTCCCCGACATCGAGTGGATTGCGGACCGCGCGAAGCAGCTGGATGCAATCTTTATCACCCACGCGCATGAGGATCATGTTGGTGCTATCGGACACCTCTATGGCCGTCTGAAAGCGCCGATCTATGCGCGCAAGTTTACAGCCCATATTGCGGCGCTGAAAATGGCGGAGCATGGCTATGACGGATCCGAGATCACTGTGGTCGACAAGATGCCGGAACAGGTTCAGGTGGGCAAGTTCAAGGTGGGCTTCATGCCGATCTCGCACTCGATCCCAGAAAGCTCCGGCCTTGTGATCGACACGCCGGACGGGCGTGTGGTGCATTCCGGCGACTTCAAAATTGACGTGACGCCGGGCGTGGGTGAGCCGTTTGATCATGACGCTTGGGCTGCTTTGGCACCGGTTAAGGCGCTGATCTGCGACTCGACCAACGTGTTCTCGCGCCATGAGGGTCGCTCCGAAGCGACCGTTGGCCCGAATATCGTGCCGATCGTCCGCGAGGCGACGGGCATGGTCGTGGCGACCACGTTTGCGTCGAACATCGCGCGGGTGAAGACGCTGGCGGAAGCTGGCCGCGAGGCGGGACGTTCGGTTGTGCTGATGGGCCGTTCCATGCAGCGCATGGTGAAGGCGGGCGTCGAGACCGGTGTGGTTAAGAACTTCCCACCCTACATTCTGCCCGAAGAAGCCCGCGATGTGCCGCGCGAGAACCTGATGATCCTTGCGACCGGATCACAGGGCGAGCGGCGCGCAGCGACCGCGCAACTTTCACGGGGCAAGTTCCTTGGGATATCCTTGCGCGAAGGCGACACAGTGCTGTTCTCGTCCAAGACCATTCCGGGCAACGAAACTTCTGTTGGCCAGATCGTCAACAATTTCAGTGAGTTGGGCGTCGATGTGATCGACGACAAGATGGCGGATATTCACGTCTCCGGCCACGCCAACCGCCCCGATCTGGAAGAAATGCACCGATTGTTGAAGCCGCAAATTCTGATCCCGAACCATGGCGAGCACCGCATGTTGCGTGAGCACGCGAAGGTGGGCGAGGCCAATGGCATTGCATCCGTCGTCGCCCCTAATGGCACGATGGTATCGCTGTCGGGCAACCGGCCCGAGGTGGTCGAGTTTGTCGAGACGGGCCGTTTGTATCTGGATGGCTCGGTGCAAATCGGCGCGTTGGACGGGGTCGTGCGCGACCGTATCCGTATGGCGCTGAACGGGCAGGCGGTGATTGGTATTCTGATCGATGAAGATGACGAACCACTAACGGATGCGTGGTGCGAGTTGCGTGGGTTGCCTGAGAAAGGGCACTCCAAAGCGCCGTTGCAGGATATTTTGGAAGAAGAGGTGGGCCAGTTCCTTGGCCGCGCCGATGCCAAGACGATTGCCAGTGACGACAAGCTGGAAGAGCAGATCAAACGGATCGTGCGCCAAGCGTCGCAAAAGGAAATTGGCAAGAAGCCCGAAGTGGTGGTGCTGATTTCACGGCTGACTGCGTAACTGCTTAAGCTATTGAGACAAAAAAAGCCCCCGAAGCAGTGAATGCTTCGGGGGCTTTTTCTTTTGTTATTCGCGCACGCTTAGTCGGTGCGGCGGTCAGCGAAGCTTTTTTCGATAAAGGTCGGCAGGTGATCGCCAAGACCGACCACTTTCGGGCCACGATCCTCGTTCCGGCCACGACCTTTACCACCGCGAGAGCGGGACTGGGTGTCGCCGCGGGACTGGTCATTTGATGCGGCTTCAGAGGCCTTCGGCTCCGGATTTACGCGTGGTTCCGGTTTTGCCTTGGGTTCGGATTTCGCTTTTGGTTCTGGCTTCGCATTAGCCTCCGGCTTGGTCTGGGTGACCGTGTCCGGCGCGTCAGCCTTCACCTCGTCTTTGGGTTTCGAGCTGCTGCGAGAGCGGGACCGTGAGCGCGATTTCGGACGCTCGTCCTTGCTGTCAGCGGCAACGTCCGCCTCTGACGCTTTGGACACAGGCGCTTGCTGCTCGCCCACATCACCGCGGGGGATCGTGGTTTCGATCAGGCTTTCAATCGCGGCCAGAAGCTTGTCGTCCTTTGGGGTCGAGATCATCATTGCCGTGCCCAAACGACCTGCGCGACCGGTGCGGCCGATGCGGTGGACATAGTCCTCGGCATGACCGGGAACGTCGAAGTTGAACACGTGGCTTACATTGGGGATGTCCAAGCCGCGCGCGGCGACGTCGGAGGCCACGAGGAAGCGGATTTTGCCGTCACGGAAACCTTCCAGCGTCCGCGTGCGATGTGACTGGTCCAGATCGCCGTGGATCGGTTCGGCATCATGACCGTATTTTTTCAACGACTTAGCGACAATGTCGACATCAACCTTGCGGTTACAGAAGATAATGCCGTTGGTGACTTTCTCGCCCTCCTGGTCGATCAGCTTGCGCAGGAAGTCGCGCTTTTGCTTGGCTTGAGCGTCGCGACGGGTGCCGGGAAGTTCGAACAATAGCTGGGTGATCGTGGCCGAGGCCGAGGACTGGCGCGCCACTTCGATCCGCTCGGGGTTCGACAGGAAGGTGTTGGTGATCCGCTCGATTTCCGGCGCCATAGTGGCCGAGAAGAACAGCGTCTGGCGGGTGAAAGGCGTCATCTGGAAGATGCGCTCGATATCGGGAATGAAGCCCATGTCGAGCATCCGGTCGGCTTCATCGACAACCATGACTTTCACGTCCGATAGGATCAGCTTGCCGCGTTCGAAATGGTCCAGAAGGCGGCCCGGAGTGGCGATCAGCACGTCAACGCCACGGTCGATCTTGGCGTCTTGTTCCTTGAACGACACGCCGCCGATCAGCAGGGCTTTGGTCAGTTTGGTGTGCTTGGCGTAGAGGTCGAAGTTTTCAGCGACTTGCGCTGCCAGTTCACGCGTTGGAGCCAGAACCAAGGAGCGGGGCATCCGCGCCCGCGCGCGCCCACGGTTCAGCAACGTGATCATCGGCATGGTGAAGGCGGCGGTTTTGCCGGTGCCGGTCTGGGCGATGCCAAGAACGTCGCGACCTTCAAGGGCAGGGGGGATAGCACCCGCCTGAATGGGGGTGGGCTCTGTATAGCCGACTTCTTCGATGGCTTTGAGTACTTTAGCGTGGAGCTTCAGGTCTGAGAATTTTGTCATGTATATCCAAATTGCGCGGGCCCTTAATGGGCAAGATGCGGCAGAAATTGGGGACGCAGGTTTCAACGCGTCCCTGCGTCGACCTGCGGACGTTTTCCACAGGTAGGGAGCGTTTATCCTGACCGGATCGTAAGGTCAACAAATACAGGGAGTTCAGCCATTTACTACATAAAATGGCCACCGATCATGGGTATCGGCGGCCATTGGTCCGGAATCCGGTCGCTCAACTGCGAGAGAATCGGCGGGTTGCGACGAATACGCCAAGTACCACAAGCCCGACAGCCAGCCAGTTCACGCCAATGGCGTTCTCCTTGCCCAGCCCGACCATTGCCATCACGACCAACCCCGAGCAGGTCATGACAGCGCCCAGCATCGCCTGCCATGGGCCGGGGCGCATGTCGGCGGTAGTTTTGCTGCCCGCCTCGAAGCGCACGAAGACCAGCACAAACGGGATGAGGACGAGGGTGAACAGCACGACCCAGATCGGGCGCACTGCCCACCAAAGACCGGTTCCGGGAGGCTCGTGCAATCCGGCCCCGCCGAACATATAGGCGGCGATACCGACGACGATGAGCAGGGCTGTCATGTGCCACAGATAGATCGACATGATCATCTGGTTGAACACGATCACCCAAGCCCAAACTCGCACGTTCCGAAGCCAAGCTTGCGCCAGATCGGTGAGCAGTAGAATGACACCGATTTGCACGGCACCCACGGCCAGCATTGCGGTCGTGGGCGGGCGGGTGTTCGACATTTCGGCCCCCGGGACGCTGACCATAGCCACGGGAAAGCCGAACTGGACGATCAGGATATAAAGCCACGCGACACCCAGAGCGATGAAGCCAAGCGCCCATGGCTTTGGCCGCTCGGCGCTGCCCCACCAGTATCCAAGCTGGTGCACCGCGAGCCAGACGAAGGCGTAGTTTGACCAGCGCAACCAGCCCTGATCTGCGCCGAATGCGATGGCGTCTACGAGGATTGCGCCAAGGGCCAGCAGGCCAACAGATGCGACCCCGAGCCTGTCCCACTGGGCGACTGTTACCGGCACGGCCATGGTCATGATGATGTAGACGGCAAGGAACCACACCGGTACGAGGGCGGCTTGCGAGACGCTTGAAATCAGGTCGACCGACACGCCCATGGCATGGGCCACAGCGCCCGCGATGGCCCAGACCAGCACCACAGGAACGGTTGGCTTCAGCAGGCGCGACAGGCGGGAGGCGGCCCAAGCGCTCTTTTTCACAGGGTCCTTGCGGGCCGACGTCCATGACAACCCGTTGGAGAATCCGCCGACGAAGAAGAACACCGGCATGACTTGGAACAACCATGTGGCGTAGTGGGTCCAGCGCTGTTCGGCGAGCAGGATGACGAATTCCAACTCCCCGTCACGGATGACGCCCGCGACCAACAGCCAATGGCCCAAGATCACGAACATGATCGCAATGGCGCGGTAAAGGTCTACCGCGCGGTTGCGGCTGTCGGGGGTACGCTCCGCCGCCCACGTGGCTGCGGCCAAGAGGCCCTTGGGCATCTTCTCTTTTGCTTGGGATATGCTCACTGTCGCTGCTCTATCTATTTGTTGTTATTATATTATTGACCGTTTTCCGGCCTTGTTACTGTAAGCATAACAGATGTGCCTGCGCAAATCGACACTGATGCGCGGCGGAACCGTGTGGCCTTGGCAGACGTTGGCTTATGAACCCCACCCAAGTAAAGGAGATCACCATGTCAGTTAATACAGGATCCGCAAAATGGTCCGGCACTCTCAAAGAGGGCAAAGGCCATGTGTCCACAAAAAGCGGCGCGTTGAAAGATCAGCCCTACGGCTACAACACCCGCTTCGAGGATGCACCCGGAACCAATCCCGAAGAGCTGATTGGTGCGGCGCACGCTTCGTGCTTCTCCATGGCGCTGTCGATGGTGCTGGGGGAGCATGACCTGACGGCAGACAGCATCGAGACCTCTGCGGATATCACGTTGGAACAAAAGGCGGGCGGGTTTACCGTCACCAAATCGCACCTGACGGTGAAAGCGAGTATCCCTGACGCCACCGAGGAGGCGTTCATGGAAGCGGCCACTGGCGCAAAGGAAAACTGCCCGATTTCCAAGCTGCTGGACTGCGACATAACCATGGATGCCAATCTGGTCAGCTGACCGATTGGCGATACTCGGCGCGCGCCCTGGAGGCTAAACCATCATCTCCTTGGTCGCGCTGAGCGTCACGTCGGGATAGTCCCGCGCCACGCGGTCGATGTCCCATTGCAGGCGGGTCAGGAAGACCACATCTCCGTCATTGTCGTGGCTGATATGCTGCTTGTTGGCTTCAATGAACTTGTCCACCGCGGCTTTGTCGCCGGTGACCCAACGGGCGGAGGTGAATTGCGACGCCTCGAACCGCACGGGCAGGCCGTATTCCAACTCGATGCGAGAGGCGAGCACCTCGAATTGCAACGCGCCGACGACCCCGACGATGAAGCCGGAGCCGAAGGCGGGTTTGAATACCTTGGCCGCGCCTTCTTCGGCAAATTGCATCAGGGCTTTTTCCAGATGCTTGGCCTTCATCGGGTCACCCGCACGGCAGGTTTGCAGAAGTTCTGGCGCAAAAGAGGGGATGCCAGTGGCGCGGATCATCTCGCCCTCGGTCAGCGTGTCGCCGATGCGCAGCTGGCCGTGGTTCGGGATGCCCATGATGTCACCGGCCCAAGCCTCCTCGGCCAGTTCGCGGTCGGAGGCGAGGAACAGCACGGGGTTGGTAATAGCCATCTGCTTTTTGGACCGCACATGGGTCAGCTTCATGCCCCGCAGAAAATGCCCCGATGCGAGGCGCACAAACGCCACGCGGTCGCGGTGCTTGGGGTCCATATTGGCCTGCACCTTGAAGACAAAGCCGCAAACCTTTGGCTCTTCCGGAGAAATTGCGCGCGGGCTGGCTTTTTGTGGCTGCGGCTGCGGGCCGTAATCCGCGATGCCTTGCATCAGTTCCTGCACCCCGAACGAGTTGATGGCGGAGCCGAACCAGATCGGTGTCAGAGTGCCGTCAAGAAAGTCTTGGTGATTGAACTCGGGCATCAATTCTTTTGCCATTTCAATCTCTTCAAGGAACTGGCTCAACTGCGCAGCGGGCACATGCTCGGCCAGTTTCGGATCGTCCAGCCCGCTGATCTTGATGCTTTCCGCGATTTTGTTGCGGTCGGAACGGTCCATCAATTCAAGGCGATCATTGATTAGATCGTAGCAGCCAATGAAGTCGCGACCGACGCCGATGGGCCAAGAGGCGGGTGTGACGTCAATCGCCAGATTTTCTTGGATTTCGTCAATAATCTCGAATGTATCGCGGCTTTCGCGGTCCATTTTGTTGCAAAAGGTCAAGATAGGAAGGTCGCGCAAGCGGCAGACTTCAAACAATTTTTGCGTTTGGCTCTCCACACCCTTGGCCCCGTCGATGACCATGACGGCCGCATCGACCGCCGTCAGCGTGCGGTAGGTGTCTTCTGAGAAATCGGAGTGACCGGGCGTGTCGACAAGGTTGAAGCGATGCCCGTCGAAGTCGAAGGACATGGCGGAGGCCGACACCGAAATCCCGCGATCCTTTTCCATCTGCATGAAGTCGGAGCGGGTACGCCGCGCTTCGCCTTTGGCGCGCACTTGGCCAGCCATCTGGATCGCGCCACCATAAAGAAGAAACTTCTCGGTCAACGTCGTCTTGCCCGCATCAGGGTGCGAGATGATGGCGAAGGTCCTGCGCCGAGCAATCTCGGGCGGAAGTTCTGGCTGGTTATGTGCGCGGTCTAACATGGGACGGGATATAGAGGCGTCGGCGGGGTTCCGCAATCGGTCACAACGCCTGTCTTGATCGGGGCGGGGGACTCGGCCATAGTGAGAACATAGATAGAACATATGTGGGAGAATGAATATGAAATTGATGGATGTTGCCAACGAGTTGGTCGCCGGATGCCGTGAAAACCGCGAACTTGCCAATCTGGACAAGCTTTACGCCAAGGATGCCGTGTCGGTGGAAGCCATGGACATGGGCAACGGGCGTGAAATTACCGGAGTTGAAGGCATTAAGGCCAAACATGCGTGGTTCGACAGCATGTACGAAATTTTGGGGGGCGAAGTGTCAGACCCGTTCCCGCATGGGGATGACCGGTTTGCGGTGACTTTCGAGATGAATGCAAAGAGCAAGGAAACCGGCGAGATGGAAGTGATGAAAGAAGTCGCCGTTTATCACGTCGCGGACGGGAAGATCGTGCGCGAAGAGTTCTTCTACGCGGGCGAGTAATCTAAAGCCGTCCGGTTTGCCTCAGCAGGTTTGCCGCGTCTTTGCTTTCCAGCGGGACGCGGCTGAATTTTGGCTCGGACGAAGGCAGGTCCGGAAAGAGTTGCAGCACTTCGGTTGCGATGTCGTCGGGCAGACCTTTGAGGATCTGGCGTGACATGTGCAGGCTTTCGGTCGGCACGCCCTCGGCATAGAGAATTTGGTGCTGGTCGAAGACCAGCTGCGTGTATTCGACGAAGCCGCCTTTGCGGATGAAGATCGTGTCGTCATTGACCAGATCAATCGCGGAAATCAGCACATCGCGGGAGCCGACCATAACCTCGGCCCGCCAGTCAGAGACCAGCATGCGGTGTTGCTGGCTGACGGTGATATCCTCGGCATTGCCCATTGCGCCATGCGAGATCACGACAGGCGCGAACTCGCCCGCACCTTGCACAGTGCGCGAGCCGACCCAGCGGACTTCCTGCATGCCATTGTCGCGGGTGAGAACGCGATCACCGGCTTTAAGTTGCTCGACAGGGCGTTGAGAGCCGTCGGACATGGTGATGCGGGTGCCGCGTCCAAAGCTCATGCCTGTCAGATCGGCGAGCGGGATTTCGCGTGGTGCGTCTTCGACGGCGATCAGGGTGTACTCAACACCGGACTCGATCGGGCCAAGCGGGTAAAAGTAGTTACGTGCCAGAGGCGCGTCGCAAGAAATGACCAAAGCGTCCACGGAGGCCCCGATCTGGGTCATGAAGGTCAGGCGGGCCGCGATGCGGGTCCGCGTGCCCGGGACTTCGATCTGGCTGCCGTCGGAAACAGAAAAAACAGGGCGCAGGCCGGTGCCGACGCATTCTGAAAGGTCCATCGAGTAAATTTGCGCGCTGCGCTTCAGGCAGTAGCCGTCACCAAGGCAAATGTCGCTGATACCAGCAACCGGATCGCCATGGTTCACACCGTTGGTCACGCGGAATTCCGCGGCTGGATAAACCAGAAAGGCATGATTGGCGACGAAATCGGTCGGCAGATGGTGTTGCATGTGGCAGCTCACTCTTAAACATACAGCGGTGAACGGCTTAATCAGATCACGATACCGAGCGCCCCCACGCCGACATCCCCTGACGAACCCCACCGCCATAGTAAGGAAAGACCTACCCTGTATGCCCGACCTGTTGCAATGTTTTCAGGGGAATTTGGTTAAATGTGTCGCAAAACTGAATGATCAGCGAAACAATCCCCGCGGTATGGGCGTTTTGACTACCTCGCACTTTAGGGCGGAGAGCGCACCCAGAGCCGCGCCGCGAATCGATAAGTTCATGTCGCGCCTCTTCTCCCGGCGACCGTTAGTTGCTACGCCTTAAACAGAGCGAAGATTTTACAATGAAATGAACGGGGTTGAGATGGATCTAGGTATCAAAGGGAAACGCGCCTTGGTGTGCGCGTCGAGCAAGGGGCTGGGCCTTGGCTGCGCCGAGGCTTTGGCGGAAGCAGGCGTTGATCTGGTGATGAACGCGCGCACCGACGGCCCGTTGCAAGAGGCCGCACAAACCATACGTGACCGGTTTGGCGTCGAGGTGGTTGCCGTCGCGGCTGACATCACAACCGAAGACGGACGCGCCAAGGTGCTGAAAGCCGCGGGGCAGGTGGATATTCTGGTGAACAACGCAGGCGGGCCGCCTCCGGGCATGTGGACGGACTGGGAGCGTGAAGATTTCATCGCCGCGCTGGATGCCAATATGCTGACTCCGATAGCGCTGATCAAAGCGCTGGTGCCCGCTATGATGGAGCGTGGCTGGGGTCGTGTGGTCAACATCACCTCGCAATCGGTGAAAGCGCCGATTGCGGTGCTGGGGCTGTCGAACTCCGCCCGTGCCGGGCTGACGGGCTATGTCGCGGGAACTTCGCGGCAGGTGGCGCCCTCGGGCGTGACCATGAACAACTTGCTGCCGGGCATCCACGCGACCGACCGCGCGGTGTCGCTGGACACGGGTGTCAGCACGCAGCAAGGGATCACCATAGACGACGCGCGCGCGGCGCGTGAGGCCACGATACCCGCCCGCCGCTATGGCACCCGCGAGGAATTCGGCGCGACCTGCGCGTTCCTGTGTTCCAAACATGCCGGGTTTATCGTCGGGCAGAACATCTTGCTGGACGGAGGCGGGGTAAACTCAACCCTTTGATCCATCACGTTTTTATCGGAACGGTTCTAAAGCCTCGCCCGTCGGGCGGGGCTTTGTTATGTGCGCAGAACTGCAAGTTTGCCAACACGGGACCGTCCCATGCTCAGCCTTTATGTCATCGCCGCCTTTGGCGCGGTTATTGTGGTCTCGTTCCTGATGGCACCGCGCCGCGCCTAGGTCGAAGGGTTCTTTGCGGGGCAGCTTGCAGGACGTGCGCTGGGGCTTTGGACGCGGGTGCTGAGCCAAGTGACCACATGGATTTTCGCCCGCTCGCTGATGAATTCGGCGATCCTTGGCTACTACTACGGTGCGGCGGGGACGCTGGCCTACGCGGCCTACTACCTGTCCTTCCTGACGGGGGGCTACATCATTGGCCAGTTGCGCATCCGTGAAGCGACCTCGGCGCAGGACTGGCTTGGGGCGCTGTTCGGGGAGGGCGGCACGGGTACCTACAACGCCGTCATCGCTTTGCGGTTGCTGTCCGAGGTATTCGCGAACCTGCTGGTGGTCGGCTTTGCCGCAGTGCTGATCGGCGCGCGCAGGGTTGCCGACTAGGGGCGGGGCTGTTACCAAAACCCCCGAGTTTTCCGATTGTTTTGATCGGGTAAGAGGCGGCAAGTGACGTGACCCCAAGGCTTGAGTTGAAAAATATCTGCAAGGAATTTGCAGGAAAACGGGTCGTGTCCGACCTGTCACTAAGTGTGGCACCGGGTCAGGTGACCTGCCTTTTGGGACCATCGGGCTGCGGTAAATCCACGACTTTGCGGATCATCGCAGGGGTCGAGCGTCAGACCAGCGGTGAGCTATGGGTCGACGGCAATCTGATCTGCGGCGACGGGATACGTGTGCCGCCGGAAGGGCGCTCCATCGGGCTGATGTTTCAGGATTTCGCGCTGTTCCCGCATCTGAGCGTCGCGCAGAATGTGGCCTTCGGGCTGACGGGCAGCAAATCCGAGACGCATACCCGCGTGATGGAACTGCTGGACCGCGTTGGTCTGGACGGCTTCGAGGCGAAATACCCGCATGAGTTGTCTGGCGGCGAACAGCAGCGCGTGGCTTTGGCGCGGGCACTGGCTCCGCGTCCGAAAATCATGCTGATGGACGAGCCGTTCTCGGGCCTTGATGATCGCTTGCGCGACGGTATCCGTGACCAGACGTTGTCGGTGCTGAAGGAAGAAGGCACCGCCGTTTTGCTGGTCACCCATGAGCCGCATGAGGCGATGCGTATGGCTGACGAGATCGCGCTGATGCGTGGCGGGCGGATCGTGCAGCAGGGCAACCCCTACAATATCTACAACGCGCCGGTGGACAAGGAAGCCGCAGCGTTCTTTAGCGATATCAATGTGATACGTAGTCAGTCCAATGGCGCGTTGACGGACACGCCGTTCGGTCAATTCCTGACGCCGGGGCATCCGGATGGCGGCGCGGTTGAAATCGTGATCCGCCCGCAGCACCTGAAAATCGACTTTGACCGGCAAGGGCAGGGACCGAATCCGACACCCGAAGACGGCACGCCCGCGCGCGCCATCGTAGAGCGCGCGCGTTTCATGGGCCGCGAGAGCTTGGTGGAATTCCGCATGGATTCGGACGGATCGCATCTGAAGGCCACGGTGCCAGCGGTGTTCCTGCCAAAAGAGGGCACGACCTTGTGGCTTACCATGCGCCGCGAACGCTGCTTTGTTTTTCCGGCCTGACCTAAATGAGCCGCTGCGCGGCGCGACATTTTGATTGGCGCTTTGAGGGCCGATTAGCGCGTCACCATCAAACGGGTCAGCCCGTGGAAATGGTAGCTTGTGGCGTATTCAGGGTCCTCCGCCAGTGCCAGATCGGGGCAGCGGTCAAACAGAGTTTTGAGCGCGATTGACAGCTCCAACCGCGCCAATGGAGCACCGACACAGAAATGCAGGCCTGAGCCGAAGCTGGAATGCGGCAGCAGTTCGCGGGCGGGATCGAAGCGGTTCGGGTCTGCGTAAACTTCGGGGTCGCGGTTGGCGGCCCCCAGCAAAAGCCCGACTTGCTCGCCCTTTTTGAAGTGGTGACCGAAGGCGTCCAAATCCTCCATCGCGTATCTGGTGAACATATGGAGCGGCGGATCAAAACGCAGGACTTCCTCGGCGAACAGGTCGGGATCGTCGGGGCGCAGGCCTGTTTGAAGCGCAGTTTTGACGCCGTTGCCAAGGGTGTGGACCGTCGCCTCGTGACCTGCGTTGAGCAGCAGGATGCAGGTTGTGATCAACTCGTCGGTGGTCAGGCGCTCGCCGTCCTCTTCTGCGGCGATCAATTGGGTGATCAGGTCATCGGCAGGGGCTGCACGACGAGCTTTGACATATTCCGCAAGATAGGTCGAAAAATCCTGCGCGGCTTGCGCGGCGGCCTCTTCGTCGGCGCGGGTGCGGGCGGCCATATACATGCGCACCATCGCGTTGGACCAGCGCAGCAGATCGGGGGCTTTTTCTTCGGGGACGCCCAGCAGGCGGGCGATGATAATCACCGGAAGTTGCTGTGCAAATCCGGTCAGCAGGTCGAAAGGCTCATTGGGGAACGCGTCGATCAGCTGGTAGCTGAGGGCCTCGATTTCGGGGGCAAGTTCCTTGATCCGTCGCGAGGTGAACGCCCGCAAGACCAAGCCGCGCAGACGGGTGTGACGGGGCGGCTCCAGCTCCAGCATGGAATGCGCCTCGATCGCGTAGAACGGTTTCTGGTGATCGGGAATGATCGGCGGCGTCGGATTTTCGCGCCCGAAACGGCGGTCACGCAACAAGGCCGAAACTGCAGGCTGTGAGGCGGCGACAGGCATGTTGTAGTCTTCCCACCAGACAAGCAGACCGAGCGGGCGGATGCGGTCATAGAACGGGTAGGGGTTCTGGTTCAGCGCCGGATCAGTGGGCGACTGCGAGACGCGTTCCATTTAGATGGCGCCTTCCAAGGCTTTGATTATGCCGGAAAAGTCGCTTGCCTTCAGGGAAGCTCCGCCGACCAATGCCCCGTCCACATTGGACACCGCAAAGATGTCGGAGGCATTGCTTGGTTTAACTGAACCGCCGTAAAGCAGCCGGATGGAACGGCCCACGCCCTCGCCAAAACGGGCTTCCAGCTTGGTGCGGATAAAGTCGTGGACCTCGCCGATCTGACCCAGCGTCGGTACCTTGCCTGTGCCGATGGCCCAGATGGGTTCATAGGCGATGATGGTATTTTCGCCAGTCAGGATGTCGGGCAGAGAGCCCGCGAGTTGGCCCGCAATGATGTCGAGCGTGTTCGCGGCTTCGCGTTCTTCCAAGCTTTCGCCGATGCATATGATGATCTTCAGACCAGCAGCCAGTGCGGCGCGGGCTTTGCTGCGCACGTCGTCGTCGCTTTCGTTGTGATTTTCGCGGCGCTCGGAATGGCCAAGGATGACATGGGACGCGCCGGCGTCTTTCAGCATCTGGGCCGAGATGTCACCGGTATGCGCGCCGCTTTCTTTCACGTGGCAGTCTTGGCCTGCGACCGCAATGCGGTGATCCGAAGCGGTGACGACCATGGACGAGATCAACGTCGCAGGGGGTGCGATTAACAGATCGACCTTTGGATCAGGGTGGGCCGCGCACAGCGCTTCAACCTCGGCCAATTCGGCCGACAAGCCGTTCATTTTCCAGTTTCCAGCGGCGAGTTTGCGGCGCATGAGCGGTGTCCTTCAGAGATGTTCCAAAGCACGGGCAGCAAGGGCGCTGGCCTCGGACGGGTCGTCGAGAAACTGGTCGGGCAGCGACCAGTAGGGCATACCCGTCACTTTGCCGTCCTTGCGCGTGTAGGTCCAGCGTGTTCCGCCAAGCGCTTCAATTTCGGGGATAAAGTCGCCCTGCGCCTTGAGGAATATCTGACCGTCGGAATGCAGAAGGGCAAAAATTTGCCCGTCCGAATAGAGGCAGAGTCCACCCATCATTTTGCGGGTCGATATGGCGGGGATGGCGGCGAAGAGCTCGCGTGCGAAGGCGATATCCGCTTCGCCTACGCTCATTCCTTGGCGAAGAGGCTTTCGTCGAACTTGATCGACTCGCCACATCCGCAGGCCTCGGAGACATTGGGGTTGATGAACTTGAACCCGCTTTCCAACAGGCTGGTTTCATAGTCGATCTGGGTGCCGAACAGGAACATCTGCGCCATGGGTGCGATGATCACGCGGGCGCCGTTTTGCTCGACCACTTCGTCGTTGGGCGCGACTTCATCCACGTAGTCCATGGTGTACTCCATGCCTGCGCAGCCACCCTTTTTTACGCCTATTTTCAACGCCTTATGCCCGTCGCGCGCCATCAGTTTGGCGATCTGGGCAGCGGCCCGATCGGTAATGGAAACCGCTTGTTTGCCGGGGATGGAAAACATCACATAAACCCCAGTTCCAGACGCGCCTCGTCGGACATCATTTCCATGCCCCAAGGCGGATCCCACGTGATGTCCACATCGACCTGTTTCACGCCCGCAAGGGGCTCCACCGCTTCAGCGAGCCAGCCGGGCATTTCGCCTGCGACGGGACAGCCGGGGGCGGTCAGGGTCATGATGATCGACACCTCGTTCTCGGCGCTGATCTCGATGGTATAGACCAGTCCCAGATCGTAGATATTGACTGGAATTTCAGGGTCATAGACCGAGCGACACGCCTCCACGATATTGTCGTAGAGCGGATGGTCGGTGGAGGACGGCTTGATCAGCGGCGCGCCTTCGAGTTGTTCTGTTGGCTGGTTCATTTCTTACATCCATCAGGGATAGTTGAGTAAAGATATAAGGATTAGCTTGGGCATCGTCCAGTGCTGCACCAGCACCAATTTGTCACGCCCCCGTGTGAGGGGCCGTGCATTGGCTAGCAGCCGCGTTAAGCTTTTGGAAAGAACTCACGCATTCTCGCGTCGAAATAGGCGCGGGTCAGGGTGGCGCGGTTGCCTGCGTAGCCGTCATAGTAGCTTTTGCCCGACGAGGTCGGCAGTCCGGCCCATATTCGCGCTAGATTGTTCATAAAGCGTTTGCGCGACATGCGGCCAGCTTGAAACTTGGCAAGCCCCGCATCGGCTAGCAACAAATCCGCCAGTTGATCCTGAACCTGCGGTGAAAAACGGGCCTTGGTGGACAGCCCCGCACGCGCGATCAGGACCCGCAAGGTGGATGGAATGAACTGATAGCGCCCGATGGCGTGGGGCTGGCCGGGGGTGCGTTTGATCCATGCGAGGATTTGGCCGAGGCTCATCTGAGTAGGTCGCTTCGGCGGTTTAACGGATGCACCAACATGCACGGCGTCATAGCCTTTCGGGCCAGCCTCGGCCAAGGCAATCAGCGATTTCAAACGCGCCACCGGAGTGCTGCCGCCCACATGCGTCAGCTCGTAGGTTGTGATGCGGGCGCGGCCTGATCGGGCGCGCTCGATCGGGTCACCGGTGATCCAATCCTTGTTGCCGAAGCTGCGCCATTTGGCGCGCTCGGTCAGGGAGTTCTCCAACTCGTAGCGCGCGGACTGCCCGAAAGCAGGTCGCGCCGTGGTGGCCAGCAGGCCGAGGAGGAGCGCGCGCCGGTTCATGGTGTTTTCTTTGGTGCCTTCTTCAACGGAGCGGGGCGCACGCGCATTTCGATCTGGTCCATCAGCAGCCCTGCGATGTTCTTGCCGGTGGCTTTTTCGATGCCTTCCAGTCCGGGGGAAGAATTGACCTCCAGAATTTTCGGGCCTTCGGAGGAGCGCAGCAAATCAACGCCTGCCGCGCCAAGCTTGAACGCTTTGGCCGCACGGGTGGCCATGTCGCGCTCGGTCTTGGAGATGCGGGTGACCACGGCAGTACCGCCGCGATGAAGGTTGGAGCGGAAGTCATCCCCGCCGGAGCTGCGCTTCATGGACGCCACAACCTTGCCGCCAATCACCAGACAGCGAATGTCTTCGCCCGCTGATTCCTTCACGAAATCCTGCACGAGGAAGCTGGCCTTGAGGCCACGGAACGCGTCGATGACGGATTCGGCAGCCTTTTTGGTTTCGGCCAGCACCACACCCTTGCCTTGGGTGGATTCCAGTAGTTTCACGATCATCGGGGCTGTCCCGACCAGATCCATCAGGTTCTTGGTGTCCTTGGGGGATGCGGCGAAGGCGGTCATCGGCATGCCGATGCGGTGGCGGGCCAGCACCTGATGCGCGTGCAACTTGTCGCGCGAAGCGGCAATCCCGGCCGAGCCGTTGACGCAATACGTGCCGAGGGTCTCGAACTGGCGCAGCACGGAGCAGCCATAGGTGGTGATCGACGCACCGATCCTCGGGATCACCGCGTCGAAACGGGGCAGGCGCTTACCATCATAATAGACCTCGGGGGCTTTGGCGTTGATCGCCATATAGCAGCGGGTTGTGTCGATAACTTCGACCACATGGCCGCGTGCTTCGCCCTCGCTGACCAGCTTGGCGGTGGAATAGCTGCCCGGCTCGCGTGATAGCACCGCGATCCGTAACGCGCGCGCCTTGGTGGCCGTGCGCAGCTTGGAGGCGGTGTAGACGTCATAGCTGAGGTCCGGCTGGCAGAACCGTTCGGACGGGGCAACAACGGTGTTTTCGCGCAAGGCCTGACGGCCCAGCAACATGCGATAAGCCATGGAACCGCGATTGGTCAGCGTCACCTCGATGGGCCAGCTTTGACCGCCGACCGACAGCATGGTTTCGATCACATAGCGCATTTCCGATTCGCCGTTTGACGAGATGACGTCACGACGGTCGATGATCGGAGCAGAGCAGGGGATCGTCAGCGACTCGTTGCCCGGAATCGGGTGAATGGCAAAGCGCACTTTGGGACGCGAGGCAGAGCCGAAAGGCTCGATATCAAACGCGTGCAGCGCCGAGGTTTTGGCACCGGTGTCGATCTTTGCCTTGATGGTTGGCAAGGACAGGTCCGGCAGGCTCAGCCATTCTTCCCAGCCGAGTTTTAGAATTGAATCGTCGTTCATATTGGGGCCTCTCCCTTGCGCAGAGTTCACTTTTAGCCCTAAAGCGACAGCCATGACACAGAGATTTCAGTTTGACATTCACGCCACTGACGGCAAGGCCCGCACGGGCATCATTTCCACCCCGCGTGGCGACATCCGCACGCCGGCCTTCATGCCGGTGGGGACAGCCGCAACAGTTAAGGCGATGATGCCAGAAAGTGTGCGCGCCACGGGGGCCGATATCCTGCTGGGCAACACCTATCATTTGATGCTGCGCCCGACGGCGGAGCGGATTGCCAAGCTTGGTGGCCTGCACAAATTCATGAACTGGGACCGCCCGATCCTGACCGATAGCGGCGGGTTTCAGGTGATGAGCCTTGCCGAGTTGCGCAAGCTGACCGAGGAAGGCGTGACGTTCAAATCGCATATCGACGGCTCCAAGCATATGCTGTCCCCCGAACGGTCGATGGAAATCCAGAAGCTGCTCGGCTCTGATATTGTGATGTGCTTTGACGAATGCCCCGCGTTGCCTGCAGATCGGGCGCGGATCAACGAAAGCATGCAATTGTCGATGCGCTGGGCCGCACGATCGCGTGAGGCGTTTGGCGACCGCCCCGGCCACGCGTTGTTCGGCATCCAGCAAGGCGGGTTGGAGCAGGACATGCGCGCTGAAAGTTCTGCGGCGTTAACCAAGATCGGCTTTGACGGCTACGCGGTTGGCGGCCTTGCCGTGGGTGAGGGGCAGGAGGCGATGTTCGGCTGTCTCGACTACGCGCCGGAGCAGTTGCCGCAAGACAAGCCGCGCTATCTGATGGGCGTGGGCAAGCCTGACGACATCGTGGGCGCAGTAGAGCGGGGCATCGACATGTTCGATTGCGTCCTGCCGTCACGGTCCGGTCGCACGGGGCAGGCCTTTACGCGCCGCGGCGTGGTCAACGTCAAGAATGCGCGTCACATGGATGACCCGAGGCCGCTGGACGAAGATTGCACCTGCCCGTGTTGCACGCAGTATTCGCGGGCCTATCTGAGCCATGTGTTCCGTGCGCAGGAGATGATCTCGTCAATGCTCGTGACGTGGCACAACCTGCACTATTATCAGGAGTTGATGGCGGGGCTGCGCGCTGCGATTGCTGCGGGTGATTTGGCCGGCTTCGTGAAGACCTTCCACGAGACCCGTGCGCTTGGGGATATCGAGCCGCTATAGGGTTTACGTCCAGCGCATTTTGGCGCGGGGCAGGTTGCCTGTGATCATGTCGCGCAGGGTTTCAAGCTCCCAATCGTCCTTGGCCGCGCGCTTGGGGATGATCGAAAGCCCGCGTGGTGGCATGAGCAGGAAAAAGTAGTCCGGTGTTTCGGCGTATTTCTTGAACGCCGTCCAAGGCAGCTTGGACTGGCCTTCGGCAGAGCTGGTCTGAACCTCGTCTCGGGTAAAGATGGCGGTAATCGGTGCGCTGTATTTCGTCATCCGCCGGTAGGCGCGTCGCCAAAGAAAATTCCGCAGCAGCGTTATGACGACGAACAGGGCGGCGGTGCCGACCCAAATCCAGCCGATATCGAGACCCCAGTAAATCAGGCTCAGGCCTGAAAACAGGGAGATCGCCGCCAGTATCCAATTGCCCAGATCACCGATGCCCCGATACGACCAGAGCGCGCCGGCGGCGTCCATGAATTCGGCTTCCTCGATGTCGTAAGTCAGGGTGATCATAGGCGCAGGCTAGACCAGTTAAGCCCGCTTGCGCCAGATGTGTTTGACCGGTGGCTTATTCGGTCGCCAACATGCTTGATTTGCGGGTGCCGTAGGTTTCGCCATACCGCGCGTCGAGCATCTCCAGAAGCTTGTCGTGCTGGTAGCCAAGGGAGTCGTCGAACCAACGCTCTACAAGGCTGCCGATGCTCAGGCCCGACCGCTCTTCCACGCAGGACAGGAAGCAGGTGTTGCGCTCTAAAACCGTTGTCCGCAGCGAGAAGATGCCGTCGACAACGGTGCCGTCAGCCTCTGTACCTTGAAAAAAGAAGCGGCAGGCTGATGGCTGGTCGCGCTCCAGAAAGGTCAGCATGTATTTTGCGGCACGGTCCTTGCGGCCTTTGAAGGTCACATGAACGGTGTCGGGGTCTTCTTCGTCTTCGTCATAGCGGGCCATCATGCCGGTGCAATGGTCTGACGGCTCTGCGGCACCCGGAATGACATGACGCCAGATCAGGCGGGCAGGGTAGGGCACATGGCCGGAATAGCGATCACGCCAGGTCGTTTCGGCCCCGATCTTGCGCGATAGTTTGCTGTGAAGCCCGGCCCAGAAAAGCCCTGTGAGCAGGACAAGGATGACGATCCCGCCGATGCCGTGCAGATGGCCGTCAAAGCCGTACTTGGACGCGTAAAACAATAATGCCGCTGTGGCGAAGGCGGCAATTCCGGTGATTTCCAGCAGACCGCGATAGCGCGGAACGACGGCGTAAACGCCGACAGCCACAATTGAGAACAGTATGAACGACACAACGAAGGTGCCGACATAGCTGAGCAGGGAAAGGTTCAGCCCTGATCCAGCCAGCTCTGCCGCGCAGAACAACGCCAACCCGCCCGAAAATACGGCGAAGCGGCGATAATGACGTATAAGAAGCGTGAGCATTCAGATGTGCCTGTAGGTTTGTTTCACTTGTTATACCTTTAGCTAGCCAAGCAATTGGGCATGAGTGAGGCTGGAATTGGCGTTTCCAATGTCTCATCTAGGGTGAATTTGGACGAAATTTACCCTGTGATCCGCTTGTATCCGGCGCTTTGCGCGGTCACACTGGCGTCAACCAATTCGGTGGATGGTTGAAAGAGGTGCGGGTGGTCCCCACCTTTGAGTCCGATACCGGAGATTGCCCAATGGTTGCTGCCTCAGCGGGACCTTGGCGATCTTGCCAAAAAGGAAAAAAGATGACCGAGCAAACAACCTTGTCCTACCCCGTCTTGCCGCTGCGCGATATCGTGGTGTTCCCGCATATGATCGTGCCGCTGTTCGTGGGTCGCGATAAGTCCGTGCGCGCCTTGGAAGAGGTGATGAAGGACGACAAGCAAATCTTGCTGTCGAGCCAGATGGACCCTGCCGAGGATGATCCGTCCTCTGACGGAATCTATGAAGTTGGCGTGCTGGCAAATGTGCTGCAATTGCTGAAGCTGCCCGACGGTACCGTAAAGGTACTGGTCGAAGGCCGCTCGCGTGTGAAAATTGTCGAGTACGTTGAAAATGATAGCTTTTTCGAAGCGAAAGCCGTGGAGTTGGAAGAAACTCTGGGCGACGAGACAACGATTTACGCGCTGGTCAAATCGGTCGGTGAAGAGTTCGACCGCTACGCCAAAGTGAAGAAAAACATCCCCGAAGAGGCCCTGGCCTCGGTTGCGGAATCCGAAGCTCCCGAGAAGCTCGCCGACCTTGTGGGCGGGCATTTGGGCGTCGAAGTGCACCAGAAACAAGAGCTGCTGGAAACGCTGTCCGTGGCCGAGCGTCTGGAGAAGGTCTACGGGCTGATGCAGGGTGAAATGTCCGTGCTTCAGGTCGAGAAAAAGATCAAATCCCGCGTCAAGAACCAGATGGAGCGCACCCAGCGTGAATATTATCTGAATGAGCAAATGAAAGCCATTCAGAAGGAGCTGGGCGACGGCGAGGAAGGCCAGAACGAAGTGGCCGAGCTGGAAGCGAAAATCGCCAAGACCAAGCTGTCCAAAGAGGCCAAGGAAAAGGTCGATGCGGAACTGAAAAAGCTCAAGAACATGAGCCCGATGTCTGCGGAAGCCACCGTCGTGCGCAACTATCTGGACTGGATTCTGGCGATTCCGTGGGGCGTGAACTCGCGCACCAAGAAGGACTTGGTCAAAGCCCAGAAAGTGCTGGATGACGACCACTATGGTCTTGAAAAGGTTAAAGAACGCATCGTCGAATACTTGGCCGTGCAACAACGCTCCAAGAAGCTCAAAGGCCCGATCATGTGCCTTGTGGGCCCTCCCGGCGTGGGTAAAACCTCGCTTGGGAAATCCGTGGCCAAGGCGACGGGGCGCGAGTTCATCCGTATCTCCCTTGGGGGTGTGCGCGACGAATCTGAAATTCGCGGTCACCGCCGGACTTACATCGGTTCTATGCCCGGTAAGATCATTCAGGCGCTGAAAAAGGCAAAAACGACCAACCCACTGATCTTGCTCGATGAAATCGACAAGATGGGGCAGGACTTCCGTGGCGACCCTGCGTCGGCCATGCTTGAGGTGCTTGATCCGGAGCAAAACAGCACGTTCATCGACCACTACCTTGAGGTGGAATATGATCTGTCGAACGTGATGTTTTTGACCACAGCGAACAGCTACAACATGCCTGGGCCACTTCTGGACCGCATGGAGATCATCCCGCTGGCGGGTTACACCGAGGACGAAAAATCCGAGATTGCCAAGCAGCACCTGATCGCCAAGCAGATCAAGAATCACGGCCTGAAAAAAGGCGAGTTCGAGCTGACCGACGAGGCGCTGATGGAAATGATCCGCACCTATACCCGTGAGGCGGGCGTGCGGAATCTGGAGCGTGAAATCGGCAAGCTGGCGCGCAAAGCCGTGACCCAAATCGTCCGTAAAGATAAGACTTCGGTTAAGATCACGCCGGACAATCTGGACGACTATCTTGGCGTCAAGAAATATCGCTACGGGTTGGCCGAACAGGACGACCAGATCGGTGTTGTGACGGGCTTGGCGTATACCTCAGTCGGCGGTGAATTACTGTCCATCGAGGCGCTGCGCCTGCCGGGCAAAGGCCGGATGAAAACCACCGGTAAGCTGGGCGACGTGATGAAGGAATCGATTGATGCGGCGTCATCTTATGTGCGCTCCGTCTCGCCGAAGATTGGTGTGAAACCACCTACCTTCGACAAAATTGATATCCACGTGCACGTGCCGGACGGGGCGACCCCGAAGGATGGCCCGTCGGCCGGTTTGGCGATGGTGACGTCGATCGTATCGGTGCTGACGCAGATTCCGGTGCGCAAGGATATCGCTATGACGGGCGAGGTATCCTTGCGCGGCAATGCGATGCCTATCGGCGGCTTGAAAGAAAAGCTGTTGGCGGCGCTGCGGGGCGGTATCAAAACCGTTCTGATCCCGAAAGAGAACGAGAAAGACCTGCCCGAAATTCCGGACAACGTGAAAGCGGGTCTGGACATCATTCCGGTCAGCCATGTCTCGGAAGTGCTGAAACTGGCGCTTGTGTCCGAGCCTGAGTCCATCGAATGGGACGAGGCTGCGGAAGAAGCGGCGGCGGCGGCACTGGCTGCCAAAGGTGGCGAAGGATCCGGTGCGGTTACGCATTGATCCGGCGTGCCGGGTTTGAGTATTAAAGATTGGGGCGGGCCTGTAAGGGTCCGCCCTTTTCGCAATTGTGGACCGGAAAAGGGGGCGCGATGATTGACGCGCTACACCATATACAATTGGCGATGCCCGCCGGAGGCGAAGACGACGCGCGGAAGTTCTACTGCGGTGTTTTGCTCTTCACTGAAACTCCCAAGCCCGCGGCGTTGCAAGGGCGTGGTGGTGTCTGGTTCGAGGCGGGATCGGTGCGGGTGCATCTAGGCGTCGAGACGCCATTTGCACCAGCCAAGAAAGCGCATCCCGGATTTCAGGTCACGTCGTTGGATGCAGCCATCCGGCATTTGAAGGCGCACGGGGTAGAGCCACGCACCGACACGGATTTGCCGGACATCAGGCGCGTCTATGTGAATGACCCTTTCGGAAACCGGATCGAACTGCTGGAACTCCGCTAGGCGTCGTCTTCGATAGCGATCAGGGTTATATCGCCCGATTCCTCCAGCTGTCGTATCGCAGCGGTCAGCTTGCCCATCGCCGCCTCTGCGGCTTTGCCGGTCAGCTGGGATATCTCGCCCAGCTCTTCGCGGATGGCGTCGGCCATGCGTTTGGACAGATTTTCCAGAATGAAATCGACGACGTCTCCGTGTTCTTCCGATCCGGCTTTCAAGGCTGCGTTCAACTCGTCGCCCGGCAGGACGCGGATAAGAGCTGGCACATCCGTCGGCTGCAACCGTGTCAGAATGTCGGCGAAGGTGAAGATCGCCTTGCGCACCTGCGCGGCGAATACGGCGTCGAGTGTGTCCAATGCATCAAGCACCGCGTCGCGCTGGGTGGCGCCTGCCGCGTTGAGCAGGGAAGCCGCGCGGGCCACAGGCTTGGCTGTGAATGCTCCGCTTTCAGTGCCGGCATCACCGCTTTGAAGAATGGTTTGCGCAACAATATCAACGGTTTCAGATTGAACCGCCCCTGTTTCCGAGATCGCGAATGTCACGGCGTTTGCCGTTTCAATGTCAAGCAAATCCATCACATTGGTGGAGGCGGCGGGCGGCAACTTGGACATGATGATCGCGGCCACCCGCGGGCTTTCCGTGGTGATACGTTTGGCCAGTTCCTCGGGTGGAATCTCGGCAATCATCTCCCATGTGTTCTTGGGCAGGGTCGGGCTATGGATCTGGCGCATGCGCGCCAACAGGCTGTCGCTGAGATTGCCTTCCAGCGCATCCAGCGCGGCGGAGGTGTCGACGGGAAAGCTGAGACCATGCGCGTCCAGATGCTCGGCAAATTCCGCCAGCACCGAGGCCACTGTCGCCTTGTTGATCGGGCCCATGGAGGCATAGACGCGGGCCAGATGCACCTGCGTGGCCTCGGACATCACCGAGAGCGGGATCGCTCCGCCCGCGTGCAGGATCATTTGCACGATCACCGCCGCTTTTTGCGCGCCGCTGAGGTGCAGTGGCTTGTCTGACCCGTCAAATGCAAAAGCCGTGGTGGCAACCTTGCCACCAATGCCAAATCCCGCGCCCGCACGCGGTTGTGCTACCAAATCCATGGCATGTCCCGTCCCCAATTGTATTCTCGCACCGCGCAGTAGACCAAGCAGGCGTTAACGGATTGTGAGGAGAGCGGGGGGAGATAGGAGGGGTTTTAGCCAAATGCAGCAAAAGCGGCGCGGAATGAGCCGCGCCGCCTTTAGATTGCAGTGTTTTAGCCGGTTGGCTGAGCCACGCAGGTGCCTGTTTCAGCGTCCCATGTGGACCCCGCTTGGCACGACGCAGCCTGCTTGTGCTGACCAAAGGCGCACTCTGCCGAGGCGAGTGCGGGTGTCAGGGTGAGGGCCAGAGCGGCCAAGAGCGTTTTGGTCTTCATCTGAGAGTCTCTCCTGTTGGTGTGTGACAGGAAAGATAGCACGAGGTTGTAAAAAATCAAAACGCCCGCGCAGATGGCGGGCGTTTTGGGCAGAGTATTGTCGTGGCGGCCTTAGCCGAACACGCGTTTGAAGATCGTGTCGACATGCTTCGTGTGGTAGCCCATGTCGAATTTCTCTTCGATTGCATCGGCGCCGAGGGCTGCCACGACGTCTTCGTCTGCCAGCAATTCCTCTTTGAAATCAGTGCGATGCTCCCAAACTTTCAGGGCGTTGCGTTGCACCATCGCGTAGGCATCTTCGCGGCTGACACCAGCTTGCGTAAGAGCGAGCAACACACGTTGGGACATCACCAGACCGGGAAACTTGTTCATGTTGTCGAGCATGTTGTCGGGGAAGATCAGCATCTTGTCGATCACACCCGTCAGCCGCGCGAGGGCGAAATCCAATGTGATTGTCGTGTCAGGGCCGATCATGCGTTCCACCGAGGAGTGGGAGATGTCACGTTCGTGCCAAAGCGCCACGTTTTCCATCGCGGGGACGACGGCCATGCGAACGGTGCGCGCCAGACCCGTGAGGTTTTCCGTCAGGATCGGGTTCTTCTTATGCGGCATAGCCGAGGAGCCTTTCTGGCCCATGGAGAAGAACTCCGCGCCTTCCAGAACCTCGGTGCGTTGCATATGACGGATTTCCGTCGCGATGTTCTCAATCGAGGAGGCAACAACCCCAAGGGCCGCGAAGAAGGCGGCGTGGCGGTCGCGGGGGATGACTTGGGTGGAGATGGGTTCAGGCGTCAGGCCCAGCTTCTCGCAGACATGGGCCTCCACGGCGGGGTCGACATTGGCGAAGGTGCCGATTGCACCGGAAATGGCACCGGTGGAAATCTCGTCACGGGCGGTGCGCAGGCGGGTCAGGTTGCGGTCCATCTCGGCATAGAAGCGCGCGAAGGTCAGGCCCATCGTGGTGGGCTCGGCGTGGATGCCGTGCGATCTGCCAACGCGCAGGGTGTCTTTGTGCTCTAGCGCGCGGCGTTTCAAGGCAGCGAGCAGGCCTTCCACATCGGCGATCAGGATATCGGCGGCGCGCACAAGCTGGACGTTGAAGCAGGTATCAAGCACGTCGGAAGAGGTCATGCCCTGATGCACGAAGCGGGCTTCGTCAGACCCTACATGCTCTGCCAGATGGGTCAGGAAGGCGATGACGTCATGCTTGGTGACGGCCTCGATTTCGTCGATGCGGGCCACGTCGAATTCCACATCTTTGGCTTTCCAGACCGCATCAGCGTTCTCGCGCGGGATCACGCCCAGATCGGCCATCGCGTCGCAGGCATGGGCCTCGATCTCGTACCAGATGCGGAATTTGGTCTCGGGGGACCAGATGGCAACCATCTCGGGGCGGGAATAGCGAGGGATCATTTCAAGCGCTCTCATAGTTTATGTGGCAGGTGAGGGGGTCTTAGACTGCCGCCCCATAAGGAACAACCGCAGATAGCGCCCATGAGACAGCGCGTCGCTGCCCTCGCGGCAACAATTGTGATATGCTTGTCCTGTTGGACAGATACGGGTTGGGACCCGATGACCGGCGCCAAGAGTGAGAATGCGCTGCGGGATCGCGGCTTGATCTATGACAAAGCGAGCCGGCATTTCTACGCCTCTACTCGGACACGCTACACAAACGGGCGCGGCAATCGGGGGGATTGGCGCGTTGAAGGCGACAAATATTGCAGCCAGTGGTCACCTGCCGACGGGTGGCGTGCTTTACTATGGAACGGCACGCGGATAACGGGGCCTTAAAGTTTGTCGGCGACAGTGGGGCAGGGACGATCGGTGTCGATGCACAGTAAGAGGACCGGATGCATATAAGCTTGGATCAATTCGAAGGTGATTGGCAGCTGGCGCGCATTATCGAAGATCGCCGCAATGACATTGAGGGTCGTTTATCCGGCACCGCCAACTTCACCCGCGTGGGGCCGTTGGAGTTGCTCTACGCGGAGGAGGGGGAGTTGGTCTACGGCCAGCAAGCCGCAATGCTCGCCACCCGCCGCTATATCTGGCGCGGTTTTGAAGGGGAGCACGCGGGCAAGATCGCCGTCGAGTTTGAAGACGGGCGGCCTTTCCATTTGATCGAACTGGATCGCCTGATGCCGGATGATGACCACCACTGTGATCCGGATTTCTACCATGTGAGTTACGATTTCAGCCGCTGGCCTCAGTGGGAATCGATCTGGCGGGTTGTCGGGCCGTCGAAGGACTACCGGATGATTTCGCGCTTCCAGCGCGTCTAGCAGTTGGCTTTTTGCTGGGCCACGAAGTCGGCCAGCGACTTGCCTTGCTCCTCGACGAACAGTTCGGCCATGGGCTTCAGCGCACGTATGCGGTCGGCGCGGAACACGCGAAAGTCGCTGCGCAATTCGCACCATGCGGACACGGTCCAGACCCGACCCCAGTACTCCATTTGCAACGGGCGGATGACACGCTCGCTCGGGGCGCCGTCGGCGGTGGCATAGGTGATGCTGAGCTTCTGTCGTGTCCGGATGGCGGTGCGAAGTTGCGGCATGAACCGGAACCCGCTCGCAGCATCCTTGAACGGGTAGACCGCGAAGCCCCAACCGGTTGGTGGGGTGGTGCGGTCCTCGGGCAGAACCGCGTCGATCTTGGCAGAGAGAGACTGCGCCGCCTTTTGCAGCTCCTCGTCCGCGACCTCGCCGACGATGGCCATGCCAAGATGCAGCGCCTCCAATTCGACCAGTGTCAGGTTCAACGGGGGCAGCGTGATCGGGGCGGTCATCATGTAGCCCATACCCCGCTCCCCTTCGACCGGAACGCCGGACAGCTGCAAGGTTTCCATGTCGCGGTAGATCGTGCGCACCGACACCTCCAGCGACCGCGCCAAATCCTCGGCGCGGTGCAGGCGACCATCCCTGAGAAGCAGGATTAGATCGAAAAGGCGGTCGGTGCGTCTCATCTGTGCATTATGGGGCGGCCATGAACACAGTCTCATGGCGCATTTCTACGGTTTCATGGTTCAAGGCCTCGCCCATATCAGGCGCGAAGTCTTGTTGGCCGAAACTGTCTTGTGCGGCCTTCGCACAAGTCGCATCGGTCCATAAGATGTGATCGGTCCAGCGCCCGTCGGGGCCGCGCGTCACTTGACGTCCCAAAAAACCGGGCATCCCATCCACCCAGGTTTGGGTGGTGCGCAAGGTCTGGAGAAAAGCGGCTTCATCTGTGCCATCTTTAAGCGAGAAGGTAACGATTTCGGCGACCTGAGGTTGGGCGGTATTGGTCATTGGGTAGCTCCTGAAGTGATTCTGTTTCCATATGAGCTTTGTGGCACCCCACAACTGACATAAACCTGTCAGGAGACTTCCTGCAAGCACTGCCATGTGACATTTCATGCGGATTTCCCTGCACCAGCGGCGTTTTGCGCCTTTTCCCCACCCCTTCGAGCCCCTAGATAGAGAGCAGACACACTCATCCGCGCCCAGCTTTCGGGTGCGACCAAGGGAGACCTAATCATGTTGAACAATATCGGACTGCCGGGCCTGCTGCTCATCGCCGTCGTTGTGCTTGTGCTTTTTGGCCGTGGCAAAATCTCGGGCCTGATGGGCGAAGTCGGCAAAGGCATCACCGCTTTCAAAAAGGGTGTCGATGACAGCACCAAAGAGCTGGACGACGCCGACGTGGCCGTCAAAGACGTCACACCTGAAGACGAAAAAGACAAAGCCTGATCTTCGTGAGCAGGTTGGGAATGCGGAACAGGGGCACAGGCCATGTTTGACATCGGCATGACCGAGCTGTTGGTGATCGGGCTCGTGGCCCTGATCGTGGTGGGCCCCAAGGACCTGCCTGGCATGTTCCGTACGCTGGGGCAATTTACGGCTAAGGCAAAGCGCATGGCCCGCGAGTTCAGCCGTGCCATGGAAGATGCCGCCGACGAGGCGGGCGTCAAGGACGTGGCGGAGACCGTGAAAGCGGCGGCAAACCCCAAGAAGATGGGGCTCGACAAAATCCGCGAAGCGACCAATTTTGACAAATTCCCTGACGGCTCCGAGACCAAGAAGCTGGCCAAAGAACGCGCCGAGGCTGCCGAAAAGATCAAAGCCTCGACTGCGAAGGCCGCCGAAACGCGTTTGGCGAAAGAGGCAGAAGCAAAAGCCGAAGCCACAAAGCCTAAACCAGCGGCGAAGGCGAAAGCAGCAGCCAAACCCAAAGCCACTGCGAAGCCCAAGCCAGCCGCCAAGCCGAAAGCAGCTGCAAAACCTAAAGCGGCTGCAAAACCGAAAGCTGCCGCCAAGCCGAAGGCGAAGCCCACAGCCAAGCCCAAGCCTAAAGCCAAGAAAGCCGACACATGAGCGCCGAGAGCGATATCGAAGACAGCTCCGCCCCGTTGATCGAGCATCTGGCCGAGCTGCGCACCCGCGTGATCCGCGCGGCGATGGCGTTTATCGTCGGCATGATCATCTGTTTCACATTCGGCGGCGCCATTCTTGATTTCCTGCTGGTTCCGATCGAGAACACCATGCGCTCGCTCGGCAATCCCAACCCTGTGATGCAATACACAGCACCACAGGAATACTTCTTCACGCTGATCCGCATTTCCATGGTCGGCGGGCTGTTCGTGGCCTTTCCGGTCATCGGCTACCAGCTCTGGCGCTTCGTGGCGCCGGGTCTCTACAAGAACGAAAAGAACGCCTTCCTGCCCTTCCTCGTCGCGTCGCCGTTGCTGTTCACGCTGGGGGCGGCTTTCGCGCATTACATCGTGGTTCCGCTGGCAATGCAGTTCTTTCTGGGCTTTGCGGATCTGCCCTCCTTCTTCGCAGCAATGGTCGCGTCAGGAGAATTGGCCGAGGCCACCAGAGAGACCGGTATCGACATCGTCTTTAACGGTAAGGTCAACGAAAGCCTTGATATCACGCTGAAAATGATCGTCGCCTTTGGTTTGTGCTTCCAGCTTCCCGTGTTGCTGACACTGATGGGCAAGGCGGGTCTCGCCACCGCTGACGGGCTGCGCAGCACGCGCAAATATGCCGTTGTCGGCATTCTGGTTGTGGCCGCTTTGGTGACGCCACCGGACGTGACGACCCAACTGATCCTGTTCGTGGTGGTCTACGGCCTTTACGAAATCTCCATCTTCCTTGTTGCCCGCGTCGAGAAGGACCGTGAGGTCAAGCTGCGTGAACAGGGGCTTTGGGACGACGACGACGATCTCGACGCCGAGGCGGATGCCGATGGTGGTGAGAGTCATCCAGAAGATCGCGGCCCGTAACGTGAGCGGCATGATCGACGACCCGATGGACCGTATTGCGCAAGCGTTGGAGCGCATGTCGCCGCCGCCCGCAAATGCCCCCGATTTTGACGGTGCATCCGCCTTTCTGTGGCATGTCGAGCCCGACCATCTTGTGCCTGTGCACAGCGTTAACGGCGTCGCCCTTGATCTGCTGATCGGGATCGAGCGCGCCCGTGACACACTGCACGCCAACACCCTGCAATTCGCCCACGGGTTTGCCGCCAACAACGCGCTGCTTTGGGGGTCGCGCGGGATGGGGAAATCCTCGCTGGTGAAGGCGGTGCATGACGACATCGTGGCCGCTGGCCTGCCGCTGAAACTGGTAGAGGTGCAGCGCGAAGACCTGCCCTCCATCGGGCGATTGCTGAACCTGCTGCGCGCGTCGGACAATCGTTTCGTGCTCTATTGTGACGACCTGAGCTTCAGTCATGACGACCAGCATTACAAATCGCTGAAAGCGGTGCTGGATGGCGGTATCGAAGGCCGCCCCGAGAACGTGATTTTCTACGCCACCTCGAACCGCCGTCATCTGATGCCGCGCGACATGATCGAGAACGAGCGGGGCGGGGCGATCAACCCCTCCGAGGCGACCGAGGAGAAGGTATCCCTGTCCGACCGCTTCGGGCTGTGGCTGGGCTTCCATCCCTGCACGCAAGACGAATACCTCGACATGATCCGCGGCTATTGCGCGGCGCATGACGTGCAGATCGACGATGACGCTCTGCGCGCCGAAGCCATCGAGTGGCAACAAACCCGCGGTGGCCGCTCTGGCCGTGTGGCGTGGCAGTATTTTACCGATTTGGCGGGGCGTCGGGGACTGACGGTTTAGGCTGTTGCCGTGAATGTCTGCTTCGAGCCCGAAGTGTCAGATTTTCTGCGTCGCAGCCGATGACCACTAATAGGAATGACGCCCCTTCAGACGTGACCACTTCACCACCAGCAGAGTTGGCTTTCGGGTCGGAAGGGCCGGTGCAGCTCAATGGTTGAAATAGGACTTCTACTTATTCGTTACGCAAGAATGTTGCCGACTCCAACCGAAACAATTCGTGTGACAATACCGTAGTAGTCGGCCCAAAGCAGCTGAACTGTCGGGGCTTCGACGCTAAAAGGTCGGTGGCGTGCAGGCGCTGATAATCCGGCACGTGGAATCGCTTACGTTGCGGAACCGGTGGGGTAATTGGCTGTCAAAGAGGTACCCTTCGCCAACTCGGAGCACCTTAACTTGATCCGCCACCGTGATCTCAATTTCGCCTTGGATCACGATCCCCGCTTCTTCACCAATATGGGACAGCGGCTCGGGCCCGGTGTCGGCATTTGGTGGATAAGTTTCGTCGAGAAGTTGCAACGCATGTTGGCTGGCTTGTCCGAGTTGGCGCAATGATACGGTAGCACCATCAGATTGTGGGGCAATTTCGATGAACTCATCCGCAGCATAGAAATAGCTAGCCTGTTGTTCCTGTTCAATGTTTGCAAAAAACTCTGCAATACTCATAGGAATTGCGTCTAGAAGGCTCTTGAGCGAAGCGACCGAAGGACTGGTCTTATTTTGCTCGATCAGCGAGATCGTTCCGTTCGTCAAGCCTGCACGATAGGCAAGTTCACGCTGTGACAGACCACGTGCCTTTCGGAGTGCTTGAAGTCTTTTTCCAATATCCACGCGTGGCGCCTTTTGCCGTTTTTGTTCGTAAGAACAACCCCTAATCCAAGATCCAGCTCATCGAAATACTTTTCGAACGGCAGATTGCTACCATTTCGGATTTTCAGACCTAAAGCTTTGAACTGTGCGATTGCATATTGACACATATAATAAACGCATTACTGAGAATTTTAAACACTTGATCATACGGCCCGCCAAGAGAAATGGCCTTCAGCCTTACAAGGACGACCAGAAATGACGAATACAGCAAAAAAGAAGTCTCGCAAAACCGCCGCGAAGGTCAAGCCGAGCATTTCGATTGTACCGGAAACTGTACAGCCCACCAAGACCAATGCGGATCTGGTGGCCCGGCGCGAAGCCGCTGTTGCACGGGGGGTTGCTTCTGCCGCGCCTATCTTCGCGAGCCATGCCGAAAATGCCGAACTCTGGGACGTCGAAGGCAATCGCTTTGTCGACTTTGCAGGGGGTATTGCAGTTCTCAACACTGGTCACCGTCACCCGAAGGTTATTGCTGCGGCAAAGGCACAAGAGGACCACTACACCCACACCAGCTTCCAAGTTGTCCCCTACGAGCCCTATGTCGCGCTCGCCGAAAAGCTGAACGCGCTGGCACCCGGGGATCACGCCAAAAAGTCGCTGCTTGTCACGACAGGTGCCGAGGCTGTGGAAAATGCAGTCAAGATCGCCCGCGCCGCCACGGGACGTCCGGGCGTGATCGCGTTTACCGGTGGCTACCATGGTCGCACCTTGTTGACGCTGGGCATGACTGGCAAAATCTCGCCATACAAAAAGGACGTGGGCCCGTTCCCGTCCGATATCTTCCGCGCACCCTTCCCAAGTCTGCGTGATGGCATCACCGTGCAGGACGCACTGACGGGTTTGCAAAACCTGTTCCTGACCGATGCGCAGCCGGAGCGCGTTGCTGCGATCATTATCGAACCCGTGCTGGGCGAAGGCGGCTATACGCCAGTGCCATTCGAAATGCTCAAAGCGCTGCGAGAAATCTGCGATACCCATGGCATCATGCTGATCGCCGATGAAATTCAAGCGGGCTTCGGACGGACTGGAACCTGGTTTGCGATTGAACATTCCGGCGTTGTGCCAGACCTGATCACCGTGGCAAAATCCATGGCGGGCGGCTATCCGATTGCCGGTGTGATCGGTCGCGCCGAAGTAATGGATGCGGTCATCCCGGGCGGTTTGGGCGGTACATATGGCGGCAACCCTGTTGCCTGTGCTGCGGCCCTTGCCGCGATCGAGGCTATTGAGGAAGAGGGTCTTCTGGCTCGCTCGACAGCGCTCGGTGCATATTTCCGCGAGCGGTTTGCCGATATCGGCGCACGTATTTCGCCCCTTCGTATGTGGGACATCCGTGGGCTTGGCGCGATGCTGGCCGTTGAGTTCGTGACCGACTTTGAAACGGCCAAGCCTGACGCGGCGCTAACGAAATCGGTGATAGCCCATGCGTTGCAACGCGGCTTAATCTTGCTGGGTTGCGGTATGCACGGCAATGCGTTGCGGATCATGGTGCCGCTGACAGCTTCAGACGAGATTATCGACGAAGGGTTGGCGATCTTTGAGGCATCCCTTGCAGCAGCGATTGCAGAGCAGCACGCCTAAGGCGAGACCTTGAGCTAACGAGGAAAGGGCGGATCAATGTGGTTCGCCCTTTTCGTTTCAATTTAGAAGTAGCGGCATCATCAGTGTCGCAAGACTAAGAACCAGAAAAAATCCGGCCATATCGGTGATGGTCGTCAGCAAGGGGCCGGACGCCACGGCAGGGTCTTGGCCGACACGCTTGAGCAACAATGGCACCACGCCTCCAATTGACACGGCGATCATGGTGTTCAGCGCCAAGGCCAGACCTATCACGAGGCCCAGATAAGCGTTGCCCTTCCAAACCCAACACACAATGCCGATCAAAATGCCCAGCACCACCCCATTGATCGCGCCGACAGATACCTCCTTGAGCCAGACGCGCATCGCGTCTTTGGGCCGTACAAGCCCCAAGGAAAGCTCTCTCATGGTGACACCGACAGCTTGATTGCCCGAACAACCGCTCATGTCTGACACCATGGGAAGGAAGACGGCGATGGCGATGGCAGCCGCGAGGGTTTCTTCGTACGCAGAAATAACGCTGGCTGCGATGATGTTGAGCACAATGTTGGCTGACAGCCACGCCAGCCGTCGCCGTGACCGGATGGCAAGCGGCATGGTCCGCAACTCGTCCCCGACGATACCTTGCATACGCAGGTTTTCAGTCTCGGAGCGGGCGAGAATGGCCGCGTCGACGGCTATGCGCGAAACGACACCAACAAGCGCACCATCCTCGTCGACCACTGGGAAGCCCAGGAAATCGTAGTCGTTGAACAGATCCTGAAGTTCCGTGAGGGAGGCTTGCACAGGCACTGTCATCGGCTTGACCATAATGTCTTCGAGCCTACCGCTGCGCTTCGCGGTCAATAGTCCGCGAAGTGAGACTACGCCGACTGGATGGTTGTTGTCGTCGATAATGTAGGGGTGTTGGCCATTGTAGCGCTCAAGGTCTTCGTCATCGCTGGCGAGGCTGCGCAGAACAGCCCCTACGGTTTGGTCACGCCTGAACTGAAAGGCATCGGCGAGCATCAAGCCACCCGCAGTTCCCGCCGCGTATTGGGTCAAGCGGCGCACGCCGGCGGCATCATCGGGGTCGATCCCGGCCAAAAGCGCTTCGGCGTCCTCGGCGTCCAACTCGGCGATGACATCTGCCTGCACATCTGAGTCCAACTCGTCGAATATCTCTACCGCCTTCGCTGGGGTTTGCCCTTCCATCAAGTCGGCTGCGACCTCTAGCGGGGCCTCGTCGATCAACCGAGAAGCCAATTCAGGCGACAGGAGCGATATTATGCTGTCTCGGTCTTGCGAAGAGAAGTCCAGAACGACCCGAAGCGCCTCGCTAATCGTGACACGTTCAAGGATTTCGTTGAGTGCGGTCGCGTCTTCTTGCGCGAAGGCTACCTCGACCGCATCTGATATATCGGTCTCTCGCGTTTCGCTAATATCCATTAGAGGTGTATTCATTTTGTGCCCTTGTATCGTGGCTTGCGAGGCCGGTTTGCATCGTCGCCAAACACGCTAACTGGACTCAGCACACCTAACTGCGGTGGGTCAGAAGGCCCAAGCGCCGCGCATTATCGCGGGTTAGCTTACATATCTTGATCAGAATACACGTGTTTTGATAAAAATATTAAACATATTCCCCTGAATTCTATGAATCTTGTTGCAAGAGAAGGCCGAGTTCGGCAGACTTTTGAATTCTTGTTGCCTATGCTTTGCTTGACGGATGCTTGGTCAAACCAAATCGGGGCGTACGCCGATCACCTGTTTCCGTTCCGGATGTAAAGGCTTAGAAGATGCGTGAAACAATGAGATGGACGACCCCGATGGGACGCCTCTGTTTTCACGGAGTATTCAAGACATGACCCCTTTCGCAATTGCAGGCGTGCAAATGTACGTCAATGCCCTTCAGCCCAATGTTGACGGCATGATGCAGCGCCTTGATGTGCTGATGATGCGCTTTCCATGGACCCAAATGGTGTTGTTCAGCGAGCTCGCGCCGTTTGGACCTTTGGAAAAATTCAAGCTCCCGCCCGAAAACGACGTTATTGATCGGTTCTGCGAGGCCGCTCGCCGCCACAAGATCTGGCTGATCCCCGGCTCGATGTTCTTGACGAATCCAGAGGACGGTAAGGTTTACAATACGTCTCTGGTTATCAATCCAGATGGCGAGGTCATTCGCCGCTACGCCAAGATGTTCCCATTCCTCCCCTACGAGGCGGGTGTCGCTGCGGGCACGGATTTTTGCGTCTTTGATGTGCCAGATGTGGGTCGCTTTGGGTTGTCGATCTGCTACGATATGTGGTTCCCCGAGACGACCCGTCAGCTTACCTCACAAGGCGTGGAAGTGCTGTTGCACCCGGTCTTGACCGGCACAACTGACCGCGACGCGGAGCTTGCCATCGCGCGGGCGACCGCAGCTCAGTTCCAGTGTTATGTCATTGACGTCAATGGATTGGGCGCCGGCGGTGTCGGCAAGTCACTCGTCGTTGACCCAACATCTCTGGTCTTGCATCAGTCGGCGGGTCAAGAAGACATGTTCCCGATCGAGGTCGATCTGTCGATGGTGCGCCGCCAACGCGAGACGGGCATGAAAGGTCTGGGTCAGGTCCTCAAAAGCTTCCGCGATCGGCCCACAGATTTCTCTGTCTATGACCGCACCAGCGGCACGGACGCATTCTTGAACACGCTTGGGCCCCTTCAGGTGCCTCATCAGGGGTCCCGCGCAGGGTTGCATGTAGATGTACCAGCCAGCGCTGAGGCCGAAATATTTGACCGCGAACCGAAACTGGGGTTCGGGGTTTCGCCCGCGATGGGCAAGACACCAGGTAACTAAAACAGAGGGTCTGCGGCATAAAGTTGCGGGTTCATCGTGTTTTAGCCCTAATTGGGAGAAGAACCGATGGATTCCGTCAGCGACTATTATTCCGCGACCCAACTTCGCGCCGACAGATGGAGCGCTTTGCGTGAGGCCGTGACGTCTCTGTGTCGTGAGCAAAATGCCAAGAAAGCCGCGTCCATTAAGGTTCGCGTCGCCGATCTGTTCAGTTCGCTTGCGCTGATTGAACCGTATTGGGCATTTCCCGGAATGTCTGCATTTGACCACATGCGCCGCCAGTTTGAACATGGTAATTTTGACGATCTGTCATTCACCGTAAACCGGGTCAAGCGCGCGCTCACCTCGGGGGCATATCGCCGCCGCAGCATCCCGCTTGACCGTGACAGCACCGATGACGAAGAACACAACGACGAGGCACTGCTGTCGCCCGAAGCCCGCGCCATGGCCCGCCCCTACTTCGAGGTTCTGATCGTCGACAACGTCAACGACCAACAAGAGCGCTGGCTAAAAAGCAATGTCGCGCGCATGCGCCGCCCCGAGGACCCGTTTCACTACGAAGCCGTCGTCGTCCCCAGTCTTGAGGATGCCTTGATCGCAGTGCTTTTCAACCACAACATTCAGGCGATTGTTGTACGCCCCGGACTGGCTCTGAAATCCAAGAACGAGAACGAAATCCTTGGAAAGTATATCACCAATGCCAGCGAAACCGGCGAAATCGAGGCCATGCTGCCCGAGGACTACGGCCCGGAACTGTGCCGCCTCATCGCCCGCGTCCGCCCAGAATTGGACGCCTATCTGGTGACCGAGCGTTCTGTCGAAGACATCGCCGGACTTGATTTGGGAATTTGTAGGCGGGTTTTCTACAACCAAGAAGACTTTATGGAGTTGCATCTCAACATTTTGCGCGGCGTTGCTGCTCGCAACAAGACTCCGTTCTTTACGGCGCTGGTTGAGTACTCCAAACAGCCAACCGGCGTCTTCCATGCGATGCCAATCAGCCGCGGTAAGTCCATCACCCGATCCCACTGGATTCAGGATATGGGTGCGTTCTACGGCCCCAACATCTTCCTCGCCGAAACCTCAGCCACGTCCGGTGGTCTCGATAGTCTGTTGGAACCACAGGGACCTATCAAGGAAGCTCAAGAACTGGCCAGCCGAGCCTTCGGATCCAAGCAGACTTTCTTCGCCACCAATGGCACATCGACCTGCAACAAGATTGTGGTGCAGGCCGTGGTACGACCCGGCGACATCGTTCTGGTGGATCGCGACTGCCACAAGTCGCATCACTACGGCATGGTGCTGGCGGGCGCCGAAGTTGTCTATCTCGACAGCTACCCCCTGAACGAATATTCCATGTACGGTGCCGTGCCTCTTAAGGAAATCAAGCACCAGTTGCTGGCTCTTAAGGCGGCGGGAAAATTGCATCGGGTACGCATGCTTTTGCTTACCAACTGCACGTTCGACGGCTTGGTTTATAATGTAGAGCGGGTGATGGAGGAATGCCTGGCGATCAAGCCCGACCTCGTGTTCTTGTGGGATGAGGCGTGGTTTGCCTTCGCACGGTTTAGCCCCACCTACCGCCAGCGTACCGGGATGCGAACCGCCAACAACCTGCGGGTTCGGCTGCGGACTGAAGCACACAAGCGGGCCTACGAGGCGCAACAGTTGGAGCTGGCCGACGCCACGGACGAGACGTTACTCAATACGCGGCTGATCGCCCCGCCCGATGCGAGGATCAGGGTTTACGCCACACAGTCGACCCACAAAACTCTGACCTCTTTGCGCCAAGGCTCAATGATCCATATCAACGATCAGGACTTCAAAGGCGAAGTGGAGCAGTCATTTCACGAGGCGTATATGACCCATACGTCGACCTCGCCCAACTACCAGATCATCGCATCATTGGACGTGGGTCGCCGACAGGTGGAGTTGGAAGGCTTCGAGTTTGTACAACGCCAGATCGAGGCCGCCATGTCGATGCGCAAGGCGATCAGCAGTCATCCCCAGTTGCAGAAGTATTTCAAGGTTTTGACCGCAGGTGACATGATCCCCGAACAACACCGCCAAAGTGGAGTGACCAGCTATTTTGATAACGATCAGGGCTGGACGGATATGTGGGATTGCTGGGAGCAGGACGATTTTGTGCTGGACGCAACCCGCGTCACCTTGGCCGTGGGGGGCACGGGATGGGATGGCGATACATTTAAAACAAAGATATTGATGGATAAATACGGCATCCAGATCAACAAAACCTCGCGCAACACGGTCTTGTTTATGACCAACATCGGCACGACACGCTCCTCGGTGGCCTATCTGATCGAGGTCTTGGTCGAGATCGCAAACGAGCTGGACGATTTGCTCGATGATGCGTCCAAGATGGAGCGAATATCGTTTGATCGCCGGGTTAAAAACCTGACGGAAACCTATCCACCGCTGCCTGACTTCAGCAGGTTCCACGACGCGTTCCGGCCTGATCACGTGACGCCGGAGGGGGACATTCGCACCGCCTATTATCTCAGCTACGAGGAGACCAACTGCGATTATCTGGAGCTTGACGGCTCGCTGCAGGAGGCACTTGATGCAGGCCAAGAAGTTGTCTCGGCGGGATTCATCATACCCTATCCGCCAGGATTTCCGATCCTGGTGCCCGGGCAGGTCGTAAGCCAGGAAATTCTAGCATTCATGCTGGCGCTCGACGTCAGCGAAATCCACGGCTACCGCCCCGATCTGGGGCTACGGGTATTCACGCCAGAGGCATTGGCCGCCTTGCCGAAGGCGAAATCACTTCAAGCCACCGCCAAATAAACAAGAACAAGAAAGGGACGACTATGCCAACAGTGCTCAAAAATATCTCGGAGATCCGCCGGTTCTTCCACCGTAACGAGGATCCCATCTACTTTATTTCGGCCACGAACTTTAACCTTCTGGGTCTCGACGAATGGGTCAAGAACTTCAAATATATCTGCTACATCGACTGTTACGGCGGCAAGCACCCCAACGTGTTCTGTCCGTCAGAGCAGCCCCATGCTGAATTCCAGTCCATCGAGGACATCAACAACTATCTGCTTCAGCACAAGGAAGTCATCGACTTCATAAAGCGGCGCGGCGGCAAGCCCAAATTCGTGTTTCTGATGTTCGACGAAGAGACCGAACGGCTGTCCAAAGAGCTGGGCGCGGACGTTTGGTTTCCAAAAGCCAAGCTGCGCACGAGCATGGACAACAAGATCGAGACCGTGCGCATTGGCAACAAGGCGGGCGTGCCGTCTGTGCCGAACGTGCTGGCGGAGGTGAAGGACTACGACGACCTACGCGCCACCTGCGAGAAGGCGGGCATCGGGCATGATCTGGTGTTGCAATCGGCGTTTGGCGATAGTGGTCACACGACGTTCTTCATTAAATCCGAGGCGGACTTCCGCCGTCACGAGCATGAGATCGTAGGCGAGGGTGAAATCAAGATCATGAAGCGCATCGACTGCCGCGGATCCGCTATCGAGGCGTGTGCCACCAAGGAAGGCACGATCGTTGGCCCGCTGATGACCGAACTTGTCGGTTTTAAAGAACTGACACCCTATCGCGGCGGCTGGTGCGGCAACGAAATCCTGTCCACCGCCTTCCCGCCGAAGGTGCGCGAAAAGGCCCGTGACCTGACTTTCAAGTTCGGTGAACAGCTGCGCAAAGAAGGCTACCGTGGCTACTTTGAGTTGGACTTCCTGATTGACAAAAAGACAGGCGATTTGTGGCTGGGAGAGCTGAACCCGCGCATCACTGGTGCGTCGTCCATGACGAACCACGCGGCGTTCGCTCATGCGGACGCGCCGTTATTCCTGTTCCACCTGCTTGAGTTCTCGAAGAAGAAATTTGATCTGGATGTGGACGAGTTGAACGATCGTTGGGCCGACCCCAACATGATCGATAGTTGGTCTCAGATGGTGATCAAGCACACCGATGACGGCGTGGACATCTGCACAGAGTCGCCGGAAACTGGCATCTACAAGATGCTCGAAGACGGTAGTGTCGTGTACGACCGCTTCGATTATCACCGCCGCGCAGTCGAGTCCGAGAACGAAGCGTTCTTCCTGAGAATTTTGCAACCGGGCGACTACCGATACGAGGGGGCAGACATTGGGATTCTGGTGACGCGGGGGCGCTCCATGACCAAGAGTTTCCAGCTGAACGAACGAGCCAAAAAATGGATCCACGGGATCAAGAAAACCGTGGACGGCAAGCCGCTGCCCGTGGCAAATGCCGGTCCTGCGCTGGCTGATCCGGCGTTCAAGATTCTT
This sequence comes from Litoreibacter halocynthiae, assembly GCF_004365635.1. Classification (GTDB taxonomy): domain Bacteria; phylum Pseudomonadota; class Alphaproteobacteria; order Rhodobacterales; family Rhodobacteraceae; genus Litoreibacter; species Litoreibacter halocynthiae. Next base: position 141,277 of record NZ_SOBH01000002.1, on the reverse strand, counting down.
TAAGGAGACGGCATGCATTGGCGCGCCCTCAGCGAAGAAGCGCCCGGTCCTAAATGGGCCGGGCTTTTCGCCGAATATTGGCCTGACTACAAACGTTGGTGGCTCAAAGAGGGGGATACTGCGCGCGCCAGTTATCTGGAAAGCAGGCGTGCCCTCAAAGAGCACATGCCCGAGATCGTGCCGCTGTATGATGACCTGTGCGATTTGGCAGGTGGTGGTGATCAGGCCGCGCGGTTTCTAAGCTTCTATTGCCCGCCGCCGTATCTTGCGGGTTGTAGCCAAGCGATTTGGCCGGGCAAAGAACCGGTCATGGTACGCAACTACGACTACAATCCTAACGCGTTTGACAGCTTGATCCTGCATACAGGTTGGCAGGGTCGACGGGTACTAGGCACCTCGGACGGGCTGTGGGGATTGGTCGACGGCATGAACGATGCGGGCCTAGCGATTTCCTTGACTTTTGGTGGGCGGCGCGTTGTTGGCGATGGCTTCGGGGTGCCACTGATTTTGCGATACGTGTTACAAACCTGTGCGACAGCGGAAGAGGCCGGCGCTGTGCTGGCTCGCGTTCCAACCCACATGAGCTACAACGTTACTGTCTTGGACGCCAAACGCCGCTATTTAACCGCGATGATGGCGCCCGACCGGCCTGCCGTCATCACCCATGCCGCTGTGGCCACAAACCACCAAGAGAATGTTGAATGGGTCAGCCACGCCCGGTTCACCGCCACGGTCGAGCGTGAGCGGTTCTTGCTGCAACGCTTGACGCTCCACCGCGACCCGGAGGAGAAGTTCATCGGTGCGTTTCTGAAGCCTCCGCTCTATTCCACAGCATTCGATGCTGGCTTTGGCACGCTATACACTGCCATATACCGGCCTCGGCTCCAACAGATGGAAGTCCGTTGGCCCGGCACTACGTGGAGCTTCGCGATGGATGATTTCAATGAAGGACGGCGGCAAGTCCAAATACCTGGCGCGGCTTGAAGGACAAAGTTCGATTGCGATGAAAAATTTGTCCACAAAAGCGTAAATGGCCCCACTGAAGATCAATATCTTCGTTAATCACTACAACCATCCTCACCAGCACCAGAGGTCAATAGACTTCAAGCCGGCCAGCGTCGACTTTGTATGTGACCCAGAGTATCAAAGTGGTGGATCAGAAAAGTCTGTCCATGAGCCGTCGATTTCTGTCACAGTCTTTTGGGTCCGGAAGCGGTCGTTGAATTCCCCAAGGCAAACGGTGGCAAAGTCCGCAAAGAGCGCCATCAGTTTAGCAAGCACGCCGCCTCGAACCCTTTCAGGCTCATATGCGCGGCGGGCATGACTGGGGCCGCCACGTGGGCCAGATCAGGGAAGAGGCGCAGTAACTCGTCGCGCGGGCCTTGGTCCAACGCGCCAAGGGCTTGCGGGCCGGGGTGGAAGCTCTCGGAAGCTGCCCCTTCAGCAAACACCACTTGGTGATCGTCGAACAGAATGTGGTGGTAATTGACCTTGCCGCCTTCGCGGACATAGATCGTATCGTCGTTCACAAGGTCTTTGGCCTTCACGAAGACTTCCGCCTCACCGAACAAAAGCTCGGCCTGCCAGCCCTCGATCAGCATGCGGTGCTGGGGCGAGACCACCAGATCGCGGTCGTTGCCAAGTGCGCCTTTGGTGATGACGACGGGGGCCAGATCGCCTGTCGCTTCGACGCGACGTCCGCCGGTCCATGTCAGTTCCTGAAGCCCGGCATCGCGGGTCATGACCATGTCACCGGGTTGCAGATATTGCACCTCGACGGGGCCATTTTCGGTCTCGATCAGGGTTCCGGCGGCGAAGCACACCACCTGCGCGCCAAGACCCGTATGGGGTGTCATGTTGTCGTTTTCGACAATGCCGCCAATGGTATAGTTGACGCCGGCAGGCGGCACGCCGTCAGGGAACACCAGATAATAGCCGTTTTCCGCAACCCCGCCGACGGTGTCTTGGACGTCGTCGTCGGTGTTCAAATCAACGTCGATGACGCCGATGCGATAAACGGTGCCGTCGGGCGCGGTGACTTGGAATGTGTAGTCCCAGATCGTCTGGTAATAGGTCCCATCGATCAGCGTAACTTGCTCGCCCACCCCGCCAAATTGCTCTTGGGCGCTGATTTGTTCGTTGGTCGGATCACCATTGTACTGGGTTGCGCCGTCGTTTTCGCGCACATGGAAGCTGGTGGATACGCCTGTCCAAGACCATGTCCCGCCCGACGGTGGGCCAAAGGCATAGTTATGCGCAGAGCCGTTGACCGTGCTCTGCGTGCCAAAAATGGCGTTGGAATATCCGTAGTAGATGGGCATTGGAGGCCCCGATCACTGTTTACGCTAAGTGAACAATGACCTCCAATTCGGGGTATTTACGGGCCGAATTGAGACGAAAGAGAGGAGTGTTTTTGCAAAGCTCCCCGCTTTCGCCTTAATTGCTACTTCAGGAATGGCGCCGGATCGACGCTTTCAAACCCTTCGCGCACTTCGAAATGCAAGAAGCTCGGGGAGCCCTTGCCAACTTTCGCAATGGTCTTGCCGCGCGAGACCTTATCGCCCTTTTTCACCGTAATATCCGAGATATTGGCATACACCGTCAGCAGGTTTCCGGCGTGGCGCAGCACCAGAATTGGCACCTGATCCGTGTCACGGGTGATCGCGGCGACCTCGCCATCGGCAGCCGCTTTGACCGGAGTTCCGGTGCTGGCCGAGATGTCGATGCCTTCGTTCTTACGTTTCTTGTATGGACGCAGCACGCTGCCGGACACCGGTGCCAGAAGTTTCGCCGTTTTGCTTGCTGCCGCAGGGGCTGCCGGTGTTGCGGCAGGGGCCGCGGCCGGTGTGACCTTTGGCGCGATCTTCTCGGCCGGAAGCGGTTTTGTCGCTGAGGGCGGTTGCGGGGTGGGGCTGCCAGCGCCGGGAGCCACAACCGCGGCCTCCTGAACCGGCGCTTTCACCGTTGGCGAGCCGTCCTTGGCCACGGGGATCAGCAGGTATTGACCCTCGCGGACCTCCAGATCGGGACCAAGCCCGTTCCATTCGGCAAGCGAGCGCGCGGACACGTTATACAGCCGCGAGATGGAGTAGGCGGTCTCACCACGACCCACCTGATGGCGAATGGGTTCCGGCCCGTCGATGCGTTTGCTGGCGGTGCCTTGCGGGACCTGTGATTGCGGCGCGCGCCCGATGGCGGTCGTCGCAATCTCGGTAATGTCAAGTGGCTTGGTGTTGCCACCCGTTGTAGGTGCGGTCGCAACCGTTCCGCGCAGGGCCAGAACCTCGCCTTTGTTCAGCTTGTCGTCGGGGCGCAGCCCGTTGTAGCTGGCCAATTCTTGCGGGTTCACCCCGATCCGGGCGGCGACCGAGGACACGGTGTCGCCACGTTCGGCCACGGCCACTTGGTAATTCGGGTAGGATATCACGCCCCTGTTGTCGGGGCTTGGCCGCGTGCCCGTCGCTTGGCGAGCCGCGCTGGACGTGTCCAAACCACCGGCAGTGCCGCGCAAATCCAGATCCAGATTGGCAATGCTTTGCCCGATCTGCCCGTCGCAGGCCGACAGCCCAAATCCCAGTGCCACCATAGGCAATATCTTGCTAAAACGCCTGCTGCGCATAATCTTCTTCCTCAATCCATGGCCCTTATGTCTGGGCCTTTTGGTTTAGTCCTGCCCCAAACCCTCTAGCAGAGGGACGAAGCGAACCGGCATTAGTTCTTCGTAGTCAAACCCTTGCGGGGTCTTTGTCACCTTGATCAGGCTTTGCACCGCGTCGGACTGCCCCACCGGCACAACCATGATACCGCCCTCGCGCAGTTGCGCCAAGAGGGGGCCGGGAGGATCTTCCGCGGCGGCGGTCACAAGGATGCGATCAAAGGGCGCTTGTTCGGGCAAGCCATAGCTGCCGTCACCGGTCACGATGGTGACGTTGTGGATGTCCAAGTCCTGAAACAGCTTGCGCACAGGGCGTGTCAGACGCGCATGGCGGTCGACGCTGTAGACGCGGCGGGCGAGGTGGCTCAACACCGCCGCTTGGTAGCCGGAGCCGGTGCCGACTTCCAACACCTTGTTGCGCGGCTGCACGTCCAGCGCCTGCGTCATCAACCCCACAACCGACGGTTGTGAAATGGTCTGGCCGCAAGCGATGGGCAGGGGCATGTCCTCATAAGCGCGGTCGGAGAATGTGCCGGTGACGAAGGCGCCACGGTCAACCTTCTCCATAGCGGTCAGAACCCGTTGGTCCATCACCCCCTTGGAGCGCAGCCCGTAGAGGAACTGCATTTTGCGTTCCGCCTCAGAGGTCGCCGCGTCATTCATGACAAGCGGCTCTCCAGATCGTCCAGCAAATCATGCGCCGTCAGGTCGCAGCGCATCGGCGTGACCGAAATCCAGCCGTCGATGTTCACCGTGGCATCCGTATTCTCGCCGGAGTCGGTGTTCTGCGGATTGCCCTTGATCCACAGATACCTGCGCCCGTTCGGCGGCATGTGGCTTTGCACACCCATTCCTCCGGTTTTCCGCAAGCCTTGGCGCACCACACGGGTGCCTTTGACGGCCGCGCCAGAAACGGGCGGAAAGTTGACATTGTAGAAGGTCTGGTAGCCGTCACCGCCCCAAATGCCGTTTTCAAGCAGGTTTTTGACAAGTGCCGCCCCATGCTGGGCTGACGCTTCGAACTGGTTTTTCAGCTTGGCATTGTCCGGGCCGAAATATTGCGACATGGCAATCGACTTCACCCCTTGCAGCGCGCCTTCCATGGCGGCCCCGATGGTGCCCGAATAAACGGTGTTCTCGGCAGAGTTGTTGCCTTTGTTAACGCCTGACAGGATCAGGTCCGGCTTGGCCAGTCCCATGACCTCGTGTACGCCCGCCAGCACGCAATCCGCAGGCGCGCCCTCGGCGGCGAAGCGGCGCTCGCCCAGCTCCACCAGCATGGTGGGGTGGGCGTAGTTGATGCAATGGGCGACGCCGGATTTCTCGAAGGCGGGGGCCACGGTCCAGACCTCTCCACCGGCACCAGCGACCTCGGTCGCGATCGCGTGAATGACCTCTAGGCCCGGTGCGTTGATGCCGTCGTCATTGGTAATCAGAATGCGCATGGAAGTGACCGCCCTTTTTTAGCCTAGCTTTAGGGAAAACTGGGCGGTCGGTAAAGCGGGGTCAGGCTTGGGCGCGCAACTGACGCAAGGCCAGTCCCGAAATTACAACAACTCCGGCCAGCGCAAACAGCGTGACGGACAAGGCCTCGGCTCCATTGCGGACCATGATGCCGACCAAGGCCCAAGCCAGCGCCAGCGCATAGGTCCAGATGCCGAAAGCTTGTTTTTGTACCAGCACGCCGATCAGCATCGCCACGCCAACCATCAGCAAGGCCCACATGACAGCGTTTCCGCCAATGCCATACCCAGCCCCCAGCAAGCCGATGGACACACAAGACGCCGCGGTCAGCCACCCTGCATATAACCCGACAGGCAAGGCAAATTCCCAAGCGGGTTTGATCGCGCGCCCCGCGACCAGCGCCCAGATCGCGGTCAGCAGCATGGCCCAGATCAACACGGTCGCCCAAATGACGGAAAGCGTCGCCACCTTGATCCAGAACGCCCCGATCGCGAGCGACGCGATTAGCGGCAAGCGCGCGGCCTCCCAAGCAGGGTTATCACGATGCTTCCAAATGCCGATCCCGGCGGAGACCAGCAACCACAGATAGATTACCGACCAGATGGAAAAGGCGTATCCTGACGGCTGCACGGGGGCGTCGTCTTGCGGGATCGGGAATTGGTCAGGCCGGAAGCCCGCAAATCCTTCGGTAACAAGCGGCGAAACCACAAACGCTATCGCCGCGATCAGTACTGCCCAAGCCTTCATAAGTCTTCCATCCTTCTCCAGCCCGCGTCTGGCTTATGCCCGACTTTCCAGTCGAACACCTGCCCACCCCCCGGGCCTTGGTCGTAGCGGCGGTCGATCTCTACCCCGCGCAGGGCGCAGAGCAGCAACGTGCCAACCCCGCCATGCCCCACAAATAGCGCGTCACCAGAGATGTCCAGCAATGCGGATTGCACGGCTTCAACGATCCTCGCCTGCGCCGCACGGGCAGTTTCCCAACCCCGCACGCTGACATCCGGTTCCTCGAAAAAGTGATCTGCTGTGGCCTCGAACTCGGCAGGGGGCAAAAACCCCGTGGTGGAGCGGTCATTTTCTCCCATGTCCGCGCAAGTCACCAACGGACAGCACAGGGCATCCGCCATAGGGCGGGCGGTCTCCAATGCCTTCACCTCCAAGGAGGAATACACAACGCCGATATCAGGCAGCCCGCGCGCGACAAGCGCAGCAACCCGCGCATGGCCGATATCCGAAAGCCCCCACGCCTCAATCGCCACATCAGGATCAATGCGAACCTGCGGGTGGCTGAGGTAATAGGCGCGACGGGCCAAGGTCGCCTAGATCAGCGTGCCGAACGGGTCCAGCGTGGTTTTGCCGCCCAGATACGGGTGCAGCGCCACGGGGAGTTCCACAGAGCCATCCGCCTGCTGACCGTTCTCCAGCACAGCAATCAGGCACCGCCCGACTGCAAGGCCGGAGCCGTTCAGCGTGTGCACATATTCAGGCTTGCCACCATCTGCAGGCTTGAACCGCGCGTTCATCCGCCGCGCTTGGAACGCACCACAGACCGAAATCGAGCTGATCTCGCGATATAATTGCTGCCCGGGCAGCCAAACCTCAATGTCATGGGTGCGCTGCGCGCCGAAACCCATGTCGCCGGTGCACAGCACCACCGTGCGGAACGGCAGAAGCAGCGTCTCAAGGATGCTCTCGGCGGCGGCAGTCATGCGGTCCAGCTCCGACCGCGAGTCCTCCGGCTTGGTGATCGACACCATCTCGACCTTCTCGAACTGGTGCTGGCGCAGCATGCCCGACGTGTCACGCCCCGCGCTGCCCGCTTCGGAGCGGAAGCATTGCGAGTGCGCGCACATGCGCATCGGCAGCTTGGCCTCGTCCACAGTCTCACCGTTGACGATGTTGGTTAACGTCACCTCGGAGGTCGGGATCAGCCATTGGCCGTTGGTCGTTTGGTAGCTGTCCTCGCCGAACTTCGGCAACTGGCCCGTGCCATACATCATCGCCTCGTTCACCAGAACGGGGGTCCATGTCTCGGTCAGGCCGTTCTCGACATGGGTATCCAGCATGAACTGCGAAAGCGCGCGGTGAAGACGTGCCACAGCGCCCTTCAACAGCACAAAGCGCGAGCCGGACAGTTTGGCCGCTGTCTCAAAATCCATCCCCGGCACGACGCCCGGCAGCTCGAAATGTTCTTTCGGAGCAAACGGAAAGCGGCGCGGGGTGCCCCATCGGTTGATCTCGACGTTGTCGTCCTCGCTGTCACCTTCAGGGACGCCCTCCATCGGAAGATTGGGCAGGCCCATCAGCAATTCGGTCAGCTTGTCGTCTTCCAGCTTGGCCTCGTCATTCAGACGCGCCACTTCGGCTTTCTTCTCGCCCACCAGAGCGCGCAGGCGTTCAAACTCGGCCTCATCGCCTTTGGCCTTCGCCGCGCCGACTTCCTTGGAGGCGGCGTTCTGTGCGGCCTTGGCCTCCTCGGCGGCGCTGATCTTGGCGCGGCGGGCGGCGTCGATGGCCAGAACGTCGGACGAGGACACATTCGATTTGCGCTGCTTCATGGCGGCGTCAAAGACCTCTGGGGTCTCGCGGATCATGCGGATGTCGTGCATGGGATCAGTCCTCGTTTAATGTTATCTGCGCGCTGCTTATGGCCGCTTTCAAGTGGTTTGAAAAGTGGGGGCGGCGCTCAAGTTCCGTAGACTTGCAGATGTAGCACGCGAAGCCCGTGCGCTTCCGCTTCGCGATAGACGGACGCGAGGGTTTTGAGGAAGCCAAAGCTGTAGCCCAATGCCCCGATCAGGTTACAGCGTGGGGCATGGGCCTCGCCCAACTCCTCCACTGCCAGGGGTCCGTCGCCGGGGTAAAAACCGCCCTCGGGGCTGACTTCGAGCAATGTGCGCAGCACATCGCCCGTCAGGCTGAAGTCAGCCACGGATTGTTCAAGATGAGCGTGGGTCTCGCGGTGTTTGCCCGCCATGAAGCTCGTGTCACTGGCTGCTGGCAGAAACTTCGATGAGCTCTCAAGGATTTTTTCCATTTCCCGACGCAGATCTGGCAATAGTCGTTCCGGCGCAGCCTCGATAGCCTTCAACAGATCGGCGACGGCCTGCGCATGGCCCGGCTTGCTCACGCGGTAGACAATGCAGGGGCGCTCTTCGTAGTCGTTCAAAGCCTCAAGCAAGCGCACATCGCAAACATCATTGTAGCACCGCGCAATAAGCGGCAGGTAGACGTTTTGCTCATAGCTGTAGCTTTTGAACTCAATCGGATCATCCCCTGTCATATGGATGTCGGTAAGCGCTGCAAATGCGTCGTCGTCGGTGGCAGCGTTGATCAGCAAGTCGGTCAGATCAGAGCCGCGTGTATAAAGTTTTTCGGTTGTGAAGTCGCCCATGTCGCTCACCCTTTAAATTTAAATCAATCACCCAATATTGTTAAGCTAGCCGGATACGATCTACGTTGCACCCCATCCAGCCCACGGATAGGGTGCGCCGCAACTGACAAAGGCCGTTTTGGCCCACAAACAAAAGGACTGCAGATGTTCGTCACACCTGCCTACGCACAGGCCGCCGGGGGCGCAGGAAGCGCTTTCACTTCGTTTATCCCCCTCATCCTGATTTTCGGGATCATGTATTTCCTGCTGATCCGCCCTCAGCAAAAGAAACTGAAAGACCACCAAGCCATGGTCGAGGCCGTGCGTCGGGGCGATCAGGTGATCACCCAAGGCGGCATCGTGGGCAAAGTGTCCAAGGTCAAGGAAGACGGCGAAGTTGAAGTCGAAATCGCTGATGGCGTCAAAGTCCGCGTGATCAAGTCGACTTTGGCATCTGTGGTCAGCAAAACCGAACCGGCGAAATAAACCATGCTTCAGATGTCTTCCTGGCAGCGGGTTATGATCCTGCTGACGGTGCTTGTGGGGTTGGCGTTGGCGTTGCCCAACGGCTTCTATCCGACCGTTGAAAAGCACAACGACGCCGTAACCGCGCTGGACGCGGGGGCGGCGGCCACTCCAGAGCTTACGGCGGACGCCGCCGGCTGGCCGGGGTTCCTGCCGTCGGGGCTGGTCAATCTGGGTCTCGACCTTCGGGGCGGGGCGCATTTGCTGGCCGAGGTGAATGTGGAAGACGTCTATGACAGCCGTATGGACGGCTACTGGCCGGAGGTGCGCGACGCCTTGCGTGACGCCCGCGATACCGTGGGCACCATCCGCCGCCAGAACGCGGCCCCCGGAACGCTGAGCGTCAAAATCTCGAACCCCGCCGGAATGCAGGAGGCCATCCGCCTTGTGCGTGAACTGGCGACCCCTGTGGTCAGTCTGACAGGTGCGGGCAGCAACGACATCGAAGTGTCGGGGCAGGGCGACATCCTGACGGTGACGCTGTCGGATGCGGAACGTGTTGCCACCGACGACCGCACCATGCAGCAATCGCTCGAAATCATCCGCCGCCGCGTGGACGAAGCCGGCACCCGCGAGCCGACCATCCAGCGCCAAGGCGATCGCCGCATCCTTATTCAGGTGCCGGGCATCGGCTCCGCCACCGAGCTTAAAGAACTCATCGGCACCACCGCCAAGCTGACCTTCCATCCCGTTATCACACGCACGACCAACCCGAACGAACGCGTGTCGGGCCGCCAAATTCTGGTGCCCTCCATCGACCCTCAAGAGCAGGGGACCTTCTACATTCTGGAGCAAACCCCCGTTGTGACAGGCGAGGATCTGGCCAACGCGCAGCCCGCATTCGATCAAAACGGCAGCCCCTCCGTGACCTTCCGCTTCGACACATCCGGTGGCCGCAAGTTCGGCATCTTCACCAGCGAAAATGTCGGCGCACCGTTTGCCATCGTGCTGGACAACGAGGTCATTTCCGCCCCCGTCATCCGCGAGGCGATCCTCGGTGGCTCCGGCCAGATCAGTGGCAACTTCACCGTTGAGGAATCCACCAACCTCGCCGTGCTGCTGCGCGCTGGCGCGTTGCCCGCCGAAATGACCTTCCTTGAAGAACGCACCGTCGGGCCTGAATTGGGTCAAGACAGCATCGACGCGGGCAAGATCGCCTGCATCATCGCCTTCATCGGCGTGCTGGTGTTTATGTTCTTTAGCTACGGCACCTTCGGCATCTTCGCCAATATCGCGCTGATCATCAACGTGGGCCTGATCTTCGGCCTGCTGTCCCTGATCGGGGCCACGCTGACCTTGCCGGGTATCGCGGGTATCGTGCTGACCATCGGTATGGCGGTCGACGCCAACGTGCTGGTGTTCGAGCGTATCCGCGAGGAGCTGAAAACCTCCAAAGGCCCCGCCCGCGCGATCGAGCTGGGCTACGAGAAGGCCCTGTCGGCCATTCTCGACGCCAACGTCACCACATTCATCGTGGCCGTTATCCTGTTCGTGATGGGCTCCGGCCCTGTTCGCGGCTTCTCCGTGACGCTGGGCCTTGGCATCATGACATCGGTGTTCACCGCGATCTACGTGACGCGTCTGATCATCGTGTTCTGGTTCGAACGCCGCCGCCCCAAACAGATCGAGGTCTAAGCCATGCGATTGAAACTCGTCCCCTCCGAGACATCTTGGGATTTCTTCGGCAAATGGAAGCTCTGGCTGGGCATCTCCGCCGTGCTTATCGTGATCGGCTTTGCGTCCTTTCTGATCCAGGGCCTCAACTACGGTATCGACTTCCGTGGCGGTACAACGATCCGCACCGAAAGCGCGCAACCTGTGGATGTCGCCGCTTACCGTGCCGCACTTGAGCCTGCGGGCTTGGGCGATGTGTCGATCACCGAGGTGTTCGATCCGACCTTCGCCGATGACCAGAACGTCGCCATGGTCCGTATCGAAGCCCAAGAGGGCGACGAGTCGGTCACCGCCGAAACCATCGCCGCGGTCGAGGCGGCCTTGCAAACTGTTGATCCGCAGATCAGCTTCCCGTCGGTTGAATCCGTTGGCCCCAAAGTCTCGGGTGAGTTGATCCAGACCGCCGCCATCGCCGTGATCCTCGCGATCACTGCCGTGCTGATCTACATCTGGCTGCGTTTCGAGTGGCAGTTCGCCGTCGGTGCCGTGATTGCCCTTGTGCATGACGTGGTGCTGACGCTCGGTATCTTCTCGGAGCTGCAAATCAAGTTCGACCTCGCCATCATCGCGGCCCTGCTGACCATTGTCGGCTATTCGATCAACGATACCGTGGTGGTCTTCGACCGCGTCCGTGAGAACCTGCGCAAGTACAAAACCAAGGACCTGTCCGAGGTGCTGAACCTGTCAATCAACGAGACCCTGTCGCGCACCATGATGACCTCGGTCACCACTTTGCTGGCGCTGATCGCGCTATTCGTTCTGGGCGGCGACGTGATCCGTGGCTTCGTCTTCGCGATGATCTGGGGCATTATTGTCGGGACATACTCGTCGATCTTCGTGGCCTCCACGATCCTGCTGTTCCTTGGCGTCAAGCGCGACTGGTCCAAGAAAGACCCGAACGCGGGCGGGCAATACGCCAACATAGATGCTTGATTTTCTGGCTCCGGCTCTTGCCCAACCGGGCTTGGGCTGGGTCACCTGCATCACCATCATCGCGGGCATCGTCTACGGCTTTGCAGGCTTCGGTGCTGCGCTGATCTTCATGCCGGTCGCAACAATCTTCTGGGTGCCGGAACTGGCCGTCGCATCCTTCTCCGTCTCCGCCCTTGCGTCCTTGGTCACGCTGGTTCCACGCGCTTGGCCGCAAATGGACCGACCGTCCGTGCTGACAATGATAGCCTTCTTCGTGCTCGGCGCACCTATCGGCATTTACCTTCTGCGCACCAGTGACGTCACCCATATCCGCTGGGCGGTGCTGATCGTGGCCGCTATAACCCTTGCCGCGTTGATGAGCGGTTGGCGGCAAAAACTGTCGTCACTGCGCAGCACGCAAGCGGGCATCGGGGTCGCCACCGGCTTCATCGGCGGGGCAACTGGGCTCTTGGGTCCGGTGATGCTTCTCTTCCAACTCAGCGGCTCCGAGCCGGTCGCACGGGTCCGCGCGAACTCACTGGTGTTCCTGACCATCAGCAGCCTGCTGCTGCTGCCCAGCATGGCGTTGCAAGGCATCCTGACCACCGAGGCCATTATTCTTGGCGTGATCCTGCTGATCCCCTACGGTATCGGGGCCAAGCTGGGACAGGCGATCTTCATTCCGCGTTTTGAGGTATTTTACCGCAATATAGCTTATGCCATAATCGCGGCGGCCATCCTTATGGGCCTGCCACTCTGGGACTGACACCATGCGCCTGACCGAAATCACCTATGACATCGCCCCCCCGATTGACGGCTACGGTCCGGGGTTCTTTCGTATCGGTGGCGAGGTGGTGCAGGGCGGTCAGTTGCTGCTGCCGACCGAGCGCTTTGAATGGGGCGGCTTCGACGACCGCGAAACGATCCTGAGCCGCGCCAAGCTGCTCGACGTGTTGTTCATCGGTACCGGCCCCGAGATCACCCATATCCCCAAAGCCCTGCGCGACGCGCTGGACGAGGTGGAGATCGGCGTGGAGCTGATGGCAACCCCAACGGCCTGCCGCACCTACAACGTGCTGCTCTCCGAGGGCCGCCGCATCGGGGCCGCCCTCATTCCGGTTTAGAAGCTGTGCTCCAGGCGTTCGCAGGGGCGTCGATGAACCCCGCCACGCTGGCCTTCAATGCGTCCCAATCGGTGAACTCGTGGCTCTCTGCGCCGGGATCGAACTCGCGGTTGCGCAGCACCACATGGCGCAGCACCTGGCTGGCATAGTAGTCGTAGCGGTGGTTGCGTACAGCGCCTGCCACCAGCGCAACCGTCCGCGGCTTTACACCCGTGCGCAGCATCATCTCGTCGACATAGTCTTGCGCCTCTTCTCGCCCTTCCGGAAACGCCGCGTTCATGCTGATCGACAGCAGCAACGTGTCGCGCGCATTCAGGTCCCGATGCACCGAGGTGATCAGCGTCTCGAACGGCTTGGGGTGACGTCGCTCATGCACGGGGGCTGCCAGTATGACTTTGTCGATGCCGTCAAACGACACATCCACCAACTTGTCCGCCGCATCGACCAGCCGCGTTTCGTGGCCTGCGGTGTTGAGCTGGGCCTCGATAAATCGGGCGACTTTTCCCGTCTGCCCCTCGATGGTCGCGTAGATGATTAATACAGTCATGCGTGCCTCCTCCCAAAAGCGCTCGGCCGATTGAATGGCCAATTGCTACCATGCGGGCGGGGCAGGGTGCTTTGTTCAAGATCAAAGTCACGGACGGTTGCCTTGGCCGCGCTTTTGGCGGGCCAAGGCAGCAGGCTTACCAGTGTCCGGTGTTTTCCATCGACGCCCAAGGCTCTTGGGCGGGCAGGGCATCGCCCATCTGCAGCAGCTCGATCGAGATGTTGTCGGGCGAGCGCACAAACGCCATATGCCCGTCGCGTGGGGGGCGGTTGATGGTAACGCCCGCATCCTTGAGCTGCTGGCACATCTCGTAGATATTCTCGACGCGGTAGGCGAGGTGGCCAAAGTGCCGCCCGTCAGACGGCAAGCCGTCATCGCCATCCCAGTTGTAGGTCAGCTCCACATCGGCGTGCCCGTCGGCCTGATCCGGTGGGCACAGGAACACCAGTGTGAACCGCCCGCCTTCGTGATCCGTACGGCGGCGCTCGATCAGGCCAAGCACTTTGTAAAATTCGATCGACTTATCCAGATCCTTGACGCGGACCATGGTGTGCAGAAACTCGACTTTCATCAGGGACTCCTTATTGCTGTCCCTGATAGTCTAGCGCCTCTGGCGCGGATGGCGAGGGCCGAAGCTCCGGCTGAACGGCGTGGCGCGACAATGCCTTGCGCGACACCAACGTGACGGTCACAAACGCCACCCACAGCAGCAGGTACCACGATCCCATCTTGGCAAAGCTGACCATCTGCAACGCTGACTGCCCCGCATAAATCCATGTGCCTGTCATGGTGCCGACGTTTTCGGCGATCCACACCACGAAGGCACATAGGAACGCGGCGACTGGCATCGGCATCCAGCGCGGGGATTGGCCCGCGTAGAACCATATGCGGGTGCGGGCGAACAAGATCAGCGACGCCGCGAACAGCCCCAGCCGGATGTCGATCGTGTAGTGATGCGCAAAGAAATTCACGTAGATGGCGGCACCAAAGACGAACGTCACCCACAAGGGCGGGTAGGGCGCAAAGCGCATGTGGAAAATCCGGATAACCCGCGCGATGTAGCTGCCGATGGAGGCATACATGAACCCCGAAAACATCGGCACGCCGCCCAGCACGAACAATCCCGGCTCAGGGTAAGACCATGATCCCATGCGAATTTTGAACAGCTCCATCGCGGTGCCGGTGATGTGGAACAGCAAGATCACCCGCGCTTCGTCCCATGTCTCCAGCTTGAAATAGAGCATGGCAATCTGCGTGGTCACCGCGAAAATGAACAGCCCGTCATAGCGCTGCAACGCCCAGTCGTCCTGCCAGACCAGCTTGGTCCCGATCAACGCAATAATAAACAGCAGCCCGAACAAGGCCGCCCAGCCCTGCTTGAGGAAAAACATGAGCAGCTCGCCCATGCCCCCTTGCATCCGCGTGCGAACAAAGTCGCCAAGCGCGCGCTCTAGGCGGCGGGTCGTGGGGAGGCGCTCGGTCATGTCAGAAGGTCGACCGCAACCCGAGTTTCACGCCAAGGTCCTCGACGTCGAACTGTCCCAGCGTCGACGTCGTGCGCTTTGCACTGACTTCCGCGGTGGGGGCGAACCCCATATAGTCGAGGTTGTTGAAGATCATCGTGGCCGAGGCGCTGACGGTGTCGTCCTCACGCCTCGCGAAGGGGAATTGTGCGCGGTCAAAAGACTTTTGTTCATACCCAAGTGACAATTCCAGGTTGGTGGATGCAAAGATCGGTTTGCCATGTGCATAGCGGATACGCGCGCCGAAGGTTTCTTGCGCGATGGCGGTGGATTTCGACGAAGTGTCACTGGCATACCCAGTCACCCAAAGGCTGCTGCCGCTTTTTAGACCATGCGCCCAAGTGGTTGAAAAGTTTACGACATCAGCCGACCGAAGTGCTGCATCCTGCCGCCATTGTCGCTCTGCCCCAAGATTGAAACTCAGGCTTGATCTGTCACCCGACCGGATTTGTCGGCCCAAGCCAACACCGGCGAAGCGCGTCAGGACAGAGCCGCCATACCAGTTTTGCCCCGTCTTAACATACAGGCTCGTCGCGCCTTTCCGGTCCGCATCAGGCCTGCTTGCTGACAGGCTGAACTGGAGTTGGTGAAAGGCATAGTCGGAACCGGACACATTGGGGGCAGTGGCCTTGGCGCTCGACGACAACGTATAGTGTTTCGCGTCGACTGCGGCACCGGCAGTTAAACTCCAAGCGCCGCTTTGCGGCAGTTTGTAGGACAGGGATGCGCCGAGCGAATACTCAACGCCGGACAAGGCCTGTGCGTCGCCACTCAGCGTAAATGGCAGGCCGAAAATTTCTATCGAGTCCGATTTGGAGCCGTTGTTGATGTTGGAGGATGGTGCGACTGACACATCAAGGGACAGGGCGAGGGGGCTGGTACCGCGTACATGGCGCAAATCTCGCACAGCGGTGGATTTCAACTTGTCGTTCGGTGCGACCTCGGCCGCGCGTCTCAGCCACAACTGGGCCCCGATCTTGTTGCCGGAGGAGGAAATCGCCTGCGCGGTAAGCATCGCTGCCGTGAAGCGGTCTTCGGAGGTCGTTGCCGCTTTCCACGCGCGCTTTCCTGCATGTTTGGCTTGCTGGCTGTTATCCAGAAGCCGTTCTGCACGGGATAGGATAAGCAGCGCCTTTACGTCCTCGGCATCGCGCTGAAGCAAGGCCAGAGCAATTTCCTTGGCGGCAAGCGGTTGTTTTTGCAGCAGAAGACGAAAGCCTAGGTCACGGCTTTCGGCAATGGAAATCACCGTGGGCGCGGTCTGGCCCGCGGTGCCCGCCAAAACAAGTACTTGTGAAACCAGCAGCGCCCGCATCCCCCGAGCAAGGCACTGCCTGATTTTATTGGGCAACCAGCAAAACACCCAGCTCGCGCACATCTACACCCGGAATGACCGGGTCGGTAGGCGTTGCGCCGGGGGTGGAGGGGGTGGTGCCGTTGAGAATCACATAGGCAGCGATTTCATTCCCGGTCGGACCGCCGAACACGCCCTCCCATGTGCCGCTAAGCAGGCCGTCTTGCGAGCTTGCACCGCTTTCGTTAATAGTCTGGGTCGGGCGGTCGATAAGCGCCTCTGCAAGGCTGACATTGGACAGGCTTCCCAAGAAGGTCCCGTTCACGTCGTAGACGTTGCGATTGGAAATGGAGCCGACGATGTCACCAGTGACGTCGAAGTCACCATAGTCAACGCGCACAAGTGCGTCGCCGGTAACCAAAGTGATCCCCGGAACGGTGCCCGTGGTGTCCAGATCATTGTCGATCTCGCGAATGCCCGAATAGGAGCCGGTATAGTTGAAAATGCCAGCCACAGGCAGCGACACTGGCGTGCCGGAACGCCGGATCACTGCGCCGGCGTTCCCGATGGAGCCGCGATATTGCGGGGACGCCGCGACGCCACCTTCAACGTCGGCCGTCGCGGATTGGTTGAACACCGCAAAATACTGAAGGCGGCCCTCAAGATTGCGTTCGGTGTTTTGATAAAGGCCCCAGCCATTGGGTAGGGTACCCGTGCGGTCATATTCGCCGGTCGTCGTGTCAAACGGGATATTGTTGATCACCAGCTGGTCATCCGACGGGTCACCGGCGACATTCTCGCGAAACTCGATGCTGTTCGCCACCAGTCCGACCGATCTGTCGAAGGCAAACTTCTGGCCGGTGACGACATTCGGGTCCGTCGGATCGACGTCGGTATCAACCGTGCCACCCGTCACCGGATTGTCGCCAGAACCGCCGCACGCAATCAGCGCGGAAACGGAAAGAATACCAAAGGCCTTCACGGCGGAATTAAGGATCATAGCTATATCTCACTGCCCGAATATGCGCTCTCGGCGCGTTTTGTAGGAAAGTCCGTTGATGGCGGTCAAAAGTCAACGACCCAGCGGCAGCATTTGGGGGCGAATTTGTCGAGTGTTGCTAAACAATCGCCCGATGGTGCGGCGAATTGGGATTACCCTGTGGATAACGCTAACATCATCTTGATGCGAAGCCCCCTTGTGACGCAATATGTGGCCTCAACCCTCGAATCCCCTTACGCCGGAGTGCCGCAATGCCCATTTCCCCAGATCAAGCTCAGGAAATCGCCGACGCGCGGTCCCAGCAAAACACCACCATGCGCGCCACCGTGCCGGGGATGGAGGCGCATCTCTACACCGCCCACGAGGTGCTCGACCACGGCTTCATCCGCGTCATTGACTACATGGGCGACGACAGCGCCATCTGCCAAGCCGCCCGCGTCTCTTACGGCAAGGGCACCAAGTCGGTGCAAAACGACGAAGGCCTGATCCGCTACCTGATGCGCCACTGGCACTCCACGCCCTTCGAGATGTGCGAGATCAAGCTGCACGTCAAACTGCCCGTCTTCGTCGCCCGCCAGTGGATCCGCCACCGGACCGCCAACGTCAACGAATACTCCGCCCGCTATTCGATCCTCGACCGCGAGTTCTACATCCCCGCGCCCGAGCATATCAACGCGCAGTCCGTGGTGAACAACCAAGGCCGCGGCAAAATCCTTGAAGGGGAGGAGGCCGCCCGCGTCTTGGAAATCCTCAAAGCCGACAGCACGCGCGCTTACGACAACTACGAGGCGATGATCTCCGACGACGGCCAAGACGGCCTCGCCCGCGAACTGGCCCGCATGAACCTGCCTGCGAATATCTATACGCAATGGTACTGGAAGGTGGACCTCCACAATCTGTTTCACTTCCTGCGCCTGCGTGCAGATAGCCATGCGCAGTATGAAATAAGGGTTTACGCCGACGCGATTTGTAACGTCGTCGCCGACTGGGTCCCCGCCGCATACTCCGCCTTCGAGGACTACCGCTTGGGCGGCGCGCAACTGAGCGGCAAAGCCGTCGACTGCGTCCGCCGGATGCTGAAAGGCGAGGAGGTCACACAGGAAACCTCCGGCATGAGCAAGGGGGAATGGCGGGAGTTTCAGGGGGTTATTGGGTGAGTGAACTAGGAAAACTCTCAGAAATCGACCTTCTAAGATTTGTCGATGAAGTTGATAGAGAGATTATCAACTCAAATTATACTCCCGCGCAAAGACAATTTCATACTGTTACCGAAGTGTAAACGCCAACCTGAAATGTCAGCGATTGCGCAAAGCAGAAGTGTCACCAAGGGCGCCAACGGTAGCGCAGCCTGACAGAGTGTAGACCTCACACATCGGAGGTCTGGCTGGCTGCGCGGGCTTCACGGTCCGCGCGTTTTTGGGCGTAATACGCGTCCATCTTCGAAGGGCGTCCGGGTGAACGGCGTCCTGTCTTCTTATACCCGTTCTTGGCGCTCACAGGTTTGACCTTCACCGTCAGAGAGGCTTTGTCCTGTTCGTCTTTGATGTGGGCCAGCACAGCACCGAGACGTTTGTTCTCTGTGATCGCGGCATGCGTTATCCTGCGCTCTGGGTTCAGGATCATATGGGGCAGGGCAACGCCTTTGGCGCGAACTTGAATGCGTCCGTCT
The DNA here is from genome assembly GCF_004365635.1 of Litoreibacter halocynthiae. Taxonomy (GTDB): domain Bacteria; phylum Pseudomonadota; class Alphaproteobacteria; order Rhodobacterales; family Rhodobacteraceae; genus Litoreibacter; species Litoreibacter halocynthiae. Next base: position 122,517 of record NZ_SOBH01000002.1, on the reverse strand, counting down.
GCCATCTCGTAGACATCGATGTATTTACCGACGAGGCCGCGCGTCAGATCGTTGACCTCAAGCTTGATGCGTTTGCGATCATACTTGAGCGTCAGATCCTTCGTGACATAGCGTTTGTCGCGCAGGCAGAACACCTCCGCTAGGCGTTCAGGTTCGATGTTCAGAGCGCGATGCAGGTTGTCGGGCTTGGCAGGAGCCTTTGCAAACTTGGTGTTGAAGCGCTTCATGAACCCCGACAGGAATGCGTTGCCGTCATCCATGTTCGAAACGCCGGCGAGGCGTAGCTCTTTCACCAACCGATCCTGCAACGTGCGATTTGCACGCTCGACACGACCTTTGGCTTGGCTGCTGTTTGCACATAGAATTTCTACGTTTAGCTCTGCCAGGGCACGCCCAAATTGGGTCATTCCGGTCATGTGTTCATTGGGCTTTGCCACGCGGAAGACCGAGTGCTTGTCGCTGTAAAAGGCGACCGGCCGGCCATGTTTGAGCAAGTAGCGTTCCAACGCGCCGAAGTAGCTGAAGGTGCTTTCCGATTGCACAAACTGAAGTTCCATCAACATGCTGGTTGCATCGTCAATGAAAACGAGAAGGGTGCAGGGATCTGCCCGATCCTCGAACCAGCGATGGTCAGACCCGTCGATCTGGATCAACTCGCCGTAACATTCCCGGCGCAATCGAGGTTGGTGGAACGTGCGCCGTTGTTTGCGCGACAGCCAGATACCATCTTCCTGCATCCACTTGCGCAGCGTCTCTCGTGAGACTTTGAAGCCGTGATGTTCCACTAACATCTCAGCAGCGAGCGTCGGGCCAAAATCCGCATAGTTCTCTTTGACTATCGCCAACGCAAAGTCGCGCTTTGCCTTATGAATCTTGTTGTTTGGGGTCTTGCCGCGCGCACGGTGACGGATCGCTGGCGCGCCGTCAGTTCGATATCGCTTCAGCAGTCTGAACATCTGGCGCTTCGTCACATCCAGCATGTTGGCGCCGTTCTCAACGCTCAGCCGGCCATCATCAACCTGCGCCAAAACCTCTATGCGATTTAACTCGCGCTCGCTCATCATCACCCATCCCATGTCCAATCTCCCGTTGCTCACTTGAACAAGAGAGTGACATTCCTGAATTGCACAGGGGTGACATTATCGCTTTGCTGCTACACGAAGTATGCAAGAGAACTGGCGTTATGTTTATAATCGGCGCAACACCAAATAGTGACGTTGTCAGAATCCAAGCTGCACTCAACAGGTTTTATCGACCGAAAGATGTTCAAATCGGAGGAGAGTTCGTAGGTCTCAGCGTGCACCTTGATCTGTTTTTCAAAGTAAGCGTTCCAATCGCATACGGGACCGTCAAGCTAGATCTTGCGTCACTGACAGACGCGACCGAGATGCAACTCCAACGCCTTCGCGGAAATTCAAAAGAAGAGGTAGAGTTCTTTAAAGCAGTTTGTGACGTGCTCGATATTGGAGCGTGTCTAGCACCGTGGAACGGATTTAAGAAGCCGGATGGCGAGGCGGGCAAGTACTTTGATATGGCGGCATTCCACAACCAAGCGGCCGCAGCGACTGCGCTAGGCGCCTATGACTTGCGTGGGAGTGTACAGTCTGCACTTATTTGTTCCGAACTAGCAGTCAAGTCTGCACTATTGGTGTCGGGAGAAAGCGAAGATTTTTTGAGAAATGAAATCGGCCATGACTTGACCAAGTCGATTGTCCATCTCGACAAGACCGGCAATTATGACATTAAATTAATAAGTGAAGCCTTACAAAAATTGCCACATTTTGTTCGTAGCCGATATGAAGAGAGGGCGTGGACGCGAATTCAAGTAAGGGACGTTCTAATCTCTGCCCAGAGTGTTTTGGCAGAAGTTGCGCGAGGATTTTCGAAAAAATCTATTTGGAAAGAAATTAACGGATCGTAATCCGACCCAAAACCATGCCCGACAAAAATCCGACGTTTTGCCGACGCTTTGCAGACAGCCCCCAAACCTTAACGCCAGAACGCGCAAAGCCCGCCGGTGGGGCGGGCTTTAGTCGTTTCTTAACAGTCTAGGGCTTAGTCTAGCGCAACCAAATCGCCAGCGGATGCGCGGCCGTCGCGGCCTTCGATCATCTCGTACTGAATCTTCTGGTCGTCGCGCAGGCCGGTCAGACCGGCGCGCTCGACCGCGGAAATATGGACGAAGACGTCCTTGCCGCCATCGTCAGGTGCAATAAAGCCGAAGCCTTTGGTGGTGTTGAACCATTTTACGGTGCCAGTGGCCATTCCGTGTCTCCTTCTAGTCTCCGCCCGCGGTATGCGGCGGGGTGGTGCAGCAGTGTCTTCAAGTTGGGCGCGTGCATCCGTAGAAGTAGGCCGAAACGTAAAGTCTGTCTCACAATCAATAGATTAGGCATGCTTTTTGAAACTTCAATAACAGAAGTTAATGCCCCCATTTTCGGCGGAGTTACGTAAGGTAAGTCTTTGATCCTCAAGCATTTCGCGTGGGCGAATTCTGGACAATTTTTGTGACAAACCCCATAAAACTAAAGGAATCAGAAGGGAAAACCGCATGAAGCTCTACGGCATCAAGACCTGCGACACCTGCCGCAAAGCGCTCAAAGCCCTGCCAAATGCACAGTTCATCGACGTCCGCGCCACGCCTTTGGACCGCGCCGAGTTGCAGCGGTTTCTGGATACGTTCGGGGCCGATCTGATCAACACCCGCTCCACCACATGGCGCGGCATGTCCGACGCCGAGCGCGCCGCCGACCCGCTGGACCAACTCACCGCGCACCCCACATTGATGAAGCGCCCCGTGATTGATAACGGGGCGCTTTATTTAGGCTGGAACAAGGACTTAGAGGAAACCCTTACGTAAGATCAGGTGGGCAGGCCTCGGCCTTGAGGTCTGCAATCAGCCCGTCCGTCGCCACGACGGAAGTTTGCTTTTCGCCCAGACGGCGCAACGTGACCGTGCCGTCCTCGACCTCTTTCTTACCGACTGCAAGGATAACCGGAACCTTGCCGACCGAGTGCTCGCGCACCTTGTAGTTGATCTTCTCGTTTCGAATATCCGCCTCGGCACGGATGCCCGCGGCTTTCAGTTTTTCAACAGTTTCAAGCACATAAGCGTCCGCATCCGACACGATGGAGGCCACAACCACCTGACGCGGCGCCAGCCAGAAGGGCAGCTTGCCCGCATGTTCCTCGATCAAAATCCCAATGAACCGCTCGAATGAGCCGAGAGTTGCGCGGTGCAACATCACCGGACGGTGCTTGTTGCCGTCCTCGCCGATATAGTTCGCATCAAGGCGTTCGGGCAGCACAAAATCCACCTGATGCGTCCCACACTGCCAGTCCCGCCCGATGGCGTCGGTTAACACAAACTCAAGCTTTGGCCCGTAGAAAGCACCTTCACCGGGGTTTAGTTCCGGCTCGATCCCGGCGGCGCGGGTGGCCGACAGCAACGCGGCTTCGGCCTTGTCCCAAACCTCGTCGCTGCCAGCGCGGGTGTCGGGGCGGTCGGAAAACTTAACGCTGAACTTCTCGAACCCGAGATCTTTGTAAACATTTGACAAAAATTCGATGAAGATCGCAGTTTCGTCCTCGATCTGGTCCTCGCGGCAGAAGATGTGGCCATCGTCTTGGGTAAAGCCGCGCACCCGCATGATGCCGTGCAACGCGCCGGAGGGCTCGTAGCGCGCACAGGACCCGAACTCGGCCATGCGCAAGGGCAGGTCGCGATAGGATTTCAGGCCTTGGTTATACACCTGCACGTGGCAGGGGCAGTTCATCGGTTTCAACGCATTAACCGTCTTCTCGCGGGCGTGGTCTTCGTCCACTTCAACCACGAACATGTGCTCTTGGTATTTCTCCCAGTGGCCGGACGCCTCCCACAGCCTGCGGTCGACGACCTGTGGCGTGTTAACCTCGACGTAACCACCTTTGCGCTGCATCCGGCGCATGTAGTCCTGCAACTCGGTGTAGATGGTCCAGCCGTTGGGGTGCCAGAATACCTGTCCGGGGGCCTCTTCCTGCATATGGTAGAGGTCCATTTCGCGGCCTAGCTTGCGGTGGTCGCGCTTCTCGGCTTCCTCAAGGAAGTGCAGGTATTCCTTCAGCTTTTCCTTGTTCTGGAACGCGACACCATAGATGCGTTGCAACTGCGCGCGGTCGCTGTCCCCGCGCCAGTAAGCACCGGCGATGGACATGAGTTTCCACGCATCCCCAGGCACTTGGCCGGTGTTCTGCAAGTGCGGACCGCGGCACAAATCCTGCCAGTCGCCGTGCCAATACATACGCAAAGGCTCGTCGCCGGGGATGCTGTCGATCAGCTCCACTTTGTAAGGCTCGCCGGAATCCTTGTAGTGCTGCACCGCGCGGTCGCGGTCCCAGACCTCGGTGCGCACGTCGTCGCGCTTGTTGATGATCTCGCGCATCTTCTTTTCGATAGCGGCAAGATCTTCCGGCACGAATGGCTCCGCGCGGTCGAAGTCGTAATACCAGCCGTCCTTGATCACGGGGCCGATGGTAACCTGCACGTCAGGCCACAGTTCTTGCACCGCGCGGGCCATGATGTGGGCCAGATCGTGGCGGATCAGCTCCAACGCGGGGGCCTCGTCCTTCATCGTGTTTATCGCGATGGAGGCGTCAGCGTCGATCGGCCATTGCAGATCGTGATGCTGGCCGTTCACGGTGGCGGAAATGGCCTTCTTGGCCAGCGACGACGCGATGGAAGCGGCGACCTCGGCAGGGGTTACGCCCGCGTCATAGTCGCGCGAATTGCCGTCAGGAAATGTCAGGGAGATTGAGGCCATTATATAGGCTCCTCGTCAGTTTGGCGCCCACGGAACGCCCGGTTGCGGGTTATGTGTAGGGGGTAAATGGCGGCCTAAAGCGCGAAGGTCAAGCGGCGAAGATCACCAGCGACCGCTCGTCCCACTGAACCCGTGTTTTTGTGCCACGCTCCAGCACGGGGCGGGAGATCAGGTTCTTCATGGAAATGGTGACGGGCGTTGACGAGCCTTCCAGCGTGACCTCGTAATAGGTCATGTCGCCGTAATAGGCGAGGTCTTGAACGGTGGCATCTGCCACGCGGCCTGAGGTTTTTTGCCCCTCGAACAGGATTGACAAGGCCTCCGGGCGCAGGCCCACCACATCGGCAGAGGCGCGTGCGCCTTCGGGGAACTGGTCGATTCCGATTTCAGCCGCGCCAAGCCCTTCGACATCGAAACTGATGGTTTTCTCGGAGGTGCCGGTTTGCTTGGCCTCCAGGAAATTCATCACGCCGATGAACTCTCCCACGCGGCGGGTGGCGGGGCGGCGGTAGAGTTCCTGCGGCGAGGCCATTTGTGCGATTTCGCCTTCAAACATCACGGCGATACGGTCGGACATGATCAGCGCTTCTTCCTGGTCGTGGGTGACGAGAATGAAGGTGATGCCCACTTGGCGTTGCAAGCGGCGCAGCTCGGATTGCATCTGCTCGCGCATCTTCTTGTCGAGCGCGGAGAGCGGCTCGTCCAGCAGCAGCACCTTGGGCTTCAAGACCAGCGCGCGGGCGAGCGCCACCCGTTGCCTTTGCCCGCCCGACAGCGCATGCGCCGCGCGGTCGCCGTAGCCTGCGAGGCCAACCATCTCCAAGGCTTCGGCGGCAGCCTTTGCCATGTCATCCTTTGACAACCCCTTCTTCCGCAACCCAAAGGCCACGTTTTGACCGACGGTCAAATGCGGGAAGATGGCATAGCTTTGGAACACCATATTGGTCGGGCGCTTGTTCGCAGGCACGCGGGCCATATCGGCGCCGTCAAGGAGCAATACCCCCTCGGACACGCCCTCGAACCCTGCAATCACCCGCAGCAGCGTGGTCTTGCCGCAGCCGGAGGGGCCGAGCAAGGAGAAGAACTCGCCCTGCTTTATCTCGAGGTCGATGCCGCGCAGCGCGTGGTAATCGCCATAGTATTTCTGAATGCCGGAAAGCGAAATGATGGAGCTCACAAGAACCCTCCACTGTCTTTAGCGCCGGTGCGGCGGATGCCCCGGCGGCGGAAATATTCGGCGACGCTGAGCAGCACCAGAGAGGCCACGATCAACAACGTCCCTAGGGCCATGACCGACGGCAGGCGTTTGGGGAAGCGCAGTTGCGACCAGATATAGACGGGCAGGGTCGGGTCCGCGCCGGTCAGGAAGAAGGCGATGATGAACTCGTCCATGGATATGGTGAAGGCGATCAGGAACGACGCCACGATTCCGGGTGTGACCAGTGGCAAGATGATCTTGCTAAACGCGCCCCAGCGGGTTTCGCCCAGATCGACGGCGGCTTCCTCCAGCGACTGGTCGAGCCCTTGGAAGGACGACGACAGGATGGCGATGGCGAAGGGCGTGCAGATCAGGGTGTGGCCCATGATGACCGTCCACGAGGTCAGCGAGAAGCCCAGCTGCATCAGGACCACTAGCAGGGAGACGGCCACGATGATCTCTGGCAGGACCAAGGGCAACATGATCGCGCCCATGATCGGGGCTTTGAACGGGAAGCGGTAACGTGTGGAGGCGCGAGCGGCGCAGATGCCAAGGATCGTGGACAAGGTGGCCGACACGATCCCGATGAATAGCGAGTTCTTCAGTGCGCCGTGCAGGGCGCTGATGCCTGCCAGCTCTTTAAACCATTGGGTGGTGAACCCTTGCAGCGGGAAGGCGATGACCGTGGCGTCGTTGAACGAGAACACAGGCAGCAGCAGCACCGGCAGGTACAAGAAAACCAAATAGACGATGGCATAAACGCGTAGCCAGTTCATTTGAGGAACCTCCTGTTGGCGAACAGGAAGATCAACGAGATCAGCGTCACGGCCCCCATGGCCAGCACCGATAGTGCGGCCCCCATGGGCGCGTTATTCAGTTTCAGGAACTGGGTCTGGATCATATTGGCGATCATCAACCCGTCCGGCCCGCCCACAAGGCGCGGGGTGACGTAGTCACCGATGGTCGGGATGAACACGATCAGGGTGGCGGCCACGACGCCGGGCATGGCGAGCGGCAGTGTCACGCGGAAGAAGGTGCGCGCGGTGCCTTCGCCCAAATCTTGCGAGGCCTCCAGCAGCGAACGGTCGATTTTCTCCAGCGCCACATAGATTGGCAGGATGGTAAACGGTGCGAACGCATGGGCCAGCGTGATCACCACGGCATTGGTGTTGTAGAGGATGAAGGTCAGCGGCTCGTCGATGATCCCCAACCCCAGCAGGCCCGAGTTCAGTACGCCGTTGAAACCAAGGATCACCTTCCACAGAAAAGCGCGCAGCAGGTAGCTGGTCCAGAACGGGATGGTGATCAGGAATATCCACAGCGCCTTGCGCTCCGGCGGGACGTGGAAGGACACGAAATAAGCGATGGGAAAGGCAAGAACGACTGTCACCACCGTCACCACGCCGGAAATCCATAACGAGCGCAGCAGGAATACACGGTAGATCGGGTCGGTGAAGGCCTCGCGGTAATTTTTGAGGGTTAAGGTGCGGTCAATGCTCAGAAAATCCTGCGACCAGAAGCTGAAGGCAAAGATCGTCGCCAAAGGCACGGCGAGCAGCAGCAGCACATATATGGCCGTCGGGCTGATCAGCGTCAGCCCGCGTTTCGCGTCAGTGTCAAAACGTGTAGAGATTTGTTTCGCGCCCCCAAGTCCGAGGTTTAGTTTACGGCAACGGCGGCGTGGAGCAAGAGGCTTTGCATAAGCGCTTTACAGACTTGCGCCGTCGCGTTTCGGTTGCAACCGCGTGCGGAGCCGCTAGCGTGGCCAAAACCTTATCTGAGGAGGGGGTATGCCCGACTATCTCGACACCGCCGCGGGCCGGCGCATTGCCTATCACAAAAGTGCAGGAACAGGCCCGGGTATAGTGTTTCTGGGTGGCTTCAAATCCGACATGGACGGCACGAAGGCCATCCATCTGGAAGCATGGGCCAAGGCCCAAGGTCGCGCCTTCTTGCGGTTCGACTACTCCGGGCATGGTCAATCGTCGGGGACTTTTACTGATGGGGCAATCGGAGACTGGGCCGAGGACGCGCAAGCCGCAATCGAAGCGCTGACCGAGGGGCCACAGGTCCTTGTCGGCTCGTCGATGGGAGGCTGGATTTCGCTGTTGATGGCCAAGCGCATCCCTGAACGCATCGCGGCACTGGTCACCATCGCTGCGGCACCGGACTTTACCGAAGACAGCATGTGGGGCGGCTTTTCGGACGCGCAAAAAACCGAACTTGAGGCCGGGCAGGTGGCCTTGCCGTCGGATTATGGCGAGCCCTATATTATCACCAAAAGGCTGATCAAAGACGGCCGCAACAATCTGGTGCTGCGCGCGCCGTTGCCACTGCCGTTTCCGGTGCGTTTCTTGCAAGGGACGGCTGACGCGGATGTGGAGATGTCCGTAGCGTTGCGTTTGCTGGACCATGCGGAGGGGCCAGATATGCGGCTGACGTTGTTGAAAGATGCGGATCACCGGTTCTCTGACCCGCAGGCGCTTGGGGTGATCGAAGCGGCTGTAATTGACGTGCTTGGGAGCGTGTGATGCAGGCATTCGGGAAATGGCTGGGGCGGTTTTTGCTTGCCCTGGTTCTGATCGGCGGGGCGATCTGGCTGTTTGTTCCGCGCGAGCCTGTCGATACGGTTATATCCTTTAACGACAGCGCGTTGGGCGATGACCTTGACGCTTATCTTGCGGCATCTGAAAGGGCATTTGACGACATCACCCAAGGCGTTGAAAAGCGGATCGTCTGGGCTGGAGACGTGGGTGCGAAGACGCAGCTATCCATCGTCTATATCCACGGCTTCTCTGCCACATCCGAGGAAATCCGCCCTGTACCGGACAACTTGGCATCAGCGCTGGGGGCAAACCTGTTTTTCACCCGCTTGGCGGGTCATGGGCGGGGCGGGTTGGCGATGGCTGAGCCTGTCGCGGGGGACTGGTTGGAAGACACCGCCGAGGCCCTCGCTATCGGGCGACGCCTTGGGGAGGAGGTGATCGTCATTGCGACCTCGACCGGTGGAACTGCAACGGCCATTGCCGCAACCGATTCGGCTTTGATGGAGAGAGTAAAGGGCATTGCGATGGTGTCGCCAAACTTCCGCGTCCGCTCACCCGCCTCTGTTATTCTGGAATGGCCCTTGGCGCGCAGCTGGACGGCGCTTGTTGCAGGCGCCGAACGCAGCTTCGCCCCGCAAAATGACGCCCATGGCAAATACTGGACGACGCTCTACCCGACCACAGCTCTGATCCCGATGGCCGCTTTGGTCAAATACGCCCGCGATGCGGATTACTCCAAGGTAACGACGCCGGTTTTGTTCGTGTTTTCGGACGAAGACGGTGTTGTCTCAGCGGAAACGACGCGTGCAATCTCGACCAAGTGGGGCGGGCCGGTGACCTTGGCACCGCGTGAGATGGGCGAGGGGGATGATCCGTTCAATCACGTGATTGCCGGAGATATCCTGAGCCCGGGTCAGACTGATGAAACTGTGGCGCTTATGAAATCCTGGATAGAGGGGTTGTAGGATATGGGTCACCGGGTGTCTTTCGTCATGTTTGGAGTGGTCGAAATCGACTGTGCCGCTGCCTCCGGCGGGAATATTTGAGCCAAGATGAAACGCAAGCCCGCCTCCATGTGGTCGCTAGAGACATTGGGGCGGGAGCGTTTGTCCAAGTATTTCTTCATGCGGGAGTTTCTGTATTCGGAGATTGGCAATTTCCATAAAATTCAAAACATCCCCGAAAATGTGGAACTGACGCTTGAGGTGGGCCGTGCCTTTTGTCGCGACCTTCTAGATCCGCTGCATGAAACTTTCGGCTGTGTCACCATACGTTCCGGCTACCGTTCGCCGGAGTTGAACCGTTTTGGCAACGAGAACAAGCTGAACTGCGCGCGCAATGACTATCCCGGAGAATGCCATATCTGGGACTGTTCGGCCTCGTCGCCGATAGGCGGGGCGACCATCGTGATCCCCTGGTTTGCGGATCAGTACGCGCGGGGACGTGACTGGCGGGATCTGGCCTATTGGATTCACGATCATCTGCCCTATTCGGAGCAGTGGTATTTCCCGAAGCTTGCAGCCTTCAACCTGACATGGGAAGCCACGCCCCGCCGCACGATTTCCAGCTATATCGCGCCGCGTGGCAAATTGTTGGTGGCGGGTGCCGAACCGGACGAAGACCGATCCGCGCGGGTGGCCCGATACGCGGATTTCCCGCGTTTTCGCGGAATTGCGCAACCCGAGATTCCTGAGAGATGGAGTGCCTGTTGCTAACATGCCGTGATTGGCAATTGCATCACGCCGCGGTTTGGCAGACAAGTTGAGACAGCTAGGGAGAGCTGGATGACATGTAAAAAACGCTGCCAATTGGGGTGGTCCAATGGGCTTTTGGCTTTCAAAATCGAACGGTTTTCGAATCTTAAGCTTGTAAAAATGCCCTATAATTTTCTTTTTCCTACATTTTCGAGCAACCTTGCCATTTGCGGGCCGGATATGGCCATTCAGGGAGGATATCATGCCTGAACCCCTTGTCTTTTTGCCGGGAATGATGTGTGACGGGCGGCTCTATGGCCCCCAGATCAAGGCACTCGGGCGGGATCGGGCGATCCATCTCGCACCAATCTGCGCGCATGAAACAGTCGAGGCTCTGGCGACCGAGGTTCTTGCGAGCGCCCCCCCGACCTTCGCCTTGGCGGGGTTGTCCATGGGTGGGATCGTAGCGATGGAGGTGGTGCGGCGCGCACCGACCCGCGTCACACGGCTTGCTTTGATGGATACCAACGCGCTGGCCGAAACTCCGGCCTATGCCGCCGCGCGCGAGCCGCAGATCGCGCGGGTGATGGCCGGGTCACTGGTCGAAGTGATGCGCGAGGAAATGAAACCTGACTATCTTGCCCCTGGTGCCGGGCGGCAGGCGGTTCTGGATCTGGTGATGGATATGGCGCTGGATATGGGGGAGGGGGTGTTTTTGCGGCAATCGCGGGCGCTGCAACGCCGGCCCGACCAGCAGAATGTCCTGCGCAAGCTGAAGATACCGACGCTGATTTTATGCGGTGAGCATGACCGGCTGTGCCCTGTGGCCCGCCATCAATTCATGGCGGACCTAATTTTCAGGGCAACATTGGTTGTCGTGCCGGATGCCGGACATTTGCCGACGCTGGAGCAGCCCGAGGCGGTCAATGCCGCCTTGAAGCAGTGGCTTGCCGCCTAGGCGTTCTTTTTCTTAAGCACAGCGACGTTGCTTTTGGTCCGCTTGGCGGGCTTGGGCGCGTCCGAGTTCTCGTCGATGAAGTCCAGAACAAGCGGGCGGATGTTGTTGCGCCAGCTTTTACCGGCAAAAATACCATAGTGACCCGCGCCTGGCTCGACGTGAGAGGCCTTCTTGCTGTCGGGTAAACCAGTACAAAGGTCTAATGCTGCAATGCACTGACCGGGGGCCGAAATGTCGTCCTCTGCGCCCTCGACCGACTTCACAGCCACCGAAGTGATCTTCCCGAGGTCCACGGTTTTGCCATTTACGGTGAACCGATTCTCGGCAATTTCGCGGCCTTTGAAGATGCGTTCGACGGTCGAAAGATAGAACTCTGCGGTCATGTCCATGACAGCCAGATACTCGTCGTAGAACTTATTGTGTTTCGCTTGCGCGCCGATGTCGTCTCGCGACACCGCCATGATGTGCTCTTTGAAAGCACTGGCGTGACGATCTGAGTTCATTGAAATGAACGAGGACAATTGCAGCAGGCCCGGATAGACCATGCGGCCTACGCCATTGTACTTGAAACCGACACGCTGGATTGCAGTTTCTTCCAACTGCCCCATGGTGACGCGACGACCGAAGTCGGTGACGTCTGTCGCAGCGGCATCGGGGTCAATAGGGCCGCCAATCAGGGTCAAGGAACGCGGCTGCGCCTTTGGGTCTTCTTCGGCAAGATAGGCCGTCGCAGCCAAGGCAAGCGGGGCTGGCTGACACACTGCGATCAAATGCGTATCTGGACCCATTTCCTTCATGAAATCAACAATATAAAGCGTGTAGTCTTCAATGTCGAACTTGCCGGAACTAACCGGAATATCCCGGGCATTGTGCCAGTCTGTGATGTAGACTTCAGCCTCTGGCAGTAGGCTCACAACGGTAGAGCGTAGCAGCGTTGCGTAGTGGCCGGACATAGGGGCGACGAGCAGGATTTTGCGGTCTTTCAACGGGCGGTCCGTGACGTTGAAATGGATCAAATCGCCGAACGGTTTGGTTACGACATGCTCGATTTTCACAAGGTGATCGCGGCCATCTTCGCCTACAACCGAGGCGATATTCCAGGCAGGTTTCGTCACCATTCGCGCGAATGTGCGTTCGGTTACTTCACCCCAAGCGCCGAGCATTTTGAAAAACGGATTGGGGGCCAATGCCACCGCAGGATGGGCGCCAATAGCTTCCGCTGTTGCCCCCAACCACTGATTGGTAACGCGCATCGTTTCCATCAGGTCATAAGTTGCCATATACTTCACAGGAGGCTCCTTTCGAGCGTAAACTTGTCCCTACGTCAATTCGTCGCTTTGCCTCCCAAGCTAGCGGACGATACTTCGCAGGTGCAGCATCAAGGTATTGTGGAAAGCTTAAAATGACAACCAAAACTGACACACCGGACGATATTGCCGCGGCAGAGAAGCTTGAGCGCCTCAATGCGAATCTTTCCAAGATGGACGAGTTGTCCAAACGTTTGGTTGCGGCGATGGGCAAGAAAAAGTCCGCTGACCCGGGTTTGCAAGCCCCCGGCCAAGAGGTCTACATGCAAGCTGCCGCGGCCTATATGGCCGAAATGATGAACAACCCTTCCAAAATTCTTGAGCAACAAGTCAGTTATTGGGGGAAATCTTTAAAACACTATGTAGAGGCCCAGCAGCCCTTCGTGCATGGCAAGATTGCAGCCCCCGAGGACAAAGGGCCGACCGACCGCCGGTTCAAGTCGGAGCTTTGGGATACGCATCCCTATTTCAACTTCATCAAGCAGCAATACATGTATTCCTCGGCGGCGATCACCGACGCGATGCAGAATCTTGAAGGGCTGAGCGACCACGAAAAGGGCAGGGTCTCGTTCTTTGCCCAGCAGATCGTCGACATGTTCGCGCCAACCAACTTTCTGGCAACCAATCCCGAAGCCTTGTCCAAAGCGGTCGAGACCGATGGGGCATCGCTGGTGCAGGGGTTGGAAAACCTCGTGCATGACATCGAGGCCAATGAGGGAGACCTGCTGGTCAGTCTGGCAGATGAGACCGCCTTCAAGGTGGGCGAGAACATTGCGGCGACCGAAGGCTCGGTCGTGTTCCGCAACCATATGTTCGAGCTTATCCAGTACAAACCCACCACGGAAAAGGTCCATGCGACCCCGATCGTGATCTTCCCGCCCTGGATCAACAAATTCTACGTCATGGACCTGAAGCCGCAGAACTCCTTGATCAAGTGGGTCGTCGATCAGGGGCATACCTTGTTTATCGTCTCTTGGGTCAATCCTGACGAAAGCTATGCCGATGTGGGCATCGACACCTATGTGGATGATGGCTATCTGACCGCGTTCGAGCAGGTGAAGAAAATCACCGGCCAGAAGCAGTTGAACGCCGTCGGTTACTGCATCGCAGGCACCACACTGTCGCTGGTCTTGGCTTTGATGAAGAAGCGCGGGGATAAGACGGTCAAATCCGCCACGTTCTTCACCATGCTGTCCGATTTTGAAGATCCCGGCGAGATGGGCGTTTTCCTAGAGGATGATTTCGTTGACGGGATCGAGCGTCAGGTGGCTGATAAGGGCTTCCTGCATTCCTTCTTCATGTCGCGCACCTTCTCTTACCTGCGGGCAAACGATCTGGTCTACGGCCCCGCAATCCGCAGCTACATGCTGGGGGAGGCGCCTCCGGCCTTTGACCTTCTTTATTGGAACGGCGACAGCACCAACCTGCCCGGGCGCTTTGTGGTCGAGTATCTGCGTGAGCTGTGTCAGGGCAACAAGCTGGCCAAAGGTACGATGGAACTGTCGGGCGAGACTTTGTCGCTGGCGGATATCGAGCTGCCGATCTGTGCTGTCGCGTGTGAAACGGATCACATCGCGGCCTGGCGGGGATCCTACGCGGGAATCAAGCAGTTCGGATCCGAGGACAAAACCTTCATTGTGTCTGAGTCGGGCCATGTCGCGGGCATCATCAACCCGCCATCGAAGAAAAAATATGGCCACTATACCAACAAAGACATGACCGGCACGCAAGATGACTGGTGGGCTGGCGCGACCTTCAATGAAGGCTCATGGTGGCCGCGCTGGGATGCGTGGTTGGCAGAGAAATCCTCCAAGATGGTACCAGCACGAGAGCCAGGAAGTGAGCAATTTCCGATACTTGGCCCAGCTCCGGGGACATATGTTAAGGTGAAATCCAACAAGGGTTAGGCTACCTGAAGGCCCTTACTGCTAAGGCGCGGACGCGAGAAATCGCTCCGCGCCTTGTCCGTTTTAGGGGTGGTTTTCGAGGGGAGAGAAAATTTATGCTGCAGTGCAGAAAGTACTTGCAATGCCGCAGTGCAGCACGTACATATGCTGCAGACGCAAACAAAACATCGGGCCGCAATTGGCCCACATAACTGGAGACCATGACCATGGCTAACAAAACACAAGACTTCACAAAAGTATTCTCCGACATGGCAGCTGCCTTCCCGGTAGACATGTCCGCTTACAACGAAGCAGTTAAAAACTCTGCTGCTCTGGGCGAAAAAATGTCCAAAGTTGCATTGGACGCAGCAGCGACTTCCGCTGACCTGTCTTCCAAATGGACCAAAGAAACTCTGGCAAAAATGTCCGGCGTGACTAAAGCCCAAGCAGAGCCTGCTGACTACGCAAAAGCCGCTTCCGACTTCGCTTCTGCAGCTGCTGAAACTTCCGCTGAGCACATGGCTGCTTTCGCTGAAGTTGCGAAAAAAGTGCAAATGGAAACTGTTGAGCTGCTGATGGCTGCTGGCAAAGACATCCAGGAAGACACTTCGGCTGCTGTTAAAAAAGCAACAGACGAACTGGCTGCTTCCGCTAAAAAAGCTGCTAAAGTAGCTTAAGCTTAAGTACTAAAACACTGGCGCTTATCCTCCCTAAAGCGCACAGATTTATGGGGTGGGCCTTGTGCCCACCCCTTTTTATTGCGCGATAGGGAAGGGGCTAGGCTTTGCTGTTGCGTCCCAGAAGTTTCTTCGCGGTCACGAACATCACCAATGCCAGCGTAAGCAAACCCACCGGTTGGTTCGGGTTGTAGCCTTCGATAGATTCCATCGGACCGCTCGCCTTGCTGATCTGGGCTGTCAGCGTCTGGGTCTGCTGCTGGGTCAGCACGATATCATCACCGCCTTCGGTAATTGCTTTCAGAGCGGATTTGACCCCGTTCATGATTGCCACTTCGTCGCTGACAGGGGTGGTGGCCGCGTTGATCAAATCGGCGATCTTGTTCAGCAGGGCCAGCAAATCTTTCCGCAGACGGCTCATATTGCCCATCTGGCTGGCATAGCTTTGTTTGACTTCGTAATTGCCGTGCTTCTTCAAGCTGCTGCCATGCGATTTGTTCAGCAGACCTTCCTTGGAACGTACGGCCTTTTGCATCGCCGCAGCACTTCCACGCCATTGGTCAATCTTGCGGGCAAGATCAGCATGGGCCGCCGTTCCGGCTTTCATTGGCTCGGTGCGTCCGAGGAGTTTGGTCAGTTCGACATCAACCTCGGCAGACAGTCTGCGGATCGCGATAACTTGGCCTTCATAATTCACCATGAGGCATGTCCTTCTAAAATGTGTTGGTCTTAAAATACATCGACGGGGCGAGGATTGCGCAGTTTATGGCTGCATTGCAAGGCCGATGAGCACTTGGCGGCAAGTTCCGCGCCCCCTTTCTTTTCTTCTGCACCTGCGCTAGCGTTTTTCTGCGCTGCAATATTGGGAGATATTTCGTGGGTAAGGCTGACTTGAAACCGTTGTTGATTAAACGATATGCCTCTCGGCGGCTCTATAATACCGAGACCAGCGATTATGTGACGCTCGACGATATTTCCGGCTTCATCAAAGAAGGCCGCGATGTTCAGATTATTGATTTGAAATCAGGCGACGACCTGACCCGCCAATACCTGCTGCAAATCATTGCCGACAATGAAAGCAAAGGCGAAAACGTGTTGCCGATCAATGTGTTGACTGACCTTGTGCGCAGCTACACTACCAATGCTCAAAGCATGGTTCCCGACTTCCTCGCTGCCAGCTTCGAGATGCTGCGCGAAGGCCAAAGCAAGATGGTCGAGCGTATCGCCAGCCCGATGAACGCGGTTCCGGGATTCGAGCAGATCAAGGCGCAGCAAGAGGCGTTCATGAAGTCCATGATGGGTGGTTGGACCGGTCCTGGCTCTGACGAATACGCCGAAACCGAGTCTGGTACCAAAGCCAAGAAAGAAGACACGTCAGAGCTTGATGCGATCAAGAAACAGCTTGCTGACATGCAGGCGGCCGTCGCAAAAATGGGCAAATAGCCAAGGTGACGTCACGGAAGTTTCCGTGGCGGTTGCATCGAAATGTTAAGTTTTGGGTCTATGATTGCAGCATGGCTGATCCTGACACCCCATATCCAGACTATTCCCGTGCCGAGAAATTCGCCGACGGGCTGGTCCATGCGCTCGGATTGGGTGCGTCGCTGATCGGGATCGTGTTGTTTCTAGCCTACCGCTGGGACCATATAACGACAGGCCAGCTTGTGGCGCTGTGCGTCTACTGGGTTGGCTTGATTGCCATGTTCACCGTTTCAGGTGCCTATCACATGACCCCGTGGGAGCATCTGCGCACCCATCTGCGCCGCGCTGATCACGCGACGATCTTTCTAAAAATCGCAGGAACATATACGCCGTTCGTCGTTACCATCGGGACCGCCTTCGGCTATGTGGTGCTGGCGATCGTCTGGGCCTTGGCGTTGTTCGGGGCGATTACCAAGCTGTTCCGGTGGTCCGCTCCGGGTCGCTGGAACGCGGCCCTCTATGTGGGCTTGGGCTGGATCAGCGTTGCGTTGATGTGGTCGGTCTTCGAGACCTCGCCGGCCGCGGGATGGTGTGCGGCGTCCGGCGGCATTCTTTACACCGCCGGAATCTTGTTCTTCAAATGGGAAAGCCTGCGCTTCTCCAACGCCATCTGGCACGGTTTTGTCGTCGCGGCCTCCGGCTGTTTCTTCATGGCCGTCAGCTTGGCGGTTTCGGCCTAAACGACCTCTTCAAACACCTTGTTTAATGCTGCCTCCAGCTTCTGGAACATCTCGTCCATCTGCGGCTCGATCATGACAAAGGCAGGGCACAACACCACGGCCTGACCCAGAGGGCGACAGATCAAACCGTGATCAGTGCAAGTATTTGCAATCCGTTCCGA
Source organism: Litoreibacter halocynthiae (assembly GCF_004365635.1). Lineage (GTDB taxonomy): Bacteria > Pseudomonadota > Alphaproteobacteria > Rhodobacterales > Rhodobacteraceae > Litoreibacter > Litoreibacter halocynthiae. The sequence goes on along the minus strand of NZ_SOBH01000002.1, from coordinate 105,129 downwards.
CACGCTCAAATCGCCATCGAATGGCGTTTTGGTGGCCTTATCCTTAACGGCCTCCAAGGCCCCCATCAGACCTTTGCCACGGGCTTCCCCGATATGAGGGTGCTTCGCCAAACGGGCCATTTCGGCTTCGAATTTCGGGGTCAGCGCGCGGACATTGTCGATCAGCGGTGCGGCCCCGTCGGAGCCTTCCATAATCACCTCGATCGCCTTCAAGGCAACCGCGCAGCCGACGGGATGGCCGGAGGCGGTGAAGCCATGCGGGAATTCTTCGACCTCCTCGACTGCCGCTTGCAGTCGGTCGGCCAACTCTGGGCCAAGGATCACTGCGCCCATCGGGAAGTAGCCTGCGGTCAGGTTCTTGGACGAGATAATCGCGTCCGGTATGAAGTCATACGCCTGACAGCCCCAATCCGATCCCGTGCGCCCGAAGCCGGTGATCACCTCGTCTGCTACCAATGGGATACCGTGTTTTTTCAGAATAAGGGCGACAGTTTTGAAATAGCCTTCGGAAGGCGGGATCACGCCACCAGCGCCCATCACAGGTTCCGCCACGAAAGCCGCGATTGTATCAGCACCTTCGCGCTCGATCACGTCTTCCAATTCCTTGCCCATACGTGCGGTGAACTCGGCTTCGGTCTCGCCTTTGCGGCCTTCACGCCAATAATGTGGGCAGGTCAGGTGGATGAAGCCGTCCAACGGCAGCCCAAAGACCTCGTTATATGGCTTGCCTGTCATCGAGGCCGCGACCGCAGTCACCCCGTGATATCCGTTCTTGCGCGTCAGGATTTTGCGCCGCTCTGGCTTGCCCTCGGAGCGGCCCAGAAACCATAGCATCTTGACCATCGTGTCATTCGCCTCGGAGCCGGAGTTGGTGTAGAACACCTTGCCGCGCTTGAAGGGCGAGACTTCGATCAGCTTCTCGGACAGCATGACAGTTTGATCCGACATCCGCCCGAACAGAGAGTGGTAACCCGGGAAGCGATCATATTGCGCCTTCGCGGCCTCGGCCATGCCCTTGTGGTCAAACCCCGCGACCATGTTCCAAAGGCCGGAATTCGAGTCGAGATATTTGCGCCCATGCACGTCGACGACATAAGGGCCTTCGCCATGGGTCAGCACCACCGTGCCACGCTCCGCAATCGAGGGCAGGTCGGTAAAGCCGTAGAAGGAATGGGCGTCCGCGCGGGCCTCCCAAGAGTTAGGGCTATCGTCACGCATGTGTCTGGTCTCCGGTTTGAGTTGGGGGTAGCTTACGCTTGGTGCGAGACCTCGGCAATCGGGATTAGCGCCTGTGTGCTAAGGATTTCATATGGTCGACACACCGGGAAAAATAACTTTGTGGCAGATAGAAATCTTCGTCGCTGCCGCCGAAGAGCCATCCATTACCGCCGCCGCGCGCAGGTTGGGGTCCAGCCCGTCCGCAGTCAGCCAACAGTTGTCCAATCTTGAAGCCGCCCTTGGCGCGCGCCTGCTGACACGGACCGAGCGCCCGATGCCGCTGACCCAAGCCGGAGAGTTGTTCCTGCGCCGCGCACAGACCATTCTGCACGAGGCCGCGCTGGCCACGTCGGAGCTGACCCTGAAAGACCTCTCCGCCCGCATGCGCCTGCGCCTCGGCGTGATCGAGGATTTCGATGCCGACGTGACGCCCGCGCTGCTGACACGGCTGGCCGAACAAATGCCCAAAGCGCAATTCTTGCTGGAAACCGGCGCGTCGCATCGCCTGCTGGACCAGCTCGAAGCCCGCGCTCTGGATATGGCCGTGGCCGCCGAACCCAGTGATTTGCCGCCTTCCTACGAAGTCCACCCGCTGATGGAGGATCCGTTCGTTGTGGTCACCCCGCGCCGCATGGTGCGCGAGAGCGACGATCTGATGGCAAGCCTCAGGGCCAACCCTTTGATCCTCTACACCTCGCGCCATGTGATGGGCCGTCAGATCGCCTCGCACCTCTCACGGGTCAAGCTGCACGCCTCGCACCGGTTCGAGTTGGATAGCTATCACGCGATCATGGCCATGGTCGCACGCGGTGAGGGGTGGACCATCCTGACCCCGCTCGGCGTGATGCGGGCCAAACGCTTCATCGACCGCGTCGATGTGTTCGAGCCACCGTTCGAGCCGCTGTCGCGCCGCATCTCCTTGATGGCGCGGGAAGGGGCCACTCAAGACATTCCCGCCCGCGTTGCCGCCGAAATGCGTCCGCTGTTCCAGCGCGACATCGTCGAATACTGCACCCATAAGATGCCGTGGCTCAAAGATAAAATGCGGGTGTTGAGCTAGCCGCGCACGTCTTGCGCCGCAGCGATCAGGGCGTCGGCAATGTAGTCCAGTTCCTCACGGGCCAATCGCGCGGGCAGGCGGGTGTCGCAGGCCTTCGCCAGCATGGCGCGGGTCTTGGGCAAGTCCGGTACCTCGCCAGGGATGAATTGCCAATTCCAGAAGGCGCGGGCGTTGTTGTCGGACAGCCCGAACACCTGCGTGCTGACCCCGCGCGCTTGGGTTGCGTCCATGAAGGCGCGGGCCTGTGCTTCGGAAAAGTCATTCAGGTTGAACTGGATCGAATCCGGCGCTCGCAGCTCCGGCTCCAGTGGGGCGGGAACGGTGAAGAAGCCACTCGCCTCAAGACGGGTCGCCACATAGTCGTGGTTGCTGCGGCCGTCCGTCACGCGCCGCGCAAGTTCCGGCAGTTGAGGCCGGATCACGCAGGCGCTGAGGTTCTGCATGCGCAAATTATACAGCGGCAGTTTGTTCTGCCACTTCGCCGCTTCCTCACCCACGATGGCATGTTTTGACCAATTTTGCTCATACGCGCCGGACATGATGACGGCGCGGGCCACCAGTTCCGCGTCGTCGGTGATCATGATGCCACCTTCACCCGCGTTAATCATCTTGTAGCTTTGGAACGAGAAGCAGCCGATCTTGCCAAGCGTGCCGATATTCTGACCGTTCCATGTGGTGCCAAGCGAGTGCGCGGCGTCTTCGATCACGGGCAATCCGTGCTGGTCCGCCAGTCGCAAAATCGCATCCATGTCGGATGTGTGGCCCCGCATGTGGCTGATCAGGACCGCGTCGGCATCGACAATCTTGCGTTTCAGATCTTCCAGATCGACGCGGTAATTGTCACCGACTTCGACCAGAACCGGCAGACAATCCGCATGAACCACCGCAGATGGCACGGCGGCGAAGGTAAAGGCAGGGATCAATACCTTGGCGTCGCGGGGCAGATCCAGCGCTTTCAGCGCAAGGAACAAAGCGGCGGAACACGACGACACCGCCAGCGCGTATTTGGCCCCCAGAAGGGCTGCGAACTCTTGCTCCAGCAAAGTGACGGGGGAATTTTCCGACGCGGTGTAGCGGAACAAATCGCCCGAGCGCATCAGCGCGTCGATCGCCGCGCGGGCGGCTTCGGGGATCGGCTCTGCGTCATAGGTGTTCGGGGCTTCCATCGGGAGATCACGCATTACAGCTTCGCTTTTCCAAAAATGAACCTTCAGGAAATCTGTAATCTAATTTTTGAAGATCGGAAAGGCGCTATATTCCCAACCTGTCGCGGGTGGCATACCACGTCATCGCAAGCGCCAGCAGCGGGGAGCGCAGCGCCGCGCCGCCGGGGAATCGTCCCGTGGGGAGCTGTGCCAACCGCTCAAACCCGTCCGTGTCGCCGCGCACCGCATCCGCCAGAACCTTGCCCGTGAACCCCGCCAAGGCGACGCCGTGGCCGGAATATCCCGCCGCCGCCAGCACGCCGGATTGCGGGCAGGAGATGTGGGGCAGGCGGGACATGGTAATCGCCAGCGTGCCGCCCCACGCGTGGGTGATCTCTATGCCTTTGAACTGTGGGAACACCTGCTCCATTGGCTTGCGCACGACAGCGGTGATGTCTTTAGGGAAACGGTAACCATAGCTCTCGCCGCCGCCGAACAGCAGCCGGTTGTCCTCGCTCAAGCGGTAGTAGTTCACCACAAACTTGCTGTCGGACACGGCAATGTCGCGGCGCAAGACGTCCGCCACGCGGTCACCCAAGGGGGCAGTGGCGGCGATGAAGTTGTTGATCGGCATGACGCGGGCGGCGGTCGGACGGCTCAGGCCGGTGCCATAGCCGTTGGTGGCTTGAATGACGTGCGCCGCGTTAACCTGTCCGTAATCGCAGCGCACGGTGGTGCCTTTGATCTCATGCGCGCGGGTGGTCTCGAAGATGTGCACGCCCGCCGCCACACAGGCCCGCGCCAACCCCAAAGCATAGCGCAAAGGGTGCAGATGCCCCGCGCCGTGATCCAGCGTGCCGCCCTGATACGAAGGCGCGCGGAGGATGTCGTAAAGCGCGTCCCGCGACAGCGTCTCGATCTGGTCGTAGCCGTAATGTTCGGCCAGATAGTCCGCCTCCGCGTGGTCGTCGCGTGTCTCGCTGGCATGCCAGTTGGCGTGCGCAATGCCCGATGTGAAGCGGGCCTCAGCCGCATGGGTGGCGCAGAGGTTCTTGGTCAGCGCCATGGCCTCCTGTGACATCTCCCAAAGCTTGTGTGCATCTTCGCGCCCTGCAATCCTTTCAAGAGCTTGCTGGGACTTATTAAAGCCGGATTGTACCTGACCACCATTGCGCCCCGACGCCCCGAAGCCCACCCGTTGGGCGTCGATCAGGACCACGTCCAACCCCGCTTGCGCGGCGTGCAGCGCGGCGGACAAACCGGTGTAGCCGCCGCCAATTACGCATAGATCGGTGCGGGTTTCGCCGCGCAACGGTGCGAACGGGTCCAGAAGGTCGGCGGTTTCGGCGTACCAGCCGTCCGGATAGCTGCCCCGTCGGTCGTTGGCGTCCAGCAGGTTCATACGTTGGTAAGCAAATGCTCGCGCTCCCAAGGGGAGATCACTTGCAGGAATTCGTCATATTCGGCGGTTTTCACGATGTCGTAAACACGGGTAAAATCAGGATGAAGAACTTTATGTATCTCTTTGGCATTACGTAATAATTCCAATGCCGAGAACAGATCTCGCGGGATTTCCCCTTCGCCTTGATAGGCGTCGCCTTTGAATTCCTTGGTCGGGCGTTTGCGTTGCTTGAGCCCCAGATAGCCGCAGGCCAAGGACGCGGCGATGCCCAGATACGGGTTGCAATCCATGCCCGCCAAGCGGTTCTCCACACGGCGCGACGCGGCGTCTGAGACCGGTACGCGAATACCGGTGGTGCGGTTGTCGCGGCCCCATTCCAGATTGATCGGGGCGGCGTGGTCTTTGACGTAGCGCCGGTAGCTGTTCACGTAAGGAGCGATCAGAGCGATGACCGAAGGCATGTGGTTTTGCAGCCCTGCAATGAAGTGGTAGAACGCATCCGTCTCCGCCCCGCGCGCTCCGGTGAAAATGTTTGCGCCGGTTTTGGTATCCACGACCGAGTGGTGCACATGCATCGCACTGCCCGGTTCGCCCTCGATCGGTTTTGCCATAAAGGTGGCAAAGCAGTCGTGGCGCAGGGCGGCCTCGCGGATCAGGCGTTTGAAATAGAATATCTCGTCCGCCAGCTTCACCGGATCGCCGTGGCGCAGGTTGATTTCCAACTGTCCCGCACCGCCTTCTTGCGTGATGCCGTCAATCTCGAAGCCCATATCCTCGGCGAAATCGTAAATGTCGTCGATCACGGGGCCGAACTCGTCCACGGCGCTCATGGAATAAGCCTGACGGGCGGCGGCAGGGCGGCCCGAGCGGCCCATCATCGGAGCGATTTCTTCCGCCGGATTGATGTTGCGGGCGACAAGGAAGAACTCCATCTCGGGGGCTACGACCGGCTCCCAACCTTCCTTGCGGTACAGGTCCACCACGCGTTTCAATACGTTGCGGGGCGCGAAGGCGATCGGCTCGCCAGCTTGGTCAAAGGCGTCATGGATCACTTGCAAGGTCCAGTCGCCGGTCCAAGGCGCGGCGCAGGCGGTGCTCATGTCCGGCTTCAGCACCATATCCGGCTCTGTGAAGCCGCCTTCGCCTGCGGCCTCGCCCCAGCCACCTGTGATGGTCTGGAAATATATCGAGTTGGGGAGGAAGAACTGCGATTGCCGGGCAAACTTGGAGGCAGGTACCGCCTTTCCCCGTGCAATGCCGGGCAGGTCGGAGACCACGCATTCGACCTCATCCAAGCGGTGCCCTTTCAGGTATTCGGCGGCCGCTTCGGGCAGGTGCTCCATCCAATCGACATCTTTGACTTTGGGTTTAGCTGGCATTGGCGACCTCTCGGGGTTGCTTGAAAAATTCGGCGATCTTGGCGCCGAGGACGTGGTTATCCGTGCCTTGGGCCGCGTTTTTAGCGGCGCTCACCATGATGTCATCGGGGTAGTCGGCGCTGCCTTTGCGCAGGCGGACATATTCAGCGATGATCGGCCCGCCGAATTCCGGATGTGGCTGGACGGTATAGGCGCGGGTGTCGTAGACCAGCGCCGCATTCTCGCAGAAATCGTTGGAGGCGACGGTTTTAGCCCCGTCGGGCAGCCGCAGCACCTGATCCTGGTGCCAAGCGTTTAGCTTCACGGGGCCGAGGTCGTCGAAATTGTAATCGGTGAGGCCGATGGCCCAGCCGCCGTTGAATTTCTCGACATGGCCGCCAAGAGCCTGCGCGATGATCTGGTGGCCAAAGCAGATGCCGACTATCGGCACATGCGCGGCAAAGGCTTGCCGGATGAAGGTTTCCAGCAGCGGGATGAAGGCGTGATCCTCATAGGCGCCGTGGCGCGATCCGGTCAGCAGCCAGCCATCGCAATCGTGGATATTGGCAGGGAACTGAAGATGCTCCACATCGTAATCCTCGAAAGTGAAGTCATGGCCGTCGAGCAGGGCGTGAAACATGCCGGGGTAATCCCCGAACTTTTCTGCCACTTCGGGGGCTGCGTGACCGCAGGTTAGTATGCCGATTTTCATCTGTGCCTCTTTGAGCGTGTCTTTGGTGAGGCTATCCGAGCGTTTTGAAGCTGGATAGGGGGGCTATGCCTTCGGCGAGAATATTTTTGCCAAGATGAAACCCAAGGAAACAAAACTAGACCGTGTCGAGATACAGGTCGATGCGCTCGGCCTCGGTCAGCTCCTCGTAATATTGGCATTCCTGCTTCTTGGTCATCAGGAAATTACGGATCAGTTGGCGCGGCAGGATGCGGTGCAACAGCTCCGAGCTTTCAAAAGCGGCGATGGCGTCGGGCCAAGTGGTGGGCAGCTGCGGCAGATCGGCTTCGTAGGCGGAGCCGGTGATCGGCGCAGGCGCCTCCATCTCGTCCTCCAGCCCGACAAGTGCCGCGCCCAAGACCGCGGCCAGCATCAGATAGGGGTTGATGTCGCCGCCCGCGACGCGGTGCTCGATCCGGCGGGCCTGATGCGCACCGGCGGGCACGCGAATGGCGGAGGTCCGGTTCTCATAGGCCCAGGCGATGCCGGTGGGGGCGTGCGCGCCCGGTTTGAAGCGCTCGTAGCTGTTGCCGTGGGGGGCGAGGATCAACATGGAGGCGGGCATGGCTGCGACGCAGCCGGCAATGGCGTGGCGCAGGGCGGGGGTGCCTTCCTCGCCGCCATTGTCGAAGATGTTTTTGCCTGCCTCGTCAAGGATCGAGAAATGCGTGTGCATGCCCGTGCCGGTGTGCTCCACATAGGGTTTCGCCATGAAACTGGCGGCAAACCCGTGTTTGCGGGCAAGCCCGTGGATCAACAGCTTGAACAGCCACGCATCATCGGCGGCCTTCATGGCGTCATCGGTGTGCACGAGGTTGATCTCGTACTGACCCATGCCGGCTTCCGAGATGGCGGTCTCGGCGGGGATGTCCATGGCTTCGCAGGCGTCATACAGCTCGGTAAAGAAATCGTCGAACATATCCAGTGCGCGCATCGACAAGACCTCGCCGCCCAAGCGGCGTTTGCCGGAGCGCGGCGAGGGCGGCGGTTGCAAATCTTCGCCGGAATCGTCGATCAGGTAGAATTCCAGCTCGGTCGCCACAACGGGGCGCAGGCCTTTTTCGGAGAACCGGTCGATAACGGATTTCAGCGCGTGGCGCGGATCCCCTTCAAACGGTGTGCCGTCTTCGAGAAACATCCACATCGGCAGCAGCGCGGACGGGTTGGCCAGCCACGGCATTGGCACGAAGCCGCGTTCTGTCGGCATCAGCACGCCGTCACGGTCGCCGGAGGCAAAGACCAACGGGCTGTCTTCGATATCCTCGCCCCAGATGTCGACATTTAGCACAGACATCGGCATGCGCGAGCCGTCGGTAGTCAGCTTATGGGCAAAGCGGGTGGGCATACGCTTGCCGCGGGCCTGACCGTTCAGATCTGCGACCGCAGCGCGAATGTTGCGCACGGTGGGGTTGTCGCGAAGCCAGCTGTCCATAGTTTACCTGATGATTTGAGGGCGATAACGGATCTTGCGCCGTTGTTCCTGCGGTAGGTGGCGGTTCAAATATCTGTTTACAAGCCCGAACGCGGAGATGACGGCCAGCGTCAGCAAAATAAAATACCCCGCCACGATCGGGTAGGGCACGAAGGGGTTGAAGGTCTTGTCTGCAAAGTAGCTGGCGTAATAAAGCGCGTCGCCTTTTTGTTGGAACGCCGGGAAGCCCGAGAAGAAGACCAGCGTGGTGGCGTGGAACAGAAAGATCGCCTCGTTGGTGTAAGCGGGCCATGCAAGGCGGAGCATTGTGGGCCACACAACACGGCGAAAGCGGGTCCAGCCGGCCATGCCATAAGCATCAGCTGCCTCGACCTCGCCTTTGGGGACCGAGCGCAGCGCACCGTAGAAAATCTCGGCCGAATAGGCGGCAGTGTTCAGAAACAGCACGATCAGCGCGCCCGCCCAAGCCGAGGTCAGCCAGGCAAAGCCGCCGGTGGATTGCTTGAGATTGAGGAACAGGAAATAGGCGAGGAAGAATTGGATGAACAGCGGCGAGCCGCGGAATATCAGGATGAACCAGTCCGCGGGCTTGCGAAACCACGGGTTCTGCGCCGCCTTGGCGACCGCCACCAGATTGGCAAAGAAAAAGCCCGCGAGCAGGGCCAGAAGGCCGAAATAGATGTTCCAGATCATGCCGGAGCCGATCAGGGTCAACTGCTGGCAAATGGTGAAGTCGTCGCGCGGCAGCAGGCGCTCGCCATAGCCGATGCTGCGGAAGGCGTAGGCTTGTACGGTCTCCCAGCAGCTCATGAACGGCGCTCCCGAAGGGGCGACGCGTGCGCGTCGCTCGTTTGCTGTTCCAGACGCGTCATTGGCTGCCACCCAAGGTGGCTTGGCCGTGGGTCAGGCGTTTCATCACGCGCTCCAGCACAAACTCGGAGAGTTTGGTGAAGGCGAGGTAGAAGACCAGCAGCGCGAGGAAGTACCACAAGCGCCAGTCGCCATGGGGGTAGTCGGTGAAGCGCGGGGTTTTTGTGCCGCCCAACTCACGGGCCCAATAGACGATATCCTCGACGCCGAGCAGGAACAACAGTGGCGTGGCCTTGATCAGCACCATCCACAGGTTGCTGAGGCCGGGCAGGGCGTAGACCCACATTTGCGGAACGGTGATGCGGCGGAAGGTTTGCGCGGCGGTCATGCCATAGGCGTGGGCGGTCTCGACCTGCGCTTTGGGAACCGCGTTCATCGCGCCATAGAGGACGTTGGCGGCGAAGGCGCCGAAGACGATGGCGAAGGTCAGCACTGCAGTGAAAAAGCCGTAGACCTCATGCACCCATTGCGGGGCGTCGCCTTGGGGCAGCTTGGCCGCTTGGCAAACGACGAAATCGTTGCCTTGGCGGATGGGTTGGTCCCAGTCGGGGCACATATACTGGTGGCGCATCCACTCGAACGCCTGATCCAGCGCGATCACGAAGAACAAGAAGAAGGCAATGTCCGGCACGCCGCGGACAATCGAGACGTAGCTTTTGCCAAACCAGCGAATTGGCAAAATCTTCGAGCGGGCGGCCACTGCCCCGCCAAAGCCGAATACCAGCGCTGCGGGGGCGGTTATGGCAAGCAAGGTCAGAACGGTGCCAAATGCCCAATACAACCCCATGTGCTTGCCTGTGGTCAGGTAGCAGCTGAGCCAAGACAGGCCCTCTAGGGTGGTGGGGTCGGTACAATAACTAAAAATGGAGTGGCCTGTCGGACGGTCGGATTTTAGGGGGTTAAAAAGCAGTAATGGGGTGAAGCGGTGCGCCTCACCCCAAAGCTGTAACTTAGAAAGTTGCGCCGTCTGGCAGATGCTTGACGATCAGCGCGTTCAGGGAGCCGTCAGCCTTCATCGACTGGATGGCTTTGTTGAACTTCTCTTTCAACTCGGTGTCGCTTTCGCGCAGGCCGATACCGATACCGCCGCCGATCAGCTCCTCCTGGCTCAACAGAACCAGATTGTCATCCGCTTCGGCAATCGGAGCGAGATAGGATTTATCGGCCAGAACTGCGTCAGCTTCGCCGTTTTTGACGGCTGCAACGGTTTCCTCAGGGGTTGCGAACTCAACCAGAGTAACGCCTTCCAAGGAGGCCACGTGGCTGGCTTGAATGGTGGAGGCCTGTGCCGCGATCACGCCCGATGTCAGGTTCGCATCAGCGGACATCGCCAGATAGGAGGACGGATCCGGCTGGGTGTAAGGATCGGTGAAGTCGATGACTTCGTCACGCTCGGCTGTGATCGACATGCCGGCGATGATGGTGTCGTAGTTGCCGGAAACGAGGTTCGGGATGATGCTGTCCCACTCGTTGGTGACCCATTCACAGGTCAGCTCGGCGCGTTTGCACAGCTCGTCGCCCAGCTCGCGCTCGAAGCCGTCAACTTCGCCAGCATCGTTGATGAAGTTGTAAGGAGGGTACGCGCCTTCGGTGCCCATACGGATGGTTTTGCCGTGGCCGTCAGCCAAGGCGATACCGGCGGACATCACCAGTGCAGTGGTGGCAAGGATCAAGTTTTTCATGTTGGATTCTCCTAGTTTATGAGTCGTTCTTAAGGTTTCTTATGCCGGAACTGTTGCGCTCAGGAATTGCTGCAATCGCTCCGTTTTGGGCTTGCCGAACAGCTCGTCCGGCGCGCCTTCTTCTTCGATCTTGCCTTGATGCAGGAAGATCACGTGATCGCTGACATCGGCCGCAAGGCGCATGTCATGGGTCACGATAATCATCGTCCGGCCCTCGGCGGCGAGGTCCTTGATCACCTTGACCACCTCTTGCTCCAGTTCAGGGTCAAGAGCGGAGGTCGGCTCGTCGAACAGCAGGGCTTTGGGTTCCATGCAAAGCGCGCGCGCGATGGCGGCGCGTTGCTGCTGCCCGCCGGACATCTGGGCGGGATAGACGTCGCATTTGTCGCCGATGCCCACCTTGTCGAGCAGCGCGCGGGCGCGGGGTTCGACCACCGCGCGGTCCTCGCCCAGCACGGTCAGCGGGGCTTCCATGACGTTTTGCAGAATCGTCATATGCGCCCACAGGTTGAACTGCTGGAACACCATCGACAGATTTGTGCGGATGCGGGTGACCTGTTTGTGGTCGGCGGGGCGGCGGTTCATGCCGGAGCTTTTCCACGTCACGGGCTCGCCACAGAACAGGATTTCGCCCTGCTGGCTGTCTTCGAGCAAGTTGGCGCAGCGCAGCAATGTTGACTTGCCGGAGCCCGAGGAGCCGATCAGCGACACAACATGACCCGCCTGTGCCGAAAGGGAAACGCCTTTAAGCACCTCCAGTGTGCCATAGGCTTTGTGCAGGTCACGGATTTCTAGAACGGGAGGTGTGTTGGCAGACACGGAAACTCGCAGATTGTTTTACAGTGATGCAATAGGGCCGAATTCCTGGCGTTTTGCAATGGGGTTTCGTGACTTAACGCTAAGTCACCTGTCAGGAACGGGTGGGATCGGTACCGCCAGATAGGCGGTGGACGGGATCAATGTGACGCCTGAAATGCCAAGCGTTGCACGATCCGCAGCGCTGAGGGCGGTGGTCGCCTGTTGCAGCGCGCGCAGGGTTTCAGACGCGGGCAGGGAGCGCGCGCAGATATAGGGCAGGGCCGGCGTGGGTGCGGTTTTGTCGATCACGCAGAGCTCTGTCGCGAAATCGTCCCATATGCAAATCATCTGCCATGTCAGCGCGTCGATGGCCGCGACTGTGGCCCGCTCTTCGGCCACCGCCTGCGCCGAGGCCCGATGCGCGCCAGTCGCGAGCGTTGCCCCCAAGCTCAGACCGGCGCTGGCCATATGGCTGTGGAGCGCGGCCCAGCCGCTTTGCGACATCGGGTCGTTATAGGCAGCAGTTGCGCCGTCGAACTCTGCCAGCGCTGCGCCAGCCCGCGACCGGTGGGCGATGAGGACCGAATAATAGTGCCCCGCCGCGCAGTCGAGATTGAGCACCGGCGTGGCGACAAGGTTTACCTTTTCCGCAAGCTGCGCGCGGTAGGGAAAGCCGCAGGTTTGCGACAAGACAAGATCAGGGGATTGCCAATGCGACATCAGGTCGGGGATGTCGCGCGTCAGTTGCGCTGGGGCTGCTTCGTCCAGTTGGTCGCGAATAAGGCGCCAGAACCGGTCATTGGCGGCGGCCGTTTCCGGCCTGTCATACATAGGCAGGCTGGCATACATGGGCGGGTTGGCATTCATGCCAATCGGGCTTCGACTCTTTGACGCGCAAGGGCGCTATCGCGGTCGTTGACGCCCAAAAGCGGGGCGATCAGGCGCAACGCGCCTTCCTCTTCGGCGTCGCGCTCGCCATCGGCCAGCACCAACTCCCACAAAGCCTCGACAACCTCCATCCGGTCGTCCAGATCCACCGCGTCCTTGATGGAGCGGGTGAACTTTATGGTGTCGTGGGCGCTGTCCTCGATCTCTTCGGCTTCCGCGCGCAAGGCGGCGGCACCGGAGGCGTCCAGATCGGGGTAGTGGCGCGCCAAAATCACGTCGATCTTAGCCACTTCGCTGTCAGCGTAGTCGTCATTGGCGCGGGCCACACGGACCAGCAGCGCGGCGAGGGCAAGACGGGCGTCGCCAGCATCCAGCGAGGCGTCTTTTGCGGCAGTCAGCCGTTGGAAAAAGTTAGCAATCATGCGGATAAAGGATAGGCCGGACGGGGCGGTGTCAACCTTTAGGCGTCGTAGCCTTCGACGATCACCAGATCACCCTCGGAGATCGGGTCGCGGATCGCCTTGGCCGCTTGGTATTCCGTGCTGTTGTAACAATCTTGTGCGGCTTGAAGGGACGGGAACTCGATCACCACCGTGCGCGATTTCATTGTGCCTTCGCGGACCTCCTGCGCCCCGCCACGCACGATGAAGCGCGCGCCGTAAGTCGCAAACGGGGCCGCGTTCGCGGCTTTGTAGTGCTCGTATGCCTCGGGGTCAGAGACATTCACATGGGCGACCCAGTAGGCTTTGGGCATTACACCAACCTCGAATTGTCCTTGGCCGCCCGCACGAAGTCGCGGAACAGCGGGTGGGGGGCGAAGGGCTTGGATTTCAGCTCGGGATGGAACTGTACGCCGATGAACCACGGATGGTCCTCGACCTCGACGATTTCGGGCAGGCTGCCATCCGGTGACATCCCTGAGAAGATGAGCCCCTTATCTTCAAGCGCTTCTTTGTATTTGGTGTCGACTTCGTAGCGGTGGCGGTGACGTTCCTCGATCGAGGTCGTGCCATAGACTTCGGCTACCTTGGAGCCTTCGGTCAGCGTGGCGTTATAAGCGCCCAGACGCATGGTGCCGCCTTTGTCGTCGGTTTCCTTGCGTTTGACCTTGTGGTTGCCCTGCACCCATTCTTTCAGGTGGTAGACCACGGGCGTAAAACGCTTTTTACCGGCCTCGTGGTCGAATTCTTCCGATCCGGCGTCGGTCATGCCAGCCAAATTCCGTGCGGCTTCGATCACCGCCATCTGCATGCCCAGACAGATGCCCAGATAGGGGATTTTCTTCTCGCGGGCGAATTGTGCCGCCTTGATCTTGCCTTCGGTGCCGCGTTCTCCAAAGCCGCCGGGCACCAGAATGGCGTGGTAGCCTTCCAGATGGGGGGCGGCGTCCTCGCGGTCGAAAACCTCCGAGTCGACCCATTCCACGCGAACTTTCACGCGGTTGGCCATGCCGCCATGCATCAGGGCTTCCTTGATGGATTTGTAGGCGTCTTCCAATTGGATATACTTGCCGACGATGGCGATGCGCACTTCGCCCTCATAGTTGTGAACACGGTCGGAGACGTCTTCCCACACTCCAAGCTTGGGCTGCGGCGCGGGGGAGATGCCGAACGCGTCCAGAACCGCCTGATCCAAGCCTTCCTTGTGGTAGGCCAGCGGCGCGTCATAGATCGAGCCGAGGTCATAGGCCGCAATCACGCTGTCGGGGCGCACGTTGCAAAACAGCGCCAGCTTTTCGCGTTCCTTCTCGGGGATCGGATGCTCGGAGCGGCAGACCAGAATGTCGGGCGCGATGCCAATGGATTGCAATTCCTTGACGGAGTGTTGCGTCGGCTTGGTCTTCAGCTCGCCCGATGCAGCCAGATACGGCAGCAGCGTCAGGTGCATGAACAGGCATTGTCCGCGCTCGCGTTCATGCGCGAACTGGCGGATGGCCTCGAAGAAAGGCAGGCCTTCGATGTCGCCCACGGTGCCGCCGATTTCGCACAGCATGAAATCGACCTCATCCTCGCCGATGGCGATGAAGTCTTTAATCTCGTTGGTCACATGCGGGATCACCTGAATGGTTTTGCCCAGATAGTCGCCGCGCCGCTCTTTCTCCAGCACGGTGGAATAGACCCGACCGGACGAGATGGAATCAGTATTGCGCGCCGCCACGCCGGTGAAGCGTTCGTAATGTCCAAGGTCCAGATCGGTTTCCGCGCCATCATCAGTGACGAATACCTCGCCATGCTCGAACGGACTCATCGTGCCGGGATCGACGTTCAGGTAGGGGTCCAGCTTGCGCAGACGCACCGAGTAGCCACGGGCTTGCAGCAAGGCGCCAAGTGCCGCTGAGGCCAGACCTTTGCCCAAAGAGGAAACCACCCCGCCGGTGATAAATACGAATCTTGCCATGGCTGGATATGTCCCGTGTAACCTGAATTTATTGGTATTTCAGGGCATGAAAATGCCCTTACTCACGGGATTTAAGACATAAAGGATTCGCGGCACTCCCGCAACCGCGCGCCGCAACATTATGTGGGCGGTTTTACTTAACCGCCCAGAACTAGTGGTTTTTTGGTTTTGTCGCCGGATTATTCGTCGACGCGCGGTGGGGCCAGAGGCGCATCACCGGTAGCAGGCAGGGTCGGTGGCAAAAGTGCTTCGCCCGCAGGGGCTTCGACCTCGGCAGGGGCGGTCACCGCAGAGGTGTCCAGAACCGAGCTGTTGTTCGAATTGCGCGCGGCCATCACCGTCAGGCTGATCGAAGTGATCACGAAGGCGACGCCAAACAGCCATGTCAGCTTGCCCAACGCGGAAATTGCCGGACGACCCGACATGGCGCCGCCACCGCCGCCGCCGCCACCCATTCCAAGGCCACCGCCCTCTGAGCGTTGGATCAGAACGATCACGATCAGGCACAAGGCGACGATCAGGTGGACGGTGAGAATGATGTTTTCCATGGGGCAGGGGCCTATGACGCAATTGTTCCGGTGGTATGTAGTAGTCGCGGCGTCGTGGCGCAACCCGCCAATTGAGGCTTTCACCCGTCCGGCAGCGCTTGTATACGGGCGCGGGTTTAATCTCCGGGACAAGGAATTCAGCATGGCCAATGTGGTAGTTGTCGGCGCGCAATGGGGCGACGAAGGCAAAGGCAAGATCGTGGACTGGTTGTCGGAGCGCGCAGACGTCATCGCGCGCTTCCAAGGCGGTCACAACGCAGGCCACACGCTGGTCATCGACGGCAAGGTCTACAAGCTGTCGCTGTTGCCGTCCGGCATCGTGCGTGGTGGGAAGCTGTCTGTCATCGGCAACGGTGTGGTGCTGGACCCGTGGCATCTGGAAAAAGAGATCGCCCTGCTGCAAGGCCAAGGCGTCGAGATCAACCGCGACAACCTGATGATCGCGGAAAACACCCCGTTGATCCTGCCTGTGCATGGCGAGCTGGACCGCGCCCGTGAAGAGGCCGCGAATCCCGGCACCAAGATCGGCACCACCGGTCGCGGCATTGGGCCAGCCTATGAAGATAAAGTCGGCCGCCGTGCCATTCGCGTCGCCGATCTGGCCGACCGCGAAACGCTGGAAACCCGCGTCGACCGTCTGCTGGTGCATCACGACGCGCTGCGTCGGGGCATGGGGCTGGAGCCTGTGGACCGCGACGCTTTGCTGGCGTCGCTCGAAGCCATCGCGCCGTCGGTGCTGCAATTCGCGGCCCCCGTCTGGAAGGTGCTGGCCGAGAAACGCAAGGCGGGCAAGCGCATCCTGTTTGAAGGCGCGCAAGGCGCGTTGCTGGATATCGACTTTGGCACTTACCCCTTCGTGACCTCTTCCAACGTGATCGCGGGGCAGGCCGCCACCGGCTCCGGCATGGGGCCGGGCGCGATTGATTTCGTGCTGGGCATCGTCAAGGCCTACACCACCCGCGTCGGTGAAGGCCCGTTCCCGTGCGAGTTGAACGACGCCGACGGCCAGCGGCTGGGCGAGCGGGGCCACGAGTTTGGCACCGTCACCGGACGCCAGCGCCGTTGCGGCTGGTTTGACGCGGTTCTGGTGCGCCAGACCTGTGCCACTTCCGGCGTGTCGGGTATCGCGTTCACCAAGCTGGATGTGCTCGACGGCTTCGAGGAGCTGAAAATCTGCGTCGGCTACGAGCTGGATGGCGAACGCATTGACTACCTGCCCACGGCCTCCAGCCAGCAGGCCCGCTGCACACCAATCTACGAGACCATGCCCGGTTGGTCGCAATCGACCGAAGGCGCGCGCTCTTGGGCCGATCTGCCTGCGGAGGCGATAAAATATGTTCGCCGCGTGGAGGAGCTGATCGACTGTCCTGTGGCCTTGCTGTCGACCTCGCCGGAGCGTGAAGACACGATCCTCGTCACCGACCCGTTCTCGGATTGATCTGATGGCGCTGAGCTACAAAGCCCGTCGCCGTTGGGCGTTGGTGATCCTTGTCATCGGGCTGCCGCTCTATATCGCGGTGGCGTGGTGGGCGGTCGGCACGCTGGAGCGGCCCAACGTTCTGGTGGAGTTGGCCATTTATCTGGGCCTCGGCATCGTCTGGGCGCTGCCGTTCAAGTTCATCTTCAAGGGCATCGGTCAGGCTGATCCCGACGCGGATGAATAAAAACCGCCTTCGAGAGACCTGAGTTCGAAGACTTAGTCCGATGATCTGAATAGCGGTCGCGCACATTCAAGATTATTGAATGCTTAGTTGCTCGTTAATGCCTTTGAATAAGAGACGTTTTGGGGAAGTACTTTCGAAGGTATCCATCGGACACCATATGTTGCTTTCCATATGCCTTGTTCTCAAAGCGCCGTGCTTTGCTTTCTTCTCGAGTGTATTGAACTGAAGTTAACGCAGAACTTGCTTGGAAAAAATGCACCATTTCATGGAGAACAGTTGCTTCGAGAACTAGGAAAATGTCGCCTTGAAGGTAGGTGGGAGCGTGGTATTTTCCGTTCCAACTTGGTTTTGAGAAGCTTAAAGCGGCTTCCAACTCATCAACGAAGTCTTTGCTCAAGGAAATATCTCGGCTACCGGGGTTTGACTCGGCATATCTTTTAACTAGTTTTTTTTCGACAAACCGAGGCGTGTCACCGAAGCGAAATGCGCTTCTCAATTGAGCGTCCGAAACGCCTGCTTCGTATTGGAAAGCCTCAGCAACTTTGGGCTTCCTCGTTCGAATTGAGGGGAACCAATGCTTGAAGAAAAATGTTGTCCAGATGCGTTTCGGGTAAGTGTATACTGGCACAGTGAATATCCCTAAATTAAATATTATTGGGCGTGTCCTGCAACAAGTTTAATCGACGCGTTGTATTTGACAAAGTCATTTCGCCGATCGAAATAATTCGGGCAGGCCAGCCTCAATCGCAAACCGATTTGTTCTTTCAAACGCGAAACGGGGGACGCATTGCTGCGTCCCCCGTCCCGTGGTTGGTGCCCGACCGGGAGCAGACCCGGTCAGCGGGCCTCGTTAAGCAAATCGCGAACTCTTGGAGAGCGTGAATTTGCCATTGTCGGTTTTGACGATCTTGCCGGTCCGCAACAGCGTGCCGAAGGCGCGCAGGCCATCCTCACGCGATGGTGCTTCGGGACCGGAGATCAGAGCCAGTTTGCGCATCAGCATCGGGCGGGTGAAATGCTCGGCCCCCTCGATTTCAATGTAATGCGCAGCGGCGGCTTCCAGCAGGTCGGGAAGTTCCAGTGCACCGGCTTTCGCGGCATATTCTGCGAAGGTGATCCGGGTGTCCTCGTTGAACAGGTTCTCGTCGTCGAATTCCTCTTCCATCTCTTCTTGCAGGGCCAGATTGCCACGGGTCACGCGACGTGGGCGCACATCAATGTCGGCAGCAGAAGCTGCCACTGCATCAGGGGCGACCGCTGGATGGTCGATACGCTGCTCGCTGACCAACACCAACGGTGACGGGCGGTCAGAGCGACCACCGGAGGCCACAGGGCGCGAAGGACGAACCACACGGGCCAGATCGTCGCGATACTGGTCCAGTTCTTCTTCGTCACGCTTGTCTGCGGCTTCCGCGATACTGCTGTCGGCTTTGGTCGCAGCCACAGCGGCCTTAAGATGCGCGATGGAGGCGCGGCGGACCGAGCTTTCATCGTTTTCCAGACGCGAGCTTGTGGTGCTCATCAGGCGCTCGATTGCATCGTCTTCTGCCATTGCGGCGAAAGATTTACGTTTCGGAGCATCTTCTTCGGCGTGGGTTTCGGCAGCTTCGTCAGCGTTGTCTTCAACGTCTGCTTCATCTGCTTCGGCGTCGATTGCTTCAACCTCAGTTTCTGCCTCGGCCTCTACTTCGGTCTCAGCTTCTGCCTCGACCTCAGCCTCGACTTCGGCGCTCTCGGCATCTTCCATCAAGGATTTCAGCACATCGTCCGAGCCGTCATCCTCGTCCATAACGGACGTAGGGGTTGCGTCGTCCAGATCCGTGGCCGGATCATCAAGCGAGTCGGTCAGACGGGACAGGATATCATCCGCATCGTCGTCCTGTGGCTCGTCCTCGACAGCGGCTTCAATATCGGCCTCGTCGGCGACATCTTCTGCAACACTGTTTTCGACAGATGTCTCTTCCACAGGTGCCACTTCGGCCTCAACTTCGGCCAGCTCGGCCATCAGCTCGGCTTCCAACTCTGGCGGAAGTTCGGCTTCTTTGGCAGCGCGAGCGGCTTCCATGTCAGCACGGGAGATTTTTTGAACAACGATCCGGCGGCGCGGCTTGGTGCGCAGGGTTTCGATTTCCTCTGGCGCCGCATCTGTCGCGTCGTCCTCTGCCACAGCTTCGCGCAGGGCGTTGGCTTCGGTGTCGTCATCCTCAACCGTTGCGTCGTCGGAGGCTTCGATTTCGACCTCTACCTCGGCCGCGTCGTCTTCGGCTTCCGGCTCGGCGTCTTGTGCAGCCTCGGCTTCAACAGTTTCGACTTCTTCATCAGCCACATCTTCAGTGACCTCGGCTTCGACTTCTTCCGTCGCTTCAGCTTCGACTTCGTCAGTTGCTTCAGCTTCCGCAACTTCAGCTTCGGCCTCTTGGGCCTCGACGTCTGTGTCGTCAGTAATGTCTTCTGCAACGTCCTCGACGACAGGGTCGTCAGCGATGTCTGTGTCTTCCTCGGCAACACCGTCTGCGGCGTCGGCTTCCGTCAGGCCAGCCATCACAGCGTTCAGCGCATCTTCGTCTTCCTCTTCGAAGCCTACATCGAAACCGGTGTCCAGGGGGGTGTCGAACAACGCGCTGGGGACATCTTCTTCGAGGTCCTCAAATCCGGTCGCGCCAAGCTCTTCGGCGTGCTGGTCTTCGCTATAGGGGGCAGGGGCCGCATTTTCGCGGGCCACTACTGCACGGATGCGTTGCAACTTCTCGGCAACCGTATCGCCACCGCCATGTTCCGGCGCGGCAATCGTGGAGGCCACGGCGGCACGGACAGGAGATTGCTGCGGTGCGGCCGGCACGTCGGAAACGGAGGACATGACGTCTGCCTTCGGCGCGGGGCTCTGCTCTTCCCGGTGCTCGGCTGTCGGCATCTCGACCGCAAGGGCGCGTGCCTCTGGGGCGGGCTGCTGGCTCGCCTCGGTCTGGCGCAGGATCACCCCGTTCTCTGCCAATTCGGCAGCGACACGGCGCTGGATCGTGCGCTCTGCAATCTGGTGCAGCATTTCGGTATCCGGCGTCGGAGGCTCCGCGCCGAAATAGCGGTCATCAGCCGCCAGATCGCGGAAATACTCCGCAATTGCTTTCATCGTCGAGAACGGCTCGTCGAACCCCTCTAGCGTACATGAAAACGTCCCATACGAGACTGTTAGAATCTTACTATCACCAACCACGGTAAACTCACTTTCTCCCCAACCACCTGCTCAAACTACCACCCCGAAATTTCCGAACCAAAACGAAATCGTCTGTTTTCCGATGAATTATACGTAGAAATGTTGCCGTTTGTTTCCAGTGTGTCCATTAATACACGCAGTATGGCAAGAATTGTGCACACCCCCTTATTTATGACACTTTTGGGTGGGGCTTCGACACATTTTAGCCATGTGAATCAATCGCTTAAGAAGGCCCCGATTCTGGTTTGCGCGGATGGCGGCGCCGACCTTGCCGTGGAGTATGGTCTGCAGCCCGAGGCGGTGATCGGCGATCTGGACAGTCTGAGTGATGCCGCGCGCCACAAGCTGGACCCGTCCCGCGTGCATCATATCGCCGAGCAGGACAGCACCGATTTCGAGAAATGCCTGCGGTCGGTCTCTGCCCCTGCCATTCTGGCACATGGCTTTTCTGGCGGTCGGCTTGATCACCAACTGGCCGCCTGCACCGCCCTTGTGCGCCACCCCGAACAGCGGTGCATTTTGATGGGGGAAGAAGATCTGTGTTTCCTTGCGCCCCTGACATTCGAGATCGACCTGCCTGTGGGAACGCGCTTTTCGCTGTATCCGATGGGGGAGGTGTCGGGGACCAGCACGGGGCTGCTCTATCCGATTGACGGGCTTGTCATGTCGCCGTCGACGCGTGGCGGCACCTCCAACGAGGTAACCGGGCCGGTGTCGGTGTCTGTGGCGGCGCGGCTGCTGCTGGTGCTTTTGCCAATTGAACATGTGGACGCGGTGTTGGACCGGCTTGTCGCGGCTTCATAAGGTTTGGCTAAAACTTTCGGCATTTTGCGTCTCTTTATAGTCCCAAATTAGCTTTTCGCTGTCATGCAGGGTTTCGGATGCTCCGGAGCGACTGCCATGGCCAACTACAGTTTTCATACCTACGCCCCCGACGTGTTGGTGTACGATTCTGCAACGGGTACGTTTACGTTGTCGTCGTCCTACGATTTTAAGACCGATCGCAATCTGGTCGAGTATAGCGACGACGACAGCCGGTTTGACGGATCCGATGAGGGTGATCCGGTCGGTGAGGACGGCAACCAGGTCGGGACGGCCTATGATGATCAGGGCAACGTGATCGAGGCGGGGGACGTCTATGTCATGGGCTATGCAGAACTCGAAGCACCGGACGGGACGACGATTACGATTGACCGGATCGAGGTTGACGGCGTTCATGTGGGCTATGTGCCAAGCCAACCTTTAGTGCCAGGGACAATATATGAGGTTACGTTCTACGAGGACGTCGACGACGAAAACACCTTGGGGCATTCCTACTATACAACCAATTCCGTGCCATGCTTTGATGCGATCACGCTGATCGAGACGCCTGATGGCCCGATGGCGGCGGGCGATGTCCTGCCGGGCCACTTGGTGATGACGCTGGATCGTGGCCCGCAACCCGTGCAGTGGCGATGCGACCGGCGGGTGGACTTGCGGCAGGCGCGAGACGCCGACCTTCCGGTTTTTATTCCAGCAGATGCCTTGGGGGCAGGTCGGCCCGCGCGCGATCTGATCGTCTCGGGGCAACACCGGATATTGCTGGGCCATGTCGCCCAGGGGGCAGGGCTTGCGCCGACGGAAATGCTGGTCCCCGCCAAAGCGCTGATCGGGCAGTTGCGCGGGGTACGCTTCATGCGCGGACGCCGCATTGCGCGCTGGGTGCATCTCGCGCTTGAGCACCACCAGATCGTCACCGCCAACGGCGCCTATGCGGAAAGCCTGTTGCTGAGGCAGGTTTGCGTAAACACCCTTCTACCCGCACAGCGTCATTGTTTGGAAAGGTTGATCGCGAGCGGGAAAATCCAGTCGCCCGCCACGCCTGCGCGCCCCTGCCTCGGGGCCAGCGCTGCGCAGCGTATGATGGCCTCCATGCGCCCTCAGTCGGGGCGGGGTGCATTTGCAACGCAGGTTTCCGAAAGGGAGCGGTATTTTTCGCTCCATTAAGCCTCGCCCCTCGCGGTGATAGCGCGTATAAGCGCCTCGGACACCACTCGAGGATGCAACTATGTCAGGCACGCTTTCCCCCATCGATAAAGCCAAGTTCGTCGCCGCCAAGCGCGCGGTGGACTATGTGGAGGACGGTATGAAAGTCGGTCTCGGCACGGGCTCAACCGCAGCGTGGATGGTAAAGTGTCTTGGGGAAATGGTGCGCAATGACGGGTTGAAGATCACGGGCGTCGCCACCTCCACCCGCACCGCCGAGCTGGCGCAACAGGTTGGCGTTCCGATCGTGACGCTGGACGAGGCCAAATGGCTGGACCTGACCATCGACGGCACGGACGAGTATGACCACAACCTGAACCTGATCAAAGGTGGCGGTGCCGCATTGCTGATGGAAAAGATTGTCGCCACGGCGTCGGACCAGATGATCGTGATCGCGGACGTCTCCAAGCAGGTCGAAACCCTTGGCGCGTTCCCGCTGCCTGTGGAGGTTATCCCTTTCGGCTGGCAGACCACCAAAGCGCTGATCGAGGAGACATTGGTCAACCTTGATGTACTGGGCCGCACGGCGTCGCTGCGGATGAACGGCGCGTCCCCCTGCATCACCGACGAGGGCAACTACATTCTGGACTTGCATCTGCGCCGCATCGGCAACCCGCGCCAGCTGTCCTTGGTGATGAACCAAATTCCGGGCGTGGTGGAGAACGGCTTGTTCATCGACATCTGTGACGTGGTTGTGATTGGCAATGGCGACGGCTCTGTGGAAGTCCGCGATATCAACAACGGGACCGTGGAGCACGAGAAAATCGACGTGCAGGAAACGGACAACCTGTTTGTCGACATTGCAGATTAAGTAAGGACAGCGCAGATGGATTTCGACTTCGACCTTTTCGTTATTGGTGGCGGCTCTGGCGGCGTACGCGCAGCGCGCGTGGCCGCGGGTGGTGGTGCCAAGGTTGGTCTGGCCGAAGAAAGCCGCATGGGCGGCACTTGCGTGATCCGTGGCTGTGTGCCCAAGAAGTTGATGGTTTTCGCGTCCAGCTATCGCGACGCCATGGGCGAGGCGGGCGACTATGGCTGGGAAGTCTCCATGGGGGACTTCGACTGGACCAAATTCGCCACCCGCCTGAACGGCGAGCTGGATCGCCTTGAAGGGGTGTACCAGAACCTGCTGAAGAATTCCGGTGTGGAGGCGTTCGCTTCCCGCGCGACCATCGTCGATGCGCATACCGTGGCGCTGGGCGATGGCACCAAGAAAACCGCCAAGCATATACTGATCGCCACTGGCGGGCGTCCTGTCCGCCCAAGCGAGAATTTCGACACCAGTCTGGCAATGGTGTCCGATGACATCTTCCATCTGGACAAGCTGCCCAAATCCCTGCTGATCGTCGGCGGCGGCTTCATTGCCTGCGAGTTTGCCTGCATCATGCACGGGCTGGGCGTCGAGGTGACGATGTTCTACCGCGGCGCGCAAATCCTGCGCGGCTTTGACGACGAGGCCCGCGGGTTGATTGCCGACATGATGGAGGCGCGGGGCATCGCGATCCATACGGGCACCAATATTCTGGACTTGCAGCAGGCCGATGGCGGGCTGACGGTGAAAGCCACCAACGGTACGGAGACCCATTTCGAGAAGGTGCTCTATGCCACAGGTCGCGCGCCCAATACCGAAAACCTTGGGCTTGAAAATGTCGATGTGGAAGTGGGTCGCCGTGGTGAGATCGTCGTCGATGAATACAGCCAGACCGGCCAGCCCTCGATCTATGCGATTGGCGATGTGACCAACCGCGTGAACCTGACCCCTGTGGCAATCCGCGAGGGCATGGCATTTGTGGAAACCGTGTTCAATGGCAACCCGACGCCGGTCGACCACGAGCTGATCCCGTCGGCGGTGTTCACCCAGCCGGAGCTTGGCACCGTGGGCATGTCCGAGGAACAAGCGCGCGATGTGGGGCCGATTGATATCTACGCGACCTCGTTCAGGCCGATGCAGCAAGCCTTCGTTGGCCGCGAGGACCGCGTGTTGATGAAGCTGGTCGTGTGCAAGAATACCGATGTCGTTTTGGGCTGCCACATCGTGGCCCCTGCGGCGGGGGAGATGATCCAGCTGGCGGGCATCGCCGTAAAGATGAAGGCCACCAAGGCGCAGTTCGATCAGGTTTGCGCCGTGCATCCGACCATGTCGGAAGAATTGGTCACCATGAAAACACCTGTAAGAAGTGCTTGATTTCGAAGGGTCAGAGACCCACCTAAGACATAACCAAAGAACGTAGAAGAATTCATAAGAGGATAATGCTGCATGGCCGGTAACAATGGCGGACCTTGGGGCGGCGGTGGAAACCGCGGCGGAGGAGACGATCAAGGCGGATCTAACGGTTCGGGCAACGGGGGCGGCGGTGGCCGCAAACCTGGTGGCGACAGCCCCCAGATCCCGGAGATCGACGAGTTGATGAAGAAAGGTCAGGAGCAACTGCGCGTGCTGATGGGCGGTCGCGGTGGCGGCTCCAACAACAACGGCACAGGCGGCGGTGGTGTCGGCGGCGGCTTCTCCAAAGGCACGTTCGGCCTGATCGCGCTGGGCGCGATTGCGCTGTGGCTGTTCCAGTCGTTCTATACCGTGAAGCCTGAAGAACAATCGGTCGAGCTGTTCCTTGGCGAATACTCCGCCACCGGCGGCCCCGGCCTGAACTTCGCACCTTGGCCCGTTGTGACTGCCGAAGTGCTGCCCGTAACGCGAGAGCAGACCGAGGATATCGGTGTCGGCGGTCGCGGCGAAAGTGGCCTGATGCTGACCACGGATGAAAACATCGTCGATGTGGACTTCCAGGTGGTCTGGAACATCAACGACCCTGCCAAATACCTGTTCAATCTGGCCGCACCGCGTGAAACCATCCGCGCCGTGTCTGAATCTGCGATGCGCGAGGTTATCGCACGCTCCGAGCTGGCGCCGATCCTGAACCGTGATCGTCAGTCGATTGCCGATACCACGCTCGAGCTGATCCAGAACACGATGAACCAATATGATTCCGGCGTGAACATCGTGCGTCTCAACCTCGACAAGGCCGACCCGCCGCGTGAGGTGATCGACAGCTTCCGTGAGGTGCAAGCCGCCGAACAGAAACGCGACACGCTGCAACGTCAGGCCGACACCTATGCCAACCGCAAACTTGCAGGCGCACGGGGTGAAGCGGCCCAGCTTCTGGAGCAGGCCGAAGCCTACCGCGCCCAACAGGTCAACCAAGCCGAAGGTGAAGCATCGCGCTTCTCGGCGATCCTGGAAGAGTACAACAAAGCCCCTGACGTGACGCGCAAGCGTCTGTGGCTGGAAACGGTCGAGCGGGTCTATGGCGGTGCCAACAAGATCATCCTCGACAGTTCCACCGATGGCGGAGGGCAGGGCGTCGTTCAATACCTGCCGCTCAACGAGTTGATCCGCTCCGGTACGTCCAACTCTGGCACATCTAACACTGGAGGGTCCAACTGATGACCAAAGGAACCCTGTCACTCGTCGCCCTCGTGGGTATCATTTTCGTGATCCTGTCTTCGGTGTTTATCGTGGACGAGCGCGAAAAGGCGCTGGTGCTGCAATTCGGGCAGATCAAATCTGTCAAGGAAGACCCGGGCCTCGCCTTCAAAGTTCCGTTCATTCAGGATGTGGTCAAATATGACGACCGCATTCTGTCCTTGGACACCGTGCCAACCGAGGTTACGCCCTCCGATGACCGTCGTCTGGTCGTGGACGCCTTCGCGCGCTACCGCGTCTCTGATGTGGTCCAGTTCCGCCAAGCTGTGGGTGTCGGTGGCCTTTCCGCCGCCGAGGATCGCCTTGAGGGCATCCTGAACCCTGTTATTCGGGAGGTTCTGGGCTCGGATGGTGTGACGTCGAACACTATTTTGTCCGCTGACCGTGCGGCGCTGATGCAACGCATCACCGTGCAAGCCCGCGCAAAGGCCCGTCCACTGGGTCTCGAGGTTGTGGATGTGCGTCTGAAGCAAACCAACCTGCCGGAGCAGAACCTAGAATCGACCTTCAGCCGGATGCGCGCAGAGCGTGAACGCGAAGCTGCGGACGAGATCGCCCGTGGTGAAGAGGCAGCCCTCAGGGTTCGGGCGCAAGCCGACCGTACCGTTGTGGAGCTGGTCTCTGAGGCGCAAAAGTCGGCTGACATCACCCGTGGTGAAGCCGATGCCCGCCGTAACGCGATTTTTGCGGATGCCTATGGCGCGAACGAGGAGTTCTTTGAATTCCGCCGGTCGCTGGATGCCTACGAGAAGGCGATCCGGGGTGACAACTCCACGCTGGTGATCAACCCTGACAACGCATTCTTCGACTATCTGAAGTCGGACCAAGGCGCGGCAGCAAACTGATGCTAACCCATATTGCACTGGCCATTGGTCTTGTGCTCGTGGTCGAGGGGCTGGTGCTTGCACTGGCCCCTTCGCGCATGGAGGACATCGTGAAGGCATTGGCCGAAATCCCGCCCGAGACACGCAGAATGATGGGGCTGGCCGCGGTGGCACTTGGGGTGCTGTGCGTGTGGCTGGCCAAGGGGGCGTTCAGCGCTCCTTGAAGTTAACCTTGACTGATGACGACCACGCGGGGCTAATTTGACCGCATGAGCAACGACGACACCAACATCGACGAGCACGGGCAAAAGCGTGACCGCCGTGGCGAGTGGCGCCCGGAGCGCCCTGTCGGTTTCATGCCGCTCTTCGACTGGCCAACGACACCGAAAATCGTCGCCAAATGGTTCTTTGGCGTGCCCGGATTTTTGGTGCCTTGGTACGGGGTTTATCTGCTGATTACCGTCATCGCCTACCTGTTCTTCACGCCCGAGATGGCGCGAATGCAGGTCTTGTCAGCGGGGTGGGCGTTGGAAATCCTGCTGCGCAATGTGGTGATGGTGGGGCTGTTCACCGGTGCGCTGCACCTATGGCTGTATCGTTTGCGCGGGCAGGGGCGGAAGCGGAAGTATAACGCCAACTGGATGGCGACGAACGACAAGCGGTTCCTGTTTCGCGATCAGGTCTATGACAATGTGTTCTGGTCCATGGTCGGCGTGTTGGTCTGGTCCTTGTTCGAGGTGGGCCTGTGGTGGGGCTATGCCAACAACGCCTTGCCGTTCAGCGGGTTGGCTGCGAACCCTGTCTGGTTTGTGCTGTGGATGCTGCTCATGCCGTTCTGGCGCAACTTCCATTTCTACTGGATACACCGGCTGATCCATTGGCCACCGCTTTACCGCACGGTGCATTATCTGCACCACAAGAACGTCAATGTCGGCCCGTGGTCGGGTATGGCCATGCATCCGGTGGAGCATGTCATCTACTTCAGCTGCATGCTGATCCACCTCATCGTGCCGTCGCACCCGCTGCATATGATGTTCAACGGGGTGACCACCGCGCTTGGCCCAGCCGTCAGCCATTCCGGTTTTGACGAATTGGTCTTCGGCGACGCCGCCGCGATCCGCAAGGAAAAGCTGATGCACTACCTGCATCACCGCTACCACACAGTGAATTTCGGCGAGAGCGCGGTGCCGTTGGACAAGTGGTTCGGCAGCTTCCACGATGGCACACCAGAAGCGGATGCGCGGTTCCGTGCGGCGCGAACCAGACCGTAATCCGGCATGAATTCGCCCATCCAGCCGCGTTGATGTGCTATGTTGCCTTGCGCGTCAGTGACACAACTCTCACAGTGAGTTGAAGGATTGCGACAGCCGAGGTGCTTGATAACACCCGCGCAGACGCTCAGTTTAAAGGGACGACGCGGCCTTCCTGTTTCAGGGTGGGGGCTCGCGCACAGGTAGAGTTCGCAAAGGAGCGACATCGTGAAAGCAGATATTCTCACTCAAACAAACAGGCAAACAGGTACCATGCGGGCATTTTCCGCGTTGATGCTTGGTTTGGCACTGGTGTTGGCACAGGCCATTTCCGCCAATGCCAAGATGCCCGAGAGCTTTGCGGATCTGGCCGATCAGGTTAGCCCCGCGGTTGTAAACATTACCACATCGACCACCGTGGCTGGTGTGGATCAAGGCCCGCGCCCGATTGTGCCGGAAGGCTCGCCGCTGGAAGATTTCTTCAAGGACTTCCTTGATCGCCAGCAAGAGGGCCAGCGTCCGCGCCGCTCCTCCGCGCTTGGGTCGGGCTTCGTGATTTCGGAGGACGGCTACATCGTCACCAACAACCACGTGATTGACAAGGCTGACGAGATCGAGATCGAATTTTTCTCTGGTGAAAAACTGGATGCAAAGCTGATCGGCACCGACCCGAAAACAGACATCGCGCTGTTGAAGGTCGAAAGCGACAAGCCATTGCCATTCGTGTCCTTCGGTGACAGCGACGCCGCCCGTGTGGGCGACTGGGTCGTGGCTGTTGGCAACCCGCTGGGCCAGGGCTTCTCGGTCTCCGCAGGGATCGTGTCGCAGCGTGGCCGTGCGCTGTCCGGCACCTATGACGATTTCATCCAGACCGACGCTGCCATCAACCGCGGCAACTCCGGCGGCCCGCTGTTCAACGTGAACGCGGAAGTCATCGGTGTGAACACCGCGATCCTGTCGCCGTCGGGCGGCTCCATCGGGATCGGCTTCTCCATGGCCTCCAACGTGGTCACCAAGGTTGTGGACCAGCTCAAAGAGTTCGGTGAAACCCGCCGTGGCTGGTTGGGCGTCCGTATCCAGGATGTGACCGCAGATGTGGCCGAAGCGTTGGAGTTGGCGGATGCCAAGGGCGCGCTGGTCACGGATGTGCCGGAAGGTCCGGGCAAAGAGTCCGGGATCAAGGCCGGTGATGTGATCATCACCTTTGACGGCAATGAGGTCGAAGACACCCGCGAACTGGTGCGCTTGGTGGGCAACACGAGCGTTGGCAAAGCTGTCCGCGTGGTGGTGATCCGCGACGGCAAGTCGGAAACGCTGAAGGTGACCTTGGGCCGCCGCGAAGAGGCAGAAGCCACCGCCGTACCGGTTGCCATGGATAAGGCCGATGTCGAGGAGACTAAAATCCTTGGCATGACAGTTGCCGTGTTGAACGATGATCTGCGCGAGCAACTTGGTCTGGACGACGGGCTTGAGGGTCTTGTGGTCAAGGACGTGGCCGAAGACAGTGACGCGTTCGAGAAAGGCCTGCGTGCCGGTGATCTGATCGTCGAGGCTGGCCAGCAAAAGATTGCGTCCGTGGATGATCTGGAGGCCCGCATCGACGAGGCCAAAGAGGGCGGGCGCAAATCCTTCCTGATGCTGATCCGCCGCGAGGGTGATCCGCGTTTCGTGGCGCTGAGCCTCGAAGAATAGGCGCAGCCTTGCCGAAGACATGAAAGGGCGCTCCGGTCGGGGCGCCCTTTTTCTGTCTGCAGGGTCTGCCTGTGTTGCCTAGAAATTCCGGACCTGCTACGCATGATTTTATGAAACATGTCCCTAAAGAAACCACAGATGATGCGCTTATTCAGGAGTTCCTGAACAAGGGCGGCACAGTTAGCGTCGGCAAGACCAAACCCCTGCCAGCCGAGCTGGGCCTGAGCAACAATGTGTGGAACAACAAGCTGACCAAAGAAGAGAAATCCGCGCGCGACAAAAAGTAATCGCGCGGGCTTGATTTGGTAAGGCTTTGGCCAGACAGTCCTGTGTGGAGTGTCCGGTAGGTCTTTTCAGCCGTCATTGGTGGCAGGGATTTCCAGTTCAACCGCGATCAGGCCCAGCTGCTGGGCTGCAGACTGGCTCAGGATAGCGCTGTCGAGCCCTTGGGGCGTCTGGTATTCATGCACCGCCCGCAGGGTGCGCTGGTCCATCACGCCGTTGATATCCCCGCGATAAATCCCGCGCGCCGAGAGGGCGCGTTGCAAGGTCATCACAAACTCGGGCGTCATGTCGGCGTCGCAGGTGCGGGTGAACCAGCGGCCGTCACCTTCGTTGAAGGTTTGCGGGCGGGTGACCTCGCGGTAGATTGCGGGGGAAAGCTCCTCGCCGTTCGGGCCGGTCTGCGCGGGGGTGGCCACCACGATGTCGGTCACGATCTGGGTGATTTGCGGGCCGGGGATATGGCCCCAGCACACACCGGGCATGTCGGCGGGGGGCTTCATGTCTGTGGCGGTGATATGCGTCGGAGAGATCAGCTTGGTCACATCCGGCCCGGGCAGGGGGCCACAACCTGCGAGAACCGCAAGTGAGACGACAGCCGTAAGGCTGCGTTTGGGTGTCATTCGGGACATGGCTGCTCGGCCCTATATGTGTACGGTCTGGTGCCGCGTTCGCTGCACAATAGCGCAACACGCCCCCCGCCGCCAAGCGCGACGAAGATGGCGCGGCAAACACTGCGGCTTTCGGGCCGCAGGGCAGTGCCACGCAGGGACTGGCAAAACCCCGCCGCTTGCACTACATGGCTGGTGACAAACGCTAAGACAGGGGCCGGACAGATGGCAAAAATCACTTATATCGAGCATAACGGCACAGAGCACGTCGTGGATGTGGCCAACGGGCTGACCGTCATGGAAGGTGCGCGCGACAACAACATTCCGGGCATCGAGGCCGATTGCGGCGGTGCTTGCGCCTGCTCGACCTGCCACGTCTATGTAGACGAGTCCTGGGTGCCGAAACTGCCGGCCAAGGAGGCGATGGAAGAAGATATGCTCGACTTCGCCTATGAGCCCGACGCGGAGAAATCCCGCCTGACCTGCCAGTTGAAAGTCACCGACGCGCTGGACGGCCTTGTGGTGCGTATGCCCGAAAAGCAGATCTGAGCATGGCGCGGCGTCTCCCGTCGCGCTTATTGCCCCGTGTCGCGCGCCGCGCGTGGCTGGCCGCGTGCCTGATTACGGGCGGGGCTGCCGCGGCTGACATACTTGTCGAGGCGCGTTACGCCGATCCCACGAGCCGCTACGCCCATGGCATCCTTGGCGATGCCATTGAATGGGGCGCGCTGGAACTGGTGGTCGAGGATTGGGCGCATAGGACCAAACGCATAATCCGGCTACCAGAGGACCGCGTGTTTGAAGACGTGGCCCCTCGCTTGGCCGATGTGGATGGCGACGGCAAGCCTGAAGTGGTGGTCGTCGAGACGCAGGTGAATACCGGCGCGCAACTGGCTGTTTATGACGAGACCGGCAAGATCGCAGCCACCCCGCATATCGGGCGTGCCAACCGCTGGCTTGCGCCTGTGGGCATCGCTGATCTGGACGGCGACGGACATATAGAGCTGGCCTTTATCGACCGCCCGCATCTGGCGAAAACCCTGCGCATCTGGCGCTACCGCGACGGGACGCTAGAGCACGTGGCCGATCAGCCGGGCCTGACCAACCATCGCATCGGAGAGCGCGATATCGGCGGCGGGTTGCGCATCTGCGGCGGTCAAGTCGAGATGATCACCGCCTCTGCCGACTGGCGCCGTGTCATCGCCACGCGCTTTGACGGCACATCCTTCACAATGCGCGATGTCGGGCCATATCAAACCCGCCGGTCCCTAACCGCAGCACTCGACTGCGGCTAGCGCCACTTAGGCTTCATCTTGGCCAAAATATTCCGGGGGGCCGCAGGCGGGGGCAGCGCCCCCTCCCGACCTGCCTATAAAGCACGCCAGCCTATATCGGTCCGGTTGAACCCCTCGGGCCAGTTGATCCGCTCGACCATCGCATAGGCGCGCTCCCGCGCCTCCGACAATGAGGCACCACGCGCGGTGACGCTCAACACACGCCCGCCCACGGCCGTCACCTGCTCGCCTTTGGCCTTGGTGCCCGCATGGAACACCATGTTGAAGCTGTCCTCGGGCAAGTCCTCAAGCCCGCCAATGACCGAGCCTTTTTCATAAGGTCCGGGATAGCCCTTGGACGCCATGACCACGGTGATTGCATGATCATCCGCCCAATTGACAGTCGCTTCCGCCAGCCGCTCCTCGGCACAGGCCAGCATCAGGTCCAGTGCTTGCGCGCCCAACCGCATCATCAGCACCTGACATTCAGGGTCACCGAACCGGCAGTTATATTCCACCAGACGGGGCTGCCCGTCCTTGATCATGAAGCCTGCGTAAAGCACGCCTTGGTAGGGGGTGCCGCGCCGCGCCATCTCGTCAATGGTGGGCTGCACGATCTCGGCAATTGCTTTGGCCGCAATCTCGTCGGACAAAACGGGGGCCGGAGAATAGGCCCCCATTCCGCCGGTGTTTGGCCCTTCGTCGCCGTCATAGGCCCGTTTGTGGTCTTGCGCGGTGCCGATAGGCAGCACGGTTTTGCCGTCGGACAGCACGAAATAGGAGGCTTCCTCGCCCTCCATAAATTCCTCGATCACAACTTCCGCACCAGCGTCGCCAAAAGCCCCGCCCAGCATGTCTTCCAGAGCGTCCAGTGCGGTGGCCATGTCCATCGCCACCACGACCCCTTTGCCAGCGGCCAAGCCGTCGGCCTTGATGACGATCGGCGCGCCTTGCTCCTCGACATAGGCCTTCGCGGCATCCAGATCGGTGAAATGCGCATAGCCGGCAGTGGGGGCATTCGCCGCGTCGCAAATCTCCTTGGTGAAGCTCTTGGACGCCTCCAGCCGCGCCGCCGCTGCCGACGGCCCAAAGCACAAAATCCCAGCAGACCGCAATGCATCCGCCACCCCTGCGGCCAACGGGTCTTCAGGCCCGACGATGACAAAATCCACCGAGTGGTTCTGCGAGAAATCAACCACGGCGTCGGGGCTCATAATGTCGAGCTTTGCGCATTCCGCCACGCTGGTGATGCCTGCGTTGCCCGGGGCCACGATCAGCCGGTCGCATTTGGGGTTCTGCATCACCGCCCATGCCAACGCATGCTCGCGCCCGCCGCTTCCAAGGATCAATATGTTCATCGCTGCTTCCCCTCCGGTTTCGGGCGTTCTAAGCTGGGCGGGCAGGCATCACAAGAGCGACGACATGGACCTTCTGGAAGACGACACACCGGGGCGCAACGAGCCGGAATACACAGTCTCGGAAATTTCGGGTGCGGTGAAGCGCACCATCGAGGGCGAATTCGGCCGCGTCCGCATCAAGGGCGAGGTCGGGCGGGTGATGGTCGCACGCTCCGGCCATGTCTATCTGGACCTCAAGGATGACCGCGCGGTGCTGGCCTCGATCATCTGGAAAGGGCAGGCGGCCAAACTGGCTGTGCAGCCCGAAGAAGGCATGGAGGTCGTGGCCATCGGCAAGCTGACCACCTTCCCGGGCCAGTCCAAATACCAGATGGTGATCGAAGACATCCGCCCCGCCGGTGTCGGTGCACTGATGGCGATGCTGGAGAAGCGCAAGAAGGCGCTGGAGGCCGAGGGTCTGTTCGACCCCGCCCGCAAAAAGCCTATCCCGTACCTGCCTGAAATCATCGGCGTGGTGACCTCGCCGCAAGGCGCGGTAATCCGCGACATTCTTCACCGCCTGCGCGACCGCTTCCCGCGCAAGGTTCTTATCTGGCCCGTGGCCGTGCAGGGCGAGGGCTGCGCGCCGCAGGTGACAGCGGCCATAGAAGGGTTCAACGCCATGACGCCGGGCGGGTCCTTGCCGCGGCCCGACCTGATCATCGTCGCCCGCGGCGGTGGTTCAATCGAGGACTTGTGGGGCTTCAACGAGGAAAGCGTCGCCCGCGCGGCGGCGGCCTCGGATATCCCGCTGATTTCGGCGGTGGGCCACGAGACGGACACAACCCTGATCGACTACGTCTCCGACATCCGCGCGCCCACACCGACCGCCGCCGCCGAGATTGCAGTGCCGGTGCGGCTGGACCTTTTGGCCGCCGTCGACAGCTACGGTGCGCGCATGGCGCAGGCGCTCAGTGGCATGGTTGGGGCCCGCAAACAACGATTGACCGATCTGTCCCGCGCACTGCCACGCGCGAGCGAACTCACCCAGACAGCTAGGCAGCGCTTCGATCTTGCAGGCGGGCGGCTGGATGCGTCGCTGAAGGCAGGGACGGCCACAAAGCGGCTGTCCTTCGAGAAAGCAGCCTCGCCGTTGCGCCCGTCGATTCTTGCGCGCCAGACTGAGCGGATGACCGCGCGTTTGACCCAAACCGCAGGGCGTCTGCACACTGCGCTGGACCGCCGTGCCGAGCGGTCGCGCGCGCAGTTTGACCATGTATCGGGCGGCCTGTCCCTCAAGGGTATCCAGCGCGATCTCGGTTTGCAGCGCGACCGCCTCGGGCGCACCACCCGCACGGCCTCGCAAGCGGGCTGCATTCAAGTCAAATCTTGGCGCGACCAGATGGAAAAGCTTGACCGCCTGCGCGAAACGCTGGGCTATCAGGCGACGCTGGAGCGCGGCTACGCAGTCGTCTGGGACGGCGACAAAGTCGTCACCAACAGCACACAGGCCCAAAAAGTCACCACTTTGGAGGTGCAATTCAAAGACGCCCGCATCCCAGTCGGCGCCGCAGCCAAAGCCGCACCAAAACCAAAGCCTCTGAAACCCGGCCAACCAAGCCTGTTCGACGACTGACCGCCCCCATCATTGCTTCAAAAATACCTCGGGGTGTGGGGCAGCGCCCCACTAAAATCGGGGGTGCGGGGGCTGGCCCCCGCTCTGGCGACTGCCGCAGGCAGGCGCAACTCAAGGCCGGTAACTGACACCAACATCCGGCCCGGGGCAGACCAGCGGATCGGAGCTCTTGCCAACTACGACGAGATCATCCGCCGGATCATCGCCGACAATACGCGCGCTCTGGCGCACGCCGTCATCAAAGAAATACCAACACAACGCGTCCGGTTGGTCATCATAGAGAAAACAAATCTCGTCGCCTTCGCCGAACCAGATCCCGCGCTGGCAGGTGCCGTCCAGAAAACTCCAGATCACCCGCCGGTCGCGCAGATATTGCTCGGCCCCGTAGGGCGCGTCGTGACGGTTGAAAAACACCGTGGTGTCGCGGGTGAAGGTCTCAAACTGGGATGGGGTCATCTTCGTTTCCGCCTGTGCAGGGCAGGCGATCAGGGCAAGAAGGCAAAGATGTTTCATCCGCACAGGATGCGGGTTGCCAGGGCAGGCGTCAAGCGCTGCGCCAGGCCTCGGCATGGGGGGTCATCACGCTTCTCCACCGCTTTGGCCACAGGGCGATACAAGCCATGACCGGTAGCGCGTAGGGCAGCATCGGGGCTTCCCCTCGGGCGGGGATTTCCAAGGCGGTATAGTGCTTTGCGGGGTGGGCGTGATGGTCGGAATGGCGCGGCGCATTCAGCATCCACAGCGAGGACAACCAATGCGGCGCGTTCCACGAATGAACCGCACTGACAGGCTCGAAAGAGCCGTCTTCCCGTTGGGCGCGTTCCAGCCCGTAATGCTGGACATAGTCGGACAGCATCAATTGCGTCTGGGCAAACGCCGCAAGCAGCAGATGCACCAACACCCCGCGCCAGCCCGCGATGACCAACGAGACCAGCAGCATCAGCACCGCCCCCCCGATATACAGCAGATAGGGATTGCGTCGGTCCCATCGTCCGGCCCCGATCTGCGCAAGCCGCGCTTCCTCGGCTTTCAGGCCGGCTTTGAAGCTGCCAAGCCAAGCGCGACGGGCAAAACTGTAGAAGCTCTCGCCCATCCGCGAGGTGTTGGGGTCGTTCGGGGTGCCCACATGGGTGTGATGCACCAGTGGATGGGCAGAGGCATGATGCCCGAACAGCAAAGAGATATAGACCCATTTTCCGGCCCGCCGCAGCCCGCGCGCGCCGCGGTGGATCAATTCATGCGCGTTGGAATTGCTGACCTGCCCCATGAACAGGCCCGTGGCCGCAAACAAGGCCAAGCCGCTGAGCGAAAACAGCCTCGTGCCGTGGCCGGACAGGGCCCAGACCATCAAGAACAGCAAGAAGAAATGTGCGCCGACCAAGACCAGTGACAACAGATCGGCCTCGTCATCCTCGGCCGGTTCGCCGTCGCGGGTCAGAGCGGGAATGAACTCGTCGACACCGGCGACAAACAGGGTGATGTAAAACAGCGCGATCCACACGGCCCAGCCGCCAAACAACGCGCCCGCCACCAGAAACGGCAGGGGAAAGAGCGTGGCGAGTGTGAAGGCCAGAAATGAGCGTGGCATTGATAATCGGTCCCTAATTAAGCGCGTCGGTGCTTCCTAGATAGTATGAATGCGCCCAAATCATGGAAGCCTTTTGAAAATTTGCGGCAAAGGCTGCGCAGGAACGTCCATAGAGGTCGTTTTTGCGTATCCCAATGGCGGTGTCACGGACTAGGTTTACGCTAAGCAAGATCGGGAGAGCATCATGGCGCTGGATGAACGCAAGGGCGTGTGGAAATCGGGCAAGGGTCGGGGACGCAAGTTCACCAAGGGACGTCAATATGATGACGCCGCGCTGGCCGAGGTGCAATCCTTGCTGGGAGAACGCCCGCGCAACCGCGATTTGCTGATCGAATTTCTTCACCTGATTCAGGACAAGCATGGCCACCTATCCGCCGCGCATCTGCGCGCGCTGGCCGAAGAGATGCGCCTGTCCATGGCCGAGATCTACGAGGTCGCCAGCTTCTATGCCCATTTCGACGTGGTCAAAGAGGGGGAGACGCCGCCCCCCGCGCTGACAATCCGTGTTTGCGACTCGCTGTCTTGCGAGTTGGCGGGCGCGCAAGCATTGAAGGCGGCCTTGGAGGACGGGTTGGATGCAAGCCAAGTGCGCGTGCTGCGTGCGCCTTGCATGGGGCGGTGCGACACCGCACCTGTGCTGGAACTGGGGCATCATCATGTGGATCATGCAACTGTCGACAAAGTGAAGGCAGCGATCGCGGCGGATCACACTCACGCACATATCTCCGATTATGAAACTTATAATATATACAAGGATACAGGGGGTTACGCGGCGCTCTTAACCTTGCGAGACGACGGCGACTGGGAAGATGTGCAGGCGCTGATCAAGGAAAGCGGCTTGCGCGGTCTTGGTGGCGCGGGCTTTCCTTCCGGCACCAAATGGGGCTTTGTGCGCGGCAATGCAGGCCCGCGTTATCTGGCCGTAAATGGCGACGAGGGCGAACCCGGCACCTTCAAGGACCGCTACTATCTGGAGCGGAAGCCGCATTTGTTCCTTGAGGGCATGCTGATCGCCGCTTGGGCCGTCGAGGCGGATCGCTGCTACATCTATATGCGCGACGAATACCCCGCCGTTCTGGAAATCCTGCGCCGCGAGATCGTAGCGCTGGAGCAAGCGGGGCTTGTTCCCGAAGGCTATATCGAGCTGCGCCGTGGTGCGGGGGCCTATATTTGCGGCGAAGAGAGCGCGATGATCGAGTCCATCGAAGGCAAGCGCGGCTTGCCGCGCCACCGCCCGCCTTACGTGGCGCAGGTGGGGCTGTTTGGCCAACCAACACTGGTTCACAACGTCGAAACCCTGCACTGGATCGCGCGCATCTGCCGCGAGGGGCCAGAGGTGCTGAACACGACCGAGAAGAACGGTCGTACCGGCCTGCGCAGCTATTCGGTTTCAGGGCGTGTGGCAAAGCCGGGTGTGTATTTGCTACCCGCGGGATCGACTATCACCGATATTATCGAGGCCGCGGGTGGCATGTCCGAGGGCCATGTATTCAAGGCCTACCAACCGGGGGGGCCGTCTTCGGGATTGCTGCCGGCCAGCATCAACGACGTGCCGCTGGATTTCGATACGCTGCAACCTTTGGGCAGTTTCATCGGCTCGGCGGCTGTGGTGGTGCTGTCGGATCAGGACTCCGCCAAGGCGGCCGCGCTGAACATGCTGCGGTTTTTCGAGGATGAAAGCTGCGGGCAATGCACGCCCTGCCGTGTGGGCTGCGAGAAGGCCGTGAAGCTGATGCAGGCCAACACATGGGACCAACCGCTGCTGGAGGAGCTGTGCGTTGCTATGGGCGACGCGTCCA
This sequence comes from Litoreibacter halocynthiae, assembly GCF_004365635.1. Classification (GTDB taxonomy): domain Bacteria; phylum Pseudomonadota; class Alphaproteobacteria; order Rhodobacterales; family Rhodobacteraceae; genus Litoreibacter; species Litoreibacter halocynthiae. The sequence goes on along the minus strand of NZ_SOBH01000002.1, from coordinate 66,927 downwards.
TCTGCGGGCTGGGCCAAGCCGCGCCAAACCCGATACGATTGGTGATAAAGCACTTTAGCGACGAAGTCTAAGTCATTGCTTTTTATTGTGTCTGCCCTGTGTGCAGCTGCTTACGGCGGCTACTATTGCTACCGTGACCCGCATTGGATCGGCGGGCTGGTCAAGACGGCCTCCACCGCCATTCTGGCGCTCGCAGCCTTTGCGTCCTTGCAGTTCGGTCTGGCCTTGGCGCTGGCCCTGTCCTCTGCGGGGGACTTCGCCCTATCTCGCAAAGGTGAGCGTTGGTTTATCGGCGGTCTCGTCTCTTTCGCACTGGCCCATGCGGTCTACATCGTTCTACTGGCAGGCGCGGGAATGCCGCCCGTCCTGATCATGTTCGTTTTGGCGGGCTTGGCGCTCTCCAGCCTGTGGTGGCTGCTGCCCTTTACCGGCGCGCTGCGCATTCCGGTGGCGATCTATGTGGTGCTGATCACGGGCATGGGAGTGGCGGCTTGGGGCCATGACAACTGGCTATTGCGCCTCGGGGCGAGCCTGTTCATTGCCTCTGACGTGATCTTGGCATGGCACCTGTTCCGCGCAAAGACCCCGTTCGTTCCGCGCCAAATCACGCTTTGGGCGTTTTACTATACTGGCCAAGTCGCGTTGATGGCCGGTCTGAACTAGTTTTTGTAAACCGCGCAGGCGCAGCCTTGTTTGCGGAGCTTGTTGCACAATGATTGTGCAGCACCACGCGTGTTGCGGCTGATACGGGCCATGTACCAGCCCTTCAACTTGGCGACGCGGTGCTTTTTGTAAATCACGTCCAGTTTTTCGCCCGCAACGGTGCCACGGCAACTAGCGGTGCGGGTGTTGAACTGTGTCCGCGCACCCTGCTTGGTGCGGTCGGCGGCCATTTGTACCCCCCATGGCTTGTAGCGCGGGGTCTTGCGCAGCGGAGTCAACTGCCGCTTTTGAGCCAAGGCGTAACAGGCGGTGCGGAAGGATCCGGCTTTGGACAGCCGCATGTCATGTGATGTCGGGGCCGCATCGCGCCACGCCTCGGCCTCCAGTCCGGTAATGATCGGTACATAGTCGATGGTCTCGGGGGCGAGGCCTTTGCCCTGCAAAAACCCCTCCGCCCGCGCCTCGCCGCCATTATAGCCAATGGCCGCCATCCCCTCATTGCCATAGCGCACAACCATTTCCGCCAGATACTGCGCGGAATGATCCATCGCATCGGCAGGGTTATACGGGTCTTTCAGCCCGCGTTCTGTGGCGGTCGAGCGAATGAACTGCGCAATCCCCATCGCGTTGGCAGGCGACAGAGCGTTGGGGTTGAAGCGGCTTTCCTGCCAGATCAGACGGGTAAAGAAATGCGGGTTCAGCCCGTGGGTTTTGGTGCTGGCCTCGATCAACTGGCACATGTCAAAGACGAAATGCTCGGCGCGGATGCACTGCACCTGACCCCATTTTCCAGATGTGCACATCGGATCGGGCGGGGCGGCCGCCGCAGGGGCCGACAGCATCAAAAACGCAAGCATCCATCTCATATGCCCAGACCTAACCTGACAGGCATTTGAGCGCCACATCTTCCATCTGACCGCGCGAAAGGTTAGGTGGGGTAAAGTCGGAATATTCAAGGCCTCGCAGTCCCCCATGTCCTTTTTCAAAAAGCTCAAGAGCAAGTTGTTCAAATCGTCCTCCAAGCTGGAGGAGGGGCTGGACGCGATTGTTGGCGATGGCGGTGTCGAGGAAGAGCTGGAAGACACGCAACCTGTCGCGGAGCCGGTTGATAACAGTGCCGAAATCGAGGCCGCCCGACAGGTGGAAGAGGCCCGCATCGCGGAGGCTGCTGCACAAGCTGCAAGGGATGCCGAAGCGGCAGAAGCCAAGCGTGTGGCAGAGGCGGAGGCGGAAAAACGCGCCGCCGTGGCATTGGCGGAGGCCGAGGCTGCCCGAAAAGCCGAGGCCGAAGCAGAAGCGGACGCCCTTGCAGCACAGAAGGCCGCAAACGCGCGCGCAGCACAGGCTGCAGCGGACGCGCAGCTTGAAGACGCGCGCGCCAGAGAGGCCGCACGCCTCGCCGCTGAGGCCGCTGAGGCGGAAGCCGTCGAGAATGCCCGAAAGCTGAAAGAGGCAGAAGCCAAGCTCGAAGAACAAAGAGCCTTAGCCGCGGCGCAGGCCGCAGAAGCAGACCGCCGCGCGCAGGCTGCCACCGAGAAAGCCGCCGAAGACGCAAAAGCCGCAGAGGAAGCCGCAGCACAAGCGGCCCGGGATCTGGAAACCGCCAAAGCCAATGTCGCATCGGCGCTGGACGCCCCTGACGCCGCTGCGGCGCTGGCGGAACCTTCCCAATCTGATGCGCCGGCCAAGAAACCCGGCCTGTTCGGGCGCCTTCTGGGCCGAAAAGACCAAAAGACCGTCATTCGCCGCGAGCTGGATGACGACATGCTGGAGGCGCTCGAAGAGTTGCTGATCGCCTCCGATATGGGCGTTGATACGGCCTTGCGCGTGACGGCCAATATGGCGGAAGGCCGCTTTGGCAAAAAGCTGTCGACACAGGAAATCAAGGAACTGCTGGCCGCCGAGATATCCAAGATCATGGAGCCGGTGGCCAAACCCATGCCGATCTACCCCAAGCGCCCGCAGGTGGTGCTGGTGGTGGGCGTCAACGGCTCGGGCAAGACCACGACCATCGGCAAGCTGGCGTTGCAGTTTTCCAATGCGGGCAAGAAGGTAGTGATCGCCGCGGGCGATACGTTCCGCGCGGCGGCGGTCGAACAGTTGCAGGTCTGGGGGGGCCGCGCAGGCGTTCCCGTGCTGACAGCGCCGGAGGGCTCCGACCCCGCGTCGCTGGTCTATGATGCGATGACCAAGGCCGAGGCCGATGGCGCGGACCTGTTGATGATCGACACCGCGGGCCGCCTGCAAAACCGCGCCGATCTGATGGAGGAGCTGGCCAAGATCGTCCGCGTGATCCGCAAGAAGGACGACACCGCTCCGCACAACACGTTATTGGTTCTCGATGCGACCACGGGGCAGAACGCCCTCAATCAGGTCGATGTGTTCCGCCAGATCAGCGACGTCTCCGGCCTTGTGATGACCAAGCTCGACGGCACGGCCAAAGGCGGCGTGCTGGTGGCGCTGGCGGACAAGTTCGGCCTGCCGATCCACGCCATCGGGGTGGGGGAGCAGATCGACGACCTCGCGCCGTTCGATCCCGAGGAATTCGCACAAGCCCTCACGGGTGCCGCCACCGAGTAACACCGCATTAAGGTTAACGCGCCCCCATGGTTTCATCTTGGCTTAAATATTCCCCCCGGAGGGTCCCTGCATCATGAGCACATGGCTCGTCTCGCTGGAGGGCACCGAGGCCGGACACCAGCTGGCGCTGATCCTCGCGCTCACCGCAGCTCTCTTGCACGCCATCTTCGGCGCATTGCAAAAAGGCCGTCACGACCCGTGGCTGTCACGGGGGGCCATCGATTTCAGCTACGGCCTCATCGCCGCCCCCTTCGCGCTGTTCGTCGTCCCGTGGCCGGAGCCGCATATGTGGCTGATCTTCGCCATCGCGTTTGTGATCCACTCGATTTACAAGCTGTTGCAGGCCTTCACCTATAGCCGCGGCGCCTATACAGTCGTCTATCCGGTCGTCCGCGGGACCGGTCCGCTTTTCGCCGTTATCACCGCGTATTTCTTCTTTGGCGAGACCTTCAACCTCGTTCAGTGGTTCGGCGTCGCCACCTTGCTGGCGGGCATTTACGGGCTGGCGGTGTATAATCTGCGCACCATCACGGTGAACCGCGACACGCTGGTCTCGGCGCTGTGGCTGGCAGTGGCGACGGGGATGTTCGTCGCCCTTTACACCACCTATGACGCCTACGGCATCCGCGCCACGGCGGACCCGTTTACCTTCCTTGCGTGGTTCTTCTTTATTGACGGACTGTTCTTCATCCCGCCCATCGCCGCGCACCGCTGGTGGCGCATGGCCGATCGCCCGACATTGGGCCCGCTGATGCAGCGCGGCGTGCTGGGCGCTTTCGTGGCGTTTTTCTCGTTTGGCGCAATCATGATGGCAACACGGCTCGACAATGTGGGGGAGGCTGCGGTATTGCGCGAGACCTCGACCGTGTTTGCCGCCCTGATCGGCTGGCTGGTGCTGGGGGAAAAGGTCGGGCCGCGCCGATTGACATTGATGGCGCTGATCGCGCTTGGCGCGGTGATCGTGGAAGCAGGAGGCTAGAGCATGGCAGAGAAGAAAATCTCGCAAGGGCTGAAATCGGCACTGGAACTGGGGCCGGTGCTGCTGTTCTTCGTGGCCTATCTGAAGATGAAGGAAGAGGTGTACCTGATTGGTGGCACTGAATATTCCGGCTTCATCGTGGTGACCGCGTTGTTCGTGCCGCTGCTTCTGCTCTCCATGGGAATATTGTGGAAACTGACAGGGAAACTCAGCCGGATGCAGGTGCTCACGGCGTTTATGGTGATCTTCTTTGGCGGGCTGACGGTTTATTTCAACGACGAGAAATTCTTCAAGATCAAGACCACCATCGTTTACGGCTTCTTCGCCTCGATGCTGGGGATAGGTCTGCTGCTGAAACGCTCGTGGCTTGAATACGTCATGGACGATTTCCTGCCGCTGAAACCCGAGGGCTGGATGCTCCTGACCAAGCGCCTGACCGCCATGTTCGCAGCCCTTGCCATCGCCAACGAACTGGTCTGGCGCTTCATGTCCACCGACGCGTGGGTGAAGATCGAAACCTTCGGCTTCCCCATTGCGCTGTTCGTGTTCTTCATGTCGCAGGCGGGGATGCTGCAACGCTATTCCGACGAGCCGGAAGACGCGGCTTAGTCCTTTTTATTTACCCGCTTCGACAGTTCCGCATGGCTTTCCTTGCGCTCTGAATAGCGGTCGACCAATTCATCCTTGATGTCGCGGGTCAGCAGCGTGAAGCGCATCAGCTCCTCCATCACGTCGACCATGCGGTCGTAGAACGGCGAAGGCTTCATCCGGTAGCGGCCATCAAATTCCAGAAACACCTTGGGCACCGAGGACTGGTTAGGGATTGTCAGCAGCCGCATCCAACGGCCCAGAATGCGCAGCTGGTTGACAGTGTTGAATGACTGCGATCCCGCGTTGACCTGCATCACAGCCAGCGTTTTGCCTTGGGTGGGGCGCACACCGCCCATGCTGAGCGGTATCCAGTCGATCTGGGCCTTCATGATGCCGGTCATCGCCCCGTGACGCTCGGGGGAGCACCACACCATGCCCTCGGACCACGTCACCAACTCCCGCAATTCGGCCACCTTGGGGTGATCCGCGTCCTCGCTATCGGGCAGGGGCAGGCCGGTCGGATTGAAGATGCGCACCTCGGCCCCCATGCGGGTCAGCACGCGGGCGGCTTCCTCGGTCATGGACCGCGAAAAGCTGCCCTGACGCAACGAGCCATAGAGCATGGCGATGCGCGGCTTGTGGGTGCTGACCTTTCCCGCCTCAAGCCGTTCAGGCGTGCGGAAGTGGGTATCATCAAGTTGAGGAGTGTCGGTCATAGGGGCAAGGCTTTTCGGTTGAAGGCACATATTGTGGGCGGGTTTCGGGGCTTAACTGACGCGGTTGCCTTGGGCATCGATCAGCGGCGCGCCGTCCTCCTTCGTCATGGGACCGGGAGGCAGGCGGTCGAGAAGGTCCAGAACGACCTCGCTGGGTCGGCAAAGCCGGACACCCTTCGGAGAGCAGACGATCGGGCGGTTTACCAAGACGGGATGTTCCAGCATTGCCGACAGCAGCGCCTCGTCGCTGACGGACGGGTCCAGCAGCCCCAACTCCTCCGCCGGTGATTTCGACGTCCGCAAGGCGGTGCGCGGCGTCAGATCGGCGGCGGCAAACAGCGCCAGCAGCTGCGGGCGTGTCCAGCCTGTTTGGAGATATTCGATAACCGTCGGCTCTTCTCCTGATGCTTCGATGATCGCCAGCACATTGCGCGAGGTGCCGCAGTCGGGGTTGTGGTGGATGACGATGCTCATGTTGTGCCTTTCTCCTGCGGAAACCAATGTTGCGTGCGGTTGGCAAAGGCCACCAGCGACAACATCACCGGCACCTCGACCAACACGCCCACGACGGTCGCCAAGGCGGCGCCGGAGCCAAGCCCGAACAGGCTGATTGCCACGGCAACGGCCAGCTCGAAGAAGTTGGAGGTGCCGATCAGCGCGCAGGGGGCCGCGACGTTGAAGGGGATACGCCAGGCCCGCGCCGCGCCGTAGGCCACGAAGAAGATGCCGTAGGACTGGATCAACAGGGGAATGGCGATCAGAACAATGACGAGGGGTTGTTCAAGAATGACTTCGCCCTGAAAGCCGAACAACAATACGACGGTGATCAGCAAGCCGAGGATGGAGAACGGCTGCACTCGCGCCTTGAACGCATCGACCGCCGCCTCGCCGCCCTTGCGCACAAGGTTCTGGCGGGTCACATAGCCCGCCAGCAGCGGCAGCATGACATAAAGCCCGACCGACAGCAGCAGCGTGTCCCACGGCACGACGATATCCGTAACGCCCAGCAGGAAGGCCACGATGGGCGCAAAGGCAAAGACCATGATGACGTCGTTCACGCTGACCTGCACCAGCGTGTAGGTCGCATCGCCGCGCGTCAGGTTGGACCAGACGAAGACCATGGCGGTGCAGGGTGCCGCGCCCAGCAGGATGACGCCAGCCAGATAGGCCTGCGCGTCGTCGGGCGGGATCAGGCCCGCGAAGACGTAGTTGAAGAACAGCACGCCAAGGGCGGCCATGGTGAAGGGTTTGATCAGCCAGTTTACCACCAGCGTGACGACCAGCCCTTTGGGCTTGTCGCCAACCTGACGCAGTGCCCCGAAATCGACGCCGACCATCATCGGGTAGACCATTGCCCAGATCAGGACCGCGACGGGCAGGTTGACGGAGGCCACCTCCAGCGCGGCGAGGGCAGAGAAGACGCCGGGGACGAGGTTGCCAAGCAGCAGCCCCGCGCCGATCGCGAGGGCCACCCAGACGGAGAGCCAGCGCTCGAAGGTGCCGAGGCCTGCCGCTGCGGGGAGGGGGGTGTCAGTCATGGTAAACCTTTCGGGAGTTCTGTTCAGGCGTCAGCAGGCGCAGGCGATTTCGTCGATGACGGGTTGGCACAGATCGGGCCGACCGCCACAGCAGTCTTCCATCAGGAAGGCAAGCAGTCCGCGCATTCCGTCCATATCGACGAAATAGCGGATGGAGCGCCCGTCGCGGGTGTTCCGGATCAGGCCGGAGCGAGTCAGGACCGCCAAGTGCGTGGACATGGTGTTCTGCCGCACACCCAGCGAGTCGCCGATGTCACCGGCGGACATGCCGACCTCGCCGGCCTTGACCAGCAAACGGAACACATCAAGCCGGGTGGCTTGGCTAAGGGCGGCGAAGGCGTCGATGGCTTGTGCGTTATCCATATATCGGGAAGTATCGATATGTAGGATTCGGGTCAAGTCACCGTGATCCGGAATGCTGGTAGATTTGGTGAGTAAGATCGGTCCCGGCAATATCCCGGTGGGCTGGCCCGGTTAATTGACTGCTCTGAGCCCAAACCAACATGTTTCTGTCCCGCAGCGAATGTCGGCTATTGGGAACGCTGAAAGATGACCTTAGTAGTTCCCCGTCCATAGCCGCATTCGAACACTTCGCTATGGATAAGCCAAAAACTGAAGGGGGACTAGGGTCTTGAAATGACATTTCACACTCATCCGAAACGAACACTACGGCCTACGCCAAGTAATATCATTCGCATAAAAGGCTAGTAAGACCGCAACGCAGCATGTGGCACTTGATGCCACGATAAGCTCGGCTACTTGACTAGCTGCAAATTATATCCGGACATCACATCGACCCGCCGGTAGGGGAGTAATTCGAGTTTGAAATGTGGATGCCCTCGGCTATCTTGGATGTACTCGGCGACCTCTCCACTATCCCAAAAGCAAACGGCTCGCTCGTCATCATAAAACAAGCCTACCGCAGGATGAAACGAGAAAGGCCATTCATTTCTGGTGTCTGACAAAAGGAAGTCCATTGTCAGTTGAAACGGTCCAACATATTCGGCGCTTTCATATGTCGGTGGAGTGATCGGCGCTGTGCCATGGTTGAAGATCATGCGGCTAATATTATGTGGCAACCCGTTCAGTTCAAATGTTACGCGCACGGGAAACGGGTTTGCAGGCTCTGGAACGGCGATGCCATTTACCCACTTCAATTGCAATTGATAGTCCACCTCATTGTAGAATGTGCAGTTTTCGTTATTTTCTAGTTGTCCCATATAGCCCTTCCAAACTCCCCAACCTATTTTTGCGACAATAACCAACCCAGCTATTGCAACAATTGCTACAATGAAAGTTTTCCTCATGCCGGCTCAAAGACGCGCATTGAGTTAGGCAATCCAGTGGGTGTTTGCCCCCCAACAGGTAAATATCGCGCGCCGCCTTTGCGCCAAAGTGCATATTCTGCCGTGCCTTCGCGCTGCCCCCCGCCAAAGGGTCCGGGTGGATCGATAGGGGCATCCAATACAAAAACGGAATGGCCAACCCCCGGATGTGGCAACCCTTCATGTTCGCTGGAAATATTGATAATCTGGCCCTCCTGGCTTTCCCGCCTCTCGACAAGACTTACGGTAATAGAGTCACTGTCGGCGGGGTCGCGGATGCACTGCTTGAACAATGTGCGTGTCATGAATGCATAGACTTTTACGCCGCATTGGTCCGCCATGTATTGGGCTATGCTGTTTTGAGGTTCGGCTTGAGCGGCGCTTGAGAATGCTTCCTGATCGACCCATGTGCCGGTCCTGCAGGCATAGGAATAAATGGCGCCGCCCCGATCGAAAGCAGATGCGTTGAACGCGTCGATATTTCTTTTTCTGACATCAATTAGCGGAGTCTTCCAGAAATTCAAAGCCAACCGATCGTACAGCCCGTGCGCTAAGAACACGAGATGTTGTACCTTGTACTCTTCGCCTTCGTGCATACGGTTGTTTACATATGCTGTCAGTTGACCAACGCTGTTGAGCGGCACCAGGTTGATGCCATGGGTGTCGCGCAATGCTTCCAACGCCAAGAATTCAGGCCGTACATAGCCGTGTCGGACATAGAGTACCGTGGTCCTATCTGCAGCCTTCCAACGTGGGGGCAGCTTGTAACCAGCGGCTACACTGAATGCTGGGGACATGAACATCATCTTGAGCCAGAATGAATTATAATACTGTTCTGATCCCAAAACTATGATGTTTTCTTTTTTGCACGGGCATTCTTGTGATGCTTCCGAAACTTCAGAGCCCTGCTCAAATGGAGGGGTCGGCTGAACTTCGGGTGGGATAGGTACTGGGCTTTCCGTCAGGACGTCACCTCCCCGTTCTAGGTAATCTTGGTATGCGGCTGCAGAGGCAGACTCTCGGGTTATGACCGACACCGCATCTGAGCCGCCGTAGTTTTGGGCGACCTCCGCGAGGTTTCCGGGGTTCGAAAACAGGTTTGGGTTCTCCCGCGTTAGGTAGAGCATGTCTTCAAAGCTGGGCTGATAAGTCATTACTAATCCTCGACCATGTAGCGGTACTTATACGCTCTGTCATAAAGCTGCTTAGCACCGCGCGCGTTAACCAAAACGTCCGAAGTTTTTACGCGCTTAGTAGTCATGGCGCTCTCTCCCAGAAGCCAAGATGCGGCCACACAATGAGCAATGATGCGCTTATCAGTTGTGCGGAAGCCTTTATGCGCTGCCCTAATCTCGCGCCTTAAAAACCTTTCAGTATCTTCAATCTTGGAAGGGTTGCCAAAGCTGTCATACAGCCAGTCTTTTAGATCGTGGACATATTGCCTGCGACCGTAGCGCTGGAATGAGGTCTTATCGCGATCTTTGATGATAATGCGAGCGGGCGGCGTGAGCCTTGGTTCTCCAACCAGATACATTCTTAACCATGTCCCCGCGTGATCAATAGTATGGAGTTCAAGATCAAAACCCAAAAATGCCTCTTGGTTCGCAACATCCGTACCGCGTAGGAAATAAGGGACCATTTTCGGTTCCCAGAATCGAAAGTAGTTCCATGTGTTGTCTTTTTCGATCTGAACGCGGGTCATCTTGCGCATGTGCTTTCTAACGGATGCAAATGAGCTCCGTGATCGCAAAAAGATTCCTAGACCTAATCCCCAAAGACCGTTCATACCACTCCCGTCAGTGAAAAGCTTTCTGGTAAAGCTGTTCGCCTCCTCAAGCTGCACGAGATATGGAGCTTGTTCCCCCATCTCTTCCTGCGCTTTGCCGTCAAACAGGGATTGGCTGGTCAGCCCCGACGCTTCAAGCAGCTCAGTTAATATGAATGGTAACCGGGCCGCGTCAAGCAGCGCGTAAGTGTTCAACGGACCTAACACTGTAGGAGCTGATCGTGCTCTGCCAAGTTCACTGGATGTCAACGCTGGCTGTCCAAATAGCGGTTGCTTCAGCAGTTCGGGTACGGATTCTTTCGAGTCTATGGCAAACTGATTTCCAAGCGGCTCAACACCGTCGATAGCCTCTGTCTTCAGTAGTGGTTCAAGTTGCTTTTGCAACGGACTGGATTGCAGCGTCCAGTAATCGTCCTTCTCGTCTGCGTGCACGACGAGGTCACCTGATACAATGCCGGATAATATAATTTCCTTGTGGGTATATTATACAAGCCCGGCCGCAACCCCTAATGGACCGACTCAAAACGGTTAACCCCACACCCTTTTTAAAGCCCATGGTGTTTTTCGCGGTATTTGCAGCCACTCGAAAGCAGCCATTGGTCACGCTGGGGGCAATGCCCGCCTCGTCCGGATAGCCGTCGTTCAAATCCCAACGCCGTCAGCCCACATGAAACAGCGTGTTGAACAGTTTGGGGTCCAGACTGTCTGCCGCAAATGTAGGGCCTTCGGTCATCACCGACACCGCGTCGTGGCTGTGCAGGCTTTCCTGATGTGAGGCGATCACGCGGAAATCCTTGATGCGGGGGTCGGCTTGCAATTGCTCGCAGAAGGACCGCGCGGCGTCTTCGACGAAGATCGGGTTGGCGGCGTTCAACTCGGCGAAGGCCTGCTCGTCCTCGCGCTTGACCATCACTTGCGTCTCGGTGGGTACGGCGGCGCGGCAGAGCTCGATCAGGTCCTCGAACCACAGGCAGGTCTGCGTGCTGTCCACCTCCACCGACACCCGCGCGACGGAGCGTTGAGAGTGCGGCGTGGCCAGTTGGCCGCGATACTGGCGCGCATGTTCAGACAACTCCAGCGAACAAGGGCAGGTAGAGGAATAGACATAGTCCAAATGCAGGATTTTCTTTCGGGTGCCTTGGGTGTCGACCACCTCTAGAGCGATGTCGTAATACTGGTACCCTTCAAGACCCGAGCGCAAGGATTGCACCTTCATCGGGAAGGAAAACCGCATCTGGATGCGGGCGTCGAAGCTTTCCAGATCGGTTTTATAGGCGTCGAGCGTTTGTTCGATCACCTCGAAGCTGAAGGTCTGCTCGGCATGGCGGTAGAAGCTGCGCATGATGCGGGACATGTTGATGCCCTTCTTCTCGGCTTCCAGCGACACAGTGCCTGTTACAGAAGTTTCCAGCGTCAGGTCATCGCCGTCACGGGTGTGGACCTGAATGGGCAGGCGGAAGTTGGAGATGCCGACATGCTGGATATGTTGTTTGGCCCCACGGATCAGCGAGGAGGGACCGTTTTGCAGGTCGGGCATGGTGGCCTTGTAGGCCTCGTCCACGGCGAATTCTTCGGGGTAGGCGCGGGCCAGCGCGGGGTAGTTCGCCAACTCCTGTCCGGGGATCAAGCGGGAGACCAGCGGGTCCAGATCGGCCACCTCGATGGGGGAGACCTTGCCCGCCCATTGGCGCAGCAGGGCGAGGGCGGCTTCGGCCTCCTCGCGGGTCGGCTCGGGGGTGTGGACGTTCATGGCTTTCCCTCCTCGGGATGCGGCGTCGGCGTGCGCCACTATATGGGGCGGCACGCGGACGTTACAAAGGAAAACCGACCTTTTTGGCCTAGACCGCGTCTAGTGCGGTGCGGATATCGGCCAACAGATCGGCCTTGTCTTCCAAGCCGATAGAGATGCGCACAAGACCATCGGTGATGCCCAACTCGGCGCGTTTCTTGTCGCTCAGGCGTTGATGCGTGGTGGTGGCTGGATGGGTCACGATGCTCTTGCTGTCGCCGAGATTGTTGGAGATCAGGATAATATCCAGCGCATTGAGGAAACGGAATGCCGCGTCCTTGCCGCCTTGAATATCCAGCGAGATCACCGTGCCGCCAGCGCCCATTTGTTCTTTGGCAACAGCCTGTTGCGGGTGGGAGTTCAAGTAAGGATACAGCGTGCGGTCCAGCTTGTTGTGGCCTTCCAGCGCCTCTGCAATGAACAACGCGCTTTCGGCTTGAGCATTGCAGCGCAGGTGCAGGGTTTCCAGACCTTTCAGCATCACCCACGCGTTGAACGGCGATAGCGCCCCGCCGGTGTGCTTGATGTAAGGCTCGGCAGTTTTACGGATGAACTCGCGGGTGCCGCAGATCACGCCGCCAAGGCAGCGGCCCTGACCGTCGATATGCTTGGTGGCGGAATAAACGATGACGTCGGCGCCAAGCTCGGCTGCCTTGGAAAACGCGGGCGTTGCAAAGACATTGTCGACCACCACGGTTGCGCCTTTGGCATGGGCAATCTCGGCCACGCCCTTGACGTCGATGACTTCCAGCGTCGGGTTGGAGACGGATTCCAGAAACACCGCCTTGGTGTCATCACGCACGGCGGCTTTCCACGCGGTAAGGTCGGTGCCGTCGACAAAGGTAACTTCGACCCCGAAACGGGTCAGCACATCCTCTAGGATATAGAGACACGAGCCGAACAGCGCCTTGGCGGACACCACATGATCGCCCGCCTTCAGCATGGAGGTCAGCGCGCCGCTTACCGCCGCCATCCCCGACGCGGTGGCAAAGGCGTCCTCGGTGCCTTCCAGCGCGGCGATGCGGTCTTCGAACATGCGCACGGTGGGGTTGCCGTAGCGGGCGTAGATGAATTCGTCGGGGCCGCTCTCGATGAAACGGGCCTCGGCCTGCTCGGGGCTGTCATAGACGAAACCTTGGGTCAGGAAAATCGCTTCGGACATTTCGCCATATTGGGAACGGCGGGTGCCGCTGTGGACGGATTTCGTGCGGGGGGACCAGTCTTTTGTCATGTCATCCTCTGTTGGGCATTGCCCAAATAAAAAGCCTCCACCGGGAAAAGGGGGAGGCTCATAGCAATCCATCCTCTTTAGCAGCATATTTAACGTGGCCCGCAATCCGGTAACAAATCGCCACGGGGGCTTGGATACGCCTGCTGGGGAAGCGGGTCAAGACCATGGCGGGGTGTCTGCACAAAGTAGGCTGGAGCCTTTGTGCAAATGCTGCGCTGTTACCGATTGTCCGCTTTACTGGAGGAGAGCCGGATATGGCTTTGCGTTTCCGCGACCTCGGGCAAGGCGCGGATACAGTCCAGAACGGTATCCAGGTTTGACAGCGAAGACGCCCGCACCTCGGCGACAAGGTCAAAGCTTCCACTTAGGGTGTGGATGTCCAAAATCGCAGAAATACGTCGCAAAGATTGAATGGTGGCCTTCCCGTCGTCCGCTTTCAACCGGATCAGGGTAAAGGCGCTCACTTGCGTATCTGTCTTGCCTGCTGACAGCTCAACGGTAAACCGTTTGATCACGTTTTGATGCTGCAACCGGTCAATGCGGTTTTGAATTGTACCGCGCGAGACGCCAAGGGTGCGGGCAAGAACTGTCGCTGACGCGCGCGCGTCCTTGGTTAGAAGCTGCAAAAGCTGGTGGTCTAGATCATCCATACTCCATGTTATCTTTGGTCGTTGCTGAAAAGTCAAAACTTTAGCGATTTGCGTCAATTATTGCCGTTTTGGATGGCAGTGGAATAGGATTTGATCGTGTCTGAAAGACGCGAAGGATTTGTTGGATGAAGAAGATTGCAGTTTTGGGGTTGGGCAAGGTTGGCAGTCTGGCGGCCGAGTTGTTGCATGGGTCAGGCTTTGACGTAACAGGCATTGATCTGGCGACCCGCGGTGATCTGCCGTTTCCGGTAGTGGCGCTGGATTTGACGAATACAAGTGCTGTTGAAGCGGTTTTTACCAAACAGGATGCCGTTCTGTCGTGTTTGCCATTCCATCTGAACATTTCGGTGGCCGAAATTGCCCATCGTGCGGGTATTCACTATTTCGACCTGACCGAAGATGTGCCGACCACAAACCGTGTCATAGAGTTGAGCAAGACTTCAAAGGGCCTTATGGCGCCGCAATGTGGACTTGCACCCGGTTTTATCGGGATCGTCGGCGCGTCATTGATTGCCCAGTTGGATGAATGCCGTTCGTGCAAGATGCGTGTTGGCGCATTGCCACAGAACCCGACCGGTTTGATGGGCTATTCCTTCAACTGGTCCCCCGAAGGCGTGGTGAATGAATACCTGAATGACTGCGAAGTGATCGAGGATGGCGCGCGCAAGCTCGTGTCGCCGATGGAATGGATGGAAGACATCTATATCGACGGCATGAAGCTTGAGGCATTCACCACCTCGGGCGGCTTGGGCACCATGTGCGAGACCTATCTGGGTAAAGTCGCGAATATCGACTATAAAACCATGCGATATCCGGGCCATGCGAAGTTGATGAATTTCTTCTTCCACGAGCTTTTGATGCGGGACCGCCGCAAAGAGGCGGGCGAGATTTTGATCAATGCGAAGCCGCCCGTTGAAGACGATATTGTCTATGTACATGCTTCTGCCGAGGGCACGATCGACGGAAAGTTGCAGCGCCGCGAATTCGTCCGTGCGTATCGCCCCGTCGAAGTTGCAGGTAAACAGCGCACCGCGATTTCGTGGACGACCGCTGGCTCGGTTGTCTCGATTATCGAAATGGTGCGTGATGGCGCACTGCCGGCAACGGGGTTCTTGAAGCAAGAGGAGATCGGCCTCAAGGCGTTCCTTGCGACATCAACAGGCAGTCTATACGCGGCAAACTGAGCGCAACAGGGGCCGACAGGTGTCGGCAAAAGTAAGCCCTGAATGCCTACTCAACAGAGCACCGAAGTTGGCCTTATGTCACGGCACTGCTTGACAGTTTGCCAGCACCGCTCCAAGCCTTGGCGCTATGTTTGACGCACGCCCAGTGGCCTATGTGATTGGCCTGCTTACCGCCTGCCTCGGGGCTTCGATGCTGATTCCGATGGCTTTGGACCTGTGGGTGGGCAACGGGCATTGGCCCGCTTTTGCCGAAAGCGCGATCATCACCACGGGGATTGGCGTATTGATGGCGCTGGCATCTTCCAACGGGGTGGGCGACCGGTTGTCCATCCAGCAAACCTTTTTGCTGACCACAGGCGTCTGGCTGGCGCTGCCGATTTTTGGCGCGTTACCGATGTTTCTGGGGGCCACCGAGGCGCGCTATGTCGATGCGTTTTTCGAGGCCATGTCAGGGCTAACCACCACCGGTTCCACGGTATTTACCCAGTTGGAGGCCTTGCCGGACGGGCTGAAGCTATGGCGGTCGATGCTGCAATGGTTCGGCGGCATCGGTATCATCGTAGTCGCCATGGTGTTCCTGCCCGAACTTAGGGTCGGGGGGATGCAGATTTTCCGGTCCGAGGCGTTCGACACAATGGGCAAGGTGCTGCCGCGGGCGGTGCAGATTGCCGCGCAGATTTCCTATTTCTATATCGGTCTCACCATCGCGTGTGCCGTTGCTTATGTCATTGTCGGGTTGAGCCCTTTCGAGGCGATCAACCACGCGTTGACCACCATGTCGACCGGCGGGTTTTCGACATCGGATGCCTCGTTCGGAGCGTTTCAGGGGACACCGGAATATGTGGCCTCGTTCTTCATGATCTTGGGGTCGCTGCCATTTGTGCGCTACGTGCAGCTGCTCTCCGGTTCGGCCAAGCCATTGCTGAGGGACAGCCAGCTGCGGGCCTATCTGGCGACCATTCTGGGCTTTACCTTGTTGTTTACCGTGTTCCGCCTGTTCGTCTTCGGTGATCATCCGGAGGAGGGGTTTCGCGAGGGGCTGTTCAACGTGGTGTCGATCATTTCCGGCACGGGCTATGCCAGCGTGGACTACCAGCTTTGGGGCAGCCTTGCGGTGGCGGTGTTCTTCTTTCTGGGTCTGATCGGCGGCTGCGCCGGCTCGACCGCGTGCTCGGTCAAAATCTTCCGCTACCAGTTGTTATTCGCCTCGATCAAGGCGCAGGTGCGCCGCATCCACTCGCCGCACGGCCTGTTCCAGCCGCGCTATGACGGCAAGCCCGTAAGCGAGGATGTGTTGTCCTCGGTGATGTCGTTCTTTGTGATGTTTGTGGTCTCGATGGGGATGCTGTCGGTCCTGCTTGGCATGACCGGACTGGATTTTATCACCTCGGTGTCCGGTGCAGCCAGCGCCTTGGCCAATATCGGCCCCGGCTTAGGCAGCCAGATCGGGCCAGCTGGCAACTTCTCGGGGTTGAACGACACCGCAAAGTGGCTGCTGGCTGCTGGCATGTTGATCGGTCGGTTGGAGCTTCTGGCCGTCTACGCAATTTTCACCATTCGTTTCTGGAGAGCCTGACATGTCCACCAAACCGCTCGGCGCACAGCTGTCGCATATGTTGAAGTCCCGTGGCGTGGAGGTCATTTTCGGCATTCCCGGTGTGCATAACCAAGAAATGTATCGCGGGATCGAGGAGGCGGGGATCACCCATGTGCTGGCCCGCAACGAGCAGGGCGCAGGTTTCATGGCGGACGGCTATGCGCGGGCCACCGGCAAACCCGGTGTGGCTTACGTGATCACGGGGCCGGGGCTGTGCAACATCATGAACCCCGTGGGGCAGGCCTATTCGGATAGCGTGCCGCTGCTGGTGATTGCGTCCTGCCTTGACGAGACGGTGGCGACCCGAGGCCAGTTGCACCAGATGCTGGACCAAGAGGGCGCAGGTGCGACCGTTGCGGACTGGTCGGAAACCCCGCGCACCGCGAACGCCGCGTACCACCTGATCGACCGCGCGCTGCTGGAGTTCAAGACCTCGCGTCCGCGCCCCAAGCTGATGAATGTGCCGATTGCGTTGCTGGAAGCGGAGGCCGCGCCCGCAGCGGACCGGTCGGTGCAGATAGCGTTCGATGCCCCTAATTCTGACCAGATCGCCCGCATTGCGGGGATGCTGTCAGCAGCCAAGCGACCGGTGGTGATCCTTGGCGGCGGCGCATGTCGCGCGGGGGGGCTTGCTGCGGAGGTTGCGACCCGTGCAGGGGCTGCCGTGTTCATGACCAATGCGGGCCGTGGCCTGTATGGAGACGACGCACCGTTGAGCTTTGGCGCGTGTTTGAGCCGCCCGGGTAGCGCCGAAATCATGGCGCAGGCTGATCTGGTGTTGGTTCTTGGCAGCGAGCTGTCCGAATGCGACCTATGGCGCGGCCCGCTCGGCCATGACTGTCCGATGATCCGCGTTGACCTTGACCCTCAGATGCTGATGGATCGCCACAATGTGACCGATCCTGTGCTGGCCGATTGCACGGTCTTCTGCGAGGCGCTTCTGGCGACGATGGAGCCGTCCGGCAGCGATTGGGATGCGGCTGCGATCACCGCCATGCGGGCGAAGTGGCGCGCCGAGACGGATGCGGACCGCCCGGGGATCGTCCCGCTGGTGGACGCGCTGCGCACGGTGCTGCCCCCCGAGACGATGATCTTCTCCGACATGACGCAATTCGCCTATGTCGCCAATGAGACCTTTCCCATGGACCGCCCCGGCCACTGGCATCACCCGTCGGGCTTCGGCACATTGGGCTACGCGCTGGCAGCGGCCATCGGTGGCAAGGTGGGGGCAGGGGACAATCCGGTCATCTCGGTCAACGGCGACAGCGGCTTTCAGTACAACATTCAGGAACTGGCGACGGCGGTGGAGCTGGGTTTGAGCCTGCCGATCATCGTTTGGGACAATGGCAAGCTGAAAGAGATCGAGGACGGCATGATCCATGCGCAGATCGCGCCCAATGCGGTGGTCGCCCGCAACCCTGATTTCTGCAAGCTGGCGGAAGCCTATGGCGCCCGCGCGGTTGACCCGCGTTCACTGGAGGCGTTCCAGCACGCGGTAACAGAAGCGCTAGCCACTGACGGGCCGACATTGATCCATGTGACGCCGGAGACCGCGCTCGGCTGATCTTTGATCTGCCGCCTGCAAATATTCTGTTTGAGAAATCTTCTTGTAGTTGCATTCGCATGCAAAGCCTGCCGGCTAGGTTGAATTGGCTTTTTGGCCATAGGTCTGGCACCTCGGTCAGCATCTGACGCGCGCCGGGGCCACCTATTCGGATGCACTTGGAAACCCGCTGACCGTGCGACCTATCAGCCCGTTGGCGCGAGAGTCGTTGCCGATGCGGTTTGAAAGCTCAGCAATCCGGATTTTATTGAAGAAAAGTGGGGTAATCAGTCGAAAATGCAAGATTTCGCCGCAGAATCGGCCTCATCAGATTCGCGCTTTAGATAGAATCAGAGTTGGTGAGCATTAGGCACACAGAGCGTCGGAATGCCGTTTGCCAAGGCAGTGATGCAGACACCCGTGCGCCGGCCTATCCCCAAGTAAACTGCGGTTTTCGTGTTGGAATTTTTGTGAACCATGCCAGCGCGCATGTCTAGATGGATGGGGTTTGCGGGGGCGAAACTAAAATTATTGCAAGCGTATTCAACTTTCGTTACCGTTGGGGAAGTCAGGGCCGATTAACGGTCCGGCCAACTATTACAAAAAATCCGGTGATCCCCTTCGCGGGAGGCACGGAACTACTGCCAACAACGGGAGAATCCGCAATGAAAACCTTTATCAAATCGACGGTCGCCGCGAGCGCCCTTGTCGTCGCTGCCGGTGCTGCGAGCGCTGCTTGCACGATCGACAGTGGCCGCGTGAACATCATCGGCAACGAATTTCCTGCCATCCAGACTGTCGCCACTGCCGCAGCTGAATGCACTGGTGCAACGATCGAGGCAAACCTGACTGCCGACCACCAAACACTGAATGTGGCTGGCATGTCCGGCAACCCAGCCGAATACACCAGTGCGATTGTTGCCAACTCGTCCATCGTAGCGTTGATCAACGAAGACGTCATCCAGCCGCTGGACGCCCTTGTCGCGGAATACGGCAAAGACATCCCGCAGCGCCAGTTGATCACAGTTGACGGCAAAGTCATGGCTGTTGCCTTCATGGCAAACGCGCAAACATTGGCCTACCGGTCCGACGTTCTGGAAGAAGTTGGCCTTGCGGTTCCATCCACTTACGACGAAGTCCTCGTCGCTGCCAAAGCCATCCGCGATGCAGGCATCATGGAAAACCCCGTCGGCGGTCCATATGCGGCCGGTTGGAACCTCGCGCAGGAATTCAACAACATGTATATTGGCCATGGCGGTGAATTCTTCGAGCCGGGCACTGCCAACATCTCGATCAACAACGCGCAAGGTGTTGCTACTTTGGAGATGATGAAGGCGCTGACCGAATACATGAACCCCGACTACCTGACCCACGATTCCAACGGCACGCAGGCTGAATGGGAAGCTGGCAATGTCGCGCTGATGCATATGTGGGGCAGCCGGATGCAGAACCTGATGGATACAGAAGGCTCCGAGCCGCAGGTTTACGAGAACACCAAAGTCGCAGGCCCGCTCATGGTTGGTGACAGCGGCGTTCCTGCAACCACCCTGTGGTGGGATGGCTGGACTGTTGCGAAAAACATCAGCGACGAAGATGCCGCTGCGACGTTCCAAGCACTGGCCCACGCCGTGGCACCGTCGACGTTGAACGACACGACCATGGACCAAGCAGTTTGGCTGATTGAGGGCTATGAGCCCGCTCCGGTTTCTGAAGGTGTTCTGGCCGCGGTTAAAGCCGGATCGAAGCCTTACCCGATGCTGCCTTACATGGGTCTGCTGCACACCGCGTCCGGTGACAACATTGCAGATTTCCTGACTGGCAAGGAAAGCGCCGAGCAGACGCTCGCCGACATCGAAGCGGCCTACACAGCTGCCGCAAAAGAGCAGGGCTACGTCAAGTAAGTCGTCTCTTCCAAAAGGGCGCGCCGCCCTGACACCGTCACGCGTCGCGCCCTTTTCACTGCCCCCATTCACAACAGGCAGCTCAAGCTATGAAACACAGTTCATTCTTCTGGTTCGTTCTCCCGTCCACCTTGTTGATGTTGGCCTTTATCGCCTTTCCGATCGTGTCGGTCGTCAGCCAGTCCTTTTACTCCGCCCATGAGCAGGTAGTCGTTCAGGTCAAAAACTGCGGGCCGTTCGGCTGCACGATGGAAACCTCGGTCGACCAAGAGGCCACCGCCGCTATCCGCGAAGCCGAGCCCTTGGGCAAATTCGCGGGATTGGACATCTACACAGACCGCAACCATCTGGCCTTTGGCGAAGTGGCTGCGGCTTGGGTGAACTCGGACGGGCTGCCGGATTTCGGGCGCAGCTTGATGAACCTGCCATTCTACAAGGCGTTGGGGTTTACCTTGACCTACACGGCCATCGTGACGCCGCTGACCATCCTTTTGGGGTTCTTCGTCGCCATTGCCGTCAACTCCGTCGCCAAGGCCCTGAAAGGCCCGACGATCTTTTTCTCGCTGCTGCCGATGATCGTGACACCGCTTGTGGGGTCGCTGATCCTGTTCTGGATGGTGGATGCGCGCGGTATTCTGGGGACCGGATTGCAATGGCTGACGGATGACCCGAACCTATCGGTCAAGGCGTCAACGGGGCTGATGTGGATCATGCTTATGGTCTACGGGGTCTGGCACGCGGCCCCTTTCGCCTTCGTCGTGTTCTATGCGGGGCTTCAAACGGTCAACACCGACACGCTGGAATCCGCAATGGTTGACGGGGCAACCCGTTGGGAGCGTATCCGATTTGTCGTGGTGCCGCATCTGTTGCCGCTGGTGACCTTCGTGGCGCTGATCCAGCTAATGGACAACTTCAGGGTGTTCGAGCCGATTGTCAGTTTTCAGGCCTCGGCGCATGCCACGTCGCTGTCCTATGCGATCTACAACGACCTTGGGGGCGAGACGCGCTTGCTGTCCTCGGCCGCTGCAACATCGGTGCTGACCATCATCGGCATTGCCATACTTCTCTCGCCGGTCCTTGTTCGGACATGGCGCGACTTTGACCGCAAGTAGGGGGGCAAGATATGTCCAGCAAAGCTACACGCCAACCACCCACGATCCGGATCATGGCGACCTCGTTTCTGGTGATCTGGCTGCTCGTCGCCGCCTTCCCGTTCCTGTGGACGCTGTGGGGATCGTTCAAGGTCGAGGGGGATTTCTTCTCCAAGGCCAATTGGGCCAATGCCCTGTTCGGCACCCTGACACAGGCCGAAACCGGGGGCAGCTTCACCGGTGCCGGCTATGAGGGCGCTTGGGTGCAGGAAGAATTCTGGCGTGCGGCGCTGAACACCACGATTGTATGTGTGTTCGTTGTGACCGTCTCGCTGACCTGCGGCACGCTGGGGGGCTACGCCCTTGCGCGCTCGACCCACCGCTATGCGTTCTGGTTCCTGCTGTTCGCGCTGATGTTCCGCGCCATGCCGCCGATCACGCTGGTCTCGGGCTACCTGCTGCCGTTCTTCGAATGGAACCTTTGGGGCCATCTTTACACGACCGTGATCGTGCTGGTGGCGATCAACCAGCCGTTTACCCTGTGGATGCTGCATTCGTTCTTCAAGAACATCCCCAAGGATCTGGACGAAAGCGCCATGGTCGATGGCTGCACGCGGTTTCAGGCTTTCCGCCACGTGATCATTCCGGTGATGTGGCCGGGGGTCATCACGACGGGTCTGTTCAGCTTCCTGCTGGCCTATAACGACTTTGCCGTGACCACCATGCTGCTGAGCAAAGAGAACCAGACCATGATACCCAAGATCGCAAGTTTCCTTGGCACCACACAAACCAAGGGTAACGTCATGTTCGCCGTGTCGGCAGTTGTCTCTGCGACGGCGCCGCTTTTCGTGATGGTTATGTTCTTCCAACGTCAAATCGTAAGCGGGCTGACCGCTGGCGCCGTCAAAGGATAAAGGGGCTCACAATGGCCAGACTTCAACTCAAAAACGTCAACAAGCGTTGGGGCTCCTTCATCGGTGTCGACAACTTCAACCTCGACATTGCAGATGAGGAATTCCTTGTGCTGCTGGGGCCATCAGGCTGCGGCAAGTCCACGACCATGCGGATGATTGCAGGGCTGGAAGATGTGACCGATGGCGAGATCATTCTAGGCGACCGTGTCGTCAACGATCTGGAGCCGAAGGACCGCGACATCTCCATGGTGTTCCAGTCCTACGGTCTCTACCCGAACCTGACTGTCTACGAGAACATCCGCTTCCCGCTGCGCGTGCGCAAGGTGCCGAAGGAAAAGCACGACGAGATGGTGATGAAGGCGATCCATATGACCGAACTGGAAGACTTCATGCACCGCCGTCCCGCCGAGCTGTCCGGTGGCCAACGCCAGCGGGTCGCCTTGGGACGCGCGATTGTGCGCAAGCCCACGGTGTTCCTGATGGACGAGCCGTTGTCGAACCTCGACGCCAAGTTGCGTGTCAGCACGCGGGCGCAGATCAAAAACCTGCAATCGAAACTGAAGACCACGACTGTTTACGTGACCCACGACCAGATCGAGGCCATGACCTTGGCGGACCGTGTGGTGGTGATGAACGCAGGCAAGATCCAGCAGGTCGGCACGCCGACGGATATCTATGACATGCCTGCCAACACCTTTGTGGCCAGCTTCATTGGCTCGCCCGCAATGAACCTTGTCGAAGGCGCGCTGGAGGGTGGCACCTTTACCGGAGAGGGCATCAGGGTCGAAGGCCTGCCCACCGGTCCGTCCGGCAACGTCACGCTGGGCTTTCGTGCCGAGGATGCAGAGATCGTCGACACAGGCGGGCAAATCTCCGCGCCGATGTATTCGATCGAATTGCTGGGAGAGGCGTCGATGATCACTTGGCGGCTTGGCGGCGCTTTGGTGTCAATCAAGACCAACAAGGAATACCGCGCCGAGATAGGTGACGTCGTGCAGGCCAGCATTCCGGCCAGCATTTGCCACCTGTTCGACACGGCTTCGGGCGAAAGGATTGCGCTGTAATGACACCGACAGAACAGGCCGAGGCAACCCGTCAGGTCATCTTGCGGATGGAGGCAGCCCTTGGGGCCAATTCCAACGACATGGCCGCCCATTTCCACGAAGATTTCCGCTGGATGGGCAACCAGGGCTGCGGCACCAAGCCGGATTTGCAGGCGTTTCGCAACAACTGGCAATTGCCCATTCGCGCCGCGTTTACAGAGCGGGACTACAAAACCGACCGCTTCATTTGCGAAGGCGAATGGGCGTCGTGCTTCGGTCATATCGAAGCGACCCATTCCGGCACGTTCATGGGGATCGAGGCGACCGGCAAGCGGGTCAAAATCCATTACATGGATTTTTGGAAGGTCGAGGACGGGCGGATCAAGGACAACTGGGTCTCCGTCGATTTCCCCTCAGTTTTAGCCCAGCTGGGCCGCGACGTATTCGATGGCCACGGTTGGGAGCATTACGACGACGGCACCGTCACGCCGCAACATCCGAAATAAGGACGCAAGACAATGACCATTCGCCACCTGAAAACCGCCCGCTCCGAAGCTGCCCGTGCAGAAGATGACGCCAAGGTACGTGCCATCGTCGAAGACGGGTTGAAGGCGATTGAAGCCCGTGGCGACGCAGCGGTGCGGGAAATGGCCGAGAAGTTCGATAATTATAGCCCTGCCAGCTACCGTCTGTCCGACGAAGACATCCAGTCCATTATCGCCAAGGTGTCCGACCGCGACATGGCTGACATCCGGTTTGCGCAAGACCAAGTGCGCAATTTTGCGCAGGCGCAGCGGGACTCGATGCTTGATATCGAGGTCGAGCCGATGCCGGGCGTGATCCTTGGCCACAAGAATATTCCCGTGCAATCGGTGGGCTGCTACGTGCCGGGTGGCAAGTTCCCCATGGTGGCCTCCGCCCACATGTCCGTCGCCACCGCCAGCGTCGCCAAAGTGCCGCGCATTGTGGCCTGCACGCCACCCTTTAAGGGCGAGCCGAATCCGGCGGTGATCGCCGCGATGCACATGGGCGGCGCGCATGAGATCTACGTGCTGGGTGGTATCCAAGCCGTCGGAGCCATGGCCATCGGCACCGAAACGATAGAGCCTGTCCATATGCTGGTCGGCCCGGGCAACGCATTTGTCGCCGAAGCCAAACGCCAATTGTTCGGCCGCGTTGGTATCGACCTGTTCGCAGGCCCGACCGAGACCATGGTGATCGCCGACGAGACCGCCGCAGATGGCGAGCTGTGCGCCACCGACCTGCTGGGGCAGGCGGAGCATGGCTACAACTCGCCCGCCGTGCTGCTGACCAACTCCGAGAAACTCGCCAAAGACACTCTGGCCGAGATCGAACGCCTGCTGAAAATTATCCCCACGGCTGACACTGCTGGCAAAAGCTGGGAAGACTACGGCGAGGTGATCGTCTGCGACACCTATGACGAGATGCTGGCCGTTGCCGACGACATCGCATCCGAGCATGTGCAGGTGATGACCGACCGCGACGACTGGTTCCTTGAACACATGACCTGCTACGGCGCTCTGTTCCTCGGGCCGCGCACCAATGTCTCCAATGGTGACAAGGTGATCGGCACAAACCACACGCTGCCCACCAAAAAGGCGGGGCGGTATACGGGTGGCTTATGGGTAGGCAAGTATCTGAAAACACATAGCTATCAGAAGATCACGACCGATGAAGCTGCCGCCGAGATCGGTGCCTACGGCTCGCGTCTGTGCCTCTTGGAAGGTTTTGTCGGTCATGCCGAGCAATGCAACGTCCGCGTGCGCCGCTATGGTGGCATCAATGTGCCTTATGGCGGGGCAGCGCCTTACAAGGACGCCGCAGAATGAGCCTTCCCAAGACACCCTCGTTCAACCTCTCCGGCAAACGCGCGCTGGTCACAGGCGCGTCCTCTGGCATAGGTCTTGCCTGTGCCGTAGCACTGGCCGAGGCGGGGGCCGAAGTCACGCTGGCAGCACGCTCCGCTGAGAAATTGGAAACCACCGCGCAAGAATTGCGCGAGGCGGGTTTCAAGGCGGAAACGATGCCGTTGGACGTGTCGGACATCGCGGCCATGCAAGCCGCCGTGACGCAAGCTCGCCCGTTCGACATACTGGTGAACTCCGCCGGCCTCGCCATCCACAGCCCCGCATTGGAAACACAGGAAGATGACTTCGACCGCGTGTCGGATCTGAACTTCAAGGGCGCGTATTTCCTGACCACCGCCGTGGCCAAAGGCCTGATAGCGGAGGGAAAGCCCGGCTCGCTCATCAACATCACCAGCCAGATGGCCCATGTCGGCGGTATCGACCGCGCGGTCTATTGCGGCACCAAACACGCGGTGGAAGGCTTCACCAAAGCCATGGCGATCGAGTGGGGGCCGCAGGGTATCCGCGTCAACACCATCTGCCCGACCTTCATTCGCACGCCCCTGACCGAAAGCACGTTCGACAACCCCGAACGGGTCAAATGGATCGAGGAAAAGATCAAGCTGGGCCGCGTGGGCGAGGTCACCGACATTATGGGGCCGGTGGTTTATCTGGCCTCGGATGCATCTGCGCTAATGACAGGGACCCACATGCTGATCGACGGCGGATGGACGGCAGATTGATGCCACGCAAAATCACCTCCCTTCAGGTCGCTGAACGCGCAGGGGTCAGCCAGTCGGCTGTCAGCCGTGTGTTCACCCGTGGCGCCTCCGCGTCGCCGGCGACCGCAGCGAAGGTGAAGAAGGCTGCGGCGGAGCTGGGATATCGTCCCAATGCCATGGCCCGCGCGATGATCACCGGCAAAAGCCGAATGATCGGGTTGGTGGTCGCCTATCTGGAAAACCAGTTCTACCCCGAAGCGGTGGAGCGGCTGTCAAACGCCCTGCAAGAACGAGGGTATCATGTGCTGATGTTCATGGCGTCCCCTACAGCGGGCGATGACGTGCAGTCGGTCATGGAGGAAATTCTGGATCATCAGGTCGAGGGGATCGTGCTGGCCTCGGTGTCCATGTCCTCCAGCCTCAGCACCCGCTGCGCGGAACACGGCATCCCCGTGGTGCTGTTCAACCGTGAGCAGGACGACCCGCGCATGTCTGCGGTCACCACCAACAACTACGGTGGCGGCTTCGCAATCGGTACCCATTTTGCGGAGCTTGGTCATACCCGCATCGGCTACATCGCCGGATTCGAGGGTGCATCCACCCAGCGGGACCGCGAACACGGCTTCCGTGACGGCTTGGCCGCCGCTGGTCTGGAATTGTCGTCGCGTGAGGTCGGCAACTTCATCTATGCCGACGCTCGCGCCGCGGCGCTGGAGATGTGCGCAGGCACTGACCGGCCCGAGGCCATTTTCGTGTGCAACGACCACATGGCGTTCGCCGTCATGGACGCATTGCGCTTCAAATTGGGGTTGCGGGTGCCCGAAGATATCAGCGTCGCAGGCTTCGACGACGTGCCGATTGCTGCGTGGCCCGCTTACGATCTGACCAGCTACCGCCAGCCGATCAACCGAATGGTCGCGCAGACAGTCGAGGCGCTGATGCAGCGGATAGAGGACCCCACGCGCCCTGCGCACAGGGCGAAACTGGAAGGGGCGTTGATCCTGCGTGGATCGACCGCTCCGGCAAAAGGATAGGATATGCGCGGCTTTGACAGCAAATGGCGTGACGTTCCCGATTTCATCATCGGTATCACCAAGGAAATCTGGGAGGACCGCGAAATCGGCTCCCTGCGCAAGCGATATGCGGACGGGTTGATCGTGCGGTCTCCGGCGTCGGTGGTGGTCGACAATTCGCGGGTCATTGCTGCGACCATGACGACGCTGGCCGAGTTCCCCGACCGTGAGTTGCTGGGCGAGGACGTGATCTGGTGCGATGACCCCGAAGGTGCCACCGAAACCTCCGACGCCTTCCTGTCCTCGCACCGCCTCTATTGCACCGCTACGCATACACATCCGGGCATGTATGGCGCGCCCACCGGACGGCGCTTTGCCTACCGCATCCTTGCCGACTGCGCGATCCGTGATGACGCGGTCTATGACGAATGGCTGGTGCGCGACCAGTCCGCTATCGTGCAGCAGATGGGGGCGGATGTTGTCGACTGGACCCGCGACCTTATCGCCCGCGAGGGTGGGCCGGAGCATTGTGTGAAACCCATGACCCCCGCCAATGACGTGCCCGGACCCTACACCCGAACGGGTAACGACAACGAATGGGGCGAACGCTACGCTGATACGTTGCGCTCGATCATGGCGGCAGACATGCAGGTGATCCCCAAACGCTATGACCGCGCCTGTGCGTTACATTACCCAGCCGCGCATGATGCGATGGGATGGGCCGAGGCGGACCAGTTCTGGATGAGCCTGCGTGCGGCGTTTCCGGATGCGGCGTTCACCATTGACCATGTCATCGGCCGCGACGACCCGTTGATGCCCCCGCGCGCGGCGGTCCGCTGGTCGCTTCATGGCAGGCATTCCGGCTGGGGTCGCTTCGGCACGCCTACGGGGGCCGAGGTCTACATCATGGGCATCAGCCACGCCGAGTTTGGCCCTTTCGGCACCGGCGAGCCGACCATCCGCCGTGAATACACATTGATTGATGAAACAGCGATCTGGAAACAGATATTGCTCCAGACAGGACAGCACGAATGAAGGGCTTCTCGAATCAGTTCAAGGACTTGCCGGACTACATTATCAAGATCACCAAAGAGATTTGGGAGGACCGCGGCCTTGCCACCTTGCATCACTATTACGGCAAGGAGATCCCGATGCGGTTCCCGTCGGGACTGGTGACGGGCAACGCAAGCGTGATAGACGGGACGCTGGCGACGCTAGCCGAATTCCCCGACCGCTACCTGCTGGGCGAGGACGTGATCTGGTCGCAAGACGGCGACCGCTACCTGTCTTCGCACCGCATTGTGACGGGCGGCACGCATACGGGTCACGGGGCGTTCGGGCCTCCGACAGGGCGCAAGTTTCAGGTCCGCACCATCGCCGATTGCGCGGCCAAGGATGATGTCATCGACGACGAATGGCTGATCCGCGACGTCGGCGGCATCGCACGGCAGTTGGGCTGGGACCCGAAAGACTACGCCGCGTGGCAGATCGAGCAGGAAGGCGGGCCGGATAAGTGTACGCGGCCTTTCCATCCGTCGCATGACGTTGACGGCCCTTACATGGGACGCGGCAATGACAACGAGTGGGGTGCCAAGCTGGCAGGCATCCTGCAACGGATCATGGACAAGGACTTCACCGTCATCCGCAGCGAATACGACCGCGCGGTCTGCACCGAGCATTGGGGCGCGCGCAACGGCTGGTCTTGGGACTTCCCCGAGACCGACTGGATGCGCCTGCGCTCAAGCTTCCCGACGGCCAAGTTTGAAATCCACCATGTCATCGGCCGCTCCGACGCTGGCACGCCCAACCGTGCCGCCGTGCGTTGGTCACTGACCGGCAAGCATAGCGGGCCGGGCTATTTCGGCGCACCGTCAGGGGCCGAGGTGCACGTCATGGGCATCACCCACGCCGAATGGGGTGAATGGGGCCTGCGCCGCGAGTTCACGCTGATCGACGAAGTGGCGATCTGGAAGCAGATATTGCTGCATCAAGGCGCGCAGTGATGTTGCAACGCGCCCGCTCGCTTTTGCCCGTGCACGGGTTCTTGGAGAGCCGCAGGGCGCGCAGGCTGAATTTGCGCCCGCCGTCAGGGTGGGCGCAAGTCAAAAACATCCCTATATAATTTCAGTCAGGAACACATCATGACACCTCAAGACATGGAAGCCCGCATCGTTCGCTACGGCGATCTGCAACCCTGCAAAACCGCCTTCATCGACGCCCACACGCCGGGCAGCGACCAGAAGGAAAACTTCACCATCATCGGCGGCGGGGTCTCTGAATCCCCCGACCAGCACGTCCATATCGCCATCCCCCACGGGTTCAACATCGGCGCCGCGGGCCAGCCGCCCCATTGCCGCAACTCGCTTCACAATCACCGCACGGCGGAGGTGTTCTTCATCCTCAAAGGCCGCTGGCGCTTCTTCTGGGGCGAGCATGGCGATCTGGGCGAAGTGGTGATGGAGGAGGGCGATATCTTCAACATCCCCACAAACATCTTCCGCGGCTTCGAGAATATCGGCACGGATTACGGGATGATCATGGCCATTCTGGGCGGTGACGACGCGGGCGGTGGCGTGATCTGGGCGCCGCATGTGATCAAGGACGCCAAGGCGCACGGCTTGGTGCTGGGCGACAACGGCAAGCTCTACGACAGCAAGAAGGGCCAAAACCTGCCAGACGGCATCAAGCCCATGCCGCTGTTGACGCAAGACGAGTTGGACAAGGTCGACAAACCCACCCCGATGGACGTGATCGGCGGCTATGTGCGGCGCTATCTCGACATGAAGGCGCTAGGGCGCAGCGGCAAGCCGGTCAAGGTGATCGGCGAAAAGGGCCTGATCCGCGACAAGCCCGGTTTCGAAGTCGATCTGATCACCCGCGAAAGTGCTTCCGAGGAGAAGCACAAGCATGACCGCCCGTCGGTGCTGATGCCCATGCATGGCCACTGGCGCGTCGACTATGACGGCGGGTCGGTCACTCTGGCCCCCGGCGACACCATGTCGGTGCCTGAAAACCTGATGCACACCGCCGTGCCGTCAATGACCGGAGAGGCGTCGCTGTATCACGTGGTTGCCACTGACGACGCCGCCGGAGCAACCTGGAAGGGATGACCGCCCTCTCGGATAAAACGCAAGCGGTCTACGAGGCCAATGCTGATGCCTATGACAAGGCGCGAACACGGACGCTTCACGAGGCGCGCTGGTTGGCGCGTTTCGGGGCGGCGGTGCCGCATAAAGGTAGCGTATTGGATCTGGGCTGCGGCGCTGGTGAGCCAATCGCAAGTTGGCTCATCGCCGAGGGTTTTGATCTGACAGGCGTCGATTTCTCCGACGCGATGCTTGATATCGCCCGCGCGCGCTGGCCTGACGGGGATTGGCGTGAAGGCGACATGCGTGCGCTGGATTTGGGCAAGCGCTTTGACGCGATCATCGCGTGGAACAGCTTCTTCCACCTGACGCAGGACGAACAACGCGCCTGCTTGCCCCGTCTGGCAGCGCATCTCAACAAGGGGGGCACGTTGATGGTGACCGTCGGGCCGGACGCAGGCGAGACGACGGGAGACGTGGCAGGCGACACGGTTTACCACGCCAGCCTGTCACCCATGGAATATGTGCAAATTCTAGACGCAAACGGGCTGCGTCTTACGGCCTATATCGCCGAGGACCCGGACTGCAACCGCCACTCGGTTCTGATGGCGCGTAAAGATTGAAAGGAAACCAGATGAACGTCAAAACAACCCACGTGGGGTCGCTGCCACGCACGCAAGAGGTGGTCGATTTCATTTTCGCCCGCGAGAATGGCGAGAACTACGACGCAGACGCTTTCGATAAAGCGATGACAGAAGCGGTCAGCGACACCGTGGCCAAGCAGAAGGCCGCTGGGGTGGATATCGTCTCGGATGGGGAAACCTCAAAGATCAGCTATGCCACCTATGTCAAGGACCGCTACACCGGCTTTGACGGCGACAGCCCGCGCAACGCGCCTGCTGATTTGAAGAAATTCCCCAGTTTCCTGAAGCGTCTGGCCGATGACGGCGGCACGCCGCAATATGCGCGGCCCATGTGTGTGGGCGAGGTGAAGTCCAAGGGGCAGGGGGAGCTGGAAAAGGACATCAGCAATCTCAAGGCTGCGATGGCGGAGCATGGCGTTGAGCGGGGCTTCATGAACGCGGCGTCGCCGGGGGTGATTTCGCTGTTCCTGCAAAACGACCACTACAAAACGCGGGAGGCTTATCTGGCCGCGTTGGCCGACGCCATGAAGGCGGAATACGAGACCATCGTGGCATCGGGCCTTGACCTGCAACTGGATTGCCCCGACTTGGCCCTGTCGCGGCATATGCTGTTTAACGATCTGTCGGATGACGAATTCCTGAAGGTCGCGGCCAGCCATGTGGAGGCGTTGAACCATGCGCTGCAAGACGTGCCCGCCGAGAAGGTGCGGGTGCATATCTGCTGGGGCAATTACGAGGGCCCGCATGTCTGCGACATCCCCATGTCCAAGATGTTCGACACGTTGATGGCGACCAAATCGCGCTATGTGTTGTTCGAGACCTCCAACCCGCGCCACGGCCATGAATGGGCCGTGTTCCGCGACCGCAAGGCGGATATTCCGGACAACAAGGTGCTGGTGCCGGGCGTGGTGGACACGACGACGAACTTCGTCGAGCATCCTGATCTGGTGGCAGAACGTATTCGTCGCTTCGTGGATATCGTCGGCGCGGATAGGGTCGTTGCAGGATCCGATTGCGGGTTTGGTACCTTTGCGGGCTTTGGCGCAGTAGACCCTGAGATTGCCTATGCCAAGCTGGGCGCATTGGCCGAAGGGGCGGCGCAGGTGCGATGACGCCGCTTGTCTTTTTGCCCGGCATGATGTGCGACGCGCGACTGTTCGCGCCTCAAATCGCTGCGTTCTCCGTCGACCGTGCGGTGCAGGTAGCACCGATTGGCGGGGCAGATAACGTGGCGGACTTGGCGGCGGAGGTGCTGGCCCATGCGCCACCACGTTTTGCGCTGGCCGGACTGTCCATGGGCGGGATCGTGGCGATGGAGGCGTTTCGCCAAGCGCCCGACCGGATCGACCGGATCGCGTTTCTGGACACCAACCCCAAGGCCGAAGCCGATGCAGTTGCAAAGGGCCGCGAGCCGCAGATCGCGCGGGCAAAAGCAGGTGAGTTGCGCACCATCATGCGCGACGAGATGAAGCCGCGCTATCTGGCGGACGGGCCGAACCGTGCTGCCATCCTTGATCTGTGCATGGACATGGCGGACGCCCTTGGGCCGGAGGTGTTCGTGCGTCAGTCCCACGCGTTGCAAACGCGGCCCGACCAACAAGACACGCTGCGTCAGATCGAGGTGCCGACACTGGCACTGTGCGGGCGGGAGGATACTTTGTGCCCGATCCATCGCCACGAGCTGATCTGCTCGCTCGTGTCCAGTGCGACATTGGAGATTATCGACGGTGCAGGTCACTTACCCACACTTGAACAACCCGACGCGACAAACGCGGCCTTGAACCGCTGGCTGGAGATATCATGAACGACAGTTTGCTAACTCTGCTGCGCAGCGTCGACACGCCGACGGTTTGCAACGCCATTGAGGTTGCCCAAGGCAAACGGGGTTTTAACGATTTCACCCGTGGCACGATGCTGATCAACGAGCCGACCGGCGTGGTCGTGGGCTATGCGAGCACCGCGAAAATTGCCGCTGTATTGCCTCCGACTGAACCATCAGAGGTCATCCGCACGCGGCGCATGGCCTACTACAAGCAAATGGCGGAGGCGCCACAGCCCTCCGTCTGCGTGGTTGAGGACGAGGATTATCCGAACGCCGTCGGAGCTTTTTGGGGCGAGGTCAACACCGAGGTTCACAAAGGGCTCGGCATTTCCGGCACGCTAACAAACGGGGTCATGCGTGATCTGGGTGACATGGCTCCGGACTATCCGGTGGTGGCGGGCAGCATCGGGCCGAGCCACGGCTTCGTGCATGTGACCGCGCTGGACGTGCCGGTGAGGGTGTTCGGTTTGACCGTGCGTCCCGGTGATCTGGTTCATGCGGACCGGCACGGGGCCGTGGTCGTGCCGCCGGAGGTGATCGACCATCTGGAAGCTGCGATCCGAAAGATGCAGGACACCGAGCATCTGGTGCTGGGTCCGGCCCGCGAGAAGGGCTTTAACTTTGCCAAGTTCGAAGCCGCGTGGGAGGCCTTCGAGAAGGCCCGAACGTAAGGGGATTAGCCCAAGGCTTATTCCCAGCAGCCGACGAGCACGGTCATATCTGTGCCCAAAACCACGATATCTTCGGCGTCCAGTTGCGCTGTGTCCTCGGAGGCTGCGGCGGTGATGCCGTTTTCGCTGAGGAAGGTTGCCAGCTCGCTGGCTTTCAACGAAAAGCGCACCGCACTGGGCAGGGCTTTGCCGGTCAGATCGTGGTCGACCAACATGCCGGAGACAGCTCCGGTCATATCCAGCACCGGCCCGCCAACGTCACCGGGCAGGGCGTCAAGGTCCAGACGGGACAGTTCGGCTTCGCCCCCAAGACCTTTGAGGTCTTCCAGCGTGCCATAGGTCAGTGTTGGCGCGTCCAGCGCCCCTTCGTAGGAATATCCCGCCACGGCAACCGGGGCGCGCAGACGACCGATCGACGTCGTAAAACGGGCATAGTTGAGCGGCACAAGGCTGGTCGACGGCTCCAGCAGGGCCAAGCCGTTGCCTGTGGCCTTGACGGTGGCCTCGTAGGTGTCATCGAGCGTGATGCGACCGCAAGACGCGACAGCCTCGGCGGTGGTCAGAACATGGCCGCGCCCGTCCACATAAAATCCGGACCGTGACAGCGCAGGCTTGCGCACGTCGAGGCCCGACAAAAGATCCACCCCTTGCGCAGCTGCATCCGACAAATCAGGTGTCAGGGTGCCTTCGGTGATGACCATGCTGTCTTGCATAATTTCGATCACCCGAGCCATGTCAGCCGCCTTGGCGGGGGGGTAGACCAGCGTGAAGCCTTTGACATAGCCGCCTTCGGCACGGGCATAGGTGTAGGAATGGATGTCGTCGCCTTGCCCCGTCAGGGTGAAAGAGCGCCGTCCTTTGGACCGCTCGCCTTCCAGCGGTACGATTTCCAGCGTTTGCATGATCTCGTAGAGGCCAAACAGCGTGTTTTCGTCACCGGGTTGCGAGATCAGCAACGCCTCGATGCCGGAGCCGTCTTTTTCGCGGTACTGCACAAACGGGTATTCGTATTTGTCGAATTCCACGAGGCCGATCGGCATGGTGATCTCGATGCCGGCTTTTACCTCATTGACCTGACCCAGACCCAATGCGGCCAGCGCACTGGTGTAATTGTCCATCAGCACCTTGCGCTGCTTGGTGGTCAGGATGCCTGTCACCTCATAGCCGTTGTTCTTTTGCCATTCCGCCATAGAGCCGCGCGTGCCGCGTCCGAAAGAGCCATCGATGGCGGAGTTGTAGAAGCCGAACCATTGCATAGCGACTTGCAGCTCTTTTTTCTGGTCACGGCTTAGCAGCGCTTCCGAGGCGCGGGCCTCGCGCGGGGTTTCGTCTAGATCAACGGGGGCTGCCGGAACCACAGGTGTCGGGATCGCTTCTGGCGCAGTCGTGTCTGGTGCAGGTTGCACCGGTGTTGCGGGCGCAATGTTTGTTGCACCAGCACCAATGGGCCAGAACCGCTGGCGGTACGGGCCGTTGTCGGAAATATAGCTGTCGCGCGGGATGATGCCCGCGCCGCGCAATTCGCGTAACTTGGATTGCGCCTCGGCAACGCTGTAGGGGCCAAGCGTCAGGGCATACCAGCCGGAGCGCAGGCGAAACCCGTTCACATCCTTCAGCGCCGAGCTATACGCCCGTGCACGCTCCTCGGCGGTGCGCAGGTCTGGTAGCGCCTCAACCTGCACCCAAGACTGGGCTGCGGCGGAAAACGCGACGCCTGACGCTGTCAGAAACAAGGCTGCAAAAATACTGCGCGACATACTCAAATCCCCATTGGTCCGACGGGCGATCTGCGTGCCGCCCCGAATCTTATCTGGCGCAAGTTATCACTTAGGGCGGCGGGCGCATCTGAAAAGGTCGTGTTCACGGGGTTCTTTGGGTGGTTCTGTTGATTGACCCCCCCACACGGGTTGCCTATTGAGAGGCCAAACGAACTTCAGGGCGAGCATCATGGCCGAAAAGCTGCAAAAACCGCGCTCCTTTCAGGAGATCATTATGCGTCTGCAAAGCTACTGGGCGGCGCAGGGCTGCGCGGTGCTGCAACCTTATGACATGGAAGTGGGGGCAGGGACGTTCCACCCCGCCACGACGCTGCGCGCGCTGGGCTCCATGCCGTGGTCTGCGGCCTATGTGCAACCGTCCCGCCGCCCCACCGACGGGCGCTATGGCGACAGCCCGAACCGCTGGCAGCACTACTACCAGTATCAGGTGATCATCAAACCTTCGCCGCCGGATTTGCAGGCGCTGTATCTCGGCTCGCTGGAGGCCATCGGCATCGACATGAAGATGCACGACATCCGCTTCGTCGAGGACGACTGGGAAAGCCCGACGCTGGGCGCTTGGGGCTTGGGCTGGGAGGTCTGGTGCGACGGCATGGAAGTGTCGCAGTTCACCTATTTCCAGCAGGTGGGCGGGCATGACTGCAAGCCGGTGTCAGGCGAGCTGACCTACGGGCTGGAGCGCCTCGCCATGTATGTTCTGGGCTTCGACGACGGCAACGAGATGCCCTTCAACGACCCCGACGCGCCGATCCCGCTGACCTATGGCGACGTGTTCCGCGAGGCGGAGGCGCAATATGCCCGCTGGAACTTCGACGTGGCCGACACCGACACGCTGCTGCAACACTTCAAGGACGCGGAGGCCGAGTGCGCCCGCATCCTCGCCCAGCCCGCAGACGACCCCAAAACTGGACGCCGCATCGTCATGGCGCAGCCCGCCTATGATCAAGCCATCAAGGCGTCGCACGTGTTCAACTTGCTGGATGCGCGCGGGGTGATCTCGGTCACCGAACGCCAAGCCTATATCGGGCGGGTGCGAACGCTGGCGGTGGCCTGTGCGGATGCCTTCGTGCAGACAAAAGCGGGCGGTTACACGCCGGAAAACGCGGCATGAATGGCAAATATATCGGGATCGGGCTGATGGTCATTGCATTGATTGCAGGCGCGAGCCTCTACTACCTGCAGGTCTACCACTACTACGCGAAGGTGGAGACGCCCGACGCGGTGCAGTTGGTTTCCGTCGTCACGGGCGAGCCGGAGGAGATCATCGCGGACGAGATCACAGCGATCGACGCCACGTCTTCGCCCATCCGCTACCGCGCGTGTTTCAGCACGCCCATGTCCCATTCCATGCTGACGGAAACCTATCAGTTGGCCGACGGGGCGATCCCCCTGACCGCGCCCGACTGGTTTGACTGCTTCAACGCGACCGAAATAGGGACGGCGCTGGAAGACGGCACCGCGCTGGCCTTCCTTGGCAAGGAAAACATCGAATACGGGGTGGACCGCATCGTGGTCATCTTCGAGGACGGGCGCGGCTATGTGTGGCAGCAGCTCAATGATTGCGGGCAAAAGGCCTATGACGGCACCGCCGTCGGCCCCGAATGCCCGGCACGACCGACAGAAAGCAACTGATATGCCTGATCTTCTGATCGAACTCTTCTCCGAGGAAATTCCCGCCCGCATGCAGGGCAAGGCCGCCGCTGATCTGAAAAAACTGGTCACCGATGGCTTGGTCGAGGCGGGGCTGACCTATGCCTCCGCCGGTGCGTTCTCGACGCCGCGCCGCTTGGCGCTGTCGGTGGAAGGCTTGCTGGCCGCGTCGCCCGCCGTCAAGGAAGAACGCAAAGGCCCCAAGGTCGGCGCACCGGAGCAGGCGCTAGCGGGCTTCCTGCGCGGGGTCGGATTGACGCAGGACCAGCTGGAGGCCCGCGACGACAAGAAGGGCCAAGTCTGGTTCGCCGTGATCGACAAGCCGGGTCGCCCTGCGTCCGAGATCGTGGCGGAGGTGCTGGAGCAGACCGTGCGCAATTTCCCTTGGCCGAAGTCGATGCGATGGGGGGACGGTACTTTGCGGTGGGTGCGTCCGTTGCATTCCATTCTGTGCATTCTGTCCGATGAGGCTGGTGCAGAGGTCGTTGATCTGGATATCGACGGGATCAGGTCGGGCGACACCACGCACGGCCACCGCTTCATGGCGCCGGATGCATTTTCGGTAACATCTTTCGATGATTACGCGGCGAAGCTAAGGCGGGCCAAGGTGGTTCTGGATGCCTCAGAGCGGGCCGATCACATCTGGGCGGAGGCCACGAATCAGGCGTTCGCACAAGGCATGGAGGTGGTCGAGGATCGCGGGCTTTTGACCGAGGTCGCAGGGCTGGTTGAATGGCCAGTGGTCCTGCTGGGCAAGATCGAGGAGCAGTTCCTGGACCTGCCGCCGGAGGTGCTGAAAACCTCGATGAAAGAGCACCAGAAGTTCTTCTCGGTCAAGAACCCCAAGACGGGCCGGATCGAGCAATATGTGACCGTCGCCAATATCGAAACCGCCGATCAGGGTGCGACCATTCTGGCGGGCAACGGGCGGGTTCTGTCGGCGCGTTTGGCAGACGGGAAGTTCTTCTGGGAGAATGATCTGCGTGTAGCGAAGGCGGGGATGCAGCCTTGGATTGATGCGTTGGAGAATGTGACCTTCCACAACAAGCTGGGGTCGCAGAAAGAACGTATCGAGCGCATCGCCGCATTGGCGCGGGAGATTGCTCCGGCTGTGGGGGCTGATCCCGAGTTGGCAGAGCAGGCGGCGCGGGTCGCCAAGGCCGATCTGTCGTCCGAGATGGTTTATGAGTTTCCAGAACTTCAAGGGCTTATGGGGCGATATTACAGTGAGGCGGCAGGGCTTCCGGCCGAGGTTGCTGCGGCCTGCGAGGAACATTACTCGCCGCTAGGTCCATCGGATGATGTTCCAACTGCACCGGTGTCTGTAGCGGTCGCTTTGGCCGACAAGATCGACCTGCTGACGGGGTTCTGGGCGATTGACGAGAAGCCCACAGGCTCGAAAGACCCGTTTGCGCTGCGGAGGGCCGCGTTGGGGGTTATTCGGTTGGTATTGGAGAATAAAGTTTCGCTCAAGCTGACCCGTTTCATTGATGAGCAGCTATTGCGCATTGAAATGGGACTGGTCGAAGGCGATGCGTCGGATCAGGATATGCAATCTTTGCGCGACATTCTTAACGAGATTGCCGAGCATGGCGTATTTGGTGCGGCGCTGCATGCCGTCGTGGAACGCGGTGAAGACTCTCCGGGAGAAGCTGTTGAGAAAATTACTGCAGGGATGCAAGACAATGGTGATGACCTCCTTTCCTTCTTCCACGACCGTCTGAAGGTCTTCCTCAAGGACAAGGGTATCCGTCACGACATCATTGATGCATGCATCGCGATGGAGGGCAGTGAGGATCTGACCCTTCTGGTGAAGCGGGCAGAGGCGCTCTCGAAGACGTTGAAAACCGACGATGGCGAGAACCTGATTCAGGGGTTTAAGCGCGCCAACAACATCTTGTCGGCGGAGGAGGAGAAGGACGGCGTGTCCTACGAGTTGGACCCCGATCCGAAATTCGCCGAAAGCGACGAGGAAAAGGCGCTGTTCGCGGCGCTCGACCAAGCCGAGGCCACGATCAAGCCCGCGATGGCGCAGGAAGACTTCACCACCGCCATGGCGGCCATGGCCAAGCTGCGCGGGCCGATTGATGCGTTTTTCGAGGCCACTCAGGTGAACTCGGACAACCAGATCGTGCGCCGCAACCGGCTTTGCCTGCTGCACCGCATCCGCACCATTTGCGGCGGGGTGGCCGATCTGACCAAGATCGAAGGGTAACATCTGCCAAAAATCTGCGGTGTGCCGGCGCGTCGCCCTTGTTTGAACACTTAAGTTCCCTATGCTGCGCCGCAGTATGCTGGACCATTTGAACTTTGAGCTGATTACGCCCACCGCTGCTATCCACCGGAAGCTGCATGGCGCGCGGGCGAAATGCCTGCAGCGCCTTATCAGGCTGGATATGCCGGTGCCGGATACTGTGGCGATCTCGACCCCGACAGTGCGCTCGATTGCCAGTGGCCAACAACCTGAAATGAAACGGCTTCTGGAGCATTTCGGCAGCTGGCCGGTGCTCTCCGTGCGTTCGTCTCCCGTGCAGCCCGATTGGGGCGGGCCGGGGACGATCCTGAATATCGGCATGAATCGCACGAACGAGGCGTTTTTTGCGTCGAAGCTGGGTTCCAAAGCCGCAGCGGCGCTGCATCTGACGTTTATCCGTTCTTATGCTGTCGACGTGGCGCGGTTGGATGACGAGATGTTCGATATCCCGGACCTGACCGTCGACAAAGCCCTGACCGCCTATGAAGACGAAACCGAGGAAGCCTTCCCGCAGGATGTGGAAGTCCAGCTTTTCAACGTGTTGAAATCCATGTCGCGGGCGTGGGAGGGGACTTCCGCCCGACTTCTGCGTATGTCCAAAGGCGCGCCGGAAAACGCAGGGCTGGGACTGGTCGTGCAGCGTATGGCGTTTGGCATGGGCAAGGGCGAGAGCGGCTCTGGTGTGATCCAGTTCATCAATTCCGACAGTGGTGATCCGCAGGAAGTGGGCCGCTACAAGCGCCAGAGCCAAGGCCGCGACGCGTTGAGCGGGCCGCATGACGACACGATGTATCTGACCCGCGACGAGCGCGGCCCGTCGCTGGAGGAGTCG
Organism: Litoreibacter halocynthiae; assembly: GCF_004365635.1. GTDB lineage: Bacteria > Pseudomonadota > Alphaproteobacteria > Rhodobacterales > Rhodobacteraceae > Litoreibacter > Litoreibacter halocynthiae. Next base: position 27,466 of record NZ_SOBH01000002.1, on the reverse strand, counting down.
CAGCCGGATGTCTACGCGGAGCTGTGCCGCCTGGGCGATATCGGCCGTACCGGCCTGCGCGAGGAAATGCAGATCGAGTTTACCGTGGAGGGGGGCAAGCTGTTCATCCTTGATGCGGTGAACACCCCGCGGTCGGCCCGCGCGGAAGTGGCTGTGGCCACCGCCTTGGCCAATGACGATATCATATCGCGCGAAGATGCGGTGTTGCGGATCGAGCCGCGCGCGATTTCGGAACTGTTGCACCAACAGGTGGCCCCGAAGGTGAAGCGTGACCTGATTGCGCGCGGGATTGCCGCCAGCCCGGGGGCTGCCACGGGCAAGCTGGTGTTTGACTCGTTCGCCGCGCAGACCGCTGCGGCACAGGGCGAGGCGTGTATTCTGGTGCGCCGTGAAACCAGCCCCGAGGATGTGCGCGGCATGCACGCCGCCAAGGGTATCCTGACGGAACGGGGCGGGGCCAACGGCCATGCCGCCGTGATTGCGCGCGGGCTGGGGCTGCCTTGTGTGGCCGGAGCGACCGACGTTGACATCGACACGAAGGCCCGCACGCTGACCGCGTCTGACGGGCGGGTGTTTTCCGAAGGTGATATGGTGACGTTGGACGGCACCAAGGGGCAGGTCTTGGCGGGGGCCATGCCGATGATCGAGGCCGGCATTGGCGGCGCGTTCCGCGAGCTGCTGACATGGGCCGACGAGATGCGCGACATTGGCGTGCGAGCGAATGCCGACACGCCCGAGGATGCCGAAGTGGCAAGCCTGTTCAATGCCGAAGGCATCGGGCTGTGCCGAACGGAGCATATGTTCTTTGACGAAGACCGTCTGACCGTGTTGCGCGAAGCGATCTTTGCCGAGGACACCGAGGACCGCGCGGCGGCCTTGTCGCGCTTGCTGCCGATGCAACGCGCGGACTTTGCGGATATGTTCCGCATTATGGCACCGCGCCCCGTGTGTTTGCGTCTGTTCGATCCGCCCTTGCACGAATTTTTGCCCTCGACCCGCGCGGGCATCGTGGAATTGGCTGACGCGCTGGATATGAGTGCGCGTGAGGTGCAAGCCCGTGTGGATGATCTGTCCGAGGTCAACCCGATGCTGGGGATGCGCGGCGTGCGCCTTGGGATCACGGTGCCGGAGATTTACGAAATGCAGGCCCGCGCGATCTTCGAGGCGGCGATAGAGGCGTCCTCGGAGGGGGCCGTTGTGGTGCCGGAGGTGATGATCCCTCTGGTCTCGGCCAAGCGCGAAGTGGAGATCGTGAAATCCCGTATCGATGCGGTCGCGGCGGATGTGATGAGCGAAACCGGCCAGAAGCTGGAATACCGCCTCGGCGTGATGGTGGAGACCCCGCGCGCCGCTTTGCGCGCCGGTGACATCGCGACCCATGCCAGCTTCCTGAGCTTCGGGACGAATGACATGACCCAGATGACCTACGGGCTGTCGCGCGATGATGCGGGGCGCTTCATGTCGGACTATGTGAACCAGGGTGTCTTCCCCGAAGACCCGTTTCTGGCACTCGATCAGGACGGGGTCGGCGAGTTGCTGGCACTTGCGTCCGAGCGCGGGCGTCATGTGCGCTCCAAGCTGACTTTGTCGGTCTGCGGGGAGCATGGCGGCGACCCCGAAAGCATCGCGTTTTGCCGGTCTTTGGGGATGGATTACGTGTCCTGCTCGCCATATCGGGTCCCGATTGCGCGCTTGGCTGCAGCCCAGCTGGCGATTCGCCAACCGGTCAAAGAAGACGACATGTTCGAATTTCCCGAAGATGAAGGATTTGTCCCGCTCTAGGATGTTCCTACTACATCTTGAGGAATTTGGTTCAAATGTGGGCTAAGTGACGCGGGTTTTGACCAATGGGTAGATTTTTTAACGCTCCCGCACTAAATCACGCGGCTGACGGTCATCTGGCGTCCGTTGTAAATGGGGTAAGGCCCCAAGGCAGAGCGTAATGGGTTTTTGTAGTGCAGTGATCAAAGCGGCTGGAGCCGTGTGCGTTGTTTTGTCGATGGGGTCCGCATCCGCGGACGGTGTCGCATCCTCCTCTGCTGGGGCGTCGCTGGCCTTCAACTCGGCGTTGCTTAATGCCGAGCGTGTCCATCAGGAAGGTCTGGCGTCTTTGCAGCCGGAACGCCTGATTAAGATCTCTACACCTCTTGGGCGCCAAGGCGTGGGCTCCGGCAAATTGATCACCGACGCCAGCACGCTGCGCGCTTTGCCTGCCGCCACCGGCGGACCACAATGGCGCTGTCTGGCCGAAGCCTTGTATTTCGAAGCGCGCGGGGAAACCGTGAAAGGCCAGATCGCCGTGGCCGAAGTAATCTTGAACCGTGTATCTTCCTCGCGCTTTCCCGACACCGTTTGTGGCGTGATCAAGCAAGGCACAGGCCGTAAATACGCCTGCCAGTTCACCTATACCTGCGACGGGCGTCCCAAACATATCAGCGAGCCCGGCGCGTTTGACCGTGTGGGCAAAATTGCGCGCATGATGCTGAACGGCGCACCGCGTAAACTTTCTGGCGGGGCCACGTTCTACCACACGACTGCCGTGAACCCGCGTTGGGCGTCCAAGTTCCGCCGCACGGCGCGTCATGGGGTTCACCTGTTCTACGCACGCTCCTAAGCCTCGTAGACAGCAGTAAAAAGGTCGCAATTGGCCTGTTCGGGATGTGGCTTCGGCTGCTAGAGAACGCGCAACACTGCTTTGCGACCGGAAGGCCCGCCCTATGAGTTCCGACATCCGACTGGCCTTCGCGCACCCGTCCGAGCGTGCCGAGGCAACCTCTGGCAGCGAATTGCGCGACCGCATCTCCCTGCGCGACCATATTCGCGAGGTCGAGATCGGGGCCTTCCAGCAAGAACGTGGCACCCTGCAACGCATCTGCTTCAACGTCGTGGTCGAGGTGCGTCTGCCCGAGCTGACCGGCGCCGGCGGGGTGGATGACGATGTGGACAAGATTCTGTCCTATGACACCATCACCGAAGCGATTGACCGCGAGCTTCAGGCCGAACGGCTTAACCTGCTGGAAACGCTGGCCGCCAAAGTGGCCGAGGATATTCTGGCCGACCCCCGCGCCGCGCGGGTCTTCGTGCGCATCGAGAAGCTTGATCGCGGACCGGGTGCGCTTGGCGTCGAGATCGTGCGGGACCGCGAAATGATGAAAGGCGTGGCGGAGCACGCGACGGATGTCGCACCGCTGGTGGCGTTTTTGGGCAATGACGTGATCGGGTCGGATAACCTGACGGCTGCCTTGGACGCGTTGGAAAGTAGTGCGGTCCCCGTAATTCTGTGCGTTCCGATGGGCGCGACCCCCGCGCCACAAGCCGATCATCCGGCTGCACAACGCCGCATCGACCTGTTGGCGCTGGAGCAGAACGCATGGGTCTTGGCCGCGCGGGATCGTCGCTGCGTCGTGGTGTCGACCCGAACGGAGCTGGATTGGGCCATCAAACATGGCCAGATGAGCGTTTGGGCCCCGTCGAAGCTGGTGCTGGACGCGACCGATGGGCCGGACGCCGACACAACCGACGCAGTGGTTCTGGCGGACTGGCTGGCCGGAGAGTTCGCCGCAACCCGCACTGTCTCCATCGGGGATATGGCGCGCGGAGCAGGGGAGGTGATCACCTTGCCCGACTTGTTGGCATCGGGGCCATTGCTGCGGTAAGTACGGCCCATGTCAGTCTATTTTCGCCCGATCATCCAAACCGACCCGAAACTTCCCGCGGATGCGGTGCCGCTGCATGGCGGCCCGTTGTGGTTCAACATGGTGGAGCCGCTGGAGCGCGGTGCCCATCACGCCCTGATGCCTGTCGCTGAATTGCCGACGGCCTTGCTGGATCAACTGAGGGTGCCACGCGTGTTGCCCGGCCTGCCGAAAGACCGCGCGGCCTTGATGGGTGTGCTCAACGTCACGCCGGACAGCTTTTCGGACGGCGGAAAGTTCACCGCACCGGACGCCGCGATTGCCCACGCCCGAGCCATGGTCGCTGCCGGTGCCGACATTCTGGACATTGGCGGGGAAAGCACCCGTCCGGGGGCCGCATTGGTGCCCGAGGTCGAAGAGGTGGCGCGCACTGCGCCGATTATCACCGCGCTGCGCTCCGCTGGGGTAGCGGTGCCGATCTCCATCGACACGCGCAAGGCCGTGGTGGCCGAAGCCGCGTTGTCTGCGGGGGCCACCATGCTCAACGATGTCTCCGCGATGACCTACGACGCCGCGATGCCTGCCACGGCCGCGCGGTCCGGCGTGCCGGTTTGCCTGATGCATGCGCAGGGTGACCCTGAAACGATGCAAAAAGACCCGACATACGGGAATGTCCTGCTGGATGTGTATGACCATCTGGCCGAACGGGTTGCCGCCGCCGAAGCGGCTGGCGTGTCCAAAGACCGCATTATCGTCGACCCCGGTGTGGGCTTCGGCAAGACGCAGGCGCATAATTTGGCGCTGATCCGCGGCCTTAGCCTGTTCCATATGTTGGGCTGTCCGGTGCTGCTCGGGGTTTCACGAAAACGCTTCATTGGTAACATTGCCGGGGTGGAACGGGCGGAAGACCGCGCATCAGGCTCGGTATCCGTGGCGTTGGAGGGCATCCGGCAGGGTGTTCAGATCATCCGTGCCCATGATATAGAGGCGCATCAGCAGGCCTTCGCCCTCTGGCGGGCCATGCACACATAACCACAATCTTCGCGAGGAAATCGCGGGACCAATGACAGGAACGCCCAATATGGCACGGAAATTCTTCGGCACCGACGGGGTGCGCGGCCGCGCAAACACCTATCCTATGACCGCCGAAATGGCGCTGAAGCTGGGCGCTGCTGCAGGGCGGTACTTTCGTAAGGATCAAGGCCGCCACCGCGTCGTGATCGGCAAGGATACGCGCCTGTCCGGCTATATGTTCGAAAACGCGCTGACGGCTGGCTTCACCTCAACCGGTATGGATGTGCTGCTGCTTTCGCCTGTGCCGACCCCTGCGGTGGGTATGCTGACAACTTCGATGCGCGCGGATGTGGGCGTGATGATTTCCGCTTCGCACAACCCGCATTACGACAACGGCATCAAGTTCTTCGGCCCCGACGGATTTAAGCTGTCCGACGAGGATGAAATGGCCATCGAGGCACTGTTGGAGCATGAAATCCAGCCTGCCCAGTCGCACAATATCGGCCGTGCCAAGCACATCTATGACGGGCGGTTCCGCTATAACGAGCGGGTCAAATCCACCTTGCCCAATGGCATGACCCTGAAAGGGTTAAAGGTCGTGATTGATTGCGCGAACGGGGCCGCCTACGCCACCGCGCCTGAAGTGCTTTGGGAGCTTGGAGCCGAGGTGATCCCTGTTGGCGTCTCGCCAAACGGGTTCAACATCAACGAAGGCTGCGGCTCGACCGACGTGCGCACCGCCGCCGAGGCCGTTGTGGCCCATGGCGCGGATGTGGGCATTTGCCTAGATGGCGACGCCGACCGCGTGATGATGCTGGACGAAACCGGCGCCGTCGCCGATGGCGACCAGCTGATGGCGCTGATGGCGACCCGTTGGGCGGAGGAGGGGCGCCTGAAAGGCGGTGCCTTGGTGGCCACTGTGATGAGCAATCTGGGGTTGGAGCGGCACTTGGACAGCCATGGTATCCGGCTGGAACGCACCAATGTCGGCGACCGCTACGTCGTCGAGCGTATGCGCGAAGGCGGCTACAATCTGGGGGGCGAGCAGTCGGGCCATATCGTGATGACCGACTATGCGACCACCGGTGACGGCTTGGTCGCGGGGCTGCAATTTCTGGCGGCGATGAAGCAGTTGGACAAGCCTGCGAGCGCGTTGGTCAAACAATTCGAGCGATGCCCGCAACTGCTGGAAAACGTGCGCTATGGCGAAGGGCAAACCCCGCTGGAAGATGCCGCCGTAAAGGCCGCGATTGCTGACGCCGAAGCCGCCTTGGTTGGCAATGGCCGCTTGCTCATCCGCAAGTCAGGTACCGAGCCGTTGATCCGCGTCATGGCCGAATGCGAGGACGAGGGCAAGCTGGCGCAGGTCGTGGGTGGCGTCGTGTCTGCGGTGCAATCCGCTACCGCCTAATCATCGCCATCAGTGCACGCGACTGGCTGAGGCCGATGCCCGCAAGAATGATCGCCAGCGCGAAAAACAGTTGTGGGGGAAGGGTTTCTCCCATGAAGCTCACCCCCAGAATGACGGACCAGACCGGCACTTGGTAGCTTGTCAGGCTCATGAACAGGGACCCCGCAGTGGTGATCACACGGACGCGGATGACGGCTGCCAAGGCTGTCGGGAACAGCGCGACATAGATCAGCGCTGCGGTCGGGGTTGCGGGGAAATCGTTTGGCCAGCCTTCTGTGAGGGCAGCGATCGGCACCAGAATGACGGCGGCCAACAATAGCGTTGCCGTCGCGAAGGCAATCGGTGGCATTTTGGGCGCGCGGCGGGTGACCACCGACCCCGCAGCATAGCATCCTGCGGCAGCAAGGCAGGCGATGCGGCCCAACCATTCGTTCTCGTGACCCGTGGATGCGGCCGCGCCGGGGCCGACCAGTATGAACAACCCGACGAAGCCCAGCAGCATCCCCAACACGCGGCGGGGGCCGATGCCTTCCTCTTTGGAAAACAGATAGACCAGCGGTAGCACCAGCAAAGGCACCGCGCCCATGGCGACGCCCGCAAAGGCCGAGGGGATGAATTGCTGTCCCCAGCTGAGCAGGGCAAAGGGCAGGGCGACCGCGCCTGCACCGATGATGCCAGCGAATATCCACGCCCGCACAGATGGGATTTTGTGCATGCCTTGGCCCAACATCGCGCCGATGATGGCGAGGGCTATACCACCCAGTCCGGTGCGCCATGCGGCGACGGTCCATGGCCCGAACCCGTCGAGCGAGAGGCGCACGGACATGAACGCACCACCCCAGATGACACCAAGGGTGATCACAAGAAGCCAGTTGAAAAGGCCGGGATTTTCGGGGGACGGTGTGCTCATGGCACCAGCGGTAAATGAAAAAGGCGCCTCTTGCGAGACGCCTTTTCCGATTGCAGCCCATAGTTCGACCAGAGCCGAACTGTGGGACGATTAGTTCTTCGCTTTGTCGACCATTTTGCCAGCGGAAATCCACGGCATCATGCCACGGAGTTTCTCACCCGTAGCTTCGATCTGGTGCTCGTCATTGATGCGACGGGTTGCCTTGAAGGACGGTTGGCCAACCGCGTTTTCCAGCATGAAGTCACGCACGAACTTGCCGTTCTGGATGTCTGTCAGAACCGCTTTCATCTTCGCCTTGGTCTCGTCGTAAGGCAGGATGCGCGGGCCGGAGACGTATTCGCCGTATTCCGCCGTGTTGGAGATCGAGTAGTTCATGTTGGCGATGCCGCCTTCGTAGATCAGGTCCACGATCAACTTCACTTCGTGCAGGCACTCGAAATAGGCCATCTCGGGCGCGTAGCCGGCTTCCACCAGTGTCTCGAAGCCCATGCGGATCAGCTCGACCAAGCCGCCACACAGAACGGCTTGCTCGCCGAACAGGTCGGTTTCGCATTCTTCGCGGAAGTTGGTCTCGATGATGCCGGAGCGGCCACCACCGATGGCGGAGCAATAGGACAGACCGATTTCCAGCGCTTTGCCGGACGCGTCTTTGTCGACAGCCACGAGGCAAGGCACGCCGCCGCCTTTGGTAAACTCGCCGCGCACGGTGTGGCCGGGGCCTTTGGGGGCCATCATGATGACGTCGACGCCTTCTTTCGGCTCGATCAGGCCGAAATGTACATTCAGGCCGTGGGCGAATGCGATAGCCGCGCCTTCGCGGATGTTGTCGTGGACGTATTTCTTGTAGGTCTCGGCCTGCAATTCGTCGGGCATGGTGAACATGATCACGTCGGCCCACGCAGCGGCTTCGGCGATCTCCATGACTTTCAGGCCTTCGCCTTCGGCTTTCGCTTTGGAGGCGGAGCCGTCGCGCAGCGCAACCACAAGGTTCTTCGCGCCGCTGTCGCGTAGGTTCAGCGCATGGGCGTGGCCTTGCGAGCCATAGCCAAGGATGGCAACTTTTTTGTCTTTTATCAGGTTAACATCGCAATCGCGATCGTAGTAAACGCGCATATCGGGCGTCCTTATGATTTGGTTTCGATTGCCGCCAACATACCGGTCTGGCGGGCAGGAGCCAGAGTTGAAGTGACGGTATTTTGCGGAAATATGTTAGCTGGCATTCGTCAAGATATTGATTTAGTAAAAATTCATGCTTGATGACGCTGACCGCCGCCTGTTGCGCTATTTGCAATCCGATCCGACCGCCCCGGTGTCGGAACTGGCGGAGCGCTGCGCCATGCAACCCGCCACCTCCGCGCGGCGGTTGGAAAAGCTCAGCGCCAAGGGGATACTCAAGGGGCAACATGCGGTGATCGACTGGACGAAGCTGGGCTTCGCGGTGGAGGTCTCGTTGCGCTTCACCTTGGACAAGACCGCCCCGCGCGCGTTCGACGAGTTCCAAGAGGCCGCGCGGAAAATCCCCGAAGTGATCGCCATCCAGACCTTTCTGGGCCGCGTCGACCTGCGCCTGTCGGTGATTGCCCGCGACATGACGCATTACCAAAGCCTCTACCGCAACCAGATCCTGACCCTGCCGCATATCGCGGAACTGGAGCCGCTGATGCATGTGGCCACCATCAAAACCACCGAGACCTTGCCAATATGACTTGGGATGCGACGGATTTCGCCATCCTGCGGGCGCTTGGGGCGGATGCCACACTCAGCGCGGGGGCGTTGGGGCGTGACCTTGGTCTGAGCCAGCCCGCCACATGGCGGCGCATCAAGCGGTTGCAGGACGAGGGCGTGCTGGCGGGCCGCCGCGTCGATCTGGACGCGGAGGCGTTGGGCTTTGGCGTCACCGTGTTCCTTGGCGTGAAGCTCGCCACCAAGGGGCGCGTCAGCCTGGAGGATTTCGAGAGGGCGGTGACGGCGATCCCCGAGGTGCAGACTGTGCAGCACGTCCTTGGCCTCTACGACTACCGCCTGCGCGTGGTCGCCCGCGACCTGTCCGACTTCGAGCGCGTGTTACGCCGCCGCATTATGACCTTGCCGGGGGTCGGAGATGTGGAGGCCAACGTGCTGCTGAGTGAGGAGCGGTTGTCGGGGCCGCTTTGAGGCGGAAAATCCTCTTTGAGGATTTGTGTGCAGACTTTCGATGAAAGTCTGGCTGGCGTGGTTTTCGGCTCCGGCGGGCGAGTAAGACCAGTCGTCGCATCTGAAAAATAGCTCGTGCATCCCCCCCCAATCCCCCCTAATTTCTTCCTGAAACTCAGGAGGTCTCCCTATGTCTGCATTGCTCGAAAACGTCGATCCCGAAGGTCTGCGCGAATTCTCGGTGGTGTTCACCGACCGCTCGCTCAACTCCATGTCCGAGAACTTCCAGAAGGTGATGACCGATATCTCGGAAATGCTGAAAGAGGTTTACAACGCCCATAGCGTGGCTCTTGTCCCCGGTGGCGGCACCTACGGGATGGAGGCCGTAGCCCGTCAATTCGCCCGCGACCAACGCGCCTTGGTCGTACGCAACGGCTGGTTCTCCTACCGCTGGAGCCAGATCATGGAGGCGGGTGGCCTGCCGTCCGAGGCGACCGTGATGAAGGCCCGCCAAACCGGCAACGACACCCGCGCACCTTTCGCTCCGTGCCCGATTGACGAAGTGGTGGCGCGCATCCTTGAGGAAAAACCTGCCGTGGTGTTTGCGCCGCATGTAGAAACCTCCGCCGGTGTGATCCTGCCGGATGACTACATCAAGGCCATGGCCGACGCCGCTCACGAGGTTGGCGCGTTGATGGTGCTGGACTGCATCGCGTCGGGCTGCGCTTGGGTGGATATGAAGGCGACGGGCGTGGATGTGCTGATCTCCGCGCCGCAAAAGGGCTGGTCGTCCACGCCCTGCGCCGGGATTGTGTGCATGTCTGAGGCGGCGCGCAAGAAAATCGACGAGACCACATCCGACAGCTTTTCCATCGACCTGAAAAAGTGGCTGACGATCATGGAAACCTACGAGGGCGGCGGCCATGCCTACCACGCGACCATGCCCACCGACGGGCTGCGGGCGTTCCGCGACACCATGCTGGAAACCCGCGAATACGGCTTCGAGGAGCTGCGCGAGGCGCAGTGGAAGCTGGGCAACGGCGTGCGTGATATGCTGAAGGCCAAGGGGATCGCTTCGGTCGCCGCCGATGGGTTCGGCGCGCCGGGGGTTGTGGTCAGCTACACCGATGATCCCGATATCCAGAACGGCTCCAAGTTTCTGGCCATCGGGGTGCAGATCGCCGCTGGCGTGCCGCTGCAATGCGATGAGCCGGACGATTTCCGCACCTTCCGCATCGGGCTGTTCGGCCTCGACAAGCTCTATGACGTCGATGGCACGCTGAAAGCGTTGCAGGAGATCATGGACACGGTGCTTTAACGGGCGCCAAGTCCCAGTTTCATAAGCGATTTGCGGATCGGGGCGGCGTCATGGATCGCCCCGATACCCGCCGAGCGCAGATCCCTGATCCATGTCGTTTGTGACATGGAGGTGCGGTTCAGCAGGTCTATCCCCATCACCCGTGCCTTCACAGCCAGACGCCGTTTTTTGTCATAGGCATCCAGCATCGTCTTACTGCCAAGCGGGTGAAGGCGAACAAGCTCCAGCAACTCGCTCAGGTCGGTCAGCGACATGTTCAGACCCTGCGCCCCGATGGGCGGGGCCACGTGGGCGGCTTCGGCGATCAAGGCCACGCGCTCGGCACTGAACCGCTCGGCGATTTGGCTGATAATAGGCCAGAGCGTGCGCTTCGAGGCCAAGGTGAGCGGCCCGAAAAGGTGGCAGGACCGCTCCGACATCTCTTGGTTGAAGGCGACCTCGGGCAACGCATCGAGACGGGCGGCTTCGGGGCCCTTTTCCATCCACACGATGGCGGAGCTTGGTTGGCCGTCATGATCTGGCAAGGGCACCAAGGTGAATGGCCCGCCGGTGCGGTGGATTTCCGTTGAAACATTGTTGTGGGGGATCGGATGCGTCACGGCGAAGGCCAGTGCCTTCTGTCCGTAGCGCGTTGTTTTGACATCGATTCCCATGCTCTCGCGAATGAGGGAATTGCGACCGTCGGCGGCGATCACCAATTGTGCATCGCGCGTCGTCCCATCGCTGAGCCACAGCTTGGCGGAGGCCGAGCGTGTGAAGATTTTGGTACAGGCGGTGCCGGGGAGGAACTCCACGTTGGGCAATTCCGCCAGCCGCGCGACAAGTTCGCGGCGGATCAGCCAGTTGGGCAGGTTCCATCCGAAGGGCAGTTCCGAGATGTCGGAGGCGTTGAAATCACGGGTGGCGCGGGGTTCGGCGTCCTCGCCGCCTGCATCCACGATCCGCATGGTTTGCAACGGCATCGCATGGGGGCTGAGCTGGTGCCAGACGCCTGCCATTTCCAGCACAGGAATGGCGGGCTGCAAGAACGCGGTGGAGCGCAGGTCTGCACCATCCGCATCGCGTTCAGTGATCGGTGGGGCAGGGTCGACGCAGGTGACGTTGAACCCTTGGCTGCCGAACAGGCAGGCCGCAGTCAGGCCGGCAACGCCGCCACCGGAGATGAAGATATCTGTGCTCATGGGGTGTAACCTATGCCTCGGGCGGGCACTCGCCAAGTGTCAGCGGGTCAGCTGGGTCAGAAAGCCGCGCAGGTCGTCGGTGTGGTGGTGAATGTGGTCATGCGCCAGAGGGTCGGGCGCCACATGCACCGTGCGCATCCCCAACGCATGCGGCACGGCGAGGTTGCGCGGGTCGTCCTCGAACATCGCGGATGTGCGCGGATCAAGCCCGTCTTGTGCAAAGACCTGTTGGAAGGCGGCATGGTCCGGCTTGGGATGGAAATCCGCATGCTCAACGCCATAGATTGCATCAAATATGCCTGATAAGCCGCGGGATTTTATGACATTTTCTGCATAAGGTGCCGTGCCGTTGGTGTAGATGATTTTACGACCTGGCAGGCTGGTGATGGCGTCCCGCAGATGCGGGTCGGGCGTCAGAACGGTGAAGTCGATGTCGTGCACATCAATTAGGTATCCTTCTGGAGCGACCCCGTGGATGCGCATGAGGCCCGCCAAGGTTGTCCCGTGCTCGCGCCAGTATTTGGCGCGCAGATGGTTGGCCTCATCACGGTCCACGCCGAGTTCTCGCATAACCCAGTCGATCATGCGAATCTCGATCTGGTCGAAAAGCTGCATATCGGGCGGGTATAGCGTGTGGTCGAGGTCAAAGACCCAAGTTTTGACATGTGTGAAGTGTTCAGCTGGCATGATTGGGAACCTAGCGCAGATGCGTCGCTGTGCAACCGTGAAAGGTTGAACCGTATGGGGGGGGCGGCTAGCTTGGCGCAACAAATGTGAGAGTTGCGAAAAATGTCCATTGAAATGCCCGCCCCAAACGACGCTTACGGGTTGATCCTGCACGCGATTGACACCGGGATATACAAACCGGGTAGCCGTTTGGTGGAAAGCGAATTGGCGGACAGGTTCGGGGTGTCGCGTACGCCGATCCGCGAGGCCTTGCAGCGGCTGGAGACGCAATCGATGCTGACACGCGACGGACGGTCATTGATCGTGGCGTCACTGGACCACAACCAGATGGCAGAGCTGTATACCGTGCGCACCGCACTGGAAGGGCTGGCGGCGGAACTGGCCGCGCAACATGCCGCCATGGAAGAAGTTAAGGTGCTGTATGCCATGGTCGAGGAGGACCACGCCTTTCTGTCGGACCCCTCAAAGCTGTCGCAAGCCAACCGGCGGTTTCACCGGCAAATCCATCTGGCGTCGCATAACCAGTTTCTGGTGCAGCAGCTGGACCTTGTTTACCGCTCGATGGCGCTGCTTGCCACGACGTCGCTGGCGGCCGAAGGGCGCGGCGAGGTGGCTTTGGCGGAACATCTGGCGATTGTGCAAGCCATCGAGGCGCGGGACGGGGCTGCGGCGTCAAAAGCGCTGCGGGACCATTTGTCCATCGCCTTCCAAACGCGGTTGCGAATCGACGCAGGGGCGATCATTGCCGAGTGAGCCGTCGCTGGCCCCACCGAACATGCCATGTTCTGTTTTGTCCCAGTAAAACGGATTGAACAAAAGCTCTGCCAGCCCTTTATAGGCGGCTACCGTGCCGAAGATGAAGTAGGCGGGCAGGGTGAGAATCCACCCGATATGAGGCCGTTTCCCGATATTTGCCGTGGCTGTGACAAAGACCGCCAAAGTCACGAGTTCTGCCAATAAAAAGAATCCTGACGCCCCGATGACCAAGGCTTTGGGCATCGGGTCGAATACGGGGTTCGGCCAGTCGAACAGGAAAGTCAGAAGACTCCACCATAAAACGGGGGCCAAGAAGAACGACATGAGCGTGCTTAGAAACAGGATTTGAAACCCGATGAACTTCCACGTCCCCAGCTCGCGCCACAACAAGACCGGCTTGCGCATGTGGACGCACCACGTCACCGCGTAGCCTTTGAGCCAGCGGGAGCGTTGTTTGACCCATGGCCAGACATGGCTGTTTGCCTCTTCCTGAGTGACCGACTGCATCATTTCACACCGGTATCCGCGCCGTGCGAGGCGCATGCCCAGATCGGCGTCCTCGGTCACGTTATGGGCGTCCCATGCGCCGAGTTTAACCAATACGTCGCGGCGGAAAAACAGCGTGGTGCCACCTAGCGGGATGGCGAAGCCCAGTTTTTGCAATCCTGGCAGCATGACCCGAAACCAGCCCGCATATTCGAAGAAAAAACAGCGCGATAGCCAATTTGTTTTGGCGTTGTAGAAGCTGAGGATTCCTTGAACGCAGGCCAAATCCGCGCCGCCTTCTGCAAATTTTCGGGCGACCTGATGAAGCTGGTCGGCATCCGGCGCATCTTCTGCGTCATAGACCCCAACAAGGGAGCCAGAGGTGAAATCCAGCGCATAGTTCAACGCGCGGGGCTTGGTTTGAACGCCGCCTTTTGGCACCCGCACGACCCGCATCCAGCGGGGTAATCCGCCTTTGGTGAGGGCGTTTTCGGTGACGGTGTCTGATGCCTCCACCACCAGACAGATTTCCAATAGTTCGTGCGGATATGACAGGCGGGCGAGGCGTTTGACCAAGGCACCGGCAATGTCGCGTTCGCGAAACAGCGGCACCAGAATCGATATTTTGGGAAGGCGGAGCGCGGGGCGCGGTCGCTCCGGCGGAGCAGGGAGCGGGCGCTTTTTCAGCGCGATAACGGTACAGGCAGCTTTCAGCGTGCTGTTGAGGGCCAGCGCCAGACTTGCGGCCCCGAAGACGGACCAGATGAGCCACACGGGCGCGAAGAGCGCGCCCGCAACCGAAAGCGCTGCCACCGTCAACAATACGAGCCGCATCGCACCTGTGGACCAGTTGCGGCAACTGTCTTGCGGCGCTGTGCGGTGCTCGGCCTGCGTGGCGAGGGTGTCGCCGTATTGGGTGTGGATAGCATTTTGAACGTCGCTATGGGCGGCCAGCACGAATTTTGCATCGCTCATCTCGAGCGGCAGCTTCACGCGAATGCTGCCGATCCGTTCGGGGTGGGCGGTGGCGATCACCACGCGGTCGCCGCGTCGTCGCCATGGCATGAAGCCCAGCCGCAAACAATCCTCTGCAACGAGGAGCGCCGCAAGCCTTGGATCAGGTGGGGAAGCTTCGAGATTTACCAGATGGGTGCCGTGCTGTTTGGCTAGAATGCGCAGGATGTCTTCTTCCGCGACATGGCCTTGCGCGATCAGGATTTCGCCTAAGGGCACGTTTTGACGCGCTTGCAGGGCAAGGGCGATGAGAAGCTGCGGAGGAGTAATAAGCCCTTGATCTACCAGCAACTTTCCCAGCAGGGGATGACTGCTATCACCCCCGTCAGGAAGGGGAGCGTCAAGAAAGACCCGCTGCTCGGGATGCGCGTCGATCCGAACAGGGGCTTTGAGTGGCGCATTCATCTCGCGGTCTCCGGCGCAGCATATACACCGGAACTCTGGATGATCTAGGTTAAGGGTCGGTTAAGCGGAGACGCTGGCTTTGTCCGCCATGGCCGCTGCGAACCGCTCGAACAGGTAGTAGCTGTCTTGCGGTCCGGGGGAGGCTTCGGGGTGGTATTGCACAGAGAACACCGGACGGTCGGCCATGCGGATGCCGCAGTTGGAGCCGTCGAATAGCGAGATATGCGTCTCCAGCACGCCGTCTGGCAGGGTCTGGCTGTCCACGGTAAAGCCGTGGTTCATCGAGGTGATTTCGACCTTGCCGGTATCCAAATCCTTCACTGGGTGGTTGGCGCCGTGGTGGCCGTGGTTCATTTTGATTGTTTTCGCGCCTAGGGCGAGCGCCAGCATCTGGTGACCAAGACAGATACCGAAAACGGGAATGTCCTTTTCCAGCACGCCTTTGATCATTGGCACGGCATATTCGCCCGTTGCGGCCGGATCGCCCGGTCCGTTGGACAGGAATACGCCGTCAGGGTTGTGGGCCAGCACCTCTTCCGCGGTGGCCGAAGCCGGCAGAACGGTGACGTTACAGCCGGCAGAGGCGAGGCAGCGCAGGATGTTGCGTTTCGCGCCATAGTCGATGGCCACGACCTTGTGACCCGGCCCCTCGCGCTTGGTGAAGCCGTCGGGCCATGCCCAGCGTTGCTCGTCCCATGTATAGGACTGCGCGCAGGTGACGTCCTTGGCGAGGTCCAGACCTTCCAACCCCGCGAAACCACGGGCGGCGGCGACCAGCGCCTCAAGGTCGAAATTGCCTTCGGGATCATGGGCCATCGCCACATGCGGAGCCCCTTGCGAGCGGATGGCGCGGGTCAGGCGGCGGGTGTCGATGCCGCCAAGGCCGATGCGGCCTGTCTTGGCCAGCCAATCGGTCAGCTCTCCGGTGGCGCGCCAGTTGGACGGCTGGGTCGGGTCCCATTTGACAACCATGCCTTCGGCAACGGGATCGGTGGTTTCGTCGTCTTCGGGTGTCACGCCGGTGTTGCCGATATGGGGGAAGGTGAAGGTCACGACCTGACCTGCATAGGACGGGTCGGTCATGATTTCCTGATAGCCGGTCATCGCGGTGTTGAAGCACAGCTCGGCGGTGGTCTGTCCTGTGGCCCCGAAGCCGTGGCCGTAAAACACGGTGCCATCGGCCAGAACAAGACAGGCTGTCGGTTTGGCGGTCATGGCGGCTTCTCCCACAAAGCTGGTGTAAAACTTGCCGATATCTACGGGCGGCGACGCGGGGCGTCAACCACGGCTGAGGGCCTTTTTGTACTACGCAAAGCCGCTGTTGTGATGTGCAGGCGTTTTGGGTAAAAGACCCGACTTACGAGGTTTCAGGGAAGGCACCTTATGACTCAGGATCTGCGCACACGCATCACTGACGCGCTAAAAGAGGCTATGAAGGCCAAGGACGCCGCGCGTCTTGGCACTTTGCGGCTGATCAACGCGGCGATCAAAGACCAGGATATCGCCCTGCGGGTGGATGGCAAAAGCGTCGGCGACCCTGAGATTTTGGCGATTCTCGGCAAGATGGTGAAGCAACGCCAAGAAAGCGCGCGGGCCTATGAAGAGGGCGGGCGGCTGGAACTGGCAGAGCGCGAATTGGCCGAGGTCAAGGTGATCGAGGACTTCCTGCCCGCGCAACTGTCCGACACCGAAGCAGAAGCGGCAGTTGATGCCGCGATCAAAGACGTGGGCGCCGAAAGTATCCGCGACATGGGCCGCGTTATGGGCGTGCTGAAGGGCAAATATACAGGCCAGATGGATTTCGGCGCCGTTGGCCCGATGGTGAAGACGCGGTTGGGGTAGGGACGTTTCAGGTTTGCCTGTTGGTATAAGTTTAGCCGGGATCGGCGCGCCAACTGACTGCCTTCGCCAAGCTGACTTCAACATAGCTGCTCCACAATGACGCTTATGGTCAAGGCACTCAATGCGCCCAGATTAGTTGTCCGTTGTGTTCGGGCTTAATTTCCAAGATGTGCGATGCTCGGATGGGCGCAGGTTTTTACTTGCGTCCTTTTACTCAGGGTAAAGGCAGTTCGAGCCAACCCAAACAGTCATCCGGCAGAAGTCTCTAACATCAACCGCTTAGGCGAAGGCTTGGGGCTGCGCTGATTGTTGCCAGCCAGCAGGTGCAGATAAGTTTTGAAATTGGTGCCGCTTGGGGCATACTCCCGATATTAAATCGTTAAATTTTATTGGAGTTTTATTATGATTGGACTTTCGATTGCGATCACCGGCGACGGGCAGCTATTTCAGATATGGCCCAGCCATGCAGGGAAAAAGTTCCCTGCGGCAACCATCTATGACCGCAGCGCCAAGGTAACTGCTTTCCGCCAAGCCGAAGTCAACCTTGGTAAGGAGGGTCATTTGAATGCCGCCGGACAAGCCTCTGCAAAGCGCACCGCGTGGAATCTTGCCAACCCACCAGCCGTAGATGTCACGCTTTCATTCAAAGGTCCGGTGCAAAACGGGACTGTGAAGGTAAAGTGCAAGAATGGTGTCGAAAAAGTATTCCAAGTCCGGCTTCAAGCGCTGGATGACAAGTCGATCCAGCAGGCCTTTGCTCAAGTTGATGCCGCCATTACGAGTTGTAAGATTCGTGGGGCCCGAGTCTGTTAATAGCGGTTTAAACCGCCAAGAACCGCAACTTCTCCTCCAGTTCTTCCTTCAGCTCGAGCCGCTCCTCGGGCGTCAGGAACGCGCCCAGCTCTACCTCACGCGGGCCACCGCGTAGGGTTAGGTAGGCGGCGACGGGTTTGTCATGGGATATCACCTCGACCCAATATGGGTTGGTTGACCAGTCCTGCCGCCTGCCATCCGGCTCGCGGCGCACAAGGGTGATGTGGTCGGGCCAGAGGCTCAACTCCTCTACCAGTTGGCCGGAGCGGTAACTGCGCATGATGAAGACCCAGAGCAGGGTGACCGTCAGGACCAGAAACGGCAGCAAGACCCAGATAGCGGCGGTGCCGATCAGGGGTAGCAGCGGGATCGACAGCATGAAGCAGGTGATCGCGATGAAGAATACGAAGCCGCCACGGGGCAGGGAGCGGTGGGGCCAGAGGACAACGCGGTAGACAGGCGCGCTGCCGTCGTAAGTAGAAAGGGCCTCGGGATAATCCGAGGCCCCTTTTGTCAGGTTTATACGTTGGATTGGCATGGCCGGTTAATGGCTATGGCCTTTGTCCCAGTCCGACTGTTTCGGCAGGATCTCGAACGTGTGCTCTGGTGGTGGGCAGGGCAGGGTCCATTCCAGCGTGTCTGCGTACTCGTTCCACGGGTTGTTCTCGGTAACCTTGCGGCCCCATTTCAGGGTGTAGAACAGAACGCCGATGAAGAAGATGAACGACGCGAAGGACAGGAACGCGCCCCAGCTCGACACATAGTTCCAGTAGGCGAAGGCGTCCGGGTAGTCGATGTAGCGACGTGGCATGCCTTGGCGGCCCAGGAAGTGCTGCGGGAAGAACGTCAGGTTAGCCCCGATGAACATTGCCCAGAAGTGCAGCTTGCCAGCCCATTCAGGATACATGCGGCCCGAAAACTTCGGCAGATAGAAGTAGATGCCTGCGAAGATACAGAACACGGCACCAAGGCTCATCACGTAGTGGAAGTGTGCCACAACATAGTAGGTGTCGTGATAGGCACGGTCGATGCCAGCCTGCGACAGTACGATGCCCGTCACGCCACCTACGGTGAACAGGAACAGGAAGCCGAAGGCCCACAGCATTGGCGTTTTCAGCTCGATCGAGCCGCCCCACATAGTGGCGATCCACGAGAAGATCTTGATGCCGGTTGGCACCGCGATCACCATAGTGGCCATCATGAAGTAAGACTGCTGCGACAGGCTCATGCCGACTGTATACATGTGGTGTGCCCACACGACGAAGCCAAGCGCGCCGATTGCCACCATCGCATAGACCATCGGCAAGTAACCGAAGACCGGCTTCTTGGAGAAGGTCGCGATGATGTGGCTGATGATGCCGAAGCCCGGAACGATGATGATATACACTTCGGGGTGGCCAAAGAACCACAGCAGGTGCTGATACAGGATCGGGTCGCCGCCGCCTTCAGGTTGGAAGAAGGTGGTGCCGAAGTTCCGGTCTGTCAGCAGCATGGTGATGGCACCGGCCAGAACGGGCAGGGACAGAAGGATCAGCCATGCGGTCACGAAGATGGCCCAAGAGAATAGCGGCACTTTGTGCAGCGTCATGCCGGGGGTGCGCATGTTCAGGAAGGTGGTGATCATGTTGATCGCACCAAGGATCGAGGAGGCACCGGAGAGGTGAACCGCGAAAATGGCGAAGTCCATGGACATGCCGGCCTCGGAGGTGGAGAGCGGCGCATAAAGCACCCAGCCCACACCAGAGCCCAACTGGTCGTTGCCGCCGGGCGTTAGCAGGGATGCCACGGCCAGCGAACAGCCAGCCACATACATCCAGTAGGACAGGTTGTTCATGCGCGGAAACGCCATGTCAGGCGCGCCAATTTGCAATGGCATCAGGTAGTTACCAAAGCCGCCGAAAAGGGCAGGGATCACGACGAAGAACATCATCAAGATGCCGTGGCCGGTGATCAACACGTTCCAGAGGTGGCCGTTCGGGGTACAGTCAGCAACAGCGGCAGCTGTCAGACGTGCGCCTTCGAGACACATGTATTGAACGCCGGGCTCCATCAGCTCCATCCGCATGTAGACGGTGAAGAGGACAGACACCAAGCCCATCAGGCCGGCGGTGAAGAGATACAAGATCCCGATATCTTTATGGTTTGTGGACATGAACCAGCGGGTGAAGAATCCCCGCTCGTCGTGGTCATGTTCCTGGATGGCGGCGTCGGCCATGCGATTCTCCCGTTTCCACTCGTTTGCGCAGGGCTGTTGGTCCCCGCAAGAAGATCGGGGCAGACTCGCCCCTTATGTTTATCCTGCTGTTTTAGAGACGATAGGCGGGAGGGGCAATGTTTCAACCACCTGAAACTCGCGCAAAATGTCGCATTTTATGCGAATGGCCGGATGCAAACCCGACCATTTGCGCAGGTCTAGATGTCTGTGACCTGACCAACCGCCAGCACTGCACCAGTCGGCGCACCCGTCGGGGAGCCGCCCAGCGGTTCGTCCGAGATGGCAAGCACAAGGCTGGAAACGTCGCCGCGCAGGTTTTCAGGCAAGACCAGCTGGCCTTTCTGGCCCACTGGCAGAACACCCAAAGACACAGGTGGATTGTCGCCCGCAATGGCCCAAAGCTCCAGCGCCCGATCCGGTGCCGCAGAGCCTGCGGTGCGATTGACCTGCACACTGCCGGTGTCCGCGTCATAGACCGCCAGAACCCGTAGGCTGTCATCGCCCGCCGCAATTTCCGACACAAAGAGCGCGCCGCGCTCGGCCGCGGGGAGTTGTGGGGCAGGGCCGGGGGCCGATTGTGTGATCAACATGACCGCCATCACAGCCGCCGCAGCCGTTGCGGCAAAGCTTGCAGCGCGCCACAACCCGACCCGTTCCCAAAGGGAGGTCGCAGCAGGGGCCTCGCCGAACAGGTCGGCAAGCAAAGCGGCTTTGACCGCACGCGATGGCGTTTCTTCGGCGATTTCATCCGCGAGCGGGGCGAACTGGTTCACAGTTTCGGCGACCAATTCTTCAAGGTGTCGGTCGTCGAGCATTCGCGCCTCGAACGCGGCTTCTTCGTCCTTGGAAAGCAGACGCAAAGCGTATTCTGCGGCAAGGGCGCGATCTTCTTCCGGGGTTTCGGGATCGGAGGTCATTGGGCCATGCACTCCCGAAGACTGATTAAACTGCGGCGCAACCAAGTGCGCATGGTGTTCAGTGGCACATCAAATCGCGCGGCAAGGTCGGCATAGCTTAGCCCGTCTAGATAGGCCCCGCGCACGGCGTCGCGCTTGTCGGCCTCTAACTGCTCCATGCAACCCATAATCTGGCGCGCGTCGCTGGAGGCCACGGCGGATTGCTCCGGCGTCGGGCCGGACGCAGGCATCGTGTCCATCACATCAGCGACGTCACTATCGTTCTTTGTGGCCCTCAGCCGGTCGATGGCTGTGTTGCGGGCGATGGTGATTAGCCAAGTCATTGGGCTCATTCCGTTTGATGAATATCTATCTGCGTATCGCCAGACCTTCATGAATGTCTCTTGCAAGACGTCCTCGGCGCTGGCCCTGTTCTTCAACACACGCAACGCGACGCCTAAAAGTTTCGCGCTGGTTGCATCATACAGGTCGGAGAACGCCGAACGGTCGCCCAAAGCGACACGGGAGATCATGTGTTCGATGTCAGAGTTTGAAGTCATATCAAAGGGTTCCATCGTCTACGTGTGTCTGACGATTGCATAAAGAAAATTCTAAGGCCAGTGATTGTATGGGCCGTGGGGAATGCGAGGTTTCAATGTCACGCCTTCAAAGTAGGACGATCGAAGCGGTAGCAAACCCAAAAGCGAAGTGAACCTACAGAGACACCGTGTGCCTTACTGATTTAATCATTTTACAACAATGACTTAATGGAAGTTTCGTAGAAATGCGCATTCTTATGAAACTCTCGGCGCGTTTCTTCCGTGTGTTTAGTCAGGGGCTGAAAAGCAAAACGGAGAGATAGCATGACGAAATTGCTTGAACAGATGGCAAACCTGCTGCCGGCCCCGCATATGGCGCTGCCCGAAGACACGAGCGCCGCGCGACCAACCCTGACGCGCGACGAGGTGGAAGCCTTGTTTTCCCGCGAGCTTGGTCGCCAGCGCCTTCACTGAAGCTGTCGACTGATTAATGGTTGAATACCGTGTCGAACTGCTGTCGCAACGCGACATCCAGATCGCCCATTGTAACGGGTAGGCCCAAATCAACCAGCGACGTCACCCCGTGCTGGCTGATCCCGCAAGGGACGATGCCGCTGAAATGCTCAAGGTCCGGCTCGACATTGATCGACAGTCCGTGAAATGTGACCCACTTGCGCAGACGCACGCCGATGGCGGCCACTTTGTCCTCGGCCAAGGTGCCGTCCGGTTGAAGCGGTTTGTCCGGACGCTCGACCCAGACACCGACGCGGCCATCGCGGATATGGCCTGTCACGTTGAACTCCGCCAGTGTCGCGATGACCCATGCTTCCAGATTCTGCACGTATTTCCGCACATCACGGCCCCGCTTGTTCAGGTCCAGCATGGCGTAAGCCACGCGCTGGCCGGGCCCGTGATAGGTGTACTGGCCGCCGCGCCGCGTTTGGTGCACGGGAAAGCGGTCGGGCGACACGAGATCGGCCACATCTGCAGAGGTGCCCGCAGTGTAGAGTGGCGGGTGTTCCACCAGCCAGATGCATTCAGACGCTGTACCCAGATGGATCGCATTGGCACGGTTTTCCATGAAGGCAACCGCCTCTGCATAGTCCGTTAACCCGTCACTTGTGATCCATTCCACCATGGTATTGGCTTTTCTCCTGAGGCTTTCGCCTGATTTAACGCGTTTTTTCTAGGTCAAACTTTGGTCAGCATGTTACGCTAAGGAAAGTGTTTTAGTTGCGTATTAGGAGGAAATGCATGTTTATCAAAAATATTACAATGGCTTGTGCTGCCGCGGCGTTGATCACGGTGCCTGCGACTCGCGTCTCTGCGGATGGTGGTGACTTCGCTGCCGGGATCGTTGCAGGGGTTGTCGGCTCGGCGATCGTGCGCAACGCAGGCAAGCAAAAGCGGGTTGTCCGCAGAAAAACCTACACCAAAAAGAGAACCGCGACGGTTCCGTCCTACGTGCGTCAGGAACGCCGCGAAATCCAGACATCGCTAAACTATTTCGGCTTCCCTGCAGGGACGCCGGACGGTGTGCTCGGCCGGAACTCCCGCGCAGCCATCGCCAACTATCAGGCGCATATGGGCTACCCCGCGACGGGACAGTTGACCGATTACGAAAAGAACTTCCTGCTGCAAAGCTACAACCGTGCGCTTGCGGGCGGTGTCGCAACAACGCAGCTGATCGCAGCAAGCCCGACTGGCCCGCGCGGTCTTTTGACCCGTTACCGCAACGAGGCGGCTGGCGTTGCAACCGCCGGTGCCGCCTTGGCCGCGCCAGCTACGACGGTTGTCGTGGCCCCGCAGCCGCAAGTCCTGCAACCGCAGGTCTTGGGTGGAACAACCACGACGACAACCACGGTCACAGCCGTTGCCGGCGCCGAGGGAACCCCGCAGACGGGATCACTGCCTAGCTTTATGGGGACAACCACCGCAGTGTCGCTGGCGTCGCATTGCAATCAGGTGTCGCTTTTGACCTCGACCAATGGCGGCTTCTTGACCACCGCGACAATGGTGGACGCCAATCTGGCCTTGAACGAGCAGTTCTGCCTTGCACGGACCTATGCCATCGCCGATGGCGAGCAACTGTCGGCCAAAATCCAAGGCTTCACCCCAGACCAGATCGCGCAGCAATGCGAAGGGTTTGGGCCCGCGTTGAAAGAGCACGTAGCAGCCCTGTCGTTGAAGCCACATACGGCTGTCTTGCAAGACGTGTCGGGATTTGTGCTTGGTTCCGGAATGTCGCCGGTTCAGCTGTCCGGCACCGCCAAAATCTGTTTGTCGGTCGGATACCGTACGGACAACATGGATGTGGCTTTGGGATCGGCACTGCTGCTGTCGGTATTGGGCGAGCAAGCCTATAGCGAGCTGATGGGCCACCATCTGGCACAAGGATTTGGCGTATCCAAACGCGCCGATCTGGCGCTGCCATGGTATGACATGGGGCTGACCGCAATCGAGAACGGGGCGACCCCCGTCTTCGCGCCGGGCCAGCCGGAGCGCAACGCGCTGCTGCGCAAAGCGTCCTTCACGTTGGGTGGCAACAACGCGCAGGCCCTACCCCAGGTGCAGCCCGCGTCGGCCTTGCCGATCTTCAAAGTCGAGCCATAAGCGACGCTTACCAGTGTAAATTTGAGGCCGGAGATGTGATGCATCTCCGGCCTTTTTCAATGGATGCGTTTTTGCGCTTCACAAGGGCGGGGGGGCAGGCTAGAACGCCGCCCACATCCCCTGTGATTTTGCGGTCGTGGCGGAATTGGTAGACGCGCAGCGTTGAGGTCGCTGTTCTGTAACAAGAGTGAGGGTTCGAGTCCCTCCGACCGCACCACATAAAATAAAAAAAGTTATTATTTGCATAGTGTTAGGTAGATGTCCCCTATCTCAGACCACCCTTTAGTCCACCCTTATCTTTCTGTCTGGTGATATATTATAGAGGCGATTAATAAAACGGTTTGTGTACTTGGACGTACCTCGGTGTACGAGGAACTTCCTTGATGAGTGTTCACTTCATGTTCTAAATTGCAATCTATGCCCGCAAGCCGCCCATCGTCTAACCCATTCCGAAACCGTAGGATGCGCGATGCCGCTAATCTGAATCAGTTGCTTACTGTGCGATGCAACCTTTGCCGACGCTCAGTAAACTATTGGGCGCATGACTTGTTGAAGGTGGTAGGGCCTGACCATCAATTACATGTTCCACCTTTCCCTTGCTCGAAATGTAGAACGAGCGAATATCTCAACGTTACCTACGTCATCCCATTAGTCTCAGAGTTAGAAAACTTGACCGTTCGTCGTCCTGTGAAGAGAATTGCCAAGTGGATTTGGCGAAACGAGAAGGCATAGAATGTGCAATCTGTATTCCTCGACGACTGCGACAGAGGCGATGCGTCAGTTGTTCGATGTGAAGCCAGAGAACGATAGGCTGGGGAACGCGCGACCACTCACGGCGATTTGGCCTAAGTATGACGCCCCCGTTGTCCGCTTAAGTGGCGACGGCCAGCGTGAATTGTTAAACATGAGTTGGGGCTTCCTGACGCCGAAGATGTCCAAGAAAACGGGTAAGCCGATTTCGCCCGACGCTTGGAACAACGCCCGCGCCGATAAAGTAGCGAGCAGCGGGTTCTGGAAGGGGAGCTTTCAGGAGCGCCGTTGCTTGGTCCCTGCGACCAGTTTTCGAGAAGCCAAGGGGCGGAATCCAGCTACCAACTATTGGTTTGCATTGAAGGGCGATGAAGCGCGGCCACCATTCGCATTTGCTGGAATGTGGCGCGGAGTGCAGCCGGGCCTTCCCGAAGACAAACTAAACTTGCTAACCCATACAATTATCACGACCACTGCAAACGAGATTGTCCGACCTGTTCACCCTAATAGGATGCCCGTTATCCTAGCGCCGGAAGATTACGAGACTTGGATGACTGGCTCCTCTGATGAAGCCTTGGCGCTCCTTCGTCCGTTTCCTGCTGAGAAAATGCAGGTGGTTCGGGAAGGCGGTGGGGTTCTCAAAGATGCATTAGACAGTGACTGAATGACTGTGTCAGCGTAGGTTAGCAGGCTCTAGCTTCGAAATTCAGGAAAGGGGGGTGTATTGAGAATTATTCTCTCAGTGGCATTTTTGGGAGGCCTTGCCTTAGGTTCTCCCGTTGTCGCAGCACCGTTCACAGGTAACGATATTTACTCAGCTTGCACCAACCAGACCGGACAGGTGCAGCAAGGGTTTTGCTATGGCTTCATTTTCGGCTCGGTCGAAGCTATGAAGTGGGGAGCATTGGTTGGGGTGGTCGCTACTTCACCTGACAAAATCCCGCAATCAGAGTTTGATCTAAAGTCCAGCGTTGCATTAGGGTTTTGCATCCCTCCGAACGCGGAAAACGGGCAAATTCTCGACGTAGTTGTTAACTACCTAGACGAGAACCCAGCAACACGACATGAAACTGCAAGAACACTCATTCAGTACGCATTAGCGGCTTCATTCCCGTGTTAGAGTCGGTATAGAGGGCGGCTAAAGTTACGAAGTGTTCAATCTTCGGGTTTGTCATCCATAGTAGACAAGAACTCCTCCCAGCGCGCCTTGTTTCGCTTGGCTTTGTTTTCTTTGGATGCGTCGGTTTCTAATGCCCGCCTCATTCCTGCGGAATCTCGCGGCACCTCCACAAGCTCACCGCTCGTACAGATGTCTTCGACCCGTTTGTACTCGTTACCATCGTAGATCAGCTTTGTCTTCAGGCAGACAGTTTCTGCACATGCAGAGGTGACATAGATCGAGACGATGGCTGCCAAGATTAGCATACGTTTCATTGGCTCTCTCTCACAATCCCAGCCTTTTACTAGGATATTGTCGACGATTTCACGCCATCTACCATGTCCCGCGCACACTTGCCAAGAATTGCGGTTAAGCTTCGTACAGTATCCATCTCTTTCGTGCGCATCCCGTGCCGATAGTTTGGATGCTTTGAACCCGAAGGCGCACCACCGCCAGCGCCATGCAGGCGGCAGACGTTCCACCCTCGCTTAGAAGGACACTTGCAGCGTTGGCGGGTACTCTTGGCCATGGCGCGGCATCTGGGCGCTTCTCTGAGCCTCTGAGTGGGGTCTGTGGGGTTACCGTCACTTTTCATGTTCAGCCCTCCCCCCGTGGCTCACGTCGCCCACAATGGCCTGTCCGCCGCTTTCGACGTTCACACGCTCGACACGCACAACTTGCTTCCCGGTACTGCGATATCGCTTCAAAGTCTCGACCTGTGTTGAGAAGGTCCGTGCCAGCTTGTTCAAGGCGCGCTCTGCTGCATCCTGTTGGGGTATATTCTCGACGTGGTTCAATCGTCGCGCCATCATCATTGTTGCTTGGTGGGCTGCACCCATCTGTGCCAGCAATAACGCCTCGGTCGCGTCCCTTGGCTTCATCGCTTCGACATAGCCAAGAACAAAGTTGGTCGCGTCTTCGTCCACGGCTTTGCCATATGAGCCAAGGGTGGCGAGCTGTTTGATTAGACCAGCCACCGTTTGAGTGTGGCCGACGGCTTTTGATATGACCCTTGAGCCTTCGACCTCTTCAATTGAGAGGCTGCGTTGGTCTTCATTCCAAACAAGGGAGACACTTGCCTCTCTGTTTGACTTCGTTGGTTCTTTGCTCATTCGGTCCTGCCTATGGCTAGATGTATATATGTCCTGTTTTTTGGGACGCGCTGAAACGAGATTTCGCCTAACGCGTCACAATTTTTAGGACGGTTACTCCTGCTTGCCCCTGTTTGGACTGCCCACTGTCATAGTCACTAGGACGGGGTGTCCTGTTTTTTGTGCGGGGGTTTTGTTTTTGCCTCCACGCCATGAACGCCTTTCGAGCTGGCTTCATGCTATCCGTTGGCAATTCATCGAGCGCCCAAACGGACGCCTTGCCGATACCGGACGGGCCAAGGTGCGGCGCTCGCGTCATGTGAATTAGGCCACGCTGCTCTAATTCCTGAAACCAAGGTCCGACGGTGTTGCGGTTCACATTGAGAGCGTTTGCGCCATCCCTGTGACTCAGAACGATGCGCCCGTTGTTCGATCCGTTGAAGCGGCGCTTTAGCTCAATGTAGAGCGCCCTAGGCCCGGGCCTAAGCGTTGCCCACGCCTCAGACGCCTGAAGCCACTCAGGAAGCTGGACATGACGCCCAGCCCCCTTCTTGTGGCCCTTGTAGGGTTTCCCTGCCATTAGCGGCCTCCACGTCCT